>CAVRPZ010000004.1:0-190234 GCA_963723345.1 uncultured Actinomycetes bacterium | reverse complement strand
GTTCTCGGCGCTCGCATTCAAGGTCATGACCGACCCGTATGTCGGCAAGCTGACCTACTTCCGCGTCTATTCGGGCCAGGTCAAGGCCGGCGACCGTGTCCTCAACACCACGAACGGCAAGACCGAGCGGCTCGGCCGCATCCTCGAGATGCACGCCAACCACCGCGAGGAGCGCGAGGAGATCGGCGCCGGCGACATCGCCGCGGCCGTCGGGCTCAAGTTCACGACCACGGGCGACACGCTCGCCGTCGACTCAGCACCCATCGTGCTCGAGTCGATGTCGTTCCCAGACCCCGTCATCTCCGTCGCCATCGAGCCGAAGACGAAGGCCGATCAGGACAAGCTCGGCCAGGCGCTGCAGCGGCTCGCCGAGGAGGACCCGACCTTCCGCGTCTCGTCCGACGAGGAGACCGGGCAGACGCTCATCGCCGGGATGGGCGAGCTGCACCTCGAGATCATCGTCGACCGCCTCCTGCGCGAGTTCCGCGTCGAAGGCAACGTCGGCCGCCCGCAGGTCGCCTACCGGGAGACGATCACCAAGGCCGGCCGAGAAGATCCAGGGCAGGTTCGTTCGCCAGACCGGCGGTTCGGGCCAGTACGGCGACGTCGTCATCCACCTCTACCCGAACCCGGGCGAGGGCTACGAGTTCGTCGACAGGATCGTCGGCGGGAAGATCCCGAAGGAGTACATCCCGGCAGTCGGTCAGGGCATCGCCGAGGCGATGAGCTCCGGTATTCTCGCCGGCTACCCCGTCGTCGACGTCAAGATCGAGCTCGTCGACGGCTCGTACCACGAGGTCGACTCGAGCGAGCGGGCCTTCAAGATCGCGGGCTCCATGGCGTTCAAGGAAGGCATGAAGCGCGCGAGGCCGAAGCTCCTCGAGCCGGTCATGTCCGTCGAGGTCGTCACGCCCGACGAGTACCTCGGCGACGTCATTGGTAACCTGAACGGCCGTCGTGGCCGGATCGAGCAGCTCGAGCCGGTCGGCGGGTCGCAGTCGATCCGAGCGAGCGTTCCGCTCGCGGAGATGTTCGGCTATGCGACCGACCTGCGCTCGATGAGCCAGGGCCGCGCGACGTTCACGATGCAGTTCGACCGCTACGAGGAAGTTCCGACCACGATCGCCGAGGCGCTCGTGGCGGGCGACAAGACAGCGTAAATCGAGAGAAGACGAGCTCGGAGGGATAGGAGCAGATGGCCAAGCAGAAGTTCGAGCGCACCAAGCCGCACGTCAACGTCGGCACGATCGGCCACATCGACCACGGCAAGACGACGCTCACAGCGGCGATCACGAAGGTGCTCGCCGAGTCCGGCACCAACACCGAGGTCGACGTCCTTCGACGCGATCGACAAGGCGCCCGAGGAGCGCCAGCGCGGCATCACGATCAACACCGCGCACGTCGAGTACGAGACCGAGAACCGGCACTACGCCCACGTCGACTGCCCGGGTCACGCCGACTACATCAAGAACATGATCACGGGCGCCGCCCAGATGGACGGCGCGATCCTCGTCGTCTCCGCCGCCGACGGCCCGATGCCGCAGACGCGCGAGCACATCCTGCTCGCCCGGCAGGTCGAGGTCCCCTCGATCGTCGTCGCGCTGAACAAGGCCGACATGGTCGACGACCCCGAGCTGCTCGAGCTCGTCGAGATGGAGGTGCGCGAGCTCCTCTCCAAGTACGAGTTCCCGGGCGACGACATCCCCGTCATCCAGGTCTCCGCGCTGAAGGCGCTCGAGGGCGACGCCGAGTGGACGCCGAAGATCCTCGAGCTCATGGCCGCGGTCGACTCGTACATCCCCGAGCCCGTCCGCGACGTCGACAAGCCCTTCCTCATGCCGATCGAGGACGTGTTCACGATCACCGGCCGCGGCACGGTCGTGACCGGCCGCATCGAGCAGGGGAAGATGTCGGTCGGCGAGGAGGTCGAGATCGTCGGCATCCACCCCGAGACGGAGAAGACCGTCGTCACCGGCCTCGAGATGTTCCTGAAGACGCTCGACTACGCCCAGGCCGGCGACAACGCCGGGCGCGCTCCTTCGCGGCGTCAAGCGCGAGGAGGTCGAGCGCGGCCAGGTGCTCGCCAAGCCGGGCTCGATCACGCCGCACACGCACTTCAAGGCCGAGGTGTACGTCCTCTCGAAGGACGAGGGCGGGCGCCACACGCCGTTCTTCAACGGCTACCGGCCGCAGTTCTACTTCCGCACGACGGACGTGACCGGCTCGATCGCGCTGCCCGAGGGCCAGGAGATGGTCATGCCGGGCGACAACACGAACATGGAGATCAACCTCATCCAGCCGATCGCCATGGACCAGGGCCTCCGCTTCGCGATTCGCGAGGGCGGGCGCACGGTCGGCGCCGGCGTCGTCACGGAGATCATCGCGTAGGGGCGAGGCAACTCGCCCCTCCCTCACCTCACAGCACATGGCGCAGCAGAAGATCCGCATCCGACTGAAGGGCTACGACCACCAGCAGGTGGACCGCTCCGCGTCCCAGATCGTGGAGACGGCGCAGCGCACCGGGGCGACGATCACCGGCCCCGTCCCGCTGCCGACCGAGAAGAACGTCTACTGCGTGATCCGCAGCCCGTTCAAGGACAAGGACTCGCGCGAGCACTTCGAGGTGCGCACGCACAAGCGGCTGATCGACATCCACAGCCCGACGCCGAAGACGGTCGACTCGCTGATGCGGCTCGACCTGCCTGCCGGAGTGGACATCGAGATCAAGCTATGACTCGCATCGAGCTGGGGAACCTCCCGGTTTCCCCAGACCCCTCCACTGTCCGCTGGCGCGGACACGCGGCTGCGACGAATCGAGATGAGGCGAAGGGCATCCTCGGCAAGAAGCTCGGCATGAGCCAGGTGTTCGACCCGGAGACGGGCGCGATGACCGCCGTCACCGTGATCGAGGCCGGCCCGTGCCCGGTCGTGCAGGTGAAGACGGCCGAGTCGACGGCTACGACGCCGTGCAGCTCGCGTTCGAGCGCGGTCGCCGAGCGGAAGCTCTCGAAGCCCGAGGTCGGGCACCTGAAGAAGGCCGGCTTCGGTCCGCACCGGCACCTCGTCGAGCTGCGCGGCGAGAGCGACCTCGCGGTCGGCGAGACGGTGACCGTCGAGTCCTTCGAGCCGGGCGACCGGGTCAAGGTCTCGGGGATCTCGATCGGCAAGGGCTTCCAGGGCACGATCAAGCGCCACGGGTTCACGCGCGGCCCCGTCTCACACGGCTCGCACAACGTCCGCAAGCCGGGCTCGATCGGCGCTTCCGCGTATCCGTCCCGCGTGTTCAAGGGCATGAAGATGTCCGGCCGCATGGGCGGCGACGCGCGTCACCCAGCCCGGCCTCGTCGTGCACGAGGTCGATCCCGAGCGCAACCTCCTGCTCGTCCGGGGCTCGGTTCCGGGCCCGGAGAGCGGGATCGTGGAGATCCGGAGCGCGTGATGGCAGCGCGTCCCAAGGCACCCGTGCTCGGCGGCTCGAAGGCAAGGAGGTCTCGCTCGAGGCGTCGGTCTTCGCCGCCGAGGTCAAGCCGCACCTGGTCCACGAGACGGTGCGCGCCGAGCTGAACGCCGCCCGCGCGGGCACGCGCGGCGCGAAGAGCCGCGGCCTCGTCGCCGGCGGCCGCTCGAAGCCGTGGCGGCAGAAGGGCACCGGCCGCGCTCGCGCCGGCACGACGCGTGCGCCGCACTGGACGGGCGGCGGCGTCGCCTTCCCGCCGGGCATGCGCAGCTTCGAGGTCAAGGTCAACCGCAAGGCGCGCCGGGCCGCGCTCCGCGGGGCGCTCTCGCGACCACGCCGCGAAGGGCACGCTCGCGATCCTCGACGGCTCCGGCTTCGACGCGCCGTCCACGCGCAAGGCTGCCGAGCTGCTCGGCGAGCTGGGGCGAGCGCCCGACGCTCGTCGTCGTGACGGAGGACGAGGAGGTTCTCGTCAAGTCCTTCCGCAACCTCGACAGAAGGTCCTCGTGACGGCCCCGAGCGAGCTCGAGGTCGCTTCGCTCGTCTGGGCGCGCTCGGTGCTCGTCAGCGAGGCGGCGCTGCCGCTCGTCCTCGGACGCGCCGGCGCGGCGGCGAGGAGGAGCCGGCAGTGAGCCTCCATCCGAACCAGGTCCTGCTCGCGCCCGTCGTCTCGGAGAAGAGCTACTCGCTCATCACCGACCGCAAGTACACGTTCAAGGTGCACGAGGACGCGCACAAGACCCAGATCCGCCAGGCAGTCGAGGAGCTCTTCGAGGTCGAGGTGCAGAGCGTGAACATCGTCAAGGTGCAGTCGAAGCCCAAGCGGCGCGGGTTCACCAAGGGCCGCCGGCCGGGCTGGAAGAAGGCGATCGTCCAGCTCAGGGAAGGCCACGAGATCGAGATCTTCGAGGGAGCCTCCGTCTGATGGCGCTGAAGAAGTACAAGCCGACGAGCCCGGGCCGCCGCTTCATGGCGGTCTCGGGCTTCGAGGACATCACGAAGTCCGAGCCGGAGAAGTCGCTCCTCGAGCCGCTGACGAAGAAGGGCGGGCGGAACAACCGCGGCCGCATCACGACGCGCCACCAGGGCGGCGGCCACAAGCGGCGCTTCCGCACGATCGACTTCAAGCGCACGAAGGACGGCGTCCCGGCGAAGGTTGCGGCGATCGAGTACGACCCGAACCGGTCGGCGCGCATCGCGCTCCTGCACTACGCGGACGGCGCGAAGTCCTACATCCTCGCTCCCGCGCGGCTGCGGGTCGGCTCGGTGCGTCGAGTCGGGCCCGGAGGCGGACATCAAGCCCGGGAACGCGCTCCCGCTCGCGAACATCCCGACGGGCACGCTCGTCCACTGCGGTCGAGCTCAAGCCCGGCCAGGGCGCGCGCATGGCGCGCTCGGCGGGCTCGTCGATCCAGCTCGTGGCGAAGGACGGCGATCACGGCGTGCTGCGGCTCCCCTCGGGTGAGCTGCGCCGCGTGCTCCTCACGTGCCGCGCGACGGTCGGGCAGGTCGGCAACACGGATCACGCGAACCAGTCGAGCGGCAAGGCTGGCCGGAGCCGCTGGCTCGGCAAGCGGCCGACGGTGCGCGGCTCGGCGATGAACCCGGTCGACCACCCGCACGGCGGCGGCGAGGGCAAGACGAAGGGCGGGCGGCATCCGGTCACGCCGTGGGGCGTGCCCACGCTCGGCAAGCGCACGCGCCGCAAGCACAAGGAATCCGACAAGCTGATCGTCCGCGGCCGCCGCCGCGGCAAGGAGAGGAAGCGCTAGTCGATGTCACAGGTCTTCCAAGAAAGGGCCTTTCGTCCAGGACCGGCTCCTGAGCCGGATCGAGGCCATGAACGCCGAGCGGGGAGAAGCGGATGATCCGCACCTGGTCGCGCGCCTCGACGATCTTCCCCGAGATGGTCGGCCACACGATCGCGGTCCACGACGGCCGCAAGCACGTGCCGGTCTTCGTGACCGAGCAGATGGTCGGCCACAAGCTCGGCGAGTTCGCGCCGACCCGCACGTTCCGCGGCCACGCGGGCGACCGCCAGACCCAGGTGAAGAAGCGCTGATGGCGGACGAGGACGACTGATGAGGGTACGCGCGCAGGCGAAGTGGGTGCGCACGTCCGCGCGCAAGGCGCGGCTCGTGCTCGACCACATCCGCGGACGCTGGTCCCGGAGGCGCGCACGATCCTCGCCTTCACCCAGCGTGCCGCGGCGACGGACATCGAGAAGGTGCTGCGCTCCGCGGTCGCGAACGCCGAGGCGAACCACGGCCTCGACGGCGACGAGCTCGTCGTCGAGGCCGCCTACGCGGACGAGGGGCCGACGCTGAAGCGCTGGAAGCCGCGCGCGCGAGGTCGCGTCAACCGGATCAAGAAGCGGACCTGCCACGTCACGCTCGTGCTCGCCGAGCAGCCGCCGGCGGAGACGCAGCGGCGCCGCGCGCGCGCGAAGCCCGCGGCCGCCGAGCAGGCGCCTCCCGAGGCCGAGGCGAAGCCGAAGGCGTCGACCCGACGGAAGAAGAAGGAAGGAGTGGCTGCCTGATGGGCCAGAAAGTGCATCCCGGCGGGTTCCGCGTCGGCGTCATCCACGACTGGAAGTCGAACTGGTGGACCGGGAAGCAGGAGTTCGCGGACTACCTGCTCGAGGACGTCAAGATCCGCCGGCACATCCTCGGAAAGCTCTCGCACGCGGGGCTCTCCGACATCCTCATCCGCAAGGACAAGCAGCGGATCACCGTCGACATCTACACGGCGCGTCCCGGAATCGTCATCGGGAAGTCCGGCGTCGAGGTGGACGCGCTGCGCCGCGAGCTCCACGCGATCACGAAGAAGAACGTCCACATCAACATCAACGAGATCAAGCGCCCGGAGCTCGACGCCAAGCTCGTGGCGCAGTCGATCGCGGAGCAGCTCGAGAACCGCGTCAGCTTCCGGCGGGCGATGAAGCGCTCGCTCGCGTCGGCGATGCGCTCGGGCGCGCAGGGCATCAAGATCGCCGCGGCGGGCCGCCTCACCGGCGGCGAGATGAGCCGTCGCGAGATGTACTCCGAGGGGCGCGTCCCGCTGCACACGATCCGCGCGGACATCGACTACGGCCAGGCCGAGGCGAAGACGACCGCCGGCCAGATCGGCGTCAAGGTCTGGATCAACAAGGGCGAGATCATGCCCGAGGGCTACGAGGGGGCCGGAGGCGCCGACTCGCGCCTCGGCGACCAGGATCAGGCGCGTCGCCGGCGCGGCGCGTCGTCCGAGGGCCTCGGCGCGTCGCGCGAGGGCCGCGGGCGCCAGCAGGACCGCGAGGGCCTCGGCATCGTCCCGCGCCGCCGCCGCGGCCAGCGTCCCGGTGGAGGCCGGCCCGGCCAGCGACCGCGCCGCGACGAGCGCGCGCCGCAGGACACGGCGGCACCTGCGACCGAGGCCCAGGCGGACGAGGTCGTGGCCGCTCCCGAGATCGAGGAGGCACCGCAGGCAGCGCCGGATGTGACTCCCGAGGCGGCTCCCGAGGCGAGTCCCGAGACGGAGGCCGGTAGCTGATGCTGATGCCGCGGAAGACGAAGCACCGTCGCCACCACCGGGGCCGCCGCGAGGGCACCTCGAAGGGCCAGACGACGGTCCAGTTCGGCGACTACGGGCTCAAGTCGCTCGAGGCCGGCTGGGTCACGAACCGGCAGATCGAGGCTGCTCGCATCGCGGCGACGAGGAAGATCCGCCGTAGCGGGAAGGTCTGGATCAACCTCTTCCCGGACAAGCCCGTCACGAAGAAGCCGGCCGAGACCCGGATGGGCTCCGGCAAGGGCTCCCCGGAGGGCTGGGTCGCGGTGGTCAAGCCGGGGCGCGTCATGTTCGAGATGGGCGGCGTGCCCGAGGAGCTGGCGAAGGAGGCGCTTCGCCTCGCGGGGCAGAAGCTGCCGTTGAAGACGAAGTTCGTGCGCCGGGAGGCTGATCTCTTTGAGAGCTAGACGAATCGTGGGGGGAACCTACGGTTCCCCCCACGTGCCCCCCTCCCTCGCCGCGGCGACCCGCTCGGCCGTTCGCTTGGCTCCCGCCGGGCAGAGCCCGGCTCCGCCCTCGCAGGGCTGCGACGCCGCGAGCGGGAGGCCGTGATGAGAGCTAGGGAGCTGCGCGAGCTGACCGACGAGGAGCTCGACCGGAAGATGGCCGAGACGAGGCAGGAGCTCTTCAACCTGCACTTCCAGACCGCCACGGGCGTCCTGGAGAACAGCGCCCGCCTGCGAATGGCGAAGCGCGAGATCGCCCGCATCCTGACCGTGAAGAACGAACGAGGACTGAGCTAGATGGCCGACGAGAACGCTGAGCAGAACGAGAACGAGGGCGTCGAGGAGACCGAGGTCGCCGAGAACGAGCCCGAGGTGACCGAGGAGCCGGCAGCGGAGGCCGACGAGGCCGAGCAGCCCGCCGCCGAGGCCGAGGTCGAGCCCGTGGAGGCGGAAGCAGCGCCTGCCGCCGAGGCGGAGCCCGAGCCTGCCGAGGAGCCGGTCGCCGAGGCGGCCGAGGAGCCTCTCGCCGAGGCCGAGCCCGCCGAGACGGTCGAGGAGCCGGTCGCCGAGGCCGAGCCGGTCGCAGAGGCGGCCGAGGAGCCCGCGGCGGCGCCTGCCCGCAAGAAGAGGAAGCGCCTCCCGCGCTCGGAGCGACGGCAGCGCTCGACGCCGAAGCGCGAGCAACCGGCCGAGCGGAAGCCGATCACGCGTCTCCCGAAGCCCGAGCACGCTCGCGGTCGCCGCCAGGAGCGGCAGGGCGCAGTCGTCTCGGCCGCCGGCGACAAGACGATCGTCGTCCGCGTCGACACCGCGAAGGCTCACCCGATGTACAAGAAGGTCATCCGACGGAGCACGCGGCTCCACGCCCACGACGAGCAGAACGAGGCCAAGGTGGGCGACATCGTCCGTATCGTCGAGACCCGCCCGCTCTCGCGCCTGAAGCGCTGGCGCCTGCGGGAGATCGTGGAGGCCGCGAAGTGATCCAGCAGGAGTCGCGCCTCCGGGTGGCGGACAACACGGGAGCCCGCGAGCTCCTGTGCATCCGCGTGCTCGGAGGGTCGCACCGGCGCTACGCGCGGGTGGGCGACGTGATCGTTGCTACCGTGAAGTCGGCCACGCCACAGGGTGCGGTCAAGAAGGGCGAGGTCGTGAAGGCGGTCGTCGTCCGGACGAAGAAGCCGTACAGCCGGGACGACGGCACGCTCATCGGGTTCGACGAGAACGCCGCCGTCCTCATCGACCAGCAGTCCAACCCGCGCGGGACGCGGATCTTCGGCCCCGTCGCGCGCGAGCTCCGCGAGAAGAATTTCATGAAGATCGTCAGCCTGGCCCCGGAGGTCCTGTAGTGGCCGTCAAGATGAAGGTGAAGAAGGGCGACCTCGTCCAGATGATCGCCGGCAAGGACCGCGGCAAGCGCGGCCGCGTCATCGAGGCGCGCCCGTCCGAGCGCCGGGTCATCGTCGAGAACCTCAACGTCGCCAAGCGGCACACGCGGCCGCGCCCGATCCGCGACTCCTCGCGGATGGGCGGCGCCCAGGTCGTGCCGGGCGGCATCCTCGAGAAGCCCGCCCCGGTTCCGGTGTCGAACGTGATGGTCGTCTGCCCGGTCTGCGGCAACCCGACGCGTGTCGGGATCGTCGAGAAGGAGATCAAGGGCGAGATCACCCGCGTCCGCGTCTGCAAGCGCGAAGGCTGCGGCCAGGAGCTCGACAAGTGAGCACCACGGCCCCGAGCATGGAGACCTACGTGCCGCGCCTCAAGGAGCGCTACGAGAATGAGGTCCGACCGCAGCTCCAGGAGGAGCTCGGGCTCTCCTCGACGATGAAGGTGCCCCGCGTGACGAAGGTGACGCTGAACATGGGTGTCGGCGAGGCGAAGACCGACGCGAAGGCGCTCGACGCGGCGATCGACGAGCTGACGGTGATCTCCGGCCAGCGCGCCCAGGTCCGGCGCGCGCGGAAGTCGATCGCGAGCTTCAAGCTCCGCGAGGGCATGCCCGTCGGCGCGCGCGTGACGCTCCGCGGCGCCCGCATGTACGAGTTCCTCGACCGGCTCACGTCGATCGCGCTGCCCCGGATCCGCGACTTCCGCGGCCTCGATCCCGGCTCGTTCGACGGGCGGGGCAACTACTCGATCGGGATCAGGGAGCAGATCATCTTCCCGGAGATCGACTACGACAGCGTCCCGTCCATCCGCGGGCTCGACGTCGCCATCACCACCTCGGCCGAGACGGACGAGCACGGGCGCGCGCTTCTCGCCGCGCTCGGCATGCCGCTCGCCGGCGAAGAGAGAGGGGACTAGGTGCTTCTTCAAGCGCTCTCATCCCCACCTCTGGCGGCTGCAAAGCTTCGCCAGTCATCGTCCTCAGTCGCGCCCATATCCGCCGATATGGGCGCTCCCTGCGTCCTCGCCTGGCTCGCTCTCCGCGCGCCAGAGGCGTGGCAAGAACACCTGAAGGAGCGCTAGTGGCCAAGAAGTCGCTCGTCGCCAAGCAGCAGCGCGAGTCGAAGTACAAGGTGCGCTCGTACTCGCGCTGCAACCGGTGCGGCCGCCCGCGTGCGGTCTACCGCAAGTTCGGCCTGTGCCGGATCTGCCTGCGCGAGCTCGCACACCAGGGCGCCGTGCCCGGAATGACGAAGTCGAGCTGGTAGGAGGCAGACGGTGCTCACCGATCCCATCGCCGACATGCTCACCCGCATCCGCAACGCGAACCGCGCGCTGCACGAGTCCGCGTCGATGCCGACCTCCCGTATGAAGGAGGAGATCGCGCGCATCCTCAAGGACGAGGGCTACATCAAGGACTTCCGCGTCGTGGAGGCGAAGGACGCGAAGGATCAGCCGCTGCCGTACCGCACGCTCGTCATCGAGCTGAAGTTCGCGCGCGACCGCCGACGCGTCATCACCGACCTCAAGCGCGTCTCCAAGCCGGGCCGGCGCGTCTACGCGCGCAAGGACCGCCTCCCGCGCGTCCTCGGCGGGCTCGGCACCGCCATCCTCTCCACCTCGACCGGGGTGATCACCCACCGCCAGGCCGCCGAGCGCGGCGTCGGCGGCGAGGTGATCGCGTTCGTCTGGTAATGAGCCGCATCGGACGCAAGCCGATCGAGCTTCCGGCCGGGGTCATGGTCGCGATCTCGCACGGCCGCGTGCAGGTGAACGGCCCGCTCGGCGAGCTGAGCCAGGTCGTGCCGACGCGCATGCAGATCGAGAAGTCGGACGAGGAGATCGTCGTGAGGCGCCCGACCGAGCGCGGCGAGGATCGCGCGCTGCACGGCCTCACGCGCACGCTGATCGCGAACATGGTCGAGGGCGTGACGAAGGGCTTCGAGAAGCACCTCGAGATCCAGGGCGTCGGCTACCGGGCGCAGCTCAAGGGCACCGAGCTCGAGCTCGCGGTCGGCTTCTCGCACTCGATCGTCGTCAAGCCGCGCGACGGGATCACCTTCGACGTCCCGACGCCGACGCAGATCGTCGTCAAGGGCATCGACAAGCAAATGGTCGGCCAGACCGCCGCCGAGATCCGCAAGGTGCGGCCGCCCGAGCCGTACAAGGGCAAGGGGATCCGCTACGTGGACGAGCAGGTACGGAGGAAGGTCGGGAAGCGCGCATGAGCAACGCTCACCTCCGGTTCGCGTTCGCGCGGGAAACCAGGTTTCCCCCGCGTGCCCCCTTCTTCTGGAAGGCGTGGGGAACCTCCCGGTTCCCCACGCCCCTCCCACGTCATGAGCGAGGAGCACGCCCATGAGCCCGGTGCTGACGAAGCGCGAAGCGCGCCTACGCCGCCACCGCCGCGTCCGCGGCAAGGTCTCGGGCACGGCCGAGCGGCCGCGCCTCGTGGTGACGCGCTCGAACCGCGGCATCTTCGCGCAGCTCGTCGACGACGAGGCCGGGCGGACGCTCGCCTCCGCGAGCTGGACGACGCTCGGCGCGACGAAGGGCTCCAAGTCGGAGCAGGCGGCCGAGGTCGGGAAGGCAATTGCCGCCGCCGCCAAGGCCGCGGGGATCGATCGGTGCGTGTTCGACCGCGCCGGCTACCTGTACCACGGACGCGTCAAGGCGCTCGCCGATGGTGCGCGCGAAGGAGGTCTGGAGTTTTGAGCACCAGGGAAGTCGCCGACTCGCGCGAGCTGAAAGAGCGCGTCATCGAGATCAACCGCGTCGCCAAGGTCGTCAAGGGCGGCCGGCGCTTCTCGTTCACGGCGCTCGTCGTCATCGGGGACGAGAACGACCGCGTCGGCCTCGGCTACGGCAAGGCCCGTGAGGTCCCGCTCGCCATCTCGAAGGCCGTCGAGGACGCGAAGAAGAACCTGTTCACCGTGCCGAAGCACGGGCAGACGATCACGCACGAGATCGTCGGGCGGTTCGACGCCGCCCGCGTCGTCCTGCGCCCGGCGAGCGAGGGGACCGGCGTGATCGCCGGTGGCGGCGTCCGCGCCGTGCTCGAGCTCGCCGGGATCCGGGACGTGCTCGCCAAGAGCCTCGGCACGACCACCCCGATCAACATGACCCGCGCGACGGTCGAGGGCCTGCGGCGGCTCGTGCGCCCGGAGGACGTCGCCGAGCTCCGCGGCAAGCGCATCGTCGACGTGCTCCCGTTCCGCCCGGCTGCCCCCGACGCCGAGGACGCACCGGCCGAGCCGGCGGAGGCGGCTACCGGGGACGCGTCCGTCGAGCCCGCCGAGGAGGCGGCCGAGGAGTGAGCTCGGTGAAGATCACGCAGATCCGCAGCACGATCGGGCAGTCGGACCGCCACCTCGGGACCCTCCGCGCGCTCGGCCTCGGGAAGATCGGGCAGAGCGCCGAGCAGTCGGACTCGCCGCAGCTCCGCGGCATGCTCCGGCAGGTCGCACACCTCGTGCGGGTCGACGGGAAGGAGGCGTAGGTGCCCGAGGACCTGAATCTCTCGACCCTTCAGCCCGCGCAGGCGCGCAAGGATCGCAAGCGCATCGGCCGTGGCGTCGGCTCGGGCTCGGGCAAGACCGCGGGGCGCGGGACGAAGGGCCAGAAGTCGCGTTCGGGCTCGCACAAGATGCCGGCCGGCTTCGAGGGCGGGCAGATGCCGATCGACATGCGCCTTCCGAAGCTCCGCGGGAACACGTCCGCGGACGCGATGCCGATCGGCCCCTTCCGGACCTACTCCCAGCCGGTCAACGTCGGCGACCTCGAGGCGCGCTTCGACGCCGGCGCCGAGGTGACCCCGGAGGCGCTCAAGGCCTCGGGCCTGATCCGCAAGCTGTCGGTCGACGTGAAGGTCCTCGGGAACGGCGAGCTGACGAAGACGCTCTCCGTCACCGCCCACGCCTTCTCGAAGTCGGCCGTCGAGAAGATCGAGGCCGCGGGCGGCACGGTGACGCGGCTCCGCGAGCCGGTCGAGCGCAAGAAGAAGCGGCACAAGAAGATCGCTGCGCCGGTGGCAGAGGAGCCGGAGGTCGAGGCGGCCGAGGAGGCCGCCGAGACGGACACCGACGACGAGGCGGCGCCGGATCAGGAGAACGGCTGATGACAAGCACGAACACAGCGGCCGCGAAGCGGACGCCTTCAGGGATCTTCGCGCGACCGGGAGTCCGCACTCGCGGATCCCGGTCTTGCCGTCACGACAACCACGGACACGGCGGCCGCGAAGCGGACGCCTTCAGGGGTCTTCGCGCGACCGGGATCCGCACTCGCGGATCCCGGTCTTGCCGTCACGACAACCACGGACACGGCGGCCGCGAAGCGGACGCCTTCAGGGGTCTTCGCGCGACCGGGATCCGCACTCGCGGATCCCGGTCTTGCGCATAGGGAGATGTTCTCCTGGCTCGCGAACGCGTGGCGTGTCCCTGAGCTCCGGACCCGCGTCCTCTTCACGGCCTTCATCCTCGCCGTCTACCGCCTCGGGTCGTGGATCCCCGCGCCGGGCGTCGACTCGGAGACGATCGAGAACTACTTCTCGGGCCGCGGCGGGACGATCCTCGGCCTGCTCGATCTCTTCTCCGGCGGCGCGCTCTCCCAGTTCTCGCTCTTCGCGCTCGGGATCATGCCGTACGTCACGGCGTCGATCATCCTGCAGCTGATGACGGTGGTCATCCCGCGGCTCGCCGAGCTGCAGAAGGAGGGCGAGGCCGGCTACGCGAAGATCACGCAGTACACGCGCTACCTGACGGTCATGCTCGCGGCGGCCCAGGCGACCGGGTACGCGTTCCTGTTCAAGAACCAGGGTGCCCTCGACGCGGGCTCGGGCGAGCTGGTCCTCATCATCGTCAGCTTGACGGCGGGCACGGTCCTGCTCATGTGGATGGGCGAGCTGATCACGAAGCGCGGCGTCGGCAACGGCATCTCGATCCTCATCTTCGCCTCGATCCTCGTCGGTGCTCCCATCGCGATCGCGGCCTGGTGGAACGGCGGCCCGATGGAGAAGCTCTTCTACCCCGTGATCGCGCTCGGGGTCTGCGCGGCCGTCGTGTTCGTGCAGGAGGGGCAGCGGCGCATCCCGATCCAGTACGCGAAGCGGATGGTGGGTCGCCGGATGACCGCGGGCGGGTCGACCTACCTGCCGCTCCGCGTGAACATGGCGGGCGTCATCCCGATCATCTTCGCCGCGGCCATCCTCGCCTTCCCGCCGACGATGGCGCAGTACTTCCCCGCGACGCGCGACTTCGTGAACGAGCACTTCCAGCCCGGAAACTGGCTGTACCTGCTCATCGAGGGCGGGATGATCGTGATCTTCACGTACTTCTACACCGCGGTCCAGTTCAACCCGGTCGACCAGGCGGACAACCTGCGCCGCTACGGCGGCTACATCCCCGGCATCCGCCCGGGGCCGCCCACCGCCGTGTACCTCGACCGCGTGCTCAGCCGGCTGACGCTGCCCGGCTCGCTCTTCCTCGCCACGGTCGCGGTGCTCCCGAGTCTCTTCATCGCCTACGGAGGCTTCTCCCAGGCCAGCGCTGGCGCGCTCGGCGGCACCTCGGTCCTGATCGCGGTCGGCGTCGCGCTCGACACGATGCGGCAGATGGAGTCGCAGATGATGATGCGCTCCTACGAGGGCTTCCTGAAATAGCGGTAGCTCGCTCGTGAGGATCCTCATTCTCGGCCCGCAAGGCTCGGGCAAGGGCACGCAGGCGAAGCTGATCGCTGCCGCGCACGGCATGCCGCACGTCGCGACGGGGGAGATCCTCCGGTCTGCCGTCGCGGAGGGCACCGAGCTCGGGCGCCGTGTGCAGCCGATCCTCGAGCGCGGCGACCTCGTGCCCGACGAGCTGATGGTCGACCTCATCCGCGCGCGGCTCGTCGACGAGGACGGCTTCATCCTCGACGGGTTCCCGCGTACGGTGCCGCAGGCCGAGGCGCTCGACGCGATGCTCGACGAGATCGGCAAGCCGCTCGACGTCGTGCTCCTGCTCCAGGTGTCCGACGACGTCTCGCTCGAGCGCCTGCTCGGGCGCCGGGCGGCCGAGGGTCGCAGCGACGACGCGCCCGAGGCGATCCGGAACCGGCTGCGTCTCTACCACGAGCTCACCGAGCCCGTCGTCGAGCGCTACCGGGCGAAGGGGACGCTCGTGGCCGTCGACGGCGAGCGGCCCGTCGACGACGTCGCGCGGGCGATCGAGGACGCCCTCGCACAGGTGGGAGCGCCGCAGGCGTGATCATCCGCAAGAGCGAGCGAGAGATCGAGAAGATCGCCGCGGCCGGCGACCTCGTCGCGGAGACGATCGCGCACGTGGGCGCGCAGATCGCGCCGGGCATCACCACGGGCGAGCTCGACGCGATCGGCGAGGAGTTCATCCGCGGCCACGGCGGCATCCCGACCTCGCTCGGCTACGGCGGCCCGACCGGTCCCTTCCCGAGCGCGCTCTGCATCTCGCAGAACGAGGTCGTCGTGCACGGCATCCCGGGGGCGTACGAGGTCGCCGAGGGCGACCTCGTCACGATCGACGTGGGCGTGACGCTCGACGCCTACATCGCGGACAGCGCGTACACCTTCGGCGTCGGGGAGATCGCGCCCGAGGCGCAGCGCCTCCTCGACGTCGCGCAGGAGGCGCTCGCGGCCGGCATCGCCGAGGCGCGCGTCGACAACCGCGTGGGGGACATCTCGCACGCGGTGCAGGCCGTCGTCGAGGGCGCCGGCTTCTCGGTCGTGAAGAGCCTCGTCGGCCACGGGGTCGGTCGCTACTACCACGAGGACCCGCACATCCCGAACTTCGGCCAGCCGGGGCGCGGCCCGCGGCTCTCCGAGGGAATGACGATCGCGATCGAGCCGATGATCACGGCCGGCGGGGCGGAGGTCTCGCTCGCAGGCGACGGCTGGACGATCTCGACCGCCGACGGCTCGCTGTCGGCGCACTTCGAGCACACGGTGGCGGTCACGGCCGACGGGCCGCGCATCCTCACCCCGCGGGTCGGGCTGCCGGGCGGCGTCCGGGTGTGAACACGCCTTGCAGCTGCTACGATGTGCGGCCGCGGCGCGGACGTCGTCCGGTGCTGCTGTCCTCACAGGAAACCGCCAACCGAAAGGTCTGTTAGCGCGCGAAGTGGCAGTCAAGGAAGAGAAGATCGAGGTCGAGGGCGAGGTCGTCGAGGCCCTCCCGAGCCTGATGTTCCGGGTCAAGGTCGACTCGGGCCAGGACGTGCTCGCGAAGATCTCCGGGAAAATGCGCAAGAACTACATCCGCATCCTCCCCGGCGACCGGGTCAAGCTGGAGCTCTCTCCCTACGACCTCACCCGCGGCCGCATCACCTTCCGCCACAACAAGTAGAGGCCCGATGAAAGTCCGCCCCTCCGTCAAGCCCATGTGCGAGCGCTGCCGCGTGATCAAGCGGCACGGCCGCACGATCGTGATCTGCACGAACCCCCGGCACAAGCAAAGGCAGGGCTGAGAGCACCGATGGCCAGGATCGCAGGCGTCAACCTCCCCACGCAGAAGCGGCTCGAGATCGGGCTGACCTACATCTACGGGATCGGCCGCTCGACCGCGCAGAAGGTCGTGCGCCAGCTCGAGCTCGACCCCGACCAGAAGGTGCGTGACCTCACCGACGAGGAGGTCACGAAGCTCCGCAACTACATCGACTCCGAGCTCGAGGTCGAGGGCGACCTGCGCCGCGAGCGCGCGCAGGCGATCAAGCGGCTGACCGAGATCGGCAGCTACCGCGGGATCCGCCACCGGCGCGGCCTCCCGGTCCGCGGGCAGCGGACGAAGACGAACGGCCGCACGCGCAAGGGCCCGGCGAAGACCGTCGGCCGCGGCAAGAAGGCCACCAAGTAATGGCGCCTCCCCGCAGGTCCGCGTCCCGGGGCCGCACGAGGCGCCGGGTCCGGAAGAACATCGCGATCGGCCAGGCGCACATCAAGACGTCGTTCAACAACACGATCGTCGCCCTGACCGACCAGGAGGGCAACGTCATCGTCTGGGAGTCCGCCGGCTCGGCCGGGTTCAAGGGCTCGCGGAAGTCGACGCCCTTCGCCGCCCAGGTGACGGCGGACAACGCCGCGCGCAAGGGCATGGAGCACGGGCTGCAGAAGGTCGAGGTGTTCGTCAAGGGCCCCGGCTCGGGCCGCGAGACGGCGATCCGCTCGCTGCAGGCGGCCGGGCTCGAGATCCTGGGCGTCAAGGACGTGTCCCCGCAGGCGCACAACGGCGTCCGCCAGCGGAAGCGGAGGCGGGTGTAGTGGCCAGGGACCTCGGGCCGAAGTGCCGCCTCTGCCGCCGGGAGGGCCTCAAGCTCTTCCTCAAGGGCGAGCGCTGCCTCACGGAGAAGTGCGCCGTCGAGCGCCGGAGCTATCCGCCGGGCGAGCACGGCCGCGGGCGCATCAAGCAGAGCGAGTACCTGCTCCAGCTCCGCGAGAAGCAGAAGGCGCGGCGCTACTACGGCCTGCTCGAGAAGCAGTTCCGGAACACGTACGAGAAGGCGACGCGCGGCCTCGGCGCGCCGGGTGAGAACCTGCTCCGCATGCTCGAGACGCGTCTCGACAACGTCGTCTACCGGCTCGGCTTCGCGGGGTCGCGCGCGCAGGCGCGCCAGCTCGTCCGCCACGGCCACTTCCAGGTGAACGGTCGGCGCGTGAACATCCCGAGCTACGGGGTGCGCCCCGGCGACGTCGTCTCGCTGAAGCAGGGAAGCCCGGTCGAGCAGCTCGTCCGCGACGCGACCGACCTGACCGCGTCGGTGGCGCCCTGGCTCCAGGCCGACCACGACGGGCTCACGGGCACCGTGCTCAAGTGGCCCGAGCGCGACGAGATCGACGCGCCGGTGCAGGAATCGCTCATCGTCGAGCTCTACTCGAAGTAGGGGCCGGCCCTCCGGCTCCGCCCGAACAGCAGAAAGGATCGTCTTGGCTACACGAACCAGCCTGATGGAGTTCCAGATCCCGAGGATCGCCCACGAGGAGGCCGACGAGAACCGCGGCGTCTTCGTCATCGAGCCGCTCGACCGCGGCTTCGGCCACACCTTCGGGAACTCCCTGCGCCGCGTGCTGCTCTCGTCGCTCGACGGGGCGGCGGTGACCGCGGTGAAGATCGAGGGCGTCGCACACGAGTTCACGACGCTCCCGGGCGTCCGCGAGGACGTCACCGACATCATCCTCAACCTGAAGAACCTCATCGTGCGCCTGCACGGCGCCTCGCCCGAGATCGAGGTGTACATCGCGAAGAAGGGCTCGGGCGTCGTGACGGCCGCCGACATCGAGGCGCCGGCAGACCTCGAGATCCTCAACCCGGAGCTCGAGATCGCCCACGTCTCGGACAAGGGCAAGCTCGAGATGACGCTGACGATCGGGCGCGGCCGGGGCTACGTCCCCGCCGAGCTCAACCGCGGCCCGGAGACGACGATCGGCGTGATCCCGATCGACTCGATCTTCTCGCCGGTGCGGCGCGTCGCGTACGAGGTCGAGGCCGCCCGCGTCGGCCAGCGCACGGACTACGACAAGCTCGTCCTCGACGTCACCACCGACAGCTCGCTCGACCCGCGCGACGCCATCGGGCAGGCGGCCGAGATACTCATCCGCCAGCTCGCCATCTTCACCGACCTCGACGCGATCGAGGGCCTCGGCGAGGCGGCGGCGGAGGCGGCGGCCGAGGCTCCGGTCACGCACGGGATGGAGAACTTCCCGATCGAGGAGCTCGAGCTCGGCGTCCGCTCGTACAACTGCCTCAAGCGCGTCGGCATCGAGACGATCGGCGACCTGACGTCGAAGTCGGAGTCCGAGCTCGTCGCGATCCCGAACTTCGGCCGCAAGTCGATCGAGGAGGTCCGCGCGTCACTCGGCGCCCACGGGCTCACCCTCAAGGGCGAGGAACTCGCCTAGCCGATGCGGCACCAGCGGTCCGGCAAGAAGCTCGGGCGGGACTCCGCCCATCGCAAGGCGCTCTACTCGAACCTCGCGGGCGCCCTGATCGAGCACGGCCGGATCCAGACGACCGAGGCGAAGGCGAAGGCCGTCAAGCCGTTCGCCGAGAAGATGATCACGTTGGGCAAGCGCGGCGACCTCCATGCCCGCAGGCAGGCGCTCGCCGCGCTTCGCTCCAACGACGTCGTGCACCAGCTCTTCTCAGAGGTCGCGCCGCGCTTCGCCGACCGCCCCGGCGGCTACACGCGCATCGTCCGGCTCGGGCCGCGGCAGGGCGACGCGGCCGCGATGGTCTACCTCGAGCTCGTCGACCACGAGCCCGCGGTGAGCCCGCTCGCGCTCTCCCGCGCGCAGCGCGAGACCGCCGAGACCGCGGCGCCTGCCGCCGAGGGGTAGCGCCGTACGGGCGGCGGTACGCTGCCCGCGTGCTCTTCCTGCTCGGCGTCTTCCTCGCGGTGTTCGTTTTGCCCTCACCGTGGGGGCTGGTGGCGATCGTCGTCGGCGGGCTGCTCGACATCGCGGAGACGGGGCTCTTTCTCTGGTGGTCGAGACGCCGCCGTGCGAGCGTCGGAGTGGAGTCGCTCGTCGGGAGGACGGGAATCGCCTCGACCGCGCTCTGGCCGGACGGTCAGGTGCGGATCGCGGGCGAGCTCTGGGGGGCTCGCTGCGAGGGCGGCTGCGATCCCGGAACGAGCGTCGTCGTCCGCGCGATCGAGGGCCTCACGCTCGTGGTCGAGGCGGCGTAGCCGGGGCTACAGTGGCAGGGATGCGCGTCGCGCCGCTCGCGGCCCTGCTCGTCGTCTTCGTCCCCGTCGCGCTCGCGGGAGCTGCGGACTGGGAGACGCGGGCGCCCCTCCCCGTGCCGCGCACCGAGGTCGCCGCCGCGGCCTTCGGGAGCGAGATCGCGGTCGTCGGCGGCTTCGAGCTCGACGGGTCCGCCTCGCGTCGCGCGGACGCGTACTCGCCCGGTCGCGACCGCTGGCGGCGGCTTCCGGACCTCCCGGTCGGCGTGCACCACGCGATGGCGGTCGGCAACCGCGGTCGCGTGTACGTGCTCGGCGGCTACACCTCTGCCGGGACGCCGCTCCGCGGCGTCCAGGTGCTCGAGCGAGGCCGCTGGCGTGCCCTGCCTCGCATGCCCTTCCCGCGGGCGGCGGCGGGGGCAGGCGTCGCGCGCGGGAGGATCGTCGTCGCCGGCGGCGTCGCGGCAGGTCGCCGCCTCGCGCGCAACGCGCTCTCGTTCGACCTCGCGACTCGCCGCTGGGCGGTCGTCGCAGGCCCGACTCCACGGGAGCATCTGGGCGTGACCGCGCTCGCGGGTGTCGTGTACGCCGTCGGCGGGCGGACTGCGGGGCTCGACACGAACCTCCTGCACTTCGAGTCGTACCGGCCGGGCGAGCGGAGCTGGCGCCGCCTGCAGCCGGTCCCGGACCCGCGCGGGGGCACGGGCGCGGCGGGGCTCGCGGGCCACGTCGTCTCCGTGGGCGGGGAGGAGCCTGCGGGGACGATCGCGGAGGTCCTTGCCTACCGCGTCGCCGAGCGGCGCTGGGTCCCGCTGGACGATCTGCCGACGCCGAGGCACGGCGTCGGAGTGGCCGCGCTCGGCGGGCGTGTCTTCGTCATCGGGGGCGGGCCCGAGCCGGGGCTCACGGTGAGCGCCGCCAACGAGAGCCTCGCGGTCGCGCCCTAGCCCTCCCACTCGACCGGAAGCGAGGCGAGGCTCCGGAAGATCGGGATCGGCCGCCAGTAGAGATCGTCCGGCGAGATCGCGAGGCGCAGGCCGGGCAGCCTGCGCAGGAGCGTCTCCAGGGCGATCTCCGTCTCGAGGCGCGCGAGCGGCGCGCCGAGGCAGAAGTGCGGACCACGTCCGAAGCCGACGTGCTTGCTGTCGGCACGCGCCAGATTCAGCTCGTCCGCCTCCGGGAACCTCTCGCCGTCGCGGTTCGCGGCGCCGATGACGGGGATCACGAAGTCGCCCCGGGCGATCAGCTGCCCGCCGAGCTCGACATCGGTTGCCGCCCAGCGCGTGATCCCACGCTCGACCGGGCTGTCGTAGCGCAGCAGCTCCTCGACCGTGGACGGCAGCAGCGAAAGGTCGGCGCGGAGCTCTGCGAGCCGGTCGGGGTTGGAGAGGAGCGCGAGGACAGCGTTCGTGATCAGGCTCACGGTCGTCTCGTGGCCGGCGACGATCAAGAGCACGACCATGCTGTAGAGCTCGTTCTCGGAGAGGTGGTCCCCCGCGTCCTCGGCCAGGACGAGCGCGCTGACGAGATCCTCGGCCGGCTCGGCGCGCCGTCTCGCGAACAGCGCGTCGAGGTACTCGACGAACTCCTGCGTGTGACGGACGGCCTGCTCCTGGAGCTCCGGCGTTATCGGCGGGAGCACGAAGGTGTTCGACCACACGCGGAAGCGACCCTGGTCCTCGGCCGGGATCCCGAGGAGCTCGGCGATGACGGTGATCGGGAGCGGGAAGGCGTAATCGTCGACGAGCTCCATGCGCCCGCGGTCGGCGACGCGGTCGACCAGGTCGTCCGCGATCTCCTGGATCCGCGGGCGCAGCTGCTCGACGATGCGCGGCGTGAACGCCTTCGTCACGAGCCGCCGCAGTCGACGGTGGTCGTCGCCGTCCTTCGACAGGAGGTTCTCGTTCACGCGCTCGTCGGGCTCGGGCCCGCCGTCGCGTAGTGCGTCCAGCTCATCCGGGGTCAGCGCGAGCTTCGGATCGACGACGAAGCGCTCGTTGTCGGTGAGGAGCGCGACCACGTCCTCGTAGCGCGTGACGAACCAGATCGGCGTCTCGCCGTCGAGGCCGGGCTGCCGGTGCACCGGGCTCTCCTCGCGCATGCGCGCGTACGTCTCGTGCGTCGACCGTCGGAACTCGTGGCTGTACAGGTCGTAGCGCCGGGTGGCGGACATGCGCGCGCGATGATGTCACGTCGTGAAGCTCAAGCTCACGCTCGAGTACGACGGCGCCGGCTTCCGCGGCTGGGCGCGGCAGCCCGGCGAGCGCACGGTCGAGGCGGTGCTCCGGGAGGCGCTGGACGCCGTCTTCCCGCGCTGGGAGGGCCTCGCCGTCGCCGGCCGGACGGATGCCGGCGTCCACGCGACGGGGCAGGTGGCGAGCCTCGAAGCGGTCGGCGGGCCGCCCGCGGAGCGTGCAGCGGAGGCGCTGAACGCGGCTCTTCCCCCCGACCTGGCCGTGCTGGCCGCCGAGGAGGCAGCCGCGGACTTCCACGCGCGCTTCTCGGCGGTCTCCCGCTCCTATCGCTACCGCGTGCTCGCGCGACGCACCCCATCGCCGCTCGATGCGCGCCGCGCGCTCTGGTGGCCGCGGCCGGTCGACGTCGATGCGCTTGCCGCAGCCGCCGCGCTTCTCGGGGGCGAGCACGACTTCACGGCGTTCACCCCGACCGAGACGCAGCACGAGGTGCTCCGACGGAAGGTGCTCGCGGCCGGCTGGCAGCAAGAGGGCGATCGCCTCGATTTCACGATCACCGCGGACAGCTTCCTCCGGCACATGGTGCGGACGCTCGTGGGGACGATGCTCGAGGCGGGCGGAGATGCGCCGGCGCGGATGCGGTCCTTGCTCGAGGGCAGGCCACGCTCGGAGGCGGGCCTCACCGCCCCGCCCTGGGGCCTGTACCTGGAGCGGGTCGAGTACGGGGACGCGGCTACGATCGACTGATGCGCTTCCGCGTCGTCCTCTTCGACCTCGACGGCACGCTGATCGACTCGGGGCCGATCATCCTCGCGTCGATGCAGCACGCAACCCGCACCGTCCTCGGGCGCGAGATTGCCTACGAGGAGCTCGCAGCGACGGTCGGCGGGCAGGGTCTCGTCTCGCAGATGCGCGCGCTCGACCCCGACCGGGTCGATGAGCTCGTCGAGGTCTACAAGGAGCACAACGACCCCCTGCACGAGACGCTCGAGGCGTTCGACGACTTGCTGGACGTGCTGCCTCGACTTCGTGCCGAGGGACGCCGACTGGGGATCGTCACGGCGAAGCGGCACCGCACGGTGCAGCTCGCGCTCGACCGCTTTCCCGAGCTCGCCGAGCACTTCGAGGTGGTGGTGGGCTACGAGGACACCGAGCGGCACAAGCCCGAGCCAGACCCAGTGCTGTTCGCGCTCGAGCGGCTCGACGCGACAGCCACCGACGCGGCATACGTCGGCGACTCGCCGTTCGACATCCGGGCGGCGAAGGCGGCCGGCACGTTCGCGGTCGCGGTGGGGTGGGGAGGCATCCACGCGGACGAGCGCCTGCTCGAGGAGGAGCCGGACGCCTTCGTCCGGGAGCCCGCGGAGCTCCTCGATGTCCTCTAGGACGAAGGCGCCTTCCGAGAGGGCCGCCGAGCTCCGCCGCCTGATCGAGCACCACAACTACCGCTACCACGTCCTCGACGACCCGGAGCTCTCCGACGCGGCGTACGACGCGCTCTACGACGAGCTGACCACGCTCGAGAGCGACCATCCCGAGCTCGTCACGGCCGACTCTCCGACGCAGCGGGTCGGCGCGCCGCCCGCCGACGGCTTCCGCAAGGTCGAGCACCTGTCGCCGATGGGCTCGCTCGAGAAGGTGACGACCGCGGAGGCGCTCGAGAAGTGGGCCGACGACCTCCGCAAGCGTCTCGGCACTGACGAGCCGATCGCGTACGTCGTCGAGCCGAAGATCGATGGCTCGGCGGTCTCCCTCGTCTACGAGCGCGGCGCGTACGTGCGCGGGGAGACGCGGGGCGACGGCCTTCGCGGCGAGGACGTGACGGGCAACCTGCGCACCCTGGAGTCCGTGCCGCTGCGCGTGCTCGACGACGAGCCGCCGGACGTGCTCGAGGTACGGGGCGAGGTGTACTTCCCCCTCTCCGGCTTCGCTCGCTTCAACGACGCCCAGGTCGCGGCAGGCAAGAAGCCGGCCCCGAACCCGCGGAACGCCGCCGCGGGCTCGTTGCGACAGCTCAACCCCGCGATCACCGCCGAACGGCCGCTCGCCATCTACGTGTACGGCGTCGGCGTGCACGGCGGCGCCGCACCGGAGAGTCAGTGGGAGACGCTCTCGTGGCTGCGCGAGCGCGGCTTCCGCACGAACCCGCATGCGGAGCGCGCCGAGACGATCGAGGGGGTTGCGGAGGCCTGCGCGGCCTGGGAGGCACGGCGCCCCGAGCTCGACTACGAGATCGACGGCGTCGTGATCAAGGTCGACTCCTTCGCGCAGCAGGAGCGTCTCGGATCGCTCCACGGCCGGCCCCGCTTCGCCCGGGCGTTCAAGTGGGCGCCGACGGCGGCGGTGACGCGTCTGCTCGCGATCCACGTCCGCGTCGGGCGGACCGGCGTCCTGAACCCGCTCGCCGAGCTCGACCCGGTGCATGTGGGAGGCGTGACCGTCTCCAGCGCGACCCTCCACAACGAGGACGACATCCGCCGGAAGGACATCCGCGTCGGTGACCTCGTGATCGTGCAGCGCGCCGGTGACGTCATCCCGCAGGTCGTCGGGCCCGCCGGCGAGCACGAGCCGGGGACGAAGCCGTGGCGGATGCCGAGGCGGTGCCCCCTCTGCAAGACGCCGATCGTCAAGCCGGAGGGCGAGGTCATGCACCGGTGCCCGAACCGCGCGTGCCCCTCCCGCGGCCTGGAGACGCTGTATCACTGGGTGAGCTCGGCGATGGACATCGAGAACGTCGGTGGCAACACGGTCAAGAAGCTGTGGGACGAAGGGCTCGTCCGCTCGCTCCCGGACCTCTACCGCCTCACCGAGGGGCAGCTCGCCGGGCTCGAGGGATATGCCGAGCTCTCCGCCTCGCGCGCATACGAGTCGATCCAGCGCTCGAAGGAGCAGCCCTTCTCGCGTGTCCTCTTCGGTCTCAACATCCCGAAGGTCGGCTGGATCATCGCGCGCAACCTCGCGCTCCACTTCGGCACCGTCGACGCGCTCGTGGCGGCGGGGCAGGAGGAGCTGCAGGAGGTCGAGGGGATCGGGCCCGACCGGGCGGTGCTGATCGGCGAGTGGTTCGCCGACGAGGAGAACCGTGCGCTCGTCGAGGAGCTCCGCGGCCTCGGCCTTCAGCTGGCGACGACGGAGGCCGAGACGCCCGCCGAAGGCCCGCTCACCGGGCACCAGTACGTCCTCACGGGCACGCTCGAGGGATTCACGCGTGAGGAGGCGAAGGCGGCGCTCGAGGCGAAGGGAGCGAAGGTCGCCGGCTCGGTGTCCGGCAAGACCACGGGCGTGATCGTCGGCGAGAGCCCCGGCTCGAAGGCCGCGAAGGCGGAGGCGCTCGGCGTCCCCGTCCTCGCCGAGGCCGACCTGCGCGCGCTGCTGGGCGGCTAGCTGAGCTAGCGCCGGGCCAGGATCGTCACGAAGCGGTCCTGCGCCTCGCGCGCGGGCCAGTAGGGCACCGGCGAGCCGTTCTGCACGATCGCGAACACGTACCGCCTGCGCACGAAGCCTGCGAGCGCGGACGCCTGGGAGGTCGTGCCCGTCTTCGCGATCACGCGGCTCCTCGTCGGGCGTCGCACGAGCCGCTTCTTCATCGTGCCCGAGATCCCGGCGACCGCCAGCGAGGTCACGAACGCGCCACCCGTGTGTGGGTCGTCCGCGCCGGCGCGCAGGATCGCCACGAGCGCCTGCGCGGTGAGGCGGTCGAGCCGTGACAGGCCCGAGCCGTCCTCGATCCGGATCCCCGAGAGAGGCACGCCCGCGGCTGCGAGCTCGGCCCGGACGACCCGCGATCCTTCGGCCGTCGTCCCGGCGAGGCCCACCTGCGCGCCGAGCTCCTTCAGCAGCACCTCCGCGACGAAGTTGTCGCTCTCCCGGTTCATGTGGCGAACGACGTCGGCGAGCCGGTCGGAGAGATCGAGCGCCAGCGGCACGACGTCGGTGGGCGCCCGGCCCGTCCGCGCGCGCCCCGCAACGGCGACCCCGCGCCGCTCGAGCGCCGCGGTCAGCGCCACCGCCGCGGCGACCGCCGACCCGTTGGCGCCCCGGATCTGCACGCCGTCGACCGAGAGGGCGGACAGCGGTCTCGACTCGAAGCCGACGAAGGACGGCTTCCAGCCCGGCGCTGCGCGGCGGGCGTCGAAGTGCGACTCGTCCCCGACGACGGCGCCGGTGATCCGCCGGACGCCGGAGCGGGCGACGTTGCGGGCGAGGGACTCGACGTCGGAGCGAGCGAGCGTGGGGTCGCCGCCACCGACGAGGTAGACGTCGCCGTGCCACGCCCGGCCCACCAGCACGCCGTCCCCCATGACGTCCGTCGAGAAGCGATGGTCCGCGCCGAGAAGCCGCAGCGCGGCGAAGGCGACAGGGAGCTTCTCCGCGGAAGCCGGCGCGAGGGCGCGCTCGCCGCGGGAGCTGAAGACGACCTCGCCCGTCTCCAGGTCGACGGCGAGCGCGGCGGTCCGCGTCGCGGCGACGCCGGGTGCCCTCAGCGCGTGAGCGAGAGCCGTCTCGAGGCGAGGGGCCGCGGCCTCCGTCGTCGCCGCGGTGGTCGACAGGGCGAGGACGGCGCAGAGCGCGCAGAAGGAGGTCAGGAGGCGCAACGTCGTGCTCCTGTGTAGCGGAGGACGCCGACGACAGTCGCCGTTACCGGTAGACGGTGATGTGCAGCGTGCGCCGACCCCAGCGCCTGGCGGCCTGCGTGCTCGGGAACCAGAGGTCGATGATGCGCCCCTTGATGGCGACCCCGACGTCGGCCGCGATGCCGTGGCCGTAGCCGGGGACGTGCAACTTCGTCCCGAGCGGGATCAGCCTCGGGTCGACCGCGACCACCCCTCTTCGGACGGGGATGCCGAGCGCCGTCGACCCTGGGAGGTGATACGCGACCGCGTCGACGCGGAGCCGGTACGTCTGGGACGGGCCGGCCTCGGCGGCTCCTCCGCCCGCAGCCAACGCACCGAGCAGGACCGCGGCAAACACCGCACTCCACGTTCGTTCTCCCCTGAGCACGAAGAGCGACCGTAACAGAGCAAAGGATCCCGTGCCCGGAGAGCGAACGATGCAGGCGTATCGTTTGCAGCACTTTTGGCGCGGGTGTCGTTTGCGGGCGTCCGTAGGCGCTGCTAGGCTCCGCCACTTGTGACGGGCCAGACCGCCACCGGCGGGTCTGTCCGGAGTCGAGGAGGAGTCCTTCTTGGGGGCTCGACGGCCGGGTGGACGCCGATGATCGTGCTCTTCGTGGTGCTCGCTGCGGCGCTGCTGCTTGCGGTCGGCTCGGCCTCGGCCGACCCGTCGATCCAGTCGAAGCGCGAGCAGGCGCAGGCGATCATGGTCGAGCTCCAGCAGCTCGACGCGAGCCTCGGGCAGACGATCGAGGCGTACAACTACGCGAACATCGAGCTCGACCGGATCGATGCCGACCTGCGGTCGAACGCGCGCCATCTCGAGGCGGCGCGGAAGAGCCTCGGGGTCGCGCAGTCCCGCATCGCCGAGCGCCTCCGCGACCTGTACGTGAACGGCGACGGCGACTCCACACTCGAGGTGATCTTCGGCTCGAGCTCGCTCGACGACATCATCGCGAGGCTCGACGCGATCCAGCGCGTCTCGAGCGAGGACACGCGGATCCTCGCGGAGGTGAAGCGGTACCGGAAGGCGGTCGAGACACGCCGCGCCCGGCTGAAGGACGCCCGCGCCGACCAGGCGCGCGTCGTCGCCGAGCGCGCGTCGCAGAAGCAGGCGATCGAGGGCCGCCTCGCCCAGCGCCAGCAGCTGCTCTCCTCGGTCAAGGACGAGATCGCGCGGATGCAGGCCGAGGAAGCGCGCCGCCAGGCCGCGCTCGCTGCACAGGCGCGTGCCCGTCTCGAGGCTGCGAGGCTCGCCGCGCAGCAGGCTGCGCAGGCCCAGGTGCAGTCCCAGACCACGTTCGACACGACCGACTACGGGTCGGACGCAATCACCGTCTCCGCGCCGCCGCCCGACGGGACCCGGGCGTCGCAGGTGATCTCGATCGCGATGCAGTACCTCGGCGTGCCGTACGTGTGGGGCGGCATGAGCCCCTCGGGGTTCGACTGCTCAGGCCTCGTCGCCTACGCCTACGCGCAGATCGGCGTGTCTCTGCCGCACCACGCGGCGTCGCAGTACGGCTACGGCGTCCCGGTCTCGCGTGACGCGCTGCAGCCGGCCGACCTCGTCTTCTTCAACGGGCTCGGCCACATGGGGATGTACATCGGCGGCGGGCAGTTCATCCACGCGCCGCACACCGGCGACGTGGTGAAGATCTCGAGCCTGTACGACTCCTGGTACGCGTCGACCTGGGTCGGCGCGCGTCGGATTCTGTAGACGATCGCGAGCCCGTTCCTGCGCTCGGCCCCAGCCTAGGCCGAGTACAGCTCGTCGATCTCGTCCTGGAAGTTCTCGATCACCGCGCGCCGGCGGAGCTTGAGCGTCGGCGTGACCTCGCCGTGCTCCATGGCGAAGTCCCGGGGGAGGACGACGAAGCGCTTCACCTGCTCGAAGCGCGAGCGCTCGCGGTTCGCCTCGTCGACGACGCCCTGGAGCAGCTCGTGCACGCGCGGATCGGAGGCGAGCGCGGCGACGTCGCCCTCGAGCCCGTGCTCGGCCGCCCAGCGCCCGATCTCCTCGGACTCGAGGGTGAGGAGCGCGGCGACGTAGGGCCGACGGTCGCCGACGACGAGCGCCTGCGAGACGTACTTCGACGTCTTCAGGTCGTTCTCGATGTTCTGCGGCGCGACGTTCTTCCCGCCGGCCGTCACGAGGATGTCCTTCTTCCGGTCGGTGATCCGCAGGAAGCCGTCCTCGTCGAGCTCGCCGACGTCACCGGTCCGCAGCCAGCCGTCGGGCGTGAGGACGGCCGCGGTCGCCTCGGGGTCCTTGAAGTACCCCTGGAAGACCGTCTCGCTGCGCACGAGGATCTCGCCGTCATCCGCGATCTCGACCTCGAACCCCGGCAGCGGCTTTCCGACCGTCCCGAAGCGGTACTCGGTGGGCGTGTTCGTGCTCGCGGCGGTCGTGCACTCGGTCAGGCCGTAGCCCTCGACGATGCGGATCCCGACCGCATCGAAGAAGTCGGCGATCTCGCGCGCGAGCGGCGCGCCGCCCGAGATCGGGATGCGCAGGCGGCCGCCGAGGCGCTCGCGGACCTTGGAGAAGACCAGGCGGTCCGCGAGCCGGTGACGGGCCTGGAGCGTCGCCGGGATCGGCTTTCCCTCGCCCTCGAGTCGGCTGACCTCGCGGCCGATCGGGAGCGCCCAGTCGACGAGCCGGCGCTTGACCCCCGTCGCCTCGTCGAAGCGGGCCTGCACCGCCGTGTGCACCTTCTCGTAGACGCGGGGCACGCTCGGGAGGATCGTCGGCCGGACCTGCGGGAGCGCGGCCGCGACGCGGAGCGGGTCGGCGAGGAAGGCGATCGTGAAGCCGATGTACGCCCCGCTCAACAGCATCAGGCGTCCGAAGTTGTGCGCGAGCGGGAGGTAGAGGAGCATGACGTCCTCGGGCCGGTAGTGGCTCTCCATGCGGTCGGAGACAGCGGCCATCGCGTAGTAGTTGCGGTGGCTGAGCATGCAGCCCTTCGGCGGGCCGGTCGTCCCGGACGTGTAGATGATCGTGTACAGGTCCTCCTCGTCGATCGCAGCCGACGCCTCGTCGAGGGCGGAGGGGCTCTCCTCGGAGTGGGCGCGGCCCTCGGCCTCGAGCGTGGCCAGGTCGGCGAAGGTGAGGACGTGTCGTAGGGCAGGAAGCTCCCCGGAGAGGGCCTGGACCTTTGCCAGCTGGTCCTCGTCCTCGCAGACGATCCCGACCGCCTCGGAGTGCGCCAGGAGGTAGCCGACGTCCTTTGCCGAGCTGTTCGCGTAGATCGGGATGCCGACCGCGCCGACACGGGCGAGCGCAAAGTCGAGCAGGGCCCACTCGAGGCTGTTCCGGGCCAGCAGCGCGAAGGCGTCGCCCTTGCCGACCCCGCGCGCGAGCAGGCCGTTCGCGTACGCGCGCACGAGCTCGTCCGCGTCCTGCCAGGTGACCTCGCGCCAGTCCTCTCCGTCCTCGACGAGGTACGCGGGGCGCTCGCGCTCGACGGACACCGCGTCCTGCCAGAGGCGCGCGATCGTACGTCGTCCGCCGGGCGGACGGGTCTCCGGAGCCGCGGACGCCGTCTCGGTCACTGCCCTGAGCTTACTGAGAGGGGTTCGCACCCGGGTGGCGAATCCACCTGGTCCCTCTAGAGTTCCCTGAACCGATGCGTACGACCTGGAACGGATCCCTCAGCTTCGGCCTCGTCTCGATCCCCGTGGGGCTCGCGCCCGCGACGAAGCCGGCTGCCCGCCAGTCTGACGTCTCGTTCCGGCTTCTGCACCGCGAGTGCGCGACGCCCATCAAGCAGAAGCGCTGGTGCCCGACCCACGACCGCGAGGTCACGCAGGACGAGATCGTGCGCGGCTTCGAGGTCGCGAAAGGCCAGTTCGTCATCGTCGAGGACGCCGACCTCGAGGCGCTCGAGCGCTCGGACGACTCGCGCTCGATCGAGATCACGAGTTTCGTCCAGGAGGACACGGTCGACCCGATCTTCTTCGACCGCACGTACTTCCTCGTGCCCGCCTCGACCGTCGCGCAGCGGCGCCCGTACGTGCTGCTGCTGGAGGCGATGCGGCAGACGTCGACCGCGGCCCTCGGGCGCTTCGTGCGCGCCGGGCGGGAGAGCCTCTGCCTCGTGCGAGCCAAGGACGACGCGCTCGCGCTCGAGACGCTCTTCCTCGCCGAGGACGTCCACTCACAGGCCGAGATCTCCGAGGCGGTCGGGGAGACCGACGTGAAGGACTCGGAGCTCGAGCTCGCGCGCCAGGTGATCGACAGCCTCGCCGGCGATTTCGAGCCTTCCGAGCTCGCGAGCGAGTACCGGCGTGACCTGAAGGCGATGCTCGAGGCGAAGCTCCGCGGCGAGGAGATCGCCGTGCCGGAGCAGCCGGAGGAGGAGGCGCCGGTCATCGACCTGATGGAGGCGCTGAAGGCGAGCGTCGCAGCCGCGAAGAAGCGGCCCGACAGCGAGAAGCCGGCCGCCTCGAAGAGCAAGGCCAAGCGCAAGGCCCGCGCGTCCTAGCGCGGGCGAGGTCCGTACGTCCGCGAGCTCGAGCCGGCGGCCGTCCCGACGGCCTCGAGCGACGCCTGGAAGAGGGTCTTGTCGATCTTCCCGTGGTAGATCGGCACGCCTTCCTCGATGCAGATGCGGATGACCTCGTCGCGGTCGATCCCCAGCTCCTTGGCGAGCTCGTCGGGCGTCAGGTGATTGGCCATCAGGACCTCCTACGGGTTGCGACAAATGGCATGAAAAAAGCCCGCCGGCGCGGATCGCGCGACCGTCGGGCTCGGGCTCACTTCGCGTCCGGGGCGGGTCAATCGGCCCGCCGGGCGAGAGCTTCCATCACGGCCTCAGCATACTGCCCCAGGCCGCGGGTCCGCAACGGCCTCGGTGGCGCCGAGCCGCTACCCTTTCCGCGCTCGGGGTGTGGCGCAGCCTGGTAGCGCGCTCCGTTCGGGTCGGAGAGGTCCCCAGTTCGAATCTGGGCACCCCGATGGAGTCGCGGGGGGAAACGAGTTTCCCCCGCGTGCCCCTTCCTCTTGTGTCGTGCAGGAACTGATCGCGCTTGGCCTCCCGCCGGGCATAGCCCGGCTCCGGCCTCGAAGGGGAGCGCAGAGGACAGTGCTGCGTCCGGTCAGCCGTCGGAGAACGACACTCTTGCCGCACCCCGATGGAGTCGCGGGGGGAAACGAGTTTCCCCCCGCGTGCCCCCTTCCTCTTGCGTCGTGCAGGAACTGATCGCGCTTGGCCTCCCGCCGGGCACCCGGCTCCGGCCTCGAAGGGGAGTGCAGGGGACAGTGCTGCGTTCGGTCAGCCGTCGGAGAACGACACTCTTGCCGCGCCCCTTCTGGCTCGTCGTGCGAGGACCGCGCGCGGTTTGCCTCCCGCCGGGCGGGGCACCGGCGCCGGAGCCGGAGCGAGGTGCGTGGGTCAACGCTGCACCTATTCTCTGTCGGTGCTGAAGGCAGTTCTCTTCGACGTCGACTTCACGCTCTTCCGACCCGGGCCCGAGCTCGGTCCCGAGGGCTACCGGCGCGTGGGAGAGCGGCACGGGCTCACGCTCGATCCCGACCTCTACGGGGAGGCCCGCGTGGCCTCCATCGAGAGGCTGAGCCGCGAGCGGGACCTCGTGCACGACGAGGAGGTCTGGATCGCGTTCACCGAGCAGATCGTGCTCGGCATGGGCGGTGATGCCGCGGGCGCGCGCGCGTGCGCCGTCGACATGGTGCGCGAGTGGGAGCGGCACGAGAACTTCACGCTGTACGAGGACGCCCTGCCGGTGCTCGGCGACCTCCGCTCGCGAGGCATCCGGGTCGGGCTCGTGACGAACGGCCAGCGCGACCTCGACGAGTTCGTGCGGCATCACGCGCTGGACGTGGACGCGATGGTCGGATCGAGGGAGCACGGGCGGATCAAGCCGCATCCGTCGATCTTCGTCGCGGCGCTGCGGCAGCTCGACGTGGCGCCCGACGAGGCCGCCATGGTCGGCGACTCCTACGAGGACGACATCGAGGGCGCGCGGGCGCTCGGGATGCGCGCGATCTTCCTCGACCGGGACGGCCTGCGGCCGGAGGAGCCCGACCGCATCGACACGCTGCTCGCGCTACCTGCCGCCCTCGGGCTCGTTCGCTAGCTCGCGTCGCCAGGCTTCGGTATGCGCGCCGAGCGGGACCGGGTGGACGGCGTCGTCGTCGCCGAAGACGGACGCCGCCTCGGCACGCGTCCAGACCGGCCCGACGCAGACGTCCTCGCCGTCGAACAGCTCGAGCCACTCGGCCAGGGTGCGGCTGGCGATCATGCCGGCGAGCTCGGCGGCGAGCCTCTCTTGATCCGCGTCGTAGTGCCGCTCGACGAGATCGGGCCGTTCGAGCAGATCGCAGAGCCGGCGGAAGAACTTCGGCTCGAGCGCCGCGACGGTGACGTGCCGGCCGTCAGCCGTCCCGTAGAGGCGGTAGCAGGCGAGCCCGCCCGTGAGCAGCTTCGGGACGGGATCGCCTCCGACCCGGTGCGCGACGAGGTCGTGTGCGCCGTGCGTCATCGAGACGGTGACGTGGCGTCCCCTGCCGGTGCGCTCCCGCTCGAGAAGTGCGCCGAGGACGCTGATCACCGCGCCGAGCGCTCCGGCGGAGAGGTCGGCGACCTGGACCGGGGGGAGGCCCGGCGCCGTGTCCTCGAGGACGCCGGACCAGCCGAGGTAGTTGAGGTCATGGCCCGCGCGGCGGGCGTGCGCCGGGTGTGCACCGAAGCCCGTGACCGAGCAGTAGACGACCGTGTCGGGCACGTCGTGTGGCCCGATCCCGAGCCGCTCGGCGACGCCGGGACGGAAACCCTCGAGCACGACGTCGGCGCGACCGCAGAGGGCTCTCGCGAAGGCGGCTTCCGTCTTCAGGTCGCAGACGACGGACTCGGTGCCGGCGCGGAGGACGGCGTCCCACGCGTGCGCGGTCGTACGCATCGCGTCACCCTCGGGCGCCTCGACCCGCACCACCCGTGCTCCGAGGCGGCGGAGCTCGCGGCTCGCGTACGCGCCCGGCAGGAGGCGCGTGAGGTCGACGACGAGGACTCCCGCGAGCGGTTGCATCGCGCGGGAGCCTACCTCTATGCTCGACGGCGTTGACTGACCGTTCAATCGCCCTTCAGGACAAGCGGAAGCTGATCCTCGACGCTGCGGTCCGCGTGTTCGCCGAGCACGGCTACCACGGCGCGCGGGTCGGCGACATCGCCAAGGACGCAGGCGTTGCGCACGGCCTGCTCTACCACTACTTCGCGTCGAAGGACGAGGTCCTCCGCACGATCTTCGTCGAGAACTGGGGGGAGCTGATCGCACGCTTTCGCGCGGTCGAGGCGGCCGCTGAGCCCGCCGAGGCGAAGCTCGAGGGAATCGCGAAGATCTTGCTGCGCACCTGGCGCAACGATCCCGCGCTGGTCACCGTCATGGTGCGCGAGGTCGCACGGAGCCAGCTGCTCCAGGAGCAGGTCGAGGACGTGCGGGAGGCGTTCACGATCCTCCAGCGGGTGATCGAGGAAGGGCAGTCCACCGGAGTGTTCCGCCGGGACCTCGACGCGCGCCTCGCGAGCTGGGTCGTGTACGGAGGGCTCGAGGAGGTCCTCACCGGCTGGGTCCTCGGCCAGCTGCCGGACGGAGAGGACGCGGTCGCCAGTGCCGAGCGCACGGCGGTGCAACTCGCCCTCCGCGGGCTCGTGGCCGAGTAGGGTCGAAGGCGTGAAGGTCTTCAACCTGAACGGCGACGAGTGGGACCGGGCCGAGGACCGACCTGGCTGGCGCAGCAAGGACGCGTGGGTCGGGGCGCGCATCGAGTCGGAGCTGATCGGCGGGAGCATGTACGAGCTCGAGCCGGGCGACCGCCTCTGGCCCTACCACACGCACCACGCGAACGAGGAGTGGATGATCGTGCTTCGAGGGCGTCCCACGCTGCGCACGCCGGAAGGCGAGCAGGAGCTGGCCGAGGGCGACGTCGTGGCGTTCCGACGCGGCAGGGACGGCGCCCACCAGGTGCGGAACGGGACCGACTCCGCGATCCGCGTCCTCATGCTCTCCACGCTGCTCGCCCCGGATGTCGTCGAGTACCTGGACAGCGGCAAGGTCTCGGTCGTGGATGCGAAGCACGAGCGGCTGTTCCGGGAGTTCCGCGGCCCCGACGCCGAGTACTGGGAGGGCGAGGACTGACATAGCTCCTGTCGGGGCCGCGCCCCCGCCCTCCAAAGTCGCGGGATTCCCACGGTTTCACGCGTGCCGGAGCGAAGTAGCCTCGAACGATGAGGCGATATTTCGTCGAGACGTTCGTTCCGCCGGGTGCCGCGGGAGGCTGCGCCGCACGAGAGTTCCGCGTCCGGTCCGTCACGGGCGACCTGAGGCGCCAGGGGCTCCGCGTTCGGTTCGACCGAGCGATACCCGAGGCGGGGAGCGAGCTGTGCGTTTTCGTGTTCGAGGCGGAGTCGCGGGACGAGGCCGCGCTCGCGGCCGAGCTGGCCCAGCTCGATGCCTTTCGCATCAGCGAGGTCACCCCGGCCTTGTCCGGTCCCGAGCCCGGCTGAGGGCTTGTCCGAATCGCGCCTTGCTCCACCGGTGCGGAGAGTTGAGCCGCGGCCCACTTCTGCGCGTGCGGCGGAGGGCGAGTAGGAGATCGCGTTCACCGCGCTCGGCGACCTCCTCCACGACGTTCTCCTGGCACTCTCGGCATCGAGGCTGGCGCGCGTTCGAAGTCGCGCTCATCCTCGGAAGAGGCCGGCGAGCCGCGCGACCTCTTCCACCGGGCTGCCTGCGAGGTGCTCCGCCGGTCGGCGCGTCAGCGGAACGCGCTCACGCCGGTCAGCGCCTGGCCGACGACGAGGGTGTGCACCTCGTGGGTGCCCTCGTACGTGAGCACGGACTCGAGGTTGTTCACGTGCCGGATCACCGGGTACTCGAGGGTGACGCCGTTCGCGCCGAGGATCGTGCGGGCGGAGCGGGCGACCTCGAGGGCGCCGCGCACGTTTCCCATCTTCCCGAGGCTCACGTGCTCGGGGCGGAGCGTGCCCTGATCCTTCATGCGGCCGAGGTGGAGGGCGACGAGCGACGCGCGGTTCAGCTCCAGGGCCATCTCGGCGAGCTTCGCCTGCGTGAGCTGGTAGGCGGAGATGGGTTTCCCGAACACGATGCGCTCCTTCGCGTACTCGAGCGCGGCTTCGAAGCACGCGCGCCCCGAGCCGACCGCTCCCCAGACGATCCCAAAACGCGCCTCACTCAGGCACGAGAGCGGGCCGCGGAGGGTGTCCGCGCCAGGGAGGACGTTCTCGTCCGGCACGCGGACGTCCTGGAGGACGAGCTCCGACGTCACGGACGCGCGCAGCGAGAGCTTCTTGTGGATCTCCGGCGCGGAGAACCCGGGCATGTCCTTCTCGACGATGAAGCCGCGGATCGCGCCCTCGTCGGTGCGGGCCCACACGATCGCGATGTCCGCGATCGAGCCGTTAGTGATCCACATCTTCGCGCCGTTCAGGATCCAGTCCGAGCCGTCGCGGCGCGCGTGCGTCCGCATCGAGCCCGGGTCCGACCCCGCGTCGGGCTCGGTCAGCCCGAAGCAGCCGATCACCTGGCCCGCGTGCATCGGCGGCAGCCAGCGCTCCTTCTGCTCCTCGGAGCCCCACTTCCAGATCGGGAACATCGCGAGCGACCCTTGGACGGAGACGGCACTGCGGACGCCGGCGTCGCCCGCCTCGAGCTCCATGCAGGTCAGCCCGTACGTGACCGAGCTCGCGCCCGGTAGCCCGTAGCCCTCGAGGTGCATGCCGAGCAGCCCGAGCTTCGCCAGCTCGCCGATGAGCTCGCGCGGGAAGATCCCCTGCTCGAACCAGTCCCCGACCTGCTCGAGCACGTTCTCGCGCACGAACTGGCGCACGGTGTCGCGGACCGCCCGCTCCTCGTCGTCGAGCAGCGCGTCGAGGGCGAGATAGTCGAGCGGGTCGAGGGCGGATCGTTCGGTCGTCGTCGCCATGACGCACATCCTACGAGACGGCTTCGCTGCCTTGACCCGGAGGCCGAGCGGGCCATAGACTGTGTTTGACTGACTAGTCAATCGACCGAGGAGCGGAGCGCATGACCACGATGGAGACCGGCGTCGCCGGGGGCGTCTCGTTCGCGTTGACGCCCGAGCAGCGGGAGCTTCGCGCCCTGGCGCGCGAGTTCGCGGAGAAGGAGATCCGGCCGAAGGCGGCCGAATACGACGTGCACGCCACGCACCCCGCCGACGTAATCGCGAAGGCGCACGAGCTCGGCCTCATGAACCTCCATCTCCCGGAGTCGATGGGCGGGCCCGGCCTGTCCGCGTTCGACGGGACGCTCGTCGGGGAGGAGCTCAACTGGGGCTGCTCCGGGATCGGGACCTCGATCCTCGCCAACGGGCTCGGCGCCGCGCCGGTGCTCATCGCCGGCACCGACGCGCAGAAGGACGAGTGGCTGCCGCGCCTCCTCGAGGAGCCGATCCTCTGCTCGTTCGGGCTCAGCGAGCCGGACGCCGGCTCGGACGTCGCCCGCATGAAGACGACGGCGGAGCGCCGCGGCGACGAGTACGTGCTGAACGGGTCGAAGACGTTCATCACGAATGCCGGTCGGGCGGCCTGGACGGTCGTGTTTGCGAAGACCGACGCGAGCAAGGGCCATCGGGGCATGTCCGCGTTCGTCGTCCCGATGGACGCGCCGGGTGTTCAGCTCGAGAAGCACCTCGACAAGATGGGCCAGCGCGCGACGGACACTTCCGCGTTCGCGCTCACGGACGTCGTCGTGCCGGCCGACAACCGGCTCGGCGAGGAGGGCGAGGGCTTCAAGATCGCGATGAAGACGCTCGACTTCACGCGTCCGGGTACCGCGGCCGGCGCCGTCGGCGTCGCCCAGGCAGCGTTCGAGCTCGCCGTCGAGTACGCGAAGGAGCGGGTCACCTTCGACGTTCCGATCGCGATGCACCAGGGCGTCAACTTCCTCATCGCCGACATGGCGACCGAGATCGAGGCCGCGCGGCTCCTCGTGTGGCAATCCGCGTGGCTCCACGACCAGGGCGAGCGCGCGACGCTGCAGTCGTCGTTCGCGAAGCGCTTCGCCGCCGACACTGCGATGAAGGTCACGACCGACGCCGTCCAGATCTTCGGTGGGTACGGGTACATGAAGGAGTACCCGGTCGAGAAGCTCATGCGCGACGCGAAGCTCTTTCAGATCTACGAGGGCACCTCGCAGATCCAGCGTCTCGTGATCGCGAAGGAGATCTTCCTCCCGCGCGACTGACTCACGCGCCGAGCGCGCGCTGGAAAGGCGGCAGGAACCCGGGGCTCAGGCGGACGTCGCCGAGCCACGAGGCAAGGCGGTCCGCCTCCTGCTCCACCGCGCGCTCGGCCTCCGAGCCGACATCCTCGAGCAGACGGACGACGATCTCGCCGTCCCGCCGTTGCGACCAGCCGCCGATGACCCGTCCGTCCCACCAGACGGTAGGGCCAGCGTTGCCGTTACGGTCGAAGAGGACCGGGCCGTGCGGCCCGAGGTACCACTCCCGCTCCTTCCAGGCCATCGTCGTCGCATCGAGCGTGGGGAGCAGCGCAGCGGTCGGCTCGGCGGGGCCCTCGGGCTCGAGGTCGTCGGGGAGCACGAGGCCGGAGCCGCCTTCGAGCTCGACGGAGACGGCGTCCACGGCCGCGAGTGCCCCGCGGATCGCACGGGCCGTGAGCCCTGTCCACCAGCGGAGGTCGAGCTCTGTCCCCGGCCCGTTCGCGCGGAGCCAACTGCGGACGAGGGCGGTCGTCGCAGCGGACGTGGTTACCGGCTCCTGGTCCTCGCCCAGCCACCTGCGTGTCGGAACCCACCGGTACTGACCCGATGTCCAGCTGCCGCGCGGGCGGCCGCGCAGGAGCCGTCCCTGGGCCGCGAGGAGCGGGAGCACGCGCGAGCCCGCGCTCGGTTGTAGCGCCCAGCGTCCGGAGCCGAGCTCGACCTTCGTCGCGAGGAGCGGCACCGAACGGACGACCTCGGCCGTCGCGGCCTCGCCGGCGGCCTCGACGGCCCCGAGCGCGGCCACCTCGGCGCTTGCCAGCCACGCGCCGGGATCGGCGATCCCCGGAGTCGCAGCCAGCGCTCCCTCCAGCCGAGTCCGCTCGCGCGCCGCGATCGCGTCGGTGCACGCGGACTGCACGAGCGGACGCGCGGACCGCGGCACCACGAAGAGCGTCCGGCGCATGCCGAGCATCCGCAGGACCGTGCGCTTGTCGTAGAGCTCCCGCTCGATCGCCTGCGGGTCGAGGCCGTCCGTCCTCGCGCGCACCGAGAGGAACACCGTCGCGGCGTCGCTCGAGTGGAGCGCGCCGAGAGCCTCGGCGACGGCGGCGACCGACGAGACGCGGGCGGCCGGAGCGAGGAGATGGCGCCGGACGAGCCGAGCTCGGCGCTCCTCCGTGCTCACCCGGCGCATTCGCTCCTTCTATCAGCGCCGCAGTGCGTAGGATCGGCGGCGCGATGGCGATCGAGATCGACCTCTCCGGGCGCGTCGCGCTCGTCACGGGTGGCTCGCGTGGGCTCGGCCGCGCGGACGCGCTGGCGCTCGCGCGAGCGGGTGCCGACGTCGTCGTCGCCGACCTGCTCGTAGAGTCCGACGAGTCGGTCGAGGCGGCTGAGAGCGTCGGCGGCTTCGCGCTCGTCGCGCGGGCGCAGGGCCTCGTCCACACGGAGGAGACCGCCGAGACGATCCGCGGGCTGGGGCGACGCGCGCTCGCGCTCAAGTGCGACGTCACCGACCGGGATCAGGTGGCGGCGACGGTGGGGCGCGCGGTCGACGAGCTCGGATCGGTCGACATCCTCGTGAACAGCGCGGCGACGCTCGACCACGTCGGCCAGTTCCACGACCAGAGCCCCGAGCTCTGGGAGCGCGACCTCCGGGTCAATCTCACGGGCTCGTTCAACTGCGCGCAGGCGGTCTGGCCACACATGAGGGAGCGGGAGTGGGGGCGTATCGTCAACATGGCCTCCGTCGCGGGCACGCTTGGCGGCTTCGGCCAGGCGAGCTACTCGACGACGAAGGCCGGCGTCCTGGGTCTGACGAAGACCCTCGCGATGGAGGGCGGCCGCCACGGGATCACCTGCAACGCAATCGTTCCCGGCATCATCGGCACGGAGATCTTCCACTCCGCGAACGCGGCGATGAACGAGCGGATCGCGAACCGGACGGTCTTCAAGCGTCCCGGCGAACCGGACGACATCGCGAACGCGATCGCGTTTCTCTGCTCCAACCTCGCCGCGTACATCACGGGCGTCGAGCTGTACGTCTCCGGCGGCGTCGAGCTGTTCGTCTTCTGACGCGAAAGGCGCTCGACCCGATGGGGACCCCAGCCCACCACCCACTGCCGAGCCTAGCGCTCGACCCCACGCGTGTGTTGACCGGAAAGCGAACATGTGCGTGCCGAGAGGTGGTCGTAATCGTGCGGTGAACACGGCTGGACGGTGCCGCCTGCACAGCTAGACTTCCCGGCTCGGTGCGCGTCGATTCGCCCCTCGTCGCGTCCAGTGTGCGTCGGCGTGCTCGCAGCCGCTCGGCGCTCCTGACGCTCCTCGCAGCGGCGGGCATTGCCGCCTTCATTGCCGTGCTCTTCGGGCTCGCCTACTCGGGGTCTCAGCGGGAGCTCGCCGAGGGGACGTCGGTGGCGGGCGTCGACGTCGGCGGCCTCACCACACAGCAGGCCGAGGCCGAGCTCGCGGCCGGGTTCAGCGAGCAGGCCTCGGTGCCGGTGACCTTCACCGCCGGCGGCGGGTCGTTCTCGTTCGCGGCGAATCAGCTCGGCGTTCACCCGGACTGGAAGGCGGCGGTCGCTGCGGCGGCGCGCACGAGCGACGGGTTCGGGCCGATCCGCGGGTTCCGACGGCTCCGCACACGCTTCTTCGGCGCCGAGGTGCTGCCCCCGATCGCGGTGTCGAACGCGGCGCTCGAGTTCGCGCTCGACAAGGTCGCGAACGAGGTGGACCGCCCGGCCGTGAGCGCCGCGCTCGTGCGGCGCGGCCTGCGTATCGAGACCATCGCCGACCGGACCGGGCAGGCGCTCGAGCGCGAGGCGGCGGCGAACGCGATCGTCCGGGCGCTCGCCTCGCCCGAGCGCAGCACGACGCCGACCCCGCTCCCGGTCGTCGCGGCCGCGCCGGCGGTTACCGCGAGGATGCTCGCGCCGGCGGCCCGTCGCGCACGCGTCGCGCTCTCGGCCCCCGTGACGGTGACCGGCCCCGGACGGAGCTGGCGGCTGTCGCGCACCCGTATCGCGAAGCTCCTCTCGCTGCCCCACGACGGCACCAGGCGGCTCGCGATCGCCGGCCCTGCCGCTGCCGCCTACTTCAACGCGCTCGACGAGCGCGTCGGAAGGCCAGCGCGCGACGCAGGTTTCGCCGCCTCGGGAGATAGCGTCCGCGTCGTGCCCGCGCGCGCCGGAACGAGGCTGAACGTCCCCGCGTCGGCAACGGCGCTGCTCCGCGCCGCGACGTCGAGAGAGAACCGCGTCGCCCGACTCTCGGTCGTGACGAACCGGCCCCAGCGCTCGACCGCCGAGGCGCTGGCGATGGGCATCGATCGCCGGATGTCCACGTACAAGACGTTCAATTCGGGCACGAGCGACCGGATCACGAACCTCAGGCTCGGTGTCGAGCTCCTCGACGACACGCTCGTTCCACCTGGCGGGACGTTCTCGCTCAACGGGGCGATCGGAGAGCGATCGCTCGAGCGCGGCTTCCGCCCGGCGCCGGTCATCATCGGGACGGAGTACGAGGAGGAGGTCGGCGGCGGCACCTCGCAGGTTGCGACGACCGTGTTCAACGCCGCCTGGGAGGCGGGCCTGACCATCACCGAGCGCAACCCGCATTCGCTGTACATCAGTCGCTACCAGCTCGGCCGCGACGCCACCGTGTACTGGCCCTCGCTCGACCTCAAGTTCGTCAACGACACCGAGCACTGGGTGCTCGTGAAGGGGACGCCCGAGTGGGACGGGATCCGGATTTCGATCTACGGCGGCGAGAGTCGACGTGTCGAGAGCTCTCCGGGGACGATGGAGGTCACAGGGCCCGTGCCGGTCGAGCGCGTCAAGGACCCGAAGCTCCCGAAGGGGAAGACCGTGGTCGAGGCCTCCGGAACGGCGCCGAGCCGAACCTCCGTGACCCGGACGGTCTACGCCGCGGACGGGTCGGTCCTGCGCGAGGAGACCTGGAACACGTCGTACAAGGGGGAGACACGGGTCGTCCGCGTCGGCACCAAGGAGAAAGCGGCGCCGAAGACGCCTCCGAAGAGCACGCCGACGAACCCACCGTCCGAGCCTGCACCGCCCGCGGGCGACTCGAGTCGACCACCGGCCGAGCCGGGCGCGCAACCCTAGGAGGCGGAAGCAGCCCGCTCGGCGAGCGCGACCGCGTCGTCCAGCGTGAGCTCGCGCCCCCGGCCGAGCAGCACGTCGAGCTCCGTGCCGAGCCGTTCACATAACGCCCCCAGCGTCGGCTCCCAGTGCTCCCGCTCGCTGTTCCAGCGGTCCTCGCCGACCGCGTCGAACGCCGCGTGTGCAGCTCCGAGCACGACGGCCGCGTCCGCGTTCCGCACGTACGCGTACGCGACCTCCGCCGCGTAGAGGAGCGCGATCGCCGTCGCCCAGCGCCCGCCTCCCCTCGACGCCACGTCGAGCGCCGCCACGATCTCGTCTGATGCCTCCGCGCGGGCGTCGCTCAGGAGGTCGAAGTAGGCGGCGTGCGCGAGCGCGTACGCGTGCGCCTCCTCGTCGCGCGCCTGCTCCGTGATGGTCGCGCTCTCGCGCGCTGCGGCGACGGCGCCGTCGAGATCGCCCACCTGCCGTCGCGCCATCGTCCTGCTCGTCGCGCCACCGGCCAGGTAGGCAGGGGAGCGAGGGAGGCCGCGGACCTCGCGCCGCGGCCTCCTACCGCTCCGACTCGGCCGCGGCGACCGCGTCCGCGAGCCACTCCGGGACTCGTGTCGGCCGGTACGTCACGCGCTCGACGGTCGCGTGACTCGTGTGGCCGTCGGCGACGAGCTCCCCGTCCCGGTCGACGTGGTACTCGTATCGGAACCGCGCACCTCGCACGTCCACGCACCGCGCCCACACCGTGAGCCGCTCGTCGAAGTACACGGCGCGGTGATAGCGCACGCGCACCTCGGTCGTCAGCGCCTCGAGGCCGCGGTCGCGAATCGACTGGTACCCGCCCGCGTGGCGCTCGAGGTAGGCGACCCTCGCCACCTCGAACCAGACGACGAACGCGGCGTGGTGCGCGATCCCCTGTGCGTCCGTCTCCGCGAAGCGGACCCGCACGTCGGTCGAGAACGAAAAGCCCTCCACGGCGCCAACCCTAGAATCGCCCCGTGTCCGCTGCCGCGTTGGCCGCACTCCTGCGCGAGCGTCAGCCGTGCGTCGTCCTGACCGGCGCAGGCATCTCGACGGAGAGCGGGATCCCGGACTTCCGCTCGCCGACGGGGATCTGGGCGGAGGTCGACCCCTTCGAGGTCGCGTCGATCGACGCCTTTCGCCGCGACCCGGTACGCGTCTGGGGCTTCTACCGCGAGCGCATCGACCTGCTGCGGGAGGCGCAGCCGAACGCCGCGCACCGGGCGCTCGCCGAGCTCGAGCGCCGCGGCCTCGTGCAGGCGGTCGTCACCCAGAACATCGACACGCTCCACTCCCGGGCGGGGAGCAGCGACGTCGTCGAGCTGCACGGGTCGATCCGCTCCGCAGTGTGCCCGGGCTGCCTGTGGTCGGAGGCGGCGGACGCCGTCCTCGAGCAGCTGGAAACCCAGCCCGCGCCGCTCTGCGTTCACTGCGGAGAGGTCCTCAAGCCCGGCGTGACGCTGTTCGGCGAGCTCCTGCCGCCGGGAGCGCTGGAGCGGGCGACCGAGCTCGCTCGCGCGGCCGGGCTCGTGCTCGTCGTCGGCTCGTCGCTCGAGGTGTGGCCCGCCGCGGGCCTGCCGCTCGAGGCGCGCGCGTACGCGATCGTCAACCTCGACCCGACGGCACTCGACGACCGCGCTCTCCTGAAGATCGACGCGCCCGCCGGTGAGACGCTCGCGGGCGTCGTCGAGGCGCTCGGCTAGCCGAGCCTGGCCGAGAAGCGCTTCGTGTACCTCGTCTCTGCGGCGGTGAAGGAGACGGCGCCTCGCAGCCGCTTTCCCTTCGCGCTCTTCGGCGTCCTGAACGTGCAGGTCGCCGAGCCGACCGCGGCTCGGCCCGCGCCCTCGAGCTTCGCTGCTCCGGCCGTGCCGGTGCAGGTGACCCCGCTCGGTCGGACCGGAGAGCGACCCGCCGTCATGCGAACCGAGACGACGACCCTCGAGCCCGCCTTCGGCCTCGCGGGGGAGAGCCTCGGCGCGCCGACGCTCGCGCCGCCTGCTCCCGGAGGCGGAGGAGGCGGGGCGTCGGTGACGACCACGGTCACCGAGGCGCTGTCGTTCGAGGGCTCCGGGTCAGGCTCCGAGGCGGACACGATCTCGGCGCGCAGCACGTAGCTCCCCGTCCGCGCGGCGACGACGTCCCATCCCCAGCCCGCGGCGTTCCGGCCCGCGATCGGGCGCGAGGGTAGGTCCGCAGCGCTCATTCGTGCGCGACCCTCTGAGGCCCGGCTCGCCCGTGTCAAGCTTGACGAGGACGGTGTGGCGCGCGGCTGCGACCTCGGGGTGGTATGACTCCCACATGGCAGAGACGACGAAGACGGAAACCACGTCGGCGGGCGAGAAGGACTTCATGACGCGCCTCGCCGACGCCGGCGAGGAGGCGCTGCAGAAGCTCACCGAGTTCCCGGGCGGGCAGAAGGCCGTCTCGGCCTTCAACGACCTCCGGAGCCGCGTCGACGAGCTGGCGAAGAAGGTCCGCGGGATCGACGCGCTCGAGGCGCGCGTGACGAAGCTCGAGAAGGACCTCGCCGCGCTGAAGAAGTCGTCCCGCAGGTCGGCCTCCGAGACCCCGCGCGACTAGCGCTTCGGGACGCGCAGGCGCAGCGCGCGCGGCACGAGCTCGAAGCGGGCAGGCGTCGTCCCGGGCTGCTCGCCGTCGAGCTCGACCGGAAGCGGCTCGTCCGCGTCGACCGTCACGACTCGCCCTCGGAGGAGCTCGAGCCGCGGGTGAGGGAGGTGCTTCCCGCGGTAGGTCTTCGGGAGCACGAAGAGGAGGTCTCGCGTGTTCACGTCCCCGATGACGAGGACGTCGAAGAGGCCGTCGTCGGGCTCGGCGTCCGGGCACAGCAGCATCCCTCCGGCGACGTAGCGCCCGTTCGCGACCTGGAGATCGATCATGCGGCCGCCGCGGATCTCCTCGTCGACGGACACGCGCATCTCGCCCGTCTGCCAGCCCGCGTAGACGGCGAGGGTCGACCAGTAGTAGGAGATCTTGCCGCCGAGCGCCTTCGACGTCTCGTTCGCGCGCTTCGCGATCGCGCCGCTGATCCCCGCGCTGCCGACGTTCGCGAAGTACGCCCGGGCGTCCGTCCCCGCCCAGGAACGGAACGAGACCAGCCCCAGGTCGATCTCCCGCAGCGCCCCGTTCAACGCGATCTCGACCGCCGCGTCGACGTCGCGCGGGATGCCGAGCGACCGCGCGAAGTCGTAGCCGGTGCCGCGCGGGACGACGGCGAGCTCGACCCCCTCGGCCCCGGCCAGGCCGTTGACGGCCTCGTGCACCGACCCGTCCCCGCCGACGACGACGACCCGGCTCGCGCCCTCTCGCACGGCTTGCTCGGCGAGGGCAGCGAGCTGTCCCGGCTCCTCGGACAGCAACGCGTCGCCGACGAGCCCGAGCGCCGCAGCGCGGTGGGCGATCTCGGGCCACCGGCGCCCGGTCGAGCCGCCGCCGGCGGCGGGGTTGACGAGGAAGACCGTGCGGCCGGTGCTAATGGCCGTTCCGGCCGGCCGTCGCGGTCTCGAGCGCGATCCGCGTCATCCGGTCGACCGCGGCGCGGAGCTCGTCGTCGGAGATCCGGACGAACTCGCCCTCGACCACGATGTCGCTGACCGTGAGCAGGCAGCCGCTCGAGACCCCGCGCAGCGCGCCGACCGTGAAGAGCGCGGCGGCCTCCATCTCCACGCCGAGGATCCCGCGCTTGGACCAGCGCTCGTACTGGCCCCCGTCCGGGTTGTAGAAGACGTCGCTCGACACGATCGGACCGACCCGGATCGTCTCGTTCGTCTTCTTCGCGACGTGCACGGCCTCGTGCACGAGGTCCCAGCTCGCGGTCGGGCAGTGCGGCTCGCCGGCGACGAGGTGCGTCGCGGTCGAGTCTGCGGGCACTGCCGAGATCGCGACGATGAGGTCGCCGAGCGAGTGGTCGGGCTGGAGGCCGCCGCACGTGCCGACGCGGAGGAGCCGCGTCACGCCGAGCTGGATCAGCTCCTCGAAGACGATGAGCGCGCCGGGACAGCCCATGCCCGTTCCCTGCACCGAGACCTCGCTGCCCTCCCAGCGCCCCGTGTAGCCGAGGAGGCCCCGCTCCTCGTTCACCTGGCGCACGTCCGTCAGGTACGTCTCGGCGATGTACTTCGCGCGGAGGGGGTCGCCGGGGAGGAGGCAGGCGTTCGCGTAGTCTCCCGGCTCGGCTCGCAGGTGGATCGGCACGGCGGAACCCTACGGGTTCACGCGAGGACGCAGGCGGCGAACCGCGGTGCGCGCTTTCTAGAGTCTCGGGAGCATGGCCGCACGCATCGTCCAGCCGCGCCTGGGCCAGATCCTCCGCTACTGCGACGAGGACCCGGTCGAGCGGGTCTTCCTCGAGGACGTCGCGAGGCGCGGGCTCGGGCGCTTCGTGGCCGTACCGGACGGCGCGGAGCTCCGAGCGCTCTGTCACCTGGGCGTGAACGTCGTCCCGTCCGGCGAGGGCTGCGCGGCGTTCGCCCGCGAGGTCGCTCGCTCGACGCCGCGCATGCTCATCGGCGAGGCGCGCGCCGTCACCGAGCTATGGGAGGCCGCGAGCTCGCGCCTGCCGCGGCCGCGCGAGGACCGTCCCGGTCAGCCGGTCTTCGAGATTCGTCAGCCGCCGGACGGGGGCGACACGGGCCTGCGCGCGGCCACGCCCGCCGACCTCGAGCTCCTCGTCCCGGCGTGCGCGGCGGCCCACGAGCAAGAGCTGGGGGTCGACCCGTTGAGCCGCGACCCGGACGGCTTCCGCTGGCGCACGCGCTCCCAGATCGAGGAGGGCCGCTCGTGGCTGTGGGTCGAGGACGGGACGATCCTCTTCAAGGCCGAGGCGTCCGCGTGGACCCCGACGGCCGCCCAGCTGCAGCAGGTCTGGGTCGACCCCGCCATGCGCAGGAGGGGCTACGGCGCGCGCGGCCTCCGCGACCTCTGCCGCCTGCTGCTCGAGCACGTGCCGGTCGTCTGCCTCTTCGTCCGCTCCGAGAACGTCGCCGCGATCGGCCTGTACGAGGCGATCGGCATGGAGCACGTCCTCGACTACCGCTCGGTGCTCCTGTAGCGGTGGAGTCGTTCGTTCTCGTCCGGCACGCGTTCGCCGGTTCGAACCGCGACGGCCTCGCGTCCTGCGCCGTGCCCGGGGAGGGCTTGACGCCGGAGGGGGTCGAGCAGGCGACGGCCCTGCGGAGGACGCTCCTCCCCGTGGATCTCGCGCTCGGGGTCTCGAGCGAGCTCTCCCGAACGAAGGAGACGCTCGCGCTCGCCCTCGCTGGGCGCGATGTCCCCACCTTCGCGCTCGCCGAGCTCAACGAGATCGACTTCGGCTCGTTCGCGGACGGCCCGCTCGACGTCTACCGGGCATGGGCAGCCTCGCATCCTCCGGACGAGCCGGCGCCTGGCGGCGGAGACAGCCGGGCGAGTGCGGCAGCCCGCTTCGCGCGCGGGCTGCGAGCCGTCCTTGCGCGGCCCGAGCGGCAGGTCGTGCTCGTCTGGCACGCGCTCGCCCTCCGCTACGTGCTCGACGCAGCTCGTGGTCTCGCACCGACCTCGTTGATCGCGCCGGTCGAGCACGCAGTGCCGCATCCGCTCGCGCGAGACGACGTCGAGCGGGCCGCGGCCCTGCTCGAAGCATGGGCCGAGAGCCCCGCCTTCCGCGACCCACCGGTCGTACGATGAGGGCCCGGGCCGCGTGCCCGACGTCCAGACCGATGCGCCTCCGTCTCTGCGCAGCCACGATCCTCGCCGCCTCTGCGGCCGTCGCCGTGGGCTGCGGCGGTGGCGAGCCCGGCTCGGGCGCGAGCGGAGCGATCGGTGCCGCGGAGCTCGCGCGGTTCGCGTCGACGAGCGCGGGCGCGACGACCGGGCGCTCGCCCTGCGCCAGAATGACCTCGTGATGCACCCACTCGCAGACCGTGTGGAGACGGCGATCCGCCGGCACGACCTGATCGCGCCGGGCGGAGACGTCACTTGCCTCGTCTCCGGCGGCGCCGACTCCACCTGTCTCTGGCACGTGCTCGGGGACCTCGGCTACCGCGTCTCGGCCGTCCACGTCGCCCACGGCCTGCGGGGCGCCGAATCGGACGAGGACGCGCGGCACTGCCGCGAGCGCCTGGGCGCGCAGGTGATCGCCGCGCCGCCGGTCGAGACCGAGGCCGCGCTGCGCGAGCTCCGCTACGAGCTGACCGCCGGCGGCGCGCTGCGTGCGACGGGCCACACGGCGTCGGATCAGGTCGAGACGGTGCTCTACCGGCTCGTCTCGTCGGGCAGCATGCGCGGGATCAGGCTACGGCGCGAGGACGGCGTCGTCCGCCCGCTCCTCGCCGTCTGGCGCGAGGAGACGGAGGCGTACTGCCGCGACCTCGGGCTCGTGTTCCGTGTCGACTCGTCGAACGCGGGGACGAAGCGCGGTCTCGTGCGCGACGAGATCCTGCCGCTCCTCCGCCGCCTGCATCCCGGCGCCGAGCGGAACCTGCTCGCGCTCGCCGAGGAGCGACCGCGCCTCCCGCGGGCGCTCGAGCAGGCCCTCGTGGAGCTCGTCTCCTCGACCGCGGGCACGAAGTCGGCCGACCTCGGCCGCGGCATCCGCGCCGTCCGTGTCTACGACGAGCTGCGCCTCGAGGGCAGCGTCCGGTTCGGACCCTGGCGCCTCGAGACCGACCTCCCGGACCTCGTCGTGCGCACGCGCCGCCCGGGGGATCGCCTCGCGGGCCGGCGCAAGAAGGTGCAGGATCTCTTCGTGGACGCGAAGGTGCCCCGCGCGGAGCGCGACTCCTGGCCGCTCGTCGTGTCGGGGGAGGCGGTGGTCGCCGTCCCGGGGGTCGCCGAGGCACCTGGCTGGGAAGGCGCCGTCCGGGCATGGAAGGATGTGGACGCATGACGCAGGCCGAGCTCGAGAAGGGCGTCCAGGAGATCCTCATCGAAGAGGCCGCGCTGCAGGCGCGCATCGTCGAGCTCGGCGTCGAGATCTCCGCCGACTACGCCGGCCGCGATCTCCTGCTCGTCGGCGTCCTCAAGGGCGCCGTGTTCTTCATGGCCGACCTCATGCGCGAGCTCTCCGTCCCGTGCGAGATCGACTTCATGGCGATCTCGAGCTACGGCGCCGCGACCGACTCCTCGGGCGTCGTCCGCATTCTCAAGGACCTCGACATCAACGTCGCGGGGCGGGACGTCCTCGTCGTCGAGGACATCATCGACTCCGGCCTCACGCTCTCGTACCTGATGCGGAACCTCAAGGCCCGGAAGCCGGCCTCGCTCGAGATCGTCGCGCTGCTGACGAAGCCCGAGCGCCGCGAGATCGAGGTGCCCGTCCGCTACGTCGGCTTCGAGATCCCGAACCGCTTCGTGATCGGCTACGGCCTCGACTTCGCGGAGCGGTACCGGAACCTCCCGTACGTCGCGGTCCTGCACCCCGATCTCGTGCCGGGCGCCACATAGGGCTCACCGCAACGACGGGGGAGAGTGGCCCAGCGGCCGCGAGAGCGGTTGCCTTCAGGGGTTAATCCGCGACCAGAACCCGCACTCGCGGATTCGGGTCTTGCGAAATCGTGTGCTGGTGTCGAAGAAGTACGGTGCTACCCTGCGACCACTGACGTGAACCGCTTTTTCCGAAGCGCGCTCTTTCCGCTCGTCATCATCGTCCTCCTTGTCTTCCTGGCGAGCCGAACGCTCCTGCCCGGGCGCAGCGAGCAGCGCAAGGCGACGTACTCCGAGGCGATCGCGGAGGTCAAGAACGGGAACGTCAACGAGGTCCTGTTCACGCCGAACCGGCAGCAGCTGAACCTCACGCTCGTCAACGGCGACAAGATCAAGGTCAACTACCCGACGCCGCAGTCGGCGACGCAGTTCCAGAACCTGCTCCAGGAGGAGAACGTCAAGTTCGACTCCAAGGGGACGGGCTCGTCGGCATGGTGGGCGCTCCTCATCAACGTGCTCCCGTTCGTGATCCTGATCGCGTTCTGGATCTTCCTGATGAACCAGGTGCAGGGCGGCGGCTCGAAGGTGATGAGCTTTGGCAAGAGCCGCGCGAAACGGATGTCGCCCGACTCGCCGAAGGTCACGTTCAAGGACGTCGCCGGCGCGGACGAGGCGGTCGAGGAGCTGCACGAGATCAAGGAGTTCCTCGAGAACCCGAAGAAGTTCCAGGCGCTCGGCGCGCGCATTCCCAAGGGCGTGCTCCTGTACGGCCCGCCCGGCACGGGCAAGACGCTCCTCGCGCGTGCGGTCGCCGGCGAGGCGGGCGTGCCGTTCTTCTCGATCTCGGGCTCCGACTTCGTCGAGATGTTCGTCGGCGTCGGCGCGTCGCGCGTGCGCGACCTCTTCGAGCAGGCGAAGCAGGCGTCCCCCTGCATCATCTTCATGGACGAGATAGACGCCGTCGGCCGGCACCGCGGCGCGGGTCTCGGAGGCGGCCACGACGAGCGCGAGCAGACGCTGAACCAGCTCCTCGTCGAGATGGACGGCTTCGAAATGAAGGACAACATTATCCTCATCGCCGCCACGAACCGGCCCGACATCCTCGACCCCGCGCTGCTCCGCCCGGGTCGCTTCGACCGCCAGATCGTCGTCGACCGCCCCGACCGGCTCGGTCGGAAGAAGATCCTCGAGGTGCATTCGCGCGGCAAGCCGCTCGGACGCGAGATCGATCTCGACACGCTCGCGGCCGGCACGCCCGGCTTCACCGGCGCCGACCTCTCGAACCTCATCAACGAGGCCGCCCTCCTCGCCGCGCGCCGCGGCAAGAAGATGATCCAGCAGGAGGAGCTCGAGGAGGGGATCATGCGCGTGATCGCCGGCCCCGAGAAGAAGGCGCGCCTTCTCTCCGAGAAGGAGCGCAAGATCACGGCTTACCACGAGATGGGCCATGCGCTCGTCGGCCACTATCTCGAGAACACGAACCCGGTCCACAAGATCACGATCGTCTCCCGCGGCCAGGCGCTCGGGCTCACGATCTCGCTCCCGACCGAGGATCGCTACCTGACGACGAAGTCCGCGCTCATGGACGAGCTCGCGATGACGCTCGGCGGACGCGCCGCGGAGGAGCTCGTGTTCCACGAGATCACGACGGGCGCTGCGAACGACCTGGAGAAGGTCACCGCGACCTCGAAGCAGATGGTCATGCGCTTCGGGATGAGCGAGAAGCTCGGCCCGCGCGTCCTCGGCCGGAACCACGACATGCCCTTCCTCGGTCGGGACATGGGCTCGGAGCCCGACTACTCGGACGAGGTGGCGAAGGAGATCGACGACGAGATCCGCCGCGTGATCGAGGAGGCGCACGCGTCCGCGACCGCGGTCCTGCGCGCGCACATGGACGAGCTCCACCGCCTGTCCGCGATCCTCATCGAGCGCGAGACGATCGACAAGGAGCAGTTCGAGCGCCTGCTCGCGGGCGAGTCGGAGGAGTCGGTCTTCCCGGCCGAGGAGCCCGAGCTCGAGCCCGAGCCCGAGGAGGCGGAGCGCAAGCCGAAGCTCAAGCCGCAGCCGCGGCCGCTCCCCGGCGCGGCGATGCAGCCGCCGCCGCCCGACCCCGCCGCCGGCTGAGGCCCGCGGCACGGCTCAGGCCGGCCGGCGCGCGACGAGCACGAGCAGGAGCAGCGCGCTCGCGGCTGCGGCCGCTCCCAGGAGGTCGACCGCGAGCCCGCGCGTGCGGGCGACGTCGGCGACGGCGAGGAGCACGGCTCCGACGAGGAGGCCGGAAAGAGCCAGCAGCACGACGACCGCGAGCCGGCGGAGCTGCTCCCGAGCCTCCGTGCGCACGTTCTGGAGCTCCTCGAGGGACCAGTACGCGAGCTCGGCCGCGAGGAGCAGCCCGGCGGCGAGGAGCGGGGCGCGCGTGTCGAGGGCGGGGTCGTCGAGCGCGAGGTGGACGGCGTACGCCGCGCCCATTAGCCCGACCGAGGCCGGGACGAGCGAGCTCGAGCCGAGCACGATCGCGGCGACGAGCGCGAGCAGGCCGATCGCGACGAGCCGGACGCCGACGACGAGCGCGTCGTCGCCCGCCTCTGCCAGGGCGAGGGCCGAGACGCCCGCCGCGCAGGCGACCGAGCCGGCCCCCGCGGCTACACGCGCGCGACCCTGGCCCGCCGCCGGTACGTCCTCACCCCCTCGAGCGCGGCGTCGAGCTCGACGTCCTCTCCCCAGCGGGCGACGGCGATGCCGAGCCGCGCCAGCTTCGAGCGGAGCGCCTCCCGGTCGAGGAGCCAGAGCCGGTAAGCGAGTCGTCCGAGCTCGCCGGGCGCGGGATCGACGAGCGCGACCGGGTCGACCTCGATCACCGCGACGTCGAACCCCCGCGCGCGTAGGTCGGCGATCGTCGCGACGTATCGCTCGTCGAGGAGCGGCGTGATCCCGAGCACGAGCGCCTTCGGCGGCAGGATGCGGGCGGGGATCACGTTCACGTCCCGCCACGTGTAGGTCGGCTCGACCCCGGTCTCGAGGAGCGTCTCGACGAGTCGGAACCGCTGCGCGAGCCCCATCCCGGGCTGCAGCCAGCGGAGGATCCCGCCGAACGTCACGAGGCCCACGCGGTCGCGACGCTCGAGGTAGCGGGACGCGAGCGTGCCCGTCGCCCGGACCGCGTCGTCGAGCGTGCTGCGGCCGCCGTGGCGGACGTCCGCGAAGCTGTCGACGAAGAGGACGACGTCGGTGTTCCGCTCCGGATGCTGCTCGTTCACGACGAAGCCGTCACGGCGCGCGGACGCCCGCCAGTTGATCGAGCGCAGGCGGTCGCCGGGCACGTACTCGCGGAGGTCGGCGTATTCGATCCCGTCGCCCTTCAACCATGCGACCTCGCTGCCCGTGAAGACCTGCGTCTCGCGCGGCGCGAGGATGCGCTGGAGCGACTCGGCCCGCGGATAGGCCTTCAACCGCGTCGTGCGGCGGATCTCCCGCTCCCAGGTGACGACCCGCACGGCGTCCCGCGCGCGCAGCTCGAGCTCGCCGACGTCGTACAGGCCCCAGCGGCGACATCGGAGGGTGACCGGGAGCGTGCGCTCGTCCCCGGCGCGCAGCCTGAGCGCGAGCGCGTCGCCGCCCTCCACGGGCTCGACGCCCTCGGGGAGGGCGAGCAGGAGCTCGAGCCGGTCGACCGCGGTCTCGGCGCGCACCTCCAGAGAGGCGCCGAAGGGCTCGCCCTCGACGACGCGGTTCGTCTCGAGCACGAGCGCGGCTGCGACGCGCGGTGGGCGGCCCGGACGGAGGCCGAGCGCGAGGACGACCGCGAACGGTGCCGTGAGGACGGCGAGCTCGGGGCGCCTGAGCGCGAGCGCGGCGACGAGGCCGACGGCGACGACGACCGCGTACCCCTCGAGGCGGGGGCCGCCGGCGCGCCTCATCTCGTCGCTGCGACGTCCTCGGCCCTGGGCGTCGGTACGACCTCGAGGATCTCGCGGACGACGTCCTCCGCGGAGATCTTCTGCACCCAGAGCTCGGGCCGCAGCACGAGCCGGTGCGCGAGCGCCGCCACCGCGACGCCCTTCACGTCGTCCGGGAGCACGTAGTCGCGCCCGGAGAGCGCCGCCCTGCCGCGGGCGAGCTTGAGCAGCGCGAGGCTTCCTCGCGGGCTGGCCCCGACTGCCGCGCTCTGCGAGGCCCGCGTCGCCGCGACGATGTCGACGCAGTAGCCGCGCACGCTGTCGGCGACGTGCACGTCCTCGATCGCGGCCTGCATCTCGAGCAGCGTCTCGCGGTCGACGACGGGCCGGAGCTCGACCTCGTCCTCGCCGCGCTCGAGCCGCCGGTCGAGCACGTCGATCTCGTCCTCGCGGGCGGGGTAGCCGAACGCCGTCCGGAGCAGGAAGCGATCGAGCTGCGCCTCGGGCAGCGGGTACGTGCCCTCGTACTCGATCGGGTTCTGCGTCGCGATGACGAGGAACGGCGGCCCGAGCGGGTGCGTCTCCCCCTCGATCGTGACCTGCCGCTCCTGCATCGCCTCGAGCAGCGCGGCCTGCGTCTTCGGCGGCGCGCGGTTGATCTCGTCCCCGAGCAGCAGGTTCGTGAAGATCGGCCCGGGCCTGAACTCGAACTCCGAGTCGCGCTGGTTCCAGATCGACGAGCCCGTGACATCCGAGGGCATGAGGTCGGGCGTGAACTGGATGCGCGTGAACTGCATGCTGAGCGTCTGCGCGAACGAGCGCGCGGCGAGGGTCTTCGCGAGCCCCGGAAAGTCCTCCAGCAGGACGTGGCCGTTCGCGAGGAAGCCGAGGAGGACGAGCTCGAGCGCGTCGCGCTTGCCGACGACCGCCCGCTCGACCTCGTCGAGCACGAGGCCGGAGAGCTCGTGGACACGGTCGAGTCGCATGCTCACAGGCGTTCGAGGGATTCGACGACGTGGCGGAGGTCGTTGATAGGAAGTCCCGCGGCCAACCGGTCCTCGGGCGGCGGGCGGTCGAGGCGCACGAGCTCCCAGGTCGTCTCGCCGAGGAGCGCGCCCGCCCGCTCGGGCGTCGCGTCGAGCGAGACGCCACGCCGGGCGGCCAACAGGTCCGCGGTGAGCCCGCGCAGGCGCGGCCGCAGGCGATAGTGGAGGTCGAACGAGCCCGCGACGCCGAGGGCGGTCTCCTGCTCGAGCCGTCCGAGCATCCCGGGAATCGCCCTGCTCGCGCTCGCCTCCTTCGCGGCGCGCCTGAGCGGCCGCTCCCGCGGGTACGCTCGCCGCAGCGCCGCCAGCACGACCAGGAGCGCGGCGCCGCACGCGAGCAAGGCGAAGACGCGGATCGCGAGGCCCGTGCGGCCCGGCGCGAACGCGACGACGAACCCGAGCGCGAGCGCTGGGAGCCAGAGCGCCCGCGCGGCTCGCCGGAGGTCGTGTGTCACGAGGACGCCGCCTGCTCCGCCGGAGGCGTCGCCGCCGCCGCGTCCTGTGAGGCGCGTTCCGCCAGCTCGCGCAGCTCGTCCCGGATCCGGATGAGCGCGATGATCGCCCGTTCGCGCATGGGCTCGTCGACGGCGTGCTGTGAGAACTTCGCCCGCTCGTAGAGGCCGGTCAGCTCGCGGACCGGGCCGCGACGAACCTCGAGCGCGTCGAGGATCCTGGCGACGTACTCCTCCGGGGTCTCGGCCGGCCGCCGGGGGAGGCCGGAGGATGCGAGCGCGTCCTCGAGGCGCGCATACGCGGCGATCACCGCGCGCCGCGGGTCGGGCTCCGAGCGGAGGTCGTCGAAGTCGTCCCCGAGGGTCTCGGCCACCTGCTCGGCGGCCAGGTGCTCGCGGACGCCGACGTGCCCCCGGCGCCGCGAGGCGAGCACGTACGCGGCGATGCCTGCCGCGGCGAGCGCCACGACGACGAGCACGGGGATCCACGCGAACTCGGGCTGGTAGATGGACCCGTCCCGGGGATCGCCTTCGGGCGCCGGGCGCTCCGTCGTCGAGCCGAAATCGACGACCTCATTGGCGCCGCCACGGAAGTCGAGCCTGAAGTCCGTCAGGCGGAAGTAGACGGCGGCGGCGAAGATGCCCATGAGAAGGAGGTACGTCCAGACGCTCGTGCGCCGGTACCGGCCCGAGGCGATCTCCCGTGCGATCTCCTTCCGCTGCATGAGCCCGTACACGAGCAACGCCGCCGCCGGTATCAGGAGCAGCAGCGCGAGGCTGAAGAACGTGTCCAGGAGGATGTCCGCGGGCGGCCGGCTGTCCGTCGTCCCCGACGGCGTCGACCCGGTCGAGGCGACCGCGACGATGCCGACGAGGACGAGCACGCCGAGCACGGGCAGGAGCGCGCGGCCGACGCTACCGCGCACCGGCGCTCCCGGCTATGCGACGGCTGGGTCGTTCAGCGGAGCGGTGGCGAGCGACTTGCTCTCCCAGTAGCGGTTCAGCGCGCCCTGGATCTTGATGAACCAGACGAACGCCCCGATGATCGGGAGCAGCAGCCACAGGCCGGTCCACCCCGTGAACGGCGCTTCCCGGCCGTCGGCCCTGTGCATCTTCCCGACCTCGGACGGGATCAGGAACCAGGTGATCGGCGAGACGACGATGTAGATGACGAGGCCGAGGACGCCGCCGACCCCGATCCCCGAGTGCTCCTTGACCTCGTCCTGGGTCTTGAACACCCAGTAGAGGGAGTAGATCCCGAACGTGACGATGAAGACGAGGATCGCGAAGCCGATCCCGCGAGGTCGCCCCAGAGGGCCGCTGGTGGAGGCTTGAGTGCTCATGGGGCGGGATTCTGCGCGATATCGCGGACGAGTGCACCGTTACGCTCCGTGCCGTGAGCGCACGGCGAGCGCCGATCGGCGAGCGATGGCCGCGTCCCGCCGTCATGGGCGTCGTGAACGTCACGCCCGACAGTTTCTCCGACGGAGGGCAGTTTCTGTCGGCCGCCGACGCGATCGCCCACGGACGGAGGCTCGCGGCCGAGGGTGCGGAGCTCGTCGACGTCGGCGGCGAGTCGACGCGCCCGGGAGCGGATGCCGTCGAAGAGGAGGAAGAGCTCCGGCGGGTCGTCCCGGTGCTCGAAGGCCTCGCCGAGGTCGCGGTCTCGATCGACACCAGCAAGTCGGGGGTGGCGAGACGCGCCCTCGAGCTCGGCGCGGAGCTCGTGAACGACGTGACGGCGCTCCGCGGCGACCCGGCGCTCGCCGGCGTCGTCGCAGAGCACGACGCGTACCTCTGTCTGATGCACATGCAGGGGGAGCCCCGCTCGATGCAGGTCGCGCCGCGCTACGACGACGTCGTGTCCGAGGTCGCCGCCTTCCTCGAGGAGCGCGCCGAGCATGCCGTCGCCGAGGGTGTCCGGCGCCAGTCGATTTGCATCGACCCGGGGATCGGCTTCGGCAAGACGCCGGACCAGAACCTCGAGCTCGTGCGGCGCCTCGACGTGCTCGTCGGGCTCGGCTACCCCGTGCTCGTCGGCCTCTCTCGGAAGAGTACGCTCGGCAAGGTGCTGGGCGACCCGGAGGCGACGACGGGAACGGTCGCGGCCTCCGTCGGCGGCGCCGTGGCGGCTTTCGAGCGCGGGGCGTGGATGCTCCGCGTGCACGACGTCCGCGAGACCGTGGAGGCTCTCGCCGTGGCCGCGGCGGTCGAACGTGGCAAGGTGTCCGCGTGACGATCGAGCTGAAGGGGCTCGTGGTGTTCGGGCACCACGGCTACCTCGAGGAGGAGCGGCGTATCGGGCAGCGCTTCCTGGTGGACCTCTGGGTCGACGTCGACGAGGCAGCGACCACGAGCGACCGGATCGAGGACACCGTCGACTACCGGCGGCTCGCGGCTCTCGTCCGCGACGTGTTCGCCGGCCCGGAGCGGCTGCTGCTCGAGGGGCTCGCAGGCGCGATCGCGGACGGGATCCTCGCGGGCTTCCAGGCGGTCGAGCACGTCCGCGTCCGGGTCCGCAAGCCCGACGTCGTCCTCGACCCGCCGGTCGAGCACGCGGCCGTCGTCGTCGTGCGCACGCGCGGCTGAGCGGTGCCGCGCGCGTACGTGGGGCTCGGCGCGAACCTCGGCGACCGCGAGGCGACGATCCGGCGCGCGGTCGAGCTCCTCGCCGAGGAGGACGGGATCGAGGTGCTCGCGATCTCGGGGCTCCGTGACACCGACCCGGTCGGGCTCGAGGACCAGCCACGGTTCCTGAACGGGGCGGCCGTCCTCGAGACGACGCTCGGCCCGCACGCGCTGCTCGAGACCCTCCTCCGCGTCGAGCGCGAGCTCGGGCGCGTCCGGGACGGCGTGCGCTTCGGCCCGCGCACGATCGACCTCGACCTCCTGCTCTACGGCGAGGAGATCCTCGACGAGCCGTGCCTGACGGTCCCGCATCCGCGACTGCACGAGCGACGCTTCGCGCTCGAGCCGCTCGCCGAGCTCGATCCCGGGCTGGAGCTACCCGGGCGGGGGCCGGTGTCGGACGTCCTCGCTCGTCTACACTGACGGCCCGTGGACGATCGTTCCCACGCAGAGGAGCTCGACGACTTCGAGGCCGAGCTCGAGCTCTCGCTGAAGCGGGAGTACTCCGCGGTCTTCGGCCTCTTCCGGTACTGCGTCCTGACGCAGGACACCACCTACCTTTGCAACAAGCTCGACCTGGAGGCGCTCCCGCAGGCGAGCTACCCGTACTTCCACGTGCGGATGGAGGACGTCTGGGTCTGGGACAAGCACCGCCCCTCCCGGATCATCCCGCGAGCGGAGGTCTACACCTCCGACGACGTCACGGTCGAGGAGCTGCGCGGCGAGGGCGAGGAGCCGCGCCTGACCGCCGAGGCGCTCGCCGAGCGCATCGGCCAGCAGCTCCCGGGCGACGACGAGCCCCTCTAAACGGGCGCGTCGCCGCGGCGCTCGCGCTCGGCGAGCCACTGCGCGAAGCGGCCCTGCGGCGAGTCGAGGTAGCCGCGCAGGCCGTCCTCGAGCCCCGCGACCTCGTCGCGGAGCTGGAAGAGCCGGTAGGCGAGCAGGCGCTGCGGGTCACACGCGTGCGTCTCCCGCTCGGCGACCGGCACCGATGCGCCGCACTCGGCGCAGGGCATGTGGCTGGACTCGACGAAGAACCCGGACATCGCGCGCGATAGCGGTACTTCGCGCTCGCGGCGCGTGTCCCTGCGTGTGCGTGCCGTCCGCTCAGGCCTCGCTTGCGGTGGGGACCGCGCCGAGCTGGACGAGCATCCCGAGCCGGTCCCAGGTCGTCCACTGCTCGGTGACCTTCCCGCCCGAGAGCGTCGAGATCGTCAGCCCGGAGACCGTGACCTCCTTGCCCGTGGCGGCGATGCCCGAGATCTCGCCTGCGTGCGTGCCCCTGGCGGTCCAGCGCGTCGCCACCTTGCCGGGCTCGGCGACCTGCTCGTGCACGGTCAGGCGCGCGTCGGGGAACGCGTCGCCGTAGGCCTTGAGGTAGCCGCGGAGGCTCTCGATCCCGTGGAGCGGCTCCGCCTGGCCCGAGTCGTACCCGACGTACTCGGGCGCGACGACCTCGTCGAGCACGTCCCAGTTCCCCTTCCAGGGCTCCTCGAACAGGCGCCGGACGCGCTCCTTCGCATCTGCCATCGACGTTCCTTTCGCTCGGCGGCGCCGCCGGAGCTCGAGAGCCGAGATCGCCGCGAGTGCCGCTCCCGCGAGGACGAGACCGACCCCGAGCGTCGTCCGGCGATCGCTCCGCCCTCCAAGCACGTGCGCCGACTCTACAACGAAGCCGCGGCCCGCGCAGCCGCTCTGATTCACTTGCGCGGTGCTTCTCGCGGTCGACGTGGGCAACACGCAGACGGCCCTCGGGCTGTACCCCGACGGCGAGCTCACGGACCATTGGAGGCTCGCAACGGAGCGCTCGACGACGGCCGACGAGCTCGGTGTCCTCCTCGGCGGGCTGCTCGACCTGGCGGCCGTCGGCGGGATCTGCCTCGCCTCGACCGTTCCCGTCCTCGTGCGCGAGTGGGAGCTCCTCGCGTCGAAGTGGGCGGACGCGCCGCTCCTCGTCGTCGGGCCCGGCGTGAAGACCGGCATCCCGATCCGCTACGACGACCCGCGCGAGGTGGGCGCCGACCGGATCGTCAACGCCGTCGCCGCGAAGGAGCGCTACGGCGCCCCGGTCGTCGTCGTCGACTTCGGCACCTCGACGAACTTCGACGTCGTCTCGACCGAGGGCGAGTACGTGGGGGGCGTGATCGCTCCGGGGATCGAGATCTCGATGGAGGCGCTCTTCGCGCGCGCTGCGAGGCTCGTGAAGGTCGACTACGCGGCCCCGCAGGCGGTGATCGGGAAGACGACCGTGGGCGGGCTCCAGTCGGGGCTCGTGTACGGGTTCGCGGGACAGGTCGACGGCATCGTCGAGCGGATCCGCGAGGAGCTCGGCGCGGAGGCGCCGGCGATCGCCACGGGCGGCCTCGCCGATCTCGTCTCCCCGCACTCGAGGACGATCGAGCGGGTCGACCCCTTCCTCACGCTCGACGGCCTCCGGCTCGTGTGGGAGCTCAACCGGTGATTCCGGACCCACACTCGCTCGCGCTCTTCGTCGTCGCCGCGCTCGCGCTGCTCCTCGTGCCCGGGCCGGCGGTGCTGTACGTCGTCGCGCGCTCGCTGCAGCAGGGTCGCCGCGCGGGGCTCGCGTCGGTCCTCGGCATCCACGTCGGGACGCTCGTCCACATCGCCGCCGCGACAGTCGGCCTCTCCGCGCTCGTCGTCTCGTCGGCGGTCGCGTTCACCGCAGTGAAGATCGCGGGAGCCGTGTACCTCGTCGGTCTGGGACTGTGGACGCTCCTCTCGCGCCGCGCGGAGGTCGAGGTCGCGCTCGGCGGCGAGCGCAACCTGCGTCGTGCCTTCGCGCAGGGGATCGTCGTGAACGTCCTCAACCCGAAGACCGCGCTCTTCTTCCTCGCCTTCCTCCCGCAGTTCGTCGACCCGGACGCGGCGCACCCGGCGACCCAGATCGCGTTCCTCGGCGTCCTCTTCGCCCTGCTCGGCCTCGTCACCGACTCGGTGTGGGCACTCGCTGCGGGGACCGCCGGAGGCGTCCTCCGTCGCTCACGGCGCCTGCTCCGGGCGCAGCGCTACGTGACCGGGTCGGTGTACGTCGGGCTCGGCGTGGCCACCGCGTTCGCGGGTGGGGACGAGCGCGGGTAACCGTCACCGCAGTCGACGTTCACCGTGGCTCCCGTCAGCCTCCGCCGTAGACGGAGATCGGCAGCTCCAGGGTGACCTCGTCCCCGTCGGGATCTCGGCCTCGAGCTGCTCGACGAGGGCGATCGCGCCCGGTGCCGCCGCGAAGAGCCGGCGCTCGACCTCCTCCGTCGACTCGAGCTGCAGGAGCTCCTGCTTGAACGGCTTCGGGAAGCGACCTCGCCCCAGGTACCAGCCGTAGAACTTCTTCAGGAATCCCGACGCCCGCCGCTCCCCGAGCTCGCGCACGGCCTCGCGGACGAAGAGGACGAGCTCGGCGGCGACCTCCTCGCGGGTCGGTTCGCGGTCGTCGCCGTCGACGATCTCGCGCAGCGCCCAGGGATTGCCCTGCGCGCCGCGGCCGACCATCACGGCCGCGGCGCCCGTCGAGCCCAGCACGAACTGCGCGCGGGCGTGCGAGGTCACGTCACCGGAGGCCACGACGGGGACGTCGACGAGCGAGACGAGCTCCGCGGTGAGCGTGTGGTCCGCCGCGCCCGTGTACATCTGCTGAGCCGAGCGCGGATGGAGCGTGAGGGACTGCGCTCCGACCGCCACGAGCCTCGGCCCGAGCTCGAGGCACGCTTGCGATCCGTTCTCCACCCCGCGGCGGAGCTTCACGGTCACCGGCAGGTCCACTGCCTCGGCGACCGCCTCGACGAGCCGGCAGGCGAGGTCGGCGTCGTCGAGGAGGTGCGCGCCCGCGCCCGTCCGCGTCACCTTCTTCACCGGGCAGCCGAAGTTGAGGTCGACCAGGTCCGCGCCCACCGCCTCGACCATGCGCGCCGCGTCCGCCATCGACCCCGGGTCGGAGCCGAAGAGCTGGATGGCGAGCGGGTGCTCGTCCGCGGCGACGCGGAGGTACCCGAGGGTGCGCTCGTTACGGTGCTCGATACCGGCGCAGCTGACCATCTCGGAGCACACGAGCCCCGCGCCGTAGCGGCGGCCCTGGCGCCGGAACGCCTGCACGCTGACGCCCGCCATCGGGGCGAGCACGAGGCGCGTCGGCACCTCGACCGAGCCGATCCGCCAGGGCGTCCGGAGGTCGACGATCACCCGCGTGATGGTACTCGCCGCCTGTTGACGGGCAGCGAGCGCCGCGGCTACCATTCCGAGCCGTTGTCGGGGCCCGCGGCCCCGCAATCCCGTCTCTGGAGGCGTCTTGTTGAAGGATGTGATCCTCACTCCCGAGGGCTACGAGCAGCTGAAGTCGGAGCTGGACAAGCTGCGCACGGAGAAGCGGCGCGAGATCGCGGAGCGCATCGCCGCGGCGCGCGAGTTCGGCGAGATCGCGGAGAACGCCGAGTACGACGACGCGAAGAACGAGCAGATGATGCTCGAGCATCGCATCGCACAGCTCGAGGAGCGCCTGGCGGATGCGCGCGTCATCGACACGAACGACGTCGACACGAGTGTCGTCTCGATCGGGTCGGTCGTACGGCTCCGCGACGTCGACGCGAAGGAGACGGTCGAATACTTCATCGTCGGCTCGGCCGAGGCGAATCCCGCCGAGCGCAAGCTCTCGAACGAGTCCCCGGTCGGGAAGGCGATCATCGGGCGGAAGAAGGGCGAGACCGTCGAGGTCGTGACGCCGCGCGGCTCGAAGGTCAAGTTCAAGATCATGGAGATCAAGGCGGCGTAAGCCGCCGCGCCGACCTAGACTCGCGGGCCATGGCCCGTCCGAAGCGGTTCCCCGAACGGGACGAGATCGCCGCCGTCCGCGCCGCGGCCGAGGCGCTCGACGCAGGGGCCGAGCTCGAGGACACCCGGCGGCTGGCGGGGCGGGTGCTGGCCCGCCGGGAGATGGGCAAGCTCGTCTTCCTCGACCTCGTCGATCGCTCGGGCCGGCTCCAGCTCCTCTGCGACACCGCGCGGACGGGCGAGCTCGACGTCCACCTCGGAGACCTCGTCGGCGTCAGGGGGCGCCCCGCGAAGTCGCGGCGCGGCGAGCCGTCCCTCGCGGTCGACGAGCTGACGGTGCTCGCGCGGAACCGGAGCCCGCTCCCGGACACGTTCCACGGCGTCACCGACCAGGAGACGCGCTACCGGAAGCGCTACCTCGACCTCCTGATGAACGAGGACGCCCGCGAGCTCTTCCTGCTGCGCGCGCGAGTCGTCTCGGCGATCCGGCGGTACCTCGACGAGGAGGGGTTCGTCGAGGTCGAGACCCCGATCCTGCAGCCGCGCTACGGCGGTGCCTTCGCGCGTCCGTTCGTGACCCGCTCCGAGGAGCTCGACGCCGACCTCTACCTGCGCATCGCCACCGAGCTCTACCTGAAGCGCCTGATCGTCGGGGGGCTCGAGCGGGTGTACGAGATCGGCAAGGACTTCCGCAACGAGAGCGTCTCGTACAAGCACCAGCCCGAGTTCACGATGCTCGAGTGGTACGAGGCGTACGCCGACTACCGCGACACGATGACCCGTGTCGAGGCGCTCGTCGAGCGGGTCGCGCTCGAGGTGCTCGGGACGACGACGATCCGCTTCCGCGAGCACGAGATCGACCTGAAGGCCCCGTGGGCGCGCGTCCCTTTCGTCGACGCGCTCGAGGCACAGGAGCTGTGGACACGGGACGAGCCGGAGCTGCGCGCCGCGCTCGCGGCGCGTGGGGTGGACACGGACGCGGACCAGGACTGGCCGCAGCTCGTCGACCACGCGTTCTCCCACTTCGTCGAGCCCGCGCTCGTCGCGCCGACGATCGTCCACGACTACCCGATCGAGCTCTCTCCCTTCGCTCGGCTGACGGAGGACGACCCGACGCTGACCGAGCGCTTCGAGTACTTCGCGGGGGGAATGGAGCTCGGCAACGCGTTCACCGAGATCAACGACGCGGAGGAGCAGCAGGCGCGCTTCGACGGCCAGTCCGAGCACGTCGCGGGAGAGCGCGGCGACCCGGACTACGTCGAGGCGCTCTCGTACGGGATGGCGCCGACGGGTGGCCTCGGGCTCGGAATCGACCGCTTGACGATGCTGCTCGGCGGGCGGGAGACGATCCGGGACGTGATCCTGTTCCCGGCGCTGCGCGGGCGGTGACGGTGGACGTCGTCCTGCGGCCGCTCCGCGCGGACGAGGTCGAGCACGTACGGTGGGCGCTCTTCGAGGCGGTCGCCTGGGACCCGGAGCGGGAGTTGCCGCCCTTCGAGCTCACGATCGAGCACCCGGAGCTCGCGCGCTACCACAGGCAGTGGGGCCGACCCGGCGACCTGGGCGTGGTCGCGGAGCGCGGGGACGAGGTCGTCGGAGTAGCGCTCGCCCGGCTCTTCACCGAGGACGACCACGGCCACGGCTACGTCGACGACGAGACGCCCGAGCTCGCAGTCGCGGTCGCCGACGGCGCGCGCGGGAACGGGGTCGGCACGCGGCTCCTGAACGAGCTCGTCGCTGCGGCCCGCGGAGCAGGCATCCGGCGGCTGAGCCTCAGCGTGGACTCGGAGAACCCGGCGCTGCGTCTCTACGAGCGGCTCGGCTATCGCGAGCTCGCGCGGGACGAGGACGGCGTCCGCATGGTCCTCGACCTGTAGAGAGACGCTACGCGGGGGATTCGACCCGGCGACGCTCGAACGCGATCACGTCGGCGAGAATGTCGTCGAGGGAGCGCGTCGGCGCCCAGCCGATCGCGGCGCGGATCTTCTCGATCGACGGCTCTCGGTGGAGGACGTCCTCGATGCCGAGGCCGTAGACCTCCGCATGGGGGATGTGCTCGAGCTCCGAGGAGGACCCGGTCAGCTCGAGGACGCGGTGCGCGAGGTCGATGATGCGCAGGCGCTCCGCGGAGCCGACGTTGAAGATCTCGCCCGAGATCTCCCGCGCCTCCATCAGCCCGTACACCGCCTGGATCGTGTCGCGCACGTGGCAGAACGACCGCGTCTGAGTGCCGTCGCCGTGGATCTCGAGCGGCTCGCCCGCGACCGCACGGCCCACGAAGCGGGGGATGACCATCCCGTACTGCCCCTGCTGGCGCGGCCCGACGGTGTTGAAGAACCGGGCGATGACGCAATCGAGCCCGCGCTCCTGGTGGAACGCGAGCCCGAGGAACTCGTCCATCGCCTTGGAGTCCGCGTACAGCCAGCGCCGCTCGGTGACCGGGCCGTACACGCGGCGGTCGCCCTCGCGCAGCGGGCGCTCGTCGCGGTGGTCGCCGTAGACCTCCGAGCTGGACGCGATGAGGGCGCGCTTCCCGAACTTCGTGCAGTACTCGAGGACGATCTCGGTCCCCTGGACGTTCGTCACCATCGTATGCACGGGCTGCTCGACGATCAGGCGGACGCCGACCGCCGCCGCCAGGTGGTAGACGACATCGCACTTGTGGACGAGCTCGGAGACGACGGAGTTGGACAGCACCGACTCGACGACGAGGTGGAACTCCGGCCGGTCCGCGAGGTGGGCGAGGTTGTCGATCGACCCGGTCGAGACGTCGTCCAGGGCCCACACCTCCCATCCCTCGTCGAGAAGGAGCTCGGACAGGTGCGAGCCGATGAAGCCGGCGCCGCCGGTTATCAGCGCTTTGCCGCTCACGGGCCGACCCTCGGCCCGTGAGCGTGGAGGGGTGTGGGGAACCGGGAGGTTCCCCGCGCCTTCCAGGAGAAGGGAGCACGCGGGGGAAACAGGGTTTCCCCCGCGACCGCGAATCGGAGGTGAGCGGTGCTCACGGGTGGGGAAGGGTACAGCGACCAGCGGGCGAACCTGCGCCTAAAGACCTCTCACGAGACGCGTCGGCTACGATCAGACGTACACCTTCGGCCCGGAGTGCGACGATCACGTGGCCTCCGGCGGAGATCTGGGGAAGGAGGGTCGAAGGAGTTGTTCGAGCGATTCACCGAGAGAGCCAGGCAGGTCGTCGTTCTCGCCCAGGACGAGGCGAGGGCGCTGAAGCACAACTACATCGGCACCGAGCACATCCTGCTCGGCCTGCTCCGCGAGGAGGAAGGGCTCGCAGCCCGCGTCCTCGAGTCGCTCGACATCACGGTGGAGGAGGTCCGCGCCCAGGTCGCGCGCATCGTCGGCCAGGGCGACGAGGTCACCACCGGCCAGATCCCGTTCACCCCGCGCGCGAAGAAGGTCCTCGAGCTCGCGCTGCGCGAAGCCCTCTCGCTCGGGCACAACTACATCGGCACCGAGCACATCCTGCTCGGCCTCGTGCGCGAGAACGAGGGCGTCGCCGCGCGCATCCTGCTCGACTTCGACGCCGACGCGGAGAAGATCCGCAACGAGATCATCCGCATGCTGTCCGGCCCCGGACGGCGGCAGGCGGGCGCCGGCGCTCCCGCCGGCGAGAAGACGAAGAGCTCGAAGCTCCTCGACCAGTTCGGGCGCAACTTCACGAAGCAGGCCTCCGAAGGCAAGCTCGACCCGGTCGTCGGGCGCCAGACCGAGATCGAGCGGATCATGCAGATCCTCTCGCGGCGCCAGAAGAACAACCCGGTGCTGATCGGCGAACCCGGCGTCGGCAAGACCGCCGTCGTCGAGGGCCTCGCCCAGCGGATCGCGTCAGGCGGGGTGCCGGAGCTCCTGAAGGGGAAGCAGATCTACTCGCTCGACCTCGCCGCCCTCGTCGCGGGCTCGAAGTACCGCGGCGAGTTCGAGGAGCGGCTGAAGAAGGTCATGAAGGAGATCATGCAGCGCGGCGACATCATCCTGTTCATCGACGAGCTTCACAACCTCGTCGGTGCGGGCGCCGCGGAGGGCGCGATCGACGCCGCCTCGATCCTGAAGCCGGCGCTCGCGCGTGGCGAGCTGCAGACGATCGGCGCGACGACGCTCGACGAGTACCGCAAGTACCTCGAGCGCGACGCCGCCCTCGAGCGCCGCTTCCAGCAGGTGCGCGTCGAGGAGCCGACGATCGACGAGACCGTGCAGATCCTGCGCGGCCTCCGCGACCGCTACGAGGCCCATCACCGCTGCAAGATCTCGGACGAGGCGCTCCAGTCCGCCGCGGTGCTCGCCGATCGCTACATCCAGGACCGCCACCTGCCGGACAAGGCGATCGACCTCATCGACGAGGCCGGCTCGCGCATCCGCATCGCGACGATGTCCGCTCCACCTCGCTACCGCGAGCTCGAGGAGGAGATCGACACCGTCCGGGCGCACAAGGAGGCGGCGATCGAGGCGCAGGAGTTCGAGAAGGCCGCGCAGCTGCGCGACAAGGAGCGGAAGCTGTCGCAAAAGAAGAAGGAGCTCGAGGACGACTGGCGCAACCAGGCGGACGACGAGCAGCCGGAAATCGGCGAGGACGAGATCGCCGACATCGTCTCGATGTGGACGGGCATCCCGGTGTTCAAGCTCACCGAGGCGGAGTCGCAGCGGCTCGTGCACATGGAGGACGAGCTCCACAAGCGCGTCATCGGCCAGCACCAGGCGATCGTCGCCGTCGCGAAGGCGATCCGGCGCGCGCGCGCCGGCATCAAGGACCCGAAGCGGCCGACCGGCTCGTTCATCTTCCTCGGCCCGTCCGGCGTGGGGAAGACCGAGCTCGCGCGCACGCTCGCCGAGTTCCTGTTCGCGGACGAGGACGCGATGATCCAGGTGGACATGTCGGAGTACATGGAGAAGCACTCCGTGTCCCGCCTCGTCGGCTCGCCGCCCGGCTACGTCGGCTACGACGAGGGCGGCCAGCTCACCGAGGCCGTCCGCCGCAAGCCGTACTCGGTCGTCCTCCTCGACGAGATCGAGAAGGCGCACCCGGACGTGTTCAACATCCTCCTCCAGATCCTCGAGGACGGGAAGCTGACCGACTCGCAGGGCCGGAAGGTCGACTTCCGGAACACGATCGTGATCATGACCTCGAACCTCGGAGCGGCACAGATCTCGAAGAACCAGACGCTCGGCTTCTCCCTGGGGGACGAGCAGGGCCTCTCGTACGACGAGATGAAGGAGCGCGTGATGTCGGAGCTGAAGAAGGTGTTCCGGCCCGAGCTCCTGAACCGCATCGACGAGGTCATCGTCTTCCACAAGCTCGAGAAGGCGGAGATCCTCGAGGTCGTCGACCTGCTGATGAAGCGCGTTCGAGAGGAGATGGCGAAGCACGGCACGGTCGTCGAGCTCACGGACGACGCGCGCGAGCTGCTCGTCGAGCAGGGCTACGACCCGGCAATGGGGGCGCGGCCGCTGCGGCGCGCGATCCAGCGGCTGATCGAGGACCCGCTCGCCGACTTCATCCTCGGTCGGGAGCTCACGCCGGGCTCCACCGTGCTCATCGACCGACGCGAGAGCCCCGGCGAGGAGGAGCCGCCGGTCGAGATCAGGCTCATCGAGGGCGAGCCGGTGCCGGCTACCGTCGGCGCGCCGGACGAGTCGGAGCCGGACGAACCGGCCGAAGGCGACGACGCGTAGACGCCGGTGACCGTCACCGCACGGTGACAGTCGCCCTGCGTGTCCGTCCTAGAATCGCGCCGTGAACATCCGGCACGCGAAGCCGTCCGACTACGGCCGCGTCATCGGCCGGGTGAACGTCTGGTGGGCCGGCCGGGACATGGCCCCGATGCTGCCGCAGCTCTTCTTCCTCCACTTCGAGGGCACGAGCTTCGTCGCCGAGGACGAGACGGGGGACCTCGTCGCGTTCCTGTGCGGCTTCCTCTCGCAGACCGAGCCGGACGAGGCGTACATCCACTTCGTCGGCGTCTCGCCCGACCACCGGGGCGAGGGCATGGGCCGCGAGCTCTACGAGCGCTTCTTCGACGAGGTCCGGGAGCAGGGGCGATCCGTCGTCCGCTGCGTGACGTCACCCGCCAACGAAGGCTCGCTGGCGTTCCACCGCGCGCTCGGGTTCGAGGTCGATCGGATCGCCCGCGACTACGACGGCCCGGGTGAGGACCGCGCGCTGCTCGTCAAGCGGCTGAGCGCAGCCCCCGCCGTCGGCGGACCCGGCTGACGAGCGACGGCCGTCCGACGTCCTCGGCCCACGTCTCGTACGCACCGAGCGCGACGAGCCCGGCGAGCAGCACGCCCACGTAGCTCGCCCAGGCCGAGTCGGCGTCGGTGACGTTCTTCAGCAGCGTGAGCGCGAGGATCGCGAAGCCTCCACCGAGGACGAGGGGCCCCCAGGGGACGTCCTCGGAGAGCTCGACGTCGGTCAGGTAGGCGACGACCGCGAGCGCCGTGAGGCCGAGGGTGAGCAGCCCGATCAGGAGCCCCCAGAGGTCCCAGCCGTCGAGCAGCTGCTCCGCACGCAGGGGCCGCCCGACGCTTCCGAAGTCGACCTCGAGCTTCTGCCAGGTGAAGAAGAGGCTGACGAAGAGCAGCGGGGTGGCGACGAGCAAGAGTTTCGGGCCGGTCGAGAGGGTCTTGAACCTCTCCATGTGGCGGCTTCCTTTCCGAGTTCGATTGCGTCGACGGCTCCGTCGCAGGGTACTCCGGAAGTCGCGATTTCGCGAGAGGTGACAGGTACGAGCAGGGCCCCCTTTCGGGGGCCCTGCTTCGAGGGACGGGCGTGCGGGAACGCGGGGTGCCTACATCTCGCGGTCGCTCTGCTCCGTTGCATCCGGGGGCGGAGCCGCCTCGGACGGCATGTCAGCCGCGGGAGGTGCGGTCTCGGGCGTCGCCGCAGGTGGCGGCGGGGTCGGAGTCGTCGCGGCCGGTGCCGTCTGACCCGAGGACCCGAGGCTGGACGCCTCGGTCCGCAGCGTGTCGACACCGCCCGCTTCCTGCACCGTCTGAAACGCTCCGACGGCGATCACGATCGCGAGGACGAGCCCGAGCCAGGCCCAGATCGTCTGCTCGTCGCCGAGGATCGTGAGGATCTTGATGATCGCGAAGACGAGGACGAGCGTCCCGAGCAGTGCCGCGGTCATCGCCGTCGAGACGGGCAACGGGATGTCGACCGAGGCGAGGCGGACGATGCACCAGGCGAGCACGATGATCGTCAGCAGCCCGAGGACGACGCCGGCGAACCCGCGCCACCCGCTGAAGGTCGCATCGACGCCGAGCTCGTCGGCGATCCCTCCCACGTCGAAGTCCTGCCAGGGCAGGAAGAGGTCGATCAGGAGGAGGATGGCTCCGACGAGCATGATCTGCGCTCCGCGCCCGAGGGCGTTGAATCTCTCCATGCGGCCCGTCCTTTCGGTCGTCGCTGCAGCCGGTTGCACCGGCACTCTTATGCACCTGGGCGGGAGTTGCAACCCGCACTCCGAGCCTAGTGCGGGCACCTGACGGCGGACGCCTCCAGGCACCGCGCGTCACGGGCTCGGCACGCACTCGTCACACGCGTGTGAGGGTCCCGTCGGGACCCGGCGCTAGGCTCGTCGGGTGGCGAAGCCGGCCGTCAAGTACGTCTGCTCCGAGTGCGGGACCACGAGCCCGCGCTGGCTAGGGAAGTGCCCCGGGTGCGACGCCTTCGGGACGCTCGTCGAGGAGCTGCACGACGAGCGACGGCCACAAGCGAGCGCGCGGGCCGGCTCTCCCGTCCCGCTCGGCGAGGTGTCGGTGGTCGAGGCGGAGCGGATCTCGAGCGGAGTCCCCGAGCTCGACCGCGTGCTCGGCGGGGGCATCGTGCCCGCGTCGCTCGTCCTCGTCGGAGGCGAGCCGGGCGTCGGGAAGTCGACGCTCCTCCTGAGCGCGCTCGGCGCGATCGCGCGTACCGGACGGCGCGCGCTCCTCGTCACCGGCGAGGAGTCGGCTCCGCAGGTGTCGCTGCGGGCAGCCCGGCTGGGCGGAGCGGACGGCGTGCGGATCCTCGCGGAGACCGAGCTCGCAACCGTGTGCGCGACCCTCGAGGCTGAGCGCCCGGACGTCTGCGTCATCGACTCGGTGCAGACGCTGCATGCGTCCGAGCTCGGCTCCGCGCCCGGGTCGGTCGCCCAGGTGCGCGAAGCAGCCGGCCGCCTGCTGCGCGTCGCCAAGGAGGCCGGCATCGCCACGATCCTCGTCGGGCACGTGACGAAGGACGGAGCAGTCGCCGGGCCGAGGGTGCTCGAGCACCTCGTCGACTGCGTGCTCCAGTTCGAGGGCGATCGCTACCACGCGCATCGGGTCCTCCGGGCGACGAAGAATCGCTTCGGCTCGACCAACGAGGTCGGCATCTTCGAGATGACTGGGGCCGGGCTCGTCGGCGTGCCGGACCCGTCGGAGCTGTTCGGAGCCACGCACCCCGGCGAGATCGGGGCCGCCGTGGGCTGCGTCCTCGAGGGAACGAGGCCGCTGCTGCTCGAGGTGCAGGCGCTCGTGGCGCCGACCGACCTCGCGATGCCGAGGCGCGTGGGCACCGGTGTCGACCCGCGCAGGCTGGCGATGCTCGTCGCGGTGCTCGGACGTCACACCGGGGTCGCGCTCGGGAGCGCCGACGTGTTCGTCAACGTCGCGGGCGGGGTGAGGATCGAGGAGCCGGGCGGCGATCTCGCGATCGCCCTCGCGATCGCCTCCGCCGCACGCGGCGTCCCGCTGCTCGAGGGTGCCGCCGCGTTCGGCGAGATCGGCCTGACGGGCAGGCTGCGCCCGGCGGCGCAGGCCGACCGGAGACTGGACGAGTGCGGGAAGCTCGGGATCGCGACGGTGGTCGCCCCGGAGGGAACGCCGATGCGGGATCGTCCACGGGTGGCGGCAGCCGAGACCCTGAGGGCGGCGCTGCGCGCCGGTCTTCAGGCGTCCGTCGCGGGGCACGAAGCGGTCGCCGCGTAGGCTCGCAGCGCCGGCGCGGCGCCGTTGCGGTTCCGTTAAGGGCGTGTGAGAAACCCGCTATCATTCGACCGTGGCCGGCAGGGAGACGACTGCCGGCACTTTTTCTGACCACAGGGACTCGGACCTCGGGGAGGCTGGCTTGTTCGACATCGGCGACAAGGTGGTCTATCCGCATCACGGTGCCGGCACGGTCGTGAAGAAGGAGAAGCGGGAGGTGCTCGGCGAGGTGCGCGAGTACCTGACGATCCAGATCCTCCACAACGACATGACGGTCAACGTGCCGTGCGAGAACGCGGAGCGGGTGGGCTTGCGGACGGTCATCGACCAGCGAACGGTGGCCATGGTGGTGCGGACGCTGTCGGGCGGCTCCACGGAGATGCCCAAGAACTGGAATCGCCGGTTCAAGCACAACCGCGACAAGATGAAGACGGGCAACATCTTCGAGCTCGCGGAGGTCGTGCGCAACCTCGCCGTGCGGAACAACGAGAAGGGCCTCTCGACGGGCGAGAAGCAGATGTTCGTCAAGGCGAAGAAGATCCTCGCCTCCGAGCTCATGTACGCGAAGGACATGGACGAGGAGCAGGCTGCGGCTTGGCTCGACGACGTCCTGTCGAAGGCGGGGCAGCCGAAGACGAAGTCACGGGCGAAGCCGAAGGAGCCCAAGGCGGCAACCGCGAGTGCCTGAGCCGCCCGGGGGTTCCGGCGTAACTGCCGGGGCCACCTGGGCGCTGCTCGTCGCTGCGGGATCAGGGAAGCGGCTCGGCATCGACCGGCCGAAGGCATTCGCATCCCTCGGCGGGCGTCCCCTGCTCGCCGAGAGCCTCGACCGCCTGGACCGTTGCCCCTGGGTCGACGCGATCGTCGTCGCCGCCCCGGTGGGATGGGAGGAGCCGACGATCCTCCTCTCCGAGGAGCTCGCGGCGACGAAGGTGGTCGCCTGCGTCGCGGGTGGGTCGACCCGCGCCGAGTCGGTCCGGCTCGCGCTCGCCGAGGTGGCGGACGAGGCGCTCGTCGTGCTCGTGCACGACGCCGCCCGACCCCTGCTCGACGACGAGGTCGTCGAGCGGGTGCTCGGCCCGCTCGCGGAAGGGTACGAGGGTGTCGTCCCGGCGCTGCCGATCTCCGACACGGTGAAGCGGGTCGAGGGCGGCGTGGTCGCCGAGACCGTCTCGCGCGAGAGCCTCGTCGCCGCGCAGACGCCGCAGGTGTTCCTCGCGCCGTCGCTGCGCGGCGCGTTCGCGGGCGGCATCGAGGACGCGACGGACTGCGCGTCCCTCGTCGAGCGCGCCGGCGGCCGCGTCGCCGTCGTCGAGGGCGCTCGCCGCCTCCTCAAGGTGACGACCCGGGAGGACCTCGCGCTCGTCGAGTCGTGGCTCTGAGCGCCGTCTTCTTCGACGTCGGCGAGACCCTCGTCGACGAGGAGCGCTGGTGGCGCGAGCTCGCGCGACGCTCCGAGCTGCAGCCGCACGTCGTGTGGGCGGCGCTCGGTGTCACGATCGAGCGCGGGGAGGACCACGGGGCGCTCTGGGGCCATCTCGGGATCGAGCGCCCGGAGGGCTGGTGGCAGCGGATCGAGTACTCGCTCGACGACCTGTACCCGGACGCGATCGCCTGCCTCGAGGGCGTCCGCGCGCTCGGCCTGCGGGTCGGGATCGCCGGGAACCAGACCGAGGCACTCGAGGCGTGGGCACGGGACGCGTCGCTGCCGGCCGACGTCATCTCGTCCTCGGCGAGCCTCGGCGTCGAGAAGCCGGATCCCCGCTTCTTCTCGCGCGTCGCCGAGCTCGCCGGCGCCGCGCCGGGCGAGGTCGCCTACGTCGGAGACCGCGTCGACAACGACGTGCTGCCCGCGGCGGCGGCCGGGCTCGTCGCGGCCCACGTCCGGCGCGGGCCCTGGGGGCGTCTGCAGCGCACGCCGCCCGAGGCCGCGCTCGGCGTGGACGACCTCGCGTCGCTTCCGCAGGCGTTAGCCTCGCTCGCGTGAACACCGCTCGCCTTCGGCTCGCGGTCGTGGCGGAAACCATGTTTCCCCCGCGTGCCCCCTCCTTGTCGAGAACGTGGCGAACCTCCCGGTTCCCCGCGCCCCTCCCGGCTCGTGGGCCGAGCGGTTCATGAGCGATCCCCGGGTCGGTATCGGCTTCGACGCGCACGCGTTCGCGGAGGGGGTGCCGCTCGTTCTGGGAGGAGTCGCTCTCGAGTACCCTCTCGGCCTCGCCGGGCACTCCGACGGCGACGTCCTCGCGCACGCGCTCATCGACGCGCTGCTCGGGGCCGCGAACCTGGGCGACATCGGCTCGCTCTTCCCTTCCGGCGACGAGCAGTACCGCGGGGCCTCGTCGCTCGACCTCCTCTGGGAGGCGTACCGGGAGGTACGGGACGCGGGCTACGAGCTGGTCAACGCCGACTGCGTGCTCGTCGGGGAGGAGCCGCGCATCGGGGACGTGCGCGTCGAGATGCAGGAACGCCTCGCGGCAGCCCTCGGCCTCGACGCCGGGCGCGTGACCGTGCGCGCGACGACGACGGACGGCCTGGGCTTCACCGGCCGCGGCGAGGGGCTCGCGGCGCATGCGGTTGCGCTCCTCCGGCGGTCGTGAGCCTTCGGTTCCACACCGCCGCCGAGCGACCCGAGCTCCGGGAGCAGCTGTCCGAGCTCGTCGACGCCTGGCCCGCCTTCATGCTGGAGGATCCCGTCGCGGCGACGTGCTTCCCGCTGCTCTACGAGCGCTTCCCGACCCTGCAGCACTTCCTCGTGGAAACCGACACGGACGAGCTCGTCGCCGAGGTCAACTCGGTGCCCGTCGCGGTCGTCCTGGACGACCTGCCGGATCGGGGCTGGGACGACGTGCTCGAGCGCGGGACGACCGGGGACGAGGAGCCGAACGCCGTCTCCGCGATCCAGGTCCTCATCCGTCCGGGACGGCACGGCCAGGGGCTCAGCGCTCGCTGCCTGGAGCGCATGCGCGAGGGGGTGCGCGCGCACGGCTTCGCCGACCTGATCGCGCCCGTCCGACCGAGCTGGAAGGCCCGCTATCCGCTCGTGGCCATCGACCGCTACGTCACCTGGACGACCGACGAGGGCCTCCCGCTCGACCCCTGGTTGCGGGTACACGCGCGCCTGGGCGCCGTCCTCGTGCGGCCGTGCCCGCGCTCGATGACCATCACCGGCAGCGTGCCTGACTGGGAGCGGTGGGCCGAGATGGCGTTTCCGGACAGCGGTCAATACGTGGTCCCGGGTGCGCTCGAACCGGTCTCCATCGACCGGGAGCAAGATCTCGGGACGTACGTCGAGCCGAACGTCTGGATGCACCACCGGGTCTGAGCTACCGGCTCGGCCCTACGCCGGCAGCGCGACGAGGCCGTCGTCCACGACCACGAGGCCGTCGCGCTCGAGCGAGCGGACGGCTTCGGCGTCGAGGGCCTCGAGCGCACGCGGTCCGTGGGCGACGACCCGGAGCGCGTTGGCCCGCCGCTGGCGGAACGAGCCCTCGAACGGCCCCTGCTTGCGCCGCGGCTCCTCCCGGACCCCCTGCGACGGGCAGGCCTGCGAGAGCGGGCAAGCGTCGCAGCGTGGGACGCGCGCAAGGCAGATCGTCGCGCCGAGGTCCATCAGCGCCTGAGCGGACTCGGCCGGGAACGACGCCCGCGTGCGTCGGAGCACGCGTTCGACGTTCACGTCGACGGGCAGGACGTCCTCGTCCCACGCGAAGCGGCGGATCGCGGCGGCGGTGTACCGACCGACGCCGGGCAGCTCGGTCAGGTCTTCGGGCCAGCCGGAGGCGGCGATCCGTTCGGCCGCGCGGTGGAGGCTCAGCGCCCGGCGGTTGTAGCCGAGCCCTTGCCACTCGCGGATCGCGTCCGCCGCCGACGCGCGTGCGAGCGACTCCGGCGTCGGCCAGCGCTCGAGCCACGCGAGATAGCGGCGAACGACCCGCGCGACCTGCGTCTGCTGGAGCATCACCTCGCTGACGAGGACTGCATACGGGTCGCGCGTGTGGCGCCAGGGGAGGTCGCGCCCGTTCTCCGCGTACCACGCCCGGAGCTCCGTGTGCATCTGCGGACGCTAGCGTGCGGGTTGTCGCGGCGCGCCCTCCGTCGTAGGCTGCCGGCGTCGACGAGAGGACCCAGAGTGGCCGAACCGGAGATCGGGGTCATCGGCATCACCGCCGCCTCGGCGCCGTTCGACGGAGGGGAGGAGACCGAGGTCGAGACGCCGTACGGCAGCCCCTCGGCGCCCGTGTCGCTCGGCGAGGTCGGCGGCACCCCGGTCGCGTTCCTCCCGCGCCGGGGCGTGGAGGGCGAGATCCCGCCGCCGCAGATCCCGAGCCGCGCCAACGTCTGGGCGCTGAAGGAGCTGGGCGTGCGGCGGATCCTCGCGCCGATCGTGTGCGGCGCGCTCCATCTCGAGTACGAGCTCGGCGACATCGTGATCTGCGATCAGTTCGTCGACCGCACGTGGGGTCGCGAGGACACGTACTACACGGGCCCCGGCACGATCCTCGTCCCCGCGGCGCAGCCGTTCTGCGACGAGCTCAGCACGACCGTCGTGCGAACCGCACGTGAGCTCGACATCCCCGTGCACAACGGCGGCACCACGGTCGTCGTCCAGGGGCCGCGCTTCTCGACGACCGCGGAGTCGCTCTTCTTCCACGCCATGGGGTGGGACACCGTGAACATGGTGTCGTACCCCGAGTCGCACCTCGCCCGGGAGCTCGAGCTCTGCTACGCGAACGTCTCGCTCGTCACCGACCACGACGTCGGCATCGCGGGCGCGGGTGGCGTCACGAGCCAGACGATCGACCGCGTCATGGACGAGAGCATGGAGCGCCTCCGCGCGCTGATCGCCGCCGCGATCCCTCGGATCGGTCCGCAGCCCGACGACGAGTGCTCGACCGCGCTCGCGCGGGCACGGCTCTAGATACCGTCCGCCGCGTTCCAATCGACGAGGAGGCGATGTGACGCTGACCGACTTCCAGCAGGAGCTCTGCACGACCAGCCGCTGGGACTTCGCAGACCTGAGGGCGCTCTACGTCAACTGCACGCTCAAGCCCTCTCCCGAGCTCTCGCACACCGAAGGGTTGATGCGGATCTCGATCGCGATCATGGAGGCGAACGGCGTCGGAGTCGACCTCGTCCGCGCCGTCGACCACGAGCTCGCCCCCGGCGTCTGGCCGGACATGCGCGACCACGGCGCGGCGCGCGACGACTGGCCCGAGCTGTACGCGCGCGTGCGGGCGGCGGACATCCTCGTGCTCGGCTCGCCGATCTGGCTCGGCGAGAAGTCGTCGGTGTGCACGCGCGTTGTCGAGCGGTTGTACGCATGCTCGAGCCTCCTCAACGAGCACGGGCAGTACGCGTACTACGGCAAGGTCGGCGGCTGCCTGATCACCGGCAACGAGGACGGGATCAAGCACTGCTCGATGAACGTCCTCTACTCGCTCCAGCACCTGGGGTACACGATCCCGCCGCAGGCCGACGCGGGCTGGATCGGGGAGGCAGGGCCAGGCCCGTCGTACCTCGACGAGGGCTCGGGCGGGCCGGCGAACGACTTCACGAACCGGAACACGACGTTCATGACCTGGAATCTGCTGCACCTCGCGCGGCTCCTGAAGGACGCGGGCGGCGTCCCGGCGCACGGGAACCAGCGCTCGCTGTGGGACGCGGGCTGCCGCTTCGACTTCGCCAACCCGGACTACCGCTAGCCGTGCTGCTCTACAACTCCGCGGTCTCGGGCAACTGCTACAAGGTGCGGCTCCTGCTCGCGCAGCTCGGGCTCGCGTACGAGACGGTGGACGTGTCCGTCGTCGACCGCTCGAATCGCGCAGCGCTCCTCGGCGACCTCAACCCGGGGCTGCGCGTCCCGACGCTCGTCCTCGACGACGGCCGCCCGCTCGCCGAGTCGAACGCGATCCTGTGGTACTTCGGCGACGACACCGAGTACGTGCCGGCCGACCCGTACGAGCGCGCGCAGGTGCTGCAGTGGATGTTCTTCGAGCAGTACAGCCACGAGCCCTACGTCGCGGTCGCGCGCTTCCTGCTCGCGTACTCGGGCGAGCCGGAGCGTTTCGAGCGGCAGCGCGACCGCCTGCTCGGCGGTGGCCACGCAGCGCTCGACGCGATGGAGCGCCACCTGGCAGAGCGGGAGTTTCTCGTCGGCGCCCGGTACTCGATCGCGGACATCTCGCTGTACGCGTACACGCACGTGGCCCACGAGGGGGACTTCGACCTGGCGCCGTACCCGGCGATCCGCGGGTGGCTCGAACGGGTCGCGGCGCAGCCCGGCCACGTCGCGATCGACGCGTGACCGCGCGCGTCCGCTTCGCGCCGAGCCCGACGGGCTCCCTGCACCTCGGAAACGCGCTGACAGCGGTCGCGAACCGCCGCTTCGCCGACGAGCGCGGCGGGGCGCTCGTCCTCCGCATCGACGACACCGACCCGTCGAGGACGGTCGAGGGCGGCGAGCGGGCGATCCTGGACGACCTCGCCTGGCTCGGCGTCTCCTACGAGGAGGGTCCCGTCCGCCAGAGCGAACGCGCGGCGCTGTACGCCGAGGCGGCGGAGCGCGCACTCGCCTCCGGCGGGGCGGTGCACGACGAGGAGGGCGCCGTGCGGCTGGGCTCGACCACGCTCGTGCGCGCCGACGGGACGGCGACGTATCAGCTCGCCTCTGTCGTCGACGACCTCGACCTCCGCATCACCCGTGTGATCCGCGGCTCGGATCACCGGCCGAACCTCGAGGTGCAGCAGCGAATCGCCCGCGCGGTCGGGGGCGAGCTCCCGGAGGTGATCCACCACGGGCTCGTCCTCGGTCCGGACGGGAAGAAGCTCTCGAAGCGGGACGGGCACTCGTCGGTCGGCGAGCTCCGCGACGAAGGGCTGCCCGCGGCCGCGGTGCGCGCGTACCTCGACGAGCTCGACCTGCCCGAGCACGACGTCCATCTCGACCTCCCGAGGCTGCGGCGGCTCGCGATCGACGCGATCGCGGCATTGCCCGACGACGAGCTGGCGGCCGCGGCCGGAGCCCCGCTCGACGCCGTCCCCGCGCTGCGGGGCGCCCGCACACTGGTCGAGGCGCGCGAGTACGCGGCGCTCGTGCTCGACCCGCAGCCGGCGGAGCTGCCCGAGAGCGCGGGCCCGACCCTCGCGCGCTTCGTCGAGCTCCGCCGCGCAGCGCCGGAACGGCTCGACGCGGACGACGCTCGCGCGATCCTGCGCGAGCTGAAGGCTGTAGGCGCAGACCTCCGTGCTCTCCGGCTCGCGCTGACCGGCGCGCCGACCGGCCCGGAGCTCTGGGCGGTGCTCGCCGCCCTCCCGAAGGGCGAGGCGCTCACCCGCGCAAGCGCCTGACTACGATCGGTCGATGCGCCTCTACGACACGTTCACGCGCGGCCTCGTCGAGCTGCCGGCTCCACCGCGCCCGATCCGCATCTACTCGTGCGGGCCGACCGTGTACCAGCGCATCCACGTCGGCAACGCGGTCCCGTTCGTCGTCGCGATGTGGCTTCGGCGCTGGCTCGCCGCGACGGGATACGAGACGAAGCTCGTCATCAACATCACGGACATCAACGACAAGATCTACGAGGCCGCCCCCGGCGAGAGCGCGAAGCTCGCGGCGGACGCGTCGCGCTGGTACGTCGAGGACACCGATCGGCTTGGCCTCGGCCGTCCCGACGTCGAGCCGACGGCCGTCGAGACGGTGGGCGAGCAGATCGCGATGATCGAGGAGCTCGTCGAGCGCGGCTTCGCGTACGAGTCGGACGGCGACGTCTACTTCCGCGTCGCGCGCTATCCCGAGTACGGGCGCCTGAGCGGGCAGCGGCTGGACCAGGTCGAGGAGCAGGAGCCGAACCCGCGCAAGGAGGACCCGCGCGACTTCGCGCTCTGGAAGGCCACGAAGCCTGGTGAGGACACGTCCTGGGAGTCGCCCTGGGGCCTCGGGCGCCCCGGCTGGCACATCGAGTGCTCCGTCATGTCGGAGAAGCATCTCGGGCCCGAGTTCGAGATCCACGGCGGTGGTCTCGACCTCGTCTTCCCGCACCACGAGAACGAGATCGCGCAGTCGCGCGCGCTCGGGCATCCGTTCGCGCAGCTGTGGATGCACAACGGGATGCTCACGTTCTCGGGCGAGGAGATGCACAAGTCGGTCGGGAACGACGTGTCCCTGAAGGCCGCGCTCGACCGCTGGGGGCGCGAGACGCTGCTCGTCTTCTTCCTGACCGGGCACTGGCGCAAGCCGCTCGAGTACTCGGACCGGACCTTGCAGGCCGCGGCCGCGCGCGCCGAGCGCTTCCGCGACGTGTTCCGCGACGCGTCCGGGCCGGCGCCGGAGGGCGGCTGGGAGCGCTTTGCAGCTGTCCTCGACGACGACTTCTCGACACCCGCTGCCCTCGCCGTCATGCACGAGTGGCGGGACCACGAGCTGCTGCGCCGTGCGCTCGCGGTCTTCGGGCTCGAGTCGCTCGCCGCCGACGAGGCCGCGCCCGCCGAGATCGTCGAGCTCGCCGAGCGCCGACAGGCCGCGCGTGCGGCGCGTGACTTCGGCGAGGCCGACCGGCTGCGTGCGGAGCTCGAGGCGTCCGGCTGGGAGGCGCGCGACGCGGACGGCGGCTACCGGCTCGTGCCTCGTCGGTGACGCGCGAGCTGGTCTACGGGCGGCGCCCGGTCCGGGAGCTGTACCGCGGACCGCGAGAGGCCCTCGAGACCTGGGTGACCGAGCGCGCCGCGGCGCAGATCCCCTGGCTGGACTCGGGCCCGAAGCCGCACGTGAAGCTGGAGCGCGCGCTGAGCGAGGCGGCCGGGACGCGCGACCATCAGGGCGTCGTCGCCTGGTGCGAGCCCTACCGCTACGCGGACGCCTACGACCTCGCCTCCGTCGAGGGCCCGCTCCTCGTCTGTCTCGACCAGGTCACCGATCCTCACAACCTCGGCGCGGTCGTCCGCAGCGCCGACGGAGCCGCCGCGACCGCGGTCGTCATCCCTGCGCACGGGGCCGTGCGCGTGACGCCGGCCGTCTGCCGCGCCTCCGCCGGCGCGGTCGAGCACGTCCCGGTCGCCGTCGTCCAGAACCTCGCGCGCTACCTCGCCGAGGTGAAGGGGCCGAGCCTGTGGGCATACGCGGCGGATGCGGAAGGCTCGCTGTCGATGTGGGACGCCGACCTCGCGGGAGGGGTGGCGCTCGTCCTCGGCGCCGAGGGAAAGGGCGTCCGTCCGCTCGTGCGGCGGACGTGCGACGCGACGGTGGCGATCCCGCTGGCGGGGAAGGTGGGCTCCCTCAACGTGAGCGTCGCCGCTGCCGTCCTCCTGTTCGAGGCGCGACGCCAGCGTACGACGAGCGAGCGCGCCTGATGCCCGAGCCGACCCTGTACCTCTTCGACGGCTACAACCTGCTCCACGCGGGCGAGTTCGCCGACCCCGCCGAGCTCGTCGACCTCCTCGCGAGCTTCGTCGCGCACCGGGGCGTGAGCGGGGTGGTCGTCTTCGACGGCCACGGTGCGGATCGCGAACTCGGGTCGCTCGCCGTCAGGTACGCCGTGCACGCGGACGACCTCCTCGAGCGTCTCGCGGCGGAGAACCGCCACACCGAGTCCGTGCTCGTCGTGACCTCCGACCGCGCCGTCCGGGGGACCACTGGCCAGGAGGTGCGCAAGCGCGGCTCCCGCGCGTTCCTCGCCGAGCTCGAGCCGGCGCGCCACACCGAGCACGAGCAGGCTGGGGCGGGAGGCCGCGTCGGCGACCGGCTCGACCCCGAGACGCGCGAGCGGCTCGAGCGGCTCCGTCGCGGGGAGTAGCGCACGTTCGCTCGGCGTGCTACGAGGGCCGGGGAGCCGGCGGGGCGAGGCACAGTGCGGCGGCCAGGTCTCGAGGTGCGGGACACCGCACGTGCGAGGTGCGTCGACACGCCGGGTGACAGTCACCGTGCTTCTACGGGCGCAGGAAGAGGAGGACGGCGAGCACGCGGCGGTGGTCGTCCGTGCTCGCGGGCAGGTCGAGCTTCGAGAAGATGCTCGTCACGTGCTTCTCGACGGCGCGGAGCGTGACGAAGAGCCGGTCCGCGATCGCCTGGTTCGAGCGGCCCTCGGCCATCAGCTCGAGCACCTCGCGCTCGCGCGGCGTCAGCTCGTCGAGCGGGTCGTCTGTCCGCTGCCGGCCGATCAGCTGGCTCACGACCGCGGGGTCGAGCGCCGAGCCGCCCTCGGCGACCCGCCGTACGGACTCCGCGAACTGCTCGACGTCGGACACGCGATCCTTGAGCAGGTAGCCGACACCCTCGGCGCTCTCGGAGAGGAGGTCGAGCGCGTACCCGGACTCGACGTACTGCGAGAGCACGAGCACGCCCGTCTCCGGAAAGCGCTCGCGGATCTCGCGCGCGGCGCGTAGACCCTCGTCGGTGTGGGTAGGGGGCATCCGGATGTCCACGATCGCGACGTCGGGCTTGTGCATGCCGACGTGCCGCAGCAGATCCTCGGCGTCGCCCGACTGCGCGACGACCTCGAACCCGGACTCGCTGAGGAGGAGCGCCACGCCCTCGCGGAGGAGGACCGAGTCGTCGGCGAGCACGACGCGGATCGACTTCCCGACGGTCGCGCTCGTGTTGCGGAGGGGAGGAAAGTCCTGCGCGAGGTCGTCCGCGAGCAGCTGTAAGAGGTGCTCCGGATCGGGGAGCCGCTCGAGGCGCTGCTCCCCGAGGTCGCGGCAGGAGAGGCCCTCGAGGGCCTTGACGGTCGCGGCCGAGGCGAGGATCTGTCCCCCGTGGCCGGCGTTCGCGATGCGGGAGACGCGGACGAGGTCGATCCCCGTGTACCCCTCGACGCCGATGGAGGGGGTCCCGGTGTGGAGCCCGATCCGGATGCGCGCGCGCAGGAACTCGGGCCAGTCCGCGTCGCGCATCCCCCGCTGCGCCTCGAAGGCGGCACTCACCGCGCGGCTCGGGTCGGAGAAGGCCGCGAGCAGCTCGTCCCCGACCGCGTCGACCTCGTGCCCCGCGTTCGCGTCGACGGCCTGGCGCAGGATGCTCCGGATCCGGCCGATGACGACCGGGTAGTCGACTCGCTCGTCGCTCTGCAGGCTCGACGAGGCCTCGACGTCCGCGAGCAGGAACGTGACCGTGCCGGAGGGGGACGAGCTCACGGTGGCGAGTCTACGAGCGCCGCCGACGCGCCGGGCGGGGTAGCGCCCCGCGAGCCCCGATCAGGCGGCCCGCGCGGCGTACGCGTACGGGTGGTCGAAGGCGTCGAGCGCCTCGTGGGACGCGACCTGGAGCTCGAGCGAGCCCCCTGTCTCGTCGCGGACGGCGAGGACGAGGTCGTTCCGAACCGGGCGCCACGAGAGCGTGACGTCGATGCGGTTCGAGCGGCGGTGATCCAGCTCGCGGCGGGCAGTGCGGCGTGCGGGTGTCAGCGTGGCGGTCATGGTCGGCCTCCTGTTCGATCGGTCGACTGTTCCACGGCCGGAGCTCGCCGGCTCTACGGCGCGCAGGCGTCTCGGCGTACGGAGATCCCTACTCCGTGGTTGCGTCGACGAGCGGGATCTCCGCGCGGACCGCGGTGCCGAGCCCCGCGGGGCTCTCGATCGAGAGCGTGCCATCGAGCGCGGCGAGCCGGTCGGCGAGCCCGCGCAGGCCGCTGCCGCGCGAGGGATCGGCGCCTCCGGCGCCGTCGTCGGCGACCTCGATCACGACCCGGCCGTTCTCCCGCTCGATGTGAACATGTGCCGAAGAGGCGCCTGCGTACTTCGCCACGTTCGTCAGCGCCTCGGCGACGACGTAGTACGACGCCGCCTCCACGGCCGCGGGAAGCCTGCCCTCGCAGACGTCGACCTCGACCGGCAGGGGCGTCCGCCCGACGAGCGCTTCGATCGCCGGTGCCAGGCCACGGTCGGTGAGCACGGCCGGATGGATGCCCCGCGCGAGCTCGCGCAGGTCCTCGAGCGCGTGCATGAGCTCCTCTCGCGCTCCCGCGAGCAACCTGGCCGAGCCGGCGGGGTCCTCGTCGAGCTTCGACTCCGCGAGGCGCAGCGAGACGGAGAGCGCGACGAGGCGCTGCTGCGCGCCGTCGTGGAGGTTGCGCTCGAGCTTCTGCCGCGCGTCGTCCCCGGCAGCGACGAGGCGCGCCCGGGACGCCCGCAGCTCCTCCTCGTGGCGCTTGCGGTCGCTGATATCGCTGAACACGGCCATGTAGCCCGCGACGACCCCGGCCGCGTCCCGGATCGGCGCGGCGGACACCTCCACGTTCACGCGCGTGCCGTCGCGCCGGACGCGGACGGTCTCCACGCCCGTGAACGCCTGGCCCTCGCGGATCCGGTCGAGCATGTCGTGGAACTCGCCCTCCTTGTCCGCCGGGATGATCGGCACCGGTGCGCCCAGGATCTCGTCGCTCGTCCAGCCGAAGATGCGCTCGGCGGCCGGGTTCCAGAGCTTCACCCGCAGGTCGAAGTCGACCTCGAGGATCGCGGCGGGCGCGCGCTCGATGACCGCGCGGAAGCGCTCCTCGCTCGCCCGGATCTCCTCCTCGCGCCGCTTTCGCTCGGTGACGTCCATGCCGGACAGGAGCACGCGCGTGCGGCCCTCCCGGTCGAGGTTCGGCGTCGCGGTCCACGCGACGATCGCCGCGTCGCCGTCCTGGCGGAGCCAGCGGGCCTCCAGGTCGGTGCGTGGCACCCCGTTGGCCGCGGCGGCGATCGCCATGCGCACGGCGTACTCGTCCTCCGGGTGGACGAGCTCGAGGAAGCTCCGACCGGTCGACTCCCACGCCGACCACCCGAAGGTGTCCGTGAACGCGCGGTTGACGCCGTTCTCCACGATCAACGCCTCCGAGTCCACGATGACGAGCAGGCTCGGCATCGTCGAGACGACGGTCTGGAGGAAGTCGCGGGCCTCGTGTACCTCGCTCTCGCGGCGGCTCCGCTCGGTGATGTCGACGCCCGTCACGAGATAGAGCCGCCGCTCGTCGAGCGGGGGAAGCGGAGTACAGGTCCAGGCCATCAACAGCCGGCGCCCGGTCCCCGTCACCCAGTAGTTGTCGTGCTCGCCGAGTTGATCGCCGGCGACGACGCGCTGGATGCGCTCGCGCACCTCGTCCGCGTCGGAGGGATGGACGTAGCGCATCCAGAAGATCTCGCCCCCGATGTCCGAGGGGTCCCGCTCGAGGGTCCGCTCGAAGGCCGTGTTCGCGCCCTGGTCGGTCACCCGGCCCTCGTCGTCGATGAGGCAGATGAGGCTCGGAGCGTTGTTGGCGATCGCGTTCAGGAAGACGCGCTCGCGCTCCTTCTCGGCCTCCAGCCGGTGGCGCTCGGTGATGTCGAGGCCGGCCGCGACGATGCTGACGACCTTGCCGTGCTCGTCGACGACCGGGGTGCTCCGCCAGTAGATGACGAGCCGTTCGCCCCTGAGGTTGGTGAAAGGGTTCTCGTACTCGGTCGCCGGAAAGTCGGGAGCCGCCGCCTGGAAGCGCTCCACCATCGCGTCTCGGTCGTCCTCGTCGATGAAGACCTCCCAGAAGAGCTTGCCGCGTACCTCCGCGTCGTCCTCGTACCCGCTCGCTCGGAGCGTCGCCTCGTTGAGCTTGAGGATCCGGCCGTCCGTGCCGACGTTCGTGAGCAAGCTCGGGGCGGTGTCCGCGAGCGTCCCCGCGAGCCGCACCTCCGCCCTCAGCTCGGCCTGGAGGCGCTCGTTCCGGATCGCGAGGCCCGCGGCGGCGACGACGGCGTCGACGAGCTCGGGCTGCTCGGCGAGCGAGGCCTCGTACGTGACCGCGGCGACCGCCTCGCCGTCCTGCTCGATGAGCTCCACGCCGCGCTCCCCTTCCAGCGTCGGGTCGGCCACAGCGCGTCCCTCGGCGTCCACCCAGGCCGCCCCTCCGAGACCGCGGCTGCGGTCGAGTCGGTAGACGACCTCGAGCGAGGGGTCCCGCAGCGCGCTCGCGAGGGCGTCGCGAAGCGGGGTCCCCGCCTGGAGCGCGAGCACGACCTCCGCCACCGAGGAGCGTGCGAGGCGCGTCTGGAGGATCCCGAGGAGGAAGGCGACGGGGACCGCGGCGAACATGGCGAGCACGAACGGGATGAAGGCGTCGGACGCGTCCGTCGAGACGAGCCCGGCGAGGAGTCCCTCGACGATCAGCCCGACGAGCACGGCGCCCCCGGCGACGAACACCGGCAGGAGCGCGCGGCGGAGGACCGGGGTCGCGCGCCGCCAGCGGGCGACCAGCAGCGCGGCGCCGACGAGCGCCAGGAGGATGGCCGCGACGGTCGCGCCCGCCTGCAGCACGTCCGCAGTGCCCGGGGAGTCGACGACGAGAAGCGCGTTCTCGGGGCACGACTCGCACTCGGGAAGCGGCGTCGCGTCGACGAGGACGATCGCGGTCGCGAACGAGACGAGGACGACGCCGACGACGGCCGGAAACGCACGGTCGATCGGTGTGTCGAAGCGCCCGGTCGGGTGAGCGAGCAGAAGCGCGGCGAACGGGACGAAGGCCAGCCCGCCCACGACGATCCCGATCGCGAAGAGCCACGGGTTATTGGAGGCGGTCAGCGAGCCGACGAACCACAGGTAGCCCACCGCGGCGAGGTAGACGCCCGTGCGGTTGTCCGGCCGCCGCACGATCGCGACGAGCCCCGACACGACGAAGGCGACGCCCGCCGCGATCGCGAGGACGAGCGTCCAGCCCTCGTCTGTGCCGTGGTCGCTCGTCGCCACGAGGACGCTGGCGACGGACGCCTCGACGAGGAGGAGTGCGAGCCCGAGGCCGAGCGTGAGGCGGCTCAAGCCAGGAGAGCTCGAAGCGTCTCGCCGGAGAGGTCGGCCTTCGAGATGAACCCGCGTGCGTGGCTCGTCTGGATGAGCCCGTTGTAGTCGGACGCGTCGCGACTCGAGACGAGGACGATCTCGGGGAGCGGAAGCTCGCCGCAGAGGAACTCGCAGATGTCGAACCCGGTCGCGTCCGGCAGCTGGACGTCGAGGAGGACGACGTCGGGCTTCAGGTCGCGTGCCGCGGTGAGCGCCGAGGCGCCGTCCTTCGCCTCCCCGACGATCTCGAACCCGTCCGCCTCGAGCACGGCGCGCGCCGAGGCGCGGAAGCTCGGGTGGTCATCGACGATGAGGACGGTCTGGGGCACAGGCTCATGATCGCAGAGGCCGGTGCGCAGGCGCAGTGCGGGCAACCGAACTCTTCCTACGAACATATGTTCTTAGCAACCTGCAATCTTCGCAAACCCCTTGTAACGCCTGCCGAGAGGTGCTAGCTTCTCCCTCAACTTCAAGGTGAGACTTGCCCGGATCCGCCGTTCCCGGCACGTTCGAGCCGCCCGACGACGCCACACAAGGGGGTACGGAGATGGCCGCCGCCCACGCCGCAGCAGCACCGAGGTCCGCCCAGAGGGCCCAGCGGGAGCTCGAGGACCTGCAGCTCGTTCTCCGCGCCCGCAACGGGAGCCAGGAGGCGCTCGACGGGCTCATGCGCCGGTACGCGGGCTTCGTCCGCCTGAAAGCGAGCTCGTACTTTCTCGCCGGAGGCGACGGCGACGACCTCGTGCAGGAAGGGATGATCGGCCTGTACAAGGCCGTCCGCGACTTCCGCGCGGACAAGGAGACCTCGTTTCGGAGCTTCGCGGAGCTCTGCGTGACCCGGCAGATCATCACGGCGATCAAGACGGCGACGCGCTTCAAGCACTCGCCCCTGAACACGTACGTCTCGTTCAGCCACACGCCCGCGGGGCAGGAGTCCGAGAGCGACTGCACGCTCGGCGACGCGCTCCCAGGCCCGGGCGTCGACGACCCGTCCGTCTGCGTCATCTCGACCGAGGAGCTCCAGAGCCTCGTGTTCTGTCTCGGCTCGGGGCTATCGAGTCTCGAGTCGGAGGCGCTCCGCCTCTACCTCGAGGGCAACTCGTACGACGAGATGGCGGACGAGCTCGGCTGCGACACGAAGACGATCGACAACGCGCTCCAACGCGTGAAGCGCAAGATCGTCGCGCACCAGAAGACGCGCGAAGTCCTCGCTTGACCCCGCCCCGGCCGCTCTGCCAAGGCGCCGGGTTCTCCGAACGCGTGCCGTCGAGGCCGAAGGCCAGCTCTGGCGGCCGGGAGCCAAGCACGGCTGGCTCGTGCACGGCAAGAAGGAGGGGGCAGGCGGTGGAACCATGGGTTCCCCGCCCACGAAAGCCGGAGGAGGGACTCGAACCCACGACCTTGGCATTACAAATGCCCTGCTCTACCAGCTGAGCTACTCCGGCGCAGCCCACAGGGTACGCGGTCGGCGCGCGGTTCTCGGGCCGTTTGCCCCGAACCGGCGCAGGCCCGATAATCGCGCGATGCAGCCGACTGACACGACAGCAGCGGAGCGGATCCTCGCCGACCGCGCGCGCTACGTCGCGCCGGGGGCGACGACCCCGCGGCTCGTCGTCGCAGGGGCGGAGGGCGCGCGCATCACCGACGTCGACGGGCGGACGTTCGTCGACTTCGCGGGCGGTATCGGATGCCAGAACACCGGCCACCGGCATCCCGCGGTCGTCGACGCGATCCGGGACCAGCTCGACCGCTACCTCCACCAGTGCTTCATCGTCGGGACGTACGAGCCGTACGTCGACGTCTGCCGCCGGCTCGCCGAGCTCTCGCCCTGCGGCGACGGCGAGCAGCGCTCCCTGCTCGTGAACTCCGGCGCCGAGGCGGTCGAGAACGCGGTGAAGATCGCGCGCGCGGCCACCGGCCGGCTCGGCGGTCGTCGTCTTCGACGGCGCCTTCCACGGCCGAACGCTGCTCGCGATGACGATGACGAGCAAGGTGAAGCCGTACAAGGCGGGCTTCGGCCCCTTCGCGCCCGAGGTCTACCGGGCCCCGGCCCCGTACCCGTACCACGGCATCACCTCCGACGATGCGATCGCGGCGCTCGAGCACCTGTTCAAGGCCGACGTCGAACCGTCCACCGTTGCGTGCGTCGTCCTCGAGCCGGTCCAGGGCGAGGGCGGGTTCGTGACGATGCCGCCCGACTACCCCGCCCGGCTGCAGGAGCTCTGCCGCGCGCACGGGATCCTGTACGTCGACGACGAGGTGCAGTCCGGGGTCGGCCGCACGGGGACGATGTGGGCGATCGAGCAGTACGAGGGCGTCGAGCCCGACCTGCTCGTCTCGGGGAAGTCGATCGGCGGCGGCCTGCCGCTCGCCGGCGTGACCGGGCGGGCGCAGGTCGTGGACGCGGCACCGCCCGGCGGCCTCGGCGGCACCTTCGGCGGGAACCCGCTCTCCTGTGCTGCCGCAGTCGCGGTGCTGGACACGGTCGCCGACCCGGAGTTCCTCGCCGCGGCCCGCGACCTCGGCATGCGGCTGCGGAAGCGCCTGGACGATCTCGCGGCCGGGCACCCGGAGATCGGCGAGGTGCGCGGCCTCGGCCCGATGCTCGCCTTCGAGCTCGCCGAGCGCTCGCCGGACCGCGCGCAGGCTGTCGTCGCGGCGGCGTTCGAGCGCGGGCTCGTCCTCCTCTCCTGCGGCCTGTACGGGAACGTGATCCGCTTGCTCCCGCCGCTGACGATCTCCGCCGACGAGCTCGACGAGGGCCTCGCGATCCTGGAGGAGTCGCTTGCCGCGTGACGGCACGACGCCGGACATCCGCGTCCAGGGCCTCACGAAGCGCTACGGCGACGTCGTCGCGGTCGACGCGATCGACCTCGACATCCCTGCCGGCGAGTTCTTCACGATGCTCGGCCCCTCCGGCTCGGGGAAGACGACGACGCTGCGGATGATCGCGGGATTCGAGGTGCCGGACGAGGGGACGATCGAGCTCGCCGGCGAGGACGTCTCGCGGCTCCCGCCGTACGACCGCCCGGTGAACACGGTCTTCCAGGACTACGCGCTCTTCCCGCACATGACCGTGCAGCAGAACGTCGAGTACGGGCTCATGGTGAAGAAGGTCAGGAAGAACGAGCGCCGCGAGCGCGCTCGGAGGGCGCTCGAGATGGTCCGCCTCGAGGCCTATGGCGTGCGCAAGCCCTCGCAGCTCTCGGGCGGCCAGCGCCAGCGCGTCGCGCTCGCCCGTGCGATCGTGAACCGCCCGCGGGTCCTCCTCCTCGACGAGCCGCTCGGCGCGCTCGACCTCAAGCTGCGGCAGCAGATGCAGATCGAGCTCAAGTCGATCCAGCGCGAGGTCGGCATCACGTTCGTCTACGTGACGCACGATCAGGAGGAGGCGCTGACGATGTCCGACCGCATCGCGGTGTTCAACGAGGGCCGGATCGAGCAGGTCGGGCCGCCGGCCGAGGTCTACGAGCACCCGGAGAGCGAGTTCATCGCCGGCTTCGTCGGCGTCTCGAACGTGCTCGAGCGGGACGGCCGCCGGTACACGATCCGGCCGGAGAAGATCAACCTGCTCGAGGACGGCCAGGACCCGCGGCCGGGCTGGCACGTGGAGCCGGGAGTCGTGCGTGACGTCCAGTACGTCGGCCCGGTCACCCGCTTCTACATGACGCTCGACCGGGGCGGCGAGCTGCAGGTGCTGGACCAGAACCTCGAGGAGGGGTCGCTGGAGGTGCTGGAGCTGAAGGGGCGCCGCGCGCGCGTGGAGTGGCGGCCCGATCAGGAGTCGGTCATCGACGAACCAGAGGGAGGAACAGAATGAGAAGGAAGCGCATCGCGGTGTGGGCCGCGCTCGGGCTGCTCGTCGCCGCTCTGAGCATGGTCGCCGCGGGCTGCGGCGGCGGGGACGACGACGGTGGCTCGAGCGCAGATCTCGAGGGGCTCGGCTCGTCGTACGAGGAGATCCAGGAGCTCGCCCGCGAAGAGGGCCAGGTGAACGTCGTCCAGTGGCCGCTCTACGGGCAGCTGATGGACGAGTTCACCGAGGCGACGGGATGCAAGGTCACTCTGAAGGACGCCGGAACCTCCGATGACATGATCACGTTCATGGGGACGGGGGAATACGACGGCGTCGTCGCGTCGGGGAACGCAACCGTTCGGCTCATGACGACCGGTGAGGTCGCTCCGATCAACGAGGACCTCATCCCGAACTACGCCGACATCCCGGAAGGGCTGAAGGGCAAGGCGCACAACAGCCTCGACGGCGTGTCGTACGGCGTCCCGCACGGGCGCGGGTACAACCCGCTCGCGTGGCGCACCGACGAGGTCACGACGGCTCCCGACAGCTGGTCCGTGTTCTGGGAGACGGCGAGCGACAACACCGGGAAGATCTCGGTGTACGACGACTCGATCTTCATCGCGGACGCTGCGATGTGGCTCATGGAGACGCAGCCCGACCTCGGGATCACGAACCCGTACGAGCTCGACGAGGAGCAGTTCAACGCCGCTGTCGACCTGATCAAGACACAGCTCGCGCCACACGTCGGCGAGTGGTGGGCCGACTACTCGAAGCAGATCCAGTCGTACGCCAACAAGGACACCACCATCGGGACGACGTGGCCGCTCCAGGTCAACCTGCTCAAGGCTGACAACCACCCGGTCGAGTCCGTGAAGCCGAAGGAGGGCGCGACGGGCTGGTCCGACACCTGGATGGTGTCCTCGAAGGCCCAGAACCCGAACTGCATGTACCTGTGGATGAACCACATGGCGTCGCCGGAGGCGCAGGCGCCCGCGTCTGAGGGCTTCGGAGAGGCCCCTGCGAACCCGAAGGCATGCGCGCTGACGAAGAACCCCAACCACTGTGAGGAGCAGCACGCAGAAGACGAGGCGTTCTGGGAGGACATCTACTTCTGGACGACCCCGGTCGCCGACTGCGGCGACGACCGTGGTGAGGTCTGCAAGACGCAGGAGGACTGGGAGGCCGCGTGGACGGAGATCAGGGGCTAGCGCTCTGATCGATCGCGGCGAATGACCTCGGTCCCAATCGCTGAGCCGCCGCCCCGGGGAGGCCCGGGGCGGCGGCTCTCGACGTTCTTCTACCGACACCCGCGCATCCGCCTGGCGGCGCTGCTCGCTCTCCCGGTCGGCTGGCTTGTCGTCGTCTACTTCGGGTCGCTGTTCGTCCTGCTCCTGTCGTCGGTCTGGGACACGGACCCGTTCACGCGCGAGGTCGTCCACGAGTTCACGCTCGACAACTTCCGACGCATCCTCGAGACGGACGTGTTCCGCGACGTCGCGTGGCGCACGGTCAAGATGGCCGTCCTCGTGACGATCGCGGATGTCGTCCTCGCCTTCCCGATCGCCTACTACATGGCCCGCGTCGCCTCGCCGCGGACCCGCGACATCCTCGTGATCGCCGTGTTGATGCCGCTCTGGGCGAACTACCTCGTCAAGGCCTATGCCTGGCGGACCATCCTCTCCGACGGGGGCGTGATCAACTGGGCGATCGAGCCGCTCGGCCTCACCTTCGACGGGTACTCCACCGTCGGGCTCTGGCTCACCTTCACCTACCTCTGGCTGCCGTTCATGATCCTGCCGGTCTACGCGGGGCTGGAGCGCATCCCGGAGTCGCTCCTCGAAGCGTCGGCCGATCTCGGAGGCCGCTCGCTGCGGACCTTTACGCGAGTGGTCCTGCCGCTCGCTTTCCCGGCCGTGGTCGCGGGCTCGATCTTCACCTTCTCGCTGACGCTCGGCGACTACATCGCGCCGGGGCTGATCACGAGCGAGCAGTTCATCGGGACCGTCATCTACAGCATTCGCGGCGAGGCGCTGCCCGTGGCGGCCGCCTACTCGATGGTGCCGATCGTCATCATCGTCGCCTACCTGGTCGTCGCGCGGAAGCTCGGGGCGTTCGAGTCGCTCTGATGGTCGAGTCCCGCGTCACCCGCGTACTGCTTCGCGTCGGCGCGGGGATCACCCTCGCCTTCATCTACATCCCGCTCTTCATCGTCGGCCTGTACGCCTTCAACGCGCAGGTCACGCAGGGCTGGCCGATCGAGGACTACAGCACCAAGTGGTTCTCGGTCGCGTTCCATGACGAGGACGTGCGGGAGGCGCTGAAGCTCTCGGTCTACGCAGCACTCGGAGCCACGGCGATCGCGCTCGCACTCGGGACGCTCGCGTCGATCGCCGTCGCGCGCTACCGATTCTTCGGACGCGAGGTAATCACCTTCGCCGTGATCCTGCCGATCGCCCTCCCCGGCATCGTGACCGGGCTCGCGCTGCAGGCGACGATCATCGACGTCCTCGGTCCGCTCGGCCTCACGTTCGGCCTGACGACGATCATCATCGGCCACGCGACGTTCTGCGTCGTCGTGGTCTACAACAACGTCATCGCCCGCATGCGTCGGACGGCAGGCAACCTCGACGAGGCCTCGGCCGACCTCGGCGCGGACAACTGGCAGACGTTCCGCTTCGTGATGCTTCCGCAGATGCGCACCGCGCTCCTCGCCGGCGCGCTGCTGGCTTTCGCGCTCTCGTTCGACGAGGTGATCGTGACGATCTTCACCTCGGGCGCGCAGCAGACCCTTCCGATCTGGATCTTCGCCCAGCTCTCGCGGCCGCTCGAGCTCCCCATCGTCAACGTCGTCGCTCTCTTCGTGATCCTCGTCTCGATCATCCCGGTGTACTTCGCGGCGCGCCTCGCGGGCGGTGCAGGCCTCACAGCCGACCGTCCCGCACAAGGAGGGGTCGCGGCAGCAGTCGAGGCCGAGCCGTAGGGCCGGTCAGCTTCCGGCGGCGACGCCGATGCCGATCGGGCACGAAACGCCGGTTCCGCCGAGCCCGCAGTAGCCGTTCGGGTTCCCCATCGTTTGCCAGCACCCTCGACCTGCTGTTCGCCCCGATCCCGGTGGCCGTCAGCTAACCCCAGGCTCCAACACGCGCGTTCGTAGGCGTGATCGGTCTAGGTCACGCTGTCGGGCGCCCTCGAAACCGATCGAGGCTCTCGCCCTCGAGGATGAGCGCTGTTAGCCCGGCCTCGGACTTCATCTCGTGGTCTTCACTCTCATGCAAGAAGACCGCTTCGCCTGCGCCGATCGGCTCATCGACACCATTCGCCCCGCTCACTTCTCCTGATCCCTCGAGTACGGCGATGATCTGTGGGTACGTCCCGGGATGCCGCCTGATCCGACCGCCGGGCTCGAATCGAAAGATCGCCGCTTGTACGAGCGCCCCTTCCTCGAACGGCTGTGTCAGCGGAGCCATGGAAACATGATCGAGTAGATCGCCGCGCGGCACGAACGCCGCCATGGGCGCGAAGCTGAAGCGTTCCATGAATACCTCCTCGGAGCAGGTAGCGGAGCGCGACGCCGAAGGCGTGGGCGCCTACCCGGTGGCGCCCCTGTAGGTCAGCGTGCCTGAGTCGCGCTTCAGGACTCCGGGCTGCACCGGGGTGAGCACGAACACACCCTGCGGGCGTCCCTTCATCGTGATCACGACGCGCTGCCTCGCTTCTCCGGGGCGGGTCACGAAGCCGTCGAGGCGCGCGTGCCACGCCTGCGCGTGGTCACCTATTCGGACAACCCGCCCGCGCCCGGTGACTTGCACATACTGGCCCGTGGGAGCCACGTTGGAAGCTCCGTCCGTGGTCGGCTCAGGCACTATCCGCCAAGTCCGATTGGACAAGATCCGGACGCCAAAGATCCCCCTCTTGCCTTCGGTGTCAAAGAAGGAACGTTTGAAGTGCTGCTCGTCGCCGAAGAGGCCACGCACGGTGCCAAAGGCGGAGGCGGCGCCCACGACCACGACGAGCGCTGCGGCAGCGAGCGCGACGAGTCGGCGGCGGCGACCGCTCTGACGCACATCGGAACGCTCGAGCCAACGACGGCGGCTCGTCTGAGCTGGAACCGCGTAACGCTGCTGGCGTTCAGCCGCCGCCAGGAGCTCTCGCTTCAACTCGCCTACTGGATCACTCATCGGGCCTCTCCGTTTCGAAGTTGGACCTGCAGTGCAGCCAAGCCGCGACTCACGCGCTTGCGGATGACGCTCTCAGAGCAGCGAAGCTCGGCTGCGATCTCGGCGTAGCCGCGCTCCTCGAGGTGGTGAGCCTTGACGGCATCGCGCTGCTCGGGAGCTATGTTCTCGAGGAGCTGGACCGCTCCGGCGCGTGCCGTCGTCTCGAGGACCTCGATCGCCTCGTCATCGAGCTGGATCGGCTGTATTGCAAGCGCACGCCGCGCCTCGTCCTGGATACGACTGCTGCGAAGCGCCTCGCTCAGCTTGTGGCGTGCGATCGCGAACAACCACGCCCGCGGCGGCTCCGGTCCCGGCTCGAAGCGAGGCAACGAGGCAAGTGCGGCTGCGAAGGTCTCAGCGGTGAGATCAAACGCTTCCTCCGGCCCGGCAACGCGGCGGCGAAAGTAGGCAAGCACCGAAGCGACGTGCCGCTCGTAGAAGACGCCGAACGCCTCCGAGGACGTGCGCGCCGCGAGCAGAAGCTCGCTGTCTGAGCGTTGCTCGGCGTTGCTCATGCCTCCTATATGACAGCTTCGCCTGATTTGTGACCGGCCGCGCAAGCGCAAGCACACGTTTGACCTAGGAGCGCGCACCCGGCTCCTGGCACTCAGGAGGAGATCCGATGACCCGCACCATCGCCGTCTACGAGCGCGTCTCCACAGACGCGCAGTACATCACCCGGCAGTTCGTCCAGCGCGAGCGCGCTGCGGTGGTCAGTCGCTCGCTGCTGCCGCTGGGGCGGGGCACGAGACGCCCGTCCCGCCCAGGCCGCAATAACCATTCGGGTTCGCGGCGAGGTACTGCTGGTGGTAGCCCTCGGCGTAGTAGAACGGCCCGGCCTCCGCGATCTCCGTCGTGATCGCGCCGTAGCCGGACTGCGAGAGCCGCCCCTGGAACACCTCGCGCGAGGCGAGCGCGGCGTCGCGCTGCGCCTCGCTCGTCCAGTAGACCGCGGAGCGGTACTGGCTGCCGACGTCGTTCCCCTGCCGCATGCCCTGGGTCGGGTCGTGCCCCTCCCAGAAGATGCGGAGCATGTCCTCGTAGTTCGTGCGCTCCGCCTCGAAGACGGCGAGGACGACCTCGGCATGCGCGGTCCTGCCCGAGCAGACCTCCTGGTACGTCGGGTTCGGGGTCATCCCGCCGGCATACCCCGCGGCGGTCGTGTACACGTGCGGCGCCTGCCAGAACAGACGCTCCGCGCCCCAGAAGCACCCCATCCCGAAGATCGCCCGCTCGGTGCCCTCCGGGAACGGCGGCGTGATCGGCGTGCCCAGCACGAGGTGTGGGCCGAGCCCGGGCATCGGCTCGTCGCGGCCCGGCAGTGCCTCGCCGGGCGCGGGGAGCTCGGCCCTGCGGAAGAAGCGCATCGCCTGGTAAGGATGGCAGAAGCGATGGTGCTGGAGTCAGGGTCGGGAGAGCAGCGCGTGCCGGACGCCGAGGGCGAGGCGCTTTCCGCGTCGCTCGAGCGGCTGCGCGCCGAGGTCGAGGAGCTGCGCGCGTCGCGGGAGCGGCTCGTCCACGCGGCCGACGACGACCGGCGCCGTCTCGAGCGCGAGCTACACGAGGGTGTACAACAGCGCCTCGTCGCGCTCGCAGTCGAGCTCCAGCTCGCGGAGTCCCTGGAGGGCTCCGACTCGGCTGCGACGGAGAGCCTCCTCGAGGAGCTGCGGCACGAGGTCGGGCAGGCGCTCGAGGAGGCGGGACGGCTCGCGCAGCGGGTCCATGCGACGCTCGACCTGGGCGGACTGGCGGTTGCACTGCGCGCTGCGGCTGCGAGTGCCGGCACGCGCGCGACCGTCGACGTCGCCGGAGGGCCGAGCCACCCGGACGAGGTCGCTCGGACCGTCTATCTGTGCTGGCTCGAGGCTCTCGAGGCCGCGGTCGGCGCGGAGTCCGAGCCGGCGATCCGGGTGCGGGACGAGGGCGGGAGGCTCGTCTTCGAGCTGTCCGCTGACACTGGCATCGCAGGCCGGGCTGGAGCGGCTGCGCGATCGCGTCGAAGCGCTCGGCGGCAGTCTCGAGATCGCCAGGGCCGCGACCGGCGGCCTGCGGGCCTCGGGGTCGCTCCCGCTCTAGCCGCTCTCGGCGAGGTAGAGGATCACGGCCTTCACCCGCTTGTGCACGGCCGTCTCCCAGGTCAGCCCGAGCTTCAGGAAGATCGAGTGGATCACCTTCTCGACCGAGCGCTGGGTGAGGAAGAGCTCCTCGGCGATCGCGGCGTTGTTCTTTCCCTCCGCCATCTCGCGCAGCACGTCGCGCTCGCGGGGCGTCAGCTCGTTGAGGGGCGAGTCCTCGGCGCGGGCGTTCTCCGCCACCAGTGCCTCCACCACCTTGGGGTCCATGACCGAGCCCCCCTCCGCGACGGCGTGGATCGCGGCCATCAGCTGGTCGACGTCCTTGACCCGCTCCTTCAGGAGGTAGGCGCGCCCCTCGCTGCCACTTTCGAGCAGGGCGAGCACGTACCCCGGCGTCGCGTACTGGCTCAGCACGACGACGCCGACGTCCGGGTGCGTGTCGCGCAGCCGGGCAGCGGCGCGGATGCCCTCGTCGGTGCTCTCCGGCGGCATGCGGATGTCGGTGACGACGACGTCCGGCCCATGCTGGTCCACGGCGGCGAGCAGGGAGTCGAGGTCGTCGCACACCGCGGCGATCTCGAGGTCGTCCTGGGCCTCGAGCAGGCGCCGCAGGCCCTCGCGGACGAGGTACTGGTCCTCGGCGAGGACGAGCCTGATCGGCATCGGAGTGAGAATACGGCGGTGACGTCCGGTTCTCCAGACAACGGGCCCGGCACCGGCGAGAGCGCCCCGCTCGTCCTCGTCGTGGACGACGACGAGCGCAATCGCAAGCTCGCCGGCGACGTGCTCCGCCTCGCCGGGCTACGGACGCTGGAGGCGGCGACGGGCGCGGAGGCACTCGCGCTCGCGTTCGCGGAGCTGCCGGACGTGATCCTCCTCGACCTGCGGCTTCCCGACCTCGACGGCACCGAAGTCGCGCGCGAGCTCCGCGGCGACGCCCGAACGGCCGAGATCCCGGTCGTCGCGCTGAGCGCGCTCGGGCTGGAAGGGCGCGAGGAGTGGCTGCGCGAGACCGGCTTCGCCGGGGCCCTCGCGAAGCCGATCGACGTCGCCGAGTTCCCGCGCGTGGTTCGCGGCTACTGCCGCGTCGAGCCCCAGCCGGGGACGTAGGCCCCCGCTCGAGGGTGTGCCACCACCCCCGGCGAGACGCGGGCGGGCACGGTTGGCTCGCCGAGCGTCCGGTCCTAGTGTCGGTGGCATGCCCGACACCCCTGTCGGGCCCCACCGAGGAATGGAGGAGGAGTGAAGCACGCACGCGCGCGGGCCACCGCCGCAGCCGCGGTACTTGCGACTGCCGTCGCCGCGCTCGGTCTCGGAGCTGGTGCCGGATCTGCGCTCCCGACCGAGAACGCCGTCGTTCACTGGAGCGCCGTCGCCGAGCAGGCGATCTCGGCCGGAGGCAGGCCGCCTGCGAGCTCGCAGGTGCTCTCGGGGATCGTGCACTCGGCGATGTACGACGCCGTCGCCGCGACCGCCGGCGGCCTCGAGCCGTTCCTCGTCGCGCCCCAGGCGGAGGCAGGGGCGCTGCCGGACGCCGCGGTCGCGAAGGCAGCGCACGACGTCCTCGTCGTCCGAATCCCGGGCCAGGCGACCACGGTCGACGACGCGTATGCCGCGTTCATCGGCGGGATCCCCGACTCGCAGGCAAAGGCCGACGGCGTGGCCGTCGGGGCGGTGGTCGCGTCGCAGACGCTGGCACTCCGCGCCGGGGACCACTTCGACGACACGGTCGCGTGGGTGCAGCCCACGCCGGGGCCGGGCGTGTTCGAGCCGTTCGCCCTCCCGCCGGTCGACCTCAAGCTGACGAAGGTGATCCCGTACACGTTCGGATCGCCGTCCGACTTCCGTCCCAACGCCCCGGTGAGCCTGAAGAGCGGGGAGTACGCGTCGTCGTTCGAGGAGGTGAAGGAGTACGGCGGAGGCACGGGAGTCCCGACCTCTCGCACCGCCGAGCAGACCGACACCGTCACGTTCTGGCTCGACCCGACGTTCCTCCAGTGGAGCCGCACGCTCCGGTGGCTCGCCACGACCGAGCAGCTCGACCTGCGCGACTCGGCGAGGCTGTTCGGGCTGGTGCACGTCGCAGCCGGCGACACGATGGTCGCCTGCTGGGACGCGAAGTACCACTACAACTTCTGGCGGCCGACCTTTGCGATCCGCCGCGCGGACACCGACGGCAACCACAAGACGCAGTCCGACCCGAACTGGACGCACTTGGCCGCCGGCAACCACCCGGAGTATCCGTCCGGGCACGCCTGCTTCACCGGGGCGTACGCCGAGGCGCTGCAGACGTACTTCCACACCGACCAGGTCCGGCTCGAGATCGAGAGCACGCGGTTCGCAGTCGGCGATCCGCGGCGGACGCGGGTCTACGATCGGCTCACCGACGTCCAGGCCGACGTCGCGGACGCGCGGGTGTGGGGCGGGCTCCACTTCCGCAGCACGATGGAGGAGAGCCCGAAGCTGAGCGACCGGGTCGTCGCGTACGTCGCCGCGCATCACTTCCGGGAGAGCCGCGGGAACGAGTAGTCGAGACAGCGATCGGGCGGCCTCTCGCGGGGGCCGCCCGATCCCGTCCGCGCGAGGCGGCCTTGTTGCACGAGCTACCAGGTCGTATCGTCTCCGCGTGGACGGCAGGCATCCGCACACGAAGGAGGCCCCATGCCACGCACCAGCCACCGGAGACCCTCGCGAAGCGCAGTAGCGCTCGCCGCCGTCCTCGCATTCCTCGCGCTGCTCGCCACCGCCTGTGCGGGCTCGGGCGACGACGACGATGCAGGCGCGGAGGCCGTGCCCACCGTCGGCCTCATGCACGTCGGCACCGACCACGTCCCGTCCTCCCGCGACTCGCTGATCGGCCGGCTCGAGGAGCTCGGCTGGATCGAGGGCCGGAACATCCACATCATCTGGCGGAACCTCGAGGACAAGGACGCCGCGAAGGTGCAGGCGGACGTCTTCGTCCGCAGCGGCGTCGACGTGATCGTCGCGTTCGAGGACGGCTCGATCAAGGGGGCGGAGGCGGCGGCGGTCGAGTCGCACACTCCGATCGTGTTCCTCCACCCGAACGATCCCGTCCGGGCGGAGCTCGTGGAGAGCCTCGCGAGCCCGGGGACGAATGTCACCGGCGTCTTCGGCGCGCGCGACCTGATCGCCAAGCACCTCGAGCTCTACACGAGGCTCTATCCGGGCCTCGAGCGCGTGCTGACGCTCGTGGATCCCGAAGACGCGAGCACCGAGTTCGCGCTCGGCGAGACGCAGAAGGCGGCCAAGCGCCTCGGCGTCGAGCTCGTCGTGCGGGAGGCGTCCGACGGCGCCGACATCCGCCGCATCTTCGGAGCGCTCCGTCCGGGGGAGGTCGACGCCGTCGTCCTGCTGTCCCCGTCGCTCCGGCTCTACTTCTCCTCGCTGACGCTCCGGCTCGCGAAGAAGGCAGGCCTCCCCGTCCAGGCCCACCGCAAGGAGTGGGTCGAGCAGGGGGCCCTCTTCTCCTACGGGATGGACCTGAAGCCTCTCGGGGTCGCCGGCGCGCGCTATGTCGACGAGATCCTCGACGGCGCGGACCCGTCCGAGCTGGCCGTCGAGGAGCTGCCCGAGGTCGAGTTCGCGCTCAATCTCGCGACGGCTCGGCGGTTGGGCATCGACGTGCCGCGCCGGATGATCGTGCGGGCCGACGTCACATACGGCGGGTAGGCCGCTCCCGGGCATGCCGACGAGCGCACGGATGGACGGGCGGCCGCGGCGCCGGCTGCTCCGGAGGTACGTCGCGCTCGTCGCGGCGCTCGTCGTCGCCGCGCTGCTCACGAGCGGGCTGACCGAGCTCTACTTCTCGTACCAGGACAACAAGAAGGCCCTGAGCCGCATCCAGAGCGAGAAGGCATCCTCGGCGGCCGCCTCGATCGACGAGTTCCTCGACTCGATCCTGCGCCAGGTCCGCGTCGTCTCGCCGCCGCCCTTCGGCACCGGTGCCGCGGCGATGGACGAGCGCGAGCTCGACTACGAGCGGCTGCTCCAACGCGTCGCGGACGTCGTGAGCGTGAGCTACCTCGACGCGTCGGGCCGCGAGTGCCTCCGCGTCTCCCAGGCGGACCTGACCGCGAGGCAGTGCGGGCGTGATCTCTCGTCGACGCCGCAGTTCGTCGACGCGAGGGCGGACGGCACCTACGTCGGCCCGGTGTACTTCTTCCGCGGCTCGCAGCCGCGCATCGTCGTCTCGGTCGCGGAGAGCGGCGCGGGCCGTGGAGTCGTCACGGCCGAGGTCGACCTGCGCTTCGTGGACGACGTCATCTCGCAGACACGCGTCGGCGAGGCCGGGTACGGGTACGCGATCGACTCGCGCGGCCTGCTCGTCGCGCACCCGGAGACGAACCTCGTCCTCAAGCGCACGAGCTTCGCCTCGCTCCCACAGGTCCGGGCCGCGCTCGAGGGTGCGGACCCGGAGCCCAGCTCCGTGACGGTCGGCCGGGACCCCGCGGGCCGGGAGGTGCTGAGCGCGTTCCAGACGATCGATCCGCTCGGCTGGCGCGTCTTCGTCGAGGAGCCGTTGAGCGAGGCGTTCGCCCCGCTCGACTCGACGATCCGGCGCACCGCGCTGCTCCTCGTCCTCTTCCTCGCGCTCGCGATCGGCACGAGCGTCGTGCTCGCGCGCCGGATGGTCCGGCCGATCGTGGCCATGCAGGCTGCGGCCGCCCGCATCGGTGCCGGGGCGCTCGACCAGCGGATCGAGGTCGGCAGGGGGGACGAGCTCGGTTCGCTCGCCGACGAGTTCAACCGCATGGCCGCCCAGCTCCAGGAGTCCTACGCGGGGCTCGAGCAGAAGGTCGACGAGCGCACCGCGGATCTGGCGGCCGCGCTCGCCGAGCTGGACGAGAAGAGCCGCCAGCTCGAAGCCGCGAGCCGGCACAAGAGCGAGTTCCTCGCGAACATGTCGCACGAGCTGCGCACGCCGCTGAACGCGATCATCGGCTTCTCGCAGGTGCTGCGCGAGGGGATGGTCGGGGGCGTGAACGAGAAGCAGGCCGAGTACCTGGACGACATCCTCTCCTCGGGCAACCACCTGCTCTCGCTCATCAACGACGTGCTCGACCTGTCCAAGGTGGAGGCCGGCCAGGTCGAGCTCGAGCTCGCCCCCTTCTCGCTGCAGGAGGCGCTCGAGCGCGGCGTCGTGATGATGCGCGAGCGGGCGACCAGGGACGGGGTCACGCTCACCCTCGCTCCCGCCTCCCAGGTCGAGCTCGTCCCCGGCGACGAGCGCCGGGTGCGGCAGGTGATCTTCAACCTGCTCTCGAACGCGGTCAAGTTCACTCCCCCCGGCGGATCGGTGGACGTGTCGGCGACCCAGGTCAACGGCGAGGTCCGTGTCTCGGTGGCCGACACCGGCCCCGGGATCGCGCCTGAGGACCGGGAGCGCATCTTCGAGGAGTTCCAGCAGACCGCGGCCGGGCTCGAGCAGCGCGAGGGGACGGGCCTCGGTCTCGCCCTCTCCAAGCGCCTCGTCGAGCTGCACGGCGGCCGCATCTGGGTCGAGAGCGAGCCCGGCTCGGGCAGCACCTTCACCTTCACGCTTCCGGTCGGAGGTGGCTGACGGTGCGCCGGCGCAACTTCGGAGGGAGGCCAGCGCCCCAGAGACCCCCTGGCGCGCACGGTTGGAGCACTCGCTCGACCGCCGTATGGTCGATTCGCAGCAGCTGTCACGTCCAGCGTCCAAACCGAAAGGAAGGTCACGGAGATGCGGCCACTCCTGATCACAGCAGCAGGGGGCGTGCTCGTCGTCGTCCTCGCAGTCACGCTCGCCTCGTGTGGCGGCTCGAACGGGAAGTCGAGCTCGGCTGCCATCGAGACGCTGCAACGCGAGTCCGATCTGTACGCGATCAGCCAGATCGAGCGGGCGTTTCACGAGGCGATCTCGAAAAAGGACATCGACAAGATGGTCGGCCTGTTCGCGGAGCATGCGACAGGGACGTTCAGGCCGGGTGAGACCGTGTCGGGGAAGGACCAGATCCGGAACGTCTGGGTGAACTCGGTCGCCTGGAAGCCGGAGACGCACTGGCTGTCCGACCACCCCGCGTACAAGCTCAAGGTCACCATCGACGGAGACCGGGGCACGCTCCACTTCGAATGCCACTTCGTCGACGTGGACACGGGTGAGGTCGCAGCGGTCACCGCGGGGAACCTCGACGTCGCGAGGATCGACGACGGCTGGCTGATCACGAACTTCGTCGGAAGCACGTCCGAGCTGAAGATCTGAGCACGTGTCGCGAGCCCGCGTGACGCAGCAGACGACAGCAGCCGGCGTCCCGAGGCGCCGGCTGCTGAGCCCTGCCGACAACCCGCTCGTCCGCGCGGTCGGGCGGGTTCCGGCCGGGGTGCACGCCAAGCTGCTCGTGGCGTTCGTCGGCACCGCCCTGCTCGTCGTCGTCCTGGGAGTGCTCGGCCTTCGCCTGCTCGGCCAGTCGAACGAGCGCGTCGAGACGCTGCGAACGCTCCAGCAACGGGCGTTCGCCTACGGCAAGCTCCGGAGTGACGCCGGCCACGTACGCCTGCTGCAGGCACAGCACGTAGGTGGGGACTTCTACAAGAACTTCCCGGACCTGAACCGGACGGAGAGCGACGAGGCCGGCCTGGCGATCGACCGGGCGACGGCGAGCGCCGTCGCGCTGATCCCACCCTCGACCTTCCGCGACAACCTCGGATTCCGGCCGCCGCCCGAGGACGCGGTCTACCTGCAGCGGATCAGAGCAACGGGCGAGCGGCTGTCGACGGTCACGCGGGAGCTCATCGAAGCGCGCGCGACCGGGTCGCGCCGACAGGAGACGTCGCTGCGCGTGCGAGCGGAGTCGCTCGCGATCGACCTGAACCAGCGCGCGACCGAGCTCGAGAACGTCACGCGCGCGAGGACCGCTGCCCTGACCGCCCAGAACGCGAGCGCCTACACGCGCTCGCGGAACCTGTTCATGGCCGCGGCGACGGGGGCGATCGCACTCGCGCTGCTCCTCGGGTTCGTGCTCTCGTGGTCCGTGATCGGGCCGATCCAGCGGATCGACTCGCGGCTGGCCGGGATCGCCTCCGGGGATTTCTCCGGGCGGGTGTCCGTCACGAACCGCGACGAGCTGGGCGCGCTGGCGGCCAACGTGAACCGCATGAACGACGAGCTCCAGCGCCTGTACAGGGAGCTCGAGACCGCCAGCCTGCACAAGAGCGAGTTCCTCGCGAACATGTCGCACGAGCTGCGCACGCCGCTGAACGCGATCATCGGCTTCTCGCAGGTGCTGCGCGAGGGGATGGTCGGGGGCGTGAACGAGAAGCAGGCCGAGTACCTGGACGACATCCTCTCCTCGGGCAACCACCTGCTCTCGCTCATCAACGACGTGCTCGACCTGTCCAAGGTGGAGGCCGGCCAGGTCGAGCTCGAGCTCGCCCCCTTCTCGCTGCAGGAGGCGCTCGAGCGCGGCGTCGTGATGATGCGCGAGCGGGCGACCAGGGACGGGGTCACGCTCACCCTCGCTCCCGCCTCCCAGGTCGAGCTCGTCCCCGGCGACGAGCGCCGGGTGCGGCAGGTGATCTTCAACCTGCTCTCGAACGCGGTCAAGTTCACTCCCCCCGGCGGATCGGTGGACGTGTCGGCGACCCAGGTCAACGGCGAGGTCCGTGTCTCGGTGGCCGACACCGGCCCCGGGATCGCGCCTGAGGACCGGGAGCGCATCTTCGAGGAGTTCCAGCAGACCGCGGCCGGGCTCGAGCAGCGCGAGGGGACGGGCCTCGGTCTCGCCCTCTCCAAGCGCCTCGTCGAGCTGCACGGCGGCCGCATCTGGGTCGAGAGCGAGCCCGGCTCGGGCAGCACCTTCACCTTCACGCTGCCGACCGGGGGTGCGCGATGACCGAAGCCCGCGTCCTCGTCGTCGAGGACAACGTGAAGAACATGAAGCTCTTCCGCGACGTCCTCGAGGCGGCGGGGTTCCGCACGCTGGCGGCGACGAGTGCGGGCGAGGCGGTCGAGGTCGCGGCCGAGCAGGGGCCGGACCTCGTGCTCATGGACATCCAGCTCCCGGACTTCGGCGGCGTCGAGGCGCTCGGCCGGCTGCGCGCGGACGAGCGCACCGCGTCGACGCCGGTCCTCGCCCTGACGGCGCAGGCGATGGAGGGTGACCGCGAGCGGTTCCTCGCGGCCGGTTTCGACGGGTACCTCTCGAAGCCGGTCGACATCGCCGAGCTAGTCGCCACCGTGAGACTGCATTGCGAGGGAGAAGGCCGGTGAGCGACTCGGCGCGCATCCTCGTCGTCGACGACGTGCCCGAGAACGTCCGTCTCCTCGACGCGGTCCTCTCGAGCCACGGCTACGAGATCCTCCAGGCGACCGACGGCCGCACCGCGCTCGAGCTCGCGGCGACCGCCGAGCCCGACCTCGTGCTGCTCGACGTGCTGATGCCAGGGATCGACGGGTACGAAGTCTGCAGACGCCTCCGCGAGCGCGAGGAGACCGCCGTACTGCCGGTCATCATGCTCACGGCCGGCGACGGGCAGGAGAAGACGAAGGCGATCGAGGCCGGGGCGGACGACTTCATCCCGAAGCCGTTCGACCGCGACGAGCTGTTCACGCGCATTCGCTCGCTCCTCCGGATCAAGCGCTACCACGACACGATCAAGGCCCAGGCGACAGAGCTCCGCGATCTCAACCGGACGCTCGAGGAGCGGGTGCAGACGCAGGTCGAGGAGCTCGAGCGGCTGAGGCGGCTCCGGCGGTTCCTGTCGCCGCAGCTCGCGGACGCGCTCGTCTGCTCGGGGGACGAGTCGATCCTGTCCAGCCATCGCCGGCAGGTCGCGATGTTCTTCGCCGACCTGCGCGGGTGGACGAGCTTCGTCGACGCGGTCGAGCCCGAGGAGCTGATGCGGGTCCTGGGCGAGTTCCACGACACGATCGGCGTCCTCGTCCGCGAGTTCGACGCGACCGTCGGCTTCATCGAGGGCGACGGCGTGCAGCTCTTCTTCAACGATCCGATCGAGGTCCCCGACGCCGCACTCCGGGCCGTGCGGCTCGGCTGCGCGCTTCGCAGGGAGATGGGCGAACTGACGCCCGCGTGGCGGAGGCGGGGCTACGACCTCGACTTCGGCGTCGGCATCGCGCTCGGCTACGCGACGTGCGGCGAGGTGGGCTTCGACGGTCGCTCTGACTACGCCGCGATCGGCGCAGTGACGAACCTCGCGTCGCGGCTCGCGGACGAGGCGACCGGAGGGCAGATCCTGGTCGAGCAGCGGCTGTACGCGGAGGTCGAAGAGGACGTCGACGCCGTCCCCGTCGGCGAGGTGACCCTGAAGGGGTTCAGCCGTCCCATCGCCGCCTTCGACGTGATCGCCGTGCGCGAGCCCGCGGTCGCACCTCCTGCCGGAATCGCCTGAGCCGCGTCAGGGCTGGCGCGCGAGCCGCCACGCGGCACGCGCACCGAGGCCCGGGCCGCCGTGGAGAAGACCGTGGGCGTACACCCGGCCCGCAAACCGGACGAGCGCGACGATCGAGCAGAGCACGAGGACGAGCGCGAGCGCGTGCTCCCAGAGGGGCACGCCGACGAGGGCGCTGCGCGCTGGGAGGACGAGCGGCGCGCTCACCGGGAAGACGGTGAGGAGCGTGGCGAGAGGCCCTTCCGGGTCGCTCGAGAGCGCGACGTAGCCGGCGAAGTAGACGGCGAGGAGCGTGTACGAGACGGGCTGTCCGGCGGTGTCCGCGTTCTGCTGTCTCGAGGCGAGCGCCCCGGCGGTCGCGTATGCCACGGAGTAGAGGGCGAAGCCGAGCGCGAACCAGGGGATCACGAGCGCGAGGTCGCCGCCGAGCGACCGTGGGGCGTCGAAGGCTCCGACCGCGAGGAGCGCCGCGGCGAGGCCCGCGACGAGCGCGAGCTGCGCGAAGCCGAGCAACCCGATCCCGATCACCTTCCCCGCGAGCAGGTGGCGCGGGTGGACGGCCGACACGATCAGCTCGACGACGCGGTTGTTCCGCTCCTCCACGACCCCGGTCACGACCCACTGCCCGTACACGGCGAGCGACATGAGCAGGAGGAGCGAGCCGGTGTACGCGACGAGCACCTCGGCGTCTCCCGCCTCGTCGTCCGGCGGCCGCAGCGTCGCCGTGGTGAGCTCCGGCTCGGGCGGAAGTCGGTGCCGCAGCTCGCGCACCGCGGTCTCCGCGACCGCGACTGCCTTCGCGTCGACGTTCGAACGGAAGACGAGCCGGTCCTCGGCCAGCAGCAAGAGCGCGTCGACCTCCTTCGCGTCGAGAGCCTCCCGTCCGGCCGCGCGCGAGACGACGACGCGCAGCTCCACCTCGGCGTCGTCGAACGGCTTCGCCGCGCGCTCGAGCGCTCCGGCGAGCCCCGCGGGCGTCGGCGCGGTGACGGCGACGCGATACGTCGTGGCCTCCGAGAGCGCGCCCTGGAGCGCGACGGAGCCGCCGACGAGCGCGAGCAGCACGATCGTCGAGGCGAGGAGCACCTTGCTCCGCAGGCGCTCGCGGATCTCGCGCTCGGCGACGAGCCTGATCGCGCGCACCCCGGTCACCGCTCCACCAGCTCCAGGAAGAGCTCGGCGAGCGAGGGCGGGCCATAGCTGAACTCGACGACTCGCGCTGACCGCTCAGCTGCCTCGAGCACGAGCTCGGGGTCGACGTCCTGGCGCGCGAGGAGCCGCACGTCGCCGTTGCGGCGCTCGACGAGCTCGACACCGTCGACACCAGGGAGCCAGTCCGGTGGGGCCTCGTCGAGGCGCACCGCGATCCGTCGCCTCTGCGAGGAGCGCCGCAGGGCGTCGAGATCGCCGGCCGCGACGATGCGGCCTTGATCGATGATCGCCACGTTCTCGCAGACGTCCTCCACGAGCTCGAGCTGATGGCTCGAGAAGAGGACGGCAGCTCCACGCGCCGCCTCGGCGCGGAGGACGTCGGCGAGCGTGTGCACGGCGACGGGATCGAGGCCGGCGAACGGCTCGTCCAGGATGAGCAGCTCTGGCTCGTGGACGAGCGCCGCCGCCAGCTGCACGCGCTGCTGGTTCCCGTGCGAGAGCTCCTCGACCTTCGCCTGCGCGCGGTCGGCGATGCCGAACCGCTCGAGCCATGCAGATGTCCCGCGGCGCGACTCTCCCGCGTCCAACCCGTGCAGACAGCCGAAGTACTCGAGCTGGTCCCCGACCCTCATCCGCGGGTAGAGGCCGCGCTCCTCCGGCATGTACCCGAAGCGGAGCCGCTCCTCCGGCCCGACCGAGCGGCCGTCCCACAGCACCTCCCCGGCGTCCAGCTCGACGAGGCCGAAGATCGCGCGCATCGTCGTCGTCTTCCCGGCGCCGTTCGGCCCCAGGAAGCCGAGGACGTGGCCGCGCTCGATCGTCAGCGAGCAGCCGGCGAGCGCCTCGATCGAACCGAACCGCTTGTGTGCGTCGACGAGGGAGAGCATCACTCACCTCGAGTGTCCGGTCCCCCGAGCCGGTACGGATCGGGTCGGCCCCGGATCCGCGTGCTTCGAACTACTGACGCCGCGGACGGGGCGCCGTCAGCCGGTGGACTCCCAGCCGTCGTACTCGCCGGCGTGCGCGGCGGCGATGCGCTCGAACCAGGGGCGGTAGACGGCGACCGTCGACTCGTCGACGACCCGGGTCGCCTCGGCGCGGACCGACCACTCTCCGCCGCCCGCATCAGGGGCAGCGACCGTCACGCGGTAGCCGCCCGCCTCGATCTCGGCCACCGCGGCGCGCGCATCCGCCTCACCCGGGAAGTCGAGGAAGTGCACGATCGCGCGCGGGCGCGTGAGGTCCGCTCCGACCGAGCGCAAGCGCCGCACGAGCAGGAGGTCGAGCTCGGGCGCCGGCGGTCGCTTCTGCCGGAAGCGGTCGAGGAGGCTCACGGGCCCGACGCCCGGTCGAGCGCGCGCTCGAGGTCGGCCCACAGCGCCTCGACGTCCTCGAGCCCGACGGAGAGCCGGAGGAGCCCGGGCGGCACACGGTCCCCCTCCCAGCGGGACCGGGACTCGATCCGCGACGTGACCCCGCCGAGGCTCGTCGCGTTCGCGATCAGTGCGACCGCAGTCTCGACACGTCGTGCCGCCTCCGCGTCGGCGACGTCGAACGAGAGGAGCGCGGAGAAGCCCGGGTAGCGCACGGTCGCGACGGCCGGGTGCGACCGCAGGCGCTCGACGAGGACGCGCGCGCTCTCGGTCTGGCGGGCGAGGCGTATCTCGAGCGTCTGCAGGCCGCGCACGAGGAGCCACGCGGTGTCGGCGCCGGGAACCGGACCCGTGCGGGTGCGGAACTCGCGCAGACGGGTAGCCGTGGCCGAGTCGCGGGAGACGACCGCGCCGACGAGCGCGTCGTCGTGGCCGGCCAGGTACTTCGTCGCCGAGTGGAGCGTGAGCTCGCAGCCCCGCTGGAGCGGCCTCACGTTCAGGGGCGTCGCGGCCGTCGAGTCGCAGAGGACGCGCGCTGGGTGGGCGGCGGCGGCCTCGAAGTCCGGCATCGTGAGGAACGGATTCGAGGGCGCCTCCAGCCAGACGAGGTCGACACCGGTGGGAGGCGGCCCGGTCTGGTCGAACTCGACGTGCCGGAGACCCCAGCGGCCGAGCTCGCCGAAGAGGACGCCGGTGCCGAAGTACGCGCCCTCGGCGAGCGCGACCGTCTGCCCGGGCGCGAGAAGCGCGAGCACGACCGCGGCGCACGCGGCGGTGCCCGAGGCGAAGAGCACGGCCTCGCCGCCGTCGAGCGCGCCGAGCGCCCTCTCGGCGTCCGCGATCGTCGGGCTGCCATAGCGCGAGTAGACGAATGCGCCCGGCTCCCCGTCCTCGTAGGGCCAAGTCGTCGAGCGGTCGAGCGGAGCGGTCACCTACCAGACGACCCGTTCGGGATCGTGGCGTGCCATCCGGCGGTCCGCGGACACGAGCCGGGCATTCGCGGCGAGGGCGGTCGAGTAGATGACGCGGTCGGCCGGGTCACCGGGGAAGGGCGGGAGGAGCGATCCTGCGGCAAGCGCGATCTCCGGCGTCACAGCGACGGGCGAGACACGAGCGTGGCCGAGTGCCCTTCGCACCCAGGTTCGGATGTCCGGCAGAACCGTGAGTCGACCGAGTCGTTCGAGGGTTGCGAGCTCCCACACGCTGATCGCGGAGACCGCGAGCTCGTCGCTCGCGTCGATGGCTGCCAGGGCACCGTCCGACAGTCGCGGGTCGTCGTCGAGCCACCACACCCACGCATGCGTGTCCAGCACGGTCACTCGCGGTCGGCGTCCCAAGCCTCACCCGTGGAGAACAGCAGCTCGTCGTCGTCCACGAGGTAGATCACGCTGCCCTTGAGGGAGGGCGGCTCCTCGACGGGCTCGACCCTCGCCACCGGCTTGCCGCGCTTCGTGACGACGATGGTCTCGCCGGTCTCCGCAACCTCGTCGAGGAGACGGAGGCACTGCGCCTTGAACCGGCCGGCAGGAATCGTGCGCATGCCTCAGCGTAGCGCGATCATGGTCATGTGTCCATGGTCATATCAGCCGTGACCCGCACAGACAGTAGGCTCCGCCGCGGTGGCCGAGACGCACGACACGACCGAGGCGAAGCTCCGCTGGCTCGAGGAGCTGCGCGAGGAGTCGCGGCGGGCAGCAGGGGAGCAGAGCGTCGCGCGTCAGCGGGAGCGCGGCAAGCTGCTCGCGCGCGAGCGCGTCGAGAAGCTGCTCGACGAGGGGTCGTTCGTCGAGCTCGACCGCTACGTGCGGCACCGCGAGGTCGAGTTCGGGATGCGCGCGAAGCGGCCCTGGGGGGATGCGGTCGTCACCGGGTACGGGACGATCTTCGGCCGCAAGGTCTTCGTCTTCTCGCAGGACTTCACGATCTTCGGCGGCTCGCTCTCCGAGGTGTTCGCGGAGAAGGTGTGCAAGGTGATGGACATGGCCCTGAGGTACGGCTGCCCGGTCGTCGGGATCAACGACTCGGGGGGCGCGCGGATCCAGGAGGGCGTCGTCTCCCTCGCCGGCTACGCGGAGATCTTCTGGCGCAACGTCCAGGCCTCGGGCGTCGTGCCCCAGATCTCGCTCGTCATGGGGCCGTGCGCCGGAGGTGCCGTCTACTCGCCCGCGATGACCGACTTCGTGCTCATGGTCGAGAAGACGTCGTACATGTTCATCACCGGGCCCGACGTCGTGAAGACGGTCACCGGCGAGGACGTGAGCTTCGAGGATCTCGGCGGCGCCGCGACGCACGCGACGAAGTCCGGCGTTGCGCACTTCACCGCCGAGGACGAGGAGACGTGCCTCGAGGAGGCGCGCTACCTCCTCTCGTTCCTCCCCCAGAACAACCTCGACACGCCGCCCTACGCGTCACCGGCCGACCCCGTCGACCGCGAGGACGAGTCGCTCGACACGCTCGTCCCGGACAGCCCGCACAAGCCCTACGACATGCGGCAGGTCGTCGAGCGGGTCTTCGACGACGGTGAGTTCCTGGAGGTGCAGCCGCACTGGGCGGAGAACATCGTGTGCGGCTTCGCCCGCCTCGGCGGGCACTCGGTCGGCGTCGTCGGCAACCAGCCGCGCGCGCTCGCCGGGGTGCTCGACATCGACGCCTCCGTCAAGGCGGCCCGCTTCGTCCGCACGTGCGACGCGTTCAACGTCCCGCTCGTGACCTTCGTCGACGTCCCGGGCTTCCTACCCGGCACGGCGCAGGAGTGGGGCGGCATCATCCGGCACGGTGCGAAGCTGCTGTACGCGTACTCGGAGGCGACCGTCCCCAAGCTGACGGTGATCACGCGCAAGGCCTACGGCGGCGCGTACGACGTCATGTCGTCGAAGCACATCCGAGCCGACTTCAACGTCGCCTGGCCGACGGCGGAGGTGGCGGTCATGGGGCCGGAGGGCGCGGTCAACATCGTCTTCCGCAACGAGCTCGAGGAGGCCGAGGACGCGGCAGCCCGCCGCGACGAGCTCATCGCCGACTACAAGGAGCGCTTCGCGAACCCGTATACGGCGGCCGAGCGCGGCTACGTCGACGACGTGATCGAGCCGCGGCGCACGCGCCCGGTACTCTTCTCCGCGCTCGAGACAGCGCTCACGAAGCGCGAGCCGAAGCCGAAGCGAAAGCACGGCAACATCCCGCTGTGACAGTCGACACCGCAACCCCGCCCCGTAGCGCCGTCCCTGTGGAGCGGACGTGGGACGCCGCCAGCGTCTTCGAGACGCCGGAGGCGTGGGGGGATGCGCTCGATGCACTCGTCGCCGATCTCGGGAAGCTCGAGCGGTTCGCGGGGCGGCTCGCGGAGGGCCCGTCGGTCACGTTGGAGGCGCTCGCGACGCGCGACGACCTGAGCCGCCGCCTCGGCCACGTCTTCGTGTATGCGTACCTCGACTACTCGGTCGACACCGGCGACCAGGCCGCCGTCGCCCGCTTCGGCCGCGCGCAGTCGGTGTACGGGCCAGGTCGCGGCGGCGTTCTCGTTCGTCGAGCCCGAGCTGCTCGCGCTCGGGCGCGAGCAGCTGCTCGAGTGGTCCGCGGCAGACCCGGCCTTCGCGCCGTATCGCCACTACTTCGACGACCTCGCTCGCCGCGTCGACCACGTCCGCTCGTCCGAGGTCGAGGAGCTGCTCGGCCTGCTCGAGGACGCGCACACCGGTCCGTACGCGACCTACAGCGGTCTCACCGACAGCGACCTGAGGTTCGCCGACGCCGTGAGAACCGACGGGGAAACCGCAGAGGTCACCCAGGGCTCGCTCCACGGGCTCCTCGGCAGCACGGACCGGGCCCTGCGAAAGAGCGCCTGGGAGAGCTACGCAGACGGCTACCGCGCCGTGCGCAACGCGATCGCCTCGAACTACGCGACCGCGATCAAGCAGGACGTCTTCTCGGCGCGCGCGCGCCGCCATCAGTCCACGCGCGCCGCGGCGCTCCACGCCTCCAACGTCCCGCTCGAGGTGTTCGACAACCTGCTCGCGACGTTCGAGCGCAACCTCCCGACCTGGCACCGCTACTGGCGCGCGCGGGCCTCGCTCCTCGGCCTCGACGCGATCGAGCCGTACGACCTCTGGGCGCCGCTCGGCTCGGATCCACCCGAGCTCACCTACGAGCAGTGCGTGGAGTGGATCTGCGAGGCCCTGGCGCCGCTCGGTGATGAGTACGTCGCCACCGTCCGGCGAGGGTGCCTCGAGGACCGCTGGATCGACGTCTACCCGAACCAGGGGAAGATGGGGGGCGCGTTCTCGGCAGGCCAGCCCGGGACGCGGCCGTTCATCGTCATGAGCTTCGACGGCACCGCGGTGAGCCTCGGCACGCTCGCGCACGAGCTCGGCCACTCGATGCACTCGTACCTCGCCTGGGAGACGCAGCCCCAGATCTCGAGCCGATACTCGCTCTTCGTCGCGGAGGTCGCGTCGAACTTCCACCAGGTCCTGCTGCGCGCACACCTCCTGGAGACGATCTCGGACCGCGAGCTTCAGCTCGCCGTGCTCGACGAGGCGATGGCGAACTTCCATCGCTACTTCTTCGTCATGCCGACCCTCGCGCGCTTCGAGCAGGAGACGCACGAGCGCGTCGAGCGGGGCGAGGGGCTCACCGCGGAGCTCCTCGACGAGCGCATGGCGGACCTCTTCGGCGAGGCGTACGGGCCGGACTTCCCGTTCGACCGCGAGCGGGTCGGGATCACCTGGGCGCAGTTCTCGCACCTGTACGCGCCGTTCTACGTCTATCAGTACGCCACCGGCATCTCCGGCGCCCACGCCCTCGGCAACCGGGTGCTGGCCGGCGAGCCCGGCGCGGCCGAGCGCTACCTCGACTTCCTGCGCGCCGGAGGGTCCGGGTATCCGCTCGATCTCCTGCGCGCAGCCGGGGTCGACCTCGCGTCGAGCGAGCCGGTCGAGGAGGCATTCGCCGTCCTCTCCTCGCTCGTCGACCGGCTCGAGGCGCTCGCCGTCTAGGACGACGGCTGGGCGAGGCTCCCGAGGGCAGTCGCGCGGTCGCCGTCCTCGACGAAGTCGGGGTCGGCCTCCCGCAGGAGCGGCAGCGCGACGCGGGCCTGCTCCGCGGCCTCGGCCGTGCGGCCGAGCGCCGCGTACTCGAGCGCGAGCTCCTCGTGGTACCAGCCGTCGGGAGCACCCTGGTCCTCCGCCCAGGCGACCGCCTGCTCGAGGAGCGGCACGGCCTCGTCCGAGCGGTCGAGCGCACGCAGCGTCTTCCCGACGGCGTAGCGGGCAAGCGCGATCGGCTCCGGGTTCCCGGGATCCTCCTCGCGGGCGGCGAGCGCCCGCTCGAACGCGGCCAGAGCTTCCGGGTGCTCGCCGGCCTCGTAGTGCTCCCAGCCGAGGTTGTTGAGCAGCGGCCCGAGCCAGTACCTCGCGTCGTCGCTCGACTCCGCGAGCGCGATGCCGCGCTCCGTCCACGCCACGTACTCGTCCCGGCCTGGGGCGGCGACCGCCGCCATGTGCGCCGCATCGCCCGCCAGGAAGCCGTCGTCCGCCTCGAGCGCGAGCGCGTGCGCCGACTCGAAGAGGGGGAGCGCACGCTCGGGGTCCCCGCTCGAGCGGTACAGCCGGCCCCGCTCGAGGTCGATCCGCACCCGCGGCCGGAGCTCACCGGCGGCCTCGGACTCCGCCTCCTCGACGAGCCGCTCCCCCGCCTCGAAGTCGCCACGGAGTCCCTCGACGCGCGCGAGCTGCGTCAGGATCTCTGCCCTGCCGGCTGCGGAGGGCTCCTCGTCGAGCGCCTCACGGAAGCGGCGCTCCGACGCGTCGAGGTCGGCGAAGTCCCAGAGCGTGCGTAGGCGGTCCGGCACGGCGGCACCTTACGCCGAGCCGAGCGGGAGCCGCGAGTGCGTGCGCCAGCGGGCGAGCTCGGGCTCGAGCTCCTCGAGGAGCACGATCTCTCGTGCCTCGGCCGCGATCGGCAGCCACTGCCGGATCTCCGACTCGGCGCGGTGCAGCACCGCAGATGCGCCCTCCGCGGCAGTCAGGTGCGGGACGACCTCGTCGAACACCCCCTCGTACGGCGGGAAGTCGGGGTACGCGGCGGCGACGGCCTCCGTCAGCGAGACGAACGGCTCGGGCGGCTCGGGTGCGAGGTACAGCACCCCTGGGAAGTGGCGGCATTGGCGGAGCTCGAAGCGGAAGGAGGGGAGGGCCGCGAAGAGCTCCCCCAGCTTGCGGATGAGCTCGTCGTCGACCTCGGCTGCGGGAACGAACGGGAACAGAACGGTGACGTGGGAAGGAACGCCGTTCGACGGCTTCGCAGGGGACGTCCGCTCCCGCCAGCCGTCGACCGCCGCGGCCGCCTCGGGCACCTCGACGACGAGCGCGGTCCGCGGCTCGGTCAGCCCTGACCTCTCACGCGACACACTCGAAGGGCACTCCGCGATGGTATAAGTCCTAGGCAATGCCTAGGCAAACCTATCCAGCCGCGGAGGCCGCCCGCGCGCTCGGCATCTCGCTCGACACGCTCCGGCGCTGGGACCGGACGGGGAAGATCCGGGTCGAGCGCGACGCCTCCAACCGGCGCGTCGTGCCCGTGTCCGAGGTCGAGCGCCTGAAGGGCCCCGAGGGCTCGGAGCAGCTCTCGGCCCGCAACCGTCTGCGCGGCGTGGTCCGTGCGGTGACGGTGGAGGGGCTCCTCGCCCAGGTCGAGATCGACGTGACCGAACCGGCGCACGTCGTCGCGATCATTACCCGCGACTCCGCCGAGCAGCTCGGACTGAAAGCGGGCGCGAGCGCGACCGCCGTCGTCAAGGCGACCTCGGTCATGGTCGAGCGTTGAGACAAGCGCTGATCCCGGGTGCCGGCTTTCGCAGCGAGCTCTCGGGTGCCGTCGCCGACGTCGGCGTCCTCGTCCCGATCGCAGTCGCCCTAATCGTGAAGAACGGGCTCTCGCCGACTGCCGTCCTCCTTCCGGCCGGCTTCCTGTACGTGGCCGTGGCGATCGTGTACCGGCTGCCCGTTGCGGTCCAACCCCTCAAGGCGGTCGGTGCGATCGCGATCGCACAGGGGCTCGGCTCGGACGAGATCGCCGCCGCGGCGTTGCTCATGGGTGCCGTGTTCGTCGTGCTCGGGGCGACGGGGCTGATCGATCACCTGGGGCGGGCCTTCCCCCGTGCGCTCATTCGGGGCGTCCAGCTCACCGTCGGTCTGCTCTTCGTGAAGGTCGCCTGGGGCCTCGTCGCCCATCCCCCGTCGTCGTTCGAGGATCACGCGGTCGACCCGGCGTTGGCCGTGCCGCTCGCTGCCGCCGTCGTGGCCATCGCGCTCGTGCTCAGGCGTCGGCCGGTGGCCCTGCTCCTCGTCGCGGTCGGCGTCGGCATCATGCTCGTCGACGCGGGTGGCGCGCTCGCGTTGGGGCCTTCCGCGATCGACGTCCCGTCCCTGTCGACCGCCACGTTCGTCGCGGCATTCACGGCGCTCGTCATCCCGCAGCTGCCCCTGACGTTCGCGAACTCGTGCCTCGCGCCGGCGGACGCGGCGCGCACGTACTTCGGTGACCGCGCGCACAGGATCACCCCCGGCCGGCTCGCGACGACCCTGGGGTCGGCGAACCTCGTGTCGGGGGCGATCTCGGGCATGCCAGTCTGTCACGGGGCGGGAGGACTGACCGCTCACTACGCATTCGGAGCGCGCGGCGCCGTCGCTCCGCTCGCGATGGGATCGAGCCTGATCGCCGTCGCCCTCGTGGTGGGCTCCGGTCTCGCGGTCCTGCTCGTCGCGTTCCCGCTCCCGGTCCTCGCAGGCCTCCTCGCGACCGCCGGACTCCTCCACGTCGGCCTGCTGCGTGACCTCGTCGGGCCACGCGAGTGGGCGATCGCAGTCGCGGTGGGCGTGATCGGGTTCGAGCTGAACCTCGCCGTCGGGCTCGCCGTCGGGCTCGTCGTGTGGTGGGCTCCGGTCCTGCTCGGGCGGATAGGCTCGTCATCGTGGGTATCGAGGTCGCTCCTCCGCTCGGAGAAGCAGAGCTGAGGGCGCTCAGCTACGCACTCGAACGGGCCGGCGTCCGCCTCGACGGCCGGCCCGAGGCCTACCGCAGTGCCTGGCGGCGCACCGCGCTCCGCGAGGCGACCGACAACGAGCCGGTGCCGCGCTACGCGCTCTCGCCGCGGAGCACCCGCGGCGCGACGCGCGCGTAGTCGAGGCCCGAGACCCAGGTCGCGATCAGCGCGACGAGGAGCGCCCACCAGGCGACGTCGTCGCTCCACGCGCCGGCCGCGGCGAGGCCGGCGATCGCGGCGGCGAGCGCCTGCGCCCACGTCTTGATGCGCCCGAGGTCGCGTGCGCCGAGCACGACGCCCCGCTCGACCGCGGCGAGCCGGAGCCCCGACACCAGGATCTCGCGGACGACGATCAACGCGATCATCCAGGCCGGCGCGACGCCCTCGCCGATCAGCATCACGAGGGCGGCGAGCACGAGCACCTTGTCGGCGACGGGGTCGAGCAGCTTCCCGAGCGGCGAGCTCGTGCCCCGGCGCCGCGCGAGCCACCCGTCGATCTGATCCGTCGCCATCGCGACGACGAAGACCGCAGTGGCCCAGTACGCGTGGTTCGGGAAGTCCCAGGCGAAGAGGAGCACGACGATCGGGACCGCGACGACGCGGGCGACCGTGAGCTGATCGGGAAGGCTCACCGTGGGGGAGAATACGCGTCGCATGGGGTCGTTCACGAAGGTTCTCGTTGCCAACCGCGGCGAGATCGCCGTCCGCGTGTTCCGGACGCTCCGGGAGCTCGGGATCGGCACGGTGGCCGTGTACTCCGAGGCCGACCGTGGCGCGCTCCACGTCGTCTCGGCGGACGAGGCATACCTCCTCGGGAAGGGGCCGGCGTCCGAGAGCTACCTCCGGGGCGACCGCGTGATCGAGGCGGCGCTGCGGGCGGGCGCGCAGGCGATCCACCCCGGCTACGGCTTCCTCGCCGAGAACGCCGACTTCGCACGCCAGGTCGCCGACGCGGGGCTCACCTGGATCGGGCCGCCGCCCGAGGCGATCGAGGCGATGGGCTCGAAGCCGGCGGCCCGGGAACGCATGCGTGCCGCCGGCGTCCCGATCGTCCCGGGCACGACAGAGCCCGCGGCGAGCGTCGAGGACGTCAGGGCCGCCGCCGAGGAGATCGGTTACCCGATCGCGATCAAGGCCTCCGCGGGCGGCGGTGGGAAAGGGTTCAAGATCGCGGCCACGCCAGAAGGGGTCGAGCGCGCGTACGAGTCCGCGCGGCGCGAGGGGGAGGCGTACTTCGCCGACCCGTCGGTCTACGTCGAGCGCTACTTCGAGGATCCCCGCCACGTCGAGGTGCAGGTCCTCGCCGACGACCACGGCAACGTCGTCCACCTCGGCGAGCGCGACTGCACGATCCAGCGGCGCCACCAGAAGCTCGTCGAGGAGACGCCGTCGCCCGCAGTCGACGACGACCTGCGCGCGCAGATAGGCGAGATCGCCGTCGAGGCCGCGAGGGCCGTCGGCTACCGGTCGGCGGGGACCGTCGAGGGACTCCTGGCCGCGGACGGCTCGTACTACTTCCTGGAGATGAACACCCGGGTGCAGGTCGAGCACACGGTGACGGAGATGGTGACCGGGATCGACATCGTGCGCGAGCAGGTGCGCGTCGCGGCCGGCGAACCGCTGTCGTTCGCCCAGGGCGACGTCGTCCTGCGCGGCCACGCGATCGAGTGCCGCGTGAACGCCGAGGACGTGAGCCTGGGGTTCCTCCCGGCGCCGGGGCTCGTCACGGCGTACCGCGAGCCCGGAGGCATCGGCGTGCGCGTCGACTCGGGGGTGCGCGCCGGCGACCGCATCTCCGACCTGTACGACCCGCTCGTGGCGAAGCTGATCGTGCACGACGTCGACCGCGAGAGCGCGCGCCGCCGCATGCTCCGCGCGCTCGAGGAGTTCACGATCGAGGGCCCGACGACGCTCCTCGGCTTCCACCGCGCGCTCCTCTCGTCGCCGTGCTTCGTGGAGGGCGGCACCTGCCGCGGCGTCACCCAGTCGGAGGAGCTCGCGGAGCGCGCGCGCGAGCTCGCGGAGCGGTCGTCGGGCCCACCTGTGGGCGTTGCGGCGAGCGTCGACGGCAAGCCCGTGTCCACCCGGGAGCGGCAGGTCGTCGTCGAGCTCGACGGGAGGCTGCACGAGGTCCGCGTCCACGCGCCCGAGCCGCCGTGGGCGGAGCTCGCGCGCCGCCACCGGAAGCGGCGCGCCGGGCTCTCCGGTGAGGAGATCGGAGCGGTGGTGAGCCCGATGCAGGGCACGGTGCTCGGAGTCGAGGTCGCGGACGGACAGGCAGTCGAGGCCGGCGGCCTGATCTGCGTGATCGAGGCGATGAAGATGGAGAACGAGATCGTCGCGCACCGCGACGGCGTCGTCTCCGAGCTCGGCGTCGTCGTCGGTCAGCAGGTGGCGAACGGCCAGCTCATCTGCGTCGTCCGCGACCCCTGAGCGCGCCGGACCGCTCGCGGCTCACCTGCGGAGCCGGTACGCGTGGTCCGTGATCCACACGATGCGCTCGGGCAGCTCGTCCGGGGGCTTCCCGGCGGCGACGAAGGTGCCGAAGACGACGCGCACCCAGCTCCGGGCGACGAGCGCGCCGGAGGCCGACATCGTCCCCTCCCAGGAGGCGCCCGGCTCGAGGACCGCAGGCAGCGACGGCGCGAACCCGGTCGCCGGGCGTGGCTCAGGGAGCTCCCCGCTCTCGTTCAGCTGCTCGAGCTCGTCCGACTCCCCGGTCGAGAACAGCATGAGCCCGAACGCGCGGTCGAGCGTGACCCGTGGGTCGTTGACCTCGTATGCGACCGACGAGTCGTTCTCGATCCCGATCCGCGCCCGCCACCCGCGCCGCGTGACCTCGAGCCAGTCGACGGTGAACACGAGCCGTTCGCCGGCCGGCCCGAACGTCTCCCTCCAGCCGAGGTCCGCGCTCTGCGGGCCCGCTGCGACGCTCGCGTCGGGGGCGGCGTCGGCGCCGCGGAGGCGCCCCGCGGCCGACGAGAGCACGAAGCCGGCGACCGCCGCGCCGAGCGCGACGAGCACGATGATCGTCGTGCGGCTCACCCGGCCATGCTCGCACACCGTGGCTGGGCGCTCCCCGCCGCGGGTAGACTCGCCCGCGCCGTGGACCTCTACGAGTACCAGGGGAAGGAGCTCTTCCGCCGCCACGGCATCCCCGTCTCCGAGGGCAGGCTCGCGACGAGCCCGGCCAACGCGCGCGCCGCGGCCCAGGAGCTCGGCGGCCCGGTCGTCGTCAAGGCGCAGGTGCTGACGGGAGGGCGCGGCAAAGCCGGCGGGATCAAGCTCGCGGAGACGCCCACCGAGGCCGAGGCCCGGGCGCGAGAGATCCTCGGGCTGGACATCCGCGGACATACGGTCCAGAAGCTCTGGATCGAGCGCGCGTCGGACATCGAGCGCGAGTACTACCTCTCCATCACCTTCGACCGGAGCGCGAAGAAGCCGCTCTTCATGTTCACGACGCAGGGAGGCATGGACATCGAGGAGGTCGCGGCCTCGAGCCCGGACGCGCTCGTCCGGCTGCACGTCGACCCGCTCGAGGGCTACCACCCGTGGCAGGGCCGGCGGCTCGTGCACGAGGCCGGCGTCGAGAGTCCGAGCGAGCAGAAGCAGATCGCCGCGATCGCCGGGCGCCTGTACGCGGCCTTCCTCGGCTACGAGGCGATGCTGTGCGAGATCAACCCGCTGATCGTGACCCCCGCGGGCGAGGTGCGCGCGCTCGACTCGAAGTTCACGGTCGACGACAACGCGCTCTTCCGGCTGCCGGAGATCGCCGAGATGCGCGACCTCGCCGCGGCCGATCCGCTCGAGGCGCTCGCGCGCGAGAAGGGCGTCACCTACGTCAAGCTCGACGGCGAGGTCGGCGTGCTCGGCAACGGCGCCGGGCTGACGATGTCCACGGTCGACGTCGTGACGTTCGTCGGCGGACGTCCGGCCAACTTCTGCGATCTCGGCGGCGGAGGCGACGCACAGGGGGTCGTCGACGCGCTCCAGGTGATCACCCGCGACCCGCAGGTGCGCGCGATCTTCTTCAACATCTTCGGCGGCATCACGCGCTGCGACGAGGTCGCACGCGGGATCCTGCAGGCGCTCGAGCAGATGGGGATCGAGGACCCGATCGTCGTGCGGCTCGACGGGACGAACGCCGAGGAGGGCCGGCAGCTGCTGCAGGAGGCCGCGAAGCCGAACGTGCACGCGGAGGCGACCATGCTGGACGGCGCCCGCCGCGCCGTGGAGCTCGCTGGAGTGGGGGCCTAGGCGCGATGGCGATCATCGTCGACGTCGAGACGCGGCTCGTCGTCCAGGGCCTCACCGGCTCCGAGGGGCGCTTCCACGGGCTCCGGAACCGGGACTACGGGACGCAGCTCGTGGCCGGGGTCACCCCGGGCAAGGGCGGCCAGGACGTCGAGGGCGTGCCCGTCTTCGACACCGTCGCCGCCGCGGTGCGGCAGGCGGGCGCGAACACGTCGATGATCTTCGTGCCGGCGCCGTTCGCGGCGGACGCGATCTACGAGGCCGTGGACGCGGGGATCGACACGATCATCTGCATCACGGAGGGCATCCCCGCGCACGAGATGCTGCGGATCCACGCGTTCGTCGAGCCACGGGGCGTGACGCTGATCGGCCCGAACTGCCCCGGCGCGCTCTCGCCCGGGAAGGCGAACGTCGGGATCATCCCCGCGGAGATCTTCCGCGAGGGCTCGATCGGGCTCGTCTCGCGGTCCGGGACGCTGACGTACCAGATCGGCCACGAGCTCACGCAGCTCGGCCTCGGGAACTCGACGATCGTCGGCATCGGCGGGGACCCCGTCGTCGGCTCGTCGTTCGTCGACGTCCTCGCCCTGTTCGAGGCCGACCCCGAGACCGAGCGCGTCGTCATGGTGGGCGAGATCGGCGGCGACGAGGAGGAGAAGGCGGCGGCGTTCATCGAGAGCGAGATGTCGAAGCCCGTCGTCGCCTACATCGCGGGCTTCACCGCTCCTCCCGGCAAGACGATGGGCCACGCGGGCGCGATCATCTCGGGCTCGGCGGGAACCGCCCAGGCGAAGAAGGACGCGCTCGAGGCGACGGGGATCAGGGTTGGGACGACCCCGACCGAGACCGCCGAGCTCGTCGCCGCGCTCGCGCGCGCGTAGCGCCGATCCCATCGCCCTCGGCGGCTACGCTCCGGCTCGATGGCCGAGCCGCCGATCTCGTTCGCGCGCGGGGCGCCAGCCCCCGAGCTCATCGCCGCGGACGAGCTCGCCGACTGCGCGCACGCGGCGGCTCTGCGCGAGGGAGCGAGCGTCTTCTCCTATGGGCCGGGCGGAGGCTTCGCGCCGCTGCGCGAGTGGGTCGCGGAGCGGCACGGGGTCGAGCCGGGCCGCGTCGTCCTCACCGTCGGAGGCCTCCTCGGCTTCGTCCTCTACTCGGGCGCGCTGCTCGAGCGCCGACCGGGGCGCGTGCTCGTCGAGGCGCCGACGTACGACCGCCCGCTGAAGGTGCTCGCCCGCGACGGCGCCGAGGTCGTCGCGCTGGCGATGGACGAAGAGGGCCTCGACCCCGACGCGCTCGAGGCCGAGCTGCGGCGGACTGCCGAGCCGCCCTCGTTCCTGTACACGATCCCGACCTTCCAGAACCCGACCGGCCGGACGCTCTCGACCGAGCGCCGGCGTCGGGTCGCCGAGCTCCTGGCCGAGCACGGCCTCCCCGTGCTCGAGGACGACCCGTACGGGCTCGTGCGCTTCGAGGGCGTTCCGCCGCCGACGCTCCACGAGCTCGAGGGCGGCGAGCTCGTCACGTACACGTCGTCGTTCTCGAAGACCGTTGCGCCCGGGCTGCGCACGGGGTACTTCGTGCTACCCGAGCCCGATGCCGGCGTGTTCGAGGAGCGCGCGGCCTCGATGTACATCTCGCCACCCTTCCTCGCGCAGGCGACGATCGCCGAGCTGATCGCCCGGGGTCGCTTCGAGCCCAACCTCGAGCACGCGCGCGGGGAGCTCCGGGCCCGCCGGGACGCGATGCTGAAGGCGCTCGCGGCGAGCTTCCCGGGAACCGCGTCGTGGTCCGATCCGCGAGGAGGCTACTTCGTCTGGCTCGAGCTCGGCGAGGGCGTGGACTCCGCAGCCCTCGCCGAGCGCGCCGCCGCGGCCGGTGTGCTCCTCGTCCGCGGCGCCGACTTCTTCCCGGCCGGCTCCGGCCTCGGATCGTCCTCGGCTCGGCTCGCGTTCAGCTTCGAGCCACCAGAGCGGATCACCGCGGGGATCGAGCGCCTCGCCGGGCTGCTCTAGGCCGGACTACGTCTGCGAGCGGCGGCGCGAGCGCAGCTGGTCGAAGAGGTACCCGGCGGCGAACCCCATCCCCACGCAGAGCAGGATGAGGACGAGCAGCGAGATCTCGGCGGAGAAGAAGACGAAGCTGACCTCGACCTGCTTGCGGTTGAAGAGCACGATGAGGATCGCGTAGACGGCCAGCGCGCCGAAGACGATCAGCCTCCAGGGCGTCTCCCGGCGCTCCGCGGGCGGCGGCGCCGGAGGCGGCGACTCGCTCATACGGTGATCCTATGCCGCGTGGCCGACGGCGACGCGGGGCGTCGTCCTCGGCACGAGCTGCGGCTGCCGCGGCGGCGTCAGCGCCCCGGCGGTGGCCGCCCGGAACGTGGGGCAGGGGACGTTGCACGCCAGTGCGCAAAGCCCTTCGCGCCGGAAGAAACAGTCGTCGCAGGTGACCTCTGAGCGTCTCTTCGCCATTTCTCGGGAGGTCGCCCCTCGTCGACCAGCCCGCATTCTGGCGGGGTCGGTACCGGCAGGCAACCCCCTCCCGCGATGAATTGGCCGCAAATTGCGCGTGTTCTCAGACCAGCAAAAGTGCCTGGAAAATCAGCACTTCGGCGGGCTCGTTGCCAGCTCCCGCAACGCCTGTTGAAAACTCTCCACAGGGACGACTCGCAGGCCGTCGGCATTCTCCCTGGCAGTCGCGGCGTTCTCGCCCAGGGGGACGAGGAAGACATCCACATCGGACCGGCGCGCGCCGAAGGTCTTCTGCTTCAGGGCGCCGACCGGAAGGACCGTTCCATCGAGCGCGAGCGCTCCGGTCGCCGCGACCCGGCAGCCGTTCGTCACGTCGCGTCCGAGCTCGCGCGCGATCTCGAGCGCGAACGGGAGCCCGGCGGAAGGGCCGCCGACCGGGCCGAGGTCGATGTCGACGTCGAACGGGAGCTCGATGTCCGCCGCCTGGTCGACCTGGATGCCGACGATCGGCCGGTCCGGGTCGGCCGGGCTCGGCACGGTCCGCACCGTGAGCTGGAGCCGCTTGCCGTCGCGGAGCACGGTCAAGCGCACGTCGTCGCCCGGCGTGTGGCGCCCGATCCCCGCCCGGAGCTCGTCCGGCGTGCGCACCGCTTTCCCGTCCACCCGGACGATCACGTCGTCCTGTTCGAGCCTGGCCGCGGCCGGGGCGTCGGGCGAGACGCCCGTCACCAGGATCCCCGTCGGCGTCGCCTGCACGCGGTACCCGAGCGCCCGTAGCGCGACCACGGCGGCGACCTTCTCGGACCGCTCCATGTCCGCCTCGTTCTGCCGGTCCCGCTCGGCCTCCGAGGTTCCGGGCGGCAGCAGTACCCGTTCGGGCAGGACGGTCGACCCGTCCGGCTTCGTGAACGGGAGCAGCTGCTCGAGCAGCGAGGTCCTGCGCACGAAGACGTCGACGTAGTAGACGCTCGTGGCGCCCGCGGGCCGGGAGTCTTCGACCTCGACCTTCCCCGCGAGCGGCTTCGCGCGGTCGGGCGCGAGGATGAACTCGTCCGCCGGCACGCGCCAGAGCACGAGGGCGACGACGAGCCCGAGCGCGCCCACGAGGGCGGCGATGAGGGAGAGGCGCTTCACCACCTAGAGGAGGCTACGCGTCAGCCCGCCGTCGACCGTGACGAGCGCACCGGTCACGTAGGCCGCGCGGTCCGAGCAGAGGAACGCGACGACGTCCCCGATCTCGCGCGGGGTCCCGAGCCGTCGGAGCGGGATCGTGCGGAGGTCGGCCTCGGTCGGGCCGTCCGGGTACACCTCGCGGATGCGCTCGGTGTCGATGCGGCCGGGGGCGATCGAGTTCACCGTGATCCCCTTCGGCCCGAGCTCGCGTGCCATCGTCTTCGCCCAGCCGACGACGCCCGGGCGTACCGCGTTCGAGAGCGCGAGGTTCTCGATCGGCTCCTTGACCGAGCTGGACGTGATGTTGACGACGCGCCCCGCCGGGCTCCGCTCGAGGAAGGGGAGGCAGAGGTCCATGAGCCTGACGACCGACAGCAGCAGGAGCTCGACCGCGGCCTCGACCTGCTCGGCCTCGAGCCCGGTACCCGGCGTCCTCGGCGGGCCGCCCGAGTTGTTCACGAGGATGTCGATCCCGCCGAAGGCGTCCACGGTCAGGCGCACGAGCCGTTCGAGGTCGGCCGGGGCGGTTACGTCCCCGCGGACCGCGAGCGCGCCGAGACGCTCGGCCTCGCGCTCGAGCGGCTCGCGGCTCCGCGCGAACATCGCGACGTTCGCGCCTTCCTCGGTGAGCGCCTCGGCGACCGCGAGGCCGATCCCGGCGGACGCTCCGCAGACGATCGCGGTCCGGCCCCGGAGACCGAGCTCCATCGCTACTTCCGCTTCAGGATGTCGACGACCTCGCGGACCGCGGCCGCCGACGCTTTCAGCATCTTCTTCTCGTCGGCGGTGAGCTTGAGGACGACGACCTCCTCGACGCCGGCGGCGCCGAGCTTGGTGGGAGCGCCCATGTACAGCCCTCGGATCCCGTACTCGCCCTCGAGGTACGCGGTGCACGGGAGGACGCGCTTCTCGTCGAGGCAGATCGAGTCGACCATCTGCGCCGCCGCCGCGCCCGGCGCGTACCAGGCGGACGTCCCGAGCAGGTTCACGATCTCCCCGCCGCCGAAGCGCGTGCGGTCGACGAGCTTGCGGACCTTGCTCTTCGGGAGGAGCTCCGGGAGCGGGACGCCGCCCACCGTCGTCGCCGAGACGACCGGGACCATCTGGTCGCCGTGCCCGCCGAGGACGACCGCGGTGACGTCCTTCACGGACACGTCGAGCTGCTGCGAGATGAACGCGGAGAAGCGGGCCGTGTCGAGGATGCCCGCCATCCCGACGACGCGCCGCTTGGGGAAGCGCGAGACGGCCTTCGCGACGTGGCACATCGCGTCGAGCGGGTTCGAGACGACGACGAGCACCGCCTTGGGCGAGCGCTTCACGACGTCCTTCGTCACCGCGGTCACGATCGCCTCGTTCGTGGCCACGAGGTCGTCGCGGCTCATCCCGGGCGCCCGCGGCTTGCCGGCCGTGATCACGACGACGTCCGAGCCCTCGGTCTCGTCGTAGCCGTTCGAGCCCGTGATCGCGGGCTCGTAGCCGAGCACGGACCCAGCCTGGTTCATGTCGAGCGCCTTCCCCTGCGGGAAGCTCGGGATGATGTCGACGAGGACGACGTCCGCGTAGTCGCGGCGCGCGATCTCCTGCGTGCAGGTCGCGCCGACGTTCCCGGCCCCGACGACGGTCACTTTCTTTCGCATGGCCCTCTCTTCCCTCTCTCGCTAGCCACGCCCGAGCGTGGCGATGATCGCGTCCGCGTACTGCGATGTCCCGACCGCCGTCGGGTCGTCGCGGGTCGGCTTCAGGTCGTAGGTCACGCTCTCGCCCGCGGCGATGACGGCGGCGACCGCGCGCTCCAGGCGCTGCGCCGCCTCCCGCTCGCCGAGGTGCTCGAGCATCAGCTTCCCGGAGAGGATCATCGCGGTCGGGTTGACCTTGTTCAGGCCCGTGTATCTCGGCGCCGAGCCGTGGGTCGCCTCGAAGACGGCAGCCTCGGTGCCGATGTTGGCGCCGGGCGCCACGCCGAGCCCGCCGACGAGGCCGGCGGTGACGTCGCTGACGATGTCGCCGTAGAGGTTCGGCAGAACGAGGACGTCGAACTCCTCGGGACGCTGCACGAGCTGCATGCAGAGCGCGTCCACGAGCACCTCGCGCGAGGCGATCTCCGGGTAGTCCTTCGCGACCTCGCGGAACACCGAGAGGAACAGGCCGTCCGTGAACTTCATGATGTTCGCCTTCGTCACGCCTGCGACCTCGCGCCGGTGGTTCGCGCGCGCGTACTCGAAGGCGAAGCGGATGATCCGCTCGGAGGCGGCTTCGCTGATCGGCTTCACGGAGATGCCGGAGCCGCGCGGCGATCTGCTTCGGCTGCAGCGCGTTCAGCGACGCGATGACCTGCTCGGCGGCGTCCGTCCCGGCCTCGTACTCGATTCCGGCGTACAGGTCCTCGGTGTTCTCGCGGACGACGACGATGTCGACGTTCTCGTAGCGCGTGCGCACGCCCGCGTACGTCTTGCAGGGGCGCAGGCATGCGTACAGCTCGAGCTCGTGGCGGAGCGCGACGTTGACCGAGCGGAAGCCCGTCCCGATCGGCGTCGTGATCGGGCCCTTGAGGGCGACGCCGTTCCGGCGAACCGACTCGAGCGTCTCGTCGGGAAGCGGCGTCCCCGCCTCCTCCATGACGTCGACGCCGGCCCGGCGGACGTCCCACTCGAGGGCGACCCCGGTCGCCTCGAGGACGCGGCGCGTCGCCTCCGTGAGCTCCGGGCCGGTCCCGTCCCCGGGAATGAGGGTTACGCGGTGCCCCATCGGCGCGGCGATGGTAGCTGAGCGGTCCCGCGGATCGAGATTCGCTCGCGCGAATCTCGATCGCGGGATGCCCGAAGGCGACCGCGTCGCGGTCGCGAGTGGATGCACCGTCGGGCGCGCCGATGATTCCCGGTCAGGTAGCGTCCGCCGAGGATGAGCGAGGTCGCCGACTTCAAGCCGGGGCTCGAGGGCGTCGTCGCCGTCGAGACGGAGATCGCCGAGCCCGACCGCGAAGGTGGCGTGCTGCGCTACCGCGGCGTCGACATCGAGGAGCTCGTCGGTCACTACCCGTACGAGAACGTCTGGGGCCTGCTCGTCGACAACGATCTCGAGTCCGTGATGCCCGAGCCCGAGCCGTACGCGCCGGCCCGTCTGACCGGGAACGCGCCCGCCGACCTCCAGGCCGAGACCGCCCGCCTGGCAGGGGAGTGGAGCCTCGGCAAGCTCAACGAGATCTCCGACGAGCAGGCGCGGGAGGATCTCGGCCGGCTCTCGTCGCAGATGATGGGGATCGTGGCGCGGTCGGCGCGCCTCGCCGACGGCCACGAGGACACGATCTCCGACGAGGTCGTCGCCGGAGGAAGGACGGCGGCCGAGAAGTTCCTCCTCCGCTGGCGCGGCGAGGCGAACCCCGCGCATGCGACGGCGATCGACACGTACTGGATCTGCACCGCCGAGCACGGGCTCAACGCCTCCACGTTCACCGCCCGCGTGACGGCCTCGACGGGCGCCGACTGCGGCGCTGCGCTCTCCTCGGCAGTCGGCGCGCTCTCCGGCCCCCTGCACGGCGGCGCACCCGCATACGTGAAGCCGATGCTCGAGGAGGTCACCGCGATGGGCGACCCGGAGAAGTGGGTGCGCGACACGCTCGACGCCGGCAAGCGGATCATGGGCTTCGGCCACCGGGTCTACCGTGCGGAGGACCCGCGCTCGGTCATCCTCAAGCGCACGGCGCGCGAGCTCGGCTCGCCGCAGATCGAGGTCGCCGAGCGCCTCGAGGAGGCGGCGCTCGTGGAGCTCGAGCGGCGTCATCCCGAGCGGCCGCTGAAGACGAACGTCGAGTACTACTCGGCGCTCGTCCTCGACGTCGCCGAGATCCCCCCGCCGCTCGCCCCCGCGATGTTCGCGTGCTCTCGCGTCGCCGGCTGGTCGGCGCACATCCTCGAGCAGAAGCGGACCGGGCGCCTGTTCCGGCCGTCGGCCCGCTACGTCGGCCCGGCGCCGCGCTCGCTCCAGCCGGCGTGACGCTCGTCGAGGCGGCTGCTCGAGCGGACGCCCTCGCGCAGGCCGGCGACGAGCGTGCGGTCGCGGCGCTGCGGGTCCAGTGGGACGAGGAGATCGAGGCCGCGGCGCGCGACGCCGACTACCGCGTGCGCGCCCAGGGCTACCGCGCGATCGCGCAGTTCCGCTTCCGGCAGAAGCTCGAGCTGCTGCGCCGCGGGCTCGAGGACGACAGCCCCGCGGCGCGCGGCTCCGCGCTGATCGCGCTCGAGTCGCTCTCGCGCGACCATCCCGGCGACGTCAACTCGTTCCGCCCGCTCCTGCACGAGCTCGCCGCGCGCGACCCGAACGCCGCCGTGCGACGCCTCGCCGTCCTCTGCCTCCGGAACGGCAGCCCGCGCCCCGACACGATCCAGCTCCTCGAGGGCATCGCCGAGTCGGAGGACGAGGATGCCGAGCTTCGCAAGTCTGCGCGTGCCGTCCACGCGTCACTGAAGAAGAAGGCGGCCACGCGATGAGCAACGCTCGCCTGGGGCTCGCGTTCGCCAGCGGAACGGGAAACGGAGACCACGTCTCCCCCCTGGCCCCCTTCTTGCGGAAGACGTGGGGAACCTCCCGGCTCCCCACACCCCTCCCCGCTGATGGGCCGACAAGGCGTCGCCCATGAGCGTGCTCGTCGCCGTCGTCATGGGCTCGCGCTCCGACTGGGAGATCATGGAGCACTGCGTGGAGACCTTGAAGACGCTCGACGTCGCGCACGAGGTGCGCGTGCTCTCCGCGCATCGGACCCCGGAGGCGCTCGAGCAGTTCGTCGCCGAGGTCGAAGGGCGCGGCGCTCAGGTCTTCGTCGCAGCGGCGGGCGGCGCCGCCCACCTGGCCGGGGTCGTCGCCTCGAAGACGCTGCGACCGGTGCTGGGCGTGCCGATGGGCACCCAGCTCGGAGGGCTCGACTCCCTCCTCTCGACCGTGCAGATGCCGGCCGGGATCCCGGTCGCGACGCTCGCGATCGGGCGGGCGGGGGCGGTCAACGCGGCGCTGCTCGCCGCCGCGATCCTGGCGCGCTCGGACCCCGAGCTCGAGGCGCGGCTCGTGCGCTACCGCTAGGAGCAGGCCGACGCGGTCCTCGCCGTCGGCGACCCGAGCGCGTAGGAGCCTCAGCCCGTAGCGATCAGCGCGAGCAGGTCGCCGCCGTAGCGGTCGACCTTCACCGGGCCGAGGCCCTTGACGTTCGCGAGCTCGCCCTCTGTTCGCGGCTTCGCCGCGGCGAGCTCGTCCAGCGTCGCGTCGTGGAGCACGACGTACGCCGGGACGCCGTCCTCGCGCGACCGCTCGAGGCGCCACGCGCGCAGGCGCTCGACGAGCCCGGCGTCGGGGCTGGCTGAGGCAGTGGTGGCGATCCGAAGCGGCGTCACCGCCGGGTCGACGACGAGCACGCGGTACCCGTCGGGCGTCAGCTGCTCGCGGAGCGCGCCCGCGTCCTCGAGGCCACGAACCCAGCGGCGGACGTCCGCGTCCGAGGCGGCCGCGAGCAACCGGAAGGCGGCCGATCGGCGCGCGGAGGGCGGCGCCTTCGGCGAGCCGCGCAGGGTCGCGACGAGGCTCCGGCGCCCGAGCGGCCAGCGCAGGGAGCGCGACGGCGTCGACGATCGCCGCCCCGACGTCCTCCGGGAGCGGCGGAGGCGGCTCCGCCTCGCCCTCCCGCACGTCTTCGCGCGGGGCGCAGACGTCGCAGGCGCCGCACGGCCCGTCGAGCCTCTCGCCGAAGTGCTCCGCCACCTGCGCGTGCCTGCACGAGCGCAGCTCTGCGAAGGCGACGACCCGGTCCGCGCGCGCCTCGGCGACGAGTCGGGCGCGCTCGAGCAGGCGCTCGACCCGGGTCGCTGCGTCGTCCGGCGCCGCGAGGAGCTCGATCTGCATCCGTCGGCCGCGGTCGAGCCCACGCGTCAGGAGGCCGGCCTGCTCGAGCATCCCGACGAGAACCCGCGGGTCGCTCTCGGGTGCGGCGGCGGCGAGCTCCTCGGGATCGACGGCACCGCCGGCGTCGCGGACCGCCCGGTAGACGGCCCGCAGGTCCTGCGAGGAGGGGACGTCTGCGAGCGCGAAGCGACGGAGCGAGGCGGCGTCCGCGCGCCCGGCGAGCAGCAGCGTCTCGCTCGGCTCGCCGTCTCGGCCTGCGCGCCCGACCATCTGCACGTACTCCTCGAGCGACGAGGGGTAGTTCACGAGGCACACGAGGCGCACGTCCGGCTTGTCGATGCCCATGCCGAAGGCCGTCGTCGCGACGACGGTCTGCGTCCGACCGGAGACGAATGCGTCCTGCACCCTCGTCCGCTCCTCCGGCTCGAGGCCGGCGTGGTAGTGCTCGGCGCGCAGGCCGTGCCCGCGGAGCACGCGAGCGATCTCCTCGGTCGAACGACGCGAGCGGGCGTAGACGATCGCCGAGCCGTCACGGAGCCTCGCGAGCCGCCCGACGAGCACCTCGAGGCGGTCGTCCGCGTTCGCGACCTCCTCCACGTCGTAGCGGAGGTTCGGGCGCACGACGCTCGTCGCGACGACCTCCGGCGTTCGGCCGAGCGCGTCGCCGATCTGGCGTGCGGTCTCCGGCGTCGCCGTCGCGGTCATGCCGAGCAGCGCCGGCTCGCCGAGCGCGGCGAGCGCATGCCGGATGAACAGATAGTCGGGGCGGAAGTCGTGCCCCCACATGCTCACGCAGTGCGCCTCGTCGACGACGACGAGCCCGATGCCGACCGACCGGCAGAGCTCGATGAACCCGGCCTGGCGCAGGCGCTCCGGCGCCGCGTAGACGAGGCGCTTCCGTCCGGTCGCGACCTCGTCGAGCCGCCTCGCCGTCTCGCCTGCGGCGAGCGACGAGTTCACGAACGTCGCGTGCGTCGCGACGCGGGGCGGCAGCTTGTCCACCTGGTCCTTCATCAGCGCGATCAGCGGCGAGAGGACGAGCGTCGGCTCGGGCCGCAGCATCGCAGCGAGCTGGTAGGTGAGCGACTTCCCGGAGCCGGTCGGCATCAGCGCGAGCGTGTCGCGTCCCTCGACGGCCGCGCGCACGACCGCTTCCTGCCCCGGCCGGAACTCCTCGAAGCCGAAGAGCTCGCGGAGCGATTGCTCGAGCGGGGTCACCCGCGCCACTCTAGGGACTGCGTCGAACGACCCGGGCGGCTGTCACGAAGTCGTCACGCCGACGTGTCCGACGCCGGCTTCTTCCGGCGCGCGTGCGGGTGTGCGTCGAAGTACACGTCGCGGCGGCGCCGGTCCGAGACGTGCGTGTAGCGCTCGGTCGTCCCGAGGTCGGCGTGCCCGAGCATCTCCTGGACGGAGCGCAGATCGGCCCCGCCCTCGAGCAGGTGGGTCGCGAACGAGTGCCGCAGGAGATGGGGGTGGACCCGCCCCGGCTCGAGCCCGGCCTTGTCCGCGAGCCGGCGGAGCACGAGGAACGCGCCTGCCCGGGTCAGCGGGCCCCCGCGGGCGTTGAGGAAGAGCTCCGGCCGATAGCGCCGATCGAGGTGCGCGCGGCCGAGCGCGAGGTAGCGGCGGACCGCCTCGGCGGCGGGCCTGCCGAGAGGGACGAGCCGCTCCTTCCCGCCCTTGCCGAGCACGCGCACGATCCGTGAATCGAGGTCGACGCCGGACTTCTCGAGCCCCACGGCCTCGGAGACGCGCAGCCCGGCGCCGTACAGGAGCTCGACGAGTGCGCGATCGCGCAGCGAGCGCGGGGTCGAGCCGGTCGCGGCCTCGATCAGCCGCTCGGTCTCCGACGGGGAGAGCGCGCGCGGGAGGGTCCTGGTGCGGCGGGGTAGCTTGAGCGAGGCAGCGGGGTTCTCGGCTCGGATGCCGATGAGGACGAGGTGCCGGAAGTACGTCCGCACCGCCGAGACGCGTCGTGCCACGGTCGCGGGCGCAAGGCCGTCCGCGCGCATCGACGCCAGCCAGCGCTCGAGGTCGTCCACGGTCGCGTCCGCGACGGGGCCGCCGCGGAGGTCCCGAGCGAGGCGCAGGTCGCGCCGATAGGCGTCGACGGTGCGCGGCGAGCGCCGCGCGGCGAGGTGAAGCAGGAAGCGCTCGACGTCGGGGTCGGAGGCGTTCACGGCGCGCGAACGGATTCGCCGGGGCGGCGCCGCCTCCTCTCCCGGGCTATCCTCCGCGCCTTGCCGTTCAGGATTGCCGCCGTCCTCGCAGGCGTTGTCGTGGCCGCCTGCGTGGCGCCGCAGGCGGCGCAGGCCTCGCAGCTCGTCGCCAGGAACACGTCGACCGAGACCCTCGCCGTCTCCAAGGGCGGCGAAGCGCTCGTCACCTACCACGGCGCCGGCAGGATCCAGCGCGTGCTCGCCTGGGGCGCGGTCGGAGCCCGCATGCCGCACGCGAGCCGCGCCCAGGTGGCGTTCCGGATGGACTACTCCGGCGGCTGGGGGAGTCACGGCCGGCCGGTCTGGAAGTCCATGAAGAACGCGTGTGGCCCGTACCGCGGCCCGCTCGTCCCCTGGCTCGTCACCGCGTGCACCGCGCCCGACGGGACGCACTGGGCGCTCCAGCGCTGGCAGCGGTCGCAGGCAAACTTCGGCCTCGCGCCGTTCAAGCCCGGCCACGGCGCGTGGGAGCTGCGGTTGTCGCACTGGCGCGGGCCGGTCGCGCAGGTCGAGGTCTGGCTCGACTGGAGCTACAGCGGCCGTTGGCACCACCTCTTCGGGCGGCTGACGTACCTCGGCCAGCCCGTGTACGGCTTCGCGACGACACGCGACGGCCAGCCGACGGACAGCCACGGACGCGTCCTCAACCTCGACACGCTCGACTCCGCCTACGGGCCCGGCTGGAGGCGCGAGAACGCCTTCGTCTCGAAGCGGCCCGACGGCACGTTCTGCTACGGCTTCGTGCCCCACCGCCTCGCATCGGGGGAGGTACGGCCGCCAGGTGTCGGAAAGCGCTACCGGCTCGCGACGAGCGGCCCGGGCGTCACGCCGGACGTCGCCTGGGAGGGCCCCGCCCTTCACGACTACAGGCCGGGGGACGCGGGCGACCGGGACTACGAGGCGCGCATGAACGCGCTCCAGCGCGAGCTCGTCCAGGGCTCCAAGCCCTGCCACGCGTAGCCGCCCGCGAGAGACGCGGGTGACAATCACCTGCGCCGGCTACGACCGCGGATGCGAGCGGTCGTACACGCGCCGGAGGCGGCGGGCGTCGACGTGGCTATAGACCTGCGTCGTCGAGAGCGACGAGTGCCCGAGGAGCTCCTGGATGACGCGGAGGTCGGCGCCGCCCTCGAGGAGGTGCGTGGCGAACGCGTGTCGCAGGCGGTGCGGGTGGCGCAGGATCCGCCGCACCGTGCTCGTGTCGAGTCGGCGGCCGCGCGCGGAGAGGAAGACAGCGTCCTCGGCGCCGCGGGCGAGGGTGGGGCGGCCGTCGCGTAGGTAGCGCGCGAGGTGGTGCGCGGCCTCCTCGCCGAGCGGCACGACCCGCTCCTTGCCGCCCTTGCCGCGCACGTGGACAGCCTCGCGCTCGAAGTCGACGTCGCCGAGGTCGAGACCCGACCGCCTCGGCGCTCCGGAGGCCGCCGGAGTAGAGGAGCTCGAGCAGCGCGCGGTTGCGGAGGTCGAGCGGCTCGCTCCCGTCCGCGAGCTCGAGCAGGGCCTCGATCTCCGCGGCCTTCGGCGCGTCGGGCAGGCGCCGCACGCGGCGCGGGGCGAGAGCGGCGTCCGGGACCGCGCGCGGGGCCGTACGTGAAGCGGAGGCAGGCGCGGACGGCGGCGAGGCGCCGCGCGATCGTGGCCGGCGAGAGGCGGCCGCGACCCTCGGCCGAGGTCGGTGACCCAGTCCGCGAGCACGCGCGCGTCGACGTCGTCGAGCGTCGAGCCCGCGCCCGTCGAGCCACGCGGAGAACGCGCGCAGATCGGAGGCGTACGCGCGCCGGGTCGCCTCGGAGAGCCCGCCGTGCTCGAGGAAGCGGTCGATCGCAGCTCCGGTGTCCACGCAGCCGGGTTCGGCGCCGAGGGCGGGGAGCCTTCCGCAGTCAGCGAACGGGAGCGGGCTCGGCGAGCTCCGCGAGCTCGGTCGAGGCTCGGCGCCGCGCGGATCGAGGGGCTCAGCGTCCCCCACAGCGCGAGCACGAGGCCGACGGCGGCGAACACGGCGATCGTCGCGCGCGCCGAGGCCGCCTCCAGGAGGAGGCCGGCGACGAGCGGGCCGAGGGGCGCGATGAGGAGCCCGATCGTGACCCAGCACGCTGCTCGACCCGGCCGAGGAGACGGTCCGGCGTCATCGCGTACCGGTAGCTGTGGACGACCGAGTCGGTCGACGGGATCGCGAGCGCGGTCGGGAGGATGCTCGCGGTCAGCACGTACACGTTCGGCCAGACGAGGAAGAGGCCGCAGCCGGTCCACGTCCAGAGCTCGAGCAGCAGCACGCCCCGGACCGGAAGCCGCCGCCGGACGAGCGGCGACAGGAACGCGCCGACGAGAATGCAGGCGCCGAACGCGGACAGCAGCAGGCCGACCTCGCCGCTCGTGAGCCCCTGCTCCTCGCCGATGACGACGATCGCGAGCAGGACGCCGGGGCCGATGAAGTTCGCGAGCCCGAAGAGCAGCGCGCACGTGCGCAGGAACGCGTGGTCCCAGAGGAACCGGAACCCCTCCGCGAGCCGCGTGCGCAGGCGAGCGTGGTCGACCTCGCGCTCCTCCTGGAACGGCGTGCGCATCGCGAGCAGCGCCACCGCCGAGAACACGTACAGCACCGCGTGGATCGAGGAAGGGGAGGGCGCGAGCGATCCCGAACAGCACGCCGCCGAGCGCGGGGCTCGCGACGCTGACGGCGGCCTCCCGCCCGGTGACGACCGCCACCGCGGCCGGCAGTTGCTCGCGTCGGCACGACTGCCCGGAACGCGCCCGCCTGGGCCGCGCCGAAGAAGGCTGCTCCGCCTCCCTCGACGAACGCGACCAGCGGGATCACCCAGTACACGACCTCGTCGAGTCACGACCAGCACGCCGAGTGTGCCGATCGCGAGCGCCCGCACGGCGTGCGCGGCGATCATGAGCCGCCTGCGGTTCCAGTGGTCGGCCGCGAGGCCGCCCGGAGCGCGAGAAGCGCCATGGCGAGCAGTCGAACGAACGCGACGACGCCTGCCTTCGCGGCCGAGCCTGTCAGCGCGAGCACGAGGAGCGGGTACGCGATCGAGGTCATCTGCGAGCCGGCGCTCGACAGCAGGAGCCCGGTCTGGAGCAGGAGGAAGTCGCGGTTGCGATGGAGCGGGAGACGCGCTCACCGGCCGACGCTAACGGGTTGCAGGCACGCTTAGCGGCGTGCCCGGACGCCGTTTCGACTCGTTCACCTCGCCGACGAGCCGCCCGAGCGGCCGGCCGATCCCGCCGTCCGCCAGGCGAACCTCCGCCGCATCGTCCCGCTCTTCCGGCCCTACCGGCGCCGGCTCGCCGCGGTCTCGGCGCTGATCGTCTTCTCCGCCGGGCTCGGCGTCGTCTCGCCGTTCCTCCTGCGCGAGGTGCTCGACGTCGCGATCCCGGACGAGAACGTCGGCCTGCTCACGGCGCTCGTCGCCGGGATGGTCGCGATCCCGATCGTGACCGGCGCGCTCGGCGTCTGGCAGACGCTGCTCTCGAACCAGGTCGGCCAGAGCGTCATGCACGACCTGCGGACGCAGGTCTACCGGCACCTGCAGCGGCTGTCGCTCGCGTTCTTCACGCGGACGCGCACCGGCGAGGTGCAGAGCCGCATCGCGAACGACATCGGCGGCATCGAGACGGTCGTCACGTCGACGGCGACGTCCGTCCTCTCGAACGTCACGACCGTGCTCGCGACGGTCGTCGCGATGCTGCTCCTCGACTGGCGGCTCGCCGCGTTCGCGCTCGCGCTGCTGCCCCTCTTCGTCTGGCTCACGAAGCGGGTCGGCGAGCAGCGCAAGAAGGTGACCGCGGAGCGCCAGGCCTCGCTCGCGGACGTCTCCTCGATCGTCCAGGAGTCGCTCTCGGTCTCCGGGATCCTGCTCGGGAAGACGATGGGGCGCACCGACGACCTCGCGGAGCGCTTCGAGCGGGAGTCCGGCCGCCTCGCGGAGCTCGAGGTGCGGAGCCGGATGACGGGGCGCTGGATGATGGCCTCGATCCAGACGACGTTCGCGATCATGCCCGCGCTCGTCTACTGGTTCGCGGGCTTCACGATCGCCCAGGGCTCCGGGACGATCACGATCGGCACGCTCGTCGCCTTCACCACGCTGCAGGCGCGGCTCTTCTTCCCGATCGGGAGCCTGCTCGGGGTCCAGCTCGAGGTGCAGAGCTCGCTCGCGCTGTTCGACCGGATCTTCGAGTACCTCGACCACCGCGTCGAGATCGTCGAGGGCGAGCACGTCCTCGATGCGCCCGTGGGCGAGGTCCGACTCGACGAGGTCTGGTTCCGCTACGACGACGCGGCCTGGACGCTGCAGGACGTGTCGTTCTCGGTCCCGCCGGGGACGAAGACGGCGCTCGTCGGCGAGACGGGCTCGGGGAAGACGACGTGCGCGTACCTCGTGGCGCGGCTCTACGACGCGACGCAGGGCACGGTGACGGTCGACGGCGTCGACGTGCGCGACCTCACCTTCGCGTCGCTCGCCGACGCGGTCGGCGTCGTCTCGCAGGAGACGTACCTCTTCCACGCGTCCGTGCGCGAGAACCTCCGCTTCGCGCGGCCGGAGGCGACCGACGACGAGGTCGAGGAAGCCGCTCGTGCGGCGCAGATCCACGAGCTGATCGCGACGCTCCCGGAGGGGTACGACACGGTCGTCGGCGAGCGCGGCTACCGCTTCTCCGGCGGCGAGAAGCAGCGGATCGCCATCGCGCGGACGATCCTGCGCAACCCGCCCGTGCTCGTCCTCGACGAGGCGACGTCCTCCCTCGACACGCAGACCGAGCGGCTCGTCCAGGAAGCCCTGGAGCGCCTGTCCGAGGGCCGCACGACGATCGCCATCGCCCACCGGCTCTCCACCGTGCGCGACGCGGACCAGATCGTCGTGCTCGACCGGGGCCGCGTCGCCGAGATCGGGACGTACGACGAGCTGCTCGCCCGGGGCGGCCGCTTCGCGGAGCTCGCGGCCCGGGACGACGGACGTCCGGCTCCGGATACCGCTGCGCGCATACGATAGGGCGGCTCATGGAGCGAGGCGAGGGCATGACGGCGACGGTCCCCGACCGGGGGTCGCTCGCCGAGCACGGGCTCGAGGACGTGCGCGGCCGCGTCTACTGGCGGCCGACGACCTCCCAGCTCTACGTGCACGCGCTGCGCAGGGGCGAGGCTACGCTCGCCGAGGGCGGCCCGCTCGTCGTCGACACGGGGATCCACACGGGCCGCTCGCCGAAGGACAAGTTCGTCGTCCGGGAGCCGGGCTCGGAGGATCGGATCTGGTGGGGCGACGTGAACGCGGAGATCTCCGCCGACTCGTTCGAGCGCCTGCGCGAGAAGGTCGTCGCGCGGCTCTCGGAGGGTGACGTCTACGTCGTCGACTCCTATGTCGGCGCTGACCCCGCACACCGGCTCTCGGTCCGGCTCGTCACCGAGAGCCCCTGGCACGCGCTCTTCGCGAAGACGCTCTTCATCGATCCCTCCGAGGACGAGCTCGAGGCCCTCGAGACGCAGGCGGTGATCCTGCACGCGCCGTCCGTCACGGCGGCCCCGCGACGAGGACGGCACGCGGAGCGAGACGTTCGTCGTCCTGCATCCCTCCCGCACCGAGGTGCTGATCGGCGGCACGTTCTACGCGGGCGAGATCAAGAAGTCGATCTTCACGCTGATGAACGACCGCCTTCCGCTCGAGGGCGTCTTCCCGATGCACTGCTCGGCGAACGTCGGCGCGGACGGGAAGGTCGCGGTCTTCTTCGGCCTCTCCGGCACCGGCAAGACGACGCTCTCGGCCGACCCGGAGCGCTCGCTGATCGGCGACGACGAGCACGGGTGGGGCGACGAGGGCGTGTTCAACTTCGAGGGCGGCTGCTACGCGAAGGTGATCCGGCTCTCCCCCGAGGCGGAGCCGGAGATCTTCGCCGCGACGCACTCGTTCGGGACCGTGCTCGAGAACGTCGTCGTGGACGAGCGCGGCGTGCTCGACCTCGACGACGACTCGAAGACGGAGAACACGCGGGCCGCGTACAAGCTCGAGCGGATCGGGAACGCTCTCCCGGAGAAGCGTGCAGGCCACCCGAGCTCGGTCGTCTTCCTCACCGCGGACGCGTTCGGCATCCTGCCGCCGATCGCCCGGCTCACGCGCGACCAGGCGATCTACTGGTTCCTCTCCGGGTTCACGTCGAAGCTCGCAGGCACCGAGATCGGCGTCCAGGAGCCGCAGCCGACGTTCTCGACGTGCTTCGGCGCTCCGTTCCTCCCGCAGCCCCCCGCGGTCTACGCCGGGCTGCTCGGACGGAGGCTCGACGAGCATCCGCACGTGCAGGTCTGGCTCGTGAACACGGGCTGGACCGGCGGGCCGCACGGCGTCGGCCGGCGCATGCCGATCCAGGCGACCCGCGACCTCCTGCACGCGGCGCTCTCCGGCGCGCTCGAGGACGTCGAGTACCGGCTCGACGAGGTCTTCGGCCTCGAGGTCCCGGCCGCCGTCCCGGGCGTCGACCCGTCCCTCCTCGACCCGCGCGGCACCTGGGCGGACCCCGCGGCCTACGACCGGAAGGCCAGGGAGCTCGCGCGGATGTTCCGGGACAACTTCGCGCGCTTCGCGGACGTCGCGGCCGGGGTCGCTGGCGCGGGCCCGCGCGTGTGACGGCGCGGCACTCTTAGGCAACCTTTACCTTGCCCTGCGGGACGCGCCGGTATAAGGGGCGGATGGTGGTCTCGCGCGCGCGGCTGCTCGCAACACTGGCCGCCGGGGCGCTGCTCGCCGTCGCGCTCGTGCTCGCCGGCGCCGTCCGCAGCGAAGCGGTCGCAGCGTCGCCCGCTCGGCCGACGAGCGCTCGCTCGATCGACGCGCAGCCGGGCACGGCCCTCCGCGTCGACCGCCTCGCCCGGACGACGGCCACGTGGCGTGGCGGCCCGGTCACGACGTCGACGGGCGAGGTCGTGAACGTCCAGGTCTCGGACTCGCTCCCGACCGTGACGCCCGAGTACTGGGCCGAGTTCCTCGCCCAGCTCACGCACGGCGCCGAGCTCGCCCGCGTGACCTCGTACCATGCGACTCGCGCCGAAGTGGAGGAGCTCTGCGGAGCACGGGCGCTCGGCTGCTACTCGCGGAACGAGATGATCTCCCTCGCGGAGCCGGCGCTGGACGGCACGACGCCAGAGGAGGTCGTCCGCCACGAGTACGGCCACCACATCGCCCTCTACCGCGACAACGCGCCCTGGCGCGCGATCGACTGGGGTCCGAAGGCCTGGGCCACCTCCGCCGCCGTCTGCCCGAAGGTGACGCGCGGCGAGGCCCACCCGGGCGACGAGGGGCAGAACTACAGGCAGAACCCGGGCGAGGCGTGGGCCGAGGTGTACCGCCTGCTCGAGGAGCGCAAGGACGGGATCACGACCGGCGCCTGGCCGATCATCGCGCCGAGCTTCTACCCCACCGAGGCCGACCTGCAGGCGGCCGAGCGGGACGTGCTCCAGCCCTGGACGAAGGGCACGCTCCGCTCGTTCTCGCGGACGTTCGCCAGGCGGACGCCGAAGGTGTGGTGGATCCCGCTCGCGACCCCGCTCGACGGGGGCCTCCGGGTCACGGCCGCTGCGTCCAGGGGCGGACGGTACGACGTCGCGCTCGTCGGCCCGAACCGCAGGACCGTGCTCCGCCGCGCGTCCTCGGTCGGGCGGCGCGCGAAGCGCATCGACACGACGGTGTGCGGCCAGCGCTCGCTCTTCGTGCGCGTCACGCAGGCCGGTTCCTTCGGCCGCGTCTCGGTGACCGCCGCGACTCCGTAGGCATACCCGGGTCGGGCGCTCGACCCATCAGGTAGCGTCCTCGTCCGTGGATATCGGGCCCGTCACGGCATGATCAGCCATGTCGCCACGTCGCGCTCGCGAATGCGAGACCGCGTCCTCGGGCGGGCCCCTATGTCCAATATGGACGTGCCATGCGTCCTCGTCTCGGATCCGCGCGCACACCGTGGACGACGGGTGACCACACCGTGACGGGCCCCATGCACGACGTCGTGGTCGTCGGGGCCGGCTGCGCGGGTATGCGCGCGGCGATCGAGGCTTTCGACAACGGTGCGGACGTCGGCGTCGTCTCGAAGCTCCACCCGACGAGGAGCCACTCGGGGGCGGCCGAGGGGGGCATCAACGCGGCGCTCGGGAACAGAGCGGAGGACAGCCCCGAGCAGCACGCGTTCGACACGGTGAAGGGGTCCGACTACCTCGGCGACCAGGACGCGATCGAGATCCTGGCGACCGAGGCGCCGAGCGACATCTACCAGCTCGAGCACTGGGGCTGCGTCTTCTCTCGCGACGAGAACGGGAAGCTCGCCCAGCGCCCGTTCGGCGCCGCCGGCTCGCCGCGCACGGTGTTCTCGGCCGACATCACCGGCCACGTCCTCATTCACGTCCTCTACGAGCAGCTGATGAAGCGCACGGAGCAGGGGGCGATGCATGTCTACGAGGAGTACTTCGCGTGGCGCCTCGTGATCGAAGACGACCGCTGTGTCGGCGTCATCTGCTGGGATCTCTTGACCGGAGGGCTCAAGCTCGTCACCGGTCGGTCGATCGTGCTCGGCACGGGCGGGATGGGCCGGATCTACCGTGTGACGACGAACGCCTACGCGTGCAACGGCGACGGGATGGCCATGGCCCTGCACGCGGGTGTGCCGCTCAAGGACATGGAGTTCATGCAGTTCCACCCGACGACGCTGTATCCCAGCGGCGTTCTCATCACCGAGGCATGCCGCGGAGAGGGTGGGTACCTCATCAATCGGGACGGCGAGCGCTTCATGGCGCGGTATGCGCCGAACGCGCTCGAGCTGGCGTCGCGCGACGTCGTCTCCCGCTCGGAGACGACCGAGATCGAGGCTGGTCGTGACGTCTCCGGCTCGGTGCTCCTCGACCTCCGGCATCTCGGTGCAGAGCGCATCCACACTCGCCTTCCTGGCTCGCGCGAGCTGGCCATGACCTTCGCCGGCGTCGATCCGATCTTCGACCCGATTCCCGTCCGTCCCGGGGCCCATTACCACATGGGCGGCGTGGCCACCGACAACTGGGGCGCGACCGAGCTCGACGGGCTGTATGCGGCCGGCGAGACGGCATGCGTGTCGGTTCACGGATCGAATCGCCTTGGCGGGAACTCCCTCATGGAGACGATCACGTTCGGCCGGCGTGCGGGCCAGGCGGCCGCCGAGCATGCGCTTGCGACTCCCGACGCCACTGTCTCGGAGGCGCCGCTGGCGGATGCCGAGCGCGATCTCGGGGAGCTCCTCGGTCGCACTGACGGCGAGCGCCCCTGGAGGATCCGCGACGATCTCGGTTCCTCGATGCTCGAGAACTTCGGCGTCTTCCGGTACGCGGAACGCATGGAGGCCCAGCTGGACACGATTGCGCGCCTGCGTGAGCGGTACGAGCACGTTGTCGTCGAGGACAAGGGCGACGTCTTCAACACCGATCTCACCCAGGCGCTCGAGCTCGGCTATATGCTCGACCTTGCCTGGGTCATGGTGCAGGCGGGGCTTGCGCGCGAGGAGAGCCGCGGGTCGCACTCCCGCCCAGCGGATTTCCCCGATCGCGACGACGAGCGCTTCCTGAAGCACTCGCTCACCCGCTGGGTGGACGGCGCGCCGGAGCTCGGTTACGAGGAGGTTCGGATGACGAAGTGGCAGCCGGAGGTGCGCACCTACTGATGCAGGTCGCCCTCAAGATCTGGCGCTACGACCCGGTTGCGGGTGAGCGCGCGCTGAAGGAGTACGAGGTCTCGGCCCCGGAGGAGGCGACGCTCCTCGACGTCCTCGACATCGTCAAGGACCAGGTCGACGGCTCGCTCGCCTACCGGAAGAGCTGCCGGATGATGATCTGCGGCTCCTGCGGGATGCGCATGGACGGCGCCGCCGTCCTCGCCTGCAAGATCCGCATGTACGACGTCGCCCAGGCAGGGCGCGTGCCGGTGATCTCGGCCATGGGCAACCTCCCGGTCGTCAAGGACCTCGTCGTCGACATGGCACCGTTCTGGGGGAAGATCCGCGCGGTGACGCCGTGGCTCGAGCCCGGCTACTCGGACCCCGGCGAGACGCGAGCACGTCGTCTCGCAGGAGCGCATGGACGTCATCCACAAGGAGTCGCTCTGCATCATGTGCGGCTGCTGCGTCTCCGAGTGCAACTCGATGGAGGCGGACCCGGACTTCCTCGGCCCGGCGGCGCTCGCGAAGGGGATGCGCTTCGTCGGCGACCCGCGCGACCAGGCGACGGTCGAGCGGCTGCAGTCGTACTCGGGCGAGCACGGGATCTGGGACTGCACGCGCTGCTACTTCTGCCAGGAGCGCTGCCCGAAGGGCGTCGACCCGCGCGACGCGATCGCGAAGCTCGGCGCGGAGGCGATGAGCGCGGGCATCGACTCGGACATGGGCGCGAAGCACGCGAAGTGGTTCGTCACCTCCGCGAAGACGACGGGGTGGCTCCGCGAGACCGAGCTCGTCCCGAAGACGCAGGGAATCGCGAAGTCGCTCAAGGAAGTGAAGTTCGCGATGGGCCTCCTCCGCCGGGGGAAGGTCCCGCCGCCCTTCCCGCCGCACGTTGCGAAGGACGTGGACGAGGCGCGCGCGCTGTACGACCTCGTGAAGGAGCAGGGCCGCGAGGGCGCGAGCGGGATCGTGCAGGGCGAGAAGGCCCTCGAGCACCTCGAGCTCGAGAGCGAGTCGGACGGCGCCGGGCCGAGGGACCCGTACGGCGTGGACTCGTTCGCGGTGCCGTACCTGCCGGGCGAGAACGGAGACGAGGAGGGCGCGTGAAGCGGGTCGCGTACTACAAGGGCTGTCTGGCGTCGCTGTCGGCGAAGGAGCTCGACATCTCGACGCAGGCGCTCGCGCCGCAGGTGGGCCTCGAGCTCGTCGAGCTCGAGCGCGTCACCTGCTGCGGCGCCGGCGACATCCACGAGGCGGAGCCCGACTACTACCTGCACCTGAACGCGCGCATCCTCGCGTACGCCGAGGCGACCGGCTCGGACACGCTGATGACGGTCTGCAACGTGTGCACGCTCAACCTGCGCCAGGCGAACCACCAGCTGCGCGGCGATGCGGCGCTCCTCGAGCGGGTGAATGCGAACCTCGTGTCGGTCGGCGCGCCGGCGTACTCGGGCGGGGTCGAGGTCCTGCACTTCCTCTGGCTCGTGTCCGCCGGCGAGGGCTACGAGCTCCTGAAGGGGGCTGCGCACAAGGGGCTCAAGGGGCTGAAGATCGCCCCGTTCTACGGGTGCCAGATCCTGCGGCCCTCGAAGCTCCTCGGCTTCGAGGACCCGGACAGGCCGCAGTCCCTCGAGCGCATCATCGAAGCGTGCGGCGGTGAGGCGGTCGACTACCCGGCGAAGATCAAGTGCTGCGGCTTCCCGATCATCCAGGCGCGCGAGGACGTCGCCCTCGCGGAGCTGATCCAGCCGATCGAGCAGGCGAAGGAGGCCGGCGCCGACGCCATGGTGACGCCGTGCCCTCTCTGCCACCTCTCGCTCGACGCGTGGCAGTCGAAGCTTCGCGAGCAGACCGGGAAGGACTTCCAGATGCCGGTCCTCCACCTCTCGCAGCTGATCGGGGTCGCGGCGGGGCTCGACGACTCGGAGCTGAAGTTCAAGCGACACCTCGTCTCGCTCGACCCCGTCGTCGACAAGCTCGCCGTCTGAGCTCCGGGCCGAACTTCCTCGGCTCCCCCTCGAGGCGAGTCCGGTGCTGACCTGGCTCGCGGCCGCGCTCGTCGCGGCCCTTGCGCTCGCGCTCGCCTGGGGCTGGTTCGAGGCAGGATGGCTCCGGCGGCGCGTCGTCGAGGTCGAGCTCCCGGGAGTGCCGCCCGAGCTCGACGGGCTCCGCATCGCGCACCTCTCCGACCTCCACCTCGGCGTCCCCTCGCGCGGGCGGAAGGCGAGCGAGGACGCCGTCGCCTGGGTGGCCGGGCGCCGTCCCGACCTCGTATGCCTCACCGGCGACCTCGTCTCGCGCCGCTCGGGGTTGCCTGCGCTCGAGCGGCTGCTGCGGGTGCTCGGGCCGTGCTTCGTCGTGCTCGGGAACCACGACTTCGCCGACTCGCGCGATCCCTTCTCGGAGCGGATCGATCCGTCGCTGCTCGCGGGCATCGACGGTGTCACCGTGCTGACTGACGAGTCGATCATCGTCCCGATTCGAGGACGGCAGATCCAGCTCGTGGGCGTGGATCCGCGGGCCTATGCACTCGGAGAGGCACGCCCGGCGTCGTTGATCGACGAGTCAGCCAGCCTGCGGATCCTCCTCTGCCACTTCCCCGGCGTCGTGCGTCGGATGCCCGCCGACGCGTTCCACCTCGTCCTCGCCGGCCACTTGCACGCCGGCCAGATCGTCGTCCCGCTCCCGGGCGGGAAGCTCAGGCTCGCGCACCTGCGCGCCCGCGACGTCGAGGGCGTGTATCGCCACGGCTCGACCGTGCTACACGTGTCGCCTGGTCTCGGCACGACGTTCGTGCCGTTCAGGTTCTTCGCCAGGCCGGAGGTCACCGAGCTGGTTGTACGATCGGCGTGAGCGTGGACGCGCATTCGCCGAGCACCTCGCGCCTCGCGGGTCTCACGGGCGCGACGATCGAGACCGCCCCCTCCGTGTGCCGGTCGTGCGTCTGGTGGCAGAGCCGCGGCAACCGCCAGCCCGACAAGGCGACCTGGATCGAGCGCGCGGAGGAGGAGTGGGGCGCGTGGGGGACGATCTACCGCGACGACGACGGGCGCGTGATCGGTTCGATGCAGTACGGGCCGTCCGATCTCTTCCCGCGGGCGGCCGACCTCCCGGCCGGGCCGCCGTCCGGGGACGCCGTCCTGGTCACGTGCGCCTACCTGCTGTCCGACACGCAGCCCTGGGTCGAACAGTCGCTGTTCCTGGCCGCGATCGGCGAGGCGCGCGACAAGGGCGCGCGTGCGCTGGAGGCGTTCGCCTACCGCTACCGCGAGTCCACACCCGCGCGCGAGCGCTTCCTCGTCCACCGCACCGTGTTCCCGCGCGACTTCCTCGCGGACTTCGGCTTCCGGACGATCCGCGCGTCCGGCCGGATCGAGCTCGCGCGGCTCGACCTCGGCGGTCTCGTCCCGGTCGAGGAGGGCACGCGCGAGAAGGTCCTCCGCAAGGTCTCGGAGGCGCTACAGCCTGCGCCCACCCCGGCGCCGCCCGCGTAGCGATTAGCTCGCGATCAGCGGACGCGGTGCCCGAAGTCATGGGGCAGCGACGCGCCCGTCAGCAGCTCGACGATCTGCACCGCGTTCAGCGCCGCTCCCTTTCGCAGGTTGTCGCATACGAGGAACAGGGAGAGGCCGTTCTCGACGGTCGGGTCCTGCCGCACGCGGCCCACGACCACCTCGTCGATCCCGATCGCCTTCGACGGGCGGGGCACCTGCTCGAACTCGACTCCGGGGGCCTCCGCGAGGATCTTCTTCGCCGCCGCGGGAGAGAGCGGCTCCTCGGTCTCCACCCAGATCGCCTCCGCGTGCCCGACCATCACCGGCACCCGCACGCACGTCGCCGAGATCGGCAGGTCCGGCAGCTCGAGGATCTTCCGGGTCTCCTCGCGGAGCTTCACCTCCTCGTCGAACTCGACCCCGTCGAACGGCCAGTCCATCCGGAGCTCGTGCTGGTCCGGCCGCTCGGCGCGGAAGCGCTCGACGGCGTCCGTGCCGGCACCGGAGACGGACTGGTAGGTGGCGACCCGTACGCGCCGGAGCCCGGCGGCGTCGTGGAGCGGCGCGAGCGCCATCGTGAGCGGAATCGCGCAGCAGTTCGGGTTCGCGACGATGCCCGTGTTCTCGAGAGCGCGCTCACCGTTCACCTCGGGAACGACGAGCGGCACGCCGGGCTCGAGGCGGAACGCCGACGACTTGTCGACGCAGAGCGTGCCCGCGGCCACCGTGGGCGGAACGAGCTCGCGGCTCGTCTCGGTGCCGACGGAGAAGAAGCAGACGTCGAGGTCGCCGGCGCCGAGGGCGACGGTCGTCGCCTCTTCGATCTCGAAGTCGCCGAGCACCCGGCCTGCCGAGCGCCAGGACGCGAACGTGCGGATGTTCTTGTACCCGCGGAGCCGCAGCAGCTGCAGCGTGACGCCGCCGACTGCGCCGCTGACTCCGACGACCCCGACGCGGAGTCCGGGGTCAACCATCGGCTCGCTCCCCTTCTCCGTCGAGGTCGAACGCGTCGTGCAGGGCGCGCACCGCGCGCTCGACCGCGTCACGGCGGACGTGGCAGCTGATCCTGATCGGCGAGGTCGTGACGATCACCGGGTCGATGCCGTTCTCCTCGAGCGTCGCGAACGCGGTCGCCGCCACGCCTGGGTGACTCCGCATTCCCGCTCCGACGACGCTCACCTGCCCGAGCTCGGAGTCCGCCGTGAAGCGCGCGTCCAGCGATGCGAGCACGCGCTCGGTCGCGGGATCGTTCGCGGTCGGGGCGGAGAACACGAGGCCGTCGCCCGTCTGGAGGATCGTGTCGACGACCACGTCCGCCTCCGCGAGCGCGGCGAATAGCGCCGCCGGCGGGACGCCCTCGACCCGGTAGACCGTCTCGTCGACCGTGTGGGTCACGCCGGAGATAATGGCCCGCTCGAGCATCCGCCGATCCTCCTCCGACACGACCCAGGTGCCCTCGTCGAAGGATCTTGACGAGCGCACGTGCAGCGGGACCCCGTGGTTCCGGGACAGCTCGACGGAGCGTAGCTGGACGGGAGGGTCGCCGGAGGGGCCGATCTCGAGCAGCTCGTCGTGGCTCAAGGCCGGCACCGTGCGGGCCGTGGGGACGATCTCGGGCGGCGCGCTCCGGATGCGGTCCACGTCCTCGAGCAGTTCGCACGCGTCGGCTTCGAGCGCTGCTGCGAGGGCGACGGCCGTCGCGTCCCGCCCGCCGCGGCCGAGCGTCGTCACCTCGGAGTCGGTAGAGACGCCCTGGAACCCCGCGACGAGGACGATCGCCCCCCGCTCGAGGGCCTCCTGCACCCGGCGGGGCCGCACCTCGACGATCCGGGCCTGCCCGTGCGCGGCGTCCGTGACGATCCCCGCCTGCGAGCCGGTCAGCGACACGGCGCCGTGCCCGAGGTCGACGATCGCCATCGCGGTGAGGGCGCACGTGGCGCGCTCTCCCACCGAGACGAGCATGTCGAGCTCGCGCTCGTGCGGCCGCGGCGAGACGTCGCGGGCGAGCTCGAGCAGCTCGCCCGTCGTCGACCCCATCGCTGCGAGGACTCCGACGACGCCGTGACCCGCCTCGCGCGCGGCGACGAGCCTCTGCGCGACGGCGTGGATGCCGTCGACGTCCGCGACTGCCTGCTCGCCGAACCGCATGACGAGGACGCCCGTGGGCTCGCGCGTGGCGGCGGCACGGGCGAGCGGCCCTCCGAGCTCCGTGGCGGCGCGCATCGCGGCAGTGTACGGCTCGCGCCCGAAGGCCCAGCGGCGAAAAGAGGGCAGAAAGACACTGAACCGGCTGACCCGAAGGCCCGCCGGTTCAGTGGGTGCAATCTACGAGCGACGCGTCCGCGGCGCAAGCGCCGCACGCCGGGAAGTGCGCAATTTGCGGGAAAAACCGTCGAGGTTCACATCTCGCGGCGTCCGGCGAGCGCGCGACCGAGCGTGACCTCGTCCGCGTACTCGAGGTCGCCACCGACGGGAAGGCCGCTCGCAAGCCTCGTCACCTTGGCCCGTCCCCGCAGCCGGTCCGCGATGTAGGCGGCGGTCGCCTCGCCCGTCATCGTCGGGTTCGTGGCGAGGACGACCTCCTCGACGCCGTCGCGCTCGACCCGCGCGAGGAGCCGGTCGATCCGCAGGTCGGAGGGCTCGACGCCGTCGAGGGGCGAGAGCGCGCCCCCGAGGACGTGGTACAGCCCGCGGAACTCGTGCGTCCGCTCCAGCGAGACGACGTCGACCGGCTGCTCGACGACGCAGATCACCGTGCGGTCGCGACGGGCGTCCGAGCAGACCTCGCAGAGCTCGTCCTCGGTCAGGTTCCCGCACTCGCGGCAGAAGCGCACGCGCGACTTGACGTCCTCGATCGCGCGGGCGAGCTCGAGCGCGTCCTCGGCTGTCGCCGAGAGGAGGTGGAACGTCAGTCGCTGCGCCGTCCGGCGCCCGATCCCGGGCAGCTTCGAGAGCTGCGTCACGAGGTTCTCGACGGCGGGGCTCGGCACGCGCCCAGCGTAGCCGTCCGTTCCGGACAGGCCGGCGTGGCGGGACGCGAGATCAGCTGCCGGGGAGCAGCCCGCCGAGCCCGCCGAGGTCGCCCGGCAGGAGCCCCGACATCTTCGACTCCATCAGTCCCCGCGCCGACCGGAGCGCCTCGTTGACGGCGGCCAGCACCATGTCGGCGAGGAGCTCGGGGTCGTCGGGATCGATTGCCCGGGGGTCGATCGTGATCGAGACCACCTCGCCCGCGCCGTTCGCCTTGACCGTCACCATGCCGCCGCCAGCGGAGGCCTCGACGATCTCGCTCGCCGCCTCCTGCTGCGCCTTCGCGAGCTCCTCCTGCATGCGCTGGGCCTCCTGCAGCATCTTGTTCATGTCGAACTTCATTCCGGTTCCTCCACCTCCACCTCGGTCGCGCCGAACTGGTCCTTGAGCGCCTCGATCAGTAGGTCCTCGCCGAGCGGCTCCTCGTCGGCCTCCTCGTGCGCCTCGCCCTCTCCCGTCTCGAGCACGACGGCCAGCTTCCGTCCCGTGACCTCGTACAGAGCATCGCGAAGAAGCCCGATGTTCTGCGGCTCCGCGATCTGGCGCCGGTGGAAGTCGGCGCCCGCGGGGAACTCGAGCGTGAGCGTGTCGCCCGCGAGCCCGGTCGGCGTCGCCTCGGCCAGCAGGCTTGCGACCGGGATCGAGCGCTCGCGCACGGTCTCGACCACGCTCCGCTGCCACGCGTCGGCGACCTGGTCGAGCTCGAGGTCGGGCGCGTCTGCGCTCGGCGGCTCGGGCGCCGCGACCGGCGGTGCGGCCGCGGCGGTCGGCGCCGCCGAGGGGGCCGGAGGCTCGGCGGCCGCAGGCGCCGGGCCGGAGTTGTGGGGGCGGCTCTCGAGCAGCTCGACGCGGTGGGCGAGCGACTCGCGCGAGAGGTCGGCCTGCGGGCGCGTCACCTTGACGAGGGCGAGCTCGAGCGGGAGCCGCGGGTCGCCTCCCTGCTTCATGTCCTCGACCGCGACCGCGAGGAGGTCGATCAGGCGGAGCACGGTCGGCTCGGGAAGCTGGTTGGCCTGCTGGCGGAGGAGCTCCTTCGTCTCCTCGGTGACGGGGAGCGACTCGGGCACGTGGCCCATGTGCTGCACGAGCAGCAGGTGCCGCAGGTGCTCGAGCAGGTCGGTGACGACCCGCCCGAGGTCCTGGCCCTGCTCCGCGAGCTCCTCGACGAACGTGAGCGCGCCGGCGGTGTCGCGGTCGACGACCATGTCGCAGAGCCGGAGCAGGGACTCCTCCTCGACCGCGCCGACGAGCTGCAGCACCGACTGCGCGTCGACCTGCCCGTTCGTGGCAGCGGCGAGCTGGTCGAGCGTCGAGACCGCGTCACGGAAGGAGCCTCGCGCGCTGCGCGCGATGAGGGAGAGCGCCGAGTCGGAGGCCTGGATGCCCTCACCCTCCGCGACCCGGCGCAGCAGCGTCACGAGCTCCGCCAGCCGCGGGCGCTGGAACACGAACGTCTGGCAGCGGGAGCGGACGGTCTGCAGCACCTGCCCGAGCTCCGTCGTGCAGAAGACGAAGAGGAGGTGGGGCGGAGGCTCCTCGATGAGCTTCAGCAGCGCGTTCCAGGCGGCGGGCGTCAGCTGGTGCGCCTCGTCGAGGATGTAGACCTTGTAGCGGCCCTCGACCGGCTGCAGGACGACGCGCTCGCGGATCTCTCGGATGTCGTCGATACCCCGCTGCGAGGCGGCGTCCATCTCCACGACGTCGAGTGACGTGCCGTTCGCGATCGCGACGCACGTGTGACACGTCTTGTCGGGCGTCGCGGACGGGCCGGGCGTCCCCGCGCAGTTCAGCGCCTTCGCGAGGATGCGCGCCATCGACGTCTTCCCCGTCCCGCGGGGGCCGGCGAAGAGGTAGGCCTGGCGCACCTGGTCGTGCTCGATCGCGTTCGTCAGCGTGCGGACGACCGCCTCCTGCCCGACCACCTCGTCGAAGCCCTGCGGCCGGTACTTCCGGTAGAGCGCGGTCACCGTGGGGATTCAAGCAGCTTGCCGCACCCGTCTCGCGGACCGCGGCTCAGGTTCGGAAGAGCGCGTCGCGAACCCGGGCGAATCCGAGCCTGTTCTCGTCGTCGGACGCCGTAAACGCTGCGGTCGGACGAGGCCCACTCGGTGCGCGAATGCAGCTCGTGGAGCGAGCAGTCCGTTCCGACGGGCCGCCGTCGTCGTCTCGGCATGGACGAACGACGTTAAGTCGAGGTCCCGTGCCAGCTGCCGATATCGACGACGCTTCCGGCTGGATCGGCCCGGGCCGCGAGCGGGTACAGCAGCCGGCCCTCGTGCGGGCGCAGCCATCCGTCGACCTCGTCGACGATCGTCTCGACGTCGTCGGGAAGTAGCCGCCGATCTACCATGCCCTCGGTCGAGTTCATCGAGACCAGTTCGATGTCTACTGCGGAGGCGATCCGTCGATCGGTCAGGCCCCGGCGGGGATCTTGACGGAAACGGTACTTTCTCCCAGGATTCGTCAGGGGGAGGAGGCTCACATCGAGGGACCAGCTGACCAGCACCGGACGGAGCTCCGTCCGGACGGCGTTTCGACGCTCCGCCAGTACTGGCAGGCGCTGTGGCGGCATAAATGGCTCGTGCTCGTCCCGCTGGTGCTCCTGCCACTCGTGGCGTTCGTCAGCAGCCGGTCGCAGGAGGCGGTCTACGAGGCGTCCGCGGACGTCCTCGTGAACCGGCAGGAAGCCGCGACGACGAGCGTGATCGGCCAGACGCCCGCGCTCGACGACCCGGATCGCACGATGGAGACGAACGCTCGACTCGCAAGGGTTCCGGAGGTGCTCGAGCGCACGGTCGAGGCTGCGGGAGTCCCGGACGTGTCGCCCTCGACGCTCCGCAGCCAGTCGACCGTCTTTTCCCTGGCGGACATCCTCAGGTTCGTCGTCTCGGACGGCGATCCCGCTCGCGCCGAACGCCTCGCCAGCGCGCACGCAAGCGCGTTCGTCCAATATCGGCGTGAGCTCGACACGGCGGGGCTCCAGGCCACGCTCGCGCAGGTCAGGCGTCAGCTCGGGCAGCTCGAAGCCGCCGGGAACGTGGACTCTCCGCTCTACGAGCGGCTCGCGGACCGCGAGCTACAGCTCGAGACGCTCACCGCGCTCCGCACGTCGAATGTCTCCGTCGTCCAGACGGCGCAGCCAGGCGACGCGGTGAAGGTCGCACCGCGCCCGCGCCGCAATGCGGCGCTGGCTCTCGCTGCAGGGCTCGTCATCGGCCTGATCCTCGTCTTCCTCTGGGAGACCTTCAGCACGAGACCACGTTCGGAGCAGGAGTTCGAGACGCTGTTGGGCATGCCGTTCCTCGCCCGGGTGACTCCTGGTCGGGGGCGAGCGTCCTTCACGGGAGCGGCGATCGGGCCCGACGCCGACGCCGTCCATGCGCTCCGCACGAACTTCGATCTGGCAAGCGGAGCACGGGGCGTCCGCACGATCATGGTTGCGAGCCCACGGGAGGGTGAGGCCGCGAGCGCGATCGCGGCGAAGCTCGGCATTGCGCTCGCACGAGTAGGGCGCCACGTGACGCTCGTGGATGCCGACCTGCGCACATCGACACTTACCCAGCTCCTGGGGCTCGACGGGCAGCGAGGGATCGCGAACGTGGTTCGCGGCGAGCACGAGCTGGCCGACGCGATCGTCGCTATTCCGCTGGACCGAGACGGTGACGTGGGCGTGCCCGCAGTGACCAACGGCCGCCGCGATCTCGGCGCGCTCCTCGAAGCCGTCGGCTCGGGGTCGCTCGAAGGGCATCCCTCCGAGATCCTCAGCTCGAGCGCGTTTGCGTCAGTTCTCGCCGAGCTCGAGCGACGGGCCGATCTCGTGCTCGTCGCAACGCCGGCGGTGCTCGATACCTCTGACGCTGCCGCGGTAGCCGCGCAAGTGGACGGGCTTCTGCTCGTCGTCAGCGATCGTGACGCGCGAGGTCCCACGCTCGCGGGGGTCCGGCGTGCGGTGGACGCGTGGCCGGCCGCAAAGCTCGGCTTCGCGCTCACAGACGGCGCGGGTGGGCGCCTCTCCATTCGGCAGCTCACGCGCGGGCAGGCGTCCGCCCCGACCGCGGTCGGCGACCCGGAGCGCGTGGCATGAAGCTCACACTGTCGCGCCGTCCCCGTCCCCGTCGCACGGGCGGGTGGGCGCAAGGATCGCCGCCACCGGAGGAGGTGGCTTCGACCGAAAACGGCTCGGTTACCCGCAAATCTACCGCACCCGACACCGGTCACGAGACGAGCGTCGACGTTCCGGGAGTCGCCCGTGGCCGCCGAGGCCGGCTCGTCAGGCGTATGCTCGTGCTGGCCGATCTCGGCGGGCTGTGTCTCGCGTTCGCGCTCGCGCTGGCGCTGTTCCGCGATCGAGTCGGCCCCGCCGACCCCGTCGGCTGGACGCACGAGGTCCCGCTCTTCCTCGTCACCCTGCCAGGCTGGGTGTTGCTCGCACGCCTTCACGGCCTCTACGACCGCGACGAGGAGCGTGCGAGCCACTCGACTCTCGACGACCTCGTCGGCGTGTTCAACCTCGTCACGGTCGGCACGTTCTTCTTCTTCGCGGGCTCCTGGGTCACCGGGCTCGCGAAGCCGTACCCCCCGAAACTCCTGACCTTCTGGGCGCTCGCGATCGTCCTCGTCGCCCTCGCCCGCGTCGGGGCCCGCGCGTTCGCGCGCACCCGCGACTCGTACGTGCAGAACGCGGTCATTGTCGGTGTCGACGACGTGGCCAAGCTCGTCGCCCGGAAGGTTCGCGACCATCCCGAGTACGGGGTTAACGTCGTCGGCTTCGTGGATCCGGTGACCGCCCGTGGCACCGACGTGATGAGCGGCCTGTCCGTCCTCGGTCCGCCGGAGGAGCTGTCCGAGATCGTCGTCGAGCTCGACGTCGAACGCGTGGTGATCGCGTTCTTCGACCGCCCCGTCGACGACGCCATCGAGCTCGTGCGGCGCGCGAAGGACCTGCGGGTGCAGATCGACGTCGTGCCGAGGCTGTTCACGGCGGTCGACCCGCGCGCGCAGATCCACACTCTCGAGGGGTTCCCGCTCATCGGCCTGCCGCCGCCTCGCCTCTGGCGGTCCTCGCTTCTCGTCAAGCGGATGCTCGACGTAGCGCTCGCCGGGCTCGGCCTCGTCCTGCTCTCTCCTGTCTTCGTGTTCATCGCGCTGCGCACGAAGCTTCGAGTCGCCCGGGCCGGTCTTCTACCGGCACGAGCGGGTCGGCATGGACGGTCGGCCGTTCGACCTCGTCAAGTTCCGCACGATGTTCTTCGAGCACTCGATCGGGGCGAGATACGGGGGGGAGGCCGCGACGCAGGAGCTGCAGCGCGTCCTGGAGGATCCTGTCGCGCGGGAGGAGTTCGAGCTGACGCAGAAACTCGCGGACGACCCACGGGTGACGCCGTTCGGACGATTCCTGAGGCGGACCTCGCTCGACGAGCTGCCGCAGCTCCTGAACGTCCTACGCGGGGAGATGAGCATCGTCGGCCCTAGGCCGGTGACGAGGGCCGAGCTCGCCCGTTATCAGGACGAGGTGGTCACGCTGCTCAGCTTCCGGCCCGGCATGACCGGGTATTGGCAGATCAACGGTCGCTCTCGGAACGTGTACGACGAGCGGGTTCGCCTGGACCTCGCGTACGTTCGCGGCTGGTCGCTCAAGCTCGACCTCGTCGTACTGGGGAAGACTGCGTGGACGCTCGTCAAGGGCGACGGCGCGTATTGAGCTTCCACCAGCCGGCTTCCGCCCGAGACCGATCCCGCACACCGATGACCGGCTTGGAGAGCACGATCCCTGCAGTGACTGAGCACTCGCAGGTCGCGCATGAAGAGTGGATCGAGAATCGAGCCCCCAGCGGCTGGCTGCCCGCGGTCGAGCCACGGCAAGCTCTGGCGCTTCCGCGAGCTCGCCCTCGTCCTTGCGCTCCGTGACCTCAAGGTCCGGTACAAGCAGACGGCGATCGGCGTCGCCTGGGTGGTCGTCCAGCCGCTTGCAGCAGCGACCATCTTCACGATCGTGTTCGGACGGCTCGCGGGCCTCCCGAGCGAAGGGCTGCCGTACGCCGTCTTCGTCTACTCGGGGCTGGTCCTCTGGGCGTACTTCTCCGGCGCGCTCGATTCGGTGGCGCAGAGCCTCGTCCAGAACCGCGACCTCGTGACGAAGACGTATTTCCCGGCTCTCGTGTTGCCGCTGGCATTGGCGCTGCCGGGCCTTGCCGATCTGCTGGTCTCGCTCGTCGTCGTCGGCGTGTTCATGGCCGTCTACGGCGTCGCGCCGAGTGCTGCCCTCGTTCTGCTGCCGTTCTGGATCGTCGCCTGCGTCGTCGTCGTCGTCGCGGCGGGTCTCTGGCTGTCGGCGCTGAACGTCCAGTACCGCGACGTGCGCCACACGCTGACGTTCCTGCTCCAGGTGTGGCTCTTCGCGAGCCCGGTCGTGTACGCGAGCTCGCTCGTGGAGGGCGCATGGCAGTACGTGTACGCGCTCAACCCGATGGTGACGGTGCTCGACGGGTTTCGCTGGTCGCTCGTCGACGGCCCCGCGCCGGGGCCAGAAGCGCTCGTCTCGTTCGCGGTGGTCGCAGCGATGCTGGCGGGCGGGCTTGTCTACTTCCTCCGTGCCGAGCGCCGGTTCGCGGACCTGATCTGAGATGAGCGCCGTGATCCAGGCGGAAGGGCTCGGCAAGCGCTATCGCCTCGGCGAGAGCGGCTACGCCACGCTCCGTGAGCGGCTCGATCTGCGCCCGCGTCGACGTGCCGCCGTCGACGAACGGCAAACGCGAGGTCTGGGCGCTCCGCGACGTCGATCTCGAGATCGAGGAGGGCGACGTCGTCGGCATCGTCGGTCGCAACGGCGCAGGCAAGACGACGTTCCTGAAGACGGTCGCGCGCATCGTCCGCCCCACGACGGGCGTCGTGCGCGTGCGCGGCCGGGTGGGCGCACTGCTCGAGGTCGGCACGGGCTTCCATCCCGAGCTCACCGGACGCGAGAACGTCTTTCTGAACGGCGTGGTGCTCGGCATGTCGCGGCGCGAGGTCAGTCGTCGCTTCGACGACATCGTCGAGTTCGCGGGTGTCGAGCGCTTTCTCGACACTCCGCTCAAGCGCTACTCGTCGGGGATGTACCTCCGGCTGGCCTTCGCGGTCGCGGCGCACGTCGATCCCGACGTCGTGATCGTCGACGAGGTGCTCGCCGTTGGCGACGCCGAGTTCCAGCGGCGCTGCCTCGGCCGCATGTCCGAGTTCGGTCGCGAAGGGCGGACGGTTCTCTTCGTCAGCCACGACACGGGTGCTGTCGGACAGCTCTGTAGAAGGGCGGTCTGGCTCGAAAAGGGACGCGTCCGTGACGACGGGCCTGCGCGGGCCGTCCTCGACGGCTATCTGAGAGACGTCGTCGCGGGTGCGCCCGCGGTGGAGATCGAGACGAGCGACGACGGTCCCGTCGGACAACTCGCGGTCGCAGCTCTCGACGCGAGCGGCCTGGAGCAAAGCATGGTGCGGCGCGACGAGCCGGTCAGGCTGCGCATTCGATTCCGCCTGCGACGGTACTTGCCCGAGCTGGACGTTGCGTTCTACCTGATCAACCGCAGTGGGGTCCGCGTGGTCAATGAGAACGTCTCGACGGCGGGCCTCGTCCTCGGCGGCCCTCCGCGCGACCAGGAGGTTCGGCTCACGATTCCACCACTTCTTCCTGCCGGCGACTACGTCGTCGGCCTGTGGGTCGGAAACGACCACGAGACCTTCGCGGACGGCGAGGCTCTCACGCTCTCGATCCTGCCACTTCCGACGGATCGACAGGGGGCCGTTCACGGCGCCGTGCGCCCCGCAGTTCGATGGTCCGTGGACGAAGCCGGCTGATGGCGCCCACTTCGCCGCCGCTTCCCGTGACGGTCGTCGTTCCTACCATCGGGCGTCCGGAGCTACTGCGCTCATGCCTCGCGTCGCTCGTGCGCTGCAGACCCCCTGCGGCGGAGTTGCTCGTCGTGGATCAGAGCGATGGATCCGAGGTCGGTGCAGTCGTCGAGTCGTTCGCGGAAGCCGCCTGCGGCTACGTACGCTGCGAGCCGCGTGGCCTGGCCATGGCGCGCAACGTCGGCCTGAAGAACGCGACACACGAGATCGTGCTGCAGACCGACGACGACTGTACGGTCGCGTCCGACTGGGTGGAGGTCGCCTGGCGTCACATGCAGGAGGAGCCACGCGGGATCGTGACGGGCCGCGTGCTGCCGGTTGGCGATCCGGAGCGCGTCCCCTCCACGATCACCGATACGCAGGCGAAGGCGTACACCGTTGACCACTTCAGTGTCCTCTACCCGAACAACATGGTCGGGAGCCGCTCGGAGATGCTTGCGATCGGCGGGTTCGACGAGCGCATGCGCGTCTCCGCCGAGGACAACGACCTCTGCTACCGCTGGCTCGACGACGGGCGGCCGATGCGGTTCGAGCCCGACCTCGTCGTATGGCACCACGATTGGCGAACGAAAACGGAGCTCGAGCAGCTGTACGTTCGGTACGCCGTCGGCCAGGGCATGGTCTATGCGAAGTTCCTGTGGCGGGGTGATCGACGTATTGCCCGGCAACTTGTTCGAGACGCCTACTGGGGGTTCCGCGGGCTCGCGGCTCGCGCCCGATACGGCAGCCAGCCGCTGCCGGACTACCGCTGGGCAATACCTCGGGGGCTCATTCGAGGACTGCTCGTCGGACTCTGGGTCTTCCGGCCGGGGGCGAGCTCACGGTGATCGGCCAGGGCGGAGCCCCTGCTGCGACGGCCTCGCGCGAGCTCGCTCGGATCAGGAGGACGCGCAGACATCCGCAGTGGACGCAGTTCGACTACCTGCACTTGAGGTGCCTGCTCGACGACCTGAAGCAGGCGCTCACGACTCTCGACAGCCCGGTGCGAGACGTGCTCGACCTCTACTGCGGAAGCCGCCCGTACGACGACCTCTTCCCCGCTGGTGCTCGCTGCGTGGGCCTGGACGTGGCGGGCAACCCCTACAACGTCGCAGACGTCGTCACGGACGACTTCATCCCGTTTCCCGATGCGTCGTTCGACCTGGTGACGTGCATCGAGGCGTTTCACTACGTCGAGGATCCCCGACACGGCGTGGACGAGATACGCCGGGTTCTTCGCCCGGGGGGCACGACGATCGTGACGATCCCGTTCGTGTGGGAGTACAACCGTGAGATCCTCGAGCACCGCTATACCGGCCCGGAGCTCGCCGAGCTCTTTGCGGGCTGGGACGCCGTGGAGATCGTCGAGAACGGCGGCCAGGCCGTGGCCTGGGCGACGCTGACCGGAGTCATGATGGAGCGTCTCCGTTGGGCGATCCCGGACGCACTCGGCCTCGGCCGGGTTGCGCGGGGCGTGTTCCCGGTTGCCTACATCCTGGTCAACGGGTGTGCCTGGCTCTTGGACGCCCTCGAGCAAAGACACTCCACAGGCCCGCACACGCTGCCGATGAACCTTCTCGTACACGCCCGCCGTCCGGCCGAGGTGTGACGTGTGCGAGGTGACCGTCGTCATTCCCACGTGGAATCGGTGGCAGCTGCTCTCTCGTGCGGCACTGCCGGCAGCGCTCGCCCAGCAAGGTGTGGAGGTCGAGATCGTGGTCGTCGACGACGGCTCGACGGACGAGACTCCGAACCGTCTCGCTGAGATGGCCGCGCGCGAGGGTCGGCTCCGTGTCGTCACGCACCGGACGCGCCGCGGGGTCGCCCGGGCCCGCAACGCCGGAATCGAGGCTGCGCGGGGCGAGTGGGTCGCGTTCCTCGACGACGACGATCTCTGGTCTCCCGAAAAGCTCCGGCGACAGCTGCTCGCTGCCCGGTCCGCGGACGCCGAGCTCGTCTATTCGGGGGCGATCATGCTAGACACGGCCTGGCGCACGATCGCAGAGGAGCCGCCTCCGAGCCCGATCGATCTCGCGCGCACGCTCCTCTCCCGAAACCTCGTCCCTGCGGGCTGCTCGAACGTCATGGTTACGAGAGCCCTACTTCGCCGGCACCGCGGGTTCGACGAGCAGCTGTACCAGCTCGCAGACTGGGATCTCTGGCTTCGGCTCGCGCTCGACACGCGCGCGGCCTGCACGCCCGAGCCCCTCGTCGGCTACGCGACACACCCGGAGAACATGGTGATCGCAACGCGTTCCGACGTCATGAAGGAGCTCGACTATCTCCAGCGCAAGCACGAGGTCGTCAGTCGAGCGTACGATGCCCGCTTCGACCGCCTGTGGCTCGCGCGTTGGGCCGCCGGGAGCAACCGACGCGCGGGAAGGCGGCGTCGAGCCGCGGCCCTCTACCTCAGAGCAGGTCTAGAGCACAGGAGCCGCCCGGATGTGGTTCGGGCCGGGTCGGTGCTCGCTCGCCGGCTCGTCCCGTCCGTTGTCGCGCGGCTCGTCTTCTCCGCCACGGCGCGCCTGCGGGGCCCAGAGAGCCGGAGCCGAGTCTCCGACAGGCCCAGCGATCCCGATTGGCTCCGCTCCTACCGGAGCGAGCGCCCCGGTAGGTCGGCGTCGACAAGCCCTGTCCGCTTCGCCGCGATCGTCGACTCTGGGTACCTCGCGCGCTTGTTGGTCATGATCGAGTCGCTTCACGAGGTTTCGCCCGGACTGCCGGTCGACGTCCTGTGCATGGACGGCGAGGCCGAGCGGCTGCTGGAGACGCTCGACCTCGATTGCATTCGAGCGATCGCCATCGAAGAGCTCGAGGCGTACGACCCGGATCTGCCCGTGGTACGTCACGAGAGGAGCCTCGCGGAATACTGCTGGACGGCGAAGCCATCGCTCTGCCGGTTCCTCTTCGAGCGCCATCCCGACGCCGAGGAGATCGTCTACGCGGACGCGGATCTCATGTTCTTCCATGATCCGGAGTCCGTCCTGGCCGAGTTGCGTGGTGGCTCCGCGCTCGTGGTCCCTCACCGGGCGCCTCCCGGCGAGGACTGGGAACGGTCACGCGGCGCGTACAACGCAGGATTCGTCGCATTCCGACGCTCTCCTGATACGACCGCGATCCTGGAGTGGTGGCGTGAGCGGTGCCTGGAGTGGTGCTTCGCCCGTGTCGAGCCGGGCAGGTTTTGCGACCAGATGTACCTCGACGAGTGGCCGCGCCGATTCTCGGGCGTGCGGATCCTCGGAAACGTCGGCGGTGGGCTCGCGCCCTGGAACGCGAGCCGGCACCGGCTGACCGTGCGTAGTGGGCTCGTCTGGCTGGACGACGAAGTGCCGCTCGTCTTCTTCCATTTCCAGTCGCTCGACGTCTATCGCGGACTCGTGGGCGGTCTCGCTCGCCTCGGCCTCCTGCCCGACCGCTTCCACTCGGTCCCGGACCACGGTTCCCTCTCATGGTCGGTGTGGGCGAGCTACACGGTGTCGAATGACGCGGAGCGACATGTCTACGTGCCCTATGTCCAGAAGCTTGCCACTGCCGCAAGCCGACTCGCCGGGCATGGGCAGTCCCAGGATGGAACGTACCGTGGTCTCGGGCCGACGGAGATCGTCCGTGAGCTCGCCCGCGGCAACGTGCCGAGCCCGGTACGCCGTGCTCTCAGACGGGGGCACGCTTCGGCGGACCCCGATTCGCCCATGACCCCGACGGTGCGGGACGAGCCACCGGCCTCCCGTTCATGAACGAAACCGCACGAGTGCCCGTGAGCGTCCTCGTCCGCACGATCGGCCGCGCTCAGCTGCTCCGCGCGTGTCTCGAGTCGCTGCACAGGTGCGAGCCTCGCGCCGACGAGGTCGTCGTTGTCGACCAGAGCCGCGGCGACGAGGTTGCGGCCGTCGTCGCCGACTTCTCGTCGATCGGCGCACGAGTCGTCGCGTCGTGGGAGCGCGGGACCGGCCTTGCTTTCAACGTCGGGCTCCGGGCCGTCGAACACGAGCACGTGCTCGTGACCGACGACGACTGCACGGTCGCACCGGACTGGGTCGGTCGAGGATGGCTGCACATGTCGCAGGACCCGGAACAGATCGTCACCGGCCGTGTGCTTGCAGCAGGCGATCCGAGCGCCGTCCCGTCCCTGATCGACGATCCGGAGCCACGCGACTACACGGGCGAGATCCACTTCGGCGCCCTTTACACGAACAACTGCTGCCTGAACCGCCGTGCCGTCCTCGCGATCGGGGGGTTCGACGAGCTGATCAGGCCCGTCGCCGAGGACAACGATCTCTGCTATCGCTGGCTTCGCGCGGGACGGCCGTTGCGCTACGAGCCCGACCTCGTCGTCTGGCACCACGAGTGGCGCTCGCGGGACGACCTCGAGCGCTGGTACGTCCAGTACGCGAAGTCTCAGGGCATGTTCTATGCCAAGCACCTGCGACGGGGCGACCTCCGGATGCTGCGTTTCATCGCGTATGACCTGTTCGCCGGCGCGCGGGGGACGGCCGCGCGTCTGCTGCTCGGCCGACCTCGCTGGTCCGATGCGGCACAAGGGATCCTCGCCGGGCTTCCGCGGGGAATGCTCGAGGGCTGGCGCGTCTTCGGCGCGAACCGGGGCGCGGGGTACTAGTCGAGCCGTGGAGTCGGGATCGAGTGTCACCGTCGTCGTCTCGACCAGAGACCGCTGGCAGCTGCTCGCGTCGAACGCCCTCAGGGCTGCCCTCCTTCAGGAGGGGGTCGACCTCGAGGTGATCGTCGTCGACGACGGGTCGAACGAGGACGCGCCGAGAGACTTGCCGGGACTGGGCGATCCGCGTGTGCGCCTCGTCCGCCACGCGCGGCCGCGCGGCGTCGCGGCGACGCGAAACACAGGGGCCCGGGAGGCGGTCGGAGAGTGGGTCGCGTTCCTCGACGACGACGATCTCTGGGCGCCGACAAAGCTTCGCCGTCAGCTCGACGCAGTCGAAGCCACGGGGGCCGGCTTCGGATATGCCGGTGCCGTGTGGGTGGACGAGCAGCGTCGACTCCTGCACGGACACGCGCCGCCGGGGCCGGACACGCTTGCACGGGACCTCCTGTGCTGGAACGTCCTTTGGGGCGGTGCGTCGAACGTGATCGCTCGGCGCCAGCTGCTGGAGGCGCTCGGAGGGTTCGACGAGCAGTTCTTCCAGCTCGCGGACTGGGATCTCTGGATCCGTCTGGCTCTGTCCTCACGGGCGGCGGCAGTCGAAGACGTCCTCGTCGCGCTCGTCGTGCATCCGCAGAGCATGTTGCTCGTGGATTCTCGCGACGTCTTCCTCGAGTTCGAACGCCTCGTCGTGAAGCACCGCGACGAGGCTGCACAGGCCGGCGTCGCGTCCGACCGGGCGCGCTTCGCACGGTGGGTCGCCGCCGGCCATCTGCGTGCAGGCAGACGTCGTGCGGCGGCGCGCGCCTACGTCACGGGTACCACGGCATCGGGCAACCTGCTCCGGGCCGCGGGCGCGTTCTTGGGGCCGACGTTCTTCGCCCGCGTCAGCACCCTTCGTCGTCACGTCCCAGGCGCTCTGGGCGCGGGCGAGCGTGTCGCGAGCAGACCAAGTTGGCTCGAGCTCTACGGATGACGCCCGTGAAGCAGCGCGAGGGCCAGCTGGATGGCAAAACGCCCGTTCGAACCGAACGTCGGCTCCACGCGACCGAGGAGCAGCGGGTCGGAGGACGGCACCACCGGGTCGTGCCGGCCGGAGAACCCGACGCGGAAGCCGGCCGCTCCCGCCGCCTTCGCCACCCGGGCGTCGGCCTTGCCGTGGGGGTACGCGATCATCGTGAGCGGTTTCCCGGCCGCCTGCTCCAGCTCGCGACGTCCTTCGGTGAGCGCACGTCTCAACGCGTCGTCATCCAAGCCAGTGAGCCGGTGGTGGCGCAGCGTGTGAAAGCCGAGGTCGAGCCCTGCCTCGACGAGCTCGGACACATCCTTCGAGCGGAGCCCACCGTCCTTCGGCATGTCCGCGGTCCGCGCTACGAGCCATTCCTCCACACCGCCGCGCTCTTCGACGCTCATCGCCTCGACGCGTCCGGCGATCTCGTAGATGCCCTGCCCCTCGACGGGAAGGGGGACGCCTGCGTCGAAGGCGCGCTGCAAGCGCTCCCACCAGAAGGCATGCGGCTCGTCAAGGGACGCCCCGCACAGAAAGAACGTGGCCGGAGCGCCAAGTCGTTGCAGGAGCGGGGCCGCGAGCCGCACGTGCGATCCGAGGTCGTCGTCGAACGTGATAGCGACCGGGAACCGTCGCCAACGTCTCCTCTGGCGGACCGCCTCGCCGAGCTCCTCAGCCCGTACCAGGCGGTACGCCGCGCGAAGGTGCAGGAGGTGCGCCTCGAAGCGCGCGATCGCGTGCGGGGGGACGAGCTCGCGCGAGGGATCCCCGGCATGCTCGGCGAGCGCGTGGTACACGAGTGCGATCCCCGTCCGCTGACGGGACGAGCGCAGCACGAGAACGAGGACACGTGCAAACGCGCGCAGGACGAGCGAGCGAGCGAAGCTCATCGAAGCGAGCTCACGTCACGACGGGTCGAGCTTGCTCGGGTCGACGCGCAGCGCGAAATGCGCATCCAATCCTGTGTCCCGTCGGCGGACGACACGCCCCGGACGGCCCCGGTGCTCGGAAGCGAAGACGACGAAGGCGATCGGCAAGGCGTTCATTTTCGCGGATGACGCACGAGCGTGACACAAGAGCCTCAGGGGGCACGCGGCTCGTGAGTCTGGTGATGCCCGCCTGGAACCCCAACCCGGCCTGGCTGCACCAGGCAGTCGAAAGCGCGCTTGCGCAGAGAGATTGCGCGATCGAGCTCGTCGTCGTCGACGACGGCTCCGACACGCCCGTCGACGAGCTCCTCGCCCACGTCGCGGACGACCGTTTGCGCGTACTGCGGGTCCCGCACGGGCGCGTGTCGCGCGCGCGCAATGCGGCGATCGAGGTCGCGCGCGGCGACTTCCTCAGGTTCATCGACTGCGACGACGTCATCCTCCCAAACAGCACTGCGCATCTCCTCTCGCTCGCCGGCGACGACCTCGTCGTGGCGTACGGGGCGACGCTCGTCTGCGACGAGGAGTTGCGGCCGCTCTCGGTCATCGCCTCCAGGCTGCAGGGCGATGCGACCGAGAGCTGCCTGCTGAACAGGTTCTCGACGACGATCCACTCTTTGCTCTTCCCGCGCACGCTCGTGGACGACGTCGGCCCATGGGAACCCTCCATCGTCGTCTCCCAGGATTGGGACTACGCGTTGCGGGCGTTCGAGCGCGCGCCGGTCCGTGGGGACGAGAGAGTCGTGACCCGCTACCGCACCCACGCACGTATGAACAGCAGAAATGTCGAGGAGGGCATCCGCGGCTACCGCCTCGTCGTCGAGCGCTACTTCGATCGGCACCCCGAGCAGCGTGGCCGGCGGCTCCAGCGTCGTGCAGAAGCGCTCTATCACCTGTTCGCTGCAGTCCAGCTGGCCACGAGCTCGCGCGGCTATCGAGCGGCTTTCGACGAGCTCGCGCGGGCTTTCCGACGCGACCCGCTCACCACCCTTGCGGCGCTCCCTCGCCACAGCCCGACGCCGTTTCTGCCGGCCGCCAGGGAACGGCGCGGCGGCTTCCTGCCTCGATCATGGCGACGCGGGCCCTGACCGCCCCGAGGGCGCGCGCCTTTCCGGCGGCCGACGTTCTCGTCGTGGGCATCGCCGCGGTTGTCACTCTCGCGCTCGTCCTGCCTACGTACGCCCGACGGCCCTTCTGGTTCGACGAGCTCGTGAGCGTCGAAATCGCAGGGCTCGGGCCCCGTGCCTTTGCCGACTACGTCTTCGGCGTCGAGTCGAACATGGCGCTCTACCACGGCGTGCTCGCGCTCTGGCTACGACTCGGCGGAGACGAGGCCTGGGTTCGACTGCTGTCCGTCGCGTTCGCCGTCGCCACACTTCCCTTCCTGTACGCCCTCGGGCGGCGCCTCTTCGATCGGACGACGGCCATGCTCGCGGTCGCGCTCCTGTGCGTCAACGTCTCGTTCGTCGGCTACGCGCGAGACGCCCGCAGCTACGTGCTCGTGTTGCTGCTCGTCACCGCCTCGTCCTTCTTTCTCGTCCGTGGAGTGCAGGACAGGCGTTCGCGGGACTGGGCCGGCTGGGCGGTGCTCACGGCGCTCGCCGTCTGCGCGCATCTGCTCGCCGTGCTCGTCGTGCTCGCCCAGGTCGCGTTCCTGCTGCTCGAACGGGCCTCCGTACCCCGTCGGCAAGCGCTCGCCGCCGTCGCGGGACTCGCGGCGCTCCTCCTGCCCATTACGCTCGCCGTCGTGCTCGGTGGCCAGAGCGCGCAGCTCGACTGGCTCGACAGGCCGGGAGCGCGGCAGTTGCCCGGCCTCGCCGAATGGTTCGTCGAGAGCAGGGCGACGCTCGTCGTCTACTTCGTGGGAGTCGTCACGGCGCTCGTCGCGGGAGTTCGGGCAGGGGATCGCCGTCCGTACACGCTCCTTCTGCTCTGGCTCCTGGCTCCACCGGCGGTCGCCTTCGTCCTGTCGTACTTCGCCGATCCCGTCTACCTCTACCGCTACTTCCTGATGTGCTTGCCTGCGCTCGTCCTTCTCGTCGCAGCCGGGTTCGCCAAGCTGCGGCCACTATGGCTCGGCATCGCGCTGGCAGGGATCGCCATCGCGCTTTCTTTGCGGACAGTCGACGGCTGCCGACCCGACTGCAAGCTCCGCTACGACGACTGGGAGGCCGCCGTCGGCTACCTCCAGGCGCACGCACGCCCTGGCGATGCCATCGTCGTCTATCCGGACGAGGTCCGGACGCCGCTGGATCACTACCTCCGCGACGAGCGGCCGCGCCTGCTCTATCCGGAGCGTTGGAGCCTGCTCGGCGGCGAACGCGAGGGGCGGGAGACTCTGGAGGCGGCGATGCAAGGCGTCGGTGACCACCCGAGGGTCTGGCTCGTGACGTGGTGGCTGCCGTCCGAGCCGGCCCGCACGGCGCTGCGTCAGCGCGCAACACCGGTCGACGAGCGCGAGTTCCAGGGCAACGTCCACGTCTATCTGTACGGCCCGCCCGCGCCTCGACCGTGAACGGAGCGAAAGCATGGAGAGCGATCGCGCGGCATGACATCCACGGCGCTTTCGCCGCCATGGCGCTCGCGGGCGCAGCGGCTTTTCTCGTGCTCGAGGTCTGGCGCGCTCACCTCAACGCGCCCTTCGGCTATCGGGACGACTCCGTGCTGAACCTCATGGCCGTGAAGAGCGTTCTCGAGAACGTCTGGTACCTGGAGAACCCGAGTCTCGGAGCGCCGCTCGGTCAGGAGCTCTACGACTACCCCGTCTTCAGCGGTGATCATCTGAACCTCGTCATTTTCAAGCTGCTCGGGCTCGCGACTTCGGAGCCAGCCGCGGTGCTCAACCTCTTCTATCTCCTGACATTCCCGCTCGTGGCGCTGACTGCCTTCGTCGTCATGCGGACCCTCCGTGTCTCGCTCGGACCGGCAGTCGTCTGCAGCGCGCTGTACGCGCTGCTTCCGTATCACTTCTTGCGAGGCGAGACGCACGTCTTTCTGTCTGCGTATTACGCCGTCCCGCTTGGTGCGTACCTCGTGCTTGCCATCCTCACCGGCAAGCCTCTCCTCGATCGCAACTCGACTCGGACCGGCTTGCTGGCATTTGCATCGCGTAGGACGCTCGCGACCATCGGAATGTGCCTCGTGGTCGCAGCGGCATCCGGGTCGTTCTATTACTCAGCCTTCGCGACGCTCCTGATCGCCGCGGCCACAGCTCTCCGGTTCGCCGCAACGCGTAGCGCTCGCGCACTTGCGAGCGGCTGCGCTGTCGCGGCGCTCATCGTCGCCCTCGGTGCGATCAACCTTGCTCCGGTGCTCGTCTACCGACTCGCGAACGGCACAAATCACGTGAACGACCGACAACCGTTCGAGAGCGAGTACTACAGCCTCCGGCTGACGCAACTCCTTCTTCCGCTGGACAGCCACCGGTTTGGGCCCTTCGCAGATGTCCGAAGAACGTATGACCGATGGTCGGACTCGACGGGCGTGGACATCACGGAAGCGGCCCTCGCCAGCCTCGGTACGATTGGTGCCCTCGGGCTCCTCGGGCTACTCGGCAGTGTGCTCGTCGGAGCCGTTGGAGCCGCGGAGCGTCGTCCGCCGCAGCTTGTGCGTGCCGCAGGCAGCGCTGCGGTCGTCGCACTCCTGATCGCGACGATCGGAGGATTCTCGAGCTTCATCGGACTTGTCTACCCGCAGCTTCGGGCGTGGAACAGGCTCTCGGTTTTCATCGCGTTCCTGGCGTTCGTCGCCGTCGCCGTCGCGCTCGACCGTCTTGGCGCGCTGCTCGCTTCTCGCAGGGCGGGACGGATGATCTTCGCCGGTCTCCTCGCATTCGTCTTCGTACTCGGTGCGCTGGACCAGACCAGCCAGAAGTGGGTTCCGTCGTATGACCGAGTCGCGAGCGAGTACGGCAGCGATCGTGCGTTCGTCCGAGCGATCGAGAGCCGGCTGCCGAACGACGCGGCTGTATTCGAGCTGCCCTACGCGGCGTTTCCCGAATATACGCCGCCTCCTCCGGGGAGGACGGTGGTATACGACTTCCTACGGCCCTACCTTCACTCAAACGGGATTCGCTGGAGCTTCGGCGCGATGCAGGGCCGACAGGCCGACTGGGCGAGTCGACTTGTGGACAAGCCACTGAGAGACGTGCTGCCGATCGTTTCAGCGCTCGGCTTCAAGGGCCTATACATCGACCGATTCGGGTATGTCGACGATGCAGCTGCCGACGCTGCCGAGCGCGAGCTCGTCCAGATCGTCGGTCGTGCGCCGATGCGCAACGCGGACGGGCGGCTTCTCTTCTTCGACCTCCGCGACTACAACGGACGTCTGCGGCGTCAGCGATCCGTCGAAGAGCTCGCGAGTCTGCGCGCCCGCGTTCTGCCGGAGCAGTGACGCGTCCAAGCGCCCACCGAGCTGTCTCCGCAATCACGCCTCGATGCGACATTCCGACCGCGAGCTTTCGGCCGACCATGGGAGTTGCGAGCTGGTACGTGCTCGCGGCGGCATGCCTCGGGGTCGCGCTGATTGGCGTCGTATCCTGGATTCTGCTGGCCGCTGCTCATGTCGCCGACAACTACGGGGTCGACGACGCGATCGCGTCCGGGACGGGAGGTGGGCCGTAGGGTTCGCAGAGCAACGGGCCGAGCGTCCTTTCGGTGGGCCTGATGCTGGACGAACGGCGGCGCTGCTGAGGCGCGTCCCGATCGAGGCTGTCCTCGTCGCAGCCGTGCTGGCCAATCTAGCGCTCGAGGTTGCCAAGGGAGCAGAGCCGGTCGGGACTGCGCCAATCTGGCTGATCCTGCAGTCCGGCGTCACGGCGCTTGCGCTGTTCGTCGCGCTCGTCCGTCGAGACCACCTGCGGCTGTCGTTCGTGCTCGCACTCGGACTCGTGTTTGCGGTCTGCTCGATCGCGGTCCACCTTGCGCTGGGCATGGACACGGACTGGGATTCGAGGGAGGTGTACTGGCCTCAGGGTGAAGCGCTCCTCTCCGGCCATTACCCCCGATCCGAATATCCGCCCGGGGCCGTCGTGCTGTTCGCGTTCGAGGCGCTCGTCGAGGACGACACCGCACGCGTTTCGAATGCGTTCGTCATGGTTCCCTTTCAGATCCTCACCGTGTTCGCGATCTGGTCCCTTCGAACGAAGTGGGCACCCTGGCTTGCCACGCTTGTGGCGTTGTGGCCCCTGAACGCGTTCCATTGGGAATTCAGGTTCGACGCGCTTCCGACCGCGCTCGCGGCGCTCGGCATGCTGTGTGCCTTCCGCGGCCGCTGGACGCTGGCCGGCGTCGCCCTGGGGCTAGGCGCCGCCGTCAAGTGGACGCCGGGACTCGTCGCCGTCGGGCTCGTGGTGTGGCTGCTCGCGTCGGGCCTCGGTAGACCAGCGGTCCGCCTCGCAACGGCCGCGGCCGTGACTTTCCTGGCCGTTCATCTTCCTTTCCTGATCGAGGACGCTGGAGCCGTGATGCACTCGTACACGGAGCAGAGCGGGCGGGGGATCACCGCGGAGTCGTTGCCGTACCTGCCATTGCGAGCGGTCGGCCTGGCCCGACCGACCGGATCGCCCTGGATCCCGGCGGATGTGCCGTCGTGGGCAGACACGGTTGCGGTCGGTGCCCAGGTCGTGGCGATCCTCGGATTACTCGGCGCGATCGTCGTCGTGCGTGGGAACCGCTACGCCGGGATTGCTCTGGCCGGGATGCTGCCCGTCGTCTTTCTCTTGACCAACCGCGTGTTCAGCCCACAGTTCATCGTCCCGCTCTTCGCGGCCTGGGCGATCGGCGCCGCGCTGCTCGAGCGACGAGCCCGGGGCGTCGCGGTCGTCGCGCTCCTCGCCATGGCTGCCTCGTTCTGCAACGCGATGATCTATCCAGGCGTCACGCGGTACTGGACGTACTTCTCCGCTGGTCTCTTCGCTGCCGCGCTCGGCGCCACCGGCTGGCTCGTCGCTCGCGCGCTCGCCTCTCGTCGGCTTCGGCTTCCGTGAGGAGGAAACGGAACGCACCAGGCTTGCGCCCGCCGCGACGCGGCGTCCTGGCGACGACTGCGTTGCCTTGGCTCACCGCACGGTGGGTTCCGGTCGCGGTGCTCACTGCCATCGGCGCGACGGTACGCTTCGTCACCCTCGACCGGCAGAGTTTCTGGATCGACGAAATCGTCACCGTGGGGCTGCTCGCGAAGCCACTGCCCGACATGCTGGGAACGCTTCCAGACGCCGAGTCCACGCCGCCGCTCTACTACATCCTCGCCTGGTTCTGGTCGCGCCTGGCAGGCATGGACGAGCCGGGGCTGCGGTCACTGTCGGCGCTCTTCGGCACGCTGACGATTCCGGTCTGTTACGCGGCCGCTCGTACGCTCGTCTCGCACCGGGTGGGCGTCATCGTCGCGGCTCTCGCCACCACGAGCCCGCTGCTGGTCTGGTACTCGCAGGAAGCACGGGCGTACAGCCTCTTCGTCTTGTTAGGGGCGCTGTCTTTCCTCGCATTCGCGCTGGCTCTCGACAACCCCTCGCCGCGACGTCTCGCGTTCTGGGCAGGCGCCTCCTCGCTCATGATCGTGACTCACTATTTCGGCGTCTTCCTCCTCGTGCCGGAAGCTGCGCTGCTCCTCTATCGACGGCGCAGCCGTGCGACGTGGGTGGCGACGGGCGCGATCGTGGGAGTCGGCGTCGCCGTACTCCCGCTGGCGGTCTACCAAGCGATGTACGCCTCCTCGCGGTGGATTCGCCTCGTGGACCTCGCGGCCCGCATCGAGGAGGCGGCTCGCCAGCTCCTCGTACCGGGCCCGCCGAGCATATGGTCCGGGGCTGGCGTTGCGGAGGACCTCGCGCGCTCCTGGTGGTCTCTGGGAATCGTCCTGCTCGTGTGTGCGGTCGCGGCGCTCGTCGTGCTGGGGTCCCAGCGGGAGAAGCGCGGAGCGCTCGAGGCGCTCGTCGTCGGTCTTGCCGCGGTCGGACTGCCGATCCTGATGTCGTTGGCCGCCGCGCTCCTCACGGACGGCCGCGGCGACGTCTTCCTCTACCGGAACGTGATCGTCGCCTGGCTTCCGCTCGCGGTCGTGGTCGGCGCGGCCCTCGGGGCCAGGCGGGCAGGACCCGTGGGCTTGCTTGCAGCGTGCGCTCTGGTCGTATGGTCGTTCGGGGTGGTGGTGCGCGACGCCACGACCTCTGAGCGGCAACGTGACGACTGGCGCCTCGTCACGGGGGCGTTGGATGGGGCCGCGGGCCAGGTCGTCCTGCTCTCGCCGTCGTGGCAGATAGCGGCCCTGCAACACCATGTGCCAGACCTTCGCGAGCCCCACACCAACCGCGTCGCGACGCGCGAGGTCGACCTTCTCGTCCGCCGGCACGTGCCCTCCTACAGTCCCGCGGTCACGACGCTGACCCTGCCGCGCGCATTCACCCGGTCCGAGACCCGGGAGCTGCAGAACTGGGTGCTGACGAGGTTTCGCTCGCGTACTCCCGTCTACCTCGACGTCGCAGATCTCGCGGTCGCTCCGCCGGATGCGTCCCGAGTCCCGCTCGTGCGGGCGAGATAGGGGCCGACCACACTCCCGATCGTCACGACCACGAACCAAAGTGCGATCGGGATCAGCGGCATGAGCATGCGCGGAAACGCCGCGAGCACGGAGTGCAGCGCGAAGGCGAGCGCAGCAAAAGCACCGAAGACGATCCCTTCGAACTGGAAAGCGAGTCTTCGAGCCACGAGTAGAAGCACGCACGCGACGAGAGCGGAGAGGATGAGGACATTCGGGACGAGGTAGAAGAGCGTATTCAGCGTCTCCTGCCTGCCGCTGAACGGGAACCCGAGCGTCATCCGCGAGACGTTCGCCGCCACGTTCTTCGCGAACTTTCCGGGCGAGCCGCGGATGTTCTCGATCGCTCTCCGCTCGAGCCGACGGTTCTGCTCGGTGGGATCGAGAGGCGCGAGCTCGAGGAAGAACTCCCTGTGGTGCGCGAGCCTCGGGTCGCTGACGACGACCTCATAGGCGCCGCCCCTCCAGTCACCCAGGTCCTGCGGGTAGGGCGACGACATCCAGTAGAGCGAGAGACTCCCGGAGTTCCCCCAGACCAAGGGACGGTCGGTCACCGAGTACGTGAACGCGAGCCAGGGAAGACAGAGCACGAGCGCGAGCGCATAGACGCCGACGACGCGCAGCACGTCCCGCCGGCGGGAGACGAGCCACCAGATGCCGAACGCGACCAGCATCCCCGTGAGCACCCACCCGTACGCAACCCTCGTCATGGCGACGCCCGCCGCCGCTGCGGCCGCCGCGATTCCGTATGCAAGTCGCCCGCCCGCGAGATAGCGGCTCAGCAGGTAGAGCATCGAGACGATCAACAGGATCGCGAGCGGTTCGCTGTGAACCGTCGGGAGCAGCCGATAGAAGGGGAAGTAGAGACCGAGCGCATAGGCGCCGACGAGCGCGGTTCCCTCGCCGACACGCAGGCGCAGGAGCTTGTGGAAGACGAGGACCGCGCCGAACAGGAAGAGCGCGCTGGTGAGCCGGAGCACCTCGATCCGGACGTCGACTGCTACGAGCGGCGTCAGAGCGCTCGGCAGCCCGGGCCCGAACCAGAGGTCCGGGGTGGCGGGATCGGCCGACGTGCCGTACGGAGTGGCCGGGCGCCAGCCGAGCCCGGCGTAGTGGCCGTCCAGAAGGTTGTGGGCCAGCTCGACGTAGTTCCGTTCGTCCGACGGGCGGCGCGGGAAGAAGAAGACGGCGAGAACGTAGATGGCGAGCAGCGGCGAGAGTGCGGCTGTCGGCCCGAGCCGCTGCGCCGCCGCCGCGCCCGTGGCGACCCACCGCCGCATTGCTCCGTGCTCGCGTTGCAGGACGTCGGTCGTCACGGACGTCGGCCCCGGGCGAAGACGGTCACGCGCCCTGCCCGCCTGATGGGGATGAAGCCCTCGCGGTCGAGCATCGCGAGAACGCTTGCGGGCGTCCCCAAGTACTCGACCGGCAGGTCGTTCTCGCGGTACACGACGTAGTCGACCTTCCTCGCGCGCTCCGCAAGCTCGCCTTCGGTCAACGGGGTTCCGATGTCGAGCGGAAGGAACGGCGCGGGGAAGGCGTAGACGTCGGTGCGCCGGCTGAGGTGCGGCAGGAGGTGAGACGACGCGGCGACCGGAGCATCCGGCGGCACGAGCGCGAGGGCGGCGTTCGTCGGCTCACGTGGTAGGCGAACGCCCTCCGACGGGTGGGCGTGCGCCCAGCTCCCGGCTACGACCGCGAGGATCGCGGCGGCCGCGATCCCCGCCGCCGCCCCGACCCGCAGTCCCCGTCCGGCGCCGTGCAGTCGATGGACGCCGACGGCTGCCGCGATGAAGAGGCCCGTCATCGTGGGCTGGTGGTAGTGGAAGTTCAGGTGGTGCTGGGGCTCGTAGGCGGAGAGCGCGTTGTGCGCCGCCGACGGTAGCGCGAGCAGCAGCCATAGCGGCGCGAGCAGCGGTAACCCGCCGGTCGCGACGAGGAGCGCCACGAGGTAGACGACACTCTCCCGCGCGATGTCGTCGACGGTCGCCAGCGGGTGCCGGGCCATCCACACGATCGCCTCCGGTACGGAGTCGCCTCGGTCGCCGGCGAACCTGCGGCCGAACGCGTCCAGCGATCCACTCCCGCTTCGGATGACGAGGGACGCGACGACGAACCAGGCTGTGGAGGCCGCCGCGACGATCGCGCCCAGCCTGCGGTCACCCCGGAGCGCGAGCACGACGCCGAGAGCGAGGTAGACGAGTGCGACGTCCTCCTTGAGGCTCAGCGCGACGACTCCCGTCAGGCCGAGAAGCCACAGCCGGCGCTCGAGAGCGCCCAACACGCTGAGGACGAGCAGCACGGAGACGAACGCCGTCGGCCGGAACTCCCAGAGGTTGAGACGAGCGACGAACGGGCATGCGATCCAGAGGAGCGCCGGCACCGCTGCGAGCGCCGGCCGCGCGCCGGACGCTCGCGCGAGGGCATAGAGCGCCGGGCCGGTCAGCGCCAGCGCGGCGGACTGGACGACGAGCAGGGCCGACACGCCACCCCCGAGCCAGTAGACAGGAGTGAGCAGTGCGAGGCCCGGCTGAAAGTGGTCAGCCAGCATCGACTTCCCGACGATGGTGGAGAACGGCTCGTGGCCGTTTGCGAGCAGCCAGAGGAACTGGTCGTAGAGCGCCGTGTCGAACCCGGTCACATACGACCGATGCGCCGAGATCGCCTCGAGTGAGAGGACGACGACGTAGACGAGCGCCGCGACCCACACGAGCACGGGCGCGAAGCGGTCCCGAGCCCTCGATCGAGCCGCCCCGACGGCCGTGTCGTCGCTCAGGCTCGAACTCGGGTGTGTGGCGGCCGTCGTCTGCACGTCGTTCTCCAGGCAGTAGCATCGTCCGGCCGCACACGGACCTACAGCCGGCCGCGGAACGACCGATGATGCCAGCGAGCTCTCGCACGCTGCCCCGAGATCGGTCACGCTCCCTCGCCTCGGTGACCCCGCCCCGGATATCAGTCGCCATCCCGCTCCACGACGAGGAGGACGTGTTCCCGGAGCTCGTCGAGCGCGTGGCCGCCGTTCTCGACGCCCGTCGGCCCTGGGTCGGCGTTCCTCAGGTCGGGACTCCGGTCGAGCGTGACCGTCGCGCGGCCGGCGAGCCGGGCGACACGACCCGGCTCGTGCGCCTCGCGTTCGATCGCATCTTCTCGGTCACGTCCCTCCGTGCCGCCTGGATACTCGGGGCCGTCGCCTCCGTGGCGGCGTCGATCTACGCGTTGTGGGCGATCTTCGAGCGCCTCTTCCTGGCTACCAGCCCGCAGGGCTTCACGGCACTGATCGTCGCCATCACGTTCGTCGCCGGCATCCGGCTGCTCTTCCTCGGGCTGATCGGCGAGTACCTCGGCAGCGTCTACGACGAGGCGAAGAGCCGTCCGCAGTACATCATCACCGAGGTTGTCCGCACGACGACTCGCACCACATCTAGACCCTGCCGATGACACGGCCTGGCTCGATCGGTCGCACTTTCGGTCTCGTACCGTGACCCGACGCGCGGGTGTGCTCGGGGTTGGCACGTTAACGGTGCTCGCTGCACTGCTACGCGTCCCGACCCTGGATCGACAGAGCTTCTGGTCCGACGAGGCGATCACGGCGCTGCTCACCAGAATGAGCTTCGGGGAGATGTTGCGCGTCATTCCGCAGACGGAGTCGACGCCGCCCGTCTACTACGTCGTTGCGTGGCTGTGGGCGAGGGGCTTCGGCGACGGTGAGATCGGCCTGCGGTCGCTCTCGGCGCTCGCGGGCGTGGCGACGGTACCGGTCGCATACGTCGCGGGAACCGCCCTGATCGGCCGCCGAGTCGGTCTGGCCGCGGCAGCGTTGGTCGCCGTCAGTCCATCGCTCGTGTGGTATTCGCAGGAAGCTCGGTCGTACGCGCTCGCGACGCTCCTGTGCGGTGCATCGTTCGCAGCGTTCGCACGGGTGCTGTCCTCGAGCGCGATGTCGCCGTTGGTGCTCTGGTCGACGTTCTCCGTGCTGGCGATCTGGACGCACTACTTCGCTGTCTTCGTCGTTGCAGCCGAGGCGGTATGGCTCCTGCTCTCGTCCAGCGGCAAGACGGTGCGACGCGCCGTTGCTGCAACAGCCCTCGGAGGCGTCGCAGTCCTCCCACTGGCGCTCGAACAACGTGCGAACGGATTCACGGAGCTTTTCGGTCCATCGGACCGCCTCAGCGGACGTGTGATCGTCGTTGCGAAACAGCTGCTCGTCGGGCAGGCGCTGCCCGCTGATCGAGTTGTCGCCGGCGTGGCCGCGCTGATCGTGGCCGCCTCGCTCGCCTGCATCCTCGCGCGAGGGAGCAGGGCCGACCAGCGCGCCGTCGTCGTCGCTGCCTCCGTCGGTGGCGCAGCCTTCGTACTACCGATCGCTCTCGCAATCGGAGACTTCGACTACGTCAACATGCGGAACACCCTCATGGGCATGGTGCCGCTGTTCGTCGCTGCGGTTGCCGGGCTCGTCGTCGCCGCTCCGCGTCCTCTCGGCGCCTTGGCGCTCGTCGGGTTGTGCGGCGTCTTAGCAGCCGCCACGATCGTCGTCTCAGCGGACGCTTCGTATCACCGAGACGACTGGCGCGGCCTTGCGGACGGGCTCGCCCGGCCCGACGTCGCCCGTGCGCTGATCGTAACCCCTGACCATCAGGGCTGGTTTGCCAGGGTGCCGTTGCAGCTCTACCGTCCGGAGGCGAGGGCGATCGACACCGGCTTGACGAGCACGCCGTCGCAGTTCGCTCGCGTGAGTCGCCGCCCGCGGGACCACGCGGCTCCGCGCACGGTTGTCCTCCAGGAGCTTGTCATCGCTGGAGTCGGGTGGGGAATCGACGCGCTTCCGCCCTCGCTCGCAGACAGGTTCCGGCTCGTGGAAGACCGTCGCTCGGACGGCTACCACTTCCGCCGGTACCGCAGTGAGCGGCCAGTTGCAGTCTCGACGAAGTCTCTCGTCTTACCCCTTTCGGTCGTCGTATTCGAAGAGCCACGGCGGCCGTAGCACGGTGGGCCGGCCAAGCCGCCGGCCCCTCAGGTCCTACCCTGCGTGACGAGCGGCGCCTCGACGAGCGGCCGTCCTACGCGCGCGAGCGTCGCTGTCTTCGAATCGTGTAGACCGAGGCGACCGCCACGCCGCTGAGACCCAGTGCCACGATGATCCACGGCACCGCGGTCGAGGAGCTGTCTTCGTTCCCGCCCAGGAAGACGATCTCGTCGACCTCGCCGGACAAGAGTGCTGTGTAGGCGAGCGTGCCTCGCGGCGTCACGGCGATGTCCGTGGGGCCGCCCCAGTCGGAGGGTGTCCCGAAATCCACCACCTCGCCATCGTCGTAGGTGAAGAACCGGTCTCGTATGAAGTCGGCGAAGACGAGCTTCCCGTCCAGCTCGTCCGTGTACGCCTCGCCGGCGGACTGTGGGCCGACGACGATTGCGGCTCCGCCCTCTCCGCTGTACGCGTAGGCAGGCGACGTGGTGAGCGTGTCTTCGTTCGTCGCGGAGAAGAAATTCGTGACGCAGTACGACTCGTCGGGGTAGCGTCGCACGGGCTTGCCGTCGTCTCCGCCCTCGTAACAGGGCCACCCGTAGTTGAGCGGCTCGGGGACAGTGCCGGGGATGAGATCGATCTCCTCGTACTGATCCGTGCCGACGTCACCGACGTAGATCTCGTCTGTGGCCCCGTCCACGGTGAGGCGGTACGGCATCCGGAACCCGATCGCGATGATCTTCGACCGGACAGAGTCCGGCTGCTGGGGCCGATACTCGGGATTCGACGGCACGCCGCGCCCGTTCTCTGGGTTGATCCGGAGGACCTTCCCGCTCATCGACGTCGAGTCGTAGGCGACGAGGCCCGCAGCCGAGAACTCCTGTGGATAGTAGGGAGAGCCGTCGCCGAACGCGACGACGAGGTTGCCTCGCTCGTCGAAGTCGAGTCCCCCTACTGAGTGCCAAGGGCCATGCGAGTCGAATCCCGAGAGGAGCGTGACGCGGCTCTCCGGATCAGCTCGAGTGGGGTCGTTCTCCAACGCCTCGACGCGAATGAGCCGTCCGCCCGCGGGGTGGCCCTTGTCGGGATCGTCCATCCTCAGTTCCTCGGTGAAGAACAGGTAGAGACGTCCGCGCTCGTCGATGGCGAGGTTGTTGAGCCCGCGGTCCGAGAAGTGGTTCACCTCGTCCGAGAGATCGAGGAACTCGTGGAGCCGACCCTGGGCGAAGACGGTGACACGACCGGTCTTCTCGGCCACGAAGAGGCGACCGTCCGGCGCGTACGCGAGTGCGGTTGGCGCCTCGAGTCCCGCGACGATGGTCCGGACCTCGTAGCGATCGGGCGGCCCTGCGAGCGCTGCCGGGGCGCACACGATGAGGCCGGCCGCGAGGAGGAGCCACGTGGATGCGCGCTTCACGGGTGTCGTTATACAGCGGACGCGGTGACCTGAGCTCGTCGTCCGATCCGTCGGATCCGCGATCACTGGACACGTAGCACTTCGAATACGCTCGCCTCGTCGTAGCTCCGGATCAGGCGCGGTTCGCCGAGGCGGATACCGTTCAACCGCGAGTTCCGGAGAAGGTTCTCGAGCGAGAACTGCGTAGCGCCCTTCTTGACGACGACCAGGAAGCGACGCGTGTCCTCGGGCTTCGTCCAGTAGAGGAGCTCTGCGGGGTCGAGCCCGTCCGTGCCGAGCAGATACTCGAGGATCACGTCGCCCGGTGGGCTTGCGATCACCTTGTCGCCGGGCCTGAGCTGCTCTTCGAGCAGCGCGGCGATGGCCTCACCGTTTCGAAACGTCGACGTCTCTTCGGAGCGATACACGGCCTGAGAGGCAACGGCGCTGGCAGCCAGCAGGCCGGCGGCCGCGACCGCGATCGTCACTGCAACGGCTTCCCTGCTGCCGACACGTCTGGCAAACCCTCTCAGCACGAAGAGAATTCCCGCTGCGGCCGTCAGCAGGTAGAGCGGGACGAGGAAGAGCCATACGCGCTCGAAGGGGACGACACGCTGCGCGAGGACGACGGGCGCGATCCAGGCGAGAGCGACGACGGCGGGCGGCAGCAGGAAGCGGCTGAGACGGCGGTGAAAGACGATCGCGGTCACGAACCCGCCTCCGAGGACGAGTGCGAGGGGCAGCGGGACGTCGCGGTGCCACTGTCTGCCGATGGTCATGAGCGAGTCGGGCAGCTCGGCCGAGAACGTGCTCCACGGAAGTGCCACCACGAACTCGTTCGATACGAGCGCGGAGAGCCCCGACGACGCGATGATCGGGGCGTAGAGAAGCCCGGTCAGCACCAGCGTGACCACGACCGACGGGAGGAGCCTGCGCAGGAGGAGGCGGCGCTCCCGGGTCCACACCTCGATCGCCAGCCAGCCGACGACCGTGCCGTAGGCGTAGAGCATGACCGGGACGGTGAAGAAGCCGATCGCGCCGAGGAGGGCGAACGCGAGCCACTCTGCCGTACTCCAGCTCGTGTGGAGCCGGGTAGCGAGGGCGAGCATCGAGAGGAAGACGAGCGCGACGAGTGTGTAGCCGCGAGCGTTCGTCGAGTACTCGACGAGCACCGACGAGCTGGCGACGAGCCCCGCACCGACGAGGGCCGCGTGCTTGTCGTAGAGCGCTCGGGCAGCGACGTATGTCGCCGGGACGATCAGGATCCCGGCCAGGAAGGCGGGGAGGCGGATCGCCCACGCCTCGGTGCCGAAGACCGCTGTCGAGATCTGCGTGAGCAGAGAGTGCAGGACGTGGTTGTTCGGCGCCGAGTAGTCGGTGAGGGCGATGTACCAAGGCGGCGACACGTAGCTGACGAACGTCGCCGATTCGTCGTAGCGCATCGGCTGGAACAGAAACTCGAGCCGAACGAGCACTGCGATGACGATGACCGTCAGGAGCGCGCCGAGATGAAGGGGCGACTCGGCGGCCAACACGCGTCGGAGGCCGCGAACGAGGGAAGACGTCGCGGTAGCGCATGAGGCACCCAGCTCGCCGAGAAAGATGCGGAGTCGCTTCCGCCCGACATAGGCGGCGACAGCGGCCAGACCGGCTACCGCTGCGGCGGCGCGAAGCCGCACGACGATGGCGTCGAACTCGGTCCGGGTCACGTCTGCGTCGCCGTCGGACGCGAACGAGTCGAGATGGGCCTTCACCGATGTGAACGAGGCGAAGGACACGCTCGCAAGCGCTGCGGCGAGCAGCCCCAGTAGCAGGGCGATGCCGATCGTGACCACGCCGGCGATCCGATCGGCACGACCAGGCTCGGGTGACGACCTCGGCGGCTGAGGACCGGAGCGCACGAGCCCCGCACGTGGCATGAAGCGCGGCTTCAGATCGCGCAGGGATAGGCGTCGTGCACGGCGACGATGTCCGGTCATTACTCTGAGATCATGGCGACGGCTACGGTGGGCGCAAGACGCCGCGTTCTCCGCTGGTTGCCCGAGCGGAGGACTGCTTCGGTGCGCGCCCATGTACGTGCGCATCCGTCTCTGGTGCTGCTCCCCCTTCTCGTCGTCTTCGTTCTCGCCACCTTCTTCCTACCCGAGCGCCAGAACGACGAGTCCGGCTACCTCGGTCTTGCGCGAAACCTCCTGGACGGCGAGTACGCGAAAGGTCCGCCGGACGCTTTGCTCGACGAGGATCAGACGTATCCCGACATCTGGTTCGGGCCTGGCCTGCCGCTCGTGCTCGCTGCGCCCGTTGGCATGGGCCTGCCGCTCGAGCTCGTTCGGCTGATCGGCCCGCTTGCCCTCTTCGCTGCAGTTCTCGTCTTCTTTCAGCTGATGCGAAGGCACGTGCGCCTGAAGCCCGCGCTCGCCGCGACGTGGGCGTTCGGGCTCTATCTGCCGTTCTACACTCTCCTGCCCGCCCTCCATAGTGAGGCGCTCGCGGTCTTCTTCGTCGTCGTCGCTCTCTACGCCACCGCCCGGCTGGAAGAAGGCTCCCGGGGCTGGCTCGCGCTGGGAGCCGTCGCGCTCGCAGCGCTCGCTCTCACGCGCGTCGACTACGGCTGGGTGCTGACGGTCGTCCTCGCGGTCCTCGCCGTCTGGTGGGTGTTCTCGCGCAGCCGGCGGGTGCTGCGCCTCGCCGCGATGTACGCGCTCGGCCCTCGCCCTCTGCCTTCCCGTGGCTCGCGTACACCACGGCGGAGACCGGACGCGTCTACCAGTGGGGAAACTCCGGCGGGCTGTCCGTCTACTGGATGAGCTCACCGTACGAGCACGATCTCGGCGACTGGCAGAAGGCAGAGGCCGTCTTCACCGACCCCGATCTGGCCCCGCACAGGCCGTTCTTCGCGCAGCTACGTGGGCTGTCCCTGCCGGAGCAGAACGCCGAGCTCGAGCGCAGAGCCCTCGAAAACATGAGCGAGCATCCTGCGAAGTACCTCGAGAACGTGGCTGCGAACGTCTCTCGTCTGTTCTTCGACGCGCCGTACAGCTACAGCTCGCAGCGGCTGACTGCGGCGTACTTCGCCCTCCCGAATGCGCTCCTGCTCGGCGCGGTTCTCCTGGCGCTGATCGTCGCAGCGCGGGTGCCGGCGTCGCTGCCTCCTGCAACCGCGCCGTTCGCGATCTTTGCGGTGACCGCGTTCGGGTTGCATGCTCTCGTGTCGGCGTATCCGCGCATGTTGTTCCCGATCGTGCCGGTCCTCGTCTGGTTCGCAGCCACGATCTTCGCCAACCATGTACGAATCGTGGCCCAGCGACCTCAGGGCTCCGGCTAAGGATGACGATCAGAGGGGAAACGACTCGGCATGAAACCCTCAGTCCCACGATGAGTGAACGTCAAGACGTGATTCTCGGCGCCGGGCTTGCCGGGCTGACCGCGGCGCACACGCTGCAGGAGCTCGGGGAGAGCACATGGCAGACGTACGACCGTGAGGATCGCGTCGGCGGCCACGCTCGCTCGATCGAGGTGGATGGGTACACCTTCGACTTCGGCCCCCACATCCTGTTCGCGGCCGATCCCGAGATCGGAGACCTCATCCGCGATCTCCTCGGGACGAACTTCAGCGCACAGTCGCGCGAGGCGTATCATCTACCACCAGGCACACGACCTCTACACGCGATTTCCGTTCCAGGCGCACCTTCACGGCTTGCCGACCGAGATCGTCGTCGACTGTCTCGGCGGGCCTCGTCCGTGCGGTCGAGCGGCAGGCGCGAGGCGATTTCGCCCCGCGGAACTACGAGGAGTGGATGCGCGGCGTCTTCGGAGACGGCATCGCCGACCACCTGATGATCCCGTACGCGCGCAAGATCTGGACGGTCGAGCCGCGCGAGATGGAGTTCGGCTGGATCGACCGGCGGGTTCCGACGCCCGACGTCGAGCGGATCGTCGCCGGTGCCGTGAGCGAGGACGTCGAGCAGGTCGGCGCGACCGCGCACTTCTGGTACCCGAAGCGGGGCGGCATCGAGGCGCTTCCACGCGCGCTCGGAGAGCGTGTCGACGGCGTCCAGCTCGGTCGCGAGGTCGAGCGGATCGACGTCGCCGCGCGGACCGTCGTCCTTCCGGGACGGCGAGCGGGTCTCGTTCGACCGCATGATCTACACGCTCCCGCTCTCCGAGCTCGCCGCGCTCGCCGCCGACCGTCCCGGCGCGCGTGCGCAAAGCCTGCGGGGCGCTTCGCTACCAGGGAATCTGCTGCGTCAACCTCGGCGTCGACCGCCCGGACGTCTCCGACAAGCACTGGGTGTACTTCTACGAGGACGAGTTTCCGTTCCACCGGCTCTCGTTCCCGGGGAACTTCACGCGCGAGAACGTGCCGGCCGGCAAGAGCTCGATCTCGATGGAGATCGCATTCTCGGACGCGCGCCCGCTCGACCGCGAGCGCGTCGTCGAGCAGGCCGTCGAGGCGCTCACGAAGGCCGGGATCCTGCGCGACGACGAGCGGATCGAGCTCGTCCACACGCAGGAGATCGCTCCCGGCCTACGTCATCTACGACCTCGAGCACTCGGCGAACGTCGAGGTGATCCGCTCGTGGCTCGCCGAGCACGAGATCGTCGCCGCAGGCCGCTTCGGCGAGTGGCAGTACCTCAACATGGATCACGCGATGAAGAGCGGGAGCGAGGCGGCGCGAGCCGTCGCTCGACGCCGAGCGTCGCTCGCGCCGCCGCGTGCCTCGCGGCCGCACGCGGAGCCGTCCGGGGAGGGTAATGCCGGCTGTCGCTGCGGGCAGCGCGCCTCCGGGGTTCCTGCGGCTGCTCGTCGTCTTCCACGAGTCCGAGGCGCTCGGCGCCGGGTCGCTCGGTCCTGCAGGCGATCGAGCCGCTCGCAGGCGTACGGGTGGACCGCCGAGCGGCTGGTTCCCGGGCGACGGGCCGCTTGCTCGAGGAGGCCGTCGGCTCGATTCCGACCAGGGCGTACCGGCGAAAGCCGATCCGCTACAGCGTGCGCGGCTGGCGAGCCGACCCGGGCGTCGTCGCGCGGCTTCGCGAGACTCCCGGCTACCTGCGCGCCTTCCGGCAGATGCTGCTTCGGCGCGCGCCCGCATGTCGTGCACGCGAACACGCTGCAGGACGCTTCCGGAGGCGAGGGTCGCGCGGAAGCTCGGCCTCCCGGTCGTCGTGCACGTGCACGAGCTCCCGCCGGCCGGCGCCGAAGCGGACCCTGACGCTCCGCGCCGCCGCGAAGACCGCCGACGTCCTCGTCGTCGTCTCGGAGGCGGTCGCGCGCGTCGTGCGGCCGCACGCGGGCGCCACGCCGGTCCTCGTCGCGCTACAACGGCGTGCGCGGCCGCCTCCGATCGGCAGCGCGGAGCCGCCTCGCCCACGGTCGGCACGATCGGGACGGTCTGCGCGACGAAGGGAACGGACGTCTTCCTCGAGGCGGCGGCGCTCGCGCGCGAGCGTCGTCCCGACCTGCGCTTCGAGCACATCGGCCAGACGGGCCTGGACGAGGACGTCGAGTTCGAGCGCCGTCGTCGCGAGCTCGCGGCCTCCGAGGAGCTCGCGGCGCCGTGCGCATGCTCGGGCGCCGGCCGGCCGCCGAAGGGCTCGATCGCTGGGAGATGTTCGTGCTCGCCTCGCGTCAGGACGCGTTCCCGCTCGCGACCTCGAGGCGATGGCGGCCGGGGTGCCCGTGATCGCCACGCGGGTCGGTGGCTCGCCCGAGCAGATCGAGCACCTCGAGACCGGCGTTCTCGTGGAGCCCGAGGACGCCCGCGCGCCTCGCCGAGTGGATCGTTCGCCTGCACGAGGACCCGTCGCTACGGGAGCGGCTGGCGAGCGCCGCCGCCGAGCCGCGTGCGGGAGCGCTTCACGGTCGAGCGGCAGGCGAGCCGTGCTCCACGAGGCGCTACCTCGCGGCGCTGAACCTCCGTCACGGGCCGCCGCCCGTCCGGCGACAGACACGCTGGAGGCTGCGTGTGAGCTCCCCGAGCTCACCGTCGTCTTCGTCTCGTGGAACTCCGGCGACGTCGCTGCCGGCGTCGCTCGGGGCGCTGCGCCGATCCGCCGACGGCGGCGGGCGTCCCGATCGAGATCGTCGTCGTCGACAACGCCTCGCGGACGACTCGCGTGCGTCTCGCCGCCGCAGCGCGGCGCCGACATGATCGTCGAGAACCCGCTTGAACGCGGGCTACGTCGTGGCCGCCTCGCAGGGGATCGCGCTCACGCGCGGCTCGCTGGATCATGCTCGCCAACCCCGACCTCACCGTGTCCGAGGAGTTCGTCGGCACGATGCTCGAGGCGGCACGGACAGCGCCCGTCGGACGTCGCCTGCCTCGTGCCCGACATCCGCTACGCCGCCGACCCGTCGGTCGTCAACAGCCGGGGGATCGAGGTCGACGAGATCGGCATTCCGGCGGAGAGCGACGCCGGACGTCAAGGCCGATCCGCTCGCCGCGCCGGTCGGACGTCTTCGGGCCGAGCACGAGCGGCTGCCTCGTGCGCCGGACGGCGCTCGCGGCGGTCGGCGGGCTCGAGCCGCTCTACTTCGCGTATCTGGAGGACGTCGACGTCGCCTGGCGGCTGCGCAAGAAGGGCTATCGCGCGCTCGTCGTCCCCGGTGCCGTCGCCCTCCACGAAGGCTCGGCCTCGACCGGCGAAGGCTCGTGGCTGAAGGCGTTCCTCGTCGCGCGGAACCGGCGGGCGCTCTTCCGCCTGCACGGCCCGCCGCGGACTCTCGGCGCGCGCGCTTCGCGCAGTGACCGAGATCGGCCACGCGATCCGTCCAGGCGCTTCGGGCGGCGGCACCGCCTCGGTCCGCGGTCGCGGGGCTGCCCTGCGGACTCGCCGGTACACGCGCTTTCTGCGCGCGTCCAACGGCGTGCGGGCATTCCCGACGACGCCCAGGTCGCGCTGGCGCCTCGACGCACGCTGCACGAGGCTCTTCGCCGCAAGCGCGCGGCCGAGTCGCTCATGAGCCGTGGAGACGGCCGGTGCCGCGCCACGAGCCGAGGCCGACGGCGCGCGGCGCCGCACGCCCCGGACGGGCATCCCGCGGACGGCCGCTGACGGTTCTCGTCGACGCGACGAACCTGAAGCCGGGCCAGGGCGGGATCCGGACGTACACGATCGGTCTCATCCAGGCGCTCGCGGCGCGGCCGGAGCTCGCGCTCGTCGTCGTCGACGAGCGTCGCCGACGTCGCCGAGCTGGGCCCGATGGAGGTCGTCCAGGTGTCGCCGCGGACGCAGAGCGTGTCGGCGCGGGCGCTCTGGCGCGAGCGGAACCTCGCGGCGCTCGCGCGTTCGCTGCGGGCCGGACGTCGTGCTCACGCCGGTGCCCGAGCTCCCGCTCGGAAGCCTTCCCGTCCCGTCCGTCGATCGTCGTCCACGACGTCGGGCCGCTCGTCGCGCCCGCGTTCTACTCGCTGCCGAAGAGGCTTCGCTACCAGTCATTCCTGCCACGGGCCTGCCGGCTCGCGTCGGCGGTCGTCTGCGTGAGCCAGGCGACGCTGCCGGGCCTCCACGCGGCGACGGGGATCGACCCGGACGAGTGCGAGGTCATCGGCGAGGGCCCGCAGCTCCTCGACGCGACCGCGCCGCGCGAGATGCGGCGGGCGAGGCCGTACCTCCTGTACGTCGGCTCGCTCGATCCGCGCAAGAACGTGGACACGCTCGTCGACGGCGGTCGCCGGCGCCGAGCCGCCGCTTCCGCGCGAAGCTGCTCATCGTCGGGCCCGACCGAGGGCGGCGCCTCCGCGGAGCTCGACGAGCGCGTCGCGCGGCTGCGTGCGAGCGATCGGGTGCGCCATCTCGGGTTCGTCGGTCCCGAGCGGCTTGACGGCCCTCTACCGCGACGCGTCCGCGCTGGTGCTGCCGAGTCTCTACGAGGGATTCGGGCTGCCGGTGCTCGAGGCGATGGTGAGCGGGACGCCGGTGGTCGCGAGCGACATCCCGCCGGTGCGGGAGGTCGCAGGCGACGCCGCGCTCTACGTCTCCCAGCCCCTCGACGCCGACGCCTGGCGTAGCGCGCTCGCGCGGATCTGCGCCGACGACGAGCTGCGTACCGAGCTGTCGGCACGCGGTGCAGTGGCCGCGGCGAGGTTCTCGTGGGCGGAAGTCGGCCGGCACTTCTCCGACCTCCTTCATCGCGTGGCGGCGAGCGGAGACCTCGCCTCCGCGCCGCCGGCCGGGGTCGAGCTCGACGGCGCGAGGCCCGGCGCGGCCGGCACGGTCGGCGTTCCGACCCGGGCGGGTACGGAGCCCACGGGGTGAGCGAGGCAGAGGGCTCGGGGCGCGCTCGCCTTCGAGCTTCCGGGCGCGTCCGGACCGAGGTCTGGGGCGTGCTCGACCAGGGACTCGTCTCGGGCGTCAACTTCCTCACGATCATCCTGCTGGCTCGCTCCCTCACGCCCGCGGATTTCGGCTACTTCGTCCTCGCGTTCACCGTCCTGCAGACGGCCGGCACCCTTCAGGCGGCACTGATAACGCAGACCGCACAACGTCCTCGGCGCCGTGCGGCACGGACGCGAGTACGCGGACTACTCGACGACGGCGGCCGTTGGGCAGGTCGCCTTCGCAGGCGGTCTCGCCTCGCTCGCGGCGGCCGCTGCCGGGCTCGCATACGCCGGCGGCCTCTCCAGCGCGTCGCTCTTCCTGGCGCTCGTCCCTGCCCTCGTCGCCTGGCAGCTCCAGGAGTTCGGCCGACGGATGCTCTACACGGAGGGACGGCTCGCGGCCGCGTTCGCCAACGACGTCCTGAGCTACGGCGGTCAGGCGCTGGCGCTCGTCGTGCTCTGGCGACTCGACGCTCTCACGGGTGAGCGCGCGCTGCTCACGCTCGCCGCGGCGTTCGCGCTCGGTGCAGCCGTCGTCGCCTGGCAGCTCCGCTCGACGCTCTCGGGGAGACTCGAGCGCTCGGCGACTCTCGGCCAACTGGCACTTCGGCAAGTGGCTCGGCGTCGCCGAGGTCGGGCAGTGGTTCTCGACCCAGTTCTACATCTATCTCGCCGCCGCTGTGATCGGCGCCGTGGCGAGCGCCGCCCTCAAGGCCGCGCAGACGCTCCTCGGGCCGATCAGCGTCTTTCTGACCTTCGTCACGAGCTACCTGCCGATCGTCCTCGCCAGAGAGCTCGAGGCGATCGGGAGCATCCGGCGGAAGGTGCGCCGAAGCCTGGTCGCGATCCTGCCCGTCGTCGTGCCGTACTGCATTCTGATCGCGCTCTTCGCAGAGCCGGCGCTCGGGCTCGTGTACGGCTCGGAGTACGAGCAGTACGCCGACGTCGTCCAGCTGTTCGCCCTCTACTACGTCCTGCTCGCCTTCTCCACGGTCGCGATCGCGGCGCTCAGCGCGAGACGCCTGACACGTGACGTGTTCGTCGGCCAGGCTGCGGGCGCAGCGTTGTCGCTCGCCGTCGGCTGGATCCTGCTGCGTGAGCTCGGGCCCGAGGGCGGCGTCGTCGGAATGCTGCTCAGCTGGGTACTCGCGATGGTGTTCTTCGTACGGGCGCTGCGGGCAGCGCCCGAGGGACCGGCAACGCCCGACCCCTCTCCCGCACGCGCGAGCTCGCTGCCCGAGCTCTGACGCCCGTCAGGCCGTCGCTCGCGGCGGCTCGGCGACCGGCCGGGTCGCACGGGGAGCGGGGACCGGCACACGTCGCCGGATCACGAGGTACGCACCGAGGAACACGAGGTACGCCGGGAAGACTCGGGTGTCGGTGAAGTACTGGATTCGCATGAACTCGAGGAGTCCCACGAGCCACACGCCGTAGAGCGCTCGGTGGAAGGCGCTGTCTGCGGTTCGCTGATACAGCCGTCCGGAGATCAGACCCAGAAGGAACATCGCGACAAGGGCGGCCCACCCGAAGTCCGCCGCCAGCTGTCCAGGCGTGCTCAAGACATTGAACTCGTAGTCGAGGCCCTGCGCGGCGAACGCTCTGGTCCAGAAGGCGTCTGGGTTGATGCCGAACACGTCCGCGTAGCGGAAGCTCACGGTGCCGAGACCGGGGAGGTGTTCGACCCGTAGGTCGCCGACGACGGGCAGCTGCCAGAGGAACTCCCCGGTCGAATCGAAGGGGGTCCGCGCCGGATACTCGTCGATGACGGCCATCCCGTTGTTGACGCTCGTGAGGTAGTAGCCGAAGAAACGCGTGGTTGCGTTGCTTGCCGTGAAGTCGCCCGTGTACGTGTAGCTTCTCCGAAGCTCGGTCGCCGCGAAGAACGTGACCGCCGCCAGCAGCAGCGCGAGCACGTAGAACGCGATCCGGGGCACGGTCACCTTCCGCGGGGCTGCGATGAGGAAGGCGAGAGGAATCACCAGCTCGATGAGGGCGAGCCGCTCGCTGTAGAACAGCGTGCGGAGGATGGCCAGCCCGAAGACCACGATCACGAGCACGCGGATCACTGAGCCCGGTCGCGACGAGCTTGAAGGCAAACGCCAGTGGGATCGCAGCGACTGCGAGCTGCGTCAGCGTCGTCACGCCGGGAAGCGTGGTCAGGATGCCTGCCTTGAGCCCCTCCGGGTCGTAGCGCCAGATCTCGTAGAACATCGTGATGCCACCGGCCCTGGCGATCCCGGTGGCGAACCAGAGCACGTACGCGGCGATGCTGAGCACGAGCGCGACTTCCATGAGTACGGCAAGGCTTCGACGCTGCTCGGCTGTCAGCCTCTCGGCCCCTCCATTGACGCTTGTGAGCGGCTTGTGGCGCGCGCTGTCATCTCCCACCTTCGCCCCCGCGGCGAAGCAGAGGAGCGCCAGGGCGAAAAAGGCAAACCCCGTCCAGCTCAGCGTCTTGCGACTGTCGAAGTCGACTTCGAAGACGCTCCCGCTGCTGACCGCGTAGAGGAGCAGCAGCGGCGTGTAGAGGAAGACGACGAGCGTGAGCGGGGAGAAGACCGAGCGCAACGCGATGACGCGTCCGCGGCCTCGCACGGGTGCGGAAGCGGCCGGTCTCACGCGGCCTCGGCGCAGGCTGCCGCCGCCTCCTGCATCTCGCGCCGAAAGCGGGCTGCCGAGAACCGCTCGCGCTTCGCGCGATCGCATCCGCCGTCGAGCTCCTCGACGGCGGCTCGGCGGATGCCTTCGCGGAGCTCGTCGACCGACTGCTCGTGCAGCAGCCAGCCGGTGCGGCCGGGCTCGACGATGTCGATCGCGCCCCCCGCCGCCAGGCCGACGACCGGCGTACCGCACGCCTGCGCCTCGGCCATGGCGATCCCGAAGTCCTCGTTCGCCGGATAGACGAGCGCACGCGCCGAGCGGTAGAGATCGCGGAGCCGGTCGTCGTCGAGCGTGCCGAGGAACGACACGTTCGGCGTCGCACGTCGCTGCGAGCGCGGGGCCGAGGGGGCCCTCGCCGACCATCACGAGACGCTGCTCGGGCAGATCCGCGAAGGCGTCGACGACGAGATCCGGTCGCTTGTAGCCGACGAAGCGCCCGACGTAGAGGAAGAACCCCTCGCGTTCCCCGCCCGGCGTGAAGAACTCGGTGCGCACGGGAGGGTGGATGACGTCGGCCGTCCGCCCGAAGGCGCTGCCCGATCCGTCCGCGCGACCGCGGTCGAGTTCGCGACGAAGCGCGTGACGCGGCGTGCCGTTCGCCGGTCCCAGCGGCGGAACCAGCGCATGCCGGCCCGTGCGAAGGGACGGACCGCAGGCGGGAACCGCTCCCGCTCGGCGTCGAAGTCCCACGCGTAGCGCATCGGCGTATGGCAGTAGCACAGGTGCGGGATCCCGTGCTCGATGCGAACGGCTTTCGCGCACGCGTGGCTGCTCGAGATCACGACGTCGACGTCCCGCACGGCCGGCCGCAGCGCCAGGCGAGCGGCATCAGAGGCAGCAACCACTCGTGATGACGTGTCGCGCCCGGGACGTGTTGGAGGAACGAGGCTCGCGCTGCACGCAACGCGGCCGGCACGGCCGACGCCTCGAGCACAGTCGTCAGGAGCTTCGCACCGGGGAAGGCCTCGAGCATCTCGGCGACGCAGCGCTCGGAGCCTGCATACCGCACGAGCCACTCGTGCGCGATCGCGACGCGCAGGTTGGCGACCCCGCTCGCGGCATGTGTGTCGCGGCGCGTCTGCGCCTGGTCTTTCTCCTCCACCAGTCGGCCTTCCATTGTCGTCATGTTTCCCCCGGTCTTACGCATTTTCTCCGATACCGTTCTGCCGTCGATCCCCCGCGACTCATCGATCGCCCGCTCGCGACCGATGAGCAGCGCGTGGAGGAGAACACCCTGCGGACCGAGACTTCGACCGGAAATGCCATCGACTCCAGCGTCCGTGCGCTCGGGGACTGGGTCCGCTCGGAGCTCCCGTCTCCCGGGCGCCGCGCTCGGATCGGAGCGCTCGCGGTGGTGGCGGGACTCGGCCTCGTCGCGCTCGTGTGGGACCCGGCAGTAGCCGGGCTGAGCTTGCTTGCCGCAGCTGCGCTCGTCACGGCGTTCGCGCGTCCGTATCTGTTCGGACCATTCGTCGCCCTGTTGCTCCCAGCTGGCGAAGCCGTTCATGTCCTGGGTGCGCAGGTCGTCCCGCTCGAGGCCGTCGTCGGGGTGGGGCGATCGGGTATCTCGCTCGTGTTGCGACGCGACGGGAGGTCGTCCGGATGCGCGCGGTCGACTGGACGTTCGTGGCACTCGTCGCCTTCATAGCGCTCAGCACGATCGGGCCCGTGGACAACTCGGACCGACTGCGCGAGCTTCTCTTCTGGGGTGCTCTGGGAGTCGTGTTTCATGTGGTCGCAGCGCATCTCCACGACCGCCACGCCCTGAGGCTCCTGTTCGTAGCCCTCGTGATGGCGACGCTCGTCGAGGCGTCAGTCGCGCTCTTCGAGTACGTCGATCGCTGGTCGGAACGCTCCGCCCGGCTCGGAGGGGCGATCGTCTTCCCGCTCCCGGAGGGGACGCTGGGCCACGCCGAACGCGCTCGGCCAGTTCTTGGTCCTGGCTGTTCTCGGCGTCCTTGCTTGCTCGCTGGCCGAGCGAGGAGCACTCCGGTGGCTCGGGTTCGTCGCGGCCGGCGCCGGCTCGCTCGCCCTCGTCGTGACGTTCTCGCGCGCCTCGTGGATCGCCTTCGCCGTAGGTACGTCCGTGTACCTGCTCGAGCGAAGGACGCGCGTCCCGACGTTGGTTGCCGGCGGAGCTGCCGCCATCGGTGCTGCCGCGCTCGCGCTCTCGGGTGCGGGCGCGATCGGAGCGCGTGTCTCCTCGCTGTTCAGCGGCGAGGCCCGCGGGCTGTACGACTTCCGTCTCGAGCTCGTCGAGCGCGCTGCTCGAATCGTGGCAGACCATCCACTGACAGGTCTCGGCGACTTCGAGGAGGTGGGTGTCTACGCTGGTCGGCCAGACCTCGCGACCCACCCCCACAACCTGTTTCCTCGGGCTCGCCGTCTTCTTCGGAATCCCTGCCGCGCTCGCGTTTGCCGGGCTCGTCCTGCTCGCGCTCGGCGCGGCGGGGCGAGGGTATCGCGCACGGGCTGGACGAACAGCGCTTGACGGCGCTGGGGTTCGTCGCAGTCCTCGTCGCCTTCCTCGTCAACGGGCTCCTCGAGTATCCACTCTGGAGCCCGCCGCTGACGACGCTCGTCGCGCTCTTGCTCGCCGTCGCCGTCGCGCTCGACCGGCAAGCTCCGAACAAGCGGGGTTCGCCGGGCACACCCCATCCAAACAGATCCAGGTTCTGTGGGTTGCGTTTGACGACTGCATCTTGGATGAGCTTGCAAGCGTCGGTCGTCCGGCGTCGCCGCGACGCTCTGGCCGTCAATGGTGGAACGGATCTGGAGCAATTCTCGTGCTCGCCGTCGAAGCTCTACACCACAGTGTCGTGATTGGGCGATTCGTACCGGACGGCGATCGACGATTGAGCATCTGGCCGACCGGTGAGCGGCGGAGTCTCCCGCGCCTGGGTGGCCGGGCGCCTGGGGCGGACGACCCGGCGTCTTCTGGTCACCGCTTCCATTCCGGACTGCATGTTCGTGTCCGTCGCCTAGGCGCCCTTCGGCCCGAGCGCGGGGTCGTCACTGCCGCCGCGCAGTCCAGATGTCCTCGGAAGGCCACTCGCGAGCCCATGCGTTAGCAATACATC
>CAVRPZ010000003.1:680000-1401756 GCA_963723345.1 uncultured Actinomycetes bacterium | reverse complement strand
TCTCGCCGAAGATCGCCTTGGCCGCGAACGCGGGGAAGGGAAACACGGTCGGCCTCCGGAGCGCCTTGCCGAGCGCCTTCGCGAACACCGCGTTCGTCACGGGGTTCGGCGAGACGACGTTCACCGGGCCCGCGAGGGTTCCTTCGAGAGCGAAGCGGTAGCGCGACGAGGTCGTCGAGGCGACCCAGGTCCACCACTGGCGCCCGCTCGCGACGCGGCCGCCGACTCCGAGCTTGAACGGGGGCAGCATGCCGGCAGCGCACCTCCGTCGCGCGAGAGGACGATCCCTGCCGGAAGTTGACGACCCGGAGACCCGCCGCTCGCGCGGGCTCCGGCCGTCCTCCCACGCCCTGCCGACGTCGGCGAGGAACCCGGCTCCGAGCTCGGACTCCTCGGTCAGGATCTCGTCCCCGCGGTCGCCGTAGATGCCGCCGCCGCCGGCGACACGAACACGGTGGGCCGCGGCTCGATCTGCGGCGAGCGTCCGGCGAGGAGGCTGTGCGTCTCGACGCGCGAGTCGCGAATCTCGGCTTCCGCGCGGTGGTCCCGCGACGGCGATCGTTCGCGCCGCTGAGGTTGACTCGCCGTCGACGCCGGCGAGCCCCGAGGCGTCGATCGTGCCCGCGGCGGGATCCCATCGCGCTCTCGGGGCGCTCGCAGGCACGGCGGCGGACGAGTCGCACGACCTCGTGCCCTGCGGCTTCGAGCGACGGCACGAGGGCAGACCCGATCAGGCCGGATGCGCCACTGACGAGCGATCTTCATGCGAACGGATTGTCGCACCGAGACCTCCACTAGGGTTGCCTCGTGACCGGCGAACCCACCGCACGCCGCGTATCCGCGACGGGATTCGCGCCGCGATCCCTCTTGCGCCGAGCCCGGCGCTCTTCGGGCTGTCGTTCGGAGTCCTGGCCGAGGCCGCTGGATTCGGCGCCGTTACCACGGTCGTCATGTCGGCGACGACGTTCGCCGGATCCGCCCAGTTCGCAGCGGTCTCCGTCCTCGACGCCGGCGGGACGGTGATGGCCGCGATCCTCGCGGCCGTGTTCCTGAACGCGCGCTACGTCGCGATCAGCGTCACCGTTGCATCGATCTTCCCCGGGCGGCCGCTTCGCCGGCTCGTGGAGTCCCAGGCGATCGTCGACGAGTCGTGGGCGCTCTCGGGGCGGCGAGGGACATTCGAATGGCCGATCCTCGTCGGCGCGGGCCTTCTGTTCTACGTGCTCTGGGTCTGCTGCACCGCCGCGGGAACCGTGATCGGAGGTGTGGTGGAGGATCCGAACGCGCTCGGGCTCGATGCTGCCTTCGCGACTCTCTTTCTCGCCCTCGCGGTGCCGTACGTGCGTGACCGGAGGGCGGTCCAGGCCGCCGCTCTCGCCGCTGCCATCACGTTCGCACTGACTCCGGTCACGCCGATCGGGGTTCCGATCGTCGCCGCGCCGCGGCCTGCCTCCTGGGGCTCCGGACGTGAGCGGCGCCTGGATCGTCGTGGTGCTCGTCGGCGTGGTCACCGCCCTCTTCAAGGCCGCCGGGCCGGTCTTCATCGGGGGCGTCGCCTGCCCCCTCGAGTTCAGTCCGGCAGTCGAGCTCCTCGCTCCCGTGATGCTGACCGCGCTCGTCGTGACGCAGACCTTCGGGGGGAACGGCGAGGTGACCGTGGATGCACGTGTGCCGGGCGTCGCCGCCGGGGCCATCGCAGTCGTGTTTCGCGTGCACGTCGTCGCTGGCGATGGCGCTCGCCGCGGCCGTGACCGCGGTTGTCCGCGCTCGTCGGCTAGGCGCGCGGGGTGGGCGCGCCAGAAGACGGCCGCGGCCGCGGCCGCCTCGGGCAGGACGCTGACCAGGCCGATGAGACGAGCCACAGTCGAAAGTGCCGCATGGTCGCGTGATCGGCGCGAACGGCGGTCAACCCCCCGAGAGGCCGCGTCGTCAGGCGGGCGGGCGGAGGACGGCGAACGGGATCCGTCACCTCGAGCCGCCGCGCACAGAAGCGGTACGCCTCCGCGGGACGCCCGCCGGCAGGGCCGTGCTTGGTGCTCGCCGACCGGCTCGATCGCGCCGCGGCGAAGGAGAACGCGCTTCAGGTTCGTCGCGGAGACCTCGTAGCCCAGCGCGGCCGCGTACACGTTGCGCAGCTCGGCGAGAGTGAAGCCGTCGGGCGCGAGAGCGAACCCGAGGTTCGTGTACGAGAGCTTCCCGCGGAGCCGCTCGCGCCCGGCGAGCACGATCGCGCCGTGGTCGAACGCCGTCTCGGGCAGCGCGTGTACCGGATGCCAGCGCGTGTCTTCGGGAACCCGCGGGTCGAGCCCAGCGGCACGAGGCCGAGGTACGCGGTCGCGAGCTCCCAGCGCTCGGGATGACGCTCGGGCTCGCTCCAGGTGCCGAGCTGCTCGAGGTGCGCGACCTCGCGCAGGTCGACCTTGGAGGCGAGGTGGCGCAGGATCGACGCTTCGAGCGTCTCCCCGTCGCCAAGCGTCCCGCCGGCGAGGGACCACGTCCCGCGGAAGGGTTCGCGGGCCCGCTGCCACAGGAGTGTCGAGCTTTTCCTCGCGCACTTGGAGCACGACGGCGAGAACGGCGTGCGCGGGAAGGGTGGGTTGAGTGGTAGGATGCGCCACGAGGTTATCGACTCAGAGGCGAAAACTACCATGAGCGACGCGAAAGCCGGCGGCCGGGAGCCGCATGTCGACCTCCTCGTCGTCGGGGGCGGGGTGGCCGGGCTCTTCGGGGCGCTGTGCGCGGCGTCCGAGGGCGACGTGCTCGTGCTCTCGAAGGGGCCGCTGCTCGCCTCGACCAGTTCGCTCGCGCAGGGGGGCATCGCCGCGGCCGTCGGGGAGGGCGATACGCCGGCCCTCCACGCCGAAGACACCCTCCGCACCGGCCGCGGGCTGTCACGTCCGAGTGCCGTCTCCGTGCTGACCGAGGAGGCGCCGGCCCGGATCCGCGATCTCGTCGACCTCGGCGTCGAGTTCGACGAGGGACTCGGCCTCGAGGGAGGCCACTCGCAGCGGCGGGTCGTACACGCCGGAGGCGCAGCCACGGGCGACAGGGTCGCGCGGAAGCTCGCCGAGCGGGTCCTCGCCCATCCCCGCATCCGGGTGGTCGAGGGCGCTCGCATGACCGCGCTCTGGACGGCGGGCGGCCGCTGCGTCGGTGCGGCGACCGACCGCGCGCGGTCCCGCGCGCGCTCGACGCTGCTCGCGACGGGCGGCGCGTCGGCGCTCTGGAAGCGGACCACGAACCCTCCGGGAGCGGTCGGAGAGGGCATCGCGGCCGCCTATCGGGTAGGAGCCGCCGTCGCCGACCTCGAGTTCACGCAGTTCCACCCGACGACGCTCGTCGACTCGACGCTGCTCCTCTCGGAGGCGCTGCGCGGCGAGGGCGCCGTCCTCCTCGACGAGGACGGCCGCCGCTTCACGGACGAGCTCGCGCCGCGGGACGTCGTCGCCCGCGAGATCGCCGCCCGTGGGACCGCGCTCCTCGACCTCCGCTCGATCGACCGTGGCCGGTTCCCGACCCTGATGGGCAGCCTCCTCGACCGCGGCTACGACCCCGCGGCGAGCCCGATCCCCGTCGCCCCGGCGGCCCACTACACGGTCGGCGGCATCATCACCGACCTCGACGGCCGGAGCGAGGTGCCGGGCCTGTACGCGGCGGGCGAGTGCGCGGCGACCGGCGTGCACGGCGCGAACCGGCTCGCCTCCAACTCGCTGCTCGAGTGCCTCGTCTTCGGCCGGCGGGCCGCGCACGCGGCCCTCGACGACCCCGCCGCCGACGCCGCCGCGCACGCGACCCGCCCGTCAGCTGTCGAGCCGCGTCACGGCGCCGCTGCGGAACACACTTTGGGCCGACTGCGGACTCGTCCGGGATGCGGCCGGGCTCGAGCGGCTCCTGGCCGCGCCGCACCTCCTCGTCCGGCTGATCGCCGAGAGCGCGCTCCTCCGCGAGGAGAGCCGCGGCTCCCACTTCCGCGCCGACTTCCCCGCGACCAGCGAGGCGTTCGAGCGGCACGTCGTGCTGCGCCCCGGATCCGAGCCGACCCTGGAGACATGGCGGTAGCCACCGACACGCTGGAGCGCGTCGCATTCATGGCGCTGGCCGAGGACGTGGGGGAGGGCGACGTCACCACCGAGGCGACCGTCGACGCCGACGCGACCGGCAGCGCCGACCTCGTCGTCAAGGAGGCCGGCGTCGTCTGTGGGCTCGACGTCGCCGAGGCGGTCTTCCGCGCCGTCGACCCCGAGCTTCGCTTCGAGCGGCTCGTCGACGAGGGGGCGCGTCGTGGCCGCCGGCACCGCCGTCGCCCGCGTCGCTGGCCCCGAGCGCGCGATCCTCACAGGCGAGCGCACGGCGCTGAACTTCCTCGGCCGTCTCTCCGGGATCGCGACCCTGACCCGTCGCTACGTCGACGCGGTCGACGGCACCGGCGCCGCGATCCTCGACACGCGCAAGACGACCCCGGGCCTGCGCGTGCTCGAGAAGCACGCGGTCGCGCTGCGGCGGCGGGAGCAACCACCGCTTCGGGCTCGACGACGGCGTGCTCGTCAAGGACAACCACCTCCGCGCCGCGGGCTCGGTCGCGCACGGCGGTCGAGCGGCTGCGCGGCGCCACGCCGCTCCCCGTCGAGGTCGAGTGCGACACGCTCGAGCAAGTGTCGGAGGCGCTCGCCGCGGGAGCGGACGCGATCCTCCTCGACAACATGGCGCCGGATCGGCTTCGCGCGGCGGTCGGCGCTCGCCGCCGGCCGGGCGCGCCTCGAGGCCTCCGGCGGCATCACGCTCGACAACGTACGCGCCGTCGCCGAGACCGGGGTCGACGAGATCTCGGTCGGCGCGCTCACCCACTCCGCCCGATCCCTCGACGTCTCACTGGAGCTAGATGACCACCATGGACATCAGCACGCTTCATGAGGAGATCCGCGCGCTCGCGCAGGAGCGCGAGGCGGTGATCCTCGCCCACAACTACCAGGTGCCGGAGGTGCAGGACGTCGCGGACTACGTCGGCGACTCGCTCGGCCTCTCGCGCGAGGCCGCGTCGACCGACGCCGACTCGATCGTCTTCTGCGGCGTGCACTTCATGGCCGAGACGGCCGCGATCCTGTCGCCCGACAAGACGGTCCTCATCCCCGATCTCGACGCGGGCTGCTCGCTGGCCGCCTCGATCACCGCCGACCAGCTCCGCGCGTGGAAGGCGGAAAACCCCGGCGCAGTCGTCGTCTCGTACGTGAACACGACGGCGGAGGTGAAGGCGGAGAGCGACTTCTGCTGCACCTCCGGCAACGCGAAGGCCGTCATCGAGTCGATTCCGCAAGACACCGAGATCCTGTTCCTGCCGGACATGTACCTCGGCCTCTGGCTGGAGAAGGTCACCGGCCGCACGCTCCGGATCTGGATGGGCGAGTGCCACGTCCACGCGGGCATCCGGCCCCGCGACATCGAGCGTTGGCAGGAAGACGCCCCGGACGCGGAGCTCCTCGTGCACCCGGAGTGCGGCTGCGCGAGCCAGTGCATGGCCTTCGGCAACGGCCGCACGCACATCCTCTCGACCGAGGGGATGATCAACTTTGCGCGCTCCTCGCCGAAGGACCGCTTCCTCGTCGCGACCGAGACCGGGATCATCCACCGCTTGAACAAGGAGGCGCCGGAGAAGCGCTTCGAGGCGGTCTCGGAGAAGGCGATCTGCCGCTACATGAAGATGATCACGCTCGAGAAGCTCCGCGACTCGCTGCGCGACTGGAAGCACGTCGTCACGGTGCCCCCGGACATCGCCGAGCGGGCGCGCGGCGCCATCGACCGCATGGTCGCGGTGGGGTGACGGTCACCCGAAGGGTGACCGTCACCGGCTTCTCCGCCCTTACGCGACGCGCACCGAGTGCACCGGCGGGAGCTTCGTCGCCGCCGTGAACCAGGTCGCTCCCGCATCGCCGCTGCCGAAGACGTCCCCCGACGTCGCGCCGAAGTAGAGGCCCATCGTCTCGCCCGCGCCATCGCGGCCGAACGCCTGCCGCAGGATCGTCAGGTACGCGTCCTCGGCGGGGAGCCCGTCGCCGCGCGCGGCCCAGCTCGCTCCGGCGTCGCGCGTCTCGTAGACGCGCACGCGCCCGTCCGGCGTGACCCGGTCCAGATCGGCCGTCAGCGGGACGACGTACGCGCTGTCCGGGTCCTCCGGGTCGATCACGAGCGGGAACCCGAAGTCGGACGGGAGGCCGGTGTCGGTCCCGATGTCGGCCCAGGTCTCGCCGGAGTCGTCCGAGCGGTACACGCCCCCGTGGAACTGCATGAAGAGGCGCTCCGGTTGCGCCGGGTGGCGGTGCATGTTGTGGACACAGAGCGTGAGCGTGCCCTCGCGCGACTCCTCGGGGACGTAGCGCGCGACGAGGCCCTCGTTTCCGTGGCGCCACGTCTTGCCCGCGTCGTCCGAGAGCCACACCCCGACCGCGGAGATCCCCAGCGCGAGCCGCGACGGGTCGCCGGGCCACGTGGCGATCGAGTGCAGGCACATGCCGCCGGCGCCCGGATTCCAGTCCGGTCGCGTCGGCTGCTCCCAGAACGGCATGTTGAGCTCCCACGTCGTGCCGCCGTCCCGGCTCTCGAAGAGGACACCCGGGTCGCCGCCGGCGTACAGCAGCCCGTCCTCCTCGCCGGGAACGATCGACCAGAGCCGCTTCAGCGCCTGCTCGCCGCCCTCGGGGAGCTCGAGCCCGTGCGCCTGCTCCCATTCGCTGCCAGGGTCGTCCGTGACGAAGACCTTCGGGCCGTAGAACGCCGAGGTCACGGCGGCGAGGTAGCGGCCGGAGCGCGGGTCGCGGATCGCGAACTCGACCGGCTCTCCCGCGAAGGCGCGGGCTGCGATCTCGAACGGGCTCCCGGCGTCGCCGTGGAGTGCAAAGAGGCCCTTCTTCGTGCCGACGAGAAGCTCGGTCATGGCTGCCTAACCTCCGCTGATCGAGGGGAGTACGTGGATGCGGTCGTCGGCGCCGAGCGCCGTGTCCTCGCGGCCGCGCTCCCCGTTGACGAACACGTTGACGTGCTCGCGGATCGTCGCGCGCTCGTCGAGGATCCAGCCGGCGATCGCCGGATGCTCGTGCTCGAGCGTCCGGAGCACCTCGCGGACCGTCGCGCCAGCGAGCTCGAGCTCCCTCTTGCCGCCCGCGAGCTCGGAGAGCGGTGCACGAAGCCTCACGACGGGCATGGCGCGATCCTAGAGCGCATCGTCGGTAAGACGACGAACGGTGGCAGAACTCATCGACACGGTCAGCGCTCGAGCTCGAGGACGCCGTGCGGCGAGCCGAGCTCGGCCAGCTTCGCGAGGAACGGCTCCGCCGGAAACGCCTCCGGGCCGAGGACTCCGACCCCCGTCCAGGAGCCGTTTGCGAGCAGCTCGAGCGCGGCGACCGGGTTCAACGCCGTCTGCCAGACGACCGCCTGCGCCCCGTACTCGCGCATCGACCACTCGTTGTCGACGACGTGGTAGAGGTAGGTCCTCCGCGGCCGCCCGTCCTTCCCCAGGCCGGTGACGAGCGTGCCCGCGCACGTCTTCCCGGTCATGCGCTCCCCGAGCGACGCGGGATCCGGAAGCACTGCGGCGACCACGTCGCGCGGTGCGACCTCGACGCCTTTCACCGCGATCCGCTCCTTCGAGTCGAGCCCCAGCTTGTGGATGGTCTTCAGCACCTCGATGAACTCGTCGCCGAGCCCGTACTTGAAGGTCACGCGCCGGCAGTCGACCCAGCGCGGGACGAGCAGCACCTCCTCGTGCTCGACGTTCACACACTCGACCGGCCCGATCCCCTCCGGGAAGTCGAAGACCTCGGGCTCCGAGAAGGGGGCGGTCGTGAACCACCCGCGTTCGCGCTCCCAGATCACCGGCGGGTTCAGGCACTCCTCGATCGTCGTCCAGATGGAGAAGGTGGGTGCGAAGTCGTAGCCCTCGACGACGAGGTTGGCTCCGTCGCGGACACCGATCTCGTCGATCTCGGAGAAGAGCTCGTCGGCCGCGTGGCGCGCGAACACGTCCGCTGCGCCGGGCTCGACGCCGATGCCGAGGAGCGCGAGGCAGCCGGCATCGTCCCAGGCGTCGGCGAGCGCGAACTGCTCGTCCCCGAGCTTCACGTGCGTCTCCTCGTACGGCCGCTCCGGGTGCGGCTGCGAGAGCGACATCGCCATGTCCAGGTACGTCACGCGCGCCTCGAGGCAGGCCTCGAAGATCGGCAGGTCGAACACGGGGTCGACCGCGTTCAGGACGGCGTCGGCCCGCGTCTCGCGGACCAGCCGCGCGACGTCCTCGCGGCTCGAGGCGTCGACGCGGTGCGCGGAGAAGCGCCCGTCGTCCAGCCCTGCCACGACCGCTGCCGACCGCTCCGCGTCGTAGTCGGCGAGTGTGCACGCGTCGAAGAACGCCCGGCGGCGGGCGATCGCGGCGAACGCCGAGCCGACCCCTCCGGTGCCGATGACGAGCAGCCTCACGGTTGGCCTGTTCTACCGCAGTTGTCGCCCCGGCGGCTCGGGAGCTAGGCTCACGCGCATCCCCTGAGACGGAGGTCGGCCGTGAGCGTGTCGGTAACCCAGCACAAGCAGTTCATCGGCGGCGAGTGGGTCGAATCGGCAAGCGGCGAGACGATGGAGGTGCTGAACCCCGCCACGGGCGAGCCGATCGCCGAGGTGCCCCGGAGCACGGCCGAGGACGTCGACCGCGCCGTCGACGCCGCGAAGAAGGCGTGGTCGGAGTGGCAGTGGAAGACCCCGAAGGACCGCATGGAGCTGCTGCTCGCGCTCGCGGACGTCGTCGACGAGCACGCGGAGGAGCTCGCCCGGCTCGAGTCCCTGAACGTCGGCAAGCCGTGGTGGGTCGCGAAGGACGAGCCGCCGGCGATCTCCGACAACCTCCGCTTCTTCGCCGGCGCCGCGCGCAACCTCGAGGGCAAGTCCGCGGCGGAGTACGTCGAGGGGTACACGTCGATCATCCGGCGCGAGCCGCTCGGCATCGTCGCGGGCATCTGCCCCTGGAACTACCCGCTGTACATGGCGATGTGGAAGATCGGCCCCGCGCTCGCCGCGGGAAACGTGCAGATCGTCAAGCCGGCGGAGCAGACGCCGCTGACGCTGCTCCGCTTCGTTGAGCTCGCGCAGGAGGTGATCCCGCCGGGCGTGCTGCAGGTCGTGACCGGCGACGGGATCCCCGCAGGCGACGCGCTCGTCCGGCACCCGGACATCCGCCTCGTGTCGCTCACGGGCGACACCGCGACCGGGAAGATCATCGCGAAGAACGCCGCGGACACGGTCAAAAGGCTCCACCTCGAGCTCGGCGGCAAGGCGCCGATGGTCGTGCTCGACGACGCCGATCCCGCTGCCGTCGCCGAGGCGGTGAAGATCGGCGGCTACTTCAACTCGGGCCAGGACTGCACGGCCTCGTCGCGGATCCTCGTCAGCGACCGCATCTACGACGACGTGCTGTCGGCCACGACGTCGGTCGTCGAGGCGATGACGGTGGGCGACCCGGGGACGGACGACGAGATCGAGATGGGCCCTGTCATCTCGCAGGAGCAGCAGGAGCGCGTCCTCGGCTTTCTCGAGCGCGCGACCGACGCGAAGGCGACGATCGTCACCGGCGGCGGCGCGTTCGGCGACCGCGGCTTCTTCGTGAAGCCGACGATCGTCACCGACGTCGGGCAGGATGCCGAGATCGTCCAGAACGAGGTCTTCGGCCCCGTCGTCACCGTGCAGCCGTTCGCGTCGGACGACGAGGCGCTGGCGATGGCGAACGGCGTGCGCTACGGGCTCGCCGCCTCCGTCTTCTCCGAGAACGTGGGCAGGGCGCTGAAGGTGGCGGCGAGGCTCGACTTCGGGACGGTCTGGGTGAACGAGCACCTGTTCCCGCTCGCCTCGGAGATGCCGCACGGCGGCTTCAAGGAGTCCGGCTACGGCAAGGACATGTCGATCTACTCGATGGAGGAGTACACCCGGGTCAAGCACGTCGCGGTGAAGCTCGCCGAGTGATGGCGGAGCCTGCGGCCCCGGACGTCCGCCTCGAGACCGTCGTCAAGCGGTTCGACGACGTCGTCGCCGTGGACGGGATCTCGGTCGAGATCCCCCGTGGCTCGTTCTTCGCCCTGCTCGGGCCGTCCGGGTGCGGGAAGACGACGACGCTGCGGATGATCGGGGGGTTCGAGGAGCCGGACGAGGGCCGCATCCTGCTCGGCGACCAGGACGTCGTCGGGCTCCCCCCGTACAAGCGGGACGTCAACACCGTCTTCCAGAGCTACGCGCTCTTCCCGCACATGACGGTCGAGGGCAACGTCGCCTTCGGCCTCGAGCGGAAGGGGGTGCCGAAGGGCGAGCGCGCCGGCCGCGTGCGCGAGATGCTCCAGCTCGTCGGTCTCGAGGGGTTCGCCAAGCGCAAGCCGAAGCAGCTCTCCGGCGGCCAGCAGCAGCGCGTCGCGCTCGCGCGAGCGCTCGTGAACCAGCCCCGGGTGCTCCTCCTCGACGAGCCGCTCGGCGCGCTCGACCTGAAGCTGCGCAAGGGCATGCAGCTCGAGCTGAAGCGGATCCAGCACGAGATCGGCATCACGTTCGTCCACGTCACGCACGACCAGGAGGAGGCGATGACGATGGCGGACACGATCGCCGTCATGAACGGCGGGCGCATCGAGCAGCTCGGGCCGCCCCAGGAGCTCTACGAGCGGCCTGCGACCGCCTTCGTCGCGGGCTTCCTGGGCGTCTCGAACCTGCTCGCGGGAACGATCGAGGGGCAGGGTGCCGTGCGCCTGGACTCGCGGCGCGCTCGTGCAGGCGCGCCCGCGAACGGCCGTACGGGCCGCGTCGCTGCCGGCGTCCGGCCCGAGAAGATCACGCTGGGGAGCGGTGGCGGCGCGAACGAACTCCCCGGGACGGTGCTGGAGACCGCGTACATCGGCTTCGCGACGCAGGTCGTCGTCCAGACGCCGGCCGGCACCGTGCACGTGTTCGCGCAGAACATCGACTCCGGCGGGCGCTTCCCGACCCCGGGGTCGGACGTCATCTTGACCTGGAGCCCGGAGTCGACGTTCGTCGTCGACCGGGACGACACGACCCCCGAGGAGGATGCGGCATGAACCCGAGACTGACCCGAGACGAGCTGCTTCGGCGCGGAGCCGCGGGCGTGGCCTTCCTGTCGCTGCCGAGCCTGCTCGCCGCCTGCGGCGGCGGCGGCGGCGACGACGCGGGGGGCGAGCTGAAGGACGTCCTCAACTTCTCGAACTGGGAGCTGTACATCGACACGCCGGATACGCGGAAGGCGGCGGGCCTGACCGGGCCGACGACGCTCGAGCAGTTCACGCAGGACAGTGGCATCAAGGTCAACTACTACGAGGACGTCAACTCGAACTCCGAGTACTTCGCGACCGTCCAGGGCCGCCTTCGCCAGGGGCAGGGGATCGGGCGCGACATCATCGTCTCGACCGACAACGACCGCTTCCTAGGCGAGTACATCAAGAACGGCTGGGCGCAGAAGCTCGACAAGGATCTCATTCCGAACATCTCGAACCTCATCGCCGCACAGGCGAGCCCGCCCTTCGATCCGGACCGCGAGTACTCGCTCCCCTGGTTCTCCGGGATGGACGGCATCGCCTGGAACGTGGAGCTCACTGGGCCTGTCACGAGCGTCACGCAGCTCCTCGAGGATCCGGAGCTCAAGGGCAAGGTCGGCGTCTGGAACTCGATGGGAGACACGCTCGGGCTCGTCATGCTCGAGAACGGCGACGACCCGGCGAAGGTCACCGACGAGACGTTCGACCGGGCGATCGCCGTGATCCAGAAGGCCCAGGACGGCGGCCAGATTCGGAAGTTCTACGGCAACGACTACGCGCAGCCGCTCGCGACCGGCGACCTCGCGGCGAGCATGGCCTGGTCGGGCGACATCCTCAACCTCGGCGACCCGAAGGTGAAGTGGGGAATCACCGAGAAAGGCGGGATCATCTGGACCGACAACATGATCATCCCGACGGGCGGCAGCGTGCCGACGGCGTCGACGTACATGAACTTCGTCTACGACCCGAAGATCGCCGCGGAGCTCTCGCTCGGAGCGAACTACATCTCGTCGGTCAAGGGCGTCAAGGAACAGGCGTCGACGCTCAACCCCGACGCTGCCGCCAACACGCTCGCCTTCCCGACGGACGAGATGCTCGGGCAGATGCACCAGAACGACCCCACGATGTTCGCCAACCCCGAGTACGAGAAGAAGTGGCTGGCGGTGCAGGGCAAGTAGGGCGAGTCGACGGACAGGCATGGGCACGTTCTTCCACCGCCATCGGGGCGCCACGCCGTATCTCCTGCTGGCGCCGGGGATCCTCTGGCTCGCGATCTTCTTCCTGATCCCGCTCGCGTTCCTCGGCTACCAGTCGCTGCAGTCCGGCCTCTTCCCGAACTTCGAGTTCACGTGGGAGTTCTCGAACTTCTCGGACGGGATCCGCGACTACCACGAGCAGTTCGTGCGCTCGTTCTTCTACGCGGGGATCGCGACCGTCGCCTGCCTCGTGCTCGCCTATCCGCTCGTCTACTGGATCGCGTTCCGGGCGGGGCCGTGGAGAAACCTGTTCCTGCTCTTCATCGTCGCGCCGTTCTTCGTCACGTACCTCGTGCGGACGCTCGCATGGCTCAACATCCTCGCCGACCAGGGGCCCGTCGTCGGGATCTTGCGAGATCTGCACATCCTCGGCCCCGACGGTCGGCTCCTGGCGACGACGTTCGCCGTCATCTCGGGGATCACCTACAACTTCCTCCCCTTCATGGCGCTCCCGATCTACGTCTCGCTCGAGCAGATCGACCCGCGCCTCCTCGAAGCCGCGAAGGATCTGTACGCCTCGTCGACGCAGGCGTTCCTCCGCGTGACGCTCCCGCTGTCGGCGCCGGGGATCGTCGCCGGGACGCTCCTCACCTTCATTCCCGCCGCGGGGGACTTCATCAACGCCGCGCTCCTCGGCACGCCCAACCAGGCGATGATCGGGAACGTCATCCAGGCGAAGTTCCTCGAGTCGCTCGACTACCCGAGCGCAGCGTCGCTGTCGTTCATCCTCATGGGCTCGATCCTCGTCGCGCTGCTGATCTACGCACGGATCGTCGGGTCGGAGCGGCTGACCGGATGACGAGCGTGGCCGCACCGTCCGCGCGTGCCCGTCCGGGGCTCGTGCCACGAACGTGGGCGTTCGTCAAGCGCCATTCGCTGACCGTCTACGCGCTGCTCGTCGTGGCGTACCTGATGCTCCCCATCGCGGTCGTCATCCTCTTCTCCTTCAACAAGCCGGCGGGCCGCTTCAACTACGTGTGGGAGGAGTTCACGCTCGACAACTGGGTGGACTGGAACGCCGTGCTCGGGATCCAGGACGCCGTCATCACGTCGCTCGAGGTCGGCCTGTTGGCAACCGTCGTCGCGACGGCGCTCGGGACGCTGATCGCGATGGCGATCGTCCGCCACCACTTCGTCGGGCGCGGAGCCACGAACCTCATCGTCTTCCTGCCCATGTCGACCCCCGAGATCGTCCTCGGCGCCTCGCTCCTCACTCTCTTCCTGAACACCACGGCGGTTTTCCAGCTCGGGTTCGTGACGATCTTCATCGCGCACGTGATGTTCATCGTCAGCTTCGTCGTCGTCACCGTGAAGGCGCGCCTGATCGGATTCGACCGTCACCTCGAGGAGGCGGCGATGGACCTCGGCGCGAACGAGCTCACCACGTTCCGCAGGGTCACGCTGCCGCTGATCGCGCCGGCGATGCTCGCGGCCGCGCTGCTCGGATTCGCGCTCTCGCTCGACGACTTCGTGATCACGTACCTGAACGCCGGCCCCGAGCAGACGTTCCCCGTGTTCGTCTGGGGCATCGCGCGCGTCTCCGTGCCCCCGCAGGTGAACGTCGTCGCGAGCGCGATCTTCCTCGTCGCCATCGCGATCGCGTTCGGGAACGCCGTCTGGCAGATCCGAAGCGCCCGCAGGCAGCGCCGCGGGACCGCCTGACCGCCGTCGTGACTCCACGTTCGGTGGCGCCCGTTCCGCAGTCGGAGGTCGGCGCCTCCCCTCGGTACTTGCCCACAGCCCGGATCGGGCGCGTCGCCGATGGCGCTGCTCGAGCCGGCTGCCAGCATTCAGCCCTGAGGAGTGAGGCGCTTGGCGACTCGAGCGCATTTGAAGCCGCTGTCCGTCGTGTCACCGCCAGCTTCGGAGGTCGCGGTCGCCTGCGTCGACGTCACTCGCCGCTATGGCGAGGGGGCGACGGCTGTCGATGCCCTTCGGGGTGTCTCGTTGTCGATCTCGGACGGCGAGCTCGTAGCCGCGATGGGGCCGTCGGGATCGGGCAAGTCGACGCTCCTGCACGTCCTGGCCGGCCTCGACCGGCCGACCACGGGGCAGGTGCTGATCGACGGTGCCGCCCTCTCCGGACTGAGCGACCGTGATCTGACGCTGCTGCGTCGGCGCGCGATCGGCTTCGTATTCCAGTTCTTCAACCTGCTGCCGATGCTGACCGCGGAGGAGAACGTGCTCCTCCCCCTCAAGCTTGCCGGGAGAGAGCCCTGACCGCGCGTGGGTCGACGAGGTGATCGAGAAGGTCGGCCTCACCGACCGGCGGAAGCACCGTCCGGCGGAGCTCTCGGGGGGACAGCGCAGCGGGTCGCGATCGCGCGCGCGCTCGTCACTCGGCCGACGATCGTCTTCGCCGACGAGCCGACCGGCAACCTCGACTCGAAGAGCGGCGGCGAAATCCTCGAGCTGCTTGCGCAGCTCCGCCGAGGAGTTGGGGCAGACCATCCTGACGGTGACGCACGAGCCGCGCGTGTCGGCCGTCGCCGACCGGATTCTCGTGCTGGCCGACGGCACGATCGTCGAGGAGCTGGGACACGTTTCCGCGGCGGAGCTCGTCGGCGCGATCGAGGCGGCCGCGGTGCGATGATCGTCGTCGTCCTGCGCGGCCTTCTGGGACGGAAGCTGCGGGCGGCACTGACCGCGATCGCGATCGTGCTCGGCGTCGCGATGATCGCCGGAACGTACGTGCTGATGGACACGACGGTGCGCGCCTTCGACGACGTGTTCGAGACCGCGTACTCGAAGACGGATGCGTCGGTCGTCGGCAAGTCTCCGTTCGGCGCGATGGAGGCCGTTCCGCCGCCCGTATCGGCCGGCTTGCTGGAGCGGATCCGTCGGCTGCCGGAGGTGCAGGCGGCGGAGGGTTTCGTCGAGGACAGCGCACAACTCCGAGACGCACAGGGAGACACGCTCGCGGGGACCGGCTATCCGCTCGCGTTCGGGATCACGCCGGGGAGCACCTTCAATCCGCTCGAGATGACGGCGGGCCGCGAGCCCGCAGGACCGGGCGAGATCGCGTTGGACGAGAAGACCGCGCACAGGAACGGGTTTCGCACCGGCTCTCGCATCGGCGTGGCGGCCCGCGGCCCGCTCGAGTCGTTCAGGGTCGTCGGCCTCTTCCGCTTCGGCGGCGTCGAGTCGCTCGGGCCGGTGCAGATGCTGGTCTGCGACCTTCCCGTCGCGCAACGGCTGTTCGACAAGCAGGGGCTCTACGACCACATCGACGTGCGAGCTCGCGATGGCGTCAAGGCCGTCCAGCTGACGCGAGCGATCGCGGGCGTTCTGCCCGCGACCGCCGAGGTGAAGACCCGCGAGGAGCGAATCGACACCTCCACGTCGGCGGTCGGGGACGGGATGGCGATCGTTCGCTACATACTGCTCGCGTTCGGTGGCGTGGCCCTCTTCGTCGGGTCGTTCGTGATCTTCAACACGCTCTCGATCACGGTCGCGCAGCGGATGCGCGAGCTGTCGACGCTGCGGACGCTCGGCGCGTCGCGTCGACAGGTGCTCGGCTCGATCCTGCTCGAGGGGTCTCTGATCGGCGCGCTCGCCTCGTTGATCGGGCTCGCCGGCGGGCTCGCGCTCGCCAAGGGGCTGAGCGCGCTCTTCGAGTCGGCGGGCGTCGAGCTGCCGAGGGCCGGGCTCGTCTTCGCGCCGCGCACCGTGGTCGTGAGCCTGGCGGTGGGCATGTCGGTCACCCTCGCTGCGAGCCTGCTTCCGGGCCTGCGGGCGATGCGCGTGCCTCCGATCGCAGCCGTGCGCGAGGGGGCCGTGCTGCCGACGCCCATGCACGGGAGGACGAGAGAAGTGCTCGCGTGGGCCGGAATCGCAGGGGGTTTCGCCGTCCTCGCGTTCGCCACCCTCGCCGCGGGCCTGGCGACCGCACCCAGGCTGCTGCTGCTTGCCACGGGCGCGGTGCTGCTCTTCCTCGGGGTCGCCCCGTTCTCGCGACGGCTCGTCCCGCCGCTGAGCCTCGCCCTCGGCAAGCCGATCGAGGCCGTCACGGGGGTCTCCGGAGAGCTCGCGCGGGAGAACAGCAAGCGCGACCCGGGCCGCACCGCCGTCACCGCTGGCGCGCTGACCGTCGGTCTCGCGCTCGTGGTCTTCGTCGCGGTGCTCGGCCACGGGCTGCGGACGACCGGTCCGCGACGCCGTGGAGGAGCAAGTGCGCGCCGACTACGTGATCCGCGCCGACGCGGCGCTTCTGTCCCCAGCGGTCGAGCACGCCCTCCGCGGCACACCGGTCGTGGCGTCCGCGGGCGTCCGTGCGGGAAACGTCCGCGCGTTCGAGAAGACGCAGCTCCTGACCGGCGTCGATCCGGACGTCATCTCGCGCTTCTACCGCTTCGAGTGGTCGGAGGGCTCGAGCGCCGCCGCGCTGCGGCGTCTCGGCGGCTCGGGCGTGATCGTCCGCGACGACGTCGCCAGCGCGCACGACCTCGCGCTCGGCAGCCGCTTCACCGTCGAGACCACGTTCGGCAAGCGGCTCGCGCTCGTCGTCCGCGGCATCTACGACGCCCCCACCTTCGACCCGCTGCTCGGCGCGATGACGGTCTCCACGGACGTCTTCGACCGCGGCTTCCCGATCCCGAGCGACGTCCTCGTCTTCGTCGACACCGGGGGCGCGACCGCCGGCCACGAGGCTGCCCTAACGTCCCTCCTCGACCGCTTTCCGGCCGCGAAGGTCCGGACGCTCGACGGTTCATCGCCTGGCAGCAGGCCTCGATCGGAACGCTGCTCAACCTCTTCTACGTGCTCCTCGCCCTGTCGGTCGTCGTCAGCCTGTTCGGCATCGTCAACACACTCGCGCTCTCGATCGTCGAGCGCACGCGCGAGATCGGCGTCCTGCGTGCGATCGGCATGACGCGCGCGCAGCTGACACGGATGATCCGCATCGAGAGCGAGATCACGGCGCTGATCGGCGCCGTGGTCGGAATCGTCGTCGGGATCGCCCTGGCTTGGGTGACGACGCTGGCGCTCGCCAGCTGGGATCTCAGCTTCGGCATCCCCTGGGGCACGCTCCTCGTGCTCGCGCTCGCCGCGTTCCTCGCCGGGCTCGCCGCGGGCGTCGTCCCCGCGCGCCGGGCCGCGCACCTCGATCCGCTCAAAGCGCTCCACTACGAGTAGCGCGTCGGGACGACGCGTCCCGACCCCGACGGAGGGTTGCGTGCTCGCGAGCCGTCACCCAGGATGCGCGAGACATGGCTCGGGCAGCCCGTCGGTGGCGAGAGGGTGCTCACCGTGACCGCGCGCCTGCTCAAGGACGTCGTCTGGCTCGTGGCCGTGCTGACGGCCTGCGCCGTCGCTCACCCTCGCGGTCGCGACGGCGCTCAGGGTCCCGACGGAGTACGTGCCGGGCGTGCTCTTCTGGACGATGATCCCGGGCTTCGTCGGCTACGCCGCTGTGGTTCAGGCGCCGCCGCTCCTAGGGCATCCGCGCCCGCAGGCGCCATACATTGGCTCCAGCGGCCGCCGCCGCTGGTACCGGGAAGCCTGGGTGGGTATGTTTTCGGCAGTGAGGAGGTGGCTGCCTGCGGCGCTCTACCTCGTGCTCCTCCTCGCGGGGCTCGTCCTCGCAACCGGTCAGATCGCAGAGTCGAAATCCTGGTGCGGACGCGACCTGCTCGCCGTAGTACTCCGCGGGGAATGGCCACGGTCAGCGATTCAAGCTGGGTATGGCCGCTGCGCGCCGCGCCTACTTCAAGAAGCATCGAGCTGCCAAGCAACGTGCAGCGTTCGTAAAGCGGCAGCTTGCTCGATTGCGTGCGCTGGAGACGGCCGACGGATCTGCAGCGTCCGAGCTTGCCGACCACCTCTGGAGAGCTGCACTTCATGTTCCCGCCAACATGGGACGTCGCTTCCGCGAAGGGCCGCTCTCGGCCGACGGATGCCGCCTCGAGGCCGGGTCGATGCCGTGCTGATCTTCCTCGACTTTGACGCGCCCGGGGGCTACCTCGACGCGCTTGCCGGCCTGTTCACCACCTCGTCGACTGGTTCGAAGAGGTCTCCTATGGCCGCTTCAACGTGTCGGTGACGCCGGTCCTGAGCTGATTCCGACTTCCGCGCCCGAACTCGTCGTACGCACCACTGCCGCAGTCGATTCATCACCCTGATGTCTTTGCGGACGCGATCGCAGCGTCGGATGGTGCGGTCGACCACTCCAAGTATCAAGCGGTCTTCGTCGTCGGGGCGCGGGGATGGAATCAAGGGTTGGAGGCACCCTTCTTTGCCTCGCCGGGGAGCGGTGTCAGGGCAGACGGAACGGAGGCTCGCTTCGGCGTGGTGCTCGGTCCAGGCACTCTCGACCGCGGTGCCAGGTATGCGGCCGCCGGCTTGAACCACGAGTTCCTCCACACCCTGGGCTTGCCGGACGTGCACGGAGGCGATCGCACCGTCGGAGTCGTGGGATCCGATGAACGCCGATCGGCCGACGACGCATCTCCTCGGGATGGCACAAGTGGCCTGCTCGGCTGGCTCGATCCCGGCTCAGCTGACGTGTCTGCCTGAAAGACGAGTCAATTCGAGGAAACCGTGGCGCAGCTCGACACCCGTGGTGGAAAGAAGCTCGTGTTGTGCCGACGAGCGCGACGACGGCGTATGCGATCGAGGTTCGCCGGCGTAGTGGTTACGACCGCACGATCTGCAAGGAAGGCGTCCTCATCTACAGCGTCGACTCGCTCCGCCCGAGCGCACAGGGGCCGATCAGCGTACGAAGCGCGGGCGTCGCGTGCTCGCCCGGAGCAGCACCGTTCGGAGTGAGCGGCGTCTTCGAGATTCGGACATCAAGGTCGAGGTGCTCGCGAGGACGGTCACGCATTCGGATTCGCGTCTCGGCCTGGAAGCTCGCTCGCCAGTACTACGCGGCGCGTGGGGCGGGCGGCGAGAGTCGGATGCCGGAGACGCGGCACGACGAGCTCGTCGCAGCGGCGGGCGCCCCGCAGCACCGGTACAAGGCCGTCGCGCGCCACGTCGCCTACCACGGCACGACCTTCGGCGCGCTCTCGATCAACGGCATCCCCGCGATCCGGACGCCGTTCGAGCCGCTCGTCCCCGAGGTCCGGCACGTCTCGAACACGAACCGCTACCACCGGCCTCCCGAGGAGACGGAGGAGGAGTTCACGCGCCACCTCATCGACGAGCTCGAGCAGGCGATCCTGGCGATGGGCCCGGAGACGGTGTGCCTCGTGCACATGGAGCCGGTGCAGAACGCCGGCGGTGCGTTCACGCCTCCGGCGGGCTACTTCGCGGGCGTGCGCGAGATCTGCGACCGGTACGACGTCCTGCTCTCGGCCGACGAGGTGATCACCGCGTTCGGCCGTGTCGGGCACTGGTTCGGCTCCGAGCGCTACGACATCCGCCCCGACCTCGTCACGATCGCCAAGGGCCTCTCCTCCTCGTACGCCGCGATCGGCGGGGTCGTCGCGACGAACAAGGTCATGGAGCCCTTCCTCGAGCAGACGAGCATGTTCTCGCACGGGATCACGTTCGGCGGACACCCGGTCATGTGCGCGATCGCCCTCAAGAACATCGAGATCATGAAGCGGGAGGGGATCGTCGAGCACGTACGCGCGAACGAGGACGCCTTCCGCTCGACGCTCGCGCAGCTTCTCGACCTCCCGATCGTCGGCGACCTGCGCGGGACGGGCTTCTTCTACGCTCTCGAGCTCGTGAAGGACAAGGACACGCGCGGGTCGTTCTCCGACGAGGAGTGCGAGAAGCTGCTGCGCGGCTTCCTCTCGAACGCGCTCTTCGAGGCTGGCCTCGTCTGCCGCGCCGACGATCGGGGCGATCCCGTCATCCAGATCTCGCCGCCGCTCGTCGCCGGTCAGGCCGAGTTCGACGAGATGACGGGGATCCTCGGCGAGGTGCTGACCGAGGCGTCGTCGCTGATGCGCTAACCGTCGCGCGCGCAGCGGAAGCCGGCAAAGACGTGCCGGCTGCCCGGGTCCTCCCAGTTGCGGAGCGACGTGCGCGCGACGACCGGGTCGGTCGCCCACGAGCCCCCGCGCAGGACGCGGTACTCGTCGCCGAAGTAGATCTCCGAGAGCTCGGGGTAGGGGAACGGGAGGAAGCCCGGGTACGCCTGGAACGTCGACGACGTCCACTCCCAGACGTCGCCCGCCATCTGGACGCAACCGACGGAGCTGACGCCGCCCCCGTACGAGCCGGCGGGAGCGGGGGAGAAGCGACGGTGGCCGAGGTTCGCCTCGTACCCCATCGACTCCTGGCCCCAGGGGAAGCGCATCTTGCCGCGCCGGGCGTCCCAGCCCGCCGCGCGCTCCCACTCGGCCTCGGTCGGCAGCCGCTTCCCCGCCCAGTGGGCGAACGCCTCGGCCTCCCAGTACGAGACGTGCTGGACCGGCTCGTCCGGCGGCAGCGGCTCGCGTCGGCCGAAGCGGATGCGCTCCGAGCCGTCCTTGCCGTTCTCCCAGTACAGGGGCGCCTCGACGCCCTCGCGCTCGCGCCACTCCCAGCCGGCGTCGCTCCACGCGCGTCTCGAGCGGTACCCGCGGTCGGCGACGAACTCCGCGAACGCGGCGTTCGTCACGGGCAGACGGTCGATGCGGAAGGCAGGGAGGTCGACGTCGTGCGCGACGAGCTCGTTGTCGAGCGCCCAGGGCTCGTCGACCGCGCCCAGCGTGAACGTGCCCCCGGGCACGGAGATCTCCTCCGGGCCCGACGGGGCGCGGTCACGCGGCGCGTCGCGGAGCGCGGGATACTCGACGTCCGTCCGCAGCTGGATCGTCTGCAGCACGCGCTCCTGTGCCTGGAGCTCGTGCTGGATGACGAGCCCGAACACGAACCGCTTCCGGAGGAGCGGGTCCGGCGCGTCGAAGTCCGTCCGCGCGAGCGCGTCGAGCGCGCGCTCGCGCACGTCCTCGACGTAGGCGCGAACGGCCCCCGCGCGCGGCGGGACGGGCCGCCCGGATCTCGTCCGTTCCGCTCTGAGCGCCTCGTAGACGTCGTCGTGCCGGTCGGCGAGCGGCGGCTGGCCGTCGAGGCTCCGGAGCAGCCAGAGCTCCTCGAAGCGCGCGATGTCCGCGAGCACCCAGGCGAGCGGAAGGCCCGGCTCGGGCACGGGCGCCGAGAGCTCCTCGTCCGAGAGCGGCTTCAGGAGCGCCTCGGTGGCGTCGCGCGTCCGCTCGAGCGCGAAGCGGATCTCGGTGCCTGCGTCCACCGTCGCACTCTGCCCGATCCTCACGTGCGCGGCCAGCCCCAGGGCTGTAGCCTTCCGGGCCACCGCGATGGAAGGGGGAACGAGGATGGAGAGCTCGAACGGCGGCGTCGTCGTCGCACGTGACGTCACGCGCCGGTACGGGGAGGGCGAGACGGCCGTCGACGCGCTCCGGGGGGTCTCGGTCGACATCGCCCCGGGCAAGGCCACGGCCGTGATGGGGCCGTCGGGCTCGGGGAAGTCGACGCTGATGCACATCCTCGCGGGCCTCGACAAGCCGACGTCGGGCGGCGTGCAGGTGGCAGGCCAGGAGATCACGACCCTCGGCGACAACGCCCTCACGAAGCTCCGCCGCGAGCACATCGGATTCGTGTTCCAGTTCTTCAACCTCCTGCCGATGCTCGACGCGAGGGAGAACATCACCCTTCCGTTGACGATCGCCGGCGAGAAGCCCGAGGACGGATGGTTCGACCAGCTCGTAGACGACGTCGGGCTCTCCGACAGACTGTCCCATCGGCCGTCGGAGCTATCGGGCGGGCAGCAGCAACGCGTCGCCATCGCGCGCGCGCTCGTCTCCAAGCCGACGGTTCTCTTCGCAGACGAGCCGACGGGCAACCTCGACTCGGCGACGAGCGGGGAGATCCTCGAGCTCCTCCGTCGCTCGGTCGACGAGTACGGCCAGACGATCGTCATGGTGACGCACGACGCGCGTGCGGCCGCCGTCGCTCATCGCGTCCTCTTCCTCGCCGACGGGCTGATCGTGCGCGAGCTCGGAGAGTGCAACGCGCACACGATCCACGAGGTCATGGAGGAGCTCGCGGCGGCGTGATCAGGGTCGCTCTCCGCGGCCTCGCAGGGCGGAAGCTCCGTGCCGCATTGACCGGCATCGCGATCGTCCTCGGCGTCGCGATGATCAGCGGCACCTACATCCTCACGGACACGATCGACCGCGCCTTCACGACCCTCTTCACCGAGTCGTACGCCGGGACCGACGCGGTGGTGACGGGACGTGGGCTCGACATCTCGATCGACGGCGAGCAGCCGCCGAGCCCCCCGGTCGACGCCTCGCTGCTCGAGACCGTTCGCGGCGTCGAGGGGGTCGCGCTCGCGACCGGGACGATCCTCGACGAGCGCAACACGAAGATCCTCACGCCCGAGGGCGAGGCCGTGAGCTCGGAGGGCGCACCGACGTTCGGGTTCGGGATCGACACCGCCCCGGCGCTCTCGCAGTTCAACCCGCTCAACGTCGTCGAGGGAAGGTGGCCCGCGGCGGCTGACGAGGTCGTCATCGACGCCGGTACGGCCGACGACCACGGATACGCGGTCGGCGACACGGTCGAGATCTCGACGCTGCAGCCGAAGCGGCCGTTCGAGCTCGTCGGGGTGGCGCAGTACGGGAGTGTCGACAGCATCGGGGACGCGAGCTTCGCGGTCTTCACCATTCCGGCGGCGCAGGAGCTGCTCGACCGCGAGGGGCAGTACGACGCCATCTCGGTCGCGGCGAACGAGGGCGTGACGGAGGACGAGCTCGTCGCGGCCATCGCGCCCGCCCTGCCGGAAGGCGCGGAGGTCGTCACTGCGACCGCCGAGACGCAGGAGGCGGTCGACGAGGTGGACGAGTTCACGCAGATCTTCCGCTACTTCCTGCTCACGTTCGCCGGCATCGCGCTCTTCGTCGGCGGGTTCGTCATCTTCAACACCTTCTCGATCACCGTCGCCCAGCGGACGCGTGAGTTCGCCACGCTGCGGACGATCGGCGCATCGCGGCGCCAGGTCCTCGGCTCGGTGATCCTCGAGTCGCTCGTCATCGGGCTCCTGGCGTCGCTGATCGGCCTCGGCCTCGGGGTTGTCCTCGCAGAGGGGATCGAGGCGCTGTTCCGCGGCCTGGGCGTCGAGCTTCCGACCGCGGATCGGGTGTTCGCGACGCGCACGGTGGTCGTCGCGCTCGTCGTCGGGATGGGCATCACTCTGGCGGCCGGGCTGTTCCCCGCGATCCGCGCGACGCGCGTGCCTCCGATCGCTGCCGTGCGCGAGGGCGCGACGCTCCCGAGCTCGCGGTTCGCGCCGTTTGTCCCGTGGATCGCGGCGCTCTTCGCGGTGGGAGCGATCGCCGTCCTCGCTCGAGCGATGTTCGTCGACGACCTCGGCACCGCCGATCGGCTGCTCTCGATCGCGGGCGGCGTGCTTCTGCTCTTCCTCGGCGTGGCGATGCTCTCGTCGCACCTCGTGCGGCCGCTCGCCGTCGTCAGCAGCCCGATCGGGCGTTGGGCCGCTTTCGTCTTCACCGTTCTCGTGTGGCCGTTCTGGCTCCTCCCATACTGGCTCCAGCGCTACGGAGCCTGGGGGCCCGGAACAGCGCTGCGCCGCATCGGGGCATTCGTCGGCGGTGCGGTCCTCAACCCGCTTCTCGCCGTCGTCGTGCTCCTCATGTGGCTACGCCGGGCTGTGACGAGATGGGTGCCCGAGTGGCCCGCGGAGTTCCCCGGCGTCGTGCCCGACCGGGTCGCCGCGCGCACCGGCGGACAGAACGCGCGCAGGAACCCAGGCCGCACGGCGGCGACCGCGGCGGCGCTGATGATCGGGATCGCGCTCGTCTCGTTCATCGCGACGCTCACGAACGGGATGAAGGCGTCGAACCGGGAGGCGATCGAGGAGCAGATCATCGCCGACTACGTCGTCACCTCTCTCGACGGGTACACCCCCTTCGTCTCGGCCGCGGGCGACGCGCTCGCCGCATCGTCGGTTCCGGAGGTCGTGACGAACGTGCGCTCCGATTCCGGGCTGGTCAACGGCGACTCCGCCGAGATCGGCGGTATCGACCCGGACCGGATCGCCGAGGCGTACGTCTTCGACTGGCGCGACGGCGACGACGGCGTGCTCGCGACGCTCGGCACGACGAGAGCGGTCGTCAGCAGCAACTTCGCCGAGGACCACGACATCGGCGTCGGAAGCGTGCTGACGCTCCGCTCGACCGCCAACCGCGCCGCACGAGTCACGGTCGCGGGAACGTTCGAGCCGCCGCCGTTCTACCCACTGCTCGAGAGCGTGAACGTCTCGACCAGGCTCTTCGACTCGCTCTACGACCGCCCGCGCAACCGCTGGACGTGGGCGAACGTCGCCGGCGAGTCGACCGACGAGGGCCGCGCCCAGATGGAGGAGGCGATCGCCGCCTACCCGGACACGCAGCTCGAGACGCGCGAGGAGTGGATCGAGCGTGAGGACTCGGACTTCAACCAGTTCATCTCGTTCCTGTATGTGATGCTGACGCTCGCCGTGTTCGTGAGCATCTTCGGGATGATCAACACGCTCGTCCTCTCCGTCTACGAGCGCACGCGCGAGATCGGGATGCTGCGGGCGATCGGGATGACCCGCAGGCAGGTGCGGCGGATGATCCGCCAGGAGAGCATCATCACTGCGCTCATCGGGGCGGCGGTCGGGCTTCCACTCGGGATCTTCCTCGCGGCCCTCGTCAACCGTGCGCTGTCGGAGTTCGAGGTGCGCTTCGCGATCCCATGGGTGCAGCTCACCGTCCTGACGATCGTCGCGATCGTCATCGGGATCCTGGCCGCGATCATGCCCGCCCGGCGCGCGGCGAAGCTCGACCCGCTCGAGGCGATCGCCTACGAGTAGGCTGGTCGAGGCATGACCCGGTTCGCGCTCCGAGGCCTCCTGGGCCGCAAGCTGCGGACAGCGCTGACGGCGCTCGCGATCGTCCTCGGCGTCGCGATGATCAGCGGCACCTACGTCCTGACGGACTCGATCGACCAGGCGTTCGACAAGATCTTCACGGACATTCGCAAGGGCTCGAATGCGGTCATCTCCGGTGAACCACCGTTCGACTTCACCGAAGGGGCGGGCGTGGCCGCTCCCACCTTCGACGAGGGGCTGCTCGGGCAGGTGCGCGAGCTGCCGGGCGTGGCCGAGGCCGAAGGGAACGTCGACAGCGAGAACGCGACGCTCATCGGCGACGACGGGAAGGCGGTCGTCTACGGCGGCGCGCCGAACCTCGGCTTCTCGATCACGAACGGGGACTCGCGGTTCAACCCGCTGACGCTCGTCGACGGCGCGTGGCCGGGCCCGAACGAGCTCGTCGTCGACAAGGCGACCGCCGACAAGGAGGACTTCGAGGTCGGGGAGCAGGTCGGCGTCCAGGTCGAAGGGCCCGTCGAGCGTCTACGGCTCTCGGGGATCATGGAGTTCAGCTCGGGGCTGACGATCGGGGGCGCTACCCTCGTGGGCTTCGACCTCCCGACGGCGCAGCGCGTGATGAAGAAGGAGGGCCGTCTGGACGAGATCGCGGTCGCGGCCAAAGGGGGCGTCACCGAGGAGGAGCTCGCCGACCAGATCGAGGCGATCCTTCCGCCGGAGACCCAGGTGCGGACAGCGGAGGCTCAGGCGCGCGCGGATGCCGAGGAGACGAACGAGTTCATCACGTTCCTGCAGGGGTTCCTGCTCGCGTTCGGCGGCATCGCCCTCTTCGTCGGCGCCTTCGTCATCGCGAACTCGCTGTCGATCACGATCGCCCAGCGCACGCGCGAGCTCGCCACCGTCCGCATGCTCGGGGCCTCCCGGAAGCAGGTGCTGGGGTCGATCGTCGTCGAGGCCCTGGTCGTCGGCATCGCTGCTTCCGTGATCGGCCTCTTCCTCGGGCTCCTGCTCGCGCGGGGGCTCTTCTCGCTCTTCGACGCGGTCGGCTTCACCCTTCCGAACACCGGCCTCGTGTTCCTCACTCGCACGGTGGTCGTCGCCCTGCTCGCCGGCATCCTCGTCACGCTCTTCGCGAGCCTCCGCCCTGCGATCAGGGCGACTCGGGTTCCGCCCGTCGCCGCGGTTCGCGAGGGGGCAGTGCTGCCGCCCGGGCGGTTCGCGCGGTTCCGTGGCCTCGGCGCGGCGCTGCTCGCGCTCGCCGGGTTCGCCGCGCTCGTCTACGGCCTCTTCGGGAGCGGGCTCGGGACGACAGAGATCCTCGTCTGGATGGGTCTCGGGGCGCTGCTGATCTTCTTCGGAGTCGCGCTCTTCTCCTCGCGCCTCGTGCGCCCGCTCGCGCGCGTGCTCGGTTGGCCGGCCGCACGGGTCGGCGGCGCCGCCGGGCGCCTCGCGCGCGACAACGCGCGGCGCAACCCGCAACGTACGGGCTCAACCGCGGCCGCGCTCATGATCGGGCTCGCGCTGGTCACGCTCGTCGCGACGCTCGCCGCCGGCATCGTGCAGACGTTCCGTGGCGCGGTCGACGAGCTGTGGAGGGAGTCCCAGTCGGACTACGGCATCACCGCGCAGAACAACTTCTCGCCGATCCCGATTGCGGCCGCGGACGCCGCGGCGCAGGCGTCGGGCGTGGAGTCGGTGATGAACGTGCGGACGGGCAGCGTCCAGCTCTTCGGCGAGGAGACCTTCGCGACCGGCGTCGACCCCACGGCCCGGGAGAACATCAGGCTCACGTGGAAGGACGGGTCGCAGGACGTCCTCGCCGGCCTCGGCGACGACGGCGCGTTCGTCGACGACGGGTTCGCCGAGGATCACGAGCTCGAGGTCGGGAGCAGGATCACCATGCTCTTCCCGTCCGGGGAGCGGGCGTCGTTCACGGTCGAGGGGATCTTCGACCCGCCGACGGGCGGCTCGCCGTTCGGCAGCGTGACCATCTCGACCGCCGCCTGGGACGCGAACGTCGAGCAGCCGCGCAACCTCTACTCGTTCGTCGCAATGACGGGCGATGTGAGCGACGAGAACACGGCCGCGCTCGAGCAGGCGCTCGCCGACTTCCCGAACGCGAAGGTGCAGACGCGCGAGGAGTTCATCGACAACCAGATCGCCCCCCTGAACTCGATCCTGAACATCCTCTACGTCCTGCTCGCCCTGTCCGTGCTCGTGAGCCTCTTCGGGATCGTCAACACGCTCGTGCTGACGGTGTTCGAGCGCACCCGGGAGATCGGGATGCTGCGTGCGATCGGGATGACGAGGCGCCAGATCCGGCGGATGATCCGTCACGAGAGCGTCATCACGGCGCTCATCGGTGCGGCCATCGGCATCGTTCTCGGGATCGTGCTCGCGGCGCTACTCATCGCCCGCGTCGACTTCATCGACTTCACGTTCCCGACCACGCAGATCGTCGTGTTCGTGCTCGCGGCGATCCTCGTCGGGATCGTCGCCGCCGTCTTCCCGGCCCGCCGGGCCGCGAAGCTCGACCCGCTTCGGGCGATCGCGTACGAGTAGCCTCGCGTCCCCGGCCGCGGTCGCTCTCGGCCGGCGGAGCCGGCCTCCGCGACCGCTGACGACGCTCGCGGCGCGATCCAGCGGGCTCGCCGCTTGTCCGTACTGGATGTACTGTCCTGCGCGGCTCGCCCTTGGCTCGCTTGCGAGCGCCGCCCCGGGAACGCGAGCCGCTCCGCGTCAGTCCTCGAGCTCGACGCGGACCGAGCCGATGCCGACCTCGAGCTCGAGCTCGACCTCGTGCGTCCCCGAGGTGCCCGAGATTCGCTCGAGGTCGACGTCGAGACCGTCCTCCGATTGCCCGAGGGCCTCGATGTTCCCGATGCCCACGTGCGCGTCGAGCCTCACGTCCGTGTCCGCCGGCACGAGGACGAGGAGATCGCCGATGCCCAGGCTCGCCTCGATCGTCTCGTCGTCGAGCTCCAGGCCGGGCGTTCGCAGGTCGACGGTCAGCTTCCCGATCCCGTGGTCGAACGGCTCGAGGTCGGCCGTCGCGGCGGGGGTCACGGTCTCGTCGCCGACGCCTTCGGTCCAGACGTCGGTGTCGACGAAGAGGGCGGGGATGCCGGCGAGGACGACGAGGATGCCGACGAGGACGAGGGGGCCGCGATGGCTGCGGCTGAGCGCGATCGTGAGGCCGACGACGACGAGCAGGATGCCGATGGCGACGCGGTAGGAGAGGTCGACGACGTCCGTCGCGGCCAGCAGCCAGAGGACGCCCGCGGCGAGCAGGACGACGCCGATCCCTGCGCGGCCGCTCACTGCCGCGCGCGGACGAGGACCGCGGCGCCGACCGCGATCAGCGCGATCGGCCAGACGTACTTCCAGGCGAGGAAGTCGGACCAGATCTCGTCGACGAGGAAGAACACGCCGAGCACGACGAACACGAGGCCGAGGACGACCGCCCCGGACGTGCCGCCCACCCGCGCGACGGCGGGCGGGACGTCGGCCGCTGCTGGCGGCGCGTCCTCGTCCGCCTCCGGCATCGCGAGCCAGCCGATCGCGTACAGGAGGAGCCCGGCGCCGCCGGCGAAGATCAGGATCAGGGCGGCGATCCGGATGAGCACGGCGTCGACGCCGAGGTACTCGCCGAGTCCTCCGCAGACCCCCGCGACGACGCGGTCGTCGCGGCTGCGCTCGAGGCGGCGCGGACGCGGGGCGGGCGGCGACGGGACCACGGCGCTCGCCGTCGGCTCGGGCTCCGGCTGCTCGGCTGGCTCCGCCTCGGTCTCCGGCCGCGCGGCGGCCCCGGCCTCGATCTCCGGCTCCGGCGGCGGCGTGACCTCGGTCGGGTCCTGGTCGCTCACCGCTCCTCCCGGCTCGAGACAGGTCGCGGGTGACGCGCGACCCCGGCCTGCTCCGCCGCCTCGGCGACCGCCTCCGCGACCCTTGGTCCGACGTCGCGGTTGAAGACGCTCGGGACCACGTACTCGGGGCCGAGCTCCTCCTTCGGGATCACGGACGCGATCGCGCGCGCGGCTGCGACCTTCATCTCCGAGGTGATCGCGGAAGCGCGCACGTCCAGCGCTCCGCGGAACACACCCGGGAAGGCGAGCACGTTGTTGATCTGGTTCGGGTAGTCGGAGCGTCCGGTTGCGACGACGGCGACCGCGTCATGGATCGCTTCCGGCTCGACCTCGGGCGTCGGGTTCGCCATCGCGAAGACGATCGCGCCGTCGGCCATGGTGCGGATCCCCTCGGCGCTGACCGCGCCCGGCACGGAGAGACCGACGTAGACGTCCGCCCCCGCGAGGGCCTCGTCGGACGAGCAGGCGAGCCGGTCCGGGTTCGTACGCGCCGCATAGGCCGCCTTGTGCGGCGGGAGGTTCTCCCGGCCCTCGTGGAGGGTGCCCTCGTGGTCGCAGCCGACGATCCTCCGCGCACCGGCCGCGAGCAGGGCGTCGGTCGTCGCGACGCCGGCAGCGCCGACACCGGTGACGACGATGGAGACGTCCTCGAGGCGCTTGCCGACCACCTCGAGGGCGTTCACGAGCGCCGCGAGCGCGACGATCGCCGTCCCGTGCTGGTCGTCGTGGAAAACCGGGATGTCGAGCTGCGCGTCGAGCCGCGACTCGATCTCGAAGCAGCGCGGCGCGGAGATGTCCTCGAGGTTGATCCCTCCGAACCCGGGGGAGAGTGCGGCGCAGACGGCGACGATCTCGTCCGGATCGGTGGTCGCGAGGCAGATCGGCCACGCGTCGATGCCGCCGAACTCCTTGAACAGCAGCGCCTTCCCCTCCATGACCGGCATCGCCGCCTCCGGCCCGATGTTCCCGAGCCCGAGCACCGCGGTCCCGTCGGAGACGACCGCCACGGTGTTCTGCTTGATCGTGAGGTTCCAGGCCGAGTCGGGGTCGTCCGCGATCGCCGAGGAGATCCGCGCGACGCCGGGCGTGTACGCCATCGAGAGGTCGTCCCGCGTCTTCAGCGGGATCTTCGACTGGATCTCGATCTTGCCGCCGAGGTGCATGAGGAACGTGCGGTCGGAGAGGTGCAGGACCTCGACCCCGTCGAGGGCGCGCACCGCCTCGGCGATCCGGTGGAGGTGTTCCTCGTCGCTGGCCGAGACCGTCACGTCCCGCACCTTGCTCGACCCCTCGACCCGGACCAGGTCGATCGCGCCGAGCAGCCCTCCCGCCGATCCGATCGCGCCGGCCAGCCGCGCGAACGAGCCGGGCTTGTCCTCGAGCCGGACGCGGAGCGTCGCGCTGAACGAGGGCGAGAGGTGCGCCACGCGGTGAGCCTAGCCCGAGCCGGAGCCCGAGGGCGCCGCTACCACCCCGGCCTCCGAGAGCGCGGAGATCTCGTCGTCTCCCACGCCGAGCTCGGCCAGGATCTCGCGCGTGTGCTCGCCGACGAGTGGAGGCGGCAGCCGGTGTGCGGGCCGCTTGCCCTCGAAGGAGAGCGGGAGAGCGGCGAGACGCAGGTCGGGGATCGCCGGGTGCGGGACCGGCTGGAGCATCCCGAGCGCCTCCGTCTGCGCCGACGAGGCGACGTCCGCGACCTCTGCGACGGGCGCGGCGGGCACGCCCGCGGCCGCGAGGTCGCGCAGCCACTCCTCGCTCGTCCGCTCGCCGAGCCGCCGCGACAGGAGCGCGCCGAGCGGCCCGCGGCTGCGGACCCGGTCGGGGTTCGTCCGGAAGCGCGGGTCGTCGACCAGCTCGGGCAGATCGAGTGCGGCGCAGAGGGCTGCGAAGAGCCTGTCGTTCCCCGCCGCGACCATCAGCTCACCGTCCCGCGTGGAGAGGACCTCGTACGGCGCGACCATCGGGAAGGCCGTCCCTTCGCGCGTCGGGACGGTCCCGTCCGCGAGGTAGCCGACGAGGTGATAGCCGATGTACGCGAGCGCCGTCTCGTAGAGCGACGCGTCGACGACGGTGCCCTCGCCGGTACGCGCGCGCTCGAGCAGCGCGGCACTGATACCGAGCGCGCACCACATCCCCGTCCCGATGTCGATCAGCGACGACCCGACGCGGGCGCCCGACCGACCGGGCTCGCCGGTCATGCTGATGAGGCCGCCCGCAGCCTGCATCAGCGCGTCGTACCCCGGCTCCTCCCGCAGCGGGCCGACGGCGCCGTACGCCCCGACCGAGCAGTACACGAGGCGTGGATTGCGGCGCCGCACCACGTCCGCGCCGAGACCGAGCCGCTCGGCGAGGCCCGGGCGCAGGCTCTGCAGGAAGACGTCGGCCCGGTCCGCGAGCCGGAGGACGAGATCCCGGCCGCGCTCGTCGCGGAGCGAGACCGCGAGCGAGCGCTTGCCCGCGTTCACGGAGAGGAACATCGCGGACTCGCCGTTCCAGAACGGCGGGCCCCAGGCGCGGCCGTCGTCTCCGGTGCCCGGCCGCTCCACCTTGACGACTTCGGCGCCGAGCGCGGCGAGGATCTCGGCGCAGAACGGGCCCGCGATCGACGTCGTCACGTCGACGACGCGCACGCCCTCGAGCGGGAGGAACGGCACCGGCCAATCATCGCGTGCTGAGAAGATGCGCGGATGCCCGACTGGCTCGACTTCGACCGCTTCGCCGACTGGGTCTCGGGCGAGTGGTGGAGCTACCTCGTCATCTTCGCGGTCGCGACCGTGGACGCGTTCTTCCCGCTCGTCCCCTCAGAGACGCTGATGGTGATCGGCGGCAACCTGGCGAGCTCGGGCGACCTCGTGCTCTGGCTCGTGATCCTCTCGGGCGCGGCCGGCGCCATCCTCGGCGACAACATCTCGTACGGGATCGGCACGCTGGTCGGCGAGCGCACGGTGAAGCGCTGGTTCTCGGGCGAGAAGGCGCACAAGCGCTTCGAGTGGGCCGAGCGGACGCTCGACGAGCGCGGCGCCTACATCATCATCATCGCCCGCTTCATCCCGGGCGGCCGCACCGCCGTGACGTTCTCGGCCGGGTACGTCCACTCCCTCTCCTGGCGCAGGTTCATCGTCTACGACGTGATCGCAGGGGTGATCTGGGCGACCTACGCCGCGCTCCTCGGGTACTTCGGCGGCAAGACGTTCGAGGACCACCCGCTGTGGGGGGTCGCCCTCGCGCTCGGGATCGCGCTGACCCTCGGGCTCGTCGTCGAGGCGATCCGGCACCTCCGCGCTCGCCGCCGCGGCGTCGCCGGCTGACCTCGGTGTGCGAGGATCGCGCGATGGCCAGGATCCTCGTTCACGTCACCTGCGGGCCGGAGCATCCGACGAAAGCCGCGCTCGCGTTCCTCGTCGCGAAGGCCGCGGTCGAGGAGGGGCACGAGGTGACCATGTTCCTAGCGGGCGACGCGACGCAACTCCTCCGGGACGCTGTGCTCGATTCGCTCGTCGGCCTCGGCACGGGCAGCCTGCGCGAGTCGTACGACTCGGTCGTCGGCTCCGGCGCGCAGCTCTACGCCTCCGGGATGTCGAGCAAGGCGCGAGGGATCGGCGAGCCCGATCTCGAGGGAAAGCCGGTCGAGCTGGCGATGCCGAACCGCCTCGTCCAGCTCGCGCTCGAGAGCGACAGCGTCCTGACCTACTAGACCGGCGCGTACGCTGGCGGCGTGAACCGCCTCGCAGGGTCCACCAGCCCGTACCTGCTCCAGCACGCGGAGAACCCGGTCGACTGGTACCCGTGGGGCGACGAGGCGTTCGAGCGCGCACGGGCCGAGAACAGGCCGCTCCTCGTCTCGGTCGGGTACAGCTCGTGCCACTGGTGCCATGTGATGGCGCACGAGTCCTTCGAGAGCCCGGCCACCGCGGCGGTGATGAACGACCTCTTCGTGAACGTCAAGGTCGACCGGGAGGAGCGCCCCGACGTCGACGCGGTGACAATGGATGCGACGGTCGGGCTCACGGGCTCCGGCGGCTGGCCGACGACCGTGTTCATGACCCCGGACGGTCAGCCCTTCTACGCCGGGACGTACTTCCCGCCCGAGTCGCGCCACGGTCTGCCGAGCTTCCGCGACGTCCTCGAGGCCGTCGCGAAGGCGTGGCGCGAGCGTCGCGGCGAGCTCGAGCAGCAGGCCTCGCGGATCGCGGAGTCGCTAGAGCGGGGCGCGGACCTCACCCCCTCGTCGGAGCCGCTCACGGCCTCGCTCGTCTCGGAGGCGGTGCGCGGGATCGCCCGCACGTTCGAGCCTTCCTTCGGCGGATTCGGGCGCGCGCCGAAGTTCCCCCCCGCCTCGACGCTCGAGCTCCTGCTCCGCCGCGGGGACGAGGAGTCGCTCGCGATGGTCGAGGCGACGCTCGACGGGATGGCCGCGGGCGGCTTCTACGACGTCGTCGGCGGCGGCTTCCACCGCTACTCGGTGGACGACCGCTGGCTCGTCCCGCACTTCGAGAAGATGCTCTACGACAACGCGGTGCTCGCGTCCGCGTACCTCCACGGCTGGGCCGTCACGGGCAAGCCCCGCTACCGGGCGGTCGTCGAGGAGACGCTCGACTACGCGCTCCGCGAGCTGGCGCTCCCCACGGGCGGGCTCGCCTCCGCCCAGGACGCCGACACGGAGGGCGTCGAGGGCCTGACGTACACGTGGACCCGGGAGGAGGCGGCCGCGGTGGGCCTCCCCGAGAGCGTCCTCGAGCCGTTCGAGCACGGGCGCCTGATCGTGCGCGGAGAGCTCGAGCCCGAGCTCCGCTCGCGCGCGCTGGCCGAGCGCGCGACGCGGCCGCAGCCCTTCCGGGACGACAAGGCGATCGCGTCCTGGAACGGCCTCGCGCTCGCGGCGCTCGCCGAGGCCGGCTACCGCCTCGAGCGCGAGGACTGGCTCGCGGCGGCGCGCGAGCTCGCGGAGTTCCTCCTCGGCCCGCTCTCCGACGGCGAGGGACGGCTGCTTCGCTCGCGGCGCGACGGACGCGCGAGCGGGGCCGGGTTCCTCGACGACTACGCGAACGTGGCGCACGGGCTGATGGAGCTCCACGTCGCGACCGGCGAGCTCCGCTGGCTGCTCGAGGCCCGCAGGCTCGCGCTGCTCGCGGTCGAGCTCTTCGCGGACGAGGAGCGCGGCGGCTTCTATCTGTCTGCGGCGGAGGGCGACCCGCGCGTGCCGCGCACGAAGGACCTGCAGGACACGCCGGTCGCCTCGGGGAGCTCGATGCTCGCCTGGGTGCTCCTCCGGCTCGGGCGGATCTGGGGCGACGACGAGCTCGAGAAGCGCGCCGTGTCCGCCTTCCGGCTCGTCGAGCCGGCGCTCCGTCGTGCGCCGGGCGCGTTCGCCTGGGCGCTCTGCGGCCTCGATCTCTGGCTCTCGCCGCCGCGCGAGATCGCGATCGCCGGCGATGTCGCCTCACCGGTGGCACGCGCAGCGCTCGCGCCGTTCCAGCCGAACGCGGTGGTCGCCGTCGGCCCGGCCGACGAGGTCCCGCTCCTGGCGGGGAAGAGCCCGTCGAGGGTCGCACCGCGGTCTACGTGTGCGAGCGCTTCGTCTGTCAGGCTCCCGTCACCGAGCCGGAGGAGCTATCCGCGTCTGTCTCATGATCGAGGGCCAGGAGGGCGTGACCTGGGACGACTGGGTCCGTCTCGCGCGGCTGGCCGAGGAGACGGGCCTCGAGGGTCTCTACCGCTCCGACCACTACACGGCGATCATCCGCGACGACGCCGCTGCCCTCGACGCCTGGGCGACGCTGGCCGGGCTCGCCGCGATCACGGAGCGCATCCGCCTCGGCACGCTCGTCTCGCCGGCGACCTTCCGCCACCCGAGCGTGCTCGCACGCATGGCGGTGACCGTCGACCACATCTCGGGCGGGCGCGTCGACGTCGGCATGGGCTCGGGCTGGTACGAGCGGGAGCACCTCGCGCACGGGTTCCCGTTCCTCGACGGGAGGCAGCGATTCGACCTCTTCGCCGAGCAGGTGGAGGTCGTCGTCCGCTCCTGGACCGACGAGCGCTTCGACCACGACGGTACGGCCTACGATCTGCGAGACCAGGCTGCCCTGCCGCGCCCGGTCCAGCAGCCGCACCCGCCGCTCGTTCTCGGCGGCAGCGTGAGGTCGCGCTTCGCGGCGCTCGCGGCGCGGTACGCGAGCGAGGTCAACACGCTCGGCGCGCCGAACGACGAGCTGCGCGAGCGCAAGGCACGGCTCGACCGGGCGTGCCAGGACGCGGGCCGCGACCCGGCGACGCTCGGCTACTCGGTGATGACGGCCTGCTTCGTCGGCTCCGATCGGGCGGAGATGCTCGACCGCCTCGGCGCCTTCCTCGCCGTCCGCGGCGGTGACACGGACCCCGAGGCGCTCCTCGAGGGGCGGCGCGACCGCTGGCTGGTCGGCACCGTCGACGAGGTCGCGGAGCGGATCGAGGAGCTGCGAGGGCTCGGCGTGACCCGTGTCTTCCTCCAGCACCTGAACCACGGGGACGACGACATGGTCCGCCTCGTCGGCGACCGGCTGCTGCGGCCCTCAGGTAGCGTCTAGCGCCATGACGACCACGGAGCTGACGGGGGCGGAGGACGTCGCGTGGGACCTCTCCGACCTCTACGAGAGCGGTGACGACCCACGACTCGAAGCAGACGTTGCGGAGGCCGAGCAGGCGTCCGCCACCTTCCGCGAGCGCTACCACGGCAAGGTGGCCGAGCTGGACGCGGCGGGGCTGGCGGAGGCGATCGAGGAGCGCGAGCGGATCGAGTCGATCTTCACGCGCGCGATCTACTACGCGCACCTCTGGTTCGCGACGGACATGGCGGACGCGCCGCGCGGCGCCCTCGTCGCGCGCCTGACCGAGGCCGGCGCGGCGCTCGACACGCAGCTCCTCTTCTTCGGGCTCGAGCTCGCCGAGCTGGACGACGAGGCGGCGGAGAAGCTCCTCGCGGACGAGGCGCTCGAGCGCTGGGCGCACTGGCTCCGCTCCGTGCGGAAGTTCCGCCCGTACCTGCTCACCGAGCCCGAGGAGAAGATCGTCACCGAGAAGTCGGTGTCCGGCGTGAGCGCGTGGGGGCGCCTGTACGAAGAGCTGCTCGGCGCGCTTCGCGTCGAGCTCGACGGAGCCGACGTCAGCCTCGAGGAGGCGATGGCGAAGCTGTACTCGGCCGACCGCGACGAGCGGCGCCGGGCCTCCGAGGCGGTGACCGACGCGCTCGAGCCGGGCCTCCGCACGCGGACCTACGTGTTCAACACCGTCGTCCTCGACAAGTCCGTCGACGACCGACTGCGCGGGTACGAGACCTGGATCTCGTCCCGCAACCTCCGCAACGACACCTCCGACGAGGCGGTGCAGGCGCTGATCGACGCGTGCGTCGGACGCTACGACGTCGTCCAGCGCTACTACCGGCTCAAGGCCAGGCTCCTCGACGTCGAGCAGCTCGCCTTCTACGACCGGATGGCGCCGATCGGGGACGACCCGACGAAGGTGTCGTGGGGCGAGGCGGAGGACATCGTCCTCGGCGCCTACTACGACTTCGCGACCGAGGCGGGAGACGTCGCGCGCCGGTTCTTCGCCGAGAGCTGGATCGACGCCCCGGTGCGCGAGAACAAGCGCAGCGGCGCCTTCTGCGCGACGACGGTGCCCGGCGTGCACCCGTACGTGCTCATGAACTTCACCGGCGACCGCCGCTCGATCCTCACCCTCGCGCACGAGCTCGGGCACGGACTGCACGGCTCGCTGTCGGGGCCGCTCGGCCTGTTCAACTCCGAGACCCCGCTGACGATGGCGGAGACGGCCTCGGTGTTCGGCGAGGCGCTCACCTTCAAGCGCCTGCTCGCGCTGGAGGAGGACCCGGCCAAGCGGCTCAACCTCCTCGCCGGGCGGATCGAGGACTCGATCGCGACGGTCTTCCGGCAGATCTGCATGAACCGCTTCGAGGACGCCGTCCACACGGAACGGCGCGGAACGGGCGAGCTGTCGCCCGAGCGGCTCGAGGAGGTGTGGCTCGAGACCCAGAGGCGGATGTTCGACGACTCCGTCGACCTCGACGGCTACGGGACGTGGTGGAGCTACATCCCGCACTTCCTGTCGACGCCCGGGTACGTCTACGCGTACGCGTACGGCTTCCTCTTCGCGCTCTCGATCTTCCGCAAGTACGAGCTCGACGGCGACGCGATGGTCGAGCCGTACCTCGAGCTGCTCCGGTCGGGCGGGTCGAAGCCCCCCGAGGAGCTCGCCGCGATCGTCGGCCTCGACCTCGCCGACCCCGGCCTCTGGGACAACGGGATCGACGCGCTCGCCGCGGAGCTCGACGAGGCGGAGGCGCTCGCGATCGGAGATCGGGCTCGGGAGCTAGGCCGGAGACACTCCGAGCAGCGCAGCCTCGACCTCGCGCAGCCGGTCGACGTCGCCGCGGAGCCCGTCGGCGTCGTTGAAGAGGAACGCCTCCGCCAGTCGGACGATCGCGAATCCCAGCGTCTCCGGCTCGACCGGCGGGTCGTACCTCCCTGCGCCGACCTCGTCCTCGATGAGGCCGGTGATACGCGCGACCATCCGCGGATGCACGATGCCTGCGCTCGAGGTCAGGATCCGGAGGGCGTCTCGCTCCTGCTCGACGAACCAGCGCAGGGCGGGCGCGGCGGCGAGGCTGCGGTTGAGGCGGTCGAACGTGTCCAGGAGCATCGCGCCGCCTCGTCCGGCGGCCTGCGCGCGTGCGGCATCGACGAGCGGCTCGCCGGCGAGGACGATCGCCTCGCCGAGCAGTGCCTCGCGCGAGCCGTACCAGCGGTAGATCGTCGTGCGGCCGAGGCCGAGGTCGCTCGCGATCGCCTGCACGTCGACGCGACGGCCGCGGAGGTAGCGGGCGAGCGCGGCCTCGAGGACGTCCTCCCGGCTCGCGGCCGGGGGACGCCCACGGCGGGGAGCGGCTTCGGCAACAGTTCCCACGGTTGGCGAGCATACCCGGGATTCGGAACATTCGACCGCGCCCGTATTGATACAGGACGACGGACGTGTCATGATCGTGGCCCAGGCCATGGACCCCGGAGCACCCGCCTCCCGATCGCAGCCACGCGCACTGCAGCCGCGCGCGCTAACCGGGAGGCCTTCGCGTCCGTCCAAGGATCTGGGGCGGGACGCTGCACGATGCAGGTCGCGTTTCCCGGCGGTACTCTCGCGTTCTACAGTCAGGTAGCTCGCAGTACGAGACAAGGAGGAAGCTCGGTGCGGAAGCTCATCGCGTGCGGGGTCGCCCTGGTCGCGGCGCTCGCGCTCACGGTGCCAGGGGCGCTCGGTAGCGCGGAGCAGACACCAGGCGTCACGGCACGTTCGATCGTTCTCGGCGGGCAGTTTTCGCTCACCGGGCCGGCGGCGGCGTATGCGCCGATCCCGCTCGGGATGAAGGCGTACTTCGCGTACGTCAACGCGCGGAAGGGCCCCGACGGCAAGCGCGGCGTCATGGGCCGGCAGATCGTCTGGAAGTACTACGACAACGCGTACAACACGGCGACCTCGCTCCAGCTCGCGCGGAGGCTCGTCCAGGAGGACAAGGTGTTCGCCACGGTCGGTGACCTCGGAACCGAGCCCGTCCAGGCGTCGCGGTCGTACATGAACGGTGCGAAGGTGCCGCAGGTCTTCGTCTCCACGGGAGCGTCGGAGTTCGGGACGAAGTACAAGGAGTTCCCGTGGACGATCGGCTGGCAGCCCGACTACATCTCGGAGGGTCGCCTCTACGGCCTGCACGTCAAGGCCAACCAGCGCGGGAAGAAGATCGCGATCATCTACCAGAACGACGACTACGGCAAGGACTACCTGTACGGGTTCAAGTACGCGCTCGGGCCGGCGTACGTGCGTGCCAACGTCGTCGCCCAGGAGGCGATCGAGGCCAGCGCCACGAGCGCCGCGTCGCAGATGACTCGAATCAGGGCGAGCGGTGCCCAGGTCTTCGTGATCTTCCAGCTTCCCACTCCCACGGTCAGGACGATCGGCACCGCCCGGGCGCTCGGCTACAACCCCGACCAGATCTACATGAACTCGGTCGCGACCGTCAAGCCGGCGACGGACGGGATCGTCGCGACTGTGGGGCCGCAGTACGCGAACGGCATCATTTCGGCGGCATACGCCAAGGACCCGAACAGTCCGACCTGGAACAACGACCCGGCGATGAAGCTGTACAAGGAGATCATCGCGAAGTACGGCGGAGGGGTGCAAGCAGCCGACGGCCAGGTCTTCTACGGGGTCGCCAAGGCGGAGTCGTTCGTCCAGGCTCTGTACAAGGCGGGCAAGAACCTCACCCGCCAGCGGCTCATGAACGCGGTCCTGAGCATGAACCAGCCGAACAAGTTCCTGCTCCCGAACGTCAAACAGCAGACGTCGAGGACCGATCACTTCGTCATCAGCCAGATGCGGCTCGAGCGCTTCAACGCGAACACGCGCATCTGGACTCTGATGGGACCGCTCGTCGAGGGGCGGCCGGGCAGCAAGTAGCCCGAGCACCCATGGACTGAGTAGAGGCCGGGCGCGCCCGGCCTCTACTCGTTCAGGAGGTCGAGGTAGGGCTCGAGCTCGGCCCAGTAGCCCTCCATCGTCGTCAGCCGCGACGACGCGTGCAGGAGGTCGAGCGGGGCGACGTTGACCGCGCGCACGATCCACTCGTCGCCGACGTCGAGCACGTTCACGCACCCGGGCGCCTGCTCGAAGTGCCCGAGGAACATCCGCTCGCCGGTGAGCGCGTAGGAGAGGATCGCCCGGTTCACGGCCCCGTGGAGCACGGCGAGCGTCGTGTCCCAGCTCCCGTCCGCGAGCAGTCGCTCGAGCGCGGGCAGGACGCGGTCGAAGAGCTCGCCGACGGTCTCGCCGCCGAGGAAGCGCTTGTCGTTCGGGACGACGCCGCGGAACGCGTGCACGAACTCTGACTCGAGCTCCTCGACCGGGATCCCGGACAGCCGGTCGCCGCGCAGCTCCCGCAGCTCCTCCCACTCCTCGATCGTCGCGTCGGCGGCGACGATGCGGGCCGTCTCGACGGTGCGCGGCAGGCCGCTCGCGAGGACGCGGTCGAAGGTGACGTGCTCGAGCAGCGCGCGCGCGGCCTCGGCCTGCGCCCGGCCCTCGTCGTTCAGGGAGACCGCGTCCGGGTCGACCGGCCGACCGTCGGCGGCGAAGTACGACACCGCCCCGTGGCGCATCAGGTACAGGCGGCGGCGCATCCGCGCATAGGATCGCACGATGCCGGCGTCTCCCGGGCCGTCCGCCGACATCGTCGAGACCGCGGCCGACGCGCAGGGGTCGTCGAAGCCGCCGCTCCTCGTGCTCGACCGGGTGCGGGCATTCCTCGACGAGCGCGGCCTCGGCGCCGGCGCGGTGCACGCGCGCCGGATCGGCGAGGGCGGTGGCTCCAACTTCACGTTCCTGCTCGAACGTGACGAGGGCTCGTTCGTCCTCCGCCGCCCGCCGCGCCCGCCGCTCCCTCCATCGGCGCACGACGTCGTGCGCGAGGCGCGGCTCCAGCTGGCCCTCCGGGAGGCCGGCTTCGAGCGGCTGCCGACGATCGTCGCGGTCGGCGAGGACGAGAGCGTCCTCGGCGTGCCCTTCTACGTGATGACCTATCTGGACGGCGTCGTCCCGACCGACGAGCCGCCCCCGGGGCTCGAGAGCGAGCCCGCGCGAGGCCGACTCGGCGCCGATCTCGTCGACGCGCTGGTCGAGATCCACGCGGCGGACGTGACGACGCCCGCGCTCGCCGCCTTCGCGCGCCCAGGCAGCTACGCGGAGCGCCAGGTCCGGCGGTTCACGCAGCTGTGGGAGATCAACAAGACCCGCGAGATCCCGACGGTCGACGAGGTCGCCCGCGCGCTCGCGGCCTCGATTCCCGAGTCCCTTCCCGAGACCGTCGTCCACGGCGACTTCCGGCTCGGCAACGCGATGGTCGGTCGCGGCGACCCGACCCGGATCGCGGCAGTGCTCGACTGGGAGATGGGGGCGATCGGCGATCCGCGCGCCGACGTCGGCTACCTGCTCGCGACGTACAGCGAGCCCGGCGGGCCGCCGAACCCGCTCGGGACGTCGCCTGTCACGGCGCTCCCCGGGTTCCCGACGAAGGCGGAGCTCGTCGAGCGCTACGCCGCGACGAGCGGCCGCGACGTCGAGCCGCTCCGTTGGTTCGAGGCGCTCGCGCTGTGGAAGGCTGCGGTGTTCTGCGAGGCGATCTACGGGCGCTACGTGCGCGGGGAGCTCGGCGCCGAGGACGAGCGCGCCGCCCGCCTCGAGCAGGGCGTCCCGGACCTCGCGGAGGCAGCAGCCGCGGCGCTCGCGCAGAGGTGACTGTCACCAACAGGTGCGCACGAGGTGACCGTCACCGAAGGTGACTGTCACCTGCTCGTCGGCGACCTACAACGCGAGCTCGGCCAGCGCGCGCAGCGCCTCCGGCTGCTGGGTCGAGACGAGCAACGTCGTCGCGCCCGACTCGCGCCAGGCGTCGAGGCGCTCGGCGATGCGCTCCTTCGGCCCGACGAGCGCGACCTCGTCGATGAACGCGTCGGGCACGGCCGCCGCCGCGTCCCGCTTGTTCCCGGCGAGGTAGAGGTCCTGGATCTCCCTCGCCTCGGCCTCGTAGCCGTATCGGCGCGAAGAGGTCGTTGTAGAAGTTCTTGCCCCGGGCGCCCATTCCGCCGACGTAGAGCGCGTAGTACGGCTTGAGGAACTCGCGCCCCGCCTCGGCGTCGTCGATCAGGATCGCGGGCGCGCTCGGTGCGACGTCGAACCCTGGGCCTGTCCTCGCGAGCGCGTCCGCGAACACTCCGGGAGCCTTCTCGGGCGACCAGAAGATCGGGAGCCAGCCGTCCGCGATCTCGCAGGCCTGGGCGACTGCCTTCGGCGAGATCGCGGCGACGTAGATCGGGATGTCCGCGCGCAGCGGCCGTGCCATCAGCTTCAGCGGCTTGCCGAGGCCGGTGCCGTCGGAGAGCGGGATGTCGTAGTGCTCGCCGTGGTGCTCGAGGAGCTCACGGCGGAGCGCCGCGCGGACGATCTCGACGTACTCGCGCGTCTTCAGCAGCGGCTTCCCCCAGCGCTCGCCGTGCCAGCCCTCGACGACCTGCGGCCCTGACGTCCCGAGCCCGAGCAGGAAGCGCCCGCCGGAGAGGAGGTCGAGCGTCGCCGCCGTCATCGCGGTGAGCGCCGGCGTGCGGCCCGGGATCTGCATGATCGCGCTCCCGAGCTTGACCCGCTCAGTCGTCGCCCCGAGCCACGCGAGCACGCTCACGGCGTCCGTGCCCCACGCCTCGGCCGCCCACGCCGAGTCGAAGCCGAGGCGCTCGGCCTCCTGCGCGAGCGCGACCGGCTCGAGCGGGCTCGTGCCCGGCGGCGCATAGCCCATGTAGAAGCCGAGGCGCACTCAGCTCACCTGCGCAAGAACGGAATCCGCGAGCGCGGATTCCGTTCGCGCAAACCCCTGAAGCCGTCCGCTTCGCGGCCGGGTTGCGGCGTCTTCACGTCGAACGCCTGGAAGGTGGGGCCCATGCCTGCGATGCTAACGCGGTGACGATCGCCGACCTCCGCCCGACCGACGAGATCCTCGAGCTCCGTGCTCGCTACCGGGCGTTCATGGAGGAGCACGTGTACCCGAGCGAGCCCGTGCTCGGCCGCGAGGACGAGGAGTCGGACGCCGCGGTCTCCCGCCTGCGGGCACTCGCGAAGGACGAGGGACTGTGGGCGCCGCACCTGCCGCCGGAGGCCGGCGGCTCGAGCGGGAGCTTCCTCGTCTACGCGCACCTGAACGAGGAGATCGGGCGCTCGGTCTGGGCGCAGCTCGTCTTCGGCTGCCAGGCGCCCGACGCCGGGAACGGCGAGATCCTCTGGCACTTCGGCACCTCCGAGCAGAAGGAGCGCTGGCTCGCGCCGCTCGTCGCGGGCGACGTGCGCTCGTTCTTCTCGATGACCGAGCCGGAGGTGCCGGGCTCCGACCCGACGACGCTGCGGACGCGCGCGGTGCGGGACGGCGACACGTGGGTGATCGACGGCCATAAGTGGTTCTCGTCGGGGGCCGAGGGGGCCGCCTTCGGGATCGTGATGGCCGTCACCGACCCCGACGCCGAGCCGCACCGCCGCGCGACCCAGATCGTCGTCCCCGCCGACACGCCCGGGGTCGAGATCGTCCGTGCGGTCCCGACGATGGGCCACCGCGGCCGCGGCTGGACGACGCACTGCGAGGTGCGCTACACGGACGTGCGCGTCCCGGTCGAGAACACGCTCGGCGACGTCGGGGACGGGTTCCGGATCGCGCAGAAGCGGCTCGGCCCCGGTCGCATCCACCACGTCATGCGCTGGCTCGGCCAGATGCAGCGCGCGTTCGAGCTGATGTGCTCGTACGCGCTCGAGCGCGAGGCGTTCGGCGGCCCGCTCGCCGACAAGCAGACGGTCCAGAACTGGATCGCGGACTCGGCGGCGGAGATCCAGGCGTGCCGGCTGATGACGCTCGACGCGGCGCACAAGATCGACCAGGGCGACGAGGCGCGGGTCGAGGTCTCGTTGATCAAGTTCTTCGCCGCAGGCGTGCTGCACGACGTCGTCGACCGCGCCGTCCAGGTGCACGGGGCCCGGGGGCTCACCGACGAGACGCCGCTTTCCGCGATGCTGGCGATGGCGCGCGGGGCGCGGATCTACGACGGCCCGGACGAGGTGCACCGCATGGTGGTCGCGCGGCGGATCCTGAAGTCGTTCGCCTCCGGCGAGCCGTGGCGCTTCGAGTGAGCGTTTGACGGTCTGACGGGTGGGCGTACCCTGAGGTGATGGGCCGCCTGCTCGTGGTTCTCGGCTCGGTCGTCGCGGTCGGCGTGGTCTCCGTCGCCGCGGCCGCCCCACCGGGCGACCCTAAGGTCTCGCTGTCCGTCAACGACGTCTCGGCCTCCGAGGGTAATGCGGGCACGCGGGCCTTCGCGTTCACCGTCACGGCATCGGGGTCGCTCAAGGGCTCCGTTGGCGTGAGCTACTCGACGGCCGACGGCTCCGCCGTCGCGCCCGGCGACTATGCGGCGACGTCCGGGACGCTCGCGTTCGACCGCCGCAACAGGGTCCGCACCGTCACCGTGCAGGTCGTCGGCGACACCACGGACGAGGTCGACGAGTTGTTCGAGCTTCGGCTCTCCGGCCCGAGCGGCGCGACGATCGCCGACGGCATCGGAATCGCGACGATCGTCGACGACGACAGCCCGCCGATCGCGGGCGCGCGCGTGGCCGCCGCCGGCGACATCGCCTGCGATCCTGCGAGCTCCTCCTTCAACGGCGGCCAGGGGAGCGGACTCGAACTGCCGGCAGCTGGCGACGTCCGACCTGCTCGTCGGGGCGGGCTACTCCGCCGTGCTCCTCCTCGGCGACAACCAGTACGAGAACGGCGCGTATTCCAAGTTCCTCGCGTCCTACGATCCCTCGTGGGGCCGCGTGAAGTCGATCACGAGGCCGACTCCCGGCAACCACGAATACCAGACCGCCGGCGCGGCGGGTTACTACCAGTACTTCGGCGCCGCCGCGGGCGATCCGGCGAAGGGGTACTACAGCTTCGACGTCGGCGGCTGGCATCTCGTCGCGCTGAACTCGAACTGCTCGGCCGTCGGAGGCTGCGGCGCCGGATCTCCGCAGGAGCAGTGGCTGCGTGCGGACCTCGCTGCTCATCAGACGGACTGCACGCTCGCCTACTGGCACCACCCGCGCTTCTCGTCGGGCGAGCACGGCAGCGACTCGGCGTACACGGCGTTCTTCCAGGCGCTCTACGACGCGAACGCCGACGTCGTCCTCGTCGGGCACGATCACGACTACGAGCGGTTCGCGCCCCAGACCCCTGCCGGAGCACTCGACCTCGCGCGCGGCATCCGCCAGTTCGTCGCCGGCTCGGGAGGAAAGAACGTGCGCACGTTCGAGACCGTGCGGCCCAACAGCGAGGCGCGCGACGTGTCGAGCCTCGGCGTGCTCGAGCTGACGCTCGGCTCGACGGGCTACGAGTGGCGCTTCAGGGCCGCGGTGGGCTCCTTCACCGACTCCGGCTCGGCAGCCTGCCACTGAGCCGCCCAGCGCGCCAGCGGCGGCGTCAGAAGCGGTAGCTGACCGGGATCTCGTCGGGAGGGGTCCCGATGACGATCGCGATCTCCTTGCCCTGAGTCAGCTCGATGGCCGCGGGGTCGTCCTCGTACGCCCGGCCGTCCACGTACACGAGCACGCTCGCCTCGGGCTCGCAGTAGCCGCCCGCGCAGCTCCCGTCGAGCGCGACGTCCCACTCCTTGAAGAGCTGCCCGAGCGTGTTCGGCGTCGCGTCCTTCGACTCGGTGTGAACCACGCCTGTGACGTCGTGCGTGTGGAGCGGCGAGATGCACGGCTCCGCGCAGGGCGGGTCGATGCCGCCGTAGTTGTCCGTGCCATCCAGGAGGACGTCGTGCCGGACGGCGGGGTCGTCGATCGCGATGCCGAGCCCGGCCGGGACGACGACGGGCTCCCCGTTCACGAAGACGTCGAGGTGCGCGTGGACGTGGTAGTCGAGGAACTCGTGCGTCTCGGGCACGAGGCCGGCCTCCTGCGCCAGCTCGAGCGGGGCCGCCGGGGCCGGCCACGGGACGGCGCCCGTCTCCGGCGTCGGGGCCGCCGCGACGCCCTCGGGGACGTCGGCTTCTCCGGCGCAACCCGCGAGCGCCAACAGGGCCAAGACGACGAGGAGCGGCGACGCGAGCGGCTTGCGCATCCCCGTAAGCCTACGACGCGAAGCGACGCGTGTCAGCGCGGCCCGGGCACGCCCTTGAACTCGTAGTTCAGCGGCTCGCGGCCGGACTGGACGACCCACGCCTCGCCGGTCCCCTCGCTCGTGTAGGCGGCCCACACGCCGTCGGCGACCTCCTCGGGTCGGAGGAGCTTGTGCCCCTGCGCGCCGAGGTCGCGCTTGAACTCGTCCGTCATGAGCCCGGTGTCCGCCCAGGCCGGGCAGACGGCCTGGATGCGGATCTCGCGCTGGGCGAGCCGCGGTGCGACCGAGCGGACGAAGCCGACCACCGCGTGCTTCGTGAGCCCGTAGATCGGGTCGTCCGGGATCGCGGTCAGCCCCGCCAGGGAGGCGGTGGCGACGATCGTGCTCCCCTTCGGCATCACGCGCGCGAGCCGGCGCACGCCGAACACGACGCCGTCGACGTTGACGCCGACCGCGCGCCGGTACTGCTCGTCCGTGAGCGTGGCGATGTCCTCGTCCCCGGTGAGCACGCCCGCGTTCAGGCAGGCGAGGTCGACGGAGCCGATGTGCTCCCAGGCGGAGGCGTCGGCGACGTCGAAGCCGTTGACGAGGTCGAGCTCCTTGACCTGGAGCCCCTCGGCGGTCAGCTTGCGGACGATCGCGGCGCCGATGCCTCCCGCGGACCCGGTCACGAGAGCTGTCACGGGACGAGTACCACCTTTCCGGTCGATTTCCGTTCCTCGATCAGTCGATGCGCCTCCCCGGCCCGCTCGAGGGGAAGCTCGGCGCCGACGATCGGGCGCACGGCGCCACCTTCCCAGAGGCGGAGGACGTCACGTCCCGCCTGCTCGACGAGGTCGGGCCTGCGGCCCATGAGGCGCCCGAGGTAGAAGCCGTGCACGCCGATGTTGCGGCCGACGAGCCAGGTCGGGCTGACGTCCTGCCAGAGCCCGCCTGCGTAGCCGACCGCGATCGCGCTTCCGAGCGGCTTCACGAGCGAGAGCGAGCTCGCGAAGACGTCGCCGCCGACGAGGTCGAAGACGACGTCGACCGGCTCGATCTCGGAGAGCTGCTCGTAGGTGACGGCTTCCACCGCGCCGAGCGAGCGGGGAGCTCGAGCTTCTCGGCGCTCCCGACCGCCGCGACGGGCGCTCCGTTCAGCGTCTTCACGAGCTGGACGGCGGCAGTGCCGACCGCTCCGGCGGCTGCGGTCACGAGCACGCGCGCGCCGAAACCGATGCGGACGAGCTCGGTCAGCGGGATCCAGGCCGTGAGGAACGCCATCGGGAACGCAGCGCCCTCGGCGAAGCTCGCCTTCGGCGGGAGGGGGAGGAGCCAGCGCCGGTCGACGGCCGCCCGCTCGGCGTAGCCGCCGCCCTCGCCGCGGACGAGGCCGAGCACGCGGTTGCCGTCGAGCTCGCCCGCGATCTCGGAGCCGAGCACGGCGGGCAGCTCGGGCATCTGCGGGTAGCGCCCGAGGCGGACGAGCACGTCCGCGAAGTTGATTCCGCACGCGCGGACGTCGACGACTGCCTGCCTCTCGTCGAGGACGGGCTCGGCCACGTCCTGGACGACGAGCTGCTCCGGGCCGCCGATTCCCTGGAGGACGACGGCTCTCATCCGAAGAGCCGGTGACGGGCACCTGCGGTGCCAGTCACTTGCGCGGTCGATCGATGGCTGTCACCGAAGGTGACCGTCACCAGGTTGCCGGCCCTCACCGCCCCGTGAACTGCGGCTCGCGCTTCTCGAGGAAGGCGGCGACGCCCTCGGCGCCGTCCTCGCTCTCGAGGCAGCGGCGGAAGCCGTCGGCCTCACGGCGCAGCCCCTCCTCGAGCGGAAGGTCGCGGGTTGTGCGCGCGAGCTCTCGCAGCACGGCGACCGAGACGGGCGAGCGCGCCGCGATCGTTCGAGCGATCCCGAGCGCGGTCTCGAGCAGCTCCTCGCGCGGCACGACCTTCTCGACGAGCCCCCACTCGTACGCCGTGGCCGCGTCGACGAAGTCGCCGGTGAGGTTGACCAACAGTGCGCGCCCGAGCCCCACGAGCCGGGGGAGACGCTGTGTGCCGCCGCCGCCGGGGATGAGGCCGAGCTTGATCTCGGGCTGGCCGAGCTGCGCGTCGTCGGACGCGACCCGGATGTCGCAGCACATCGCGAGCTCGAGGCCTCCGCCGAGGCAGAAGCCGTGGATCGCCGCGACGAACGGCGTGTGCGCGGCGTCCATCCGGTGCCCGAGCTTCTGTATCCCGCGCGCCGACCCGCCGTTTTGCGGCGGCGCCGCCCGCAGCGAGGGGAATTCGGAGATGTCCGCTCCGGCCACGAACGCCCGCTCGCCCGCACCCTTCAGCACGATTGCTCGCACGCCGTCGTCGGCGTCGAGCGCGACGAGCTCCGCCTCGAGCTCCTCGAGGAGCGGCGCGGAGAGCGCGTTCACGGGCGGGTGGTCGATCGTCACGATCGCGACCATCCCGTCGCGCTCGGTCAGCGATGAAGTCGGGCACTACGCAGTCTCCGCCGGCTGCTTCGCGAACTCCTCGCGGAGCGCAGTCTTCCGGAACTTGCCGACCGCGGTCTTCGGGATCTCGTCCACGAACTCGAACCGGTCGGGGAGCCACCACTTCGCGAAGCTCGGCGCGAGGAACTCGCGCAGCTCGTCCGGCGAGGCGTCCTGGCCCTCGCGCAGCACGACGACCGCGAGCGGGCGCTCCGACCACTTCTCGTCGGGGACGGCGATGACCGCCGCCTCGGCGACCGCCGGATGGCCCATGAGGGCGTTCTCGAGCGCGACCGTGGAGATCCACTCGCCGCCCGACTTGACGAGGTCCTTCGCGCGGTCCTGCACCTCGACGAAGCCGTCGGGATGGATCGAGACGACGTCGCCGGTCTTGAACCAGCCGTCGTCCGTCCAGCGGTCGGCGCCCTCGTCCGACTCGAAGTACGCCGAGGAGATCGACGGGCCGCGCACCTCGAGCTCGCCCATCGTCTCGCCGTCCCACGGGACGAGCCCGTCGGCACCCCGAGCGCGGATCTCCACGAACGGGATCGTGAGCCCCTGCAGCGCGCGGCGCGAGTACGCCTCGTCCCTCGACAGGCCGGTCTCCTGGCCGGGAGCGCCCGAGATCGTCCCGACCGGGCTCATCTCGGTCATGCCCCAGCCGTGGACGATGTGGAGGCCGTGCCGCTCGCCGAAGGCCTCGATCATCGCGCGAGGAGGTGCGGCGCCGCCGACCGTCATGAACCTCATCGACGAGAGGTCCCACTTGCCGGGGCTCGCGTCGAGCAGCTGGAGGATCCCCATCCAGATCGTCGGAACGCCGGCGGTCACCGTGACCTTCTGCTCGACGAAGCCGTCGAGCAGCGTCTCGGGATCCATGTGCGGGCCGGGGAAGACCTGCTTCACGCCGGTCAGCGTCGAGGAGAACGGGAAGCACCAGGCGTTCGCGTGGAACATCGGCACGACCGGCAGGCACACGTCGTCGGCGTAGATGCCGAGCGAGGCGAGCACGGTCAGCGCGTGCAGCGCGATCGCGCGGTGCGAGTAGAGGACGCCCTTCGGCCGGCCGGTGGTGCCGCTCGTGTAGCACATGGCGGCGGCCGTGTTCTCGGGCAGGTCGCGGTAGGAGAAGTCCGACTCGTTCGCGTCCGCGAGCAGCTCCTCGTAGTCGATCGCGCCGTCGGGCGTGTCGCCCGCGCCGACCGCGATGACGTGCTCGAACTTGCAGCGAGAGACGAACTGCTGGGCGAGCGGGAACAGGGTCTTGTCGACGAGGAGCACGCGGTCGCCACCGTGCGTCGCGATGTAGGTGTTGTCGTCCGGGTGGAGGCGGAGGTTCAGCGTGTGGGTCACGAACCCCCCGACGGGCGCGCCCATGTACGCCTCGAGGTGCTGGGAGTGGTTCCACATGAAGGTCCCGACGCGGTCGCCGTCCTCGACGCCGAGCTTGCGGAGCGCGACGACGAGCTTCTTCGTGCGCGAGATGAAGTCGGCATACGTGTAGGTGTGCCAGCTCTTGTCGGGGAGGCGGCTCGAGATCTCGTGCTCGCCGTAGAGCTCGTCGGCGCGCTTCATGATCGCGGGCACGTTGAGCTGGTAGTCCATCATCAGACCGTCCACGTCAGCCTCCTTGTCCCACCGGCGCCGCTTCGACCGGAACGCCGGGCTCGGATTCCTCTCGACCGTTCAGGAGCTCGGCGGCGACCTCGGCGCGGAGGCGGGTCCCGGAGCCGGCGAGGCTCTGGATCCCGAGCGCACGCTTGTAGAGACGGTGCAGGACGTGCTCCCACGTGAAGCCGATCCCGCCGAGGGTCTGGATCGCCGTCTCGCAGACGCCGACCGCGGCGTCTGCCGCGTACGCCTTCGCCGCGGCGGCGGCGACGGACGCCTGCGCGTCGCCCGTCGCGACGCACCAGGCCGCCCAGAGGGCCAGCGAGCGGGCGAGCTCGACCTGCGTGTAGGCGTCGGCGAGCGGGTGGGACACGGCCTGGTAGACGCCGATCCGCCTTCCGAACTGCTCGCGCGACGCCGCGTACTCGATCGCGAGCTCGAGCGCCCTGCGCCCGACCCCGCAGGCCTCGATCGCGAGCGCCGCCCGGGCGCGCGCGTCGATCTCGGGCAGGATGGTCGAGTCGGCAAGCCTCCGACCTGGATCGCCGCCGCGGACGACCCCGAGCGGGCGCGTCGCATCCGTCGTCGTCAGCACCTCGCGCTCCGCGCCCTCGAGCTCGTAGATCCCGTCCCCGCCGACGATCGCGACGCGGTCGGCGGTGTCGAGGTCGGTGAGGAGGGGCCCGAGCGCGAGCGTCCAGGTGGCCTCGCCCGAGGCGACCTCCGCGCGCAGGTCGTCGGGGAGCGCGGGCAGCGCGAGCGCGAACGTGACAGGAAGGGCCCGTGGTACAGGGCGCGCCCGAGCTCCTCGTAGAGCACGGCCTCCTCGACGAACGTGAGCCCGGCCCCTCCGTCCTCCTCCGGCGATCGAGACCCCGGTCCAGCCGAGCTCCGTGAGCTGCGCCCACGTCGGCTCGGGCGTCGCGGCGAGGAACTCGCGCGCCTGCTCGCGGAGGGCGTCCTGCTCGGGCGTGAACGTGAAGTCCATCAGACGCTCATCTCGACTTCGGCAGGCCGAGCACGCGCTCGGCGACGATGTTGCGGAGGATCTCCGACGTCCCGGCCTCGATCGTGTTGCCGCGGCTCCGGAGCTGCTGGTGCTGCCAGTAGCCGCCGTAGGGCGCGTTGCCCTCGCCGAGCGCTGCGTCGGGGCCGAGGAGCTCGAGCGCCAGCTTCGTCACCCGCTGATTCGCCTCCGACCAGACGAGCTTCGAGATCGATCCCTCGGGCCCGGGCATGCCCGTCTTCACGAGCTGGGAGAGGGCGCGGGCGTTCGTGAACCGGAGCGCCTGCAGCTCGCTCCACTCGCGGGCGATCCCGTCGCGCTGGAGCGGGTCGGCGCCACGGTCGCGGGCGAGCGCGACGAGCTTGCGAACCTGCACCTCGAGCGCCGCCTGCAGCGCGAAGCCGAGTGTCCCGCGCTCGTGGAGCAGCGTCGTCATCGCGACCTGCCAGCCGCCGCCGACCTCGCCGAGGAGGTTCTCGGCGCGGACCCGGACGCCGGTGAAGAAGATCTCGTTGAACTCCGCCTCGCCCGTGATCTGGGTGAGGGGCCGCACCTCGACGCCCGGGGCGTGCATGTCCACGATCAGGTACGTGAGCCCCGCGTGGCGGGAAGAGTCCGGGTCGCTGCGCGTGAGCAGGATGCACCAGTCCGCCAGGTGCGCGAACGAGGACCAGACCTTCTGGCCGTCGACGACGAAGTGGCCGTCCTCGATGCGTGCGCTCGTGCGCACGCCGGCGAGGTCCGAGCCCGCCCCGGGCTCCGAGAAGCCCTGGCACCAGATCTCCTCGGCGCTGAGGATCGGCGCGAGGTAGCGCGCCTTCTGCTCCTCGGTGCCGTGCGCCATGATCGTCGGCCCGGCCATGCCGAGGCCGATGACCCCGACGTGCGGCGGCGCCTCCGCGCGGGCGACCTCCTCGAGAAAGATCGCCTGATGCGTGTACGGGGCTCCGCCGCCGCCGTACTCCTTCGGCCACGTGAGCCCCACGTAGCCGGCGTCGTAGAGCGCGCGGCTCCACTCGCGCATCGCCGGCCCGTCGAAGCGAGCCGCCCCGCCGCGGTGACCCTGGAGCTCCTCTGGCAGGTGCTCCTGGAGCCAGGCGCGCAGATCGGCTCTGAAGGCAGCCTCTTCCGGCGTGTCGCGCAGGTCCATCGACAACGATCCTAATCAGACCGGGGACCGCGCGGGCCGGCTGCGCTCGAGGGCGATTGCGGGCGCGCACGAGCCCCGATTAGGGTTGTCGGACCGGTGGCCCTCCTCGCGGTCAAGGACGTCACACTCCGCTTCGGCGGCATCGTCGCGCTCGACGGCGTGTCGTTCGACGTCGAGGAAGGGCACATCGCCGGCCTCATCGGGCCGAACGGCGCGGGCAAGACGACCGCGTTCAACGTCATCACGCGCCTGTACACACCGGACTCCGGCCGGGTCGAGCTGGACGGCAAGTCGATCCTGCGGTCGTCGCCGCACAGGATCGTCCGCAAGGGGATCGCACGCACGTTCCAGAACATCCAGCTCTTCCGGACGATGTCCGTGCTCGAGAACGTCCTCGTCGGAGCGCACGGCCGCGGCCGCGGGGCTGGCGAGAGGGAGGCCTACCAGGTGCTCGACGTGGTGGGCCTTCGCGACCTCGCGCACTTCCCGGCCGCCGCGCTGCCGTACGGGACCCAGAAGAGAGTCGAGCTCGCCCGCGCCCTGGTCGCGCAGCCGCGCCTCCTGCTGCTCGACGAGCCGGCGGGCGGACTGAACCACAACGAGGTCGGTGAGCTCGGCGTCTTCATCCGCCACCTCCAGACCGAGTTCGACCTCACGATCCTCCTCGTCGAGCACCACATGAACCTCGTGATGACGATCTCCGACCAGGTCACGGTCATGAGCTTCGGCCGGAAGATCGCCCACGGGACGCCGGCACAGGTGCAGGCCGACCCCGCGGTGATCGAGGCGTACCTCGGCAGCGAGGAGGACGAGCTCGAGCGCGAGCCGGAGACGGAGCTCATAGCCGAGCTCGGAGAGCCCGCGGCCGGCGAGCCGGAGACGTCCTCGGACGACGAGGAGCCATCGTGAGGACGCTGCTCGAGCTCGACCGGGTGCAGGCGCGGTACGGGCCGGTGCACGCGCTGCACGACGTTTCGCTCACAGTCGGGGAGGGCGAGGTCGTCGCCGTCCTCGGCGCGAACGGCGCGGGGAAGACGACGACGCTGCGCGCGATCTCCGGGACCGTCACGAGGACCGGCGCGATCGAGCTCGACGGCAAGGGACTGAAGGGCGGGCCGGAGGCAGCCGCCCGTGCGGGCGTCGCCCACGTGCCGGAGGGCCGCGGGACGTTCGTCGAGCTCACGGTGAACGAGAACCTCCGCCTCGGCGCGTACACGCGGCGCGATCGCTCGGTGAAGGAGGACGTCGAACGCGTGTCCGGTTACTTCCCGTGGATCGCAGAGCGCGGTGGGCAGCGCGCCGGGACGCTCTCGGGCGGCGAGCAGCAGATGCTCGCCCTCGCGCGGGCACTGATGAGCCGGCCTCGGCTGCTCCTGCTCGACGAGCCGTCGCTCGGGCTCGCGCCGATGGTCGTGCGCGAGTTCTTCCGCACGGTGCGCGACCTGAACGAGAGGGAAGGGCTCACCGTCCTCGTCGTCGAGCAGGACGCGCGGGTCGCGCTCTCGGTCTCCTCCCGCGCATACGTGCTGGAGGTGGGCCGCGTCGCGCTGACGGGCACGAGCGCGGAGCTGCAGGGCGACGAGGCTGTCCGGCGGAGCTACCTCGGGTACTGATGCTCGCCGCCGCGTTCGCCGACTTCGTGCAGCAGGTCGTCTCGGGCATCGCCGCCGGCGGCGTCTATGCGCTCCTCGCGCTCGCCCTCGTGATCATCCACCGGTCGACCGGCGTCATCAACTTCGCGCAGGGCGAGATGGCCCTGCTCTCGACCTACCTCGCCTGGGCACTGATCACGCATCACGGCTGGCGCTACTGGCCGGCGTTCGTCGCGACGCTCGTGCTCTCGTTCCTCGGCGGGGTGGCGACGCACCGGATCGTGATCCGGCCGGTGGAAGGGGGGAGCGTCCTTCGCATCGTCATCGTGACCATCGGGCTGCTGATCGCGATCAACGGGTTCGTCCTCTGGGTGTGGGGCGGCGAGCCGCGGGCGCTCCAGAGCCCGTTCGGCATCGACACCTACGACATCGGGGGCGTCGTCGTCACCGCCACCGACATCGGCACGATCGTGGTCGCATTCGGGATCGTCCTCCTCCTGTGGGCGCTCTTCCGGTTCACGAAGGTCGGGCTGGCGATTCGCGCCGCGGCAGTGAACCCGCACGAGGCGCGCCTCGTAGGGGTGCGCGTGACGTGGATGCTCGCGCTCGGCTGGGGGCTGGCTGCGACGCTCGGCGCAGTCGCGGGGATGCTGACCGCCCCGACCGTCGGCCTCGACCCGAACATGATGCAGGCGGTCCTCATCTACGCGTTCGCCGCGGCGGTGCTCGGCGGCATCGACTCACCGGTCGGGGCCGTCGTCGGCGGGCTTCTCTTGGGCGTGCTCCTCAACATGCTCAGCTTCCTGGCGCAGTACGACGTCTTCGACTGGTTCACCGAGGAGCTGCGGCTGCCGATGGCGCTCCTCCTCATCCTCGTCGTCCTCCTCGTCAAGCCCTCGGGGCTCTTCGGGCGGCCGGAGGTGAAGCGCGTATGACGCCCAGGCAGACACGCCTGCTGGGGTTCGTCGCGTTCGCCGTGTTCGTCGTCTTCGTCGCGGTGCTGCCGTCGTTCATCAGCGACTTCAAGGCGCAGCAGTACGCCTACGTCGGCATCTACCTGATCGCGCTCCTCGGCCTGAACATCCTCACGGGCTACACGGGGCAGATCTCGCTCGGCCACGGCGCCTTCATGGCGATCGGCGGGTACACGTCGGCGCTCCTCATCGCCGGGAACGAGCAGTTCGGCGGGTCGATCGGCGGCGGCATGAAGGACATCTGGACGATCCCGCTCGCCGGGCTCGTCGCCGGGCTCGCGGGCCTCGCGTTCGGCCTTCCGGCCCTCCGGCTGTCCGGGCTCTACCTCGCCCTCGCCACCTTCGCGGTCGCGGTCGCCTTGCCGTCGACCGTCAGGCGGTTCGAGGAGTTCACGGGCGGCGGCTCCGGGATCAACCTGTTCGGCCTGCCCGAGATCACCGGCGGGACGACCCCGGTCGAGATCCTCGGGCGCACGCTCACGTACAACGACTGGCTCTACTACATGTCCTGGACGATCGCCCTCGTCGCGTTCGCCGGAGCCTGGCTGATCCTCCGCGGACGGACCGGCCGGGCCTTCCGTGCGGTGCGGGACAGCGAGACCGCCGCGGTCTCCTCGGGCGTGAGCCTCGCACGCTACAAGACGCTCGCGTTCGGGATCAGCGCTGCGTACGCGGGCGTGGCGGGCGGACTGTTCGCGATCGCGAACACGTTCGTCAACCCCGACGCGTTCCCGGTCGCGCTCTCGATCTTCCTCCTCATCGGGATCGTCGTCGGCGGCCTCGGCGGGCTCTCCGGGCTCGTCTTCGGCGCGATCTTCGTCTACTTCATCCCGTTCTGGGCGCAGGGGCAGGATCTCGGCTCCCTCCTCCCGGACCGGATCATCGAGGAGACCCAGAAGCCGGGCGGCCCCGCCATCGTGTACGGGGTCGTTCTCATCCTCCTCATGTTCCTGATCCCGAACGGGGTCGGCGGGCTCTTCCGCAGGGCCGGGCAGCTGCTGGCACGGCTGCGCCGCTCTCCCTCCTCGTAGAACGCCCCCCGAAACGGGGCGCCGAGGCCGATCTCGGTGGTAGCCCGTATTGCGGCGGGGGACGTCGAGGCGAATGATGTCCGGATGCGCGGTCTTCGCATCCTCGCCTGCGGCGTCGCGTTCGCGACGTTCGCGTTGCTGACGGCCGGCCTGCTGCAGGTCCTGGAGGTCGTTCACTCCGACCAGGAGAACTGGATTCCGCTCGCGATCTACCCGTTCCTCGCGCTCGCGATCCTGTCGCCTGCCGTCGTCGGCCTCCTGATCGCCCTCCAGCTACCGCGCAACCGCATCGCCTGGATCCTCCTGCTCGGAGCGCTCCTGCCCGCCCTCCAGATCGCAGCGGAGCAGCTCGTCGGTGCGGCGTGGGCGTACCAGACCGAGGCGGCCACCGTGCCGCCGATCCTGTTCGCCTGGCCGCTCGCCGTCGCGCTCGTCTTCCCGGACGGCCGGCTCCTGTCGCGCCGCTGGCGCTGGGTCGCCGCCATGGCGATCGTGAGCTTCGCAGTCACGATCGGGCTGAGGCTGTTCGATCCCGAGCCGTACCCGGCCCCGAACGAGGACCTCACCAATCCTCTGCTCGGCAACGCGGTCGGAGAGCTCGTCGTCGACACCGGGATCTGGATCCCGTTCGCCATCGGGGTGCTTGCGAGCATCTTCGCCGGCGCCCTCGCCGTCGTCCTCCGCTTCCGCCGATCGGTCGGCGTCGAGCGCCTGCAGATGAAGTGGCTCGTGTGGGGCGCCTCGTTGATCCCCCTCGTTCTCCCGCTCGACATCGTGCTGAGCAGCTGGTTCGGCGGTGGGGGCGCAAAGACATTCGCGCTTCTCCTCGTCGCACAGTTCGCATTCGTCGCGGCGATCGGGATCGCGATCGTGCGGTACCGGCTGTATGCGATCGAGCGCCTCGTCAATCGCACGCTCGTCTACGTGACGTTGACGCTCCTGCTCCTCGCCGTCTACGCGGCGATCACGATCGGGCTGGGCGTCGTGGTCGGTGGCGACTCCGCGTGGGTCGTCGCGCTGGCGACGCTCGTCGTGGCGCTTGCGTTCCGTCCCCTGCGTGCACGGATCCAGGATCTCGTCGACCGTCGGTACCGCCGGGCCCGGTACGAGGGAGTTCGACGAGTTCGAGCCTTCGAGGACGACGTTCGGGACGGCGTGCGGGCACCCGAGGAGATCGGCGCCGTCCTTGCGGATGCCCTGCAGGACCCGCTCGCCGAGATCTTCTTCTGGGTCCCGGAGACCGAGACGTACGCGGACACGACCGGCGAGCGCCTGCACGAGCTCCCACACGACGAGCGCGCTCGACGGGAGATCGAGCGCGACGACGCCCGTACCGCCGTGCTGCTCCACGATCCGACGCTGCTCGAGCGACGGGATCTCCTCGACGGCATCCTCGCCGCGGCCGCGCTCTCGATCGAGATGGCGCGATTGCGCGTGGAGGTCCGACTGCAGCTCGCAGAGGTTCAGGCGTCGCGCGCGCGGATCGTCGAAGCGGGCTACGAGGAGCGCCGCCGGCTCGAGCGAGACCTGCACGACGGCGCGCAGCAGCGACTCGTCTCCCTGGGGGTCCAGCTCCGAAGGCTGCAGCTGGGCCTGCCGCGCGAGGCGCGGATCCTCTCGCCCGCGCTCGATCAGATCGTCGACGAGGTCGGCTCCGCGATCGGCGATCTCCGCCAGATCGCAGCCGGTGTGCGGCCGGCGCGTCTCGACGACGGGCTCGCTGCGGCGTTGCGCGATCTCGCCCGGTCGACGCCCGTTCCGCTCGAGGTCGACGCGTCCGACGAGCGGGTAGCGGCCAGCGTCGAGGCGGCGGCGTACTTCGTCGCGTGCGAGGCGATCACGAACGCCGTCAAGCACGGGTCGCCGTCGAAGGTCGCCGTGCGGACGGTCCGCGCGGACAGCACCCTACGCGTGACGGTCTCCGACGACGGGGTCGGGGGCGCGGTCGTCCGGCGAGGGTCGGGTCTCGCAGGCCTCAAGGATCGAGTCGCCGCGCACGGTGGCACGTTCCAGGTGGTCAGCCCGCGGGGCGGAGGCACGACGGTCGAGGTGGCGATCCCGTGCGGATCGTGATCGCCGAGGACACGGTGCTCCTGCGCGAGGGGCTCGCCGGCCTGCTCGAGGATGCCGGTCACGCGGTGCTCGCGCGCGTCGGAGATGCAGAGACCTTGCTGGCCGTCGTCGCCGAGCACGAGCCCGACCTCGCGATCGTCGACGTGCGCATGCCGCCGACGTACGAGGACGAGGGCATGCGCGCCGCGGTCGAGATCCGGAAGCTCCACCCCGGCACGGGTGTGCTCGTCCTCTCGCAGCACGTCGAGAGCCGGTTCGCGGTCGAGCTGGTGAGCTCGGAAGGCGGGTTCGGCTACCTCCTGAAGGACCGCGTGCTCGACGTGGGCGAGTTTCTGGACGCGGCCGACCGGGTGAGCCGCGGGGGCTCGGCGCTCGATCCCGAGGTCGTGAAGCAGCTACTCGCTCCGCCGAGGGAGAGCGAGGCGCTCGCGGAGCTCACGCCGCGAGAGCGCGAAGTGCTGGCGCTCGTGGCGGAGGGCCGGACGAACGCGAGCATCGCGAAGGAGCTGTGGCTCACGGAGAAGACGGTCGAGACGCACGTTCGCTCGATTCTCGGCAAGCTCGACCTGCCGCAGGACGGCGACACGCACCGCCGCGTCCTCGCCGTCGTCACGTACCTGCGCGCCTCGGCTGCGTAGCAGGTTCGGTACCAGCACCGAGGCGGTTCAGGTGCTGGCGCCGATGTGCCTCGTTCGTCCGCGTCCTACCGTTGGCGACAACGAGATCCGCTTGACGAAAGGAGAGCTTCGATGTCGCAATCTCATCCGACGAGGCCGATGCGAAGACTGTGGCTCGTGCCTGCGCTGGTCGTGCTCACCGCGGCGGTCTGGGCGTTGTCTGCATCCGCCGTCGACGGCCCGCAGACCTTCAGTCTTCTCGAGGTCGACATCCCGAAGAACGATCGGCCGCTCGGTGACTTCAGGTTCGATCGCCCGCCGACCGGCGGCGACCAGTTCGTCGTGACGAACGCCCTCTACGACAAGGGATCACGGGTCGGTCGCGTGCGCGTCCTGCATACGTTCGTCACCGGGTTCGGGCCGCGCTTCGAGCACAGGGCGACGGTCCTGTTCGTTGCGCAGCTGTACCTGCACGGCGGGAGCATGCTCGTCCAGGGCTATGGGCAAGTCAACCCGGACGGCCCGTCGCGGCTCAGGCTCCCGATCGTGGGCGGCACGGGCCGCTACGCGAACGTGCGCGGATACCTCGACGTCCGCAACCTCAGCGAGCGCAAGACGAAGCTCGACTTCCACCTGCTGCCGTAACGCGGCGCCGACCCTGTCGCAGAGTGCAAGTGTCGAAGGCCCGCCCCGGCGGGCCTTCGTGCATCCCGGGCCGAGTCGCCCGGACACACGTGCCTGCGGTCAGTACCGTCGTCCGCGGCAGGTCAGACGTCGACGATCGACAGCACCTCGACCACGACGCCAGGGCTCGCCGGCACCTTGCCGGCGAGCCCGATCGCCTCGTCCCTGCTCGCACACTCGACGACGTAGAAGCCGCCGACTCCCTCCTTCGTCTCCGCGAACGGGCCGTCGGTGACGAGCGGTCGCTCCCCCGGTCGGACGACCGCGGCGGAGTCGGTGCCTGCAAGCGCCTCGCCGAGCACGTACGCGCCGCGCTCGCGCAGCATCGACCCGTACGCGAGGTGCTGGTCGACGATCGCGCGGCGCTCGTCCGGCGCCATCGCCGCCTCCGCCTCAGTGTCGCCGTGGATGAGGAACAGGAATCGCATCTCGCCTCCTTCGTCGCTCTTCGGGGAGACGAATGAGAGCAGGGGCGGTCGACATCCGCCCCGCGCGTATGCTCGCCGGGTGCGTGACCTTCTCGCCGCGCCGCTCGACGAGGTCCTTGCGGAAGCGCGGCGGCTGCGCCCGGGACCGCTCGTCACCTACTCGCCGAAGGTATTCGTCCCGTTGACGACGCTGTGCCGCGACGTGTGCGGCTACTGCACGTTCGCGCGCCCCCCGAGGCGCGGCGAGCGCGCGTACCTGACCGAGGACGAGGTGCTCGCGATCGCGCGCGCTGGCGCGGCGGCGGGTTGCCGCGAGGCGCTCTTCACGCTCGGCGACCGACCCGAGCTCCGGTACCGCGTCGCGCGCGACGAGCTAGCGGCGCTCGGCCGCGAGACGACGCTCGAGTACCTCGAGCGCTGCGCGCGGCTCGTGCTCGAGGAGACCGGCCTCCTGCCGCACCTGAACCCCGGCGTGATGTCGCGCGCGGAGCTCGGGGCGCTGCGTCCGGTGGCGGCGTCGATGGGGATCATGCTCGAGACGACCGCCGAGCGGCTCGGGGAGAGAGGCGGGCCGCACTGGGCCTCCCCGGACAAGGTGCCCGCTCGCCGCCTCGAGACGATTCGCCTCGCGGGGGAGCTCTCGATCCCCTTCACCTCCGGCATCCTGATCGGGATCGGCGAGACCCGCGAGGAGCGGATCGAGTCGCTGCTCGCCCTGAAGGCGCTCGGCGACGAGCATGGGCACGTGCAGGAGGTCATCGTCCAGAACTTCCGCGCGAAGCCGGGAACTCGCATGGCCTCGCACCCCGAGCCACGCCTCGAGGACCACCTGTGGACGATCGCCGTCGCGCGCATCCTGCTAGGGGCGGGGTGGCACGTGCAGGCGCCCCCGAACCTCGCCTTCGACGACTTTCCGCGCCTGCTCGACGCGGGGATCGACGACTGGGGCGGAGTCTCGCCGGTGACGATCGACCACGTGAACCCGGAGGCGCCGTGGCCGGAGGTGGAGCGGCTCGCGGAAGCGACGCGGAGCCGCGGCCTCGAGCTCGCGCCGCGGCTCCCGCTGTACCCCGAGCACGTCGCCGACCTCGACCGCTGGGTCGACCCGGCGGTCGCGCCGTTCGTGCGTCGGGCCGCGGACGCGGCCGGGCTCGCCCGCGACGACGCGTGGGCCCCCGGGGAAGGCGACGCGCTACCGCTCGTCGTCCGCCGGGACGCGGCGCCGCTCGAGCTCGTCGGCGACGAGCTGGGGGAGGACGAGCTCACGCGCCTCTTCGCCGCCCGGGGGGAGCAGGCGCAGCGCGTCTTCGCCGCGGCCGACCGCCTCCGCCGCGAGGTGTGCGGCGACGACGTCACGTACGTCGTCACGAGGAACGTCCAGTACACGAACGTCTGCTACTTCCGCTGCGGCTTCTGCGCGTTCTCGAAAGGGAAGCTCGCCGAGAACCTGCGCGGCGCGCCGTACCTCGTCCCGCTCGCGGAGATCGTGCGCCGCGCGCAGGAGGCATGGGAGCGCGGCGCGACGGAGGTCTGCCTCCAGGGCGGCATCCACCCCGCCTTCACCGGCGACTACTACGCCGAGGTCGTGCGCTCGATCAAGGAGGCGGTCCCCGGCATCCACGTGCACGCGTTCTCCGCGCTCGAGGTCTGGCAAGGGGCGGCGACCCTCGGTCTCCCGCTCGGGGAGTACCTGGCGCGGTTGCGCGACCTCGGACTGGGCTCGCTCCCCGGGACGGCGGCGGAGGTGCTCGACGACGAGGTGCGCCGCGTCATCTGCCCCGACAAGGTTACGACCGCCCAGTGGCTCGAGGTGCACGAGGCCGCACACCGCGTCGGCCTGGGCTCGAACGTCACGCTGATGTTCGGGCACGCCGACACGCCGCGGAGCTGGGCACGACACCTGCTCCGCGCCCGCGAGCAGCAGCGTCGCTCGGGAGGGTTCACCGAGCTCGTGCCGCTCCCGTTCGTGCCGATGGAGGCGCCGATGTACCTGCAGGGGCGCGCCCGGCGCGGGCCGACGTTCCGCGAGGTCCTCCTCGTGCACGCTGTCGCCCGCCTCGCGCTGCACCCGGAGATCGCGAATGTCCAGGCCTCGTGGGTGAAGCTCGGCCCGGACGGCACGCGCGAGGCGCTGCGGGCCGGGGTCAACGACCTCGGCGGGACGCTGATGAACGAGTCGATCTCCCGCTCCGCGGGCGCATCGTTCGGCCAGGAGCTCGCACCCGAGGCGATGGAGGCGCTGATCCGCTCCGCTGGGCGCGTCCCGCGCCAGCGGACGACGCTCTACGGCACACCTCCGGAGGAGCGCGTGCGCGCGTCGTTCGACGCCCCGCCGCTCTCCGAGCCGCTCAACCCGCCGGTGAAGGATGCCGGGCTGAGGGCGCCGCCGCGCCTCGTTCGCCCGGGCCTCGCCGCGGCGACGAGCTAGCCGTGGATCACCTCGCCCTCGCTGTCAGCGACCAGCAGCGGTCGATCCGCTTCTACTCGCACTACTTCGGCTTCGTGCCCGAGCCCGAGCCGCGCGAGGACGGTGTCCGCATCCTCCACGACGCCGCCGGCTTCTCGCTTGCGATCGGCCAGATCGAGGAGCCGGTCGTGCTTCCGCCCTTCTTCCACTTCGGTCGCGGCGCGGAGACACCCGAGGACGTCCGCGCCTTCCGCGACCGCATCGAGAGGGACGGGCTCGAGATCGTGGACTGGTGGGACGAGCCCGACTACGTCAGCGTGAAGCTCCGCGATCCCGACGGGTACGTCATCGAGGTCGGCTGGGAGCCGGACGAGTAGCACACGAGCGAGAGCTGCCTAGAGGCGAAGCGTCTCCGCCGCCGCGAGAGCCTTGCGGAGGAAGTCGGGCAACGCCCACTCGAGCCTCTGTCCGGAGCCCGGCTCGACATTCGCGACGATGTGCCGGTAGCTGACCGCGTGATGGAGCGCGGCGACGGTCTCCGCCTCAGCCCAGAGCTCGAGCAGCCGGCTCATCGGCTCGAAGCCGAGCCACGCGGAGAGGTACGCGTTGCGCACCCGCGTCCTCACGGCCTCGTCCTGCTCCCGGAAGACGTCGATGAGATCGAAGAACGGATGACTCACGCACGCGTCGGTCCAGTCGAAGACGACGTAGCGGTCGTCGATCCGCGCGACGTTGCTCAGGTGGAGGTCGCCGTGGACGAGCGCGTTCGGCACGTCGTGCGAGGAGAGGCCGCGGCACAGTTCGAGCAGCCCGGGCTCGAGCTCTCGGAGCCGTGCGATCTCGCTCTCGTCCAGCCCGGCGAGGGCATCGTCGTCGGCGACCAGCTCGCCGATCTGCTTCGCGAGCCGCTGCGGTCTGCGATCCAGACAGCCGAGCTCGAGCAGCTCGTCGACGTGTCGCGACGACTCGACCTGAACGTCAGCGAACAGGCGGTGCACGTGCTCCCGTGTCTCGACGGGGGCGTCCCAGCCCAGCTCGGGGCCGAGATCGTCGAGAAGCATCCAGCGGCGTGCCGCGTCGACCGCGAGCGGCTCGGGCACGGTGCCCGGGAACAGCCGTGCGAGCCCGCGCATCACGCTTCCCTCGTCGACGAACAGCGGCAATGCCGCCGTGGCCTTGAAGAACACGGCGCCGTGCGCGGTCGAGACGCGGAGGAGGCAGGACAGGCACCAGGCCTTGAGCTGCTCGACGCGGCCGGTGGGGGGACGGCCCCGTGCCGTCAGCGAAGCCTCGATCCACTCGCCGGCCTCGTCGAGCCACCCCTCGTGTGCCCAGGGGACGCGCTCGGCAGGGACCGGCAGCTCCTCCTCGGCCTCGCGGAGCCGGCTGTCCACGAGCTCGAGGTGTCCCGGGTGGACGAGCGGGAGCCCAGCGATCCGGTCGCGGCGCGCCCACTCCGCTCCGGGCGGCCCGTCAGCGATCGCGGGGCACCCGAGCACCAAGACGAGCTCGAGGACGCGCCGATCCCGGTGCACGACGCGGTCGACGTCGCGCAGGACCGCCACGGACGTCCCGAGGAGCCCCTCGAACGCGCCCACGGCGAGACGGAGATCGTCCTCCGCATCTCCCTCGAGCTCGACCGAAGGCAGCGCCCAACCGCTCCCGCAGCGAACGAGCAGCACTCGGCCCTCTGCCACGACCAGTCCGTGGACGAGCGAGCGCCAGCCCGCCGCGCTCACGGCGAGGCAGTCTCGAGCTCGAGCAGGTCGTCCACGGTCTCGCGGCGCCGGATGACTCGCGCCTCGCCCTCCCGGACGAGCACGGCCGCCGGCCGGGGGACGCCGTTGTAGTTCGAGCTCATCGCGAGGGTGTACGCGCCGGTCCCCGGCACGGCGAGCAGATCGCCGCGGGCGGGTGACGGCAGCGCGACGTCGTCGATGAGGATGTCACCCGACTCGCAGTGCATTCCGGCGACGCTGACGACCTCGTCCGCCTGCTCGTCGGCGCGCTCCGCCGCGAGCGCCGTGTACCGGGCGCCGTAGAGCTGCGGCCGCGGGTTGTCCGACATGCCTCCGTCGACGGCGACCCAGGTCCGCTCCTCGAGCCGCTTCACGGCGCCGACGCGGTAGAGCGTGACGCCGGCGCGCCCGACGAGTGAGCGCCCGGGCTCGAGCCAGACCGCCGGTGCGGGCAGTCCCACCGCAGAGAAGGCCTCGTGCGCGGCCGAGCGCGCGGCCCCTGCAAGCTCTATCGCATCCGGCACCTCCTCGTCGGGGTGGTGCCGGATGCCGAAGCCGCCGCCGAGGTCGGCCACCCGCCCCGTCCAGCCCAACGAGTCCCGGCAGCGCCCCGCGAACGCCGCGAGCCGCTCGATCGTCTCCGCCTGGGCTGTGAAGTCGGGGAGCTGGGAGCCCACGTGGACGTGGAGCCCGAGGACGTCGAGCCCCAGCGCGAGCGCCCGCGCGACGAGCGCCTCGGCCTCGTCCTCCGGGAGCCCGAACTTCGAGCCGTGGTGTCCCGTGACGACAGCCTCGTGCGTGTCAGCGTCGACGCCGAGCGTGACCCGCACGAGGACCTCGCGCACGCCCGCCGCCGCCGCGAGCTCGACCTCGTCGGGCGCGTCCAGCACGACCGGGGCACCCTTCGCGGCGGCCTCGCGCAGGAACGCCTCGTCCTTGTTGTTCCCGTGCACGACGAGCTCGGCGCCCGAGAGCCCGGCGGCGCGCGCGAACGCGAGCTCGCCCGCCGATGCCACGTCCGCTCCGAGACCCTCCTCGCGCAGCAGGCGCAGCAGCGCGACGTTCGGGAAGGCCTTCGTCCCGTAGAAGACGCGGCCCTCGTCCCCGACCGCCGCCCGGAACGAACGTGCCTGGTGCCGCACCGTCTCCTCGCAGTAGACGACGAGCGGCGTGCCGAAGGACTCGGCGAGCTCGGAGGCGGTGACTCCCCCGATGGAGAGCAGCCCGCCCTCGATCTGCGCGGAGTCCGGAAAGACCGCCAGCACCGGGCGATTGTGCCTGTTACCATTTTCGGTTCATGCAGCAGCTTCTTGCGTGATCCAGGGAGCAGGCGCGGCGAGAGCCGTGACGTTCCCTCCAGGCCTCTCGTCGCGAGAGGCTTTTTTGTTCCCCGAGTCGAAGTGAGAGCGGCGATGGAGCGGTACGACCCACAGGCGATCGAGGAGAAGTGGCAGCGCGTCTGGCGCGACGAGCGCGCGTTCGAGGTGCCGAACCCCGGCCCGGACGAGCTCGAGCGCCACGCACAGAAGACGTACGTGCTGGAGATGCTCCCGTACCCCTCGGGCGAGCTGCACATGGGCCACGTCCGCAACTACATGCTGGGGGAGGTCGTCGCGCACTTTCGTCGCCGTCACGGGTTCGCGGTCATGCGGCCGATGGGCTTCGACGCCTTCGGGCTGAACGCCGAGAACGCCGCGATCAACGAGGGTCGCCACCCGCGCGAGTCGACTGAGCGCAACATCGCCTCGATCCGCGCCCAAATGGAGCGCCTCGGGTGGGCGATCGACTGGGGCCGTGTGCTCTCCTCGCACGAGCCCTCGTACTACCACTGGACGCAGTGGCTCTTCCTCCGCTTCTTCGAGAAGGACCTCGCGTATCGGAAGAACGCGCCGGTCAAGTGGTGCCCGAACGACCAGACCGTGCTCGCGAACGAGCAGGTGATCGACGGCCGCTGTGAGCGCTGCGGCGCCGAGGTCGAGGCCCGGACGCTCGAGCAGTGGTTCTTCCGGATCACGGAGTACGCCGACGCGCTGCTCGACGAGATGGACCTCCTCGAGGAGTGGCCGGACCGCGTCCTGCGGATGCAGCGGAACTGGATCGGCCGCTCAGAGGGCGCCGACGTGCTGTTCCGCGTCGACGACTTCGGCGAGGAGGTCGAGGTCTTCACCACCCGGCCGGACACGCTGTACGGCGCGACCTTCTTCGTCCTCGCTCCCGAGCATCCGCTCGTGCCGCGCCTCGTCGAAGGAACGGCCGAGGAGCGCGAGGTCCTCGACTACGTCCGCCGGACCGCGGCCCGCTCCACGGTCGAGCGGGAGGAGAAGGAGAAGGACGGCGTGTTCACCGGCAGGTACGTCCTCAACCCCGTCAACGGCGAGCGCATCCCGATCTTCGTCGCGGACTATGTCCTGATGGAGTACGGGACGGGCGCCATCATGGCGGTGCCCGCCCACGACGAGCGGGATTTCGCGTTCGCCGAGCGGTACGGGCTCGAGATCCGGACAGTCGTCCAGCCGGCCGACGGGGAGCCGCCCGCCGAGGGCGCGTTCTCGTCGCACACCGAGAACGAGCGCCTCGTGAACTCGGGCGAGTTCAGCGGCATGCCTGCTCCCGAGGGCGGCCGCGCGATCGTCGGCAAGCTCGCCGAGCAGGGACAAGCCCGCTCGACGATCCGGTACCGGCTCCGCGACTGGCTGCTCTCGCGGCAGCGCTACTGGGGTTGCCCGATCCCGGTCGTGCATTGCGGCCGCTGCGGGATCGTCGCCGTCCCCGACGACGAGCTGCCGGTCCTGCTCCCCGAGATCGACGACTACCTGCCGAAGGGGCGCTCGCCGCTCGCCGCTGCCGAGGACTGGGTGCGGACGACGTGCCCGAGCTGCGGTGGTGAGGCGCGGCGCGAGACGGACACGATGGACACCTTCGTCGACTCGTCCTGGTACTTCATCCGCTACGCGGACGCGCAGAACGACCGCGAGCCGTTCTCGCGCGAGCTCGCCGACTACTGGCTGCCCGTCAACCAGTACATCGGCGGCGTCGAGCACGCGATCCTGCACCTGCTCTACGCGCGGTTCTTCGTGAAGGTGCTGAACGACCTCGGGCTGGTCGGGTTTCGCGAGCCGTTCGCGCGGCTCTTCACGCAGGGAATGCTCTACCGGGACGGCGCGAAGATGTCGAAGTCGAAGGGGAACGTCATCTCGCCGGACGAGTACGTCGAGCGCTACGGGGCGGACGCGGCGCGCCTGTACCTGCTCTTCATCGGCCCCGTGGACCAGGATGCCGAGTGGCAGGATGCCGGGTTCGAGGGGATCGTCCGCTTCCTGAATCGGCTCTGGCGGAGCGTGCTCGAGCAGGCGGACAGGCCGCGCGTCGACCCCGTGCCCGACACGCCGCTCGCACGGAAGGCGCACCGGACGATCGCCAAGGTGACGGACGACGTCGGCCGGCGCTTCGCCCTGAACACGCCGATCGCGGCGGTCATGGAGCTCGTGAACGAGATCCAGCGCGACCCGGACGACCCGGCGGCGCGCTTCGCCGCCGAGACCGCGGTGAGCCTGATCCAGCCGTACGCCTCGCACGTGGCCGAGGAGCTGTGGGAGCGGCTCGGGCACGAGCGGCTCTGGGAGCAGGCGTGGCCGGAGGCGGACCCGGCGCTGCTCGAGGTCGAGACCGTGGAGGTCGTCGTGCAGGTGAACGGGCGGATCCGCGACCGGCTACGGGTGTCGCCCGACCTCGCCGAGGACGAGCTCGTCGCCCTCGCCCGAGCGTCCGACCGGGTGCAGGCGTACCTCGACGGCGGCGAGGTGGCGCGGACCGTCGTCGTGCCCGGCAAGCTCGTGAACTTCGTGATCTGAGGCGCGCCGTCCGCTGCCGGGCACACCGGCACGCACTCTTGACGGAGCCGTGACCCACCCGTGAGCGGTTCGGGGCCACGATGGCCTCGTGCCCCCGGTCTCCCTCTCGCGCTCGACGGCCCTCGTCGGTGTCAGCCTGCTCCTCGCGGCGCTCGCGCTCTTCGGCCACCGGCTCGCACAGACCGGCGCGGCGACCGCCCCGGAGGTCGTCGCGCCCCTCGAGCCCGCCGCCGCGCCGTCTTCGCGGCGCGCGCTCGTCGTGCACGTCGTCGGGGAGGTCCGTCGTCCCGGGGCTGCTGCGGCTCCGCGAAGGAGCGCGCGTCGCGGACGCGGTCGCGCGCGCGGGCGGAGCGACGAAGGGCGCCGATCTCGCCGCCCTGAATCTCGCGGCGCCGCTCGTCGACGGCGTGCAAGTGCTCGTCCCGCATCGGGTCGAGGTAGTGCGTGCCGAGCCGTCGGCCTGAGCGGCTCGACGTCGCCGGCATCGGCGTACGCCGGCGCTGCGGGCAAGCCGAGCCTCGCGACCGCGACGGCCGAGGAGCTGGACGAGCTCCCCGGGGTGGGGCCGATCACCGCGCAGAAGATCCTCGACTACCGGGCCGCGCACGGGCCGTTGCGGTCGGTGGACGACCTCGACGCCGTACCGGGGATCGGCCCGGCGAGGATCGAGCAGCTGCGCGACCTCGTGACCCCGTGAGGGACGCTCGGCTACGCCTCGCGTCCGCGGGGGAAACCATGTTTCCCCCGCGAACCCCCTTCTTCTGGAAAGCGTGGGGAACCTCCCGGTTCCCCACACCCCTCCTCCCTCACGAACCGTGGGACGGCTCGTGAGGGACGCTCGGCTACGCCTCGCGTCCGCGGGGGAAACCATGTTTCCCCCGCGAACCCCCTTCTTCTGGAAGGCGCGGGGAACCTCCCGGTTCCCCACACCCCTCCTCCCTCACGAGCCGTGGGACGGCTCGTGAGGGACGCTCTCGGGCGCACCGGGCGAGCGCTCGAGCTCCATCGACCGACGCTGCTCGTGGGCTCGGCGTGCGCGGGGCTCGCGCTCGCCAATGTGGTCGTGTCCGGCGACGTCGCGCTCGTCGCCCTCGCGCTCGGATGTGTCGGCGCGTTGGCGCTGCTCGATGGGAGTGCGCGGACCGCCGCCCTCGCGCTCGTCCTTGCGATGACCGGCCTGTGGTGGGGCTCGCTTCGTCTCGACGCGCTCGCCGAGAGCAGCCTCGCGACCCGCATCGGTGAGTCGGCGCCGGTGCGGCTCGTGGTGACCGGGCCCGCGCGACAGACGCCGTGGGCGGTGCGGGTGCCGGCCGAGGTGCGCCGGTTCGACGGCGCCGAGTTGCGGGAGCGGGTGCTCCTCGTGCTGCCCGTCGGACGCTCGCCACCGCGCGGCGCCGTCCTCGAGGCCGTCGCCCGCGTGGCCGAGCCGAGGCCGGCGCAGGGCGGCTTCGACGAGCGCGCCTGGCTCGCGCGGCAGGGAGTCCACGTCGTCCTCCGCGGAGGCGCCTGGGAGCAGGTCGGCGCGCGAGGCGGGGTCCCAGGGCTGGGCGACCGGTTACGCGATCGGATCGAGCGAGCGGTGTCGCGTGGACCCGACGGCGTTCGCCGGGCGCTGGTCCTCGGGGTCGTGCTCGGGGAGGACGAAGGGCTGCCGGAAAGCGTACGGCAGGATTTCCGCGCCTCCGGACTGGCCCATCTGCTCGCGGTCTCGGGCCAGAACGTCGCGTTCATCGCGGGTGGCGTGTACGGGCTCTGCTGGCTCCTGCGCGTCGTGCGGGTCGCGCGGGAGCTGATCACGCTCGCGGCGATCGCCGCGTACGTGCTCGCGGTCGGCTGGCAGCCCTCCGTCGTGCGGGCGGGGATCGCCGGCGCGCTCGCCTCGCTCGCGTGGCTCGCCGCCCGGCCGAGGGACCGGTGGCACTTCCTCGCGCTCGGCGCGCTGGTCCTGCTGGCGTGGACACCCGCAGCGCTGCTCGAGCCTGGGTTCCAGCTCTCGTTCGTCGCCGTCGCCGCGATCTTCGCCGGGGTGCCGCGTGCGCGTGCGCGGCTCTCGCGTCGTCCGCTCCCGCAGGCCGTCGTCGAGCCACTCGCCGTCGCCGTCGTCTGTGGCCTCGCGACCGCACCCGTCGTCCTCCTCCACTTCGACCGGGCGCCGGTCTACACGGTCCCGGCGAACCTCCTCGCCTTCCCCGTGCTCCCGGCCGTCCTCGCGCTCGGGCTGCTGGCGGCGCTCGTTGATCCCGTCGCACCGGGCGCCGCTGCGGCCCTCGCGTGGGTCGCGGGCTGGGCCGCCGCGTGGCTCGAGCTCGTCGCCAGCCTTGTCGCCTCGCTCCCCGGCGCCCAGGTCGGAGCCCGGACGGCGCTCGGCGCGGCCGTCCTCGTCGCGGTCGGCTGGCCGGCGACGCGGCGCATCCGCGCTCGTCTCGGCGTCGACGGGCGCTGGCTCGCGCTCGCGGCCGCCGGAGCCGTCGCCGTCGTGCTCGCGGGCTGGTGGTGGGTGCGCCCGGCCCCGGCCTGGGACCAGCCCGGCGGTTTCCGCGCGACCTTCCTCGACGTCGGGCAGGGCGACTCCGTCCTCCTCGAGACGCCGAGCGCGCGCGTGCTCGTCGACGAGGGCCCGCCCGAGGCGGACGTCGCCGGGCAGCTGCTCCGCATGGGCGTCCGCTCGCTCTCGGCTCTCGTGCTCACGCATCCCGAACGGGATCACGTGGGGGGCGCGGCGGCGGTCGTGCGGCGGCTGCGCGTGGGCACGATCCTCGACCCGGACCTCTCGGCGACCGGGCCGGACCGCGAGGAGGCCATCGCCGCAGCCGGGGAGCATCGCGTACCTGTGCGCGTCGTGCGGACCGGCGCAGAGTTCCGGGTGGGAGGGCTCGTCCTGCGCGCGCTCTGGCCGCCCGACCCCGGCGCCCCGTCCGATGACCCGAACCTGAACGCGATCGTCCTCCTTGCGTCATACGGCGAGACCGACGTCTTCCTGCCCGCGGACGCGGAGTCGGAGGTCACCGCGCGGCTCCATCTGCCCCCGGTCGAGGTGCTCAAGGTCGCGCACCACGGCTCGGAGGACCCGGGGCTCGACGAGGAGCTCCGGGTGCTCCGGCCGCGGATCGCCGTCATCTCCTGCGGCCGCGGCAACGAGTACGGCCACCCGCGTGCCGAGACGCTCGCCGCGCTGGCAGGCGTCCGCGAGCTCGCGCTCTACCGAACGGACGAGGACGGCAGGGTCGTGGTCGAGTCGGACGGCCGGAGCCTTCGGGTCCGCACGGCGAAGTAGGGTTCCGCCATGGCCGACGCACCGCAGAAGCCGGTCTACCTGCTCACCGGGAGCGACCGCCCGAAGATCCACCACGCGCTCGAGCGCTTGCGGAGGCACTTCGCGCCCGAGGCGGTCGAGACCGTCAGTGCGCTCGACACCCCGGGCGATGCGGCGGTCGCGCTCTGCAACGCAGGGTCCCTGTTCGGCGACGCTCGGCTGGTCGTCGTGGAGCAGGTCGACGGGGTGAGAGGCTCGGAGAACCGGCTCCGGGGAGGCTGGAAGGCGGCCGACGTCGACGCGGTCGTCGCCTACCTCGGAAGCCCGGCGCCGGACACCGTGCTCGCGCTCGTCGGGGAGGACGTGAAGAAGACCACGGCGCTGTCGAAGGCGTGCGCGAAGGCCGGCAACATCCTCGAGTTCTCGGTCGCGAAGGGCAAGCTTCAGGCGTGGGTCGCCGCGCGGTTCGCCGAGCGCGGCGTGCGAGCGGAGCCCGATGCGTGCGCGGCCCTCCTCCACCTCGTCGGGGACGACCTCGACGCCGTCGCGGGCGAGGTCGACAAGCTCGCGACCTGGGCGGCCGGCGAGCCGATCGGCGAGCGCGAGGTGAATGCGCTCGTCGCGCCGCTGGCCGAGCTGCCGGTCTACGAGCTGACCGACGCCTGGGCGGCACGCGAGCCTGCGCGCGCGCTCGAGGTGACCGAGCGCGTGTTCGAGCAGGAGTCGAGGCAGCGTCGCGACACCGCAGCCCGTCTCGCCGGGACGTTGGGCGCGCACCTCGCCCGACTCCGCGCGATCAAGCGACTCGCCGCCGGCGGGCAGGGGCCGAAGGAGGCGGCAGCGAGCCTCAAGCTGCATCCGTTCCACGCGAGCAAGCTGTTCCAGCAGGCCGAGGGGTTCTCGGAGGATGAGCTCGAAGACGCCGTCGTCCGTCTCGCCGAGCTGGACGGCGCGCTCAAGGGGCAGAGCAGGCTCGCGCCGGACCTCGAGGTGCAGCGCACGCTCGTCGCGCTGACGAGCCGGCCGGGCCCGCTCGCGCGGGCGCAGGCGGAGCGCTAGGAGCCGGCGCCAGCCGCGATCTTCGCGGCCTGCGACTTCTTCCGCGCGGCGGTGTTCCGGTGGAGGGCACCGCGCGACGTCGCCCGGTCGATCGTGCGGACGAGCTCGCGGTGCTCGGAGGTGAGGCGGTCGGCGTCGCCCTCGGCCGCCGCGCTCTCGAGCCGCTTCGTCAGCGTCTTGATCGTCGAGCGGTAGCGCAGGTTCTCCAGGCGCTGCCGCGCCTGGATCCGGACGCGCTTCTTCTGCTGCTTGATGTTGGCCATTCGAGGAAACGCCCGCGTCGAGCGGGCCGCGCGATGGTAGCAGGACCGGCTGGGAGAATCGGCGCGCCGCCGCAGCGATGATGCTGCTCGCACCGACGTGACCGAGTCCACCGACATACCGTCCTCGACCCCGTCTGAGGCGGGCGGCCACCAGCGCCGGCTCGCGCGCTCGACCGCAGTGTTCTCGCTCGCGACCGCAGTCTCGCGTGCGCTCGGGCTCGTGCGCGAGATGGTCAGCGCGTACTTCTTCGGCGTCAGCGGGAAGATCAACGCCTTCACCGTCGCGATCCAGATCCCGAACCTCGTCCGAGCGCTCGTCGCGGACGCCGCGCTCTCCGGCGCGTTCGTCCCCGTCTTCAGCGAGCTGCTCGAGCGCGGCGAGCGGAAGCGCGCCTGGCGCGTCGCCTCGACGCTCTTCTGGCTGACGCTGCTCGTCCTCGGCGGCGTCACCGCGCTCTTCGTCCTGCTCGCCCCGCTCCTGATGCGCCCGTTCGGGAACCCCGGCGGCGACTTCGACCTCGCCGTCGGCCTCTCGCGCGTGCTCTTCCCGATCGTCGTGCTCCTCGGCCTCTCGGGGATCGTCGTCGGGATCCTCAACACGTACCACCACTTCGCGCTGCCCGCGCTGGCGCCGGTCGCGTGGAACCTCGTGATCATCCTCGGGCTCGTCCTCGGCGTGCCGCGCATCGAGGACGAGAGCGGTCAGCTCTACCTGTACGCCGGCGTCGTCGTCCTCGGCACCCTCGTCCAGCTCCTGCTCCCGATCCCGTGGCTACGCCGACTCGACGGGAGCCTCACGATGGCGCTCGACTGGCGCGACCCCGCGGTGCGCCGCGTGCTCGCGCTGATGCTCCCGGTGACGTTGACGATCGGCCTCGTCAACGTGAATTTCCTCGTCGACACGCTCTTCGCATCGAGGCTGCTCGACCCGGAGCTCGCACCGGCCGCGATCGACAAGGCGTTCCGGCTGTACATGCTCCCGCAGGGGATCTTCGCCGTCGCGGTCACGACCGTCCTCTTCCCGACGCTCGCGCGGCTCTCCGCGCGCGGCGACGAGCCGGGACTGCGGCGCGCCCTCGACGGCGGCCTTCGCCAGATCGCCTTCCTCCTCGTGCCCGCGAGCCTGGTCTCGATCGTGCTCGCCCAGCCGATCGTGCGCCTCGTCTACGAGCGCGGGGAGTTCACCGCGGACGACACGGTCATCGTCGCGCAGTGCCTGCAGGCGTTCTCGCTCGGGCTCGTCTTCAACGGCTGGATGCTGATCCTGAACCGCAGCTTCTACGCGCTGCAGACGAACTGGATCCCGACCGGCATCGCGCTCGGCGCCGTCGCCCTCAACGCGGGCCTCGACTCGGTGCTCTACCAGCTCGGGATCTGGGGAATCCCGCTTGCGACCGCGTCCGTGAACGTCTTCGCGGCGACGATCCTGCTCGTGATGATGCGGCGGAGGCTCGGTCTCGAGCACCTGGCCAGGACGCTGGCGGTCGTGATGCGCGTCCTCGTCGCGTCGGCCGTCGCGGCCGCGGCGGCCTACGGCGCGTGGTACGGGCTCGACGCGCTGCTCGGGAGGGGCGTCGGCGCCGAGGTCGTCTCGGTCGGCGGAGGTCTCGCCGCCGCCGGGCTCGCGTACGTCGCGGCCGCCCGGGCGCTCGGGATCCGGGAGCTCGAGGCGCTGCTACTGTTGCGGGCCCGGCGCGAGGAGTGAGGGGGCGCCACTTCCTATGCAGCAGGACCGGATTCGCAACTTCGCGATCATCGCGCACATCGACCACGGCAAGTCGACGCTCGCGGACCGGGTTCTCGAGCTGACCGGCGCCCTCTCCGAGCGCGAGATGCGCGAGCAGGTGCTCGACTCGATGGAGCTCGAGCGGGAACGCGGGATCACGATCAAGGCCCAGGCGGTCCGCGTCCGCTGGCGCGGCCACCACCTGAACCTGATCGACACGCCGGGTCACGTCGATTTCACCTACGAGGTGTCGCGCTCGCTGCAGGCGTGCGAGGGCGCGCTCCTGCTCGTCGACGCCGCGCAGGGGATCCAGGCGCAGACGCTCGCGAATGCATACCTCGCGCTCGACGGGAACCTCGACATCGTCCCCGTCGTCAACAAGATCGACCTGCCGCAGGCCGACCCGGACGGTGCAGCTGCCGAGCTCGCAGAGCTCCTCGGTGACGACCGCGAGCGAGTGCTGCGCATCTCGGCCAAGACGGGGCAGGGCGTCGAGGACGTCCTCGACGCCCTCGTCGAGCGGGTCCCGCCACCTGCCGGCGACCCGGACGCCCCGGCGCGCGCGCTCGTCTTCGACTCCTCCTACGACCAGTACCGGGGCGTCGTCGCCTTCGTGCGGGTCGTCGACGGGCGCTTCGAGCCGCGCGAGCCGTTGCGGGCGATGGCCCAGGGAACCACGTTCGAGGCCGAGGAGCTCGGCGTGATGTCGCCGGCACGCGAGCCCGTCGACACGCTCGGCGCGGGCGAGGTCGGCTACGTCGTCACCGGCCTCAAGGACGTGTCGCGACTCCGGGTGGGCGACACGCTCACCTCCCGCCGTCGGCCGGCCAGCGCTCCGCTCCCCGGCTACCAGGACGTGAAGCCGATGGTCTTCGCCGGCATCTTCCCGACCGACTCCGACGAGTACCCGGAGCTACGCGACGCGCTCGAGAAGCTGAAGCTGAGCGACGCCTCGCTCTCGTACGAGCCGGAGACGTCGCAGGCGCTCGGCTTCGGGTTCCGCTGCGGCTTCCTCGGGCTCCTGCACATGGAGATCGTGCGCGAGCGCCTCGAGCGAGAGTTCGACCTCGACCTGCTGATCACCGCGCCGAACGTCGCCTACCGGGCGACGACCCGGGCGGGCGAGGAGGTCGAAGTCCACAACCCGGCGGAGATGCCGCGCGAGCTCGAGCAGGTCGAGGAGCCGTACGTGAAGGCGTCGGTCATCGTGCCCAAGGACTACGTCGGCGCGGTCATGGAGCTCGCGAACGACCGGCGCGGGACCTTCGACCACCTCGAGTACCTGAGCGAGGAGCGCGTCCTCCTGTCGTACGAGCTGCCGCTCGGCGAGATCGTGCTCGACTTCTACGACCAGCTGAAGTCGCGCACGCGCGGGTACGCGAGCTTCGACTACGACCTCGTCGGCTTCCGGCCGGGCGACCTCACCCGAGTCGACGTCCTCGTGGGCGGCGAGCAGGTCGACGCGCTCTCGCTCATCATCCATCGCGACGCCGCGTACGACCGCGGGCGCCAGCTCGTCGAGCGGCTTCGCCAGGAGATCCCGCGCCAGATGTTCGACGTGCCCGTGCAGGCGGCGATCGGGTCGCGGGTCATCGCGCGGGAGACGATCAAGGCGCGCCGCAAGGACGTGCTCGCGAAGTGCTACGGAGGCGACATAACGCGGAAGCGGAAGCTGCTCGAGAAGCAGAAGAAGGGCAAGAAGCGGATGAAGCAGGTCGGCGGCGTCGAGGTGCCGCAGGAGGCGTTCCTCGCCGTGCTCAACCTCGACTCGGAGCGGAAGCGTTGATAGCGACTCCGATCTCTCACGCCCCGGCTGCGCGCCCCGAAGCAGGCGACCTTTCGGAGTCGATCATCTAGCCGTGGGCCACGTCCGACACCTGTACGTCCACCTGCCGTTCTGCGCTCACCGCTGCGGCTACTGCGACTTCGTAACCGTGGTGGGGAGGAACGGGCAGCACGGCGAGTACGTTGACGCGCTGCTCGCGGAGCTCGCGCTCGAGGGCGACGTCCTCGCCGATCCGGTCGAGACGGTCTTCCTCGGGGGCGGGACGCCCACGTTCACGGACGCGGCCGAGCTCGCGCGCCTCCTCGAGGCGCTCCCCGAGGCGGAAGAGCTGACCGTGGAGGCGAACCCGGAGACGGTCACGCCGGAGCTCGCGCGGCTCCTTCGCCACGGCCGAGCGAGCCGCGTGTCGCTCGGCGCGCAGAGCTTCCGACCGCACCTGCTACGGGTGCTCGAGCGCGGCGCGGAGCCGGACGACGTCCGGCGCGCCGTGCACACTCTCCGTGATGCCGGATTCGACAACATCTCGCTCGACCTGCTCTACGGCATCCCCGGCGAGAGCGCCGCCGATCTCGACGCCGACCTCGCCGACGCGCTGTCGCTCGAGCCGGAGCACCTCTCCTGCTACGAGCTCGAGGCCAAGCCGGGGACGCGGTTCACGCACGCGCACGGGGACGCCCTCGCGACACAGGCCGAGGCGCTCGAGGGGCACTTCGAGACGGTCGTCGACACGCTGACGGCGGCGGGCTACCGCTGGTACGAGACGGCGAACTTTTGCCTCGACCCGGCGCGGGCGGGCGGGCGCGACCTCCGCGCCAGGCACAACCTCGGCTACTGGCGCGGGAGCGACTATCTCGGCGTCGGCATGGGGGCCGTGTCCACGGTTGCCGGCCTGCGCTGGCGGAACGCGCCGGGGCTGCGCCGGTACGTGGGCCCGCTCCTCGCCGGCGGTCGTCCGCCGCGCGAGGTCGAGCCCCTCGACCCGGAGATGCGGGAGCGGGAGCGCCTCCTGCTCGGCCTGCGCCTCGACGAGCCCCTCGCGCTCGCCGGAGTGGAGGGTGTGCTCGATCGCGCGGCGGTCGAGCGGCTCGAGAGGGGCGGGCTCGTGGAGCTGACCGCGAACGGGCGTGGGGAGGAGCTGCGGCTCACGCGTCGCGGACGGTTCCTCGGCGGCGGCGTGACAGCCGAGCTCACGCTCGTCGACTGAGCGCGCGGGGCTACTCGACGAGGACGGCGACGCAGGGCTGGAAGCTCGCCTCCGGGTTGCAGAGGACCCCGGAGCCCCCGGTCGTGAACGGCGCGGGCGTGACGTCCTTCACGAAGTGCCCCCAGGCCCAGGTCGTGTTGCGGGAGAAGTCGATGTCCGGGGGCGGGTCGTTGCCGTTCCCGTTCAGGAGGTTGCCGTCGTTCCCGTCGTCGCACGGGTCGTCCGGCTCTCCGCCCTGCCAGCCGCCGTTCGACGTGCGCCCGTAGCCCGTGATGTAGAAGTTGCCGAACCCGACGATCGGGTAGACCTCGTTCCCGGGGCCCGTGAACGAGTCGTAGGCGGTGAAGAAGAGCGTGACGAGCCTGGGGTCGTTGTCGGCGAGCTCGTTGCCCCAGTCGTCGGACTCGTCGTTCGGGGTGTCGCCGTCCCATGCGAACGTTTCCTCGTCGAAGTCGTTGTTGTCGCGATGCCAGTAGTTCCGGCCGCGCTCTCGACGCGTCATGTTGTCGCCCGGACAGCGCGCGTTGTTCGTGACGCCGAACAGCCGCTCGTTGAATCCCTGGACGATCTGGTTCGCAGCCGCGGTCGTCTGCGTCAGCACGCAGCGGAACGGCGGCCACGTGTCGAACGGGGCCGCCTTCGGCGTCGTGAAGAAGCCCGCCGTCCCCGGGCAGAGCGGGGAGGTGTCGAATCGGTTCGCAGCGTACGAAGGACGCTGGCAGCCGGAAGCGATCTCGTCCTTCAGGTTCGGGAACACCGGGTCGCAGTCGATGAGGGCGCGCTGGCTCGAGCCGCTGCCGAGGTTGAGCGCGATCGGCGGCTCGTCCTGGTCGCGGGCCATGCCGCCGGCGAGGCCCATGTCGAGGAAGTAGCAGCGCTCCTGGCCCCTCGGCTGGCTCGCCGCGTCCGCGCCGGTGATGGGGTCGGTGCCGACGATCCGGTCGGTGAGCGTCAGCAGGTCGCAGTCCTGGTCCACGGTGAGGCGAAGCCACTTGACCGGTCCCGTGCGGTCGAGGTCGCCCATGAACGAGCGCTGGATCGGCGACGCGAGGACCTGCGCCGCGGTCGGCGCCACGTCCGGGCCGAAGTTCCCCAGGCCCGTGTAGAACCAGCGGCAGCGGTCGCTGAACGACGCGGTGGGGCCGCAGTCCGGGTCGGCGGGCGTCACGGAGCTCCCCTTCAGCCTGATCTCGAGCGCGACCGCGTTCCCGCGCGACTCGGGTGCGATCCGCAGGTGTGGGGAGCTCGCGCTCCCCTGCGTCGAGAACGTCGCTGTTCCGCCGCCCGCGCTCGCGGTCTGGAGCGAGCAGCTCGGGCCGAAGTCGCAGACGACGGTGCCGTCGGCGCGCACCTGCTTGTAGCGCACCTCCACGTTCGAGGCGAGCCGCGTCTCGACGGCCTCGTCCGGCGGTGTCGGCGGAATGTCCTCGAGCACGGACCCGAGGTCGATCTCGACGTTGAGCTGCACCTGGCAGAGGTTCGGCTGCGAGTTGAAGTACCCGGTCGCCGGGCAGCTCACGTTCGTCAGGTACGCGTTCTTGGGCTCCGGGGCGCGGCTCCGACCGTGCCGGTCGGGTAGCCGCGGACGAAGTGGAGCCCCGCGCTGACCGTCTGCGTGATGCCGGCCCCGTCCGAGTCGTAGCACTTGACGGCGCCGCTCGCCTGGCGGCAGAACGTGTCGATCGGCTGCCCGACCCAGCCCGCCGGGTTGAGGCACGGGGGCCCTGCCGGTGGCGTGCCGACGCCGCAGCGCGGCCGGAAGCTCGTGGCCACGACCGCACCGGTCCGTGTCGCCACCGGGAACCTCGCCCACCCGGTCGTCGTGTCCCCCGGCGCGGGCTCGCTCGTCCATTGCCCGAGACCCGGAGGGACGCCGAAGAGGCAGGCCGGGGTCGCCTGCGAGCAAACCTCGCGGAGGGGCTTGACGTCCAGGATCGACCCGGTCGACTCGTCGTAGAACGCGACTGCCGCGCTCAACGGCTGCGGGAGGCGCACGGCGATCGGGAGCAGCCCTGTCAGCCCCGCGATCTCCTGGATCTCGACGCGCGCCTTTCGCTTGATGTCGGGGAAGAACGGCATCACCCCGAAGAGCGGGAACGAGTCGTCCTCGGTCGCCTTCACGTCGAGTGTCTTCGACTCGCAGATCGACGCGTTCGCCGGGCTGTCCTGCTCGAGCGGGAACCGGTTCGAGTCGTTGTCGTACCACTGGCTCCCGTTCAGGACGACGTGCAGGTTCGAGCCGGGAACGCCGCCGACCTGCGGGTTGTACGTCGTCCCTGCGTAGGCCGTGCCGTCGGCCTGCACGTGCGGGCCGACGTACTCCCGTGCGAGCTCCTCGATCCGGAGGTCGATGTCGCCGGCGCACGGGAACCCCCAGGCTCCTCCGCCCGCGAAGGCGGCCGCGTCGACCTTCGTCTGGAGGTGTCGCGCATGCGTGTACCAGTTGCCGAGAGTGACCACGATCGCGCCGAGCGCGAGCACCACCGGCAGCACGAGCGCGAACACGAGCACGATCTGGCCACGCTCGCGCGCCCCGCGCCTCGTGGCGCGGGAGTCGGCGGCGGCTGTGCCCTTCCTCGACGAGCGACCCCATCCAGGTCGCGGCCGCAGCATGGCCAACCCGATCCCCCTTTGTCCCGCACGGAGTATGGTTGTTTCCAGGGCCCTTTGGAAGTGCTCCGCGCAGACTGGATCGGCGGGAGCCGCGGCTACCATCGCTCGGTGATGCAGCTCACGGCCCGCAAGCGGGAGATTCTGCGCCTCGTCGTCGAGGAGTACGTCGCGACGGGGCAGCCCGTCGGCTCGCGCGCGCTCGTCCAGCGATCCGGCCTCGCTGTCTCCTCGTCGACGGTGCGCGGCGAGCTCGCAGAGCTCGAGACCCTCGGCCTGCTCAGCCACCCGCACACGTCCGCCGGGCGCATGCCCACCGAGAGCGGGTACCGGCTCTACGCCGAGGAGCTCGTCGAGACGCTCGAGGGGCGGCCGGCGGCGATCGGGCTCGACCTTCGCTCGATGCGCGACGAGATCGAGCACGCGCTCCGCACGACGACGGAGATGCTCTCGCGCGCGACGCGGCTGCTGGCGCTCGTCTCGGCGCCCACGCTGGAGACGGCGACGATCCGCCACGTCGAGGTGCTCGCCCTGCAGCCGACGAGCCTCATGGTCGTCGTCATCACCTCCACCGGGGGCGTCGCGAAGCGGGTGTTCCGGCTCGAGGAGCCGGCCGACCCGGGCCTCGTCGCCTGGGCCGCCGCGTACCTGAACGAGCGCGTCGTCGGAGAGCGGCTCGGCTCGAGCTCGCTGCGCCGGAGGCTCGAGGCGCCGGAGCTCACGCCGGGCGAGCGCGCGTTCCTCGCGCGGATTGCACCCGCTCTGCTCGACTTCTCGCCGGACGAGGGCCCGGAGGTGTTCGTGGGAGGCGCGGCCGGGCTGCTCGAAGCGCGCGCGGAGGAGGCCGAGGCGGCGATGCGGCTCCTCGAGCTCCTCGAGCGACGCGCGGCGGTGCTCGAGCTCGTCTCGGACGCCCTCGAGCCGCGGCGGCCCGTGGTCCACGTCGGCCCGCAGCTCGGCGGCGACCAGCACCACGACGTGACGCTGATCGGAGCGACGTACGGGATCCGTTCGACGCCGCTCGGCGCGGTCGGCCTGGTCGGCCCCCTGCGCATGGACTACGAGAAGGCGATCCGCACGGTCCGCGCGGCGGCCTTCGAGCTGTCCCGGTTCGTCGAGGACGTCTACGACGAGGAGTAGGCACCCGATGGCCACCACCGAGCGCGACTACTACGAGATCCTCGGCGTCGGCCGCGGCGCGAGCGAGGCGGAGATCAAGAAGGCGTTCCGCACGCTCGCGCGCGAGCTCCACCCGGACGTCTCGAGCACGCCGGACGCCGAGCGGAGGTTCCGCGAGGTCGCGGAGGCGTTCGAGGTGCTCTCCGACCCGCAGCGGCGCTCGACCTACGATCGCTTCGGCCACGCCGGGCTGCGGACCGGCGGCTTCCAGCCCTTCGCCGACTTCGGGAGCATCGCGGACGTCTTCGCCGCGTTCTTCGGCGAGGACATCCTCGGCGGCGGGGGCCCGCGAGGCCGCACCTCGCGAGGCGGGGACGTCCAGGCCGTCGTCGAGGTCGACCTCGAGGAGGCGTTCGCCGGACTCGCGGTGACGGTCCCGGCGGACGTGGCCGCGCCGTGCGCTCGGTGCGGGGCGACCGGGGCGGAGCCCGGCACCGGCTCGCGGACGTGCCCCACCTGCGGCGGCGGCGGTGTCGTCCGTCGCGTCTCGCAGAACCTGTTCGGCCAGTTCGTCCAGCAGCGCACGTGCCCCGACTGCGACGGCTCCGGCGAGACGCTCGAGTCACCGTGCGCCGACTGCGGGGGCGAGGGACGCATCGTGGAGAGCCGCCGACTGGAGATCGACGTCCCGGCGGGGATCCGCGACGGGCAACGGATCCGCGTCCGTGGTGGCGGGCACGCCGGGTTCCGGGGAGGCGACCGCGGCGACGCGTTCGTGCTCGTCCGCGTACGCCCGGACCCGCGCTTCGTCCGCGACGACGACGACCTACACACGGCCGTCCGGCTGACGATGATCGAGGCGGCGCTCGGGACGACCGTGCGGGTGGCCGCTCCGGGCGGAGACCTCGACGTCGAGGTGGCGCCGGGCACGCAGCCCGGTGAGGTCCGCGTCATCACAGGCAAGGGGATGCCCTCGTTGCAGGGCCGGCGCGGCTCCCTGTACGTGCGACTCGACGTGGCGGTGCCGACGAGGCTCACCGACGATCAGCGTCTCCTGCTCGAGGACTTCGGGCGGCAGGCCGGCCCCGAGGCCTACGCGGCGAAGGACGACGAGGACGGAGGCTTCTTCCGTCGCCTGAAGAGCGCCCTGCGCTGAGCGGCCCCGACCTGCGCCGCGTCGCCGTCCGCGTCCCCGCCGCCGACTCGGAGATCGCCCGCGCCCTGCTCCTCCCGCTCGCGCCGGGCGGCTTCGAGGAGGTCGAGGGCCCCGGCTGGGTCGAGCTCGCGGTCTACGTGGACGGCGCGGGCGAGCAGCGGCTACGCGCGGTGTTCGACCAGGTCGAGTCCGCGCCGGTTCAGGCGGGCTGGGAGCACCGCTGGCGCGCCTTCCACCGCCCGGTCGTCGCGGGAGGGCTGTGGATCGGGCCGCCGTGGGAGCCCCCGCCCGAAGGCGTCCCGCGCGTCGTCGTCGACCCGGGCCGCGCGTTCGGCACCGGCGCCCACCCGACGACCCGGGCGTGCATCGAGCTCCTCGCCGGCCTCGAGCGCGGGAGCTGCCTCGATGCGGGCTGCGGGTCGGGCGTCGTCGCGGTCGCCGCCGCGAGGCTCGGGTTCGCGCCGGTCCTCGCCGTGGACGTCGACCCGGCTGCCGTCGAGGCGGCCTCCGCCACCGCTCGGCTGAACGAGGTCGCGGTCGAGATCCGGCTGGCGGACGTCCTCCGGGACCCGCTGCCGGAGAGCGACCTCGTCGTCGCGAACATCGAGCTCGGCGTCGTCGAGGAGCTGCTCGCAACGGTCACCGCGAGGATGGCGCTCACCTCCGGCTACCTCGCGCACGAGGCGCCGAGCGCGCAGCGCTGGGAGCGCAGGGCGCGTCTCGAGCTCGAGGGCTGGGCGGCCGACGTGCTCGCCGCGCTCTAAGCTAGATGACCCGATGGCGACCTTCTCCGTCCGCTTCCTCGGCTGCAAGGTCTCGTACGCGGACGCCCAGGCCGTCCGCGAGCGACTGCTCGCGGACGGGCACACCGAGGTGGACGGCGCCGGTGACATCGCGGTCGTGAACACGTGCTGCGTAACGCACGAGGCCGTGTCGAAGTCGCGCCAGGCGGTGTCCCGGGCGGCACGCGCGCATCGCACGGTGTACGCGACCGGCTGCGGGGCGAACCTCGAGGGCGCGCTCGAGGGCGTCGCTGCGAACGTCGCCGTCGTCCCGGGCTCGAGCGACGAGGCGACGGCGACCGTCGCGGGCGACGTGGGCGCGCTCGGGTGCGTTCACGCGGAGCACCGGCCCGAGCGCACGCGCGCCTTCGTGAAGATCCAGGACGGCTGCTCGTTCTCGTGCGCGTTCTGCGTCATCCCGCTCGTACGCGGCGGGACGCGCAGCCGCTCGGCCGACGCGGTCTTCGCCGAGATCCGCCGACGCGTCGGCCAGGGACACCGCGAGATCGTGCTCACGGGCGTGAACCTCGGGTGCTTCCGCGACCGCGAGGCCGGCATCGCGCTCCCGCGGCTGGTCCGGGAGGCGGGCGCGATTCCCGGGGTCGAGCGGCTGCGGCTCTCGTCGATCGAGGTGAACCACGTCGGCCCCGCTCTCGTCCGCGCGCTCCGGGAGACGTCGTCGGTGTCGCGGCACCTCCACGTCCCGCTGCAGTCGGGGGACGACGGCGTGCTGCGCGCGATGGGGCGTCGGTACACCGCCGCGCAGTACCTCGCGAAGCTCGAGCCCCTCGCCGACTTCAATCTCACGGCCGACGTGATCGTCGGGTTCCCCGGGGAGGACGAGGACGCGTTCGCTCGCACGTTGCAGGTCGTCGAGCGCGCGGGGATCACGAAGGTCCACGCCTTCCCGTACTCGCCACGGCCCGGGACGGCGACGGCCGCGGCCGACACCGTGCCTGCGGCCGTGAAGAAGGAGCGGAGCGCGCGCCTGCGCGCGCTCTCCGACGAGCTCTGCCGGCGCCGTTGGCGCGCGAAGCTCGGCACGACCGACCTCGTGCTCGTCGACAGGCCGGGGCGCGGGTACGGGGACGACTACACGCCGTGGCTCGTCGACGCGGAGGTCGGGGGCCTCGTCACCGCGCGGGCGGTCGGGCTCTCCGAGGAGGGAATCCTTGCCGTCGCCGCGTGAGGACTGCCTCTTCTGCCGGCTCGTGGCCGAGGGCGACCACGTCGCGCGCGGGGAGGGATTCGTCGCGATCCGCGACATCGCCCCGATCGCGGAGACCCACCTGCTCGTCCTCCCGGAACGACATGTGGACACGTTCCGGGACGTCGACGCCTTTCCCGACGACGAGGCCGGCCGCATGCTGCGGTTCGTCGCCGGCACCGCGCGCGACGCGGGCCTCGAGGACTACCGCGTCCTCGTGAACGTCGGCCCGGGCGCCGGCCAGACCGTGTTCCACCTCCACTGGCACGTCCTCGGCGGCGAGCTCGATCGCGACCGGGTCGCGGCGGCGCTCCTGGAGGGGGCGCCCGCGTGAGCCTCATCGAGCGGATCGACGGCGAGCTCAAGCAGGCGCGGCTCGCGCGCGACGGCGAACGGCGCGACGCGCTCAGCCTCGTGCTCAACGCCCTCCAGGCCGCGCAGAAGGAGCTTCAGCGTCCGCTCTCCGACGAGGAGGAGCTGCAGGTGCTCCAGCGCGAGCGCAAGCGGCGCCTCGAGGCCGCGGAGGCATTCCGCAAGGGTGGGCGCGAGGACCAGGCGGAGGACGAGGAGTACGAGCTCGAGGTGCTCGAGGAGTTCATGCCCGAGCCGCTGTCCGAGGAGGAGCTCGAGGAGATCATCGACGACGTCATCTCCGAGGTCGGCGCGACCAGCATCCGCGACATGGGGCGCGTGATGGCCGGCGTCATGCACCAGGTCTCGGGCCGGGCCGACGGCTCCGCGGTGAACCAGCTCGTCAAGGAGAAGCTCGCCTGACGTCGCACCGGCAGGGGCGGAGGCGACGGATCTCGCGCCTACACTGACGCCCATGCCCACGCAGGTGCTGGACGTCTCGAACGAGGTCGCCGCCGAGCTCGCCGGTGTCGAGGACGGCGTCCTCGACGCGCTCCGGGAGCGGCTCGGCTGCACGATCGCCCTGCGCGGGAACCGGCTCACGCTGGGCGGCGACGACGAGCACGTGACCGCCGCCCGGGCGGTCGTCGACGAGCTGGTCGAGCTCGTCGAGGGCGGTCACCAGATCGGGCCGGACACGGTCGGCGCGGTGCTCGCGGCGCTCGACCAGGCAGAGGACGTGCGCGACGTCTTCGAGGACGTCGTCTGGCGCCATCGCGGCAAGAAGATCGCACCGAAGACCGTGAATCAGAAGCGCTACGTGGACGCGATCCGCGCGCGCACGGTGACGTTCGCGGTCGGCCCGGCCGGTACGGGCAAGACGTACCTCGCGATGGCCCTCGCGGTGTCGGCCCTCGCGGAGGGCGCCGTCGGGCGGATCATCCTAACCCGCCCGGCCGTGGAGGCCGGCGAGCGGCTCGGCTTCCTGCCGGGGGACATGCTCGCGAAGGTCGACCCGTACCTGCGCCCGCTCTACGACGCGCTCTACGACATGCTCGAGGCGGAGCGGCTGTCGGGCTACATGGAGCGTGGCACGATCGAGGTCGCGCCGCTCGCGTTCATGCGCGGGAGGACGCTCAACGACTCGTTCGTCGTCCTCGACGAGGCCCAGAACACGACCCCGGAGCAGATGCAGATGTTCCTGACGCGGCTCGGGTTCGGCTCGAAGATGGTCGTGACCGGCGACGTGACGCAGGTCGACCTCCCGCGCGAGCAGGCGTCCGGCCTCATCCAGGTGCGGGAGATTCTCGCCGGGATCGAGGACATCGGGTTCGTCGAGTTCGGGAACGAGGACGTCGTGCGCCACAAGCTCGTGCAGCGGATCGTCGAGGCGTACAAGCGCCACGCCGAGGAGACCGGCACGGCACGCAGTCGGTGAGTCGGTCCCCGTGATCGCGGTCGAGACGACCAACCGCAGCGGGGCGGTGGTCGCGGAGGAGGACGCCGCCGATCTCGCTCGCCGCGTGCTCGCCGCCGAGGGCGTGGCGGACGGCGAGCTCGGGATCGCCTTCGTGCCCGCGGCCGAGATCCGCGCGCTGAAGCTCGAGCACCTCGGGATCGACGAGACGACGGACGTGCTGTCGTTCCCGCTCGACGGGCGCGACCCGCTGCCCGACGGCGTCCCCCGCGCGCTCGGCGACGTCGTGCTCTGCCCCGAGGTCGTCGGCGACGACTGGCACGTTCCGCTCGTGCACGGCCTTCTGCACCTGCTCGGGTACGACCACGGCGACGAGATGGAGCGCCGCGAGCGGGAGCACGCGGAGCGATGACGCCGCGGGCGAGGCCGTCGCTCTTCCAGAGCTTCAACCACGCCGCGGAGGGCGTCATCCATGCGCTCCGCACGCAGCGCAACCTGTGGATCCACTTCACGCTCGCGGCCGCGGTGCTCGTCGCCGCGGTCGCGTTCGGAGTCGACCGCGTCGAGCTCATGCTGCTGCTGCTCGCCATCACCTTCGTGCTCGTGGCGGAGCTCGTGAACACGGCGCTCGAGGCCGCCGTGGACGTCGCCTCGACCTCGTTCGACCCGATGGCGAAGCTCGCGAAGGACATCGCCGCGGGGGCTGTCCTCATCGCGTCCCTGAACGCGGTCGCGGTGGGCTACCTCGTCTTCTCGGGCGAGGTGGCGGACCGCAGCTCCCGCTTCCTCGACCGCCTCAGCAACCAGCCGGCCGAGCTGACGCTCGTCGCCCTCGTCCTGACCGTGATCATCGTGATCGCGGTGAAGGCGTATACGGGACGGGGGACGCCGCTCCGGGGTGGGCTCCCGTCCGGTCACGCGGCCGTCGCCTTCGCCGCGTGGATGGCGGTCACGCTCATCCTGGACGACTCCTCGGAACGCTTCCTCGTGTCCTCGCTCGCGTTCATCATGGCGTTGCTCGTGGCCCAGACGCGCGTCGAGACCGGTGTCCACTCCGCCGCCGAGGTCGCGAGCGGCGGGGCGGTCGGCGCCCTGACGACGCTCTTCCTCTTCCAGGTGTTCGGATGACGACGCCCCCGATCTCGGACGCCGAGCTCCTCGCGCGTGCCGACGCGGCCGCGGACCGTGCCTACGCGCCGTACTCGCGGTTCCACGTCGGCTGCGCGGTGCTCGCGGGAGACGGCCGCGTCATCGAGGGCGTCAACGTCGAGAACGCGGCCTACCCGCTCGGGATGTGTGCCGAGCGGACGGCCCTCGCGCGGGCGCTGGCCGAGGGCTACCGACCGGGCGACTTCGTGGCCGCCGCGATCACCGCCTCACCCTGTGGGGGCTGCCGGCAGTGGCTCCACGAGATGCAGGTCGGGCGGGTCGTCTTCCGCAACGGCGGCCGGGTCGTGACCATGACGCCCGACGAGCTGCTGCCGGAGTCGTTCGAATCGTCGATGCTGCCCGAGGCGGGCTGAACTTGCACGCCCCCGACACGATGGCGTATCCCCTCCGCCACGGCTTCCTCGTTACGATCGCAGTGGGTGGTGGGCCGGGGTGCCCCACAGGAAGGCGCCCGTGAGAAGCGGCATCGTGGTGGTCGCCGGCCGCCCGAACGTGGGGAAGTCGACCCTCGTCAACGCGCTCTGCGGCGAGAAGGTCGCGATCACCTCCGACGTCCCCAACACCACCCGTCGCCGGCTCTTCGGGGTCGCGAACGGGCCCGGGTACCAACTCGCGCTCGTCGACCTCCCCGGCTTCCAGCGGCCGCTCGACCCGCTGACCGAGCGCATGCAGCAGACGGTCGACTCCTCCTTCGAGGAAGTGGACGCGGTACTGCTCGTCGTCGATGCGCGCGCGCGGATCGGCTCGGGGGACCGGTTCGTCGCCCGGCGCGTGTTCTCGCTCGGCACGCCCGTGCTCATCGCGCTGAACAAGATCGACCGCCTGAAGCACGCCCACGTGCTGTCGCAGATGCGGACCGCGGCGGCGCTCGGCGACTTCCACGCGCTGCACCCGGTGAGCGCGAAGACGAAGGAGGGGGTCGACGAGCTGCGGGGCGACCTGGTCTCGCTCCTTCCCGAAGGCCCCGCGTACTTCCCGGATGGCCGGCCCACGGACCTCACGGTCGAGGAGCGCATCGCCGAGGTCGTCCGCGAGAAGGCGCTCCGCCTCACGCGCGAGGAGGTCCCGCACGCGCTGACGGTCGAGGTCGACGCGATCGAGGAGACGGTCGTGCGCGCGCATCTGTACGTGGAGACGGAGTCGCAGAAGGGGATCCTCGTCGGCAAGCGCGGCGCGATGGTGCGCGAGATCGGGACCCGGGCCCGGCCCGAGGTCGAGGCGTTCGTCGGCCACCCGGTCTACCTCGAGCTCGTGGTCAAGGTCCGGCCGAAGTGGCGCCGCGACCCGCGCATGCTCGAGCGGCTGGGCCTGTAGACGGCCTCGGCGCGTCGGTTCGGTAGTTCGCCGAAGGCTCGTCCGCGCCCTCCCCGATGGCCCCCGGCGGCGGGCGCGCGACCGTTCGTGGCGAGCGAAGGAAGGAGGCGCGATGGCGGTTGCGACGAGCGCACCGATGCGCGAGGCGCAGGAACGAGGTGCGCGCGCGCGACCGACGATCGTCGAGGCCCGCTCGGTCCGGAGGACGTACGACACGGGTGTCGTCCGTGTCGACGCGCTTCGCGGGGTGGACCTCGCCCTCGCGCAGGGCGAGATGGTCGCGATCATGGGCCCGAGCGGCTGCGGGAAGACGACGTTGCTCAACTGCCTCTCCGGGCTCGACTCGCTCGACGGCGGCGAGGTGCTGATCGAGGGCACTCCGCTCTCCGCGATGTCCGACCGGGAGCGCACCGACTATCGCGCTCGCCGGATGGGGTTCGTGTTCCAGTTCTACAACCTGATGCCGGTGCTGACGGCGGCCGAGAACGTCGAGCTGCCGCTGCTGCTCGCCCGAGCCGACGGCGACGAGGCGCGACGCCGCGCGGTCGAGGCACTCGACCTCGTCGGACTCGCCGACCGCGCGGGCCACGTCCCGGACGCGCTGTCCGGAGGCGAGCGCCAGCGGGTGACGATCGCACGCTCGCTCGTCAACGACCCGGCGATCGTCTGGGCCGACGAGCCGACGGGCGACCTCGACTCCGAGAACGCCGAGGAGATCGTCGAGCTCATGCGTCGGCTCAACGTCGAGCGCGGGCTGACCTTCCTCATCGTGACGCACGACATCGCGGTCGGTCGCAGGACGGACCGGATCGTGCGCATGGTGGACGGTGAGGTTCGCGGCCAGGAAATCGTGGGAGGGAGGTAGCGATGGTGGTGCGTGCGACCGAGGCGGAGATCGACGTCGTCCGGAAGAGCCCGGCCGACGCGATCGCGATGTTCGAGGAGTCGGTGCTCCCGGCCCTCGAGGAGCAGGAGGGCTACGAGGGCTGCTACGTCCTGCTCTCCGACCAGGGGAAGATGCTCGTGCTCACGTTCTGGGCGAGCGGCGACGCGGCGCGCATGACGCGGCAGTCCGGTTTCTACGAGGCCCAGGTGGCGAAGTTCACCGACCTCGTCCTCTATCGCCAGCAGCCGGGGCGTGAGATGTACGACGTCGTCGTCGCCGACGCCCCGCAGCCGGCGGTCGCCTGAGGGGCTGGCCGTGCGCGAGGTCTTCGGCGTCCCCGTCGACACGTTGCTCGTCGTCCTCGCGGCCGCGCTCGCGGTCGCTCTCGGCGTGGTCGCGCTCCTCGCAATCCGCAACCGCGTCCTCCTCAAGCTCGCCGTCCGGAACGTGGGGCGACGCCGTGCCCGGAGCGCGCTCATCGTGGTCGGGCTCATGCTCGGAACGGCGATCATCGCCGCGGCGCTCGTCACCGGCGACACGATGAACAACACGATCCGAGCGACCGCCGTCGACACGCTCGGCCAGACGGACGAGACGCTCGCACCGAAGGGTGCGGCGGACGACATCCCCGGCGCGCTCGGCTCGGCGACCGGGACCGGCTGGCTGCCGCAGAGCACGGTCGCGCGCGTCGAGCGTGCCCTCGTCGCCTCGGACCTCACGGACGGGGTGACGGGAGCGATCCTCGACCAGGTCGCGATCCAGGCTCCGGAGCAGCGTCGAAGCGAGCCGAGCGTCGTCCTGTTCGCGGCCGACCCGACGCGGATGGACGGCTTCTCGCCCATCGTGGGCTCGGGCGGCGAGCGGCTTTCGCTCGGGGACGTCGGCCCGAACGAGGTCTACCTCAACCGCAAGGCGGCGAAGAAGCTGCGGGTGGCGCCCGGCGACCAGGTCGTCGTCTATGCCGGGGGCGGCGAGCCGCAGCGAAGCCGCGTGCGCGACGTCGTCGCGTTCGACGGCGCGGGGAGCGCCGACGCGGCGATGCTCGTGCCGCTCGTCCGTGCGCAGCAGCTGCTCGGCCACCCGAACGAGATCCGCGCCGTGCTCGTCTCGAATCGTGGCGGGGTGACCGCGGGCGCCGCCCTCACGGACGAGGTCGTCGCCGAGCTCGGGCCCCTGGCGCGTCGGCTCGATCTCGAGGTGTCGCCGCTGAAGCAGGACGCGATCGAGTCGGCCGACGAGATGGGAGCTGCGTTCACCGCCTTCTTCACGACGTTCGGGATGTTCTCGATCGCCGCCGGCATCCTCCTGATCTTCCTCATCTTCGTGATGCTCGCCGCCGAGCGGCGCGGCGAGCTCGGCATCGCGCGCGCGATCGGGACGCGGCGCGGCCACCTCGTGGAGATGTTCACGTTCGAGGGCGCCGCCTACGACCTCCTCGCGGCTGCAGTGGGGGCGGTCCTCGGTGCGGTCTTCGCGTTCGGGATGGTCATCGTGATGGCGAACGCGTTCGGCGCCGTCGATGGCGACGAGGGGCTGCAGATCGAGTTCGCGGTCTCGTGGCGCAGCCTCGTGGTCGCGTTCGCCATGGGGCTCCTGCTCACGCTCATCGTCGTCGCGGTGTCGGCCTGGCGCGTGAGCGTGATGACGATCGCGGCCGCGATCCGCGGCCTGCCCGAGCCCGGGCAGCCGCACCGCCGCCGCCGGCTCGTCCTCGCCCTCGCCGGTCTGGCGCTCGGCGCCCTGCTCGTCTACGCCGGCCTCTCGGGCGATCAGTCGACGCCCTTCAACCTCGGCGTCTCGCTCGGCCTGATGAGCCTCGTCCCGCTGCTCCGGCTCGCCGGCGTGTCCGAGCGGTTCGCCTTCACCGCGTGTGGGATCGCGGTCGTCGCCTTCCTCATGCTCCCCTGGCGCTGGCAGGAGGCGGTCTTCGGGCAGCTCGCCGGGGACTTCTCCACGTGGATCGTGGCGGGCCTGCTCATCGTGATCGGGACCGTGTGGGTGATCGTGTACAACGCGGACCTCCTGCTCGGCGGCGTCACCCGTCTCTTCGGGCGCTTCAAGGGCCTCGCGCCCGTCCTCCGCATGTCGATGGCCTATCCGCTCCGCGCGCGGTTCCGGACGGGGACGACGCTGGCGATGTTCACGCTCGTCGTGTTCACGCTCGTCACCGGGTCCGCCGCGAACGGCTCGTTCGTGCACGCGCTCGGGGTGGACGACTACGGCGGGGGCTTCCAGGTGCGGGCGGGTACCGTCGGCGCCGCCCCGGTCGAGGACATGGCGACCGCCCTGCGGACGGCGCCCGGGATCCGCGCCTCCGAGATCCCGTACGTCGGCAGCCAGTCGGTGCTCGCGGTCGAGGCCAAGCAGCTCGGCGCCGGCCGTCCCTACGAGACGTACCTCGTCCGCGGCCTCGACGACTCGTTCCTGGCCCACTCGACGTTCGGATTCGGGCAGACGGCGCGTGGCTACGACTCGGCGGAGGAGGTCTGGCACGCCCTGCGCACGACGCCGGGGCTCGCCGTCGTCGACTCGATGATCGTGCCGCGTCGCGACAGCTTCGGCTTCGGGTCGCCACCCGACTTCGCGCTCAGCGGCTTCCTGTACGAGGAGGGGGCGCTCGACCCGATCCCGGTGGAGGTACTCGACAAGCAGACCGGGAGGACGAAAGAGCTCACCGTGATCGCGGTTCTCAAGGACACCGCTCCGCTCGAGATGCTCGGCATCACGACCTCGCAGGAGACCCTTTCGGCCGCCTTCCCCGGTCGCACGCAGCCGACGATCCACTACTTCGGCCTCGCGCCCGGCGTCGACGCGGAGGACACGGCCGCGAAGCTCGAGTCCGCGTTCCTGCGGAACGGCCTGGACGCGCAGTCGATCCAGGAGGTCGTCGACGACACCGTCGCGGCGAACATGACCTTCAACCGCCTGATCCAGGGGTTCCTCGGGCTCGGCCTGCTCGTGGGCGTCGCGGCGCTCGGGGTGATCAGCGCGCGCGCCGTCGTCGAGCGACGCCAGCAGATCGGGGTCATGCGCGCGATCGGCTTCCGGCGCGAGATGGTGCAGGCCGCCTTCATCCTCGAGTCGTCGTTCGTCGCGCTGACCGCCATCGTCGTGGGGACCGGTCTCGGGCTGCTGCTCGCCTGGAACATCATCGACGACACGCGCAGGCAGCCGAGCTGGGCTGGCATGAGCCTCTACGTGCCCTGGGCGAACCTCCTGATCGTCTTCGTCGTCGTCTACGTCGTCGCCCTGCTCGCGACGCTCGCGCCCGCGATCCGCGCCTCGCGGATCAGGCCGGCCGAGGCGCTCCGCTACCAGTAGCCGTCCGGCAGCGAGCGGGCACCGCGGTGGGACGGGGATCTAGCCGAGGGCTACACTCGCCCCATGGCCAAGGCTCCGGCGCTGATCGGCGGGTTCGAGCTTCCCGCAGGCCCACGACTTCCCCGCATCGGCTCCGTCGACGCCGTCTCGCTGGAGGAGCGCGCGGCCACGCTCGCGAAGCGGTCGATCAAGCGCGAGTCGAAGCTCCAGGCGCTCGATCTCGCGATCCGCATGATGGATTTGACGACCCTCGAGGGGCAGGACACGGCCGGCAAGGTCGCCGCCCTCTGCTCGAAGGCGATGCGGCCCGACCCGGCCGATCTCGCCGTGCCGCCGGTGGCCGCGGTGTGCGTCTACCCGAACCTCGTCGCCGCCGCGAAGGAGCGCCTCGGCTCGAGCGGTGTGAAGGTCGCCTCGGTCGCGACCGCGTTCCCCTCGGGGCAGAGCCCGACCGAGATCAAGGTTGCGGAGACCCGCGCCGTGGTCGAGCTGGGCGCGGACGAGGTCGACATGGTGATCGACCGTGGCGCGTTCCTCTCGGGGCGGTACTCGCGGGTGTACGACGAGATCGTGCGCGTGAAGGACGCCTGCGGCGAGGCGCACCTGAAGGTGATCCTCGAGACCGGCGAGCTCGGCACGTACGACAACGTCCGCCGCGCCTCGCTTGCTCGCGATCGCCGCCGGGGCCGACTTCGTGAAGACCTCGACGGGCAAGATCAGCCCCGCCGCGACGCTGCCGGTGACGCTGTGCATGATGGAGGTCGTCCGCGACGTGCACGCGGAGACCGGGCACAAGGTGGGCATCAAGCCCGCCGGCGGGATCCGCACCTCGAAGCAGGCCGTGCAGTACCTCGTGACGCTCTACGAGACGCTCGGGCCGGAGTGGATGACTCCCGACCTCTTCCGCTTCGGCGCCTCGTCGCTCCTGAACGACGTCCTCATGCAGATCCGCAAGGAGCGCACGGGGCGGTATCAGTCACCCGACTACTTCACCATCGACTGATGGCCCAGGTCGAGAAGCGACAGTCGTCTGTCCCCGCCACGATGGAGTGGGACTACGCGCCCGCTCCCGAGGCGCGGGACCTCGTCGCGATCCGCGAGCGCTACGGCCTCTTCGTCGGTGGCGAGGAGGTCGAGCCGCGCTCGGGCGCGTGGTTCGAGTCGATCTCGCCGTCGACCGAGGAGCCGCTCTTCGAGGTCGCGCAGGCGGGTGCCGAGGACGTCGAGCTCGCGGTCTCCGCAGCGCGGCGGGCGTTCGAGGACGGCTGGTCCGGGCTCGCGCCGTCCGAGCGCGCGAAGTACCTCTTCCGCATCGCGCGCATCCTCCAGGAGCGCTCGCGCGAGCTCGCGGTGGCGGAGTCCCTCGACGGCGGCAAGCCGATCCGCGAGTCCCGGGACGTGGACATCCCGCTCGCCGCGGCGCACTTCTTCTACTACGCGGGCTGGGCGGACAAGCTCGAGTACGCCTACCCGAACCGTCGTCCACGCCCGCTCGGGGTCGCCGCGCAGATCATCCCCTGGAACTTCCCGCTGCTCATGCTCTCGTGGAAGATCGCACCCGCGCTCGCCTGCGGGAACACGGTCGTCCTCAAGCCGGCCGAGACGACGCCGCTCACGGCGATGCTCTTCGCCGAGATCTGCCGCCAGGCCGAGCTCCCGCCCGGCGTCGTCAACCTCGTCACGGGCGACGGCGAGACCGGTGGCCACCTCGTCCGTTCCGAGGGCATCGACAAGGTCGCGTTCACCGGCTCGACCGACGTCGGGAAGCTGATCATGCGCGAGCTCGCCGGCCGCGACGTGCGGCTGACGCTCGAGCTCGGCGGCAAGGCCGCAAACATCGTCTTCGACGACGCGGCGCTCGACCAGGCGGTCGAGGGGATCGTCAACGGCATCTACTTCAACCAGGGCCACGTCTGCTGCGCCGGCTCGCGGCTGCTCGTGCAGGAGTCGATCTACGAGCCGCTCCTCGACAAGCTCAAGCGGCGCCTCACGACGATCCGGGTCGGAGACCCGCTGGACAAGAACACCGACGTGGGCGCGATCAACTCGAAGGCGCAGCTCGAGAAGATCCGCGAGCTCGTGGCGAGCGGGGAGGAGGAGGGCGCCGAGATCTACCAGCCCGCGTGCGACCTTCCCGAGCGCGGGTACTGGTTCGTGCCGACGCTGTTCACGAACGTCGCCCAGAGCTACCGCATCGCGCAGGAGGAGATCTTCGGGCCGGTGCTCTCCGTGCTCACCTTCCGCACCCCCGAGGAGGCGGTGGAGAAGGCGAACAACACGCCGTACGGCCTGTCCGCGGGCGTCTGGACGGAGAAGGGGTCGCGCATCCTGTGGATGGTCGAGCGCCTCCGGGCCGGGGTCGTGTGGGCGAACACGTACAACCGCTTCGATCCGTCCTCGCCGTTCGGCGGCTACCGCGAGTCCGGCTTCGGCCGCGAGGGCGGCCGGCACGGGCTCGAGCCGTACCTGAGGTTCGACGAGTGACCACCGCTCGCCTCCGGCTCGCGGTCGCGGGGGAAACCATGTTTCCCCCGCGGGCCCCCTTCTTCTCGAGAGCGCGGGGAACCTCCCGGTTCCCCGCACCCCTCCACGCTCACCGGTCAGCGGAGCAAGCCCGGTGAGCGGCCGGGGAAGCAGGCTCCCGGTCCGCAAGACCTACAAGCTGTACGTCGGCGGCGCGTTCCCCCGCTCGGAGTCGGGCCGCACGTACGAGGCCGAGGGCCAGAACGTCGCGCGCGCGTCCCGGAAGGACGTCCGCGACGCCGTCCGCGCCGCGCGGGCAGCGGTGCCCGCGTGGTCCGGGCTGACCGCGTACAACCGCGGCCAGGTCCTCTACCGCCTCGCCGAGATGATGGAGGCGCGTGCCTCCGACCTCGAGCGTGTCAGCTCCGGTCGCGACGAGGTCGAGGCGGCGATCGACCGGGTGATCTGGTACGCGGGCTGGGCAGACAAGCTTTCGCAGGTGCTCGGCGGCGCGAACCCGGTCGCGGGCCCGTACTTCGACTTCACGGTGCCGGAGCCGACCGGGGTCGTCGCGGTGCTGGCGCCGGACGAGCCCCCCTCGGAGGGCTCGTGTCGCGCATCGTCCCCGCCCTCGTCGGTGGCAACACCGTCGTCGCCGTCGCCTCCGAGGCCCACCCACTGGCGGCGATCGAGCTCGCGGAGGCGGTCGCGACCGCGGACGTCCCCGCGGGCGCCGTCAACGTCCTCACCGGCTCCCAGGAGGAGCTCGCACCGTGGCTCGCCGGGCACATGGACGTGAACGCGATCGACCTCACGGGCGCCGACGGCGGCAGCGCGGAGCTCGAGAAGCTCGCCGCGGAGAACGTCAAGCGCGTCGTCCGTTCCTCGCCCGACGCGCAGAGCCCCTGGGAGATCGAGGCCTTCCTCGAGCTGAAGACCGTCTGGCATCCGATCGGCCTGTGACGCCGCAGGCTGCCGTCGGCTAGCCGCGCGTCGCGTACACCGCCTGGCGCAGGCTCAAGCCGACGGGCTGTGAGGCCAGAACCCAGACGACGAGCGGTCTCGCTCCGGCGTAGTGCACGGAGACGTAGTCGGCGAGCATCCGGCCCGAGACGGTGTCCGGGAGCCAGTCGGGCCGCATCGTCTGCGCCGAGAGCAGGCGGGGAATTCCCCAGCCTCCACCGCCCGGACGCGACTCGACGAGCTCGAAGTCGATGCCTCCGCCCGGGCGTAGGACGTAGTAGGCGAGCGCGACGCGTCCGGTGCGTGGGTGGACCCCGATGGTCGGCAGGTAGGCGTTCCGTGCAGACGTGACCCGGGTCGGAGGCGTCCACGACCGGCCGTCGTCCGACGTCGACACGACGACGCTGTTCGCGGTGCAGCCTACGCTGAAGCGGCAGTCGTGCCACGTCACCCAGACGCGACCCGACACCGGGTCGACGTCCGCAGCCGGCAACGGGAAGAAGCGGAGGTCCAGCGCGTTGCGCACCTGGACGTCCGACACCGTCACGGGCGCAGCGAACGTGGCACCTCCGTCGACCGACACGACGGAGCCGATGCTCTGCGTGCCGCGGAGGTACGCGACGACGAGCTCGCCCGTCGGCCGGACGACGGGGAGCGCGCCGACGGCACCGGAGACGGGCAGCGCGACCGGCGTGGTCCAGGTGAGCCCACCGTCGCTCGAGGACACGACGGCGAGCGTGTCCCCGCGGAGGTTGTCCGTGTACGCGAGGTAACAGCGGCCGCGGAAAGGGCTCGCCGACCCGTTGTCGCAGGCAACCCAGTTCTTGTCCAGCGTCACCCCGCCGCCCGCGGTCGCCTCGGTCGCGACGATCGGTGCGCTCCAGGTGAAGCCGTCGGACGAGCGGCTCACGGTGAGGCGCGTCGTCGGCGCCTCGATCGCGAGCGTGGAGATGAGCCAGACGCCGTGCGCGTCGTCGAAGGCGACGACCGGGTCGCTCGCGCGCGTGTGCGGGCCCGCGGGCCGGCTCGCCGTCGTCAGCCCTGGCAGCAGCCCGTTGCGCCACGTGCGGCCGTCGTCGATCGAGGTGGCGAAGCCGATGTTCGTTGCAGCACCGTCGAAGCGTCGCCCGACCTGGAACGCGGCGACGGTCCGGGGGCCGACCGTGAGGCTGTCGGGCTCGACCTGCGTCTCGTGCTGGCTCTCCGGGTTCGTGTACGGGTCGCGGGAGAGCCGCAGCCCGACGAGCTCGCAGTCCCGCGCGACCGAGTCGGCGAGGTCGGCGTTGACGAGGTCGGCGCCGGGTCCGCAGCGGACGACGTCGCGAGCGCCGTCGTACTGGGCGGCGACGCGGTCGTCGCCGGCTCCGGCTTCGACCGTGTCGCGGCCGGGCCCTGGATGCACGAAGTCCGCGCCCCGCCCGCCCTCGATCCGGTCGCGTCCGGCGAGGCCGAAGATCGTGTCCGCGGTTGCGGTCCCCACGAGCCGGTCGTCGCCCGGGGTGCCGACCGACCGCGCCGCGGACGCGGCGCTCGCGACGACGAGCGCGAGCAGGAGGAGGGCGGCGGCACGCATCTGTCGACTGGAGACGATGCCAGGAGGCGCCGGGTTGGTACAGCCAGGCACGCGGACGTGGTTAGCATCCCGCCGGTGGGGAAGCTCAGCCAGGCGATCTCGGAGGGTGACGGCATCTCGATCCTCGTCCAGGCGGACGACGCGGAGACGGCCGGCGCCGCCGAGCGCCAGGGTGCGGACGGCCTCGTCGCGCGGGCGGGGGCCGAGGCGGTTCGGGCCACGTCGCAGCTGCCGCTGCTCCACCTCGGCGGCCTTGCCGAGGCGAACGGTGCGGCTGCCGACGGGGTCGTCGTCGCCGTGGATCCGGCAGTCTGGGACGAGGGCCACGCGCTCGGGCTCGAGTGCGTCGTGCGCGTGTCGCACGCCGAGGAGCTGGAGCGCGCGCTGGAGGAGCTCGACCCCGAGATCTTCCTCCTCTCGCCCCGGCCAGAGGAGGACGAGGACGTGCTCGAGGCGCTCCTCGGGCTGCTCCACGACGTCCCGGCCGGGAAGCTGGCGATCGCCGAGCTCCACGACGCGAGCGAGCACGACGTCGCCGAGCTCGAGCGCGCGGGGGTGGACGCCGTGCTCGTCGCCGCGGGAGACGTCGCGGCGCTCGTCCCGGCCGAGCCTCCGGACGTCTGAGCCTGCGCGCTACGCGACGACGCCGGCGGCGGCGATCCAGGACGCCGGCACTGCCCGCCGCTCCCGCACGGCTTCCTCGAGCGCAACGTCGACGACGTCGTTGCCGCTGACGGCGGCCATGCGCCCCCACGTGTCCGACACTGCGAGCTCGACGGCCTTCAGGCCGAGCCGGGTCGCGAGGAAGCGGTCGCGGGCGGTGGGCGTCCCGCCGCGCTGGGTGTGGCCGAGCACGGTGACGCGCGTTTCGTATCCCGTCGCCTTCGTGATCTCGTCCGCGACGACCTGCCCGATGCCGCCCAGGCGCGCGTACCCGTACGGGTCGACGTCCCTGGCGATCGGCTCCTCCCGCTCGCCGGAGCGCCGCGTCAGGGGATAGCCCTCTGCGACGACGACGATGGAGAAGCCCCGCCCGAGCTCGTGCCGCCGCCGGAGGCGGTCGCAGACCTCCTCGATCGCGGTCGGCGCCTCGGGGACGAGGATCACGTCCGCCCCGCCCGACATGCCGGCCGCGAGGGCGATCCAGCCCGTGTTGCGGCCCATGACCTCGACCACCATGACGCGATCGTGCGACTCCGCGGTCGTGTGCAGGCGGTCGATCGCCTCGGTGCAGACGTGCACGGCCGTGTCGAACCCGATGGTCACGTCGGTGCCCGCGAGGTCGTTGTCGATCGTCTTCGGGACGCCGACGACGGGGTACCCGTGCTCGCCGTGCAGGCGGTGCGCGATCCCGAGCGTGCCCTCGCCGCCGATCGCGACCACGCCGTCGAGACCGAGCTCCTCGGTCACGGCCCTGACCGCCTCCAGGCCGCCTTCCTCGCGATACGGGTTCCAGCCCGAGGAGCCGAGGATCGTCCCCCCGCGGGGCAGGATCCCGGACACGGCGTTCCGGTCGAGCGGGGTCGTCTCCCGCTCGGCGAGCCCCTGCCAGCCGCGGCGGATCCCGACGACGGCGTGGCCGGACGCGAGAGACCCGCGGACGACCGCGCGGATCGCCGCGTTCAGGCCGGGGCAGTCCCCGCCGCCGGTGAGCACGCCGAAGATCAATAGAGGAACATCGGCTTGCCGAGGACGTGGCGGACCTTGGGACGGTACTCGGCGACGTCGTACAGCTCGTCGACGTCGACGCGCTTGACGCCCTCGCGGGTCGCCGAGATCGGGACCGTCGTGTAGCTCCCGTTCCGGAGCGAGACCATGCGGCCCGTGTCGCCCTCGATCGCGAGGTCGGCGGCCATCACCGCGTAGTTCGTGGCCACCATCAGGTCGAGCGAGTCGGGGCTGCCCGAGCGCATCAGGTACGCGAGCTGCTGGTAGACGACGTCCTCGCCGGTCCGCTCCTTGAGCGCGACCCCGAGCTGCTGTCCGATCCCTCCGAGCTTGCGGTGGCCGTACGCGTCCGCGTCCCCGGAGAGGACGAGCTCCCCGCTCGCGGCGGTCGCTCCCTCGGAGATCGTCGTCATCGCATACCTCGACGGGTTCGTCCGCTTGTCGTGGAGGAGGAGCTCGGCGAGCCGGTCGACGTCGAAGGGGACCTCGGAGATGACGGCCCGGTCGACCCCGGCGAGGTAGGCGGTGATCAGCGAGGTCTCGCCCGAGTAGCGGCCGAAGAGCTCGACGACGGCGATCCGCTCGTGGCTCCCGGCGCTCGTTCTCAGGTTGTGGATGAACTGGACGCCGCGCGTCACCGCCGTCGAGAACCCGATGCAGTAGTCGGTGCCGTGGACGTCGTTGTCCATCGTCTTCGGGATCGCGATGACCGGGACGCCCTCGTCGTCGAGCCGGAGGCCGTACGAGAGCGTGTCGTCTCCGCCGATCGCCACGAGGGCGTCGATCCCGAGGTGCTCGATCGCCCGCAGCACGTGCGCCGTGAGGTCGAACGGTCCCTCGCCCTGTGTTTCGCCGGCCAGAAAGGACGGCACCTCGTGCGGGCGAACGCCGCCGGGGTTCGTACGCGACGTGTGGAGCACGGTGCCGCCTGTGCGGTCGATCGTCCGCACCGAGGCCGGGTCGAGGCGCTCGAGGTGCTCCGCGGAGGCGTCCGGGTCGTCCGGGTCGAAGTGCAGGAGGCCGCCCCACCCGCGCCGGATCCCCAGCACCTCGTGGCCCGCAGCGGTCGCGCGGTTGACGAAAGCCTTGATGCAGGGGTTCAGCCCTGGCACGTCCCCGCCGCCGGTGAGCACTCCGAGCAGCACGGCCGAGAGCGTATCCGCGGGGGAACCCAGGTTCCCCCGCGTTCCCCCTCCTTCACCGCGGCGAGCGAGCGGGCCGCACCTGGCCTCCCGGCCGGCGAAGCCGGCCTCCGGCCGCCGATGCCCGCGTCGCGCCGAGGCTACGATCCGCCTGGCCGGAGTGGCGGAACTGGCAGACGCGCGGTTCCGCGGGGGAACCCAGGTTCCCCCGCGTTCCCCCTCCTTCACCGCGGCGAGCGAGCGGGCCGCACCTGGCCTCCCGGCCGGCGAAGCCGGCCTCCGGCCGCCGATGCCCGCGTCGCGCCGAGGCTACGATCCGCCTGGCCGGAGTGGCGGAACTGGCAGACGCGCGGGACTCAAAATCCCGTGCCCCTCGGGGCGTGTGGGTTCGATCCCCACCTCCGGCACCTGCGACTCGGAGGCACCCTCGTCGCCGATCCGGCCTCCCGCTGGCACGCCTTGTCGGCACCGATCGCGGCCGGAGGCCGGCTCTGCCGGCCGGGAGGCCAAGCCCGGTCGAGGTCACAGCCGCGGCAGGGAATGGGGCTCGTGGGAGAAACGTCGTTTGCCCCACGCGCAGCCGCGCGGTACTCGAGATCCCGTGTCCTAGCGGCGTGTGGTTCGATCCCGACCTCCGGCACAGCTCGCGTTCAGGGGGACGTTGCACGACATCGGGTGCCGCTTGCGCGCGCGGGAACGAGCACGGATACTTGCGGGCGCGCCGGTCGGACGGCGCGATCGGGTCATCCCAAGGTGAGGAGGCAGAGGTTGACTGTGAGAAAGCGAAGTGTGCTCGTCGCTCTCGGATTGCTCGTAACCGCACTTTCGCTCGTCGCAGCGGGCTGCGGAGGAGGCGACGACGAAGGGGTCACGGCGCTGCCTGCCTCATCGTGCAGCGACGTGGAGTACGGCGGCGAGGGCGATCCGGACGTCCTGATCGCGTCGGATCTTCCGCTCCAGGGCGGAGACCGGGTGCAGACCCTGCAGATGCAGGACGCCATCCGGTTCGTGCTCGAGCAGCGCGAATGGAAGGCGGGCGACCTGAACGTCGCCTACCAGGGCTGCGACGACTCCACCGCACAGGCCGCCGCCTGGGACTCGGGCAAGTGCAGCGAGAACGGCCAGGCCTACGCCGGGAACGAGAGCATGGTCGGTCTGATCGGGACCTTCAACTCGGGCTGCGCGGAGGTCATCATCCCGCTTCTCAACCAGGCCGAGGGCGGAGCCATCGCGATGGTCTCGCCGGCGAACACGAAGGTCTGCCTGACGACGTCCGTTCCCTCCTGCGAGGCGACCGAACCGGACAAGTACTACCCGAGCGGCGAGCGCAACTACGGGCGCGTCGTTGCACTCGACAACGCGCAGGCGGCCGCGATCGCGACCTACGCCAAGGACGACCTCGGCATCAAGAGCGTCTACATCATCAACGATCGGCAGGCCTACGGCCTCGGACTCGCCACGAACCTCGAGAACGCCTTCAAGTTCCTGGACGTTGAGGTCATGGGCAACGACGCCTGGGATCCGAAGGCATCCAGCTACGAGGCGATCTTCAACAAGGTCAAGGCCTCGGGCGCCGAGGCGGTCGTGTTCTCGGGCCTCGTGACGCTGAACGGCGTCAAGCTCATCAAGGACAAGTTCGCGGTGCTCGGCTCCAACGAGCGAGGTGCCCGCTCCTCGCGCCCGACGGCTTCACGCCGTTCACCGAGGTGGACAAGGCGGGCACGGCGGCCACGGAAGGGATGTTCATCACGGTCGCCGGCTCGTCCGCCGACGCGCTCGTCGCGGAAGGTGGCCGCGGCCGCGAGTTCGTCAACGCGTTCAAGGCGGACACCGGCGTCGAGAGGGTCGAGCCGTACACGGCCTACGCCGCCCAGGCGGCCGAGGTCTGCTCGACGCGATCGAGGCGGCCGGCGACGACCGCGCTGCGATCATCGAGAACATCCTCGGCTCGACGCATGAGGACGCCATCCTCGGCACCTTCGAGCTCAACCAGGAGGGCGACGTCAGCACGGGCGCCATCACGGTCTACGAAGGGCCCGGAATGGAACGACGCCAAGGTGATCACGCCGTCCGTCGAGCTCGTCACGGCGGCAGGCGGAGGCTAGGCGGCCGTCTGCATCGGATCCCTGCGGGGGAGGGCGACGCCCTCCCCCGCACGGCTGAGGAGGGCGGAGGATCGAGGGTCGGGAGAAGAAGAAGGCACCGCGGGCGCTGCACGAGCTTCTCGCAGCTCGCCGCCGACCCAAGCTGATGAACGTCGATCGGCATCGTGCTGCTCGCGCTCGTCGGCGTCTGGATGGTCGTCAACTTCGTGCAAGGCCCGAGCAGGTTCCTCACCGTCGTCATCATCGGCTTGACGAACGGCTCCGTGTACGCGCTGATCGCGCTCGGGTACACGCTCGTCTACGGGATCCTGCAGCTCATCAACTTCGCCCACGGTGACGTCTTCGCGCTCGGCGGGCTGCTCTCGGCCACCCTCATCCTCGATCTGTTCGAGCGTCGGCTCGGGCTCGAGCACGGGCGCGATCGTGGTTGCGGTCGCCGGCTCGCTGCTCGTCGCCGTCGTCTTCGCGTCGATCCTGAACTCGACGGTGGAGCTCGTGGGCTACCGCCGGCTTCGGCACGCGCCGCGCCTCGCGCCGCTCATCACCGCCGTCGGGATGTCGTTCATCCTCCAGAACGTCGGCCTGTACTTCTGGGGGCCGGAGTACACGGTCATCGATCCGCTCATCTCCACGGAACCGGCCTTCACCGATCGGCGAGGTCGAGGTGCAGTGGGACAACCTCGTCGTGATCCTGCTGACGATCCCGCTGCTGCTCGGGCTCACCTGGCTCGTCACGTCGACGAAGCAAGGCAAGGCGATGCGAGCGACCTCGCAGGACATGGCCGCGGCGGCCATGGTCGGGATCAACGTGAACCGCACGATCTCGTTCACCTTCGCGCTCGCCGGCGGGCTCGCCGGAGCGGCGGGGCTGATCTACGTGCTGCAGTTCACGACGATCCGCTTCGATCAGGGCTTCCAGCTCGGGCTGATCGCGTTCACGGCCGCCGTCCTCGGAGGGATCGGCAATCTCGCCGGCGCCGTCGTCGGCGCGCTCGTGATCGGCTTCATCGAGGCGTTCAACGAGGGCCTCTCGTGGCTCTCTCCGGGCTCGGACTGGACCCGCTCGATCGTGTTCGGGATCCTGATCGCGGTGCTCGTGTTCCGGCCGGAGGGCATTCTCGGCGAACGCACTCCCGAGGGGGCCTGACGTGGGCGAGGCCCGGGCCGCGACGAGGGAGTGGTGGAAGCAGCAGCCGGCCCCGTTCCGGCGCTGGGCGCTTCCGGTCGGGGTGATCGCGCTCGGTGTCCTCTATCCCTTCTACGTCGACTTCCTGCCGTTGGCGTTCCCCGGGATCGGGATCGCCGTCGTCATGCTCGTCTTCACGATGATGGCGCTCGGGCTCAACATCGTCGTCGGCTACGCGGGCCTGCTCGACCTCGGCTACGTCGCGTTCTACGCCGCAGGCGCGTACGTGGCGGCCTGGCTCGCGTCGCTGCACTTCGAGGACATCTCCTTCCACTTCGGGTCGGTGGGGATCGATCGCGATGCGCCGGGAATTCACATCTCGGTCTGGCTCGTGCTCCTCGTCGCCGGGCTCTTCACGACGGGCGTCGGCATCCTCATCGGGCTCCCGACCCTGCGCCTCCGGGGCGATTACCTCGCCATTGTCACGCTCGGGTTCGGCGAGATCATCCCGCAGTTCGTGCGCAACGCCGACGAGCCCGGAATCGGGTTCGATCTGACGCACGGGACGTTCGGCATCACCCCGATCGACTCGGTCGGGGTTCGGCTCGACCCTCGCCGCCGTCGGGCTCCCGGAGGTCTACCGCTCGGCGACGAACCGCGCCGAGCTGTACTACTGGACCGCCCTCGCGCTGCTCCTCTTCACCGTCTTCTGCTCGGTTCGCCTGCGCGACTCGCGGCTGGGCCGCGCGTGGATCGCGATCCGGGAGGACGAGACGGCTGCGGCTGCCATGGGCGTCCCGCTGATGCGGACGAAGACGTGGTCGTACGCGATGGGCGCCTTCTTCGGCGGCATCGCGGGCGCGTTCTACGCGGTCTTCAAGTCCGGCGCGTTCCCCGCGGACTTCTACTTCCAGTTCTCGGTCTTCCTGCTCTGCATGGTGATCCTGGGCGGGATGGGCTCGGTCTGGGGGGTCATCGTCGGTGCGCTCATCCTCTCCTGGCTCGACCGCGAGGGTCTCGCGAAGATCGGCGACTTCATCGGCGACGTCACCGGCTCCGACATCGACGTCGCCGAAGTACGCGTTCGGCATCTACGGGGCGATCATCGTGACGATGATGCTCATACGGCCCGACGGGGTTGATCCCCGAACGACGGCACAAGATCGAGCTGGAAGAGGGCGTGCACGACACGCCGCTGTACGACGTCCAGCACGAGGGCACGCTCACCGACCGGGACCGGACGAACGACTGATGGCCGACGACCTGCTCGTCGCGGAGGCGGTGCGGAAGGAGTTCGGCGGCCTCGTCGCGACGAACGACATCGACTTCATGATTCCCCGGGGCTCGATCGTCGCGCTGATCGGGCCGAACGGGGCCGGGAAGACGACCTTCTTCAACATGCTCACAGGCGTGTACACGCCCACCTCCGGGCGCATCGTCCTCGATGGCGAGGACATCACGGGGAGGCCGCCGCATGCGATCGTCGAGCGCGGAATCGGGCGTACGTTCCAGAACATCCGGCTCTTCCAGCAGATGACCGCGCTCGAGAACGTGCTCGTGGGCATGCACAGCAGGCTCACGTCCGGCATCGTCGGAGCCATCGTCCGCTTCCCCCGCGTCAAGCGCGAGGAGCGCGAAGCGGAGGAACGCGCCCGTGAGCTGCTCGTGTACTGCGGGCTCGCGCGGCGGCACGAGCATCTGTCCGGCTCACTGCCCTACGGGGACCAGCGACGGCTCGAGGTCGCGCGCGCTCTCGCGACGAATCCGAAGCTGCTGCTCCTCGACGAGCCGACCGCCGGGATGAACCCTCAGGAGACCTCCGACTTCACGAGCTTCGTGGCACGGGTCCGCGACGAGAAGAAGCTCACGGTGCTCCTCATCGAGCACGACATGAAGGTCGTCATGGGCGTCTCCGAGCGCGTGACAGTGCTCGAGTACGGTGCCAAGATCGCCGAGGGAACGCCGTCCGAGGTGCAGCACGACGAGCGCGTGATCGAGGCCTATCTCGGCAAGGGCGCCGCTGCGTGAACGAGGTCGCGAGCACGGCCCATCCGGACGGCGCCAAGACGATCCTCGAGCTCGAGGATGTGCACGTCTACTACGGCGCCATCCATGCCGTGAAGGGCATCTCGCTCGACGTCCACGAGGGCGAGGTCGTCACGCTGATCGGGGCGAACGGCGCCGGGAAGTCGACGACGCTACGCGCGATCAACGGGCTGAACCGGGCACGCGAGGGACGCATCGCGTTCCAGGGGCGCGACATCACGAGCGCCAAGCCACACGAGGTGGTCGGTCTCGGCATCTCGCAGTCTCCCGAGGGCCGGCGCCTCTTCCCGCGCATGAGCGTTCTCGAGAACCTGGAGATGGGCACCTTCCAGCGGAAGGACCGCTCGTCCCACGACGACGACCTCGAGCGCGTGTTCCGCCTCTTCCCACGCCTCCACGAGCGTCGATCCCAGAAGGCCGGGACGTTGTCCGGAGGCGAGCAGCAGATGTGCGCGATCGGCCGCGCTCTCATGGCTCACCCGAAGCTTCTGCTCCTCGACGAGCCCTCCATGGGCCTCGCGCCGATCCTCGTCGAGCGGATCTTCGAGATCATCGTCGAGATCAACCGGGCCGGGACGCCGGTTCTGCTCGTCGAGCAGAACGCGCTGATGGCGCTCGACGTGGCGGAGCGGGGCTACGTCATGGAGACGGGGCGGATCGCGCTCTCGGGCCCGGCGTCCGAGCTGAAGACGAACGAGCAGGTGCGCAAGACCTACCTCGGCGAGGGCTGACCCCTCACCCACGGCCGACGAGCAGGGGCGCATACGGCGGCGCGAGCAGGAGCCCGACCTCGGCCCGGCCACCGGCCACGCCGTGCGCCATCTCCAGCGCGCTCCCGATCCCGTGGCTCGGGACGAACCCGAGCGTGCGGGCGGCGAGCGCGTCCCTGCAGCCGGCGACCACGACCTGGCCGAGCTGGGAGAGCGCCGGCGCGCATCCCGCCCAGTCGGCGTAGGGCAGCAGGGGGTGGCACGTACGTCCCGCGCGGTATGCGTCGATCGCGCGCTCGTCCCCGGCCGCTGCGCGCTCAGCCTCGGCGAGCTCGGCCGGGTCACGTGCCTCGCGCAGGGCCGCGAACGCGGCGGCGTACGGATCGTCTCCACCGTGGGCGAACGAGCGCGAGAGAGGATGCACCAGGACGAGCGTCCCGCCGGCGCGGACCGGGAACCGGTCCCGGTACAGGCGGAGCGCGAGCCCGAGCGCGATCGCGGCGGCGCTGAGCGGGTTCGCGATCTCCCGCGGGTGGTGCTGCCCGATCCAGGGGGCGCCGGCGACGAGCGCGTCGACGGGCTCGTCGAGCCGCAGCCCGCGGAGCTCGACGCCGCGCAGGAGCGCCTCTGCGTGCGCGACCGAGGGCGGGCCCGCGAACGCGGCGATGGGGTCGATCCTGCGCTGCTGGCGCGCGAGGACGTCCCGGCGCAGGAACGCCGGGAGGCGCGCGAAGATCCTCCGGAACGGAGAGCGGACGACGTGACGCAACGCCTCGGGCTCGTAGGGGTAGCCGCGATACGTGCCGGTCAGCCTCGGCAGGTCGAGCACGAGCGACAGCCCGATCACCGGCAGTGCTCCGGCGACCGCCTCCTCGATCTCGAGGACGCCCTCCCACTCGGGGAGGCCGGCCGCCTCGATGAGCGAGGCCGCCCCTGCGAGGCCGCGCACGGTCGCGGCGTCGCACGCCGCCCCGAGCGTTCCCGGGCCGCCGTTGAGAACGGTCTCCGCGGCTCCGACGACGACGACGAGATCGGTCTCGACGACCGCGCGGTTCACGCGCGGTCCTTGCGCGAGTGGCACGAGCGTCTCGTCCTCCGCATCGTGCACGGCGACGCGTCCCCGGAACGAGCGAGCCCGCGGCGGCGGGAGCAGGCGCTCGAGCTCGCGCTGGCCAAAGCGTCGTCCCAGGCCGCCTGCGACGAGGAGCGTCAGCTGCGTGTCGGGGACCCCGCAGGCCGCGAGCTCGTCGATCGTCGCGGCGAGCGCCGCAGGGCGTGGATCCTGCTGCGCCCCGGGCACCGGGAGCGACGGCGGCTCGACGACGATCGTCGCACGGGCTCCCGCCCGCGCGAGTCCCGCGAGCGGCCGCCCGGAGAGCGGGAACCGCAACGCGTCGCGGACCGCCGCCGCGACGTCGACGACCTGGTCCGGCGGCGGCGGTGGCGTCAGGACGACGTCCTCCTCGGCGGTCGGGACGAGGGCGACCCGGGAGCCGGAGAGCATGGGAACGCGGCGCACGCCGGTATCCAAGCGCCTCGGGCGGGCGACAGTCACCGGTCGTCGTGCTCGGGTCGCGCTCGCGCCTCGGCCCGCGTGCCAGGAAATAGCATTGCGTCGTGGTCAAGACGCTGACCGGCGATGAGCTGCAGCTCGACGAGGCGCCCGCACAGGGCTCCGACCTCTTCCTCGTCGACGGCAACAACCTCGCCTACCGGGCGTTCTTCGCGCTGCCCGAGGAGCTGCAGACGACGGAGGGACAGCCGACCAACGCCCTCCTCGGCTTCACGAACATGCTGTTCAAGCTCCTCGCCGACTACCGCCCTCGCGGCGTCGCGGTCGCCTGGGACACGCGGCCGGTGCATCGCGCGGAGATCTCGCCCGAGTACAAGTCGGAGCGGCGCGCGATGCCCGACCTGCTGCGCGAGCAGTTCCCGCACTTCCGGCCGATCGTGGAGGCGTTCGGGTACGTGAACCTCGAGTTCGAGGGCTGGGAGGCGGACGACGTGATCGCGACGCTCGCGACGCAGGCGGACGAGGCGGGGATCAAGACCTGCGTCGTCTCGACGGACCGCGACGCGTTCCAGCTCGTCTCCGAGAACGTCTCGCTGATGATGACGCCGCGCGGCGTCGCGGACGTGCACGTCTACACGCCGGAGCGCGTGGAGGCCCGCTACGGCGTGCGCCCGGATCAGGTGCCGGACTTCATCGGCCTCAAGGGGGACACGAGCGACAACATCCCGGGCATCCCCGGCATCGGGGACAAGACCGCGGGCCAGCTCGTCGCCCAGTACGGCTCGCTCGAGTCGGTGCTCGAGCACGCGGGCGACCTCTCCCCGGCGCGCTCGCGAGCGATCTCCGAGAACGAGGAGCAGGCGCGCACGTCGAAGCTGCTCGCGACGATGCGCCGCGACCTCGAGCTCGGCGTCGACCCGGGCGACCTCGTCTCCCGCCCGCCCGACCGCTCGCAGCTGAAGGAGATCTTCCGCCGCTTCGAGTTCCGCGGGCTCCTGAGCCGGGTCGACACGCTCGACGAGGCGCTGCCGGCTGCGGAGCGGGTGGTCGCGGAGTCGGAGACGGTGGCCTGGCGGGAGGGTGAGCTGCCCGACCTGCGCGGCCCGGTTGGCATCGCCGCGGACGCCGAGCGCGTCGCCGCGGCGACGGGCGACGAGGTCGTCGTCGCTTCCCGGCCGGAGGGTGTGCTCGCGCGTGGGGCGCAGGCCTCCATCGCTGCGCACGACGCGAAGGCCCTGCGCGTCGAGGCAGCCGACGACACGATGATCGCGGCCTACCTGATCGATCCCGGCCGCGCGGAGTACGACCTCGACGACCTGTCCGCGGAGAACGGGCTCGAGCTCGAGCCCGACCCGCCGACGGAGGAGGAGACAGCCGCGCTCGTCCGCCATGCGGAGGCTGCGCGCCGGCTGGCGCCGGTCCTGCGGGAGCGCGTGCGCGAGCGCGGGCTCGAGCGGCTCTACGACGAGGTCGAGCTGCCGCTCTCCGGCGTGCTCGCCGCGATGGAGGACGCCGGGATCCGCATCGACACCTACCGCATGGGCGAGATCACGGCGCGGCTCTCCGACCGGATCGAGGAGCTCGAGGCGAGCGCGTACGAGCTCGCGGGCGAGGAGTTCGTCATCGGCTCGCCGCAGCAGCTCGGCCGCATCCTGTTCGAGAAGCTCGAGCTCACCCCCGGCCGGAAGGGCAAGACCGGGTACTCGACGGACGGGAAGGTGCTCGCGCGCATCCGCTCGGACCACGCGATCGTCCCCGTCGTCGAGGAGTGGCGGGAGCTGACGAAGCTCGTCAACACGTATCTCGGCCCGCTCCCGACCCTGATCGGCGACGACGGGCGCCTGCACACGACGATCAACCAGACCGTCGCCGCGACCGGCCGGCTCTCGACCTCGAGCCCGAACCTGCAGGCGATCCCGGTCCGCACCGAGCTCGGCCGCGAGATCCGCTCCGCCTTCGTCGCCGAGCCCGGCCACCGCCTGCTGTCCGCCGACTACTCGCAGATCGAGCTCCGTATCCTCGCGCACGTCTCCGGCGAGCCGAAGCTGCGCGAGGCGTTCCTGCGTGGCGAGGACATCCACACGGCGACGGCGGCCGAGGTCCTCGGCAAGGACCCCGCGACGCTCACCTCCGACGAGCGGGCGGTGGCGAAGATGATCAATTTCGGGATCGTCTACGGGATCTCGGCGTTCGGGCTGTCCGAGAACCTCGCCATCCCGAAGGAGGAGGCGCAGGCGTACATCGACGCGTACCTCGCGCGCTTCCCGCGGGTGCAGGCGTTCATCGCGCGCACGATTTCGCAGGCGGGGGAGGACGGGTACGCCACGAGCCTCCTCGGCCGACGGCGCCCGGTGCCCGAGCTACGCGCGTCGAACCGGCAGACGCGCGGCTTCGGGGAGCGCGTCGCGGTCAACTTCGTCATGCAGGGCTCGAACGCGGACATGATCAAGGTGGCCATGGTCGCGATCCACCGGCGCCTGCGGAGCGAGGGCCGGGGAGCGCAGATGGTCCTGCAGGTGCACGACGAGCTCCTGCTCGAGGTGCCCGAGGTCGAGGTGTCGAAGGTCCGCGACCTCGTCCGCGAGGAGATGTGCGGCGCGTACCCGCTCGACCCCCCGCTCGCCGTCGACGTCGGCCTCGGCGACGACTGGGCAGAAGCGAAGGCCTGAGCGGACTCGTGACGCCCGTCACGAGCAGCGGGGACGGGACGCGCAGGTCGGAGTTTTCCCCAGCCTGGCTATACTCCTCGATCCGATGACCAACGAGACCGTGGAGCGACCCACGACGACCGAGGACGGGGTCTGGATCGAAGGGCCCGACGGGGAGCTCGTCCCCGATTACGAGGCCTCCTTCCCCGAGATCAACGAGGGCGAGGTCGTGCACGGCACGGTCGTGCGGGTCGACAAGGACGAGGTGCTCGTCGACATCGGCTACAAGTCGGAGGGCGTCATCCCGGTCGCGGAGCTCACGATCCGCCGCTCGGTCAACCCGGCGGACGAGGTTGCGGTGGGCGAGGAGATCGACGCGCTCGTCCTCACGAAGGAGGACGCCGAGGGGAGGCTCATCCTCTCGAAGAAGCGCGCACGCTTCGAGCTCGCCTGGAAGAAGATCGAGGCCGCGTCCGAGTCGGGCGAGCCCGTCACGGGCAAGGTGATCGAGGTCGTCAAGGGCGGCCTCATCCTCGACCTCGGCGTACGCGGCTTCCTGCCGGCGTCGCTCGTCGACATTCGCCGCGTGCAGGACCTCGACGAGTTCCTCGGCCGCGAGCTGCGCTGCAAGGTCATCGAGCTCAACCGCTCCCGCAACAACGTCGTGCTCTCGCGCCGCGCCGTCCTCGAGGACGAGCGCAAGGAGATGCGCCAGGCGATCCTCGACCGGCTGAGCCCGGGCGACGTCATCGAGGGTCAGATCTCGAACATCGTCGACTTCGGCGCCTTCGTCGACCTCGACGGCATGGACGGCCTGATCCACATCTCGGAGCTCTCGTGGAGCCACGTGAACCATCCGTCCGAGGTGCTCGACATCGGGCAGACGGTGAAGGTGAAGGTGCTCGACATCGACCGCGAGCGCCAGCGGATCTCGCTTGGCCTGAAGCAGACGCAGACCGACCCGTGGCAGCAGGTCGTCGACTCGTACGGCGAGGACGACGTCGTGGAGGGCCGCGTGGCCAAGGTCGTCACGTTCGGCGCCTTCGTCGAGATCCTCCCGGGCGTCGAGGGGCTCGTGCACATCTCCGAGCTCGCGACGCACCACGTCGAGAACCCGCGCGAGGTCGTCTCGCAGGGCCAGGCGGTCAACGTCCGCATCCTCGAGATCGACGGCGAGCGCCGGCGGCTGTCGCTCTCGCTGAAGCGCGTCGACGAGGCCGACCAGCCCGTCCCGCGCGCCGACGGCGCCGAGTCGGTGCACCGGACGCCCGACCTCAAGCTCTCCGAGGAGGCGTTCCCCGCGGGCGGCCCCGCCACGGTGGAGGCCGACGCCGAGGAGCCGGACGAGGCCGGCGCGCCCGAGGCGGTCGCCGATCAGCCCGAAGCGGAGGCCGAGGCGGAGGCGATGGTCGAGGAGCCGGACGAGGCCGGCGCGCCCGAGGCGGTCGCCGATCAGCCCGAAGCGGAGGCCGAGGCGGAGGCGATGGCCGAGGAGCCGGACGAGGCCGGCGCGCCCGAGGCGGTCGTCGATCAGCCCGAGGCGGAGCCGATGGTCGAGGAGAGCGCGACCGACGAGCCGTCCGAGCCTGCCGAGCAGGCCGAAGAGGCCGAGCAGACCGAGACGTAGATGGCGTCAGACCCCACGGGGTCTGGCCCCACGACTCGCCCGATCGCGGTCGCGATCACGGGCGGCATCGGCGCCGGGAAGTCGACGGCGCTCGACGCGTTCCGCCGGCACGGCGCCGCGACCGTCTCGAGCGACGAGATCGTCCACCACCTCCTCCGCACCGACCCGGAGGTGAAGAAGGCGCTCGTCGAGCGCCTCGGAGCGGACATCCTCGACGACGAGGGCGTCCCCGACCGCGAGCGCATCGCGCTCGAGGTCTTCAAGGATCGCGAGGCGCTCGACTTCCTCGAGAAGCTCCTCCACCCGCTCGTGTCGCGCGAGTACCTCGCCTGGCGCGAGCAGCTCGCGCAGCTGCCGAGCCCGCCGCGCGTCTGCGTCACCGAGGTGCCGCTGCTGTACGAGGTGGGGGGCGAGACGCGCTTCGACAAGGTGGTCGTGATCACCGCGCCATCGAAGCTCCGCGAGGCGCGGCGGGGAGGCCGCACGGACGACCGCGAGTCGCGGCTCCTCCCCGACCGCGAGAAGGCGGAGCGCGCGGACTTCACGTACGTGAACACGGGCACGCCGCAGGAGCTCGACGCGTGGGTGGCGGGCGTCATGGCTACGCTGTCCGGCGAAGGCTCCTCCGACTAGCCCGACGAACGCGCGTGCGACAGGTGGCCGCACGCCTCGCGGGCGCCGGTAGCGCCGTGTCCCCCGTGCGGTTCCTGACCATCGCAGCCGTCGCCGTCCTCGCCCTGGCCGGGGTGGGTGCGTGGGTCGTCGAGGAGGAGCCCGGCTGGTACCTCCGTACGCGCTACCCGCTCGAGTACGAGAACGTCATCCGCGACCACGCGGCGAGCCACCACCTCGACCCGGCTCTTCTCGCGGCGGTGGTGTACGTCGAGAGCCGCTTCGACCCGAACGCCGAGTCGCCCGCGGGCGCGATCGGCCTGATGCAGCTGCTCCCGGGCACCGCGAAGGGGATCGCGCTCAGGACCGGGGGAGACCGCTTCGTCGTCGCCGACCTCCGCGACCCCGAGATCAACGTGCGCTACGGGTCGTGGTACCTCGACCACCTCACCGGCCGCTACGACGACCTGGGCACCGCCCTCGCCGCGTACCACGCGGGCCAGGGGAACGTCGACGAGTGGCTGCGTGAGGGGCGGACGATCGAATTCCCGGAGACCCGCGCGTACGTGGACGAGGTCACGCGCGTGAGGCAGGTGTACGCGAAGGCGTACGCGAGCGAGCTCGGCCTCCTATAGCGTCGCCCAGCAGGCGCACGACGAGCTCGACCGGCGGCGGCTCGTCGCCCGAGGCGCGGAGGAGCGCCATCCCGTTCAGCACGAGGTTGACGAAGACCCCGATCTCGCGAGCCTCGAGATCGTCGCGGAACTCGCCCGTGCGCTGCGCCTCCTCGATCCGCGCACGGTTGACGGGCACGACCGCCTCCTGGCGCTCGTCGATCCGGCGCCGGAAGTCCGGGTCCGTGCGCACGCGGCGGATGAGCTCGAGGTAGACGCCCAGCCAGGCGGGGTCGATCTCCAGCACGTCACGGACGACCCCGTCGAGGCCCTCGTTCACCCAGACGTCGGAGAGGCGGGCGGTGTCCTGCACGGCGAGCTCGACGAAGAGGTCCTCCTTCGAGCCGAAGTAGTTGAAGATCGCGCCGCGCGAGAGGCCGACCTCCGCCTCCAGGCGGGCGACGGTTGCCCCCTCGTACCCGTGCTCTGCGAAGCAGCGGCGGGCGCCGTCGAGGATCTGCTCGCGACGTCGGGCCCTGCGCTCCTCGGAGATCTTCGGCATCTCTTCCACTTTACAAAACCGTACGGACGTTTTATATTCACGCGGTGAGCATGCCCGAGCCGATCGCCGTGAAGAAGACCGCCGTCGGCGCGCTCGTCGCCGCGGAGATCGTCTCGGTCTTCGGCACCCGGATGACCTACCTCGCGCTGCCGTGGTTCGTGCTCGTCACGACGGGCTCACCCGGGAAGATGAGCCTCGTCCTCGCGGCCGAGATCGCGCCGATGGCGGTGCTCGGGATCGCGAGCGGCATGCTCGTCGAGCGAATCGGGTCGCGCAACACGATGCTGATCGCCGACTTCGCGCGGGCGCCGATCCTCGCCTCGATCCCGCTGCTACACGCCGCCGGGATGCTGAGCTTCGGGCTCCTGCTCGGCATCGTCGCCCTCCTCGGCTGCTTCATGCCGCCCTACTTCGCGTCCCAGCGGACCATCCTCCCCGAGCTCGTCGGGGAGGACGAGCGGCTGATGTCGCAGGGGAACAGCCTCATCGAGGGCGGCGCCGCGTTCGCCGCCCTGATCGGGCCTGCGACTGCGGGGATGCTCATCCCGTTCATCGGCGCCTCGAACGTCCTCTACGTCGATGCAGCGACCTACCTCGTCGCCTTCGTGCTCGTCCTGACGTTCGTCCCGCGGCGCAAGCCCGTCGTCCTTCCGGCGAGGCCGAAGGCCCTGGCGGGTGTCCGCTTCCTGCTCGGAGACAAGCTTCTCGGCCCGATCGCGGCCGTGGTCGTCGGGGTCGGCCTGCTGATGCCGGGCATCGCGGCGGGTCTTCCCGTCTACGCCTTCGACGCGTTCGACGGCAACGCCCGCATCGCCGGGCTGTTCTACGCCGCGCTCGGGGCCGGCGCCCTCGTCGGCAGCCTGCTCGCGGTCGTGGCCGTGCGGAAGGTCGCCCCGCTACGGCTCTCGGCGTTCGCGATGCTCGCGTTCGCCGTGCCGCTGTGGGTGCTTCCCTTCCTTCCTCCGTGGCCGGTCGTGTTCGCGGCGCTCTTCGCCGCGATGCTCTGCACGCCGCTGATCAACGGCCCGCTCATCGCCGTTCTCACCTCGCGTACGCCCGACGGCCTGCGGGCGATGACCATCACCGCGGTCATCTCGCTGAACACGCTTGCCGCGCCACTCGGCTTCCTCGTCGCCGGGCAGGTCCTCGAGCACTGGGGCATCGTCCCGCTGTTCACCGCCGTGGTCGCGGGTGTCACGTGGATGGCGATCGCGTACGGGGCGATCGTCCTCCGCAACCGTGACGTCGACGCCCCGGTCGCGGACCAGCTCGCCGCCTGAGGAAGCAGGAGGCCGCCGGCGCGGAACGGAGAGCGCGCCGGCGGCCTTCCCCACCCGGCCCCCTATCTCAGGCAGATCGCCTGCACCACGCCCGCAGCAGCGCTGGAACCAGTCGCTTCGAGGAGGTAGATGGACCAACCGGATCCGTCGGAGGTCGGCCCCGTATCGAAGGAGATCGCCGCTCCGATCGGGTTGGCGTAGCCGCCGCCGATTGCCTTCTGACCCGCGTCGCAGGTGGCGGTGAACGCGCCCTGTCCGTCCGGAGCGAGCGAGAACGGCGCCGACTTGACCGAGATCAGGCCCGAGGCCGTGCTCGCCGGCCCGGGGGCCTGGGCGGCTCGCGCGACGATCTGTGCGGACGTCTGCCCGCCGAGCTTCTTTGCGTTGTCCGCGACGAGCGCCCGCTTCGCGAGCGGCACGGTCGCGGTCGCAACCGCTCCGGCCGTGCCGCCGAGCGCGACGAAGAGCGCGATCATGGCGACGACGAAGGCCGGGGTGGGCCGCTTGAACCGAGATCCGAGCATGGTGTTCTCCCTTCGTGCGCCGGCCCTCCAGGTCGGCGCTTCGTTCACGTCAGGAAGGGTGCTGGAGCGCGCTCAAGAAACGCTCAAGGGGCGAGAAGCTAGCGGCGGACGAATACGGCCCGCGCGCTCGCGGCCGCAGTCATCGGCAGCGTGCACGCCGGCCTCGTCCCGCGGCACGCTCCGGCCCACGACTTGAAGCGCCAGCCCTTCGCGGGGCTCGCCGTGAGGCGGAGCGGCGAGTACGAAGAGACGAGCCTCGAGCACCGTGGCGGGCAGGCGAGCCCACCCTGCGAGCTCCGGACCGCGCCCCGACCGGCGACGGCGACCGTCAGCCGATACGTGCTCGGTCCGAAGAGCGCGGACACCTGCGGCACGCGCCCGACCACGACGCGGCACGCGCCGCTTCCGCTGCAGGCATCGCCCCAGCGAACGAGCTTCGCGCCCGAGGAGGGCCTCGCGGTGAGCGCGAGCCCGGTGTCGGCACTCCACGTCGTCGTGCACGTCTGCGCGCAGAGCAGCCCCGGGACGTCGGCCGTGACGGAGCCCGGGCCCGTGATCGCCACGGTCAGCGGCGCCTGCCGGTCTAGGCGTACGAGCCAGGGCGAGTCCTGCGCGTCGCGCCACGCGCCCGAGTGCCCGTAGTAGTCGTCGCGTCCGGTGTCGAGCGTGAGACCGGTGATGGGCGTCTCGTCGCCGTAGGGGTACATCATGTCGTGCGGGTCGTCGCAGACGTGACCGTCGTCCGGCTCCGGGCACATGTGCGGCGCGCCCGGCGCAACGGCTCCGATCGTATGGAGCACCTCGTGCGCGACCGTCGTGCTGAGCGGGACGCCGGCACAGGCCCGCGGGTACACGACCGCGAACCCGAGCCCGGAGCGATCGCTGCCGCCCTGGCCGCAGATCTCGGGCTCCACCGGGCCGTCGTAGTAGACGACGTACTTCGTGAAGTCCGACGAGAACTGCTGGGCGATGAGCGCGTCCGCGATGCGGCCGAAGCGCGTGTCCACGGAGGCGAGCTGACCGCTCGACTGGCTCAGCCGGATCATCGAGATGTCGATCTGCTGTCCGCAGGAGAACTGCGCGAGGTCGCTGCGCAGCGTTCGCGCCGGGTCGTTCACACGCCACCACGCGTCGATCGACTCGGCGTCCGCCTGCATCGCGCTCGCCCAGGTCGAGAAGGCGTCCTGCCCGTCCGAGGGGATCGCGTAGATCCAGTGCACCGGATTGCCGGCGACGGCGTTCGGCGCCTGGTCGGTCTGGCGCGCCGTCCCGCACCAGGTCGCGGAGGCGCGTACCGAGCGCGCCGCGGCGGGCACGCCCGCCCCCAGAGCGCGAGCCTCGGCGAGCTCGAGGTCGTGGACCGCCCATCGGCTCGTCGGGCCCGGCTGCGTGTCCGCGCCGGCGACGAGGCCGAGAGCGAGCGCGAGGACGGCGATGGGGAGCGCGCGGCTCCTGCGGGCGTGATGGCGAAGCTTCATCCTCGTGTCTCCTTCCGGGTCCGGGCTCTCCAGGCCGCGCTGCTGGCTCCCTGCCCAGGCTCGGTGGCGGCACGCGGGAAACGCAGCCTAGCGTTCGACGAACTCGATCGACGCCCTGCAGGAGAGGATGAGCCGGCCGCGGTCGTACCAGCGCCCGGCGAAGTCGTGCCAGCCGGCCGGGAGCCCGGCGGGGAACTCGGCGATGTCCGTCTTCCGGAGGGTGTCCCGCCCGCGGCGGCGGAGGTCGCTGAGCATCGAGACGGGCTGCCCGTCCACGTCGAGCTCGAAGCGCGTGTCCGCGCCGAGCTCGCTCCGGGCCCCCGCTCCGTCCTCGCCCTCGGGCGCGAACCCGTACCCGATCCAGAACGGCGCGCCGGCAGGGAACACGGAGGGCGTGGCCCCTCCCGGGAAGATCCCGATTCGCGCATCCGCCCGTCCCATCCCGTTCGCCGGCGAGACGGCGACGACGAGTGCAGCCATGACGTCCTCCTCGGTTCGCGTGTCCACATGCCGTCAGCGTGCGCGCGGCCTCTCAAGGACGGCTCAAAGCGAGGGATGGCGGTCCGGGGAAGAGGGTGAGAGGATCCGAGGGACACCAGGCGAGGAGCAGAGATGGACGGAGCTCGCCCGGCAGGCACGAAGGCGATCGCGTTGCGCCTCCTCGGCCCGATCGAGGCGGAGCGCGATGGCGTTGCCGCCGGTCTCGGGGGCCCCAAGCCGCGAGCGCTCCTCAGCGTGCTCGCGCTCGACCTCGGGCGCGTCGTCTCCGCCGACCGCCTCGTCGACGCGCTCTGGCCCGGCGACGCGCCCGACACGGCTCCTCACGCCGTCCAGGTCTACGTCTCGCAGCTCCGCAAGGCGCTCGGGCCCGTGATCGCGACCCGTCCGCCGGGGTACGTGCTCGAGCTCGCCCCTGATCACGTCGACGTCCATCGCTTCGCGCGCCTCGCCGAGGAGGGCCGGGGCGCGCTGCAGGGAGACGACCCCGAGTCCGCGGAGACCGCGCTCCGCGAGGCGCTCGCGCTCTGGCGTGGGCCAGCCCTCGCCGACTTCGTCTACGAGCCGTTCGCGCAGACGGAGATCACGCGGCTCGAGGAACTGCGGACCGTCGTCGTCGAGGAGCGGATCGAGGCCGATCTCGCGCTCGGCCGGCACGCCGAGCTCGTCTCCGAGCTGGAGGCGCTCGTCCAGGCGCAGCCACACCGCGAGCGTCCGCGTGCGCAGCTGATGCTCGCGCTCTACCGATCGGGCCGGCAAGCCGATGCGCTCGGTGCGTACCGGTCGGCTCGCGACACGCTCGTCGACGAGCTCGGGATCGAGCCCGGCCCGGAGCTGAAGGAGCTCGAGGCGGCGATCCTCCGCCAGGACGCGTCGCTGCTGCTCGAGGCGCCCGGTCCCGCGAAGCCGGCGATGCAGTACCGACGGCTCGCGTCGATCCTCTTCGTCGACGTCGTCGAGTCGATGGCGCTCGGCGAACGCCTCGACCCCGAGGCGCTCGGGTCCAGTCCAGCGGCGTTATTTCGAGACCGTCTCCGCGGCGCTCACCCGCCACGGGGGAACGGTCGAGAAGTACGCCGGGGACGCGGTCATGGCCGCATTCGGCGTGCCCGTCTCGCACGAGGACGACGCGCTCCGGGCAGCGCGCGCGGCGTTCGAGATCCAGACGGGCATCGAGGCGCTCAACGAGCAGCTCGTCCGCGACCACGGCATCGCGCTCGAGATCCGGATCGGCATCGCCGCCGGCGAGGTGGTCGCCACGTCTGCCGAGGGAGGGCAGCGGTTCGTCGCGGGCGATCCCGTCGGCATCTCCGCCCGGCTCCAGCACGAGGCGGAGCCGGGCGAGATCGTGGTCGGCGAGGTCGTCGCCCGTCTCATCGACCATGCGGCGCAGCTCGAGGCGCGCGACGCGCTCGAGATCCCGGGCAGGCAGGTGCCCTTCGCGACGTACGTCCTGCGAGAGATCACGTCGGTTGCCCCAGCGTTCGAGCGGCACCTCGACGCGCCGCTCGTCGGCCGCAAGCGCGAGCTCGCGGCGGTCCGGAAGACGCTGAAGCGCGCGATCGAGACCGGCTCGCCCAGGCTCGTCGTCGTGACCGGTCCGGCGGGCATCGGGAAGTCCCGGCTCGCCGAGGAGTTCGCCCGGCGAGCGAAGGGAGTGACGAGGCTCTCCGGCCGCTGTCTCTCCTACGGCGACGGCATCACGTACTGGCCACTGCGGGAAATCCTCGACGGGTCGCCCCCGGGCGAGGAGCGCGACGCTGTCCTCGACGCCCTCGCGGCGGACACGCCGCCCCCCGCTCCCGAGATCGCCTGGCTCTTCCGGCAGTTCTGCGAGAGGTCCGCGCGCGAGAAACCGCTCGTCATCGTCTTCGACGACGTCCACTGGGCCGAGCCGACCTTCCTCGAGCTCGTCGAGCACCTCGTGGATCGCGGGAAGGGGCCGATTCTCGCCGTCTGCGTCGCCCGCGAGGAGCTCCTCGAGGAAAGGCCGGCGTTCGTCGAGGAGCGCGAGAACGCCGACGTCGTCGAGCTGGACACGCTCTCGGCAGACGAGACCGACGCGCTGCTCGAGGGTCTCGGGGGCGCGGCGGTGCTCGAGTCGGATCAGCGCGCGCGGATCGTCGAGACGGCGGAGGGCCACCCGTTCTTCCTCGAGCAGCTTCTCGCCCTCGCGCTCGAAGGAGGGCTGGTCGCGCAGTCCTTCCCGGAGACGGTGCAGGCGCTTCTCGCCGCGCGCCTCGAGCGTCTCGGCCCGGGTGAGCGGGCGGTGCTCGAGCGCGGTGCGGTCATCGGGAAGGAGTTCCGGACGGATGACGTGAGCGCGCTCGTCGAGCCCGAGGCCGCCCCGACGGTCGCGACGCACCTCGAGTCCCTCTCGGCCCGCGGCTTCGTGCGGCCGGCAGGCGAGGAGGAGTTCGGGTTCCGGCACGTGCTCCTCCAGGAGGCGGTGTACCGGGCGGCTCCGAAGCGGCTCCGCGCCGAGCTCCACGAGCGCTTCATCGACCGCTTCGAGGAGCGCCGCGCGGGTACCGGAGACGTCGACGAGTTCGCCGGCTACCACCTCGAGCAGGCGTATCGCCTGCGAACCGAGCTCGGCGAGTCGGATCGGCGGACAGCGCAGCTCGCCGAGGACGCCGGACGCCGGCTCGGGGAGGCCGGTGTCCGCGCGTTGAAGCGCGGCGACATGCACGCGACCGCGAATCTGCTCGGCCGGGCAGTCGCGTTGCTGCCCTCCACGCACGAGAAGCGTAACGAGCTGATGTGTGAGCTCGGCATCGCGCAGTACGCCGCGGGTGAGGCGGAGGTCGCAACCGCGTCGTTCCACGACGCGATCTCCGATGCGGCAGCGTCGGGACAGCGTCGCGTCGAGCTTCGCGCGCGCATCGAGGCCGCCTGGTTTCGTCTGCTCGCGGAACCGGACGGCGCTCCCGCCGAGTTTCTCGCGCTCGCCAACGACTCGATTCCCACCTTCGAAGCGGTCCAGGACGACCGCTCTCTGGCCCGAGCCTGGCTGCTGATCGGCTACGTGCGGGGCGGAATCCACGGGAACCACGCGGCCTGGGAGGAAGCCGAGGAGCGCGCGCTCGAGCACTACCGTCGAACGGCGTTTCCGCTCGCGATGTGCCTCGGGCAGATCGCGGCAGCGCTCTATTGGGGGCCGACCCCTGTTCCGGCTGGGATCGAGCGATGCGGGCAGCTCTTGATGGACGAGGCCATCGGGTTGTCAGGGCGCGCCGCTGTGATCCCCTACCTCGGCGGGCTTCATGCTCAGGTCGGCCGCTTCTCGGAAGCACGCGAGCTCGTGGCCGAGGCGGAGCACACGTATCGGGAACTCGGCGCGCCGACCTCCGCGATCCACTGCGGGACTGTGAGGGCGGACGTCGAGCTCCTGGCGGGTGACCTCGTTGCCGCTGAGCAAGCGCTCCGCGAGCAGTGCGAGTATCTGGCGCGGGAGAACGATCGCACGCATCTCGCTGTGAGGGCAGCCAAGCTCGCCGAGACCCTCTACCGTCGAGCGCGGTTCGACGAAGCCGCGGAGTGGGCCGGCGTGTCGCGAGCGAACGCCGCGAGCGACGATCAGAGCGCCCAGCTGACTCTGGGGTCGGTCGAAGCGAAACTCCTCGCACGACAGGGCGCCATCGCCGAAGCTCGAGCGCTGATGGAGGCGACGCTGCGGCTCGGGGAGAGCACCGATGGTCTCAACCAGCAAGCCGCCACGAGGCTTGCATACAGTGAGGTGCTGCGCATGGCGGGGCTCGACCGCGAAGCGGATCGAGCCATGGAACGAGCGATCGCGCTCTTCGAGTTGAAGGCGAATCTGGTGGGGGCACGACAGGCTCGCGATCGATTCGGCCTGCAGGCAACCGCGTGACGAAGGGCCCGGACTCGGGCCCTTCGTTCATCCGACGCCCAGCAGATCAGTGGCCGGTGGGCGGGCCGTCTGCGTACGCGAGCAGCGGAGCCGCGAGCGCGAGCAGACCGACTGCGAGCACGACCAGCGTGCGGTGCAGATGAGTGACCTGGCGCATGGTTCCCTCCCTTCCGGTTTCTCGAGTGCGCCGGTCACGCTCGGGCCGACCGCCAACCGCTCGGTCACGAGCGGCTAACGAGCCACTAATCCGAGCCGCAGTATTTCCGTCGATTCGGCGCTGAACTTGCATGCGCCGGCTGCTCGAATTGCGATGATCTTTTCTCTTCGGGAAGGCGCGGGGACTTCGATCGAGCTATTTCCCGGCTTGGACGTCGGGGTCCCTCCATCCGAGTTCGGGAGTGGGTCGGACCGACGTCGGGCATGCCCGGAGGCCTCGTCCCGGGCACGCCCTGTCAGGAGTCGCGCTCGGCGTCCCTCGCCTACCGGGTGCAGACGGACAACCTGCTGGAGCGGACGGGCGTGCTGCGGGCCGGTGGGTCCGTCGTCGCGGCCTGGTCGTTCCTCGTCGCCGATCTCGTCGCCTGGAGGCGTCGTCCGGGGAACGGGATCGGGCCTGCTCATGGCCGTGACGTGCTGCGGCTGCTCGCCCGCCCGCTCGAGAGCTACGTCAACGCGATCGTCTGAAGCTCGGGCTCACGCCGGCGTCGGTCGAGCACCGCCGCGTGCTCGCGGTGCCCGCATTCCTGCGCTCAGCGCGCTTTCCGGGCGCCAGGTCGGCTCGCATCCGGCGGCGCGGAACGCGTCCACGACGGCGAGGTAGCGAGCGATCTCGCGGATCAAGCCCTTCGCGTTGCTGCGGGCCTGGCTCTTCATGGCAGGAGGGTGACGCCGGCTCCTCAAGATCCGCTCAACCGGACCTGACGACGAGCGGAAACCGGGAGGCCGAGTGGTTCCCGCGCGTGTCCCGGACGGCGACCTCGACGACGTACCTGCCGGTCGGAAGCTCGAGCCCGCGGGCGAGGAAGAGGCGGTAGTGGCCGGGGCTGCGAACGTGGTTCTGCGTCGTCCCGGGCGCCCAGACCCGGTCGAACTCCGCCGCCGACGGGATCGTCTCGCGGAAGTCGGCGGCCATCCTCCAGCCGAGAACTGCTCGGCCATGCGCCGTGACGAGCCTCCAGCGCGTGACCGCGGGCGTCACGGGCAGGTCGTGCCAGGGGCGCGGGATCGCGAGCGGCGTCTCGTCGTCGACCTCGGCGACGAGGTCGAACGCGCTGCGGACGCTGGAGGACTGCAGCAGGCGGTCGTCGTTCTCGGCCGTCAGGCGCGCGACCCACGGCGTCGTCTGGTCCACGAAGGGACCCATCGCGCCGAGCCGAAGCGGGTTCAGGTAGCGGCCGTTGCGTGCCTCGGAGAAGTGGACGTGCCCGTACGGAGCCTCGACGTGGCCGATCAGCGTGCGATACGCGACGGCCCGCTCTCCCGAGCGCACGGCCGGGATCACGTGCCAGTAGCTGAACCCGTAGCCGCCGCCACCGACGATCTCGACGGTGTGCGGATGCCGTCCGCTGATCCAGACCCTGCCCGTCAGCGTTGCGAACACGGGCGTCCCGTTCGGAGCCGAGACGTCGACGCCGAAGTGGAACTGGCGCGTCTGGTGGTGGTTCGAGATGCGCGGGTCGCCGAAGAAGCCGCGGACCGCGTGCTGCCGGCGGAACGGCTTGACGGGCCAGCCGTAACGCGACGGCGTTACACGAGCGGGCGCCGCGTTCCGAGCGGCGGAAGGAACGATCTCGACCGTCGAGATCGCCACCGGGGTGGTGGTGGACCGGGCCGACGCCAGCATCGTGTCGGCGCAGACGACGCCCGCGAGCGCGAGCGCCAGGGCGACGCCGAGGACGGGCCGCCACGGGATGTGTACGAGTGAAGTGGTCATGGCCCGCACGGTCGGAGGCGCCTCCAACCGGCCGGCAACCGCGGGCTAACCCCCCGCTAACGGCCCATTCCGGCGCTGCCGCGACGGCGTCTTGAGCGGTCCTTGAGCACGCTGAGGTTCCATCCGGGTGCCCTTCGCGAGGGAGACCCAGCCGTGCGTGATCACCCGTTCCAGCCCTTTACAGAGCGCTTCCGGCGGAGCTAGTGTCAGCCGTGACGTTCGAGTTCCGGATTCTGGGCCCGTTCGAGGTCGAGGGAGACCAGGGACCCGTCGCGCTCGGCGGCCAGAGGCAGCGCGCGGTTCTCGCGGCGCTCCTGCTCGCGTCCGGACATGTCGTCGCGACCGACCGACTCGTCGACCTCCTGTACGGGGAGCACGCGCCTCGAACTGCGATCACGTCACTCCAGAACGCGATCTCGCGCCTGCGGAAAGAGCTCGGCGAGAACGTCCTCGAGACCCGCGCTCCCGGTTACCTCCTCAGGGTCGACCCGGAGCGGGTCGACGCGAACCGCTTCGAGCGGCTGCTCCGCGCCGCTCGCGGCGTTGCGGCCGGCGAGCGGCGCGAGCTGCTCGAGCATGCGCTCTCGCTTTGGCGCGGCCCGGCGCTCGCCGACTTCGCGTTCGAGCAGTTCGCGCAGGCCGAGATCCGCAGGCTCGAGGAGCTCCGCCTCGTGGCCGTCGAGGAGCGCATCGACGCCGACCTCGAGCTGGGCCGGCACGGCGACGTCGTCGGCGAGCTCGAGGCGCTCGTCGCCGCGCACCCGTTGCGGGAGACGCTCCGCCGGCAGCTGATGCTGGCGCTGTATCGCTCCGGACGCCAGGCGGAGGCACTCGACGCGTACCAGGAGGCGCGGGCGCGGTTCGTCGGGGAGCTCGGCATCGAGCCGGGCCCGGAGCTCCGTCAGCTCCAGTCCGAGATCCTGCGCCACGGGGCAGGGCTCGCGGCCCCCGGCGCGGCAGTGATCTTCCCGGACGACGAGGGGGAGATCGTGAAGGCGCTCCTCGCCGGAAGGATCGTCCCCGTCATCGGCCTGGACGGCGCGGGCGATCTCGCGCAGCATCTCGCGAGCGCGTTCGAGGTGCCCGACGACCGGCCGGTCGACCTCGCCCGCGTGTCCCAGTACGTGGCGACGATGAAGGGCTCCGGCCCACTCTACGACGAGCTGCACTCGCGCTTCGAGGCCGCGGTCGAGCCGGGGCCGCTCCACCGCTTCCTCGCCCGCCTCCCAGCGCTCCTCCGCGAGCGAGGCGCCCCGCACCAGCTCATCGTGACGACGAACTACGACCTCGCGCTCGAGCGGGCGTTCGAGGAGGCCGAGGAGGAGGTCGACATCGTCGCGTACGTCGCGACAGGGCCTCACCGCGGCCACTTCTGGCACCGGCCGCCCGGAGAGGCGCCGCGCCCGATCGACGTGCCGAACACGTACGCGACCGAGCTCTCGCTCGACCGGCGCACGATCCTCCTCAAGCTGCACGGCGCCGTCGACCCGCTGCCCGAGCGGGAATGGGAGAGCTTCGTCATCACCGAGGACGACTACATCGACTACCTCGGCCACGCCGAGCTCACCGCGGTGGTGCCCGTCTCGCTCGCGGCGAAGCTGCGCCGCAGCCACTTCCTCTTCCTCGGCTACGAGATGGCCGACTGGAACCTGCGCCTGATCCTGAACCGGATCTGGGGCGAGCGACCGGTCGGGTATCGCTCGTGGGCGGTGCAGCCGTCTCCGAGCCCGCTCGCGCAAGCGTTCTGGCGGCGCTACGACGTCACGGCGGTCGACGTCGACCCGCAGGCGTACCTCGAGCTCCTGGAGTCGCGCCTGGAGGCGGCGTGAGCGCTCGTCCGGGCTCCCCGTACAAGGGGCTGAACGCCTTCGACGACTCGGAGCTCGACGCGCTGCTCTTCTTCGGCCGCGAGCGTGAGCGGGAGATCGTCGTCGCGAACCTCATCGCCTCGCGGCTGACAGTCCTCTACGGGCCGAGCGGGGTCGGCAAGTCGTCGCTCCTCCGCGCGGCGGTCGCACGGTCGTTGCGCGAGCTCCCCGAGGAGCCGCTCGTCGTCGTCTTCTCGCGCTGGAGCGAGGATCCGGCCGCCGCGCTCGCGGAGGCGGTCGGCGCCGCGGTGGGTGACCGGAAGGACGCCACGGCGCTGGACGTGCTCGAGCGCGTGCAGTCCGACCGGGACGTCTACCTCGTGCTCGACCAGGCAGAGGAGTACTTCCTCTACCACGCCGACGACCGCGGCCCGGGCTCGTTCGCCGAGCTGCTGCCGTCCGTCGTCGCGACGCCTTCCCGGGTCAACGTCCTCGTCTCGCTACGCGAGGACTCGCTCGCGAAGCTCGACCGCTTCACGGGCCGCATCCCCGGGCTCTTCGCGAACACGCTCCGGCTCGACCGGCTCGACCGCGAAGCGGCGCGCGCGGCGATCGTCCGCCCGGTCGAGCGCTTCGCCGAGCTGACCGGCGAGACGGTCGCTGTCGACGGCGACCTCGTCGAGCGTGTCCTGGACCAGGTCGGCACCGGGCGAATCGAGCCTGCGCTCGGAGGGCTCGGCACCGTCGAAGCCACAGGAGGCGAGGGGCGCGTCGAGGCGCCGTACCTGCAGGTGGTCATGCAACGGATCTGGGACGAGGAGCGAGCGGCTGGCTCGGACACGCTTCGAACCGAGACGCTCGTTCGGCTCGGCGGCGCGCAGCACATCGTCGAGGAGCACCTCGAAGGCGCGCTCGAGGAGCTCACGCCGGAGCAGAAGGACGTCGCAGCCCGGCTCTTCAACCACCTCGTCACGCCCTCCGGAACCAAGATCGCGCACGAGGTCGCCGATCTGGAGGACTTCGGACGGGTTCCACCGGAGGAGCTGCAGCCCGTCCTGGACACCCTCGCAGAGCGGCGTATCCTCCGCTCGCTCGAGGAGGGCGGCGGCGTTCGCTACGAGATCTTCCACGATGTCCTCGCCCAGCCGGTGCTCGCCTGGCGCACGCGGCATCGCACGGAGCGCGAGGTCGAGGCGCAGCTCGCCGAAGCGCACCGACGGCGTTCGCGACTCCAGCGGCTGCTAGCGCTCGCGCTCCTCGTAGTCGGGCTGATCGCGGCGGCGACGGTATTCGCGTTCGTTCAGCGGAGCGCCGCGGACGACCGGGAGCAGGACGCTCGCGCTCGCCGTCTCGATGCCTCCGCCGTCGCGCTGTTGCAGAGCGATCCCGAGCTCGGCGTCCTCCTCGCGTCGGAGTCGGCGCGCATGTCTCCGGGGCCGGCGGCGGAGGACGCCCTCCGTCAGTCGCTCCTCGCCTCGCATGTCCGGGAGATCGCTCGGACTCGAGGCGCTGTGGGGCGGGTCGTGTTCTCGCCCGACGGGAAGCTGCTCGCGTTCGTCAGCGCGAGTGGCTGGGTGCGAGTGCGGGACCTCGCGTCGGGGAAGGACGTCCTCGCGAGGCGCGTCGGGGACGACGGCGGCGTCTCGTTCTCCGCCGACGAGCGGTCGGTCCTCGTGCACGGGAGCAAGTCTCCGCCGGTCGAGGTCGTGGTCGGGAGCGGGCGCGTCGACTGCGTGCTCGAGCAGGCCGGGCGACCGGCCGGGGACGCGACGATCGTGGGCGACTACGCCGTCGTCGTGCGCAACGCCCGCGGGTACGTCTGGGATCGGGGGAGCTGCCGGCTGCTTCGGACCGTGGACGAAGTCGGGACGACCGCCGTCCGCGTGGTCCCGAGCCCTGACGGCTCTCGCGTCGCGTTCGTGTCGGGCAGCGTGGCGCGCATCGTGGCGATCCCGAGCGGCAGGGAGCTGCTCCGGCTCGAGCACCCCGGCGAGGTCACCAGCCTTGCGTTCGACGGCGACGCCGAGACGGTCGTCACGGGATCCCGGGACGAGATCGGACGCATCTGGAGCGGGAACACGGGACGGCTCCGACGTCAGCTGCGAGGTCACGGCGGGCAGATCCTCGACGTCGCGGTCGATCCCGAGGGGACGCTCGCGGCGACCGTCAGCACGGACGGAGAGGGTCGGACGTGGGACGTCATCGCAGGGACGGTCGAGTCCGTGCTCTTCGGGCACACCAACTTCGTCCAGGCGGTCGACTTCAGCCCGGACGGCCAGTCCATCGTCACCGCGAGCGTGGACGGCACCGCTCGGACGTGGGCGATCAACGGGAGGCCACTCGCCGTCCTCGCCGGTCACACGGGCTCCGTCCTGGACGCGCGCTTCTCCCCCGACGGAACGACCGTTGCGACCGGCGGGGAGGACGGCACGGTCCGGATCTGGGACGCGGAGACGAGACGCGACCTCGTGCCCGCGCACACCCCGCGGCTCGAGTCGCCGACGCGGGTTGCAACGAGCCCCGACGGGGACACGACCGCGCGGATCGACGGCACGGTCGTTCGCCTCGAGCGTGGCGACGGCACGACGGACGACCTCGTGGGGCACACGAGGGTGGTGACGAGCGTCGACTTCTCGCCGGACGGCGGCAGGCTCCTCACCGCCAGCCGCGACCGCGACGCGATCCTCTGGGACGTCGCATCCGGCAAGGTTCTGCGGGTGCTCAGGGCGCACTTCAACGCCGTGTCCGACGCGCGGTTCAGTCCCGACGGGCGCTGGATCGTGACGGCCGGGCCGAGGTCCGTCGGTCTCTGGGAGGCAGCGACCGGCGAGCTCGTCCGGCTTCTCTACGGCCCGCCGGGGCCGTACACGGCGGTGTCGTTCACCCCCGACTCGCGCACGATCCTGGCCGTCGCGGGCAACGGCGTCACGGCGAGGTACGACTGCCGGATCTGCGGCGGCGTCCCGGAGCTCGTCGCGCTGGCCGCCGAGCGCCTGGCGGCGACGGGCCGGCAGCTGACGCTCCAGGAGCGCGAGCTCTACCTCGGCTAGTCGGTCGCGAGCCGGGCCCCAGAGGTTTCGGGTCGCCTCGACGCTCGGCTTGGGCTCGGAGCGCGTCGGCCGAGCCATCGAGCTGACGATCGGAGGCAGCGCTCGAGAAGCGCTCGATCGTCGGACGTTCAGCGCTCGCGGACCTTGCTGCAGTACTTCGCCGGCAGGAGGCCGGCGGCGCAGAGCTCCGGCTCGGGCGCGCGGATCGCGAACGCGCTGCGAAGGTCGCCGGTGAACCAGACGTGGAGCATCTCGCTTCGGCCCTGGATGAGGCGCTCGCCGGGTCGGCATCTCCCGCCGGGGAGTGGCTTTGTGCCTCGACGGTGCGGTTTCGCACACACGACGTGGGAGTGCCAGCGCATGATCGGCCCGGCCGGGGTCGGCCCTCGTTCGCCGTCCCGGGTGCTCCACATCGCGCCGACGAGGACGAGAGGGCGCCGCGGCGCGTTCGCGTAGATGAGCGCCTTGGGACGCCTGGCATCGAAGATCGTGCGGTCTCGCGGCTCCTGGTGCCGCTCCGAGTGGAAGTAGTGCACGGTCCGGTCGCCCGCTCTGCGGATCGCGGTCCGGGTCCCGTAGCCGGCACGTGTTGCGGACCGCAGGTCGCGCCAGCGCCCGCGCTCCGCAGCGGAGACGAGCTTCGCGAGCACCCGTCTCGCCGGGGTGCGCTCGCGTGCGGTGGCGAGCGCGACGACCGGGTACTGGTCGAGGTGCCCGATCAGCCCGTGGCGCGCGGTCGCCGGGAGCTTCCTGGTCCCGGGCGGGAGCTTGCAGACGAGCTTGCGCGGGGGCGCCGCCGCACGCGTCGTCACGCGCTGGGTGACCGCGGTGGGGCCGAGGTCATCCGGTTCGCCCTCGGAGCCGGCGCCGGCGTTGCCCGCGGCCGCGAAACAGAGCGCGACGGCGACGGCGATGCGTCCCGTCACCATGAGCCGATGGTAGTGACGGATTGCACGTTTCGCCTCTCTCCACCGCGCACTGCGCTCGCGCGGCGCGCCACCGGCGGGTCGACGCACCGCGGCTACGCTCCGTCCGTGCGCGAGTTCCACGCTTCCGACCTGTACGCGCCGACCGGCGACCAGCCACGCGCGATCGAGCAGATCGCCGAGTCGGTGGCCGCGGGCAACCGCTTCCAGACGATCCTCGGCGCGACGGGGACCGGGAAGACGGCGACGATGGCGTGGACGATCGAGAAGCTCCAGCGGCCCGCCCTCGTCATCGCGCACAACAAGACGCTCGCCGCCCAGCTCTGCAACGAGTTCCGCGAGTTCTTCCCGGAGAACGCGGTCGAGTACTTCGTCTCCTACTACGACTACTACCAGCCCGAGGCGTACGTTCCCCAGGCCGACCTCTACATCGAGAAGGACTCCTCGCAGAACGACGACATCGCGCGTTTGCGTCTCTCGGCGACCTCGTCGCTGATGACGCGGCGGGACGTCGTCGTCGTCGCGTCCGTCTCGTGCATCTACGGGCTCGGCTCGCCGGACGAGTGGCGCGAGCGCGTCCTCATCCTCGAGGTGGGGGAGCAGCACGACCGAGACGCGGTGCTGCAGAAGCTGATCGACAGCCAGTACGTCCGCAACGACACCGTCCTCGGCCGCGGGCGCTTCCGGGTGAAAGGCGACGTCGTCGAGGTGCAGCCGGCGAACATCGAGACGGCGTACCGCGTCTCCTTCTTCGGGGACGACGTCGAGCAGATCACGCACTTCGACCCGCTGACCGGCGAGGTGTACGCGCGGCTCGACAACCTCGTCATCTGGCCGGCGACCGAGTACGTGACGTCGAAGCCGACGATCGAGCGCGCGGTCGACGAGCTGCACGCCGAGCTCGAGGAGCAGGTCGCGAAGTTCGAGGCCGAGGGGCGGATGCTCGAGGCGCACCGGATCCGCCAGCGCACCGAGTACGACCTCGAGATGATGAGGGAGCTCGGGTTCTGTTCGGGGATCGAGAACTACTCGCGCGTGCTCGAGGGCCGTCCCCCCGGGTCGCATCCCTTCACGCTGATCGACTACTTCCCGGACGACTTCGTCGTCTTCGTCGACGAGTCGCACCAGACGGTGCCGCAGCTCGGCGGCATGTACGAGGGTGACCGCTCGCGCAAGCAGACGCTCGTCGACTACGGCTTCCGGCTCCCGTCGGCCCTGGACAACCGGCCGCTCCGCTTCGACGAGTTCCTGGGGAAGGTGCAGCAGCTCGTGTTCGTGTCGGCGACGCCCGGCGCATTTGAGCTCTCGCGCTCGAAGGTGATCGCCGAGCAGCTGATCCGCCCGACCGGCATCGTCGACCCGGAGGTGGAGCTACGCCCGACGCGGAACCAGATCGACGACCTCCTGAACGAGATCCGCCACCGCGAGGAGGCGGGCGAGCGCGTCCTGGTCACGACGCTGACGAAGAAGATGGCCGAGGATCTGACCGATTACCTGCTCGAGGCAGGCGTCCGCGCGCGCTACCTGCACTCCGAGATCGACACGCTCGAGCGGATCGCGATCATCCGCGAGCTCCGGCTCGGCGAGTACGACGTCCTCGTCGGGGTCAACCTCCTGCGCGAAGGCCTCGACCTGCCCGAGGTCTCCCTCGTGGCCGTCCTCGACGCCGACAAGGAGGGCTTCCTGCGCGGCAAGACGGCGCTCGTGCAGACGATCGGACGTGCCGCCCGGAACACCGCCGGCAAGGTGCTGATGTACGCGGACAAGAACACGGAGGCGATCGTCGGCGCGCTCGAGGAGACGAACCGCCGCCGCGCCTACCAGGTCTCCTACAACGAGGAGCACGGGATCACGCCGGAGACGATCGTCAAGGGCGTCTCCGACATCTCCGAGCTTCTCTCGCTCGAGTCCCCCCACGTCCCCACATCCCGCCGCCGGCGCGGGAAGGCCGACGTCGAGGGCATGTCCCGCGACGAGCTCGAGAAGCTCGTCATCACGCTCGAGGAGGAGATGTATCTCGCCGCCGAGGAGCTCCGCTTCGAGTACGCGGCGAAGCTCCGGGACGAGATCAAGGAGCTGCGTCGGGAGCTGACGGCACTCGCGGAGGCGTAGCCGGGGGGCGAGCGTCTACGCTGGGCGCATGTGCCGCAACATCAAGACGCTCCACAACTTCGAGCCGCCCGCGACCGAGGACGAGATTCAGGCCGCGGCCCTCCAGTACGTGCGCAAGGTGAGCGGGTCCCAGAAGCCGTCGCAGGCGAACGAGGCCGCGTTCGGGCGCGCGATCGAGGAGGTGGCCGCCGCGACCAGGCGGCTGCTCGCCGAGCTGGTCACGGCCGCACCGCCGCGCGACCGCGAGGTCGAGGCCGTGCGTGCGCGCGCCCGGGCGGAGAAGCGCTTCGGGCGAGCGGCCGCCTAGTCTCTAGGCTGCGGCGACCGCGTCGAGTTTTTCGGCGAGATAGCGCAGGTACGGCTGCGCGTCGATCGGGCCTCCGGCGATGCGCTCGATCGTGTCCTGCGGGGTGAGCCTGCTGCCGAGGGAGTACAGGTTGTCGCGCAGCCAGGCGTGCAGCTCGGAGAACTCGCCCCGCTCGAACTGCTCGTCGAGGTCCGGGATCGCCTCCCGCGCCCGCTCGGCGATCTGGACCGAGAGGACGGAGCCGAGGAGGTAGGTCGGGAAGTACCCGAACGACCCGCTCGACCAGTGCGAGTCCTGCAGCACGCCGAGCCTGTCGTTCGGCACCTCGAGCCCGAGCAGCTCCTCGAAGCGCGTGTTCCAGGCCTCGGGGAGATCCTTCACGGCCAGGTCGCCCGCGACGAGCGCGGTCTCGAGCTCGAAGCGGAGGATGATGTGCAGGCCGTAGCTCGTCTCGTCGGCGTCGACGCGGACGAGGCTCCGCTGCGTGCGGTTCACGGCCCGGTGCAGCTCCTCGAGCGACACGTCGCCGAGCCGGTCCGGGAACGCCTCCTGCACGCGCGGATGGAACCAGCGCCAGAAGGGCAGCGAGCGGCCGACGACGTTCTCCCACAGGCGGCTCTGGGACTCGTGCAGCGTCGACGACCAGCAGCCGGCCAGCGGCGTGCGGTCGAGCTCCTGGCTCGAGCCCCACTCGTACAGGCCGTGCCCGCACTCGTGCATCGCCGTGAACAGGGAGTTGAGGTCCTCCTCCGCGTAGCGCGTCGTCAGGCGGATGTCGTCCTGGCCGACTGTGACCTGGAACGGGTGGACGGTCAGGTCGAGCCGGAAGGCGTCCCAGCTGCCGCCGAAGGCCTCGACGAGCTCTCGCGAGAGCCGGTCCTGGACGTCGATCGGGAATGGCCCTTCGAGCACGTCGTGGGCGTCGGGATCCGCATGCTCGGCGACGAGCGCGGTGAGCTCGGGCTGCAGCACGGCAAAGGTCGACCGGACATCCTCGGAGCGGAGTCCCTCCTCGAACTCGTCGAGCAGCACCTCGTAGGGCGGGTCGCCCGGGCCGACGTGACCTGCCCAGCGCACGCGCAGCTCGAGCATGCGCTCGAGCCAGGGCTGGAAGGCGGCGAAGTCGTCGTTCTCCCGCGCCTCCACCCACGCCTGGTGTGCCTCGGCCTCCGTCTGCGCGAGCTCGGCCGCCAGCTCGACCGGGACCCGGGTGGCCCGCTCCCAGTTCCGGCGGGCGACGCGGACGAGGCACGCGTCGAGGTCGTCGGGAGGCAGGTCGGCCGCGTACGGGGCGAGCTCGTCGAGGAGCTCGCCGATGCGGGGGTCGATCTGCTTGCCGTGGATGACCGCCTCCAGCGTGCCGAGCTGCGTCGCGCGGGACGCGCCGCCCCGGGGCGGCATCCACACGTCGTGGTCCCACGAGAGCACGCTCTGTGCGCGCGAGAGATCCTCGATCTCCGCGAGACGTTCCCTGAGCTCGGCGAGGGCGGGCTCCACGGGCGCGCACTCTATCCGCGTGGAAACACCCTGCGCCCGGTCTCGGCGAAGCCTGAGCCGTCCCAGGCGAATGTCGTCACCGTCAACGAGGCCGTGTCCGCCTCGTACACGTTGACGCCTCGCGCCTCCCCCCGCCTGCGCGGCCGGGGCCGGCCGAGGCCCGGGACCGTGGCGAGGACGACCGACCCGGTGCTGCCGTCCTCGAGCGCCTCGAACTCGCGACGTTCCGCGACTCCGCCCTGGTGGACGTGCCCGGCGGCCACGAGCTCGGCCCCCGCGGCCACGAGCCACTCGAGCACGCGGTCGCGGTCCTTGAGGGGGCGCTTGCGTGCGGCGCGCCACGGAGGCGCCGCGAGATGGTGATGGAGCGCGACGACGCGGAGCGCTCCCGCGGGCGCACCGCGCAGGGACGCCTCGATCCGCCCGAGGCTCTCCTGCGACAGCGCACCGCCCTGCTGGCGCCACGGGCGCACCGAGCAGGCGCCGACGACGTGGAGCCGCTCCGACGAGTACACGGGCCCGGTCGTCCCGAAGACCCGCTGCCACTCCGCGTACGTCCGCGTGAAGCGGGCCGGGAACGTGTACGGGATGTCGTGGTTCCCGGGGACGGCGAGCACGGAGGAAACGCCGACGCCTCGCAGCTCCGCCGAGGCCCGCTCGAGCTGGCCGCGGCGGCCGCGATGGGCGAGATCGCCCGTCGCCAGCAGGAGCTGGGGCTCGATCCGGGCCGCGAGGTCGCGCAGCGCGGCGAGCGTCTCGGGCGTCTCGCGGCGGCCGACGTGCAGGTCGGAGACGTGGAGAACGCGGGCGGCCACGGCCGGGGCAGGCTATACACTCGAACCGTGGCCACCGAGTCGCCGGAGCTCTTCGACGACATCTACCTCGGCCTCCAGGCCGGCGGCGCCGTACGCAAGCAGCGCCGCGGCGAGCCGCTGTCGGCGGAAGAGGAAGAGGTCATCGGCCGCTGGTCGCGGCTCTCCCTCTGGCGCAAGTTCATCGCGATCGGCGCGTTCGCGCTCGGGACGTTCGGCCTCGGCTTCACCGTCGGCGGGCTGATCTTCGGCCGCTGGCGCGCCGCGCGCCGCTGACGCACCCGCGGGTCCCCGAAACCGATCCCGCGCCCGTCCCGAAGTACCGGAGGCAGCTGGACCCGGGACAAGGAGGGGCAATGCTCAAGGCACTCGTACTGCTCGCCGGCGCGGCGCTCGCCGTCGCCGGTCTCTCCCTCGCCGCACCGCAGCAGGACACGTACGCCCTCACGGCGAGCCTCCGGGCGCGCGCGGAGGTCCCGAAGCCGTCCGGGGTGCCGTCCGGCGCCGTCGGCCTCTTCACCGGCAAGGCCGTCGAGCTCGAGTCGGACCGGGCTCGTCTGACGTGGCGGCTCACGTTCCGGAAGCTGAGCGGGCGCGCGATCGCCGCCCACGTGCACGCCGGGCGCCCGGGCAAGGCCGGGAACGTGCTCGTCCCGCTGTGCGGCCCGTGCCGCAGCGGCCAGCGCGGTAGGGCGACGATCACCCATGCGCAGCTCCGCGCGATCAGGCGGGGTCTGACGTACGTGAACGTGCACACGGCACGCAACGCGGCAGGCGAGGTCCGCGGTCAGCTCAAGGCGTCGAAGACGGGATCGAGCGACGACCCGCCGGCGGACCCGAGCCCGAGCCCGGAGCCGCCGCCCACCACGCCCTACCCGTAGCGCCGCGCTGCGTCACGTCACACGCAGGTCTCGGGGGAGAAGCCCGGGTGCCCGCGCCCGGGCTGGCAGCGCTGCTCGCGGAGGGCTCCCGCGAGGACGTAGCCGTCATCCTGTTCCTCGAAGCGCAGCGTCCAGCGCTCGGCGCGGACCGAGTCGTCCAGCAGCCCGTCGAGTGTGACGACGACGACCTGCGGGCCGGCGCCCTCGCCGTTCTCCGCGCGCGCGTCGATCGTCGTGTTCGTCGCGGTTCGCTCGTCGAGGCGTAGGAACTCCGCGGCGGCCATCGCCGACGAGCGCTCCCAAGCCTCGTCGACCCCCTCCTGGTGCTCGGCGAAGCCGTCGACCGGGACGGTCCCGTCCGCGCCCGGCTCCGGCGGCCCGGTCCACGCGGGCTCGGAGTCGGCGCTCGACCCGTCGCAGCCCCCGAGCGCGAGCGCACAGAGCAGGGCGAGGACGGGGAGTCGCACGCAGCCCTTGTACCGGATCCGGCGGCCGCGGGCCCGCCGCCTGGACTTTTCGCCGGGACTGGCTACGGTGGAGTCATGGGGCTGGGTGGGCCCCCCTCTCGGGGGCTGGTGTTGGCATCGCTTGCGCTGGGCGCGGTCGCCCTCGTACTGGGCGTCGCCGCGGTCTCCTCCGACGACGCCAGCGGCGGGCCGGCGACGTTCCTCCCCCCGCTCGCGCCGCATCCCGTCGCCGGCCAGTTCCGCCCCGACGGCAGGACGCTCGCGGAGTGCAAGGAGCAGACGTGCGTCGAGCAGGCGTTCGGGAACATCGCGTTCCGGCGCGGCCCGAAGGCGGCGCTCGCGCTCTTCGAGCGGCGGATCGCGGGGAGCGAGGGCGGCTGTCACCGCATCGCGCACACGATCGGCGCCGCCGCGCTCGCCCGCTACCACGGCAACGTCGCGCGGACGTTCGCCCAGGGCACGTCCGCGTGCTGGTCCGGCTACTACCACGGTGTCCTCGAGCGCTCGCTCCTGCGCGTGAAGTCGTACTCGCTCGGGTCGCTCGCGGCGGTCTCGCGTCGCCTCTGCGCCGACCGCAGCGTGCGGGCCGTCACGTGGCTCGCGTACCAGTGCCTCCACGGCCTCGGGCACGGGCTCATGCTCACGACCGGGTACGACGTGCGCCGCAGCCTCGACGTCTGCAGGCGGCTGTCGACGCACTGGGACGCCGAGGCCTGCAAGGGAGGCGTCTTCATGGAGAACATCTCGCCGATGTACGGGGCAACGTCGCGCTGGCTGCGGGACGACGACCCGATGTACCCGTGCCCGGCGGTCGTCGAGGAGGACCGGTACGAGTGCTACAAGCGCGCGACGACCCGCATGCTCATGGTCGTCGGCTTCGACTGGGAGCGGATCGCGGAGATGTGCTCGACGCTCCGCACCGACTGGAAGGAGGCGTGCTTCGTCTCGTTCGGGCGCGACACGTCGGCACAGAACGAGCGGGACGCGGCGCAGATCGTCCCCCTCTGCGAGCTCGCGCGGCCCTACGGCGCCGAGCGCACCTGCATCCAAGGGGCCGCGATGGACATCACGTCGAACGACGCCGACGGCGCCCGCGCGACCGTGCTCTGCACGTCGCTCGAGCTCCGCCTCCGTGGAGCCTGCTACCGGGCGATCGGCATCATCGCCGGCCGCTTCCGGCGGACGGAAGAGGAGCGCGAAGGCGACTGCCGCGCGCTGGCCGAGACGGCGCGCGACTACGGCTGGTGCATGCGCGGATCGCGCCGGAGCGCGCAGCTCGTCGACGTCGTCTAGGAGTGCTCCGTGACCCCTCGCGTCTCGTGCGAGTGCGACGGCGGCGGGCGAAGGCGGCGCGCGCCGAGGCGCACGCCCGCCTTCGCGTCGAAGCATTGCTACGCGATCGCGCCGATCTGGTCGGTGTAGAACGCGATCTGGCTCTGCATCCGCTTGCCCATGTCGGCCCCGACGACTCCGATGCTCTCGACGAAGAGCGCGGCACGGATCGTGAGCTGCGTGAACTCCTCGCTCACCCGCAGTGCCGAGAGCTTCTCCGCGTCCCCGCGGATGAAGATGAAGCCGTTGAGATCGCCGCCGTGCGGCTCGAGGAAGACGGGCTCGAAGCTCTCGATCTCGCCCTCCTCCTGCAGCTGGGCGTACCACGCGAGCGTCTCGTTGAAGAGCTCGATCGCCTGCGCCTCGCGTCCGCGCACGGGGTTCCCGAAGCCGACGAAGAGACCGGCGTCAGCCATGTCCCACCTCCTCGACGGATTACCCCGGAACGATGACAAGGTGCCGCCCGCCTCGCCACCGAACGTCTGTTCGACAGGCTAGACTGACCGACGCATGGCCGAAGAGCTCGTCGTCCACGGTGCCCGCGAGCACAACCTGAAAAACGTCACGGTCCGCATCCCGCGGAGCGCGCTCGTCTGCGTCACCGGGCTCTCCGGCTCGGGGAAGTCCTCGCTCGCGTTCGACACGATCTACGCCGAGGGTCAACGGCGCTACGTCGAGTCCCTCTCCGCCTACGCACGCCAGTTCCTGCAGATGATGGAGAAGCCGGACGTGGACTCGATCGACGGGCTCTCGCCGGCGATCTCGATCGACCAGAAGACGACGTCGCGCAACCCGCGCTCCACCGTCGGCACGGTGACGGAGATCTACGACTACCTGCGCCTCCTGTACGCGCGGGTCGGTCGCCCGCACTGCCCGATCTGCGGACGGCCGATCGCGGGGCAGTCGCTCGACCAGATCGTCGAGCAGGTGCTGCGGCTCCCGGAGGGGACGAAGTTCACCGTGAACGCCCCCGTCGTGCGTGACCGCAAGGGCGAGTACAAGGACGTCCTCGAGGAGCTGCGCCGCGACGGCTTCACACGGGTGAAGGTGGACGGCGAGCAGCGGCTGCTCGAGGACGAGATCGAGCTCGACAAGAAGTTCAAGCACACGATCGAGGTCGTCGTCGACCGGCTCGTGATGAAGCCGGACCTGCGGCAGCGGCTCACGCAGTCGGTGGAGACTGCCACCTCGCTCGCCGAAGGGCTCGTCACGATCGACGTCGTCGGCGACGACGGGGAGTCGATGACCTTCTCGGAGAACTTCGCGTGCCCCGAGCACGGGGTCTCGCTCGCCGAGCTCGAGCCGCGGATCTTCTCGTTCAACTCGCCGCACGGAGCCTGCCCGCGCTGCACCGGCCTCGGTGCGCAGCTCGAGATCGACCCCGACCTGCTCGTCCCGGACACCTCGCTCTCGATCGAGGAGGGAGCGCTCGTGCCCTGGACGATCGGGAGCCAGAGCTTCTACGACAGCGTCATCGAGGCGGTCGCCGACCGGTACGAGATCTCTCTGGACACGCCCTGGCGCGACCTGACCTCCGAGGAGCAGGACCGGTTCCTGTACGGCACGGGCGGCGACAAGGTGTTCGTCACGTACCGGAACCGGATGGGACGGAAGCGCCAGTACACGATGGCCTTCGAGGGCCTCCTCTCGAACCTCCAGCGCCGCTACCGGGAGACCGACTCGTCGCAGCAGCGCGACCGGATCGAGGAGTACATGAGCTTCCGTCCCTGCCCGGAGTGCGGCGGCGCGCGACTGAAGCCCGAGGTGCTCGCGGTCACGATCGGCGGGCTCTCGATCCACGGCTTCACGCAGATGTCCGTCGGCCGCGCGCTCCGCTTCGTCGACGAGCTCGAGCTGACGAAGACGGAGGAGCTGATCGGCCGGCGCATCCTGAAGGAGGTGCGCGAGCGGCTGACGTTCCTCGAGAACGTCGGCGTCGGCTACCTCCAGCTCGACCGGGCGGCGAAGACGCTCTCGGGCGGCGAGGCGCAGCGGCTCCGGCTCGCCACGCAGATCGGCTCGCAGCTCGTCGGCGTCCTGTACATCCTCGACGAGCCGTCGATCGGGCTCCACCAGCGCGACAACGGCAGGCTCATCGACACGCTCGAGCGGCTGCGCGACGTCGGGAACACGGTCCTCGTCGTCGAGCACGACGAGCAGATGATGCGGGCCTCGGACTGGCTCGTGGACATGGGGCCGGGGGCCGGAGAGCACGGCGGGGAGGTCGTCGCCGAGGGCACCGCGGACACGGTCGCGGACACCGAGGGCTCGATCACGGGCCAGTTCCTGAGCGGCGAGCGGCGCATTTCAGTGCCGCCGCGGCGCGGCGACGACGGGCGCGGCTGGTTCGGCGTCCGGGGCGCGTCGATGCACAACCTGAAGGGCATCGACGTCGACTTCCCGGTCGGGCGCTTCGTCGCGGTCACCGGCGTGTCGGGGTCCGGCAAGTCGACCCTCGTCAACGAGGTGCTGTTCAAGGCGCTCGCGAACCGCCTGAACCGGATGCGGGTCAAGCCGGGCGAGCACGATGGCGTCGAGGGGATCGAGTGCTTCGACAAGGTCATCGACATCGACCAGAGCCCCATCGGGCGGACGCCGCGGTCGAACCCCGCGACGTACACGGACCTCTTCACGCACGTGCGCGAGCTCTACTCGCTGACGCCGGAGGCGAAGGTGCGCGGGTACAAGCCCGGTCGCTTCTCGTTCAACGTCCGCGGCGGGCGCTGCGAGGCGTGCAAGGGCGACGGGACGATCAAGATCGAGATGCACTTCCTCCCGGACGTGTACGTGCCGTGCGAGACGTGCCACGGGCGGCGCTACAACAAGGAGACGCTCGAGGTGCGGTTCAAGGGGAAGTCGATCGCGGACGTCCTCGAGATGTCGGTCGAGGAGGCGCTCGAGTTCTTCGCGAAGATCCCGAAGATCCGGCGGCGCCTGCAGACGCTGCACGACGTCGGGCTCGACTACGTGAAGCTCGGTCAGCCCGCGACGACGCTCTCCGGCGGCGAGGCGCAGCGGGTGAAGCTCGCCGCAGAGCTCTCGAAGGTCGCGACGGGCAAGACGCTCTACATCCTCGACGAGCCGACGACCGGGCTCCACTTCGCCGACATCGAGAAGCTCCTCGAGGTGCTGCAGCGCCTCGTCGACGCAGGAAACACCGTGCTCGTCATCGAGCACAATCTCGACGTCATCAAGCAGGCGGACTGGATCGTCGACCTCGGGCCAGAGGGCGGCGACGACGGCGGCGAGGTCATCGCGGTGGGCACGCCGGAGGAGATCGCCGAGATCGAGGGCTCGTACACGGGTCTCTTCCTCCGCGGTGTGCTCGCCGAGCCGGCCGCGGCTGCCGCCTGAGGCCGACGAGCTTCAGAACTCGTACGTCAGGCGGTGAACCAACCCGTCGCGCAGGCCGTGGAAGACGGCGCGCGAGTCGTCGACGGCGGGAAAGGAGGCGGTCTCGTAGACCGGCCCGACGTCGCCGTCGACGACCGGCCGCGCGCCGCCGCCTCGCTGTGTCCCCGTGTATGCGATATGAGTGCCGTCCGGCGAGAACCTGTAGAAGCCGGGCTCGTAGTACTCCTCCCAGGGTGGGTCTCCGTGACCCGTCGTTACGGCGAAAGCCAGGGTTTCGAACAGCGGTCCCGCCTGGCCGTCCAGGACGACGCACGCCGCCCCTTCGACGATGCCTGCGTACGCCACATGGCCTGCCGCGCTGAACGAGAGGCCCTTGACCAACTCGAACGGAGGTCCAGGGTCCCCGTCGAGGACGGCGTATGCCTCGGCCCCCTTCCGCGCGGCATAGGCGAATCGATCGCCGAGGGGGCTGAACACGAGGCGGTCGAGCGCATCGAACTCGGGTCCCGGCTCGGCGTCGACCACGTAGCGCCGACGCTCTCCACGCAGGGCGCGTCGAGAGACGGCGCCGTAGGCGTAGCGTCCTCCGTCCGGGCTGAAGCAGTACCCGCCGATGGGTGGCTCGGAGAGGTCCCCCTCCGGTGTGCCGTCGACGACGAGCACGAAGCCGTTCCCTTTCTCGGCCGCGTACATGAGGCGCGCGCCGTCCGGGCTGAACACCGGTCGGCCCACCCAGTCGTACGGCTCCTGCTCGACGCCGTCGACGACACAGGTCATTCGCCCACTGCGCAGGGCCGGGTACGCGACCTGCCGGCCGTCCGGGCTGAACGCGATCTGAGGGTGGATCTCGTCGAACCGCGGCCCCTCGATCCCGTCGAGCACGACGAACATGTGTGAGCCCCCGCGCGCGACGTAGCCGAGGCGGCCGTCCGGGCCGAACGCGATCGAGTCAAGCGTGAAAGGCTTCTCCGGGCCTCCGATTTCCCAGGCGACGATGGCGTCGTACTCGCGCTGAGCGACGTCGTCGACGACCACTCGCTCGCGAGAGCCGGGAGGAGACGAGCCGGCCACGAATGCGACCTGGTCTCCGCGTCGATCGAACCGTGGTAGCCGAGTCGACGGAACGAGGTCGAGCCGCGGCACGTGATCGACCACCATGCGCCAGGCGCCCTCGACCAGGGCGGCATAGGCGACTCGTCCGCCGCTCCGGCTCAGCGTCGGGGGCACGTGCTCGGAAAAGTCGTCGAACTCCGGCCCGAGCACGCCGTCGACGCCGACTCGCACCCTCGTCTGCCCTTCCGTGAGCGCCACGTACGTGACGTGCCGCCGGTCGGGGCTGAAACGAAGCAAACGGCCGTCCGGGGCGAACGGCACGAGTGCGTCGAGCGCCGGGCTTGGCTCTCCGTCCCAATGCACGCGCTTGGGCAGATTGGGGGAGTCGAGCTCGGGGAGGTAGATGCCGTCTCGGTGGGCGGAATGGTCGACGACGACCACGTGGTCCCCGTCGGCGGTGCCTTCGACGAGACACCACGGCGGGGCCTCGAAGAGGGCCTGTTCGACGAACCGGGACATGTGCTCCGTCACCGGCGTTGGTCGGTGTACGGGAACTCTATCTTCGGGCTCCCGGTCTCGCCCACGTCCGCGCGGATCTCGTCGCGGGCGGCGTTCGCTGAGCTCGCGGTACTGCTCGCGGAACCTCGCGAGCGCCTTCACCGACGGCTCCTCGAGGTCGAGCAGGCCGTCGTGCGCCCCCTCGACCGCGCGGATCAGCTCGTCGAGCTCGACCTGCATCGCCTCCCCGTCCCGATTCTGCGTGTTCTGGATGACGAAGACCATGAGGAAGGTGACGATGGTCGTCGCTGTTGACGACGAGCTGCCACGTGTCGCCGAACGCGAAGAGCGGCCCGCTCACGATCCAGGCGACGATGATCGCGGCATCCGGGTACGCTCGGCTCGTGCTGCTCGACGCGACCGAGAACGAGCGCGAGCTCTCGCCCGACCGGGCCTGGTGGCTCCGCGTGCCCGCGACGCTCGTGAGCCCTCGTCCGGTGTTCTTCGCGCTCCGCGAGGACGATCCCGACGACGTAGCGGCGCGCTCGGAGCCCGTCCTGCTCCTCGTCCTGCTCGCCGGCATGGCAGCGGTGCTCGCGAGCCCGACGGCGGGCGGCCTGCTCGACAAGGACGACTACGACGTCCTCCTCGTCGCGATCTGGACGTTCGTCGCCGGCGGGATCTACGGCGCGGTCGGCTACTTCCTCGCCGGCTTCGCGCTCTTCTTCGGAGCCCGCCTCCTCGGCAGCGTCGGCGGCTTCCGGCGTGAGCGGCAGCTCGTGGGCTTCGCGCTCGCGCCGCTCGCGCTCTCGTTCCTCGTCCTGCTCCCGGTGCGGCTCGCGCTGTACGGCGGAGACACCTTCCGCGCGACCGGCGCCGACGAGGGCACGGGGGAGACGGCGCTCCTCGTCGCGCAGCTCGCCTTCGCCGCCTGGTCGCTCGCGCTGCTCGTCCTCGGGGTGCGCGTGGTCCACGGCTGGAGCTGGCTCCGCTCGCTCGCCGCGATCGGAGCCGGTGCGGCGCTGCTCGCCGCGGTCGTCGGCGTCTTCGCGATGCTCTAGGCGCTAGAGCCAGCTCTCGGCTTCGCGGCTCGACTCGACGGCCCGCTCGAAGACCTCGAGCTCCTCCGCCGGGATCGCGTACGTGTGCTGCTCCTCGGGGAAGCGCCGCTCGCGCACGTCCTCAGCGTAACTCTCGAGCGCGGAGCGGATGACCTCGCCGACGTCCGCGTAGCGCTTGACGAAGCGCGCCGCGCGGCCTTCGTACAGGCCCAGGAGGTCGTGCCAGACGAGGACCTGACCGTCGCAGTCGACGCCCGCTCCGATTCCGATCGTCGGGATCGCGAGACGCTCGGTCACGCGCCGGGCGACCTGCGCCGGCACGGCCTCGAGCACGAGCGAGAAGCAGCCCGCCGCCTCGAGCGACCGTGCGTCGGAGAGCAGCGCGAGCGCCTTCTCCGCCGACCGGCCCTGCGCCTTGTACCCGCCGAGCATCGTCGCCGACTGTGGCGTCAGGCCCAGGTGGCCCATGACCGGGATCCCGGCGCCGACGATCGCTCGCACGCGCGACAGCGTCGGTCCCGCCCCCTCGAGCTTCACCGCGTCGGCCCCCGCCTCCTTGACGAAGCGGATCGCGTTCCGCACGGCCTCGTCGTCGGAGACCTGGAAGGAGCCGAAGGGCATGTCCGCGACCACGAGCGGCCGCCTCGCCCCGCGCGTCACCGCGCGCGTGAGGATCAGCATCTCCTCCATCGTCGCCGGCACCGTCGAGTCGTGGCCGAGCACCGTCATCGCCGCGGAGTCGCCGACGAGGACGAGGTCGACCCCCGCCTGGTCCGCGAGGCGGCCTCCGGGCGCGTCGTAGGCGGTGACCATCACGATCGGCTGCCGGCGCCCCTTCATCTCGGGGAGCTCGGTGAGGGGCAGCCTGCCGGGCGCCGGGGTCGCCGGGGCGGGCTGCTGCGGGCGGATGCTCATCGGTTTTCTCCTTCCAGCGAGACGTTGTCGATCAGTCGGGTGGAGCCGACGCGGACTGCGCCGGCGAGAACGGGCGGGTCGAAGTCGGCGACCTCGACGTAGTCGACGACGAGGCCGTCCTCGGCGAGCAGCTCGCGGGCACGCGCGGCATCCTTCGTCGCGAGCGCTCGGGGAAGCCCCAGCGCTCGCTCGCGCTCCTCGGGAGAGAGCAGGACGTTGCGCGACGAGAGCGCGAGGCCGTCCGCGTCGCGGACGGTGGGAACGGCCCGCACCTCGACGTCGAGCGCGAGGTCGCGGGTCATCCGCCGCACGACCTCGACCTGCTGCGCGTCCTTGCGGCCGAAGTAGACGTGGGTCGGCCGAGCCGCGAGGAGCAGCTTGAGGACGACCGTGGCGACGCCGCGGAAGTGATCGGGGCGGAACCGTCCCTCGAGGATGGATCCGAGCTCCGTGACCTCGACCCAGGTCTGGAACCCGGGCGGGTACATCTCCTCCGCCGATGGTGCGAACACGACGTCGACGCCCGCCTCCTCGGCGAGCTCGAGGTCGCGCGCCTCGTCTCGCGGGTACCGGTCGAGGTCGCTCCGGTCGCCGAACTGCGCCGGGTTCACGAAGAGGCTCATCACGACCGAGTCGCACTCGGCGCGCGCAGCCCGAAGGAGCGCGAGGTGGCCGGCGTGCAGCGCGCCCATCGTCGGGACGAGCCCGACGGTGCCGTCTCTCGGCTCGAGCGCGGCCCGCAGCTCCGCGACCGCGCGGACGACCTTCACGCCGGCACCTCGCTCGGGTCGCGCCCCGCGACGCGCGCCGTCGCCTCGGCGAGCGCGAGGTACAGGCTCTCGAGCTCCGGCCGCTCGGCACGGATCACCTCGAGGTGGCGCTCGACCGTCTCCCAGTCCCCGCGCGCGATCGGCCCGGTGAGCTCGAAGCCGCCGTCGACGACGCCGCGGATGAGCGGGTCGAGGGAGTCGGGAGGCGCGCCGGCTGCCTCGAGGAGCGAGCGCGCCGCGGCGCGTAGGGTCACGAGGTAGTTCGAGGCGACCGCCGCGCCGGCGTGGTAGGCGCCGCGGCCCGCCTCGTCGAGCTCGAACGGGCGTAGGCCGAGCGTCTTCGCAAGCCAGAAGGCGAGCTCGAGCGCGGCCGGGCTCTCGGCCGTCACCGCCGCCCAGGCGCCGTCGAGCTGCTCCGGACCCCGGGCTTTCGAAAACGACTGCAGCGGGTGCATGCCGAAGCGCTGCTCGTGCGGATCGAGGGCCGCGAGCGGCGTCGCGCCGCTCACGTGCGCCACCCACGGGCCCAGCGGGATCCCCCGCGCCACCTCGGCGATCGCGCGGTCGGGCACGCACAGGAGCACGAGCTCGGGCTCGGCCGAGTCGAGCCGCAGCCCGCGCTTGCAGAGCCGCGCGCTCACCGCCGAGCCGACGCGGCCGCCGGCGCCGATGACCTCGATGTTCTCGATCATTCCTCGCTCCAGTTCCGCCACGGGATACCGGGCGCCCCGAGGGTAGCAGCGTCCGCGCCTCTGCCAGCGGAACGCGACCCGAGGCCCCGTCGCATCACGGGCCACAGGCGAAGCGAGCCGGCGAGTCCCTCCTCATGCCGGCGCGCGAGCGCCTCGAGCCGCGCACGCCCCACCGCTCCACCGCCCGCGACAGTACACTCGCGGCGTGCCGATCTACGAGTACGCGTGCATGGAGTGCGAGTCGCACTTCGAGGAGCTCGTCCGCACGTCCGAGCAGGCGGTCTCGTGTCCCGCCTGCGGCGGCGGGAAGGTGCTCAAGCAGCTCTCCACGTTCGCCGTGCACGGCGCGGGCGTGAAGGCCGGCGTCTCCGCTCCCCCCGTGGGCAGCGGCGGCGGGGGCGGCTGCTGCGGCGGCTCCTGCGGCTGCGGGCACTAGCGCGACCACCTCCGCTCGCGGCGCAGGAGTGTCCCCGACGCATCCGGGGCGCGGCGTAGACTGACCGCCGATGGACGCCGTCGAGCGTGCAGCGGAGCTCCGGAAGTACGCGGAGCAGACGGCCTCGTGCACGAAGTGCGCGCTCTCCACCGGGCGGACCCAGGTCGTGTTCGGCTCCGGCAGCCCGGACGCCGACCTCGTGTTCGTGGGGGAGGCTCCCGGGTTCCACGAGGACCAGCAGGGCGTCCCCTTCGTCGGGCAGGCAGGGAAGCTCCTCGACCGCCTCCTCGAGGGCATCGGGCTGACGCGGGCCGACGTCTTCGTCGCCAACGTCCTCAAGTGCCGACCTCCGGGGAACCGCGATCCCCAGCCCGACGAGATCGCCGCCTGCGAGCCACACCTCTTCCGGCAGATCGAGCTGCTCGAGCCCCGGCTCGTCGCCACGCTCGGGAACTTCGCGACGAAGCTGCTCTCCGGGCGCCCGGCCGGGATCACGCGCGTGCACGGGCAGGAGCAGGAGGTGACGCTGGGCGCGCGGACGGTGCTTCTGTACCCGCTGTTCCACCCGGCGGCAGCGCTCTACACCCCGTCGATGCTGAAGGTCCTCGAGGAGGACTTCTCGCGCATCCCGGCGCTCCTCGAGCTCGCGGTCGGCCCGGCGGCGGTGGAGGACGAGCCGGAGCCGGCTGCCGCAGCGGAGCCCGAGCCGGTCCAACTCGGCCTGTTCTGATGCAGCCAGGCCCGCCGGGGCCTGGCCCCGCTGCGCACCTCGTCGAGGTGAGGACCGAGTCGGCGCTCGAGACGGAGCGTGTGGCCGCGCGCCTCGCCGAGCGGCTCCGTGCCGGCGACGTCGTCACGGTGTCGGGCGAGCTCGGGACGGGGAAGACGACGTTCGTCCGCGGCGCGTGCCGCGCGCTCGGCGTCACCGCGCCCGTGACGAGCCCCACGTTCACGATCGGCCACCGCTATGCAGGCAGCCCCGACGTCTCGCACCTCGACCTCTTCCGGTTCACCGGTCTCTCCCCCGCGGAGTGGGGCGACCTCGAGCCGTACTTCGACGACGCGATCGTGTTCGTCGAGTGGCCGGAAGCGGGCCTCGCGGCACTGCCCGCCGCGCGCGTCTCGATCCGCCTCGAGCACGCCGGAGGCGACCTGCGCGCGCTCGAGCTCGCCGCGGCGGACGGCGCGCTGCTAGAAGGATTCGTTGAATGGTGACGCTCTCGTTCGACACCGCGACGGACGTCGCCACGAGCGCGCTCGTCGACGACGGAGAGGTCCTCGGCGAGCGGGTCTCGGTGGCGCGCGTGCTCCTCGAGGACGTCGACGCCCTGCTGCACGACGCCGGGCTCGAGCCGGCCGACGTCGACGCCCTCGTCGTCGGCACCGGGCCGGGCAGCTTCACGAGCACGAGGATCGGCCTCGCCGCCGCCCGTGGCCTTGCGCTCGCGCTCGATCTCCCGGTCGCAGGGGTCTCGACGCTCGACGCGCTCGCCGCCGCGCGGGCGGACGCCTTCCCGGTCGTGGATGCCCGGCGCGGCGAGGTGTTCGTCTCCGGCCCGCGCGCCGTCGCGCCGGACGACCTCGAGCTCGAGCCCGGGACGCTCTGCGTCGGGAACGGCGCCGTCCTGTACCGGCGGACGCTCGAGCGGCTCGGAGGGCACGTGCCCCCCGACGACGATCCCGTTCACGTCCCCAGCGCGCGCCTCCACGCTTCGCTCACGGGCGCGTTCGGCGCGGCCGAGGACGTCCTCCCGATCTACGTTCGCGCTCCGGACGCGAAGGCGCGGAGCGGCGGGTGAACGTCGAGCTGCGCCGCCTCGAGCAACGCGACCTCGACACGGTCGAGGAGATCGAGCGCGCCTCGTACCCGACGCCATGGTCCCGCTCGATGTTCGCGGCCGAGCTGCGCAAGCCGAGCTCGATCGCGCTCGGCGCGTACCTCGAGGAGGGGGAGCTCGTCGGCTACGCCTTCGTGTCCCGCTACGTCGACGCCTGGCACGTGATGAACGTCGCCGTGGCGCCGGCGTTCAGGCGGCGCGGTATCGCCTCGACGTTGCTCGAGCGCCTGTTCGAGGTCACGGCCTCCGACCCGAGGCGCGGCTACACGCTCGAGGTGCGCGTGACGAACGCGGAGGCCATCCGCCTCTACGAGCGGCTCGGCTTCGAGTCCCGCGGTATCCGTCGCGGCTACTACACCGACAACCGCGAGGACGCGCTGATCATGTGGCGCGAGCCGGACACGGAGGAGAAGGCGTCGTGAGACACGGACAAGCGATGGGGGCGGCGGGAACGGACGGCCGCGGGCGGAGCCGGGCTCTGCCCGGCGGGAGCCCGAGTGCGTCCGGGCGGGTCGCAACCCGGAAGGAGGGGGCTCGTAGGGGAACCACGGGTTCCCCCACGAATCCGTCGTGATTCTCGCGCTCGAGACGTCGTGCGACGAGACGGCGGCGGCCGTCGTCACCGACGACGGACGGGTGCTCTCGTCGGTCGTGTCGTCGCAGGCAGATCTCCACGCTCGCTACGGGGGCGTCGTCCCGGAGCTCGCCTCGCGACGGCATCTCGAGCTCGTGGCGCCCGTGCTGAAGGAGGCGCTCGCGGGGGCCGAGACGACGATCGACCGGATCGAACGGGTCGCGGTGACCAGGGGCCCGGGCCTCGTCGGCGCGCTGCTGGTCGGCCTCTCGGCGGCGAAGGCGCTCGCGTGGGCCCGCCGGCTGCCGCTCGTCCCAGTCGACCACCTCGAGGGGCACGTCGCCTCGCTCTACCTCGAGCCGGAGCCGCTCGAGCCGCCGTTCCTGTGCCTGCTCGCGAGCGGAGGGCACACGCTGCTCCTCGCGGTCCGCGAGCGCGGCTCGTCCGAGCGCCTCGGGGCGACGCTCGACGACGCGGCCGGCGAGGCGTTCGACAAGGGCGCGCGGCTGCTCGGGCTCGGCTACCCCGGTGGGGCCGAGATCGACCGGCTCGCGCGCGAGGGCGACCCCGAGGCGTTCCCGTTTCCCGTCGCGCGCGTGCCCGGGCTCGATTTCTCCTTCTCCGGGCTCAAGACGGCGCTCCTCTACGCGGTGCGCGAGCTCGGCGAGGCCGAGGTCGAGCGGAGGAGCGCGGACCTCGCGGCCTCGTACCAGCGGGCGATCGTGCAGGCGCTCGTCGGCCGCGCGCGGGAGGCCGCGGGCCGCACCGGCCTCGACCGCATCGCCGTCGTCGGTGGCGTCGCCGCCAACTCGGGCCTCCGCGAGGCGCTCCCCGAGGCGCGGTTCGCGCCGCTCGCCCTGTGTACCGACAACGCCGCGATGATCGGCTCCGCCGCGCGCTTCTCGGCTGCACTCCCGTATCCCTCCTATCTCGGGCTCGATGTCTACGCGTCGTTCGCGTAGGGCGATCGCCGGGGCGGCGGCGGCGACCGCCGCCGCTCTCCTCGTCGGCGTCGTCGGCGCCCGCGCGCAGCAGCCGGCCACGTCCCCGACGACGATCGACGAGGCGGGGTGGCAGGGAGTTCTCGGCGTGCGCTCGGCGGTCTCGACCGCGCAGCGCTACGTCGTCGTCCTGCGGGCGCCCTCGCTCGCGACCAGGGTCGCAGCGAGCGGCGGGAAGGCCTCGGAGGGGGAGATGCGCGCGTGGACGGGCGCCGCGATCACGTTGCAGGAGCAGTTCCTCGCCCGGATGGCGTCCAGGGGAGCTCGGATCGCCGCCGAGTACCGGTACGTGCGCGTGCTGAACGGCATCTCCACACGGCTCGACCCGACCTCGCTGGCGCTGCTCGAGAGCGACCGGGAGGTTGCCGCCGTGTACCCCGTTCGCATCGCCTATCCCGCCCAGACCGCCGAGACGCTCGCGACGACGACCTCGGCGGTGACCGGTCTCGAGATCCCCGGCCTCGACGGCAGCGGGGTCACCGTCGCGCTCCTCGACACGGGTGTCGACCCGACCCACCCCTACCTGCGCGGGAGCGTGCAGACGGGCATCGATCTGCTCAACCCGGGAAGCGGCGCCGTCGCCCAGCCGCATCCGACGATCCCCGGCCGTCCCGAGCGCCATGCGACCGAGCTCGCGGGGATCGTCACCGGCTCCGAGGGACCCGGGGGCCTGCACGGCGTCGCGCCCGGCGCGTCGATCCTGCCCGTCCGCATCGCCGGCTGGCAGCCCGACGCCGAGGGTGGGTACACCGTCTACTCGCGCACCGACCAGATCCTCGCCGGCCTCGAGGCCGCGGTCGACCCGAACGACGACGGGGACACGCTCGACGCGGCCCGCATCGCCCTCGTCGGCGTCGTCGAGCCCTACGCGTCGTTCCCCGACGGCCCACTGGCGCAGGCGGTCGCGGGCGCGACCACGCTCGACACGCTCGTCGTCGTCCCCGCCGGAAACGACGGCCGGGCGGGGCCGAGCTACGGGAGCATCGCCGGCCCCGGCGGCGCTCCGGAGGCGCTCACGATCGCCGCCTCGGACGCGCGTCCCGCGATGCCGACCGTGCGCGTGCAGGTGCGGGCCGGGCTGCGGGTCCTGTTCGAGGGGCCGCTGCCTCTCGGGGGGGCACCGTCCGGGACCGTGACGGCCGACGTCGTCCCGGTGACGCGAGCCGCGGCGGCACAGGGGATCGCCGGGTTCTTCGACGCGGACGGCGCGAGTGCGATCGCTGGTCGGGCCGCGCTCCTTCCGCGCGGCGCGCTTTCCGAGGAGGCCGTGGAGGAGGCGACCACCGCAGGCGCCCTCGCCGTGCTCGTCGACGGGCCGCTGCCGGCGGGCGCGTTCAGCCTCGACGTCCCGGACGGTGTGCCGGTCGCCGGGCTCCCGCGAGGTCTCGTCGCAGAGATGCGCGCGTTCCTCGGCGCCGGGGTTCCCGTGACCGTCGCGGTCGGGGCCGCTTCGGTCGCGGAGAACGAGCAGGGTGGGGCGATCGCCGCGTTCTCGTCGCGTGGGCTCGCGCTCGGCGGCGGGCTCAAGCCCGACCTCGTTGCGGCAGGCGTCGCGGTCCCGACGTCCGAGCCGGGACGAGGTGACGAGGGCGAGGTCCGCTTCGGCACCGTCAGTGGGACGAGCGCCGCCGCCGCAGTCGCCGCCGGGGCCGCTGCGGTCCTCGCGCAGGGCCGTCCTCGTCTCGGCGCGGCCGAGCTCCGCGGCCTCCTCGTCGGGTCGGCGCAACGCCGCGACCTCGATCCCTCGGCCTCGGGCGCCGGCTTGATCGATCTCCGTTCCGCGGTGCAGCAGGAGGTCGCGGTCGTCCCCGCCTCCGTCTCGTTCGGCTCGGCCGAGAGCGCGCCGGAGTTCGAGCGCTTCACGCTCGAGCGGACGGTTCGGGTCCGCAACGTCTCCACCCGGAGCGTCGTCGTCCGGATCACGTCCGCCGCGCTCGCGCCGAAGGGCGTCGTCATCACCGTCGACCCGGAGCGCGCCCGCCTGCGCCCGCGGCGCAGCGTCGAGGTCGTCGTGCGCGCGGACACGCGCGAGCTCTCGCAGGAGGCCGGGGTCGCCACCGGCGAGCTCGTGCTCCGCGTCGCGGACGCGCACGAGGTGCACGTGCCGTGGGCGGTCGCCGTCCCGGAGCGCGGCGTCGACCTGATCTCGGGCGTCTCGCTGCGCACGACGAGCGCCCGCGTGTCGGATGCGACGCCGGCCGTGCTGAGCCTCGTCGCCGGCGCCGTCACCGGGTCGCCGCAGCCGCAGGTCCGCGCGGTCGAGGAGCTCGACGTCCAGCTCTGGCGCGGAGCGACGCTCCTCGGAGTTCTCGCGAGCCGCCGGGAGGTGCTCCCGGGCCGGTACACGTTCGGGCTCACCGGACGTGGCCCCGAGGGGGAGCGTCTCCGTCGCGGGACCTACCTGATCCGCGTCGTCGCGCGGCCGGGCGACGGGACTCGGCGCCAGGTCGAGAGCATCGAGTACGCGGTGCGCTGACCGTCCTATACTCGCCCCGTCCAGCGAGCGAGGGAGGCGCCCGTCATGTCCGAAGCGGTAGTGACTTCACACCTCCGCGAGAACCCCTTCGAGATCGCACGTGCACAGCTCCGGCGGGTGGGCGAGCTCTTCGCCATCGATCCCGACCTCATCCGCGTGCTCTCCCACTGCAAGAAGGCCGTCGAGGTCTCGATCCCGGTCGCGATGGACGACGGGTCGATCGAGGTCTTCGTCGGGTACCGCGTCACCCACAACATCGCGCGCGGGCCCTCGAAGGGCGGGATCCGCTACCACCCGGACGTGACGCCCGACGAGGTGAAGTCGCTCGCGATGTGGATGACCTGGAAGTGCGCGCTCATGGGCCTGCCGTTCGGAGGCGCGAAGGGCGGCGTCGTCTGCGACCCGAAGAGGCTCTCGGTGCGCGAGCTCGAGCGGATGACCCGCCGCTACACGAGCGAGATCATCAACGACATCGGCCCCGAGCGCGACATCCCGGCTCCGGACGTCGGGACCGACGGGCGCGTGATGGCGTGGATATTCGACACGTACTCGATGAACAAGGGGCACTCGGTCCTCGGGGTCGTCACCGGGAAGCCGCTCTCGCTCGGCGGCTCGCTCGGACGCGAGGAAGCGACCGCACGGGGCTCGCAGTTCTGCATCCAGGCGCTGGCGGGGAAGCTCGGGGAGCGCGTCGCCGACTACTCGGTCGCGATCCAGGGGTTCGGGAACGTCGGCAGCCACCTCGCGAACCTGCTCCACGCCGAGGGTGCGAAGGTGATCGCACTCTCCGACTCCTCGAGCGGCGTCCACAACCCGGACGGGATCGACGTGCCCGCGGCCCTCGCGCACAAGCAGGAGCACGGCTCGCTCGCCGGGCTCGCGAACGCCGAGGCGGTGTCGAACGAGGAGCTCGTCGAGCTGCCGTGTGACGTGCTCGCGCCGTGCGCGCTCGAGCAGGTCGTGACCGATCGGAACGCGGATCGCGTGAAGGCCCGCATCGTGTGCGAGGGGGCGAACGGGCCCGTGACGCCGGCGGCGGACGCGATCCTCGAAGACCGCGGCGTGATGGTCATGCCCGACGTCCTCGCGAACGCCGGCGGCGTCGTCGTCTCGTACTTCGAGTGGGTGCAGGGCCTCCAGGAGTACTTCTGGCGCGAGGACGAGGTCAACGCAAAGCTCCACGACATCGTCGCCCGCGCGTTCGAGGAGGCCTGGCACACGCACGAGACACGTGCGCTCAGCCTGCGCATGGCCTCGTACGGGATCGCCGTGCAGCGTGTTGCCGAAGCGACGACGACGCGCGGGCTCTACCCCTGATGATCGACTCCGAGATCTCGCGCCCCGGAGTAGGCGATCGTTCGGAGTCGATCGTCTAGACGGCGCTGGCGCGAGTCATCCTCTACCACGCTCCGGACTGCGGACTCTGCGCGCGGGCGCTCGAGGTCGTCCGCGCCGCGCGGGACGAGCTCGGCTTCGACCTCGCCGTCGTCGACGTCTCCGGCGACGCCGAGCTCGAGCGCCGCTATCGGGCGGATCTGCCGGTCGTCGAGATCGACGGTGTGCGCGCGTTCACGTACTTCGTCGAGCCGGACGCGCTCCGCGCGCGCCTCGCTCCGTCCTCGTGACGGTTCCCCGGGCGAGGCGCTCGGGGTCGCTGGCACAATCGTGACGAATTGTCACAAGCGACGTGGAGGGGGGAAGCGTGGCCGAGCGTCTGACCGTCGGGGTCGCGGCGCGCCTGAGCAGGTACCTGCAGGTCCTGACGCAGGCGAAGAAGATGGGCAAGGACCGGATCTCCTCGCAGGAGATCGCGGAGTACACGAACATCAACGCCACGCAGATCCGTCGCGACCTGTCCGCGTTCGGCAAGTTCGGCCGGCGCGGCGTCGGCTACCGCACCGACGGACTGCTCGACGAGATTCGCAAGATCCTGCGCACGCAGGGCCAGCACAACATCGCCCTCGTCGGCGCCGGGCGCCTCGGTGCCGCGGTGACGAGCTCGCCGATCTTCGCCGAGCACGGCATCACGATCGCGGCGATCTTCGACAACGACCCGGACAAGATCGGCCAGGTGGTCGGCGACCTCACGGTCAGCTCGATCGACGACGTCGTCGAGGTCTGCCGCGACCGGAACATCATCGTCGGCGTCCTCGCCGTCCCCGCCGACAGCGCGCAGGACGTGGCCGAGGGGCTGGTCGACGCCGGCGTGAAGATCATCCTCAACTACTCGGAGGCGCTGCTCGACGTCCCGCCGGACGTCAACGTGCACACCTCGAACCCTGCGGTCGACCTGCTGTACGCCCTCTACTTCCACCTGACCTGACGCCGCAGGGCGCCGGTCGCTCCGAAGCCCGGGAGCCAGCCTTTCCATGCCCCGTGCGGAACGGCGAAGATGAATGCCGCACGAGGCTCCTCCTCTGGCGGACCTGCTCGGCGGGACCGGGTCGAACGTGTGCACGCGGCAGCCCGTCCGCGAGTGGAGGCGCGCCGGGCACGACGTCACCGTCTTCAGCCAGGACCGCGACCCGGCACGCTACGACCTCGGCACGGCGACGCCGGTGAGGCCGACGTCGGCGGCCTTCTTCCCGTCTTCGTGCTCGACCGCTCGAGGAGGTCTGCGGGCACGCGGAGGAGCTCCGGTCGCGCCCGCCGGGCCGGCCTGCGGAGCGCCAGGGCGATCCGCGCGGCGTCCCCGCACGCGAGCAGCGCTGGAGCTGGGCCGGGGGATGAGAGCGGCTGCTTGCTCCCAGTCGCTGACGACGCTTCAAATAGGGTAGTGGCGCCATGGGCGAGGAGCAGAAGGTGTCGCCGGAGGAGCTGATCGCGCAGGCGCGCGAGCGCTTCGAGACCGCGACCGACTTCACGATCGCGGTAGAGGAGGAGTTCGCGCTCCTCGACCCCGAGTCGCTCGGCCTCGTGAACCGCTTCGAGGAGCTCAGTGACGCTGCGCGCGGAACGCCGCTGGAGGGGCACCTGGTAGGCGAGCTGATCGCGTCGGAGGTCGAGATCCGGACGGGTCGCTGCGACACCTTCGCCGACGTGCCGGCTGCGATGTCCGAGCGTCGTGCGCAGCTCCAGGCTCTCGTCGACCCAATGGGGCTGCTCCTCGGGGCGACGGGAACCCACCCGTGGGCGGACTGGAAGGAGCAGCGGATCATCGACACGCCGCACTACCGGCGGAACGACGAGATCCTGCGCTACGTGGTCTGGCGCAACAACACGTTCGGCCTGCACGTGCACGTGGCGATCAACGGGCTCGAACGCGTGATTGCGGTCCTGGACGGGTTGCGCAACTTCCTGCCGGAGCTGCTCGCGCTCTCCGCGAGCTCGCCGTTCGTCGAGGGCGTGAACACGGGGTTGCACTCCGCTCGTACGCAGATCTTCACGCGCTTCTTTCCGCGCTGCGGCGTTCCCGACGCGTTCGGGTCCTGGGACGAGTACGAGGGCTACGTGCGCTTTCTCTACGCGACGGGTTCGATATCCGAGCACACGCAGATCTGGTGGAGCGTTCGTCCGCACCTCGCGTTCCCGACCGTCGAGATCCGCGTGTGCGACGGGCAGCCGGAAATCGCCGAGGCGCATGCACTCGCGGCGTTCGCGACCTCGCTGGCGGTGCGGGTCGCGCAGGCGCACGACGAGGGAGACCCGGTCGAGCCGCTTCCGAACCGGCTCATCGAGGAGAACTTCTGGCGGGCGATCCGCTACGGGCTGTCCGGCGAGCTGCTCGACTTCGGCCGCGGGGAACCGATCCCGGCGCGGCAGCGCCTCGAGGAGCTCCTCGAATGGGTCTCGCCCGCGGCGCAGGCGATCGGTGCCGCGCCCTACCTGGCCGTGCCGGAGCGGAACGCCGCCGAGCGCCAGATCGAGCGCTTCGAGGAGGGGGGCACCCTCGAGGAGATCTACGCCGAGCAGGTGAGGACCACGGAGCGGATCGGTGGCTGACGAGCAAGAGACACGGGAGGAACCGGACAAGCAGGAGCCGGGGGAGGAGGCAGCGTCGGCCCCTCCGGACGCCGACGAGCCGCCGACCGAGGACGAGCTTCGCGCGGCGCTCGACCGCGTCGCGGTCTCCGACGTCCTCTTGCCGACCCTCGCGACGGTCGCCTCGGTCGGCTTCCACAAGCTGACCCCGGAGGCGCGTGACCTAGCGCAGGCTCGCCTGGCCATCGAGGCGCTGCGGGCGCTCGAGCCGGTCCTCCGCGAAGGTGGGGTCGACGAGGCGGTCGTCCGCGACCTCGAGCAGGCGCGGTCGAACCTGCAGCTCGCCTTCGCGAAGGCGGTCGAGGAGGAGAAGGTTGGTGGAGGCTGAGATCGGCGTCTTCGGCGGCTCGGGGTTCTACGAGCTGCTCGACGAGGTGGAGGAGGTCGTCGTGGAGACGCCGTACGGCCCGCCGTCCGCCCCGCCCGTCGTCGGCGAGCTGGGCGGGAAGCGGGTCGCCTTCCTCCCCCGCCACGGACGCGAGCATCAGTTCCCACCCGCACAGATCAACTATCGCGCCAACCTGTGGGCGCTGAAGGAGCTCGGCGTGCGCCGGATCATCGGTCCGTGCGCCTCGGGCGCGCTCCGTCCCGAGCTCCGCCTCGGCGACTTCGTCGTCTGCGACCAGTTCGTCGACCGGACGGCCGGCCGGGCCGACACGTTTTACGAGGGACCCGAGACAACTCACGTCTCGGCCGCCGACCCCTACTGCTCCGATCTCCGACGCATCCTCGTCGAGACGGCCAGAGAGCTCGGGATCCCCGTGCGCGACGGCGGGACGGTCGTCGTGATCCAGGGTCCTCGCTTCTCCACCCGGGCGGAGTCCCGGTGGTTCCAGCAGGCCGGGTGGGACGCGATCAACATGACCGCGTATCCGGAGTGCCACCTCGCCCGGGAGCTCGAGCTCTGCTACGCGACGATCGCCATGGTCACGGACTACGACGTGGGCGTCGAGGGGTCCGAGCCCGTCACCGCCGAGCGCGTCAGGGAGGTGTTCGCCCAGAACAACGAGCGGCTTCGCGAGCTCCTGTTCGCGTCGATCCCGAGGGTCGACCCCCAGCAGGACGACGTCTGCGCGAACGCTCTGCAGGGAGCACGCCTGTAGTCGCGGCCAGCGCGTGAACGCCTGGCTGCGGGGCAGGTCCGCGGCTTGTGATACATAATCCGCCGCGCCGGGCGACTCGGCGCTTCAGTTTGTGACGGGCCGAGACCGGAGGATCGATGGACTTCTTCGTTGACCACGCAGTCGGGTTCGCGCTGGCGTGCGCGGCCGTTGCGGTTCTGTACGGGCTGTACCTGACCTGGTGGCTGCTGAAGCAACCGGCCGGGAACGAGCGGATGCGCGAGATCGCGGCCGCGATCCAGGAGGGTGCGGCCGCGTACCTGCGCAAGCAGTACACGACGATCGCCGTCGTCGCGATCGTGCCGTTCCTCCTGCTCGGCTTCTACAACGAGCTCGGCTGGGGCACCGCGATCGGCTTCCTCATCGGCGCGCTCTTCTCCGCCGCGGCCGGGTTCATCGGCATGAACGTCGCCGTGCGCTCGAACGTCCGTACCGCCGAGGCCGCACGCGAGGGCCTGCAGCCGGCGTTCACCGTCGCGTTCCGGGCGGGCTCGGTGACCGGCCTGCTCGTCGTCGGGCTCGGGCTGCTCGGCGTCGCCGGCTACTACTGGGTGCTCACCGACTGGCTCGGCAACAGCCCCGACTCTGCGGTCGACGACCTCATCGGGCTCGCGTTCGGCGGCTCGCTCATCTCCGTCTTCGCACGTCTCGGCGGCGGGATCTACACGAAGGCCGCGGACGTCGGGGCCGACCTCGTCGGGAAGATCGAGGCGGGCATCCCCGAGGACGACCCGCGGAACCCGGCCGTCATCGCGGACAACGTCGGCGACAACGTGGGCGACTGCGCCGGCATGGCCGCCGACCTCTTCGAGACGTACGCGGTCACGGCCGTCGCAGTGATGCTCCTCGGGATCGGGTTCGAGGGCACGAACCTCTGGCTCTACCCGCTCGCGCTCGGCGGCATCTCGATCCTCGCGTCGGTCATCGGCACGTTCTTCACGCGCGTCGGCTCGGGTCGCAACGCGATCATCAACGCGCTCTACCGCAGCGTCATCGTCGCGACCGTGCTCTCGGCGATCGGGTTCATCCCGGTGACGATGGCGTTCGACGGCGGCGAGTTCGACTTCTGGAACCTGTACGGCTCGGCGCTCATCGGCCTCGCCGTCACGTTCCTCCTCGTCGCCATCACCGAGTACTACACGGGCACGCGCTGGAAGCCGGTCAAGGACATCGCGAAGGCCTCCCAGACCGGCCATGCGACGAACATCATCGCGGGGCTCGCGGTCGGGATGCAGGCGACTGCCCTGCCCGTCCTCGTCATCGCCGTGGGAATCGTGAGCTCGTACTACGCCGCGGGCGAGGCGCTCTACGGCATCGGCGTCGCGGTCATGGCCCAGCTCTCGATGACCGGCCTCATCGTCGCGCTCGACGCCTACGGCCCGGTCACGGACAACGCAGGCGGAATCGCCGAGATGGCGGACCTTCCCGAGTCCGTGCGCGGGATCACCGACCCGCTGGACGCGGTCGGCAACACGACGAAGGCGGTCACGAAGGGTTACGCGATCGGCTCCGCCGGCCTCGCGGCGCTCATCCTCTTCGACGAGTACGGCCGCGGCCTCGCGGAGGAGGGGCTCGACATCTCCTTCTCGCTCCAGGACCCGTGGGTCATCGCCGGCCTCTTCATCGGCGGGCTCATGCCCTTCCTCTTCGCCTCGCTCGCGATGCAGGCTGTCGGCCGCGTCGGCGGCCAGGTCGTGGAGGAGGTGCGCCGCCAGTTCCGCGAGGACCCCGGGATCATGGAGCGAACCTCACGGCCCGACTACTCGCGCGCGATCTCGATCGTGACGGCCTCGGCGATCAGGGAGATGATGATCCCGGCCCTGATCCCGGTCGTGATCCCGGTCGCGGTCGGGATCATCAAGCCGGAGATGCTCGGCGGCCTGCTCATCGGCACGATCGTGACGGGGATCTTCCTCGCCATCTCGATGACCTCCGGTGGCGGCGCCTGGGACAACGCGAAGAAGACGATCGAGGACGGTCTCTACGGCGGCAAGGGCTCGGATGCCCACGCGGCGGGCATCACCGGCGACACGGTCGGCGACCCGTACAAGGACACCGCCGGCCCCGCGATCAACCCGATGATCAAGATCGCGAACATCGTCGCGATCCTCCTCATACCCATCATCGCCTCGATCCACGGCTAGTCCCTGACATGACACGCGGAGCCGGTTGTCCGTTGCAGGATCCGATTCCGCTCCTCTAGGATGCGACCCGCTTCACGGCATTCGACACGCCGTCAGATGCCGAATTCGTCGAAGGGGGAGAGCCAGGCACGCGCGTGACCGTCCCGGCTGGCGGGAGCAGGATGCGAAGCCTCGTAGATGACCCCCGAGAGAGGAGCGAGATGAGACGCAGATTCGCGCGGTCCGCACTCGTGTGCGGCGCGCTCGCCCTCGGCCTCGCCGTACCAGCGGCGATCGCCGGGGCGAGCACCGTCCGAAACCTCACAGCCCAGTCGTCGGTACCGCCGGTGGCGAGCTACCAGAGCTCCGGCGCGTGGTTCGTCGAGCTCAACGGCAAGCCGACGGCCGAGGGCGGAAGCGCCTCGGGCATTGACAGTGAACAGGCGGCGTTCCTCCGGACCGCGAAGGCTGCGGGGATCAAGTTCTCCGAACGACACGCATTCAAGTCGCTCGTGAACGCCGTTTCGGTCAACGCGAGCCCGGCCGAAGCCGCTGCCCTCTCACAGGTGCAGGGGGTCAAGTCGGTGTCGCCCGTCGGCATCATCGACATACCGGTCGGGCAGTCCGTCAGCCCGGATCTCGCGACCGCCATCCAGATGACCGGAGCAGACGTCGTCCAAGACGACCTGGGCTTCGACGGGACGGGTGTCAAGGTTGCCGTCATGGACACCGGCATCGATCTCGACCATCCGGATCTGGGCGGTGACGGAGTCGCAGGTCAACCGTTCGACAACTCTCGCGTCGTCGCGCAGCACGACTTCGTCGGGGACGACTACAACGCCACGGACACGTCGCCCGACTTCGACCCGGTTCCGCATCCCGATGGGATCGCGGACGACTGCAACGGCCACGGCACGCACGTCGCCGGCATCGTCGGTGCCGATCAGGAATCCGGGCCGAACGGTGCTCTCGGAGTCGCCCCAGGCGTCACCTTCGGCGCGTATCGCGTCTTCGGCTGCAGTGGCTCGACGACCGACGAGATCATGGTCGCGGCGATGGAGAGGGCCCTCGCCGACGACATGGACGTCCTCAACATGTCGATCGGAGACGCCTTCAACAACTGGCCCGGATCCGTCACCGCGGAGGCCAGCACGCGGCTCGTCAACAAGGGCGTCGTCGTGGTGGCGTCGATCGGCAACAGCGGTGCGAACGGCGTCTACTCGGCCGGCGCTCCGGGTGTCGGAGAGAAGGTCATCGGAGTCGCTTCGTTCGAGAACAGCCACGTCAGAGCTCCGGGCTTCACGATCTCGCCGGACGACACGGCAGTCACCTACAACGACTCGACGAGCCAGAGCCAGACGATTCCGGACCCGCCCAACCCGCCGACGTCCGGTACGTTCCAGATCGCGGAGACGCCAGCCGGCGATGCCGTCGGCGCCGTGCCTCCGGGAGCGCTTCCCGCCGACGACGGCTGCGCAGCGCTGCCTGCCGGGCACTTCGCCGGCAAGGTCGCGTTGATCCGCCGCGGGACCTGCTCGTTCACGATCAAGGCGCAGAACGCGGAGGCCGCGGGTGCGGTCGCTCTCGTCCTCTACAACAACCAGTCAGGAGCCGTCTCGCCGATCGTGGCCGCGACGCCTCAGGTCACGATCCCCGTCGTGATGATCCTCCAGTCGAGCGGGGAGCTCATCCACAACCGTCTTGCGAGCGGCCCGGTTTCGCTCACGTGGCGGACGGAGGTGTTCGCCCCGAACCCGACGGGAGGGCTCATCTCCGGGTTCAGCTCGTACGGAACGGCCGCGGATCTCTCCCTGAAGCCGGACATCGGCGCACCGGGAGGACTCATTCGCTCGACGTACCCGCTCGAGAACGGTCGGTACGCGACGATCAGCGGGACCTCGATGGCCTCTCCGCATGTCGCAGGTGCGGTCGCACTGCTGCTCGACGCAGCGCCGAACACGTCGCCGCAGGCGGTTCGGGATCTCCTTCCGAACACGGCCGAGCCGGCTGTGTGGTCCGGTAACCCGGGGCTCGGCTTCCTGGAGCCGTCGTTCCGGCAGGGCGCGGGGATGCTGCACATCGACCACGCCATCCAGGAGCGCGTTCGCGTGAGCCCCGGCAAGCTCTCGCTCGGTGAGAGTGCAGCTGGCCCGCAGACCCGGACGCTGACGGTCAAGAACGGAGGCTCGTCGGCGAGGACGTACGACCTCTCCTTCGAGGATGCGATCTCGACGTCGGCCACCTTCCCCGTGAGCGGGCAGCTCGGCTTCCAGCTCGGCGAGAGCACGGTGTCCTTCACGCAGACCGGTGCGCCGATCTCGGCGGTGACGGTTCCGGCCGGAGGGATCGCGAGCTTCGACGTGACGATCAGCCCCGATCCGACGTTCGCCCCGAAGACGCTGTACGGCGGTTACGTCTACCTGACCCCGACGGTCGACGGGAACCGGCTCGTGGTTCCGTTCGCGGGCTTCTTCGGCGACTACCAGTCGATCCAGGCGATCACGAGCGGCGGGGAGCAGGCCTGCCGAAGCTCGCTCGCCACGTCGACTTCGTCGTGACGCCGACGGCGTGGACGCCGAGGTACCAGCCGGAGACGGGTACGCCGACGTACACGATGGGATCGACGCCCGATCCGGACGTCGCCGGTCGTTCGATCGTCGACACGCCGTTCGTGGCGATCCACTTCGACCACCAGGTTCGGGCGCTGAAAGCCGAGGTGTTCGAGGCGGGCACGAACAACCGAGTCGGTGTCGCCTTCGAGTTCGAGTTCCTCGGCAGGTCGGATGTCGCAACGGCGAACTTTGCCAATACGACAGGCTTCCGGGCGTTCGGCTGGAACGGCAAGTACCGGAAGGGGAACGACCTGGTCAACGTGGACGACGGCACGTACTTCTTCAAGGTGAGCGCCCTGAAGGCGCTCGGCAGCACCTCGAACCCGGCGCACACGGAGACGTGGACGTCCGGGAGCTTCACCATAGACCGCCCGTAGGGAAACCATCGAAGCCTGACCGCAGAGGGGCCGGGGACACCCGGCCCCTCGCGTATCCCGGCTCGGGCGTAGACTCAGCCGCCGTGCCCGGACGCCGCCGCAGGCGTGAGGTCGAGATGGAGCGCGTGCTCGGCACGCCCGCGCTCTTCGCCACCGCCTACGGGAACGTCGGCTCCTCGATCTACTACGCGCTCGGGCTGACGGCGTTCTACGCGCTCGGGCTCACTCCCCTCGTCTTCGTCGTCGCGGGGATCGTCTTCGCGGCGACGGCGGCCACGTACGCGGAGGGCACGGCCCGTTTCCCGGAGGCAGGCGGGTCGGCGAGCTTCTCCCGCCACGCGTTCGACGAGCTCGTCAGCTTCACGGCCGGCTGGGCGCAGATGCTCGTGTACGTCGTCACGGTCGCCGTCTCCGCGTTCTTCGTCCCGCACTACCTCTCGATCTTCTGGGAGCCGCTGCGGGAGAACCCGTGGGACATCGTCGGCGGCGTGATCGTCATCGTGCTGCTCGTCGCGCTCAACGTCGTCGGCGTGCAGGAGGCGGCGAGGCTCTCGCATCTCGCTCGCGGTCATCGACTTCGCGACGCAGATGCTGCTCGTCGTCGTCGGCTTCGCCCTCGTCTTCAGCCCCGAGACGCTGGTCGAGAACGTGCACTGGGGCGTCGCGCCGACCTGGTCGAACCTCGCGATCGCGATCCCGGTCGCGATGCTCGCCTACACCGGAGTCGAGACCGTTTCCAACCTCGCCGAGGAGGCGCGCGACCCGGCGCGGACCGTTCCGGACGCATACAAGCTCGTCGCGGGCGCCGTCTTCGCGATCTACTTCACGCTCCCGCTCGTCGCGCTGTCCGCGCTGCCCGTGCGAGGAGATCGACGGCGAGCTGACGACGCTCCTCGCGCTCCCGCCCGAGGAGGGCGGCTACGCCAACGACCCGATCCTCGGCGTCGTCGAGAACCTCGGGCTCGAGGGCTTCACGCTCCGACGCGGCCGAGATCTACGTCGGCGTGCTCGCGGCGACGATCCTCTTCATCGCGACGAACGCGGGCGTCATCGGCGCCTCGCGGATCACGTACTCGATGGCGAGCTACCGCCAGCTCCCCGAGGCGCTCCGGCGGCTGCACCCGCGCTTCAAGACCCCGTGGCTCTCGCTCGTCCTCTTCGCCGGGATCGCGCCGATCCTCGTGATCCTCCCGGGCGACGTCAACTTCGTCGGGCACGCTGTACTCGCTCGGGGCGACGCTCTCGTTCACGGTCGCGCACGTCTCGCTCGTCGCGGCTCCGCATGCTCGACCGCGACGAGCCGAGCTCGCTGTACCGGGCGCGGCCGAACCTCGCTGTTGCGAGGTGTCGCCGTGGCCGCTCTTCGCCATCGTCGGCGCGATCGCGACACGGCGCGTCGTTCCTCGTGCTCGTCGTCCAGAACCAGACCACGCGCTGGCGCGGGGCTCGGCTGGATGGTGCTCGGCCTCGCCGGCTACGTCGTCTATCGCAGGCGCTTCGTGCGCGCCTCGCTGCGCGAGATCGTGAAGGCGCCGCCCGCGTTCGGCCCTGCGCTGGCGCTCGAGTACCGGCGGCTCCTCGTGCCGGTGATCCCGGGCCAGCCGTCGGACGCGGCCATGGACGTCGCCTGCCGGCTCGCCGCGGAGCGCGGCTCGCGGATCGTCGCCCTGAACGTGCTCGAGGTTCCGCTCGACCAGCCGCTCACGCGAGGACCTCCCCGAGCTCGAGGCGACGGCGAACCGAGAGCTCGACGAGGCGGCCGCGATCGGCGACTCGTACGGCGTTCGCGTCGTCACCCGGCTCGAGCGCGCGCGCTCGGCAGGGCCCGCGATCGTCGCCGAGGCCGACGCGCGCGACGCCGAGATCATCGTCCTCGGCTCGCCACGGCGCCGCCTGACCGGCCGCGCAGGCCGCCGTGTTCGGGAAGACCGTCGACTACGTCCTCAAGCACGCGACCTGCCGCGTGCTCGTGACCGCCTCGGAGGGCGCATGAGAGCGTACTCGCTGGGCGGTCGTGGTCTTCTCCGTCGTCTTCGTCGGGATCGGGATCGCGCTGCTCGTCCGGACGGCGGCCGCAGGGGGCGGCGTCGTCGGGCTACCTGCTCGGCGGCCTCTTCATCGCGCTCGGCGTCGCGCGCCTCACTCTCGAGCGCAAGCGCCATGGCCCGTAAGCTCCGCGGCTTCGAGCGCGTCCTCGACGCGCCCGCGCTCTTCGCCGTCGCGTACGGCGAGATCGCGTCGTCGCTCTACATCGCGCTCGGGATCGTCGCCGCCGCCGCCCTCGGCCTGACGCCGCTCGTCCTGCTGCTCACGGGGGCGCTCTTCTTCGTCGTCTCGCTCTCGTACGCGGAGGGCACCGCCGCGCTTCCCGGAGACAGGCGGCGCGGCGACGTTCGTCCGCCGCGCGTTCAACGACCTCGCGGGCTTCGTCACCGGGCTGGGCGCTGTTCCTCGACTTCCTCATCGTCATGGCGCTCTCGGCGCTCTTCGTCCCGCACTACCTCGGCGCGGCGATCTCCGCGCCGTCGCTGCGCGACGACCCGTGGGACGCCCGATCGGCTGCGCTCTCGATCGCCGTCGATCGCAGGAGTCCGGCTCGCGCGCCGCACGCGGCTGCACCTCGGGTCGCTTGGCGATCGCGCTGCTCGACCTCGTCGTGCAGGGAGTGCTCGTCGTGCTCGGGCTCGCCTTCCTGTTCTCGCCCGACGCGCTCTCGCGAGGGCTCGGCCTCGCGAGCGGACAGGAGCTGGAGCGACCTCGCGTTCGCGCTCCCGCTGGCGATGCTCGCCTACACCGGGCTCGAGACGGTCGCCAACCTCGCCGAGGAGGCCCGCGAGCCCGGGCGCACGCTGCCGCGGTCGCTCTTCTCCGCGATCGGCCTCGTCGTCTCGTGACCGTGCTGATCGCGGCGATCGGGCTCTCCGCGTTCCCGGCCACGAACGGCGAGACGGCGCTCGGCGACGAGTGGCTCGAGGCGCCGCTCGTCGGGATCGCCGCGGCATTCGAGGGCTCGCTGCCCGATCTCGCTCGTCGACGCGCTGCGCGTCGCGGTCGGCATCTCGGGCGCGTTGATCCTCGTGGCCGCTGCGACGACCTCGGTCTCCGGGATCACGCGCCTCACGCACTCGCTCGCGGCGCACGGCTCGCTCCCGCGCGAGTTCGCGCGGCTCGAGCGCCGTGCCCTCGTCTCGAGCGAGGCGATCGTGATCGCGGCCGCGCTCGCCATCGGGCTGATCGTCATCACCGAGATCGCCGCCGGCGGCGACCCGGCGTTCCTCGCGCGCGATCTACTCGTTCGGTGTCCTCATCGCGTTCACCGCCGCGCAGCTCGCCGTGATCCGGCTGCGGGTGCAGCGAGCCCGGGCTCGCTGCGGCCGTTTCGCGCGCGCCCGAACGTCAGGATCCGCGGCCACGCGGTTCCGCTCCCGGCCCTCGTCGGCGCGCCGCTCACCTTCGTCGTCTGGGTGCTCGCCGCTCGCCACGCACGACGGCGCCCGCTACGCGGGGCCGGCGTGGCTCGCCGTGGGCCTCGCGCTCTTCGTGCTCGTTCGCCGCTCGGAGCGGCACGGGCTCCTCGAGCACGTCGTGCCGGTCGAGGAGCTGCCGCCCGGCGCGGAGTTCGGGCGCATCCTCGTCCCCATGAAGCTCGGCGACATCGGCGAGGAGATGGTGGCGACGGCGATCGCGCTCGCGAAGGAGCGCGACGCGGAGATCGAGGCGATCACGGTCGTCCGCGTGCCGCGGCGGTTCCGCTCGAGGGCCCGCTGCCGCCCGACGTCGCCGCCCGCGTCGACGCGTCGCTCGAAGAGGCGCGGGCGCTCGGCGAGGAGCACGGCGTCGAGGTGCACACGGACGTCGTGCGGGCGCGGTCGATCGGCCACGCGATCGTCGACGAGGCGCGGGCGCGCAACGTCGACCTCGTCGTCCTCGGGCTCGTCCGCCGCGCTGGAGGCGCCAGTCGCGCTTCTTCTCGCCGACCGTCGACTTCGTCCTCCGCAAGGCGCCGTGCGAGGTTCTCGTCGTCGCCTTCCCCGAAGGGGTCTTCGAGGAGTAACCTGACCCGCCGTGAAGGCAGTCGTCATCGGATGCGGCCGCGTCGGCTCCGCCGTCGCGAAGGGGCTCGCCGCCGACGGCTGGGACGTGACCGCGGTCGACGAGAGCGAGGACGCGCTCGTCCGCCTCGGCCCCAGCTGGAAGGGCGGGTTCGTCGTCGGGTCACGGCATGGACGAGAGCGTGCTCGAGCGCGCCGGCGTGGCGGACGCCGACGCGGCGGTCGTCTCGACGGACGGCGACAACACGAACATCGTCATCGGCCAGGTGCTGCAGAAGCGCTACGAGATCCCCACCGTCGTCGTCCGGGTCCTCGACCCGGCACGGGCGGAGCTTCTACGCGCGCCGCGGCATGCGTACCGTCTGCCCGACGGAGACCGCGATCTCGGTCCTGCTCGACACCGTGCTGGAGGCCGCTCCCGTGCCGCACGAGGCCGTCTGATGTACGTCGTCGTCGCGGGCGGCGGGAAGGTGGGCTCGAACTCGACCCGCTCGCTGCTCGAGATGGGCCACGAGGTCACGCTCATCGAGCAGCGCCCCGATCGCTTCGCGAGGCTCGAGGAGGAGTTCGGGCCGGTCGTGATGCGCGGCGACGCCACCGAGATCAGCGTGCTCGAGCGAGCCGGGCATCGCCCGGCCTCCCGAGCTCCTGCTCGCCGTGACCGGCGACGACGAGGACAACCTCGTCATCTCGCAGATCGGCAAGGAGGGCTACGGCGTGCCGAAGGCGATCGCCCGCGTGAACGACCCGCGGAACCAGGCAGCACTTCGACCTGCTCGGGATCACGCAGACCGTGTGCGCGACGACGAGCATCCTCGGGCTCGTCGAGCACGAGGTCCCCGAGCACGGCCTCGTGCGCCTGCTCGAGCTCCAGCAGCGAGGGTCTCGTCATCGTCGAGGTGCAGATCGAGAGCAATTCGCCCGCGGCCGGGACGCGCGTCGCCGGCCTCAGGCTGCCGGAGGGCTCGCGCCTCATCTCCGTCTTCCGCCACGGCCGGACGGAGCTCGTGGAGCCCGGCACCGTCATGCGCCCGGGCGACCAGGTGCTCGCGGTCGTCGCCGACGACGCCGGCGCCCGCGCTCCGCAAGCGCGCTGCTCGGCGCCACGAAGCAGGTGCACCGCCGGCGGGCTACAGGCGCCAGTAGTGGCGGGTGAGGAGCACGACGACGGGGACGATCTCGAGCCGGCCGACCCACATGAGCCGATCATCGTGATCTTCGAGACGTCGCCGAGCGGCGCGAACGAGCCCATCGGCCCGGTGATCCCGAACCCCGGCCCGACGTTCCCGAGCGCGGTCGCCGAGGCCGCCGAGCGCGTCGAGCGTCCCGAGATCGACACCGGTGATCGCCGAGTCGATGCGCGATGACGGCCGCGCCGACCGCCCAGAAGCCGATGTAGAGGAGGATGAACGCGGCGATCGCGCGCAGCGTGCGCTCGTCCACCGGCGACCCGTTCAGGCGGATCGGGAGGACCACCTCGGGGCTCACCGTCTGGTCGAGCTCGCGGCGGAGGATCTTGCCGAGGAGCAGGTGGCGGACGATCTTGATCGAGCCCGCCGTCGAGCCTGCGGAGCCGCCGACGAACATCAGCGCGAAGAGCGTCAGCAGCGAGAGCACGGGCCAGAGCGCGAAGTCGGCGGTCGCGTAGCCGGTCGTCGTGATGATCGAGACCGCCTGGAAGATGCCCTGCCCGGACCGCGGCCTCGCCCTCGGGATCCCGTAGCCCCAGACCTGGCCGATGAGGGCGGCCGAGGCGAGGAGCGCGAGTGCGAGGTAGAGACGGAGCTCCTCGTCCCGCACGAGCAGCCCGCGGCCGGCGCCGGACGAGCCCCCGGTACATGAGCATGAAGTTGACGCCCCCGAGGAGCATGAAGAGCGCGATGATCCACTGCGTCGCCGCCGAGAACCCGCCATGGAGTCCGGCTGGGTCGAGAAGCCGCCGGTGGGGATCGTCGAGAAGGCATGCGCGATCGCCTCGTACGGGGTCATCCGCTCGTCGATGCCCAGCCAGCCGAGCGACGCGAGCGAGAGCGCGGCGAGCACGGTGAGGCCGACGTAGAGCGTCCAGAGCATGCGGGCCGTCTCGCGGATCCGCTCGGGCAGGCCGACGACCTCGGGGCCCGGCAGCTCCGACTCCATCATCTGCCGCCCGCCCACGCGTAGGCGTGGCAGCACGGCGACGGCGAGGACGATGATCCCCATGCCGCCGAGCCACTGCGTGAATTGGCGCCACATCAGGATCGACTTCGAGAGGTCGTCGTAGTCGGTCACGACACTCGCCCCGGTGGTGGAGAAACCGGACATGCCCTCGAGGTACGCGTCGATGGGGTGGTCGAGCTGCTCGCCTCCGGCGAAGAGATACGGGAGCGACGCGAAGCCGGCGGTGAGGAGCATCGTCAGCGACACGACGAGGAACCCCTCCCGAACACCGACGTGGGTCGCCGAGCGCGCGGTCCCGCGCTCGAGCGCGAGGCCGACGCCGCTCGTGATCGCGCCGGCGAGCAGGAACGGCCACACGGGCTCGCGGTACCAGAGCGCGACCGCGGCCGGGAAGAGGGCCGCGAGGCCGAGGTACTTCCCGAGCGCGCCGATGAGGTTCGCGGTCGCCGCCACGTCGACGACGAGCCGACGCCTGGGGCCGATCCGCCGGGCCGCGCCCTGGGGCAAGCTCAGAGCGCCTCGACGACGCGAGGGGCGTCCGCCGCCTCGGTGAAGACGATCACCCGGTCGCCCGACTGGAGGACGTCCTCGCCGTGCGGGAAGATCGCCGTCCCGTTGCGGACGATCGCGCCGATCAGCGCGCCGTGGATCGGCATGTCGCGGAACTTGGAGCCCACGTAGCGGCTCGTGTCCCGGGTCGTCACGTCGAGCACCTCGTAGCGGTTCCCCTCGAGCAAGGCGACCTGCTGCGTCCTCGGGTCGTGGGCGAAGCGGATGATCTCCTCCGCGGTGACGGCCCGCGGGTTGACCGAGACGTCGATCCCCGCGTGCTCGAACGCGGCGACCGAGACAGCGTCGTGGGCGATGCCGATAGTGAACGGGACGCCGTGGACCTCGGCGAGCGCGGCGGCGTAGAGGTTCTTCGCGTCGTCGCGCATCGCGAAGATCGCGGCCTGCGCCTGCCCGATCCGCTCGCGCTCGAGGAAGTCCGGGTCGATGCCCGTGGCGTTGTACACGCGGGCATTCGGCAGCGCCTCGGCCACCTGCAGGGCTCGCTCCTTCGACGCCTCGACGACGCGGACGCCGATCCCCTGGGCGAGCAGCACGCGCGCGATCGTCCCGCCGACGCGTCCCGCGCCGAAGATGACGACGTCGCGCACGGTCGCCTCGCCCGGCGACAGGAGTGCGCCCCACGCCTTCGCCGCCTGCGGCGAGCCGATGACGACGATCCGGTCGCCCGGCCGGATGACGTCCTCGCCGCCGGGGAGCAGGGTGTCGTTCTCGCGGATGATCGCCGCCACCTTCGAGTCGCGCGGCGCCTTCGCGTCGCGGAGCGGGACCCCGACGACGTCGCCCGACGCCCCCTCCTCGACGTCGAACTCGACGATCTGGACCTGCCCCTCCGCGAAGACGTCCGTCTGCCGTGCGGCCGGCACGCCGATGATGCGGCTGATCGCGTGCGCGGTCTCGAGCTCGGAGCAGACGACGAAGTCGACGTCGAGCTGGCCGACGCGCCAGAGGTCGACGTACTCGAGGTTCGAGGTCCTGATGACCGTGGTCGCTCGCGGTGCCTCACGGCGCGCGAACATCCCGGCGACGAGGTTGACCTCGTCGCGGGACGTGCAGGCGATGACGAGGTCGACGTCCTTGATACCCGCCGCCGCCAGGTCGTGCTGGCTCGTGCCGTCACCCTCGAACGTCGCGACGTCGTACCGGTTCGCGATCGCCGTCAGGCGTTGCACCTCGGTGTCGAGGACCATGATCGCGTGATCGTGGTGGAGGGCCTCGACGATCGTCGATCCGACCTGCCCCGCGCCGATCAGGAAGATGCGCACGGTCGCGAAGCGTACTCCTGCCGACTCCGGGAAACACCCGTCCGGTACCGTGATCTCGTGCGCCTCGTGCGGACGCTCGGCGCCGTCGTCCTCGGCGGCGTTCTCGTCAGCCTCGCGGGTCGGCTGCGGCCGCCGAGACGGCGTTCCGCCGGGCGGTCGTCGTCCGTGGGCTGGACTCGCCTGTCCAGGTCGTGTCCACGCAGAGCGAGCCTCGCCGCCTGTACGTCGTCGAGCAGCGCGGGACGATCCGCGTCGTCGATCGCGGGCGGCTCCGTCCCGGGTTCTTCCTCGACGTCCGGAATCTCGTCGTCTCCGGCGGAGAGCAGGGGCTCCTCGGCCTCGCGTTCGACCCGAGCTACGCGAGGAACCGGCTCCTGTACGTGAACTACACGGATCGGAACGGGGACACGAGGGTGGTCAGGTACCGCACGAATGGGCGGCGGGCGCTCGCGGGAACCTCCCGCATCCTGCTCCGCGTGAACCAGCCGTACTCGAACCACAACGGGGGCAACATCGTCTTCGGCCCCGACGGGGGGCTCTACGTCGGCCTCGGCGACGGCGGCTCGGGGGGAGATCCCGAGGAGCGCGCGCAGGACCTGGGCTCGCTGCTCGGGAAGATGCTGCGCCTCGACGTGCGCCGTCCTGGGTCGACCCCCGAGATCGTCGGGCTCGGCCTCCGGAACCCGTGGCGGTACTCCTTCGACCGCCAGACCGGCGATCTGTACATCGCGGACGTCGGCCAGGGCGCCCTCGAGGAGGTCGACTTCACGCCTCGCGAGAGCCCGGGGCTGGAGAACTACGGCTGGGACCTGTACGAGGGCTCGCAGCGCTTCGAGGAGGGTGAGCCCGGGCCCGGCAAGCTCGTGTTCCCCGTCTTCGAGTACGGGCGCGGGTCGAACAACTGCACCGTGATCGGAGGGTTCGTGTACCGGGGGAAGGCGCGCCCTGCGCAGCGCGGGCGGTACGTCGTGGGCGACTACTGCAGCGGGATCGTGTGGAGCTTCGGCGTGCGCTCGGGCGAGCGGACGGGGCTGCGCAGGGAGCCGTTCCGGATCCCGGGGCTGACGTCGTTCGGCGAGGACGTCGCGGGCGAGCTGTACGCAGTCGAGCAGGGCGGCACGCTGTACCGGATCAGCTGAGCGGGTCCGCCAGATCCGATCTGCAAGCGCGGGTCCTCCGGCCCGCCAGTTCAGTCATCCGCCTGTGACGAACCGCTGATGTCTCGAGCTGCCTGGCCCGCACTGCCTTTGCGCGCCGTGAGCGGCGTGACCGGTCATCGCCGGGGCTCCGAAGAGCTAGTCCGCGGCCCTTGATGTGCCGCAAGGCGGTGTGTTCTACTCTCCCGCCCGATGAGTCGCGCGACGATCCTCACAACCCTTGTCGCGATCGTCGTCGCGGCCGGGTTGGCCGCTTCAGGGCCGGCAGCCCCGGCCGCGACACCGAAGGTACCGAAGCCGAAGCTCTACGACGTTCGCATCACGTCGAATCTCAAGACGCTATGGATCGATCACGGCTGCGGTGGGGGCTGCGAAGACGGATACAGCGGCACGCAGATGCGCACGCTCACCGTCACGGGGCTGCGCGTGACGTTCATGGATCGCGGGTTCACCCTTGCTGGCTCCATCGTGACGCAGGGTCGCAAGGCGGACATGCAGACAACAACGTGGGACCATCGCACCCGATTCTGCGGGCCGGAGAAGCCTGTCGTAACGACGCTGACGGCCGTCGAGGTGCTAGGGGGCTACGACCTGAGAAGGAAGTCTGCCGCGGCGACGCTACGCATCAACTCCGGTCCGGCCGGGCCGCCGAAGGGCGACCCGATCACGTGCTCGAGCAACGCCCAGATCGTGCCCGTTGCTGCGCGGATCGGCGGCAGCCTCGTCGGCGGACAACTCACCGACTCGTATGTGAGCCTCGCCATCAAGGTTGCGAGGACGGCGGATCGCAAGCTCGGATTCCCCCTCGACCGCATGACTGCAGGAAAGGGCTTCACGCTCACGCTGAGCGGTAGGTCAGTCAGCAACCAGGAGGACGTGAGGCTGAAGAAGCAAGAGACCGTCACGACCGGCTCGGTGCGCATCGTCTTTACGCCACGCGTGCGGACAAGTGCGTGAGCTGATGGCCCGCCTCGGCGTCGTCGTCGCAGGTGTCGCGCTGCTGTTGGCCGGTATCGCAGGCGCCTCCAGCGCAGAGCTTCCGCGCGGCTGGTGGAAGGGCACGATCGTCCTCGAGGAGCGCTGGGACCAGATCGTCGACAACACGGGCGTGAAGTTCTCCGAGAAGGGCACTGCGACCGTGCGCATCACCCGCACCGCGCCCGACAAAGCCGCCTACGAGGTCACGTACCGGGAGGAGACCCGCTGGGTGGGCGAATGCGCGGGCGCGCTTCGGTACGTGAAGTCGGCGTCCCTAGAGAAGAGCGGGCCGGTCGACGTCGCCGTATCCGATCGGGGCGCGGGCGCGCAGCTCACGGTCTTCCCGGGAGTGACGCTGTCGATTGCCGGCGAGTATTACGAGTGCGGACTGGACATGCCCGAGAGATACGACGGTGGCACGCTCGGCATGACCTTCACGTTCCGGTCGACGCAGCCAGATGACGCGACGTCCCGGCAAGGCTCTGGCCCCACGGACCGGCCTGTCTTCTATGGGAACTACGGCGGAAAGCCCCGCGCGGGTGGCGTCAATACGTCAAGGGTCACGTGGGATCTGAGGCTCGTTTCCTCGCCAGTCTCCTCGAAGCCCGTAAAGCTCGGCGCGCTCACCCTGACCCGGCCTCGACCGTCCTTCGTCTATGCCGAGGCGCCGCTCACGCAGGGCGGTCAGCCGGTTTCCGCCAAGGGCGTGACGTGCACCCAGTCGTTCCCCAGCGAGCCTGCGTTCGGCAATCGCAAGGGACCGGGGCAGTGGAGGCCGGGCGCCGTCCGCTGTGCGTACGCGTTCAACAACAGGCGCTACGAGGGCAAGACGATGGCAGCCTCCATGACGGTAAGCGTCGGGACGACGCGGTTCGTCAGAAAGTTCACGGTGCGGATCGGGAGCGGCACCTCGCTCAGCGCAGCCAAGGGCGCTGTCGTATCGACGAAGCCCTAGACGCGCAGCGTGAGGCTCTCGAGATCGCGAGAGTAGGTCACGAGCTCGACGCCGTCGTCCGTGACGACGTCCCTGTCCAAGCGGCGGAAGCCGTCCAAACTCGGACCGGCTGGCGCAGCGCTGGGCAGACCTGGCCGGCGCCGTCCGCCTCGGGCCGCGTGCGTCGTCTGGCTCGTGCTCGCCCGGCTCTCCGCGAGGCGTGAAGCCCTAGCTCGCGCGGCGACGCACACGCGGCGGCGCCTGGCCGAGGGCCGCGTAGGCGAGCGTGCTCAGCGACTCGTTCAGCTCGCGGAGCTCACGCGCGACGAGCGTGAAGCCCTCCTGATGCTCCGCAGTCCGGTTCAGCCGCTCGAGCTCGGCCGCGATGCGGTCGAGGCGCTCGAGCAGCGCGTCGAGCTGGCGGTCGCCGACGTCGGCGGGCTTCTCCATGCGATTGATTCTACGCGGGGACGAGGTCGAGCTCGGCGCGCGTCCGGACGACGACGGCGTCGGCGCCGAGCCGCGCGAGCAGGCGGTCGAGGGCGCCGTCCCCGGTCTCGAGTGCCGCGACGCGCCGATCTGCCCCGAGCTGGGCGAGGGCGACGCGCGCGAGCGGGTCCGGCGCGTCGGTGTAGACGCCGATTGCGCGGTCGTCCGCGGCGATCGCGCGGAGCGCCGCCGCCGCCGCCGCGTCGCGGCGGAGGTAGACCGGTGCCCGCTCCTCGCTGAAGCGCTCGAGCAGCGTGCGCCAGTTGCCGGCGCCGCGCCGGTCGAGCTCAGCGGCCGCCTCGCCCCGGTCCGCGGACAGCGCCTCGGGGTCGACGCCGAGGAGAGGCGCGGCCGACTCGAGCCACGCCCTCCAGAGCGGGCGCGTGTCTCCGAGGGCGCCGTCGAGGTCGATCGCAACTGCTCGAGCCCTGCTCACGCGAGGCTCCGCGTCCGCGCTGCCCGCTCCCAGAGGACGACGCCCGCGACGACGCCGAGGGCGTCGATCGCGACGTCGATCGGAGAGCCGAGCCGCCCGGGGACGAACGCCTGGTGCACCTCGTCGCTGACCGCGTAGAGCACGCCTGCGAGCACCGCGACCCCCGGGCTCCTGAGCGCGCGTGCGAGCAGCGCGCCGAGGACGGCGTACTCCGCGGCGTGGGCGATCTTCCGTAGTACGAGGTCCCAGCCCCCGAGACCCGTCCCGAGGTCGGGCACCGACGAGAACGCGAAGATCAGCGCCGCCCAGAGGACGACGGGGAGCCAGAGGCGGACGGCGTGCCCGGACACCGTCCGATGATAGGCTCGGCCATCGAACCAGGAGCGCGGTGAGGGAACCCGGTGCGAGTCCGGGACGGTCCCGCCGCTGTGAGGGGAGACGCTCCCCCGCCACGAAGCCACTGGCGCGAGCCGGGAAGGCGGCGGAGGAGGGAGCCCCGAGTCAGAAGACCTGTCGCGCTCCCCATAGCCGAACCCCTCGCGGAAGGAGGATTCAGGTGCTTCGCTCGTCAACGCTCCTCGCCGTCCTCGTGGTGGCGTCGCTGGTGCTGCTCGTCCAGAGCGCCGCAGCCGGTGCCGACGCACGCCCCGCGCAGTTCCCGGTCACGATCACGACGCCCTCCGGCACGGTGACGCTCGCGAAGAAGCCGCGCCGCATCGTCTCGCTGTCGCCCACCGCCACCGAGTCGCTCTTCGCGATCGGGGCGGGCAAGCAGGTGATCGCCGTGGACGACCGCTCCGACTACCCGAAGGCGGCGCCGAGGACGAGGCTCTCCGGCTTCACGCCGAACGTCGAGGCGATCGCCGCCTACCGGCCGGACCTCGTCGTCATCGCCTACGACCCGAAGGGCCTCTCGACGGCCCTCCGCCGGCTCGGGATCACAGTCGTCCACCACGACGGCGCCCGCTCGTTCGCCGGCGCCTACACGCAGATCCGCCAGCTGGGGCTCCTCACGGGGCACGCCACCGAGGCCAGAGCGCTGATCGCGAGGATGCGGGCCGCGATCGGCAGGATCGTGCGGGCCTCGAGGCCGACCGGCGCCCGGCTCTCCGTGTACCACGAGCTCGACCCCGACCTCTTCTCGGCAACGTCGAAGACGTTCGTCGGGAAGGTGTACGCCGCGCTCGGGATGCGGAACATCGCCGACGCCGCCGACTCGACCGGCACCGGCTACCCGCAGCTGTCGGCCGAGTACGTCGTCGCCTCGAGCCCGGACGTGATCGTCCTCGCGGACGGCGTCTGCTGCGGCCAGAAGCCCTCCACCGTGGCTGCCCGGCCCGGCTGGGACCGCATCAGCGCGGTCCGGACGGGCTCCATCGTCCGCATCGACGACTCGATCGCGTCCCGCTGGGGACCGAGGCTCGTGAACTTCTTCCGGGCGATGTCCTCCGCGCTCGCCCGCCTGCAGTAGGCGCGGATGACGGTCACCGCCGCTCCGGGGACCGGGTCCGTGCCCGCGGGCTCACGCCACTCTGGGCGGCGGGGGCGGTCGCCTTCCTGCTCGTCTCCGTCGTCGCCGGGGTCGTCGTCGGCCCGATCGACCTCGGCGTCGGCGCGATCCTCGAGTCGGCGGCCGCGAAGCTCCACGTCCCGGGAGCGGCGTCGCCGCTCACGCCGACCGAGGAGGCGATCCTGTGGGAGATCCGCGTGCCGCGTGTCGTGCTCGGCGCGCTCGTTGGCGGGATGCTCGCCCTCGCGGGGGCGACGTACCAGGGCGTGTTCCGGAACCCGCTCGCCGACCCGTATCTGCTGGGCGTGGCCGCCGGGGCCGGCCTCGGCGCGACGATCGCGATCGCGTATCTCCCCGACGGCCTGCGCGGCCAGCGCGCGCTCCCGCTGGCCGCCTTCCTCGGGGGGACCGTCGCGGTCGTGCTCACCTATGCGGTCGGGCGCTCGGCGAGGCGCGAGCGCGACGCCGCGACCCTCGTGCTCGCGGGAGTGACCGTGGCGGCGTTCTTCACGGCCTGGCAGACGTTCCTCCAGCAGCAGAACGCCGACACGCTGCAGCAGGTGTACACGTGGATCCTCGGGAACATTCCGAGCACGGGCTGGACGGACGTCGTCCTGATCCTCCCGTACGTCGCCGTCGCGGCGGTCGTGATCCTCGCGCTGCGGCGCGTCGTCGACGTCCTCGCGCTCGGGGACGACGAGGCGGCGGCGCTCGGCGTCCACGTCGGCCGCGTCCGGCTCGCCCTCGTCGTCGCGGCGACGCTCGGGACCGCCGCGGCGGTCGCGGTCACCGGCCTCATCGGCTTCGTCGGGATCATCGTCCCCCACGCGATCCGGCTCGTCGCCGGGATCGGCTACCGGGCGCTCCTGCCGCTCTCGGCGATCGTCGGCGCGGGGTTCCTCGTGCTCGCGGACGTCGTCGCGCGCACGGCGCTCTCGCCCGCGGAGATCCCGCTCGGCGTCGTCACAGCGTTCTGCGGCGCGCCGTTCTTCGCCCTCGTCCTCCGCTCGACGCGGGTGGGGCCGTGATCGAGCTCGCCGGCGTCACCGTCGAGCTCGGCGGTCGGCCCGTGGTCGACGGCGTCGACCTCACGGCAGCGGAGGGCGAATGGCTCGCGCTCATCGGCCCGAACGGCGCCGGGAAGACGACCCTGCTCCGTGCGATCGCTCGCCTCGTTCCCTACCGCGGCGCCATCTTGCTCGACGGGCGTGCGAGCGAGGAGCTGCACCGCTCGGAGCTCTCCCGGCTCGTCGCGGTCGTTCCGCAGGAGCCGTCGACGCCTCCCTGGATGACCGTTGCCGAGTACGTGCTCCTCGGTCGCACGCCGCACCTCGGCCCGCTGGCGAAGGAAGGAGCCCGCGACCGCGAGGCGGCCGCCCGCGCGCTCGCCCGCCTGGACGTGCTCGAGCTCGGCGAGCGGACGCTCGGCACGCTCTCGGGCGGCGAGAAGCAGCGCGTCGTCGTCGCCAGGGCGCTCGCCCAGGAGGCGCGCATCGTGCTCCTCGACGAGCCGACCGCCGCGCTCGACATCGGGCACCAGCAACAGGCGTTCGAGCTGCTCGACTCCCTGCGCGCGGAGTCCGGCCTCACGCTGGTCGCGGCGATGCACGATCTCACGCTGGCGGCGCAGTACGCGGACCGGATGGTGCTCCTCGACGGGGGACGTGTCGTCGCCGACGGCGCCCCGGTGGACGTGCTCAGCGAGGGCGCGATCGCGCGCTACTACGGCGCGACGATCGACATCGTGTCGGTCGGCGACCGGCTCGCGGTCGTTCCCCGGCGCTCGGCCCGCGGCGCCTAGCGCTCGGTACCGTTCGAGCGTGCGGCTCGCCGCGATCGTCGCCGGCCTCGGGCTCGCCGTCGCGTCGACGGCGCTCGCCGCCGGGGGCCGGGGAAGGTGTTCTTCGAGGACACGGTTCCCTCCGTGAGCTGGTAGCCGCCCCGAGCCGGCTCCGCGGCGACGGCTAGCATCGACGGATCGCGGTCGCGTCCTCCCAGAGCTCCCTCGCAGACCTCAACGAGGCCCAGCGCGATGCGGTCCTGCACACGGAGGGACCGCTCCTCGTCGTCGCCGGAGCGGGCTCGGGGAAGACCCGTGTCCTCACGTATCGCGTCGCTCACCTGGTCGTCGACATGAAGGTGAAGCCGAACGAGATTCTCGCGATCACCTTCACGAACAAGGCCGCGGGGGAGATGCGCGAGCGCCTGGAGACGATGCTCGGCGGCACCGCGCGCGCGATCTGGATCCTCACCTTCCACGCCGCGTGCGGCCGCATCCTGCGCCGCGAGGCCGACCGGCTCGGCTACCGCTCGACGTTCACGATCTACGACGACCAGGACCAGGTGCGCCTGACGAAGGCGTGCCTCGAGGAGCTCGGCAAGGACCCGAAGCGCTTCTCGCCGCGCGGCATCCACTCGCAGATCTCACGGATGAAGAACGAGCTGGTCACGCCCGACGAGTACGCGGGTCGCGTCGCCTCGTTCTGGGACCAGACGGTCGCCGAGGTGTACGACCTCTACCAGCGGCGCCTCCACGCCTCGAACGCGGTCGACTTCGACGACCTCCTGATGCTCACCGTGCAGGTGCTCGAGCGGTTCCCGGAGGCGCTCGAGCGCTGGCAAAAAGCGTTCCGCTACATCCTCGTCGACGAGTACCAGGACACGAACCACGCCCAGTACCGCCTGCTCCAGCTCCTGGGCGGGAAGCACGGGAACGTGTGCGCGGTGGGGGACGGCGATCAGAGCGTCTACGGCTTCCGGGGCGCAGACATCCGGAACATCCTCGAGTTCGAGCAGGACTTCCCGGGGACGTACGTGGTCACGCTCGAGCAGAACTACCGCTCGACGAACAGGATCCTGCGCGCCGCGAACGACGTCATCGACGAGAACCGGGAGCGGAAGCCGAAGCATCTCTTCTCCGAGCTCGGGGAGGGCGAGCCGGTCCGCGTCGTCGAGGTCGAGGACGAGCACGCGGAGGCACGGTTCGTCGCGGCCGAGATCGCCGGGCTCATCGACTCCGGCCACTCGGCGAGCGAGGTCGCCGTCTTCTACCGGACGAACGCGCAGTCGCGCGTGCTCGAGGACGTGCTCGTGCGGCAGGACGTGCCTTACCAAGTCATCGGCGGGCCGCGGTTCTACGAGCGCGCGGAAATCCGCGACGCGACCGCCTACCTGAACGTGCTCGTCAACCCGAGCGACGCGGGCTCGCTGCTGCGAATCGCGAACCGGCCCCGGCGCGGGATCGGCTCGACGTCGCTCGCGCGCGTCGTCACGCACGCCGGGGCGACGGGCCGCACACTGTTCGAGGCGATGGCGGACCCGGAGGCGGCGGGTGTGACCGCGGCTGCATGCCGCGCGCTCCGCGGGTTCCACGGGACGATGCAGTCGCTCCAGGCGCTCGCCCAGGAGCTGCCGGTCGACGAGCTGCTCGAGCGCGTCCTCGAGAAGACGGGCACGCTCGACGCGCTCGAGGCGGAGCGAACGATCGAGGCGCGCGGTCGCATCGAGAACCTGCAGGAGCTCGTCGGCGTCGCCCGCGAGTACCGCCAGCAGACCGCGGACGCCTCGGTCGCCGGCTTCCTCCAGGACGTCGCCCTCGTCTCCGACCAGGACACGATCCGGGACGACCGCGGGCTCGTCACGCTGATGACGCTGCACAACGCGAAGGGCCTCGAGTTCAGGGCGGTGTTCATGATCGGGATGGAGGAGGGGATCTTCCCGCACGTCCGTGCCGTCGAGGAGCAGGGCGTGGAGGAGGAGCGTCGCCTCTGCTACGTCGGCATGACGCGGGCGATGGAGCGGCTGACGCTGACGCACACGATGTCCCGGTCGCTCTTCGGACGGCGGAGCTACAACCTCGCTTCGCGCTTCCTCGACGAGCTGCCGTCGGAGGTGGAGCGCGAGCGGCTGCGGCCGTCCTCCTGGACCGGCTACGGGTCGCCGGAGTCGGCCGCGCCGCGGGGAACGTCCCAGCTCGTCGTCTCGACCGGCGACACCGTCCGCCACGCCTCGCTCGGCGAGGGCGTCGTGACCGCGGTCGAGCCCGGCGGCGTCGTGATGATCCGCTTCGCCGAGGACGGCACGGAGCGGCGGCTCATGATCGAGTACGCGCCCCTCGAGAAGATCGCGTAGCCTGGCGCGCCGTGGATCTCGAGTACCGCAGCCCGAGCGCGGAGGAGTTCGAGGCGGTGTTTCGCGCCGTCTACGTCGCCTTCGGCGAGGAGCCGAAGGACGACGACCTCGACCGCCAGCGACGGCTGATGCCCACCGACCGCATCCTCGCCGCCTGGGACGGCGGGCGGCCGGTCGGCGTCGCGGCGTCGTATCCGTTCGAGCTCACGGTCCCTGGGGGCACTGCTGGCGCGGCCGGCGTCACGTGGGTCGGCGTCCATCCGAGCCACCGCCGACGCGGAATCCTGACCGAGCTCATGCGCCGGCAGCTCGAGGACGTCCACGAGCGCGGTGAGCCGCTCGCGATCCTGTGGGCGTCGGAGGCGCCGATCTACGGCCGCTTCGGCTACGGCGTCGCCGCGCCCGAGACCTTCATGGACGCCGAACGGGGAGCGTTCGCGCTCCGCGACGACCCCGGCCCGCGCGGCTCGGTCCGGCTCGTCACCGCCGACGAGGCGGCGGCGATCCTTCCGCCGCTCTACGAGAGCGTGCGCACGGACCGGCCCGGGTCGCTCGCCCGCTCGGAGGCGTGGTGGGCGGACCACCTGCTCCCGGACCCCGAGCACTGGCGCGACGGGCATGGCCCGAAGTTCTTCGCGCTGCTCGAGATCGACGGTGAGCCCGCCGGCTACGCGCTGTACCGCATCAAGTCGAAGTGGGAGGAGCACACGCCGCAGGGCGAGCTGCGCGTCGTCGAGGCGTTCGCCGCGACGCCCGAGGCGACGGCCGAGCTCTGGCGCTACCTCTTCGGCGTCGATCTCGTCGCGCGCGTGAAGGCGGGCCGGATCGACCCGGCCTGGTCGCTCCCGCTCATGGTCATGGATCCCCGGCGGCTCCACCTCTCCTTCGCCGAAGGCCTCTGGCTACGGCTCGTCGACGTCGAGGCGGCGCTCCGAGCGCGGAGCTACGGCGCGTCCGAGCCGGCGGTGCTCGAGGTCGAGGACGACCTGTTCCCACGGAATGCCGGACGCTGGGCAGTCGGGGCCGAGCCCGGCAGGAGCGACGCAGAGGCGGACGTCGCGCTCCATGTCACCGATCTCGCGTCGACCTACCTCGGAGCATTCACGTTCGAGCGCCTCGCGGCGGCGGGCCGCGCACGCGAGCTTCGACCGGACGGGCTCGCGCGCGCCACGGCCCTGTTCACGACCCCGATCCCGCCGTATTGTCCCGAGGGCTTCTGATGGCGACGAAGAGGGGCTCTTCGACGATCGAGGTGGCGCCGTGCGCCGACCTCGAGGAGTTCGGCCAGGCGGTCTTCGCGATCGGCCAGTACTTCGCGCTCGAGCCGACCGAGGAGCGCATGGAGCGCTTCTCGAAGAACCTGCCCGTCGATCGCATGCACGCGGCCCGGGAGAACGGCCAGATCGTCGGCGGCGCCGGGGCGTTCCCGTTCGAGCTCACCGTGCCGGGCGGCAAGGTCGCCACCGCGGGCGTCACGGTCGTCGGCACGTACCCGACGCACCGTCGCCGCGGCGTCCTACGCGCGATGATGCGCGCGCAGCTCGACGACGTGCACGAGCGCGGGGAGCCGGTCGCGCTGCTGTGGGCATCCGAGGAGACGATCTACGGCCGGTTCGGATACGGGATGGCGTCGCTGGTCGGCGAGGTGTCGATCCCGCGGTCGTACTCGGCATTCGTGCACCTGCCCGAGCGCGAGGGGACGATCCGCTTCGTCGAGAAGGACGAGGCGCTGCGGCTCTTCCCGCGGGTCTGGGACCGGGTGCGGCGCGACGTCCCCGGGATGCTCGGCCGCACGCGGAGCTGGTGGGACCTCCGGATCCTCTTCGACCAGCCCGGAGAGCCGCCCAAGCGCCTCGTCGTCCTCGAGCGGCAGGGCGTGCCCGCGGGATACGCGATCTACCGTCACCGGCCGAAGTGGGAGGGCGGGGTCTCGGAGTCCGAGCTCGACGTCCTCGAGGCCGTCGCACTCGACGGGCCCCCGACCGCGGAGCTCTGGCGCTACCTGCTCGACATCGACTGGGCGGCGAAGGTGAGCGCGCGGCTCCTTCCGGTCGACCACGCGCTCTTCCAGCTCCTCGCGACGCCCAGGCGCATGGGCTTCCGCGTCGGCGACGGGCTCTGGGTGCGCCTCGTCGACGTCGGGACGGCGCTCTCCGCTCGCGCGTACGCCACCGACGGCGCGGTCGTGGTCGACGTGGTCGACGCCTTCTGCCCCTGGAACGAGGGCCGTTGGCGCATCGCCGACGGCACGGCGCGGAGGTCACGCGCCGCGCCGCAGCTCCACTGCGACGTGAGCGCGCTCGGCGCGGCCTACCTCGGCGCCATCTCGTTCTCGCAGCTCGTCCGCGGAGGGCGCGCCGAGGAGCTCCGCCGCGGTGCCGCCGCGCGGGCGGACGCGATCTTCGGCTGGAATCGCGCTCCCTGGTGCCCCGAGATCTTCTAGCGTGCCCTCGCTACAATCGGCGTCCCGGGGCGGTTAGCTCAGTTGGGAGAGCACCAGCTCGACAAGCTGGGGGTCACTGGTTCGAGCCCAGTACCGCCCATGGCTCAGACAAGCCGTTTGAGCAAGAAAGAGGCCCCGTGAGGGGCCTCGTTTCTCTGGGTCAGATCTGGGTCAGATTCGACGCGTGCGCTTCGCTCTGGTGCGTTGCCGGAGTCCCGCGATACCGCGCCGCGATGGCGATCGTCGCGGTGATGACGACCGCAGCCACCGCGTTGGGCACGACGAGTGCGAGGTTGGACGCGACAACTCCGTACGCGAGCCACAGCACAAAGCCGACAAGCAGAACGACGAAGTACCCGATCGAGATGTTCTGCGAGTTCTTGTGCGCGAAGATCTTCCGGATCTGAAGAATGGGCCCGAGCGCCATCGCGATGGCCCAGGTAGCGGCGGTGATTGCAAGTATGGACTCCACGTCACTCTCCTCAGGATCAACAACCGGACGCCCGAGGAGTTGCGTGCTCGGATCGTGCATCCGCGGGCACGAGCACGCGCAACAAGAGTATCTCGCTGCCTCCGAGAGGCTGAGGTGACGGCTTGAAACGCCAACCGCCCAACGTCCTGACCTTGCTGAGTCCGATCCCGGCTCGCGATCGCAAGTAGTCGGCAGCCCGTGGTGTTGGAACCCGGGAGTCGTGAACTCGACAGCACCGCTCAGCACGGCGATCGACTCCATGAATGTGATGGTTCCGCTGCCGTCGGTCAGCTGAAGTCCAGCCGCTCCGCTCGGCTGCTTCACCGCACTGAAGTCCCCTTCGCGCGAGCCTTCGCAGTTCTTGGACTCATACGTCAGGGTGGCGGTGTCGACGGGGCGGCCGACGCCGCCCCTGCACCCAGTACTCCGACACAGGCAAGCAGCGCAACGAGCGATCGGAAAGAAGTCATCTGGTCGAGCCTCCCCTGGTTGACAGTCCATGTGCGAGGGCAAGCCACACGCCCCCGCGGACCTGTGGGCGACCGTAACAGGGCTGGCGGAGCTACACCTCGATTTGCAGATCGGCGACGAAGCTGCGCAGCGTCCTCGCCGCAGCGACGTTCCCCTTGGCTTCGAACAGTCGTAGCGCTTCCCCGGCGATGGCCGCTGACTCCTGCAGCCGGCCCGCGAGGCGCAGAACCTCGGCGAGATCCGCGACCGCCAGGGCGTGCGCATCGAGATAGTCGGCCCGAGACAGAATCGCCACCGCCTCTCTGCCGAGGCGTTCCGCCTCGTCGAACTCGCCCATGCGGGCAAGCACCTTGGCGCGCACACGCCGCCAACCGGCCTGCGCGTCTACGTCTTCGGGCACGGTGAGGCGCTCGGGGCGCCACCGTTCACTCAGCTGGAGCGCCTCTTCGTCGCGCCCCTGCATGTAGAGCGCATCGACGAGGAGCGGGGCGATGCTCGAAAGGAAGCCCAGTTCCCCGAAGCGTTCGGTCCCTTCGCATGCGGGTCGCAGCTCGCGCTCGGCCGCTTCGGGGTCGCCTGCGAGAAACTCGATATAGCCGGCTGTGGGCCGGGTATGGGAGTCCAGCAGGACCCGAAGGTCGTGCTCCTCGGCCAACGCCTTCGCGTGAGACACGGAGCCGCGCGCGTCGTCGAAGCGCATTTGCATCGCCTCGAGACTCGCGCGCGTCTCGAGAAAGGCCACTTCGAGCCTTCGGTTCGTCCCTGTGCGCGCGCGCAACTCCTCGAATCGTGCCAGCGCCTCGTCGACCGGCATCGGGCCGCGATGCATCGTGGCAAGCACGTATTGCAGGCTTTCCGCCTCCTGCGCCCGGTCGCCTGCCGCGTGCGCAGACTGCGCGGCGCGCTCGAGATCGAGTAGCGCTGCCGCAGCCTCGCCGCCCCAGAAGTGCAGCTTCCCGCCGAGGGTGAGTGCGCGCGCGAGTCCGGCTTCGTCACCAACCTCCTCGAAGACCTGAATGGCCGCGTCGACCTCGCGCAGGACGTCCTCCCGCCCTGTGCCGGTCTCGGCAGTCCTATGGAACCGAAGGTCTGAGAGTGCGACAGCTGCGTCGGCCGCCACTGCGCGTTCGCCGGCTAGCTGCCCACGTTCGACCGCCTCCGCGAGCATCGCGTCTGCCCGATCCAACTGACCCGCCTCCCTGAGCGCTCGGCCGAGGGAGGGCAGGAGGCTCAGACGATGCCGGTCGTCGAGAGGAAGTAAATCGGCCGCGCGCTCGAGCAGGCGTACCGTCGCCTGCGTATCACCGCGGGCGTACGCTCGCCGTCCGGACTCCGCGAGTCGCACCGCTCCGCGGTCGGCCAGCGCCCGCGCCCGTTCCGTGACCGGCCCGAGCTCGACGAGATTCCGAAACGCCTGCTCCAGGTGATAGCCGACAATCTCGTCGAACTCCTCGCCTCTGGGATCGAGCCAGTCTGCAAGCCGCTCGTGCAGTTCGGAGCGGCGCTCCTTTGGAATGCGCTCGTAGGCAGCGTCGCGGATCAGACTGTGTCTGAACCAGAACGTGTCCTCGATCGCCTCGTGCGGGCGAATCAGCTCCTTGCGCACGAGTGCAGCGAGATTCGTGCCCGACGGCCTCTGTCTATCCGGAGCGAGCTCGCCGAGAGCTCCCCATTCGAACTCGAGGCCGATAGTTGATGCGCGCTCGAGGACGTCCCGTTCCTCAGCCGGCAGTGCGTCCAGACGTGCAGCGAGGAGCGCGTGGATGGTTTCGGGCACATGCTCGGGATCGCCCCCTTCCGCGAGCATCGCCACCAGCTGCTCGACGAAGAGCGGATTGCCTTCCGCGACCGCGCGGATCCGCTCGTATGCCTGCGGCTCGAGGCGGGTGGCGCCAAGGAGCTCCTCGATCAGCTGATCGGACTCGTCTTCGGAGAGCACCTCGAGGGCAATGTGCTGCCCGCCCCAGCCTGGCCGCTCGTCGACGAGCTCCGGGCGTGCGAGACAGAGAAGCAGGAGCGGCGCGTCTCGGGTCCACTCCGCGAGATGCTCGATGAGATCCAGGAACGTCGACTCGGCCCAGTGGATGTCCTCGATGACGAGGGCCAGTGGGCGCTCGCGCGCGCGCTGCTCGAATGCCTTCCGCATCGACCAGAAGATCTCCTCCGGCGCTCCGGCGGAGAGCACTGCGGTGAGCTCGGTCTCGGCCTCGGCTTGCCGAAAGATCTCGACGAGCGGCCAATAGGTGATTCCCTCGCCGTAGGGGAGGCAGCGACCCGAAAGGATGGTTGCCTCTCCGCTCAACGCCGACTCCAGCTCGCGGGCGAGCCGCGACTTGCCGATCCCCGGCGGCCCGAGCACGCTGACGAGCTGGCAACGTCGTTCGGAAACGGCTGCCTCGAACGCCGTACGAAGCTGCGCGAGCTCGTCGCGCCGGCCGACGAGAGGGGCGTCGAACCTCCGGTCGAACGCGGGTGCACCCGCGACGACCTGCAGCAGGCGGTATGCAGCGAGGGGCTCGGCCTTCCCCTTGAGCGAGAGCGGCGCGACTGGCTCCGCTTCGATCGCTCCACGCGCCAGCCGCAGCGTCTGCTCGCCGATCAAGATCTCTCCCGGCTGCGCAGCCTGCTCGAGTCGAGCGGCGACGTTGACCGCGTCGCCGGTGGCCAGGCGCTCCTCGGTCCCGGTGACGACTTCGCCGGTGTTGACGCCGGTTCGAAGGAGTAGGGAGACGCCGTAGTCGCGTTCGAGCTCGTCATTGAGGGAGACGAGCGAGTCCCGCAGCTCGGACGCAGCGCGGACGGCGCGCAGCGCGTCGTCCTCGTGCATGGTCGGTACCCCGAAGACCGCCATGACGGCGTCGCCGATGAACTTCTCGACGGTGCCTCCGTGTCGCTCGAGACAGGCCCGGGCCAGCTCGAAGTAGCGCGCCATCACCCGGCGAAAAGACTCGGGATCGAGCTGCTCGCCGAGCGCGGTCGAGCCCGTCACGTCCGCGAACAAGACGGTGACGGTCTTGCGCGCCTCGCCCGCGGCTGTCGCCTGGAGCTCGGAAGCGCAGGCATTGCAGAAGCGAGCGCCGTCGGCATTCTCCTGGCCACAGCGGGGGCACGTGAGCATCACCGCGAAGCCTACGGTGAACGGACTCAGGGATCGAGACGGGTGGTCAGCTGCGGCGGGCCCGGGCCGAACCCGAGGAGCCGAGTCCGCCGTCGGCCGACCACATCGAAGCCGTCTACCGGCTCCTGCCGTCCAAGCATCGGCTGCCGTTATTGTTCCTCGACTGGTCGGGGGCACGGGTGTCGGCGATCGACCTCACGGTGGTCGGCGACTACGACGAAATGCGCCGCCGTGTGCGGTTGCGGGAATCGACGACCAAGACCCGACGAGCACTATGGGTTGACCTACCGGAGCCGCTCAGCGAGGCGCTGGAGGCCGCCATCGGGCCACGCGACGACCGCGTCCTCGCCGCCCGGTTGTTCTCCGACTCCGGTGCCGACGCGTTGCGGACAGCCATCGCCAAGGCGTGCAAGGCCGCAGGCGTCCCGTTGTGGTCCGCACGACCTCCGGCATCGTCGGATCAGCCTGCTTCACCTTCGCGGCGTCCCGTGGGCACGCATCGGGGAGTTCGTCGGGCAACGCAACCTGAGCGTGACCGCGAACACGTATACACACGTGCTCGTCGACGAGCGCGAGTTGGACTACCCGCGGATGCTCACGGCCGACTGTTCGAGGCCAGAAGGACCGTAAGCGTCGCCCGGGTGAGTCTTCAGTCGAGAGTCGTTGGCTGACTGCTACGGCTGCAGGTTGTAGATCTCGAACGCGGTCTCCTGTGGTTCGGGGAGGCCGCCTTCGATGCCCGCCTGCATCCGGGGCATCAGGATGTCATCGCGGAACGTCTCCCAGCTCTCCTTCGAGTCGTGGACGGCGAAGATCGTCCAGCCGCCATCCGAAGGGCCAGCCGCGTGGAAGTTCTGGCCGGCCGGCAGGCTATCCCTCGACGGGTGCACCGCCGCGAGACTCGCGTCGTACTGCTCCTGCGTACCGCCCGGAAAGTGATGCACGATCCCGTACGCCATCTCGTTCCCCTCTCAGGTTGACCACGTCAAGGAAAGTCGTGGAGCTTCCAGTGTAAGTGGGCTCGTGTGAATGGTTGGTGGACGAAGGTAAGAGCACGCCCGCAAGGTGCGAAACGTGCGATACGGTGCCGGACGGGTGCCGGATCGCCCACCAGAAAGTGCCCCGATGCGGGGTGGTTCGAATCCAGCACCGCCCATCTGATCTCACGTAGCCGCGCGGAAACCCGCATGGTTACGTGGGTCAGGTGTGCCATGGGTGCCGGAATTGCTCGTGCGCTGCACACCCCCGTGCACACCTGGAGCCCGGCGACGCGATTGGACGTTTGAGTGAACTGACCTTCTGCATCGGTAGCAGAGGCCCCTCGAAACTCCACTGCTACCGCAAAGGGTGGAAGACGGTCCTGAGCTAGCGAAGCGACGTCCTCGACAGTCAGCACACGTCCGACACGGGGGAGGCAGCACGCAAGCCGTGACTTGCCGCCCTGAAGCCCCTGACGCGTTGGACGACGCGATCCGCTGCACGGAGTGCGATCGCGCCGTCGATGAGTTCACCGCGATCGCCAAGCGCTGGGGCTACTGGAGCGACGGTACGGGCGAGCTCCTTCCGTTCTGCCCCAGCACTTAGTATTTGTTGAACCTCGCCAACGCGCCATGAGCAGGAGCCGAATCTTCGTCCTTGGGATGCCACCGGGCGTTCGAGGAGCGCGAGCGAGTCGCAGAGAGCCGAGGGGGACTCACGTCCGCGCATCGATGAGGTCGACCACACGGCTTACCATCTCGTCCAACGGCATCCGTCTCCCGCGTGCCGTTATCCGATCCAACCAGTCCTCGCCAAACTGCCGCCGCAGTACCTCGAGAGTTTCATCGAACGAGTCGACCTGAAGCGACAGAAGGGCGAACTCGCTCGACTCAGCGAGGCCGCCTACGGCGCCGAGCATTTCGCCCGCAGACTCGTAGTCCTGGAGCGAAGTGGCGATCACCGCGATGTCGAGCAGCATTGCACCGATGGCCTGTACGTCGCGTAGCTCCTGTGCCATGAGCAGCGCCTCACGTTGTAGAACCAGTGCTTCGTCGAGGCTCCCTTCGTGTGCGAGGACGTCGCCGAGGTGGCTCGCAGCAATTCCGACGCCCCTGCTGTCACCAATCGCCCGCGCCAAGGTCAATGCGGCCTGGCACACCTCCTTAGCCTCGGCATAGGCACCGCGAGCGAAGAGGAGGTAACCGAGCATGCCGAGCGCATAGCAAAGCTCGACGTCGTTGGCGCTTGCGGTGAACACTGCAACAGCCTCGCGTTGAAGCTCCTCGCCTCGATCGAAATTGCCCGCGTAGCATTCGATGACTCCAAGGCCCTCGAGCGCTGCACCGATCGCGTCGGAGTCGCCAAGTGTGCGCGCGAGCTCGAGACGCTCCTCCGCAAGCAACCGCCCTGCCTCAAGATCCCCCTGCCGCTTGGCAAGATCGGAAGCGATACCCAGTGCTCGTTCGCGCAGTAGCGGTGCGACACCGTCGGTAACCCGTAGGGCTGCATCGAGCCACGTCCTGCCCTCGGTTTGCGGACCCCGGTAGATGCACAGAAGGCCGTAGGCGGTGGCGAGCTCAGATGCAAGTTCGATGTCGGCTCGAGCGAACGCGCGCGACAGCGCACTGCGCAGATTGTCCCGCTCGTCCTCGAGGCGGTCGCCCCCTTCGCGTGACGATCCTCGCAATTCGGTCGATTCCTGGCGTGCGAGCGCCGCGAAGAAGTCCGTGTGTCTGCGCCGAAGCCGCTCGCTCTCCTCGACCTTGTCGAACTGCTGCACGGCGTACTCCCGGATCGTCTCCAGCATCCAGTAGCGCTCGTTCGTGAAGCGGAGCAAGCTCTTCTCGACGAGCGACTGCAGCGTGTCGAGATCAGCCTCGCAGACCTCCTCGGCCGCCTCCAGCGTGCAGCCACCGCGGAAGACCGACAGCCGGGCGAAGAGGCGCTGCTCCCCGTCGTTCAGTAGCTCATACGACCAGTCGATGGTGGCGCGCAGCGTGCGCTGCCGCTCGGGTAGGTCTCTCGCGCCACCGATCAGCAGGGGCAAGCGCTGCTCGAGACGCTCGAGGATCTGCGTCGAGGAGAGGGCCCTGATGCGGGCGGCGGCCAGCTCAAGCGCGAGTGGCAGGTCATCGAGGCGGCGGCAGATCTCAGACGTCGCCTCGTCGGGTTGGAAGCCGGGGTCGACCGCACGGGCCCTGGTGATGAACAAGCCGACGCCCTCTTCATGGACGAGCGGCGGCACGGGGTACTCCTGTTCTCCCGTCACGTGCAGCGGCTCTCGGCTCGTCACGAGCGCGTCGAGGTTGGAGCAAGAGGTAAGCAGCGAGGCCACGTCGCCAGCCGCCTCCACCACCTGCTCGAAGTTGTCGAAGAGCAGGAGCATGGACTTGTCGGCGATGTGCTCGGCGAGGCCGTTCGTGGAGCCGACGACCTGCGCCGCCGTCTCCAGCACGAGCTCGGGCTCACGGAGCGCCGCCAGCGGCACCCACCAGACCCCGTCCGGGTAGCCGTCCGACACAAGGCCGGCGGCCTGTGCCGCCAGCCGTGTCTTCCCCGTCCCGCCAGGACCGGTGAGCGTCAACAGGCGGGCGCCGTCGAGCAGGCCGACGACCTCGGCCAGCTCGCGCTCCCGGCCGAGGAAGGGCGTCGTGGGCACGGGCAGGTTCGTGCGGTAGAGCGACTTGAGCGCCGGAAACTCCCCGTCTCCCAGCTGGTAGACGCGCTCGGGAGCGCCGAGGTCCTTAAGGCGGTGCTCGCCGAGGTCGCCGAGCTCCAGCTCGACGAGCTGCGCGGTCGGGGCGGAGACGAGCACCTGCCCGCCGTGGCCGGCCGCTGCGATGCGCGCCGCCCGATTAACGTCGGATCCGACGTACCCCTCTTCCGTCACGAGCGGCGTGCCCGTATGGACACCTATGCGCACCTTGATCGGGCTGACGGCAAGTCCCTCACCTATCGTGCGAGCCGCCTGGACCCCGCCCGGCGCTGTCGGAAAGGCAAAGAAGAAGGCGTCCCCTTGGGTGTCGACCTCCACGCCGCCCTCGGCGGCACAGGCCTCCCGGATCACGCGCCGGTGCTCGGAGAGGACCTCGGCGTAGGCCTCCGCGCCGAGGTCGTGGAGCAGCCTGGTCGATCCCTCGACGTCGGTGAAGAGGAAGGTGACGGTGCCGGTCGGGAGGTCATCTCGCATTCGCCGTGATCATCCGCCGCGACGAAACGCGCGTCCAGTCCGTCACTCTGCTCGAGTTACAAGATCACCGCCTGCTCGAGTGTGCGGGAGTCGCTTGAGAGCGACGGTCGTCGCGCGTTGTCACGACCCGCAGATACAGATTCCGCGGAATCCGTCATAAAGAGGCATGCAGGATGATTCGGACGCCTCATCCGATGCGGATCTGATTCAGGCTGCAGGAGCCGACGCGACCGCATTCGGAGCGCTATTTGAGCGCCACGCACACAGCGTCTACACGTGGTGTCACCGGCGTCTCGAATGGGCGGCGAGCGATCTGACCGCGGAGACGTTCGCTCAAGCATGGTTGAGCAGGTCACGTTTTCGCGACGAGCACGGCGGCTCGGCCCTTCCGTGGCTGCTCGGAATTGCCCGGAACGTCCTCCGGGAGACGATCCGGCACGACCGGGTCGAGACACGTGCTCGCGAGCGTCTCGGACTCCCGCTCGACCACGCTGCCGAGGACGGATATGCGGCCGTCGACGAGAAGCTCTCACCGCGAATCACGCTTGCTGCCGCACTCAATCAACTGCCTGAACACGAACGCGATGCCATCGAGTTGCGCGTCGTTGACGAGTTGTCCTACGACCAGGTTGCGGAGCGCCTCGAAATTCGGCCCGCAGCCGCACGGCTCCGAGTCTCGCGAGCCCTGCGTCGCCTCGCGCTCGTCGCCACGAAGGAGGAGCGCTCATGACCTCGCTGCCCGAAACGCTCGTTCAGTTTCGTACCGATCTCGAGGACGCGATCCGTCGCGAGCAGGCCACCCGCGCGCGGCAGTGCGAGCGTCGTCGGCGCATCGCTGTGCTCGCGGTCGCCGCCGTTGTCGCGATCTTCGGAACCGCTTCAGCGTTCGCCACGGTCAACGGGTTCTCCAAACTCCGCGAGCTCTTGTCGGTCGAGCCGTTCGCGCTCGGCAAGCAGACCCGCGCGGTGGAAGGCGTGCGCTTTTCGTTCAACGTGTCGCACGGGGCCTGGGAAAACGGCCCCGCTGAAAAGCTCGCCAGCGGAACGTTCCGAAACCGGGGCCTGTTCATCAGCAAGAGCACAGTCGGTCCGCAGGGTGCGGAGGCGATCGTGTTCTGGACGGGCTTTCTTCACCGGAGCGAAGGCGCGCCCTGCGGCAAGCTGTTCGGGCCGGCCATCGACGGATCGATCGCCGACTTGGCTTCGGCCGTTGCAAAGGCACCCGGCACGAAGCCCATTCATCGCCCGACGCGCGTGACCGTCGGCGGACGCCGCGCGATGCATGTGGTGCTGAAGGTTCGCCAGGATCGCGGGTGCGACCCGGGGTTCTTCTTTGCGTGGAAGCCTCGGGGGCCGCGCGGCCAGTGCTGGGGCGCATGCTGGCTCGAGTCGAACGTGGGCGACACGATCAGGGTGTGGATCGTCGCCGTGAAGGGAACGCGCCTGTTCATCGAAGCCCAAACGACGAGGGATGCCGGCGACGCGGTCGAGGGAGAGATCGCAGAGATCGTTCGATCGATCCGCTTCCACTAGTGAGGGCCGGGACGACGTAGGCGGTGCGGACAAGCGCGAACTTCGACCTACGAAGAGGAGAAGAGACATGAGGAGACTCGGCATCAGCGTCGCGCTCATTGCGGCAGTCACGGCGACTTCCGTTGCGGCGGCTAGTCCGATCGCAGCGAAGCAGCGGGTGGCGATCGTGAGCTACGGCGTCGAGGCGAATCCGAACGCCGCCAGGTTCCTGCTGACGCCACTGCAGGCGGGAGTTCTCAGGCGCGACTCGGGAACGGGAAGCGCTGTGCTTGAGTAACGAGCACGTCGTGATGCGCGAAGGACAGAGAGTCGCGATCTACGACTCCGTCGTCGAGACGTTCAAAGGAAAGCGGGGAACACTCGTGATCCGTTCTCGAATCGAGTGGGTCGAAGCCGGGAGTGGATACCACATCGGCACCGGCACCTGGAAGGTCGTGCGCGGTACTGGCCAGTACGCGGGGGCAGCCGGCGGCGGGCGGCGAGGCGATGTGTATCTGGACAGCGGGCGCTGGAGTGGGCGCAACGAGGGCTTCTTCACGCTTCGGTAGGTGCCTGTTCGAGACGGGCAGCGCGCTCGAGCGCGCCGCCCTTGTGCGTACCCGTTTGAGCTCGGGATCGTGCTCGAACGAGGACACAAGTTCCAAGAACATGACCGTCGAATGTGCGAGTGATCGGGAATGTCTCTTGAGGGCGACGGTCGTCGCGTTGTGACAACCTGCAGCCCGCCGCCTCGCTTGGGAGTCCCATGATCCGAGGGACGAAACGCTTGAGCGATACCTGCTCAACGCTCGTGATGAATGTGTCCGCGTTCGGGTCCGCGTGTCGGCTTTCCGCGCCGGCTGCCTGTCGAACGCGCGCGATACGAAGGGACTAGAGTTGGTCCGTGTCTAGCGCTGCCTCTGCGAGGGGTTGCCGCGTTAGCGTTCGGGGCGACCGTGAATTTGAGGACGCCCAACCGCTCGACGTCCTTCCTGCAATCGGCACTCTGGCTCGGCCAGCGAGACACCCGGCCGAGGAAAGGAGTGAGAATCCATGGCTGAGTACAGCATCGCCCGCGTGGCCGACGTTCCCGATATGGCTGCCGATGTGGGCATGGACCCCGACCACTTCGAGATCCGCTTCCTCCGCGAGTCGCTCGCACTCCGGAACTTCGCTGTCACGTTCGAGCGCTTCGGCGGCGATTGGCGGCCGACCCGCGGCCACCGCCACACCATCCAGGAGGAGGTCTACTTCCTCGTCTCGGGCCGGGCGCAGGCAAAGCTGGACGACGAGGTAATCGACCTCGAGCCCTGGACGGCCGTGCGCGTCCCGCCAGAGACGGCGCGGGCCTTTCGGGCTGCCGGACACGAAGACGCCGTGTTCGTGACGATCGCCGCCCCGCAGGCGGGCTTCGACGACGTGGAGTTCATGCAGGACTTCTGGACGGACTAGAGGAGCGCCCGCGTCCGCGCGCCGTGCCACTCGAGGCCAAGCGCCTCGAATCGGCCAGCTGCGCGCTCGATCAGGCTCGCGTCATCGCGCACGACGCCGAGGGCGCGCAACGCGAATGGTTCGAGATAAGTATTGGGCTGCAGAAGCCGGCCCGCCTCGGCTTCGACGCGCTCCCGCTCGCCGAGAGCCGCGAGGCCATCGAGGTGCGTGGCCATCGAGCTTAGGTAGTAGGTGGTCGCTCGACGCACGCCGGGCTCGCCAAGCAACGACTTGACGGCTGCAAGATCGTTGCGGTGGAGGGCGAGCTGTACGCGCGGCGCGTCCTGCAAGGGCCCGTACCCGGTCATTCTGTGGGCTCCGGCCTCCTGCTCGAGGCGGCACGCCTCTTCCTCATCCCCGAGGTAGGCGCGTGCAAGCGCGCAGACCAAAAGGGCGCGCTCATTCAGAACACACGGGGTCGCGATGTTCGCCGCCACGGCGTCTTCCACCAGAGGCTGCAGCAGGCTCGCTGCCTTCCAGTCACCGAGGAGCTCTTCGAGCACCAGGCTCTGGCCGACACCGTGCAACCGATGATGAGGAGACAGCCGACGGGTGATCTCTTCGCCGGACCTGGAGTACCTCCGTGCTTCGTCGAATTGTCCGCGCGCGACGGCAGGAGAAAAAGCGCCGCTGTAGATGTCCTGCCGGTGATCCGGATCGTCGATCTCGTCGACGAGCGAGACGCGCCGACGCGCCCAGTGAGCTGCGTCGTCCCACTCACCCGCCGCGACCGCCGTCAGACACAGGACGTCGTAGCCGTAGGAGCGGATGGCCGGGTCGCCCAACCGTTCGGCGATTCCGCTCGCCTCGCTCGCGAGCTCGGGAGACTTGTCGTAGGCGGCGTAGCAGCGGGCGATCAGCGCCTTTGCGCGGGCCACGGTGTCGGGCGGCGCCAGCTCGAGCGTTCGCCCGATCCAGTCTTCGACGAGGTCCGCCTGCGGCGGGACACCCCACATTCCTGCTCGGATCATCGTCTGGAAGGCAAGGTCCGCATAGAGATCCGCCGTGGTCAGATCGTCGTCAGCCAGCTCGATGGCGCGCTGCATCGCCGCGGAGAACGCCTTGCCGTCGAAGTAGATGGCGTGAGCGCGACCAATCTCCCGCCAGATCTCCCCCTGTGCCTCTCGGCGCGATTCGAGCTCGACCGCGCGCTGAAGCAGTGAGATGGCGTCTTCAATCTCGTAACGACCGACAGCCAGCTCGGCAGCGCGCCGGATCCACGTAACAGCTCGTCCGCGCAGTTGCTCGAGCTCCTCGTCCGCACCGGACCAGGCAAGGTCGGCGGTCTCGGGCCGTACCGCCTCTGCGTAGTGGTGGGCCAGCAGAGCCGCGTCCTCGTCTCGGCCTTCTCCCTCCCGCTCGAGCCAGCCCGCGAAGCGCGCATGGAGCCGCGCGCGCTTCGGCGTCGCCAGGCTCTCGTAGGCGACTTCGCGGGTCAGCGCGTGCTTGATCGCGAACTCGCGCTCGCCGACGATCGACGAGCCCGCTCGATGACGAATGAAATCGCGTTCTTCGAGCACACGAAGGTCCGGCTCGACGCCCTCGAGCAGCTCGTAGACGGGGCCCGACCAGAACGTGCGCCCGATGACGGCGGCCGCTTGCAGCGCCGATTTCTCGGCCGGCTCCAGGAGGTCGATGCGGGCTGCCAGAACCGCCCGCACCGTGTCAGGTACCACGACCTCGTCGGTGAGCGCGTGGGCGGTCCATCCGCCATTCTGACGCTCGAGCACGCCTCGGTCGATCAGCGTGCGAACGAGCTCCTCGACGAAGAAGGGATTGCCCTCCGACCGCTGGATGACGACCTCGCGGATGACGGCGGGCAGCTCGGCCGGTATGAGCTCGTCGAGCATGCGGGAGGCGTCCGTGGACGAAAGCGACTCGAGCCACAGAGTCTCGCTTTCGCGACCACGGACGCCCCAGGTGGGCCTGCTGCCAACGAGGTCCGGCCGCGCTGTTCCGAGGAGTAGCAGCGGACCGCGGACGTCCTGGAGTCCGGCCTCGAGAAGGTCGAGGAGCGCCTCCTCTCCCCAATGCAGGTCTTCCATCAGCACGACGGCCGGTTGCTCGGCCACGAGCTCCTGGACGAAGTCGACCCATGCCTGGCGCAGCCTGTCGCGTGCAGCCAGGGGGTGCAGGTCCAAGGGCGCCTCGAGTCCGAGCGTCATGCCCAAGATCTCGCGACTGCCGAGCCGGCGCTGCACGGTCTTCGGTGAATCGCTCTCGAGCAAGCCGAGGTGCTCGCGAACAACGTCACCGACGGGGAGATACGTGATGCCTCGGCCGTAGGACAGGCAGCGTCCGACTCGACGGACCGGTTCGGGCGACTGCGACGCGAGCCACTCCCAGAATTCACGGACGAGCGTCGTCTTGCCGACGCCTGCGTCGCCTACGATCGTCACGAGTCGCGGCTCGGCCTCGTCGCGGACGCGACGGAAGGCCGCCTGCAAAGCCTCGAGCTCACGCTCACGCCCGACGAACGCATGGCGGAGGCCGCCCACACCACGTGGCCTCATCAACGACAGTGCACGGACGAGTCGGCGGGAGGTGACTCCACCCGCCTTTCCCTTTGCCTCTACCGTCACCGGCTCGTCGAGCTCGAAGGCTCCGCCAACCGCGGCCGCAGTGCGCTCGCCGACGAGGATCTCTCCTGGCTCCGCTGCCTGCTCCAGCCTCGCCGCCACGTTCACCGCGTCGCCCGTCACGAAGGAGCTCCCTTCGCGCGGCTGCCCCACGACGACGTCTCCGGTGTTCACGCCGATCCTCAGCACAACGGTCTCGCCGAAGAGCTCCTCGAGCCTCCTCTGCATTGAGAGCGCCGCGTGCAGCGCACGCTCCGCGTGATCCTCCTGGGCCGCGGGCGCGCCGAAGGCAGCCATGACGGCGTCGCCGACGAACTTCTCGACCGTCCCGCCGGCGTCTTCAATCTCGGCCGCCATCGCGTCGTAGAAGCGATTTAGGAGGTCGCGTGTGCGCTCCGGGTCCTGGGAGCCTGCGAGCTCGGTCGAGCCCACAAGGTCCGCGAAGAGAACGGTCGCTAGCTTCCGCTCCTCACTCGGCTCTACGGATCTCGCGACCGGGGCAGCACAGCTGGGACAGAACCGAGCGCCTGCAGGAACGGCTTGGCCACAGTTCGGGCAGAAGGCCATGCACCGAAGTGTGACGGGCTGAGCGGGATCTGCAGCTTCTGGATTCCGTCCGCACGGAATGTCTTGTCGCTGGAGCGCCACCGCGATCACGTTACGGCGAGCTGCTCGGATAGGGGCGGGGGGATCTACGCGGGTCTACGTGGAGCCTGACACGCCGCACTCCTGAACCGTAAGTGTGCGACGACCTCTTCGGCGCGGTCGTAGATCGTCTCCCGGCTCGTGAAGATCGCGACCCCGAAGCGCCTCTGTTCCCAATCAGGAGCGCCGACAACCTACGGATGGCGATTGGTCGCGCCTGCCGCGATGCGGGCGTGCCAAGCTGGTCGTCGCACGATCTTCGCCATCGACGTATCTCCCTGCTCCATCGCGAGGGCGAGTCGTGGGCCGAGATCGGCGCCAAGGTTGGACAGCGCAACCTCTCCGTCACCGCGGACCGCTACACGCACGCGATGCTTGATTACGGCGAGGTCGACCGCGCGAAGCTGCTCGAACGTGTACGCGCGGTGCACACCCCCGTGCACACCTCGGAGGCAGTGAACGCTACTTTTGCAGCGACGTTCTAGGTCAGTACCGCCCACCTAAAGGAAACCCCCGCTAGTCGGGGGTTTCGCGTGTCTCTAGGATAGACGGCCGTGGGCTAGTGGCCCAAACGTCTCACGTCGGGGCCAGAGGAGCACGGCCCCGCGCATCTTCACGGCCGACCTCGCTCGCACGAACGAGGCACCACTCGACGGAGTGCCGTCGAGGGCAGCCGGCATCCCCTTGTACGGAGGACGACCCAGGTCGCCGGGAGGAAGATCCGCTGGTTCGAGGCCTACGATGCGAGCTCGACCGCGACGCTCGGATGCGAGCTCGAGCGTGAGGGTCGGTCTCACCTCCATCTGCGCGGCCGCTCAGCCTCGCGAGCGTCCTTCACCCTTCTGAGGAGGTCGGTGGCGACCGCCGAGAACTTCCGCCGCTCGACGGGCACACATACGGCGGTGTACGTGCGCCAGAACGTGCCCTCTCGAACCTCGGACACGACCCAGATGCGACCGCCGCTTGACACCTCGTCTCCAGCGGCGGGCGGCTCAGGCAGGAAGCGAATCTCGGCGGACTTCGGAAACCGGAACGTCACTTGGACAAGGCCACGTCCCACCATCGGGGCCTCCAAGGCGCGCTTCCGCGCACCGTCAGCTTCGATGCCTCCGCGCGACCGATCCGCCCATGCCACAACCGCCGCAGTTCGCGCGCCTCGCTGTTGCGTCGAGTCAGCCATTCCCGACGCCGGTTACCAGCAAACGCCCGGCTCCGTCAGCGCCCAAGAGCGCGAGGCCGCCGAGCTCGCGCGCCGCGAGCGGCTGCTCGACAAGGGCTGGCCGCACCCGGTCGCTCGAGCCTACTAGTCGCGAGCAACGCTAGCCGGCGCGCCGAGCGCGAGATTCTTCTCGGCCGTCGACGCGTTCAGCCCGTTCCGGGGGCGACTCGACTGGGTGACGAGCGCGGGTGAGAGCTCCGTCGCCCGGGCGATCTCGATCCGCTTCCAGCCGCCCGCGAGCAGCTGCGCGATGTGCTCGGCCGCACCGCCCCTCGACCGCGCCGTCAACGCACGGCCGAGGTAGTGCACGGCGCCCTCGATTCGTTTATGGTCGGGCCTCATGCCGAGCACTCGCTACCGCTTGCAGCTCTACGAAGTCGACGATGCAGATCCTTCCGCTCCCCACGCCCACGAGAGCAAGCGCGAGGGCGACAGGCTTGTGCTGAGGATCCCGTTCGACAATCTGGCGTCGGGCGAGCAAGTGGAGTTTCGGGTGCCTGAGGGCGCGAGCGCGGGCGACGTCGAGATCGTGTGGGATGTCGCCGGCGGTGGCTCGGCGCCTGCGTAGCTGACTCGATCCGCCGAGTCCGCGACGAGCTAGCCGGCCACCCGTTCGAGCGGCTGAGCCGCCAAGGCCTGGTACGCGGTCTCCCTGATCACCGTTCGTCCCGGCGTCGCCACCTTGTGAGCGGGCGACGGCGAGCACTCGAGCGCCCGTGCGACCGCGCGCGTGCTCATGTCGAGCGCTCAGCTGCGCGGCCGTGACGTCGGTCGAGACCGTTACGCGAGCGGGCTCGGGCGCAGGCCAGAAGAAGAACTTGGCGCGCTCACACTTCCAGCGCCTGCAGCCCTCGCAGTGGCCGGCCTTCGCGCACAGCATGCAGAGGCAGTTCCGGCGGTGCGGGGCGGAGCTCCGAAGGCGGGATTGTCGTGAACTCGGCTTCCTCGCGGCTTATCCGTCACGACCGGCCTCGTTCGCGCTCCGAGCAGCCCCGGCTTGCTTGGCACCCGGACGAGCTGCTGCCGCTCGTGTCGGCGGTGTGAGCTTGCCGAGGGTGGGCTACTTCGTGACCCAGGCGAAGGCAACGAACGCGGCGAGCACGAGCGCCACCAGCAGCGGCACGCCAACGTGCCAGAAGCCGATCGTCCTCACGACGGCCACGCACAGCAGAGCAAACATCTCCTCCCCGTACCCGCGCGGCCGAAACCGGACAAGCCTCTCCGTATGGGCAATACGGAAACCTCACATGGCCAGCGGGCCAGCGTCGACTCTCCGGACCGAAGCGGCGGCTGATCCACAAGTGCTTTCTCGTCTCGAGTTACAGGTACGAGGTGAGGACGGCCAGTGCCACGATCCAGAACTCCACGCACAACCCGACGAGACCGATGAGGGCCCAGTTCCGACCGACCTGCGGGCCCGTTTCAGGATGGACGTCAGCGTTTCTGACCGCCATCAAGTGCCGGATCATGGCAGAGGTGACGGACGAACACGGCATGACTCCACCCGTTTCGGTGCCAACCGCGTGCTCGACGAGCTGCTTGGGCGCTTCGATGGGCGTAGCGCCGGCAGGGGCGGGCGGCTCCCTGAACGCCGTGACTATCGCGGTTCTCACCCATCGGGCCCAGCCCCCGTCGAGAGCATGACGCGATCGAGCTCGGCTGCCTAGATGGCCGTTCGGGACGTGTCGCCCGTGGCCCAGTAGTGGCCCAAACGTCCCGAAACCGACTCGCGTAGCCAGGCGGCCTCGCTCGCCGCGGTGCCCCGCGAAGCCGCATCGCTGCCGGCGTTAGTGGCCGCGAGTAGTTGCGCGTGGGGGTGCCGGTACCAGCTCGACAAGCTGGGAGTCACCGGTTCGAGCCCAGCACCGCACACGGCTTGGACAAGCCGCTGGAGCAAAGAAGGAGGCCCCTTGCGGGGCCTCCTGTCTAGCGGGGTCAGATCGGGGTCGGATCTGTCAGCCAGAAGTGTCCTGAGATCGTCGTCCGTGCGCGCCGAGGGTTTCGTCAAGAACCGGCGATTCAGGCATTGTCGCAGGTCACCCTCGGGTTCCACGGCATGAGCACCCCGGTCGGGTTGGGCGCCCAGATCCACGCGTGCAGTGTCCACGCGCTGGCCCCAGGGGCACCGTAGGGTGTGAGATCGGTCGAGCTGAACTCCTGGCCGAAGAGCGACGGTGCGGCATCGCCGGCCGCGACGTACTCGAGAGCTACGAGCTTCGAGCGACCGTTGGACTGCGGCTCGTAGACGAGCACCTCCGGCGACTGAGCATCGACGGCCTCGTCGAGCAATTCCGCCTTGAGATAGTGAACCCCCATCGCACCCAAGCCCGTCGCCGACTCCGCACAGCCGTTCCTGGCGAGCACGTTGGCTGTGTTTGCCACGGCAGGCAGGATGCTGTAGCCGTCGTCGAGAGCGTCCTGGAGGTCGTGGTACCGCGCTGTCGCGCTTTGCGCCTTCGCGGCGTCGGATCGGCCACCGCTATTGGCGATCGCGTAGCCCGTGACCGCCAGCGGAACCAGCATCGCCGCGAGCAGCACGAAGTACTTCGGCATGTCCCCCCTCCCTGTTCACTTGTCACGACGCCAAGACCGTGTCGCGACGACATCGTGTACCCGTGGCACCCGCCATGTCAATCCCAGGTGCCCGGCACCGTCTCTGGGCCCGCGCCGACTCCAGGAAGTCCCTGCTCAAGAGCGTATTCCGCAGCATGTCGACGTCGGGCGCAGATAGCGCGAGCAACCTTCGACAAGCTGGCGGTCACTGGGTCGAGCCCAGTACCGCGCACCTCCGAAGGCCCTGCAAACGCGGGACTTCCCGCTTCCAGGCTGACAACGCTGCTCAGGCGAGCGGTGGAGAGATCACGGCAGCCACCCCTGACGGTATGCCGAGCGCTCCTCCTGCCCCCAGCGGGCGTAGGCGTCGTCCGGGTTCGAAGTCTCCTCGGACACGCTCGCGTCGTACTTCGCCGCCACCTCGCTCACCGCGTAGACGACCTCGAAGCCGTTCGCTCGGCTTCCCGCCATGACGATCACGCACGGGCCGTCGCCGGAGCCCACGAACGCGTGCCTCGTCCACGGCGGGCAGTGGACGAAGTCCCAGGCCTTCAGGCGGCGCTCCTCACCCTCGATCACGAGCACGCATTCGCCGGAGACGACGAGGAAGTCCTCCTGGCCGTGCTCGCCGTGGTAGATGCCCCGCTGACCCGGCGACAGAACCTGGATGCGAAAGCCGAGCTCGGTCCACTCCTGGCCCCCTTCGAAGTCGGTGTCCTGCCCGCGCTCCTCGCTTCGGATCCAGGACACGTCGCGCGCGTTGAGCACGAACCAGCCCTCGCCCTGGGGGACGAGCCCGGCGTCGGTCTTCTTCAGCTGTGCCTCGGGGACGGAGTCGGTCATGAGCCTCGAACGGGCGTCCGAGCGTAGCGCATGGCCCGCCGTGGAAGGTCGTCCACTCGCCCCATCCGGCTCAAACGATGGCCCCGGCCCGGGAGGCTGGGAGTTACTGGTCCGAGCTCAGCAGCGACCACTCTGGGAAGCGCCCCTACCGCGTACGTTTCGTCTCTTGGGCCGACGCTCTTGCTCTCGGCGCCACGGCGCGAGAACCAGGACGGTGGCGCGCGTCCCGTCGCGGGTCGCGCGCTACTGCATCCAGAGGCCGGTGCTGCCGAGCCGATACACGGTCTGCCCTGAGCGATCGTCCTGAGAGATCTGGAGGCTCTGCTCGAACGCCGGGACTCGCTTCGCCTTCTGCGGAGCGTTTCCGGCCGATGCGACCGAGGGCACGACGGCCAGAGCCGCGGTGGCGGTGACTCCGAGGATGAGAACGACGCGCTTCATGGTCTTCTCCCTTGTCTCGTTTGGCACTACGTCGAGACTAGGAGACGGGTGCTCCGGCGTCGCTCGCGTGGCCGACGTTGCGAATGTCTCGACCGTCACAGTCCGTCGAGACGCCGCCGCCGGCCTCAGGCGACGGCGAAGCGCTCCGGGTGCTGCGCGAAGTGGGCGGCGCACGGGAGCGAGCAGAAGAAGTAGACCGTGCCCTCGTACTCCAGCCGGCCCACTGCCCGGTCCGGCTCGACGCTCATCCTGCAGACGGGGTCGATCGACAGCCCCCCGGCGCCGACGTCGGCGGATCGGAGCGCGGCGAAGATCTCCACGGGCACGGCGACGTTGCGCAGCGCGTGCCGACCGCGGGACTCGAAGAGCACGCCCTCGAGGTCGGGGACGAGGGCGGCGGTCTCCCCGGTGGTCAGCACCTCGCCGCCCGCCGCGATCGAGGAGACGCGCGCGGCGACGTTCACCGCCGCGCCGAAGTAGTCGCCGTCGCGCTCGACCGCCGGCCCGTGGTGGAGACCCACTCGCACCGTGAACGCTCCGTGCTCGCGCAGGACGTCGCGGGTCATCCGGAGGCCGAGCAGGATCGCCTCCCCGGGATCCGGGACGCGGAGCATCACGGCGTCGCCGATCGACTTCACACGGGTTGCGCCGGGCGGTAGCTCCGACTCGACCGCCGCGGCGAACCCGTCCACGAGCGCGGCGGCCTGCTCGTCGCCGTGCGCCTCCGTCAGCGCGGTGAACCCCGCGATGTCGGCGAAGACGAATGCTGCGGCTCGATCCGCCATCCCTGGACACGGTATCGCTCACGCTCGGTACCGCCTTCGAGCCGCGCGTATACCCCGACCGTGGGACGAGCCTCGCGGGCGCCCGACCTAGCGTGAGCGGGCCATGCCAGTCAACATCGTCGGTCTCGGCCTCCTGCTTGCGGGCATGATCTTCCTCGTCATGGGCCTCGGGTACTGGGGCGGCGCCGTGCTCTGGATCATCGGCGTCATCTGCCTCGTCGGCGGCGTCGGTGCGCTCTTCATGACGTACCAGCGGCGCAGACGGCTCGCCTAGACCCAGGACCCGCCGCCGGCTCGGAAGCCCACGCCACGCCGTTCGTCTCCGGTTGCGTCGTGAACCGGGGAACGTTCTACCGGCGGTTCGACGCCGTCGTGCTGCAGAGCGCGCCGGCCCACGTGATCCTAGGACGGGTGGCGCCGCGCGACACGAACGACCTCAGGACGAGCGGTGAGGCACGCGCGGATCCTGCGCGACCCCGCGGACGTCGAGCCTCGGCTCCGCGCAGGCGCACCGACGAGATCGACACGCGCGCACGTTCGAGCAGGTCGTCGACGCGCTCGAGCACATCGTGCTCGAGGTCAAGGCGTAGCCGACCTCGACCCGCCCCTGCGGAAGGGCCGCGCCGCGCCGCGCCGAAAGAAGATCGCGGCCCGGGCCCGGTCTCTGACGTCCTCAGCCCTTCCCCTGAACTGGGACGGGGATGTGTGCCGGCCCGGGCCGGAAAGCCGGCGTCAGAACGCGGCGTCCAGGATGCGCCTTGCGACGCTCGACCAGCTCCAGCGCTCGACCGCCGCGCTCCGCGCCGCCGCCCGGATCGCCTCGCGCTCGGCGAGCCCGAGCCCGAGGACGCCCACGATCCGCTCGCGCAGCCCCTCCGGGTCGCCGCTCGGGAAGCGGACGAGGCCGCGGAGGGCTGGGGGGTAGTCGGCCTCGAGCTCGTCCGCGACCTCCGCGAGCCCCGAGTGGTCGGCGACGATCGGGGGCAGCCGGCTGCCGCCGACTCGGCCGCCACCATCCCGAACGCCTCCGGGAAGATCGAGGGCACGACGGAGACGTCCGCGAGCGCGAGCAGATGCACGAGGTGCCGGTGCTCGAGTGGGCCCGTGAAGAGGACGTCGAGCCCCCGGGCGGCCTCCTCCAGCTCGGCCCGGTAGTCGCCGAAGCCGACGACGACGCAGCGCGCGTCGACGCCCTGGAGCGCCTCGAGCAGGACGTGCACACCCTTGTTGCGCATGAGCTTGCCGTAGGAGACGACCGTCGGCCGCTCGCCAGCGAGGAAGGCTGCGAGCCGGCCCGCGTTCTCCTCGTCGGGGAGCCGCTCGTTCGCGTTCCCAGGGTTCGGCGGGTCGCGCCGCGCCTCGGCGACGAGCGCCTCGACGGCCTGCATGCGGGGTTGCGGTCGCCACAGGTCGACGTCGACGCCGGGCGGGACGACGTGGACGTCGTCCACGGCGCCGCAGACCTCGGCGACGACCTCGCGGATGTGCTCCGATCCTGCGAAGGTCGCCGCTGCCCCTGCGAGCGCTGCGCCGCCCCAGCGCGAGAGCTCTTCGTTCCCGCGCATCGAGTACTCGAGCTCGGAGCCGTGCGCCTTGACGACGTAGCGCGAGCCGGAGGCGGCTCCCACCGGCCCGCCGAGCAGGACGTGGTTCGCGAAGACGAGGTCCGTGGGCCCTCGCTCGCGCAGGGCCGTGGCGTTCGACTCCACCCAGGCGTCGAGCTCGGCTCGGGTGCAGTCCTGCAGCAGCTTCGCCGCGTACCCCGCGTACTCGTCGAGCACGAAGACCGGCAGGAGCCCGTGCACGTCGGGGCGCACGGCGGCGGCACCGCCGAGGTCGAACCGCGCGGGATCCGGATCCTGCGAGAAGACCGTCACCTCGTGGCCTGCGCCGCTCCACTCCCGCGTGAGCTGCCTCGTGTAGACGTTGGAGCCCGTCCCCCCGAGCAGGTAGCCGTGCCAGACGAAGATCCGCATGACCCGCACGAGCCTAGATGGTCGATGCCACGATCTGGCGCGTCCGGACGCGATCCGGCGCCCGGCCGCTTCCGCCCGGACGCGGGCCGCGTATCGGTCTGACGTGCGCTTCGAGGCCCGGAGTGCCCGTCGCGCCCCGGGGACGGCGATCTCAGGCATCAACCGTCCAGTCCGGCGCTTGACGCCGGGTCCACGGTCCGTAGCCTCATCCGAGCCCGTGCGAACGCTCGTCTGCCTCGGACTCGTCCTCGTCACCGCCATGGCCGTCGCCCTGCCGGCGGCTGCGACCGGCTCGCCGTCGTCGGCGACGACGCCCGCGCGGGTCGCCGCCAACACCACCACGTATCAGGACTCGGTGGGCGAGAACCCGGCCGCTCCGGACATCACCACGATCGTCGTGTCGAACAACGACGCCGCGTCGATCTCGCTCCGGATGAACATCCCGAACCGGCCCACGCTGACGCAGGACATGCTCGTCATCGTCTGGGTGGACAGCGACAACAACGCCGCTACCGGAGACCCGCAATCTTTCGGCGCCGAGTACCTCATGCTGCTCTTCCGGGGCGACATCGTCCTGCTCCGGTGGAACGGGGCGGAGTACGCGGAGGGCGCGCCGGCGACGTCGCTCATCTTCTCCTACCAGGGCGGCGCGGTCACGTTCACGATCAATGCCTCGGAGCTCGGGAACACGAGACGCTTCGGCTTCGCCACCAGGGCGATCTCGGGGATCGTGATCGACGAGGCGACAGGTGACCTCGACCTCACGAACGCGGTCCAGGACGACGCCCCGAGCGGCGCGGGTCTCTTCAACTACCAGTTGCAGATCACGCCGCCGACCCTCGTCGTGCGCCGGGTCACGACGGTGCCGAGGGTGCCCCGCGCGGGCAAGACGTTCACGATGAGGCTCGTCGCCGCCCGCTCCGACACCGGCGCCGTCCTCCAGAACGGCCGCGTCACCTGTGTCGGCCGGGCGGGCACGACGCGGCTGCGGGCGCAGGTCGCGCGCGTCACGGGCGGCGCGGCCACGTGCACGTGGAACATCCCGGCGAACGCGAAGGGCAAGACGTTCCGTGGCTCGGTGACGGTCGGGTTCGAGGGGCTCAGGGCCTCGAGCAGCATCTCGCGGAGGATCGCCTAGCCTCGACCGTGCGCCGGCTCGCGCTCCTCTCGCTCGCCGTCGTCATCGCCTCCACGGGCACCGCGTCCGGCGCGGCAAAGCCGATCGAGACGCAGATCCGCGACTGGTCGTTCCCGCGCGTCCGGACGACCACGCCAGTTCCTCCCGCGGCGTTCGAGCGGCTCGGCTCGCGCACACGCGTCATCGTGACACTCGACGACCCGCCGCTCGCAGCGGCAGCGAACGCACGGCAGCTCGCGGGGTTCGGGCCCCGCCGCAAGCTGAACCTGAGGAGCTCGTTCTCGCGCTCGTACCTCGCGCAGCTGGAGGCGGCGCAGGCGCGGGCGATCGCGAGCGTGCGCGCGGCGATCCCGACGGCCGAGGTCTCCCGCCGTTACCGGGTGGTGCTGAACGGCTTCGCGGTGAGCCTGCCGTACGCGCAGCTGCCCGAGCTCCTCGAGCTCGGCGTCGCCGAGCACGTCTATCCGAGTCGCACGTACACGATGTCGACGAACAGGGGGCCTGCGCTCATCGGCGCTCCGCAGTTCGCGTCGGTCACCGGCGCCTCGGGCGAGGGCGTCAAGGTTGCCGTGGTCGACGACGGGGTCGACGAGACGCACCCGTTCCTCAGCCCGGCAGGCTTCTCGTTCCCGGCCGGGTTCCCGAAGGGACCCGGCGGCACGAGCCCGAAGGTTATCGTCGCGCGCGGCTTCGCCGGCCCGGGGGCGAACAGCGAGACCGCTCAACCGTGACCTCTCGTTCCACGGGACGTTCGTCTCCGGGGTCATCGCGGGGAAGGCGAACACGGACGTCCCGGCCGGGGATCCCACCCGCTGCGGTCAGGTGCAGGGCGGCTGCCATCCCGCGGTCGACAACCTGAGCGGCGTGGCGCCACGGGCCCAGATCGGCAACTACCGCGTCTTCAACGTGCCCGACCCGTACAGCGGAGGCTGCTGCTCCGGGTCGACGCCGGAGATCGTGGCCGCGTTCGAGGCGGCCGTCACGGACGGCATGGACGTCATCAACTTCTCGGGCGGCGCTCCGCAGTCGGATCCGCGCACGGACGCCCTCATCCCGGCGGTCGCCAACGTCTCGCGCGCGGGGGTCGTCCCCGTCATCTCCGCGGGGAACGACCGTGACTTCTTCGGCCTGGGGACGGCGGGCTCGCCGGCGACCGCGCCGGAGGCGATCAGCGTCGGGGCGACGACGAACTCGCACGTGTTCGGCGCGTCGCTCACCGTCGTCGGCGGCACCCTGGGGCGGATCCCGTTCGTGCAGACCTTCGGGATCCCGCCCGGGTGGATCTCGACGAACCAGCGGCTCGTCGACGTCGGGACGGTCGCGGGGTCGAACGGCAGCCGTCTCCTCTGCGAGGGGCAGCTCGCGTCGGGCTCGCTCTCCGGCGCGATCGCGCTCGCGTCGCGGGGCGGGTGCCAGTACGAGACGAAGGCGGCCCGCGCGCGCGCCGCCGGTGCGAGGGGCTTGCTCATCGCGGAGAACCGCCCGGGCGATCCGACCTTCGGCATCTTCTCGAGCCTCGACGGCGGCATGATCTCCGACCTCGACGGCGCGCGCTTGCGCGCGCTCATGGCGACGTCGGGCGGGGCCGTGAACGTCCGCTTCTCGCGCGAGATCCTCGAGATCCCGACGACGTGGGGCGGTGTGCCGTCGAGCTACTCCGCCGGAGGCCTGACGCCGTTCGGACACGCGCTGAAGCCCGACGTCACGGCGCCCGGGTCGCAGATCATCTCCTCGACGCTCCCCGAGTACGGCGGGGACGAGTACGTGTACGGGGACGGGACGAGCTACTCCGCGCCACACGTGTCGGGCGCCGCCGCGCTCCTGCTGCAGCGCCATCCGGCCTGGAGCGCCGTCCAGGTGAAGTCGGCGCTGATGTCGACCGCAGGCCCGTCCTTCGCAGACACCACCCTCACCCAGGAGGCGAGCGTGCTCGTGCAGGGGGCCGGCCTCGTGAGCGTCCCGGCCGCGGACCGGCCGTTGATCTTCACGAGCCCGCAGTCGCTCTCGTTCGGCTACCTCGACGTCAACCAGGGCGCCGCAAGCCGGACGCTCGCCATCACCGTCTCGGACGCGGGTGACGGCGCAGGCGCCTGGAGCGTCGAGGTCAGCCCGCAGGTGACCTCCACCGGGGCGAGCATCGAGGCGCCGCCGTTCACGCTTGCGACCGGCGGGACGGCGGTCGTGCAGATGACCGCGCGCGCCGCGGCGGGGGCCTCGGACGGCGACAACTTCGGCTTCGTCGTCCTCCGACGGGGCGATGTCGTGCGCCGGCTGCCGTACGCCTTCAGGGTCACCCGCCCACAGCTGACCGGGTCGAGGGTGATCCCCCTGCGCGCGACCCAGAGCGGGAACACGGCCACCGCCGGCGAGAACCGCGCGCGGGTGTACCGCTGGCCGACCTCGCCGTTCTCGATCCTCGGCATCTTCGGGGTCGACCCCTCGGTCAACGAGGACGGTCGGGAGACGATCTACTCGCTCGACATCCCCCGCCAGGCGGTCAATGCGGGCGTCGTGGTCGTCCGTCCCCGCATGCGCATCGACGTCGACATCCGCTCGCTCCTCAGCTCGAACGCTCCGATCCATCCCTGGTTCCTCGGCTCGCTCGACGAGAACGACGTCCTCGGCTACGCGGGCATCCCGATCAACGCGAACGGATCGATGCCCGACTTCCTCTTCAACGTCGGCGCGGCCGGCGGCGTCTTCCTCCCGCCCGGGCGGTACTACGTCTCGGTCGACTCCGGGCGCGACCTGTTCACGGGGCGGTCGCTCGCGGGCCCGTACGTCCTGCGCTCGTGGGTCAACGACGTGCGTCCGCCGAACATCTCCGTGCTCACGAAGCGGGTCGGAGCCGGCCGACCGACGATCGTCGCCCGCGTGCGCGACGCGCTCTCCGGCGTCGACCCGCACTCGCTGACGCTCTTCTTCGGCCGCGAGTTCGGGACGCAGGCCGGGCCGATCACGTACGACGAGGACACGGGGATCGCCGTCTTCTCCATCCCGCGCGAAGCGAACCCGCTCCGTCCCGGTACCGAGTTCATGCGCGTCTTCGCGTCGGACTTCCAGGAGACGAAGAACATCAACACCGAAGGCACGAACCCGTACCCGAACTCGCGCTTCGCCGGCGTCCGCATGTCGGTCGTGAACGGTCCTGCGGTGACCTGGATCAGCCCCGCGAGGAACGCGTGCCTCGCCGCGCGGGCCCGCCTCCAGGTCGTCGCGAGCTCGCCCGCCGTGATCTCCTCGGTCGGCTTCTTCGACGGCACCCGCCAGATCGGCCGTGTTCGCCGCAACACCGCCGGGATCTACACGCTGAGCTGGCGGACGACGGGCAAGCGCCGCGGCGCGCACCAGCTCACGGCCGTCGCCTCGGACGTCCGCGGCCGCGAGTCGGGCGCCACCGTGCGCGCCCGCGTCTGCCGCTAGCGGCCGTCGGTCCTCGGCGGCCCGTCGTCGTCGCGGTGCACGAAGAGGCCGCGGAACACGCCGCCGGCGCGCGCGCGGAGCGGAGGCCCGGGCGGGCCTGCCGGCTGTGACCAGGCATACGCGAACTCGGCGCCGAGGAGCAGGATCAGGGCGACGACGTAGACGAAGAAGAGGAACGTCATCACGCCTGCGAGCGATCCGTAGATGATGTTGTAGCGCGAGAAATCGCCGAAGACGAACGCGAGCACCTTCGTCGCCCCCCAGGTGCCGAGCGCGGTGAGGATGGCCCCGGCGATCGCGGCGCGCGGGCGCAGCCCGCGAGCGGGGACGAAGCGGTACAGCAGAAGCGCCATCGTGGCGACGAGCACGAGCTGGAGGCCGTCCCGCAGAACCCAGCCCGAGGGCGCCGTGACGCCGATGCTCTGCGCGATGCGGTCGACGAGCCGGCCGAAGAACGCCGCGAAGGCGGAGAGGCCGACGACGACGATGACGAGCAGCCCGGAGAGGGCGACGAGCGTGAAGTCGACGAGCTTCGCCCGGGCGGCCGGCCGCCCGCGATCGACCTTCAGCGCCGCCTCGAGGCCGATCCGGATCGACGCCATCATCCCCGACGCGCCCCAGAAGAGCGCGATCAGGGAGACGAAGCCGAGGGCCGAGAGCGGCGTCGCAATGCCCTCGATCGACTCCGCGACGTTCGTCTGGCCCGACTCGGACACGGGCAGGATCTCGACGAGCTCGTCGATCACCCGTTGCCGAAGCTCGTCGTCCTGGAGGACGAGGCCGAAGATCGAGACGAGGAAGATCGTGAGCGGGAAGAGTGAGAAGAGCACGCGGTACGCGATCGAGGCGGCGTACTGCGTGCACCGGTCGCGGAAGAGATCCTCGACCGCCCGCGGCAGGGCGGTCGCGACCCCCCGGGCCACCTCGCCGAGCCGGTCTACCGGCCAGCGGGCGAGCCGGGAGAGCCTCCCACGCGGGTGCACGGCGCCGGTCTCGCTCATCGCCTGAGTCTACGGCGGGCGTCAGCGCGCCCGGGGTCCGCGCCCCGCCGGCGCGGCCTCCGCGCGCGCTACGAGGTCACGAGGGCGTCGCCGGTCGACCCCAGGCCACACGCCCGGTAGCGGAGCGCATCGCAATCCTGTGAAGCGCGCTCGACGAGCCGGAGCTCGAGCTCGCCCTCGGCGAGGCGCACGAGCCTCCTGCGCGGCCCTGACGCTCGAGGTCAGGCCGACTCGTCCGCGAGATCGTGCAGGACGTAGGCGGCGACCGCCTGCTCCTTTCCCTTCACGTGCCGCGGCGGAAGCGCCTGCACCACCGCGTTCGCCCCGAGGCGGCGGAAGGTCGCCTCGCCGATGAGGACGCCGCCGACCGGCGCCTCCGTCTCGAGCCGCGAGGCGAGGTTCACGACGTCGCCGACGATGCCGTGCTTGCGGTGCCCGCTCTCCCCGCCCACGACGCCGGCCAGCACCTCGCCGCTGTTGAGGCCGACGCGGAAACGCGGCCAGTCCTGGTGCTCGCTCGCGACGTCCTTCGCGGTGCGCTGGAGGAGCAGCGCCGCCCGTGCCGCATGCGCCGGGTGCTCGGGGTCGTCGCCGTCCTTGCCGAAGATCACCATCAGCTCGTCGCCGACGATCTGGTGGACCTCGCCGCCGGCCTGCTCCATGAGCGGGACGATGCGCTCGAAGTAGGCGTTCAGCATGGCCGCGACCTCGGCGGCGTCGTGGCGCTCGGAGAAGCGCGTGAAGCCGGCGAGGTCGGCGAGGACGACGCTCACGTCGCGGGCGCCCGCCAGCGTCTCGTCGAGGTAGAGCGCGCTGAACCGCTCCTCGTGCCACTCGGTCCGGGCCGTGTGGGCGATGAGGACGAACGCCCCGAGCATGAGCAGGTGCCACTCCCACCACGAGACCTGCCAGTTCGTCGCCCAGGCGATCACGATCATCGCCTCGGCCAGGAGCGCGAACGCCAGCGCGAACGTGAAGACGAACCGCGCTGGGCGCCGCCGGTACAGGCGCCAGTAGCCGAGTGCAGCGAGCGCGTACAGCCCGACGCCGACGGCAGCGAGGACGAGCTGCCAGCCGTTCAGCTCCTCCGATGCGAGCGGGTCGTCGAGGGGAGGTCGCTCCGTGAGGGAGACGAACGCCCAGACGACCATGATCGCGACGAGCGCTCCAAGGAGGACGTTCGCGCCGCGGATGACGAGCGCGGCGCGCGGCGGCGAGAGCTCGAGCGAGGATGCGGCGGCGAGCGCGCCTGCGATCAGCAGCCCGACCGGCGTCGCGAGCTCGAAGCCGGCGTTCGGCCCGTCGAGGAGCACGCCCGGAGTCGCCAGCGCGTGCAGGCCGAAGAAGCCGGAGCTGGCGATGAACGCGAGCGAGATGAGAAGCAGCCGGGCGTCGCGGCGCCTGCGCGCCGCGACGTTGACCGTCCAGCCGAGGGCCGTGGCGATGGCCGCGGCGCCGAGGACGAGCCAGAAGTGCGCCGGGTGGTTCTCCCAGGTCCCGTCGACCGCCGGGCGCGCGAGCAGGAGTACGAGGAGCAGGAGCGGAGCCACGACCACGAGCAGCCAGGCGCGCACCAGTTATTTGTACCAACGCCCTACCCGCGGCGTCCGGGCGGTGACTGTCACCGAACGGTGATCGTCACCCGCTTCGCTCGCGACGCCGGACACGGTACGCTGCGCAGCGTGATGTTCCGGGACACAGCACGCTCGTAGCTCCCGGGCCGCGCCTGCCCTCGCTCTATCCTCCCGCGCGATGAAGGTCGTCCTTCCCGACGCGACCGAGCTCGAGCTGCCCGAGGGCGCAACGGGGCTCGATGCGGCGCGCGCGATCGGGCCGAAGCTTGCGGAGCAGGCGGTGCTCCTGCGGGTCGACGGCACGACCCGCGACCTGCGCCTGCCGCTCGCCGCCGGCGAGCGGATCCAGGTCCTGACGACGCGCGACACGGAAGACGAGGACGCGCTCGCCGTCCTCCGTCACTCGACGGCGCACCTTCTCGCGGAGGCCGTGATCAGGCTCCATCCAGGGGTCAAGATCGCGATCGGCCCGCCGATCGCCGACGGCTTCTACTACGACTTCGAGTTCCCGGAGCCGATCTCAGAGGCCGACCTCGAGGCGATCGAGGCGGAGATGCGCCGCGAGATCGCGGAGGGGAGGACCTGGGACCGGCAGGAGATCCCGCGCGAGCAGGCGGTCGCACGCTTCGAGGAGGAGGACGAGCCGTACAAGGTCGAGCTCGCGCGGGAGGCCGAGGGCCCGATCTCGCTGTACACGCAGGGTGCATTCACGGACCTCTGCCGCGGCCCGCACCTCCAGGACGCCTCTCCCATCAAGGCGCTCAAGCTCACCGGGCTCGCGGGCGCGTACTGGCGCGGCGACGAGCGGAACACCCAGCTCACCCGGATCTACGGGACGGCCTTCTACTCGCAGGCGGACCTGGACGCGCACCTCGAGCGGCTCGAGCAGGCGCGGGCGCGCGACCATCGCCGGCTCGGCCGGGAGCTCGACCTCTTCCATCTCTCCGAGCGCTCGCCCGGCTCGCCGTTCTGGCATCCACGGGGCATGGTGATCTGGAACTCGCTCGAGGACCTCCGCCGGCGGGAGAACGCGCGGCGCGGGTACCTCGAGGTGAAGACGCCGCTGCTCTACGACATCGACACCTACGTCACTTCCGGGCATTACGAGAACTACGAGGAGAACATGTTCTTCGTGCGCCAGCACGAGGGCGAGCTCCCGCTCGCGCTGAAGCCGATGAACTGCCCCGGGCACATGCTCCTGTTCGGGTCGCAGCTCCGCTCGTACCGGGACCTGCCGCTCCGCTACGCGGAGTCCTCGACGCTCCACCGCGACGAGCGCGGCGGCACGCTCCACGGCCTCCTCCGCGTGAAGCACATCACGCAGGACGACGCGCACGTGTTCGTCACCGAGGAGCAGATCCAGGACGAGATCGACGGGATGATCGACTTCGTCCGCTACCTGTACGACCGGTTCGGGGTGACGCCGCGGGCCGAGCTCTCGACGCGGCCGGAGAAGCGGCTCGGCACGGACGAGCAGTGGGATCACGCGGAGGCCGCGCTCGAGGCCGCGCTCCGGCGGCACGAGATGGAGTACGTCGTCTCGCCGGGCGAGGGGACGTTCTACGGGCCGAAGATCGACCTGCACATGACCGACGTCCTCGGGCGGAGCTGGCAGATGGGGACGATCCAGCTCGACTACCAGATGCCGGTCCAGTTCGGGCTGACCTACATGGGCACCGACAACAGGGAGCACGCGCCGGTCGTCATCCACCGAGCGCTCCTCGGCTCCCTCGAGCGGTTCATCGGGATCCTCGTCGAGCACTACGGGGGCGACTTCCCCTTCTGGCTCGCGCCGGTCCAGGTGCGGATCCTCCCGGTGGGAGAGGCGCACCGGCCGGCGGCGCGGTCCCTGGCGGAGCGCCTCGCGGGCGAGGGCTTCCGCGCGGACGTCGACGGGCGCGACGAGACGCTCGGGAAACGCATCCGGGAGGCCGAGCTCGAGAAGGTGCCGTTCGTCCTCGTCCACGGCGACCGCGAGTCGGACGAGGCGCTTGCCGTACGCGAGCGCGGGGAGGGCAGTCGACCGTCTCGCTCTCCGAGCTCCTCGAGCGCTTCCGCGCCCTCGCTGCCGAGTCGGACCCTCCGCACCGTTGAGCCTTCCGGATCCGATCGGGTGCAGAGGAGCCTGCTACGATGCCGGCTCTGCAAGCAGGAGCGGACAGCTTCCTCACCTCCCGGGCGTGACTCGCGGGGGTTCAACCGAGCCGGTTGGAAGGGAAGAAAAGCCGCTGCTTGCAGCGGTTTTGTCGTCTGCAAGGAGGGAAGCTGAGAGCTTGGTGAAGGGCCTTTGAGACCGCGCCGCCGCCGGCCCACGATGGACCGGGTCGTTCCGCGCAAGCGGGAGGAGCGCATCAACGAGGAGATCCGCGTCCCGCGCGTCCGGCTCGTCGACGAGAACGGGGGCCAGGTCGGGATCACCCCGACGCCGGAGGCGCTCGAGTTCGCGTTCAAGAAGGGCCTCGACCTCGTCGAGGTCGCGGCGAACGCAGACCCGCCCGTCGCGCGGGTCATGGACTACTCGAAGTACCGCTACGAGCAGGAGCAGCGCGCCAAGCAGGCCCGCAAGCACCAGCTCCAGATCCAGGTCAAGGAGATCAAGCTCAGACCCAAGATCGGGGTACACGACTACGAGACCAAGAAGGGGCACGTCGTGCGCTTTCTCGGCCAGCGCGCCAAGGTCAAGGTCACGATCATGTTCCGGGGGCGCGAGACGCTGCACCCGGACCGGGGTCGGGACCTGCTGATGAGGCTCGCCGAGGACGTGAAGGAGCTCGGCTCGATCGAGCAGCAGCCCCTCCTCGACGGTCGCAACATGGTCATGGTCCTCGCGCCGAACAAGAACGTGGGAGTGAAAGCCGATGCCAAAGATGAAGACGTCACGGGGAGCGAAGAAGCGCTTCCGGCTCAGCGGGACGGGGAAGATCCTGCGCCGTCACGCGATGAAGAGCCACAACCTCGAGAAGAAGTCGTCGAAGCGTAGGCGCGGCTTTCGCAAGACCCACGGCGTCGCCCGGAGCGACGAGAAGCGGCTCCGCAAGCTCCTGAGAGGGGACTGAGCATGCCCAGGGTGAAGAGAGCGGTTCACGCCCGCAAGAAGCGCGCGAAGGTTCTCGACCAGGCGAAGGGCTACTACGGGCGCAAGAAGTCGAGCTACCGGTTCGCGAAGGAGCAGGTCGAGCACTCGCTCGCGTACGCGTACCGCGACCGCAAGGCGAAGAAGCGGACGTTCCGGTCGCTCTGGATCGTGCGCATCAACGCTGCCGCCCGCGCGAACGGTCTCTCGTACAACCGGTTCATGGCCGGCGTGAGGCAGGCGGGGATCGAGCTCGACCGCAAGTCGCTCGCCGACCTCGCGGTCTCGGACCCGCAGGCGTTCGCCGTCGTCGCCGAGCGGGCGAAGGCCGCGCTCGACGGCGCGTCCGAAGCCGCGTAGGCGATGGAGCCTCGAACGCCGCCGCCGCGGCCGCGAAGCGGCCTTGAGGGGCGTTCGCGCGACCGGAACCCGCGCTCGCGGGTTCCGGTCTTGCGCAGAGCTTGATCACGTCGCGCCAGAACGAGAAGCTCCGGCTCGTCCGGAAGCTCCTCGCTGCGCGCAAGTACCGAGAGGATGCAGGCCTTTTCGCGGCCGAGGGCGAGGACCTCGTCGAGGCCGCGGCCGCCGCGGGGGTCGAGCCCGTGGAGCTCCTCGTGGCAGGAGAGAACGTCGAACAGGACCTCCTTGCGGAGGTCTCGACGCTCGGCCACGCGCCGCGTGTCGTCGGCGTGTACCGGGCGGCCGACCTTCCTCGCCGCTCGCGCGAGGTCGGGGTCGGGCTCTGGCGGGTCGGGGATCCCGGCAACGTCGGCACGCTGCTGCGGGCCGCCGACGCGTTCGGCGCCTGCGTCTCCCTCTCGGACGGGTGCGCCGACCCGCTCGGCCCGCGGGCGCTCCGGGCCTCCGCGGGTGCAATCTTCCGCGTTCCGCTCGTCGAGTGGGACGACCTGCCCCGGCGACGCGTCGCGCTCGTCGCTCACGGGGGATCACCGCTCGAGGACCTCGGGCTCGCGCCGCCGGTCGCCTTCCTGCTCGGCTCCGAGAGGGAGGGCCTGCCCGCCGATCTGGGCGGGGAGCGTGCGACGATCGTGCTGCCGGGCGACGCGGAATCGCTCAACGTCGCGGCGGCGGGCGCGATCGCGCTCTACGAGCTCTCGCGGCGCTCGGGTGCCTGAACGAGTCGACGGAGCTGCTCGATGCGCGCTCCACCGCAGGCCGCAAGCTGGCCACGCGAGTCGGGTCCGATCTAGCCGAACCCGCCACCCCCGCCGCCTCCACCCCCGCCTCCGCCGCCGGAGAACCCACCACCACCGCCGCTCCCGCCGGAGTTGGGGGAGCGAGGGCGTCGCCGAAGCCCGAGGCGAGGTCGCCGATCGAGAGGCTCGTCGCGCCCGAGCCGAGGTCGCCGGTCGGGGAGATCCAGTAGATCGTGCTCGCCTCGTGGAGGGCCTCCGGCATGTGCAGCTGCGCCCCCTGGAGCACGCGCTCGGCGATCCCGAACGCGATCCCGTACACGAGGTAGCGCTCCCACAGCTCGAGCGTGGCCGGCGGCGCCTCGTGCAGGCGGGGGAAGTCGGTGAGGTACCGGCGGAATGCCTCCCAGCGCTCGGCCTCGAGCTGCCCGGTCTTCCTCCGGCGTCGCCAGACGCGGCGGGCGAACAGGAGCGTCGCGAAGAGGAGCGCCGCACCGGCGAGCAGGCAGCCGGCGAGCGCGACGAGCACGACGTCGGAGAAGCGCGGGTACACCGTGCGCCAGCCGTCGAGCGCGAACCACCCGAGGACCCCGCCCGCGACGCCGAACGCGACGATGGCGACGGCGAGCGCCAGGCCGCCGACCGAGCGGAACCAGCCGCGGCGCTCGACCTCCTTCCCGACCGCGCTCTGGAAGGACTGGAAGCGCTTCGCCATCGACTCGCGCTCGTCCTCGATCTCGTCCCGGAAGCGAGAGAGACGCTCGGACCCGCCGTCGAGCACCGCGTCGACGACGTCCGCGACCTTGTCCTCCCACGGCGTCAGCTCGTCCCGCACGCCGAGCGAGAGCTCGAGGTCGGCGACGGTCTCCGAGCGCAGCCCCGCCCAGATCGGTCGTTCGGTCGTGGTCGGCTCCGCCTTGTAGACGCCGCGGCGGATGAGGTCGAACAGCGTCGCCGTGAACTCGTACGACCCCGCCTCACCGCCCTGCCGTAGGAGGACCGGGACGAGCGCGGGCGGCGTGTCGGAAGGGGGCTCCTGCTCGTACTCGCGGTCGTAGCCCGTCCGGCGCTCGCGCCCGAAGATCCAGAAGACGATGCCGATGACCGCGAGCGCGGGGAGGAGGGCGAGCGCCGCGAGCGCCCCCGCCGTCCGGAGGGGATGCGAGATCCAGTCGTCGATGCGGTCCTGGTCCTGCTGGTAGGCCTCGGCGTCGGCGAGCTCCTCGGCCACGATCCGGTCGATGGCGTTCCCGCGGCGCACCGTCATGCCGGTCGTCGACGTGAAAGCGTCGCGCGTGACGAGTGTCCGCAGCTCGACGAACTGGCGCGCCGGCACGGATACCGCCCGGAGGGTGGCGCGGTTTCCGCTCAGCTCGACGTCGCCCCGGACCCAGACGGGCTTCCCCCAACCCCGGAGGATCTTGCCCGGTGCGTTCTCGACGGCCTCGAGCCGGGCGAGCTGCTCGTCCCACTGGTCGCCCCAGACCTTGAGGTTGACGTCGACGACGTCGTCGTAGGCGACGGCGACGCCGATGAGGGTGTACGAGATCGTGAACGCCCGCGTCTCGTTCGAGGCGTCGAAGTACCAGACGATCCGCACGCGCTCGTCGTTCCGCTCGACCCCGAACGTGCGCAGCGGCCCGGGCTCGAGGTCGGTCTTCGTCCCCTGCCGGTACGCGACGCCGCGCTCGACGACGGACGGGCGCACGAACGACTCTCCGGGACGAAGCGGGATGTCGCGGTAGCCGTAGTGGAAGTCGCCCGAGAAGGCGACCTCGAGCCGCTCGCTGACCCCGAGCGAGCCGTCCGGCTGCACGTCGACGCCGACGTCGGCGGAGAGCAGCGAGAACGAGTCCGCCCGGGCAGCTCCGGGGAGAGCGAGGGCGAGGAGCGCGGCCGCCCCGAGGGCGAGGCAGCGCGCTCCTAGAAGTCGACGACCGGCGCCTCCCGTTGCGCCGCCTCCTCGACCTCGAAGAACTCGCGCAGGTTGAAGCCGAACGGCCCCGCGAACACCACGCCGGGGAACGTCTGGATCGCGTTGTGGTACGTGAGGACGGCGTCGTTGTAGACCTGGCGGCTCACGGCGACCCTGTTCTCCGTCTCGGCGAGCTCCGTCTGCAGCTGGCGGAAGTTCTCGTCTGCCTGCAGCTCCGGGTACGCCTCGGCGACGGCGAAGAGGCGGCCGAGCGCGGCTCCGAGGATTCCTTCCGCCTGCGCCGCCTCGCCCGGCGTCTGCGCCTGCTGCGCGCGGACGCGCGCCTGGGTCACGGCCTCGAAGGTCTCGCGCTCGTGGGCCGCGTAGCCCTTCACCGTCTCGACGAGGTTCGGGATCAGGTCCCAGCGCCGCTTGAGCTGGACCTCGATCTGCGCCCACGCGTTGTCGACGCGGTTCCGCAGCCGGACGAGCCGGTTGTACAGCGCGACCGCCGCGAGGACCAGCAGCAGGACGACGACGAGGAGGACGATGAGCCAGATCACGCCGGATTCGACTCTACGGATAGGCTGAACCGATGGCAAACGTCGTCGGTCTCTTCGTGTCGCCCGAGCGCGGGAGCGCCCGTTCGGAGCCGCGCGAGCGCGTGCGGGCGGTCGCGAGCCAGGGCTTCGAGGGGTGCGCGCACGCGAACCCGCCCCGCCGCGAAATCCTCCTCGTCTCGAAGCAGCACCTGGACGCGGTCGGCGTCGAGCCAGGGGCGATCCGGGAGAACGTCACGGTCGAGGGCGTCGACGTTCACGACTGGCCCGTCGGGCAGCGGGTCCGTGTCGGCGAGGCGGTCCTCGAGATCACGATGGTGTGCGACCCGTGCCACAGGATGGACGCGCTCCGGGACGGGCTGCGGGCGGAGCTCGACGGGCGCCGCGGGATGCTCGCCCACGTCGTCGACGGCGGCGAGATCGGGCTCGGGGACTCCGTCGAGCCCGTCTAGCCGGCCCGACGGCAGACGAACAGCATGTCCTCCTCGCCCTCGTACGGCCGCAGGTCGAACCAGCCGTAGAGCTCCTCCGCCTCGAGGCCGGCCTCCTCGAGCAGCCGGAGCCACTCGCCCGCCGAGAGCCAGTGCAGGGCGAACGTCGTCTCGGCGCCTCCGTCCGAGCGCACCGAGAGCGAGAGCGTCCGCGACCCCTCGTCCCAGACCGCTCGCTCGAAGATGCCCGGCTCCCGCTCGAGCCAGCGGTCGTGCGTCTCCTCGATGTCCTCGCGGCTCGGGGCGAAGACGTCGAACGCGAAGCGCCCGCCCGGCGCGAGGAGCTCGCGCGCGGCGCGCAGCGCCCGGAGCTTCTCGTCCTCCGTCTCCATGTGCAGCAGCGAGCGGAACGGGCAGATCGCGAGCGGGACTCGCTCGTCGACCGGCGGCTCGCGGAGGTCGCCGAGCCGCAGGTCGAGGAGGTGCGAGACTCCCGCCGACGTCGCCGCGGCACGCGCCTCCGCGAGCATCTCGGGGGAGGAGTCGATCCCGATCACGGCGACGCCGGCCCGCGCGATCGGCACGGCGATCCTGCCCGTTCCGACCGCGAGCTCGACGACGGGACCGCCGGAGGCGAGCGCCTGCTCGACGTAGAAGCCGATGTCCTCGGTGACCGAGCGGCTCCACGGGTCGTAGATCGACGCGATCCGGTCGTACAGGGTCACGACGGCTTCCGCGCCACCCACACCATCTCGCGGCTCTCGTCGTCGAAGGGGCGCCGGTCGAACCAGCCGTACAGCGCCTCGACCTCGAGCCCGGCGACGTCCACCAGGCCCACCCATTCGTTCCGCGTTGCCCACCACAGCGAGCTCGTCTCTCCGGAGTCGAGCACGATGTCGACTCGGCTGTCGCCGACTGCGTAGCGGAGCACGTGCGGGATCGGCTCGTCCTGCCGGGACCCGTCCAGTCGCGCGGCGATCGCATGGTCGAAGGCGAACACGTTCCAGGCGAAGCGACCGCCGGGGAGCAGCGCCTCCGCAACGCGCTCGAACAGGCGCCTCCGGTCGGCCCACGTGGGGAGGTGCAGGAGCGCGCGGAAGGGGCAGTACACGAGCGCCGCCGGCTCCTCGAGCTCGAGCCGCGCATGTCCCCGAGCCGGAGGTCGAGGAGGTCACCGCCCGCCTCGCGTGCCTGTTCGAGCATCGACGGCGAGGAGTCGATGCCGATGACGGTCCGGCCGATCGCACGCGCGACCGGGATCGCGACGCGGCCCGTCCCGACGGCGAGCTCGACGACCGGCCCGTCCGCCTCCTTCGCGAGCTCGACGTAGAAGGGGACGTCGTCGGTCATGTCGGCCGACCACCGCTCATAGTTCTCGGCGAACGCCTCCGGGTAGCTCACGTTCCGATTGAACCACCGCGCGGGTGAAGATGGCGCCCTCGATGCAGCCGGACGAACGACCCACGCTCGTTGCATTCCTCGCGAGCGCCGTGCTCGCCGGCGGCAACGGCGTCGGCGTCCGGTTCTCGAATCGCGAGCTCGACCCGCTGTGGGGGGCGGGCCTGCGCTTCTCGCTCTCCGCGGGGCTCTTCCTCGTGTTGCTGGCCGCGCTCCGCCTGGAGCTTCCGCGCGGCCGTGCGCTCGGCGGTGCGGTGGTGTACGGCGTGCTGCAGTTCGGCGCGACGTACGCGCTCGCCTACTACGCGCTCGTCGAGCTCCATGCCGGCTTCGGCCAGATCCTGCTCGCGCTCGTCCCGCTGCTCACGCTGCTTCTCGCCGTCGCCGAGCGGCAGGAGCGGCTCCGCGGTGCTTCGCTCCTCGGAGCGGTGATCGCCCTCGCCGGCGTCGTCGTCATGTCGCAGGCGCCGCTGCGGGAGGCGGTGCCGCTCCTCTCGCTGCTCGCCGCGCTCGCGAGCGCGCTCTGCTTCGCGCAGGCATCCGTGCTCGTGCGCTGGCTCCCGAGAGTCCACCCCGTGACGACGAACGCCGTCGGGACGACCGCGGGGGCGGTCGTCCTCGTCCTCGCCTCGCTCGTCGGGGGCGAGGCGATCGCACTGCCCGAGGAGACGGACACCTGGCTCGCGCTCGCGTACCTCGTCGTCCTCGGCACGGTCGTGGTCTTCGTCCTGAACCTCGTCGTGCTCGAGCGCTGGCCGGCCTCGCGGTTCGCCTACCTCTTCGTGCTCGTTCCGATCGTGACCGTCGTGCTCTCCGCCTGGCTCGACGACGAGCCGGTCGGCTCCGGGCTCGTGCTCGGAGGGCTCCTCGTGCTGGGAGGCGTCTACGTCGGTGCCCTGCGTCGGACCGCCGACGAGGCCTGAAAGGCACCCCGCGAGGGCGTTGGTAACCTCGCTCACCTCCATGGATCCCCAGGCGCTTGAGCAGGAAGCCCTGGCCGCGGTCGCGGCCGCCGCGACCGCGGACGACGTCGAGCGCGCGCGGGTCGAGTACCTCGGCCGGAAGAGTGCCCTCAAGCTGGCGCTCCGCGAGGTCCGCGACCGCGAGACCGGCATGCAGCTGAACGCGGTCCGGGAGCGGATCGAGAGCGCAGTCGAGGCTCGCGACGAGGAGCTGCAGCGGGCGGAGCTCGATCGCCGCCTGACCGAGGAGGTCGTCGACGTGACGCTCCCCGGCGAGGAGCACGTCCTCGGGACGCTGCACCCGACCACGGCCACGCGACGGGTCATCGAGGACGCGTTCCTCGGGCTCGGCTACGAGATCGTCGACGACCGCGAGGTCGAGACCGTCCACTACAACTTCGACCAGCTCGCGTTCCCACCGGCCCACCCGACGCGCTCCCCGCGCGACACGTTCTTCCTCGACGCCGACCGGCTGCTTCGCACGGAGACGTCCCCGTCGCAGATCCACGCGATGGAGGCGAAGGGACCGCCGATCTACATGGTCTCGATCGGCCGCGTGTACCGCCGCGACGAGATCACGGCGACCCGGTTCCCGATCTTCCACCAGTTCGAGGGTCTCGCGATCGACCGCACGATCACGCTCGCCGACCTGAAGGGAACGCTGCTCCACGTCATGCGCGCGCTCTTCGGCGAGGACCGCCGCGTCCGCTTCCGGACGCATTTCTTCCCCTTCACGGAGCCGTCGATCGAGCCCGACGTGTCGTGCCCGATCTGCGACATGGAGGGCTGCAGGACGTGCAAGTTCACGGGCTGGATCGAGCTCGGCGGTGCCGGCATGGTCGACCCGCAGGTTCTCGTCAACGTCGGGCTCGATCCGGAGGAATGGCGCGGCTTCGCCTTCGGGTGCGGGATCGAGCGCGCCGCCCAGCTCCGACATGCGATCTCCGAGATCAGGCCATTCTGGGAGAACGACCTGCGCGCGCTGAGGCAGTTCTGATGCGCGTCCCGCTCTCCTGGCTCGGCGAGTACGTCGCGCTGGACATGCCGGTCGAGGATCTCGCCGCGCGCCTCGACATGGCGACCGCGGTCGTCGCCGCGGTCGAGCGCCTCGGCGTCCCCGACGAGGGCGAGAACCTCGGTCTCTTCCGGGTCGGGAAGGTGCTCGAGGCAGGCAAGCACCCGAACGCCGACCGGCTCCAGCTCTGCCGGGTCGACGTCGGCGAGGCCGAGCCGTACCAGATCGTTTGCGGCGCCTGGAACTTCGGGGCCGGCGCGACCGTCGCGGTGGCGCTCGCCGGCGCGACGCTCCCCGGCGGCCTCGTGCTCGAGCGGCGGAAGCTCAGAGGTGAGGTCTCCGAGGGGATGATCCTGTCCGAGCGCGAGCTCGAGCTGGGGCCGGACCACGCCGGGATCATCGTGCTCGACGACGGTGAGCCGGGGACGCCGCTCGCCGACGTTCTCCCGCTGCGAGAGGTCGTGCTCGACCTCGAGATCACGGGGAACCGGCCCGACCTCCTCTCCGTCTACGGCATCGCCCGCGAGGTGGCTGCGATCTTCAGGCTCGAGCTCGCGGCGCCGCCCGGGCGCGAGCCGGAGCGTGCGGCCGACGAGCCGGTGGCGATCTCGATCGAGGACCACGACGGCTGCCCCCGCTACATCGGCCGGCGCTTCCAGGACGTCCGCATCGGCCCGTCACCCGCGTGGCTGCGGGCACGCCTGAACGCCGCGGGCATGCGGCCGATCTCGAACGTCGTCGACGTGACGAACTACGTCATGCTCGGGCTCGGCAACCCGCTGCACGCCTTCGACTTCCCGACGCTCGCAGGCGGCGAGATCGTCGTGCGCCGGGCGCGCGAGGGCGAGAAGCTCCGCACCCTCGACGGCGTCGTGCGCGACCTCGAGCCGTCGGACCTGATGATCGCGGACGCCGAGCGGGCGATCGCGCTCGCCGGGATCATGGGCGGGGAGGAGACGGAGATCGGCGACGGCACGAGCGACGTGCTGCTCGAGGCCGCGAACTTCGAGCCGACGAAGCTCTGGCGCACCTCCGAGCGGTTGCGGCTGCGGACCGAGGGCTCGAACCGGTGGGAGAAGGGAGTCGACCCGTACGTCGCCGAGCAGGCTGCTGTCTGGGCGACCGAGCTGATCGTCGACATCGCGGGGGCGAGGTGGGTCGGGCACACGGACGCGAGAGCGGAGCTTCCCGAGCGCCCGGTCGTGCGGTTCGACCCGGTCAAGTCGAGCGACGTCATCGGTCTCGAGATCGCACCGGACGAGCAGCGCGACACGCTCACGAGGCTCGGGCTCGACGCGAGCGACGGCGAGTACGTCGTCCCGACGTGGCGCGCCCGCGACCTCACACGGGAGGTCGACCTCGTCGAGGAGATCGCCCGCTTCCGGCTCGACGTGGTCCCCTTCACGCTCCCCGTGCGCCGCGAGATGACGGGCAGCCTCACCCGCACGCAGCGCACGCGTCGGCGCGTCGAGGACACGCTCGTCGCCCTCGGCCTCTCCGAGGTGTACACGCCGTCGCTCGTCGAGGAGGACGCCCATCCCTCGGCCCTACGGCTGCCCGAGCCGATCACCGTCGAGCTGGCCGTGCTGCGGACCGAGCTTCTCCCGTCGCTCGTCGAGGTCGCGCGCCGGAACGCGGAGGTCGGGAACGAGCGCATCGCGCTGTTCGAGGTCGCGCGCGTCTACGTGCCGGCGGGCGACGACGTGCTCCCGGAGGAGCGGACGCGTGTCGCCGGGATCCTCGAGGGGGGCTTCGCGAAGGCGAAGGGCGTCGTCGAGGCGCTGCTGCGGGCGCTGCACGCGGACGCGACCTGGTCGCGTGCGCAGAGCGGCCTCCTCCATCCGGGGAAGGCTGCGAGGATCGAGGCGGGCCTCGTCGGGGAGCTCCACCCGGCCGTGCTCGAGGGGACGTGGGGTGCGTTCGAGCTCGACCTCGAGGCGCTCGTCGACGCGTCGCGCGAGCCGATCGCCTACGAGGACGTGATCACGTTCCCGGCCGTGCGGCAGGACATCGCCGTCGCGGTCGCGGAGGACGTCGAGGTGGGCGCGCTCGTGGGCGCGGCGCGCGAGGCGGGCGGGTCGCTGCTCCGGGACGCCCGCGTCTTCGACGTCTACCGGGGAGACCAGATCGGGGAAGGCCGGAAGTCCGTCGCGCTGCACCTCTCCTTCCAGTCCCCCGAGCGCACGCTCACCGACGAGGAGGCTGCAGAGCTGCGCGGCGGGATCGTCTCCGCGCTCACCGACCGCTTCGGCGCCGAGCTCCGCGCGTGAGCAATCCGAACCGCCGGGCCGCGCGTAGTGAGGGGGCGATGAGAGCCGCCGTCGCCCTCGTGACCCTCGCCCTCGCCGCCGTCCTCCTCGGCGCGACCGACGGAGCCGCCTCGCCCGCGCAGGGTCCGAGGCTCTTCGGGGAGGTCGGGCCGGACTTCGAGATCTCGCTGCACGACGCGCAGGGGAGCAGGGTCACGCAGCTCGATCCGGGGACGTACGTCGTCCGCGTCGAGGACAAGTCGGACTTCCACAGCTTCCACCTCGAGGGCCCGGGCGTCGACGTGGCCACCGAGGTCGCGTCCACCGGCACCGTGGACTGGACGGTCACGTTCCGCGACGGGCGCTACCGCTACCACTGCGACCCGCACCCGACCCTCGCGGGCGCGTTCACCGTCGGCAACCCGCCTCCTACGACGCAGCCGCCGACCGGCCCGGCGCCGATCACCGCGAAGACCCGGCTCGTGCTGACGTCCGGGCCCGCGCAGCTCATCACGCTGAAGACGGCGGCGGGGAAGGCGGTCCGCAGCATGAGGCGCGGGACGTACTCGCTGACCGTGCGCGACCGCTCACGCGCCCACGATGCGCACGTCATCGCGCCGGGGTTCAACCGGAGGACGACGATCGCCTTCGTGGGGACGGAGCGCTGGAAGGTGAAGCTGGCGAAGGTCGGGACGCTGCGGTTCCTCTGCGATCCACACGCCTCGGCCGGCATGCGCGGCTCGGCCAAGATCGTGCGCTGACGCCTCGACGATCCAGCTCAGACGGACTTGCCGCCGATGCGCCAGACGGGGCCCTGCGTCGCGGCTCGATCCGTGTCCGCGAGACCGTGGAGCACCGTGACGCGGCCCGTGATCCCCTCGGCGTCCATGCGCTCGAGGCAGCGGCGCGTCATCCCCGGCGGGGTGCCGTAGCCGCCGCCGTCCGAGACCCGGAAGCGGAGCGCGAGCGCGTCGAGCCTCCGCGTCGGGTTCAGCGGCGCGCCGAGCAGCGCCGCCCGCGGGACGTAGTCGCTCGAGTCGACCTCGAGCTCGCACAGGAGGTCGCGCCAACCGGGAACGAGCTTCGCGAGCTCGCGGTCCCAGAGGTCGGCGAGCCTCGCTCTAGGGGCGGGGCCGAGTCCGTCGGTCTCGAGCAACGGCGCGGACGCTTCTCTCGCGTCGAGGAGCACGAGGGAGCCCCAGATCCGCTTGTCGTCGAGCCGGCCGAGGAGGTTCCGCAGCTTCTCCGGGCCGCCGCCGAGCCGCGCGACCTCGAACTGGAGCTGCGGTCCGACCCGGCCCGGCCCGAGGGGCGCAAGGACGGCTGCGCTCTCCGGCACGGCGCGTGCCTCCTCGGCGGAGAAGGAGAGCTTCGCGGCCTCCCAGCCGGGGCCGAGGCCCTCCTCGATCGCAGTCCACTGATCGACCGCCAGCATCGGCGGATCAGCATAATGGCCGGTTCATGGCCACCGTCGAGGAGCGAGCCGAATCGGGGGGTAGCGGCGTCTCCGACGAGATGCTGCGCGGGTTCTTCCGCGAGATGCTCCTGATCCGCCGCTTCGAGGAGAAGGTCGAGGAGCGCTTCCGCGCGGGCGAGCTCCCCGGGTTCCTGCATGTCGCGATCGGACAGGAAGCGACGGCCACCGGCGTCTGCGCGGCACTCGAGCGCGAGGACGTGATCGCCTCGACGCACCGCGCACACGGGCACGCGATCGCGAAGGGAACGCCGGTCGACAGGATCATGGCCGAGCTGTACGGCAAGAAGGAGGGCTGCTCGGGCGGGTTCGGCGGCTCGATGCACCTGTACGACGTCGAAGTCGGGCTCCTCGGGGCGAACGCGGTCGTCGCGGGCGGGATCCCGGGGATCGTGGGCGCGGCACTGGCGTTCCAGCTCAAGGGCGAGCACCGCGTCGCCGTCGCGTTCTTCGGGGACGGGGCGACGAACGCCGGCACGTTCCACGAGTCGCTCAACCTCGCGCAGCTGTGGCAGGTCCCCGCGGTCTTCGTGCTCGAGAACAACGGCTGGGCGGAGTCCACCCCGGCGATCCAGCACTCGCCGCTCCCCGTCGACGAGCTCGGCAAGCGGGCGCTCGCGTACGGGATGAAGCTCATCGAGGTGGACGGGCAGGACGTCGAGCTCGTGTACCTCGCCGCGCTCGCCTCACGCGAGCACGCGCTCTCGGGGAAGGGGCCGGTGCTCCTGCACCTCCGCACGCACCGCCTCACCGGCCACTACGTCGGCGACCCGCAGGTCTACCGCGACAAGGACGAGCTGAAGCGCGAGCGCGAGACGAAGGACCCGATCGAGCTCCTGCGTGCGCGGCTCGAGCTCTCGGACGAGGAGTTCACGGCGCTCGATGCCGAGGTGACGGCGGAGGTCGAGGCGTCCGTCGAGTTCGCGAAGGCGGGCACCGACCCGGACCCCGAGGACGCGCTCAAGTGGGTCTATGCCTGAGGTGACCTACAGGGAGGCGGTGCGCGACGCGCTGGCGCGGGCGCTCCGCGAGGACGAGGGCGTCTTCCTCATGGGCGAGGACATCGCCGAGATGGGCGGGTCGATGGCCGTCACGCAGGGCCTGCTCGAGGAGTTCGGGGCGAAGCGCATCCGCAACACGCCGATCTCGGAGATGGCGATCGTCGGCAGCGGCATCGGCGCCGCGATGCAGGGCATGCGCCCCGTCATCGAGATCATGTACGAGGACTTCCTGACGCTCTCGATGGAGCAGCTCGTCAACCAGGCGGCCAAGCACCGGACGATGTCCGGGGGGCAGCTGAAGATCCCGCTGACGATCCGCACGCAGGGAGGCGCGGGCTGGTCGCCAGGAGCGCAGCACGCCCAGCAGCTCGAGGCCTGGTTCGTGCACGTGCCGGGGCTCAAGGTCGTCTTCGCCTCGACGCCGGAGGACGTACGCGGGCTCCTCTGGTCGGCCATCCACGACGACAACCCGGTCGTGTTCTTCGAGCACCGGACCCTCTATCCGCTGAAGGGGGAGGTGCCCGAGGAGCTCGAGCCGATCCCGCTCGGGAAGGCGCGGATCCACCGCGAGGGCACCGACGTCACCGTCGTCGCGACTGGCCGGCTCGTCCACGAGGCGCTGGAGGCTGCCGAAGAGGCCGAGAAGGACGGGATCTCGGTCGAGGTCCTCGACCCGCGCACGCTGCTCCCCCTCGACGAGGAGGCGATCGTCGCCTCCGTCCGCAAGACGACGCGCTGCGTGACCGCGCACGAGGCGGTCACCCGCGGCGGCTTCGGCGCCGAGCTCGCCGCGATCGTCCAGCACGGGGCGTTCGACTGGCTCGACGCGCCGATCGAGCGCGTCGGAGCACGGTTCGCGCCGCTTCCGTTCGCGCCGGTCATGGAGCAGTGGGTCGTCCCGCACGCCGCCGACGTGCTCGACGCCGTCAGGCGCACGGTCGCCAGGGCATAGCCGTGGCCGTCGAGGTCAAGCTCCCTCGTCTCGGCCAGGGCATGGAGGCGGGGACCATCGTGCGCTGGCTCAAGTCCGAGGGTGATGCCGTGGCCAAGGGCGAGCCGCTCTACGAGCTCGACACGGACAAGGTGACGCAGGAGGTCGAGGCCGACGCCGACGGCGTCCTGCTGAAGATCGTGATCGCGGACGGCGAGGTCGATGTCGGCACCACCGTCGGGGTGATCGGCTCGGAAGGAGAGGACGTCTCCGGGCTCGGTGGCGGTAACGGCGCGGCGCCCCAGCCCGCGACGAGCGAAGCTCCGGCCGCAAAAGCCGCGGCGCCGGCTCCCGCAGCCCCCGCCGAGGGGGCGCCCGCGCCCGAGGTGGGGCCTGCAGCCGAGGCGGCGCCCGCGCCGGCGCCCGCCGCATCCGCACCGTCGGCACCGACAGCCGCTGGCGAGCGCGTGAAGGCAAGCCCGCTCGCCCGTCGGATCGCCCGCGAGCGGGGCGTCGACCTCGCGTCGATCGCCGGGACCGGCCCCGAGGGGCGGGTCATCGCGGAAGACGTCGAGCGAGCCGCGGAGGGCGCGCCGGCCGCGGCAGAGCTCGTCGCGACCGCGCCGACCCAGGCTCCGCCCGCTCCGCCGGGGGAGGTCGAGATCGTCGAGCTCACCTCGATCCGGCGAACGATCGCGCGCCGTCTGACGGAGGCGTGGGCGGCTCCGGTCTTCCAGCTCTCGGTCACCGTGGACGCCTCCGAGCTCTCCGCGACGCGCGAGCGGATGGTGGGGCTCATGCGCGAAGGCGAGGTCAAGCCGACCGTGAACGACGTCCTCACCCGGCTGGCCGCGGCCGCGCTCATGCGGCACCGGGCCGTCAACGCGCACTTCGTCGAAGGAAGGATCCACCGCTATCCGACCGCGAACGTCGGGATCGCCGTCGCGACGCCGAACGGGCTCGTGGTGCCCGTGATCCGGGACGCCGACCGGAGGTCGGTGCAGGAGATCGCCGTCGTTCGCTCCGACCTCGTGGCCCGCGCCCGGGAGGGCAAGCTGCAGCTGGCGGACCTCGAGGACGGGACGTTCACGATCTCCAACCTCGGCATGTACGCGATCGACCAGTTCGTCGCGGTCCTCAACCCGCCGCAGGTGGCGATCCTCGCCGTCGGCTCGATCGAGGAGCGCCCGCGGGCGAAGGAGGGCGAGCTCGTCGTCGCCCCGACGATGTCGATGACGCTCACGTGCGATCACCGCGCGATCGACGGCTCCGAGGGCGCCGAGTTCCTCCGCGACCTCACTGCGTTCGTCGAGTCGCCCGCGCTGGCGCTGTAGCCTCTTTCCATGGTCATCCGCCGCGGCGGCCGCCAGGACGTCCGCTTCCTCCGCGACATGCTCCATCACGCCTACTACTGGCGCGAGCGGGAGCCGGGAGAGGGCGCCGGGCCGGTCGCGCTGTACGTGAAGGGGTGGGGGAGGCCCGGCGACACGGCGGTCATCGCGGTCGAGGAAGCCTTCCCCGTCGGCGCCGCCTGGTACCGCCTGTTCCGGCGCGACCAGCCCGGCTACGGCTTCGTCGACGAGGAGACACCGGAGCTCGCGATCGCCGTCGTCCCGAGCCGTCGGGGCCGGGGCATCGGCGACGCGCTCCTGAACGCGCTCTTCGAGCGTGCGAAGGCGGAGGGCCACGGAGCGCTCAGCCTCAGCGTCGGTCGCGACGACGAGGCATTGCTCTCCTTCTACGAGAAGCACGGGTTCATCCGCGTGCACGAGGACGGCGGCGACAGCGTGACCATGCGGCGTGAGCTCTAGCTTCCTCGCAGCATCCGGGACCGGCTAGCGCCGACCCCGGATGCGCGGAAGTCCCTGAAGGCGCCCGCATACGCGGCCGCTGTGCCTGCGTCGACCCGTGAATTGGTCGAGCATCTAGGATCGCGCGCATGGAGTTCGACGTTGCCGTCCTCGGCGGCGGCCCTGCCGGTTACACCGCTGCGATCCGCGCGGCCCAGCTCGGTGCGAGCGTGGCATGCGTCGAGAAGGAGGCGGAGCTCGGTGGTACCTGCCTGCGTGTCGGCTGCATCCCGACGAAGGCATGGGTGCAGACCGCGCATGCCCTCCATGCGGCCCGTGAGGTCAACCCGAGGCTCGGTGTGCGCTCGGAGCCGACGCTCGACTTCGCGCAGGCGAACGAGTGGAAGGACGCGGTCGTCAAGCAGATGACCGGAGGCGTCGCGACGCTGCTCAAGCACTACGGCGTCACCGTGTTCCAGGGCGTCGGCCGCTTCGAGGACGCGCGCTCGATCGGGTTCGAGCAGGGCGACGTCGGCTTCAGCTTCAAGAGCGCGATCGTCGCGAGCGGTTCGTATCCGATCCGCCCGCCGATCCCCGGGCTCGAGTCCCCCCGCTGCGTCGACTCGACAAGCCTGCTCGCGCAGACGGAGGTTCCGCGCCGTCTCGTCGTCCTCGGTGGCGGGATCATCGGCTGCGAGTTCGCGTCCATCTTCGAGCGCTTCGGCACCGAGGTGACGATCGTCGAGATGCTCGACACGCTTATCCCGCAAGAGGACGTCGACGCGACGAGCGAGCTCCGGAAGGCGTTCGCGAAGCGCGGGATCGTCGTCCATCTCGGCAAGCAGTGCACGAAGGTCGAGGACCGGGAGTCCGGGCTCGTCGTCCATTTCGGCGAGGGGGAGACGGTCGAATGCGACCTCATGCTCGTCTCGGTCGGCCGGGCGCCGCTCGTGGAGGGCATCGGCCTCGAGCAGGCCGGAGTCTCGTTCGACAAGAGGGCGGGGATCCAGACCGACGGTCGCCGGCGCACCTCGGTCCCGCACGTCTACGCGGCGGGAGACGTCGCCGGCTACTGGCAGCTCGCCCACACCTCCTTCCGGGAGGGAGAGGTCGCCGCGGAGAACGCGACCGGCCACGACCTGGACATCGGCGATCCTGCCGTGCCGCGGCCGATCTACACCGACCCGGAGATCGCGGGCGTCGGGCTCACGGAGGCCGAGGCGCGCGAGCAGCACGGGGACGCCGTCGCGGTCGGCCGCTTCCCGCTCGTCGCGAACGCCAGGGCCGTCATGTCCGGCGAGACGACGGGCTGGGTCAAGTCGATCCACGAGACGACGTACGGAGAGCTGCTGGGCGTCGTGATGGTCGGGACGCACTCGACCGACCTGATCGAGGCCGCCGTCGTGGCGCTCGACGCCGAGGCGACCGTGGAGACGGTCGCCGACGGGATGGCGCCGCACCCGACGCTCGCCGAGGCCTTCAAGGAGGCGGGGCTCGTCGCTCTCGGGCGCCCGATCCACGTCGCTGCGCGGCGGCGCGGCTAGCAGCGCGCGGAGCGAGGGGTCCTTCGTTACGCTCCAGGCATGAACGTCTTCAACCGGAGAAACGCGCTCGTCGGCTTCATGACGCTCAAGGCGCTCGAGCGTCGGCGCCGCCGGCAGCGGGCCGGCCGCGGCCTCAAGATTGCGCTCTTCGTCGTCCTCGCGATCGTGTCGGTCGGCATCCTCGCCGGGATCGCCGCCGCGTTCCTGCGGCGGCGGGGCGATGTCGAGGAGTTCCTCGGCGAGGCCGACGCCGTCGCCGAGGAAGCGGCCGAGGACGTCGCCGCCGAGCTCGACGCCACGGCTGCGGAGCCGATCCCGACGACGTGAGCCAGCGGCCGGTCGACGTCCCGTCGTCGCCGATCCGCCCCGCTCTCGCCGGGCTCGTCCCGTACGAGCCGGGCAAGCCCGTCGAGGAGGTACAGCGCGAGCTCGGCCTCGAGCGCGTCGTCAAGCTGGCCTCGAACGAAGGCCCGTACGGGCCGTTTCCAGCAGCGCTGGACGCGCTCGAGCGCACGTCCGGCGAGCTCAACCGCTATCCCGACGGCGGCGCGTACCGCCTCCGGCAGGCGCTCGCGGCGAAGCACGGCACGTCCTTCGAAGAGGTCGCGGTTTGCGCCGGCGCCGATGCGGTCATCGGGTTCCTCGCGCTGGCCCTGCTCGACCCGGGGGACGAGGTGGTCACCGGATGGCCGTCGTTCCCGAGCTACGTCCTCGACCCGCTCAAGCTCGGCGCGGTCCCCGTGCGCGTCCCGCTCCGCGACGACCGCCTCGACCTGGAGTCCGTGCTCGACGCGGTTACCGAGCGGACGAAGATCGTGTTCGTCGCCGCACCGAACAACCCGACCGGGACGACGACCACGCGGGCCGAGCTCGACGAGTACTTCGCGCGCGTCCCCCCGCACGTGCTGACGGTCGTCGACCAGGCGTACCTCGAGTACATCGACGAGCCGGACTACCCAGACGCCGTCGAGGAGTACCTCAAGGCGGGTCACCGGGTGCTCGTCCTGCGCACGTTCTCGAAGATCTACGGCCTCGCGGGGCTCCGGGTCGGCTACGGCGTCGGCCCCGAGGACGTCGTCACCGCGATCGGCAAGGTGCGGCGCGCCTTCGACGTCACGACCGCCGGCCAGGCGGCGGCGCTCGCGAGCCTCGACGACTCGGGGGAGCTCGAGCGGCGGAGGCTCGCCAACCGCGACGCGATGGCTCTCCTGCGGCGCGCGCTCGAGGACCAAGGGCTCACGTTCGCAGGCCCCGCGGTCGCGAACTTCCTGTTCGTGCGCGTGGGCGACGCGGAGTCGTTCGCGGACGCGCTGCTCCGGCGTGGGGTGATCGTTCGGCCACTCGGCCCGTTCGGCGCGGCGGACGCGCTGAGGATCACCGCGGGCACGCCGGACGAGATCGCCTTCCTCGCGGACGCGCTCGCAGCGCTCGAGCCCTCTCGCCGCTGACGTAGCTATCCTCCTCCGACGGGCGCCCGTGCGGCGCTCGTCGCCCGTATGCGAACCACCCTGAAGAGAGGACTGGGGCGCGCAGCGGCGCCGGACGGGAACGGCAAGCCCGTTTTCCCGCCGGGTGCCCACTCGCCCGTCAACGTCTACCGGCAGCCCGCGAGCGGGCCCCGTTCGCGCATCGCGCTCGTCGGGCAGATCGCCCTCTGGCTCGGCGCCGCCTCGCTCGTGCTCCTCGTCGGTGCGGCGGGTGGCGCCTACCTCTACTTCCACGAGTCGGTCGCGGCGGTTGCCGCGCGGACTCCGGAGGTGCGGCGCGCGGCACGGCAGCTCGACGTGCCGCTGCCAGGGCACCCGGCGGTCGCCCTCGTCATCGGGTACGACCACCGCATCGCCGACGGGAAGGGCGCCCCGTCCCGCTCGGACACGTTGATGCTCGTCCGCGCCGACCCCGCCACCGACTCCATCTCGCTCCTCTCCTTCCCGCGCGACATGCGGGTCGAGATCCGCTGCCCGGGCCGGATCCCGTACACCGACCGGATCAACGCGGCGTACGCGAACTGCGGTCCGCAGGGATCGCTCGAGACGGTGAAGGCGCTCACCGGCATCCCGATCAACTACCTCATCACCGTCAACTTCCGCGGCTTTCGCCAGATCGTGGACCGTCTCGGCGGCGCCTGGGTCGACGTCGACCGGCGCTACTTCAACGACCGGGGAGGGCCGGCCGGGTACGCGAAGATCGACCTCCGTCCCGGCTACCAGAAGCTGAGCGGCCGCAAGGCGCTCGACTACGTGCGCTACCGACACACGGACTCCGACCTCTATCGCGTCGCCCGGCAGCAGCAGTTCGTGAAGGCCTTCAAGAGCCAGGTTCAGGGGCACTTCGGCCCGACGTCGCTCCCGAAGGTCGTCGACGCGATCACGAACAACGTCGAGGTCGCGCAGGGCGGCGGTCGCGACGTCGAGGGCAGGACCGTGCTCTCGTACGCGCTGTTCGCGTACGGGCTCCCGCCGGGGAGCGTCTTCCAGACGAAGATCGAGGGGCTCGAGGGCTTCGCCGAGTTGACGACCGCGCAGGAGAACGTTCAGCGCGCGGTGGACACCTTCTCGCACCCCGACGTCGAGTCCTCGGAGAAGGCGACCGCGGTGGCGCTCGGGGAGAAGTCCAAGCGCTCGGCGCTCACTCCGCGCGAGACGACGATCACCGTCCTGAACGGGAACGGCGTCGACGGGTCCGCGACCACCGCCGGGTACCTGCTCGGCCAGCGCAGATACCAGGTGCTGACCCCGCCGAACGGGCTGCCCGCGAACGCGCCTCGCTTCGACTACTTCCGGACGAAGGTCTACTACGACGCCTCGTCGCGGCGCGCCCGCGAGGCGGCCACGAAGGTCGGCAACCTGTTCGCCTCGGCGGAGGTCGAGGCCCTTCCCGCCGAGATCTCCCAGCTCGCGAACGGCGCGCTGCTCACGGTCGTCGTGGGGCAGACCTTCCACGGCAGCCTCGCCGCCGCTCCGATCGACCAGACTCCCCGGCGCGAGCGCCCGAACGTCGTCCCCGGCGCGAACGCCTCGCGCGATCTGCTGCGTGGGCTCCGGAGGAAGGTCTCGTTCCCGCTCCTCGTTCCGAGCGTGATCGAGCGGAGCTCGTGGGTCGACCAGGAGATGCCCGCGCGCCTGTACCGGGTCGAGGGCGGGCACCAGGCCGTGCGGCTCGTGTACCGGATGGGCTCGAACGAGTACTGGGGGATCCAGATGACGGACTGGGACGACGCGCCGGCGCTCGCCGACAAGAGCCTCTCGCGCCGGATCGGCGGCCGCACCTACGACCTCTACTACGACGGCCCGAAGCTGCACATGGTCGTGTTGCGGACGCCGAGGGCGCGCTACTGGGTCGTCAACACGCTTCTCGACCGGCTTTCGAACGAGACGATGATCGCGATCGCGAAGGGTCTCCGGCCACTCGGGAAAGCGCGGTAGCAGGCTCGTGAGGATCGCTGTCTTCGGCGCCGGGTACGTCGGGCTCGTCACCGGCGCGTGCTTCGCCGACCTCGGCCACGACATCGTCGTCCGCGACATCGTCGCGGAGAAGATCGACGCGCTCCGCCGGGGCGAGGTTCCGATCCACGAGGAGGGGCTCCTCGAGCTCCTCGAGCGGAACGGGGAGCGCCTTCGCTTCACGACCGACGTCACGGAGGCGATCGACGGGACGGACGTCGTCTACGTGGCGGTCGGCACGCCGCCGACGTACTCGGGCGACGCCGACCTCTCCGCGGTCTGGACGGTCGTGGACGAGCTCCCGCAGGTCGACCGTCGGATCGTCGTGGCGATGAAGAGCACCGTCCCCGTCGGCACGGGCGCCGCCGTCCGGCACCGCCTCGACGAGCGCGGCCTCGCGAACGTCGGCTACGTGTCGAACCCCGAGTTCACCGCCGAGGGGGCGGCGGTGCACGACTTCATGCACCCGGACAGGATCGTCGTCGGGGCCTTCGACCAGGCCGACGGCGACGTCGTCGAGCGCCTGCACGCAGGGATCGACGCGCCGGTCGTCCGCTGCGACGTCGCGTCGGCGGAGATGATCAAGCTCGCCGCGAACGCTGCGCTCGTCACACGGATCTCGTTCATCAACGAGATCGCGAACGTCTGCGAGGCGACGGGGGCAGACGTCCTGACCGTCGCGGAGGGCATCGGCCTCGACCACCGGATCGGGCCGGCGTTCCTGCGGGCCGGGATCGGGTTCGGCGGCAGCTGCTTTCCGAAGGACTCCCTCGCGCTCAAGCAGCTCGCGGCGAACTCGGGCTACAACTTCCAGCTGCTGAACGCCGTCATCGAGGTGAACGAGCTCCAGAAGCGCCGCGTGATCGGGAAGCTGGAGCGCCTGCTCGGCTCGCTGCGCGGGAAGAAGGTCGCCCTCCTCGGGCTCGCCTTCAAGCCCGGCACCGACGACATGCGCGAGGCGCCGAGCCTCGTGCTGGCCGGGCGGCTCCTCGCCGAGGGCGCCCACGTCAGCGCGTGGGACCCCGTCGCCGACGGCGCGGTGCATCTCGACGGCGTCGAGATCGCGCAGTCCGCGCTCGCCGCGCTCGAGGGCGCGGACGCGGCCGTCCTCGTGACCGAGTGGCCGGAGCTCCGCGAGGTCGACTGGGAGGAGGCGGGACGGCGGATGCGGGGCAATGTGCTGGTGGACGGGCGCAACATGCTCGATCCCGCCGCGCTCCGGGCGCTCGGCTTCGCGTACGAGGGCATCGGGCGCGCGTGAGCACCACTCGCCTGCGGCTCGTGGTCGCGGGGGAAACCCTGTTTCCCCCGCGTGCCCCCTTCTCCTGGAGCACGTGGGGAACCTCCCGGTTCCCCACACCCCTCCACGCTCATAGTGCAACCAAGGTTGCCCTATGAGCCTGCCCGCGGTCATCCTCGTCGGCGGCCAGGGGACCCGCTTGCGGCCGCTCACGGACACGACGAGGAAGGACATGCTACCGCTCGTCGACCGGCCGCTCCTGGCCTACACCTTCGAGCATCTCGCACGCCACGGCGTCGAGCGCGCGGTCGTGTCCTGCGGCCACCTGCCGGACCAGATAGCCGCCATCTTCGGCGAGAGCTACGGCGGGCTGGCGCTCGAGTACGCGATCGAGCCGACGCCGCTCGGCACCGGCGGGGGGATCGCGTTCGCCGCCCGCGGGCTCGCCGGGAGCTTCTTCGCGCTGAACGGCGACTCGCTGCGCGAGGCCGACCTCACCGAGCTCGTCCGGCTCCATCGCTCGAGCGGGGCGAAGGCGACGATCCTGCTGACACCCGTCGCCGACCCGAGCCGGTACGGGCTGGTGCGGCTCGCTGCCGATGGCCGCGTCGAGTCCTTCCTCGAGAAGCCCCGCCCCGAGGAGATCGACACCGACCTGATCAACGCGGGTCTGTACGTCCTCGAGCCGGAGGCCCTTGCGGACGTCCCCGACGGGCGCGCGGTCTCGATCGAGCGCGACGTGTTCCCGCGCCTCGCCGCCGAGGGCGCCGTCTACGGGACGGCGCTCGAAGGGTACTGGCTCGACGTCGGGACTCCCGAGTCGTACCTGCAGGCGCACCGGGACGTCCTCGAGCGCTCCTTCCCGACCGAGGTCGGCGAGGCGCTCGGGCCGGACTTCACGCTCGTCGACCCGAGTGCGGAGGTGCAGCCGGGCGCGCGGCTGGTGCCGCCCGTGTACGTGGGCCCGGGCGCGGTGGTCGAGACGGGCGCGCGCGCGGGGAGCCTCGCCGTTCTCGGCGCGGGCTCGCGGCTATCCGCGGGGGCGGTCGTCGAGAACGCCGTCGTCGGCGCCCGGACGAGAATCGGCGCGGGGTCGGTCGTTGCCGGCTCGATCGTCGGTGACGATGCGGAGCTCGGCCCGGGGTGCGAGGTCCGCAACCTCGCCGTCGTCGGCTCGGGGGCGACGCTCGGCGGCGGTAACGAGCTCGACCACGGCCTCCGCATCGGCGCCGGCCAAGCGATCCCCGACGACGCCGTCCGGTTCTCGTGAGCGCCGCCTCGGAGCGGTACGGCACGTCCGCGCGTCGGGTCGAGAAGCCCTGGGGCTGGGAGCTCGTGTGGGCGGAGACCGAGCACTACGTGGGGAAGCTGCTCTACGTGCGGGCGGGCGAGGCGCTCAGCTTGCAGTACCACGAGCGCAAGGACGAGTCGTGGCTCGTCCGGGAGGGTCGCGCTCGGCTCGAGCTCGGCGAGGTCGGGGGCGAGCTCGAGGCGCTCGAGATCCGGGTGGGCGACGCGTTCCGCTTCCCGCCGGGCACCGTCCACCGGGTGACGGCGCTCGAGGACACGCTGGTGCTCGAGGTGTCGACCGCCCACCTCGACGACGTCGTCCGCGTCGAGGACCGGTACGGGCGCGAGGGTACGTCGGCGCCGTAACAACCTTGACACGGATGTGGTAGGGTTGCGGCGTGGAGACGTTCTCGATCGGCGAGACGAGCGCGCGCTCGGGCTGGTCGCCGCGCATGCTTCGCTACCTCGAGGGAGCAGGGCTCGTCGTCCCGGGCCGCACGCCCGCCGGCTACCGGCGGTACGGCATCCGTGAGCTGAACCAGCTCCGGGCGCTCGGAGACCTCCGCGCGGGCTTCGGCGTCGAGCTCGACGAGCTCGCCTTCGCGATCCGACTGCGTCGCGAGCCCGAGCTGCGCCGCGCGGTCGAGACGTGGCTCGCCGGCACGGACGTCCCCGCAGCCGACAGCGCTACCCCGGCCTGGGTCGAGTGGGAGCAGCGCAAGCACGAGCGCCTGCTCGCCGCCCGGGCCGCCGCAGCGTGAACCCGAACTGAACCTGATCCAGACGACGAGGAGAGGAACGAATGGCAACGACACAGCGACACGACGTGAAGGACCTCGCGCTCGCCTCGGAGGGCGTTCGGCGGATCGAGTGGGCGGACCGGCAGATGCCCGTGCTCGCCGCGATCCGCGAGCGCTTCGAGCGTGAGCAGCCGCTCGCCGGACATCGCGTCTCGGCCTGCCTCCACGTGACGACAGAGACCGCGAACCTCGTGCGGACGCTGAAGGCGGGTGGCGCGGACGTGGTGCTCTGCGCGTCGAACCCCCTCTCGACGCAGGACGACGTGGCCGCCGCCCTCGTCGACGAGTACGGCATCGCCGTGTTCGCGATCAAGGACGAGGACAACGACACGTACTACCGCCACATCGAGGCGGCGGTCGACCACCGCCCGCACCTGACGATGGACGACGGAGCCGACGTGATCGGCGTGCTCCACTCCCACCGCCGCGAGCAGCTCGGGGACGTCATCGCCGGCACCGAGGAGACGACGACCGGCGTCATCCGCCTGAAGGCGCTCGAGCGGGAGGGGAAGCTCGGCTTCCCCGTCATCGCGGTCAACGAGGCGCAGACGAAGCACCTGTTCGACAACCGCTACGGCACGGGCCAGTCGACGATCGACGGGATCGTGCGGGCGACGAACGTCCTCCTCGCCGGCGGGCGCTTCGTCGTCGCCGGCTACGGCTGGGTCGGGCGCGGCGTCGCCCAGCGGGCTCGCGGGATGGGTGCCCACGTGATCGTCACCGAGGTCGACCCCGTGCGCGCGCTCGAGGCCGTCATGGACGGCTTCGAGGTCCTGCCGATGGAGAAGGCGGCCGCGATCGGCGACATCTTCTGCACCGCGACCGGCGACAAGGGAGTGATCACGAAGGCCCACATGGAACGCATGAAGGACGGCGCGATCCTCGCCAACACGGGCCACTTCAACGTCGAGATCGAGATCCCGGCGCTCCGCGAGCTCGCGGTCGAGACGCGTGAGGCACGCGCGCTCGTCGACGAGTACACGCTCGCCGACGGCCGACGGCTCTACCTGATCGCGGACGGGCGACTCGTGAACCTGGCCGCGGCCGAGGGCCATCCGGCGATCGTCATGGACATGTCGTTCGCCAACCAGGCTCTCTCGGCCGAGTGGGTGGTCGGGAACGGCGCGAGCCTCGAGCGGCGCGTGTACGACGTCCCGAAGGACATCGACGACGAGATCGCGCGCCTGAAGCTCGCCACGATGGGCGTCGACATCGACCGGCTCACCGACGAGCAGCGGAAGTACCTGGACAGCTGGAACGAGGGGACGGAATGAATCGTGGGGAACCCCATGCTTCCCCCACGAACTCCCTTCACCCCAGCTCACGCAGGGGCCGTGCTTGGCCTGCCGCCGGGCAGAGCCGGGCTCCGGCGGCAGACCGGAGCACACGGACGTGATGCCCGGGCTTGAGCCTCGCCGCATCGTCCGGCTCGAGGGCGACGCCGTCGTCCTCCTCGACCAGCGTCGGCTTCCCGACGAGGAGGTCGAGCTGCGCTGCCGCTCGGCGGCCGAGGTCGCCGAGGCGATCCGCACGCTCGCGATCCGCGGCGCGCCCGCGATCGGCGTCGCCGCCGGGTACGGCTACGCGCTCGCCGCGCTCCGCGGCGAGGACCTCGACGCCGCGCACGACGTGTTGGTCTCGTCGCGCCCGACGGCGGTGAACCTCGCATGGGCGCTCGGGGAGATGCGAGCCGACCCGACGCCGGAGCGGGCGCGTGCCATCCACGACGCCGAGGTCGACCGCTGCCGGCGCATGGCCGCGCACGCCGCCTCGCTCGTCCGACCCGGCTCGAGCGTGCTCACGCACTGCAACACGGGCGGCCTCGCGACCGGCGGGTACGGGACCGCGCTCGGCGCGATCCGGACAGCGTGGGAGGCAGGTCTCGTCGAGCGCGTCTGGGTCGACGAGACGCGGCCGCTGCTCCAGGGAGCGCGTCTCACGGCCTGGGAGCTGGACGCGCTCGGCATCCCGTTCGCGGTGATCGCGGACGGGGCGGCGGCGTCGCTCATCGCGGCCGGCGAGGTGGACGCGGTCCTGGTCGGCGCCGACCGCATCGCCGCGAACGGGGACGTGGCCAACAAGGTCGGGACGTACGCCCTGGCGCTCGCGGCGGACCGGCACGGCGTCCCCCTCGTCGTCGTCGCGCCGACCTCGACCCTCGACCGCGAGACGCAGACCGGGGCAGAGATGCCGATCGAGGAGCGGGACCCGGCCGAGGTCTCGTCGCGCTACCCGGCGCGCAACCCCGCGTTCGACGTCACCCCGGCCTCGCTGATCGCCGCGATCGTGACGGAACAGGGTGTCCATCGGCCGCCGTACGCGGAAAGCCTGCCGAGTAAGGTGCCGGCATGAAGGCGCTCGTCCTCGCCGCCGGATACGCGACGCGCCTCTACCCGCTCACACTCGACCAGCCGAAGGCGCTGCTCGAGGTCGGTGGGGAGCCGATGCTCGACCGCGTCCTCGAGCGGCTCCGGCCGATGGGGATCGACGGCGTCGTCGTCGTCACCAACGCGAAGTTCACGCCCCACTTCGAGGAGTGGGCCCGGGGCAAGGACGACGTGACGGTCGTGAACGACGGGACGACCTCGAACGACGACCGCCTGGGCGCTATCGGCGACATCGGGTTCGTGCTCGACGAGCTCGGGATCGACGAGGAGCTCGTCGTCGTCGCCGGCGACAACCTGTTCGGCGCGGACGTCTCCGGGCTCGTCTCCTACGGTCGCGACGTCGACGCGCCCGTCATCGCCGTTCACGACGTCGGCGATCTCGAGCGGATGCACGAGTACAACCAGATCGAGGTCGACGAGGAGGGCCGGATCGTCTTCTTCGAGGAGAAGCCGAGCGCCGCGCGCACGACGCTCTCCGGGGTCGCGCTCTACTACTACCCGCGGCAGGCGCTCCCGCTCGTCAAGCAGTACCTCGCGGAGGGGAACAACCCGGACCAGCCCGGCCGCCTCGTCGAGTGGCTGTACCCGCGAACGCCGTTCTACACGTGGCTCCTGCCGGGCGACTGGTACGACATCGGCTCGGCAGAGACGCTCGAGGAAGCCGATCGCATCTTTTCGCAGAGCCGTGACGGGTAGCGGCCGACAATGGCTGCGAGATGGTCGGGCTCGTCGGGCTGCTCCTTCCGGAGCGCTGCGCGGTGTGCGAAGCGCCGGGCGACGCGCTCTGCGCTCCCTGTCGTGACGCCCTCGTCCGGCTGAGGCCGCCGGTCTGCAACCGCTGCGGCTCGCCGGGCCCGTGGCCGGTGCGCACGTGCGCCGAGTGCTCCGGCCGACGGCTCGCGTTCGCCAGCGCTCGCTCCGCCCTCGTCTACGACGCGAGGGCGCGGGCGCTCGTCCGCGAGTGGAAGGAGCGTGGGCGCCGCGGGCTCGCCGACGAGGCCGCGGCGCTCGTCGACGAGGTGGTCCCGCGGCCGGACGTCGAGGCGCTGGTCCACGTCCCGGGCGACCCGGAGCGTGCCTGGAAGCGCGGGACCGTGGCTCCGCGCGGCCTCGCGCAGGCATTGGCTGACCGCTGGCGCCTCTCCGCGGCCGACCTGCTTCGCCGGACGGGCACGCTCCCGCGCCAGCGCGGCCTGGCGCTCGACGAGCGGCGGAGGAACGCGCGCGGGACCGTGGTCGCGAGCGACACCGCGCCCTCCGCGGTCTGCGTCGTCGACGACGTCTACACCTCGGGGGCGACCGCGGACGCCTGCGCGACCGCGCTCCGACGAGCGGGTGCGCGCCGGGTGGAGGTCGTGACCCTGGCGAGGGCCGTCCGTTAGATTGCGAGCAGGCTCGTCGACTCCGAACCGACCCCGAAAGGAGCGCCATGCGGCTCCAGGTGAAGGCCCACAACGGCACCGTCAACGACACGGTGAGGGCGTACGCGGAGAAGCGCCTCGCGAAGCTCGAGCGGCGCCTGTACGACCAGACCGTCGTCGAGGTGACGCTGTCGCGAGAGCACAATCCGTCGATCCGCGACGATCACTCGGCCGAGGCGGTCGTCTACACGAAGGGCCCGAACATCGTCGCGAGCGAGAGCGCCGAGACCTACGAGGCCGCGATCGACCGCCTCGTCGACAAGCTCGAGCGCCAGATCGAGCGCTACCGCGACAAGCGGACGCACGAGCCGCGTCGCGCCGTGCAGAGGAAGCCGGTCGAGGCGCCGGTCCCGGCGGAGCTCCGCGAGCAGGAGGCACCGCCCGGCACGCAGGACGAGGCCGCCGCCTGAGGCTTCTCCGGGGCGCCCCGCGGCCCCGGGCGCGAGACCGCGACCCGCTACCCTAGTCCCGTGCCGACCCAGTCCTTCGGCAAGTTCGAGCGCGTCCTCCGCCTGGGCGAGGGCCGACGCCTCAAGCGGCTGCGAGGGCAGGCCGCCTACATCGGCACCCTCGAGCCCGAGTTCGAGGCCCTGTCCGACGACGACCTGCGTGCAAAGACCGCCGAGTTCAAGGAGCGCCTCGAGAACGGGGAGACGCTCGAGGACCTGATCTTCGAGGCCTACGCGGCCGTCCGGGAGGCGTTCAAGCGGACGATCGGCGTCCGCCTCTTCGACGTCCAGCTGATGGGCGGGATCGCGCTCCACGAGGGCGACATCGCAGAGATGAAGACCGGCGAGGGAAAGACGTTCGTCGCCGTCCAGCCGCTCTACCTGAACGCGCTCACCGGGCGCGGCGTCCACCTCGTGACGGTCAACGACTACCTCGCCAAGCGCGACGCCGAGTGGACGCGCCCGGTGTACGAGGCGCTCGGCACGACCGTCGGCTTCATCCAGAACCTGATGCCGTTCGTCGAGCGCCGCGAGGCCTATGCGTGCGACGTCACGTACGGGACGAACTCGGAGTTCGGCTTCGACTACCTCCGCGACAACATGGCCGTCTCGCTCGAGGGCGTCGTCCAGCGCAGCCACGCGTTCGCGATCGTCGACGAGGTCGACTCGATCCTCATCGACGAGGCGCGAACGCCGCTCATCATCTCCGGCGAGCCCGAGACGGCGGCCGCGACCTACTACCAGTTCGCGCGCGTCGTCAAGGACCTGGAGGGCGCGCCCGCGACCCGCAAGGGCGCGAAAGGCGAGGACGAGACCGAGCTCTCCGGCGCCGACTTCCTCTACGACGAGAAGTTCAAGACGGTCTCGCCCGCCCAGATGACGATCGAGAAGGTCGAGCATGCCCTCGGGATCGACAACCTCTACGACCCGCGCAACGTCATCCTCGTCAACCACCTGATGCAGGCGCTCAAGGCGCAGTCGCTGTACAAGCGCGACGTCGACTACGTCGTCCAGGAGGGCGAGGTCAAGATCGTCGACGAGTTCACCGGCCGCATCATGGAGGGGCGCCGCTGGAGCGAGGGCCTGCACCAGGCGATCGAGGCCAAGGAGGGCGTGCGGATCCGCGAGGAGAACGTCACGCTCGCGACGATCACGCTCCAGAACTACTTCCGCCTGTACGAGAAGCTCGCCGGCATGACCGGGACGGCGAAGACCGAGGAGAAGGAGTTCGTCGAGATCTACGACCTGCACGTCGTCGAGATCCCGACGAACGAGCCGATTGCGCGGCTCGACCAGAACGACTACATCTTCAAGACGCCCGACGCGAAGTTCGCCGCCGTGCTCGAGGACATCGTCGAGCGCCACGAGATCGGACAGCCGGTCCTCGTCGGCACGATCGCGGTCGAGACCTCCGAGTACCTCTCGGAGCTCCTGAAGCGGAAGGGCATCGACCACAACGTGCTGAACGCGAAGGAGCACGAGCGCGAGGGCGAGATCATCAAGGACGCCGGCCAGCGCGGCGCGGTCACGATCGCGACGAACATGGCCGGCCGCGGCGTCGACATCAAGCTCGGCGAGGGCGTCCTCGACCTCGGCGGCCTGTACGTCCTCGGCACCGAGCGGCACGAGGCGCGACGGATCGACAACCAGCTCCGCGGCCGCTCGGGCAGGCAGGGCGACGCCGGCGAGACGCGCTTCTACCTCTCGGGGCAGGACGACCTCGTGCGCCTGTTCGCCGGCGACCGGATCTACAACATCATGAACCGTTTCAAGATCCCGGACGACCAGCCCATGGAGGCGAAGATCCTCTCGAACCAGATCGAGAACGCGCAGAAGAAGGTCGAGGAGCAGAACTTCGTCGCGCGCAAGAACGTCCTGAAGTACGACGACGTCATGAACACGCAGCGGATGGTCATCTACGAGCAGCGCCGCCGCGTGCTCGAGGGCGAGGACCTCTCCGACGAGGTCGCGGAGCTGGATCACCGAGACCGTCGAGGACGCGGTGCGTCAGTTCACCGACGCCGAGTTCTCGGAGGACTGGGACCTCGACGGGCTCGTCGCGAGCATGCAGTCGCTGTACGGGACGGACATCACCGTCGACGAGCTGCGGGAGGAGGCCGACGTCACCGACCGCGAGGCGCTCGTCGAGGAGTTCGTCGACGACGCGCTCGAGACGTACGCGGACCGCGAGGAGGCGCTCGGCGCCGAGCTCGCCCGCGAGGTCGAGCGCTACGTGATCCTGCAGACGGTCGACCAGCGTTGGCGGGAGCACCTCGAGGCGATGGACTACCTGCGCGAGGGCGTCCACCTGCGCGCGTTCGCCCAGAAGGACCCGCTCGTCGAGTACCGCGGTGAGGGACACGTGATGTTCGAGGAGCTCGGCCGCACGATCCGCCAGGAGGTCGTCTTCACGCTCTTCCACGTCGCCGTCGAGGTCGAGCAGCCGGCGCTCGAGCCGATGCAGGCGCACGACGGGAACCTCCAGTACGAGCACGAGACCTCGGCCGGCGCGGACGCGATCGCCGCCGCCGGGACGAGCGCGGCGACCGCGCTCGCGGCGCCTCCGGTCGCCTCGTCCGGCGGGCTGCCCGTTCCGGCGCAGGCCGTGAACGAGCACAAGGACCTCGGCCGCAACGACCCCTGCTGGTGCGGCTCGGGGAAGAAGTACAAGCGCTGCCACGGGGCGTAGCCCCCGACCGGGCGCGGAGGGCCCGCGCCTACGCGGCTCTCTGCAGCGCGGGCCTTCTCGGGTTCGTCGTGCTCGCCTTCCTCTACGACCGGGAACCGCTCGCGTCCGTCGACGGCGACGTCGCACGCTGGGTCGCGGACGACCTGCCGAGCGCGCTCGAGTCGCTCGCCCGCCCGTTCTCGTGGCTCGGCGGGTGGATCGGCCTGACGGCACTCGGGGTCGCGGCAGCAGTGATCCTCGTGCACGAGCGGGCCTGGCTCGACCTCGGATTCTTCGCCGCCGCCTACCTCGGCTCGCAGCTCGTCGTCGCGCTGCTCAAGGAGTGGTTCGACCGCCCGCGGCCGGACGTCGGGTCCGCGGTGCCGCTCCCCGACTCGGCGGCGTTCCCGAGCGGGCACGCCACCGCCGGCGTCGCGAGCCTCGGCGCGCTCGCCGTCCTCGCCGCAGAGCGGCTCCCGTCGCCGCGCGCACGGGCCCGGTTGTGGGGGGTGGTCGTCGTCCTCGGCCTCGCCGTCGGCCTCTCGCGCATCGCCTTGAACGTCCACTTCGTGACGGACGTCCTCGCGGGCTGGTGCCTCGGCCTGGCGTGGCTCGCCGCCTGCCTCCTCGTGCGTGAGGCGCTGCGACCTAGCTGCTCTCGGCGACGGGGTCCTTCGCTGCGATCCGTGGGATGAGCACGGCCGCGACCCCCGCCGCGATCACGAAGGCGGGGAGCAGGTTGCCCGGGCTGCGCAGGTTCATCAGGCTCAGGTCGACGATCCCCCAGACGACGAGGCCGTAGCCGAGCGCGGCGCCGAGGACGCCGGGCGCCGGCACAACCGACGATGAGGTTCGCTGCCCGTGCAGGTACCAGGCTGCGAGCGCGGCGAGCCCGAAGGTCGCCGAGCCGATGACGCAGTCGACGACGTAGTGGTTCCCGGTGCCCACGATCACGACGAACACGAGCGCGGGGTACGCGAGGGCCGCGAGGGCGAGCCGCGAGCGGGGGAAGATCCAGAGCGACACGGCGGCGACGAAGAGGGCGAAGCCGAAGTGCTGGCTCGCTGCGGCCGCGGTGGAGTTGTGCATGAGCTCCGCGGTCGTGCCGGCGAGATCGGCCTGGTCGGGAGCCGGCTCCAGCCCGAACGCCGCGTGCCAGCGCGGCGGCGCGAGCGGATAGAGGCCGATCACGAAGACCGCGGGCACGAACGAGAGGACGAAGATCGTGCGCACGCGCGGGTACCGGGCGGGGTCGTACAGGCGCACCGCCGCGAGGAACGCGAAGAGGACCGGCAGGTGGATGTTCGTGTAGAGCCACGTGAGCAGCGGCGTCAGCCCGGCGTCGGACAAGCGCTCGATGACCGCGCCCTCGACGTCCAGGGACAGGGCGCGCTCGAACCGGAGCACGCTCTCCGCGTGGCCGAGGGAGACGTCGAGGCTCCCCTCGAGCGGGATCCGGATCGCCTGCCAGGCGACGAGGACCAGTGCGACGAAGACGAGCTCCGCCTCGACGGAATAGGTCCTTTGCAGACGCGCTCGAATCGACGGCACGTGAGACAGGGATACCATCACATCCCGGATCTCAATCGTCGAAGTACCGACACGGGTCCGACCTCGGCTCCGGCTACCCTCTCCCGCATGGCCGACGCCGACGGCAAGTCGCTCGATCAGCGGCTCGAGGAGATCGGGGCCCAGCTCGCGTGGGTCCGTGATTACCTTTGACCCGGACGGCCTGACACGCCGGCGCGACGAGCTCGAGGAGGCGATGGGCGCCTCCGGCTTCTGGGACGACCAGACCGCGGCGGCACGCCTCTCGACGGAGCACGCGCGCGTCACGAGGAAGCTCGAGCGCTACGAGCGCCTGCAGCGCGAGTTCGACGACGCGAAGGAGCTGTACGCGCTCGACCCCGAGCTCGAGGACGAGGTCGCCGGGCAGCTCGCGCCCGTCGAGGCGGACCTCGCCCGGCTCCAGGAGGACGCGCTCTTCACCGGGCGGTACGACTCGGGCGACGCGATCCTCGAGATCCACGCGGGGACGGGAGGGACGGATGCACAGGACTGGGCCGAGATGCTCCTGCGCATGTACCTGCGCTGGGCCGCCGACCGCGGCTTCGAGACGGAGGAGCTCGAGGCGAGCCCGGGCGAGGAGGCGGGCCTCAAGTCGACGACGATCGCGGTGCGCGGCGAGAACGCGTACGGGGTGCTGAAGGCGGAGCGGGGCGTCCACCGGCTCGTCCGCCTCTCGCCGTTCGACGCGTCGCACCGCCGCCACACGGCCTTCGCCCAGGTCGTCGTCTCGCCGCTCCTCCCCGACGACACGGCCGTCGAGATCGACGAGTCGGACCTCCGCATCGACACGTACCGCTCGAGCGGCGCGGGCGGCCAGCACGTCAACAAGACCGACTCGGCCGTCCGCATCACGCACCTCCCGACCGGGATCGTCGTGCAGTGCCAGAACGAGCGCTCGCAGACGTCGAACAAGCAGACCGCCCTCCGCATCCTCCGGTCGCGCCTCGTGGAGCTCGAGGAGGAGAAGCGGGAGGCCGAGCTCGCGAAGGAGCGCGGCGCGGCGCAGGACATCGGCTTCGGGAGTCAAATCCGCTCCTACGTGCTCCACCCGTACCAGCTCGTCAAGGACCACCGCACCGACCACGAGGCGGGCAATGCCCAGTCTGTCCTCGACGGTGCGCTCGACGGGTTCGTCCACTCGTACCTCCTCGCCAAGGCGGCGGGGAAGGTGCTGTAGATGGCGATCTCGGACGCCGGGCGCCCCGGCCGCGAAGCGGCCGGCTTCAGGGATCTTCCGCGGCCGAGATCCGCGCTAGCGGATCGCGGCCTTGCGGGAGGAGGCGCTCCAGTGTCAGCTACAATCGGCGCGCCCCGAGAACCGGACCAGCCCGCGGCTGCGGCTCCCCCTTTCGCCGGAGCCGGACGAGAACCGGTGGACGACTCGCCTGGAGACACCACGATGACGGCCCTCGCCGAGCCAGACCAACTCCCCGTGCAGCAGCCGGTCCAGCCGGACGCGAGCGGATCCTCGATGATCGTCTTCGAGGGCGTCCAGAAGATCTACGAGCCCGGCGTGCGCGCCCTCGAGGGGGTTTCCTTCACGATCGACAAGGGCGAGTTCGTGTTCGTCGTCGGGGCCTCGGGCTCCGGGAAGTCGACCGTGATCAGGCTCCTGCTCAAGGAGCTCGAGCCGACGCAGGGCAGGATCATCGTCGGCGGGCGGGACCTCGGGCGGCTCAAGCGCTCGAAGGTGCCGCTCCTGCGTCGGAACCTCGGCTGCGTCTTCCAGGACTTCAAGCTCCTTCCCAACCGCACGGCCGCCGAGAACATCGGCTACGCGCTGCGCGTGCAGGGCGAGTCGAACGCGCAGATCCGCAAGAAGGTCCCGGAAGTCCTGAGCCTCGTCGGCCTCGCGCACAAGATGAACTCCCGGCCCGAGGAGCTCTCGGGCGGCGAGCAGCAGCGCGTGTCGATCGCCCGCGCGTTCGTCAACCACCCGCCGCTCCTCGTGTGCGACGAGCCGACGGGCAACCTCGACCCCGACACGTCCGTCGGGATCATGCAGCTCCTCTACCGGATCAACCGCACGGGGACGACGATCCTCATGGTCACGCACGACCGCGAGATGGTGGACAAGATGCGCAAGCGGGTCATCGCGCTCGAGGGCGGCAGGCTCGTGCGCGACGAGCGTCGCGGCGGGTACGCGGAGGAATGACCGCCGCTCGCCTCCGGCTCGCGGTCGCCAGCGAAACGGCGAACGGAAACCATGTTTCCCCCCGCGCAGCCCCGTTCTTCGCGAGAGCGTGGGGCTTCCGGTTCCCCACTCCCCTCCACGGTCCTGGGCCGGCCGGTCCATGACCCGCTTCCGGCTCATCCTCTCCGAGGCTCTCCGGTCGATCGGCGCGAACCTCTCGACGACCTTCGCCTCGGCGGTGTCGGTGCTCATCGGGATGCTCCTGATCGGCGTGTTCATCGGCATCGGGACCTGGCTCGTCTCGTGGTCCGACGACAAGAAGCGCGAGCTCGCGGTGCACGTGTTCCTCTGCGACGGCCCGCCGGAGTGCGCCGCGCCCGTGACGCAGAAGCAGATCAACCAGGTCCGGGTCTTCCTCCAGTCGGACGACCGGGTCAAGGAGGGCGGGATCTCCTTCATCACGAAGGAGCAGGCGCTCGCGATCCAGCGGAAGCGCACGCCCGAGCTGACCGAGAACCTCGTCCGGAACCCGCTCCCGCCGTCGTTCGACATCGTCCCCAGGCGCGGCGAGGACACCGAGGCGATCGCGCTCGCCATCCGCAACGCGGAGCTCCCCGGCGTGCACGTCGTGCGCTACGGGCAGGAGGTTTCGAAGCGCATTCTCCAGGTCGCGCGGGTCATCCAGATCGTCTCGCTCGTGGCCGTCATCGTCCTGCTCGCGGCCTCGACCATCCTCATCGCGAACACGATCCGTCTCTCGATCTTCGCTCGCCGACGCGAGATCGAGGTGATGAAGCTCGTCGGCGCGACGAACTGGTTCGTGCGCGGCCCCTTCATGCTCGAGGGGCTCCTGACAGGCCTCGTCGGCTCGGTCGCCGCGGTCGTCCTGCTGTTCCTCGCGCGCGAGATCGCCGTGCCGCAGCTGCTGAGCAACATGCGCGAGGACCCCGACGTCCACGCGCTCGCCTTCGGCTGGACGGCGATGCTCCTCGTCGGCGTGGGTCTCACGATCGGCGCCGTCGGCTCCGGCCTCACGCTCCGCCGCTTCCTCAGGGTCTAGCCGACCCCGCGCAGCTCCCGCGCCGCGTTACGGTTCCGCCGTGGCAGCAGGCGACCTCGAACGAGGACGCGAGGCCTACGCGTCGCGACGGTGGAGAGGCGCCTACGAGCTGCTGTCGTCCGCCGATCAGGCCTCACCGCTCGGGGCAGAGGACCTCGAGTCGCTGGCCGTCACGGCGTACCTGCTCGGGCGAGACGACGAGTGCGGCGCATTCCTCGAGCGCGCGCACCACCGCCACCTCGAGCAGGGCGACACGCTGCGCGCGGTTCGCTGCACGTTCTGGCTCGGCATGACGCTCATCTCGCGGGGAGAGATCGGGCCGGGAGGCGGCTGGCTCGCGAGGGGGCAGCGCCTGCTCGAGAACGAGTCGGTCGAGACGGCGGAGCACGGATACATGCTTCTGCCGCTCGCCTTCCGCCAGGAGGCCGAGGGCAAGTGGGACGCCGCGATCGAGACCGCCGAACGTGCGGTCGCGATCGCGGACACGACGGGTGACCCGGACCTCCACGCCCTTGCGGCCCACCTGCAAGGGCACTTGCTCGTCGTACGCGGCCGCATGGCCGAGGGCCTACCGCTGCTCGACGAAGCGATGGTCACCGCGACGTCGAGTGCGCGCTTGCCGATCGTCGTCGGAATCGTCTACTGCGGCGTCGTGCTCGCCTGTGTCGAGAGCTACGACGTCCGCCGTGCGCGGGAGTGGACGGATGTGCTCGCGCGCTGGTGTCGGGACCAGCCCGACCTCGTCGCCTTCACCGGCCGTTGTCTCATCCACCGCGCGGAGATCAAGCAGCTCCGTGGCGAGTGGGCCGACGCGCTCGAGGAGGCGCAGCTCGCGGGCGAGCGGCTCGCGGAGGGCTTCAACCGGCCTGCGACCGCCCAGGCGTTCTACCGGCAGGGAGAGCTGCATCGCGTACGCGGGGATCTCGAGGCGGCGGAGAAGGCGTTCGCCGCGGCCAGCCGGTACGGGCTCGAGCCGCAGCCCGGGCTCGCGCTCCTGCGACTCGCGCAGGGACGCCTCGACGCCGCGGGCACGTCGATTCGCCGAGCGCTCGCCGAAGCGACCGAGACCGCGAGCCGAGCCGCCCTCCTCCCGGCCTTCGTCGACGTGATGCTCGCGGTCGACGACCTGGAGGCGGCGGCGGACGCATGCACCGAGCTGGAGACGATCTCTGCGCAATACGGGAGCTCGCTGCTCACCGCGACCGCTTGCCAGGCCCGCGGCGCGATCGAGCTCGAGCGGGGAGACGCGGCGAGCGCCATCGGCCTCCTGCGTCGTGGCTGGCAGGCGTGGGAAGCCCTCGACGCGCCGTACGAGGCCGCTCGAGCCCGAGTCCTGCTCGCACGCGCCTGTCGCGAGGTGGGTGACGACGACGGCGCCCGCTGGGAGCTCGGGGCTGCCAGAGAGGCCTTTGCCCGCCTGGGCGCTCGACTCGACGTCGCCCGTGTCGAGACGCTCCTCCCCGACGGGCAGATGGGCGCCGACTTCGGCCTCACGGCCCGTGAGCTCCAGGTCCTGCGGCTCGTCGCCGCAGGGAAGAGCAATCGGCAGATCGCCGCGGAGCTCGTGATCAGCGAGCACACCGTCGCGCGGCACCTGCAGAATCTGTTCGCGAAGCTCGACGTCTCCTCGCGAACGGCGGCGAGCGCGTTCGCCTACGAGCACGACCTCGTCTGACGGGCGTTCTGCTGTGGTCAGAAATGACCACGGGCCTCACGTCCAGATTGGTGATTCGGCGCGATGTCGGAGCGGGTCGCCCGTCCTACGCTCGACACACGAAGCGACGCGAGGAGGCGGTGACGATGTCGGAGACCGAGCACATCGAGACGGTGGTCGTCGGGGGAGGCCAGGCGGGGCTGGCGGTCGGATACCACCTGCGCCGGCGGAAGAGGCAGTTCGTGATCCTCGAAGCCGGCGAGCGGGTCGGCGACTCGTGGCGGAAGCGCTGGCGGTCGCTTCGCCTCTACTCGCCGGCGAAGCTGGACGGGCTGCCGGGCATGCGCTTCCCGGCACCCAAGCGCTCGTTTCCGAGTGGCTCGGACATGGCCGACTACCTGGAGGCCTACGCCGAGCGGTTCGAGCTGCCGGTGCGGTTGGGAGTCCAGGTTGACGGCGTCGAGCGGAGCGGCGAGGGGTACGTGGTGACCGCGGGCGCCCTGCGCTTCGTGGCCGAGAACGTGGTCGTCGCCACCGGCGTGTTCCAGCACGAGTGCCCGATCGTCCCCGACTTCGCCGCTCGCCTCGACCCCTCGATCACCCAGCTTCACTCGGCGGACTACCGCGGCCCCGAGCAGCTGCGGCCGGGGGCGGTCCTCGTCGTCGGAGCCGCGCACTCCGGCGGGGACGTCGCCTACGAGGTCGCGCGGGCGGGGCACCCCACTGTCCTGTCCGGCCGGGACACCGGCCAGCTACGGGTCGACATCGAAAGCCGGAAGGCGACGATCGTCGGGTTCCCGATCCTGCGTGTGCTCTGGACGCGGGTCCTGACCGTCTCCACGCCGCTGGGGCGCAAGGCGAAAGCAGAAGTCCGGACCCACGGCGGCCCGCTGCTCCGCGTCAAGCGCGCCGATCTCGAGGCCGTGGGAGTCGAACGGGTCTACGAGCGAACGGTCGGGGTCTCCGACGGGAGACCGCTGCTCGAGGGCGGACGCGTGCTCGACGTCGCGAACGTCGTCTGGTGCACGGGCTTCCGGAACGAGTACGGCTGGCTCCGGCTGCCGCTCCCGCTCGAGCCGGACGGGTATCCCGCCCAGCGTCACGGTGCCGTCGACTCGCTCCCGGGTCTCTACTTCGTGGGTCTGCCGTTCCTCCACTCGTTCGCGTCCATGCTGATCCTTGGGACCAGCCGCGACGCGAAGCGCGTCGCCCGCCACGTCGTCGCGCGCATGTCGAAGGACGAGTCGCGGACCCGGCTCGAGGCGACGACCGCGCCGGCTGCGGGCTGACGGGCCGCGAGCTGCGATCGGCGCCCGCTACCGTGCGCCGATGCGTCAGAGGAGGCCACCTCGCGGCCGCCAGAAGCGGTCGAGCCGCTCCGAGCGCGCGCGCCGTCCGGCACAGGCCGTGCGGCGCGCGGAGCGCGGGATCTCGATCACGCTACCCTCGCGCGAGAGCCCGCCCGAGCGCGTCGTCGCGCACCTCGGCCCGACGAACTCGGGCAAGACGCACGCGGCGCTCGAGGAGCTCGCAGCACACGGCGCGGGGGTGTATGCGGGGCCGCTCCGCATGCTCGCGCAGGAGGCGCACCGGCGGCTGGGAGACCGGGTCGGCACCGACAACGTCGGGCTGATCACGGGCGAGGAGCGCGTGAACGAGCGCGCCCCGATCCTCTGCTGCACGGTCGAGATGGCGCCGTCCTCGGGCGAGCTCCTGGTCCTCGACGAGGTGCAGTGGGCCGACGACGACGAGCGCGGCTCCGCCTGGACGCGCTTGCTCCTGGCCGGGGAGTACCGCGAGATCCTCCTGCTGGGCGCCCTCGACGCGCTCCCGCTCGTCGAGCGCGCGTTCCCGGACGCCGAGCTCAAGGTCTTCGAGCGCAAGCTGCCGCTCGAGTGGGTCGGGGAGCGGACGCTCCGCTCGCTGGGGACGGGGACGGTCGTGGTCGCGTTCAGCCGCAAGGCCGTCCTCGCGTTGGCCGGCGAGGTGAACCGGCTGCATCCCGGCCGCGTCGCCGTTCTGTACGGCGCGATGCCGCTCGCCTCCCGGCGGGAGGAGATCGACCGCTTTCTGATGCGCACGGCGGACGTCTGCGTCGCAACCGACGTGCTCGGGCACGGCGTCAACCTTCCCTGCGAGACGCTGCTCTTCGCCGAGACGACGAAGTTCGACGGCGAGGCCCGCCGCGATCTCCATCCGTGGGAGCTCGCCCAGATCGCGGGCCGGGCCGGGCGCTTCGGGCTCGTCGAGCGCGGCCACGTCGGCGTCCTCGCGGGGCTCGGTTGGGGAGTGGCGGACCCGGAGCTCGTCCAGGAAGCGCTCCAGCCGCATGTCCCGCTCCCTGGCGGCTTCCACGGCTATCGCGTCGTCGACGAGGCGCGGATCCGCCCACGGCTCTCCGACCTCGGCGTCGACGACCCTGCACACCTCGGGCCGGCTCTCTCGGCGTGGCACCGGGTCGCGCTCAGGGAGTGGGCCTTCGAGAGCTGGCTCGCCGTCGAGTCGCTGCAGCCGCTCCACGCCCGCCTCGAGGCGGTGCAGCGGCGCCTCGCCGAACGCGGGCGGCGCCTGTCCCTCGCGGACACGTGGACGCTCGTCAACGCCCCGGTCGACGAGGACGGCTTCGAGGTGCTCAGCACCCTCGCGCTCGCGCTCGCGGGCGATCGCGTCGCCCGCCCGCACCTCAACTTCCTCCTCGACACGGCCCGCCTCCGCGGCGCCTCCCTCGAGGACGCGGAGCAGGCCGGGCGCGAGGCGAGCATCCTGCGCTGGTTCGCGCTCCAGTTCCCGGGCGCGGGAGGCGTCACGATCGACCGCGCGGCCGTGCTCGAGGAAGCCGCGGCGGAGCGCGTCGTCGCGCGGCTCCGGGTGGAGGTCGAGTCGCCGACGCTCGGCCGCTGCCGCTCCTGCGGCCGCTCCTGCGCGCCGTGGTTCCCCCTCTGCGACCGCTGCGCCGGGATCGCCGCGCGGTCGCGATAATGGGCGCGACATGACCCCGGACGAGGTCCGCGCGATCCCGCTCTTCGAGGGACTGAGCCCCGCGGGGCTCGAGCGCGTCGCCGCGCGCGCCGGCGAGCTCACGTGCGAGCCCGGGCAGATCCTCGCCCTACCCGGCGATGCCGGCTCCGGGATGTACGTCGTCCTCGACGGCACGGTGAGCGTCGAGATGCGCGGCGGCTGGCACACGGAGCTCGGCCGCGGGAACTTCTTCGGCGAGATCGCGCTGCTCGTGCCGGAGTCGGGGCGCGTCGCGCGCGTCCGCGCTGCGACCCTGGTCCGCTGCCTGAGCCTCCCGCGCGACGACTTCCTCACGCTGGTCGAGAGCGAGCCTTCGTTCGCCCTCACGATGCTGCGCGAGCTCGCCCGTCGACTGAGCAACTACAGCGCGGACGGCTGAGCCCGGAGGCGAGCGAGCCTCGCCATACACTCCGCACATGGCCCGCGAGAACGGCACGAAGCTGATCGCCGAGAACAGGCGCGCGCGGCGCGACTACGAGCTGCTCGAGCGCGTCGAGGCCGGTGTGGTCCTCAGCGGCACCGAGGTGAAGTCGGCACGCGACGGGAAGGTGCAGCTCGGGCAGGCCTACGGCGACATCCGCGACGGGGAGGCGTGGCTCGTCGGCGCGTCCATCGCCGAGTACGCGCAGGGAGGGCCGTTCGGCCACGAGCCGGATCGCGACCGCAAACTCCTCCTCCACCGCAGCGAGATCGACTCGCTGCACGGGAAGGTGCGCGAGAAGGGGCTCACGCTCGTCCCGACGCGCATGTACTTCAAGGACGGGAGGGTCAAGGTCGAGCTCGCGCTCGCCCGCGGCCGCGAGCGGGCCGACAAGCGGCGCGTGATCGCGGAGCGCGACGCGCAGCGGCAGATGGAGCGCGCGCTGAAGCGACGCCGCTGAGCGATGGCGTCGGGTCTCGCGGCAAGCGGCCGCCGAGCGGCCGCCTTCGGGGATCTCCGCGCGAGCCGGGATCCGCGCCACCGGATTCCGGCCCTGCGCAAGCTTTAGTACGCTCGTACCTCGCCCCTACGAGAGAGGAGGGTGCGTTGCGATCCGTAGCGCTGACCGTGAATGGCACGCGCCACGAGCTCGAGCTGGAGCCGCGCGAGCTGCTCGTCTTCGTCCTCCGCGAGCGACTCGGTCTCACTGGCACGAACGTCGGCTGCGACACGTCGTCGTGCGGTGCCTGCACCGTGCTCGTGGGCGGCGAGTCGGTGAAGGCGTGCACGATGCTCGGCGTCCAGGCGGACGGGCTCGAGATCACGACGATCGAGGGCCTGGCGCGGAACGGCGAGCTCCATCCCGTCCAGCAGGCTTTCCACGAGGAGCACGCCCTGCAGTGCGGCTTCTGCACGCCGGGCATGGTGCTCGCGGCGGTGAGCCTGATCGAGGCCGGCGAGGCAACCGACGAGGACGCGATCCGCATCGGCCTCGAGGGCAACCTCTGCCGCTGCACCGGCTACCACAACATCGTGCGGGCCGTCGCGTCCGCCGCGGAGGTGACCGTCTGATGGCCGTCGCCGAATCGACCGAGACCTTCGTCGGCAGCTCCGTCAAGCGGCGGGAGGATGCGTCGCTCCTTCGCGGGACGGGGACGTTCGTCGACAACCTCACGCTGCCTGCGACCGTCTACATGGCGGTCGTCCGCAGCCCCTATCCGCACGCGCGCATCGCGAGCGTGAGCCTCGACGCCGCGCGAGAGGCCGAGGGCGTCGTCGCGGCGTTCAGCGGCGCCGACCTCGCCGGCGACTGGGCCGGCTCCATGCCGTGTGCCTGGCCGGTGACCGAGGACATCAAGATGCCGCCGCACTTCCCGCTCAGCTCGGACGTCGCCCGCTACCAGGGCGACGGGGTCGCCGTGGTCGTCGCCGAGAGCCGAGCGCTCGCCAAGGACGCGGCCGAGCTCGTCGAGGTCGAGTACGAGCCGCTGGACGCGACCGCTGACGTCGAGAAGGCGCTCGCGGACGGCGCGCCGCTCGTGCACGAGGACGTGGGCACGAACGAGTGCTACGTCTGGAAGCTCGAGACGGACGATTTCCAGGCGGCGATCGACGCCGCCGACGTCGTCGTCACGCGCCGGTACTTCCAGCCGCGCCTGATCCCGAACGCGATGGAGCCGCGCGGCGTGCTCGCGCAGCCCGGCCCGGCCGGGGACATGACGGTCTGGTCCTCGACGCAGGTGCCGCACATCCTGCGCTTCACGATGCAGCTCGTGCTCGGGATCCCCGAGTCGAAGATGCGCGTGATCGCGCCGGACGTCGGTGGCGGCTTCGGCTCGAAGGTCGAGGTCTACGCGGAGGAGTACCTCGCCGTGGCGCTCGCGAAGCGGCTCGGCCGACCCGTGAAGTGGACGGAGGAGCGCGCCGAGGGCTACCAGGCGACGATTCATGGTCGTGACGTCGTGCACGAGCTGACGTTCGCCGCGACGAAGGACGGCACCATCACGGCCGTCAAGTCGGAGGCGCTCTGCGCCATGGGCGCGTACCTGCAGCTCGTGACGCCCGGCATCCCGCTCCTCGGCGCGTGGATCTACTCCGGGCCGTACGCGATCCCGAACTACTCCGTGACGTTCACCGGCGTCTTCACGCACACGACGCCGACGGACGCCTACCGCGGAGCCGGGAGGCCGGAGGCGACGTACGTGCTCGAGCGGACGATGGACGCGCTCGCGGCAGAGCTCGGCATCGACCGCGTCGAGCTCAGGCGGAGGAACTTCGTGAAGGAGTTCCCGTACGCGATGGCGTCGGGTCTCACGATCGACGCCGGCGACTACGACGCGTCCCTCGAGCGCCTGCTCGACCTCCTCGATCTGCCCGCGATCCAGGCGGAGCAGGAGGAACGGCGCGGGCGCGGCGACGTGAAGCAGCTCGGGGTGGGCTTCTCGACGTACAACGAGATGTGCGGCCTCGCTCCCTCGCGCATCCTCGGGGCGATCCGCTACGCGGTCGGCGGCTGGGACAGCGCCACGATCCGCTTCCAGCCGCTCGGCTCGGTGCAGGTCGTCACGGGCACCTCGCCACACGGCCAGGGGCACGAGACGTCGTGGGCGCAGATCGTCGCGGACGAGCTGGGCATCGACCTCGACGACATCGAGGTCCTCCACGGCGACACCGCCGTCTCCCAGCTCGGGATGGACACGTACGGGAGCCGCTCGCTGACGGTGGGTGGGATCGCGCTCTGGCACGCCGGTCAGAAGGTGATCGAGAAGGCGCAGGCGATCGTGGCCCACCAGCTCGAGGTGTCCGAGGCGGACCTCGAGTTCTCCGGGGGCCGTTCACGGTGAAGGGCTCGCCGGACCGGAGCATGGGAATCAAGGACGTCGCCTTCCAGGCGCACGCGGCCCACAACCTGCCGGACGGGATGGAGCCCGGACTCGAGGCGACGGCCGTCTTCGACCCGCCGAACTTCTCCTGGCCGAGCGGGCGCGCATGCGGCGGTCGTCGAGGTCGACACGGAGACCGGCGACACGCGGCTCGTGCGCTACGTCGCCGTCGACGACGTCGGCAACCCCGTCAACCCGATGATCATCGAGGGGCAGGTCCACGGCGGGATCACGCAAGGGCATCGCCGCCGCGCTCTTCGAGGAGGGCACCTACGACGAGGACGCCAACCTCATGACGACCACGATGACGACGTACCTCGTCCCCTCCGCGGCGGAGCTCCCGTCCTACGAGACCGACCGCACGAGGACGGAGGCCGACAACCCGCTCGGCGTGAAGGGCGTGGGGGAGACGGGCACGATCGCGGCCGCCCCCGCGGTCATCAACGCGTCGTGGACGCGCTCTCGCACCTCGGCGTGACCGACGTCCAGATGCCCGCGACGCCCGGAGCGAGTGTGGAACGCGATTCAGGAGGTGAGGTCGTGATCCCGGCTCAGTTCGACTACGAGGTCGCCGAGAGCGCAGAGCACGCGATCGCGCTCCTCGGCGAGCGCGAGGACGCGAAGCTGCTCGCCGGCGGGCACTCGCTGCTGCCGGCGATGAAGCTCCGCATCTCGCGCCCGTCGCTGCCTGATCGACATCGGGCGGGCTGAGCGAGCTCGAGCTACGTGCGGGACGACGGCGACCAGATCGCGATCGGCGCGCGTCACGCGGCACAAGGACGTCCGCGACGCCCCGCTCCTGCAGGAGCACTGCCCGATCGTGTCCTTCACGGCCGGCCAGGTCGGCGATCCGCAGGTCCGGCACCGTGGGACGATCGGAGGGTCGGTCTCGCACAGCGACCCTGCGTCGGACCTCCCGGCCGTGCTCTTCGCGCTCGACGCGGAGATGGTCGTGCGTGGGCCGGGCGGCGAGCGGACGGTTCCCGCGATCGACTTCTGCACCGGCGTCTTCCAGACGGCGCTGCAGGCAGGGCGAGATGCTCGTGGAGATCCGCGTGCCGAAGCTCGGCCGCGCTCGACCGGCTGGTCGTACGTGAAGATGGCGCGCCGGGCCCAGGACTGGGCCACGGTCGGCGTCGCAGCGATCGTCGAGCGCTCGAACGGAGTCGATCTCGAGCGCCGCGATCGCGCTCACGAACATGGGCGCGACCCCCGTGCGGGCGCGGGCCGCGGAGCGAGGCGATCGCCGACGGCGCCGTCGATCGACGAGGCCGCCGCCGCTCGTCGGGCGAGGGCACGCAACCCACCGTCCGACCACGCGGCGAGCGCGGAGTTCCGGCAGCATCTCGCCGAGCGTGCTGACGCGAAGCGTGCGCTGGACGAGGCCGCGGGGTGACCGACCGGTAGCTCGGCCGGGCCCGCCGTGTCGTCGCCGGCCGCTACACGTACGTGAACGTCGCCACGGGCTTCCCGACCGCCGCCGGGGCGGGGACCGCCTCGAGCGCCTCGCGCAGCACCTCGTCCGGATCGACGCGCGTCGATCGACGATCAGGCGGTGCCGGAGCACGTACGGCGCGATCTCTTGCACGTCCTCGACCGTGACCGTCTCGCGTCCGCTGAGCCGCGCGTTCGCCTTCGCCGCGCTCGCGAGGTGGATGATCGAGCGAGAGCTCGCGCCGAGCTCGCACGCCGGGCAGCTCGCGCGTCTTGCGGCCGACCGCGACCATGTAGCGCGCCGACCTCCTCGGGAAGATCGGTCGCGTCCAGCTCGTATCCGCGCCTTGTCCAGACCGACGACACCGAGCGAGCGGCCTGACCTCGCCGAGCATGTCCGGCGTCACGCCCTTGTGCGGGAGGTCGAGCATCCCGAACTCGCTGTCCGGGTCCGCGTACTCGAGGTTGATCTTGAACAGGAAACGGTCGAGCTGCGACTCCGGCAGCCCGAACACGCCGCGATGCTCGAAGGGGTTCTGCGTCGCGATCACGAGGAACGGGTCCGTGCAGGCGGTGGCCTTTCCCCTCGACCGTCACCTGGCGCTCCTGCATCGCCTCGAGCAGCGCGGCCTGGGTTCGCGGAGGCGTCCGGTTGATCTCGTCGGCGAGGAGCACGTTCGTGAACACGACGCCGGGCAGGAAGACCTTCTCGCCCGCGCGGATCGTGTTGACGCCCGTGAGCTCCGCCGGGGTCGTGTCCGGAGTGAACTGGATGCGCTTGAACGTCGCGCCCAGCATGTGCGCGGTCGCGCGCCCGAGCAGCGTCTTCGCGCTCCCGGGCGGTCCCTCGAGGAGGACGTGGCCGCGTGCGAGCGCGGCGACGAGGAGCAGCTCGACGGCTCTCTCCTGGCCGAGGACGACTTTCGCGATCTCGTTCTTCGCGCGCTCACGGAGGTCCGTGAGGCTCTCGTACGGCTCTTCCCAGATGACTGCCACGATCCCAGACCCTCCCTGGCTCTGTCCCAGTTCGCGCGGAATTCTACCCCGCCCGAGAAGGGGCCAACCCCAGCCCCTCGCCTTTCACTATCCGCCCGGTCGGGCGGGCCGTCAACCCCGGCGTCCGCCGGGAGTCGCCTCAGGCGAGCTCGACGGGGGACGGAACGGGTGTCGGAACCGAGCTCATCGCCTGCTGCAGCGCCGCCTCGGGCGTCACCCCGCCCTCGACGACGAGGCGGTGCGTGAGCACGTGCGGAGCCATCTCGCGAACGTCCTCGATCGTCACCAGGTTCCGCCCGTGGAGGCGGGCGTTCGCCTTCGCGGCGCTGACGAGGTGGATCATCGCGCGCGAGCTGACGCCGAGGACGACGCCGGGAACCTCGCGCGTGCGCCGGCCGATCGCGACGATGTACCGGCCGACCGACTCCGGGACCTCCGTCATCGCGAGCTCTTGCCGCGCCTTGTCGAGCCCGACGACGCCGAGCAGCGGGCGGACCTCGCCGAGCATGTCCGGCGCGATCCCGTTGTGGGGCAGGTTGAGCATCGAGAGCTCGCTGTCCGCGTCCGCGTAGTCGAGGTTGACCTTGAACAGGAAGCGGTCGAGCTGGCCCTCCGGGAGCGGGTAGACGCCCTCGTGCTCGTGCGGGTTCTGGGTCGCGATGACGAGGAAGGGGTCCGGCAGCTTGTGCGCCTTGCCGTCGACCGTCACCTGGCGCTCCTGCATCGGCTCGAAGAGGGCAGCCTGGGTGCGGGGCATCGTGCGGTTGATCTCGTCCGCGAGCAGCACGTTCGTGAAGACGGCGCCAGGGAGGAAGACGTGCTCGCCGGCGCGGATCGTATTCACGCCGTTGAGCTCGCTCGGCGTCGTGTCCGGCGTGAACTGGATGCGCTTGAACGACGCGCCGAGCATGTGCGCCACCGCGCGCGCGATGAGCGTCTTCGCGCTGCCGGGCGGGCCCTCGAGGAGCACGTGGCCGTGCGATACCGCGGCGATGAGGAGCAGCTCGACCGTCCGATCCTGGCCGATGACGACCTTCCCCACCTCGTGCTTCGCGCGCTCGCGCAGGTCCGCGAAGTCGTCGTACTTCTCCTCCATCATCAGCGCCACTGAGTTCTGTCCTTTCGCCGATTCGCCCGGTTCTTCCCGTTTCTCCATCCAAGCCCGCAGCGGGGCCAGTGCGCTTATCGGCAGCTATCCTGGGAACCTGAACACACATACGGGGGCGACCAGGTCTCGACGTGGTCGGTTCTCCGGCAGAGCTGCGAGCCGAGGTCGCCGGTTGGCCTCGTAAATCAACCGGCACCAAAGCAAGTGCGAACAAGAACGAACTCGCACTCGCCGCCTAGTCCTGACTAGGTAAGGCGACGCCGACCCGGATTCGGCCCGAGATCCGGGAGCCGGCGCCAACGATCGGGCTCGGCGCCGAGGGAGAGCCAATCGCCCGGAGCGCGACTCTTCAGGATGGCTGGCCCGTCGGTTGGTCGTCCGCGAACCGGCCGCCGGGCGAGATCAAGCGCGGACTACGCTCGTAGATGCCCTGACCGGTGCGGCCGCGGACGCGGGTTCGATTCCCGCCGCCTCCATGCCCAGGCTCATGATGTGCGCGCATGAGCAAGGCCATAGCCCATCCGCGGCTCATCTTCCTGTACGGCCCACCCGCCGTCGGGAAGTTGACCGTCGCGAGAGCGATCGCCGAGCGGCGGGACTTCCGTGTGCTCCATAACCACGTCACCTTCGATCCTGTCGCGGAGGTGCTGCTGGTCGGCAAGTCTACGTTCTGGGCGGCGCTCGACAAGGTCAGGCTCGAACTGGTGATCGCCGCGGCAGGCGAAGGGATCGACCTCATCTACACCTTCGTCTTCGCTCCGGGTGACGAACATCACATCGACGAGATCGAGAGCGCCTACGAGGCGGTTGGCGGATCAGTCATCTTCGTGCAGCTGCTCGCACCGCCCGAGGAGCTCCATCGTCGCGTGGCCTCAGAGTCGCGCCGAGCGCACGCGAAGATCATGGACGCTGCGGCGCTCGATCAGGTTCTACGCGACCACGACGTCTTCGCGGCCGTACCGGGCAAGGACAGCATGACGGTCGATGTCTCCACGACGTCAGCGGAGGATGCGGCGCTGCAGATCATCGAGCGCCTGGATGCTCTCGAGGCCGAGCGATGACGGTCGCATCTAGGCAGCACAGCGCGGGAGCACCGCCGACCGGTGCGAAGGTCGCACCTTCCGAACCCGCCGCGTCTCTCTACCGAGCGTGTGCGAGAATGTCCCCTCGATACGCGGGTTACCGTTCACTCGAATGAAGACCTTCAACCTCTACAGCGACGAGTGGGACGCGACGAGGGAGCGCGAGGGCTGGCGCGCCAGCGGCACAGTTGTCGGCCACCGCATCGGCGGTGAGCTGATCGGCGCGACCATGTCCGAGGTCGAGCCCGGAAGCAAGCTCTGGCCCTACCACACGCACTACCTGAACGAGGAATGGGTGATCGTGCTCCGCGGCGAGCCGACGCTGCGCACGCCCGAAGGCGAGCAGGTGTTGAAGGAGGGTGACGTCGTCTGCTTTCCGCGGGGCAAGGGCGGTGCACATCAGATCGTCAACCGAACGGACTCGCCCATTCGCGTGCTCATGCTCTCCTCGATGATCCGCGGCGAGGTCATCGAGTACCTCGACACCGGCAAGGTTCTCGCCAAGGACGCCGAGGACGAAGACATCATGTTCGCGAGGCGCGGACCCCCAGTCGAGTACTGGGAAGGCGAGGAGTAGCTCCGGGCTGCGCTCTGACGTCACCCGAGATGCGGAAGGGCAGATCGTCGAACGCATCGACCCGTTCGGTGACAGGTGACGATCTAGCCATAGCCGTCGGCGAGGCAGGGACGAGGGGGAGGACTAGCCGAGTAGCTCGCCGATCAGCGTTCGCACGCGCGCATCGATCTCGGCGCGAATCCCGCGGACAGTCTCTACGTCCTGTCCGGACGGATCGTCGAGCGTCCAGTCCTCGTACCGCGTGCCCGGGAAGATCGGGCAAGCATCCCCGCAGCCCATCGTGACGACCACGTCCGCCTTTCGAACGGCCTCGTCGGTCAACGGCTTCGGAAGCTCCGGGCACAGGTCGACGCCGAGCTCGGCCATGACCGTGACGACGGCGGGGTCGATCTCCTCGGCCGGCGCGCTACCAGCGGAGCGAACGCTGATCCTGTCGTCGGATCGGAGCTTCACGAGCCCGGCTGCCATCTGGCTCCGCCCCGCGTTGTGGACGCAGACGAAGAGGACTTCCGGACGGCTCGTCCGTCACGCGAGAGTGGCGACCGGGGGCTTGAAGACGAGCTGCAGGCGGTCGATCGCCTCGGGCACGAGCCAGTAGTACGCAAACGTTCCGCGGCGCTCGAACTCGACGAGCCCGGCGTCGCGGAGGGTGCGGAGATGATGCGACACGGTTGGCTGCGAGAGGTCGAAGGCCGCCGTCAGATCGCACACGCAGCACTGCTCTCCGGACGCGAGCCGACTGACGATTGCGACGCGGGTCGGATCGGCCAACGCCTTGAACACCGCCGCGAGGTCCTCGGCTGCCTCCGGCTCGAGCGCAGGCACGTCCGGGCCGCAGCAGAGCGGTTGCAAGACCGGAAGCCTCTTCATAGACGGTGGTCAATGTATCAGGTAGTGTCCTTACTCATCGACGTACTTCGATGAAAGGAGGACACCATGATCGACGTCGTCTCGTGCTGTGAGGGCGACGACTGCTGCGGCGACGACTGCTGCTAGGGGATTCACGCGCCCGCCCCCGTGCGTCGACCGCCCCGGCGGTCCGCCGGGCGAAGTGCCGCGCGCGGGCGGGCGCACAACCATTCGCCCTCTCGAGGCTGGACTCGGACGGCGCCGCAGGGCCGGCGTTCTGAGACGCTGTCGTCCGGCGGAGAACGCGTCGAAACCGAGGAGGACGAATGCCCGTGAACGAGGCGAGCTCGCAGGAGACCCCGTACGGCCGGTACATCACGTCCGAGGGCTGGTTCGTCCTGAACCTCGGGGACGCGCTCGCCGTGCGCAACGAGGAGAAGGGTGGCGCGACGTACCCGCTCGAGTCGCGGGAGACGCCGTTTCACGATGTCGGCGTGAGGGTCACCGTGCTCTCGCCCGGCGAGCCGAATGCGCTCTACCACTCCGAGGGCGCACAGGAGGGGTTCCTCGTGCTCGCGGGCGAGTGCACGCTGATCGTGGAAGAGGAGGAGCGTCCGCTTCGGCAGTGGGACTACTTCCACTGCCCGGCCGACACCCACCACGTGATCGTCGGTGCCGGCGACGGGCCGTGCGCGATCCTCATGCTCGGCGCCCGGCCCGAGGTCGAGACGATCCGGTACACGGTCAGCGAGGCGGCGGCGAAGTACGGCGCGTCCGTGGCGAACGAGACGGACGACCCGGACGAGGCGTACGCCGATTGGCCAGGCGAGTACGAGCCGGTGCGACTTCCGTGGCCGCCCGCCTAACGGAACGAGAGGCGGCTGGGCGGCCAGTACGTGAGCAGCGCCGGGCCGATGAGGTCGCTCCGGGGCACCGTTCCCCACGTCCGAGAGTCGCAGGAGTGGACCCGGTTGTCGCCGAGGAGGAAGTAGTGACCCGGCTGGACGCGCGGCCAGCTTCCGGTCGCGTGTCCTCTCCGCGACGGATCGAGGTACGGCTCGACCAGGCGCTCGCCGTCGATGGAGACGACCCCGCCGCGCTCCGAAACCTTCTCACCGGGTAGCCCGACGATGCGCTTGACGAAGGTAGAGCCGCCGTCGTCCGGCCCGCACCGGTCGGCCGCTGGAGGAGCGATGAAGACCACGATCTGCCCACGTTCGGGGGCACCGAACCGGTAGGCGAGGCGGTTCGCGATCACGCGGTCGTCGAACCCGCCTTCGCAGAATGCGCCGGGTTTCGCGCAGTGGAGCGTCGGCTCCATCGACGACGAGGGGATGCGGTACGGCTTCGCCACCTGTGCCTGAAACGCCAACACGATGACCACGGCCACGGCGATCGTCGCGAGCCAGTCGACGATCGTCCGCCACGGCTGCGGTATCCGGCTCTGGGCGCGATCGAGGATCTTCATGCCGGACGGACATTGTGCGCATGGCTTCCGCTGCCGCGGGCCTCACAACCGAGAACTTGCGACTGTGGATACCTTGTGCTTCTATACATGGTACTTCGAGCCATGGATGCGGCATGCACATCGACAAGGACCTAGTCGCGGCCTCGGCGACACCGCTCGTGCTGGCGATCCTGGCCGACGGTGAGAGCTACGGCTACGCGATCCTCAAGCGGGTACGCGCGCTCTCCGGGGGCGAGCTCGAGTGGACGGACGGGATGCTGTACCCGCTGCTGCACCGCCTCCGTCGGCTCGGGTACGTGACGACGGAGTGGCGATCGCCACCGGAAGGCCGTCGCCGCCAGTACTACATGCTCACCGAGGACGGACGAGCGGCGCTCGCCGACCAGCAACGGCAGTGGGTCGCCGTCACCCGCGCGCTGAACGACGTCTGGCCGGGCTCCGGAGGGCTGCTGACGGCACTCGGGGACGCGTGAGCGATGGAGAGCCTGGAAGCGCAGATCGCAGAGTGGCGCGCCTACGTCGGACGTGCGCCGGCGCTCAACGGCCGCGACGTCGACGAGCTCGAGGATCATCTTCGCCACCAGATCGCCGAGCTGACGGAGGCCGGCCTCGCCCCTGACGAGGGGTTCCTGATCGCCGTGAAACGGATGGGCGACCTCGACGCCCTGTCCCGGGAATTCGCACGCGAGCACAGCGGGCGACTGTGGAAACAGCTCGTCCTGGCGGCCGACGACGAGCCGGCGCACGCGCCGAGCGGCTGGCTCGAAGCCTTCCTCTTCGCTGCCGCCGCGGCCGTGGCGATCCAGGCCGCCCGCCTCGCCGCAGGCTTCCCCGACGACGAGCCGACCTGGTTCGCGCGCAACATCGGCCTGTTCGTGTTGCCGTTCCTCGCCGCCTACTTCGCGCGCCAACGGCAGCTCGTCGTCCGAGGGTGGTTGCTGACGGCAGCGCCGTTCGTGCTGGCTGCGCTCGTGGTGAACCTCTACCCGTACGAGGCGGACTCGGACACCGAAGTCCTGGTCGCACTCTCGCTGCCCGTCGCGCTCTGGTTCGCCGTCGCGTACCCGTACATGGGTGGGTCGATCCGAGCGCACCAGCGGCGCATGGACTACGTCCGCTTCACGGGCGAGTGGTTCATCTACTACGTGCTGATCGCGCTCGGGGGCGGCGTGCTCATGGGGTTGACCGCCGGGATCTTCGAGCCCGCCGGGGTCGACGTCGACCGGGTCGCCGAGTGGGTGCTGCCGTCCGGAGCGGCGGGCGCCGTTGTCGTGGCCGCCTGGCTCGTCGAGTCGAAGCAGCGGGTCGTCGAGAACATGGCGCCGGTCCTGACGATGATCTTCACGCCGCTGTTCGCGGTGATGCTCGCCTGCGCTGCCGTCGTCTACGCCGTGACCGGGCTCGGCGGCGCGTTCGATCGCGAGCTCCTGAGCGTCCTCGACGCCCTCCTCGTGGTCGTCCTCGGGCTCGTCCTGTACGGGATGTCGGCGCGGGAGCCGTCCACGGCGCCGCGCTGGATGGACGGCGTTCAGCTCGTCGCCGTCGTGAGCGCGCTCCTGCTCGACCTGATGGTTCTCGGCGCGATGATCGCCCGCATCGGCGACCTCGGGTTCACCCCGAACCGGACGGCCGCGCTCGGCCTCAACCTCGTCCTCCTCGCGAACCTGGCCGGGGCCGCCTGGCTTTCCGCCAGGTTCCTCACACGACGCAGCACGTTCAACCGGCTCGAGCGCTGGCAGACGACCTACCTGCCCGTCTTCGCCCTGTGGGCCGCCACGGTCGTCGTCGTCCTCCCGCCGCTGTTCGGCTTCGACTGACCGGCGACGGCGTTCCATCGGGATCGCGCCGGTAGGTTGCCCGGGTGTCGATGCCGCCTCCGCGTGCGGTGATCGAGTCGTTCGGCGCTGCAGGCTCGCCGTCGCTGCTCGCGGGAGGTCGCGGCGGCGCGTGGCGCGTCGGTGAGCTCGTGCTGCGTCCTGCCGACCACGGCGAGCCGCCGCTCGACTGGCAGAGAGGCGTGCTCGGGTCGATCGCGGACGATGGTGGCTTCCGCGTCTCGTTGCCATGCACGACGCTCGCCGGCGACTTCGAGAGCGGCGGGTGGTGCGCGTGGGAGCTCGTCGAGGGCGTCCACGAGGAGGGCCGTTGGCGCGAGATCATCGCGGTCGGCGAGCGCTTTCATCGAGCGATCTCCGACGTGCCCGAGCCCGCCTTCGTCGCCGAGCGGAGCGACCCCTGGGCCATCGGGGATCGGGTCGCGTGGGGTGAGCTCGAGGCTGACCGGTTCGCGCCGGTCGAGCATGTCCCGGATCTCGCCGCTGCGCGCAGGGAGCTCGACGCGCCGTGTCAGCTCGTACACGGCGATCTGACCGGGAACGTCCTGTTCGGCCAGGGCCTGCAGCCTGCGATCATCGACTTCTCTCCCTACTGGCGGCCTCCCGCGTACGCGTCCGCGGTCGTCGTGGCCGACGCGCTCGTGTGGGAGGGCGCGGACGCATCGCTGCTCGACGTCGTGGCGCACGTCCCTCGCTTCCCCCAGTTCCTCGTTCGGGCGCTCATCATGCGCGTCGTCGTCGATCGACTGTTCCGAGAGGCCGATCCGAGACGGACCGAAGACGACGATCCGTTCCCGAAGGCGGTGGGGCTCGCTTGTCGCCTGGCCGCGTCGGAGCCCTAGCCTCAGCCACGCTCGGCGAGGAACGCGAGCGTCCGCTCGGTGAGCAGCTTCGCGGCGCTCTCGTCGTAGCTCGGAAGGCTCGAGTCGGCGAAGTAGTGCTGGTCGCCGGGATAGAGGAAGAGCTCCGCGTCGTCGGCCGACTCGACGAGCTCGCGTGCGGCGTCGATATCGCCCTCCTCGACGAAGAACGGGTCGGCGTCCATCCCGTGGATCTGCGCCGGGACGTCCGCCGGCCAGGAGCCGAACTCCGACACTGGCACGCACGAGTAGAAGAGGAGCGCCCCGCGCGCGCCGGCCCGGGTCTGGGCGAGCTTCTGCGCCGGCAGCACGCCGAGCGAGAAGCCGGCGTAGACGACCTCGCTCGGTAGCTCGTCGGCCGCGCGCACGCCGCGCTCGATGATCTCGCCGAAGCCGACCTCCTGGGCGTGCGCGACGCCCTCGTCGATCGAGCCGAACATGCGCCCGTCGAAGAGGTCGGGCGTGTGCACGCTGTGACCCGCCTGCCGGAGCTCGTCCGCAAAGGCATGAAAGCCCGCGGTCTGCCCCATCGCGTGGTGGAAGAGCAGCACCTCCGCCATCTCGCCTCCTTCGGTGTGCTTGACGACTGCCCCTGGAACCTACCGAAGGAGTCCATCGATACGGTGTGCCGATGTCCGACGTGGCCATCGTCCCCGCGAACGAGGCGAGCTGGGAGGACCTCCGGGCCGTTTTCGGCACGCGCGGCGACCCGTCCCGGTGCTGGTGCCAGCGGTTCAAGATGCTCCCCGGAGAGTCGTGGGCGTCGGTCGGCGCCGAGGAGCTCGCGTTCCGACTTCGCCAGCAGACGGACTGCGGGCATCCTGAGTCCGACTCGACGAGCGGTCTCGTCGCGTACCTCGACGGCGAGCCCGTCGGCTGGTGCGCGATCGCGTCTCGCAGCGCCCACCCCCGCTTGCTGCGCAACAACCGTGTTCCCTGGGAGGGCCGCGCCGAGGACAAGCTCGACGACAGCGTCTGGGCGGTGACGTGCTTCGTCACGCGTGCCGGCTTCCGGCGACGCGGGATCAGCTACGCGCTCGCGCGAGCGGCCGTCGGCTTCGCGCGGGAGCGCGGCGCACGCGCACTCGAGGGGTACCCGATGCTAACGACCCCCGGGCAGGACATCACCTGGGGCGAGGTTCACGTCGGCAGCCGCAGCATCTTCGAGGCCGCCGGGTTCGCCGAGGTGAGCCACCCGAGTCCTCGCCGGGTCGTGATGCGCGTCGACTTCTACTGACCCGCCCGTCGCGCTCGTGCGCAGGCGGCATTCCGACGCGGCCGCTCGACGGACGAGCCCGGCTACTCGGGAAGCCAGCCGTCGCGGTACACGGCGGGCTCCCTGGGCGGGAGAGAGGCGTACGCGACGTCTCCGTCGTCCGTGTCCTCCGCGACGCTCGCGCCGTGCCGCCCGGCCAGGTCGTCCGCCGTGAAGGCGAGCGATCCCGGCTCTCCGTCGTGCGCCCGCGAGCCCACCGCGACCACGAGGCACGGGCCGCTTCCCGCGCCGACGATGACGTGACTCGTGCCCGGCGGTGAGTGCACGAAGTCCCAGGCGCGAAGTGGCCGCTCCTCGCCCTCGACGACGAGGACCGCCTCGCCCGAGACGACGAGGAAGTCCTCCTGGTCGGCCTCGCGGTGGTACAGGGACATCGGCTCGCCAGGCATGAGCACGAACGGGTTGACGCCGACCTGGTCGGCGTCGCGGCGCCAGCCCTCGAAGTCGTCGCCGACGACGCAGACAGCGCCGCGGCCCTCGGCGTGCCGCCATTCGGCGTCGCGCATGTTGAGCACGTACCAGCCGCCGCCCGTCGGGGCGAGCCCGTGCTCGGTCCTCTCGAGCTTCGCCTCCCCGGCCACGAGCTCAGGCCAACGCGCGCTCGAGCGCCGCGCGATCGGTCGGCCCGCCGTGGGTCGCGAGGACGTGCTCGACCGGGAGCTCGAGCAGGGCGCGCAGCCGCTCGCGGACCTCCTGGAGCGACTCGCCGACCCAGTCGGCGGGAACCTCGAGCCCGTCGCCGCGCACGATCAGCGCGTCCCCCGCGACGTCCGCACGATGACTCTCCACCCACAGCGCGAGGTCGTTCGGCCCCATACCCTCGAACGCCTGCACGCCGACCGCTGGCCGGTCGCCCGCCCTGAGCACCTGCCCCGGGACGGGGTCCGGGTCGCCGTCGTCCGCCGGCGGGACGTGGATTGCGGCGCCGAGGCGCCCTGCGAGAGCGACGGCGTCGCGCCGATGCCACGGGCAGGTGAGGACGATCGCCGTCTCGCGGTCGGCCGCGAGGTTCTCGAGCTCACGCGGCACGGCCAGCGGGTCGAAGAGCACCAGGTGCTCGCCGTCGCCGATCGCCTCGGACGACACGAGCTCGCCCCAGTCCTCGCCCGGCTTCCACCCCGGGTGCGGCGCCGCCCAGTGCCACACGCCCATCCGCACCTCGCGCACGGCGGCATCGTAGACCCGCGGGCCTGGTCGAACGGCGGATGGATAGCGTTGCGCGCGTGGCCGAGCGCGTCCTCACGCTGCGCGAGCTCAACCGCGCGACGCTCGCCCGTCAGCTGCTGCTCGAGCGGAAGCGGCTCTCCCCGAAAGCGGTGATCGAGCGCCTCGTCGGAATGCAGGCGCAGTGGCCGCCGGCACCGTACGTCGGCATCTGGACGCGCACGACGAGCTTCCGGCCCGAGGCGCTCGAGCGCCTGCTCGCGAGCGGGGCGGTCATCAAGGCGACGTTCGTCCGGCAGACGCTCCACCTGGTCACCCCTCACGACTACGCGCTCATGCGCTCGGCGATGAGCGAGACGAACTTCCCGTGGGAGTCCCCCCTGGCGAAGATGCTCGCACCGTCGGTGCGCTCGCTGGCCGCCGAGGGCCCGGTGACGGCGGCGGACGGCATCGCCCACCTCGAGCGCGAGCACGGGCTCACCGGGCTACCTGCACGCCGTGCCTGGCGCGCGGCACGCCTGTGCGCGCACCTCCTGCACCACCCCGAAACCGCGCTCTGGCGTGCGCGGCCCGAGGGGCGCTTCGTCGCGCTCGACGAGCCGGAGGCGCACGATCCGACGGACGCGCGAGCCGAGCTCGTCCGTCGCTACCTTGCCGCCTTCGGGCCAGCGACCCGGAGGGATCTCGTCCAGTGGAGCATGATGCACGTGCCGGAGATCCAGCGCGCCCTCGACCGGCTCGAGCCCCTGCGGCGCTTCCGCGACGAGCAGGGCCGCGAGCTCCTGGACGTCCCGCGGGCGCCGCTCCCTGATGCCGAGACGCCTGCTCCCGTCCGCTTCCTGCCGAAGTGGGACAACGTCCTCCTCGCCTGGGCGGATCGGACGCGGATCCTGCCCGAGCAGCATCGGAAGTCGGTGATCGGGATGAACGGCGACGTCGCCCAGACGTTCCTCGTCGACGGCTACGTTGCGGGAACGTGGCGCGTGGCCGACGCGCAGGTGGTCGTCCAGCCGTTCGCGCCGCTCGACGGCCCGGTCCGCAGCGAGCTCGAGGAGGAGGCGGCGCGCCTGGAAGCGTTCCTGGCCGGCTGAAGACGCGACGCTCCATGTGGAACTTCCGCGCACGCGTGCGGGCGACCGCTGATGCCGACGCGCCTTCGCGCGCAGAGCATGGGGAGGACATCAACGACTGGAGGAGTCATGTCGCTCACGATTCAGGAGCGCACGCGAGCCCCGTCGAGCGCGACCACGATGAAGGCGGCGGTCGTGCACGAGCTCGGTGGCCGGTTGACCGTGGAGGACGTCCCGAAGCCGGTGCCGGGCGCGGGCGAGGTCGTCGTCCGGGTCGAAGCGTCGGGCCTCTGCCACACCGACATCCACGCCGCCCACGGCGACTGGCCGGTCAAGCCGGTCCCGCCGTTCACGCCGGGGCACGAGGGCGTCGGCATCGTCGAGGCCGTCGGCGCGAGGGTCACCGAGGTCGTCGTGGGCGACCGGGTCGCGATGCCGTGGCTCGGCTACGCCTGCGGGGTCTGCGAGTTCTGCGTCTCCGGCTGGGAGACGCTCTGCCTCGAGCAGAAGAACATGGGCTACTCGATTGACGGCGGGTTCGCCGAGTACGCCAAGGCGTACGGGCGCTACGTCGTCAAGGTGCCCGAGGGCATCGATCCGCTCGACGCCGCGCCGCTGACGTGCGCCGGGGTCACGACCTACAAGGCGGTCAAGGTCGCAGGCACGAGGCCGAGCGACCTGGTCGCGGTCTTCGGAGTCGGCGGTCTCGGCCATCTCGCGGTGCAGTACGCCGCGATCGCGGGAGGGCGCGTCGTCGCCGTCGACCTCGTCGACGAGAAGCTGGAGCTCGCGAAGGAGCTCGGGGCCGAGTTCACGGTCAACGCCGCGAAGGAGGACCCTGCGGCCGCGATCCAGGAGCTCGGCGGCGCCGACCAGGCGATCGCGCTCGCGGTCTCGCCGAAGGCGTTCGAGCAGGCGTACGGGTCGCTCCGGCGCGGCGGGACGCTCGTCTTCGTCGGCCTCCCCGCCGACAACACGATCGAGCTCCCGATCTTCGAAACGGTGCTGAACGGCATCACCGTCGTCGGCTCGATCGTCGGGACGAGGCTCGATCTCCGCGAGGTCTTCGAGCTGCACGCGGCCGGCAAGACGCGGGTCATCCGCGAGGTGCGGCCGCTGGCCGAGATCAACGAGGCGATCGAGGAGGTCGAGGCCGGGCACGTTCCCGCCCGGATCGTCTTCCAGCTCTGACTCCGACCAGGTGTGGCGGGCGGGCCACACCGCCCGCCACTCCCCCGGCGAGTCGCTCGCTCCCCGTGGCGGTGCGACAATGGACCGCACGCTCACGAGGGAGCGAGCCCGATGATCGGTCGCACGACGACGCTGGTCGCGCTGTTCGCGCTCACCGGAGCGCTCGCGGCGCCCGCACAGGCGCCACGGGCCGACCACGTCTGGCTCTCGCTCGGCCCGGTCCGGCTCGGGAACGGTTGGACACTCACGGCCTCGACCACGTCCCCCGCGTTCGACACGGTGACGGGCAAGGAGATCCTCGGTGTGACGCTCGAGCGCGGAGGGTCGGGTCGAGCGCGGGAGATCCATGCGCTCCGCGCCCACCCGGCGCAGGCGACGCTCTCCTTCGACGGGCGACGGGGTCGCTGGCGCTCTGCGGGCCGAGCGGGGAGGTCGCTCGCCGTCGACATGACCATCCGCGCGGCCGGTGCGCCGCAGCCGGTCTCTCCGGAGGAGTCGCTCCCGTTCGCCTGCAGAGGCCCGTTCGAGCGCGTGCGCGTGACGGTCACGGGGAGGTTCGCCCTGCGCACGGGGACGAAGGCATTGAGGACGATCGAGCGCGTGCGCTTCGCCGGTGTCGTCACGTACAACCGGAGCGGCGACGTCGAGTGCGGCTCCGTCCCGCCCCCTCGGTGCGAGGCGAGCACGTCCCTGACGGCCTCGAGCGGCGCGTCGACCGGCACCCGGTCGCTCGCGGTCGACCGCGGCCGCCGCACGCTCGCGCTGCAGTTCGTCGAGCCGGAGCGGTCGAGCGGGTCTTCGCGCGTCGCGAGCTGGTACCACGTGCTGCTGCTGTCGCGCGTCGACGTGCTCGTCGGCGAGCTGCCGGACGTGCGGGTGACGGTTCCCTCGGGGTTGCCGGTCTCGGGCGCTGCCGCCTTCGTCGCAGGCGAGACGATCGAGGACGTCCGCGACGGGTGCCGGACGAGGACGACCTCGGGGGCGTTCGACGGCACGCTGCGCGCCGACTTCGCAGCTTGGGGCCGGCGGGCTTTCGGCCTCGTTCCGACCCGCGGCGGCACGACCGCGTTCTATCGCGTCACGGAGCCCGCGTAGGGCGCGCTCGGCGCTCACACGTGGGCGAGCACGCGGTCGAGCGGCCGCGGGACTCGCGCGAGGTCGAGCGCCTCGACGAGCAGGCGCGCGTACCGGATCTTCCGGTTGTTCATGAACCCGCGCAGCTGCTGGTCGAGCACCCGACCGCGGTGGGCCTCCTGCTTCTGGTACGTCCTGAACGAGCGGAGCTCGCCCTGGGCCTCGAGGATCGACTCGACCGACACGCTGCCGAGCGCGCGGACGAGCTCGTCCTCGAGATCGAGCTCGCACACGTAGAAGCCGAGCGCTTCCATCCCGGAGCGGGTCAGGTCGGCGCCGAGCCCCGCTCGCTCGAGGCCGCGCCGGAACTCCCGCTCCTCGCCGGCGTCGCAGAGGCCGGCGAGGGTGACATCGAGCCCGTCCGGGCCGAACTGCCGCAGGTACCTGCCGACGGACTGCGCGCCGCCGATCGGCACGATCGAGACGCCCTCGGCGCCGAGGTCGCGTCCCCGCCGCTCGGCCAGCGCCTCGAGCGCGCGCTGGTCGCTCGTCCCCTCGACGAGCACGACCGCGCGGAGGAGGTGTGCGGACTGCCTCTCCTGCATGCCGACATTGTGGGCGGTGCCGCCGCAGCTACGGTCGCACCATGGAGGAGGCGGAAAGCCGGGGCTCGCGGACCGCGACATACGTGCGCGTCGGGCTCGTCGCCCTCGTCGTCCTCTGGATCCTCGGCCCCTCGGCGCTCCGGTCCGCGATCCCGATCTGGCTCGTCTTCCTCGTCGCGGTCGGCCTCGAGGTGCAGTTCCTCGTCGGTGCCTTGCGCGCGGGGCCCGGGGAGGCGCCCGATCGAAGGCCGCAGCAGGTCGACCTCGACCGCTACGGCTTCGAGCCGGACGCCGACGGGCTCGACGAGAGCGAGGGCCCCGACGTCGTCGCTCTCGAGGAGGCCGCCGAGCAGGGCCCCTTCCTCGTGCCGGTGCGCCGCTTCGTCGTCGGCCTGGGGCTGATCGCGGCGCTCGTGCTTGCGATCTGGCTCGTCGAGAGCCGCACGGGGTGGGACTCGCTCGACCGGGAGACCCGCGGCGAGGCGGCCGCGCGCTTCTCGCAGGAGGCGTCGGTCGTCGCCGGCAAGGACGTCTCGATCTACTGCGACGAGTCCCGCGACTACGTCGGTGCAGTGCAGCACGCCGACGGCGTGGCGACCGTGGGAGGAGACCGCGCGTATCTGACCCCGGAGCGCTGCTACGACCTGTATCGCCTGGCGTTCGAGGACGAGGTGACGTGGAGCCGGACCGCGCGTGCGCTCTCCGTGCTCGCGCACGAGTCGTGGCATCTGCGCGGAGTCGCCGACGAGGGGACGGCCGAGTGCTACGCGCTGCAGTCGGGCGTCGAGGTCGGTCGCCGGCTCGGGCTCTCGGAAGGGACGGCGGAGCGGATGATGCGCCAGCAGCTCGCGGAGAACGCGCTGCGCGGCCCGGGCACGGCGGAGTACGTCGTGTCGCCCGACTGCCGCGACGGCGGCCGGCTCGATCTCGACGCCTCGCGGACGAGCTTCCCCTAGGTACCCGCTTGACGAGGGACGGCGGCAGCGGTCACCCTGGCCGAGTACGTGCTTCGACTTCTCGCCATCCCGCTCGCGCTCGTGGCGGTCCAGTCGTACGAGTCGACGGTGGAGCCGCTCCCCGCACCGCTCGAGGCGAACCTCGAGGCCCGCTTCTGGAAGCCGGGCTGCCCCGTGCCGCTGTCGCAACTCCGGCTCCTCACCGTGTCCCACTGGGGCTTCGACGGCAAGGTGCACACGGGCCAGCTCGTCGTGAACCGCGACGTCGCCCGCCCGCTCGCCAAGGTGTTCCGGCGCCTCTACGCGCTGCGCTTCCCGATCCGGCACATGCGGCTGGCGCACGCCTACGGGCCGAGGCGGGCCTACCCGGACGACGGAGACGTCAGCGGGTCCTTCGTGTGCAGGGAGGCGGTCCCGTCGCCGTGCACCGGCGGCTCGCGGAGCGGCAGCTGGTCGAACCACGCGTACGGGCATGCGATCGACCTGAACCCGGTCGAGAACCCGTACGTCGGATGCGGCCGCGTGCACGATCCGGCGAGCGCCCCGTACGTCGACCGCTCGCGCCTGCGCAAGGGCATGGTCACGCCCGCGGTCGTGCGGGCGTTCCGCTCGATCGGCTGGGGCTGGGGCGGCGAGTGGAGCGGAGCGACGAAGGACTACATGCACTTCTCGACGACCGGGCACTGACGTCGTCGGGAAGGATTCGGAGCACCGATTCGTCTGACAGGTATGGCTCTCGGACGCACCGCGCGTGCGTCCGGAGCCCAGCCGCATCGTCCAACGAGGGAGGAACAGGATGGCACTGCGCATCGGCGACACCGCCCCGGACTTCCGGGCCGAGACGACGGAGGGCACGATCGACTTCCACGACTGGATCGGCGACTCGTGGGCCGTGCTCTTCTCGCACCCGAAGGACTTCACCCCGGTGTGCACGACGGAGCTCGGCTACATGGCGAAGATCAAGCCGGAGTTCGACCGGCGCAACGTCAAGGTCATCGGCCTGTCGGTCGACTCGACCGGCGACCACGAAGGCTGGGTCAAGGACATCGAGGAGACGCAGGGCGCGGCGCCCAACTACCCGATCATCGGCGACGAGGACTTCCAGGTCTCGAAGGCGTACGGGATGCTCCCGGCCGAGGTGGGCGGCGAGGCGGCCGACCGCACGGCGGCGGACAACCAGACCGTCCGCAACGTCTTCGTCATCGGGCCGGACAAGAAGGTGAAGCTCGTGCTCGTGTATCCGATGACGACCGGCCGCAACTTCGACGAGGTGCTGCGCGTGATCGACTCGCTGCAGCTCACCGCGCAGCACAAGGTCGCGACGCCCGTGAACTGGCAGCAGGGCGACGACGTCATCATCGCCGGCTCCGTTTCGAACGACGAGGCGAAGGAGCTCTTCGGCGAGTGGCAGTCGCCGAAACCGTACATCCGGGTCGTCCCGCAGCCCGACTGACCGAACGAGGCGACATGGCGCGGGGCTGCCCGCGCCATGTCCGCTCGATTCCGCCGTTGTCTCGGCCGCCGGGCGATCACGTTTGCCTTTGCACCCTCGGAGATCGAGCGTGCGCTCGACGAGCCCGATGTGGAGGGCCATAGCGTCCGCGAGAAGGCCGTCGTGCTCTCCATCGCGGCGACTGCGGCCGTCGCGGGCACGAGCGCGGCGTACGCACAGCCGGACCAGGGGTCCGGGTCCCGCGTTGGCGACTCCGCGCAGGTCGCGGGAGCCCACGACGAGCAGACCTTCGCCCAACGTGGCATCGAGGCCGGGTACGTGGCGTCCTCGCACGACGAGGCGACGTTCGCCGAGCGCGGCATCCAGCCGGGCCACGTCGCGGCCGTCCACGACGAGGCGACGGCCTTCGCGACGCGCCGACGCGAGCCGGGCACGGTGTAGTCGGTCGGGAGCGCGGGCCGGTCGACCGGCTGGCCCGCGCTTCAGGGCCTCGGCTCGAGGAGCCCGTCCACGAGCTCCTCCGCCTCCGAGGCGACGGTGACGTGGATCGCGGCGGGCTCTCGGATCCACGCAATCAGGCCGCGCGCGGTCAGGTCGTCGAGCAGGAACTGGAAGGCCTGGGCCTGTGCCCCCGACTCGTAGCGGCGGCGGATGTCGAACGCGTACCCGGTCGTGTGCAGCGAGTAGCCGCGCGCGGCCTCGGCGTTGTCCTCACGAAGGAGCTGCTGGTACCCGTCGTCGCGCACTGCGCTCGTGACCTCGAGGGGTCGCGCCGCACCGCTGAGCGCCTGCACGCGCGACCCGAGGTAGACGAGGAGCGCGAGCGCCTCCGGGCGCAGGGCGCGGTACAGCTCCCGCGACGAGCCGAGCTGCGGCGCCAGCTCGCCCAGCGTCCCATCGAGGCGGAAGCCGAGCCGCGCAGGGTCGTCGGGGAGCTCCTCGAGCACGTGGTCGTCCAGGGCCCGCCGGAGATCGCCGTCGTCGACGAAGCGCTCGGTCTCGGCGGGCGGATGCAGGACCTCTTCCGCGCTCGCCTTCGCTGCGTGCAGTAGGTCGAGCTGCTCGAGCCGCTCGGGGTCGTCGCGGTAGAGCCGCATGATCTCGCGGGCCGCGAGCACGCGCCAGTAGTACGTCGGCGAGTCGTCGCCGAGCCGTGCGAGGAGCGCGTGCGCCTCCGGGTGCCGGTCGGGCGCCGTGTCGAAGAAAACGCGCGCCCAGGTCAGTTCCTCGTCCTCGACGAGCTCGGGGACGGAGACGTCCGAGCTCGCCGCGGCGTAGGCTCGCAGCACGTTCGTCAGGTTCCCGATCCCCATGTGGTACGAGACGACGGCAAGGTCGTCACGCCCGAGCCGCTCCCGCGCCGCGGCCAGGTAGCGGACGGTCCCGGCGAGCGCCTCCTCCGGTTCGAAGCGCGCGTCGATCGCGCGCCGCTGGGCGCGGAGCCGCTCTGCCCGGGCGTGGTCTCCACGGCGCTCGGCGCCGGCGATCCGGACGGTCAGGGCCCTGCTCCGCTCGAGGTCGACCTCCATGCCGAGGAAGTTCTGAGCGGTCTCGGCGAGGATCTGGGTGAGACCCGAGGCTGCGACCGGGTCGTCGCCCGCGATCACGTCCGGACGACCGCCGCTCTCGAGGAACACGATCGCCTCGACGAGGTCGGCGTCGAGCCCGCTCCCCGCGACGGCGTCCTCGACGAGCGGCCGGAAGGCGTCGGTGCGCTCGGCGGTCGCGAACACGCCGCCCGGGCTCTTGGCGTACAGCGGGTGGCCGAGGCCGAAGGCGGCGCGCACTTCGAGCTCGTCGTCCCGCGAGTCGTCGTACTCGAGCACGTCCCCGGTGGGCAGCGGGTCGCGCGGGACGAGCGCGGACGCGCTCTCGTCCCCACCGCACGACCTGAGGGCGAGGAGCACCCCGAGCACGACGACCGCGACGAGGGCCGCGCTCACCGCGAGACGCCCGAGGCGCGCCTTCCGGCGGCCGGGGTCGGTCGGCCGGTGACGAGGCGGCGCGTCGATGCGGCGAATGCTTGCACGCGCGCGCCGTCCCGAGCCGCGTAGGCTGATCCGTCCCTCCCGACAGAGGAGCCGCGCTGGAGCCGCTCGTCCCCGTTCCGCCGACAGGCAGGGTCTTCCGCACCGGGTACCGCGTCCGCCTGTCGGACACCGACGCGACCGGGCGCCTGCGCCTCGACGCCGTCGCCCGCTACCTGCAGGACGCCGCGTCCGACGACGTCGAGGAGACCGGCTGGGGCGCTCCCGAGCACCTGTGGGTGCTGCGGTCTGTTCGCATCGACATCCTTTCGCCCTGCCTGGAGGATCGCGAGGTCGGGATCCTCACCTGGGGAAGCGGGCTCTCGGCACTCGCCGCGTCGCGGCGCTGGTCGCTCACGGGAGACCGGAAAGGCTCGATCGAGGTCGACAGCACCTGGGTCCACCTCGACCGCGACGCACGCCCCGCGCGCATCGGGCGCGGCTTCGACGACTACGCCGAGGCCGCACAGGGGAGGAGCGCGCCGACGCGGCTCACGCTGCGCGAACCGCCCGTGGAGTCGCCGCGGACGGCCTGGCCGTTGCGCGTCACCGACGTCGATCTCATGGGCCACGTCAACAACGCGGCGTACTGGAGCGCCGTCGAGCACTGCCTCCAGGAGCGGGGCCCCGACCTCCGGGCGCCTGTGCGCGCGTGCCTCGACTACCGCAGCCCGCTCGACCTCGGCGAGCAGGTGGAGCTCGCACGGCACGCCGACGGTGACGCGTACGTCGTCGGGTTCGTCGCGAGCGGCGTCGTGAAGGCGGTCGCGCGCGTGGAGGCGATCGCGTAGCTCAGGGCGTCTGGAGGTCGCGCCGCTCGATGAGCAGCGAGCCCGCTGCGAGCACCACGAGCGCAGCCGCGAGGACGACGAGCACGCCGACGAGGTCCACTCCTCCTCCGAGCGGCGAGGAGCCCACGAGCCAGAACGACGAGACGAAGCGGAACGGGTCGAGCCACCCGGCGAGCTCGTGGAGGCCGTTGACGAGGTACGCGCTCGCGGCGAGGCCCGCCGGCACGCCGATCGCCAGCGGGCGGCTCGGCACGGTCGCGCCGACGCCGAGGGCGAGCCAGCCGTGGAGGACGCCGAGGACGGCGAGCGACGCGAGCGCCTCGAGCAGGTGCGCCGTCGAGAGGTCGAGCCCGACGAGCGGGTCGAGCGCGAACAGCACCAGACCCGCCACGACGCAGACGACGAGGACCTCGACGGCGACCGCCGCACCCTTCGCGAGCACCGCGTCGCGGCGGCGGAGCGGGTAGGAGAGGACGAGCTCGAGCCTGCCCGCGTCCTCCTCGCCGGCGATCGCGCGGGCGCCCGAGCCGATCGCGAGCACGAGCACGAGCAGCGGAAGCATGAGGCTGAAGAGCTCGGCATCGAGGAAACCGGCGCCGGACGTGATGCTCGCCCCGCTCTCGAGCCCGAAGAGGGACTTGAGGACGTCCGGGTAGCTCGCGATGAGCTCGTCGAGCTCGGGCGAGCCCTCGATCGAGGGGAAGATCGCCGCGATCATCCCGACGTACGCCGCCACGCCGAGGCACCAGCCGACGAGCGCGCGCCGGTGGTCGCGCAGACCGCGCCGCGCGAGCTCAGCCGCCATCGTCCGACTCGCGGTAGAGCTCGAGGAAGATCTCTTCGAGATCGGCCGGCTGCGAGACGAGGTCGACGACGCGATGGCGCGCCGCCGCCTTCACGAGCGCGTCCATCGCCGTCTCGGGGGCCGAGAGCCGGACGTGCGCGCCGTCCACGGCCGTGACCCGCACGCCGTCGAGCCCGGCGAGCTCTGAGACGTCGACCGGCTCGTCGAAGGTGACGGAGACGTGTCGCAGCGAGCGCTCGCGCAGGCTCTCGACTGCGTCCACGTCGACGAGCTTCCCGGAGCGGATGATCCCCACCCGGTCGGCGACGTGCTGCACCTCGTCGAGCGAGTGCGACGAGAGGAAGACGGTGCGCCCGTCCGCCGCCGTCTCGCGCAGGAGTGTGCGGACCTCCGCCTGCAGGAGCGGGTCGAGCCCGCCGGTCGGCTCGTCGAGGACGACGAGCTCGGGCCGGTGCATGAACGCCTGGACGATCCCGAGCTTCTGCCGATTGCCCTTCGAGAGCTGACGGATCGGGCGGTCGAGGACGACGTCGAGGCGCTCGCAGAGCTCGTCGCGGAGCCGCACGTCGACCGCGCCGCGCAGCCGTGCGAGCGACTCGAGCTGCTCGCGACCGGTGAGTCGGTCGGCCAGGCGCAGGTCACCGGGCAGGTAGCCGGTGCACCGCCGCGCCGCGACCCCGTTCGCGACCGTGTCCAGGCCGTGGAGCGACGCCCGGCCGGCGGTCGGGCGGATGAGCCCGAGGAGCAGGCGGATCGTCGTCGACTTCCCGGCGCCGTTCGGCCCGAGGTACCCGAAGACCTCGCCGCGCTCGACGCGGAGGTCGAGGTCGACGAGCGCAGGCACGTCGCGCCCGTACGTCTTCGAGAGCCCGAGGGCCTCGATCGCCGCCGAGCCCGGCATGCGGCGATCGTACTCTCAGAGGCTTCTCAGAGTCGGCGGGTACCCTCGGCCGATGGACGACGACACACGCATCAGCAGGCGCGACTCGCTGCTCAGGCTCGGCGGGCTGCTCGCTGGCGCCGCAGCGGCCGGGGCGTGGAAGGTCGCCGACTCCGCGAGCGCGGGACCGGCCGGCGTCGCCTCGGGCGCGGTGTCCTGTGTCCTCGCGCCCGAGCAGACCGAGGGCCCGTACTTCGTCGACGACCAGAAGGTCCGTCGGGACATCACGGAGGGGAAGGCCGGCGTCCCCCTCACGCTCCGCCTCACCGTCGTCGACGCCTCGACGTGCCGACCGCTCCGCGGTGCGGTGGTTGACGTCTGGCACTGCGACCCCGCTGGCGTCTACTCGGCGGTGCAGGGCAACACGCGAACCTTCCTGCGCGGCATCCAGCGGACGAACGCGAAGGGGCTCGCCCTGTTCGAGACGATCTACCCGGGCTGGTACCCGGGCCGCACCGTGCACGTGCACGTGCAGGTCTCGCTCGGGTCGAACGTCGTGCACACGGGCCAGCTCTACTTCCCCGACTCGGTGACGGACGTCGTCTACCGGCGCACGCCCTACAGCCGCCGACCGAGCCGGGATCCACGGAACGTCGGCGACAGCATCTACCGGAACGGCGGCAGGCGCTCGACCTTGAGGCTCGCACGGCGCGGGACTGGCTACGTCGGCTCGATCAGGATGGGCGTCGTGCGCGGCTAGAAGGGCATCCGCTTCCCCGCGTCGGGGCGCTTTCACCTAAAACTTAGGGTCCGCTGCTTTCGTATAGCCCTTGACACCCGAGAGAAGGGGGACGCACGTGAGCGAGCAGACGGCCGGCCCGACCCCGGATGCTGCGCGGGTCGAGATGGAGCAGGCGCTCTTCGAGATCCGTCGGGTCATCGCGGGGCAGGACGCGATGCTCGAGCGTGTGCTCGTGTGCCTGCTGGCGCAGGGGCACCTGCTGATCGAGGGAGTGCCGGGCCTCGCGAAGACGCTGACCATCAAGACCACCGCCGGCGTCCTCGGCGGGACCTTTGCGCGCGTGCAGTTCACCCCCGACCTCGTGCCCTCGGACCTCGTCGGGACGCGGATCTACCGCGCGGGCGACGGCACCTTCGACACGGAGCTCGGTCCCGTGTTCTGCAACTTCCTGCTCGCAGACGAGATCAACCGCGCTCCCGCCAAGGTCCAGTCGGCGCTGCTCGAGGTCATGCAGGAGCGCCAGGTCACGATCGGGCACGACACGCACCCGGTCCCTGAGCCCTTCCTCGTGATGGCGACCCAGAACCCGATCGAGTCGGAGGGGACGTATCCGCTGCCCGAGGCGCAGATCGACCGGTTCATGCTGAAGGTGGTCATCGGCTACCCGCAGCACGACGAGGAGCTGACCGTCGTGCAGCGGCAGCTCGTCGAGCCGCCCGAGCTGCGGCAGGTGCTCTCGCTCGAAGACCTGATGGCCCTTCAGCGTGCGGTCTTCGACATCTACGTCGACCCGGCGCTCGTCAGCTACGCGGTGGACATCGCGACGGCGACGCGCGAGCCGGCCGCGCACGGCCTGCCCGACCTCGCGCAGTACATCTCGTACGGCGCCAGCCCGCGCGGGCCGATCAGCCTCGTCCAGGGCGCGAGGGCGCTCGCGCTGATCCGCGGGCGCGAGTACGCCGTCGTCGACGACCTGCAGGCGCTCGTCCGCGACGCGCTCCGGCACCGCCTCGTCCTCTCGTACCAGGCGCTGGCCGAAGAGGTGAGTCCGGACTCGATCCTCGACCAGGTGCTCGCCGCGGTGCCGACGCCACAGCTCGACCTCCAGCACGTGACCGCCGCGTGACCGGATGACGTCGGCCGCGACGCTCCTCTCACGCGCGACCCCGGCCCGCCCTGGGCCCGGGGCCATGCCCGAGGGGCTGCTGCGCGCGCTCGACGTCACGATCGGGAAGCGCATGGAGGGGTTGCTCGCCGGCGACTTCCGCTCGACGCTGCTCGGAGCGGGCTCCGAGCTGGCGATGATCCGGCCGTACGCGCCGGGGGACGACGTGCGCCGGATCGACTGGAACGTGACCGCGCGAACGGGCGAGCCACACGTGCGCGTCGACCTCGCGGAGCGGGTTCTCGTCACGTGGCTGGTGCTGGACACGACCCCGTCGATGCAGTTCGGCACCGCCGAACGGCGCAAGGCGGACGTCGCGGAGGGCGTCGCGATCGCGATCGGCCACCTCGCCACGCGCCGTGGGAACCGGCTCGGGATCGTGACCTTCGGCGACGAGAGCACGTACGCGATCCCGCCGCGCCAGGGGCGGGTCGCGCTCCTCGGGCTCTTGAAGGCGGTGCGCGAGGAGGAGGGCGGGCACGGCACCGGCGCCACGTCGCTCGGCGAGGCGCTCGACCGCGCGGGCGGCCTCGCGCGCCAGAAGTCGCTCGCCGTCGTCGTCTCGGACTTCCGCGGCCCTCGAGACTGGCGGCGGCCGCTGCTCGACCTCGCCGGACGGCACGACGTCGTCGCGGTCGAGGTCCGCGACCCGCGCGAGCAGGAGCTCTCGAACGTCGGGCTGCTCTGGCTCGTCGACCCGGAGACGGGGCGCCAGCTGCGCGTCGACACGAGAAGCCGCAAACTCCGGGAACGCTTCGCCGCGGCTGCCGCTGCCGAGCGCGCGCAGCTCGCGCAGGCGTTCGCCTCTGCCGGCGTCCGGCACGTCGTGCTGTCGACCTCCGGTGACTGGCTGCGCCCGCTCGTCGCCTTCCTCCGCAGGAGCCGCTCGTGAGCTTCGAGTGGCCGATCGCGCTGCTCGCGCTCGCGGCCCTTCCGCTGCTCGTCGTCGTGTACCTCTGGCAGGAGCGGCGACGGGTGGCGTCGCAGGCCCGGTTCGGGAACCCGGACCTCCTCCCGAACGTGATCGACCGCGAGCCGGGGAGGCTGCGGTACCTGCCGCTCGGCGTGCTGCTCGTCGGGCTGGGGATGATGATCTTCGGTGTCGCGCGGCCGCATGCGATCGTCACCGTCCCGCGCGAGGAGGCCACGGTCGTTCTGGCGATGGACGTCTCGCGGTCGATGAAGGCCGACGACGTCGAGCCGACGCGGCTCGACGCGGCACGCGGCGCGGCGAAGGCATTCCTCGCCGACGTCCCGGAGGAGTACCGCGTGGGCGTGGTCTCGTTCGCGACCCGGGCGGCGGTGGGAGTGCCGCCGACGGAGGACCGCGCGCTCGTCAACGCGGCGCTCGACTCGCTCCAGCCGGGCGAGGGCACGGCGATCGGAGACGCGGTCGCGCTCGCGGCCGTCCTCGGTGAACGCGACAAGGAGGTCGCGGAGGCAGTTCCGCGGTCGATCCTCCTCATCTCGGACGGGACGCAGGACGGCGGGCTGATCCAGCCTGCGGCCGCGATCCAGGAGGCGAAGAAGCGGAACGTCCCCGTGTACACGGTCCTCGTCGGCACGCCGGAAGGGGTCGTCGAGGAGCAGCTCCCCGGCGGCTTCCGACGGATCATCCAGGTGCCCCCGAGCCCGCAGACGCTCGAGCAGATCGCCGCCGGGACCGGAGGCGAGTACTTCGCCGCCGTCGACGCGGAGCAGCTCCGCGCGGTGTACGAGGAGCTCGGATCTCGCCTCGGGAGGATGGAGGAGGAGCGCGAGATCACCGACGTCTTCTCGGGCGCCGCCGCCGCGTTCCTGCTCGTCGGGGGCGTGCTCTCGGCGTTCCTGTTCCGGAGGGTCGCATGACCGCTGTCCTCCGTCTCGGCGCGGTGCTCGCGACCCTGGCGGCGGCCCTGGTCGCGGCCAGCCCGGCGGGGGCGACGAACGAGTGTCGCGGGCTCATGGTCTGCGTGCCGATCGGGGGGCCGTGGGTCGTCGTGCCGACAGGGACCGCGATCCCGCGACGCGAGGTCGAATTCCAGCTCACGTGCCCCCGCGCCCACGTCGCCGGCGGGCTCGACGCCGAGCTCTCCCGGCGGGCGATCGAGGTGGCCTTCCGGGGCAAGCTCGGGAGCCCGGTGAACCCGGGGATCTCGACCTCGCGCTCCGTCGTCTTCGTCGCGTCGTTCGTCGGCGGGTCCGCGACGCACGCGACGTTCCGCCCGCACGTCGGCTGCATTCCGGCCTCCGGAGGAGGCGGCCGGGTGCCGACCTCGGTCACCGCTTTCCCACCGGGCGAGCCCACCGTCCGGCGGGTGAAGACCACGCGCGTCAAGCCCGGCTCCGCAACCGTCGTCCAGGGCTGCCGCGGCAGTGAGCGGCTCGTCGGCGCCGAGCACGCGTTCGGCTTCTTCACGAGGCGGCCGCCCGACGCCGGCCTCGTCGCGAGCGTCGACGGCACGCTCGCAGTTCGCGACGGACGCGTGCGCGTGACGGTTCGCGGCGACGCCGAGCTCGGCGGCGTGCGCGCCGTCGTCCAGGTCCAGGCCGTCTGCGCGAGGGTCTCATGAGCACTGCTCGCTGTCGGTCCACTCTTCGGCCAGGAGCCGGTCGATGAGCTTCCAGAGCCCCTGGCTCCTGCTCGCCCTCCCGCTGCTCGGCGTGGCCGTCGCCCTCTGGCTCCTCGCCGAGCGTCGCCGGATGCGGTACGCCGTCAAGTTCACGAACGTCGACGTGCTCGCGACCGTCGTCTCGGGCCGGTCGTGGCTCCGCGTCGTGCCGCCGGCGCTCTTCGCGCTCGCGCTCGCGAGCCTTCTCCTCGCGCTCGCGCGACCCCAGGTCGAGCGCACGTTCCTGAAGGAGCGTGCCACGGTCGTCCTCGTCATGGACACCTCCCGGTCGATGCAGGCCGAGGACGTCCCGCCGACGCGACTCGCCGCGGCGCAGGAGGCCGCGCGCACGTTCCTCGACCAGGCGCCGGAGAAGCTGCGAGTCGGGCTCGTGGTGTTCGCGGGCGAGGCGCAGGTCGCGACCCCACCGACGCGCGACCACGATCTCGTGCGAACGGCGGTCGACGAGATCGACTCGTTCCTCGTCTTCGGCGGCACCGCGATCGGCGACGCGCTCCAGACCGCGGTGGAGCTCGGGAAGCAGGTCGAGGAGTCGGAGACCCCCGACGGGAAGGAAATCGTCTACCGCCCGTCCGCCCGCCCTACGCGGACACTCGCCCAGGCCACGGACGAAGGCGACGAGCCGGAGCAGGGCCCGGTCTCGATCCTCTTCCTGTCCGACGGCGCGCAGACCCGCGGCATCCTGCAGCCGCTCGAGGGGGCCGAGCTCGCGAAGGAGGCCCGCTACCCCGTCTACACGGTCGCGCTCGGCACGCCCGAGGGCGTCATCGACCGCGGCCCCTTCGGCTTCGGCGGCGGCAACCAGACGATCCCCGTTCCCCCGGACCCGGAGACACTCAGGCAGATCGCCGAGGTGACGGGCGGCGAGTTCACCGAGGCGCGGACGGCCGATGCGCTGGAGAGCGCGTACGCGAACCTCGGCTCGAAGCTCGGGCGCGAGCCGGGTGAGAGCGAGATCACGTTCCTGCTCGTCGCCGCGGCCGCGCTCCTCCTCCTCGCCGCCGGCGTCGCGTCCGCGGTCGTCTCGCCCCGCCTGCCCTGATCGGGGTCACACGACGACGATCGTGAAGCCGACGTCGGCGAGGTCGTCTCGCCCCGCCGGGTGCACACGCACCCGGAAGGTGCCGGAGCCGAGCGACTCGACGTTCGCGTAGGCGTCTCCGATCCCGGTGCCGACCCCGCTCGAGGCGGCGTTGCCCACGAACCGGACCTCGAACATGCCGATCGCAGTGCGACGCACCTGCACCGCCCTACCCGTGCAGTTGAACTTCCGGGAGAAGAGGTTGCCCGCAGCCGTGAACTGATCGGGGACGTTCGCGATCCCGGCGCTCGGGTTGCCGGTGACGACCGCCACGCCGCGAACCGCGCCGTTCGCGCAGCGCTGCTGGGCGACGGTCAGCGCCTGGACGCGCTCGCCGACCGCGAACGCCGAGCCTCCGAGCGCGAAGAACAGGGCCAAGAGGGCGATCGCGGTCGCCGGGCTGATCGTGAGACGCCTGCGTTCCTTCATCGTGGAGCTCCTTTCGCTCCGCGCCGTCGACGGGTCGAGGCGCGGTAGGTTCCCGCGGATGCCGGACGATACCGCCGTCCCTGGACGGCGCTTCGGGAGGACGGGGAGGCGCCTGCTGGGCGGAACGGCGGCCATCGTGGTCGTCGTCGCGGTGTTCGTCTTCTTCCTCCCGCGCATCGCGGACTACCGCGACGTGTGGGACGTGATCGACGAGCTCGGCTGGCAGGAGGGCCTCGTGCTGGCGGCTGTCACCGTCCTCAACCTCGTCACGTTCGCGCCGCCCTGGATGGCCGCGCTCCCCGGCCTCGGCTTTCGGCAGGCGATGGCGATGACGCAGGCGTCGACCGCGCTCTCGATCGTGTCGCCGGCGGGTGCCGCCGTCGGCATCGCCGGTTCGTACTCGATGCTTCGCTCGTGGGGCTTCGGGCGCACCGAGGTCGGCCTCGCGGTCGGCGTCGCCGGCGTGTGGAACCAGCTCGCGAACCTCGCCTTCCCGATCGTCGCGCTCGCGCTTCTCACGTCCGTCGACGAGGACCACCCGGCGCTGCGCACCGCAGCCGTCGTCGGCGTCGCAGTGCTCGGCGTCGTCATCGTCGGCTTCGCGCTCGCGCTCTCGGCTCCGCGACGAGCCCGGCGGATCGGCGATCTCGCGGCACGGATCGTCAGCCGCGTGAAGCGCGCGTTCCGGCGCAAGCCGGTCGGCTGGGGCGGGGAGGACCTCGCGGGCTTCCGCTCGCGAGCGCTCGAGCTCCTCCGCCGTCGCTGGCACGTCATCACGCTCGCGACGCTCGCCGGTCACCTCACCGTGTTCCTCGTCCTCTTCACCTGCCTGCGGGCGGTGGGTGTCTCGGGAGACGACGTCTCGTGGATCGAGGCGTTCGCGGCCTGGTCGCTGATCCGCATCCTCGGCGTCATCCCGCTCACGCCCGGAGGTCTCGGCATCGTCGAGCTCGGGCTCAGCGGTGCGCTCGTCGCCTTCGGCGCCTCGAATGCGGACGCAGTCGCCGCCACGCTGCTGTATCGAGCGCTCACCGTGTTCCCGACGCTCGCCCTCGGAGCGCTCGCGGCGGCCACTTGGCGCACCCACCATCCAGGGGAGCGGTTAGAGTCCCCCGAGTGAGCCTGACGAGGGGCAGGGTCACTGAGTCGAGGGAGCTGTCTCCCCCGACCAGGGCAGAGTTCTCCGCAGCCGCAGAACCTACGGTCTGTCTTGTGACCTCTGCATCTTCGGCAGCACCGGTCCGCGTCGCGCTGGCCGCCCTCCTGGCCGCGTCGTTCATCGCATTCCTCGTCGCGGGAAGGGCCGACGGCGCGGGACGCTCGTGGGCGTCGTACGTGGCACCGGCCTCCGCGTGCCCGGGGTCGACCGACGCGTCCGCGACGCCGCCAGTGCAGGAGCGCGCGGTCGGCTGTCTGCTGAACTGGGCCCGCGCCGAAGCGCGGCTGAAGCGCCTCGGCCGCCCGGCGCTGCTCGGTCGCGCGGCGACCCTCAAGGGGCGCAAGGTCGCGGCCTGCGGGAACTTCTCGCACACGCCCTGCGGGTCGGATCCCCGCGCCGCGCTCCGCGCCGTCGGGTACCGGTACACGACGATGGGCGAGAACCTCTTTCTCGGCGCGTGGGGCCGCGTCGAGCCCGCGCGAGGCGGTCGCTGCGTGGCTGCGCTCGCCGGCGCACCGGGCGAACATCCTCCGGCCGGGGTTCCGCCACGTCGGCGCCGCGCTCGTCCGCGCTCCGGGGATGCGCACGGACGGCGACGGCGCCCTCTGGATCACCGAGTTCGCGACGCCGCGCTGAGCCGCGCCGGGGAGGACTCGCCGCGCGAGGCGGGAACCCGAAGGGTCGTGAGGGAGGAAAGCCACCTCGACGACATGCGATCCGCGATCCGCGGCGACTTCGAGCGGCTCGCCGAGCGCCGCGGAGGCCAGGAGCTGATGAGCGCCGACGACGAGGCCCCGGAGCAGGACCTCGGGGAGCGCACCGCCGAGCCGACGCTCGAGCCCGCATCGGAGTCCGAGCTCGAGCCGCGTCCGGAGGACGTGTCCGAGCCGGAGCCGGAGCCCGAGCCCGACCCGGAGCCCGAACCGGAGCCCGGACCCGGCGAGGACGAGGGCGAGGACGAGCGACCCGGATCCTGGCTCGACCGGCTGCTCGGCCGCTAGTCACCGTTCGCTCGGCTGCGAGCGCCGCTGCGGTTCAATGGAGGCATGGAGAAGGCCGAGCGCGACGCGATCCTCCGCCAGGGAATCGTGCTCCCGGAGACGCCGCGGGATCGCCGCGAGCGGGCAGCGCTCGAGGAGGATCTGCGCGGGAACCCGTCCCGGGGCAGGCCGCTCGGGCTCCGTCTCCGGAACTTCACGCCGAGAGCTGACGCCTACCTCGCGGCCGCGCGAGGCCCGCTCCACTACATGCTGCGGCTACGCACGATCGAGCAGCGGAAGGAGGCGCTCGAGGAGGCCCTCGACGGGCGCTGGCGCGCCCTCGCGGCCGCGTACGTCGGCGACGACGCAGCCTTCGCGCAACGCTGGACGGCGGAGGCGGCTCGCGTCGACCTCGACGAGGTCAACGACCTCATCGAGCGCCACAACCGCTGGTACCCCGTCGAGTCGCGGCTCCCGATGGACCCGCGCACCGGCGACTACGCGCTCGTGAACGGCTGCGACTATCGGCTCCCGCCGCTCGACGCCGCCTGGGTCCTCGAGCGGTTCCCCGCGTCCCTCGACGAGGCGCTCGCCGCCTGAACCGGCGCGCGCGGCCCGTCGCGCAGAGAGAATCGCCGCATGACGCTCGGCGAGCTCGCGCTGACCGTCGCGGTCCTGGCCGCCCTCGGGCTCGTCGCCCGCCGGTTCGGCCTGTCCGCGATTCCCGCGTACCTGCTCGCCGGCCTCCTCCTCGGCCCGAACGACCCGACGGAGCTCTACCTCATCAGTCCTTCCGAGGTCACCGAGTTCGTCGCCGACCTCGGGATCGTGTTCCTCCTCTTCTTCCTGGGCCTCGAGTTCAGCCTCGCGCGGCTGCTGCGGACCGGCCGCCACGTGGGGCTGGGAGGGACCATCGACCTCGCCGCGAACCTCGGCCTCGGCCTCCTGGTCGGTGTCGTCGCCTTCGGCATGACGTCCGCGGCGCTGATCCTCGCCGCCTGCATCTACGTCTCGTCGAGCGCGATCGCGGTCAAGGGGCTGATCGACTTCCGGCGCCTCGGCGACGACGAGACCGACCTCGTGCTCGCCATCCTCGTCTTCGAGGACATCGTCATCGCCTTCCTCCTCGGGTTCGCGGCCGCGGGTGGCGGCGAGGTGTCCGACACGGTCGTGTTCGTCGCGAAGGCGCTCGCCTTCGTCACCGCGGGCCTCGCCGCCTCGCGCTGGCTCGCGGGCCCACTCGACCGCTTCCTCGACCGCCTCCCGCTCGAGTTCTTCCTGCTCGCCGTCTTCGCGTTCCTCGTCGGCACCGCGGCGATCGCCGACGAGCTCGGGCTGTCCGAGGCGATCGGCGCCCTGATGGCCGGGATCGTGCTCTCGGAGACGTCCGTCAGGGAGCAGATCGAGGAGCGCTTCTTCAGCTTCCGCGACGTGTTCGCGGCGCTCTTCTTCTTCGTCTTCGGACTCTCCATCGACCTGTCCGCGCTGGGTGACGTGGGCTGGATCGTCGCGCTCGCCCTGCTCGTCACCCTCGCCGGCAAGATCGGCGGCGGTCTCCTCGCGGGTCGCGTCGGCGGGTTCTCGAGCAGGCAGAGCCTCAACGCGGGCATAGCGCTCGTCGCGCACGGAGAGTTCACCGTCATCCTCGCCGACCTCGCGTCGGACAACCCGTCGGTCACGGCTTCGCAGAGCGCCGACCTCGTCGCCTTCGCCGGGTTGTACGTCCTCGTGACGGCGACGGTCGGGATCGTGCTGATGAAGGAGTCGAAGCGGCTCGGCCGCGCGCTGTTCACCGTCCCTAGACTGACTGGAGAGACCTGATGCCACTCGACGTTCGAGAGACACGCCTTCCCGGAGTCGGCTTCAAGTACGCGTTCCGGCTCGCCCAGGGCGGACGCATCTCCGTGATCCTGCACATGGACGGCCAACGGGAGATCTACTACTACCGTCGGTCCCACGACGACGAGCCGACCACCGTCATCGAGCTCCACGACGACGAGGCGCGGCAGCTCGGGGCGATCCTCGGCGGCGCGTACGAACGCCCCAAGATCGTCGAGGAGCTGGAGCTGGCGCTCGGCGAGCTCCAGATCGAGTGGATCCCCGTCCCGGACACGAGCCCCGCGATCGGCCGCACGCTCGCGGAGGTCGGCCTGCGGGCCAAGACCGGGGTCACTGTGATCGCGATTCTGCGCGAGCCGGAGTCGGTGAGCGGGGCCCAGCCCGACGACTACGTCCAGGAGGGCGACACGCTCGTCGCCGTCGGCAAGGCCGGCCAGTTCCCGCTCTTCCGCAAGCTCCTCGCCGAGGGCCCGTACGACTGACGCGCCCTAGGGCGGGCGCCTGGCGCGGACGAGCGCGTCGATCGCCGGGCGGTCGTGCTCGTCGACGTCGCGCAGCAGGCGCTCGGCCTTCTCGACCTCGAGCCCTGGCAGCTCCGAGGCGACCTCGTCCGGCGTGAACAGGAGATCAGCGTCGCTGGGGCCGCCCACGCCCTCGGTGAGGTTCAGCAGGTCGTGGCCGACAAGGACGAGCGCTCCGCCCGGCGCCACGGCATCCGCCGCGCGCTCGAGCACGAGCCTGCGCCCGTCCGAGGACATGTGCAGGTAAAGGATCAGTACGAGGTCGAATGCGCGCGCCTCGGGCCGGTACTCGAGCAGGTCGCGCACGTGGAACTCGACAGTCACGCCGGCGTCCGTCGCCCGCTCGATCCCCTTCGCGACCGCGACGTCCGCATAGTCGACCGCAGTGACTTGCCAGCCGAGCCCCGCGAGCCAGATCGCGTTCTGTCCCTCGCCGCACGCGAGGTCGAGGGCGCGTCCGGGGTCGAGATCCGAGACCTCCGCGACGAGGAAGCGGTTCGGCTTCGCGCTCCACAGCGAGTCGACGCCCGCGTACCTGCGGTTCCAGTCCTCACGCCTCACGCCGGGCGCATCCTCCCGCTCGCGACGCGCTGCGTGGCGAGCAGCGTCAGCGCGCAGAGAGCTGCGCCGAGCAGATACGGAACCGCGTCACCGAAGGCCGAGGCCAGCGCGCCGCCGGCGACCGGCCCGGTCATGTTTCCGAGCGCCCAGGCGCTGTTCATCACGCCGAACGCGAGACCCTGCGCGAGCCCGGCCGTCTCGGCGCGATGCGACGTCAACGCCATGCCGGGCGTGTAGAACCCGCCGAAGCTGAGCGCCGCCGCGGCGATGAGGAGCGCGATCACGACCGGCTTCGTCGCCGCTGCGAAGAGGCAGGCGACCACGATCGACGCCGCGAGCGCGGCGCGGATCGGCAGCAGTCGGCCGCGCCGGTCGCTCGCCCGGCCGAGCAGGGGGCTGATCGCTACCTCGAGCAGGCCCGCACCGAAGAAGACCGCTCCGATCGCGAGCGACGACCAGCCCGCATCGTCGAGATCGAGCGGCGCCAGCACGACCAGTGTCCCGAAGAGCAGCGCCGGGAGTGTGTTCAGCCAGAGCCCGCCGATGAACCGCGGGTCCCTGAACGCGCGCGACACGCCTCCCGGAGTGAGCGGCTCCGCCACCGAGGACCTGGCGAGCCAGGCGAGGGCGGCGAAGGCGAGCGCGACGACGCCGAGCGTCGCGAACGAGATCCGAATGCCGACCGCCTCCGCGACGCCCCCGAACATCGGGCCGACGACTGCGCCGAAGACGGCCGCTCCGAAGGCGGTGCCGATCACCTCGCCTCGCTTCGAGAGCGGCGCAGCGACAGTGACCCAGGCGAGCGCGCCGGCCCAGGTCGTCGTGCTCGAGAAGCCCTGCACGAACCGCGCGAGCCCGAGGGAGAATGCGCTGTCGGCGGCCGCGAAGCCGAAGCTTGCCAGGGCGAGGACGACGAGTCCGCCGACGACCGCGACCTTGGGCCCGAACCTCGCCGCGGCGATCCCGCCGGGCACGCCGCCGAGCAGCGCTCCCGCGCCGAAGGCGCCCACGAGGAGGCCGGCGCCGGTCTTCGACAGGTCGAACTCGTCCGCGTAGCCGGGGACGAGCGGAGTGAGCGCGGTGAACAGCATCGCGTCGACGAAGACGACCGCCGAGACGAGGACGAGGAGACGGCGCATCCGCCGAGCATACGCAGCGGCCGGAACCGGGCGGCGCCGACGCTCGGGCAAAGAAAATGCACCGAGCCGGTGGCGCCTTCGTCCGGCTTTCCGACTGACCGCCGCCGAAACGGCTGCCGCTCGGAGAACCATCAACCTCGGACGCTCCGTACTCGGTGCATCTCGACTCTATGCAAGCCCGGGCACTCGGGTCAAGCGTGCTCGAGCGGAAGTTCGCGCAATTTGCGAGAGTCGACAATTGGCGATCCGAGCCCCCGTCCGCTCGGCTGGCGGGCAGCGCTACCCGGGACCGGTCCAGACGAAAATGCACCGAGCCGGTGACGCCTTCGTCCGGTCTTCCGACTGACCGCCGCCGAAGCGACTGCCTCTCGGAGAGACCCTCAACCTCGGGCGCTCCGTACTCGGTGCACGCCGCACACTATGGAGGCCGGACAAGGGCGTCAAGGGGCCGAGATGGGAAGAAATCGCAATTTGCGATTTTTTCTTTTCACACCAGCTCGAACTGCGCATCCCTGCGCTTGCTCTGGGCCGGGCCGGGCGAGAAAAGAGGGCCGAGCCTGAAGGCCCGGCCATACGAGCCGTAGGCTCGACGGAGGCTCGAGAGAGCAAAGGTGCCGGCCTTGCCGGCGGCGAAGCGGCAATAGATTCGCCGAGCCGGGAACGCTTTCGTCCACCTTCCCGACGAACCTTCCGCTTCCGCGTAGTGCTCCTCGGGGGGCTTCGTCCTACCGGCGCCCCGTGCTCGGCGCAGGCAGGACATTACGAGAACGGAGGTATCGGATCAAGGCTCGCCGGACACGAAACTCCGCGCAAATTGCGGACGTCGATCTCGGTCGACCCGGCTCCGGCCGTCTGCGGCGACCACGTCGAGCTCCGACACGGCAGACTCCCGATCGTGGAGAGGGTGGTCGCATGAGCCGACCGGTCATCGGGATCACGACGTACGCGCAGGAGGCGAGCTGGGGCGTCTGGCGGCTTCCGGCCGCGCTCATCCCGCTCGACTACGTCGAAGCCGTCGAGCGGGCGGGCGGCCGTCCGGTGTTGATCCCTCCGAGCGAGGACGGCGTCGCCGAGACGCTCGACGCGCTCGACGGAATCGTCTTCTCCGGCGGGGCGGACGTCGATCCAGCGCACTACGGGGCCCCGGCGCATGCGGAGACCGACGAGCCCCAGACGCGGCGCGACGCGGGCGAGCTCGCCCTCCTCCGAGCGGCGCTCGAGCACGACCTCCCGACGCTCGCCGTGTGCCGCGGCTTCCAGCTCCTGAACGTCGTGCGGGGCGGAGACCTCGTGCAGCACCTCCCCGAGGCGGTGGGGTCCGACGTGCACAAGCAGGTCCCGGGCGCGTTCGCCGTCCATCCCGTCGAGGTCAAGGACGGCACGCGCCTCGCGGAGCTCATCGGCGCGCGCCCCGACGTCGCCTCCCACCACCATCAGGCGCCCGGGCGCGTCGGCGACGGCCTCGCCGAGACGGCCTGGGCCGAGGACGGAACGCTCGAGGCCGTCGAGGACCCGTCCCGCCGGTTCGTCGTCGGGGTCCAGTGGCATCCCGAGGCGGGCGAGGACCAGGCGCTCTTCGAGGGGCTCGTGGGCGAGGCGCGGGCATACCGCGCGGCGAAGGCGAAGGACTGAGATCCGGCGCGAGCCGGGGAGGGAGGAGCATGTACTGGACGCTCGGGATCATCTACGTCGTGCTGTCGATCGCGTTCATCGCGGACGTCCTGCGCAACCCGGCGCTCACCGTCGGCGGCAAAGCGCTCTGGATCCTCGCGTTGCTCGTCGTGCCGGTGTTCGCCTGGGTCGTGTACGGGATCTGGAGGATGCGCCAGAGCCGGGGGCTCACCGGAGCCTGATGGGCAGGCTGGACGGGAGGGCCTGCGTCATCACGGGCGCCGGCGGTGGCATGGGTCGCGAGGCTGCGAGCGTGTTCAGCGGCGAGGGAGCGCTCGTCTGCGTCGCGGACGTCGACCGCGAGCTCGCCGAGGAGACCGTGTCCCTCTGCTCGGGAGACGCCTTCGCGTTCGCCGTGAACGTCGCCGACGAGACCGAGGTCGAGGCGATGTACGCAGCGGCCGCGGAGCGGTTCGGCGGCGTCGACGTCCTCTACAACAACGCCGGGATCTCGCCGGCCGACGACGCCTCCGTGCTCGATACCACCCTCGACGCCTGGCAGCGTGTCCAGGACGTCAACGCGAAGGGTGTCTTCCTCTGCTGCAAGCACGGCATCCCACACCTGCTGCAGCGAGGCGGCGGCTCGGTGATCAACGTCGCCTCCTTCGTCGCGATCCTCGGCGCCGCGACCTCGCAGATCTCGTACACGGCCTCGAAGGGGGCGGTGCTCGCGATGAGCCGCGAGCTCGCGGTCCAGTTCGCCCGCGAGGGCGTCCGTGTCAACGCCCTCTGCCCGGGGCCCGTCGAGACCCCGCTCCTGCTCGCAATCTACGGCGACGATCCGGCCGCGTTCGCGCGGCGCCAGGTGCACTGGCCCTTGGGCCGGCTCGGCAAGCCGCGCGAGATCGTGAACGCCGCGCTCTTCCTCGCGAGCGACGAGTCGTCCTTCGTGAACGGGGCGGCCTTCGTCGTCGACGGCGGCCTGACGGCCGCCTACGTCACGCCGGAGTAGCCCTCAGACGCCGACGACCTGGACCGTCCAGCGCCGGTCGCGCTCGCGGTCGAGCTCCATGAACAGGATCCGCTGCCACTGGCCGAGCTGGAGCTCGCCGCCGCGGACCGGGATCGACTCGCCGGCTGGGCCGAGGAGCATGGACATGCAGTGCGCGTGCCCGTTTCCGACCTCCATGTCCTCCTCGCACACGTTCTCGGTGCGGCGGTCCCAGTCGTCGTGCGCGTAGTAGTGCTCGGAGGGGACGAGCCGCTTGAGGAGCAGTGCGAAGTCCTCGAGGAACCCGCGCTCCCACTCGTTCACGCGCACCTGGCAGGTCGTGTGCGGCGAGTAGATGCAGCAGATCCCGTCCGAGATCCCGCTCTGCGTCACCGCCTCCTGCACCTCGTCGGTGATGTCGGTGACGGTCAGCCCGCCGGCGGTGCGGAGGTGCGCCTCGTACTGGTACGTCTTCACGCCGCCCCATTGTGTCAGCAGCGGGGGCGAACGGCCCGGCGCAACTGTCCGTTACCCTCACGCCGCGGGCCCGTAGCTCAGCTGGTCAGAGCAGCCGACTCATAATCGGTTGGTCCCTGGTTCGAGTCCAGGCGGGCCCATATCGACCCTAGTGCCCATACGGATTCCGCATGGTTGCGTGGGTCAGGTGTGCCCGCACGTGCCGGGAATGCTCGCCCCGTTCTACCCCCCGGGATTTTGTCCTCTCTGGCAACTATGCCGCCGCCACGAGCGGGAGCAGCTCGTCGGGCACGAGAGCGGAGCCCTTGTAGCCTCCCGGCCGTGAGCGATCGCGAGTGGCGTGCCTTCCTAGACTCGCACCGGGAGCTGAAGAGGCCCACGCGCGACTCGCAGGTTGCCTCCCTGCAGGAGCTCCTCGCGAGCATGCGCTCGCAGACGCAGGAGCTCCGCTGCTCCGAGTGCGGCGAGCTATCCGAGGACGGCTTCGGCTGGCGCGCGTTCTCGGCTGCGACGAGGCGGGTGGAGAGGTGGAGGTCGTCGTCTTCTGCCCCGATGCGCTCGCCGCGAGTTCGACCAGGTGGGGGGAGCGCGCGCTCTTCGCCCCGGCGCTCCTAGTTGCGCGGCGCGCGCTAACGGGATTCGTCCCCCCTTCCACTCGGATTCTCGGCGCTAACTCGTTCGGGTCAACCCATAGGGGGGACAGGACCCGCTCACGCGGCGGTTACCAACGGGAGCAGCTCGTCCGGCACGAACACGCCGCCCTGCCCGCTACGCCGGGCTGCTAGGCACGTTCCTGCTGGATCGTCAACTAGGGCCCGAGGCTGCCCGATGCCAATGCGGCGAGCATGCCGATTCCCAAGGTTCCGAGCGCGCCGATGATCCAGGTGACGCCCGCGATGCGCCGCCGACGCTCACGCGCCGTCGGCATCGGACGGATGGATCCGCGTCGCGTTGCGAAAAGTCGCACTGGCTGGCTTATCGGCGGCCGACGCGCGTGACTTGACGTACTTCCTCCCTCGCGCAGTTGGATCGAGTTCGGGAGGCCACACCCGGCCTACCCTGTGGGGCGACTACGCCGCCTCAACGAGGGGGAGCAGCTCCTCCGGCACGCGGTGGCCGCGCGACTGCACCTATTGCTGCATTCATCTGCGGCGTCTGCCATGATCCGGCACTCGATGGCGGTCATGCACGCGGGCGTCCATTCCGAAACGGGCCGGGCATATGGTCGGAATTGGTTCCCTCTCGTCCTCGTCGGGCTGTGCCTGGAGTTCTGGACCGTCGTCCTGATCTTTCTAGCTGCGTATCTGTGACTCGCTCGATAGGCGGCGGCGAGCACTCGACGGCGCGGTGTGAAGAAGGTGCGCGCGAGGTGCGAGGCGAGCATCGGCTGCTCGGAGCGGAGCTCGGGGAGCAGCCGCTCAAGCTGCCGGTACGAGGGGTGGTTCCAGCAGGCATACATAAAGGGGGTGTGCTCGCCACCCTGCCCCCGATCACGAAGTCCGGCGCGAACGTCGTCGAGGTTCTCGAGTAGGAGGCGAAGCTTCTCGGGCCGCGTCAGCACATCGTCACCCGATCGAGGAATGGCGAGCACGTCCTTGAGGCCGATGCTGGGATGGTGGAGGGAAGGCCGGGCGTGGTCTGGCCCCAGCAGGGGCAACGAGGGGGCAGTACCGCCGCAGATACTCCCTCCTCCTGCGTCCGGCCTTTCACCACGTCCCCCAGATGAGCTCGGCCAGCTCGACGAGCTCCTCGTCGGAGAAGGCTCCCGCCAGCAGCGCGCGTACCGTGTTCGCTCGACGTCCGTGAGCCGCTTGTGTGGCCATCGGCAGGACGAACGAGCGGGGTGAGGCTGTGAAGGTCGCCTGGTACGAGCAGTGGAACTCGGTCGACGTCGAGCAGTCGCCCGCGGTGATCAGGCTCTGCGAATCACAGCAGAGGCGCTTGCAGCTCGAGTTCGCGCAGCTTCAGACTGCGCTCGGGAATCCAGAGTGGACGTGACCAGCCGGTGCTACCCCGGTGCTACCCCAGGCCGCGAAAAGGTGCCGATTAGCAGGGGTGTTCGAGTCCAGGCGGGCCCACTGGACTGACGCGACGCGGCACGGTTATAGGATTCAGGCCAGATCGCCCGGCTCCGACCCTGCGATCCCTGCGTCCACCACCCGAGTCCGTGGAGGTCACGCGATGAGCAGCCGACTTCGGCCTTCCCTCGTTCTGACGACCCTGCTAGCCCTCTTGCTCGCAGCATCCGGCGCCGCGGCGGTGATCGGCGTCGCGGCCAACCCGCCGGACACCCGCGTCGCAGGCATCGACGTCGACGCCACGACGATCCCCGAGCTCCAAGACCTCATGAACGCGAACCGGCTGAAGTCCGTGCAGCTCACCCAGTTCTACCTACACCGGATCCACAAGCTCAACCCGACCCTCAACGCCGTCATCACGATCAGCCCGACGGCCCTCGCCGACGCACGGGCGGCCGACCGGGCGCGACGCAACGGCGACGACCGTCCGCTGCTCGGGATTCCGATCATCGTGAAGGACAACATCAACACCACCGGCATGCCGACGACGGCCGGCTCCTGGGCGCTCGCCGGGAGCACGCCCGACGACGCGTTCATCGTGAAGCGGCTGAAGGCCGCCGGCGCGATCGTCATCGGCAAGGCCAACCTGTCCGAATGGGCCAACTTCCGATCTGCCCCGTCGTCGAGCGGCTGGAGCGGCATCGGGGGCCAGACGAACATGCCGTACGTCCTCGATCGGAACCCGTGCGGCTCGAGCTCGGGCTCCGGCGTCGTCGCCGCTGCCGATCTCGCGGTCGCAGCCGTCGGCACGGAGACGGACGGCTCGATCGTCTGCCCGTCCGGCGCCAACGGCGTCGTCGGGATCAAGCCGACGCTCGGGCTGTGGAGCCGCGCAGGCGTCGTCCCGATCAGCGCCGATCAGGACACGGCCGGGCCGATGGCTCGCAACGTGACCGACGCTGCGGTGCTCCTCGGCGCGGCGACCGGCGTCGACCCGGACGATGTCGCGACCGACGACCAGGTCGGCAACGCGTTCTCCGACTACACGCGGTTCCTCGACGACGGCGCGCTCGATGGGGCTCGCATCGGCGTCTGGCGCGCCGACACCTACAACGACGAGGTGGTGGGCTCGGTCGTCGAGCCGATCCTCGACGACGTGATCGATGCGCTCGAGGCCGAGGGTGCGACCGTCGTCGACCCGACCGACATCGACCTCTCGGCGACGGCGGGTGAGCTCGACGCGCTCCTGTGCGAGTTCAAGTCGGACATCGCGACCTACCTCCAGACCTACGTCGAGGGAACGAATCCGGTCACCGGCCAGCCGTATCCGCAGACACTCGCCGAGCTGATCGAGTTCGATCAGGCCCATCCCCAGCTCGAGGGCCCCTGGAACGATCTCATCTTCGAGTTCGCCGAAGCGACCAGCGGGCGGGACGAGAAGTGTGCCGCCATCCGTGCTGGCGTCACGCCACCGTTCCAGGAAGAGATCGACGAGCTCATGGCCGAGAACGACCTCGACGCGATCGTCGCCCTCACGAACGGTCCGGCCTGGCCCACGAACGACGATCCTGCCGAGGGCGATCTCGACGGCCGTTTTGCTGAGTTCTTCGTGGGCTCGTCGGCGGCGGCCGCAGTGTCGGGCTACGCCGACATCACGGTGCCAGCCGGCTACATCGAAGGGCTGCCGATCGGGATCACGTTCATCGGCGGCCGCTGGGCCGAACCGGACCTGCTCGGTCTCGCCTACGACTTCGAGCAGGCGACGGAAGTGCGTGTCCCGCCGCAGTTCATCCCGACGATCGGCGACGATCTGTTCCCGGGCGTCCCGAGCTCGGCGGTTCAGGCGCCGCGGCAGCAGGCACTCCAAGGTCAGCGCGCTCTCGTCCTGCACTTCCGGTAGCGGCAGGTCGCGGAGACGACGAAGCCCGGCCATTCGGCCGGGCTTCGTGCTGTCCGCTGCCTGCTCCGGGCGATCCGGTCGACGCGGGCTTGGTCGGCCTTGGCGTCAGCGCTCGACGTCGGCGAGCTCCGCGGCGATCTCGCCGGCTCGTCCGCGCTTGCGGACGACGACGTAGCGCTCGTGCTGGGCGACGACGTCTTCGATGTCGCTCGCGACGTGGCCTTCGACCACGACGAACTGCGCCGGGTGCGCGTGGGCGGCGTCGTACTCCGCGGCGGTCAGACGCATCCGCTCGAGGCAGTCGATGTTCCCGCACTCGCACACCACGACGAACGGCTCGTCCTCTTGGCCCGATGCGACCACGCTCTCCTCGACCCGCTCGTTCATCTCGCGGAAGAGCGCCTCGTTCAGCGCGAGCCGTGCCTCTCGGTCCGCCATCGCCACGGAGCGTAGCGCCGTCCGGAAGCACGAGCGGTGGAGTGCGGTGCGGGTGCCGAGCCTGCCGAGGCACTAGGGTTCTGGCCGCGGACCGGCTGTCCGCGGCCATCGACCTCGGCAAGGAGGAACCGCGCATGTGCTGCCTCGCCCTCGTCCTGCTCGGCCTGGGGCCGCGCGTCGCCCTCCTCTTCTGGTGGATCTTCGGGACGAAGGTCGACCTCGCGTTCGACTCCTGGGCGTGGCCGCTGCTCGGGCTGATCTTCCTGCCCTGGACGACGCTCTGCTACGTGATCGCGTGGTCCGCCGTGGGCGGTGTCGACGGCGCCGGGTGGCTGTTCGTCGCGCTCGGGGTCGCGCTCGACATCGCCTCCTACAGCGCGCGTTCGGCGAAGGCGCGCTACGGGAGCGCGTACTAGCGCGGACGCGCGGCGTCCGTCGGGACGCCGAAGCCCGCGTTACGCTCCGGTTCTCGTGTCCGAGGCGACCCTCGAGCCACTCGCGGCGAACGCCGAGCATCCGCGCCGGCGCATCCTCCGCATCGCCGCGTGGCTCGTCGGCATCCTCGCGCTCCTCGTCGCGCTGCGCCTCGCGGGCGTGGACGTCTGGGGCTGGGTCCGGCAGCTCTGGGAGACCGTCACCGACATCACGTTCGTCTACATCGTCCTCGGGTGCGTCTTCCAGGGGATCCAGACGACACTGACGGCGCTCGGGTGGTACGGGATCCTCCGCTACGCGTACCCGGGCGGCGTGACGTACATGGAGGTGCTCGCCTCGTATGCCGTCGGCGTCGCCCTCAACAACTTCGTGCCCGCCAACATGGGCACCTTCGTCTCGCTGCTCATGTTCGTCGCGGTCGTGCGCGGCGCGACGTTCCCCGGCGTCCTCGCCGGCTACATGGTCCAGAAGATCGTCTACCTCGTCATCGGGACGTTGATCTACGTGTACCTCTTCTCACAGGTGACCGGGTCGTTCGACTTCCAGTTCGGGAACGAGTGGGACGCGCTCTCGAATCATCCGGTGCTCACCCTCGCGATCATCGGAGGTGGGATCGTCCTGGTCGCGCTCCTGCTCCGGATCTTCTGGCGCTGGGTCAAGGTCATGTGGGAGAAGGCGAAGCAGGGCGCCGCGATCCTCCTCGACGCCGGCGCGTACGCGAAATGGGTCGTGCTCCCGCAGCTCGGCGGCTACGCGGCGAAGGTCGCCGTGATCATGATCTTCCTCGCCGCCTACGGGATCCCGGTCACGTTCGGCTCGGTCATGAGCGTGCTCGGGTCGAATCAGCTCGCGAACCTCCTGTCGTTCACGCCCGGCGGCGTCGGCGTCAACCAGGCATTCAACGCGTTCGCGCTCGAGAGCTACACGGACTCGACCACCGCGGCCGCCTACTCGACGGGGCAGCAGCTCGTCACGACCGCCTTCAACACCGGCTTCGCGATCATCCTTCTGTGCGTGGTCTTCGGTTGGGGCGGGGGCACGACGCTCGTGAAGGAGTCCTACGCGGAGGCGAAGGAGAAGAAGGAGGAGATGAGCGAGCAGCGGCGCGAGAAGAAGCTCGAGAAGCGCGAGGCGCGCCAGGCCGAAGGCCGCACCGGCCTCATGCGCGGCTTCCGTCGCGAGCGCGACGACGAGACCCCGGCCGAATAGGGCAGCTGCGGGAAAGCAGGTGACAGTCACCGTTCGGTGGCAGTCATGCCATACGCGACCGGGATCCGTCACTCCGTGTCGCGCACGGAGCCACCGCGGCCGCGAAGCGGCCGCGCTTCAGGGGTTCTCGCGACGCGGGATCCGCACCAGCGGATCCCGCGTCTGCGCAATAGCCGTCAGAGGTTCGCACGAGAGGGATCCGTCACTCCGTGTCGCGCACGGAGCCACCGCGGCCGCGAAGCGGCCGCGCTTCAGGGGTTCTCGCGACGCGGGATCCGCACCAGCGGATCCCGCGTCTGCGCAATAGCAGAGGGCCCGGGTGGGCGGGCCCTCTGTCGAGGTTGGCGCAACTTCGGGCCAGGCGAGTCGCCTGCGGGGAGAGGAGTCGCGCCGATTGCGGTATCTGTTTCACACCCTGACCGCGATGTGCGCTTTTCCAGGGGATTTCCACAGGTGGAAAGCCGCAAATTGGGGGAACTCCGTCGTTCCTGTCCACAGGTCTCCCGCGTCCCCTCCGTGGCTACACTCCCGATCGTGGCCGAGTACGGGACGCTGAGGGTCAAGACCGGGCTGGCGGAGATGCTCAAGGGCGGCGTCATCATGGACGTCGTCGACGCCGAGCAGGCGCGCATCGCCGAGGACGCAGGGGCGTGCGCGGTGATGGCGCTCGAGCGTGTGCCCGCCGACATCCGTAGGGACGGCGGCGTCGCGCGCATGAGCGACCCCGAGAAGATCACCGAGATCCAGGAGGCCGTCTCGATCCCCGTCATGGCGAAGTGCCGGATCGGCCACTTCGCGGAGGCGCAGATCCTGGAGGCGCTCGAGGTCGACTACATCGACGAATCGGAGGTCCTCACGCCCGCGGATCTCGCGCACCACGTCGACAAGTGGGGGTTCACGGTCCCGTTCGTGTGCGGGGCGACCAACCTGGGCGAAGCGTTGCGCCGGATCTCCGAGGGCGCAGCGATGATCCGCACGAAGGGCGAGGCCGGGACGGGCGACATCGTGAACGCCGTGACGCACATGCGCGCCGTCTTCGGTGCGATCCGGCGGCTCCAGACGATGCGCGAGGACGAGCTGCACGCCGCGGCCAAGGAGCACCGCGCTCCCTACGAGCTCGTGCGTTGGGTCGCCGAGAACGGACGCCTGCCGGTCGTGACGTTCACGGCCGGCGGGATCGCGACGCCCGCGGACGCGTCGCTCTGCATGCAGCTCGGCGCGGACGGCGTCTTCGTCGGCTCGGGCATCTTCAAGTCCGGGGACCCCGTCGTGCGGGCGAAGGCGATCGTCGAGGCGACGACGCACTTCGACGATCCCAAGGTGCTCGCCGACGTCTCGGCAGGCCTGGGCCAGCCGATGGTCGGCATCGCCGCGAGCTCGCTCCCCGAGGAGGAGCGGCTCGAGGTCCGCGGCTGGTAGCAGCCGCCTCGATGGACAGGCCGTTGCGGATCGGGGTGCTCGCGCTCCAGGGCGCGTTCCGCGAGCACGCAGCCGCCCTGCGCGAGCTCGGCGCGGAAGTGACCGAGGTCCGGCTGCCGGAGGAGCTCGACCGGCTCGACGGGCTCGTGATCCCCGGCGGCGAGTCCACCGCGATCCTGCGTCTCGCGGGCCTCTACGGCCTCGACGAGGCGATCCGAGCGTTCCGAGGGCCGATCCTGGGGACGTGCGCCGGGATGATCCTCCTCGACCGCGACCACCTGGGACTCGCGGACCTCGAGGTCGACCGGAACGCGTACGGCCGCCAGGTGCGGAGCTTCGAGGCCGACGTCCAGCTCGCAGATGATCCGGTGCCGCTGCGCGGCGTCTTCATCCGGGCCCCACGCATCCGCTCGCTCGGCGGCGACGTCGACGTGCTCGGCGAGCTCGAGGGGGATCCGGTGCTCGTGCGCGACGGCCGGCTCCTGCTCGCCGCGTTTCATCCCGAGCTGACCGACGACCGGCGCGTCCACAAGCGGTTCCTCGAGCTCGTGCGGGAGGAGCGACATGTCCGGACATAGCAAGTGGAGCTCGATCAAGCACAAGAAGGGCGCGGCGGACGCCAAGCGCGGGAAGCTGTTCTCGAAGCTCTCGCGCGCGATCATCGTCGCCGCGCGGGAGGGCGGCGACGATCCGGCGGCCAACCTCGCGCTCCAGAACGCGATCGAGAAGGCGCGCTCCTACTCGATGCCGAAGGACAACATCGAGCGCGCGATCGCGAAGGGCAGTGGCGCGGGCTCCGAGGGCGCGGGCTTCGAGACCGTCGTATACGAGGGGTACGGCCCCGAAGGCGTCGCGGTGCTCGTCGAGGCGCTGACGGACAACCGCAACCGAACCGCCTCCGAGGTGCGCCATCTCTTCTCGAAGCACGGAGGGAACCTCGGTGCGACCGGGGCCGTTGCCTGGCAGTTCGAGCGGCGCGGGCTCGTGCTCGTCGCGGCCGAGGGCGCGGACGAGGAGGAGCTCCTGCTCGTCGCCGCGGACGCGGGCGCCGACGACGTCTCGCTCGACGGCTCGACCTTCGAGATCTCGAGCGCGCCGGAGTCGCTGTCCTCGGTCCGGCAGGCGCTCGAGGCGGCCGGCTTCCACGCCGAGTCCGCCGAGCTCGCGATGGTGCCGAAGACGACGGTCGCCATCGGGGACGAGTCGACGGCGCGCATGGTGCTGCGTCTCGTCGAGGGGCTCGAGGAGGCGGACGACGTCCAGGACGTGTATGCGAACTTCGACATCCCCGAGGCGGTGCTGGAGACGGTAGCCTCCTAGCCCTGTGGCGCGCTCGGTGGTGGACACCGCGGGAGGGCTGACCGGGCGCCGGATCGAGTCGCTGCTCTCCGCGCGCCTCCACGTCGAGCCGCAGCTCGTCGGCGACACCCTCGTCTTCGTCTCGAATCTCTCCGGGCACCTGAGCCTGTACGCGATGGACGTCGCCGGAGGGATGCCGCAGCCCCTGCTCCCGCCGCAGATCGCCCTCCAGAACCCGGAGCTGGTCGGTGGGCACCTGTTCCAGGTCGTTCCGGCTCTCGAGCGGATCATCGTGCTCGTCGATCGCGACGGCGACGAGGTCTACGAGCCGCGTGTGGTGCCGCTCGCGGGCGGGTTCCCGGAGCCGCTGGCGTCCGAGGTGTTCGCCGGCAAGCGCGCGCACCTGATCGACGTCGACCTCGCCGAGAACGTGGCCTACTTCCAGACCGAGCTCCTCGAGGAGTCGCTGCAGCAGTCGATCCGCATCGATCTCGGGAGCGGCGAGGCGGAGGTGCTCGGGGAGAGCCCGTACGGCGCCTATCCGGCCGCCTGGACTCCCGACCACACGCGCGTCGTGCTCGTCGACTCGTACACGATCGGCGACTCCGTCCTCTACGAGCTCGACGGGGACGGCGCACGCCGTGTGCTCCACGGGACGCCGATCGAGGAGCGCGAGGAAGGGCGGGAATACCCGCTCTCCGGGCTCCGCGGAGCGCACGGCACCGCGAGCGGGCAGGGTGTCGTTCTCGGCACGAGCCTCTTCTCGGACGCGGGCGCTCCCGGCTACCTCGACCTGTCAGGGGCCGGTGAGATCGAGCCCGTCGCGGTCGAGGGCCTCGTGCACGAGGGTGCGGGCGAGCTCGAGGACCTCGTGCACCTCGAGGGAGACCGGTACGCGGCGATCTACAACATCGACGGCTGCTCCTGGGCGTACGACATGCGGCTCGACGAGCCTGCCAGGAGCCTCCGCGTCGACCGCGTGCTCGTCGGGCGGGGAGAGCTCGAGGGCGGCATCCTGCACGGCCTCTCCTTCGACGAGGCGACCGGCGCGTTCGCGCTCTCCTACTGCACCGCGACCGATCCCACGCAGCTCTGGGTCCTCGAGCCGGACGCGAGCGCGACGCCGACGAGGAAGACGCGTGAGCGTGTACTCGGCCTCGCGCCCGAGCTCCTCGCGGCCGGCGAGGACGCGTCGTTCGAGTCCCACGACGGGCTCCGCGTCTCGGCGCGGCTCTACCTCCCGTCTCCGGAGCTCGGGCACGAAGGGCCCAGGCCCCTGGTCTACTACGTCCACGGTGGCCCGCAGAGCCAGGAGCGGCCGAACTTCGCCTGGTTCTCGATGCCGCTCATCCAGTCCCTCGCGCTCGAGGGCTTCGCGGTCTTCGTCCCCAACGCGCGCGGCTCGTCGGGGTACGGGCTCGACTACATGAAGCGCGTCGACCGGGACTGGGGCGGCCTCGACCGCCTCGACCACGTGCACGCGATGACCGAGGTGCTGCCGCAGGACGACCGCGTCGACGTGGCGCGGGCGGGCGTCGTCGGGCGCTCGTACGGCGGCTACATGACCCTGATGCTCGCCGCGAGGCACCCGGAGCTGTGGCGTGGTGCCGTCGACATGTTCGGCCCGTACGACCTGTTGACGTTCATGGACCGGATGCCCGAGACGTGGAAGCCGTACTTCTCGCTCGCCGTCGGCGACCCGGTCCGCGACCGCGACATCCTCCTCGACCGCTCGCCGCGCACGCACATCGAGGCCATCTCGTGCCCGCTCCTCGTCATCCAGGGGCAGAACGATCCGCGCGTCGTCGAACGCGAATCGCACGACCTCGTGGAGCGTCTCCGCGGCGTCGGCAAGGCCGTCGACTACCTCGTGTTCGAGGACGAGGGGCACGACGTGCTCAAGTTCGGGAACCGCGTCCGCTGCTACGAGCGGATCGTCGGGTTCTTCGTCGAGCACCTGTCCTAGTCCCCTGTTACGCTCGCGCGCGGCCCGGGGTGCCCGTGGCCTTCGAGCGAGAGGAGCTGGATGCGCTGGTTGACGATCGTCGTTGCGGTTCTCGGGCTGACGTTCGTCGGAGCCGGCTGCGGCGGAGGTGACGACGAGGCCGCGGACGACGACGCCACCGTCACGATCACGACGGAGACCGACACGACGGACACCGGCGATACGACCGACGAGGAGACCACGGACGACGGCGACACCACGGGGACGGGCGTCCTCACCGAGGACTGCCTCGCCGCCGTCGCGGCATTCGTCTCGCTGAGTCAGGCCGTCGGAGCTGCGACGACCGGCGGGGGCTCCGGCGCGAGCGGCTTCACCGACGAGCTGAACGAGTTCGCAGACAAGGCGCCCGAGGAGATCCAGGACGACATCCGCGTCCTCGCGGAGGGGTATGCGAAGTTCATCGAAGAGCTGTCCGACCTCGGCCTCCAGGAAGGCCAGGCGCCGAGTGGGGACCAGATCCAGCAGCTCACCGAGGCGTCGGAGGCGCTGAACACGCCCGAGATCACGCAGGCGAGCGAGACCTTCAACGCCTGGGCCCAGACGAACTGCCCGCGCTGAGCCGGGCTGCATCCAGGAGGCGAGGGCGGCCATGTGGCCGTCCTCGCCCGGAGTCGCTCAGGGTGCGACGGTCGCGCAGATCGCGTGCACGACGAGCTTCCAGGTCGCGTTCGTGGACACGGCCTCGAACGCCTCGCCCTCCCAGGCGCTGTCGCCCGCAGGCTTGTTCTCCACCGCCGTGACGCGGCCCCGGCCGGCGCCGCTGATCTCGACGCCGCCTCCGAGGACTTTCTTGCCCCCGGGGCAGGTCGCGGTCAGGTTCTTCGGGCTGGCGGAGGTGAGCGGCGTCTCCGAGGCGACCTGCTCGCGCCCGCTGACCCCCGGCGCTCCCGGCGGGCCCTGAGGGCCGGTCGGCCCGTGGGGGATCTGACCCGGTCGGAAGTCGACGCGGCGCAGCGAGCCGTTCCGCACGTCGGCGGACGCCACGGCCCCGTCCGCGATGTCGGCCGAGGTCACGTTCCCGTTCCTGATCTTCGCGGTCGTCACGGCCCCGTTCCTGAGCTCGACGGTCCCGACGCTCGCTCGCGGGACGGTGACGACGGCGGCGACGCTCGTCCCGCCGAGCGCGAGGAGGAGCGCTGTGGAGGCGAGGACGGCGGCGGGTGAGGGTAGCTTCCTGGGCGGCATCGAGCGGCTCCTCGGTGACGTTCGTCGTGGATGCGTCGCCCCCTCCCGGAGGCCGCGTCCCCGCGGGGAACGTCCGAGGCCCTGCCTACCTTCTGCACGTGAAAGTCCTCGGCATCGACCCAGGGACGGCTGCGTGCGGGTACGGGATCGTCCACGAAAGCGGAGGGCGCCTCCGGGCGGCGGGCTTCGGCTGCTGGCGGACCTCGGCCCGCGAGCGGCCCGACGTCAGGCTCCTGGCGATCTTCGAGGGAGTGCAGGAGCTCATTGCGGCGCACGCGCCGGACGCCGTCGCGCTCGAGGAGTCCTTCGTGGGTGCCGACGCCCGCATCGCGCTCTCCGTCGGCCAGGCGCGCGGCGCCGTGCTCGTCGCGGCCGCGGCCGCCGGGGTCGACTGCACCGAGTATGCGCCGGCACGCGTCAAGCAGACGGTCTGCGGCTACGGCCGGGCGGAGAAGGGCCAGATGCAGCGGATGGTGAAGCTCCTGCTCGGGCTCGAGGCCGAGCCCGCCACCACGCACGAGGCGGACGCGCTCGCCGTCGCCATCTGCCACGCCCTCGCGCCCCCACTGCTCGAGGCGGCCGCAGGATGATCTCGCGCCTCCGCGGAGTTCCGGTCGGGCGGTCTCCGGACGGGCTCGTCCTCGACGTCGGCGGGGTCGGCTACCTCGTCGCGGCGACGCCGAGCGCGCTCGGCCGCGCGGACGCGGGTCGGGAGGTCTCGCTGGAGACGTATCTGCACGTGCGGGAGGACGCGCTCCAGCTCTACGGCTTCGCGGACGCGGCCGAGCGGGAGCTCTTCGTCAGCCTGCTCGGCGTGAGCGGCATCGGCCCGAAGGTGGCGCTCGCCGTCGTCTCGAGCTCGCCGGCCGCGGAGCTTCGCCGCGCGATCGCGCTCGGTGACGCCGCGCGCTTCCAGGCGATCCCGGGGATCGGGAAGAAGACCGCCGAGCGCATCGTGCTCGAGCTGAAGGAGAAGCTCGGCAGCGACGATGTCGTCGCGCTTCCGACTGCGGCCGGCGGCGCGTCGTCGTCGCACGTCGTCGCGCGCGACGCCCTCGTCGAGCTCGGGTACACCGTCACCGAGGCGGAGCAGGCGCTCGCGCGGGTCGATCCCGACCTGCCGGCGGAGGAGCGCGTGCGCGAGGCGCTGCGGAGCGCAGCATGAGCTCGCAGTTCCTCGCACCGGTGCTGCACGAGGGCGAGGAGGACGTCGAGCGCTCGCTCCGCCCGCGGCGTCTCGACGACTTCGTCGGCCAGGAGCGCACGAAGGAACAGCTCTCGATCGCCCTCGATGCCGCCCGCGCCCGCGGCGACGCCCTCGACCACGTCCTCCTCGTCGGTCCGCCCGGGCTCGGCAAGACGACGCTCGCGACGATCGTCCGCGAGGAGCTCGGCGTGGGGCTCCGGACGATCGCCGGGCCGGCGCTCGAGCGCAAGGGCGACATGGCGGCCATCCTCACGGGGCTCGAGGCGCGGGACGTCCTCTTCATCGACGAGATCCACCGGGTCAACCGGGCGATCGAGGAGATCCTCTACCCGGCCCTCGAGGACTTCCGCCTCGACATCGTCGTCGGTCAGGGAGCAGGCGCCAGGACGCTCACGCTCGACCTGCCGCCGTTCACCCTCGTCGGCGCGACGACGAGGACGGGTCTTCTGACGACGCCCCTCCGGGACCGCTTCGGCATGACGTTCCGACTCGGCTACTACGAGCCTGCAGAGCTCTCCTCGATCGTCGGGCGCTCCGCGGGCATTCTCGGAGTCGAGGTCGAGGACGGCGCGGCGGACGAGATTGCAGGCCGGTCCCGCGGCACGCCGCGGGTCGCGAACCGGATCCTGCGCCGCGTGCGCGACGTCGCCGAGGTCCGCCATGCCGGCGTCGTCACGCTCGCAGTCACCCGGGAGGCGCTCGAGCTGCTCGAGGTGGACGAGGCCGGGCTCGAGCGCGTCGACCGCGAGCTCCTGTCCGCGATCGCGCACAAGTTCGGAGGCGGCCCGGTCGGACTGTCGACGCTCTCCGTCACGCTCGGCGAGGAGACCGACACGATCGAGGACGTGTACGAGCCGTATCTGCTCCAGCTCGGGTTCCTCCAGCGCACGCCGCGCGGGCGGGTGATCACCGCCCTCGGGCGCGAGCACATCGGAGTGGCCGCCGGGGCCGACGGGCTGTTCTGATGTCGGGGACGATCTGGACGCCGGGCATGGCAGGCCCGCTCGACGAGCTGGTCGCGCGCCTCGCGCGCATGGTCGGGGCTTTCGCCCAGGAGCACGACCTCGTTCAGGCGGAGGTGCGCATCGAGCTCGCCGACGGGTCCCGCCACGTGATCGCGAGCGCGACGCCGGAGCCCGGGTTCGGCTTCTTCTCGTTCACGCCGCACGGGGAAGCCGGTGAGGAGCCGCGCCGCGTGATCGTGCCGATCGGCGCGGTGAAGACGATCGAGATCTCGGCGCCGGACGCCGAGTCGCCGTTCGGCTTCGCCTTCCCAGAATAGGTCAGGCCGGGTCGCCCGGAGGCGCAGGGAACCGCGGGTCGAGCTGTTCCGACATCTTCGGGATCGCACGCATCGCCCAGATGGTGAAACCGGCGATCGAGAGCAGAAAGACGGCGCCGCCGAGAGCGAGCGAGCCGGCGAGCCCAAGTTCGAGGCCGACGCCGGCGATGCCGGCAGCGGCGCCCGCGACCACGGAGTTGAGGACCGCGACGACGCCGGGGACGGCGACGAATGCCTGCACGCGCGGCGGCACTCGGGGCATCGCCATCGCGGACCGGAGGACACCCTCGCGGTCGTCGTACCGGCTCGTGACGAAGTACGGCTCGAGCTCTGGCGCGAGCTGGAGATACGCGTTGCGGATCCGGTTCATCCCCTGCACCCAGCGCGCGTCCTCGGTATTGACCTGCGACAGCCGCACGATCGTCACGACGCCGAGGAAGTACACGACCGGCAGCAAGACCAGGGCGAACGCCACGAATGCCGAGCCCGCGTCGGTCGCCTGGGCGACGAGCGCGAGCGCGACGACGGCTCCCGTGAGCGCGGCAACGTAGATCGACGTCCGGCTCATGGCCTCCGTGTACACGAGGTTGCGCGCAGCGAGGAGGCTCCAGTGCTCGGTCGTCAGGATCTGGAGCGCGTTGGAGCCGAGATCGCGTGTCGGCGCGCCCGCATGCGTGGGGACGACGCGCGAGGTCGGGTCGGGCTCGAGCACGACGGTCGGGTCAGTCTAGGGCTGCGCCTGCGGCGAGGCAATCGCCCGCTACGCGCGGTACTGGTACTCGTGCCAGGACGGCACGGGGGCGAGCTCGAGCAGCGTCCGTCCGCCCTTCGGCTCGGCGTAGCCGAAGTCGCCGGTGTCGTTCTCGAAGGCGACGTCGAGCAGCCCCTCCTTCACGCGATGGTCGAGCCAGGCTCCGCGGAAGACGAGCTTGCGCAGCCAGTAGACGAGGGACTCGCCGTTCACGAGCGAGACCAGCTCCCAGTGCCGCACGAGATAGAGGCCGAGCCCGCTGCGGGGCTCGACGATGCGCCCGTCGGCCGCGAGCTCGACGAGATCGGCGGCCTCGTCCTCGTCGAGGTCGTTCGACCCGACGAGGCCGAGTCGGACGGCGGCCGCCGTCACGCGCTCCTCGAAGTCGTCGACGCTGAACTCGAACCGGTGCCCGAGGAACTCGACGACGAAGTCGTCCCCGGAGCGATAGTTCGCCGCGAGCATCGGAGCCAGGGTATCTACGCTTCCCGCTGTGACCCAGGGGCGGCTCGTCGTGGCGATGGTCTTCGTGGTGCTCGCGGTGTGGCTCGTCGGAGCCGCTGTGACGAAGTACACGCTCGAGCAGATGGCCTACGTGACGCCGATCGCGGTCGTCGTCGTGGGGGTCACGATCGGGCTCGTGCTCCTGTGGGTCAAGGTCGTGGCCGACTCGCTGCGCCGCCGCCGCGAGTCGTGAGCCAAGCGCTGATCTGACGGCCGCGCAGCGGTCGCCTGCACGGATTTCCGCGATCGGGGCCCGCGCGAGCGGGTTCCGATCGTGCGAGAAGGCCGTCCGGCAGCGTCCGTACCGTCAACCGGGTGACGGGCGCCTGGACGATCGCACCGCTCGAGCCGGACTCGGCGTCGGCGCTCGCGCGTGATCTCGGCATCGGCGACGTCACGGCCTCGGTGCTCGTCCGCCGCGGGTACGGCGACCCGGACGACGCGAGGCGCTTCCTCGAGGCGGAGCTTCCCGGGCACGACCCGTTCCTCCTCGGTGACATGCAGGACGCGGTAGGGCGGATCCGCGCCGCGATCGCCGCCAGGACGCGGATCTGCGTGCACGGCGACTACGACGTCGACGGCATCTGCGCGACCGCGCTCGCCGTGCTCGCCCTGCGGGAGCTCGGAGCCGACGTCGTCTGGCATCTCCCGAGCCGCTTCGAGGAGGGCTACGGCGTGTCCCGCGACACGCTCGCGCGGCTCGCCGACGAGGGCGTCGGGCTCGTGCTGACGGTCGACTGCGGGATCACCGCGGTCGAGGAGGTCGCCGAGGCGCGGGCGCGCGGGCTCGAGGTCGTGGTCACCGACCATCACCGCCCCGGCGAGGCCCTCCCCGACTGCCCGATCGTCGCGACGAGGCCGTCCTCGTACCCCTTCCCCGAGCTCTGCGGGACGGGGGTCGTGCACAAGCTTGCGGAGGCGCTCCTCGGCGCCGACCATGCCGCGCTGCGGCGCGGCCTCGACCTCGTCGCCCTCGCGACGATCGCCGACGTCGTCCCGCTCGTGGACGAGAACCGCGCGCTCGCCTCCGCCGGGCTCCGCGCGCTCGCCTGCACGCGCCGCCCGGGGCTGCAGGCGCTCATGCGGAACGCGACGCGTCGATCCCGCCGTGGTCGACGCCGGGGCGGTGGCGTTCCGCCTCGCCCCCCGGATCAACGCGGCAGGGCGCCTGTGCCGCCCGGACATCGCGCTCGAGCTCATCCTCACCGAGGACGGCGACGACGCGAAGCGCCTCGCGCAGGAGCTCGAGGGCCTCAACCGCGACCGCCAGGCGGTCGAGGACCGGATACTTCGCGAGGCGACGGCGCTCGTCGAGGCCCTCCCCGAGCCGGAGCGGAGGCGGCGCGGCTACGTCCTCTGGAGCGAGGACTGGCACGAGGGCGTGATCGGGATCGTGGCGTCGCGTCTCGTCGAGCGCTTCCACCGGCCCGTCGTGCTCGTCACGGGGTCGCAGGACCGGTGGAAGGGATCGGGCCGCTCCGTCCCGCGCTTCGATCTCCACGGCGCCCTCGGGGCGTGCTCCGAGCATCTGGAGCGGTTCGGCGGGCATCGCGCGGCGGCGGGCCTCTCGATCGACCCTGATCGCCTCGACGCCTTCGCCGAGGCCTTCGCGGCGCACGCGGACCGCGAGCTCGGCGACGACGACCTCCACGTCCCCACCGTGGTGGACGCCGTGGTCTCGGCCGAGGATCTGACGCTCGGGCTCGCCCAGGAGCTCGACCGCCTCGCGCCGTTCGGGCTCGGCAACCCCGACGTCACGCTCCTCGTGCCGGCCGCGCGCGCGGTCTCGCCCTCGCTCGTCGGCGACGGCAAGCACCTGCGCTTCCGCGTCCGCCAGCACGAACGCGACGCCGGGAGCGCGATCGCGTTCGGGCAGGGGTTCGAGCTCGACCGGCTCCGCGCGGAGGGGCTCTTCGACGTCACCTGCCGGCTGAAGGAGAACAGCTGGAACGGGACCGTCGCGCCGCAGCTCGTCGTCCGGCGGGTGTTCGACACGCCGGAGGGCTACGAGGAGCTTCGCGAGAGCCTCGGTGCGCTGTGGCGCGCGGGGCCCGCGGCGTGGACCCCGGACGCACGTCGCGTGTTCATCGAGCTCGGCCTCGACAGCACGCTGCCCGGCGCCCACGGGCGGCGTCGCCAGCTGCTCGAGTCCGAGACGTTTCGAGCGCTCCTGGCGCGCGACGGCCAGGTGGCCTTCCCCGAGGCAGCGTGAACAGCCGGTTGCGGCGGGCTCTCAGCCGAGGCCGGGCCGAGACGGCACGAGCGCATCCCGCATGACGACCGCGAGCCGCCGGGCGTGCCGTTGTCGGAGCCAGAGACGAAACATCTGCATCGAAGTCTGGACTTCGGGGCCGGACAGGCTCGTCCTTCCGCTAGGTAGGCGCCGCGTACACTGAACCAATGACGGTCCTCGACGCGAGACGGCATCACGAGCACCTCGTCGACGAGCTCATCGCAGAGGTGGAGGGCTACAACCCGGACGTCGACAAGGACCTGCTCCGGCAGGCGTTCGGCGTCGCCGAGCGTGCGCACGCGGGTCAGGTCCGCCGCTCGGGCGAGGAGTTCATCCACCATCCGCTCGGGGTTGCCCGGATCTGCGCGGAGCTCCACCTCGACGAGCAGACGATCGCGGCGGCGCTGCTCCACGACGTGGTCGAGGACACCGGCGCCGATCTGGAGGAGATCCGCTCCGAGTTCGGCGACGAGATCTCGCAGCTCGTCGAGGGCGTGACGAAGCTGACTCGCATCACCTTCCAGAGCCGCGAGCAGGCCGAGGCCGAGAACTACCGGAAGATGATCGTGGCGATGGCGCAGGACGTCCGCGTCATCCTCATCAAGCTCGCCGACCGCCTTCACAACATGCGGACGATCGAGTACCAGAGCAAGCAGAAGCAGGGGCAGAAGGCCCGCGAGACGCTCGAGGTCTATGCGCCGCTCGCGCACCGGCTCGGAATCCACGCGCTCAAGTGGGAGCTCGAGGACCTCGCGTTCCAGACGCTGCATCCGCGGAAGTACGCGGAGATCAAGGCGATGGTCGCCGACCAGCGCGCCGACCGCGAGGCACAGGCCGACCGCGCCGCCGAGATCCTCGGCGAGGAACTGCACAAGGCCGACGTCCCGGCGGAGATCACCGCCCGCGCGAAGCACCTCTACTCGATCTACGACAAGATGGCCAAGCGCGGACGCGAGTTCAACGAGATCTACGACCTCACTGCCATGCGCGTCGTCTGCGAGCGGGACGGCGAGGAGGGGACACGCGACTGCTATGCGGCCCTCGGCCACATCCACTCGCTCTGGAAGCCGATCTCCGGGCGGTTCAAGGACTTCATCGCGATGCCGAAGCTGAACCGCTACCGGTCGCTGCACACGACCGTGATCGGGCCCGAGGGGAAGCCGCTCGAGATCCAGGTGCGGACGCGCCAGATGCACGAGGAGGCCGAGTACGGCGTCGCGGCGCACTGGCTGTACAAGCGGGGCCGGGCCACGAAGGAGGACGACGAGTGGCTCACGTGGGTCAAGTCGCTCATGGACGGGCAGGCCGACGAGCAGGACCCGGGCGAGTACATGCGAAGCCTCCGCACCGACCTCTTCGCGGACGAGGTCTACGTCTTCACGCCGAAGGGAGAGGTGAAGGTGCTCCCCTCCGGCGCGACGCCGATCGACTTCGCGTACGCGGTGCACACGGACGTCGGCCACCGTACCGTCGGCGCGAAGGTGAACGGCCGCATCGTTCCGCTCCACTACCGCCTGAAGAGCGGCGACTTCGTCGAGATCCTCACCTCGAAGTCCGGCCGCGGGCCGTCACGCGACTGGCTCGCGCTCGTCACCTCGTCGCGGGCCCGCAACAAGATCCGGCAGTGGTATCAGCGGGAGACACGGGAGGAGACCGAGGCCAAGGGGCGCGAGGTCCTCGACCAGGCGCTGAAGGCGCAGAAGCTCCCGTACCGCAAGCTCCAGGGCTCGAGCGTGCTCGCCCAGGTGATCCGCGAGACGGGCTTCAAGAAGGCGGAGGACTTCTACGTCGCGCTCGGAGCGGGGAAGCTCCCGCCCGGCCAGATCGTCAACAAGGTCATCCAGCGGCTGAAGACCGACGAGGTCGCCGCCGAGCCCGTCGTCACGACGAAGCCGCGGCGGGCCAAGACCGCGGTCTCGAGCGACCGCCTCGGCATCACCGTCCCGGGCGTCGAGGACGTCCTCGTCCGGCTCGCGAAGTGCTGCACGCCGGTCCCGGGCGACCCGGTCGTCGGCTACATCTCGCTCGGCCGCGGGATCACCGTCCACCGCGAAGACTGTCCCAACGTGAAGGCCCTGCAACGGAACCCGGAGCGTTTCACCGCGGTGGAGTGGGAGGGCGGCGCCTCCGCCGGCTTCCTCGTCCAGATCTCGGTCGACGCCTGGGACCGTGCCCGCCTGCTCGAGGACGTCGCCCGCACCTTCGCCGAGCACGGGGCGAACATCGTCTCCTACGGCGGCATGGTCGAGGACGGCATGGCGCGCAACTGGTACACGGCCGAGGTGGGCGACGTGAAGGAGCTCCGCTCGCTCCTCACCGCACTCCGCAACCTCGAGGCAGTCTTCGACGCGTACCGCGTCACGCCGTCGTAGCGTCGACGCCGCTCAGAAGGGCCAGTCGGGATGGCCGTGGAGCGAGGCCAGGTCCTCGTCCCCGCGGATGTGATCCGTCCACTCCGGCTTGAGCTCCAGGGCGCGGCGAACGTGCGCAAGCGAGTCGTCCGTCCGTCCGGCGAGCGCCTCCGCGCGGCCCAGGTGGTAGAGGGCCGCAGGGTGGTCCGGGTACAGCTCGAGGGCGCCGGCGATCTCGTCGACCATCGCGTCGTAGTCGCCCGTGGCGCGATGCCGCTCGGCGGCGAACCAGAACTCCCACGGTGACGGCTCGTATGGGCGGCCGCGCGGGCCGCCGACGGCGAGGACCGTCGTTCCGGCCTCCTCGGCACGGGCGTGGCGCTGCACGGCCGGGTCGCGCAGGAAGACGAGCGTGCCGGTAGGCGCGTCGAGCGTCTCGCCGTCGAGCGTGAACGTCGCCCGCCCGGAGAGCACGAGGTAGACCTCCTCGTGGCCGAGGGAGTTCTCGGTGTGCTCCTCGACGACGTCGTCGCCCGCGTTCGCCGCGACGTACGAGTTGATCCCGAAGGCGCCGATGTCGAGCGTGCGGCGCACCGGGCGCCAGAGGAGCGTGCCCCCGACGACGGGAATCGGCTCGATCTCGTCGAGCCGGACGCTCTCCCAGCCGCTCGTCACGGGGGCGACTGTAACGACGCGCAGGGAGGCCGCGCGAGCGGCCTCCCTGCGGCGTGTTCGCGGCTCGCCCTACGAGGGTCGCGTGCCGAGCGTCACCCGGAGCGTCGTGCGCTCCGCGCCGCGGAGCACCGTGATCGAGACCTCGTCACCCGGCTGCTTGGCCTCGACCGCGCTCTGGAGCGCCGCCGAGGACGAGACGTCGTCCCCGTCGAAGGCGACGATGACGTCGCCGCCCGTCGGGACCTCCTGGCCGTCGACCGTCGACGTCCCCGTCGCCGGGCGCAGGCCGGCGTCGTCTGCAGGCGTTCCGGGAACCACCTCGGTGATCGCCGCGCCGTCTGCCACGTCGAGCATCTTGATCCCGAGGTAGGCGTGCTCGACCTCGCCGGACTCGATCAGCTGCGTGACGATCGAGCGCACCGTGTCCGACGGGATCGCGAAGCCGACGCCGTCGTTGCCACCGGACTCGCTCTCGATCTGCGCGTTGACGCCGATGACCCGGCCCTGACCGTCCAGCAGGGGGCCGCCGGAGTTGCCATGGTTGATCGCGGCGTCCGTCTGGATGGAGTCGTTGATGGTGAAGTTGTTCGGGGCGGTCATCTGGCGGTGGAGGGCGCTGACGATGCCGCTCGTCACCGTGCCCTCGAGGCCGAACGGGCTACCCATGGCGACGACCGAGTCGCCGACCGCGACGTCGCCCGAGTCGCCGAGCCGGAGCGGGTCGAGAAGCGCCTGCGGCGCGTCGACCTCGATCACGGCGATGTCGGTCGAGGGATCCGTGCCGACGAGCCGCGCCGAGTGGGTCGAGCCGTCCCAGAAGCGCACCGACAGCGAGCTCGCGCCCTCGACGACGTGCTGGTTCGTGACGACGTGGCCCGCGTCGTCGTACACGAAGCCGGAACCCTGCGCGCGCCCTGGCCCTCCGCCCGCGGTGATCTCGACGACGCCCCGGTGGGCGCGATCGTAGATCTCGCCGATCGTGAGACCCTCGGTCGTCGCGGTCGGCTCGCGGGACGAGGTGGACGCCTCGCGTACGACCGTCGTCGTGCCGTCGGCGACGGTCGAGTACGCCGTCGCCCCGAGCCCGACGCCCAGGGCGAGAGCGGCGACGAGGCCGGCGACGAGGAGATATGTGCGGCTGCGCTTCATGGGAGTCCTTTCCGAGTCTAGGTACCTCGCCATTCCAGCCGTCGATCTTGAGGTGCGGCTGAGATCGGCCTAAGAAGTCGCTAAGACGGCCGAAATCGAGCCGTCGAGTGCGCACAATGCAGCCATGGACATCCTCGTGGTCGACGACGAGCGCGCCGTTCGCGAGTCGCTGCGGCGTGCCCTCGAGCTCGAGGGCTACGGCGTCGAGCTCGCCGCGGACGGCGAGGAGGCGCTCGGGCGCCTCGCGCTCGAGCCCGCCCCGGACGCGATCGTTCTGGACATCCTGATGCCGGGCGTCGACGGCCTGGAGGTCTGCCGCCGACTGCGGCGGGACGGCAACGGCGTGCCCGTCCTGATGCTGACGGCGCGGTCCGAGGTCGACAGCCGCGTCGCCGGTCTCGACGCCGGCGCCGACGACTACCTGCCGAAGCCGTTCGCCCTCGCCGAGCTCCTCGCGCGGCTCCGGGCGCTCCTGCGGCGCTCCGGGGATGCGAACGGGGCTTCCATCCCCGCGGACGGGAAGGAGTCCCCGCTGCGCTTCGCGGACCTCGAGCTCGACCCGGGGACCCGCGAGGTGCGCCGGGACGGCGAGCGCATCGAGCTGACGAGGACGGAGTTCTCGCTGCTCGAGCTGTTCCTCCGGAACCCGCGCCAGGTCCTCACGCGGTCGATCATCTTCGAGCGCGTGTGGGGCTACGACTTCGGCCCGACCTCGAACTCGCTCGACGTCTACATCGGCTACCTGCGCCGCAAGACCGAGGCCGGCGGCAAGGGCCGGCTGATCCACACCGTGCGCGGGGTCGGCTACGCCCTGCGGGAGGCGTAGGCGTGAGCTTCCGCGCCCGGATCGCAATCGCTGCTGCGACGGCGGTCGCGCTCGCCGTGGTGCTCGCGTCGGTCCTCGTCTTCTTCGTCGTCCGCGACCAGCTCCGCGGCCAGATCGACCAGACGCTCGAGGAGCGGGCGGCCAAGATCGCTCCCCATCCGCTGGGAGAGGTCAAGTCGGCGGAAGGTGAGTCGTTCCTCTCGCTACGGCCGGGCTTCGGCGAGCCGAACACGTTCGTCCAGCTCGTGCGCGAGAACGGGACCACCCTGTCGTCGATCGAGGGCGTCGAGCTCCCGGCGGGGCGCAGGGAGATCGAGCTCGCGCAGGCCGGGAACCCGGGCGAGAGCTACTTCTCCGAGGCGACGGTCGCGGACGTCCACGTACGCGTTCTCACGTTCGCCTTCGGTCCCGGCAACGCGGTCCAGGTCGCGCGCCCCCTGACCGAGGTCGACGACACGCTCGGGCAGGTCCGGCTCTACCTCCTGCTCATCGCGGGCGGCGGGGTCACGCTGGCGGCCCTGCTGGGGCTCCTCGTGTCGGGAGCCGCGCTCGCGCCGGTGCGGAAGCTGACCGAGACCGCCGAGCGCGTATCGGAGACCGGAGACCTCTCCGAGCGGATCGACGTCGAGGGGCGGGACGAGCTCAGCCGCCTGGCGGGGAGCTTCAACGCCATGCTCGCCGCGCTCGAGGACTCGAACCGGGCGCAGCGTCAACTCGTCGCGGACGCGTCGCACGAGCTGCGGACGCCGCTCACGAGCCTGCGCACGAACATCGAGGTGCTCGCGAGCGACAGGGCGCTCCCCGCGGAGGAGCGCGGACGGCTGCTCTCCGACGTCGTGGAGCAGCTCGGCGAGATGACGACGCTGATCGCGGAGCTCATCGAGCTCGCCAGGGCCGAGGAGCAGACGCTCCGAGGCCGAGGACGTGCGGCTCGACCTGCTCGCAGCCGACGCGGTCGAGCGCGCGCGGCGGAACCGGCCGGGCGTCCCCTTCGCGACCTCCTTGCAGGAGTCCGTCGTCCACGGCGTTCCCGGGACGATCGAGCGCGCGATCTCGAACCTCCTCGACAACGCCGCGAAGTGGAGCCCACCCGGCGCCGAGGTCGAGGTCGACGTGCGCGACGACCGCGTGGTGGTCCGCGACCATGGCCCCGGTATCGCGGACGAGGACCTCCCGTACGTCTTCGACCGCTTCTACCGCGCGCGGTCGGCGCGGGGGATGCCGGGCTCGGGCCTCGGCCTCGCGATCGTCCGCCAGGTCGCGGAGGCGCACGGCGGCGACGTCGTCGCCGAGCAGGCGGAAGGGGGCGGGACGCGGATCGTGCTCCGGCTGCGCCGCGCGCCGGTCCCGGCCGGGGTCGCCCCCTAGTTCTTAGGCTCCTCTCACGGCCCTCTTAGACGACGGTGTTCTGATGTCGCTCGTGCGCAGGATCCCGAAACCGAAGATCGTCGCGGCCCTCGTGCGCTGCTGCCGTCGTTGCCGTCGCCCTCGGCGCGGCAGGTGCGGTCGCCGCGTCGCGCGCGCTCACGGCGGACGAGGAGCGTCGCGCCGTCCTCGACGACGCCGCCGGACGTCTCGGCGTGGAGCCGAGCGAGCTCGAGGGCGCGCTGCGCGAGGCGCTGAAGGCGCGCGTCGATACCGCGGTCGACGAGGGCAGGCTGACCGAGGAGCAGGGGCGAAGCTGAAGCAGCGGATCGACTCGGGTGAGATGCCCTTCCTCTGGGGGCTCGGGAAGCCCGGTCCCGGAGGCTTCGGCTTCGGCCACTTCGGGCATTTCGGCCACTTCGCGGCTCTCGACGCCGCGGCCGACTACCTCGGCCTCGACGAGACCGAGCTGCGCGACCGAGTCGAGGACGGGGACACGCTCGCGGAGGTCGCGAAGGCCGAGGGCAAACCGGTCGACGGCCTCGTCCGACGCGCTCGTGGCCGATGCCGAGAAGCGGCTCGACGACGCCGTGTCCGCGGGCAAGCTCACGACGGGCGCAGGCGGACGAGCTCGCCGAGGATCTCGACGACCGCATGACCGATCTCGTCAACGGCGAGCTCCGGAACCGCCGGGCTTCGGCTTCCACCGCTTCGACGGCCACGAGCACCCGTTCGAGCGGCACGGGCGCCCCGCGTAGCCAGCCCGCCGATACCGGGTCGAATCCACTCGATCGAGGGATCATCCCTCGTTCGGTGGGGTACCTCGATCGAGGGATTGCACCCCCCGTTCGCGTCATTACAAGGAGAACTGGGGAGAGGGGAAGGGAGCCGCGCGCCCGCCCTCGCGGGCGGGCGCGCGGTGGTTCTCGACCCCACCGGTCGGGGCGGCCGTCCCCCTCCCCGCGAACGTTGTTGCGGTTCTAGGCCTCCCAGGGCTCGCCGGCCGTGTCCCAGCCGATGAGGACGTGCGCGGAGATCAGCGCCGCGACGCGCTCGAGGAACGCGGCATCTGCCTCGCCGTCCACCTGCAGCTCCCCGACTTCGGAGCCCTGAAAGCGGACCGGCACGCGGACCCGGCGCGACTCGTCAGGCGTGCCGGCGTCGGGCCCGAGGACGAGTCGTCCCTCCTCGCTGAACGCGACCCCGGCCCAGGTGACGCCGGGCTCGTCGACGAGCACGGCGACCGTCGACCGGAGCACGTCGTCGGGCTCGCCGCCCCTGTTCAGGACGCGATCGAGCGCCTCGAGCGCCTCCGCGCTCATTCCTCGAGGTCGGCGCCCTCGAAGGCGCGGATCGCTTCCCGCAGCTCGTCGGGTACCGGGGTGGGGCGCCGCGTCGGGAGGTCGACGAGCACGAGGGTCTGGGACGCGGTCACCATCAGCGAGTCGTCGGGCAGCCGGTGAGCCGCGCACTCGTACGTCACGCTCGTCGTCCCGATCCGGCGGACGCGCACGAACGACTCGATCAGCTCGTCGAAGCGCGCGGGCGCGTGGTACTCGACCGCGGACGCCCGCATCACGAACTCGGCTCCCTCGACCTGCATCGCCGCGGTCCCGAGATGGCGGTGGTACTCGGTGCGTGCGTGGTCGAAGTAGGGGAGGTAGCGCCCGTAGTAGACGACTCCCTGGGCGTCGGTGTCCGAGAACCAGACGCGGGAGAGCGCCGAGTACTTGAACGGCGGCCGGCGGCCGGTGACGCGGCCGAGCTCGAGCGGGTCGCGGGACTCGGGCATCTCAGGAGCGGATGAGCTCGAGGACCTCGTCCCGCTTCTCCTCCATAGCCTCCGACGACAGCGCCTCGAGGTTCAGGCGCAGGAGCGGCTCGGTGTTCGAGGGCCGGACGTTGAAGTGCCAGTCGTCGAAGTCGACCGAGATGCCGTCGAGGTGCGAGATCGCGCCCGCCCACGGCGGCGTAGCGCTCCTTGAGCTCCTGGAGCTTCAGCGGCGACGTCGGCGACGGGCGTATTGATCTCGCCGGTGAGGAAGAACCGCTCGCGGTAGGGGTCGAGCAGCTCCGAGAGCTTCCGCCCGCGGCGCGAGAGCAGCTCGAGCATGAGCAGGAACGGCACGACCCCCGAGTCGGCCTGCGAGAACTCGCGGAAGTAGTAGTGGGCGGAGACCTCGCCGGCGAAGAGCGCGTCCTCCTTGCGCATGCGGTGCTTGATGAACGCGTGCCCGACCCGGTTCACGAGCGGGACGCCGCCTGCGCGCTCGATCGTCTCGGGCACCGCCCGGCTCGCACGCACGTCGTAGATCACCTTCGCTCCAGGCCGGGCTCCTTCTCGAGCACCGCCTCGGCGAGCAGCGCGGTCACGAAGTCGCCGGGCACGAACTCGCCCGTGTCGTCGACGAAGAAGCAGCGGTCGGCATCGCCGTCGTACGCGACGCCGAGGTCGGCGCCTTCCTCGCGCGTCTTCGTGACGATGAACTCGCGGTTCTCGGGCAGGAGCGGGTTCGGCTCGTGGTTCGGGAAGCTCCCGTCCGGCTCGAAGTAGCAGCGGACGACGTCGAGCTGGGGCAGGCGCTCGAGGACGGGGGGCAGCATCACGCCGGCCATCCCGTTCGCGGCGTCGACGACGACGCGCAGCGGCCGGATCGCCGTCGACGTCGACGAACGAGAGGACCTTCTCGACGAAGCTCCGCCAGACGTCCTCGGTGCGCACGCTCGCCGCGCCGGGACACGTCGCCGAACCCGGCGGCGGCGCCGTCGCGCACCTCGCGCGAGGCCGGAGTCGCCGCCGACCGGCAGCGCGCCCGCGGCGGACGATCTTCATGCCCGTGTAGTCCTTCGGGTTGTGCGAGGCGGTGACGCAGATGCCGCCCTCGAGCCCGAGCTCGCCGACCGCGTGGTAGACCATCTCGGTGCCGACGAGGCCGATGTCGACGACGTCGGCGCCCCCGTCCGCGGCGCCCTCGATCGCGGCCGTCGCCATCGACGGCGACGGAGAGCCGCATGTCGCGCCCGACGGCGATCGCGCGCGGCTCGAAGTGCTCGACGTACGCCCGGCCGATGCGGTAGGCGCCGTCCTCGTCGAGCTCGGACGGGTACAGGCCGCGCACGTCGTACGCCTTGAACACCGACGGGTCGAGCACGAGCCGATGCTAATCGCGGCGTGCAGCCGGGACGTCCGGGACCCCCGCCCTCGTTTCTACACTTCAGGGATGGAGCGGAAGCTCGCAACGGTGCTGTTCGTCGATCTCGTCGACTCGACGGGCCTGGTCGACGGGCACCGATCCCGAGGTCGTGCGCAGGCGCGTGAACGAGTTCTTCGAGACTGTCTCGAGCTGCGTCGCGCAGCACGGCGGCATCGTCGAGAAGTTCGCGGGAGACGCCGTGCTCGCGGCCTTCGGCGTGCCCCAGGCGCACGAGGACGACGCGCTGCGAGCCGTGCGCGCCGCGCTCGCCATGCGCGAGTCGGTCGGCGCGCTCGGCCTGCAGGCGAGGATCGGGATCGAGGCGGGCGAGCTCGTCGTCGAGAGCGCGGAGTCGACGTTCGCGACAGGCGAGGCGGTGAACCTCGCCGCGCGTCTGCAGCAGGTCGCGAGGCCGGGGGAGATCCTCGTCGGGCCGACCGCGTACCGCCTCGCCGCGGGCAGCCTCGTCGCCGAGGATGCGGGGCCCCTCGAGCTCAAAGGCATCGGGGAGCCGCTCCGCGCGTGGCGTCTCATCGCGGCGCTCGACGGGCCGAGCCGGCCGCTCGGGCCGCGCGCGCCGCTCGTCGGCCGCGATCGAGGAGCTCGAGCTGCTCGAGAACACCTTCGAGCGCACGGTCCGCGACAGCCGCGCGCACCTCTTCACGATCTACGGGGAGCCCGGCGTCGGCAAGAGCCGCCTCGCCCGGGAGTTCCTCGACGGCATCGAGCGGGCGAGCGTCCTCGTCGGGCGCGCGCTGCCCTACGGCGAGGGCGTCACCTACTGGCCGCTCGCGGAGATGGTCAAGGCCGCCGCCGGCATCTCCGACGACGATCCGCTCGACGAGGCGTTCGAGAAGCTGCGGGAGTGCTGCGCGGAGGAGTCCATCGCCGACGTGCTCGGCGCTCGCGGCCGGGATGATGGAGGCGCTCGAGGGCGAGCGCAGCCCGCAGGAGATCGCGTGGGCTGCACGCGAGGTCATGGAGTCGATCGCGGACGTGCAGCCGCTCGTCCTCCTCTTCGAGGACATCCACTGGGCCGAGGAGCCGTTGCTCGATCTCGTCGAGCACCTCGCCGACTGGGTTCGCGGCGCCGCTCCTCATCCTCTGCCTCGCCCGTCCGGAGCTCCTGGACGCGCGGCCGGGGTGGGGCGGAGGCCGCGTGCGGTCGACGGCGATCGAGCTCGAGCCGCTGTCCGAGGAGGAGAGCGAAGCCCTGGTCGAGAAGCTGCTCGGCCAGTTCGCCGGCGTCACCGGCGAGGAGCCGCCTGCGCTCCCGAAGGAGGTCCTCGAACGGACGGAGGGCAACCCGCTCTTCGTCGAGGAGACGATCCGCATGCTCGTGGAGGGTGGCGTCGGGCAACGGCGGCGCGGACCGGATCCCGGACACGCTGCAGGCGCTCATCGCGGCTCGCATCGACCACCTGTCCGCCGCCCGCGAAGACGCTCCTCCAGCGCGCTTCGGTCGTAGGGCGGGTCTTCTACCGCGGCGCCCTCGACCACCTCTCGCCCGACCTCGAGGACATCGACGGGCTCCTCGACGACCTCCTCCTCCGCGAGTTCCTGCTGCGCGAGCCGCGCTCGTCGATCTCCGGCGAGCCGGCCTATCGGTTCAAGCACTTCCTCATCCGCGAGGTCGCCTACTCGGGCCTCGCGAAGCTCGCGCGCGCGCAGCATCACGCCCGTTTCGCCGAGTGGCTCGCCGAGCGCGGCCGGCGAGGAGCTGCTCGAGATCCGCGCCTACCACCTCGACCACGCCGTCGAGCTCCTCACCGAGCTCGAGGGAGCGCCGCCCGAGAAGCTCGCGCAGGACGCCGCCGGAGCGCTCGTCAAGGCCGCCAAGCGCGCGATGGCGCGCGAGGCCTACACGACCGCACGCAAGCTCGGGCTCCGCGCGCTGGAGCTGCGCCCGACGCTCGGGGCGCGCTACGTCGCAGCCCGCGCGGCCTGGCGGCTCCAGGACTGGGCCGCCGTGCAGCTCGAGATGGAGAAGGTGCGCGAGCAGGCCCGGGACCACGAGGAGCCGACGATCGAGGCGCTCGCCCTCACCGCGCTCGCCGAGGCGTCGCTCAAGCGCGACGCGCGACCCGGCAGCGCGCGCAGACGCTCGTCGACGAGGCGCTCGAGCTCCTCGAAGGGCGAGGAGGACCCGGTCGCCCGCTTCGACGCTCTCGCCGTGCGCGCGACGGTCGGCGCGTGGCAGGGCGACCTCGACGACACCGTGCGGTACATGGAGCGCGCGTACGGCATCGCGCTCGACGCGGGCCGCAAGGACCTCCAGACGATCGCCGCGCAGGCGCTCGCGCAGACCCACATCATCCGGCTCGAGCTCGACGAGGCGGAGCTGCTGCTCACGCGCGCGCTCGAGCTCGCCGGCGAGAGCGGCAGCGTCCGCGCGCGCGTCGGGGCGACGCTCGCGTACGGCGTGGTTCCTCGACGGTCAAGGGCGAGCTCGACGCCGCCGAGACGCTGTTCGAGGAGGTCCGGACGACCTCGACCGAGCTCGGCGTCGAGCCCGCGATCGCGGCCGCGCTCGCGAAGCTCGGCTGGATCGCCCGCCTGCGCGGCGACTACAAGCGGGCAGAGAAGCTGCTCCGCGAGGCGCTGCGCATGACCGCGGCGCGCGGCGACCGCGGGCTCCTGCCCGACCTGCAGGCCGCGCTCGCGGAGCATCCTCGCCGACCTCGGCAAGGTCGACGAGGCCGAACGGCTCGCGCTCGAGGCGCAGGCGAACGCCGGTCCCGAGCGACCACGGAAGTCGCCGCCGAGCGCGCTCGCGCTCGGCGCCGTCCGCGCGGCGCAGGGGCGCGACGACGAGGCCGAGGAGCAGCTACCGGTCGGCGCTCGCACTCGCGCAGGAGAGCGGGTTCAAGGTGCTCGAGCTCGAGCCGCTCGAGCGGCTCACCGCACTTCCTCCGCGACCGCGGGCGCGCGGAGGAGGCAGCCGCCTACGAGGCGCGGCTCGGCGGAGCTCGTCGCCGCCGCCGTCGAGCACCGCGCGGATCGCCTGACTCGAGTCCTCGTCGGGCGACTCGGAGATCACCGTCGCCGGCCGCTCGAAGCGCGCGAGCGCCTCGCGGAGCGGCTCCGCCCGCAGCGTCCCCTCGCCGTAGGGCAGGTGCTTCGTCTCGTTGCGGTTGGCGAACGCGATGTCCGAGAAGTGGATGTGGAACGGCGCGCCCGGCTCGAGCACCGCGTCTGCCGCCTCGAGCGCCTCTGCGAACGGCTCCGCCTCGAGGAACGCGCCGTCGCTCGTCGCGTGCATGTGCGCGAAGTCGAGGACGGGGCGCACCCAGCCGAGGCGCCGCGAGATCTCGACGACGTCGTCGACGCGACCCGAGGTCGCGCACGCGACCCATCACCTCGACGCCGAAGGGCACCGCCCGGTCCTTCGCCTCGAGCCGCTCCCTGAGCGTCCCGAGCTGCTCGACGACGGCGTCGATCGCATCCTCTCGCTCGCGCCCGAGCAGGAACCCCGGGTGGAACACGACGACTTCGGCGCCGCTCGCCGCAGCGATCCCGGCGCTGCGGTCGAGCGCGCCGACAGCGGACGTGAACTTCCGCCCGCTCCCCTCCAGGTGGCCCATGAACCCGAAGAGCGGCGCATGCACGGAGAGCGCGACGTCGTGCTCTCGCGCGAGCTCGCCGAGCCGCTCGGCGAACGGGTAGTCCATCCAGAACCCGCTCTCGAAGTCGATCTCGCAGGCCGAGTACCCGCGCTCGAGGAGGATCTCGACCGCCTGCTCCGGGGACTCGCGCGACGGGCACCGGGCCGGACCGACGCGGATGGGCGCAGACACCGGGATCGTAGACAGCCGCCGCGCCCATGATGTGATTGCCTACCGGCGTGAAGGCGACCATGCTCCTCGCGGATTACGTGGTCGTATCCGACGGCAAGCTCACGATCGTCGGCGGCGGCTGGTCGCAGACCGGGCCGGAGCCGGCGCCGTTCGGCATCGGCCTCCTGATCCAGGTGCCGTGGGACCAGGCGAACACGCTGCATGTGTTCAGGGTCGAGCTCCTCGACGCGGACGGCGCCCCCGTCTCCTTCGACGAGGACGACATCGACAGCGAGAGCGACCCCTCGGTCCAGTTCGGGGGCGAGTTCGAGGTCGGGCGCCCTCCCGGCCTGAAGCCCGGCACGCCCCTCGACTTCCCGGTCGCCGTCAACTCCGCCCCCTCTCCCGCTCGAGCCCGGACGGTACGAGTGGAGGCTGACGATCGACGAGCAGTCGCGCCAGGACTGGACGCTCCCCTTCACCGTGCGGGCCGAAGACGGGTAGCGAGAGGGCCTGGCAGCCGGCCGAAGCTCCGTCCGACGAGGTCCGTACGCTCGAGCCATGTCTCGTCGCCCGACCCGCATCGACCTCCTCGAGCTCGACATCGACCTGCGCCTGTCCGACCTCTGGCGGGAGGCCGTCGACGTGTCCGAATGGAGCCTCGAGGTCATGGCCGCGTTCATCCGTGCCGCCTACGGCAAGGGCTACTGCGACGCGCTCACCGAAGAGGAGCCCGGGACCCTGTGCGTGGAGCACGGGTACCGGCTGCCCGAGCGCGTCGCGGAGCGCGACGCCGCCTAGGCTCGTCCGGAACGCGGTGACCGTCACCTCGGGCGACGGTCACCGAGCGATCGACGTCGTGCAGACGGCGACCGTAGGCGGGCAGGATCGGCGCTCGCCGATCCTGCCTCGTGCAGGAGGCCGCGGTAGACCCGAGCACCCGGCCGCGCAGCGGACGGCTTCAGGGGTGTTCGCGCGGGCAGGATCGGCGCTCGCCGATCCTGCCTCGTGCACGAAGACGGCCCGCGGTAGACCCGAGACACCCGGCCGCGCAGCGGACGGCTTCAGGGGTGTTCGCGCGGGCAGGATCGGCGCTCGCCGATCCTGCCTCGTGCACGAAGAGGCCCGCGGTAGACCCGAGACACCCGGCCGCGCAGCGGACGGCTTCAGGGGTGTTCGCGCGGGCAGGATCGGCGCTCGCCGATCCTGCCTCGTGCACGACGAGGCTAGACTGTCCACGTGGCCCGGAAGTCGAGTCCCGCGCGGCTCGTGATCGCGCTCTCGGTCGCGGCGGTGCTGGCGATCTTCCTGCTCTACACGTCGATCGCCGGCGGTGGGAACCCGTCCATCTCGCCGAGCGAGCTGGGCAAGCGAACCGAGACGGTGCAGCTCGCCGGCCTCGTGACGGGCCCGGTGCGGGGCGACGCCCACGCTGCCGGGCTGCGGTTCCGGCTCAGGGACATCGACGGCGACTCGACGACGGACGGTCGCGGTGCTCTACACGGGCTCCGTCCCGGACCTGTTCAAGAAGGGCCGGCACATCGTCGTAGACGGGCAGCTGCGGAACGGCGTGTTCGTTGCGGAGCCGGGGTCGATGATCACGAAGTGCCCGTCGAAGTACGCGCCGAAGAGCTCCTCCGCCTGACGGGACTGCCGTGCCCGAGCTGGGTCGCGCCGCCCTCGTCGTCACGCTCGGTCTCTCCGTGTACGCCCTCGTCGCCGGCGGGGCCGCGGCAAGGCTCGGCCGGCGCCGGCTGGCGCACTCGGCCCAGAACGCCCTCGTAGCCGCGTTCTTCTCGACGCTCGTCGCCGCCGGCGTCCTCCTCGCCGCCCTGCTCCGGAACGACTTCTCCTTCACGTACGTCGCGCGCACGACCAGCGAGGCGCTGCCGACCGGGTACACGATCTCCGCGTTCTGGGGCGGGCAGGAGGGGTCGCTGCTCCTCTGGCTGCTGATGCTCACCGGCTTCGGCGCCGTCGCCGTCCGCCTCAACCGCGGCTGGGCGCGCAGCCTGGTGGTGTGGGTGGTCCCCGTCTTCGCGGGCGTCGCCGTCTTCTTCTCGTTCCTCCTCGTCGCGGTCGCGAGCCCGTTCGCCACGCAGACCGCGCCTCCCGACGGGGCCGGGATGACGCCGAGCCTGCAGAACCCGTACATGCTCGCCCACCCGCCGCTGCTCTACGTCGGCTACGTCGGGCTCACGGTCCCGTTCGCGTTCGCGATGGGCGCGCTGCTCTCGGGACAGCTCGACGAACGCTGGCTCGTCGCCACGCGCCGCTTCACGCTCTTCGCCTGGACCGCCCTCGGGATCGGCCAGCTCCTCGGGGCGCACTGGGCATACGTCGAGGTCGGCTGGGGCGGCTACTACGCCTGGGACCCCGTCGAGAACGCCGCGCTCATGCCCTGGCTCGCCGCGACCGCGTTCCTGCACTCGGTGATGATCCAGGAGCGGCGAGGAATGCTCCGCATCTGGAACGTCCTGCTCGTGATCCTCGCCTTCTCGCTCTCCCTGTTCGGGACGTTCCTCACGCGCTCGGGGGTCGTGAACTCGATCCACTCCTTCACGCAGAGCTCGATCGGGCCGTGGTTCCTCGCGTTCATCGCCGTCGTGGTCGCGTTCTCGCTCGCCGTCGTGTTCTGGAGGCTCCCGCTGCTGCGCTCGCCCACGAAGCTCGAGTCCCCGATCTCGCGCGAGGCGGCGTTCCTCTACAACAACCTGCTGCTCCTCGCGCTCTGCCTCACGATCCTCTGGGGCGTCGTGTACCCGCTTCTCTCCGAGGCCGTCCGCGGCGAGGCGGTCGTCCTGGGTCGCTCGTACTACGACTTCTTCCTGCGGATCTTCGGTCTCCCGCTCCTGCTCCTCATGGGCATCGGTCCGCTGGTCGCCTGGAGGCGGGCGTCGCTCCGCAGCCTCGCGACCACGTTCCGCTGGCCGACTGCGTTCGCGCTCGCCACCGGCGTCCTGCTGCTCGTGCTCGGGGCGGGGAGCTCCGTGCCGGGTCTCGTCGCCTACACGTTCTCGGCTTTCGTCGCGGCCACGATCGTGCTGGAGTTCGCCCGCGGCACCCGCGCGCGGAAGGCCCTCGGGGCGGCGTCGTGGCCGGGCGCGTTCTCCTCGCTCGTCGCGCGCAACCGGCGGCGGTACGGCGGGTACGTCGTCCACGCGGCGATCGTGCTGCTCGCAATCGGGATCGCCGGCTCGAGCGCATTCGACTCCGTCGCCGAGGCGAAGCTCGCGCGCGGCCAGTCGATGGAGATCGGCGACTACACGCTCGTCTACCGCTCGCTGGACGAGCGGCAGGTCGCGAACGCGACGGAGGTCCGCGCGACGCTCGGCGTCACCCGCGGCGACCGTGACCTCGGCACGCTCGAGGCCGGCAAGAACGCCTACACGATCGAGCAGCAGGTCTCGAACGAGGTCGGGATCCGCAGCGACCGGCTGACCGGCGAGGACCTCTTCGTCATCACCGAGCAGATCGACCCCGACGGCACGGTCTACTTCCGCGTCTTCGTGAAGCCGCTCGTCAACCTCATCTGGATCGCAGGGCTCGTCTTCCTGCTCGGGTCGGTGATCACGCTCTGGCCCGATGCGCGCGAGCAGCGCAGGCTCGTGTCCCGCGCCGGCGAGATCGGCGTCCCGGCGACGCGTTGACCGCTGCCCTTGTGCTCGCGGCCGTGCTGGCCGTGGCGTGCGTCGTCGTCGTCGCGCTGCCTTTTCTCAGGGAGCCGGAGCCGGACTCCGATAGTCTTGACGACCTCGACGAGGGCGAACGGCGCCGTCTGGAGCTGCTCGAGGCACGCGACCGGGCGCTCGGGGCGCTCAAGGAGCTCGAGTTCGACCACCGCACCGGGACGATCTCCGATGAGGACTACCGCTCACAGGTGGGGCCGCTCCGGCGCGAGGCTGCGAGCGCGCTCCAGGCCCTCGAGCGGGACGGGAGCCCTCCCGAACCGGTGGCGAGCGCGGAGGGACGTCCGGAGCGTGGGCGAACCTAGAGGCTGATGGGTCGGCGTTCCCTGACCCTGTGCGCGCTCGCCGCCGCGCTCGCCTTCGCCGCTCCCGCGGCGGGCGACGACATCGACGAGAAGGCGGCCGTGGACGCACGGATCGCGACGCTGCAGGCGGAGATCGACGCAGCGCAGGAGCGCGAGGGCGTCCTCACCTCGCAACTCTCGGCCGTCGTCTCGGAGCTCGAGGCGGCCCAGTCGGCGGTCGACCAGGCCGAGGGCGCTCTCGGGCAGCTCGAAGCGGAGCTCGCGGCCGAGCAGGCCCGGCTGGAGCGCCTGACCGCACGCCTGCGCGCACAGACCGTTCGTCTGAAGCACCTGCAGGCGGAGCACGCCAAGGCCGTCTCGATCCTCGAGGCGCGCGTCCGCGCGATCTACGTCGAGGACTCGCCGGACGTCCTCTCGTTCCTCGTCTCCGCCTCCAGCTTCGACGACCTGATCGACAACTACGAGTTCCTCCAGCGCATCGGACTCCAGGACCGGCGGATCGCCCAGCAGGTGGAGACTGCGAAGCGGAGGGCCGCAGAGGAGCGGCGCGCGACCGCCCACACCCGTCGACTCACCGCGGCGAGCATCGCGGTCATCACGGCCAGGACGGCCGAGGCGCGCTCGGTGCGGGACGATCTCGCAGCGGGCCGGGACACGCTCCTCGCGGCGCGGAGGCTCAAGCAGAGCGCGCTCTCGAGCGCGCGCGAGACGCGCGCGGACTACCTCGCCGAGGTCGAGTCGCTCGCCGCCCAGAGCGCCGCGCTCGCCGCCGCGATCCGCAACGCGCAGGCGGGCTCGACCGGGTCCGGGACCCCGTCCGCCGCGGGGTTCATCTGGCCGGTGAACGGGCCGGTCGTCAGCGGGTTCGGCATGCGCTGGGGGCGGATGCACGAGGGCATCGACATCGCCGCGGCGCTCGGGACGCCGATCCACGCGGCGGCCTCGGGGACGGTGATCCACGCCGGCTGGCTCGGCGGCTACGGGAACCTCGTGGTCGTCGACCACGGCGACGGCCTCGCGACCGCCTACGCGCACGCCTCCGCGATCCTCGTGGCGGTCGGCCAGCAGGTCTCGCAGGGCGACACGCTCTCGCTCGTCGGGTCGACGGGCAACTCGAGCGGGCCGCACCTCCACTTCGAGGTCCGGGTCAACGGGAGCGCGGTCGACCCGCTGCTCTATCTGTAGCCACGGGGCCTCCGGCTACGCGGCGGCGGTGGTCGCCGACTGCGGGAGCTCCTCCGGCACGACCACGTGCAGGTCGGGGAGCGCCCGCCAGCGCTCGTCGAGGCCGAGGCCGTACCCCGCGAAGAGCTCGTCCGGCACGGTGAACCCGACGTACCGGAGCGGGATCTCGTCGACCAGCCGGCGGTAGGGCCGGTCGAGCAGCGTCACGGCCGCGAGGCTCGCCGGGCTCCGCAGCGCGAGCGTTCGGCACAGGAAGTGCAGTGTGAGGCCGGTGTCGACGACGTCCTCGACGATCACGACGTGCCGGTCGGCGAGTGGGACGTCGACGTCCTTGAGCAGACGCACGCCGCCGTCCCGGCCTCCGGCGTACTGCTCGAGCTCGACGAGGTCGAGCGTGTGCGGGATCGGAACCGCCCGCGTGAGGTCGGCGAGGAATACGACGCTCGACTTCAGCGGTGCGACCAGGAGCGGGTCGAGGCCGCTGTAGTCCGCCGCGATCTCCGCGCCGAGCTCCGCGACGCGGGCCGCGATCTCGGCTCGCGTCAGGTAGATGCCGCCGACCTCGCCGTGCTCGGATGCGACGGGCGTCGTCACGCGCTACGAGGCCAGGCGCAGGCGGTAGCGCTGCGCGAGGCGCTCGATGTCTCGCCGGTAGAAGAGCTTGACGCGGACGTCCGGATACAGGCGCTGGAGCTCGCGCAGCTTCCGGTTCTTGCGGGTCACGAGGGACTGCTTCATCACTGTGACCTCGATGAAGAGGTTCTGGTCCGGGAGGAAGAAGTCCGGTGTGAAGGCGCTCACGACGCGGCCCGCGTCGTCCCGCTCGAGCACGAAGGTGTGGGGCTCGTATTCCCAGGGCACGCCGTAGTAGTCGAGGATCTTCGCGCACTCGAGCTCGATCCGGTGCGCGAAGCGCGGCGGCTGTGAGCCACGATATGCCTGGAAAACGGGACTTTCCACCCGCACCCTCGCCAGGGTAGCAACAGCCTCGGACGCCCCTTTCGGGCCGTAGACTGTCGGCGATGGCCGGTTCCGACGTGATTCGGATCGCACAGATCTCCGATCTCCACTGTGGCGGCCCCTACTTCGAGGCGAGCCTCCTCGAGCGCGCGATCGGCGAGGTCAACGAGTTCGCGCCGGACATCGTTGTCTGCTCGGGCGACCTGACGACGTTCGGCTTCCGGCACGAGTACCTCACCGCGCGCGAGTACATCGACCGGATCGACTGCGACGCGCTCGTCGTCGTGCCCGGGAATCACGACTCGCGGAACGTCGGCTACGTCCACTTCGAGGAGATGTTCGGCGAGCGGAACTCCGTGCTCCGGAAGCGCGGGGTCGCAGTCGTCGCGATCGACTCGAGCGAGCCGGACCTCGATCACGGGCAGATCGGGCGAGGCCGCTACCGCTGGGTCGAGGAGCAGTTCGCCGAGGAGGAGGCCGACCTCAAGATCTTCGTCCTCCACCACCACTTGCTGCCGGTGCCGGGGACAGGGCGCGAACGGAACGTCGTGTACGACGCCGGCGACGCGATCGAGTGCCTCCAGCGCTCCGGCGTCAGGCTCGTGCTCTCCGGGCACAAGCACGTGCCGTACGTCTGGCGGCTGGAAGACCTCTTCGTCGTGAACGCCGGCACGGTCTCCTCGCTTCGCCTCCGTGGCAACACGAGGCCCTGTTACAACGTGATCGAGATCGCGGGCCGCAAGGTCGACATCTGGCGGCGGCATCCCTTCCACGGCCAGGTGAAGCTCGTCTCGTTCTCGCTCGACACGCTCGACTACGCGAAGTTCACGGGCGCCATCGACGACGAGGTCACAGCCCGCACGTGAGCCCGCGCGCGCTCGCGATCGTCGACGGCGAGCACTATCCCTCCGTCGTGCGGGACGCTCTCGCGGAACTGCCGTACGAGTTCGTCGGCGCGGTGCTCGTCGGCGGCACCGAGAAGCTACGCGGGGACGGCCCGGACTACGGCGTGCCGCTGGCCGCGACCGTCGAGGCGGGCATCGAGCGCCACCACCCCGAGATCGTCGTCGACCTCTCCGACGAGCCGGTGCTCGGACCGGTCGAGCGCTTCGCGCTCGCGAGCCGCGTGCTCCGGCTGGGAGTCCCGTACGCGGGCGCCGACTTCCGGCTCGACCCGCCGCGCCTCGAGCCGTTCGCCTTGCCGTCGATCGCCGTCGCCGGCACCGGCAAGCGGGTGGGGAAGACGGCGCTCACCGGGCACCTCGCCAGGCTCGTGTCTGCATCCCGCCGGGTCGTCGTCGTCGCGATGGGCCGCGGCGGGCCTCCGGAGCCGGAGGTCGTCTCCGTGCGGCCGACCGTCGAGGAGCTCGTCGCGCTGTCGCGAGCGGGCCGGCACGCGGCCTCGGACCACTTCGAGACGGCGGCACTCGTCGGCGTCGAGACCGTGGGCTGCCGGCGGTGCGGCGGGGGCCTGGCGGGTGCGCCGTTCGCCTCCAACGTCGCGGAGGGCGCCGAGGTCGCCGCCGCGCTCTCTCCCGAGCTCGTGATCTTCGACGGCAGCGGCGCCGCGTTCCCGCCGATCGCGACAGACCGCGTGATCCTCGCCGTCGCGGGGCACCAGGAGCCGACGGTCGCCGCGGGCTACCTCAACGCCTACCGGCTCCTGCGCGCCGACCTCGTCGTCGTGACGATGGCAGAGGCGGGCTCGGGCTGGGAAGGCGTACGGGACGCCGTCCGCGCTGTCGTCCCCGCCCGCGTCGAGGTGCTCGCAACCGTTCTCCGACCGCGGCCGCTGGCGGACGTGCGGGGCCGGAGCGTGGCGTACTTCTGCACGGCGCCGCCGGCCGCGCACGGCGTGCTGGCCGCGCATCTCGCCGATGCGCATGGCGCGCGCGTCGTGCATGTCTCCGGGAGCCTTGCCGACCGCGGCACGCTTCGCGCGGAGCTCCAGCGGGTACAAGCAGAGGTGTTCCTCGTGGAGCTCAAGGCGGCAGCCGTCGACGTCGTCGCCGAGTTCGCCTTCGCGCAGGGGGTGGAGGTCGCGCTCGTGGCGAACGACGTCGACCCGGTCGGAGGTGGTCGAGGACTTGACGAGATGCTGCTGGAAATGGCAGGAATAGGGTTGTGAAAGAACGCCGTCACGTCATACCGCTCCCGCTCGGCGAGGATGTCCCGTTCTCGAAGGGCCTGATGGCGCGCGCGCTCGTGCTGACGGGCATCGATACGGAGCGCTCGTACCTCATCGCACGGCGCGCCGAGCGCGATCTCGCGGAGCGTGGCGTGGTCTCGCTCGACTTCGACCGGCTCGGAGAGATCGCGGCCGACGTCGTCGGCGAGGAAGAGGCGGCGAAGACGCTCCGGCGCCTCCGGCAACTCGACGCCTTGCAGCAGCTCGAGGCCCCCCTGCTCCTGCTCGTCGGCGGCGCGACGGGGACCGGGAAGTCGACGATCGCGACCGAGGCGGCCCACCGGCTCGGTATCACGCGGGTCACGTCCACCGACTTCATCCGCCAGACGATGCGGGCGTTCTTCTCCGAGGAGTTCATGCCGTCCGTGCACTACTCGAGCTTCGAGGCGCGGCTGGCGCTGACGCGGGCCGAGGAGGAGGAGTCGGGCGACGCTGCGATCCTCGGCTTCCTCGACCAGACGAGGAACGTCGTCGTCGGCGTGCAGGCGGCCCTCGAGCGGGCCGCCACGGAACACTGGTCGACGGTGCTGGAGGGCGTCCACCTCGTCCCGGGCATGGTCGCGACCGACTACCCGGGCGCGTTCGTCGTCCAGTGCGTCGTCGCGATCGAGGACGAGAACCTCCACCGGAGCCACTTCTGGGTGCGCGACTACTCGACCGAGGGCCTACGGCCGCTCGACAAGTACCTCGACTCCCTGCCGCAGATCCGGCAGATCCAGGACTACCTCGTCGAGCGGGCGCACCGCTTCGACGTCCCGGTGATCGTGAACGACTCGCTCGATCGCGCCATCGGCGACGTGCTCGACCTCGTCCTCCGGCGTGCCGACCAGCTCGTGGCCGCGGCCTGACGCGGGACCTCCTCTCTAGACTTCGGCCATGGTCACGCGCGAGGACGTCGTCGAGGCGCTGCACGGGGTCGAGGACCCCGAGCTCGGGATGGACATCGTCGAGCTCGGGCTCATGTACGACGTCGAGGTCGACGGGCCGAACGTGAAGATCCTCTACAGCCTGACGTCGATGGGATGCCCCGCCGGGCCCTTGATCGCCGAGGGCATCGTCGATGCGGCCCGCTCCGTGCCGGGAGTGGAGGCCGCCGAGGCGGAGCTGACGTTCGACCCCCCGTGGACGCCGGACAAGATGTCCGACGACGCGAAGTTCATCCTCGGCTTCGGTTAGGCATTTCTTCTGCCTGGAGTGCGCCGGTTTTCACAGGCGCTCGTCAGAATTCGGACTCCTCGCAGAGCCAGTGGCGAAGCGAGCCTCAGTAGTATCAGGGAACCTGAATCTACTCGGAAAGGAAGAGGCATGCGCGTGCTCGAGGGCAAGGCGGCGATCGTGACGGGCTCGGCGCGCGGGATCGGTCGTGCAACCGCCGAGCTCCTCTCCGCGCACGGAGCGCGCGTGCTCGTCAACGACGTCGACGGCGACGTCGCCGAGCAGGCCGCGAACGGCAGATCGAGGGCGAGACGGCCGTCTTCGCGGGCGACCTGACCGCGGAGGGCGCTCCCGAGGCGCTCGTCCAGGCCGCCGTGGACGCGTTCGGCCAGATCGACATCGTCGTGAACAACGCCGGCTACACCTGGGACGGCATGGCGCACAAGATGAGCGACGAGCAGTTCCGGGCGATGCTCGAGATCCACACCGTGGTGCCGTTCAAGGTTCTCCGCGCCGCCGCCCCGTATCTCCGAGACGCAGGGAAGAAGGACAAGGAGGACGGCCGCGAGGTCTTCCGGAAGGTCGTCAACGTCACCTCGATCTCCGGCACGCAGGGCAACGTCGGCCAGATCAACTACGCGGCTGCGAAGGCCGGGCTCGTCGGCTTGACGAAGACGCTCGCTCGGGAATGGGGGCCGTTCAAGGTGAACGTGAACGCCGCCGCCTTCGGGTTCATCGACACGCGGCTGACGGCGTCCTCCGAGGAGGGCGCCACGATCGAGCGGGGCGGTCAGGCGATCAAGCTCGGCATTCCCCCGCAGATGCGCGAGCTCGCGGCGACGATCATCCCGCTCGGCCGAGCCGGCACGCCCGAGGAGGCTGCGGGCGCGATCTTCTTCCTCTGCTCCCCCTGGTCGAACTTCGTGCAAGGCCAGGTACTGACGGTGAACGGCGGGCAGATGACCGGCATGACCTCGTGACGATCGACGTCTCAGCCGTCGAGGCGATCGACGTCCACGTCCACGCGGAGGTCGGCCGCGCGGGCGAGGACGGGCTGCGGCCGGAGTGGCGCGCGGCGGCGGCCACGTACTTCGGCGAGCACGCGCTGCCGACCGCGGAGGACGTCGCGGCCTACTACCGCGAGCGCAAGCTCGCGGCGGTCGTCTTCACGGTCGACGCGGAGACGGTGACCGGGCGCCCGGCGGTGCCGAACGAGGAGATCGCCGAGGTCGCGGCCGCGAACCCGGACGTGCTCATCCCGTTCGCCTCGGTCGATCCGAACAAGGGCGCCCGGGCGGTGGAGGAGGCGAAGCGGCTGATCCGCGACTACGGCGTGAAGGGCTTCAAGTTCCACCCGAACGTGCAGGCGCTTCTACCCCAACGATCGCGCGTTCTATCCGCTGTACGAGGTCGTCGCCGAGGCGGGGCTGCCCGCGCTCTTCCACACGGGACACTCGGGTATCGGCGCGGGCCTCCCGGGCGGAGGCGGCATCCGGCTCAAGTACTCGAACCCGATGTACGTGGACGACGTCGCCGTCGACTTCCCCGAGCTGAAGATCGTGCTCGCGCACCCCTCCTTTCCCTGGCAGGACGAGGCGATCTCGGTCGCGCTGCACAAGCAGCAGGTCTACATCGACCTCTCCGGCTGGTCGCCGAAGTACTTCCCGCCGCAGCTCGTCCAGTACGCGAACACGCTGCTGCGCGACCGCGTCCTCTTCGGGTCGGACTTCCCGCTGATCACGCCCGACCGCTGGCTCGAGGACTTCGCGCACGCGGACTTCAGAGACGACGTGCGGCCGCTCGTCCTCAAGCAGAACGCCGCCCGGCTGCTGGGGCTGGCGGAGTAGCGCCCGGGCGCCGGGCGCTGCGGACTCTCTCCCAGACGCCCGCGGTTGCGTCGCCGAACGCCGGAAGCAGCCCGCGCGGGAAGAAGAGCATGATCGCCATCAGGATCAGCCCGAAGACGCCGAACGAGAACACCGTCGGAGCCGCGTCGGGCAGGTCCCAGCCGAACAAGTCCGGCCGCGTTCCCAGGTCGCGGAGCTTCTGTTCGAGGTAGAGGATGGCGACCGCCCCCGCGACCGCGCCGTAGATGTTGCCGAGGCCGCCGACGGCGACCATGACGACGAACTCGATGCTGAGCACGATCGGGAACGCCTCGGGCGAGACGATGAGGAACGAGAACGTGAACAGCCCTCCGCCGAGCCCGGCGAGAGCCGCCGCGAAGACGAACAGCCGCAGCTTGTAGCTCGCGACCGGGATGCCCGACGCGGCTGCCGACGCCTCGTCGGTGGCGATCGCCTGCAACGCGCGCCCGATGCGCGAATGGACGAGGTTCGTCGCGAGAAGGAGCGCAATCGCGACGACGGCCCAGACGACGGCTGCATGCAGCGGCCCGCGCAGGTCGTGACCGAACACCGTGAGCGGCTTCGTGACCGAGATGCCGTACTGGCCGCCCGTGAACCGGTCCCATGCCGAGAGAACCGAGAACGCGATGAGGTGGAGTGCGAGCGTCGCGAACGCGAGGTAGTGGCCGTGGAGGCGGAGGAGCGGGACGCCGATCACGGCCGCGAGCACTGCCGCGACGACGGGCGCAGCGAGCACGGCGAGCACCGGCGAGACGCCGGCACCGGGGTCGACGAGGCGCGTGTCCGGGTCGATGCCGACGGTGAGGATCGCCGACGTGTACGCGCCGATGAGGAAGAACGCTCCCTGCCCGAGCGAGATCTGCCCGGCGTAGCCCATGAGGAGCGTCAGGCCGATCGTCACGAGCGCATACAGGCCCATGCGGTCGTACAGCGCGACGTCGAACGTCGAGAGCTGGTACGGAAGCCAGCAGGCGAAGACGGCTCCGGCGAGGATCAGCCCGATCCGGACGGGTGCCGGCCACGGCACGCGTGCGCGCTGGATCGCCGCGTGCGCCTCGTGCGACGCGCTCGCGATCTCCGCCCGCGAGCGCCAGCCGATGAGGACGAGCATGACGATCAGGGCGATGATCAGGCTGTACTGCGGGTCGACGTAGCCGACCACGAACTGCTCGAGGATCCCGAGCGCGTAGCCGCCGAGCAGCGCGAGGCGGATCGAGCCGAGGCCGCCGAAGACGGCCGCGGCGAAGCCGTTCACGGTGATCGCCACGTCCGAGCTGTACGTCATCGGGTTGCTCGGCGCGAGCAGCGCGCCGCCGAGCGCGCAGAGAGCGCCCGCGCCGGCAAACGCGACGACCGCGAGCGAGCGGATGTTGAGGCCGACGAGCTCGGCGGCGCGCCGCGAGTCCGAGCACGCGACGAGCGCCTGTCCGACGATCGTCCTGCGAAGGAAGAGCGTCAGCGCGACGGCGCACAGGAGCGCGACGCCTGCGATGAGCACGTACTGCGGCTGGACGAGGACGCCTCCGATGTTCCACGCCCGGTCGGAGATGCCCGGATAGCTGCGCGGGATGTCCCCGAACTCGAGCAGGAGCAGCGCCTGCGCCAGAAAGGCGGCGCCGAGGGTGATGATCGTGCTCGCGAGACTCGTCGTCCGGTCGCGGAAGCCGACGGCGACGACGGCGAGGATCGACGACAGGAAGGCGGCGAGCAGGACGGACACGAGCGTCGCGAGCGCGAGCGGCATGTCGTCGGAGAGCTGGAACGTGAACAGTCCGCCGATCACCGCGAACACGCCTTGCGCGAAGTTCACGATCCCCGTCGTCCGGTAGACGAGCACGAGGCTCATCCCGACGAGCGCGAATGCGGATCCGGTCGAGAGCCCGACGACGACGAGCTGCAGGAACTCGGTCATCCGGGGCCGCCTCCGAGGTACGCGCTGTGCACCTCCGGGCGGTCGCGGATCTGCCTGCTCTCGCCCTCGAGCACGACTCGGCCCGTCTCCAGGACGTACGCGCGCTCGCAGAGGTTGAAAGCGAGCAGCGCGTTCTGCTCGACGAGGAGGATCGCGACGTGCTCCTCGTCGTTGAGCCGGTGCAGGAACTCGACGAGCTGCTCCACGACCATCGGCGCGAGGCCGAGCGAGAGCTCGTCGATCGCGAGCGCCCGCGGCTCGGCCATCAGCGCGCGACCGATCGCGACCATCTGCTGCTCGCCGCCCGAGGTTCGTCCGGCCGGCCGGTCGCGCAGCTCGTGGAGCTTGGGAAGCAGGGTGTAGACGCGCTCGAGACGCTCGCGCGCCTCCGCGCGGCGGCGGAGGTAGCGGATCGTCGAGGTCACGATCTCCGTCCGGAACGAGCGGCCGAATGCGCCGAGGAGGAGATTCGCCTCGACCGGAAGGCTGGGGAACACCTGGCGGCCCTCCGGAACCTGCGTGAGCCCACGGCGCACGACGTGGTTCGGCGTCTTTCCGGTGACGTCGTCGCCCGCGACCCGCACCCTCCCTCCCGCCGGCCGCACGACCCCGCAGACCGCGTTGAGGAGCGAGGACTTGCCCGCACCGTTGGCTCCGATGAGCGCGACGCGCTCACCCGCTCCGAGCGTCAGCGAGACGCCGTCGAGCGCCACCGCCGGCCCGTAGCGGACGACGAGGTCGTCTACCTCGACGAGCGCGCTCACAGCGTCGTCGAGCCGAGGTACGCGGCGATGACCTGGGGTCGTTGCGGACCTCGGCCGGCGTGCCGTCGGCGATCACGCGCCCGCGGTCCAGCACGACGACGCGCTCTGCGAGCGCGCCGACGAACTGCATGTCGTGCTCGACCAGCACCATCGTGAGCCCGCGGCCCGAGAGCGTCCGCAGGGCGTCGATGAGGTGCGCCTTCTCGCCTGCGCGCAAGCCGGCGGCCGGCTCGTCGAGCAGCAGCACCGACGGACGCTGCGCGAGCGCGCGTGCGATCGCGAGGAGCCGGAGCTGTCCCAGCGGGAGCACGGCGGCCGGGTCGGCCGCACGCTCGTCCAACCCGACGATCGCGAGGGCCTCGTGAGCCTCCTCTCGCACCCGCTGCTGCTCGCGCCACTGCCAGGGCGGCCGGAGCATGCTCTCGACGAAGCCCGTGCGCGAGCGAACGTGGGCGCCCACTGCGGCGTTGTCGAGCACGTCGAGCTCGGCGAGCGGGCGCGTCGTCTGGAAGACCGTCGCCAACCCGTGCCGGGCGCGGCGATACGGAGGCCAGCGGGTGACATCGTGCCCGTCGATTCGCACGACGCCGCGGTCGACGAGGTGGAGCCCCGAGATGCAGCCGAGCAGGGTCGATTTTCCCGCGCCGTTCGGACCGATGAGGCACGTGAGCGAGCCGGCGGCGACGTCCAGCGAGACATCGTCGACCGCCCTGACCGCGCCGAACGCCTTCGTGACGCCCAAGAGCTCGCAGGCGAGCTTCTGCTCCGTCTCGGGTGCGAGAGGGAGAGAGGCCGCCGCCACGGATTCAGGTTACCTGAAACAAGTGGCGGCCTCTAGTCGCTCGGAAAGCCGCCGCCGAGATTGCGGACCGCCGCCTTCACCATGTCGAAGAACGCGGCGCGGTCCTTCTCGGAAAAGCCGTCGAGCATCGAGTCCTCGAACTCGGAGACCGCCTCTTCGCAAGCAGCAAGCACGCGACGGCCCTTCGCCGTGAGCGTCGCCGGCAGCGTCCTCCGGTGATTCGGATGCGGGTCTCGCTTGATGAGCCCCTTGCGCTCGAGCGCGTGGATGACCTCGCTCATCGACTGTGGGGTCATGAACGCGCGTCGCGCGAGCTGCGACGTCGAGAGCGGCGCACCGTGCCGGCTGAGCACGCTGAGCGTCGTGAACTGGAGCGTCGTGAGACCGTACGGGGTCACGCGCTCGGTGATGCCCGCGAACAGTCGCTGATGGAGGCGGGCGACGGCGTACGAGACACCGGGCTCCGTGCGAGCCGTCGCGTCCTCGACTCCAACGGCCCCGCTCATCGCAGCATCGTGTCACATCGCACGGAAGGCTCAGGCGGGCAGCCGGTCGTCCCGCTGCCCGCCGCCACGTGGATAGCCGCGGCTGTCAGCTTGACGTCCGCGTCCTTTCCTCCTGTGTCCCCCAGCCTGGGCGCGCTCGCCGACGCCTGCAGCGCCTGCGGCTGCGCGACCGACTTCCAGCGACCCGTCTCGACCCGATGCCTGAGCGCCTCGACGCGCGCCACCAACTCGGCAGCGTGAAGCTGCAGTGGCCCCGGAGGTCGACGTGTGCCTGCCGCCGAGAGCTGTTGCGAGGCGCTCATGAGCTCTTCGAAGTCCTTGCCACGCGGGCCAGTCTCTCCCGGAGCGGGCCGAGGTCGATGCTCCGTTTCAGGATCTTCCCCGTGGCGCTCTTCGGGAGCTCCGCGACAAGAACGACGTGGCGAGGGTACTTGTACGCCGCCACGCGTTCCTTCGTCCACGCCTTCAGCTCTTCAGGATCGAGCTCGGCACCGGGCCGCGGAACGACGATCGCGGCGACGTCCTCACCGAGCGACTCGTGGGGCACCCCCACGACGGCGGCCTCGAGGACGGCGGGGTGCTCGTACAGCACCTCCTCGACCTCGCGTGGATAGACGTTGTAGCCGCCTCGGATGATCATCTCCTTCTTGCGGTCGACGAGGAAGAGGTCGCCGTCCTCGTCGAGGTAGCCGAGGTCACCGGTCGAGAGCCAGCCGTTCCTGTCGATCGCCGCAGCCGTGGCCTCCGGGTCGTTCCAGTAGCCGCGGATGACCGAGGGGCCGCGGAACTGAACCTCGCCGACTCCCCGCTCGTCCGCGTTCGCGATCCGCATCTCGGTGCCGCTCGATGGTCTTCCGACCGAGCCCGCCTTGCGGCGCCGCTCGAGGGCGAAGGTCGTCGCCAGGCCGCTCATCTCGGTGAGGCCGTAGCCCTCGTGGACGGCCGCCCCGAACGTCTCCTCGAATCGGCGCGCCACGTCGACCGGGACCGCGGACCCGCCGATGTGCGCGATGCGCAGCGGCGGTAGCGCCTCCGCGCTCCTGGCTGCTTCGCAGAGCGCGATGCACATCGTCGGAACGCCGAACATGACGGTCGTCCGAGTGCTCGTCATCGTCTCGAGCGCGGGCTCGGGCTCGAAGCGCTGCATGACCGACACGCCCGCGCCGACGAGGAGCGCGCAGACGAACACCTGCTGGCCGAGCACGTGCGGGAAGGGCGCGACGCCGAGCAGCACGTCGTCAGGCGCGAAGCCGAGGGCGTCTGCGCCGAAGCGCGTGGCTGCTCGGATTCCGGCGTGCGTCAGAACCGCGCCCTTCGGCCGGCCGGTGGTGCCGGAGGTGAAGAGGAGCGCAGCCGGATGGTCCTCGTCCCGTTCGGCGATCTCGACGTGCGCCTCGCCCTCGCCCGGCAGCGGACGATCGACGAACGCTTTCGGCGTCGCCGCCTCCAGCCGTGCGTCGATCTCGGGTTGCGCCAGCAGGACGTTGAGCGGCACCGCGATCGCTCCGAGGCGGAGAACGCCGAAGTACGCGGCCACGTAGTGGGGCGTGTTCGGCAGCTTGATCGCGACGCGGTCGTCGGCCTCGATGCCCTGCGTGCGCAGCGCTGCGGCGGCGACCGCTGCCCGCCGGTCGAGCTCGCGATACGAGATCCGCTCGCCCTCGAACAGCAGCGCCGTCCGCTCGGGATGGTGGGCGGCGCCCTCCGCGAGGACGTGCGCGAGGTTCACGAGCGCCGCAGTCGCCGGGCGACAAGCGTCTGCGGCGCTCGCATCGCCACCTCTACTTCGTGAAGGCCGGGCCGAACAGCGGCCTGACCTGGCAGTTCTGGATCCTCCCGACCCACATCGAGTCGAGCTGGAGGCCCTGATGGTTCTTCCGCGAGAGGAAGATCTTCCCCGCAGGCGTCACGAGCCCGCGCAGCTTCGTCTCGAGTGCGTCCTTGATCCTCTCGCGGGTCGCGCCGCCTCTCTCGATCGCGGCCTTGTACGCCCAAAGCGCTCCCGCCGCGTCGCCGTCGAAGTTCGAGACGGGGCGCTTGAGGATCTTCCGGAGCAGCGCGGCCTGCGCGCGGACGGGGTTCGATTTCGGCAGGAACGTCCATGCGGTCGCGAGGAACGAGTTGACGATCGCGCCGTTCACGTCGCCGCACGTGCCCTGGAGGAACTGCGACGAGACGTTGGCGCCGGTCAGCACGAGCCTCTGCGGCAGCTGGAGCTGCTTGAACTGCTTCACGATCGTCGCGCCCGCAGGCGTCGCGGTCCAGAGCCACAGCGCCTGGGCGTTGGAGTTCTTGATCCTCGTCAGCTCGGCGGAGAAGTCGGTCGAAGCCGGCGAGAAGATCGTCGTGTCCACTATCTCGAGGCCGTACGCCTTGGCGAGCTTCGAAACCTGGTTCGGGCCATCCCGCCCGTACGCGCCATTGTCGCCCATGAGCCAGACGCGTTTGATGCCGAGGCTCTTCAGGTATTTCGCCTCGCTGTACGCGTACAGCCTGGCCGTTGCCGAGAGGATGTAGACGTACGGCTGGGGCGGCTCGACGAGCTGCGTCGGGGGCGAGAGCGCGATGAACGGGATCCTCGCCTGGCTCGCGATCGCCCCGGTCGCCACGGCGGCAGCGGCGTTCCCGGAGCCGAAGATGCCGACGTACTTCGCGGTCGCCGATGAACTTCTGGACGTTCTGGACGGCACTGCGACGGATTCGATGCGTTGTCGAGAACGTCGACTACCACTCGCCTGTTTCTGATGCCGCCGCGGGAGTTCCAGTACGCCACCACCGCTTCGACGGCCTGCCGGTCGCTCTGGCCGACGAGCTGCGTCGGCCCGGTCAGCGGCGCATCCATGCCGAAGTAGATGGGGCCTGCCTGAGAGGGGCTCGTCGCGGACGCCGATACGAAGACGAGAGCGAGAACCGCTGCACCGGCAGCCACGACGACACCGATCTTCCTCCTGCTCATGAAGAGCTCCCTTCGGTATGATGATGCAGCATCGCCTCAACGCGGTCGAGTTTAAGGGAGCCTGCAAATGATGTCCAGAGGTTGCGAACGGCTCCGGTTATCAGGTAGCCTGAAACGCAATGCCCGAGACCAGCATCGCGAGCTTCGACCTCGGTGCGATCGGTCGCGCAGGAAGAGGGCATGGGTATGAGGTGACCGAGGCGGCCATGCAGGCGTACGCGGAGGCGACGGACGACGTCTCCGGAGGGCCGATCTTCGCGATCGTGCCGGTATGGAACGCGATCGCACCCGCGTCCGAGGCCGTCGCCTCCGGCGACGTTCGCCGCTTCGTGGTGCACTACGAGCAGGACATGCTGCTCCATCGGCCGCTCGAGGCCGGGATGCGTCTCATCTCGCGCGCGACGCCGGTCGCGGTGCTGCCGCGGCCGAACGGGACGTCGCTCGTCATCAGGACGGAGACGCGCGGCGAGGACGGCGAGCTCGTGAACGAGCAGTACGCGACGGAGTTCTTCCGCGGGGCGCAGGCGGACGAGGGAGTCGGCGAGCGGGCGCCCGACCACCGGCTCGAGGTCGACGGCGACCCGACTGCTGCGATCACGTATCGCGTCGCGGAGGACCAGACGGTCCGCTACGCGGCGGCGTCGGGCGACGACTTCGCGATCCATCTCGACGACGAGTTCGCCCGGCGGGTGGGCCTGCCGGGCCGGATCGTCCACGGGCTCTGCACGATGGCGTTTGCGGGCAGGGCGGTCCTCGAGGCTGCGGGCGTGGACGACCCGCGTGCGGTACGGCGGATCGCAGTGCGCTTCTCCGCTCCTCTGTTCCCGGGTGAGTCGGTCACGACGCGTGTCTGGCAGCTCGACGGCGCGTTCGGATTCGAGTCGCTGAACGAGCAGGGCGCTCCGGTGCTCAAGGACGGCCGCGTCGAGCTCCGATGAGCCTCAGCGGTGAGACCACCACCCCCAGCGCCAGCTTCGCGGATCTGCCGAGTCTCCTCGCACTACGGCGGCCTGCTGCCCGCTCCTCCCCCTCGCGGCGAGGTACGGCGATCCCGCTCGCTGCTCGGAACCGACGCGTTCGGCGCGATCACGAACGACCGCCCTACCGCAGGGCGCGCCCGGTCTACGGCCGCGATCGACGAGGTCGAGAAGGGCGCGGGTACGCAGTTCGATCCAACCGTGATGTCGGTGTTCGTACCAGTGGCGGGTAGGCTCGAACTCACAGTTCCGCACCGGTCGCAGAACGCCAAGACCCGCTGACGCTGCGGTCAACACCGGTAAGCAGAAAGGCGAACGGCACCGGCCGCGGCTGAGGTCGGCACCTGGCTTCCGGACGTCACTTCGACGCTGTTAGCGCCGCCGTACCGAAGAGTCGCTTCTCATTGCCGAGCTTGGATGGCCAGTCGAGGCGGTTCGCCTTCGCGAAGCGGAGGTAGGCGCGGAGCGCTTCGCGCATCGCGTCGACGAACCCCTCGACGCGTCGGGGCTCGAAGCCGTCCTCCCACCAGACGGCGAGCACCTGGACCGCGTCTTCGGCTAGGTCAATCCGCGGCTCGATCCGGCCGACGAGTCGGTCGCGGTAGAGGATGGGCAGTACGTACCAGCCCCAGCGGCGCTTGTCCTCCGGCACGTACAGCTCCCAGGCGTAGTCGAAGCCGAAGAGCGTCCCGAGCAGCTTGCGGTCCCACACGAGCGCGTCGTATGGGGAGAGGAACGCGACGGACGGCGGCGGCTCCGGCGGCGCCTGGAGCAGCTCGATGTCGTCACGGACGACGAAGCGCTTGCCGCTCACGCCTTCGACCTCGACCGGTTTGAGCTCTCCCAGCTCGACGAGCTCCTCCCGCAGTGCGTTCCGGCCGGGGAACTCCGGGTACCTCGGATCTGGGTTCGCCGGCCCGAGATTCGCGAAGATGCCCTCGCCGTGCCCGCTCGCACCGACCAGCCCGTGTGCGCGATAGCGCGACAGCATCTTGTGGCGCAGCTGCTCGCGTAGGGTGAGCTCGTGCGCAAGGACCTCGGCGGGAAGGAGCCGCTCGGGCATGTCGTAGTACCGGTGATTGTCGTCGCGTCGGGCGGTGCCCAGCTCGCCCGTTTTCGCGTAGGCCTCGAGAACTGCGCGGACGGCGTTCATCGGCGCCCCGAACCAGTCCTTCGTGGGACCGCTCTCGCGCTCGAAGTCGAGCGATGACAGCGGTCCGTCGGCGTGGATCCGTTCGAGCACGCGCTTCGCGACATCGGCGTTGTCGTCGAGCACCTTCTGCCAGCGGTAGCTGCGGCGGACGCGGAACCACGCGAACTCGCTTGCCGGCACCAACGAGAGCCCCTTGTTGTATGCCTCGAAGATCTCGCGACGTTCGTACAGCTCGTCGCACCAGGCGGGGTCGTAGTCTGCGACCCGCGCGTGCAACACGAGGTCATGGCTGCGGCCGGCCACCTCGATCTGGTCGAGCTGGATCGAGCCGAGCCTTCGGAGGACCCCGAGCACGGCGTCCGGCCCACCCTCGAGCGACCGCGCCGGGGCGAGGAGCTGCCGGGCGACGAGAAAGCGGCGCGCGTCCCCCTTGGTGACCTTCATCTCGGGACGCTACAGCGAGAACCTGCGCCACCGCAGGCGCACGGTCGGCCGGCGCCACGTATTACCCGACCCTGTCAGATCGCCGTCGTTCGAGCCTCGCCTCGGCGAGCTCACAAGAGGTCAGGCGAGCGCGAGCGGCGAGCGGCGACGAGACCCTCGCGGTTCGCGCAATGCTCGGTTCGGCCCACGAGGCGGCGGCGCGCGGACCGCGCCACAGTGTCGTGGCTCCGATCGTCACGAGGACGACCCCGACCACATCGTGCGCGTGGATGCCGTGCCCGCGAGGCAGGACGAGGAGCACCTCGTCCCAACGGTTCGGGTTGAACCCGACGATCGCCACTAATGGCGATGGCGAGAAGGGCTGCAGGTCGTGCCACGGTCTGCTCAGGGTAGAAGGAGCTGCGCAGCGGGCGAGTAGGCATTGGGTTGCGCGGCACGCGCCCTACGCCGCTCGGCCCGGGATCCGGAGGACGACCTTGCCGAACTGGGTGCCGGACTCGAGGCGCTCGTGGGCCTTCGCGGCCTCGGCGAGCGGGAAGACGCTGTCGACGTGGACGCGGGCACGCCCCGACCGGATGAGGTCGTACGCGGCCTCGAAGTCGGAGGGCATCCCCATCGTCGAGCCGAAGACCGCGAGCTGCTTCCACCACAGCCGGTACAGGCGGGCGGGTGGGCTGTGGCCGGAGGTCGCCCCGCAGACGACGATCCGCCCCTCGGTCGCGGCCGCCGCGAGCGAGCGCTCCCAGGTCGCCTCGCCGACGGTCTCGACGACGACGTCGACACCACGACCGTCCGTCGCGTCCTTCACGGCCGCCACGACGTCGTCCTCGACATGGCTCACCGCGAGATCGGCGCCGAGCGTGCGTGCGCGCTCGAGCTTCTCGGGTCTCGAGGAGGTGACGATCGTCCGCACGCCGAGCGCGCGGCAGATCTCGAATGCCGCGAGCGCCACGCCGCCGCCGATCCCCCAGATCAGCGCCCACTCGCCCTCCCGTATCGATGCCTTCGTGACGAGCATCCGGTACGCCGTCTCGAACACGAGCGGGAAGGCGGCGCCCTCCTCGAAGCTGAGGGAGTCGTCGAGCGGGTAGAGCTGGCCCGCCGGGATCGCCTTCAGCTCGCAGCAGGTGCCGTCCGTGTGCTCCCCGATCACCGTGATGCGCCCGTCGTGTGGGATCCCCGGGTTGATCACGACGCGCTCGCCGATCTCGAAGGCCGTGACGCCGTCCCCGAGAGCGGCGGCGATCCCCGCCCCGTCGGCGCCGAGGATGCGGGGCTTGGGGACCGAGGGCAGGCCCTTGCGGACCCACACGTCGAGGTGGTTGAGACCGGCCGCACGCAGCTCCACGAGCACCTCGCCCGGGCCGGCCTCCGGGTCGGGGACGTCCTCGTAGCGGAGGACCTCGGGGCCTCCGTCCTCGTGGATGCGCACGGCCTTCACTGCGGCAGAATCCTCGCATGACGGCGGAGGAGCTGAGCCGACTGGCCGCGGAGGTGGGCCTCGACGTCGTCGGAGCCGCGCCTGCCGAGCCCTACGAGGCGACCGAGCGCCACATCCGCGAGCGGAAGGAGCGCGGGCTCTTCGCGGACATGCGATTCACGATGGCCCGCCCCGAGGTGTCCTGTCATCCGGAGCTGCTCGTCGAGGGCGCCCGGACGGTCGTCTCCGCCGCGCTCTGCTATTACGCGCCCTCCGCGCCTCCTGGCCGCGACGAAGGTTGGCTCCCCCGCTATGCCTGGCGGGACGAGTACGCCGAGCTCCGCGGTCGGCTGACCCAGCTCGGTAAGCGTCTCGGCGGCGCCTACCGCGTGCTCGTCGACGCGAACGACCACGTCGACCGCGAGGGCGCCGTGCGCGCGGGGATCGCGTTCTACGGCAAGAACACGCTCGCGATCACGCGGCGCTTCGGCTCGTGGGTCGTCCTCGGTGCGCTCGTGACCGACGTCGAGATCGAGTCGACACCTGCGCTCGAGCTCGACTGCGGCTCCTGCCGCCTGTGCATCGACGCCTGCCCGACTGGCGCGCTCGACGAGCCCGGCGTGCTCGACTCGACGAAGTGCCTGTCGTACTGGACGCAGGCGCCTGAGCCGATCCCCGAGGAGTACCGCTCCGAGCTCGGCGCTTCCGTCTACGGCTGCGACATCTGCCAGGACGTCTGTCCCTGGAACCGGGGGGTCGAGAAGCGGCGGCAAGGGACGTCGCCACCCCCCGAAGCGACGCCGGTCGTGTCTCTCCGGGACTGGCTCGAGCGCGACGGCGACGAGCTCGCCGCGGAGGTCGACCGCCTGTACGTCCCGCGGAACGACGCCCGCTGGCTGCGGCGGAACGCGCTCGTTGCGGCGGGAAACGTCGGCACGTCCGACCTCGTGCCCTTGGTCGAGCGGTACGCGGAGGGCGAGGACCAGCTGTTGCGAGAGACGGCGACGTGGGCGCTCGACCGCCTCTCGGGACGCGTCGCATGACCCCGTCCGACGACCTCGCGGCCGACCGGCTGGCCATCCTCGTGCACGAGGTCCGCAGCCCGGTCGCGGCGCTTCGGACGATTGCCGAGGCGGCTCGCGCGGACGACCCAGGGCTGCCCACGCTCGTCGAGCTCGCCACGGCGGCGTGCCGGAGCATCGGACGCCTCGTCCGCGACGTCGCTGCCGCCTCGGTCGAGCTCGAGGACGTCGACCCCGGTGATCTGGTGCGCGAGGTCGTGGCTAGCGCCGAGCTACGCAGAGCGCGGGTGCGCGCGCTCGTCCAGGATCGGCTCCCGCTGTTGCGTGCGGACCCGTTGCGGCTGCGCCAGGCCCTCGACAACCTCGTCGCGAACGCGCTCGTGCACGCGCCCTCGGGGGACGAGGTCATCGTCGGCGCCGTGCTCGACGACGATCGGGTACTCCTCTCGGTGGCCGATCGCGGGGAGGGGATCCCGCCCGACGACCTGTCTCGCATCTTCGAGCCCGGCATTCGCCTCGACGACACGAGGCCGGGCTCCGGCCTCGGGCTCGCGATCACCAAGGCGATCGCCGAGGCGCACGGGGGGACGCTGTCCGTCGACTCCGAGCCGGGGCGCGGCTCGACGTTCACGATCGCGCTGCCGGCCCCCTAGTGCCCGGTCGGGATGCGGCCGAGCTCGCGCTGCAGGCGACGGGCCCGCTTGGCGACGAGGTCTCGCAGGCGCTGCGGCTCCACGACGACCGTCTCACCGCGATCGGCGAGGACCTCGGAGAGCAGCCACTCCTCCGTCTTGTACGGGACCTCCGCGATCGCCGAGCCGTCCGTCAGCGGCCGCGCGCCGCGCTCGAGCTTCCAGCGGGCAACGGCCGGGGAGTGAAGGAGACGCGCGACCCGCGGGTTCGTGAGGTACGAGGGGTCGAAGCCTTCCCTGGGCTCGAAGCGGTCGCTCGTGAGCTTCGCCGAGCGCATGCGGTCGAGGCGAAAGGTGCGGGCGGCGTCGACGGTGAGGTCCCAGGTGTGGACGCGCCAAACCGGGAGCTCGCGCTCGATCGTGTACGGCTCGACACGGCGGAGGGAGGGGCTCTCGCCTTCCTTCAGGTATTCGATCTCGACGACCTTGCGCTTCTCGGCGGCTTGGCTCAGCACCTTCACGAGCGTCTCCTCGTCGGACGCGTCATGCGGCTCCGGCGTCGCCGCGAGGTCGAACCGTCCGAACGTCTCCTCGAGCTTCCGTCGCACGCGCGCGAGCGGCGTATGGGCTTCCGCGGCGATCGTCGGCCCGACGTACTCGATCGCGAGCCGGATCGCCCTCGCTTCGAGCGGTGTGAGCTTCGGGGGACGCCGGAAGACGTCGCCGTACAGCTCCTTGTCGACGCGCACGACGTCGCCGTCGTGGACCGCGTAGACGGCGTAGCAGCCGCCGCCGAAGTTGACGAGGTTGAGCAGCGAGAGGTGGTCCTGGAGCTCCTCGAGCGGGATCGAGAAGCGAGCCGCGAGCTCTGCGGCGTCGAGGACGGCCGAGCGGTCTTCCCCGCAGGCGGCGAGCAGCTGTGCGAGGAGGGCCTGGAGGACGCCGAAGCGCTCAGGGGCGACGGGGCCGGTGGGCCGCTCCGGGAGCGGGCGCCTCGGGTCGCTCCGCTTCGCCGCGGCCGGCATCGGGGCCTCGCCCGCGTGCGCGTCGTCGAGACGTGCAAGGCCCGCTGCGACAGCCTCGCGGAGCTCGTCCGGCTCGAGCGGGACCGCTCTTCCGTTCTGCCGCAGCACCCACCCCGCGAGGAGCTCGACCGACGAGAAGTCGGTCTCGAACACGCCGTCCTCGACCGTGCCCGCGTCGGAGAGCGTCCGCTCGACCCACCACGCCGTGTCGTCGGAGACCGCGATGCGGGCGGTCCCGACGGTCTCGCCGATCTGCCACGGCTTCGGGACACGGTGCTGCTCGACGTCGAAGTCCTCGGGCACGCGGAAGTCGCGCTCGCGGCGTGTGGCGAAGCGGATGTCCCCGCGGATGCGCGAGACCTTGAACGTGCGGACGGTGTCGCGTTCGAGGTCCTGCCCGATCACGTACCAGTTCCCGTCATCGAGTCGCAGCGCGTAGGGGTTCACCGAGCGCTCTCCCGGCTTCGCACGCCGCGGGCTCCAGTAGCCGAAGCGCACCGTGCGCTGCTTCGAGATCGCCGCCTCGAGCTTCGAGAGGCGTCCTGCGAGCTCGGGGGAGTAGTCGGGCGCGTTGACGCGCACGCGCTCCGCGGTGTCCGTCGGCGGCTCCGCGAAACCCGAGCGGCCGAGCGCGAGGTTCTGCAGGGCGAGGCGCAGCGGCTCGGCATAGGCGAACTTCCCCTCGAGGTAGTAGAGCGCCGTCTGCAGTGCCGCGAGCTCGTCGTCGTCGAGCTCGAGCCGCTCGAGGAAGTAGTGCTCCGAGCGCAGCGTGTACAGCTCCTCGCCGGTGAACTCGTCACGCTGCGAGGACAGCGGGACGCCGAGCGCGGTCAGCTCCGCGCGATCCGAGTAGAACCGCCGCGCGAAGGCCTCGTCGGACATCTCGCTGTAGCCCTCGACGTTCGACTTGACGTCCCGCGCCGTCAGGGGGCGTCGCTCGGCCATCAGGAACGCGACGAGCGAGAGCTGCCGGATGAGCTTGTCGGCGTCGTGGGACATGCGAACCGCGAGCTTATCGGCCGCCCGCTCCCGCCGGGCCTGACGACGCGAGTGTCCTCAGCCGATCGAGGGCGGCAGCGCCGCCCGAGAGAGATCAGGGCCGGGCGGCGTCAGGCCGCGACGATGGCGTGCTCGAGGTGCTGGTGCGACGGGCAGTAGTCGCGCCCCGGCAGCGGTGTCCGCTGGCAGGCCTTGCCCTTGCGCGTCGTCGCGTGGCACCGCGCCACCCCGCCGTCCAGGAGCCCCGCTTCGATCTGCTGCTCGATGAAGCTCGTGGCCGCGCCGACTCCCTCGCGCACCGACCAGGCAACCTGGGCCTGCGCGGTGATCGGAAAGTAGCGGCGGATGTCGGCGAAGAGCGCCCGATCCGGTCGAGCGAAGTACTGGGGATCCTCGGCGAGCCGCTCCATCGTCTGCTCGCACTCGCAGAGCACGGCTCTGCGGTACTCGAGCTGGAGGGGGCGGTCGGCGTACGGGTCGATCAGGTCCTTGATCGAGCGATAGATCGCTCGAGAGTATTGATACATACAGGAGCGCAGTTGAGCGGCGTGATCGTCCATGGGGGATCTTCGACTCTCCTCGATCGCTCGTCCTGGGCGAAAAAAGAGCGAAGCACGACTTCGCACGGGGAGTGTAGCGGCTTTTCGGCCGTGTTACAAAGTCGGGGCCTCCGTCGCCGTTTCGGGCAACGGATGGTCAGGGCACGACGCGGCGCACCGTGGCCGTCCGCGCGACCTCACGGGCGGGGCCGAGCGCGCTCGTCGCCTCCGCCTCGGAGGTGTAGACGCCGCTGAAGACGACCCAGTAGCCGGGGTGGAGGCTCGCGTATGAGGACGAGTCGAGGACGCCCACCTGGACGAGGCCCTTGCGCCTCGCCTGTCTCGCGCGCGCGACCGCCGCCGGCCGCCCCTTCGTCTGCGGCACCGACGCGAGGACGATCGTCCATCCGTCCTCCCCCGCGGGCCAGTCCGCGGCGTTCCCGCGGGGCTCGTCGGAGGGGGAGGCGAGCGTGCTCGTCGTCGGTACCGTCGCGAAGTCCCCGGTCGCCGTCGAGATCGCCGCACGGTCGGGGTCGGGGTCGCTCGCGGCGACGGCGACGGCCGCTCCAGCGAGCGCGACGAGGAGGGCGACCGCAGACCGACGCTGCCAGCCCTTGCCGAGCTGCTTCCTCGCGCCGATGCCGGCGACCGGCAGTCGCTCGCCGCACGCGAGGCAGTACTCCTGGCCGGCCTCGACCGCGGCCCCACAGCGCGGGCACGAGCTCATGCCGCTGCGTCGCCGCGCGCGGTGCGGCCTGCGGGCCTGCCGCACGTGGCGCAGAAGCGTGCCCCGAGGAGCAGCGGCGCCCCGCACGCGCAGACTGCCGCGACCCCCCCGCGGATCGCGACGCTCCCGTCGAGCAGCGCGTCGATCTCCTGCACGCGAGCCTCGACGGCGACGAGCTCGGCGCACCGCTCGACGACGAGGCTCGCATCGAACCGGTCGCGCTTGTACATCTCGAGCGCGAGCCCACCGAGGTCCCTCAACCGGTCTTCGCGGAACGAGACGAGCGCCTTGCGCTCCCGCTTGAGGTCCCTCGGAGCCGCGCCCGCGTGCGTCGGCTGGCTGGACGTCTCCTGCTGTCGGCGCCTGGCCACGTGCAAAACCTAGAGTTGGAAGACGACGGCCCGCTCCTCCGTCATCTCGCGGATCGCGTACGCGGGCCCCTCGCGCGTGTTGCCCGAGTCCTTCACGCCGCCGTACGGCATCTGGTCGGCCCGGAAGGTCGGCGCCTCGTTCACGGTGACCCCGCCGAACTCGAGCTCGTGCGCTGCGCGGAAGGCCTCCTTGACGTCGCGCGTGAAGACGCCTGCCTGGAGGCCGAAGCGCGTGCCGTTCGCGAGGGCGATCGCTTCGTCGATGGTCTCGTACGGGCTCACCGTGCAGACCGGCCCGAAGACCTCCTCGCACGAGACCTTCGCGTCCGTCGGTGCGTTCGCGATCACCGTGGGGCGGAGCAGCGCGCCGTCGAGCGTGCCGCCGGTGAGGATGTCTGCGCCTGCAGCGCGTGCCTCCTCGATCCAGCTCTCGATGCGCTCGCGCTCCGACTCCGCGATGAGCGGCCCGACGTCGGTCGCCTCGTCCGCCGGGTCGCCGACGACGAGCGCCTCGACCCGCGGGACGAAGGCCTCGACGAACGCCTCGTAGGCCGCGTGCTCGACGTAGATCCGCTGCACGGAGATGCAGCTCTGCCCCGCGAAGGAGAACGCGTTGGCGGCGAGACGCGCCGCCGCATCCTCGAGGTCGGCGTCCGCGGCGACGATGACCGGCGTTGCGTTCCCGAGCTCGAGGTTGACGCGCTTCCGCGCCGCGCGCTCGCGCAGCTTCCACCCGATCGGGACCGAGCCTGTGAACGTGATCAGCTTCACGCGCTCGTCCTCGACGAGGACGTCGCCGATCTCGCTCGCCGGCCCGCAGACGACGTTGAGCCACCCCGGCGGGAGGCCGGCCTCGAGCTCGAGCTCGGCGAGGAGAAGCGCGGAGAGCGGTGTCTGCCCTGCCGGCTTGAGGACGACGGCGCATCCGGCTGCGAGTGCAGGCGCGATCTTGTGCGCCACGAGGTTGAGCGGGAAGTTGAAGGGCGAGATCGCGCCGACGATCCCGATCGGCACGCGCAGGCTGAGCCCGAGCTTGCCCTCCCCGGCCGGGGAGGCATCCATCGGCAACGGGTCGCCTGCGAGCTTGCGTGCCTCGACTGCGGCCATCGTGTACGTCGAGACCGCGCGCGAGGCCTCGACGCGCGCCGCCTTCAGTGGCTTCCCGGCCTCGGCGCAGATCGTCCGGGCGACCTCGACCTGCCGCTCGGCGAGCAGTGCGGCGACGCGGTCGAGGACGGCTGCGCGCTCGTGCGCGGGGAGCGGCTCGCGCATCGCCGCCTCCGCGGCGTCGAGCGCCCGCCGCGTCTCGTCGGCGCCTGCGCTCGGGACCCGGCCGACCAGCGTGCGGTCGTACGGCGAGCGCACGTCGATCCACTCGCCCGTCTCGACCCACTCGTCCCCGATCAGCAGGTGGCGCTCGGTCGCAGTGGTGGCCACGCAGCCAGTGTAGTGGGACACTTTCGCGCCACGGTCGTGTCTGACGTTCGGCACGCGCTCCCGGCTGATTCGGCGACGGCCTTCCGGAGGCCGCGGGCTCCGGGCTTCGGCTCACGACCGCGGCGAGCACGAGCTCGAGGGCGTTCCGGAGAGGTGGCGCCTCTATGCTGTGGCGGATGCCTGAGGCCTACGTCGTCGACGCCGTCCGCTCCCCGATCGGGAGGCGAAACGGCTCGCTGTCCGAGATCCGCTCGGAGGAGCTCGCGGCGCAGGTCATGAACGGCCTCGTCGACCGCCTCGACGTCGATCCGGCCGAGATCGAGGACGTTCAGATGGGCTGCGTCACGCAGGTCGGCGAGCAGGCGCTGAACGTCGGGCGCCAGGCGGTGCTCGTCGCCGGCTGGCCGGAGACCGTTGCTGCCTCCACGGTCGACCGGCAGTGCGGGTCCTCGCTGCAGGCGGCGTTCAACGGCGCCGCGGCAGTCCAGGCGGGCCACCTCGATCTGGTCGTCGCCGCCGGCGTCGAGCACATGACCCGCGTCCCGATGGGCTCGAATCTCGGCGACGCGGGGTGGGGTGCGGTCAACGAGAAGATCGGCGAGCGCTGGCCGATCGTCCCGCAGGGAATCTCGGCGGAGGTCATCGCCGAGGAGTGGGGCCTCTCGCGCGAGAGCCTCGATGCGTACTCGCTCGAGTCCCACCGCCGCGCGGTCGCTGCGATCGACGAGGGCAGGTTCGAGCACGAGATCGTTCCCGTGGAAGTGGACGCCGCTGGCGCGGCCGTCCTCTTCGCGGTCGACGAGACGCCGCGTCGCGACACCTCGGTCGAGAAGCTCGCGTCGCTCCAGCCCGCGTTCAAGCCCGACGGCGTCGTCACCGCCGGGAACTCGAGCTCGATCGTCGACGGCTCCGCGGCGATGCTGCTCGCGAGCGGGGAGGCGGTCGAGCGGCTCGACCTCGAGCCGCGCGCGCGGTTCGTCTCCTTCGGGCTCTCGGGCGTCGACCCGTACCGGATGCTGCACGGGAATCCCGAGGCGTGTGCGAAGGCGCTCGCGAAGGCTGGGCTCGCCTGGGACGACGTCTCGGTCATCGAGGTGAACGAGGCGTTCGCCTCGGTCGTTCTCCAGTTCCTCGCGGATACGGGCCTGCACGAGCGCTGGGAGGCGGGCGACGTCAACCCGAACGGGGGCGGGATCTCCCTCGGCCATCCGCTCGGCGCGACGGGCGCGAGGATCACTGCGACCCTCGCAGGCGAGCTCCACCGGCGTGGCGCGCGCTACGGGATCGCGTCGATGTGCATCGGGCAGGGGCAGGCGATCGCCGGCATCGTCGAGCGTCTCTGACCGAAGCTCGCGCTCATCAGTTCACCTGATCGAGAAGGACGAAACCCCGAGTGGTGCTGATCTACCTGGTCGGCGATACTACGGTCGTGTTCGGCATCGTCCTCATCGCAACACTGGTGCTCGTCGCGGTGCTAGCGCCGCTCTACGGCGCCGACTCGCGGGTCGACGACGCCGCGCGTCGCCGCCGCCTCGGGCACTGACGAGCATCTCCCAGCGCGCGCGTCGCTAGGATCGCGCGTCGTGGCGTCCCCCGAGATCCAGCGCATCGGCGTCGTCGGTCTCGGCGCGATGGGCGGCGGCATCGCGCAGCTCGGGATCGAGGCCGGCTACGACGTCGTCGGCCGCGAGGTCACGGGCGAGCTCGGGCAGAAGGCGCAGGAGCGGATCGCGCACTTCCTGCAGCGGAAGGTGGACAAGGAGCAGCTCTCGGCCGGTGATCGCAGGGCCGCGCTCGAGCGGCTCTCGCTCACGACCGAGGTCGCCGCGCTCGCCGACTGCGACCTGGTGATCGAGGCGATCGTCGAAGACCTCGGCGCCAAGCTCGCGCTCTTCTCGGAGCTCGAAGGGATCGTCCGGGCGGACGCGATCCTCGCGACCAACACCTCCGCGCTCTCGGTCACCGAGATCGCCTCCGCGGTCGCGTCCCCCGAGCGCGTTGTCGGGATGCACTTCTTCAACCCCGCGCCGCTGATGCCGCTCGTCGAGATCGTCCGGGCGGAGCTCTCCTCGGACGACGCCGTCGAGGCCGCGTTCCAGGTGGGCGAGCGGCTCGGCAAGCGGCCGATCCGCTGCCACGACACGCCGGGCTTCGTCGTCAACCGCGTCCTCATCCCGCTCCTGAACGACTGCCTCCGCGTCCTCGACGAGGCTCGTGTCTCCCCGGAGGACCTCGATACCGCGATGACCGCGGGCGCGGGCTGGCCGATGGGGCCGTGCACGCTCGTCGACCTCGTCGGCATCGACGTCCACGTGCACGCGTCCGAGGCGCTGTACGAGAAGCTCCGCGAGCCGCGGATGGCGCCCCCGCCGCGCATCGTCGCGATGCGGAACGCGGGCCTGCTCGGGCGCAAGAGCGGCCGCGGCTTCTACTCGTACGACTGACCCGGCGAAGATCGGCGAACGGTAGGGTTCGTCGCGGCGTGCCGGGAAGGCTGGTCGGCGACATCTCCGCGATCCACTGGAGGCTCGGTGTCCGTCGACCACATCCTCACGCTCGTGCTCGGTCTCGGCTTCGCGGGCCTCGGCGGAGAGCTCTTCGTCCGCGGGACGGTCGGTGCGGCGGCTGCTCTCCGGATCCCGCCGGGCATCGTCGGAGCGACGATCGCCGCCTTCGCGACGTCGAGCCCGGAGCTCGCGGTCGCGGTTGGCTCGGCGCTGGCCGGAGAGCCCGAGCTCGCGCTGGGTGACGCTCTCGGCAGCAACGTCGTGAACGTCGGGCTGGTGCTGGGGGTCGCGGTCCTTGTCGGGCCGATCCGCGTGGGCGGGGGCGCGATATCGCGAGATCTCGCCGCAGCGATCGCGATACCGGTCGTGACCGTGGTCCTCGCCGGCGACGGGCGGCTCGGTCGGCCCGATGCCCTGGTCCTCTTGGCCGTCTTCGCGCTCTGGCTCGGAGCAACCGTCATCGAGGCCAGGCGAGAGCGGAGCGCGGCTCCCGGGATCCTGGGGGAGCGCACGTTCCGTCGGGCGCTACCCGTGGGGCTCCTCGGACTCCTCCTCCTCGTCGCGGCGGGGCGGCTCATCGTCTCCGGCGCGCGTGGCGTCGGCGACGACCTCGGGCTCGACGTCTTCGTCGTGGGCGTCGTCCTCGTGGCCATCGGGACGTCGACGCCGGAGCTCGCCACGGCCGTGATCGCCCGACTGCGCGGCCACGAGGAGATCGGCCTCGGGACCGTACTCGGGAGCAACGTGTACAACGGCGCCGTCATCGTCCCCGTCGCGGCGCTCATCGCTCCGATCACGATCGCGTGGAACGAGATCGCCGTGAGCCTCCTGTTCGGGATCGCGGTGGTCGCACTCGTCACGCCCGTCTTCGGTCCGGTCCTGGGCCGTCGTCGTGGAGCGACGCTGGTGCTGCTCTACGGGTCGTCGGTCCTGACACTGCTGCTGACGAACGGCTAGAGCTGAAGGCGCTTCTCAGGGGCCTCTCGGCCTGCGGGCCTACCGGTCGTGCCGTCGTCGTCGTCAGGCGACAGTCGTTGCTCGAGCCAGGACGCTCCGAGCGTGTCCGTCAGTCCGTGGGCGACGATCGAGGCGAGGATCGTGAACGAGGCGACGTCGAAGATGAGGGACCTGTTCGTCTCTGTGGACGCGAGCACGAAGAGCGCGAAGAGGATCGACGCCACCCCCTTGGGGCCGAACCACGCCATGAAGAGCTTGTTGGATCTAGGCTCAGGCACGCCCGTGAAGCTCAAAAGGACCGCCGCCGGACGAGCCACGAGCAGGGCGAACGCGACGAAGGCGACAAGGTGCAGGACGTCCCCGTCCCAGCCGGTGACCACGACGAGGGCTCCGAAGACGACGAAGACCACGATCTGGAAGATGGAGCTCAGCGACTCGTTGAACTCCGCGAACGCGTCCGGGACGTCGTGTCGCGAGACGGTGAGGGCGATTCCGGCGACGAACGCCGCGATGAAGCCGTTGCCCCAGCCGCTCGCCTCGGCCACGCCGAAGCTCGCGAGCGCGACGGCCAGTGCGTACGCACCCTCGTACTTGGGGGTGATCCCGGCGCTCGGAAGGCGGTCGAGCAGCCTGCCTGCGAGGACGGCGAGCGTGACGCCGAGCGCCGCGCCGATCCCGGCCTCGAGGGCGAGCCTCCCCGCCTCCACGATCGGCTCCCCGTCGCCGGTTGCCACCACGAGGAAGAAAAGGACGAACGGCAGCGCGAGCCCGTCGTTGAGGCCGGACTCGATGTTCAGCGTGTGGCGGATCGTCGAGGGGATGCGCTCGGACGTCACGACCGCCGAGGTGACCACGGGGTCGGTCGGCGCGAGCACCGCTCCCAGGAGAAAGGCCTCCGCCCAGCCGAACTCGGGGAAGAGCGCCTTGCCGGCGAGCGCGAGCAGCACGAGCGTGACGGGCATGGCGATGACGAGCGCGCGCGCCGCGGGTGTCCAGTGGCGCACCAGCAGCTCCCGCTCCACGACGAGGCCGTCCGCGAACAGCGTGAGGATGAGCGCGAGCTCCACCGCGAGGACGACGACCTCGCTGGTCGGCGACGGGTCCAGCACACCGGCGAGCGCGAGGCCGACGCCGGTGGCGAGCGACAGCACCGAGGTCGAGAGCACTGCTCCCTGTAGCCATCCGGAGAGGGCCGCGACGACTCCGAGCAGCACACCGAGGACGAGGAGCGCCTCCGGGAAGCCGATGCCCATGGAGCGCGAACTCTAGAGCGGAACAGCGACCGCCTTGGACGGCACGAGCTTACAGTCTCCTTACAGCGTTCTCACCCCGAACCCACGCCCGATCTCGATACTGGCCGTAGGGCAATGCGGGCGCTCATCCTCTTCGTATGCGCGATCGTCGCGACGGTCGCTGTCGCCGCCTCGGCGGCGGGCGTCGTGCGGGACAACGGCCAGCTCTCGCTCGAGCGCGGCCGAGGCTCGGCGGCGCTCGAGATGCGAGGCGTCGTGCTCGGCCGGCTCACCGCCGGCACGCTCCGCGTCACCGACCTGACGCCACGCGACCGCTTCGCACCATCCGTCTCGGGCCGGAAGGTGACGGCCGAGCGGATCGGCCCGAAGACGACGCTCTACCGAGGTGTCGGTATCCGGTTCAAGCTGCTCGGGGGCCGCTATCGGATCGTCCTCCGCGGGTCCGGCATGTCCGTTTCCGCCGTCGGCGTGGGGGAGGTCGTGCTCGACGGCGACCCGCGCTGGCTGGGCGACGACATCGGCGTGTTCTCGCTCGACGGAGTGGACTGCTTCATGGCCTCGCAGCTGTGCCTGCCCGTGCCGACCGAGCCCGCGCGGTACGAGCTCGGCTCCGACGAGTCGACGACCGGGAAGGGCGTCGGGTGACGCAGCAGCATACGATCCTCGTCGTCGAGGACGAGACGTCGATCGCGTCCTTCGTCTCCGCCTACCTGCGCAACGCCGGGTACGGCGTGCGCGCGGCGTCGTCCGCGAAGGCGGCGCTCGTCGAGCTCGCGAGTGAGATCCCCTCGCTGATCGTCCTCGACCTCAACCTCCCGGACGGTGACGGCGTCGAGCTCTGCCGCCGCATCCGCAAGAGCTCGGACGTTCCGATCCTCATGCTCACCGCGCGGGACGAGGACGTCGACAAGATCATCGGTCTCGAGGTCGGGGCGGACGACTACATGACGAAGCCGTTCAACCCGCGCGAGCTCGTCGCCCGGGTCAAGAGCGTCCTCCGGCGCGCCTCCCCGGAGCGGCGGCGCAGCGAGACCGAGGAGCTCCGGCACGGCGACCTCGTGATCAACTCGGGCAAGCGCGAGGTGTACGTCGGGGACGACGAGATCCGGCTCGCGCCGAAGGAGTTCGACCTCCTCTGGGAGCTGCTCGACCACCGCGGGATCGTCCTCACGCGCGACCAGCTCCTCGAGCGAGTGTGGGGGTACACGTTCGCAGGGGACACGCGGACGGTGGACGTGCACGTGCGCCAGATCAGGCGCAAGCTCGGTGACGCGTCGCCGATCGTGACGGTCTGGGGCGTCGGCTACAAGGTCGCCTCCGACCGCACGCCCGCCTCCGCCGCCTGACACTCCGAAGATGAGGAAGAACAAGCAACGCGGCCGCGAAGCGGACGCCTTTAGGGATCTCCCGCGACCGAAGTCCGCGATCGCGGACTTCGGTCTCGCGGAGTAACGGGATACCCTGGAAGCGCCCGATGCTCGGGACTCTCCGGTTCCGTCTCACAGCGCTCTTCCTCTCGGTCGTGCTCGTCTTCGGCCTCGTGTCGATGGCGTTCGCCGTGCGCCTCTTCCAGGACGTGACGCGCTCCGAGTCCGTGTCCGAGCTGAAGCGCGAGGCAGCCGGCCTCGCGGATCTCTACGCCGAGTCGGCGCTCCGCTCGAGCGACGAGGGCACACGTGCTCCGGAGTTCGCCGCCGCGAACCTCGAGCTTGCGACCGGTGACGAGCTGTACTACGTCGGCGCGTCGCTCTTCCCGGGCCAGCGCTTCGGCCTCACGAGGCTGACTAGGGACGCGCTCGGCGGCGCGCAGCTCGACCCGGAGCGGGTGGTCACGTTCGAGTTCACGCCTCCCGGAGAGAGCCGCCTCCTGCTCGCCGCCGCGCAGCCGGTCCAGCTCGAGCGGGGCACCGAGCCCTTCGGCTGGCTCGTGGTGGCGAAGCCCGTCACCGAGCTCCGCGAGCAGTGGGTCACCCTGCTCGAACGCCTCGCGCTGGCGCTCGCCGTCGGGATCGCGCTCGGTGCGGTGCTGTTCTGGTGGCTCTCGCGCCGCCTCACCGAGCCCGTGCTCGCGCTCACGCGCGCGACGCAGGACGTCGCGGCGGGGCGCTACGACGTCGAGATCCCCGAGGCGAAGGGCGGGGACGAGATCGCCCTGCTGACCGACCGCTTCCGGCGCATGGTGTCCAAGCTGGCCGAGGCGGAGCAGCTCAAGCGGTCCTTCCTCATGTCGGTGTCGCACGAACTCCGGACGCCCTTGACCGCGATCCGCGGGCACGTCGAGGCGCTGCGTGAGGGAATCGTGACCGAGCCCGAGCAGGTCCAGGGCTCCCTCGACATCGTCGCGGCCGAGACGGACCGCCTCGAGCGCCTCGTGGGCGACGTCCTCGACCTCGCCAAGCTCCAGGCGCACCGGTTCACGGTCCGACACGAGGAGGTCGACCTCGCTCGCGTGCTCGACCACGTGCACGGCGCGTTCGCCGAGGAGGCGCGGCGCCGCGAGATCGACTACCGCGTCGAGGCCGACGGCGAGCCGCCCGTGATCGTCTCGGACGGCGATCGCGTGCTGCAGGTCATCTCGAACCTGCTCTCGAACGCGTTCCGCTGGACTCCGGACGGCGGGCGCGTCGACCTCCAGCTCGCCGCAGCGAACGGAGCGGTGCGCGTGGACGTCGTCGACTCGGGCCCGGGTATCCCGGCCGAAGACCGCGAGCGGATCTTCGAGCCCTTCATCTCGCAGGACGTCGACGGCACCGGTCTCGGGCTCCCGATCGCGCGCGAGCTCGCGATGGCGCTCGGCGGCCGGGTCGAGCTCACGTCCGAGCCGGGCCGTGGCAGCCGGTTCCGGCTCGTGCTCCCGACGCGGTCCGTGTCGGAGCTCTCGCGCCGGGCCTAGGCGGCGGCGTACTGGCCGGCCGGCTTGCCCTCGGCGCCCGCCGCGGGCAGATCCTCGACGGCGGCGATGATCCGCGTTGCGTCGTCGGCCTGACTCCGCTCGAGCCGCTCGAGCCGGGCGTCGACGCCTCTCCAGCCGGAGCTGACGAGGTCGACGAGGAGCGCGAGGTCGTCGACCCGGGCATGCCGCTCGGCGAGCAGCTCGCCCTCGAGCCGCTCGAGCCGCCGGATCACCTGGTTCATCAGCCCCCGAATCTCCGCGACCTGGCGCGCGACCGGCAGGACCTCGGAGCGCAGGCCGTCCCGTACGGACGACTCGATCCGTACCGGCATCGAGGCCTCGAGCTCCGCGGCGGCCTCGGCGAGCGACGAGATCTGCTCGCGCGAGCGCTCGAGCGCCGCTTCCAGGATGGCCGGCTCGGGCCGTCCCGCGGCCGCGTCGGCGATTCGCTGCTTGACCCGTTCGAGAGCGGCTTCGTCCATGGACGCCGGACTACTCTACTACGTCCGGTGGACGTAACCGACCTGGACTACGACCTCCCTCCCGAGCTGATCGCCCAGACGCCCGTCGAGCCCCGCGACTCCTCGCGGCTGCTCGTCCACCGGCTTGCGACGGGCGAGATCGAGCACCGCGTCTTCTCGGATCTCCCCGACGTCCTCGGTGGCGAGCTCGTCGTGGTCAACGACACCCGCGTCGTCCCGGGGCGGCTGCGGCTGCGGCGGTCGACGGGTGGCTCGGTCGAGGTGCTTCTCGTCGAGGAGCGCGGCGGAGGCTTGTGGGAGACCCTCGTCCGCCCGTCGCGCCGCCTGCGACCGGGCGAGCGGCTCGGCCCGGTGGAGCTCGTCGACGCGCTCGGGAGTGGCCGCTGGCTCGTCCGGCTCGAGGGCGAGCCGAGTGGAGAGGCGCCGCTCCCGCCGTACATCCACGCGCGTCTCGACGACCCCGGGCGCTACCAGACGGTGTACGCGCGAGAGCCCGGGTCGGCCGCGGCGCCGACGGCCGGGCTCCACCTGACGCCGGGCCTCGTCGCCCGGCTCGACCCGGTGCCCGTCACGCTCCACGTCGGCCTGGACACGTTCCGTCCGGTGTCCGGGGCACGTGTCGAGGACCACGAGCTCCACGGCGAGCGGTACGCGGTTGCGGCTGCGGCGTGGAACCGGATCGCGGCGGCGGCGCGCGTGCTCGCCGTGGGGACGACCTCGGTGCGCGTCCTCGAGACGGTCGCGCGCACCGGCGAGCTCTCGGGTCGCACCCGGCTCTTCGTCACGCCGGGGTTCGAGTTCCGACGCGTCGACGCGCTGCTCACGAACTTCCATCTGCCCCGCTCGACCCTCCTCGCGCTCGTCATGGCCTTCGTCGGGGTCGAGGAGACGCGCGCGCTGTACCGAACGGCAGTCGCGGAGCGCTACCGCTTCTACTCCTTCGGCGACGCAATGCTGGCGCTGTGAACGGGCTCCACAGGCGACACGATTCCGGCACGATCCCGTGTCCCATGCGCGCGCAGTTCCCCAGTAGGCTCGAAGTGGGAGGAGGCGCGGGGTGGCCCCAGGCACCCGTCGCCCTTTCGAGGGGATCGGAGCGAGCCGAGAGCAGGCTCATCTGACCGCGTTTCGCGTGACCGCCAGCGATGGGGCGGCGCGGGCCGGAGTCCTCGAGACCGCACACGGCGCGATCCCCACGCCCGCGTTCATGCCCGTCGGCACGAAGGCGACCGTGAAGTCGCTCGATCCCGACGAGGTACGCGCGCTCGGCGCGCACGTGATCCTCGGCAACGCGTACCACCTGCACTTCCGGCCGGGCGAGGACGTGATCGAGGGCCTGGGCGGTCTCCATGGCTTCTCGGGCTGGGACGGCCCGATCCTCACGGACTCGGGCGGGTTCCAGGTCTTCTCGCTCCGCGACACGATCCTCGCCCTGGACGACGAGGGCGTGACCTTCCGGTCGGTCTACGACGGCTCTGCGGCGCACTTCACGCCGGCCGGAGTGGCCGAGATCCAGCGCATGCTCGGCTCCGACATCGCGATGTGCCTCGACGTGTGCCTCCCCGCGGCAGCCGACCGCGCCGAGCTCGAGCGCGCGGTCGCCCTGACGACGCGCTGGGCGCAGGCCCAGGTCGATGCGCCCCGTGCTCCCGGGCAACTGCGGTTCGGCATCTCCCAGGGCGGAACCGACGAGGAGCTGCGCCGGCGCTCGATCGAGGAGGTCGCCGGGCTCCCGTTCGACGGGCACGCGCTGGGCGGCCTCGCGGTGGGCGAGTCGCGGGACGAGATGCTCGACTGCGTCGAGTGGGCCGCGCCGCTCCTGCCCTCCGAACGTCCGCGCTACTTCATGGGCATCGGCGACCCCGTCGGGATCCTCGAGGTCGTCGCGCGCGGGGTCGACCTCTTCGACTGCGTGCTCCCGACCCGCACCGCCCGGACCGGCTCCGCGCTCGCCTGGGGAGGCCGGATGAACCTCAAGAACGCGCGCTACACGCGCGATGCGCGCCCGCTCGAGGACGATTGCGGCTGCCCGGCCTGCGCGCGGTTCTCGCGCGCGTACGTCCGGCACCTCGTCCTGCAGGAGGAGATCCTCGGGCTGCGGCTCTTGAGCCTGCATAATCTCTGGTTCGTACTCGACCTGACCGCACGCGCGCGGGCGGCGATCGAGCGGGGCACGTTCTCGGCCTTTCGGCGGGACGCACTCGCGCGGCTCGCCGGCGCGCCCGAGGAGGAATCGTGAGCTTTCTGATCGTGATGGTGCTCTTGCTCGTCGTCATGTACGTCCTGATGATCCGTCCGCAGCGCCAGCGCCAGCGCGACCACCAGTCCCTGATCGAGGGCGCCGGGGTGGGCGACGACATCCTCACGACCGGCGGGATCTACGGGACGATCACCCGCGCCGAGGGCGACGACGTCGTCGTCGAGATCGGGGACGAGACCAAGGTGAACGTGCACATGACGAGACGGGGGATCGCGGCCGTGCTTCCGCCCGAGGACGACACCGCGCCGGAGACGATCGACGCCGACGCCGAGGAGGAGCCGGACGACGATGAATCCGCGGTTACGACACGCGAAGAAGCTGTTACGAGCGAGGCCGACGCGGAAGCGGCCGCGGCAGACCACCGCTAACCTCGTTCGCGAACCGTGAACCGGCGCTCCTCCTACTTCGTCGTCGGCCTGCTGCTGGCTGCCCTCGTCGGCGTCGCGCTCATGGCGATCCCGGCCTCGCCGCTGCATCAGAAGACGACCCTCGGCCTCGACCTGCAGGGCGGCCTCGAGGTGACGCTGAAGGCGGTTCCGCCCGCCGACCGCGAGCTGACGGAGGAGGACCTGAACCGCTCGGTCGACATCATGCGGAACCGCGTCGACAAGCTCGGGGTCACCGAGCCCGAGATTCGCACGCAGGGCGACGACCAGATCGTCATCCAGCTCCCCGGCGTGAGCGACCCGGAGGCGGCGGCGGAGATCATCGGCACGACGGCGCAGCTCGAGCTCTACGACCTCGAGGCCTCGCTCGCCGTTCCTTCCATCTCGGCGCGCGGCTTCCCGGTCGAGCACACGTCGCTCTACGACCTGCTCGCCAGGGTGCAGAGCCAGGTCGAGGGCACCTCGGACGCGTACTACGTCGTGAACCCGAAGACGAGGCGGGTCGTCTCCGGCCCGTACGCCTCGGAGAAGGAGGCCCTCGCGAAGACGAAGGGCAAGCTGCCCGCTGGCCTCGAGCTCTTCGCGGTTCCGAAGGACCGCGCGGTCATCACGTGCGGCGAGGGCGCCGTCGTCTGCCCGGGCGGTCAGGACGGGAGCGGCGTCGCGCCCGACCGGACCTACTACTACCTCTTCCAGTACGACCCCCCGAAGGTGCCACAGATGACCGGCGAGGACTTCAAGCTCTCCGGGACGCGCGCGGACTTCGACACGAGCCCGGGCGGCGCCGGACGGCCGATCGTGACGATGGAGTTCACGGGCGCCGGCTCGGACAAGTTCGAGGAGATCACGCGGAACCTCCACATCCGCGGACGCCTGCGGCAGGCGCCGCAGCACTTCGCGATCGTCCTCGACCGCGAGATCAGGACGTTCCCGCAGATCGACTACACGGACTCGAGCCTGGCGGGCGGCATCGGCGGCGGGCGGGCGCAGATCGAAGGCCTGGAGTCGATCCAGGAGGCGAAGGACATCGCCATCGTGCTCCAAACGGGCGCGCTGCCGGTGAAGTTCGAGACGCTCGACCGCACCGACATCTCGGCGACGCTCGGGAAGGACTCGCTCCAGGAGGCGCAGACCGCGGCGCTCGCCGGGCTGCTCCTCGTGATCATCTTCCTCCTCGTCTTCTACCGCTTCCTCGGGCTCGTCGCGGTCGCCGGACTCGGCATCTACGCGGCCTTCCTGTACGCAACGATCCTGCTCTTCAACGTGACGATGACGCTGCCGGGGTTCGCCGGCCTCGTGCTCACGTTCGGCGTCGCAGCCGACGCGAACATCGTCATCTTCGAACGCATCAAGGAAGAGGTACGAGCCGGGAGATCGATGCGAGCCGCGATCGCCCAGGGATATCGGAAGGGCTTCGCGACGATCATCGACGCGAACGTCGTGACGGCCATCACGGCGATGGTGCTCTTCGTCGTCGCGACCGCGAGCGTCCGCGGCTTCGCGCTCATGCTGCTGATCGGCACCGCGCTCTCGATGCTCACGGCCGTCCTCGCGACGCGGGCGATCCTCGCGCTCGTCGCCGGCTTCGGCTGGTTCGACAACCCGAGGCTCATGGGGGCGACCGGCCAGGGCATCCCGCGTTGGCTGCGGATCGACTACATGGGCAAGCGACGCCTCTGGTTCACCATCTCCGGCGTCGTCATCGCGGTCGCGCTGGGCGCGCTCGTCTTCAAGGGGCTGAACCTCGGCATCGACTTCGAGGGCGGCACCGAGGTCACCTTCCGCACGCCGCAGCCGACCTCGCTCGAGCAGGTGCGCGACGTCGCGGCCGAGATCGGGCAGGAGGGCGCGGTCATCCAGGGGCGCGGCGCGGCGGTGGACGGCGACTACACGAGCTTCCAGATCCGCACCGAGTCGCTGCCCGTCCCGGAGCAGAACAAGCTCCAGCAGGACCTCGCGCAGGCGATCGATGCGACCTCGTTCGGCGCGCAGACCGTCTCGGAGAGCTTCGGCGGCCAGATCGCCAACGCCGCGATCTTCGCGATCGTCGTCAGCCTGATCCTGATCGTGCTCTACCTCGCCGTCCGCTTCCAGTGGAAGTACTCGATCGGCGTCCTCGTGGCCCTCGCCCACGACATCGTCATCACGGTCGGGGTCTACGCCCTGACCGGGCGGGAGGTCTCGACGGCGACGGTGGCCGCGGTCCTGACCGTGCTCGGCTACTCGATGTACGACACGATCATCGTCTTCGACCGCATTCGGGAGAACGTCCCGCTGATGCGTCGCGCGTCCTTCCGCGTGATCGGCAACGTGTCGCTCTGGGAGGTGCTTCCGCGCTCGCTCGCGACGAGCTTCATCACGATGCTCCCGATCCTCTCGCTCTACTTCTTCGGCGGCGACACGCTCAAGGACTTCGCCTTCGCGCTGCTCGTCGGGATCGGCTTCGGCGCCTACTCGTCGATCTTCCTCGCCGCCCCGCTCGTCGGAGCCCTCAAGGAGCGCGAGCCGGAGTTCGCGCGCCGTCGCGACGATCTCGGCGCGCTCGCCGGCGTCGCCTCTGTCGGCGGGACGCTCGCGGAGGAGGCCGAGGCGGTGGCGCAGGGCGAGCCGGACGTGGAGGAAGAGGAGCCGGAGGAGGTCGCGCCGGAGCCGCGTGTCCCGGCAGCTGCCTCGGCCGCGGCGCCGGTCTCGTCGAAGCGGGAGCGGCGACGCCAGCGACGTGCCTCGAGGCCTCATGGCCGCGCCCGCTGACGACCGGGGCACGCTCGAGAGTCTCGGGCTGGCGGGCATCGGAGCGCTCGCGCTCGTGCTGGAGCGGGCCGACGACGTCGCGGAGGAGCTCGCGCACCGACTCGGCGTCGAGCGGAGCGAGGTGCGCGACGCGCTCGGCGACGTGCTCGACAGCTGGCGCCGCGAGGCGCAGCGCTTCGGCGACTCGACCGGCGACGCCGCCTCGAGGCTCGCAGGCGAGCTCGGGGTCGCGTCGCGCGAGCGGGTCGCGGAGCTCGAGCTCCGCGTCGCCCAGCTCGAGCACCGGCTGAAGCTGCTCGAGCGGGCTGCGCCGGCGCCGCAGTAGGCGGCGCACGCCACCTCCCTACAATCCCGGCCATGGCCACCCGCCAACGGCCTCCGCGGAGCCTCGGGCGCCTCTCGGAGATCGCCCAGGTGGCGGCTCGGCACGGCTTCGGCTACTTCCTTCGCCGCAACCGGCTCGGCGACCTCGTCTCGGGCGACGGCCGTGACGTCGAGAACGTCTCGGACCGCGGGCGGCGCCTGCGAGAGATGCTCGACGAGCTCGGCCCGACCTTCGTCAAGTTCGGACAGCTCCTCTCGACGAGGCCGGACGTCGTCCCTCCGGACATTGTCGCCGAGCTCCGGCGACTGCAGGACGACGTGTCGCCGTTCCCGTTCGTGCAGGTGCGCGAGGTCGTGCAGTCCGAGCTCGACCTCACCCTCGACCAGGCGTTCGTCGAGTTCGACCTGACGCCGATCGCCTCGGCTTCGATCGGACAGGTCCATCGGGCGGTGCTCCCGGACGGGCAGGAGGTCGCGGTCAAGATCCAGCGTCCGGCGGCGCCGACGCAGATCGAGGCCGACCTCGGGCTCCTGTACCAGGCCGCCCGTCTACTCAAGGAGCGGGTGAAGGCGCTCGAGTTCATGGACCCGCAGGAGCTCGTGGACGAGTTCGCGCGCTCGATCCGGCTCGAGCTCGACTACGGGCACGAGGCGCGGAACGCCGAGGCCTTCCGCCGGAACTTCGCCCGGGACGACCGTGTGGTCGTGCCTCGCGTGATCCGTCAGTACTCCACCGGCCGCGTCCTGACGAGCGAGTACCTCCACGGCACGAAGATCGCCGACCTCGATCTCGCCGCGATGCGTCCGGACGAGCGGAACGACGTCGTCACGCGGATGGCCGACGCGTGGATGACGATGGTCTTCCGCCACGGCTTCTTCCACGCCGACCCGCATCCGGCGAACATCTTCCTCCTCGATACGGGCCAGCTCGGCCTCGTCGACTTCGGCCAGGCCGGGAAGCTGTCGGACGAGGACATGGCCAGGCTGACGCGGCTCTTCGTCGACGCCGCGACCGAGAACGTCGACGCGATCCCCCGTCGCCTCCGCGAGCTCGGGGTCCGGTACGCGCCCGAGCGCGAGGAGGAGTTCCGGACGGAGCTGCGCGTGCTCTTCGACCGCTACTACGGGAGCCGGCTCTCGGACATCGACCCGCTGCAGGTGATCCGCGAGGCGTTCCAGCTCATCTACTCGCTCAATCTCCGCCTGCCCTCGCGGTTCGTGATGCTCGACAAGGCGATCGCGACGCTCGCCTCCGTCGGCACCGAGGTGGACCCCGACTTCAACGTGTTCGAGGTCGCGCGGCCCTATGCCCGCGGGCTCCTCGTCGAGCGGTTCCACCCGCGGGTCGTCGGCCAGCGCGCCCGGATGGAGGCGCTCGCGCTCGGCTCCATCGCGCGCGAGGTCCCCTACCAGGTGAGCGACGTGCTGGAGCGGCTACGCGACGGGACGTTCCAGGTCCACATCGAGAACCCCGGGATCGACCAGATCGACGACCACATCGACAAGGCGACGAACCGGATCGCGGTCGCGCTCGTCATCCTCGGCGGGCTGCTGGGCTCCGCGATCATCGGCGTGTTCGCGGAGGGAGGGCCGCACGCGATCGGCATCCACCTCCTCGCGCTCGCCGGGTTCATCCTCTCGGGCGTGTTCGGGACCTGGCTCGTGTGGGGCATCCTCCGCCACGGCCGGCTCTGACCGCGCCGCACGGCGTTGCCAGGCTCGTCCGCCGTCGACGGTTGAGGAAGCCTTGTCACGCTTCCGCTGCAAAGGACATCTGGCGCGCGGTAGGCCCGCGTGGCTAGCGTCGGCGCGATGTCGCGCGCTGTCCTCGTCGCCGAGCCGGAGCCCGAGACGCGCGGGTACCTCGACCGCCAGCTCCGCGACGACGGCTTCGACGTGCTGGAGGCGTCGCGCTGGAGCGAGGCGCTCGCGCTCGCCGAGCGCGCGCGGCCCGACCTCGTCCTCCTCGCCGAGCTCGACCTCTGCCTCCGCCTCCGGCGAGGCGAGCCGGGGAGGACCTGGGACCGGAACGTGCCCGTGATCCTGCTCGCACCGACGTCCGACCCCGTCGAGCGTGTGCGGGCCCTCGACCGGGGCGCCGACGACGTCATCGGCCGCCCGTTCGCGTACGTGGAGCTCCTCGCACGGATCCGTGCCCTGCTCCGCCGAACCGCGCCCTCGGTGCCCGAGGTGCTGACCGCCGGCGACGTCGTCGTCGACCGGCGCACGCGCCGCGTCGCGGTGCGCGAGCGGTCGGTGATCCTGTCGGCGAAGGAGTTCGAGCTCCTCGCCAGGCTCGCCGCCGAGCCCCACCGCGTGTTCACGAAGGAGGAGCTCCTCCGCGAGGTGTGGGGATTCAGGGCGCTCGGGCGAACGAGGACGCTCGAGTCGCACGCTTCGAGGCTGCGGCGCAAGCTCAGCATGTCGGAGGCAGACCGCTTCGTCGTGAACGTGTGGGGTGTCGGATACCGGCTCTTGGAGTAGGCACTCTCACGACCGGTCGGTCAATCGGCTCGTCGCCTTGCCCGCTACGCTCGACCGACGAAGAGCGCTACGGCACCGACGACGTCGATCTCGACCTCGGTCAACTCCGATGCAAGGCCGCGTTCGAGCCCCTGCTGGTCGTCCTCGAGGTTCGAGAAGATCCGCTTGCGGTTGTAGAGGCGCAGCAAACGGCGTCCGAGCAGGTTGTGAGCGACGCCGCGGCCGAGAATCGTGGTGCCGAACAGGACCCCGCCTGACGTCAGGTAGGGGCGGACGTTCGACGCGACCGTCGCGGCCTTCCACTCCAGTCCGCCGGGAAGGCAATGGAAGAGGAAGTTCGCCCCGATCGAGTCGAAGCGTGCATCGCCCAGGTCGACTGGATCCAACACGTTCGCCTGGACAGTCCTGGGTTCGTAGCGGTGGAGCCGGTCGGATGCCGCCGACAGCGAGTTCGTGTTCAGGTCGAGCAGGGTGATCTGCGGCTGCTCGACCGGCCAGCTGCAGTGGTCGAGAAACCACCCCGTACCGACCCCGACGTCGAGGTGGCGTGCGCCGACGTGACGCTCGTACCGCTCGAGCATCTTCGAGCGGGGGCATCGCCAGGCGACCCGGTTCGACAACCCGAGGACGAAAAGGTCGTAGAACCGCAGCGTGAGCGGCGTGTAGACGCGCTGGCCAGCCTCGACTTCGTCCGCTGTGGGCCGGTCGTCAGCCACCCGCGAAGCCTACGCCGGGGGTGCGTCGTGCGACACCGCGAGCCAGTACGCGGAACTCCTCCCGCGGCGCCCGCCCTCGACCAGTCGTCTCTCAATTCAGTGGCGCCGGACCGGCATCCGGCTCGGGGGATGGAGCAAAACGAGTGAAGCCTGCGTACAAGGGCTCGACTTCCACAGCGGCCTGCCCCAACAACCGGGCTTTCTCCTGCGACTGGCTCAGCACCCTTTCGCTCGGCTCGCCGTAGATGTGGATCGAGGACAGCGTGACGAGTTGGACGAATGGGCGAAAGAGCGGACCGGCCACCGTCAGGTGATACTCCAACGAAGCGGAGTCGGGGTGGACGCTCACGACCGTCATCTTGGTGCCATCGGGGTTGAAGTAGACGTTGTAGGCGATGAGCCGGGGCTCGTTCTCCTCGATGAAGCCGATCAGGTCTCTGATGGCCAGCTTCACCTCTTCGAGTGCTCCCTCGCGGACGTCCGAAGTGTCGACATACAGGATCGAGTCCGACATGTGCGTCCGGTGACGTTCTAGCAGGACTCCGCGGTGCAGGGCGGAGGATGTTCGAGTCGCACGCTCATGGTCGCCGGAGGAAGCTGTGCGACCGCGGCGACGGCGCCGCGTCGTCAACGTCTGGGGGTCGGGTACCGGTTCCTCGACTGACGGGCTACCGTGAAGGGGCGGTGGTCAGGCGCCTCACGCAGTGGCATGCGCGTCCCGGGGTCGATCGGGAGGAAGCCGTCCGCTACTGGACGCAGGAGCATGCCCGACTCGTCGAGCGGGTTCCCTCTCTGCAGGGTTACGTCCAGCACGTGGCGGTCGTCGACCCGGACGGCTCGGAGCCACCCTACGCCGGACTGGGCGAGGCCGCGTTCGCGAGCGTCGAGGATGCCGCGCGCGCGACCGAGTCGGACGAGTGGGCTGCCGTGATCGCGGACGCTCGCACGTTCATGGACTTCGAGCGCCTGGTGGTCGGGTGGGCGGAGAGTCGTGTCGTCGTGCCCGCGGCCGGGCGAAGCTCGCAGGACTAGCGGGCTCCCTCGAGCTCGAGCAGGGCGACCTTGCGATCCAGCCCGCCGCCGTAGCCGACGAGGTCGCCCGTCGAACCGACGACGCGGTGGCAGGGGAGGACGATCGGGATGCGGTTGCGGTTCATGACCGTCCCGACGGCACGGGCCGCACGAGGGTGGCCCACCCGCGCCGCCAGTTCGCCGTAGGTGGTCGTCTCGCCGTAGGGAACGTGCGCGAGCTCGCGGAGGACGGAGACGGTGAACTCCGGCATCGCCCGCAGGTCGAGGGTCAGGTCGAAGCTGCGTCGGCGCCCGGCGAAGTACTCGTCGAGCTCGCGGCGGGCAGCGTCGACCGCCCGCGGCGCGCGGAGCACCCGCGGGCCGGCGATGCGGGCGAGGAGATCGAGTTGCTCCTCGGCACGCGTGTCGAACGAGATCTCGGCGAGCCCGCGGTCCGAGACCGCGACGAACAGGTCGCCGATCGGCGAGTCGACGAGGTCGAAGCCGACGTCGACGAGGGCGAGCGACGCGGCGGCCTCGCGGAACCGGCGGTCGAGGTCGGGTGAGACGGTCATGGCGAGATCCTCCTTCGGATTCTGCGAACGCCGGTCGATGCGGCCTGCCGGGCCGCGTTCTCGCTCGAGTCGAGCGCGGTCGCGATCTGCTCGTACGAGAGGTCGTAGCCGTACCGGAGGACGACGGCCGCCCGCTCCTTCGGCGGCAACCCGTCGGTCAGCGTCGCGAGCTGCGCGTACGCGGGACGGCTGTCCTCGGCTCCGGTCTCCTCGTGCTCGGCCTGCGGCTTCGTCCGGCGGAGCGTGTCGACGACGACGTTGCGTGCGATCGTCAGCACCCAGGCCCGCAGGTGCTCTCCGTGCTCGAGCCGGCGGTATGCCTGCAGCGCCCGGAGGAAGGTCTCCTGGAACGCGTCGTCGGCGCGCTGACGCCCGAGCTTGCGCGCGAGGAGCCGGTGCACCTCGCTCCGGTGCTCCTCGTAGAACCGCTCGAACGGGGGGATCGCCACGGCCTCCATCATCCCCTTCCAACGCGCCCGGCCGTCGATTTGTGAGCATGCCGGGATGCGGGCCGCAGTCGTCGGGCACGTCGAGTGGATCGAGTTCGTCGCCGTCGAGCAGGTGCCGCGCCCGGGAGAGATCGTCGCGGCGTCCGAGTCCTGGCAGGAAGCGGGCGGAGGCGGATCGGTCGCGGCGGTCCAGCTCTCGCGCCTCGCGGACGCCGTGCACTTCTTCACCGCCCTCGGCCAGGACGAGATCGGGCAGCGCGCGAAGACGGAGCTCGAGCAGCGCGGGATCGAGGTCCACGCCGCGTTCGTCGACGCGCCCCAGCGCAGGGGCATCACCTACGTCGACGGCACGGGCGAGCGGACGATCACGACGATCGGCGCGAAGCTGCACCCGCGAGGCCACGACGACTCGTATCCCTGGCGCGAGCTGGCTCGCTGCGACGCGGTCTACTTCTGTGCAGGCGACGTCGACGCGCTCGTCAACGCGCGACGCGCGCGGGTGGTCGTCGCGACCGCGCGAGAGCTCGGCACGCTCCGGACCGCGTCGCTCGAGCTCGACGCGGTCGTCGCCAGCGGTCAGGACGACGACGAGCGCTACCGGGCGGGGACCTCGACCCGCCTCCGCGGCTCAGCGTGACCACCTCCGGAGCACTCGGCGGCTGGGCGCAGCCGGGAGGGCCGTTCTCGGCCGCACCGCTGCCCGACACGCCGGGCGACGCCTACGGCGCCGGCGACTGCTTCGCGGCGGGGCTCGCCTTCGGGCTCGCCGCCGGGCTCGAGGACCCGGAGGCGCTCGCGTTCGCCGCCCGCTGCGGCGCGGGCGCGATGGCCGGGCCGGGCGTCCATGCGGAGGCGATCCCCTTGCCGTAGCGAAGAGCGGTTGACTCGCTTCCTTTGCAGGGGTTGCGAAGTGGGGGAGAGTGGAGTAAGGTGGGGATCCGTGGGAGGACGAGCGCCCCGACGGAGCCCATGTTCTACGGCGAGTACGAGCACACGATCGACGAGAAGAGCCGGGTCACGCTCCCGGCTCGCTTTCGCAACGAGTTCGCGCGCGGGGTCGTGCTCGCACGGGGCATCGAGCGGAACATCGACGTCTTCCCGCGCGAGAGCTGGGACGCGAACGTGGCGCGTATCGCCGACCTCGACTCCCTCACGCGGGAGGCGCGGGAGATGAAGCGGTACATGTTCGCGGGCGCGGCGATCGCGGACCTCGACAAACAGGGGCGCGTCGTCGTCCCGCCGGCGCTGGCCGAGCACGCCGGCATCGGGAAGGACGTGATCGTCGCCGGGGTGCACGACCACATCGAGATCTGGGACCGCACCGCCTGGGCGGCCCAGCTGAGCGCGATCGAAGGGAGCGCGGGAGATGTTGCCGAACGTCTTGCGGACAGACGCAGCTGACCACGTCCCGGTGCTCGCGGAGGAGGTCCGCGGGCTGCTCGACGTCCAGCCGGGGGAGGTCGTCGTCGACGCCACCTTCGGCGCGGGCGGGCACTCGCGGATGCTCGCCGCGGACCTCGCAGGGTCGCGGCAAGCTGATCGCCATCGACCGCGACCCGACCGTGCGGCCGTACTTCGACCGCCTGAAGGCCTCCGTGCGCGGAGTCCAGGCGCGGTTCCTGCGCGGCGACTACGCCGTCGTCCTCTCCCAGCTCGCGGCGAACGGCGTCCGGGCCGACGCCGTGCTCCTCGACCTCGGTCTCTCCTCGATGCAGGTCGACCGGCCCGAGCGCGGCTTCTCGTACGCCACCGACGCGCCGCTCGACATGCGGATGGACCCTTCCGACGAGCCGGACGCGGCCGAGATCGTCAACACGTGGGGCGCACGCGAGCTCGAGGTCATCTTCCGACGCTACGGCGAGGAGCGCTACGCGCGCCAGATCGCACGCGGCATCGTCCGACGCCGCGAGGAGGCGCCGATCGAACGCACCGGGCACCTCGTCGACGTGGTGCGCGCCTCGATCCCGGCGCCCGCGCGCTTCGGCGAGGGGCACCCGGCGAAGCGGGTGTTCCAGGCGCTCCGCATCGAGGTCAACCACGAGCTCGAATCGCTCGAGGCCGGCCTGCCGGCCTCGTTCGAGATGCTCCGCCCGGGCGGGCGTCTCGCGGTCATGAGCTTCCACTCGCTCGAGGATCGGATCGCGAAGCGCTTCCTGCGCGATCTCGCCCGCGGGTGCACGTGTCCGCCCGAGCTGCCTGTCTGCGTGTGCGGGCACGAGCCGGAGCTCCGCATCCTCACGCCGAAGCCGGTCCGCCCCTCCGCGAGCGAGACCGCGTCGAACCCGCGAGCCGCGTCCGCGCGCCTGCGGGCGGGAGTGAAGGTCTAGGCAGATGTCGACCGTGGCACAGGCCGCGAGGACCGCGCGGGCACGCACGCGCTCCCGGGCGAGACCCCGCCTTCTTGCGGGGGGCGTGATCTGGATCGTGCTCTTCGCCGTGCTCCTCGCCGGGGTCGTCGCTGTCAACGTCAGCGTGCTGCGCCTGAACATCCAGCTCGACCAGGTCGGCCGCGAGCGCTCCGAGCTCAAGGGCGACATCGCGGGTCTCCGCTCGGGGCTTTCGAGCGCCTCCGCGACCGCGCGCATCGAGCGCCTGGCGGAGAAGGAGCTCGGCCTGCGACAGGCCGACCCCGACACGACGACGTACCTGCGACTGCGGCGGTGAGAGTCAAGGCCGCGAACCGGCGGATCGTCGTGCTCGCTGCGGCGTTCGCCCTCCTCCTCGCGGCTGCGCTCGGGCGTGCGTTCTGGCTGCAGGCCGTCAACGGCGACGCCTACGCGGCGATGGCCGTGCACCAACATCGGGAGACCGTCGTCGTCCCCGCGGGGCGTGGGTCGATCGTCGACCGGAACGGCGAGCCGCTCGCGATCGGGAAGCCCGCGACCACGGTGTTCGCGAACCCCCGGCAGGTCGACCGCCCGCGTGAGGTGACGCTCGCTGCGGTGAAGCTGCTGGGCGCCGAGCCGGGGCCGACGTATGCGGCGCTGACCGACCGCTCCCACGGGTTCGTGTACATCGCGAGGAAGGCGGACCCGGTCCGGGCCGAGGAGCTCGAGAAGCTGGGGTTCGCCGGGATCGGGTTCTACCCCGAGGAGCTGCGGACGTACCCGCAGGGGCCGGTCGCCGCGCAGGTCGTCGGGTTCGCGGGCCTCGACAACGTCGGCCTCGAGGGGCTCGAGCGCTCACTCGAGAAGTTGCTTGCCGGCCAGCCGGGCAGCCAGACGATCGTGAAGGACCCGATCGGCCGCGCGCTCGACGTCGTCGCGACGAAGCCCGAGACGCCCGGGCGCGGCGTCCGCCTGACGCTCGACCACCAGATCCAGGCGAACGCGGAGGTCGTCCTCCAGGACACCGTCCGCAGGTACGGCGCCAGGGCCGCGTCGGCGATCGTCATGGACCCGCACACCGGTGCCGTGCTCGCGATGGCCACCGCGCCGGGCTTCAATGCGAACCGCTTCGGGACGACGCGCCCCGAACGCCGTCGGAACCGCGCCGTCACGGACACCTACGAGCCCGGGTCGACCTTCAAGCTCGTGACCGTCGCGGCGGCGCTGCAGGAAGGCATGGTGACCCCGCGGACGTCGTTCCGGCTCGCCCCGACGATCAAGGTCGCAGACCGGGTTATCCGCGAGTCGCACACTCGCGGCACAGAGCGGCTGACGGTGAGGCAGGTCGTGGAGTACTCGTCGAACATCGGAACGATCACGATCGCCCAGCGGCTCGGTTCCGGTCGGCTCGCGTCCTGGATCGACCGCTTCGGGTTCGGGAACCGGACCGGGATCGACTTCCCGGGCGAATCGCCGGGCTTCGCGCTCCCGCTCGAACGGTGGTCCGGGTCCACGATCGGGACCGTCCCGATCGGGCACGGCATCGCGGTGACCCCGATCCAGATGGCGCGCGCGTATGCGGCGATCGGGAACGGCGGCGTCCTCGTCCATCCACACCTGATCGAGCGCATCGACGGGCGCGAGCCCGAGCCGAGGAAGCGGCGGAGAGTGGTCTCGCGGCAGGTGTCGGAGCAGATGATGTCGATGCTCCGCGGCGTCGTCCTCGAGGGCACGGGCACTGCGGCCGCGATCCCGGGCTACACCGTCGCCGGCAAGACGGGGACGGCGGCGAAGATCGACGCGAACGGGCGCTACTCCCACTCGCGCTACGTCGCCTCGTTCGTCGGCCTCGTGCCGGCGACGAAGCCACGGCTCGCGATCATGGTCATGGTCGACGAGCCGCACGGGTCGATCTACGGCGGCGACGTCGCCGCTCCCGCCTTCAGGGAGATCGCGCGTTTCAACCTGCAGCACCTGGAGGTGCCGCCGGACGCGCCCCGGAAGCCCGCGAAGAAGCCCGCGAAGCGCTGAGCCCACCCCTCGTCATCTAGCCTCTCCCCAGGTGGAGCTCGAGGCTCTGATCCGGGCGCTCGCGCCCAGCGAGGTGGCCGGAGCCCGACCGGCGGAGATCGCCGACCTCGCGTACGACACGCGTGCCGTCTCCGCCGGGGCGCTCTTCTTCTGCATCCGGGGCAGCAGGATCGACGGCCACGAGCTGGCGTGGGAGGCGATCGAGCGCGGAGCCGTCGCGCTCGTGGTCGAGCGCGAGCTCAAGGTGGACGTGCCGCAGCTCGTGGTTCCGGACAGCCGCGGCGCGATGGCTGTCGCGGCGGACGCGTTCTTCGGCGAGCCGACGAGGGAGCTCGAGGTCGCGGGCGTGACGGGCACGAACGGAAAGACGACGACGGCGTTTCTGCTCCACTCCGTGCTGGGCGCGGCTGGACGGCGACCCGGGCTCGTGGGCACGGTGCGCTGGGTCGTCGGCGGCGAGGAGCGCCCGGCCCCGTTCACGACCCCCGAGGCGATCGATCTGCAGCGGCTCTTCCGCGAGATGACCGAGGCGGGCGATCGGAGCGCTGTCGTCGAGGCGTCGTCGCACGGGTCGGCGCTGAGTCGCCTGGACCGCGTCCGCTTCGGCGCGCTCGTGTTCACGAACCTGAGCCAGGACCACCTCGACCTGCACGGGACGATGGAGGACTACTTCCAGGCGAAGCGGCGGCTGTTCGCGGGCGCGTTGCCGCCGCCGGCCGCGGTCAACGTCGGCGACGAGTGGGGGAGACGGCTGGCCGACGACCTCGCCGACGCGCACCGCGCACCGCTCGTCACGTTCGGGCTCGACGCGGGCGAGATCCAGCCGGAGGAGCTCGAGCTGCGTGCGGACGGGACGCGGCTCCGCGCGGCCGGCATCGAGCTCGAGACACGGCTCCGTGGGCGCTTCAACGTGGAGAATCTCCTCGCCGCCGTCGCCGCCGGCCTCCTGCTCGACGTCGACGAGGACGACATCGCCGAGGGCGTCGCCGCCGTCGGGGACGTCCCCGGCCGGTTCGAGGCGGTCGACGAGGGCCAGCCGTTCGCCGTCGTCGTCGACTACGCGCACACGCCGGACTCGCTCGACACGGTCCTCCGCGCCGCGCGCGACCTCGGCGAGGGGAAGGTCGTCGTCGTGTTCGGGGCCGGCGGCGACCGCGACCGGGGCAAGCGCCCGCTGATGGGCCGGGTCGCCCTCGAGGGCGCCGACCACGTGATCGTCACCTCGGACAACCCGCGCTCGGAGGAGCCGCTCGCGATCATCCAGGACGTGCTGCAGGGCGCCGGGCTCGACGTGGAGATCGACCCCGACCGGCGGAGCGCGATCGAGCGGGCGATCCGGGTGGCCGAGCCGGGGGACGTCGTCGTGATCGCCGGCAAGGGCCACGAGCAGGGCCAGGAGATCGCCGGGACCGTCCATCCCTTCGACGACCGCGCGGTCGCGCGCGAGGCGCTCGCCGCCCTCCGTGCGTCGCGCTAGGGGCTTCTCACCGGTGAGCCCGCGGTGATCCCGCTCGCGTGGGAGGAGATCGAGGCGCTCGATCTCGGGCGGCTCGAGCGGGGGGACGACGGCGCGCTCGTCAGCGGGATCGTCGCGGACTCTCGCAGCGCCGGCCGGGGCGACCTCTTCGTCGCGCTGAACACCGGCGTCCGCTTCGTCGACGACGCCAGGGACCGCGGCGCGGCGACGCTCGTTCCCCGCGACCAGGAAGCCGCGCTCGCGGCGCTCGCATCGCTCGTCCGCGGGAAGAGCGAGGCGAAGGTCGTCGCCGTCGTCGGCTCCGCGGGCAAGACGACGACGAAGGACGTTCTCGGCGCGCTCTGCGCCCCGCACGTCCCCACGATCCGGGCCGAGAAGAGCCTCAACAACGAGATCGGCCTGCCGCTGACCGTGTGCCGGCTCGAGCCGGAGACGGAGATCCTCGTGACGGAGATGGGCATGCGCGGGCTCGGCCAGGTCGCGGCGCTCTGCGCCATCGCGCGGCCCGACGTCGCCGTCGTCTCGCACATCGGCCCCGAGCACCTGGAGCTGCTCGGCAGCGTCGAGCGCGTCGCCGCGGCGAACGCCGAGGCGATCGCGGCGCTCCCGGCCGGCGGGACGGCGGTCGTCCCCGCCCGCTCGCGCGAGCTCGAGCCCCATCTCGGCCGCGACGATGTCGAGCTCCGCCGCTTCGACGCAGGCGACGTGGAGCTCACGGGCAACCGCGCGACCTTCCGGCTCGACGGCACCATCGTCGAGCTCGAGCTCCCCTTCACGCAGCGCCACCACGCGCTCAACGTGATCGCGGCACTGCACGCCTACGCCGCGCTCGGCCTGCCGCTCGAGCATGCGGGACAGGGGGCGGCGGCGATCGAGCTGTCGCCGTGGCGCGGGCAGGAGACTCCGCTTCCGGGCGGGGGCTTCGTCGTGAACGACGCGTACAACGCGAACCCGGACTCGATGCGCGCCGCCCTCGTCCACCTCGCCGAGCGCGCCGGCGACCGGCGCCGAGTGGCGATCCTCGGGGAGATGGCGGAGCTCGGGGAGACGGCGGAGGTCTACCACCGGGAGATCGGCGAGCTTGCCGCGGAGCTCGGCGTCGACGTCATCGGCGTCGGGCCCGCTGCCCAAGCCTACGGTCCCAAGGTCCTCGTCGCGGACGCGCAGGCGGCCATCGTTGCGGGACGCGACTACCTTCGACCCGGCGACGCGGTGCTCGTGAAGGGCTCGCGTGCCGTCGGGCTCGAAGGCATCGCCGACGAGATCACGAACATCGCCCGAGCATGGTCCCCGTCCTGATTGCGGGCCTGATCGCGATGGTCGCCGCCGTCGTGATCGGGCCGAAGTTCATCGAGTGGCTGCGCGCCCGCAACTTCGGCCAGCAGATTCGCGCCGAGGGGCCTGCGGCGCACGTCGTGAAGCAGGGCACGCCGACGATGGGCGGCCTCCTGATCGTGGGCTCCGCGGTGATTCCGTTCCTCGCGCTGTCGCAGTACACGGCGGAGACGATGACCGTGCTCTTCGCGACGGTGGGCTGCGCCGCGATCGGGTTCGCCGACGACTACCTCAAGCTGCGCCGGCGTCACTCGCTGGGGCTCCCCGGCCGCTGGAAGATGGTGCTCCTCGCCGCCGTCACGGTCGGCGTCGCGCTGATCCTTCAGGGCACGGCGGCGGACGAGACCTCGGTCTACATCCCGCTGACGGGCTGGGACCTCGACCTCGGCGTCCTCTTCTACCCCTTCCTCTTCCTCGTCATCGCGGGCACCGTGAACGGCGCGAACCTCACCGACGGGATCGACGGTCTCGCCGCGGGGACGGCCACGATCATGCTGCTCACCTTCCTCGCCGTCGCCGGCATCTCGTGGCTGCGCTCGGGGCCGCCCGGCGACCGCAGCGAGATCTACCTCGACCTCGCGACCCTCGCGGCGGCGCTCATCGGCGGCACGATCGGCTTCCTCTGGTACAACGCGTTCCCCGCCGAGGTGTTCATGGGCGACACCGGCTCGTTCGCGCTCGGTGGCGCGATCGCCGGGTTCGCGATCGTCACCGGCACGGAGATCCTTCTCCTGCTCATCGGCGGGATCTTCGTCATCGAGGTGCTCTCCCTGATCATCCAGGTCGTTAGCTTCAAGCGGACGGGACGACGCGTCTTCCTGATCGCGCCGATCCACCACCACTTCGAGATGAAGGCGTGGTCGGAGACGAAGATCATGGTGCGCTTCTGGATCGTCTGCGCGATTCTGTGCGCGACCGGGTTCGCGCTCTTCTACCGCGACTTCCTCCAGTTCGTCCGGTGACCGGAGAAGGCTCCGCGCTCGAGGGGAGGCGCGTACTCGTCGTCGGCCTCGCCCGCTCGGGCCGCGCGGCGGCCGAGACGCTCGTCGCGCAGGGGGCCGTCGTCCTCGGCTTCGACCGCGACGAGTCGCTCGACGTGGGAAGGCTCCGCGAGCTCGGCGTCGAAGTCCACGTGGGACGCGAGGAGGAGACGCTGCTCAAGGGGACCGATCTCGTCGTGAAGAGCCCGGGCGTGCCCGGAGAGACAGCGCTGGTCGCCGGCGCGCGCGGGAGGCGCATCCCCATCTGGAGCGAGGTCGAGCTCGGCGCGCGCCTGCTTGCCAACCCCCTGCTCGGAATCACCGGCACGAACGGGAAGACGACGACGAGCGAGCTTCTCGGCGCGGTCTTCCGGGCGGCGGGGAGCTCGGTCGAGGTCGTCGGGAACGTCGGTCGCCCGCTCACCGGGCTCGTCGGCTCCGTCGCGCCGGACGCCTGGATCGTGTGCGAGCTGTCGAGCTTCCAGCTCGAGGACGTGGAGACGCTTCGTCCTCGGGTCGCCGTGCTCCTCAACCTCGAGCCGGACCACCTCGACCGCCACGGCACCTTCGAGTGGTACGCGGACGCGAAGCTCAGGATCTTCGAGGCCCAGACCGAGGACGACACCGCCGTCGTCCCGCGCGGGTTCGGCGAGGTCCCGGGGGCGGCGCGCCGCGTCGAGTTCCACTGCGACGACCCGCTGCCCGCGGAGCCACTGATCCCCGGTCCGCACAATCGCGAGAACGCGGCCGCCGCCGCCGCCGCAGCGCGCGCCGCCGGCGTCGGCGACGACGCGATCGCGGAGGCACTGCGCACGTTCCCCGGGGTCCCGCACCGGATCGAGCCCGTGCGCGAGCTGCACGACGTTCGCTACGTGAACGACTCGAAGGCGACGAACGTCGCGGCCGCGCGCCGCGCGCTCGCGTCCTTCCCGGGCGCGCGGCTGCACGTGATCCTCGGCGGGCGCGGAAAGCACGAGTCGTACGAGCCCCTCGCCGAGGCCTTCGGGCCGGACGACCGCGCCTACCTGATCGGGGAGGCCGCGGACGAGATCGCCTCCGCCCTCGCCGACGCGGGCGTGCCGTTCACGCAGGCAGGCGATCTCGCCGCCGCCCTCGAGGCAGCGGCGGCTGCCTCAGAGCCCTCCGATGTCGTGCTCCTGTCTCCCGCGTGCGCGAGCTTCGACCAGTTCCGCGACTTCGAGGAGCGGGGCGACGTGTTCCGGCGCCTCGTCGGGGAGCTCGCGTGACCGCGCAGGGGCAGTTCGATCAGCGACTGCTCGCGCTCGTCACGCTGGCGCTCGTCTCGTTCGGGCTCGTGATGGTCTACAGCGCGACCTCCGCGTCGGCAGCACTCGGCGACGGAGACCCGATGAGCTTCCTCAAGCGGCAGGCGGTGTACGCGCTGATCGGCGTCGTCGCGATGACGGCGCTCGCCCGCTTCGACTATCACCGTCTCCGCTACCTCGCCGTGCCGCTCCTCCTCGTCGCGCTCGGGCTTCTCGCGGCGGTGCTCGCGGTGGCGCCCGAGATCAACGGAGCGCGGCGCTGGTTCCTGCTCGGGCCGGCGAGCTTCCAGCCGTCGGAGCTCGCGAAGCTCTCGCTCTGCCTCTTCGCAGCGGCCTATCTCGCGCGACGCCCGGTACCCCGGACGCTGGGGCAGCTCGTGCGCCCGCTCGGCCTCGTCACCGCGGCCTTCTGCGCGCTCATCCTCCTCGAGCCCGACCTGGGTACGACGATCGCGCTCTGCGTGATGGTGCTGGCGATCCTCCTCGTGGCGGCCGTCCCCGTGCGCCTGCTCCTCGTCGCGACGGTGCTCGCTGCGGGTGTCGGCATGATCGCGATCTGGGCCGAGCCGTACCGGCGGGCCCGTGTCTTCAGCTTCCTCGACCCCTGGAGCGACGCGCAGGGCTCCGGGTTCCAGATCGTGCAGGCGATGATCGGGATCGGCTCCGGCGGCATCACCGGAGCCGGCCTGGGCGAGGGCGTGCAGAAGGTGCTCTACCTCCCGGAGGCGCACACGGACATGATCTTCGCCGTCGTCGGTGAGGAGCTCGGACTGGTCGGCGCGCTGCTGGTCATCGGCGCCTTCGCGACCTTCGGCTTCGCGGGCTTCCGCATCGCGCACCGCTGCAAGGACCCCTTCGGGAAGCTCCTCGCCGCGGGCCTCACCGCGCTCGTGTGCGGCCAGGCCGCGATCAACCTCGCCGCCGTGCTCGGCATCGCGCCGCTCACGGGGATCCCGCTTCCGTTCGTCTCGTATGGCGGCTCGAGCCTCGTCGTGCTCCTCGCCGGGGTCGGCATTCTCCTTAACATCGCCGTCAATGGAGAGGTCGTCACGGCTCGCGTGCGTGATCGCGGCAGGGGGCACGGCCGGACACGTTCGTCCGGCGCTCGCGGTCGCGGAGGCGCTTCGCGCCAGAGGCGTGACGGTGACGTTCGCCGGGTCCCGCGGACCCGTCGAGTCGCAGCTGGTTCCTGAGGCGGGCTTCGAGCTCGACACCTTCGCCGTCTCCGGCTTCCCACGGCGCCTCGGCCTCGGGCTCGTCCGCGCGCTCGGTCAGGCACTGCGCGCCCCGTTCGCGTGCTCGCGCATCCTCGCGAAGCGGCGTCCCGACGTCGTCCTCGGGGCGGGAGGCTACGTCGCCGGGCCGATGGTGCTGGCGGCGCGGGTACGCGGCGTCCCCGCGGCGCTGACCGAGGCCGACGCACACCTCGGCCTCGCGAACCGGCTCGCCGCTCCGCTCGCCCGCCGCGTCTTCCTCGCGTACGAGATCGCCGGCCGCGACGGGGCGAAATACCGGGTCGTCGGGAGGCCAGTGCCGTCGTCGCACCTCGGCGCGGACCGCGTCGCCGGACGGCGCGCGCTCGGCCTCCCGCCCGAGGACCCGGTGCTCGCCGTGTTCGGAGGGCTCGCGGGCGCGCAGGCGCTCAACGACTTCGCCGCCGACACGTGGGGCGCGCGCGGGCCTGCAATCCTGCACATCGCGGGCGAACGCGACCACGAGGCCGTGCGCGCACGTGTGCGCCGTCCCGAATACATCCTGCTCGCGACGACCGATCGGTTCGGAGAGGCACTCGCCGTCGCCGACCTCGCGCTCTCCCGCGCCGGCGGCACGGTCTGGGAGCTCGCCGCGGCAGGTACGCCCGCTCTCCTCGTCCCGTATCCGCACGCGACCGCCGACCACCAGTGGCTGAACGCTCGCCACTTCGAGGAGGGCGGCGGCGCCGTCGTCGTGCGCCAGGAGGAGCTCGCGCGCGTGCCTGCCCTCGTCGACGCGCTGCTCGGCGACCCGCAGCGGCTCGACCGCATGCGCGAGGCGATGCTCCGGCTCGCGAGGCCGGAGGCGGCCGACGAGATCGCGGACGAGCTCGTCCGCCTCGCCGGGGCGCGGGCGTGAGCACCGCTCGCCTGCAGCTCGCGGTCGTGGGGGAAACCAGGTTTCCCCCACGTGCCCCCTTCTTCTCGACACCGCGGGGAACCTCCCGGTTCCCCGCACCCCTCCCCGCTCGCAGGCCGACGGAGGTCGCCCTGTGAGCGACACCCCGCTCGCCGGGCGCCGCCTCTACTTCGTCGGCATCGGGGGCGCCGGGCTCTCCGCCTACGCGAACATCGCCCGCGCGTGGGGCGCCGAGGTCCGGGGCTGGGACGCGCGCGAGACGATCTTCATGGACACGCTCGAGGGCGTCGAGGTCGACGTCGGTGGCGACCCGTCACCGCCGGCCGGGTTCGAGGCTGTGCTCTCGACGGCGCACGCAGGCCGCGCCGAGGGGAGGCCGCGGGCGGACTTCCTCGCCGAGCTCGTCGCGCTCCGACGCTCGATCGTCGTCGGCGGCGCGCACGGCAAGACGACGACGACGGCGATGGTCGCGTTCGTCCTCCGGGAGCTCGGGCACGACCCGGCCTGGATCGTCGGCGGCGTCGTCCCGCAGCTCGGCGGCAACGCAGGCGTGGGGGAGGGCTGGCTCGTGGTCGAGGGCGACGAGTCCGATCGCTCGATCGCGCTCCTCCGGCCCGAGATCGCCGTCGTCACGAACGTCGAGCTCGACCACCACGCGACGTTCGCGTCCGAGGCCGAACTGGACGAGCTCTTCGAGTCGTGGCTCGATGGCGCACCCGCCGCCGTTCGCGGCTGGGAGCTCGAGCCGGTCTCGTTCGACCTCGCCGTCCCGGGCGAGCACAACCGGATGAACGCCGCGGCGGCGCTCGCGGCTCTCGAGCTCGCGGGCGTCGCGCGCGCCGAGGCCGAGCCCGTCGTCTCTCGCTTCGAGGGCGTCGGGCGGCGGTTCGAGCTGGTCGGGGAGCGGGGAGGCGTGCATGTCTACGACGACTACGCGCACAACCCGACCGAGATCGCCGCAACGCTGCGCACCGCGCGCGAGCGGACCGGGCGCCGGCTCGTTGCCGTCTACCAGCCGCACGTGTACGAGCGGACGCGCCAGCTCGCACGCGAGCTGGGCGCCGCGCTCGGCCTCGCGGACGCGGCGGTCGTGACCGACGTGATCGGCGGCCGGGACGCGCGGCGCGCGGGCGTGAGCGGGAAGCTCGTGCTCGAGAACGTCCCGGAGGGGGTGCGGCGGGGTTGGGCGCCGACGCTCGACGACGCCGCGCTCGTGACGCTCTCCTGGGTGCGCCCGGGCGACCTCGTGGTCACGCTCGGCGTAGGGGAGCCGTGGCGCATCGCCCGAGCGATCGTGGAGGGCCTCGAGACGTGAACGTCGAGCGGGGCGTGCCGCTCGCGAGGATGACGACGATCGGCACCGGCGGCCCCGCAGGGGCGCTCGCCCGGCCCCGGACGCTCGGCGAGCTCGAGGAGGCGTTCCGCTTCGCGCAGGGCGAGGGCCTCGACGTCGTCGTCGTCGGGCTGGGCTCCAACGTTCTGGCGGCGGACGAGGGCGTCGACGCGCTCGTCGTCCGGCTCGAGGGCGAGCTCGCCGAGGTCGAGACGCGCGACGAGCTGCTGGTCGCGGGCGGCGGCGCGACGAACGCCGTCTGCTTGCACCGCGCCCGGGCCTCCGGGCTCGGCGGCTTCGAGTTCGCCTGCGCCATCCCCGGCACCGCGGGCGGTGGCGTGCGGATGAACGCGGGCGCCTACGGGCGCGACTGGTCGGACGTCCTCGTGCGCGCGCTCGTCGTCTCGGCCGCCGGCACGGGCTGGCTCGGGCCTGACGAGCTCGGGCTCTCGTACCGCCACTCCGGGCTCACCTCGGGCCAGGTCGTCGCGCGGGTCGCATACCGCCTCGAGCCGCGGGCGCCGGAGGAGATCAAGGCCCTGGTCGCCGACCTCGTCGCCCGGCGCAAGGAGACGCAGCCGACGAACAAGCGGACGTTCGGCAGCGTCTTCAAGAACCCGCCGGGCGACCTCGGGGCGGGGGCCTTGCTCGAGCACTGCGGGCTCAAGGGGCACCGGATCGGCGGGGCGCAGATCTCGCCGAAGCACGCGAACTTCATCGAGAACGCGGGCGGCGCGACGAGCGAGGACTGCGTCGCGTTGATGGTCGAGGCGCGGCGCCGGGCGCGGGAGCAGTTCGGCGTCGAACTCGAGCGCGAGGTTGTCTTCCTCGGCGGACTCGAGCTGCCCTGAGCCGCACGTAGGAGCGCCGCTTCCGGCGGCGAATCCAGTCGCATGGTCGGGGGACGAGTCGACGGCGGGTCTCGCCGGCGCACGCGCGCGGCAAGCGCCGTCGTCCCGTTTCCGCGGAGCGGCGTCGGCGATCGCCAGGAGCTCGCCCGGCTCGTCCCCTCCGGCCGCTCCCTCCTCCTCGTGTTCGCGCTCGTCGCGGGAGTGCTCGCTGCGGCGTGGGGAGCCCGCGTGTCGTCCGTCTTCGCCGTCGAGCACGTTCGTGTCGAGGGGGCGCCGCCTGCGGTAGCCCGCGAGATCGAGGACGTCACCGCCGCCGCGATGGGGCAGAGCCTGCTCGACGTCGACGCCCGCCGCATCGAGGACACCGTGCGGGCCCTCCCGTCCGTCGCCGGCGCCTCGGTCGACCGCGCGTTCCCGCACACGCTCGTGATCAAGGTCTCGCCGGTGCGACCGGTCGCGGTCGCCCACCGTCGCACCTCGTCGTGGCTCGTCACGGGCGGGGGCAGGGTAATCCGGGAGATCGAGCCGGGCTCGCATCGCGGCTACCCGCGGCTCTGGATCCCCAAGGGCGTCGGGCTCCGGGTCGGAGGGTCGCTCCCGACGAGCTTCCTCCCGGCCACGCGCTCGCTCGCGGCGGTGCAGGAGGCGCGCATCCCGAGGCGAGTGAAGGCGGTCCGCTCGACCGCCGGCGAGCTGACGCTCGTGCTCCGCCACGGGCCCGAGATCAGGCTCGGCGGCCCGCGCGACGTGCGGCTCAAGCTCGCCGTGGCCGCGCGCGTCTTCCCGCTCCTGCCGGACGGCGCCCTCTACCTCGACGTGAGCGTCCCGGAGCGGCCGGTGACGAGCAGATACGACCTCAACTCTTAGGTAGAGGTTGAATGTTGCCGACAATCGCATGGCATTGACAGGCACCCGGAGGAGCCGTACCCTCGACAGCGAAAGCATTCGTACAAGTCGCACGTTCGACGAGAGCTTCAGCTTCAGGACGGTTGAGACATGAACAATCAGCTTGGTAGCTACCTTGCGGTCATCAAGGTCGTCGGCATCGGCGGGGGCGGCTCGAACGCCGTCTCGCGGATGGTCGAGGCCGGCGTCTCGGGGGTCGAGTTCGTGGCGGTCAACACCGACGCGCAGGCGTTGCTGATGACGGACGCCGACGTGAAGATCCATGTCGGCTCGAAGGCGACCCGAGGCCTCGGCGCCGGCGCCGACCCGCGGGTGGGCGTCGAGGCGGCGCAGGAGAGCCGCGACGAGCTCAAGGAGGCCCTGAAGGGCGCTGACATGATCTTCGTCACCGCGGGCGAGGGCGGCGGCACCGGGACGGGCGGCGCGCCGGTCGTCGCGGAGATCGGACGCGAGCTCGGGGCGCTCACCGTCGGCGTCGTCACGAAGCCGTTCGCGTTCGAGGGCCGGCTCCGTTCCGACCAGGCCGAACAGGGCATCCAGACGCTCCGCGAGAACGTCGACACGCTCATCGTCATCGAGAACGACCGGCTGCTGCAGGTCGTCGAGAAGTCGACCCCGGTCACCGACGCGTTCCGGATGGTGGACGACATCCTCCGCCAGGGCGTCCAGGGGATCACCGACCTGATCACCGTCCCCGGGCTCATCAACCTCGACTTCGCCGACGTGCGGACGATCATGCGCGACGCTGGCTCGGCGCTGATGGGCATCGGCGTCTCTCGCGGCGAGAACCGGTCGGTCGAAGCCGCGCGCGCCGCGATCTCCTCGCCGCTCCTCGAGACCTCGCTCGACGGCGCGACCGGCATCCTCCTCAACATCACGGGTGGACCCGACCTCGGGCTTGCCGAAGTGGACGAGGCTGCGCAGGTCGTGACGGGCGCCGCGGACGCGAACGCGAACGTCATCTTCGGCGCGGTCATCGACGAGTCGATGGGCGAGGACGTCCGGGTGACCGCCATCGCCACCGGCTTCGGCGGGCGGCCGCGACGGCGCCGGGTCGAGGCCCCGGTCGCGGCGGGCGCGACGACCGAGCGCCCGACGATCGACGCGCCGAGCGTGAGCGACGTCGACATCGACATTCCGAGCTTCCTGCGCGAGGACTAGCTCCGGGCCGGGCCTCCGGCTGCGAACGGTTAGAGTCGCGGCGGTGGGGGCCACGTCGCTGCAACGCACGCCGCTCTACGATCGGCACGTCGCCGCCGGCGCGCGCATGGTTCCCTTCGCGGGCTACGAGATGCCCGTCCAGTACGACGGCGTCATCGAGGAGCACCGGGCGGTTCGCACGGACTGCGGCCTGTTCGACGTCTCGCACATGGGCGAGCTGCACGTGGACGGGCCGACCGCCGAAACATTCCTGCAGGAGATGCTCTCGAACGACCTCGGCAAGGTGTCCGACGGCGGCGCCCAGTACACGCTGCTCACGAACGAGCGCGGCGGGATCGTCGACGACCTCATCGTCTACCGCTTCGCGCACGGCCAGTTCATGGTCGTCGTCAACGCCTCGAACCGCGAGGCGGCGTACGAGTGGCTGAAGGAGCGCGAGCCGCGCGGCACCGAGGTGCGGGACGCCTCCGACGACTACGGCCTGCTCGCGGTGCAAGGGCCGAGAAGCCTCGAGCGCCTGGGGCTCGACGAGGCGCCGGCGTTCACCCATGCGATGGGCGAGGTGGACGGGATCGAGGTGATGATCGGGCGCACCGGGTACACGGGCGAGCTCGGCGTCGAGCTCTGCTGCGCGGAGGACGACGCCGAGGCGCTGTGGGACGCAGTGCTCGCGCGCGGCGCCGCGCCGTGCGGGCTCGGCGCGCGGGACACGCTCAGGCTCGAGGTCTGCTACCCGCTGCACGGGAACGACATCACCCCCGACACGGACGCGATCTCGGCCGGCCTCGGGTGGGCGTGCGCGCTCGACAAGCAGTTCAGCGGGGCGGACGTCCTTCGCCGCGTGAAGGAGGAGGGGCCGGAGCGTCGGCTGGCCGCGTTCGTCATGGACGAGAAGGCGGTCCCGCGTCAGGGCATGCCGATCGAGGGCGGCGGCGAGGTGACCTCGGGCACGCACTCGCCGATGCTCGACCGGGGCATCGGCATGGGCTACGTCCCCTCCGCGCGCGCGGCCCCCGACACCGAGCTCGTCGTCGACGTACGCGGCAAGCCGAGGCGCGCCCACGTGGTGAAGAAGCCGATCTACCGCAAAGGAGACAGCTAGTGCCCGCACCGGAGAGCTACCCGGACGACCTCCGCTACCACGCAGAGCACGACTGGGCGCGGATCCAGGGAGACGAGGCGACGCTCGGGATCACCTGGTTCGCCCAGGACTCGCTCGGGGAGCTCGTCCACTTCGAGCCGCCCGAGGTCGGCGCGACCGTCTCCCGGGGCGCCGCGTGTGGCGAGGTCGAGTCAGTGAAGGCCGTTTCGGACGTGATCGCGCCGCTCTCCGGCGAGGTCCTCGAGGTGAACCAGAAGGCCGTCGACGAGCCCGAGGTCGTCAACGAGGACCCCTACGGGGAGGGCTGGCTGCTCCGCATCAGGCTGTCCGACGCGGCCGAGGCCGACGCGCTCATGGATGCGGAGGCGTACGCCGCGCACGTCGCCGAGCAGTGAGCGCTCCGGCGTGAGCAGCGGCTACCTCTCCCTGACCGACGCCGACCGCGAGGAGATGCTCGCGGCGATCGGGGTCTCCTCGGTCGACGAGCTATTCGAGCAGGTTCCGCCAGGGGTGCGCCTGGACCGGGCGCTCGACCTTCCGTTAGCGCTCGGCGAGGCGGACCTCGTCCGTCACGTCGAGGAGCTCGCGTCGCGCAACGTCCACACGGGCGCGGAGCTCTCGTTCCTCGGCGCGGGGATCTACGACCACTACGTCCCCTCCGTCGCCGACGTCGTGCTCTCGCGCGGCGAGTTCCTGACCGCGTACACGCCGTACCAGCCGGAGATGAGCCAGGGCGTGCTGCAGGCCATCTTCGAGTACCAGACCGTGATCTGCGAGCTGACCGGGATGGACGTGTCGAACGCGTCCGGCTACGACGGGTGCACCGTGGCCGCGGACGCGTGCTTCGTCGTCAAGCATGCGGTCCCGGCCCGCAGCACGATCGTCCTCGCGGAGACGCTGAGCCCGCAGGTCCGTCAGGTCGTGAAGACATACGCGCCGGGGTTCGGGCTCGAGGTCGTCGAGGTCCCGCACGACGGCGGCACGACGGACCCGGAGCGGATCGCCGAGGCGGCCACCGACGCGGCCGCTGTGCTCTTCCAGCAGCCGAACTTCCTCGGCTGCCTCGAGCCCGCGCCGGAGCTCGCGCAGGCCGCGGCGGACGCGGGCGCGCTCGCGATCGCTCACGTCGATCCCATGTCCCTCGGCGTGCTCGAGGCGCCGGGCGAGTACGGATGCTCGATCGCCCTCGGCGAAGGTCAGTCGGCGGGGAACTGGCCGTCGTACGGCGGTCCGCACTACGGCTTCCTCGCGGCGAAGAGCGAGTTCGTACGGCGCATGCCCGGGCGGATCGTCGGCGAGACCGTCGACCTCGACGGCCGCCGCGCGTTCGTCCTCACCCTGCAGACGCGCGAGCAGCACATCCGCCGCGAGAAGGCGACCTCGAACATCACCACGAACCAGACGTTGCTCGCGCTCGCCGGGCTCGCGACGCTCTCGTGGCTCGGGCCCGAGGGGTTGCGCGAGGTCGGGGATGCATGCCTCGCCCTCTCCCACCGCGCGCGCGAGCGGATCCCGCTCGAGCCGGCGTTCGATGCCCCCTCGTTCAAGGAGGTCGCGTTCCGCACGCCGATCCCCGCCCGCGAGGTCGTGCGACTCGCCCGTGAGCGCGGCGTCCACCCCGGGTACGCGCTCGGCCGCGACTACGAGGGGATGGACGACGTGCTCCTCGTCGCGCTGACCGAGAAGCGCACCGTCGAGGACGTTGATCGCCTCGCCGAGGTGCTCGCGGAGGTCTGCTCGTGACCGCTCCCGGAAGCGCCTGGCCACCGGCCCCGCTCCTGTTCGAGCGCTCGCGGCCTGGGCGCCGCGCGGGGCGTCCGCCGAAGCCCGACGTGCCGGTGCCCGAGCTCCCCGAGGGGCTGCGCCGGGCGCGACCCCCGAGGCTCCCCGAGCTCTCCGAGCCCGAGCTCGTCCGGCACTTCACGACCCTCGCCGACCGCACGTTCGGGGTCGACACCGGCTTCTACCCGCTCGGTTCCTGCACGATGAAGCACAACCCGCGCGTGCACGAGCGGCTCGCGGGGCTGCCCGGGTTCCGCGACCTCCACCCGCACCAGGAGGACGAGGGGGCCCAGGGAGCGCTCGAGCTGATGTTCCGACTGCAGGAGATGCTTGCGGAGGTTGCGGGGCTCCCGGCCGTGACCCTTCAGCCTGCTGCGGGCTCGCAGGGAGAGCTCACCGGGCTCATGCTGATGCGGGCGTACTTCGCCGACCGGGGCGAGGAGCGCGACACGATCATCACCCCGGACACCGCGCACGGCACGAACCCCGCGAGCGTGACGATGGCGGGCTACAAGCTCGAGAAGATCGAGACCGACGCGCGCGGGAACCTCGACCTCGACGACCTGCGCGGAAAGGTGAACGAACGGACGGCGGGGCTCATGCTCACGAACCCGTCCACGCTCGGGCTCTTCGACGAGGGGATCGAGGAGGTGGCGCGGATCTTCCACGACGCGGGGGCGCTCCTCTACTACGACGGCGCGAACCTGAACGCCGTCGTCGGCATCTCGCGGCCCGGCGACATGGGCTTCGACATCGTGCACTACAACCTGCACAAGACGTTCTCGCAGCCGCACGGCGGCGGCGGGCCGGGGGGCGGGCCGGTCGCGGTGCAAGAGACGATCGCGCCGTTCCTTCCGAGTCCGACGGTCGTCCGCGAAGGCGACGCGTACCGGCTCGACCACGACCGGCCGAAGTCGATCGGTCGCGTACGCGGGTTCGCCGGCCCCTTCGGCGTGTTCGTGCGCTCGTACGCGTTCATGCGGGCATACGGGCCGGAGCTGAAGGAGATGTCGGAGGTCGCGGTCCTGAACGCGAACTACCTACTGGCCAGGCTCAGGGACGTCTACGAGCTCCCCTACGACCGCCTCTGCATGCACGAGTTCGTCCTCTCGGCGCGGACCCTGAAGCGCGAGCACGGCGTCACCGCGCTCGACGTCGCGAAGCGGCTCATGGACTACGGGATCCACCCGCCCACGATCTACTTCCCGCTCGTCGTCCCCGAGGCCCTGATGATCGAGCCGACGGAGACGGAGCCGAAGGAGCGCCTCGACGACTTCGTGGGCGCGATGCGTGCTATCGCCGAGGAGGCGGCCTCGGCGCCGGAGGTCGTCCACGAGGCTCCGCACAGCCGGCCGGTCCGACGGCTCGACGAGGTGCGCGCGGCGAAGCAGCCGGTCGTCCGGTACCTCTTCGACGAGCATCCGGCGCTCGTCGGCGCGGACTAGCCGTCGACGAGGCGAGGCGGCGCCTTCGTCTCCCACGCGTCGCGGAGGAGCTCGGAGAGAAGCTCCGGCGAGGCTTGTCGCAGGTCGACGCGAACGGCGGCGAGCCGCTTGCCCCACCGGACCGGCTCGCAGGTCGCCGGCTCGTCGTGGGTCGCTGTGAGGATGCCGCCCTCGTCCAGCATCACGTTCATGTGCTCGTCGTCCCACTGGGTGGCGAAGATCTTCCCGCCGACGCGGAACGAGGGGCGTCCGTGGTGATCCTGCTCGACCGCCTCGGGCAGGGCGAGCGCGAGTCGCCGGGCGTGCTCGAGCGAGACCATCGTCGCTACGTCGCGATCGGCTCCCAGAGCTCGAAGCGGTTCCCCTCCGGGTCGACCGCCCACCCGAAGCGGCCGATGCCCTCGAGCTCCTCGACCTTCTCGTCGACCTCGACCCCGGCTCCACGGAGCTGTTCCCGCATCGCCTCGAGGTCGCGGACGGTGAAGTTGACCATCGCCTGCTTCTCGGCGGGCCAGTACTCCGTGTCCGCGGCGAACGGCGACCACACGGTGTTCCGGCTCTCGGGGAAGATCGCGTAGGCCTCTTCTCCAGCGCGCGGAACGCCGAGATGCTCCTCGTACCAGGCTGCGAGGCCCTTCGGATCGCGCGAGCGGAAGAAGACGCCTCCGACGCCTGTCACGCGCTCCATCAGCGCACCGACGCGAGCTGGCCGCACGCGGCCTCGATGTCGCGCCCCCGCGTCAGACGTACGGTCGCCGGAATGCGCGCGCCGTCGAGCACCGTCTTGAAGCGGTCGATCGCCGCCCGCGACGAGCCGTCGTACATCCCGGTCGGGTTGTACGGGATGAGGTTGACCTTGAACGCCTTCCCGTCGAGCAGGGCGGCGAGCCGACGCGCGGCGGCAGGCGTGTCGTTCACGCCCGCGAGCATGACGTACTCGACGAACACCTTGCGGCGGCGGAGCTCGACGTAGCGCCGGCACTCGGCGAGGACGGCCTCCAGGGGATAGCGGTCGTTCACCGGCATGAGCTCGGAGCGGAGCGCCGGATCGGCGGCATGCAGCGAGAGCGCGAGGCGGATCGGCTCGGTGACCTCGTCCACGAATCGACGCAGCCCTGGCAGCCAGCCGACGGTGGAGATCGTGGTGCGCCGGTGGGTGATCCCGAGGTCGGGGAGAAGCCGCGCCGACTCGACGACGGCCTCGTGGTTCAGGAACGGCTCGCCCATCCCCATGTAGACGGCGTGACTCACGGGCTCGCGGCGGCGGAAGTGGAGCGCCTGGTCGAGGATCTCCCACGCGGTCAGATTGCGTCCGAAGCGCATCTGTCCGGTCGCGCAGAACGTGCAGGTGAGAGGACAACCGGACTGCGAGGACAGGCAGAGCGACCGGCGCCTGTCGCGGTAGCGCATGAGCACCGCCTCGACCGGATGGCCGTCGTGCGTGCGGAAGAGCGTCTTCACGGTCCCGTCCCGCGACTCGCGCTCGGTCACCACCTCGAGCGTGGAGAAGGGGACCTCGCGCGCGAGGTCCGCGCGCAGCGTCCGCGGGAGCGTGGTCATCGCCTCGTACGACGAGGTGCCGCTCGACGCCCACTTCCACGCCTGACGCGCCCGGTACGCCGGCTCGCCCCGCTCGGCGAGCACCCGTTCGAGGAGCCCGAGATCCATGCCCGGACGGTACCGTCCTGGGTGGAGTTGCCTTCAGAATGAACGGTCATGTCGCCATGCTGCGCTGATCGACGCGATGCAGCGTCCTCGGTCGCCCCCGTATCTCGATCGATACGAGGGCTCCTTGCGTCCATGTCTCGCGCCGATCAACGTCAGCCTGGCGACCGGCGATCATCCCGAAGGCCGTTCCCGTGATCGACCTCCGTTCGGACACCGTCACCGTCCCGACGCCCGAGATGCGCGCGGCCATTGCCGCGGCGGTCGTGGGCGACGAGCAGAAGCGCGAGGACCCGACGGTGCTCGAGCTCGAGCGGCGCGTCGCCGAGCTCCTCGGGCACGAAGCCGCCGTCTTCCTCCCGACCGCGACGATGGCGAACCAGGTCGCGCTGAAGCTGCACGGGAGGCCGGGTGACGTCCTCCTCGCCGAGGAGCACTCGCACGTGCTCGTCTACGAGTACGGCGGCGCGGCGGCGCACGCCGGGCTCATGACCAGAGGGTTGCCGGGCGTCGCGGGGAGGATCTCGGCCGAGCAGGTCCGGGCCGCGTCGGCGCCCAGCATGAAGGGTGCGGACCAGCGGGTCGCCCTCGTCTCGCTCGAGGACACCCACAACAACGCGGGCGGGCGGGTCTGGCCGCTCGACGAGCTCGAGGAGGTCGTGTCGACGGCGCGTGGCCTCGGCCTCGCCGCGCACCTCGACGGCGCGCGAATCCTCAACGCCGCCGTGGCGCAGGGGGTCGCACCCGCGACGATCTCCGCGCGTTTCGACACCGCGACGCTCTGCCTCTCGAAGGGCCTCGGCTGCCCGCTCGGCGCGCTCCTCGCGGGCTCGGGCGACCTGATCGAGCGCGCGTGGCGGGAGAAGCATCTGTTCGGCGGCGCGATGCGGCAGGCGGGGATCGTCGCGGCCGCGGGCGTCTACGCCCTCGACCACCACCTCGAGCGGCTCGCCGACGACCACGCGCGTGCACGCGCGCTCGCCGAGGCGCTCCAAGCCGCCGGCCTCCCGGTCGACCTCGAGCAGGTGGAGACGAACTTCGTCCAGGTCGATCTCGCGCCGCTCGGCCTGGGTCGCGACGAGGCGCTGACACGCCTGCGCGACGCCGGCGTCGGTCTTTCCTCGACGATCCACCCGTTGGTGCTCCGGGCGGTGACGCATCTCGGCATCTCCGACGACGACGTCGAGCGCGCGGCCGAGCTCATCCCGCGTGCGCTCGGCTCGGCGCTGCCCGTCGCCTGACCGTCAGTGGACGACGAGCGTCGGGCTGGCGAGCCGGCGTACGGGGTACCAGAGCCGCAGCTTGGCGCCCTTCCGCGCGCTGACCCCCCGGCTGAGGTAGCCATGGGCCGAGGTCGTGCGGGTGCCGCCGAGCGACGTCCAGCGTCCTCCGACGAGGACCTGGAGCGCATAGCGCTGCCGCCCGTCTCCTGGGCGAACCTGGCCCCACAGCGTCGTCCGACTCCCGCGGCGCGACACCTGCGCGAGCGGCAGCATGGTCGCCGTCAGCGCCGGCTTCGGCCGCCCGTCGATCGTCTCGAGCCCGCTCTGCCAGCGGTCGAGGTTCGGCTCGTCGCGGTACAGGTAGTGGATCAGCATGTCGACCTTCGGCGCGGCGTACACGCGGCGCGCCGACTCGCCGACGTAGCGCGCCTGGTCGGCCCGCGACACGCCGAAGTGGTCGGGTGGGTTGGTCTGGTACCCGTACTCGGTCAGCCACACGCGGGCGCGTGGGAATGCCTTGCCCACGAGGCCGAGGAGCCGTTCGAGCGTCGCCATCGTGATGGTCTTGCACTTGCAGCCGCCGATGAACGGCGTGTCGCCCGGGTAGACCGGGTACGGGTGGTGGGCGTACGCGTCGAGCCGCGCGCCCGCGCGGTCCATGCCCCGGATGAAGTCGACCGGCGACATGCCGCCCTGCCCGCCGCGGGGCGCCGTCACGCCGCCCGCGACGAGGGCGCGCGGCGAGACCGCCTTGATCCCCCGATACCCCGGGTTGAGGATCTGCCGGACGTAGGTCCGCGGCGAGGCGGGGCGCAGCCACGGCGCCTTGTTGGGCTCGTTCCACACGACCCAGTGCCGGACGAAGCGATACCGGAGAGCGGCCTGCTCCGCGAAGCGCTCGAAGTCGAGGGCGTCGATCGGCGCGACGTTCGGCCCTGCGCCGCCGTTCGCCCACCCGGGCGTGCCCCAGAGGGTGACGACGGGAGCGAGCCCGCGCGCCCGGAGCGCGCGAAGCAGGCGGTCCGGCCGCTGCCAGCGGTAGGCGCCCGGCCGTGTCTCGATCCGGTTCCACTCGACGGTGACACGGACGACGTCGAGACCCAGACGGTCGAGCTTTGCGACGCGGCCCGAGAGCGTGCCCGGCCCGTGCTCGAGCCAGGCGTCGTCCTGGATCCCGAAGCGTACGCCCGGCGCAGCTTCCGCAGGCCCGGCGACCGTCACGAGGAAGAGCGCGCATGCAGCGGCGAGGACGACGACGAGGCGCATCCACGACGGTGTACCCGATCCGGGCACCGTCGGAACGCGGTCTTCAGAGCTTCCTTACGAGCTCTTTCGCTTTCGCTGACGGAATCAGCGGTCGCCGGCGACGAAGAACGCGACCACGACGACCGCGTACCCGACGAGCAGGAGGCCTCCCCGGAGCCGGCTCGAGCGGCCGTCGAAGAGCACGAGCGCCGTGTACAAGACCGACCCGGCAAGCGCGGCGATCTCGACCGGCCGGAAGCTCAGCGAGAGCGGGTCGAGCAGCCACGAGAGGAGCGCGACTGCAGGGATGAGGAACACCGCGACCTGCGCGGCGGAGGAGAGCGCGATCTCGCCCGCGAGGGCGATCTTGCCGCGGAAGGCGACGATGACCGCGCCCCCGTGCTCCGCGGCGTTGCCGACGATCGCGACGATGACCGCGGCCACGAAGAACTCGCTGAGGCCCGCCTTGTCGGCGAAGACCTCGAGCGAACCGACGAGGATCTCGGCAACGAGCGCCGTGACCGCGGTGGTGATCGCCAGCGCCAGGAGTGATCTCCGCAGCGACCAGCCGCGGATCTCCTCGTCGCTCGCGACGTGCAGGGCGCTGTGCCGCCGGAGGGAGTACCACGTGACGCCGAGGTACACGACGAGCAGCACGATCGAGACCGGGACGGTGACCACCTCGAGCGCATGCCGGTCCGGGTCGCCGTCCCAACCGGGGATGGAGGGGACGAGGAAGAACACGGTCGCCAACGCGAGCAGGCCGAAGGAGAGGAAGCTCGAGTAGCGGTCGAGCTCGCCGCGTCCCCCGGCCACGAGCGCGGCGCCGAGGACGAGCAGGAGGTTCGAGACGACGCTGCCCGAGAGCGAGCCGCGGACGACCTCGGTCAGCCCTTCGTTCACCGCGATCAGCGCGATGATGAGCTCCGGCGCGTTCCCGAACGTCGCGTTCAGGAACCCGCCGATTCCGGGGCCGGTGTGCTCGGCGGCGTGCTCGGTCGCTTCGCCGATCAGCCAGGCGAGCGGGATCAGCGCGAGCGCCGCGAGCACGAACTCGGTGGTCTCGGGGAGGTCCGCGAAGTAGTGGAGGCCGATCGTCAGCGGGGCGAGCGCGAGCGTCGCGAAGAGGATCTTGCGAACCACGGGCGCGAACCCTATCCGGGCCGGTCGCCCGAGCGAGTGCCGCTCGGTCGGGACACGGCCGCGTCGCCACTGCCTGAAAACCGCCGATTTGTCAAGACTTGCGGCCCGCGCGCCGGTCGGCACACAATCGGCCCATGAACGAGGCAGCGGCCGAGGTCGGGATCCCGCTCCGGGTACAGGACGAGGTCGAGTGCCGCCACTGTGAGGTCCACTGCGAGAAGGTCGTGTACCCGGGCGCATGCATCCGGATGGCGTGCCCGTTCGTCTACGCCTACGAGGCGTGGGGACGCACGTACATGGGCTGCCTGCAGAAGGTGTTCGACGTCGAGATCGACCTCACGCTGCTCCAGGCGGCCGAGGCGGACCGGGGCGGCTTCGGCGCGGTCCGCGCGCGGCGGGCACCGCTCCCGATGTGCGAGGTCGAGGTCGTCGAGTGCTACCGGGGCCGCGAGGACGAGCTCGGTTGCCGGAACCCCGAGTTCCACGAGCTCCCGCGCGAGCGCACGACGTTCAGGGTCTTCGCACGCGTCGACGACGCGCGCTAGGCGAGCGCTCGGCGACCCCGGCGTCGCTTCCCGCGGCGGCGGAGCGCCCGCATCCGGTCGAGGTCGTCGGTGTCGGGGCCCGCGTCGACCCAGGTCTCGACGACGGCGGGGAGCGCGTCGAAGGCCGGGTGCGAGAGGAACGTCGCGAGCCCGTCGCCGATGAGGCCCCGCCCGACGAGCTCGTGTCGGTCGCGGTTCGACGCAAGCGGGGCGGCGGAGTCGTTCACGTGCAGCACGCGCAGCCGCTCGAGGCCGATCCGTTCGTCGAGCTCGGCGAGCGCGTCGTCGAGCGCCGCCTCGTCGGCCACGTCGACGCCCGAGGCCCACCAGTGGCAGGAGTCGATGCAGACGCCGAGGCGAGGGTGGCGCCCGGCCGCGTCGACGAGCGCGGCGAGCTCGTCCACCGAGCGCCCGATCGTCCCTCCGGCGCCGGCGGTGTTCTCGAGGCAGAGCCAGAGCCGCTCCGTCGTCAGCTCGAGCAGCTCGCGCACGGGCTTCGAGACGACGTCGACGGCCTGCTCGAAGCCGTAGCCGAGGTGCGAGCCCGCGTGGAAGACGACCGCGTCGGCGTCGATCGCGCGCGCGACCTCCATCGTCGCCCGGAGCGCCTCGAGCGACTTCACGCGCACCTCGGCGTCCGAGCTCGCGAGGTTGACGAGGTAGAGCGCGTGGCACGAGACGTGGCGGACGCGCGCCTGCCGCCGGCGCGTTCGAAAGCGCGCGAGCTGCTCGTCCGAGTGCGCGGTCGGTTTCCACATCCGCGGGCTCTGCGTGAACACCTGCACGCAGGTGCCGCCGATCTCCTCGATGCGATCGACGGCTTTCGAGATGCCGCCCGCGGCCGAGACGTGAGCCCCGTAGAGCATGGTGACGTCACCGTAGGTGACAGTCACCCGCGTTTCTCGTCCTAGACTCGTCTTCGTGCCCGTCCGCGTCCGTATGGCCCCGTCGCCCACCGGGCTGCTGCACGTCGGAGGCGTGCGTACGTTCCTCTTCAACTGGCTCTTCGCCCGCGGCCACGGGGGCGAGTGCCTGCTGCGGATCGAGAACACGGACACGAGCCGGGAGGTCGAGGAGGCCGTCGCGCAGATCGAGGGGTCGCTGCGCTGGCTCGGCATCGAGTGGGACGGGGTGACGACCTTCCAGCTCGACGTGATGGAGCGCGCGAAGGAAGAGGCGCGCCGGCTCGTGGCCGAGGGCGCCGCGTACGAGGACGAGGGCGCCATCCGCATCCGCATGCCCGACGAGGGCGTCACCGGCTGGGACGACGCGATCAAGGGCCGCATCGAGTTCCCGAACGCGGAGCTCGAGGACCTCGTGCTCGTGCGGTCGGACGGCCGCCCGACCTACAACTTCGCCTCGCCGCTCGAGGACTGGCTCGACGGGATCACGCACGTGATCCGCGGCGACGACCACGTCTCGAACACGCCGAAGCAGATCAACGTCCTCTCCGCGCTCGGCGCCGACCTCCCCGTGTACGCGCACGTCCCGAGCGTCTTCGGCGAGGACGGGCGCAAGCTCTCGAAGCGTCACGGCGCGGTGTCGGTACGGGAGTTCCGCGACGCCGGCTACCTGGCCGAGGCGCTCCGGAACTTTCTCGCGCTCCTCGGCTGGGCGCCGGACGGCGAGACGACGATCATGAGCACTTCCGAGCTCGTCGAGCGCTTCTCGCTGGAGCGGGTGGGGTCGAGCCCGGCCACGTTCGACTACGCGAAGCTCGACTGGATGAACGGCGTCTACCTGCGAGCGCTCGCCCCGGACGACTTCGCTGCCAGGCTCGTCGAGTACCTGGGCGAGAAGGGTCTCGAGTGGTCGGAGGAGCGCGTGCGCGCGGCGGCGCCGCTCGTCCAGGAGAAGATCGTGCGCCTCGGCGACTTCCCCGCCTTCGCCGGCTTCCTCTTCCACGGCGTCGAGCCGGATCCGGCGCTCCTCGACGCGCACATCCTCACAGGGGCGGAGCGCACCCTCGCCGAGGTCGAGCCCTGGTCGACGGAGGCGATCGAGGCCGCGCTGAAGGCCCTGTGCGAGGAGCTCGGGGAGAAGCCGAGGGCCGTCTACCCGCCGATCCGGGTCGCGGTGACGGGCTCGCGCGTCTCGCCGGGCCTGTACGAGAGCCTCGAGCTGCTCGGGCGCGACGAGTCGCTCGCGCGCATCCGGGCGGGGGCGGCGAGCGCGTCGTGAGCGGGCTGCGGGACCTCGTCGGCGCCGAGCTCGGCCCGACGGGTTGGATCGAGGTCACGCAGGAGCGGATCGACGCCTTCGCCGCCGCGACCGACGACCCGCAGTGGATCCACGTCGACCGCGAGCGAGCCGCCACGGGCCCGTTCGGGACGACGATCGCGCACGGCTTCCTCGACGCTCTCGCTCTGCGTGCCGATGCTGTACGAGCTACTGCCTCCGTCCGGCGCGATGTCGGTGAACTACGGGGTCGACCGCGTTCGCTTCCCGGCGGCGGTGCCGTCCGGGAGCCGAGTGCGGGGGCGCTTCCGGGTCGCCTCGGTCGAGGACACCCGCGCCGGCGAGCGGGCGAAAATCGAGGCCGTCGTCGAGTGCGAGGGCGTCGAGAAGCCGGTGTGCGTCGCCGCGCTGCTCGTCCTCACAGTGTCCTAACAGCTTCGTCCTAGCTCCAGCGGACACGTCTGCTACCTTGGCGCGCGCCGTGAGCCTGAAGCGCCTCGTCCTTCTCGTCGCGTTCGCGAGCGCCGCCGCTGCCGTGCTCGTGGGCGCCGCGCCGGCCGGAAGCATCGACGACGGCGACCCCTGCCCGAAGAACGGGTCGAACGACCTCGTCTGCCCCGCAGGGACCGAGGGCGTCGCGTACTCGATCAAGTTCCACGCCGACGAGGATCCGCCGTGCGCGCCCGGCGACGACAAGTGGACCGCGACCAACGGCGCCTTGCCGCCCGGCCTGACGCTCTCGGACAACGGCCAGCTCTCCGGGACGCCGACCCAGGCCGGGACGTACACGTTCTGGATCGAGATGAAGCTGCCGGACTACTGGATTCCCGATCCCAATCCGGATCCACCCGACGAGAGCAGGGGCTGCAGCAGCCGGGACAACTCCGAGGAGCACGTCACCCTCACGATCAATCCCGGCGTCCCCAGGCTCGTCATCGGGCCTGAGTCGGCCCCGCCCGGGACGGTCAGCAGCCAGTATTCGCTCCAGCTGACCGCGTCCGTCCCGGACGCGAAGACGTGGTCGATCGCCGACGGCGCCCTGCCGCCAGGCCTCGTCCTCGGCGCGAGCGACGGGCTCATCTCCGGGGCGCCGACGGCTGCGGGCACGTACGCGTTCACTGTTCGTGCCGAGATCAATCCGCAGCAGGTCGACACGAAGACGCTCGCGATCACCGTGCGCGACCGGGTCGCGATCGGGACCGCGGTCACGCCGCCGTCCGAGGTCGGCGTCGTGTTCCTCCTGCCGCTCACCGCGACGGGCGGGACGGGAGCATTCACCTGGTCCGTGAGCTCCGGCGCCATGCCGACGGGCCTCGGGCTCACTCCGACCGGCGCGATCGTCGGCAAGCCGACGCAGGCCGGGCGCTTCGCCTTCACCGTCACCGCGACCGACGCGGAGGGCAGGACCGGCGCGTACCCGACCACGCTGACCGTCGCGGAGCGCCTCGCGGTCGTCGCTCAGCGGCTGAGGCCCGCGCGTCAGGGCCGCTTCTACCAGGTACGGCTCAAGACGACCGGCGGCGTCCAGCCGGCGGTCTGGAGGATCAAGCGCGGCCCGCTGCCTCGGGGCATGCGCTTCGACCGGCAGCTCGGCCTCCTGTACGGCACGCCGACGCGCGCCCGCACGTACCGCATGCAGTTCGAGGTGCAGGACGCGCTCCGCGTGAAGGCGACGGGCACGGTGACGCTCGTCGTCAAGGCCGCGCCGAAGCCGAAGCCGAAGAAGAGGCGTTAGGCGCGCAGCGCGTATCCTTCGGGCCGGAGGTGAGCCCATGAAGGAATCGTCCGGCTCGAAGGACTCCACGGTCGGCGTGCTCCTCGTCTCGGCGGAAGGGGTGACGATCGCCGAGTGGCATCCTCGCCGGATCGAGGAGCTCCGGAAGCTCGAGCTGCCCGTGACCGAGGCGGTCGAGCACGAGCTCGTCGGACCGTCGTACTCGCACCCGCGCGGCTCGGGGAGCGGGCGACCGCCGCGCGGTCGTCCAGTCAGCGCGACCTCTGGGAGCGGCGCATGGACGAGCACCGGGTCCGCTTCACGCGCTCGGCGGCTGCCGACGCGGCGCGTATCGCGAAGCGTCGCGGCTGGCAGGCCGTGCTCGTCCTCGGCGATCCGCGCCGGGCGAAGCCGGCCTGCGAGCAGCTCGCGCGTGCGGGCGTGCGCGCGGTGCCGATCGACGTCGTGCTCGACTGGATGCGCCCCGCCGCCCTCGCGCGGCGGCTCGCTCCCGAGGTCGAGCGCGCGCTTGCGTGACGGTAGCGGCGCACGCCCGGGGGACATGCTCTAGGCTGACGCGCCGAGATCGGGCGTGACGGCCTCCCCAAGGCGTGCTTTGGCTCCCCCAGCCGACATGCCGTTCTTCCCCCCGCCACGCCCGATCTCCCAACCGGACGTTGCGAACGCTACTCCCTCCGTACCTGTCCGAGTGTCCAGACGGTCGCCCCCCGAAGGGGTGGACCGCAGGGCATCGCGCTCGTCCGCGGCGTCGTGCCGGCGCGAATCGACCTCCTGCGCATGCGGAGTCGCCGACGCGGTTCGATAGCGTCCGGGGCGTGCGCATCGCAGGTGTCCGCCTCGGAGCCCCGGTCGCCCGCCTTCTCTCGGAGATCCTCGACGCCGAGGGCCATCCCGCGACGGCCGCCAGGATCCGGGACGCGATCGAACGCCGGATCACGATCGAGGCGCCGCTGACGATCGCCGACCACGAGGCGATCCTCGAGGCCCTGGATCAGGACTGCCCCGCGACCCTCCACCGGCTCCGCCGCGAGCTGCTCGAGGAGCGGCTGCGCATCCGGCGCAGCACGGGCGGCTGAGTTGCCCGCGACCGCCCGAGCCACGCCGCCGTCCGGTGCTGCGGCCGGACGACGTAGACAGTCGGCCTGTAGTACGGTCCGCCGCCCAACCGGAGGAAGGAAGCAGACATGCCGAGAGTCGTCATCACCCACGCGGTCGAAGAGATCGACCGGTGGCTGGCAGGTCGCGCGGAACGCGCCGCCGCCATCGAATCGGGCACCGGCAGCAACGTGACCGACTACGTCGCTGCGGACGGGAGCAACAACATCGCCATCACGGTGGACGTGGCGGACGTCGACGCCCTGAAGGGGATGCTCGCGTCGCCGGCGCCTGACGTTCTCGCGGCGATGGAGAACCACGGCGTCGTCCAACCCATCACGGCCTACATCCAGGCGTAGCCGCACATCGGACGCCCGCGCGCCGTGAGTAGGCGAGGGCGCAACGGTCGTCGTCCGTCCGACGCAGCGGCGGGCGAGCGCTGCCGACGCGGGTTCAGCCGCGCACGCGGATACGCGAAGCGTCGCGGCCGGAAGCGCGCACAGTTGCCATCCGAGCAGCGCCTCTTTGTCGCGTTCATCGCCGCCGCCGCAGCACCTTCAGGTCTCGAGGGCGTGTGCCACCGCCTCCTCGACAGTGAGCGACTTGCCACGTGCCAGATGCTCCTCGTAGACCGGGCCGAGGGCGCTGCGGATCAGCGCTCGTGCCCCGTCGTGCAGCTTCTGCTCCACTTGATCCAGGTTCAGACACTCCTGCAAATGGGCATTTCCAGGAGCCGGGGGTGGCAGCAGGTGAGCGCTCACGAACGCGCCTGGAGCTCAGCGTTGGCGACTTCTCAAGGAGTCTCGAACCAAGGTTTGTAACGGGCGAGGTCGTCTTTTAGGGTCGCCGGGAACCGACCGGAAGGAGCGAGAGCCGCAGATGGAAGACGACCAGAGGCATGGCCGGATATTCGGAGTGCTGTTCATCATCACGTTCATCACCTCCATCGCAGCGCTGGCTCTCTTCCAATCAGTTCTCGACGACCCCGCCGGCTACATCGCCGGTGAGGGCAAAGACAACCAGATCTACCTGGGAGCCTTCCTGGAGTTCCTTCTCGTCCTCGCGAACGTCGGAACGGCCGTCGTGCTCTACCCCATAGCGAGACGGCAGAACGAGGCCCTGGCCATCGGCTACGTGGCTGCTCGAATCATCGAGTGCGTCTTCCTGGCGGCCGGGATCATCTTTGTGCTCGGGGTCGTGAGCTTGCGACAGGACGTTCCGGGAGCGGATGAGGTCGCCTTCACGCTGGCTGCGCTCAAGGACTGGACGTTTCTGTTTGGCCCCGGGCTCGTCGTCCCCTTCGGGAACGGACTGATCCTCGGCTATCTGATGTACCGCTCCGGCCTCGTCCCGCGGCGCATGGCTTGGCTCGGACTGATCGGAGGGCCACTCCTCCTGATCGGCAACTTCGGCGTGCTCTTCGACTGGTGGGACCAATCCGGCGCGGTGAACGTCCTGGTCATCCCGGAGTTCATCTGGGAGGCGTTCCTCGGCATCTACTGCGCTATCTGGGGGTTCAGGCGGGATTCTCCAATCCTCTCGCCGGCCGCGCGCCTGGGGACGCGGCAGGAGGCTGCCTGAACGCTCGCCTGCCTGTAGTCCACAGCGCCGGCGGTCGCCGACGATGAACACGACGTAGTCGAGCTCGGCCTCGTCGGCGACGGCGTGCGTATCGGCGCGGGCCGTCGTCACGAGGTCGCCGCGTCCGACGAGCTCACCGATCCGGGACCCCGATTCTCATGCGCCGGAGGTAGCGACCGGTCAACCCGGGGGCCGGGTCCGATCGCTCTGAGTCGTCATGCCCGCGTGACGCCAGAGCGATCACGGTCAGCATCAGAACGGCGAGCGGCCCGAACTGCACGGCCAGGCTTGTCCATGACCTTGCTCGTCCGCGCCGTCAGGCATCTCCGAGCCGTCATCGTCGCGAGCCGGACTAGGCTGAGCCGACCGAACCCACCGAAGGTACTGGAGGGAACCCGCGGATCGGCGCGGACGCCGGCGTGCACACGGGCCGATGATTGAGACATAGCGGGCGCGGCGGTTTTCCTCTTGGCGGCGAGAGTCGCCGCGCCCAACCTCTTCTTTCGTCGGTCGAGCGCGAGAATCTTCAACTCGACAACCGTCGGCGGCTCTGCGGCCGCCTGATCCGAGGCTTTCCCGCCCGAGCAATCTGCCCTCCTCCCGAGACGTTTCGGCTCGCCCCGATTCAGGCAAGCCAGCGCGCCGCAGGCTGAAGGCGAAGCCGGTCGGCGATGCCTGGCCGTGGACCTGGAAGGCAGCGAGCGGCGCTGCCGCTGTCGTCGTCGCGCTCACGCTCGTGCTCGCGGCCGCCGCCGAGACACCGTCGAGCAGGAAGTCGCGATCTTCTGAACGCTTGTCCACTCGAGCTCGCCGTGTTGCCATGGTCGGTGGCAGCACCGGGGGTAGCACGGGTCGAGCTCGTGCGGCGTGTGTGACAGCTTGGAGCACGTCGCCTCAGCGCCCTGCAAATCGCTCTACCAACGGAAAAACCCCGCGTTCGCGGGGCTTTGCACGATTCTCGGCATGTACCGGTTGAAGGCCCAAACGGATTCAAACCTCCCTGCAAACCGGCCACTTCTCGCGGGCGATGGGGGGAACCGTGGGGGGACAGAGCGTTGGCTCCGTCCCCTTCCGTCAGGCGAATACGGCCTCGGCGAGCCCCGAGCCGCTCGGCGATGATGCTCCCGTAGTCCACTCGCGCTCGTTTATGAGGACGTGCGTGTACGTGTCGGCGAGCACCTTCGGGGAGCGGTTGCCGACCAGCTCGGCGATGAACTCGTCCGACAACTCGTCAACCTGCCGACGCCATGCGCCTACGTCGTTTGCCGGCAGCGTCGGGCGGGAAGCGCCGACACATGCCCCCTCGCCTTGCCGCCGCTTGCGGCCTTCTCACACCGCTGACGTATGGCGCAGCGCTTCTCTTCGGCGGCTTGGCACAACCTGACGACTTCAGCAGCGCCGACGACGCGACCAGCGATCTCGGCGCCACGACGGCCTCGAGCCCGTGGATCTACAACCAGATCGGCATGAACCTCACAGGAATCCTCATCGTGGTCTTCGCGCTCGGCTTGTGGCGAGCGCTATCGCCCAACCTCCTCGGGCGGGTGGGTGTCGTCGGCCTTGTGGGTGTGGGCGTCACACTCTTTCTCGAAGGGTTCCTCCGCCTCGATTGCCAAGGCATCGACGCAGGGTGCGATAACACGAGCTGGTACTCAGATGGGCATCGTTTCACGACCGCTCTCTCGGGGATCTTCATCTTTGGCTCGCCGCTCGTGCTCGCGTTCGCGTTCCGCCGTCTCCCCAGTTGGCGTAACGCCTGGTTGCCGACACTGGCGGCCATTCCCGCGTTCTTCCTGGCGAGCATCCTCTTCTCGCTGATCGGCGACGGCGCGTCGAACCGGGCGGGAGCCCTCACGTGGTTCGTGTGGCTTGCCTTCGTCGCTTTCCAGCTTCTGAAGAAGACAGAAGAGCAAGAACCCGAGCTGCTCGCAGCGCGATGACGAGATCGCTGAGCTGCAGCGCTGGGCGGAACCGAGACGGCGTTCGAGGTTTAGCGGGCTAAGTCGCTCGTGTATTGCCCGACCAGGCGACGAAGGGAGCCAGATGAATGACGACCAGAGGCATGGCCGGATCTTCGGAGTGCTGTTCATCATCACGTTCCTCACGTCGATTCCGGCGTACCTTCTCTTCCAGGACATCCTCGACGACCCGGCCGCGTTACATCGCCGAGGACGGGAAGGACGACGTCATGTACATGGCTGTCCTCCTGGAGTTCATCCTGATCGTCGCGAACGTCGGAACTGCCGTCGCCCTGTACCCCATCGCGAAGCGGCAGAACCAGGCCTTGGCTATCGGTTACGTTGCCGCGCGGATCATCGAGTGCGTCTTCCTCGCGGCGGGGATGATCTTCATCCTCGGGGTCGTCAGCTTGCGACAGGACGCTCCGGACGCCGCTGATCTCGCCGTCTCGCTCGCCGCGCTGAAGGACTGGACGTTCCTCTTCGGCCCAGGGTTCACTGTTCCCATCGGAAACGGCCTGATCCTTGGCTACCTGATGTACCGCTCTGGCCTCATCCCACGGCGTATGGCCTGGCTCGGGATGATCGGAGGGCCACTCCTGGTCATCTCCAGCACGGGCGACCTCTTCGAGTGGTGGGAGACAGGCGGCACAATCCCCGGTCTCTTGGTGATCCCGGAGTTCATCTGGGAGCTGTCCCTCGGCATTTACTGCGCGATCTGGGGCTTCAGGAAGGACTCTCCAATCCTTCGCCCGAACTGGCGCGGTGATGCAGCCGTCTGACGCTCTCCCAGTTAGATGGCAGCGACTGCTTGCCCTGTCTGGCGTCGTCTTCGCGGCCCTGTTCCTGATCGGCTGGTTTGCGAGCGGTGGTGACACGCCCGACTACGGCGCGACGGATCCGGACTGGACGACCTGGGCGGAGGACAACCAGTGGAAGAGCCGCATCGGTGCCTTTGCGATGCTGCTCGCAGGCTTCGTGTTCCTGCACTTCATCGGGACGATCCGAAGCGTGCTTGGAGCCGCTGAGACGACGGTTCGCGGTACTGCACAACTCGCACGCGTCGCCTTCGCGGGAGCCATCGTCGGATCGCGGGTATGGCGACCGCAATCGTCATGATCGGTGCTGCGAGTTCCGAAGGTGCCGACGCCGATCCAGTGGTCACTAGAGCAGTGACGACCGCCTCGGCAGGGCCATTCCTAGTCTCCGCTATGGGCTTCGCGGCCCTGCTAACGGCAGCCGGACTCCTGACGCTACGCAGCGGCGTCTTCGCACGTTGGACAGGTGTCGTGGCGCTGATCGGCGCGGGTTCGTTCCTCATCACATTCGCCGCGCTCCTCACCGGGACCGGCGAGGACAGCTTGTTCGGCTTCGGCTTCTTCCCGGGCGTGCTGGCTCTCGTGGTCTGGTCGATCAGTACGAGCATCGCCAGATACCGAGCCGCAGCGACCATCTGAGGAGCTCGGGGCCGGGGGTTTCGTGCCCGCACGACGGCGGCGGCGACCTCGGCGAGCTCGGCTACTCCTCGTCGGCGAAGTAATCGCCGTCCACGCGCTTTATGGCGTAGGTCTCGCGGTCGGTCACGCCTACGTTGTGGTCGATCATCAGCTCGGAGAGTCGCTCTCCGTCTACCAGGATCACGCGCGGTGACACGCCGGCCGCGTACGTCACTGCGTCGGAGGAGAAGCTCGACGCCGTAAAGATGATGCCCTTCGTGGCCCTCGCCCCTTGAAGTGCACCGACGAAGCCCTGCACCACCGGACGACCGACTGTCGCTCCCCACCGCTTCGCCTGCACGTACACAACGTCTAGGCCGAGCCTGTCCTCTCTGATGACACCGTCGATACCGGCATCACCACTCCCTCCGACGCGAAGCCGTGAGTGCTCGGTCCCATCGCCGTACCCCATCGCGTGGAGCACGTCGAGCACGAGGTCCTCGAACGCCGAGGGTGGCATCGCGGCGATCCTGTCCCGGACCTCCGCGATCAGCGCCTCGCGTAGTTCGTGGTAAGCCGCTTCGATGCGCTCCTCGGGGGTTGCCGTGTCCGTGACCGGGGTCTCCACGGTTGCGGCTCTCGCGATCCGGGCGACGAACTTGCCTTCCTGAACTCTGCGAGCTCGGGGAATTGCGAGAGCACGGTGAGATCTACTCGTTCGGGGTGTGCAGAGAGCACTTCGCGGCCGCGCTCGGTGATCGCGTACACGGAGCGGCGTGGCCGCGCGAGCAGGCCGACGCGGTAGAGGTACGTCGCCGCCCAGCCGACCCGGTTGTCGAACGTCTTCGCTAGGCCGCTCGGCAGTCTCTCCGTGAGCTCCTCGGGTGTCAGGGCGAACTTCGTCGCCAGCGCAGCACGCACCTCCGCGATCGGCCGCTCCCCTCCGGCCGCGTGCTCCTCAAGCAGAGGACGCATCAGGGTCTGGAAGTCCGGGACGGGCATCTTGACCGCCCTACTCTACGACGCACCTGCTCTAGTAGCAAGCGACCGTGACGTCAGGGCGCGAGCTGCGTCTCAGAGCACGACCGTGCGGGTTTCCAGCGCCGTCTTTACGGGGTTACGCGGATGGCGGCGATTGTCACTAGTGCGACGATCTTCCCCTGTCTCGAGGAGTGCGACATGGAAGTCCAGTCCGTCATCGATCAACCACAGGGCAGGACGCGCGGCGCTTCCTGCGCCACCTGCTCGAGATGATCGGCGTGATGATGCTCGGCATGTGCGTACTCGCGTGGTGTGGGCGTTCCACGAGATCGTCTTCGGCAGCGCCTTCGCTGACGCCTGGCGTCGATTACGTCGGCTGGCCGCCTTCGCGATGGCCTTCAACATGACGTGCCGATGGTGCTCTGGATGCGCTATCGCGGCCACAGCTGGGAGCGGTGCGGCGAGATGGCGATAGCGATGAACCTGCCGCTGCCACCGCTCGCTCCTGCTCACTCGCTCGACCTGATCCCGGCACAAGCTGTCCTGGTTGCAGATCGATGCTGATGATTCCGGCGATGGTGCTGGCGATGCTCTACCGCAAGGACGAGTACAGCTCCCCTCATCTCGACGGCGTCCACCCGCATCGCAGGTGGTTCGCGGGAGCGCATTAGCTCGCAGGCCGTAGGAGGCAGGCGAGCGCCTTAGCGGGCGACGATCGTCGAGCTCGATCCTGCGGCCAGGACCGGGACGCAGCGCGAGTCGGCTCCAGAGCACGCCTCGACACGGAAGAACTCCTCCGCGCTTGCCACGAGGTCTCCCGGCTCGACAGGCTCGGGAGCGGTCACGTCGGCGAGGTCGTCCATCGTCTGCACGTCACGCAGGTGGACGCGGGGGGCCGAGCTCCACACCGGAGAGGGTGACCGACCGCGCTCCCGCCGTCGAGATCGCCGCGGAGGACAAGGCCCGTAGAGCCGCGTCGAACGATGGGGGAACCGGTGGGGGGAACACCCTGCCGACTCTGTTTTGCTGTCGCTCCTGTTTGGCTTACCTAAACGAAATCCGCTTGGCCAGGAACCCCGGAAAGGCCCATACGGGATTCGAACCCGTGCCGCCGCCGTGAGAGGGCGGTGTCCTAGGCCACTAGACGAATGGGCCGGGACGCGAAGGGTAGCGAACCGGGAGCGGTCAGACCGCGGACTCGGGCTCGCGCGTGTCGAGCCGCTCCTCGAAGCCGCGGCGGATCGCCTCCCCGCTCGACAGCACGGTCTCGTAGCGGACGCGGCGCGGCGGGAGCTTCACGATCCGCACGTTGTCGTCGCGGTCACCGTGGCAGCGGGCATATGCCGAGGCCTCGTCGAGGGGTCGGAGCCGGTCGCGCTTCCGCTGTCCCCACACGTCGCCGGACCCCTACCAGAAGGCAGGTGGAAAAGAAACCCCCGACGCCGGCGCGGTGCGCAGTTTGCGACGAAATCCTCGAGCCGCTACGAAGCGGCCCAGCGGCAGCTCCACGGGCTCCAGTCGCGGCCGGAGACGACGAAGTACCGGTGCGCGGCGAGGGCCTGCTCGTGCGCGGTCGACCCGTGGCCGAACAGGCGCCGCTCGTTCGACCCCATCTGGAAGAGACCGCGGTACTGGCCGTTCTGGGCGGTGGTCGCGAGCCGGGACTCGCACCACGCGACGCCGATCGCCTGCTCCGCGTAGCGACCGAAGACGGCGCGGATGGCGACCTTCGGCGGCGCCTTCGCGAGCCGCTGCACCTCCCGCCGTGCCTCGCGCCTCGTGATCAGACGGCGGTAGTGCGCGATCTCGCGCCGTACCGTTGCGAGCCGCCGCTCCGCCTGCTCCAGTGCGGTCCGCGCAGAGCGCCCGGTCTTGGTCGAGCTCAGGAGGAGCCGATGGCTCTCGAAGAACCGGATGGTGCCGCGAAGCTGACGGGCCGTGTCGAGCTTCTGCTGGAGCTTCGCCTCGAGCGAGACGGGACGCTTCGTGCGCTCCGTCGCCGCCGACGCGCCGCCGCTCGTTGCCGCAACGGCCTGTGTCACGAGCATGAACGCACACAGGCCAACGAGTAGGGCTTTCAGGGTCGTACCTCCTGGTCGGGGACAGGGGCGCGGCCTCCCCACGAGGGGCCGCTCGTGTCTCACGAATCAGGAGACGCTAGCGAATGCGCCACGAGCCGTGGCGGAAACGCTTACAAAATGCTCAAGGAACGTGTCACGATCGTAATCCAGAGGGAAAACGGCGACCGCGGGCGGTCGTGTGCGCGCTCCGAGGCTGCGGGGCAGGGATTCGAACCCCAACTTCCTGGTCCAGAGCCAGGCGTCCTACCGTTAGACGACCCCGCAACGGGCGCACGGAGTCTAGCCGGTCAGGGCTGAGGCGACTCCGGCTCGCCGATCTCGAGGCGGTACACGGGGACGAGGCGCTTCTCCGCCTCGGTATCGATGCGCGCGACGACCTCGACGTACGGCTCGAGGCCGGACCCGCGGAGCTTCGCCTTCAGGAGGCCGTCGACCTGGTAGATGCCGGACGAGTTGTTCATGACGATCTCGACGGCGACGGGCCGAGTCTGACCATCCGCGATCCGCACCTCGTCTATCGCCGCTGCGGAAAGCGAGTGGATCGAGACGGACCCTCGCTCGAAGGGGATGCGCGAGCGGCCCTTCGCCATGTCGAGCGCGTCGGCGACGCGCAGGACCCCGGCCTCGAGCGAGAGTGGCTCGCCGTCGGCGCGGTGGCTCGTGATCGCCTGCAGGACCTCGGAGACGACCACGGTGCGATCGGGCTCGTCGTAGAGGTCGGCAAGCAGCTCCCGCAGCTTCGGCTCCGCGAGGAAGAGGCTCCAGTCCTCGTGGTTGCGGCGGTGGACGGACATGCCGACGTCGTGGAGGAGCGAGGCGAGGACGACGACGATCTCCGCGTCCTCGACCGTGAGCCGGTAGTCGGCGACGAGAGAGGGCTCGACGCCGTTCTTCGTCAGCTGCCGCAGGAGCTTGAGCGCGATGTTCGTGACGATCTGGATGTGGACCCACGAGTGGTCGTTGATCTCGAGCCGGACGACGGCGTTCACGTTCGCGACGTGCCACCAGCCCTTGATCTGGGTGTCCGCCTCGACCTTTTCCAGGAGCCGTCGGAGCTTCCGATTGCCGCGGGCCGGCACCCGCAGGTGCATCGCCGCGACCGCCTCGTCCGCGCTCAGGAGCGTCGCGTACGCGCTGTCGAGCGCGTGCGACTCCTCGAGGACCTGCTCGGCGTCGGCGTCCGTCGGCATGGCCGAAGCCTAGAGCTTCGCGCGTCAGGCGACCTCCGCCGCCCAGTCCCCGTACAGGCGGGTGTACGCGCCGCCTGCGGCGATGAGCTGCTCGTGCGTCCCCTGCTCGACGACCCGTCCGTGGTCGAGCACGACGATGACGTCGGCGCGCCGGATGGTCGAGAGCCGGTGGGCGATGACGAAGGCCGTGCGTCCGGCCAGGAGCCGGCGGAGCCCGCGCTCGATCCTCCGCTCGGTGCCGATGTCGACGGAGGACGTCGCTTCGTCGAGGATGAGGATGCGTGGGTCCGCGAGGAGCGCGCGGGCGAAAGCGACGAGCTGCCGTTGACCGAGAGAGAGGCGGAACCCGCGCTCGCCGAGCTCGGTGTCGTAGCCGTCGGGGAGCTCCGCGACGAACAAGTCCGCTCCGACCGCCGCCGCCGCCGCCGCGACGTCCTCCCGGCTCGCTCCCGGGCGCGCGAACGCGATGTTCTCGGCGACCGTGCCGGAGAACAGGAATCCCTCCTGGGGCACGATGCCGAGCTGCGAGCGGATGGACGCCTGCGTGACGTCGCGCAGGTCGTGTCCGTCGATCGTGACGCTCCCCTCGCGTGGGTCGTAGAAGCGGGCGAGGAGTTTCGCGATCGTCGACTTGCCGGCGCCGGTGTGGCCGACGAGGGCGACCGTCGTCCCAGCCGGGACGTCGAGGTCGAGCCCGTGCAGCACCTCGGGGAGGTTCCCGTATCCGAACCGGACGTGCTCGAAGCGGACGTGTCCCTCGATGCGCGGCAGCGCCGCCGCGTCGGGTGCGTCCACGAGCTCGGGCTCCTCGTCGAGGACGGTCGTGATCCGGTCGAGAGCGGCCGCGGCGGAGAGGAACGTGTTGTAGAGCTGGGAGAGCTGCTGCACCGGGTCGAAGAAGTTCGTCAGGTACAGCGTGAAGGCGAGCAGCGTGCCGACCGTGATGCTCCCGTCGACGACGAGGGCGCCGCCGAAGCCGAGCACGATCGCCGTCGCGACCGACGCGAGGACGTCGACGGCGGGGAAATAGAGCCCGTTCAGGACGACCGTCTCGTAATTCGACTCGCGGTAGCGCTCGTTGACGCCGCGGAAGGTCGCCTGGCTCGCCGGCTCGCGCGTGAACGACTGCACGACGCGCATTCCTGCGATGTCCTCCGCGAGCGTCGCGGTGACGAGCCCGAGCCGCTCGCGAACGCGCCGGTACGCGTGGTTCGAACGGCTCCTGAACCAGGCCGTGGCCGCGGCCATCAGCGGCAGCACGATCAGGGTCGCGAGGGCGAGCCGCCAGTCGAGGAAGAAGAGGACGACGGCGGTGCCCCCGAGCAGGAGCGAGTTCTGGACGAGGCTCGAGAGGCCGTCGGTCACGAGCATGTCGAGCGCCTCGACGTCGTTCGTGATCCGGCTGATGATCGCGCCGGTCCTGTTCCGCTCGTAGTAGCCGAGCGAGAGCTGCTGGAGATGGCGGAAGAGGTCGATCCGAAGGTCCGCCAGCGCGCGCTCTCCGACCCAGCCCGTGTAGTAGGTCTGCGCGCCCGACAGCGCGAACGCGGCGATGCCGGCGGCGACGAACGCGACGACGATCACGGTGAGACGTCCGAGGTCGCCCTCGGAGATCCCGTCGTCGACCGCGAGCTTCGCGAGGTACGGCGGCAGCAGCGCGACGAAGGTGAACCCGAGGAGCGTGACGACTGCGAGCGCGGTGCGCGCGCGGTACGGCCGCGCGAGACGGACGAGCACGCCCAGGCGCCTGCGCGTCTGGCGCCAGCTCCAGTCGTCGACGCGCGCTCCCCGCTCGTCCGTGAGATGGCTCCCCGCCTGCCAGACCTTCATCGGGCGGCGCGCCTCCTCTGGGGCACCCCGGCCCACCACCCACTGCGAGCGTAACCGGGCAACGCGGGCGAGTGGGGCACGAAACGGTGCAGAGTGTGTGCCGACGGAGCGGTCGACGACATCGCCGCCCGCGGGGGCCCGTCGACCGCGCCGACGTGCGCCAGAGCGCTCATCCGGCGACCACCTGCTGCAACAGGCCGTGGTCGTGGATCTCGCGGAAGAGCGCGCTCTCCACGAGGAGGTCGGACTGTGTCCCGCGCGCGGCGACCCGTCCGTGGTCGAGGACGACGATCTCGTCGGCGAGGGCGATCGTGGACAGGCGGTGGGCGATGATGATCGTCGTCCGGTCGCGCATGACCTCCTGCAGGCCCGCTCGGATCCGCGCCTCCGTCGTCGCGTCGACCGAGGCCGTCGCGTCGTCCAGCACGAGGATCCGAGGGTCGATGAGGAGTGCCCGCGCAATCGCGATGCGCTGGCGCTGACCTCCGGAGAGCGTGATCCCACGCTCCCCGACGACCGTGTCGTACCCCTGCGGCAGCTCGAGGATGAACTCGTGCGCCTGCGCCGCGCGGGCCGCCGCCTGAACGGCGTCCTGCGGCGCGTCCGGCATCCCGAAGGCGATGTTGTCCCGGATCGAGGCCGAGAAGAGGAACGGGTCCTGTGAGATGACCCCGATCTCCCGCCGGAGCGACCGCCGCTCGAGGTCGCGCACGTCGACGCCGTCGACGAGGACGCGCCCTGCGGTCGCGTCGTAGAAGCGCGGCACGAGCGCGGCGAGCGTCGTCTTGCCCGAGCCCGTGCGGCCGATCAGCGCCACCGTCCGCCCGGGCGCGATCTCCAGGTCGACACCCTCGAGCACCGGCCGGCCCGGCTCGTAGCCGAAGTCGACGTCCTCGAACACGAGCGCGCCGGGCCCGGGTGGGAGCGGCCGCGCGCCCGGGGCGTCCGCGATCTCCTCGGGCTCGTCGAGGATCTCGAAGATGCGCTCGCCCGCGGCCGTCGCCCGCTGGGCCTGGCCGACCCACATCCCGAGCATGCGGAGCGGCATGACGAGCATCGCGAGCAGGAGGTTGAACGCGAAGAAGTCACCGATCGAGAGCGAGCCGGACACGACCATCCGCCCGGCAATGAGCAGCACGGCCGCCTGGGCGACGAGCGGAAGGAACGTCAGCAAGGGCACGTAGAACGCGCGCTGCCGGTTCGCGGCGAGCGTGCGGTCGAACACCGCGTCCGCCGCCTCCGAGAAGCGAGCGGTCCTGCGCCCCTCCTGGGAGAACGACTTCACGACGTGCACGCCCGCGATCGACTCCTCGGCGACCGTCGCCACCTCAGCGAGCTGCTGTTGGACGTCGCGGAGGACGGGGTGCGAGACCTGGCTGTAGCGGTACGCAACCAGGACGACGATCGGCGTGATCGCGAGCGCGACGAGCGCGAGCTGCCAGCTGTAGACGAAGAGGACGACCGAGACGATGACGATCGTGACGACGTGCTGTGCGAAGAAGATGAGGCCGTAGCCGAGGAAGAAGCGGACGGACTGGAGGTCGATCGTCGCCCGCGACATCAGCTGCCCGGTCTGGCTGCGGTCGTAGAAGCCGAACGAGAGGCGCAGGAAGTGCCCGTAGAGCTCGTCGCGGAGGTCGTACTCGACCGCGAGCGCCTGCCGCCCCGAGATCAGCCGCCTCCCGAGCATGAGGGCGCCACGCAGGAGCCCGAGGCCGACGACGGCCGCGATCTCGAAGGCGAGGATCGTCGTGTCCGGATCGCCGGAGAGCTCGTCGATGACGACGCCGGTCAGGACGGGCACGAGGATGCCCGCGACCTGGGACCCGATCGCGAGCAGCGACGAGACGACGAGCGACGCGCGGTACGGGCGGAGGAACGTGAGCAGCCGGACGAACGTGCGGGCCCGGCCGGCCGCCGGTCGCGTCGTCTCGTCCTCCCTCTCCGTCACGGCCTCCGTAGGGTACGGATCGTGCTCGAGGCAGTGCCGAACGTCTCCGAGGGGCGGAACCCCGGCGCGGTCGAGGAGATAGGGCGCGCGTTCGCGAGCAGCGCGCGGCTGCTCGACGTGCACGCCGACGCCGACCACCACCGTTCGGTCTACACGCTCGTCGGCGACGAGGACGGGCTCGTGCACTCCCTCGTGGCAGGCGCTGCTCGCGCGGTCGAGCTCATCGACCTGCGCATGCACGACGGCGTGCACCCGCGGGTCGGTGCCGTCGACGTGGTCCCGCTCGTGCCGCTCGCGCCCGGTGGGATGGAGGCCGCGTGCCGGGCCGCGCTCGCGACCGCGGACCTCCTCGCCGGAGAGCTGGGCCTGACGATCTTTCTGTACGGGGAGGTGGGGCACGGCCGGCGACCGGCGTTCTTCCGAGCGAATGGTCTCCACGAGCTCGAGCGGCGCGTCGCGGACGGCGAGCTCGAGCCCGATGCCGGGCCGCGCACGATCGATCCCCGGACGGGCGTCGTCCTCGTCGGCGCCCGCGCGCCGCTCGTCGCTTACAACGTCGATCTCGCGACGGACGACGTGTCGGTCGCGCGCGCGGTCGCGGCTGCGGTGCGCGAGTCGACGGGCGGCCTGCCGGGCGTGCAGGCGATCGGTCTTCGCCTGCCGCGGGCCGGACGGACGCAGGTGAGCATGAACGTGGTCGACCTCGAGCGCTCGCCGGTCCACGAGGTGTACGCGCGCGTCGTCGCGGAGGCGGTCGCGCGCGGGGTCGCGGTCGAGGGCGGCGAGCTCGTCGGGCTCGTTCCCACGGGCGTCGTCGAGGCTGCGGCCGCAGCGGGGGCACCCGTCCCTGGGATCGACGCGAGGCGCGCGCTCGAGCGCGTGCTCGAGCTCTAGACTCGAGCCGTGCCGCGGACGATCGTCCTGACGGGATCGGACCTGGCCCTGGAGGACGTCTGGGATGCGGCCGTGCACGCCACCCCAGCCGAGCTCGCCGACACGGCACGAGGCCGGATGCGGGAGGCTCGCGCGCTCCTCGACGCGATGCGGGGCGAGCACACCTACGGGGTCAACACCGGCTTCGGGCGCTTCGTCTCCGCCCAGATCCCCGAGGAGCAGTCGGAGGAGCTCCAGCTGCGCTTGCTCCGCAGCCACGCCTGCGGGGTCGGGGAGCCGTACCCGGACGACGTCGTGCGCGCGGCGACGCTGCTGCGCGCGAACGCACTCGCGAAGGGCTACTCGGGAGCGCGCGTGTCCACGGTCGAGCTCCTCGTCGAGTGCCTGAACCGCGGTCTCGTCCCGTTCGTCCCCGCGCGGGGATCGGTGGGGGCGAGCGGCGACCTCGCACCGCTCGCGCATCTCGCCCTGCCGCTCGTCGGGGAGGGGGAGGCGTCTGTCGCGGGCGAGCGGATGCCGGGCGCGGACGCGCTCCGCGCCGTCGGGCTCGAGCCGATCCGGCTCGCGAGCAAGGAAGGGCTGTCCCTGATCAACGGGACGCAGTTCATGACGGCGATGGCCGCGCTCGGGATCGTTCGCGCAGGACGTCTCGCGCGGACGGCGGATCTCGCCTGCGCGCTCACGCTCGAGGCGCTCCAGGGCTCGCGCACGAGCTTCACTCCCGCCGTTCACCGCTCGCGCCCGCTCAGAGGGCAGGGAGAGGCAGCGGACAACGTGTGGAGGCTGCTCGAGGGGTCGGCGATCATCGAGTCGCATCGCTGGTGCGACAAGGTCCAGGACGCGTACTCGCTCCGCTGCGCACCGCAGGTGCACGGGGCGTGCCGCGACCTGCTCGCGTACGTCGAGGCGACGGTCGCGGTCGAGCTCAACGCGGCGACCGACAACCCGCTCGTCCTCGTCGAGGAGGGCGAGATCGTCTCCGCCGGGAACTTCCACGGCCAGCCGGTCGCGTTCGCGCTCGACGCGTTGGCGATGGCCGCGGCCGAGCTCGCGAGCATCTCCGAGCGCCGGACCGAGCGGCTCGTGAACCCGAGCCTGTCCGACGGGCTCCCACCGTTCCTCGTCGAGGAAGGGGGACTCAACTCCGGCTTCATGATCCCGCAGTACGTCGCGGCCGCGCTCGTCTCCGAGAACAAGGTGCTCGCACATCCCGCGAGCGTCGACTCGATCCCGACGAGCGCCGGCCAGGAGGACCACGTCTCGATGGGGAATGCCGCAGGCCTGAAGGCGCTGAAGGTGCTGGACAACGCGGAGCGCACGCTCGCGATCGAGCTCCTCGCGGGCGCACAGGCGATCGAGTTCCTCGCCCCGCTCCGGCCGGGGGAGGGTGTGCAGGCGGTCCACGATCTCGTGCGCACGCTGTCCGAGCGCCTCGTCGACGACCGCTCGCTGAGCGCGGACATCGAGCGGGTCGCCGACGCCGTCCGCTCCGGGGCGGTGCAGGGCGCCGCCGAGCGCGAGATCGGAGCGCTCGCGTGAGGAACGCTCGCCGGGTCGCGTTCGCGGAGGAGACCGCGTTTCCCCCACGTGCCCCCTTCTTCGGAGCGTGGGGAACCGCGCGGTTCCCCACACCCCTCCCCGCGCATCGGCCGACGGGGGTCGGCCGATGAGCCGTACCGTCTCCCCGGAGGCACTCGTGGACTCGCTGTGCGGCGACCTCTCGCGGATCACCGCGCCGCGTGGCACGGCGCTGCACGCGCGCTCCTGGCAGACGGAGGCGCCGCTGCGGATGCTGCTCAACAACCTCGACCCCGAGGTCGCGGAGCATCCGGAGCAGCTCGTCGTCTACGGCGGCACCGGCAAGGCGGCGCGCAACCACGGGGCCTTGAAGTCGATCGTGCGAACGCTCTTGCGGCTCGGGGACGACGAGACGCTCCTCGTCCAGAGCGGCAAGCCGGTGGGCGTCTTCCGCACCTCGGAGTGGGCGCCGCGCGTCCTCATCGCCAACGCGCTCCTCGTGCCGCGCTGGGCGACGTGGGACGAGTTCAGGAGGCTCGAGGCCGAGGGCCTGACCATGTACGGGCAGATGACCGCGGGCAGCTGGATCTACATCGGCTCCCAGGGGATCCTGCAGGGGACGTACCAGACGTTCGCGGCCGCCGGCGAGACGCACTTCGGCTCGGCCGACCTCGCCGGCAAGACGGTGCTCACCGCCGGCCTCGGGGGGATGGGCGGCGCGCAGCCGCTCGCCGCGACGATGGCGGGAGCGGCGATCCTCTGCGTCGAGGTAGACCCGACGAGGATCGAGCGCCGTCTCCAGACGCGCTATCTCGACGAGGCGACGGACTCCCTCGACGACGCCGTCCGGCGCCTGCGCGAGGCAGCGCGGGAACGGCGCGCCCTGTCGGTCGGCCTGCTCGCGAACGCGGCCGACGTCGTGCCCGAGCTCGCACGCCGCGGCGAGGAGTTCGACCTCCTCACCGATCAGACCGCGGCGCACGACCCGCTTACCGGGTACGTGCCGCAGGGGCTCGACGTGGAAGCGGCCGCAACCTTGCGCCGCAGCGACCCGGACGAATACCTGCGCCGGGCGCGGGCCTCGATCGTCGCGCACGTCGAGGGGCTGCTCGAGTACGTCCGTGAGGGCCGCTACGTTTTCGACTACGGCAACAACCTCCGGGGGGAGGCGCAGGACGCAGGCCTAGAGGACGCATTCGCATACCCGGGCTTCGTCCCGGCCTACATCCGGCCGCTGTTCTGCCGGGGCATCGGCCCGTTCCGCTGGGCGGCGCTCTCCGGCGATCCGGCGGACATCGCGGCGATCGACGGCGAACTCGCACGGCTCTTTCCCGACGACGTGCTGTTGCGTCGGTGGCTCGAGCTCGCGCCCGGGCGCGTGGCCTTCCAGGGCCTGCCGGCGAGAATCTGCTGGCTCGGCTACGGCGACCGTGCACGGGCGGGGCTTGCGATCAACGAGCTCGTCCGCTCCGGGCGTGTGTCGGCGCCGATCGTCATCGGGCGCGACCACCTCGACTCCGGCTCCGTCGCCTCCCCCTACCGCGAGACCGAGTCGATGCGCGACGGCTCCGACGCGATCGCGGACTGGCCGATCCTGAACGCGCTCGTGAACGTCGCCGCCGGCGCGACCTGGGTCAGCGTCCACCACGGCGGCGGCGTCGGGATCGGCAACTCGATCCACGCGGGCATGGTCGTCGTCGCTGACGGGAGCGAGATGGCGGCGACCAAGCTCGAGCGCGTCCTGACAACAGACCCCGGCACGGGCGTCATGCGGCACGCCGACGCGGGCTACGAGGAGGCGATCGAGGTCGCGCAGGAGCGCCGGCTCGACCTCCCGTCGGCCCCCGGCGCGGACGAGTGACGGCGACCGGGGCTGAGCCGGCCGCGCGCCTCCTCGTCCGCGACCTCGCCCAGGTCGCGACCCCCTCGGGTACCGCTGCCCCGCTGCGCGGCGCCGAGCTCGGCCTCGTCGACGTGCTCGAGAGCGCGTACGTGCTCTGCGCGGGGTCGCGCATCGTCGAGGTCGGCGAGATGCGGCGTCTCCCGGCGCTCGGCGTCGAGGTCGAGGAGCTCGACGGGAACGGGCTCTCCGCCGTCCCCGGGCTCGTCGACTGCCACACGCACGCGTGCTTCGCCGGCGACCGCGTCGAGGAGTTCGCGCTGCGCTCCGCGGGCGCGTCCTACGAGGAACTGCATGCGGCGGGGGGCGGGATCCTCTCGACCGTGCGGGCGACCCGTGCGGCTGGCGAGGACGGGCTCGCGCGGGCGCTCGAGCGCCACGTCACGTGGATGCTGCGGGCGGGCACGACGACGTTCGAGGCGAAGTCCGGCTACGGCCTCGACCGGGACACCGAGCTCGCGCAGCTGCGCGCGGTCCGCGCCGCGGGAGGCGTCCCGACCTGGCTGGGGCGCACGCCGTCCCGCCGGAGTACGTGGACGCCGGCCCGGACGCCTACGTCGACTTCCTCCTCGCCGAGGTGCTTCCCGACGCGGCCGGGCTCGCGCAGGCCGCGGACATCTTCGTCGAGCGCGGCGCCTTCGACGTCGAGCAGGCGCGACGCTATCTCGAGGCCTGCCGCTCGGCGGGGCTCGAGCTCCGGCTGCACGGGGACCAGTTCACCGAGCTCGGGGCCGTCGGCCTCGCGGTCGAGCTCGGCGCCCGGTCGATCGACCACCTGGAGGCCACGGGGCCGACGGGCGTCGGCCTGCTCGCGACGAGTGACGTCACGGGGGTGCTGCTGCCTGTGAGCGCGCTCTTCCTCGGCCGGCCGATGCCGCCGGCACGGGCCCTGGTCGACGCGGGCGCAGCCGTCGCGCTCGCGACCGACTTCAACCCCGGGAGCGCGTTCTGCGAGAGCCTCCCGCTCGTCTGCTCGCTCGCGTGCACGCAGCTCGGCCTGGCTCCCGCCGAGGCGCTCGCCGCCTGCACGGTCAACGCCGCGCACGTCCTCTCCCTCGCAGGAGGCAAGGGCAGGCTTGCGCCTGGCTACGACGCCGACCTCGTGCTCGTCGCCGACGACGACTGGAGGCACCTCGCGTACCACCTGGGCGGCCCGGTCGTGCACACGGTCGTCCGTGGCGGGCGGGTGGCGTGGACCGGCGCGGCATAATCGCGGCATGGCGACGCGCAAGCAGCGGAAGCGCCGCGCGAAGGAGCAGCGGCACGAGTACGTGTGGGAGGACGAGCAGGGGAACGAGCTCGACCCCGAAGACGTCCCCGCGCGGAAGACGACCTCCCGCGCGCCGCGGCGCGCCGCGGGCCGGCAGCCGCAGCCGCCCTCGTGGCCGCGGACGCTGAAGCGCGCGCTCGTGTTCGCCCCGATCATGCTGGTGACGGTCATGCTGCTCTCGAGCAACCTCGGGCTCGGGGCGCAGATCGCCCAGACGGCGCTCCTCGTCGCCATCTTCGTCCCCTTCAGCTACTTCCTCGACGGCGTCTTCTGGCGCTCGTACCAGAAGCGCCTGGCGCGCGACGAGCGGGCGGAGCGCGGCGCGGGCTGACGCCGACCCGGGAGATGCCGCTCCAGGTCGAACAGCTCCCGCTCGGGCCGATCGGGACGAACACCTATGTCGTCCGTGGGGGCGCGCCCGGCGAGTGCGCGGTCGTCGACCCGAGCGGCGACGTGACGGAGCTCCGTCTCCTGCTCGCGCGGCTCGGCGTGCGCTGTGCCGGGATCCTCGTGACGCACGGGCACTGGGACCACCTCGTCGGGGTGGCCGACCTCGCCGAGGGGACCGGGGCGCCCGTGCACATGCCCGCGGGGGAGCGACTGCTGCTCGAGAGCCCGCAGGCCTTCACGCCGGCCCACGTCCCCCTGCGCCCGTACACGCCCGACGTCCTGCTGGAGGGAGGGGAGACGTTGCAGGTCGCGGGCATCGACTTCGACGTCCTCGCCGTCCCCGGGCACTCGCCCGCGCACCTCGCCTACCACGCCGACAGCTGCCTGTTCAGCGGCGACGTGCTCTTCGCCGGCTCGGTCGGGCGAACCGACCTGCCGGGCGCCGACTGGGACACGCTGCTCGCGTCGATCGGCATGCTCGCCGACCGCTATCCGCCGGAGACGATGGTCTACCCCGGGCACGGGCCCGCGACGACGCTCGGTGAGGAGCTTGCCCGCAACCCGTTCCTCGCCGAGCTGCGCGCGGAGCGGGCGGGGTGAGCGCGCGCGCGCGGATCGAACGGCCGCGCGGGACGCACGACGTGGTGCCGGCCGAGCAGCCGCTCTGGCGGCACGTCGTCGACGAGGCCGAGCGCGTGTGCCGGCTCTACGGCTACCGGCCGATCCTGACGCCCGTGTTCGAGGACACCGCGCTCTTCGAGCGGACCTCGGGGGCCGGGTCGGACGTCGTCCAGAAGGAGATGTACACGTTCGAGGACCGCGGCGACCGCTCGCTCACCCTGCGCCCGGAGGGCACGGCGCCGATCTGCCGCGCGTACGTCGAACACGGCATGCACCGCGAGCCGCAGCCGGTCAAGCTCTACACCCTCGACACGATGTACCGGTACTCCGCACCGCAGCGCGGACGGTACCGCGAGCACTGGCAGCTCTCGGTCGAGGCGGTCGGGTCGCACGAGCCGTCGGTCGACGCGGAGGTCATCCAGCTCTACCACGCCCTTCTCGGCCGGCTCGGCATCCGGGAGTTCGAGCTCGAGCTGAACTCGATCGGCTGCCGCGAGTGCCGGCCCGCGTACCTGGAGCGGTTGCGCTCGTGGCTCGACGCCAATCTCGACCGGCTCGACGCCCCGACGCGCGAGAAGGCCGCGACGAGCCCGCTGCGCATCTTCGACAACCTGGACGCGAAGCCGCCCGCGGTCCAGGACGCCCTCCGCGAGGCGCCGACGATCGGCGACTCGCTCTGCGACGCGTGCAGGGAGCACTTCGCCGTCGTCCGGCGGGACCTCGACGCCTGCGACGTCGAGTACACGCTCGTCCCCACCCTCGTCCGCGGGCTCGACTACTACACGCGGACCACCTGGGAGTTCGTCGGCCCGGAGGAGGGCGCGCAGAGCACGCTCTCGGGCGGCGGGCGCTACGACGGGCTGGTCGAGGAGATCGGTGGTCCGCCGACGCCGGGGGTCGGCTTCGGGGCCGGGATCGAGCGCCTCCTGCTCGCCCTCGAGCATGCCGGCGTCGAGGCGGCGGCTCCCACGATCGACGTGTTCTTCGCGCTCGACGACGGCGCTCCGCGCGAGCGCGCCGTCGTCTGGCTGCGGGACCTGCGCGCGCTCGGTCTTGCCTGCGACACGGACTACGCCGGCCGCTCGCTCAAGGGCCAGCTGACCCAGGCCGGGCGGCTGGGCGCGGCGACCACGGTCGTCGTCCGCGCCGACGGCGTGACGATCCGGCGCGCCGGGACGTCCGACGAGGATGTCTCGTTCGACGAGGTGCCCGCGAGGCTCTCGCCGTGAGCTGGCGCGACCTCATGTGCGGCGAGCCGCGGGCGGAGCACGTCGGCCGCTCGCTCACGCTCGCGGGCTGGGCGTCGCGCCGCCGGGACCACGGCGGCCTCGTCTTCGTCGACCTCCGCGACCGCTCGGGCCTGATGCAGCTCGTGGTCAACCCGGAGCGATCCCCGGCGGCGGCCGAGCTCGCGAAGGAGATCCGGAACGAGTTCGTCCTCCGCGCGACGGGTGAGGTCGTCGCGCGCTCGGCGGAGACCGCCAACCCGCGAATGGCGACCGGGGAGGTGGAGCTCCTCGTCGACGAGCTCGAGATCGTGTCGCGCTCGACGCCCCTTCCGTTCCAGCTGGACGAGGAGGGAGTCGACGAGACGCTGCGCCTGCGCTACCGCTGGCTCGACCTGCGCCGCGAGAAGCTCCAGCGGAACATCGTGCTCAGGGCCACGCTCGTCTCGACGATCCGCCGCGTGATGGAGTCGGCGGGGTTCCTCGACATCCAGACGCCGCTCCTCTTCAAGCCCACGCCGGAGGGCGCGCGCGACTTCGTCGTGCCGAGCCGGCTGCAGAAAGGGCGGTTCTACGCGCTCCCGCAGAGCCCGCAGATCCTGAAGCAGCTGCTCGTGATCGCGGGCTTCGACCGCTACTACCAGATCGCGATCTGCTTCCGGGACGAGGACCTCCGCGCCGACCGCGTGCAGGAGATCACGCAGCTCGACGTCGAGATGGCGTTCCCCGACGTCGAGTTCGTCATCGGGCTCATGGAGCGGATGTGCGTCGAGGTCTGGCAGGCGTGCATCGGCGTCGAGCTCGCGCCGCCCTTCCGGCGGATGACGTACGCGGAGGCGATGCAGCGGTACGGGACGGACAAGCCCGACCTCCGCTACGGGCTCGAGATCGAGGACGCGACGGAGCTGACGCGCGGATCGGCGTTCGGCGTCTTCGCCGGGGCCCCTGCCGTGCGTTACCTCCGCGCCCCTCGAGCGTTCTCGCGCACCGAGCTCGACCGGCTGGAGGCGGTTGCCAAGGAGTTCGGGGCGAAGGGGCTCGCGTACCTCGTCCACGCGGAGGACGGCGAGCTGCGCTCGCCGATCGCGAAGTTCCTCTCCGAGGAGGAGCTCTCGGCGCTGCGCGGCGAGCCCGGCACGACGGCGCTCTTCTGCGCGGACGAGCCGGAGCTCGTCGCGCGCGTGCTCGGCGTCCTCCGCGAGCAGCTGGCGCGCGAGCTCGACCTCATCGACGAGGACGCGTTCGAGCTCCTGTGGATCACCGACTTCCCGATGTTCGAGTGGTCGGAGGACGATGGGCGCTGGGCGGCCCGCCACCACCCCTTTACGCGCCCCGCGCCGGAGTGGGAGGAGCGCTTCGACGCCGAGCCCGGCGAGGCCGTCGCCGTCGCCTACGATCTCGTCGCGAACGGCAACGAGATCGGTGGCGGCTCGCTGCGGATCCACGAGCCCGGGATCCAGGCACGCGTCTTCGACGTGCTGCGGCTGACGCCCGAGGAGCAGCGCGTGAAGTTCGGCTTCCTCCTCGACGCCCTCGCGATGGGCGCGCCGCCGCACGGCGGCATCGCCTTCGGGATCGACCGGATGCTGATGGTCGTCGCCCGGGAGCCCAACCTGCGAGACGTCATCGCCTTCCCGAAGAATCAGGCCGGGGTCGACCCGATGAGCGGCGCGCCCTCCGAGGTGACCGCCGAGCAGCTCGACGAGCTCGGGATCCGCCTCCTCGAGCCACCTGCGTGAGGGCGGACGGGCGCAGCCGCACGATCCGCAACACTTCGAGCGCGTGACCGACTCCCTCGCCCAGCGGCTCGTCCTCCTCGGTGCGGTCGCCCTCCTCGCGGCGGTCGCGACGCTTGCGGTCGTGGAGCGCCTACCCGAGGACGGCTCGGCTGCGTTCACGAGCGCCGTCGCACCGGCCGGCTGGAACACGGCCTTCGCCGGGTCGCGCGGGGCGACCGGCGACGCGCAGCGGACGACCTGCGGTCAGGTCCTCGGCCCGGAGTCCCTCGGCGTCACGCATCCGGTGCTCCCGTGCGGGGCGAAGGTCGTGCTCCGCTACGGCGACGCGCAGGTGCTCACGGAGATCATCGACAACAACCTCGTCGAGCCGGGGCGCCAGCTCGAGGTGACCGAGGCGCTCGCGCGCACGCTCGGGATCGAGGGGACGGTCGAGATCGAGTGGCGCTTCGCGACCGACGTCGGCTAGACGCGAGACGCCGCCCGGCGCGGCGAGCGAGACGTTGTAGGATGAGTGCGCTCGACCCTGTGCGTGGCCCCGGCTACAACGTGAACCAACACACACGCGAGGGGAGCCGGCGTCGGAGCAGAGGCGTTGCCGAGGCTCCGCACGGCACCCACCTGGCTTGCCAGGTTCGCAATGGCCGGGGCATCACCGGCAGGGTGGAGCACCTTTCTTACGCAAGACCGGAAGTCGGCTAGCGCCGACTTCCGGTCGCGTGAAACCCCCTGAAGCCGGTCGCTTCGCGACCGGGTCGCTGCGCAGGCCCCTCGCTCGAGCACTCGGAGGTCCGCGAGCGCCGACTTCCGATCGCGTCGAAGACCCCTGAAGCCGGTCGCAGTCGCGACCGGATCGCGGCGGGGAGTTCCTCGCTAGCCTGATTCGATGACGCACGAGGCTCTCGGAGACGCGACGAGGGGTGGCGAGTGGCGCGCCGTCCGCCTGCGCGTGGACGGCGAGCGCATCGTCGAGTCCGACGCGGAGGGGCTCGACCGCCCGCTCGCCGGCCTGACACTCCTCGAGGCCGCCTGCGTCGGCGGCGAGCCGCTCGCCGTCGAGGCGCTCGCGTCGGCGCTCGGGCAGGTGTTCCGCGCGGAGCCGGAGACGGCCCGCGTCGCCGTCGCGATGAGCGGCGGGGTCGACAGCGCGGTGGCGCTGCTCCGTGCCGGCCCGCGAGCGCTGGGCGTCACGCTCCGCCTCTGGCAGGACCCTGCCGGGCCGTCCGCCGAGCGAGCGTGCTGCTCGACCGAGGCCGTCGCCGCGGCGCGCGTCACGTGCCACGCGCTCGGACGCCCGCACGTGACGCTCGACCTGCGCGAGGAGTTCCGGGAGGCCGTCGTCTCTCCGTTCGCGCACGGCTACGCGGCCGGGGACACCCCGAACCCGTGCGCGCGCTGCAACGGGGCGTTTCGGTTCGACGCGCTCCTCGCGTTCGCCGAGAGGGCGGGGGCGGAGGAGCTCTGGACGGGCCACTACGCGCAGGTCGTCGAGCGCGAGGGCCGGCTCCTCGTCGGGCGCGGCGCCGACCCGGAGAAGGACCAGTCGTACATGCTCTCGACCCTCGACCCTGGACTCCTCGACCGCGTCCGCTTCCCGCTCGGCGGCCAGACGAAGGCCGCCACCAGGGCGGAGGCGGCGCGTGCCGGGCTCGCGGCGGCGGGCCGCTCGGAGAGCCAGGAGGCGTGCTTCCTCGCTGGCGACGACTACCGTCGGTTCCTCGAGCGCCAGGGTCTCGAAAGCGCCGAGGGGCCGATCCTCGACGAGAGCGGCCGGGAGCTCGGGCGCCACCACGGCTACTGGCGCTTCACGCCCGGACAGCGCCGTGGTCTCCGTCTCGCCGGCGCGCGGCCGCTGTACGTCCTCGGAACCGATCGCTCGGCGAACGCGGTCCTCGTCGGTCCGCGCGAGTCGCTCGCGGTGACGAGGGTGGAGGCCGAGGGGTCCCTCCATCTCCCCGTGGAGCGGGTCGGCGCGAAGCTCCGCTACCGCTCCGCTCCGGTGCCCGCACGCGTCGAGCCGGTCGAGGGCGGCTTCGCGCTCGAGCTCGAGGAGCCCGCCTATGCGGTCGCGTCGGGGCAGGTCGCGGCGCTCTACGACGGCGATGCCGTCGTCGGGGCCGGGGTCATCGCCGGCGTCGCCTGACCGGGGACTGCCGAGATGAGCACCCGGCACTCCCACGTCGCGCGGATGGTGGCCGAGACATTTCGCCGGCTGGCGCCGCCCTCCCTTGCCCGTATTCCCGATACGCGCTCGGTCGGGCGGCGTCCCCGTCTCGGCCTCGGCCATCCCCGCATCGACGGCGATTACCGGTCACTCATCTAGGATCCGGGCCGTGACCGTGCTCTCCTCGACCGCGGGCGACGTCCTCGACTACGCGCTCGCCGTCTTCTTCGTCGTCGTCGGTGCCGCCCTCGCGTACATGCTCGTGCGGCTCGGCGGCACGTTCGCTCGCCTCTCGGCGTTCATCAAGGGCACCGAGCGTGACCTCCTGCCCGTGTTCGTGAAGTCGGGAGGGACGGTCGACCGCGTGAACGACCAGCTCGACAAGCTCGACGTCGTCACGGACAGCGCGGTCTCGATGGCTGACAGCGCCGACACGGCGGTGCGCGCCGTCTCGACGGCGATCACGACGCCGGTGAAGAAGGTGTCGGGCGTCGCGTCGGGGATCTCTCACGGCTTCGCGGCTCTGCGCGCGCGTCGCAACGTCGGCGATGCCGTGTCGGTCGCGAAGGAGGCGGCCGCGCATCGCGAGAGCGAGCTCGACGAGGAGCTCCGCGCGGCCGGCGAGCCCCCTCCGCCGGCCGCATAGCCGCGCCGAGCGGCCGCAACCTCGCTCGTACAATCCTTCGGATGCGCACGTCCGCCGAGCTCCGTGAGGGCTACCTCTCGTTCTTCGAGGAGAAGGACCACCTCCGTGTGCCCTCTGCGTCCTTGGTCCCGCGCGCGGACGACCAGTCGAGCCTGCTCACGACGGCGGGGATGCAGCCGCAGATGCCGTACTTCCTCGGCCTCGAGCCGCCACCCGCGCCGTTCACGACGACCTCGCAGAAGTGCTTCCGCACCGTCGACATCGACGAGGTCGGGCTCGACGGAAGCCACCTGACGTTCTTCGAGATGCTGGGGAACTTCTCGTTCGGGCAGTACTTCAAGGAGGGCGCGATCGAGTTCGCCCGGGAGTTCCTCCTCGAGCGCATGCAGCTCGACTGGGACCGGGTGTGGGTGACGGTGCACGCCGGCGACCCGCAGCTGAAGCTCGGCCCCGACGAGGTCGCGATCGAGCTCTGGCAGAAGGCGGGTATGCCGATCGAGCGGATCGTGCCGCTTCCCACCTCGGAGAACTTCTGGTCGGTCGGGGGGCCCGGCCCGTGCGGGCCCGACTCCGAGATCTACTGGGACTGGGGCCCCGAGCACGGCTGCGGCGAGCCGGACTGCGCGCCGGCCTGCACGCGCTGCGAACGGTTCCTCGAGTTCTGGAACCTCGTGTTCATGTCGTACGAGCTGCACGCGGACGGCACCCTCTCGCCGCTGCCGAAGCAGAACATCGACACCGGCCTCGGTCTCGAGCGCGGCGCGGCCGTTCTCCAGGACGTCCGCACGGTCTACGAGACGGACGGGTACCAGCAGATCATGGGCTGGATCGCCGCCGAGTCGGGCGTCGCGTACGGCGACTCGCCCGCGGCGACGAAGGCGCACCGCATCCTCGCCGACCACGGGAGAGCCATGACGTTCCTCGTCACCGACGGCGTGACGCCGTCGAACGAGGGGCGCGGGTACGTCCTGCGCCGGATCGTCCGGCGCGCCGTGCAGCAGGCACGGCGGATCGGGCTCGACGACGTGTACCGGCTGCCAGCGATCGTCGTCGCCCAGATGGAGGAGGCGTATCCGGAGCTGCGCGCACGCGCGGCGGAGATCGAGCGCGTCGTCCGCGCCGAGGAGGAGCGCTTCGAGGAGACGCTCGAGCGCGGCCTGAAGCTCTTCGAGGGCCTCGCCTCGCAGAACGCCATCTCCGGCGAGGACGCGTTCACGCTCGCGGCGACGTACGGGTTCCCGGTCGAGCTCACCGTCGAGCTCGCGGAGGAGCGGGGGCAGCCGGTCGACCTGGACGGCTACCGGGCCGAGATGGAGCGGCACCGGGAGGTCTCGCGGGCAACCGGTGCGACCGACCTGCAGCGGGCGGCGGACTTCGCGCGCGCCGCCGGCTTCACGACCGAGTTCGTCGGGTACGAGAAGACGGACGTCCTCACGCAGCTCGGCGCGCTCGAGGAGCTCGGGGACGGTCTCTTCCTCGCGAAGCTCCGCGAGTCGCCCTTCTACCCGGCCGGGGGCGGCCAGGTCACGGACCAGGGGACGGTCGAGCTCGACGACGCGTCCGGGACGCACGCGGAGCTCGTCGAGGCGTACCGCTTCGCCGACGACCAGGCGCTGCTCCTGCGCGGGAGCGGCTTCGCCGAGGGCGACCGGGTGCGCGCCGTCGTGCCCTGGAGCGTGCGCTTCCCGACGATGGCGAACCACACGGGCACGCACCTGCTGCACCGCGCGCTGCGGGACGTGCTCGGGGAGCACGTGCGGCAGGCGGGATCCGCAGTGCGCCCCGACAAGCTCCGGTTCGACTTCACCCACGAGCAGGCTCTCACCGCCGCCGAGCGCGAGGAGGTCGAGCGTCGCGTGAACGAGCAGGTCTTCGCGGGGCTCCCGGTGCACGTCTTCGAGACGCCGATCGAGGAGGCGCGCAGGCTCGGCGCGACGATGCTGTTCGGAGAGAAGTACGGGGACGTCGTTCGCGTCGTCGAGGTGCCGGGGTACTCGATCGAGCTCTGCGGAGGGACACACGTCTCCTCGACGGCGCAGGTGGGCCCGCTCGTGATCCTCTCCGAGGGCTCGGTCGGGGCGGGCGTGCGCCGGATCGAGGCGCTCACGTCCGGAGATGCGTGGGCTCTCCTCGACGCGCGCGCCCGCGAGCTCGACGAGCTCCGGTCGGAGCTCGAGCGCGTGCGCAAGGACGCGAAGGCGCGGCCCGCCGGCAGCGCGGCGCCGCGACCCGAGGCCGACGCCGAGGCCGAAGTCCGGGTCGAGAGCGGCGTCAACGTCATCGTCCAGACCATCGAGGGCCTCGACGCCGATGCCCTCCTCGACCTCTCGGACCGCTTCAAGCAGCGCCACGCACCCGCGGCCGTCGTCCTCGGCTCGCGCGAGGACGGGAAGGTGCACCTCGTCGCGAACTTCGACGATGCTGTCGCCGCGCGCGTCAGCGCATCGGACGTCGTGCGCCAGGCGGCGGCGATCGTCGGCGGAGGCGGTGGGGGCAAGCCCACGATGGCGCGCGCGGGTGGCAAGGACCCGGAGAAGCTCCCCGAGGCGCTCGCCGAGGCCGAGCGGCTGATCCTCGGCGCCCTGCAGTGAAGGTGCTCGCACTCGACTACGGCGCCGCGCGCACCGGCGTCGCGGTCTCGGACGCGACCGGCCTGCTCGCGCGCCCGCTGACGGTCGTCGAGCGCGCCGCCTCCTCGGCGGGGCTGACCCTGTTGCGGGACCTCGTCGACGAGCACGAAGCGGAGCTCGTCGTCGTGGGCCTGCCGCTCACGCTCCGCGGGGAGCACGGACGGCAGGCAGGCGAGACGGAGGCGTTCGTGACCTCCCTTCGTGAGGCGCTCGAGGTGCCGGTGGAGATATGGGACGAGCGCTTCACGACGGCCCTCGCGAACCAAGGGGCCGGGTCGGCGCCTGAGGACGCGCGCGCGGCGGCGCACCTGCTCCAGAGCTATCTCGCATGGGCGACCCGGACCTGAGCCGGTCCGGGACGCGGCCGAGCGCCGGCCGCCTGTGGGTGCGCCGCGGGCTCGCGGCGCTCGCCGTTCTCGTCGTCCTCGGGGCCGCCGGCTGGGCCGGCGCCGCGCTGCTCCGGGAGGACACACCGCCGCCTCCTCCCACCGAGACCGAGCCGCCGCTCGCGAGGTTGCGGATCATCTTCCCGGAGGGCTTCACGCGCGCCGAGATGGCGGACCGGGTTGCAGCCGTCCGCGAGATCGCGATCCGGAAGCGGAACGTCACGCCCAGGCTGAGCCGAGCGGGCTACCTGTCGGCGACGGCCGCCTCGAAGCCGCCCGCGGAGTTCCGCAAGGACTGGGGAGGGAGGTCGATCGAGGGGTTCCTCTTCCCGGCGACGTACGAGTTCAGCCAGCACACGCCCTCGTCCGGGCTCTTCCGCGACCAGCTCGCACACTTCCGGCGGCAGTGGCGACGCGTCGACCTCCGCTATGCGCGCTCGAAGAACCTCACGCCGTACGACGTGCTGATCATCGCGTCGATGATCGAGAAGGAGGCGGTCGCGCCGGAGGAGCGGAAGCTCGTCGCCGCGGTGATCTACAACCGCCTCCGTCAGGGGATGCCGCTCGGGATCGACGCGACGATCCGCTACGGGCGCGACGTGCCGGGCACGCAGCCGCTGAAGCAGTCCGACCTCGAGAGCGACGACCCGTACAACACGCGCAAGCGGCTCGGCCTCCCGCCGACCCCGATCTCGAACCCGGGCCTGGCCTCCATGCAGGCGGCAGCGCGCCCCGCGCGCGTCGACCACCTGTACTTCGTGCGGAAGCCCGACGGCGTGCACCACTTCTTCACGGCGAGCGTGTCGGAGTTCTGCCGCAAGTCCCTCGAGTACGGCTTCGGCGGCTGCTGACCGCCCGGTGTGCACATGGGAGGCCTCACCGTCTCGTCGTGCGATGCGACACGTGTGTTCGCTCAGGCGTGGTGTGGGTCCGCCTGTGCGTGTGTGGAGGTCGCCGGCCGTGCGGTCCGAGGGGTCACCTTCCACCTGCGCTCGCCCATCAGCTCCTTCAGGTGGGCCGTTCGCGCGACGATGTTCTTGAACTCCGTGTAGACGAGCTGCGACACGAGGCCGTAGACGAGGAACCAGCGACCGTGGCGGCGCAGATCGGGCGTAGCGAGACGCCACGCGGTCCAGGCTTGTACGACGCCGGCGCTGAACGTGAAGGCCGTCGTCACCAGGAACACCGGCACGACCCAAGAGATCGGCGGCGACCCTCGCAGGTACCAGAACACGAGAATCGGGAAGATCTGGAGTGAGATCCACGGGTACACCTCGCGCCAGCCGAGCAGATAGACGAGGCCGATGCGCTGCCTTGCCGTCAAGCGGTCGTTGCGGAGGGCCGTCCGGAGATAGCGCCACGACACCTGCGACCACCCTTGCGCCCACCGTAGGCGCTGGCCCCACAGCGCGCGCCAGCTCTCCGGCGCGAGCTCGGTCGACACGAGGCCCGGATCGGAGACGATCCGGCCTCCTTCCGCGAGCACCCGCATGGAAGAGTCGATGTCCTCGGTGAGCATGAACGACCGCAGTCTCGTCTCCTTCAGCGTCGCGGTTCGCCAATAGCCGTTCGACCCGCCGAAGATCCCGAATCCGTGCACGCGAGCCCGGCCGGGGTGGGCGACCCCGTAGATCGCCTCGAACTCGGACGCCACGAGCTTCTGAACGAAGCCGTCGGTACCGTTTCGCACGACGCAGTGCCCCTGCACGACGTCGACGCCGTTCGACAGCCATCGCCAGGCGCGGCGGAAGGAGCCTGGCGCCGGGTGGTGATCGGCGTCGAACACGGCGACGAACGTGCCGGTGACACGAGTGAGCGCCGCATTGACGTTCTGGGCCTTGGACGTGCTCCAGTCGACGCGCATGGGCACGAATCGCGGGTCCCGAACGGCGATCGCGCGCAACTCGTCCTCGACCGGCAAATCCGCGGGCGTGTTATAGGCAAGGATGACCTGGAGCTGGTTGTAGTCCTGTCGGAGGAACGCCTCGACCGTCTCGACGATCGTGTCGGCCTCGTTCGGCAGATAGGCGGCGATGATCGCGCTGGCGGGCGGATGCCGGCCCCGAGCGTCTGTCGGCGGCTCCGGTGGACGATACGCGGCCAGGCACTCGACCCAGATCGCGAGCGCCGTGAAGACGAGCGCACCCACCACCAGGAGGTATGCCGTGCTCGTGATGTCGAGCCCGGCGCTGTCGAGCGCCCAGTACGCGAGGAGTGGCACCCCGAGGCACGCGAACTGTTGAGCCAGGACCTGGAACAGCGTCCGGCGCCGGTCCACCCACCTGCGTAGACGTCCGCGGCGCGACCGCACGTCGAGGCTGCGGCGCCAGGGCTTCACCTGCAGGTCGAGCTGCTCGGCGGCGTGGATCGTGGCGGTCAGCGCCCGCGACTCGATCTCGCTCGGATCGACTCCGGGCTCCAGCGCGACCACTCCGATCGCCGGCGTGAGTCGAACGGCCGAGCGGTCGACCCGGAACGCCCGCGCGTGCACACGACCGACGAGTCGGTTCAGGAGCGCCTGCGCTGCCCGTGGAGCCGTGTCGGGGAGGAGGAGCGCCAGATGGCCGTCGGAGAACCCGACCTCGTCGAGCGCTCGCACATCCGCACGAACGAGGGCCACGACGTCCGCGAGCACGGTGTCATACGCCCGCTGGCCGAGTCGGGCCTTGATCTCGGGCAGCTCGTGCAGAGTGAGATACGCGAGGCATGTCGGCCGATTCAGCAGCTGCGCGCGGTCCGACTCGCGTCGCAGGAGGAGCGCGAAGCTCTCCTCGGTGAGCGCACCGGTGACGGGGTCGCGCAGCAGATCGGCGCGCGCGACCGCCCGGCGATCGAGCCGGGCGCGGATCCGGGCCGCGAGCTCGCCGGGCTGCGCAGCGTACGGCACGACATCGTCGGCGCCGCGCTCGAACGCCTCGAACATCACTGTGGGGTCATCCGGCAGGGTCAGGACGACGGCGGGCACCGAGCCCCATTGCTCCTCGTCGCGAATTCGATCGAGGAACTCGAGCCCCTGGGCGTCCCCCGGGAGAAGGACGACGTCCGGCACCGCTCGCCGTACCTGGTCGAGTGCCTCCGAGAGGCTCGCTGTCTCGATCAGGTCGTAGCCGTCTCCCCGGACGGTCGCGGCCACGAGCCGCCACTCCGGCTCGGGTCGGCTCAATAGCAGCACGGTGGCCTGCCGGACGGCGGACGCGGCCCCGGTCGGGTGTCGGTCCGCGCCCCGGCGGAAGGCCGCAGACTCGGTCATGCCCGACTTATCGGTGCCCGCCGGGACAACCGTTAGCGCTCGAACCGACGGGCGGCTGAACGGCTGCAGTGCGGGCGAGGCGGACATACTCAGCGGCATGAGCGGGATCTCGGGGACGACGCGCCTGGTCGGCCTCCTCGGCTGGCCCGTCGAGCACTCGCTCTCGCCGCGAATGCAGAACGCGGCCTTCGCCGCGCTCGAGCTGGACTGGGTGTACGTGCCGCTCCCGACCCCGCCGGACCGCCTGGCCGACGCGGTGCGCGGCCTCGGTGCGCTCGGCTTCGTCGGCGCGAACGTGACGAGCCCGCACAAGCACGCCGCCGCTCGCCTCTGCGGGCCTGGGAGCCCGCTGTCCGTGAACACGCTGGTCGTGCGAGCCGGCGGGATCGAGGGAGCGTCGACGGACGCGGCGATCGTCGCCGGGCTCACGGCGGAGCGGCCCGTCGTCCTCGGAGACGGCGGCGGGGCGACCGCTTTCGTCCAGGCGCTGCCGCACGCGCGCCGGTTCTCGCGGCGAGCCGACTGGCCTCCCATCGTCGACGACGCCGACCTGATCGTGAACGCCACGTCCGAGCGCGACGAGATCCTCGTCGAGCTCGGCGCGGGCCAGGTGCTCGTCGACCTCCCGTACCCGGAGACGGCAACGGCGGAGGCGGCGCGGCGGACGGGCGCGCGGGTCGTCGACGGGCTCGAGGTGCTCGTCGCGCAGGGTGCCGCGTCGTTCGAGCTCTGGACCGCGGTCCCCGCCCCGGTCGAGGCGATGCGGGCGGCACTAGGCTTGCCTCCTTGACGCTCGAGCTCGTCACCGCGGGCGAGTCCCACGGCCCGGGACTCGTCGCAGTCATCGTCGGGCTGCCCGCGGGCCTGAGGCTCGAGCGGGACGCGATCGACGACGACCTGCGCCGCCGACGGGAGGGCTACGGGAGAAGCCCGAGGCAGAAGCTCGAGGAGGACGAGGTCCAGGTGCTCGCCGGCCTGCGTCACGGCGTCACGCTCGGCTCGCCGCTCGCGCTCGTCATCGCGAACCGCGACCACGCGAGCTGGGCCTGGGGCATGAGCCCGTGGCCGCCAGAAGGCGAGCCGACGGGCAAGGGCACGTCCGCCGTCACGCTGCCCCGCCCCGGGCACGCCGACCTCGCCGGCGCGCTCAAGTACGGCCACGAGGACGTCCGGAACGCGCTCGAGCGCGCGAGCGCGCGCCAGACCGCCGCGCACGTGGCGGCCGGCTCGATCGCGAAGGCGGTCCTGCGTGCGATCGGGATCTCCGTCGCCGGCCGCGTCCTCGAGATCGGGGCCGAGACGTCTCCCGAGGCGTGGCACACGGCGACCGACGCCGCCCGCGCCGACCGCGACACCCTGGGCGGGGTCGTCGAGGTCGTCGCGGAGGGCGTGCCGCCCGGGCTCGGCTCGTACGCGGAGAGGGCGCAGCGGCTCGACGCCCGGCTCGCGGCGGCGCTGATGGGGATCCAGGCCGTGAAGGGCGTCGAGCTCGGCGACGGCTTCGCGCTCGCACGGCTGCGGGGCTCGGAGGCGCACGACGAGATCGACCCGGGGTGGCGCCGCCGGACGAACCGGGCGGGCGGGATCGAGGGCGGCGTCACGAACGGCGAGCCCGTCGTCGCACGGGCGGCGATGAAGCCGCTGCCGACGCTGATGCGGCCGCTCGGCTCGGCCGACCTCGCGACGGGGCAGTCCGGCCAGGCACTCGTCGAGCGCAGCGACGTCCAGGCGGTCGAGGCGCTCGCCGTCGTCGCGGAGGCCGCCGTCGCGTGGGAGCTCGCGCGGGCGGCGCGGGAGAAATTCGGCGGCGACGCGCTCGGCGACGTCGTCGCCGCGCACGCCGCGTACCTGGAGCGGATCCGCTGGCGCACGCGCTAGACCGACACCTCGTCCTCGTCGGCTTCATGGGGGCGGGCAAGACGACGCTCGGCGCGGAGGTCGCCGACCGGCTGGGGAGGCCGTTCCGCGACGTCGACGCGGAGCTCGAGCACGCCCACGGCCCGATCGCGGACCTCTTCGCGACGCGCGGGGAAGTCGCGTTCCGCGAGCTCGAGGCCGAGCTCGTCGCCGAGGTGTGCCGCGGCAGGGAGCCGAGCGTCGTCGCCGTCGGGGGCGGGGCGGTGGAGACCCCCGGACTCGTGGAAGGGCTCGACGCGCTGGTCGTCCACGTCGACGTCGACGTGGACGCGGCGTGGGAGCGCGTGCGCGGCAGCGAGCGCCCGCTGGCGCGCGACGACGCCGGCTTCCGCCGCCGATACGAGCTGAGACGGCCGCTGTACCAGGCCGTCGCCGACGCTGCGGCCACGGACCTCGACGGCGTCGTCCTCGCCGCGGCGGGTGTCCGCCTCGCCAGGCACAGGGAGGCGCGCGGCGACGCGGTCGTCGCGGACGAGACGGTCGCGGAGCTGCACGGGCTCGAGGCAACCCTCCGCGTCCCGGGGGGAGAGGCGGCGAAGACGGTCGCGGAGGCCGAGCGGCTCTGGCGGTCGCTGCGCGTCGACCGCGACGGAACGGTCGTCGCCGTCGGAGGTGGCTCGACGATCGATCTCGTCGGCTTCGTCGCGGCGACCTACCTGCGCGGGATCGCGTGGCACGCCGTCCCCTCGACCCTCGTCGGGCAGGTGGACGCGGCAATCGGCGGCAAGACGGCGATCGACCTCCCCGATGGCAAGAACCTCGTCGGTGCGTTCCACTGGCCCGTCGAGACGACGCTCGACCCGGCGCTGCTCGAGACGCTGCCCGAGGCGGAGCTCGCGAACGGCCTCGCGGAGGTCGTCAAGACAGGCCTGCTCTGCGGGGAGCCGCTCTGGGAGCTCCCGCGGGAGGAGCAGGTTCGGCGCTGCGCGGCCTTCAAGGCGGGGATCTGCCTGCGCGACCCGCTCGACCGTGCGGAGCGCGCGCAGCTCAACCTCGGCCACACGTTCGCCCACGCGCTCGAGGCCGCGTCCGGCTACCGGCTCGCGCACGGCGCGGCGGTCGCGCTCGGCCTCCTCGCCGCACTTCGGCTGTCCGGCCTCGAAACCGAGGCCCGCTCGGTCGAGGAGCTGCTGCGTCCGCAGCCCGCACGCGTCGACCGCGAGGCGGCCTGGGCGGCGCTGTCGCGGGACAAGAAGGGCGTCGACGGAGAGCCGCGACTCGTCCTGCTCGCTGCGCCCGGCAGCCCCCGCGTCGGGGTCGAGCTCCCGGCGGACGAGATCCGCTGGGCCCTCGACTCGCTGATCGAATAGGGTCGGCGCGTGCGGATCGTCGTCCTGAACGGCGTCAACCTCGACGTGCTGGGCCGACGCGATCCCGAGACGTACGGCGGGATGACGCTCTCGGAGCTCGAGACCAAGATCTACGAGTGGGCGAACGCGCTCGGCTGCACCGTGCGCTGCCGGCAGACGAACCACGAAGGCGAATTCGTCGACTGGTGTCACGACGCGCTCGACTGGGCGGACGGCATCGTCGCCAACCCGAGCGCCTGGACGCACTACTCGTGGGCGATCCGAGACGCGGTCGAGCTCTTCACGGTCCCGTTCGTCGAGGTCCACCTATCCGACGTGGACGGGCGCGAGGAGTGGCGGCGGTTCTCGGTGCTCGAGGGGCTCACCGCAGCCCGCTTCGTGGGGAAGGGCCCAGAGGGGTACCGCGAGGCGCTCGAGTTCCTCGTGAAGGGCGGCGCATGACCCGCATCGAGCGGCTCGCGGCGCTCCTCGAGGAGCCGCTCCTCGTCGCCGGGCCGCCGTACGTCCTCGGCGGGCAGGCGAACGTGCGGTACCTCACGGGCCTCGCGAGCTCGAACGCGGCGGTGCTCGTCGAGCCGGACGCGACTGCGACGATCTTCACCGACTTCCGCTATGCGTCCCGCGCCCGCGAGGTCGACGGCGCCGAGCTCGTCGAGACCGCGCGCCTGCTGCTGCCGTCGATCGGCGCGCACCTCGCGGGACGGAGGATCGCGTTCGAGGAGCAGCACCTGCCGTACGAGGGATACCGGGCGCTCGCCGAGGCGGGGGTCGAGGCCGTCCCGACGAGCGGGCTCGTCGAGTCCCTGCGGGCGGTGAAGGACGCGGACGAGATCGCGAGCATGCGCCGCGCGGGCGCGCTCTCCGACGAGGTGTTCGCCGCGCTCGCGGAGGAGCGCTTCTCGGGGCGCACGGAGCGCGAGCTCGTGTGGTGGGTCGAGCGGAGCTTCCGGGAGGCCGGCGCCGAAGGGGTCTCGTTCCCGACCGTCGTCGCGGCCGGCGAGACTGGGACGTCGCCGCACGCCGTTCCCGGCGACGAGCCGATCGAGCCCGGCGTCCTCGTCACGATCGACGCCGGGTGCGTCGTCGACGGCTACTGCTCCGACTGCACGAGGACGTTCGCCGTCGGCGCGGTGTCCGAGCGGCTCTCCGAACTCCACGCGCTCTGCCTCGAGGCGCAGCTCGCCGGCCTCGCGGCCGTCGGGCCCGGCGTGCACGGGCGGGATGCCGACGCCGCTTCGCGGTCGCTGATCGACGCCGCCGGGCTGGGCGCGGCGTTCGGCCACGGGCTCGGGCACGGCGTGGGTCTTCAGATCCACGAGGGCCCGGTCCTCCGGCCCGAGTCGACGGACGTGCTCGAGCCCGGGAACGTCGTCTCGGTCGAGCCCGGAATCTACGTCCCCGGCGAGGGCGGAGTGCGGATCGAGGATCTCGTCCTCGTCACCGACGACGGTGGCGAGCGGTTGACGCGGTTCTCGAAGGAGCTCGTGACAGTAGAGTGACCGCCGCCATGGCGGAGACGGTCTCCACGAACCAGTTCCGGAACGGCATGCACATCGAGGTCGACGGCGACGTCTGGCGCATCGTCGAGTTCCAGCACGTGAAGCCCGGCAAGGGCGGCGCGTTCGTGAGGACGAAGCTGAAGGCCCTCGAGTCGGGCGCGGTCGTCGACCGGACGTTCCGGGCGGGGGAGAAGTTCTCCCGCATCCACACGGAGGTCAAGTCCGTGCAGTTCCTGTACGACGACGGCTCGGAGGCGCACTTCATGGACGAGCAGTCGTTCGAGCAGTTCGGCCTCCCGCACGCGGAGGTCGCGGACGCGCTCGCCTACCTCGCGCCGTCGAGCTCGGTGCAGATGCTGGCGGTCGACGGGAAGCCGGCCGGAATCCAGCTTCCCGCCTCGGTCGAGCTGACCGTCGCCGAGACCGAGCCGGCCGTGCGCGGTGACACGGTCACGAACGTGACGAAGCCGGCGACGCTGGAGACGGGCGCCGTCGTCCAGGTCCCGCTGTTCGTCGACCGCGGCGAGCGCGTGAAGGTCGATCCGCGCGAAGGCCGCTACATCTCGCGCGCCTCGTAGCGCGGTCACGCGTCTACCGAGCGCTCGCTAAGGTCCGGCCGTGCCGAAGCTCGTCGACACGACGATCAGGCTCCTCTCGCAGGAGCCGCTCGCCGGCCGCCTTCCCACCGCCGAGATCCTGCGCGTCGCGGAGATCCTCGACCGGGCGGGGTTCGCCTGCCTGGAGATCTCCGGCGGCGGCGTCTTCGACGCCACCGTCCGGCGACGGATGGAGAGCCCCTGGGAGCGCGTCCGGGCGATCAAGGCCCGCGTCTCGACGCCGCTCGGGATCGCGCTCCGCGGCCGCTTCCTCGTCGGCTCGAGCCCGGTCAGCGGGGACATCGTCACCCGCTTCGTCGCCTCGGCCGCCGCGAACGGCGTGGAGGTGTTCCGGCTCCACGACCCCCTCAACGACGTCTCCAACCTGCGCGAGGCGGGCGCTGCGATCACGAGCGCGGGCGGCGCCTTCCACGCGGGGCTCGTGTACAGCCCCGGGCGCACGAGCGAGACGGAGACGCTCGTAGAGCAGGCCCGGAAGCTTCCCGAGCTCGGCGCCACGCGTGTCATCGTCAACGACCCGACCGGAGCGATCGTGCCGCACCGTGCCGAGGAGCTCGTCGGCCTCATCGGGGAGGCGAGCGGTCTCCCCGTCGGCTTCTACGTGCAGGGCGCGACCGGCATGGGCCTCGCCTCGGCCCTCGCCGCCGTCGCCGCGGGGGCCGACCTCGTCGCGACCACGGTGTACCCGCTCGCGCTCACGCTCCATCGAGTGTCGGGTGAGTCGCTCGCCGAGGCGCTCGAAGGGCTGGGGCGCGCCGCCGGCCTCGAGCCGGAGCGGCTGTGGGAGGCGGCGGACCTGATCGACGAGTACATCGGTGACGAGCCCGTGTCCCAGGTGGCTCCGCGCATCGCGGTGCGCGCCGCCGAGTACGACCTTCCCACCGGGCTGGTCGCCGCCCTCGACGTTCACCTGCGCGCGAACGCCGCCGCCGACCGGCTGCTCGAGGTGCTCGAAGAGGTCGGGCGCGTGCGCGCGGAGGCCGGGTGGCCGCCTCTTGCTGCGCCCATCGGCCAGATCCTCGCGTCGCAGGCGCTCCTGCACGTGCTCGAGGCGCGGCGCTACGGGACCGTCGTCGACGAGTTCCGGGCGCTCGTGCAGGGTGGGTACGGCCAGACGCCGGAGCCCGTCGACGCCACCGTCCAGCGGGCGGTCGAGCTTCTCGCCCCGCGCGCCGCCCTCGTCGACGACCCGCCCACCGCGGAGGACGTCCGCCTGCGCGCGGAGGGCCTCGCCGCGAGCGAGGAGGAGCTCGTGCTGCTCGCGATGTTCGGAAACGACGCCGAGGAGCTCCTGCGCAGGATCCGGGCGCGCCACTCGCGAGAGACGGTCCTCATCGCCGAGGACGCGGACGCGGAGCGCGCCGAGCGGATCCGGGAGCTCGTCGAGATCGTGCAGGAGAGCGGTGTCGGCGAGATCGAGATCGAGGACGAGGGAATGCGCGTCTCCGTGCGCCGGGCGGACGAGCCGACGCTCGGGGGGCTCGCAGCCGCGGCCTCGGTGATCGAAGCGGCCGACGCATCCCCGGCCGCCCCGTCGGACTCGGCTTCGGACAACGGGGCGATGCGCGTGGAGTCGCCGATGGTCGGAGTCTTCTACCGTGGACCGAACCCGGGAGCGCCCGCGTTCGTCGACGTGGGGGACACGATCGTCCCTGGCCAGACGCTCTGCCTGCTCGAGGCGATGAAGCTCTTCAACGAGCTAAAGGCGGAGGTGGCCGGGATCGTGCGCGCGATCCACGTCGACAACGCGCAGCCGGTCGAGTACGGCCAGCTGCTGTTCGAGATCGACCCGGTGCTCGCCCCGCCGGCGGTCTAGGAGGCTGTCCGTGTTCTCGCGGGTCCTCGTTGCGAACCGGGGCGAGATCGCCGTCCGCGTGATCCGGGCGCTGCACGAGCTCGGAGTCGAGGCCGTCGCCGTCTACTCGACCGCGGATCGCGACGCGCTCCACGTTCGGCTCGCCGACCACTCCGTCTGCATCGGCCCTCCTCCCGCGGGGGAGAGCTACCTGAGCATCCCCGCGCTCGTCGCGGCGGCCGAGACGACGGGCTGCGAGGCGGTGCATCCCGGGTACGGCTTCCTCGCCGAGAACCCGGCCTTCGTCCGCGCGTGCGAGGACTCGGACGTCGTGTTCGTCGGGCCTCCCGCAGAGGTCATGGAGCGGATGGGGGACAAGATCCTCGCAAAGCGGGAGCTCAGGGCCGCCGGAGTGCCGCTCGTACCGGGAAGCGACGGCGCCGCGAGCGTCGAGGAGGCGCGGGCGGCCGCGGTCGAGGCCGGCTTCCCCGTCCTGCTGAAGGCGAGCGCCGGCGGGGGTGGGAAGGGCATGCGCATCGTCCCGTCCGAAGAGGAGCTCGAGAGCGCGTATGCCGCTGCGGCGCTCGAGGCCGATGGCGCTTTCGGGGACGGGTCGCTGTACGTCGAGAAGGTCGTCGCGCCCGCACGGCACGTCGAGATCCAGGTCCTGTGCGACGACGAGGGGGGCGTGCTCACGCTCGGCGAGCGGGAGTGCTCCGTCCAGCGCCGCCACCAGAAGCTCGTCGAGGAGTCGCCCTCGCCCGCGCTCGACCCGGGCACGCGCGAGCAGATGGAGAGCGCCGTCGAGCGGGCATGCGTCGCGATCGGCTACCGGAACGCGGGCACGTTCGAGTTCCTGCTCGGCCCCGACGGCAGCTTCTACTTCATCGAGGTGAACTGCCGGCTCCAGGTCGAGCACCCGGTCACGGAGGTCGTCACGGGCATCGACATCGTCCGCGAGCAGGTTCGCATCGCCGCCGGGGAGCGGCTCCAGCTCACCGGACGCGCTCCACGCCACGGGCACGCGATCGAGGTGCGCATCAACGCCGAGGACCCGAGCCGGGACTTCGCGCCCGGGCCCGGAACGGTGCGGGCGTTCAGGCCGCCGCTCGGGCCCGGTGTGCGGGTCGACACGGCGATCGTGGACGGCTGCGAGATCCCGCCCTACTACGACTCCCTCGTCGCCAAGCTGATCGTCTGGGACGACACGCGGCCCGCCGCGATCGCCCGGGCGCTCCGCGCGCTCACGGAGCTCGGGGTGGACGGGATCCCGACGACCCGCGAGCTCGCGCTCGACGTGCTCCGCTCCCCGGAGTTCGCGAGCGGCGAGTACTCGACCTCGACCCTCGCCGAGCTCGCCGGCCGCGTGCCGTCGCTGACCGCGTGAGCCCCGTCGGCCGCCGCGCCGGGCGCCGGCAGGCGCTCTTCCTCCTCTACCAGTGGGACCTGACCGGGCAGCCGCTGGCCTCGCTGTACGAGGGCGAGCCGGACGCGTTCGCCTCGGGCCTCGCCGAGGCCGTCTCGGCGCGTGCCTCGGAGCTCGACCGGAGGATCACGGCGACCTCGGAGGACTGGCCCGCCGACCGCCTGGGTACGCTCGAGCGGAACATCCTGCGCATCGGCGTCTACGAGCTCGAGGAGGGGACAGTGCCGCGCGAGGTCGCGATCAACGAGGCCGTCGTCCTGGCGAAGCGGTACGCGTCCGAGGACGCAGCACGGCTCGTCAACGGGATCCTCGGCCGCGTCGCGCGCGACGACGAGGCCGCATGACCCAGGCGGACGAGCATCTGGCCCGCGCGGAGGAGCTCCTGGGGCGGCTCGACGAGCGACGCCGCGAGCTCGAGCGGCTCGCAGGGGCGGACGAGGTGGACGGCGGGGCGGCCGTCGACGTCATCGGCGAGCTCGCGGAGATCGCGAAGGAGATCGAGTCGGAGCTGAACCGCGCGCGGGCGCTCGCCGATGCGGACGCCTGACGAGCTGCGCGAGGCGATCGAGGCGTACCTGGCGGCGGTCGAGCTCGCGCCGGAGCTGGGTGGGCTCGAGGACGCGGTCCGCTACGCGCTCGACCCGGGCGGCAAGCGGATCCGGCCGGTCCTCTGCCTCGCCGTCGCGGAGAGCGCCGGCGGGACGGTCGAGGAGGCGCTCCCGGCCGCGGCCGCCGTCGAGCTCGTGCACACGTTCTCCCTCGTCCACGACGACCTGCCCGCTCTCGACGACGACGACGAGCGGCGGGGCCGCCCGAGCGCGCACGTCGCCCACGGCGAGGGTGTCGCGCTGCTCGCCGGAGACGCGCTCCTCGTCGAGGCCTTCCGCCTCGCGCTCGGCTACGACGATCCGCGCCTTGCGCGGGAGCTCGCAGGGGCGACGCTCGGGATGATCGCGGGCCAGTTCCGCGACGTCACCGGCGAGCACGGCGACCTCGCCGCACTGCACGGTCTCAAGACCGGCAGGCTCTTCGGCGCCGCGGTCGGCCTCGGGCTGAGGGCGGCGCGGGTCCCGGACACGGACCAGGCGTCGTGGCGCGCGTTCGGGGAGGAGCTGGGGCTCCTGTTCCAGGTCGTCGACGACCTCCTGGACGGCGACGGCGTCGTCGAGCGGATGGGGACGGACGCCGCGCGGACGCTCGCGGACGAGGCTGCCGCGCGTGCCCGCGACCGCCTGAGGGCCGTCCCCGCCGACACGTCCGTGCTGCTCGAGCTCGTGGACGGGCTCGCCATCCGAACGAGCTAGCCCGGTTAGGGGTCGACACCGCCGCGGGTCCGGGTAGGATCCGACGCCTCACGAACAGCCAGGGCCGCGTGCCGCCCGACCTCGCGCACGCGGACCGCAGTTCCCGCCTCATGATCCTCCGTCTCCGCAGATCCCTGCTCGCGCTCGCGCTCGCACTCGCCGCCTCGACGACGGCCGTGGTCGCCGCCGCCGTGGCCCACCATTCGCACGGCGCCGATGCGGAGCCCGTTCGGGCCACTGTTCCGGATCTGCCGCCGCGCCCGGTCGTGCGGACGCCGAAGCCGACGAAGGGAGAGCGGGCGGCGCGCATCGCGCTCCGCGCCCTCGGCGTCCCCTACCGCTGGGGAGGGGAGTCGCCCACGGGCGGCTTCGACTGCTCCGGTCTCGTGCGCTGGGCGTACCTCGGGGTCGGCATCGATCTGCCGCACAGCTCGTACGCGCTGTACGGGGAGGGCCGCCGCGTCTCGCGGGGCCGGCTGCGCACCGGCGACGTCCTCTTCTTCGAGGGGCTCGGGCACGTCGGCCTGTACCTCGGCAAGGGTCGAATGGTGCACGCGCCGCAGACCGGGAGGAACGTCGAGATCGTGCGGCTCGCCCGGTCGAACTACGGGCATCGGCTCGTCGGCGCACGCCGCGTCGCCTCGCAGTAGCCGCACGGCGCCTCGTCCTCGAGGACGAGGCGAACGTCGTCCTCGCTGACGATGACGATGGCGCGTGGACGGGTTACGGTGGCTCCGTGCAGCGCATTCGCGAGCTCTGGAGCACGGACCGGCGCCGGCTCGCCCACTACGTCGTCGCGGTCCCGCTCGCAGTCTTCGTCCTCGCCGAGCTCGCGGCGATCGACTCCGGCCACCGCGCCCTGCTCGTGCTCTGCGGGCTCGTCGGCGCCGCCGGCCTGCTGCTGACTCGGGAGTACCCGCTCGCCGGGCCGGTGATCGCGGCGCTCGCCATCGCGGCGACGCTCCTCGTCGAGCCGCAGGCGATGCGGGACGCCGATACCCCGTTCCTCGTCGTCGTGCTCTTCCTGCCCTGGTGCCTGGGCACCTACAACCCGCGGTCGCGCGCGATCGCCGGCCTGGTGTTCATGGAGGCGATCGGGCTGTGGGCGAACATCCGGTTCGCCGAGAGGCCGGCCGACTACGTCTGGGTCGGCGCGTTCATCGCAGTCGCGTGGACGACCGGGTTCATCTTCAGCCGCCAGACCGCGCATGCGCGGGAGCTGGCGAGCCGGGCGCAGCAGCTCGAGGCGGAGCAGCTCACCGCCGCCGACCGCGCGGTGGCCGAGGAGCGCCAGCGGATCGCGCGCGAGCTGCACGACGTGATCGCGCACTCGGTCTCGGTGATGACCGTTCAGGCCGGCGCAGTGCGCCGCCTGCTCCTGCCGGGCCAGGAGAAGGAGCGCCAGGCCCTCGAAGCGGTCGAGGCAACCGGGCGCGAGGCGCTCACCGAGATGCGGCGGCTGGTCGGGCTGCTCCGTGAACGCGGGTCGATGCCGGAGTTCGCGCCGCAGCCGGGCATGGGCACGATCGACTCGCTGCTCGACGGCGTCCGCGCGGCCGGCCTCCCGGTCGAGCTCGAGATCGACGGCCGGCCGCGCGAGCTCAAGGCGGGCGTCGACCTCGCCGCCTACCGCGTCGTCCAGGAGGCGCTGACGAACGCGCTCAAGTACGCCGGGCCTGCGCATGCCTGGGTCGCGGTGCACTGGGACGACGACGCGCTCGAGCTCGAGATCGCGAACGATGGGCTCAGCGACGGCGATCCGGGGACCGGCGGCCACGGCCTCGCCGGGATGCGCGAGCGCGTCTCCCTGTACGGCGGCGTCATCGAGAGCGGGCCTCGCGACGGCGGCGGCTACGTCGTGCGGGCGCGGCTTCCGCTGGAGGAGGCCGCCTGATGATCCGCGTTCTCATCGCGGACGACCAGTCGCTCGTGCGCGCGGGGTTCCGCATGATCCTCGAGGCCGAGGACGACGTCGAGGTCGTCGGCGAGGCCTCGGACGGCGCCGAAGCGCTGGACGTTGCCGCCGAGCATTCTCCCGACGTCATCCTGATGGACGTCCGCATGCCGAACGTCGACGGCCTGGAGGCGACCCGCCGGCTGCTCGAGGGCAAGTCCGAGGGCCCGCGGGTCCTGATCCTCACGACGTTCGACCTCGACGAGTACGTGTGGGAGGCCCTGCACGCGGGCGCGAGCGGCTTCCTGCTGAAGGACACCCCGCCGGAGCAGCTCGTCGACGCGATCCGGGTCGTGGCCGCGGGTGACGCACTGCTCGCACCGGCGATCACGCGACGTGTCATCGAGGAGTTCGTGAGCAGGCCACCGGCCTCGGCGCGTCGGCCCGCGCCCGGGCTCGACGAGCTCACCGCGCGCGAGCTCGAGATGCTGCGCTACGTCGCTCGCGGGCTCTCGAACGCGGAGATCGCGGCGGCGGCGTTCGTCTCGGAGACGACGGTGAAGACCCACGTCGCGCACATCCTCATGAAGCTCCGGCTGCGCGACCGCGTGCAGGCGGTCGTCTACGCGTACGAGCACGGCATCGTCGCGCCCGGCGACACCGGCTAGTCGTCCGGATGGTCGACGCCGATGAGATCGGGCATTCGAACGCGCGAGATCGTGGCATCGATCGTCTAGCCTCGGGCCCATGCGCAAGCGGCTCGACGTCGTCCTCGTGGAGCGGGGCCTCGCGGAAACGCGGAGCCAGGCACAGGCGCTCGTGCTCGCCGGGCTCGTCCCGGGCTACGAGAAGCCGGGCCAGCAGGTCGAGGAGGACACGGAGCTCTCGGTCGACCGGCCGCCGCGGTTCGTCTCGCGCGGCGGCGAGAAGCTCGCAAACGCGCTCGGCGCCCTCGACGTCGACCCCGCCGGCCGCGACTGCGCCGACGTCGGCGCCTCGACCGGAGGCTTCACCGACTGCCTCCTGCAGGCCGGCGCCGCGCGCGTGGTCGCGATCGACGTCGGCTACGGGCAGCTCCACCCGCGGCTGCGTGCGGACCCCCGCGTCACGGTGCTCGAGCGGGTCGAACGCGCGGGAGCTCGAGGAGCTCCCGTTCGCCCCCGACCTCGTCGTCTGCGACGTCTCCTTCATCAGCGTGACGAAGGCGCTGCCGCCGGTGCTCCTGCTCGCCAGTCCCGGGTGGGAGGCGCTCGTGCTCGTGAAGCCGCAGTTCGAGGCCATTCGCTCCGAGGTGGCGAAGGGCGTCGTCCGCGACCAGGCCGTACAGCGCCGGGTCGTCGAGGGCGTGATCGCTGCGGCCCGGGAGTGGGGTGGAGTCGCCGTCGGCGTCGTAGACTCGGGCCTGCCCGGCCCGAAGGGGAACCGGGAGTTCTTCGTCCACCTCGCCAACCGAACGGACGCATCCAGCCCAATGGACATCGGCCGCTGGATCGAGGAGGCCGTCGGTGCCTGACCGCGCGGTGACACGGGCGGCGGTCGTCACGCACGGCAAGACCGGGCAGATCGGCGTCGCCCTCGCGCGGCTGCAGGCGGTCGCCTCCGAGCACGGCGTCGAGCTCCTCTTCTCGCCGGAGGAGTCGGAGAAGCACGCGCTCGACCCGACGTCCGACCCCGCGAGCGCGGACCTCGCCGTCGTCCTGGGCGGCGACGGGACGATGCTGCGCGCGCTGGCGCGCTTCCTCGGGACGGGCGTGCCCGTGATCGGCGTGAACTTCGGCCGCGTGGGCTTCCTGAGCTCGATGGGACGGCGTGACCTCGAGGCCGGCCTCGCGCGCGTCTTCGCGGGCGAGTACGAGGTCGTGGAGCTGCCGACGCTCGAGCTCGAGCACCCCGACGGGCGCGAGGTCGCAGTCAACGACGTCGTCGTCGCCAGCGGTGCGCTCGGGCGGATGATCGAGCTCGAGCTCGCGGTCGGTGGCGAGGAGCTCGGGCGGCAGCCGTGCGACGGGATCATCTGCGCGACGCCGTCGGGGTCGACCGCGTACAACCTCTCGAACGGCGGCCCGGTGCTCATGTGGGGGCTCGAGGCGATGGCGCTCACGTACGTCGCCGCGCACTCGCTGCACGCCCGCCCCCTCGTGGTCCCCCCGGGGTCCGACGTGATCGTGTGGAATCGGACGGCCGACGTCGAGGCGGGCGTCCTCGCCGACGGCCACCGGGTCGCGAGCCTCGGAAAGGCGGACCGGGCGGTCGTCCGTGTCGGCCCGCAGCGCTCCCTGCTCGCGACGCTCCCGGAGGCGACCTTCGTCCGCCGCTACCGGCAGAGCTTCGCCTCCTAGGCCGACGCCTTCCTGGCGACGAGGGCGTAGTCCTGCGGCCCGAACACGACGTCGTTCAGCCGGGCCACGTTCGCCGCGAGCGCGACCCGCGCGGAGTCGAATGCGTCGTTCGGGGGGAGCTCGACCATATGCAGGCGCTCGTGCTCCGGCGGCTCGTTCAGGAACCGCAGCTCCGTGGAGCCGAACCCGGCCTGGCGCGCGAGGAGGACGAGCGTCTCGGGCACGAGGGGCTGCGCGTGTGTCAGGTCCGCGTAGTAGTTCCTCATCGCGACGAGCGAGAGCGGGTTCATCGTCTCGGCGACGAGGATCCCTCCTGGCCGGAGCTTCGCGCATGCGAGCTCGAGAAGCCGGACGAGCGGCGTCGGAGGCAGGTGCTCGACGACCTGGGCGGCGAAGACGCCGCCGAGCGACTCGTCCGGCAGCCCTTGGAGATGCGCGACCGCGTCACCCTGCGCCACCTCCAGGCCCTCGGCCCGGCAGAGCGCGACCATGTCTGGATCGCGGTCGACGCCCGTGGCCTCGACCCCCGCCTCCCGGAGCAGGGAGAGGAGCTCTCCGCGGCCGCAGCCGACGTCCAGGACGGGCGCGGCATCCCGGAAGTCCGCGACGTACTGCCGCTGACGCTCGAGCACGTCGGCGCGGGAGCCCGCGCATGCGCGCCTCGAAGCCGAAGTAGTCGATCGGCGCGACGGGCGGCCCCTCCGGTGAAGGCGTCGCGGCGGGGCCGGGCGGCGCAGGCACCGTCCGGGCTCCGCGCTCGAGCCGAAGTACGCGCTCCTCCAGCTCCACGAGGAGGCGCTCGTCCAGGCTCGCGCTCACGGCCTCGTGAAGCTCGTCGATCAGCTTGAGCGTCACGTCGTTGAACTCACGCTGGGCGTCGACGAGCGGGGCGACGTACCAGCGGAGGAGCGGGCGCAGCAGCGCCTTCACCGGCGCCGTCGCGAGGGCGCGCGCGCCTCGGCGCGGCAGCGGTCCGCGGTCGACGTGCACTGCCCACAGCCGCTCGGCGAGCTCGCGGTGGCGGAGCACCCGGGGCGAGCTCCGGACGGCGACCGGTGTGCCGCTCCCACCGCCATCGTGCGCGCCCATCGGCCGATCATAGGCCCGGAGCCGCGCTCGGCCGATCGAGGGCGAGGACGGTTCGCGGCGACTCACGTGCTCGATGGCCACGCCGCCGGTGTGCTCGCCGCCACGCCGGCGCAACCGTCAGAGCTTCGCGTCGTCGGCGGAGCTGGTCGGCTCGCCCGTGCCACGACCGCGCGCGAGTCGGACGATGCCCGCAGCTACGAGGACGAGGTAGGCGGCGAAGAGCGGAGCCCGGACGAACGTCAGGTGCTGCGGGCTGTCGAGGTAGTCGGAGACGCGCGTGATCCGATCCGAGTCTCCGACGATCGCGTCTGCGTACGCGCCGAGCCACGGGACGAACGCGTACTCGAATGCGTACGTGACCGCGGCGACCACGTAGCCCGCGAGCAGCAGCCTCCGCCAGCCGTCGTCGAGGAGCACGTAGGTCGCGACGAGCGCGGGCAGGAACCAGTACGCGTACTGCGGTCCGTAGCCGGGCCCGAAGGCGACGATCGCCATCAGGACCACGGCGACGAGCAGGAACAGTCGGTCGGCGGCCAACGGCGGCTCGCGCCACAGCCGACGGGCGAGCCAGACGACCAGCGCGAGCACGACGAGCGTGAAGACCGTCCCGTACCGCTCGCGCACGTCGATCCCCGTCAGCGACTCGAACCGCACGGACAGGTCGCCCAGGAAGTGCTCGTCGAGGACGCCGGAGACCCCGAAGTACCCGCGCGTCGACCGGTAGCCGATGACGTTGTCGATGACTGCCCGTGGCGTCAGGGCGAGGATCACGGCGACGCCGAGCGCGGCCGGTCCGACGAACAGCGTGGCGCCGAGCGCCTTCCCCGCGGTCGAGGCGAGCCGGGCGCCGGGCACGAGCACGGGCGCGAGCACGAACGGCACGGTCTTCGCGAGCACGCCGACGCCAAGGAAGAGGCACGCGAGGAGCCAGTGGACGACGTCGCGGGACCGCCGGTGGGCGAGCAGGGCGGCGACGGTGAGCGTGACGAGGAGACCGACCTGGACGTCGCTGTTTCCGTGCTGGCAGACGAGGACGATCGCGATCGGGTTCAGTGCGATCCCGACGAGCAGCGCCCGGCGCACGGCCTGGCGGGGCACGCCGGTCGACACGAGCGTGAGGTAGAGGGTCACCACGAGCGCGGACTCGACGAGCACGAGATACACGCGGAGCACGGCCAGCAACGAGAGGTCGACGTGGTTGGCGACGGTGTCGAGGCCGACGAGGACGACGAGCCAGAGCGGCGGCCAGTTGAGAACGCCGCTCTCGTACGGGTTGCGGCCCGTGTCCTGATACTCGAGAGCGCCGCGCCAGTACTCGACGTCGACCGAGTGCGCGTCGCCGATCGCGGCGACGAAGAGCGCTCTCGCGAGCCAGGAGGCCACGAGGACGATCGCGAGGTCTCGAGCGCTCGTGCGTCGCATCGTTCGGAAGCGGCGAGCCTACAGCGTGCCCCCGTCGGCTACTGTCGCGCCGATGCTGCGGAGGCTCCGGATCGAGAACCTCGTGCTGATCCGCGAGGCGGATCTGGCGCTCGATTCCGGCCTGAACGCCGTCACGGGCGAGACGGGCGCCGGCAAGACGATCTTCGCGCAGGCGATCGGGCTCCTGCTCGGCGCTCGCGCGGACGCGTCGCTCGTCGGGAGCGCGGGCACGGAGGCGTACGTGGAGGCCGAGCTCGACGTGCCCGAGGGCTTCTTCGACGAGGAGGAGGCGGCGACGCTCGCGGAGCTCCGGCCCGAGGGAGACCCCGGGCTCGTCCTCGCCCGCAGGGTCTTCGGCGACGGGCGCACGCGCGCCTACGCGTGGGGGCGCTCGGTGGCACGCGAGGACGTCGCAGCCGCTGCCGAGCGGCTCCTCGCGATGTCGGGCCAGTTCGAGCAGCGGCGCCTCGCGCGCCCGGCGTTCCAGCTCGACGTCCTGGACGCGTTCTGCGGGCCCGAGCAGCTCGAGCGCCGTCGCGACGCGGCGGAGGCGTGGCGAGAGCTGCGCGCGGCGCGTCGGGCGTACGAGGAGCTCACGCGCGACGCGGACGCCGCTGCGGCGCGTCTCGCCGAGCTCGAGGCGCTCGTCGAGGGCGTCGAGGGGCTGACCGCCGGCGAGGAGGAAGACCTGCGGGCACGACGGGAGCGGCTGAGGCACGTCGCGGAGCTCGGCGAGGCGGCTGCCGTGGCCGCCCACGCGATCGCCCCCGAGGACGGCGACGGGGCCGCCGGTCTGGCCGCCCGTGCCGAGCACGAGCTCGCCCCGCTCGAGCGGATCGCGCCCGAGGTCGGGGCCGCGGCGGCGGAGCTGCGCGAGCTCACGGTCCGGCTGCGCGAGGTGGGGAGCGATCTGCACGGGTTCCTGACCTCGCTCGACGCGGATCCCGGCGCCCTCGAGGACGTGGAGAGCCGGCTCGAGCGCATCTCCGACCTCAGGCGCCGCTTCGGCGCGGCGTCGTACGAGGAGCTACTCGAGCGCGCCGAGGCCGCTCGCGCGGAGCTCGAGGAGACCGCCTCCGGGCGTGACCCCGTCCAGGCGGCGGCCGACGCCGTGGGCGCCGCCGAGGCGCGGAGCGGCGCGCTCGCCGAGGAGCTACGGGCGGTCCGGCGCTCGCAGTCGCGCCCGTTCGCCGAGGCGGTCGCCGCGGAGCTCCAGGGCCTCGGGCTGGGGGAGGGCGAGTTCGTCGTCGAGCTCGACGGACGCGATCCCGGCCCGACAGGGGCCGACGAGGCGGTGTTCCTGGTACGGCCCAACGCGGGCCTCCCGTTCGCGCCGGTCGCGGAGACCGCGTCCGGCGGAGAGCTGTCCCGCATCGCCCTTGCGCTCGCCGCCGTCGCCGGAGGCGAGACCCTCGTGTTCGACGAGATCGACGCCGGGATCGGCGGGGTCACGGCACACGCGGTCGCCTCGACGTTGCAGCGGCTCGCGGAGCGCGCGCAGGTGCTCACCATCACCCACCTCCCCCAGATCGCGAGCGTCGCCGACAGGCACTTCCGCGTCGCGAAGGTCCCGGGCGACCCGACGCACACCCGGATCGAGGAGCTCGACGAGGTCCTGCGGCGCGAGGAGCTCGAGCGGATGGCGGGCGGGGCCGACTTCATATCCTCACTCGCATCGAACGACGCCGGCCCGGGCGGGTAGCAGACGCAGCGGCCGCGAAGCGGCCGCCGGTCAGGGTTTCTGCGCGAACGAGGTCTGCGGGCGCGGATCTCGTTCTTGCGCGACCTGCCCTGCTGCTACGGTGAGACCCCGTGGCCAGGTTCGTGTTCGTCACGGGGGGCGTCGTCTCGGCGCTGGGCAAGGGAATCGTCGCGGCGTCGCTCGGGCGCCTGCTGAAGTCCCGCGGCCTCACCGTCAGCGCGCAGAAGTTCGACCCGTACCTGAACGTCGACCCCGGCACGATGAGCCCGTTCCAGCACGGCGAGGTGTTCGTGACCGAGGACGGCGCCGAGACCGACCTCGACATCGGCCACTACGAGCGGTTCATCGACGAGAACCTCTCGCGGAACGCAAGCCACACGGCCGGGGCGATCTGGGACACGGTCCTGCGCAAGGAGCGGAAGGGAGAGTTCCTCGGCGCGACCGTCCAGGTCATCCCGCACATCACCAACGAGATCAAGGCGCGCATCCGACGGGCGGAGAAGGTGGCGCCCGCGGACGTCGTCATCTCCGAGATCGGCGGCACCGTCGGAGACATCGAGTCGCTCCCCTTCCTCGAGGCGATCCGGCAGTTCCGGCGCGAGGTCGGCCCGGAGAACGTGCTCTACCTGCACGTCACGCTCGTGCCCTTCATCTCCGCTGCGGGAGAGCTGAAGACGAAGCCGACGCAGCACTCGGTGAACGAGCTGCGGCGGATCGGAATCCATCCCGACGTCGTCGTCTGCCGCTCGTCCGAGCCGCTCTCCGACGATATCCGCGAGAAGATCGCCCTCTTCGCCGACGTCGACCAGCACGCGGTCGTCGGCTGCCCGGACGTCCCCGACGTCTACTTCGTCCCCGAGGTCCTGCAGGCCGAGGGCCTGGACGCGCTCGTCTGCGGAAAGCTCGGGCTCGACTGTCGTACGGCAGAGCTCGGCGAGTGGCAGGAGCTGACCGACCGCAGCCGCGAGCTCGAGGGCGAGGCCGAGATCGCCCTCGTCGGGAAGTACGTCAAGCTCCACGACGCCTACCTCTCCGTGCACGAGGCGCTGAAGCACGCGGGCGTGCACCATGGAAGCCGCGTCCGCGTCCGCTGGGTCGACGCCGAGAACATGTCCTACGAGGAGGCCGCGCGCGAGCTCGAGCAGGTCGACGGCGTCCTCGTTCCGGGCGGCTTCGGCTCGCGCGGCTGGGAGGGGAAGATCCTCGCCTGCCGCGTCGCGCGCGAGCGCGAGATCCCGTACCTCGGCATCTGCCTCGGCATGCACGTCGCCGTCTCGGAGTTCGCCCGCCACGTCGTCGGCCTGGAGGGCGCGAACTCGACGGAGATGGACCCGGAGACCCCGTTCCCGGTGATCGACCTCCTGCCCGAGCAGAAGGAGATCGAGGACCTCGGCGGGACGATGCGGCTCGGTGCGCAGGCGGTCGAGCTCGCCGAAGGGACGCGCGCGCGCGACACGTACGGCGAGTCCGTCGTCCACGAGCGGCACCGACACCGCTACGAGGTGAACAACGAGCTCCGCCAGCAGCTCGTCGACGCCGGCCTCGTCGTGTCCGGCACGTTCCAGGAGGGGCGGCTCGTCGAGATCGTCGAGCTCCCCGAGCACCCGTGGTTCGTCGCGAGCCAGTTCCACCCGGAGTTCAAGTCGCGGCCCACGAGGCCGGCGCCCCTCTTCCGCGAGTTCGTCGGAGCGGCGCTCGAGCGCGCTCACTCGCGGGCCGGGGTTCGCGCGGCCGCTCGTTGACGGCCGGAGGTGCGCGCCCGGTGCTCCACGTCGCCGCCGCGATCATGCGCCGGGGGAGAGGTCGTCCTCGTGCTGCAGGGCCCGCCGGGCGGCGAGCGGTTCTGGGCGCTTCCCGGCGGGGTCGTCGACGACGGCGAGCTCGTCCCGGAGGCGCTCGTCCGCGAGGTCCGCGAGGAGACCGGCCTCGAGATCGCATATCCTCGCCGACTCGCCTTCGTGCGACAGGTCGACGAGCGCCGGCCCGTGCAGCTGATCGACAGCCGGGGGCCGGGCATCGGCTACCTCGCGACGATCTGGGTCTTCGAGGTCGACGGCTGGCGAGGCGAGCTCGCACCGAGCGACCCCGACGGCGTCGTCTCGGACGCACGTTTCGTCCCACGTCGCGAGGCGGTCCGCGCTTCTGCGGCGAACGTCCTGGCTCGAGATCGTCGCCGACTACCTCGAAGGACGCGTCGATGCCGGGACGCTCCGCTTCGAGCGCTGGACGACGGCGGCGTGGACGTCCTTCACTGAGCGGCGCCGCCTACTTCACCGAGCCGGCGAGGAGGCCCTCGACGAAGTAGCGCTGGAAGGCGAAGAAGACGACGAGCGGGATCGCGAGCGAGACGAACGCGGCGGGCGCGATGAGCTCGATGTTGCCGCTGAACTGGCGCATCTGGGAGAAGATCGCGACGGTGATCGGCTGCGTGTCCCGCGCGAACGTGAGGGCGACGAGTAGGTCGTTCCAGACCCAGAGGAACTGGAAGATCGCGAGCGAGGCGATCGCCGGCAGGCCCAGCGGCAGGACGACACGGAAGAAGATCCTGAACTCCGAGGCGCCGTCGATCCGGGCCGCCTCGAGGAGGTCGCGCGGGATCCCGATGAAGAAGTTCCGCAGCAGGAAGATCGCAAAGGGCAGCCCGAAGGCCGTGTGGAAGAGGACGAGCCCGGGGATCGTGTCGAACAGGCCAAGGGTGTTGTAGAGCGAGAAGATCGGGATCAGCGCCATCTGGATCGGTACGACGAGGAGCGCGATCACGAGGAGGAACAACCAGTCGCGCCCCGGGAACTCGAGCCAGGCGAACGCGTAGGCGGCGAGTGAGGCGACGAAGATGGGGAGGAAGGTCGCGCCGAGCGCGATCCAGAGCGTCGTCCAGATCGCCGAGGTGATCGCCTGGTTGTCGAAGATCGCCTGGTAGTTGTCCAGCGTCGCGACGCTCGGCTGCGAGAGGACCTCCCACCACCCCGCCGTCCCGATGATCGAGGGCGGGAGGAGCGACGTGAGGAAGAGGCCGAGCGTCGGAACGAGCCAGAGCAGCCCGATGAGCGCGAGGATGAGGTACACGGGCGTGCGGCCGAGGAAGCGCACGATCTTCGTCGACGTCGGCTCGGTGATCACGACGGGCGTCCCGACCGTGGCCTCGGCGGACGCGGTAGCCGTCGCCACGGCTAGATCTCCCTCCGGAAGCGTCGGATGTTCAAGGCGAGAATCGGGATGACGAGCAGGAACAGGAAGACGGCGATGGCCGCCCCGAGCCCGAAGTCGTTCACGCCTCCGAACGACGTCCGCCACATCGCGAGGGCGATGACGTTCGCGTCGTCCTCGACGGATCCCGGCGCGATCGCGATCACGATGTCGAAGACCTTGAGGACGTAGATCAGCATCGTCACGAAGACGACCGACAGGACCGGGGCGAGGAGAGGGACGGTGACCCGCCGGAAGACCTGCCACTCCGACGCACCGTCGGTGCGCGCGGCCTCGAGCAGATCGCGGGGGATCGCAGCGAGCCCGGCTGCGATGACGACCATCGAGAAACCTGCCCAGACCCAGATGTACGCCATCATGATCGCGGGCGTGATCAGCTTCGCGCTCAGCCAGGACTGGCCCGCGTACGGCTCCGAGAAGGTGTCCGGCCCGATCGCCGCGCGGTGCGGTCCTGCGCCGACGTCCTCGAACGTGAACGTTCCGTCGGGCTCGGTCGTCGTCTCGAGCGTCGTCGCTCCGCTCTCGTCGCGAAGCTCGACAGTGACCCCCGGGAGGCCGAGCTCACCTTGCTCGAGCTCGCCCGGGACGCCGCCGCCGGGCTTGAAGTCCCTCCATACGACGCCGGTGATCCCTCCGGCGAGCGCCTCGGGGACGACCGCCTGCTCGGCACCCGACGGGACGTCCGACTCGCGGATCGCGGTGAGCCCGAATTGCGCGACGCTGCCGGGCTCGAGCGGAGTCTGGAGCACGAGGCCGCGGTTCGGGCCGCCCTCGACCGCGTCGGTCGACGGACGTGCGCCCGAGAGGACGCCGGACGGCACGACCGCGTCGTGCACGACCGCGATCGCGGCGTTGACCGTCCCTCGCGACGGGTCCTTCTCGTACATCAACCGCCAGATGACGCCCGCCGCGAAGAGCGAGATGGCCATCGGCATGAAGACGACGACCTTGAACGCCACGGAGAAGCGGATGCGCTCGAGGAGCACCGCGAACACGAGCCCGATCGCGGTCACGAAGAACGGCACGATGAGCAGCCAGAGGAAGTTGTTCTTGATCGCGGTGAGGAGCGTGTCGTCGGTGAACAGCGTCCGGTAGTTGTCGATCCCGATGAAGTCGTCGCCGCTCCGGTCGTAGAAGCTCCGCTGGATCGTGCGGATCGTCGGGTAGACGATCCAGACCGTGAGCAGGACGAGCGTCGGCGCCAGGAAGACGATCGTGATCCAGTAGCGCTGGAAGAAGCCGGGTCCCTCGTCCTGCGGCGGAAGCCCCGCCGTGGGGGCTTCCGCCGTCATTGCGGTCTCGCTCACGCGCCGCCTCGGCTAGGTGCCGAACGCCTTCTTCGCGTCGGTCTCCATCTGCTGCGTGATCGAGTCGACGTTGTTCGGGTTCTGGACGAAGTCCGTGAACCCCTTCCAGAGCCCCTGGCCGGGAGTGCCGCCGAACGCCGCCGGCTGCAGGTCGGACATGTCGAAGCGGAACTCCTCCGCCTCGGTCAGCCCGGTCGCGGTGGTTCGCGTGATCTCGTCGGCGTAGGCGGACTCGTCGACGTTCTTGTTCGGAGACGTGAACCCGCCGCGGGCGACCCAGATCTCCGCCGCCTCGGGGGTCGTGAGGTACTCGAGGAACGCCGTCGCAGCCTCGCTCGCCTTGAAGTTCACGAAGAGGTCACCGCCGCCGACGACCGCGGGGGCCGAGCCTTCGATCGAGGGGAACGGGAACACGTTGTAGCCCGTCACCGCCTCGAGCGGGTTGTTCTTCACGACGCCCGGGGCGAAGTCCCCGAGGATCAGCATCGCGGCCTGCGGGGACTCGCTGAAGACCTTCGCGGCGGACGCGTCGAAGGTCGTCTCGAGGGCTCCCGCCGTCCCGCCGGCCATGTTCGCCGAGTCGCCGACGACGTCGGCCATGACCGTGAGGGCGTCCTTCACCGACTGGTCGGTCCAGGGGATCTCGTGCTTCGAGAGCTGGTCGTACTTCTCGGCGCCGGCCGTTCGGATGTAGATGTTCTCGAAGATGTCCGAGATCGGCCAGCCGGCGTCCACGCCGACCGAGTACGGCGTGATGCCCGCCGCGCTCAAGGTGGAGGCGACCTCGTCGAGGTCGTCCCAGGTCTCGGGCGCCTCGACCCCGGCCTCGTCGAAGTCGGCGACGTTGTACCAGATGGTCGACTTGTTCGAGCCCTTGAACATGAGGCCGTACTGGGTCCCGTCGACCGCTCCGACATCCGCGACGGACTCGCCGAAGTTGTCGACGATCGCCTCCCGGAGATCGTCGATCGGCTGGATCGCCCCCTGCTCGGCGAACTGCGCCATCAGCCCAGGCTGGGCGATCGCGGCGATGTCGGGCGGGTTCCCGCCCTGGACCGCCGTCGAGAGCAGCGGCGCGAGGTTGTTGCCGCCCGAGGTGAACTTCACGGTCACGTTCGGGTACAGCTCGTTGAAGCCGGCGATCACCGCCTCGAAGGACTGCTGCTCGGGACCTGCCCACGTGCCCATGGTCGAGATGCTGCCGGTCACGTCCTCGCTGCCCTCCAATGCGCCACCGCCACCGTCGTCGTCGCCGCCGCAGCCCGCGGCGGCGAGGGCGAGTGCCCCGACGAGCGACGCCAGGGCGAGCCATCGCTTTCTCATGCCTGAGCTCCTTCCAGAGGTTGGGTTTCGGTCTTCGGAGTGCTCGTGGGCTCCTCCGCATAGATCGCCATGCCGCTGTCGACGTCGAACAGGTGCACCGAGCCCGTGTCGACGGCGACGTTCACGACGTCGCCGTTGCGCACACGCGACCTCGGCCCGAACCGGCCGACCAGGGTCGACGTGTGGGGCTCGTCGGCGACGGACGGAACACCTGCCTCCTGGCCTACGTCCCGTGCGAGCTCGCGGATGTCCTCGGTCAGCGCGGGCGGGGCATCGACGTCGAAGTGCGCGACGATCTCCGACCCCAGGGGCTCGCGGAGGACGACGACGCCCTTGAGCTGGCGGTCCGGAGGGACCTCCGGCGCGAGCGCGGCGTCCTCGAGGCTCTCTGGGCGGATGCCGAGGACGACCTTCCGGCCGACGTAGGCCTCGAGAGCCGGCCGGTCGGCGACGACGCGCTCGCCGAGGGTGAGCTCGTGTCGTCCGACGAGCGCGACGAGCGTGCCGTCGCGGCGCTCGACCGCCGCCTGGATCATGTTCATCGCCGGCGAGCCGATGAAACCCCCGACGAAGAGGTTGACGGGGCGCTCGTACAGCTCCTGCGGCGGGGCGACTTGCTGCAGCGTGCCCTTGCGCATCACGGCAACGCGGTCACCCATGGTCATCGCCTCGACCTGGTCGTGCGTCACGTAGATCGTCGTCACGCCGAGCTCGTTCTGGAGCTCGGAGATCTCCGCGCGCATGTGCACGCGGAGCTTCGCGTCGAGATTCGAGAGCGGCTCGTCCATGAGGAACGCCTGCGGCTGCCGGACGATGGCGCGGCCCATCGCGACGCGCTGCCTCTGGCCGCCGGAGAGCGCGCGCGGCTTGCGGTCGAGAAACGCCTCGAGCCCGAGAATGGTGGCCGCCTCGCGTACGCGGCGGTCGATCTCCTGCTTCGGCGCCTTTCGCAGCCGCAGGCCGAAGGCGATGTTGTCGTACACGCTCAGATGCGGGTAGAGCGCGTAGCTCTGGAAGACCATCGCGATGTCGCGGTCGCGGGCGGGGACGCGGTTCACGACGCGCTCGCCGATGCGGACGATCCCCTCGCTGATGTCCTCCAGGCCGGCGACCATGCGGAGTGCCGTCGTCTTCCCACATCCGGACGGGCCGACGAGCACCATGAACTCGCCGTCGCGGATCTCGAGATCCATCCCGGACACGGCGCGGGTCCCGTCGGCGTACACCTTGCCGACGCCTTCGAACGTCACGCCTCCCACGGAAGCCCCCGCGTCAAAGCACGGTCACCATATACGACCGCGTTCGGCTGAACGCGCGAAACGGAGCCGAGTGGGGCGGTCGCGAATAGGATCGCGGCCGTGCCGGCACCATCGCTCCTCGACCACTTCCTCGAGCTGTGCGCGATCCCGAGCCCGTCCGGGAGCGAGCGCAAGGTGGCCGACCGCGTCGGCGCGTACCTGTCCGCGCTCGGGCTCGAGTGGAACGAGGACGACAGCGCGCGCGAGCTCGAGGGGGACGCCGGGAACATCTACTGCCGGCTTCCCGCGACGAACAGCGGCGGCACGCCGCTCTTCCTCTGCGCCCACACGGACACGGTTCCCCCGGAGGGGCCGATCGAGCCGACCGTCGACGAGGGGGTCGTGCGGAACGGCGCGGGGACGATCCTCGGCTCCGACAACAAGGCCGCGGTCGCCGTGATGCTCGAGGCCGTGCGCAGGATCCTCGACGAGCGTCGGCCCCATGCGGAGATCGAGCTCGTCTTCACGCCGCAGGAGGAGGTCTCGCTGCGCGGTGCGGCTGCGTTCGACCAGGCGAGGCTCGTCGCCGAGACGGGCTTCGTGTACGACCAGGGCGCCGCGATCGGCGAGATCGTCCTCGGCTCGCCCCACGGCCGCCTCCTCGACTTCCGCTTCCACGGACGCGCGGCGCACGCCGGCATGGCGCCCGAGGAGGGGCGCTCGGCGGTCGCGGCGGCGTCACGCGCGATCGCGGACTTCCGGCTCGGGAGGATCGACGAGGAGACGAGCGCCAACGTCGGCGTGATCTCCGGTGGGACGGCCAGGAACGTCGTGCCGGAGTGGTGCTCCTTCCAGGCGGAGGTGCGCTCGCACGACGAGGGCAAGGCGACCGAGCTGGTTCGCGAGATGCTGGAGTCGGCCGCGTTCGCCGCGAGCCTCGCCGACTGCGAGGTCGAGAGCGAGGTACGGCCCAGCTTTCCCGGCTACCGGTTCCGCGAGAGCGACCCCGTCGTACGCCTGGCTGCGGAGGCGCTCGCGGCGTGCGGCGTCGAGCCGAGCTACGCGCTCTCGGGGGGCGGAGCGGACGCGAACGTGTTCAACGCGCGCGGGCTCTCCTGCCTCAACCTCGCCAACGGGATGATGGACATCCACACGCCCGACGAGCACATCGCCGTCGCCGACCTCGAGACGATGGTCGAGGTCACCCTCGCGCTCGTCGAGCGGGCCGCTAGCCCAGCCTGATCGAGCCGTCGTCGGCGAGCGTCCAGCCCGGGTTGTGGGCGATCTCCCACGGATGCCCGTCCGGGTCGAGGAAGACGCCGGAGTAGCCGCCCCAGAAGGTCTCCGCACCGGGACGGCCGACGGTCGCCCCGGCCGCCTCCACCTCCGCGAGCACGGCGTCGACCTCCTCGGCCGAGCGCACGTTGTGGGCGAGCGTGACCCCACCCCAGCCGCCGGCGTCCGCGACGACGCTGTCCTCGGCGAGCTGCGCCCGGTCCCAGAGCGCGACGATCATCCCTCCGGCCTGGAAGAAGACGACGTCGTCGTCGGGCTCGGCGCGCGTCGTCCACCCGAGCCCTTCGTAGAACGCCCGCGAGCGGGCGAGATCCGCCACTCCGAGCGTGACCAGGCTGACGCGCTGCTCCATCAGCTGACCTCCGCGACGAGCTCGAGCGTCGAGAGCTCGCCCGCGTCGAGCACCCGCCAGATCGCGGCCATCGCGTCCTGGTATGTCGGTGAGCTGCGGGCGGCGTCGATCTGCTCCGGGTTGCGCCAACCCTCGGCGAGGCTCACGAACCTGCGCGGGTCCTCGCGGTCGCGCAGGAGCATGAACTTCACGTCCGGGTAGTCGAGCGAGCTTCCGTTCGCGGCTTCCTGCCAGCGTCGCTCGAACTCGTCCTCCCGGCCTTCCTTTACGGTCCACACGCCAGACGTGTACACGGGCTCCTCCTCCTCGGCGTCTCCCCATCCATACCACGCCTCGCGAGCGAGCCGATACAGTCCGCCGCCATGCGGATCGGCGTCGCGAAGGAGATCAAGGCGCAGGAGCACCGGGTCGCGCTCACGCCCGCAGGCGCCCGCGAGCTGGTGCAGCGTGGCCACGACGTGCTCGTCGAAGCCGGAGCGGGAGTCGGCAGCGCGTTTCCGGACGACGCCTACGAGCGTGCGGGCGCGGCACTCGGCTCGGTCGACGACGTCTGGGACCAGTCCGACCTGCTGCTCAAGGTGAAGGAGCCGATCGCCGAGGAGTACCCGCGCCTGCGGGAGGGCCTCACGCTCTTCACGTACCTCCACATCGCCGCGGACGAGCCGCTGACGCGCGCTCTCGTCGACTCCGGCATCACGGCAATCGCCTACGAGACGGTCGAGACCGAGCGCGGTGCGCTGCCGCTGCTCGCGCCGATGAGCGAGATCGCCGGCCGGCTCGCGCCGCAGGCGGGCGCCCACTACCTCGAGAAGCCGAAGGGCGGCCGTGGGATCCTCCTCGGCGGAGTCGCGGGCGTCGCTCCGGGCAGGGTCGTCGTCGTCGGCGGAGGGATCGTCGGCTACAACGCCGCCGTCATCGCGATCGGCCTGGGCGCGCAGGTGACGATCCTCGAGCGCTCGGTCGACCGCATGCGCTACCTCGAGCAGATCCTCAGCGGGCGCGTGACGCTCCTGATGTCGTCGAGCCTCCAGGTCGAGGAGTCGGTGAAGGACGCGGACCTCGTCATCGGCGCCGTCCTCATCCCGGGCGCACTCGCGCCGAAGCTCGTCACGCGCGAGATGCTCGGCGCGATGAAGGAGGCGTCCGTGCTCGTCGACGTCGCGATCGACCAGGGCGGGTGCGCGGAGACGTCGCGCCCGACGACCCACGACGACCCGGTCTACACCGTCGACGGCGTCGTCCACTACTGCGTCGCGAACATGCCGGGCGCGGTGCCGATCACCTCGACGCGGGCGCTGACGAACGTCACGCTCCCGTACGTCGAGGAGATCGCCGACCGCGGCGTGCTCGACGCCATCCGGCGCGACCCGGAGCTCGCGCCCGGCGTCAACGTCATGGGTGGCCGGATCACGTACGAAGCGGTCGCCGAGGCGCACGGCCTCGACTACACGCCGCTCGACGACGCGCTCGCCGCCGGCGTCGCGTAGCGCGCTACGCGGTCCCGCGCTTCGCCCTGCGGAAGAGGCGGCCGGCGGCGCCGGCGCCGTCGTCGGACGACGGCGTCTCCGGCTGGTCCGGCTTCTTCGGCGTCCGCTGAGTCGGGAAGATCCTGATGACCGCGTACGTGATGAGCGCGGCCAGGCCGACGACGGCGACGATGTAGACGGCGAGGAGCAGTAGGCCGAGGATCTCGTCCAAAGCCGCCGTAGAATAGCGCCGTGCCCGACCCGCGACTCACGTACGCTCGGACGGCGGGCCGCTAGTGCCGCGAGCATGCGTGATCGTCCTCGACGCCGTCGGGGCCGGGGAGTTGCCCGATGCGGCCGAGTACGGGGACGAGGGGTCGAACACACTGGGGAACGTCGCGACCGCCGTCGGCGGCCTCGATCTCCCGAACCTCGAAGCGCTCGGCCTCGGGAACCTAATGGCGCTCGAGGGCTGCCCTCCGCAACCGGGAGCGCCGGCCGTCGCCGGACGGCTGCTCGAGCGCTCGAAGGGGAAGGACACGACGACCGGCCACTGGGAGCTGATGGGCATCGTCACGCCGACCGCGTTCCCGACCTACCCGCACGGCTTTCCGGACGAGGTCGTCGACCCGTTCATGAACCGCACCGGGCGCGGAGTCATCGGCAACAAGCCGGCGTCCGGCACCGAGATCATCCAGGAGCTCGGCGAGGAGCACCAGAAGACGGGCCGCTGGATCGTCTACACGTCGGCCGACTCGGTCTTCCAGATCGCTGCACACGAGGAGACGGTCCCGCTGGAAGAGCTGTACGAGGGGTGTCGCGTCGCGCGCGAGATCCTCACCGGGCGGCACGCGGTCGGGCGGGTCATCGCGCGCCCGTTCACCGGCGAGCCGGGACACTACGAGCGCACCCCGAACCGGCACGACTTCTCGCTCGAGCCGCCGAGACCGAACTACCTCTCCGCACTCCGCGAGGGCGGGAGCACCGTTCACGGCGTCGGGAAGATCGGCGACATCTTCGCGAACCAGGACGTCGACGAGTCGCACCCGACGAAGTCGAACGTCGACGGCATCAACACGACGGTCCAGCTCCTCGAGTCGATCGAGTCGGGCTTCGTCTTCGTGAACCTCGTCGAGACGGACATGCTCTGGGGTCACCGCAACGACCCGGTGAACTTCCACCGCTGCCTGCAGGACTTCGATCGCCGGCTGCCCGACATCCTCGAGGCCCTGCATCCCGGAGACCTCCTCGTCATCAGCTCGGACCACGGCTGCGACCCGACGACGGCGTCGACGGACCACTCGCGCGAGCATGCGCTCCTGCTCGCATACGCGGCCGGGCGGAACGCGTCGGGCCGCGTCCACGAGGGGGGCGAGTTCGCGGACGTCGGCGCGACGGTGAGCTCCTGGCTCGGGGGCAAGTCCTCCGGGCGGAAGCTGCCGGGCCGCATCATCGAGCTGTGACCCTCGCCGACCCTGCGCACGTCGCACGCCAGTACGCGACCGAGCAGAACCTCGCCGCCCGGAAGTCCCTCTACGACGAGGTCGCCGGAGAGGACGCGCGGGACGTCGCGATCGCAGCGCTGGCCGAGACGTCGCCGGTAGACGTGCTGGAGGTCGGGTGCGGTGAGGGCGAGCTCGCCGCGCGGATGCAGGCGGAGCTCGCAGCCACTGTCGTGGCCGTGGACCAGTCGGCGCGGATGGTGGAGCTCGCGCGTGCGACAGGGGTGGACGCCAGGGTCGCCGACGTGCAGGCGCTCCCGTTCGAGGACGCGTCGTTCGACGTCGCCGTCGCGGCATGGGTCCTCTTCCACGTGCCCGACCTCGATCGCGGGATCGCAGAGCTCGCACGCGTCCTGACGCCGGGCGGTCGGCTCGTCGCCGTGACGAACGACGCGGACCACCTCTTCGAGATGTTCGAGCTCGCGGGAGCGCTCGAGCAGCGCTTCGAGCTGGCCTTCGGCGGCGAGAACGGCGAGCGCCTGCTCTCGCGCCACTTCGCGTGGGTCGAGCGACGCGACGTGAGCGGCACGGTGACCGTACGCGAGGCCGAGGCGATCCGGACGTATCTGCGCTCGGCCGAGACGCTCGCTCCCTTCGCCGACGGCGTCCCCGAGCTCGAGGCGCCGCTCGTCGTGCGCCGTCGCTCGGTGGTCTTCGTCGCCGGGACGGCCACGTGATCCGGGTCCCGGAGCTGATCGAGCGCAAGCGGGACGGCGGCGAGCTCTCGGACGAGGAGATCTCCGAGCTCGTCCTCGGCTACACCCGGGGGGACGTCCCGGACTACCAGATGGCCGCCTGGTGCATGGCCGTCTTCTTCCGGGGCCTGACGGGGCGCGAGACCCACGCGCTCACCGACGCGATGATCCGCTCGGGCGAGACGCTCGATCTCGGTGCGGCGCTCGGCCGGCGGGTCGTCGACAAGCACTCGACCGGCGGCGTGGGGGACAAGACCTCGCTCGCGGTCGGCCCGATCGTCGCTGCCTGCGGCGTACCCTGCGGGAAGATGTCCGGCCGCGGGCTCGGCCACACCGGCGGCACGCTCGACAAGCTCGAGTCGATCCCCGGGTACCGCGTCGAGCTCACGACCGAGGAGTTCGTCGCGCAGGTGCGCGAGATCGGGCTCGCCATCGTCGGGCAGACGGCCGACCTCGTCCCGGCCGACAAGAAGCTCTACGCGCTGCGGGACGTGACGGGGACCGTCGACATCGTCCCGCTCATCGCCTCCTCGATCATGTCGAAGAAGCTCGCGGGCGGGGCGGACGCGATCGTGCTCGACGTGAAGGTCGGCGACGGCGCGTTCATGCGGACGCTCGACGACGCACGGATTCTCGCCGAGCAGATGGCAGATCTGGGCCGCCGCGCGGAGCGCGAGGTCGTGTGCCTCCTCACCGACATGGACCAGCCGCTCGGGCACGCCGTCGGCCACGCGCTCGAGGTCCGCGAGGCGGTGGCGACGATCCAGGGACTCGGGCCTGAAGACCTCGACGAGCTCGTGCTCGACGCGTGCGCGCGGCTCCTCTCCCTCTCCGACCTCGAGATCGACGTCACGGAGGGAAGGCGCCGTGCCGAGCGCGCGCAGGCGGACGGCTCGGCGCTCCAGGCGTACGAGCGCTGGATCCGCGCGCAGGGCGGCGACCCCGATCTCGGCCGGCTTCCCGTCGCTCCGGTCGTGCAGGAGGCCGAAGCGCCGCGTGACGGCGTCGTGGCACGGCTTCGCGCACGCGACGTCGGGATCGCCGCGCTCGAGCTCGGCGGGGGCCGGCGGACGAAGGACGACGTGATCGACCACGCAGTCGGCGTCGTCTGCCGCGTGAAGCGCGGCGAGGAGGTCTCGCGAGGGCAGGTGCTCGCCGAGGTGCACGCGCGCGACGAGGAGTCGGCCGCCGCGGGGGTCGCGGCCGTCGTCGATACGTACGAGATCGGAGACGAGGCACCGCCCGAGCACGGGATCCTGCTCGACGTCGTCGGGTGAGGGCCGCGTCCCCCGACCTCCGCCGCGGCGCCTGGATCGCCATCGTCGCGATCGCGGCGGGGATCCTCCTCGTCTCGGCGGCGGTCGCGGATCGCCAGGACGGGGACGACGGGCTCGCCGCGCTCGTGCAGCGGGTCTCCGACGCCGGAGCACCCGGCGTGCTGCTCTTCGTCCGCGACGGGGACGCGAGCCGGACGGACGTGCGGGGCGTCGCGGACGGAGAACCGAGCCGCCCGAGCCCGCGCGAGCTCGTCGCGCTCGCGGTGGAGCATCCTGCGCAGGGGACGGTCACCGTCGCCTGGAACCGCCGCGACGCCTCGCGCCAGGTCGTCCTCGTCGTCAACACGTACCCGCTCTCGCCGGAGCTCCAGGCCGCCGTGCGCGAGCTGGAGGTCGCGGCCTTCTGCGAGGGCGCCTGACCATGCCCGAGCTGCCCGAGGTCGAGACGATCCGCGCGCAGCTCGCGCCCCGCCTCGAGGGGCGGGTGCTCGAGCGCGTCGAGATCCTCGATCCGCGGCTCACGCGTCCGAACGACCTGTTCGAGGTCGCCGAGGAGCTCGAGGGTGATCGCGTCGCGGCCGTCGAGCGGCGCGGGAAGTACCTCGTGCTCCGGCTCGAGAGCGGCCTCGCCCTCCTCGTGCATCTGCGCATGACCGGCAGCTTCGGCTGGGAGCCGGCGAGCCACGAGCGGGCTGTCATCGAGCTCGACGACGGCACGCGCCTCGTCTACCGCGACGTCCGCCGCTTCGGAACCTGGCTCGTGCTCGAGGGTGTGGACGTCGAGCCGTACCTGACGGCCAAGAACGGCCCGGAGCCGCTCGGCCGGCGCTTCACGTCGGGCTGGCTCGCCGGGCAGCTCGCCCGGCGGCGGGCGCCGCTGAAGGCGGTGCTCCTCGACCAGCGGGTCGTCGCCGGGCTGGGGAACATCTACGCGGACGAGGCGCTCTGGCGCGCGCGGCTCGGTCCCCTCCGTCCGGCGCACACGCTCGAGGTGGACGAGGTCGTCCGGCTGCACCGCGCGATCCGGGCGGCGCTGCGTACCGGAATCGCCCGTCAGGGCTCGACACTCCGCGACTATGCGACGCCGGACGGCTCGTCGGGGTCGATGCAGGACGAGTTCCGCGTGTACGGGCAGGACGGCGAGCCGTGCCCGCGCTGCGGCACGCAGATCGCGAAGACGCGCGTCGGCGGCCGCGGGACGTGGTACTGCCCGCGCTGCCAGCCGCTGCGGGCCGACGCCCCGCGCTAGCCTCGCGGGGTGCCCGACCCGCCCGAGCACGCGTTCACGGCGGTGGACGACCAGGACGACCCGTCGGCGTGGATCGACCTGCTCGACCGCACGCGGCAGGAACCCGCGTACGCGGCGTACAAGCTGCGGGTCGCCGAGCTCCTCGAGCCGTCTCCCGGCGAAACGTACCTCGAGGTCGGCTGCGGCACCGGCGACGACGCGCGCGCGCTCTCGAGCCGGTTCGGCGTCGCGGTGGCGGGCGTCGACCTCTCGAGCGCCATGGTCGAGGAGGCCAGGCGCCGCGGGCTCTCCCAGGCACACGTAGCGGGCGCGGACGCGCTCCCGTTCGACGACGCGCGCTTCGACGGCTGCTGGGCCGACCGCGTGCTCCAGCACCTCGAGCGGCCGGAGGCCGCCCTCGCGGAGATGGCGCGGGTGACGCGACCGGGCGGCCGCGTCGTCGTCGCGGACCCGGACTACGACACGCAGGTCGTCGCCGTCGAGGACCAGGAGCTCGCGCGCCGGGTGCTGCGCTTCCGGGCCGACCACCTGCTCCGGAACGGCACGGTCGCACATCGCGCAGGTGCACTGTTCGCGGACGCGGGCCTCGCGGACGTCGTCGTCGAGGCGGCGCCTGTCGTCCTGCGCGACCCGACCGCGCTCGACGACGCGATGGGGCTCCGGACCTGGGCCGCGACCGCCGAGGGGCGCGGCCTGCTCCCGGCCGGAGACGCGGAGGCGTGGGAGGGGGCACTCGACGCCGCCGTGGAACGCGACCGCTTCCTGTACGCATTCACGGTCTTCCTCACGGCCGGGACGGCGCCGTAGGCTCCGGCGGGCGCCGCGCCTAGACTGGACGCGTGGCCCGCAGCTACGAGACCGAGGCGGTCGTGCTGCGCTCGTTCCGCTTCGCCGAGGCCGACCGCGTCCTGCACCTGTACACGCGCGAGCGGGGGCGGGTCGGCGCGGTCGCGAAGGGCGTGCGCAAGACGAAATCGCGCTTCGGCGCGCGTCTCGAGCCGCTCTCGTACGTCGAGCTGCTCCTCCACCAGGGCTCCGGCGAGCTGCACACGGTCACGGGCGCGTCGCTCGTCGATCCACACCGCCCGGCCCGCGAGGATTCGTACCGGCTGTCGGTCGGGCTCGTCGGCGCGGAGGCGATGCTGCGCCTGTTCGTGGAGGAGGAGCGGAACGAGCGGGCGTTCGAGGCCCTGACGCGCTTCCTCGTCGCGGTCGACGCGATCCCCGCAGGCGCGCGCGGCCGGGCGGGCCTCGACCCGCTCGCACTCGCGTTCCAGCTGAAGCTGCTCTGGCTCTCCGGCTACGTACCGCACCTCGAGAGCTGCGTCGAGTGCGGGGAGGCCGGCGAGCTCGTCGGCTACCTCCCCCGTGCGGGAGGAGCCGTCTGCGCCGACTGCGCGCCGCCCGAGACGGTACCGCTCTCGCCCGAGGGCTACCGCGGGATCCACGGCCTCCTCGCCAGCCCGCTCAGCGACGCGCACGGCCTGGGGCTCGGGGAGCGGGCGGTGCGCGAGGCGCTCGCGGTGGTCGTGGCGGCGTACGAGTTCCACGGTGGATTCCGGCTGCGGACGCTGACCGCGTGAGGCGTGGGCTCGCCGACGGCTACGAGCTCGACGACGATCCGGCCCGGATCGACCGCGCGGCCGTCCACGCGTACCTCGCCCGCTCGTACTGGGCGGAGGGGCGATCCCGCGACGTGCAGGACAGGCTGATCGACAACGCGGCGCGCGTCGTCGGCCTGTACAGGGACGGCGCGCAGGTGGGGTTCTCGCGCGCGATCTCGGACGGGCACGTGCAGTCGTACCTCGCCGACGTGTACGTGCTCGAGGAGCATCGGGGACGCGGCCTCGGCGTCGAGCTGGTGCGCTTCTCGGTCGACGAGGGCGCGCTCTCGGGGACGAAGTGGTACCTGCACACGCGCGACGCGCACGACCTGTATCGGAGATTCGGCTTCAGGGCGCCGACCGAGCAGGCGCTCGAGCGTCGCCGCTAGCTACCCGGCTTCGGCGACGTCCAGTCCTCGGCGAGCCTGTCGAGGACGAAGGCCCGCGCGCCGGAGATCGCGATCCGCTCCTGCGCGAGGGAGTCGCGGTCGCGGATCGTGACGGTGTCGTCGTCGAGCGTCTGCTCGTCGATCGTCAGCGCGTACGGCGTCCCGATCTCGTCCTGGCGCCGGTAGCGCCGCCCGATCTGGCCCGAGTCGTCGTACTCGGCGACCACGACCCGGCGGAGCTCCTCGTACAGCGCCCGCGCCTTGCCGGCGATGTCCTCGTTGCGCGGGATCAGCGGGAGCACGGCGACCTTCACGGGCGCGAGCTGCGGGTGGAGCCGGAGCACGGTCCGCTCGCGCTCGGCGACGACCTCCTCGTCGTAGGCGTCGACGAGGAACGTCAGCATCGCGCGGTTGACGCCGAGCGCGGGCTCGACGACGTGCGGCGTGTAGCGCTCCTCGCCGTCCGTCCACTCGAGCTTCGTGCCCGAGGCCTCCGTGTGGACGCGGAGGTCGAAGTCGCCGCGGTAGGCGACGCCCTCGAGCTCCGACCAGCCGATGGGGAAGAGGTACTCGATGTCGCTCGTCATCGTCGAGTAGTGCGAGAGCTCGTCGTCCTCGTGCTCGCGCACGCGCAGGTGGCTCGCGCGGACCCCGTAGCGGACGTGCCAGCCGAGCCGCTCCTCGACCCAGTAGCGGAACCACGTCTCGGCCTCGGCCGGCGGCACGAAGAACTCCATCTCCATCTGCTCGAACTCGAGCGTGCGGAAGATGAAGTTCCCGGGCGTGATCTCGTTCCGGAACGCCTTCCCGATCTGCGCGATGCCGAACGGCGGCTTGCGGCGGGCGATCTGGGCGACGTTCTTGAAGTTGAGGAAGATCCCCTGCGCGGTCTCCGGCCGCAGGTACGCGTCCTGGCCCGACTCCTCGAGCGCGCCGATCCGGGTCTGGAACATGAGGTTGAACTGCCGCGGCTCGGTGAGGTCGCACTTCTCGGTCTCGCCCGGGTGCTTGCTCGGCCGGGCGCCGCACTCGGACTCGTCGAGCTTGTCGGCCCGGTAGCGGCGCTTGCAGAAGCGGCAGTCCACGAGCGGGTCGGCGAACCCCTCGACGTGGCCCGACACCTCCCACACCCGCGGGTGGAGGATGATCGACGAGTCGAGCGCGACGACGTCGTCCCGCTCGCGCGTCATCGCCTCGAGCCAGCGCGCCTTCACGTTCTCCTTCAGGAGCACCCCGTAGTGCCCGTAGTCGTACGCGGAGCCGAGCCCGCCGTAGATCTCCGAGGACGGGAAGACGAACCCGCGCCGCCGCGCGAGCGAGACGATCTTGTCCATGGTGACCGTGTCCGGCAAGGGACGAACCGTACCGCGAAGCGTTCTACGATCCGCCCGTGCCGGGACGGGCGGCGCGGACGGGACCTCACGCGTGCCGCGGCCGCGAACCAGACCGCGTGCCTGGCCCGCACGGCCGAGGCGGCCGGAGGGATCGCGCGTCGCGAGCGTGGCCTGACCTGGATGGCGTCCCCGGCCGGCCGTGCTCGCGTTCCCGCGCGCGTCGCGTGCTCGCGTGGTCGGGCTGCTCCCCCGGCTCCTCGACGCCGCGCGGAAGGAGTAAGCCTTCGAGGCGTCGTGCTGGTCGCACCTGCCGACGACGCCGCGCGACCTCGACGAGATCCTCGGCGCAGCCGGCTTCCGCGAGGGCTGGCAGGCGCAAGTGGATGGCGGTCGCGATCGACGAGCCCGGGGCTCCGGAGCCCCGCGACCGGCGTCGTCGTCGGCCTCGTCGAGGGGCCGTGGGCCGTCACGGGCCTCCCCTGGGACGGCACCGGCGTCGCGCGCGTGCGCGAGCGTCTCACACGCGCCCGGCCGCGCCGCGTCTGGCACGTCGGAGCGTGGCGCGACGGGCAGCCGGTCGGCCACGCACTGCTCGACGTCACGACCGGGAGACTGGGCGCGCGTCGCACGGGGATCGGCCGCGTGCTGACCATCGCGCTGCTCGCGCTCGTAGGCTCGGTCGGCTGCGAGGTCGCGACGGTGAACGCGACGCCGGAGGGCGAGCTCCTCTACCGGCAGCTCGGCTTTCGGCCGGTCGGCGTGGCGCAGACGTGGTGGCGCTAGCCTCCTGCCGATGAGCGCTGCCGAGCCCGAGCACGAGCCCGTCGAGCTCCACATCGTCTCCGACGCCACGGGCGAGACCGCGGCCCGGCTCGTGCTCGCGCTCGAGGCGCAGTTCCCCGACCAGCCGTTCGTCGAGATCCGCCACCCGCGCGTCGAGAACGCCGAGGACCTGCTCATCGCCGTGCAGCAGGCGCGCGGACGGCCGGCGGTGATGGTCTACACCCTCGTCGAGCCCGGGCTGCGCGACGCGATGCGGCAGCTGTGCCGGCGGGCCCGCGTCCACTACTGCGACCTCCTCGGGCACCCGATCGACTCGATCTCGAGGGTCGCGGGCGTCGCGGCGAAGATGGAGCCGGGGGTGCGTGCCCCGCTCGACGCCCAGTACTTCAAACGCATCGAGGCGATCGAGTTCGCCGTCAAGTACGACGACGGCGTCGGCCGCGGGCTCGACGAGGCGGACGTCGTGCTCGTCGGCGTCTCGCGCACGTCGAAGACGCCGCTCTCGATCTACCTCGGCTACCTCGGCCACAAGGCTGCGAACGTCCCGGTCGTGAAGGGGATCGCGCTCCCCGACGAGCTGTTCGAGATCGACCCGGTCAAGGTCGTCGGCCTCACGATCGACGCCGAGCGCCTGGCGGACATCCGCACCGCGCGCGTGCGTAGCATGGGTGCGCCGAGGAAGCGCTACGCGGAGCTCGAGGCGATCTACGGGGAGCTGGAGGAGGCCGCCGCTGTCCACCGCCGCCTGCGCTGTCCGATCATCGATGTCTCGGAGCTGTCCGTGGAGGAGACGGCCATGCGCATCGTCCGCCTCGTCGAGCGTCGTCGACGCGCGGCTGCCCGGACATGAGCAGCACTCGCCTGCGGCTCGCGGTCGCGGGGGAAACCCTGTTTCGCCCGCGCGCCCCCCTCTCTTGGAGAACGTCGGGAACCTCCCGGGTCCCCACACCCCTCCCCGCTCAGAGGGCTACCAGGGTTGCCCTATGAGCGACGACCCACGCGCCCCGAGCCCGTACGGAGTGCCGGGCGAGCCGCCGCTCCCGAAGCCGTGGCGTCCTCCTCCGGGGGGCGTCGGGGACCTGCGGGAGAAGGGCTGGGCGCCCCCGTGGCGACTCGCGGCGTGGGCGTTCCTGCTTCTCGCCGCGGACGTCGTCTTCTACGTGCTCTTGACGCCGATCTGGCTCGGCCTGCGCGCTGCGGCCTGGGCCGCCGAGCTCAGGTCGCGCGCTACCCGCCGGCGAGTCACCGCGCGGGGCTCGGATCGAGGCGGTAGACGCTCCCGTCGGTGGAGGTGAGGTAGACCCTCGCCGAGCCGTCGACGCCGAAGCTCGAGAGCCGGGGCACGGTGACCTCGAGCTCGTCGGAGTCGACGAGCCCGCGGCCGTCCACCTCGACCGCGGTGATCTTCCCGCTGCAGAAGTCGCCGTACAGGAAGCGCCCCTCGAGCGCGGGTATCCGCGGGTCCCGCGCGACCACTCCGCCCACGATCGCACAGGCGCCGTTCTCGCGCGGGTAGTCGAGGAGCGGCGCGACGGCCCCGTCGCACGTCGCTGCCGTGTCGAAGGGAAGCGTTCCCTCGAAGCACGGCCACCCGAAGTTCAGGCCGGCTTGCCCGCGACGCACGAGGTCGACCTCCTCGCGGCGCTGATTCCCGGCGTCGGCGACGAACATCGCGCCGGTCTCGTGGTCGATCCAGAACCGCCAGGGATTGCGAAGGCCGTACGCCCAGATCTCGGGGCGCACTCCCTCGACCCCGACGAACGGGTTGTCGTCCGGGATCGCGTACGGGTCGCCGGCGCGTGGGTCGATCCTCAGGATGTCCCCGAGCAGCTCGTCGCGCCGTTGCGCGTAGAACCCGGGCGGATGGAGCACGCCGCTGTCGCCGTCGCCGACGGAGGCGTAGAGAAGACCGTCGGGCCCGAACTGGAGCATGCCGCCGTTGTGGTTCTCCCAGGGCTTCTCGATCGTGACGAGCACCCGTTCGCCGTAGGGCTCCGCGAGGTCGGGGTCCGTCGGATGCCGCCTGAGCTCGACGATGCGCGTGTCGCCGTTGCCCGCGGTCGAGTTGTAGAAGGCGTAGAAGCGGCCACTCGTCGCGTAGTCGGGGGCAAACGCGATCGAGAGCAGCCCCGACTCGGCGGCGAACTTCACCTGGGAGGTGAGGTCGACGAAGGGCCGCGGCAGCGTCTCGCCGCCCCGCACGACGCGGACGGCGCCCGTGTGCTCGACGACGAAGAGGCGCTCGTCGCCGGGGGGCGCCGTCACGAGCACGGGTCGATCGAAGGTGCCGATGCGGGTGAGCGTCGCAGCGCCGGAGACGTCGACAGGCGGAGGCTGCTGCGGCGGCCGGGCCGGCGGAGCCGCCACGCCGAAGCGCCCGGTCATCCCGCGCCGCGCGTGGTTCGCGATCGTGCACAGGAACCGGAACGACCCTGCCCGCGGGAACCGGATCGCGATCGTCTGCGTCCGGCCGCGCGCGAGCGGCCTCGTGCGCTTGCCCGCGACGGCGAACCGGTGCGTCGTCCTCCCGCGGTTCCGCACGACGAAGCGGACCGTCGAGCCCGCCGTGACGGTCCGGCTCGAGAGTCGGAACGAGAAGTCCCTGGCCTCGACCCGCACGGTGACCGTCGCGTGGGAGCGCGGAGAGGCGGACCCGGCGAGGGCTGCGGCGGCGGCGAGGCCGATGCCGACGAGCGCTGACCTGCGGAGGCGACGTCCTTGCACGGCGAGCGAACGCTATGCGCAGGCCGTGTTCCTCGTGGGACCCCTTACAGATCTCTAAGAAACTGCTCGACCTCGGCCGTCGTGCGGAGACGGAGCAGGGGGAAGCGCGCGAGCTCGGACGCGTAGCGGCGGCGGCGCTTCCGGTAGCCGCGGAGGGCGTAGACGACGACCGAGTGGCGGGGATGGAGCGCGTACCTGAGCTCCTCGCGGTTCCCGTTCCAGAGCTCCTCGCGGGTGACGACCCGCCGGGCGGTGCGCCGGAGGAGCCGCGGGAGCCAGACCGAGAGCGGCAGGTCGAGCCAGACGACGAGATCGGCCTTCTCGAGCACGAGGTCGCCGATCTTTCCGCGGTACGCGCCGTCGATCACCCATGCGTCCGAGGCGACGATCGGCTCGACCTTCGCTCGCAGCTCGTCGGGGGTCGCCTCCGTCCAGTTCGGTCCGTGGTGGAGCGCGTCCAGCTCGTGGAACGGGACGCCGAGCCGCTCTGCCGCGGCGCGCCCGACCGTCGTCTTTCCGTTCCCGCTGGCCGTCGAGAGAATCGCGACCTTCCTCACAGGCGTCGCGGCTCGAGCGGTGTCTCCGAGCCGGTCTCGACGCGGTACGCGAAGGCTCCAACTCGGGAGGTCACGACCTCGCGGAGCTCGGTCCCGACGAAGTGGAGCGCCACCCCGTCGTCCGCCGCGTAGCCGGCCGGGAAGCCGTTCGCGACGAGCTCGGTGTACACGGGCCGCCGGCGCGACTCGCCGTCGTAGTGGGGACAGAAACTGCCGGGAAGGAGTCCGAGACCGTCGGAGAGCGGTCCGAGCTCCGCCCCGAACGAGTCGGTGACGCACGACTCGAACCAGCAGTTCGCGCCCGCGCTCACGCCGCCGAGCACCGCTCCGCGTCCCCACGCCTCGCGCAGCGCGCGATCGACGCCGTGCAGCCGCCAGAGGGCGAGGGCGTTGGCCGTGTTCCCGCCGGAGACGTAGATCACGTCCTGGTCCGCGAGCCGGGCGGCGGGGCGCTCGGGCGTCCCGAAGACGCGGACGCAGGTCGGCTCGCACGCGCGCGAGGAGAACGCCTCGAAGAACCTCGCAATCACGGCATCGTGGTCGCCTGCAGGGGTCGGCAGGAAGCAGACGCGCGGTCGTCGCTCCGTCGAGAGCGAAATGAGATGGTCGTCGAGCGGCGACCCGGGATCCATCAAGAACCCGCCGCCGCCCATCGCAAGGACCTGGCCGGGCACCGGCACGAGTGTAGATTCCTCGCGCAAGTCTGCTGCTCATGAACCGGTGCGGGTTTGCGGCGCAGGGTGGGCGCCGCCTGCCGTGGCGGTATCGGTGGCGCAAGCGACGTCGAGATCAGCGTCGAGCCGACGGCACGGCTCCATCGCCCTCGATCTTGGGGGAGAGGGAGAGTCGTCTCCCATCCAGCTCTACGGAGAGAGAAGAGGAACGGCGGGGGTACCGGACCGTTGTCTGTCTAGAAAGGCGCCGCGCAGCTTGTCATCGTTCGGTCTTGGCGTTCTTCCCGCCGCCGCCCGGCGGGCCGCAGTGCAGATGGTTGTCGTCGCCCAGCCCCCAGCCGGGCCAGCACGGCACGTTCACCACGAAGTTGTCCGTATTGTCGGGGAACAGGTCATCGTTCGCCGCGAAGACGAGCTCGCCCGTCCCCGAAAGCGTCGTCGGTCCGCTGCCGACGTGGATCCAAGGTCCGTTGCCGACGCGACCGACGAGCCCCCACGCGGGGGCGCCCGGGAGCAGGTACCCGCCGTACCAGCTGTCGGTCGTGTCCCAAGAGGCGTTCCCGTCCGGCCCGACGCAGTAGGCGAGGACGTCGCCCCACGGGCACATTGCGCCGGTCGCCGTGACCTGGACGTACTGCCCCTCCTCGAGCACGAGACCGGTGCTCACACCCGGAACGGTGAGCGACCCGACCACGTACGACTTCGTGACGGGTGCCGGGCGCGCCCCGGTCGCCTGCGTCGCGAGCACAAGCGCAGCCACGGCGCCCACAACTGTCCATGTCTTCAGGGTTCGCACGATGTCGCCTCTTGTCTCCTCGTATGCGCCGCGACAGTTATGGCGCGACGTCCGCGCGTAGGGCGTCGGCGACTCGGGGCCGGTGATCAATCACTCGATTGTGTGTGTCGGCCAGCAGAGCGGCTCGGGAGCGATCACTCGCCATCATGGCTGCGCCGGTGTGCCGACGCCTCCACCGTCTGCCGGCGATGGGTCGCGGGGTGGCCCGGAGCTTCCCCCGCAACGAGCCCGCATCACGCTGCTTCGATCACGGAACGGGGCCGAAGCCGGCACCGCGGCGCTGGCGGTTCGGGCAACGGATTCCGCGTCACACCGGTGGCACACCCGCACGCCATTCAGCGACGCATGCGCTTGGACACCACGTAACCATGCAGTTTCCGCTCCCTGCCTCGTGCGGGTAGATTCCCCCCGCAAATGCGCTTCGTCTACGACTTCGACGAGGACTCGGGAGGCGGCCGGGAGCTCCTCGGCGGCAAGGGCGTCGGCCTCGCCGAGATGACCCAGCTCGGCATCCCCGTGCCGGACGGGTTCACGATCACGACGGACGCCTGCCGTGCCTACCTGGCCGGAGGTGGGGAGGTCCCGGTGGGCCTGGACGACGAGGTCGAGCGGCACGTCTCCGCCCTCGAGGAGCGAACCGGGAAGCGGTTCGGCGACCCCGGGGACCCGCTCCTCGTCTCCGTCCGCTCGGGCGCCGCGATCTCGATGCCGGGGATGATGGACACCGTCCTCAACCTCGGGCTCAACGACGTCTCGGTCGAGGGGCTCGCGGCGACGACCGGGAACGCGCGCTTCGCCCTCGACTCCTACCGCAGGCTCGTCCAGATGTACGGCGAGGTCGTGGACGGCGTCGACGGCCACCGGTTCGAGCAGGCGCTCTCGGACCTCAAGGCCGACCGCGGAACGACGCAGGACGTCGACCTCTCGGCCGACGACCTCCGCGAGCTCGTCCGCACGTTTCAGGAGATCTACGAAGAAGGGACGGGCAGCACCTTCCCGCAGGATCCCCGCGAGCAGCTGCGCCGCGCCTACCGGGCGGTCTTCGAGTCGTGGAAAGCGCCGCGCGCCCAGGTCTACCGGCGCACGTACGACATCCCCGACGATCTCGGGACGGCGGTGAACGTCGTGCAGATGGTCTTCGGGAACCGCGGCCCTCGCTCGGGCACCGGGGTCTGCTTCACGCGCGACCCGGCGACCGGCGAGCGGGTGCTCTTCGGCGAGTTCCTGCCGAACGCGCAGGGCGAGGACGTCGTCGCGGGAATCCGGACGCCCGAGCCGATCGCGCGTATGCACGAGCTCCTGCCCGAGGCGTACGACCGGCTCGTCGACACGCTCGACCACCTCGAGGGGCACTACCGCGACGTGCAGGACATCGAGTTCACGGTCGAGGAGGGGACGCTCTACCTGCTCCAGACGCGCACGGGCAAGCGGACGGCCGCTGCGGCGCTGCGGATCGCGGCCGAGATGGTCGACGAAGGCCTCATCTCGCGCGAGGAGGCCGTCGCGAGGATCGACCCGGGCCAGCTCGACCAGCTCCTCCACCCGCGCATCGACCCGGACGCCGACTACGAGGTCGCCGCGAAGGGCCTGAACGCCTCGCCGGGGGCGGCAGTCGGCGCGATCGTCCTCGACGCGGACACGGCCGAGCTGCGCGGTCGGGACGGCGAGGACGTGATTCTCGTCCGCTGGGAGACGACCCCCGACGACATCCATGGCCTCATCCAGGCCCGCGGCGTCCTCACCGCGCACGGCGGGATGACCTCCCACGCGGCCGTCGTCGCGCGCGGGATGGGCAAGCCGTGCATCGCGGGGTGCGAGGGGCTCGCGATCGACGTGGCGGCCGGGACGGTGACGATCGGCGAGCACGAGCTCCGCGCGGGCGACGTGATCTCGATCGACGGCAGCACGGGCAGCGTCGTCGTGGGCGCGGTCCCGCTCGTCCCGCCCGCGATCGACGAGAACTTCGGCACGATCCTCGGCTGGGCAGACGACCTCCGCCGCCTCGGTGTGCGCGCGAACGCGGACACCCCGGCGGACGCGGCGAAGGCGCGCGAGTTCGGCGCCGAGGGCATCGGTCTCTGCCGGACGGAGCACATGTTCATGTCCGACGACCGGCTCCCCGTCGTGCGCGAGATGATCCTCGCACGCGAGGAGGAGGAGCGCCGCGCCGCCCTCGACCGGCTGCTACCCCTGCAGCAGGGCGACTTCGAGGGGATCTTCGAGGCGATGGCCGGGCTCCCGGTCACGATCCGCCTCCTCGACCCGCCGCTGCACGAGTTCCTGCCGCCGCTCGAGGAAGCGACCTCGGACGCGATGCGCGACCGCATCCGCCAGCTGCACGAGGCGAACCCGATGCTCGGCACGAGAGGCTGCCGCCTCGGGCTCCAGTTCCCGGAGATCTACGAGATGCAGGTGCGCGCGATCGTCCGGGCGGCGCGCGCGGTCGCGGACCGCACCGGCCAGGCGCCGATCGTCGAGATCATGCATCCGCTCGTCGGCTTCCGCGAGGAGCTCTCGCGCCTCCGCGAGCTCACCGAGCGGGTCGCGGCCGAGGAGCCGACGGTCTCGTACCTCTGCGGCACGATGATCGAGCTGCCGCGGGCGGCGATCCGCGCAGACGAGATCGCGGCGGAGGCGGACTTCTTCTCCTTCGGGACGAACGACCTCACGCAGACGGCGCTCGGCTTCTCGCGCGACGACGCCGAGGGCAAGTTCCTCACCTTCTACCTCGAGCACGGGATCCTCGAGCGCAACCCGTTCGAGGTGCTGGACGAGGACGGCGTCGGCGACCTGATGCGCTTGGCGGTGGAGCGGGGGAGGAACGTGAAGCCCGCCATCAAGCTCGGGATCTGCGGCGAGCACGGCGGCGAGCCGCGCTCGGTCGCCTTCTGCCACCGCCTCGGGCTCGACTACGTCTCGTGCTCGCCCTACCGTGTGCCGCTCGCCCGGCTGGCCGCGGCCCAGGCGGCGCTGGCCGAGGCTGGCGTCACCGCCGTCGCGATCGGCGGCTGAGCCGCGTCGATCCGCTCAGACGGCGTTGACGGCGACGGCGACGCTGAGCACGCCGATCGCGGCGACCGAGAGCGTCGCGAGCGCCGGCTGCCGGCGCAGGCTCGAGAACGCGAGCGCGGCGAGGCCGCCGCCGACGAGCCCGCCCACGTGGCCCCCGATCGAGATCCCGGGGATGAGGAACGTGATCGCGAGGTTGAAGACCACGAGCCCCATCGCCTGGCCGCCGAAGACCCAGATCTTCCGGGCCTCGAGCACGAGCGCCGCGCCCATGATTCCCCAGATCGCGCCCGACGCCCCGACCGTGAGCGCGTTCGGCGACCAGAGGAGCGCCCCGGCGGAGCCCGCCAGTCCCGACACGAGGTAGACGAGGGCGTAGCGCCCGTGGCCGAAGTACTCCTCGAGCGGCGGGCCGATGATCCAGAGCACGAGCATGTTCATCCCGAGGTGGAGGGGGCCGTAGTGCAGGAACATCGCCGACACGAGCCGCCACCACTCGCCCTCCGCGACGCCGAATAGCTCGCCGGTCTCGACGTTCATCGCCTGGGCGACGAGCACGCCCTGCTCGTAGATCCAGCTGCCTCTGCCGTTCAGCTGTCCGCCCAGCAAGAGCTCGAGGACGAAGATCCCGACGTTGACGGCGATCAGCGCCTGTGTCACGAACGGCCCTCGCCTCGAGAGGGACGCCGCCGCGCTCCGGGTCGCGCGCTTGGCCGCCGGTGCGGTCCCGGTCGCGCTCGCATGGTCCGGGCACCGGATGCCGACCGGGCCGAACGACATGCAGTCCGGGCAGATCCCGCGGCCGCAATCGGAGCAGGAAACGTACGTCTCTCGCTCCGGATGGCGGTAGCAGCGGAGGGGTTCGGACACGGCGGGTTAGCGTACCCGCGTGCGTGTCGACGTCGCGTTCACTCCGGACGAGTCCGGGGCGGCCCCGACCGGGATCGTCATCGACGTCATCCGGGCGACCTCGACGATGTGCCAGGCGCTCGACGCGGGGTACGAGCGCGTCTTTTGCACGGCCGACATCGAGGACGCTCGGTCGCTCCGGGACCGGCTCGGCGACGGAGTCCTCGGAGGGGAGCGGAACGCCGTGCGCATCCCCGGCTTCGACCTCGGAAACTCCCCGCGCGAGTACCTCGAGCCCGCCGCGTCGACGCTGGTCCTCTCGACGACGAACGGAACCCGCGCCGTCGTCGTCGCCGCGGAGCGGTGCGAGCGCGTCCTCGTGGCGTCGCTCCTGAACCTCGGGGCAGTCGTCGAGGAGACACGCCGTGCCGGCGACGACGCGATCGTCGTCTGCGCCGGAGTGCAGGGCACGCTCGCCCTCGACGACGCCTACGTGGCCGGCCGCATCGTCGAGCTCCTCGGCTGGGGGCGGACGGATGCCGCCGAGGCGGCGGCCAGGCTCGCGGGCACGTGGGCCGAGCCCGAGGAGGCGCTGCGCGCGTCGAAGAGCGGGCGCAACCTGCTCGAGAACGCGCCCGAGCTCGAGGACGACATCGCGTTCTGCGCGCGCGAGAGCGTGCTCGAGGTCGTGCCCGCCGCCTCGAGCTCGGGACTGCGCGGAGATCTCGGCGACACTGCCGGCGATCGTGGTCGCGGGGAGGGACCTTTCTCGCGTGGTGATCCGTCAACCGCGACCCGAACAGGCGCGCGGGCCGCGACCCAGACGCGGCCTTCGTCGCCGGGGTCGCGGAAGCCTACGAGCGCGGTCGTCCCGGGTACCCGGAGGAGGCGGTGCGCTGGCTCGCCGGCGACGAGCCCCGCGACGTCGTCGACCTCGGCGCCGGGACGGGGAAGCTGAGTCGCGCGCTCCTCGCGCTCGGCCACCGCGTGACGGCGATCGAGCCGTTGCCGGAGATGCTCGACCTCTTCCCCGGCGCCGCTCCCGGCGCGAGCGGCATCCTCGGGACCGCCGAGATCATCCCGCTGCCCGACGCGTTCGCGGACGTCGTCGCCTCGGGCCAGGCGTTCCACTGGTTCGACCATGCGCTCGCGCTGCCCGAGATCTCCCGTGTCCTCCGACCCGAAGGGCGGCTCGCGCTCGTCTGGAACACGCGGGACGACGACGACCCGTTCATGGCGCGGCTCTCGGCGCTGATCGGGAACGAGCGCCTCGGAGGGGACCGGAGCTACCTGGCGGTCGAGGAGAGCGGGCTCTTCGAGCCGGTCGAGACCGCCGTCTTCCATCACGAGCAGGTCGTCGACCGCGAGACGCTGCTCGACCTCGTCCTCTCGCGAAGCCACTGCGCGAAGCTCCCGGCGGCCGACCGCGCGCCCGTCCTCGAGGCGGTCGGAAGGCTGTACGACGAGCATGCGGGCCTGGGCGGGTTGCGGCTGCCCTACGTCACCGAGTGCTACCGCACGACGAAGAGAGGAGAGCGATGACCGACCTGCCACGCCGCCTGCTGCGCCTCGAGGGCCTCGCCGTCGCCGCCGGCGCGCTCGTCCTCTACTTCGACGCGGGCTACGGCTGGCTCCTCCTCGTCCTGCTCGCGCTCGCGCCCGACCTCTCGATGCTCGGCTACCTCGGTGGCCCGCGTGTCGGAGCTCTGACGTATGACGGCGCGCACACGTACGTGGGCCCGGTCGCGCTCGCCGTCGTCGGAGTCGTGGGCGACGCGGAGGCGGCGGTCCAGGTCGCGCTGATCTGGCTCGTGCACATCGGCGCCGACCGTCTCCTCGGGTACGGGCTCAAGTACCCGACCACCTTCAAGGACACGCACCTGCAGCGGGTCTGAGGCGAGCGGGACGCCGGCGGCGCGACGGCCTAGTCGAACTCCCGGCAGACGGCCTCGACGTTGTTGCCGTCGGGATCGAGGACGAACGCCGCGTAGTAGCGGCCGCCCTCGGGCGAGCTGTACTGCTCGCGGACCCCGGGCGGGCCGTTGTCCGTGCCTCCGGCCTCGAGCCCTGCCCGGTGGAACGCCTCCACCTGCTCGCGCGACTCGGCGACGAAGGCGATGTGGACGGGGCCGCTCGTCTCGTCGCGGGCGACGACGACGAGGTTCGCGAGCTGCGCGCCGCCCTCGAACTCCCCGAGTGGCGGGATCCCGAGGGGCTCGAGCAGGGCCGTGTAGAACGCGACGCTCGCCTTGGCGTCGCGCACGCTGATCTGGACGTGGTCGAAGACGATCCTCGTCCAGTCCCAGTCCACCACCACGCCTCGACGATACACGCGGAAGACACGATCAGCGCGGCCGCAAGCGGCCGCGCTTCAGGGTTTTCGCGCAGCGGGATCCGCGTGGTCAGCGGACCCGCTCTGAGCGGAGTTGCTGCTTGACAGGAGAACGTGTGTTCGTATAGAACATGTGTTCGAATGGTCGCGTGTCTCCTCATTCCGGGATTCGAGCTGCGGGCTGCCCTGCGCCTCCGGCCGCGGCTCGCGCTCGTCCCTGCCGCGCTCGCCCCCGAGCCGGGCGAGGAGCCGCTCCTCGGCCCGGTGACCGCGGTCGCGGAGACGGCGGGCGTCAGCCCCGGGATGCGTCTGGGGGAGGCGCTCGCGACGTGCCCGTCGCTCGTCCTCGTCGACCGCGACCCGGCCACGGTGGAGCGCGAGTGGGAGGGCGCCCTGCGGCGGCTCGAGGACGCGGGCTTCGCCGTCGACCCGGTCGAGCAGGGCGTGGTCGTCTTCGAGACGAAAGGGGTCGAGCGGCTCTACGGAGGCGCCCGCCCGGCGCTCGCCCGCGCGCTCGACGCGGTCGGCTCGGGGTGGGACCCGCGTGTCGGCGCCGCCGCACGCCGCTTCACCGCCCTCGCCGCTGCGAGCGTCGCCCGGCCCGGCCAGATCCTGATCGTCGCGGAGAAGGAGGAGGAGTCGTTCCTCGAGCCGCTCCCGCTCTCGCTGCTCCCGCTGCCTCCCGACCGCTACGCCGAGCTCGAGGGGCTCGGTCTCCGCCGGCTCGGCGATTTCGCGCAGCTTTCCCAGGGCGCGGTCGCAGAGAGGCTGGGGGTGGAGGGAAGGAAGGCGTGGCGGCTCGCCCACGGCGGCCGCAGGGCGAAGGTCCGCGGGCGGAAGCCGGCGTTCGAGCTCGCCGAGGCGCTCGCGTTCCCGGACGCGGTGGCGAACGAGCTGACGCTGCGGCGGGCGCTCGGCTCCCTCCTCGAGCGCCTGCTCGCACGCCCCGAGCGCGCCGGGCGGCCATTTCGCAAGCTCGCGCTCGCGGCGCGGCTCGTCGACGGCGGCTCCTGGCGACGCGCGGTGACGCTCCGCGACGCGACCGCCGAGCTCGCGCGTCTGCGCTCGGCGCTGGGGCCGAAGCTCGTCGAGCTCCCCGGGCCGATCCTGGAGCTGCGCCTCGAGGCGGTCGAGCTCGCCGAGCACACGGGCCAGCAGCTCGCGCTCGTCGAGCCGGCGGGCGAGGAGGTCGGGGTACGGCTGCGCGAGGGCCTGCGGCAGGTGCGCGCGAGCACGGGGACGGGCTCGGTGTGCTCAGTGGTGGAGGTGGCGCCGTGGTCGCGGATCCCGGAGACGCGAGCGCTCGTCGTCCCGCGGGACACGTAGCGGAGCCTCCCTTGCTCTCGGGACCATGAGCTCCCCCGCGGTCGGGCGGCTGAACGCGCCCAGGCCGGCGCTCGTCGAGGCGGGGCTGGGCGGGTCGCCGAGGGTCGTGAACCGCGAGGAGGTGACCCTCGTGCGCGAGGAATGGCGCGTCGTCGATCGCTGGTGGACCGAGGACCCGGTCGACCGGCGCTACTACGAGGTCGTCCTCGAGAGCGGCCGGAACGTCTGCGTCTACCGCGACCGGGAGGCGGGCTGTTGGTACAGCCAGAAGGCGTAGGTATGGCCGGGGGAACCCATGGTTCGCCCGGCTGCCCCCTCCTTTGCGGCGGCGGTATGGACGACCGCACGTGGCCTCTCGGCCGGCAAAGCCGGCCTCCGGCCTCGAAAGTGAGCGCGTCGACAGCGCGAAGAGCGATTCTCGCGCGCCGCCGACTCACTCGAATGGAGGGATCAGTCGACGTCGAAGACGTCGTGCCGCTCGAAGAACGCCCGGTCGGGCTCGATCCCCCGGTCGCGGAGCTCGCGAAGCTCCTGCCGGTACCGGACGAAGCCGCCGGGAGTGTGGAGGTTGAGCATCCTCACGGGCGCGTCGCTCACGTTCCGGAACCAGTGGACGACGTTCGGCGGGGCGAGGACGTAGGTGCCCGCGGTCGCGTGGACGACCTCGTCGCCGATGTGGAACTCGACCTCGCCTTCGAGGACGTAGAACGAGTCGCTGTGCCGCTTGTGGAAGTGGGGGTCGACGCCGCTTCCCGGCTCGAACACGATCTCGAGCAGCGCGAGCTCGGGACGATCGGCCTTGACAGGGCCCTCCCCGGGCCTCAGTGCGATCGGCTCGTCCATTCAGCCGGAGAGGCGCACCGCGGTCATGGACGAGGGATCGAGGCCGCCGTCCACGGGCGGGTCGTGCTGGTCGAAGCCGGGGTTGCGGCCGCGGAGGTAGTCGCCGAACCCGCTCGAGGGCATGTGGAGGTTGAAGGAGCGCGCCGCCGCCGAGCTGTCGTTGTCGAAGCCGTGGGCGACGTCCGGAGGGAAGACGACGAGCGTCCCCGCGGGCCCGCGCAACTGCCCGTCGCGCAGGGCGAAGGAGAACTCCCCCTCGACGACGAGGAAGGCGTCGGCGTGGTCGTGGTGGACGTGCAGCTCGGCTCCGCGCTGGCCGGCGCCGTACGCGAACTCCGAGACGATGAGCTCGTCGGCATCCACGAGCACGGTGGCGCGGCGGTCCGGGCGGTCGGTGATCTTCTCCCCCTCCTCGCCGCCCGCGCGGCGGACGACGACGAGCCCGGGATCGCCGGAGGCGTACTCGGGCGCGGGCTGCTGGTCGAACGCGGCCCGCACCGCCCTCAGCTCTTCCTCGTCCCGCGCCCCGTGGAGGCCGCGGACGAAGTCGCCGAAGCCGCAGCTCGGGACGTGGATGTCCAGGAAACGCGCGGGGCCGTCGCCCGTCACCGCGAAGGTGTGCACGACCTCGGGCGGGACGAACACGCACGACTCGGCTCCAACGCGACGCTCGCCGTCCTCGAGCCGGAACGTGAGCTCGCCCTCGAGGACGAGGAACGCCTCGGCGTGGCGCCCGTGGACGTGCAGCGGCGGCGCCACCCCGCCGGGGGCCGAGCGCACCTCCGCGATGCCGATCTCCGCCATGTCGGCGAGGAGCGTGACGCCGAGGCCCCCCTCGCCGGTGATGCGCTCGCCGTTCCGGATCTCGACCACGTGCCAGCAGCCTAGTGCGCTACGTCGAGCTGCACTGCCACTCGTCGTACTCGTTCCTCGACGGTGCGTCGCAGCCGGAGGAGCTCGCCGCGCGGGCCGCGGAGCTCGGATACGAGGCGCTCGCGCTCACGGACCACGACGGCGTCTACGGCTCGCTCGAGTTCGCGCACGCGGCGAAGGCGCTCGGCGTCCGGCCGATCACCGGCGCGGAAGTGACGCTGGACGGTGGCGCGCACGTGACGCTGCTCGTCGAGTCGAGGCGCGGCTACGGGAACCTCTGCCGGCTCCTGACCGCGGCGCATGCGGGAACGCGGAGGCCCGGGAGGGAGGATCGGGAGCCCCTACCACCCTCGGTGCCGCTCGAGCTCGTCGCGGACCTGAGCGAGGGGCTCGTCTGCCTCTCGGGCTGCGCCCGGAGCGGACTCGGGGTCGTCGACCCGAACGGCGCCGCCCGGCTCGCTCGGGCGTTCGGCCCCGATCGCTTCCTCGTCGAGCTCCAGCGCCCGTTCGAGCGCGGCGACGCCCACCGGAACGCCCTCCTCCGCGACCTCGCCGAGCACCTCGGGGTCGAGACGGTCGCGACGGGCGACGTCCACGCGCACCACCCGCGGCGGACGCTGCTCCAGGACGTCCTCGTCGCGATCCGCTGCCGGACGTCGCTCGAGGGGTGCGAGCAGGAGCGGCGCGGGAACCGCGAGAGCTACCTGCGCCCGCCGGAGGAGATGCTCGACCGCTTCTCAATCGACCCGGCCGCCGCCCGGCGGAGCGCCGCGCTCGCCGAGCGGCTCGAGTTCGACCTCACCGAGGAGCTCGGGTACCGGTACCCCGACTTCTCCGACGGCGAGGAGCCCGCGATCCGGAGGCTCGCCGCGATCTGCCTACACGCGCTGGACGACCGGTACGCGGGAGCCGGCGCGAGCGTCGCCGCGCAGGCACGGGGGCGCCTGGACAGCGAGCTCGCGCTCATCGACGACCTCGGCCTGGCCGGCTTCTTCCTCCTCCACCACGAGGTGCTCGAGCTCGCTCGTGAGTGCGCGCTCGAGGTTCGTGGCCAGGGGACGCCACGGAGCTTCCTGCCGCCCGGGCGGGGGCGGGGGAGCTCGGTGGGCTCGATCGTCTGCTACCTCACCGGCCTCTCGCACGTCGACCCCGTCGCGAACGAGCTCTCCCTGGGGAGGTTCCTGAACCGCGAGCTCGCGTCGGTGCCGGACATCGACCTCGACTTCCCTCGCGACATCCGCGAGAAGCTCATCGTCGCCGTCACCGAGCGCTACGGGCGGGAGCACGCCGCGCTCGTCGCGAGCTTCGCGACCTACCGCTCGCGGGGAGCGATTCGCGACGTCGGCAAGGCGCTCGGGCTCCCGTACGCCGAGCTCGAGCGCCTCTCGCGCCTCTCCGACGGCTGGGACGCACGGCGGGTGGGCGAGGAGCTGGAGCGGCTCCCCGACGGCGGGCGCATGCTCGGATCGAGGCGCTGGCGTGCCTTCGCGTGGCTCACGAGCGAGATCGCGGGCCTCCCGCGGCACGTCTCGCAGCACCCCGGCGGGATGATCGTCTCCACGCGCCCGCTCGTCGAGCTCGTCCCCGTGCAGCCGGCGGCGATGGCCGGCAGGCAGCTCTGCCAGTGGGACAAGGACTCGTGCTCCGATGCGGGCTTCCTCAAGATCGACCTGCTCGGGCTCGGGATGCTCTCCGCGGTCGAGGACTGCGTCGACCGGATCGCGTCCGCGCACGGGGAGATCGTCGACCTCTCGCGGATCCCGTTCGACGACCCCGAGGTCTTCGCCGAGATCCAACGCGCGGACACGGTCGGAGCGTTCCAGATCGAGAGCCGCGCGCAGATGCAGAGCCTCCTGCGCACGAGGCCCGAGAACCTCGACGACCTCACGGTGCAGGTCGCGCTCGTCCGCCCCGGGCCGATCCAGGGGAAGGCGGTGCACCCGTACATCGACGCCCGCGAGCGGCTGCGCGAGGACCCCTCCTACGTCTGGCCGGTCGACCACGAGCTCCTGCGCGAGCCGCTGCGGACAACGTTCGGCGTCGTCGTCTTCCAGGACCAGGTGCTCGAGGTCGCGATCGCGCTGGCCGGGTTCACGGTCGGCGAGGCCGAGGGGCTGCGCCGCGCGATGAGCCGCAAGCGGAGCCACGACGCGCTCGAGGCGTACCGGGGCCGGTTCGTCGCCGGAGCCGCAGCGAAGGCGGTGGACGCGGAGACCGCCGATCGCGTCTTCGACAAGCTCGTCGGCTTCTCCGGGTTCGGCTTCCCGAAGGCGCACGCCGCGGCGTTCGGCCTCCTCGCGTACCAGTCGCAGTGGCTTCGTCGCCACTACGCCGCGGAGTTCCTGTGCGCGCTCCTGAACGCCCAGCCCATGGGCTTCTACCCGCCCGCGACCCTCGTGCGGGACGCGCAGCGGCGCGGGGTGGAGGTGCTTCCGGCGGATGTGAACCTGAGCGGCGCGTCGTGCGCACTCGAGGACGGAAGCGTCCGCATCGGCATCTCGTACGTCGCCTCGGTCGGGGTGGAGGACGCGGAGGCCCTCGTCGCCGAGCGGGAGTCGAACGGGCCGTTCCTCGACGTGGGCGATCTCGCGCGTCGAGCGCGGCTCTCGCGCGAGGGGCTGGAGGCCCTCGTCAAGTCCGGCGCGTGCGACTGCTTCGGGCGCCCGCGCCGCGACCTGCTCTGGGATCTCGGCCTCGCCGTCCGCCCACAGTCGGTGAGCGGCACCGCAGGGGAGGCGAAGCAGCTCCCGCTCGAGCTCGAGCCGACGGCGGAGACCCCCCGCCTGCGCGACCTGACGCGCTGGGAGCGGATGCTCGCTGACTACCGGCACACCGGGATGTCGGTGGGGACGCATCCCCTGGCGCTCCTCCGTCCCCACCTGCCCCGGGGGACGCTCTCGAGCGCGGAGCTCCACGAGCAGCCACACGGACGCCAGGTCGCGTTCGCGGGGATGACGGTCGCGCGCCAGCGTCCCTCCACCGCGAACGGGATCGTGTTCATGCTCCTCGAGGACGAGCACGGCCAGGTGAACCTCATCGTCCCGCCGCAGGTCTACGACCGGCACCGCGCGACGGTCCGCGCCGAGCCGCTCGTCCTCGCCCGAGGACGCTACGAGCGCGTCGGGGAGAACCGGAACGTGCTCGTCTCGACGGTCGAGTCGCTCGGCCCGCTCGCCCGCCGGGCCGCCGAGAGCGACTCCGTGTGGGAGTCGCTGCCGCGCCCGCACTCGTTCGGCCGGCGTGGCTAGATGATCGCTGCAACGAGGTCGCCAGCCCCGGAGCGCGAGCCGCCGCTCCGGGCGCGACGGGAGAGCGGTGGCGCGGCTGGACACCTCGGCGCCGCTCTCCCCTCGCGAAGCGCGCGCCCGACGTAGGCCCCCTGCGCGCCTGCCTCCGGGCGGAACCGGCCCGGACGTGGCAGATCGCGCAGCCGGACGCGTGAGATCGTGGCAGCGATCATCTAGGCGCCGCCCGACCGCTTCTCGCGCTTCTCGAGCCGACGCTGGAGGGTGAACGCCGTCTCGACGAGCGTCAGGTGCGTGAACGCCTGCGGGAAGTTCCCGACGAGGCGCTTGCGCTCGGGGTCGTACTCCTCGGAGAGGAGACCGAGGTCGTTGCGCAGCGCGAGGAGCCTCTCGAAGAGGTCGACCGCCTCGTCGAGCCTCCCCTGCTGTGCCCACACGGCGGCGAGCCAGAACGAGCAGGGCAGGAAGACGCCCTCCCCGGGCGGAAGCCCGTCGACGGCGACGTTCTCCTCGTCGGCCCGGTACCGCTCGACGAAGCCGTCGCGCAGGAGCTCCCGTTCGACGGCGGCGACGGTGCCGAGGACGCGCGGGTCCTTCGCCGGGAGGAACCCGACGAGCGGGATCAGCAGCAGGCTCGCGTCGAGCCGGTCGGAGCCGTACGACTGGACGAACGTCCCGCGCTCGGCGTTGAAGCCGCAGCGGAGCACGTCGTCCCTGATCGCGTCCCGCGTCGCGCGCCAGCGGTCGACGGGCCCGTCGCGGTCGAGGTGCTCGACGGTCTTCACGGCGCGATCGAACGCGACCCAGGCCATGACCTTCGAGTGGGTGAAGTGCCGTCTCGGCCCGCGTACCTCCCAGATGCCCTCGTCCTCCTTCTGCCAGGCGGACTCGAGCCAGTCGAACGTCTTCCCGGCGACAGACCACGCGTCGTCCGAGGCCCCGACGCCTCGCACGCGCGCCTGGTAGAGGGCGTTGACGACCTCGCCGTAGACGTCGAGCTGGAGCTGGTTCGACGCGTCGTTCCCGATGCGGACCGGCTGCGAGGCCTCGTACCCGTCCAGCCAGGGAAGCTCGACCTCGATCAGCCGGCGCTCGCCGGCGACGCCGTACATGATCTGGATGTCCTCGGGCGACCCGGCGATCGCGCGCAACAACCAGTCGCGCCAGGCATGCGCCTCGTCGACGTAGCCGGCGCGGAGCATCGCGAGCAGCGTGAGCGTGGCGTCCCGGAGCCAGCAGTACCGGTAGTCCCAGTTACGGACGCCGCCGATCGCCTCGGGAAGCGAGGTCGTCGGTGCGGCGACGATCCCTCCGGTCGGCGCGTAGATCATCGCCTTGAGCGTGAGGAGCGAGCGGTGCACGGCGTCGTGCCACCTGCCCTGGAAGCGACAGGCACCGGCCCACTCGTCCCAGAACGAGAGCGTGTCCTCGAGGGCCCTCTCGGCGTCGATTTCATCCGGCGGCGGCTCGTGGGACGGGTACCACGTGAGGACGAAGGGGACGCGGTCGCCCTCCGACACCGTGAACGAGCCGTAGGTGTGGAGATTGCGGCCCTCGAGCTCCACCGGAGTCCGGAGGGTGACGCCGTCCGGGCCCGCGATCGCGACGAGCGTGCCGTCCAGGTTCCGCACCCAGGGCACCGTCGAGCCGTAGTCGAACCGGAGGACGAGCTCCATCTGCATCTCCACCTGTCCGCGGATGCCCTCGACGATGCGCACGACGTCCGGCGTCGTCTCGCGGGGGGGCATGAAGTCGAGGAGGCGGACGGCACCCGTCTCCGTCTCCAGCTCGGTCTCGAGGACGAGCGTGTCGCCGCGGTAGCGCCGCCCGGGCGAGTGGAACTCGCCTGTCGGCCGGAGCGTCCAGTGGCCGTTCTCGCTGGTTCCGAGCAACGCGGCGAAGATCGCGCCCGAGTCGAAGCGGGGGAGGCAGAGCCAGTCGATGCACCCGTGCCGGCTGACGAGCGCGGCCGACTGCAGGTCGCCGATGAGCCCGTAGTCCTCGATGAGCGCCGACAAGCCTCGCCCTCAGTCCTCGAGCAGCGCTGCGAAGTGCCGGAAGCGCCGCGTCGCCGTGCGGTTGAACGCAGACCGGTACTCCTCGGCGGTCTCCACGTCGAGGGTGGACGCGTACGACTCCCGGACGTCGTACAGGCGGTCGGCGACGGCGTCCACGATCAGCTGATACTCGCCGAAACGCTCCTCGGATTCCTCCCTCGGGCTCCGCGACCACGCGTCGTCGGCCGCACCCGCCTCCCCCAGGAGCTCGGCCTCGTCGGTCGCGAACAGGTCGAGCTGGCGCTCGACGAGCTCGCCGAACCTTCCGCGGCGACGCAGCATCAGACGAGCTCCGCGTAGACGTCGAGGTGAGCTGTCGCCGACGCGTCCCAGGTGAGCTCGGCGCGCGCTCGCTCTGCCCCTGCGCGGGCCTCGGCGAGCGCGTCCAGGTCGCCGAGCAGGCGTCGTAGAGCGGCCGTCATCGCGCTCACGTCCCCCGGCTCGACGACGGCGCCCGCGCCGTACCGGCCGACGACCTCGCCGAGGCCGCCGATGTCGTAGACGATCGCCGGCAGACCGGCGCCGAGCACCTGGAGGAGGGCGCCGGAGACGTCGATCTCCGCGCGATAGGGGAAGAGCGCGACCGTCGCCTCGGAGAGCGCCCGCCGGAGCTCCGCTTCCGGGAGGAAGCCGAGCCGCCACTCGGCCCGGTCTCCGGCGACCTCCCGCAGCCCCTCGAGCGGGATCCGCGGGTCGCCTGCGACCAGGAGCCTCGCCCCGTCGACTCCGAGCACCGTCTCGACCGAGTCCTCGGTGCCCTTGTACGGGCGGATCAGACCGAGCGCGAGCGCAGTCCTGCCGTCGTCCTCGCGGCGGACCTCGGAGCGGAAGGCAGCGTGGGGGATGACGCGAAGGTGCTCTCGCGGCACGCCGAAGTCGGCGAGCGCGGCGCGTCCCCGCTCGGAGTGGACGACGACGCGGTCGCAGCGACCGAAGAGCGCCCGCCAGACCCCTCTCTTCGAAGCCGTGCGCCGGGGGACGATGTCGTGGGCGGTGAAGACGACCGGCGAGCGGGGCCGGAAGAGCCAGCGGTCCGCCTCGGCGGCCCCGAACCACTGGACGTGGAGGATGTCCGGCTTCAGCGTGGCGAGCCGCGCCATCCCGAAGGGGTGCTCGAGCGCCTTCACCGCGAGCCGGAGCCGCGACGAGCCCATGCGCGACGAGAGCGGATAGAACCACTCGCAGGCCCGATAGCCGTCGGCGGCGGGGGCCGAGCCGAAACGGAACCGCGACGTGACGAGCTCGACGTCGACGCCTGCGCGTGCGAGTGCGCTCGCGAGCGAGTGGTCGTACGGCGGCGTGTACGCGGGCGGGTCGGCGAGGACGACGCGCATGGCGGGGAACGTTAGAGCGTCACCGGGCAGAATCCGCGCCGTGACGTTCGAAGAGGCTCGCGCGCAGTTCCCCGTGCTCGAGCGGCTCGCGTACCTCCAGGCGGGGAGCGTCGGCCCGCTCGCCCGGGCGACGCTGGACGCGATGGTCGCCGACGAGGAGCGGTGGCTCGCCGAGGGCAAGGGAACCGCGCGCCGCTTCGAGCACATCCTCGAGCTGCGCGAGGTGCTCCGTCGAGAGCTCGGCGCGCTCGTCGGGGTCGAGGCCGACCGGGTCGCGATCACCGCGTCGACGACGGACGGCTGCAACATCGTCCTCGCCGGGCTCGACCTCCGCCCCGACGACGAGGTCGTCACGACGACCGACGAGCACTTCGGACTCATCGGCCCGCTCCACGCCTCCGGCGCACGGGTGGTCGTCACGCCACCGGATCCGGATCGCATCGTCGCCGCGGTCACGCCTCGCACGAGGCTCCTCGCGCTCTCGCACGTCCTCTGGACGACCGGCCAGGTGCTGCCCGTGCGCGAGCTGAAGCGCCGAACCGGGCTCCCGGTCCTCGTCGACGGCGCCCAGTCCGTGGGGACGATGCCCGTCGACGCTCGCGGCCTCGACTACTACACGATCTCGGGGCAGAAGTGGCTGTGTGGCCCGGAGGGGACCGGTGCCCTCGTCGTCGCCGAGCCCGATCGCCTCCGCGTGGGTCGTCCCAGCTACCTCTCGCAGCAGCGGTACGACGCAAATGGCTCCTTCGACCCGCGGCCCGGGGCCGCGCGCTTCGACCCGAACCTCACCCCGAACGCAGCCGTCGTCGGCCTGCGCGCGGCTCTCGAGACCGCGCCGGAGTGGCGCTTCGAGCGTGCTGCCGTGACGGCGGAACGTCTTCGCGACCTCCTGCTCGAGTCGGGCGCCGACGTCGTCGTGCCCGACGAGCGTGCGACGCTCGTCTCCTGGCGCGTCCCGTCGGAGCAGTCGGCGGGCGTCGTCGCGCGCTTCGCGGAGGCCGGAGTCATCGTCCGCGACCTTCCCGGACGAGGGCTGGTGCGCGCGTCCGTCGGGTGGTGGACGAGCGAGGGCGACCTCGATCGGCTCGTCGGCGCGCTCGAGTAGGGTCGAGGCATGTGCTTCGACCTCGACTCGTCGCCGCCGATCCCGCCGCTCTCCGGTGCAGCGGTCTCGCACGACGACCTCGTCCTGACCGCCGCCGACGGGAATCGCTTCGCCGCGTTCGCCGCGTCGCCGGACGACCTCGCCCGGGCGGGAGTCGTCGTCCTGCCCGACGTCCGCGGCCTGTACCGGTTCTACGAGGAGGTCGCCCTGCGGCTCGCCGAGCGCGGGTACGCGGCGGTGGCGTTCGACTACTTCGGCCGCACGGCTGGGCCCGAGAAGCGAGGCGACGACTTCGAGTACATGCCGCACGTCGAGCAGACGACCCCCGAGGGCGTGCAGGGCGACGTCGGTGCGTGCGCTGCACATCTCCGAGACGCCGGCTGCACCGCCGTCTTCACGCTCGGCTTCTGCTTCGGCGGCCGCAACTCGTGGCTGGCGGCTGCCAGTGGACACGGCCTGACCGGCGCCGTCGGCTTCTACGGCCGCCCGGGAGAGGGCCGTCCGCTCGGAACCCCAGGTCCCATCCAGCGCGCCGCCGAGATGGACGCGCCGATCCTCGCGCTCCAGGGCGGCGACGACCCCGGGATCACGGTGGAGGACTCGCAGGCCTTCGACGCAGCGCTCGAGGCCGCGGGCGTCGAGCACGAGGTCGTGATCTACCCAGGCGCGCCGCACAGCTTCTTCGACCGCAAGCAGGAGGAGTTCGCCGCGGAGAGCGAGGACGCGTGGAACCGCGTCCTCGCCTTCCTCGAGCGCTACTCGTGACCTCAGGCGACGGTCGCGCAGATCGCGTACGCGGTGAGAGCGCTCCCGGCCTCGGCGATGACGAGCCAGCCCTGTCCGGCCCCGAGCGCATCCGCCGGACCGTCGAAGCTCGCGTTCGCCCCTCCGGCGCCGTTGTAGCCGCCGCCGAGCGCCACCTACACCCCGGCGGGCCCTTGCGGTCCGTGCGGGCCCTGCGGCCCCTCCTGATCCCACGCGACCTCCGCCTCCTTGGCGGCGCAGGCTCCGCCCGCTTCCACGTCGATCGGGAACGCGCTTGCCGCGATCGCAAATCGCCGCTTGCTCATCGACCCACTCCTTCCTTCAGCTCCTTCGTCGCCGAACGCGCGCAGCGGAGAGTGGGCATGCCCCGTCTAGGCGAGCTCCGAAGCAGTCCGGAGCCCGAGCTCCTTCGCGATCGGCTGCAGCGCGGCGACGACGTTCGCGATGTGCTCGTCGAGGTCGAGCCCCAGGAGCTCGGCGCCCGCGTACACCTCGTCCCGGTGCACGCCCGCCGCGAACGACGGCTGCTTCAGCTTCTTCTTCACGGACTTCGGCTCGAGGCCGTCGAGCCCCGTCGGCCGCACGAGCCCGCACGCGTGGACGAAGCCGGAGAGCTCGTCGCAGGCGAAGAGGGTCTTCTTCAACGGTGTGTCGCGCGGCATCGCGAGGTGCTCGGCGTGCGAGAGAACCGCCTCGATCAGCTCCTCCGGGTAGCCCTCCCCACGCAGGATCGGAGCTCCGTCCTGCGGGTGCTTGTCCAGCGTGGGATGGATCTCGTAGTCGAAGTCGTGGAGGAGCGCGGTTGCGCGCCAGAGCTCCTCGTCCGCGCCGTCACGCCGGGCGTAGAAGCCGACGGAGGCCTCGACAGCGAGCGCGTGTCGCAGCAGCGCCTCGCTCGTCGTGTAGCGCGTGAGCGTCTCCCAGGCCCGGTCGCGGGTCGGCCGCACGGCGGAGTACGATAGCCGCCGCCGTTGGTTCCCCAGGACCGTCACCCGACCGCTGCGCCGTACGGCGCCTGGTCGTCGCCGATCACCGCCGAGCTGGTGGCGCGCTCGGGGACGTCGCTCAGCCTGCCTTGGATCGCGGGCGGGACGACGTGGTGGCTCGAGGGACGCCCCGCGGAAGGTGGCCGCGTCGTGCTGATGGAGTCCGAGGGCGGACAGGATCCCTCCGACGTGACGCCGGCCGGGTTCAACCTCCGGACGATGGTGCACGAGTACGGCGGCGGCGCGTACTGCATCGCGGACGGTGTCGCCTTCTGCTCGAGCTTCGACGACCAGCGCCTGTACCGCGTCGAGCCGGGCGCGAGCCCGGTCGCCATCACGCCGGACGTCGAAGCGCGCCGACACCGGTACGCGGATGGGCGCGTCACGCCCGACGGGAAGCTCTGGATCGGCGTCCGCGAGCGCCATCCGGAGAGCGGGCGCTCCGCCGACGTCGTCAACGAGCTGGTCGTCGTGCCGACCGACGGCTCCGCCGAGCCGAGGGTCGTCGCGGCAGGCCGCGACTTCTACTCGAACCCCCGTATCTCGCCGGACGGCACGCGGCTGTGCTTCCTCGCCTGGGACCTGCCGTGGATGCCCTGGGACGGCTGCGAGCTCTTCACCGCCGCGCTCGGGCGCGACGGGACGCTGGGCGACGTCGGGCTCGTGGCGGGCAGGGCGGGCGAGGAGTCGATCTGGCAGCCCGAGTGGAGCCCGGGCGGCGACCTCGTGTTCGCGAGCGACCGGAGCGGGTGGTGGAATCTCGAGCGCGTGCGCGACGGCGAGCGCCACGTCCTGCACGCGGCCGAGGCCGAGTTCGGCTATCCCGCGTGGGTCTTCGGCGCCAGCTCCCACGCGTTCCTCGGCGACGGGAGGATCGTCTGCGGCTACGACCGCGACGGGCGCACGCACTTCGCGGTGCTCGATCCCGAGACGGGCGCGCTGGACGACCTCGACCTCCCGTACGACGCCTCGCGCCAGTACCTCGTCGCCGAGGGCTCGACGGCGGTGCTCGTCGCGGGCTCCGCGACCAGGCCACACGAGGTGGTACGGCTCGACGTCTCGACGGGGGAGACGGAGGTGCTGCGCCGGAGCGCGGACGTCGACGTGGATCCCGCGTACTTCTCCGTGCCGCGCTCGATCGAGTTCCCGACCGAGGACGGGCTCACCGCGTTCGCGCTCTACTACCCGCCCGCGAACCCCGAGTTCGTCGCCCCGCAGGGTGAGCGCCCGCCCCTCATCGTCATGAGCCACGGCGGCCCCACGGGGAACGCGACGCCGATGTTCAGCCTGGAGATGCAGTTCTGGACGTCGCGCGGCTTCGCCGTCTGCGACGTCAACTACGGCGGCTCGACCGGGTACGGCCGTGCATACCGCGAGCGCCTGAACGGGCAGTGGGGCGTCGTCGACCTCCAGGACTGCCTGAACGCCGCCCGCCACCTCGCCGAGACGGGCGAGGTCGACGGCGAGCGCCTCCTCATCACGGGCGGGAGCGCGGGCGGGTACACGACCATCTGCGCGCTCACGTTCACCGACGCGTTCGCCGCCGGCGCCTCGTACTTCGGCCTCGCCGACCTCGAGGCGTTCGGGGACGGCGACACGCACAAGTTCGAGCTCCGGTACGAGCACACGCTCGTCGGTCCCTATCCGGAGCAGGCCGACCTCTACCGCGAGCGCAGCCCGATCCACTACGTCGACCGGATCTCGACGCCGATGCTCGTCCTCCAGGGGGCAGACGACGAGGTCGTCCCACCGGCCCAGGCGGAGCTGATCGTCGCTGCCCTCCGGGCTCGCGGCGTCCCGCACGCGTACCTGCTCTTCGAGGGCGAGGGCCACGGGTTCCGGAAGGCCGAGAACATCGTGCGCTCGCTCGAGGCCGAGCTCTCGTTCTACCTCCAGGTCCTCGGGCTCGAGCCCGGCGATCCCTTGCCGAAGCTCGAGATCGAACACCTTCCCTCGTGATCCCGCAGGCCCGTGTCGCGGTCGGAGGGCACGCGGCCGCCGAGTACCATTCTCGCGCCATGGAGTCCTACGTGATCGAGGGCGGACGGCCGCTGAGCGGCACCGTGCGCGCCGCCGGGAACAAGAACGCGGCGCTCCCGATCCTCGCCGGCTCCATCCTCGCCGGAAGACGTCGTCCAGCTCTCGAACGTCCCTCGCATCCGAGACGTCGAGACGATGGTGGACCTCCTCGCCGACATCGGTGCCGACGTCGCCTGGACCGGCCCGAACGAGGTCCGGGTCGATCCCGCGGGGGTCGAGAAGAGCGACCTCGACCCGGTACTCGCGCGCGAGATCCGTGCGTCGTTCCTCCTCGCGGGGCCGCTGCTCGCGCGCTTCGGGCGGGTCACCGTCCCGCCGCCCGGCGGCGACGTGATCGGGCAGGCGGAGGCTCGACACGCACGTCCACGCGTTCGCGGCGCTCGGCGCCGAGTCTCGAGATCGACCGGCGTCTACGACCTCTCCGCCCGACCGGCTCGTCGGTGCGCGCGTCTACCTCGACGAGGCCTCGGTCATGGGAACGGAGAACGCGATCATGGCCGCCGTCCTCGCAGAGGGCAAGACGGTGCTCGGGCACGCCGCGTGCGAGCCCCACATCCAGGATCTCTGCCGGTTCCTGGTCTCGCTCGGCGCGCGGATCGACGGCATCGGGTCGAACGTCCTCCACATCGAGGGCGTCGAGCGCACTGACGGGCGGGGAGTTCCGCATCGGGCCGGACCACATCGAGGTCGCGAGCTTCGTCGGCCTCGCGGCGGCGACCGGGGGCGAGGTCGTCGTCGAGGACGTGTCGCCCGACGACCTGATCTCGGTCGTTCCGGCGTTCCGCAAGCTCGGGATCGAGATCGAGGTCTCCGACTCGAGCGTCCGGCTGCCGCCGGGGCAGGACCTCCACGTGGAGGACGATTTCGGCGGGCAGATCCCGAAGATCGAGAGCGGGATCTGGCCGGCTTTTCCCGCCGACCTCACCTCGATCGCCGTCACGGTCGCGACCCAGGCCAGGGGGACGATCCTCATCTTCGAGAAGATGTTCGAGAGCAGGCTCTTCTTCGTGGACAAGCTCGTCTCGATGGGCGCACGCATCGTGCTCTGCGACCCGCACCGCGTCGTGGTCACCGGCCCGGCCACGCTCTACGGGGAGCGGCTCGAGAGCCCGGACATCCGCGCCGGGATGGCCATGGTCATCGCGGCGCTGTGCGCTCAGGGGACGTCCACGATCGGGAACATCCGCCAGATCGACCGCGGCTACGAGCGCATCGACGAGCGCCTTCGGACGCTCGGTGCCTCGATCGAGCGGGCCGAGCTCTGATGCAGGAGGGCGCGGCCCAGATCGGCCGCGGTGACGGCTCGAGCAGCATCGCCACGGGCGTCGCCGTCCTCGACCACCTGCTCGGCCAGCTCGCCTCCACCGGCGGGTTCGAGATCCGGCTCGAGGTCGCGCCGGACGAGCCCGAGGCCGAGGTCGACACTGCCGGAGCCACGCTCGGGAAGGCGTTCCGGCCGTTGCTCGCACGCGACGGCGCCGCCCGCCGCGGATTCGGCGTCACGCCGGCCGAGGAGGCGCTGGCGATGGTCGTCGTCGAAGTCTCGGAGCGGCCGCTCGTCGTCTCCAACGCGGACCTGACCTCGACGCAGGCCGGCGGGCTGCGCACGGACCTCGCCGCCGCCTTCCTCAACGGCCTCGCCGAGGCGGCAGGGCTGACGATCCACGTGCGCCTGATCGAGGGCCAGGACTCGCAGCACGTGCTCGAAGCGATCTTCAAGGCGCTCGGCGTCGCGCTCGCCGGTGCGTGCGCCGAGGCGTGACCCCCGGCTCGTCGACGAGGAGGCAGGCATGGCAACGAAGGACGTCATCAGCACCGACCGCGCTCCCGGCCCGTTCCAGGGCGCTCCCTACAACCAGGCGATCCGCGTCGGCGACCTCGTCTTCGTCGCCGGCCAGCTCGGGATCTCGCGAGAGACCGGTGAGCTCGCCGGGCCGGGTGTCAGCGAGCAGACGGAGCACGTCATGCAGAACCTCGGCGCGATCCTCGAGGCGGCCGGGAGTGGGCTCGACAAGCTGCTCAAGACCACCGTCTTCCTCGTCGACCTCGCCGACTTCGGGGGAATGAACGAGGTCTACGCCCGGCACGTCGGAGACCGGCCCCCTGCACGCTCCACGGTCGGCATCTCGCAGCTCCCGAGCGGGGCGCGCGTCGAGATCGAGGCGATCGCGCACGTGTAGCGGAGCGGCGCTCCGAGAGCGTCCGCCATGCCGCGCGGCGGCAGAATGAGCCCGTGCGGGCTGAAGCGGTCATCGCCACCCACGGAAACACGGACTTCGACGCGTTCGCGGCGATGCTCGCCGCGCGCCACCTGTACCCCGGCGCGGTCGTCGCCGTCGGCCCCCTGAACCGGAACGTCAGGGACTTCTACCGGCTCCACGCGGAGGAGCTGGAGCCGATCGTCGAGGCCTCGCGGCTCGAGCTCGACGCGATCCGGCGCCTCGTGGTCGTCGAGACGACGAGCGCCTCCCGCCTCGGCGAGCTCGAGCAGGTGGCGCTCGACCCGGCCGTCGAGAAGGCGCTCTTCGACCACCACGCGGGCGCCGACCCTCCGGACTGGGTCCACCCGGAGGCGGCCGTGCTCTCCGACGACGGAGCGCTGACGACGACGCTCGTCGGCATCCTCGCCGAGCGCGAGCTCGAGCCGACGCCGCTCGAGGCGACGACGTTCGCCCTCGGGATCCACGAGGACACGGGCTCGCTCACGTACTCGACGACGACCCAGCGCGACGTCGACGCGCTCGCGTGGTGCCTCAGGCACGGGGCCCGCCAGGATCTCGTCGCGACGTACCTGCACATGCCCCTCCAGGGCGACGAGCGGGAACTCCTGCAGCATCTGCTCGAGGCGCTCGAGCCGCTCGCTGCCGGTGGCGAGGAGGTCCTGCTCGCTGCGCTCCCCTGGCCCGTCTACGTCGAGGGCGTCTCGAACCTCGCACACAAGATCGTCGATCTCACGGACGCCCGCGCACTCGTCCTGCTCGTCGAGATGGAGGAGCGTGTCTTCCTCGTCGCCCGGAGCCGCACGGACAGCATCGACGCCGCACGGCTCGCCGGCGCGCTCGGCGGCGGCGGGCATGCGCAGGCGGCGTCGGCGATCGTCCGCGAGGAGCTGGACGCCGTCCGCCAGCGCGTCGTCGAGGAGCTGGTACAGGCGTCCTCAGAGCCGCGCCGCGCGCGCGACGTCATGTCGCAGCCGCCGCGTGCGGTCGGTCCCGACGACAGCGTCCGCGACGCGATGACGCTGTGTCAGCGCCACGGCCAGAGCGGCGTGTTCGTCGCCGAGGAGGGCCGCGTCGTCGGCTCGGTGAGCCGCGAGGACCTCGACAAGGCGCTCGGTCACGGGCTCGCGCATGCGCCCGTTCGCGGGATCATGAGCGGCCGGGTGATCGCGGCGGCGGAAGACGCGACGCTCGGGGAGCTGCAGCCGCTCGTCACCGCGGCGGACGACGGCCGGGTGGCGGTGCTCAGTGGCGAGGAGCTCGTCGGGATCGTGACGCGCTCGGATCTCCTGCGCGCGCTGGAAGGCGTCGAGCCCCGGCCCGAGGAGGAGGCGGAGACGCTCGCACGCGAGCTGCGGGGGCTGACGAGCTCCAGCCGCTCTTCGACGCCGTCGGCGCGCTCGGCGAGCGCGCCGAGGGCGTGTACCTCGTGGGCGGGACGATCCGCGACATCCTTCTCGGAGAGGCGGGGTTCGACGTCGACATCGCGGTCGAGGGGGACGCGATCGCGTTCGCGCGTGCGCTCGCCATCACCCTGGACGGGCGCGTGACCCCGCACGAGAAGTTCGGAACCGCGATCGTGCAGTACGCGGACGGCGGCCGCGTGGACGTCGTCACCACGCGGACCGAGTTCTACGACTCCCCCGGGGCACTCCCGACGGTCGAGCGAGCGGGGCTGCGCGAGGACCTCCTGCGCCGTGACTTCACGATCAACGCGATGGCGGCGTCGCTCGCGCCCGCGGACTTCGGCCGCCTCGTCGACCCGCACGGTGGCCGCGCCGACCTGGAGGCGCGTGTCCTGCGCGTCCTCCACAACCTCTCGTTCATCGACGACCCCACGCGGATCTTCCGCGCGATCCGGTACGAGGCGCGGTACGGCCTCCGGCTGGACGAGCACTCCGCGCGCCTGGCGCGTGGCTGCATCGAGATGGGGCTCGTGGGCGATCTCTCCTCCGCACGGCTCCGGGACGAGCTCGTCGCGCTGCTCCAGGACCCCGGCGCGGTCGACGGGATCATGCGCCTCGGTGCGCTCGGCGCCGACCGTGCCGTCCATCCCCGTTTGCGGGCTGACGACGAGGCCGCCGAGCTGTTCCGGACGGCGCTCGCGCTCCGCGACGATCTCGAGCTCGAGATCCCGGGCTGGCGGCTCGGGCTGGCGGTGCTCGGGCGCGAGCTCACCTCCGACGAGGCGTACGACTGGCTCGAGCGTCTGAAGGTGCGCCGCAGGGACGTGGAGCGGATCGTCGGCGCGATCACGGTCGCACCGCGGATCGTCGAGCGGCTTCGGGCCGAGACGCTGGATCCCGCCCAGGTCGTCGTCCTCGCGGACAAGTACGCACCCGACGCGCCGCTCTTCGCCCTCGCGCGCGACGACCTCCCCGAGCTCCGCGAGTACTTCACGCGGCTCCGGGACGTCAGGCTCGAGATCGACGGCTCCGACCTCGCCGAGCTCGGCCTCGGCGAGTCGCCGCGCGTGGGCGAGGTCCTCGCAGAGCTTCGGCGACGCAAGCTGAACGGGGAGCTCGACGGGCGCGAGTCGGAGCTCGCCGCCGCGCGAGAGCTCCTGGCGGCCCCGATCGAGGCATGAGCACCACTCGCCTGCGGCTCGTGGTCGCGGGGGAAACCCTGTTTCCCCGCGTGCCCCCTTCTCCTGGAGAACGTGGGGAACCTCCCGGTTCCCCACACCCCTCCACGCTCACAGTGCAACCAAGGTTGCCCAATGAGCGTCGCCGCGCCCCACGAGATCGCCGAGCGCTACCGCCGCATCCGCGAGGAGGTCGGTCCCGGGGTCACCGTCGTCGTCGCGACGAAGTACGTCTCCGTCGCCGAGCTCGCGCTGCTCGCGGAGGCGGGCGTCGAGGTCGTGGGCGAGAACCGGGCGCAGGACCTCGAGCGCAAGCATGCCGAGTACGGCGACGCGTTCCGCTGGCACTTCATCGGCCACCTCCAGTCGAACAAGGTCAAGGTCGTGAACCGCCTCTGCGAGCTCGTCCACTCGCTCGGGTCGGACTCGGCCGCGCGCCGGTTGGCAGTCCCCGCGCTCCTCGAGGTCGACCTCACGGGAGAGGAGACGAAATCCGGCGTCGAGCCCGGGGAGGTCGCCGGATACCTCGAGCGCTACCCGTTCGTCCGCGGCTTGATGACGATGCCGCCTCTCACCGGCGACCCGGAGGGCTCGAGGCCGTACTTCCGCAGGCTCCGGGAGCTCGCCTCCGAGCACGGGCTCGAGCAGCTCAGCATGGGCACGTCCCAGGACTACCGCGTCGCCGTCGAGGAGGGAGCCACGTACGTGCGCGTGGGGGAGATCCTCTTCGAGCCAGGGAACCCGGCGGGCGAGCAGGGCTAGAATCGGCCGGTCATGGGCTTCGCCGACCTCTGGAACCGGACGCTCGTCTACTTCGGCATCGCCGAGGAGGAGGAGTGGGACGAGGACGGCTACGTGACCAACGAGCAGCTCGAGGACAGCTACCGCCAGCGCGACCGGCACAACGTCCGCCGCCTGCCGAGCGCCCCCGAGGAAGACGAGTGGCCGGCGGAGGAGCCGACGCGCTCGCGGCGCGGAGGAGCCGCGCGGCTACGGAGCGTCGACAGCGGCCCGCCCGCGAAGGTGCACCTCGTCGTGCCGCGGAGCTTCAACGACGCGCAGCAGATCGCCGACCGCTTCAAGGCGCAGATCCCGGTGATCATCAACCTCCAGGGCGCCGACACCGACCTCTCGAAGCGCCTGATCGACTTCTCGAGCGGTCTCACCTACGCGCTCGACGGGAGCATGCAGCGAGTGGCCGACAAGGTCTTCCTGCTGACCCCGCGGAACGTGCGAGCTCTCCGCGGAGGAGCGCGCCCGCGCGCTAGAGCGCGGCGGCTTCTTCAACCAGGCCTGAGCGTGGCGATGTCCGAGTACGCGCGCCGCCTTCGCGAGAAGGTGGGCACCGATCTGCTCTTCTGGCCGGTCGTCGCCTGCCTGATCAAGGACCGCGATCGCGTCCTGCTCGTTCGGCACGTCGAGGGTCGGTGGACGCTCCCCGCAGGCGCGATCGAGCCCGGCGAGACACCAGCCGACGCTGCTCGTCGCGAGACGCTCGAAGAGGCGTCGGTCCACGTCGAGTTGACACGGATCGCCGGGGTCTTCGGAGGCGATCCAAATTTCCGCACGACGTACCAGAATGGGGACGAGGTCGCGTGGGTGACCACGCTGTTCGAGGCGACGATCGTGGGCGGGACGCCGGCTCCGGGGGACGACGAGACGGCGGACGTGCGGTGGGCGACGTTCGACGAGGCTCTCGAGCTCGGGATCTCGCCCGCGACGCGCCACATGCTCGCGTGTGTGCGCGAAGATCGAGCCTTCGACCTCTGACGCTCGAGGGAGCGGGCACCGGCCGCCTCTGTAGGAACCACCGATCGCGCGGCGAACACGCGTCCGATGGGCGTTTCCGCTTTCCCGGCGCTGCTCGCGGACTTCACCAGCTCGCTGCAGAACTTCGTGCGCGTGTTCGTGTGGATCTACATCCTGCTGATCTTCGCGTACGTGCTGTCGTCCTGGATCCGGCTCCCGTACTCGCGAACGGGCGCAGCTGTGCAACAGTTCCTGGACGAAGTCTGTCGACCGTACCTACGCCTGTTCCGCGGCCTGCCGACGCTCGGCCCGCTCGACGTGTCGCCGATCATCGCCGTCGTCGTACTGCTCCTCGCCTCCGAGCTCGTCATCTTCGTGATCGGAGCAGTCCTGTAAGGAGGTTCGTCAGATGCCGCTCACCCCAGTCGAGATCAGACACGTGCAGCTCCGCAGGGCGTTTCCGCGCGGGTATCGCCGAGCGGACGTGGACAGGCTCCTGAACGAGATCGCGGACAGCTTCGAGGAGGTCTGGCGCGAGCGCGCCGACCTCGCCGACCGCCTCGACGAGCTCGAGACGGAGGCCGAGAAGCACCGCGAGCTCGAGGCGCTCCTCCGCACGACGCTCGTCTCCGCCGAGCGTGCGGCCCAGGAGATGAAGGCGCAGGCGCGTCGCGAGTCGGACCTCATCGTCCAGGAGGCGCACGCCGAGGGACGGAGGGTCGCCCGCGAGACGGTGGCCGAGAAGCGGCGTCTCGAGGAGGACGTCCGCCGGATCCGCGCCCAGCTACGCACCGCGCTCGAGGCGCTCGACGGAGCCGAGGCGAGGGACGAGAGCGCCTCCGAGGACGCCGTTCCCGCCGCGCCGCCGGCGCCGGCCCCGGTCGACGGGCTCGCGGAGACCGGCATTCGCCAGGTCGCAGGGTAGAGCGTCGCCCACGGATATCCTTCGGGCCGTGAGCGGCCCGAGCACCCGTGTGAAGCTTCGCGTCGTCCCGGGGGTCGGCCGACCCGGGGTCGTCGGCCGTCACGGCGACGCCTGGAAGGTGCGCGTCACCGCTGCGCCCGAGCGGGGGAAGGCGAACGAGGCGGTGCTCGACCAGCTCGCGAGCGTCCTCCACGTCTCTCGCGTGGACGTCGACCTCGTCGCCGGGCACCGGTCGCGCGACAAGGTCGCCGTCGTCCGGGACGTGACCGAGCGGGAGATCGAGGCGAGGCTCGAGGCGGCTGCGGGGCGATGAGCGTCGACGTCGACCGCTTCCGGCAGGAGCTCGAGGGCGAGCGCGACCGCCTGCGCGAGGCGCTCGCGAGCGTGAACCACACGGAATCGGTGACCGAGGAGAGCGGTGACCTGGCGTCGGGTCCCGGCGACCACCTCGCCGACGCGGCCACCGATACGTATCTGCGCGAGCTCGACGAGGGGCTCGAGGAGAACGCCGAGCACCTCCTCGCCGAGATCGAGGGCGCGCTCGGGAGGATCGCCGACGGCACCTACGGCACCTGCGTGGTCTGCGGCCGCGAGATCGATGCGGAGCGGCTCGAAGCCGTGCCCTACGCCACGCTCTGCATCGAGGACAAGCGCGCGCAGGAGCGCAGGGTGAGCGAGTCCGCGCGCAGCGAGATCCCGCAGGTGGACGTCCGAGTCGGCTCGACCGCGAACGCGCTCCAGCCGATCTCGTCGGCGGAGCGTTCGCTCGGCGCGGGGTCGGCGCAGTGGCTCGCCCTCGTCACGGTCGCGGGTGCCGCGATCGTCGCGGACCAGCTGACGAAGCAGGTCGTGGGGCGCACGCTCGAGCTCGGGGAGAGCGTCGACCTCGTCGGGCCGTTCTCGCTCCACCACGTGGAGAACTCCGGGATCGCGTTCGGCTTCTTCGCAAGCCGCACGACCATCGTCATCGCGATCACGGCGATCGCCGTCGCCTGGATGCTGTGGTTCTTCGCCCGCTCGGGCCGCCGTCACCCCGTCCTCCCGGTCGGCCTCGGCCTCGTCCTGGGCGGGAGCATCGCGAACCTGATCGACCGCGTCCGCCTCGGGCGCGTCACCGACTTCCTCGATCTCGCCGCCTGGCCGGCGTTCAACCTCGCCGACACGTTCATCGTCGTCGGCGTCGCGACCCTCTTCGGGACGCTCGTCCTCGGCGACCGGTCGAAGCGGGTGCACGGCCGCCGCGATGGCGACCCTGCGTTTCAGCGTCGCTGACGCGGACGCCGGGCTGCGCCTGGACGCGGCGCTCGCAGCCCGCGGGGAGATCTCGTCCCGGGCCGTCGCGGGCAGGCTCCTCGAGCGCGGCGCGGTGCTCGTCGACGGAGCGGTGCGGCCCAAGAGCCACCGGCTGGAAGCCGGCGCCGTCGTCGAGGTCGAGCTCCCCGAGCCCGCACCGGGCCTGACGGCGGAGCCCGTCTCCGTTCCCGTCCTCTACGAGGACGAGCACCTGCTCGTCGTGGACAAGCCGGCCGGATTGCCCGTGCACCCGGGAGCGGGGGAGCGCCGCACGACGCTCGCCTCGCAGTTCCTCACGCTCGGAGCGGTGGGGGGCGACGATCCCGAGCGGCCGGGCATCGTCCATCGGCTCGACCGCGACACGTCGGGCGCGCTCGTCGCCGCCCGTTCGCAGGAGGCACACGCAGCGTTGCAGAAGGCGATCCGGCGCCGCGAGGTCGAGCGGCGATACCTCGCGCTCGTGCGCGGGCGGCCGCGCTCGCGCCGAGGCCGCATCGTGGCACCGATCGGGCGCGACCGGCGCGACCCGACCAGGCGCTCCCTCGACACCGACGAGCCCCGCGATGCCGTGACGCACTTCGAGGTCTCCGAGACGCTCGCCGAGCACGCGCTGCTCGACGTGTCGCTCGAGACCGGTCGCACGCACCAGATCCGCGTGCATCTCGCGGCGATCGAGCTTCCGGTCAGCGGCGATCCCCTGTACGGCGTGAGAGACGACCTCGGGCTGGAGCGGCAGTTCCTGCACGCATACCGGCTGCGGTTCCGGCATCCGCTCACCGGGGATGACGTCGACGTGCGGTCCGCGGTCCCGGAGGACCTGCTGGCGGCGCTCGAGCGCGCGAGAGCGCTGTAGGGCCTCGGCCGGCGGGGCCCCACCTCGCGCCACCGGCTACAATTCGCGGCCGTTCCGTCCTTCGACCCGGCGACCAGCCGAGGCGGGGGTGCCGTCGCCCTGAGCGCGGTTCCGCCCGGCCCGCCGGAGACGTGCCACTCGAAACCCACGAAAGGGGCTGATCCCTTGTCAGTCGTCTCGATGCGGGAGCTGCTGGAGGCCGGCGTCCACTTCGGCCACCAGACGCGCCGCTGGAACCCCAAGATGCGCCGCTTCATCTTCGGCGAGCGCGGCGGCATCTACATCATCGACCTCACGCAGACCCAGGAGCTGCTCGAGGAGGCGCACGACTTCGCGCGGAACCTCTCCGAGCGCGGCGGGACGATGCTCTTCGTCGGCACGAAGAAGCAGTCGCAGGACGCCGTCTCCGAGCAGGCGACGCGGGTCGGGATGCCGTACGTCTCGAACCGCTGGCTCGGCGGCCTGCTCACGAACTGGCGCACGATCTCCGAGCGCATCGGCTACCTCCACGACCTCCGGCGCCTGAAGACCGACGGGCAGCTGGAGCTGCTCCCCTCGAAGGAGCGCATCGCGATGGAGGCGGAGCTCGAGAAGCTCGAGTCGAACCTCGGCGGGGTCGCGGACATGAAGCGGCAGCCGGACGCGGTGTTCGTCATCGACCTGAAGAAGGAGCAGCTCGCGGTCCGGGAGGCGCGGCGCCTCGGCGTCCCGATCGTCGGGCTCGTCGACACGAACGCGGACCCGGACGAGGCCGACTTCGTCATTCCTGGGAACGACGACGCCATCCGCTCGTGCGACCTCGTCGCGCGGGTCGTCGCGGACGGGATCGCGGCGGGCAAGACGAAGGTCACACCGGCCGAGATGGCTGCGCCACCCTCCGACGGGATGACGAACGAGATCCCGCAGGATGCAAGCCCGGAGCCCGAGGCCCTCGCGCCTCCGGCGGCCGAGCCGGAGGCTGCGGCGGTAGCCGCAGAAGAGGCGTGAGCACCACGATCAGCGCATCCCTCGTCAAGGAGCTCCGCGACCAGACGGGCGCGGGGATGATGGACTGCAAGCGCGCCCTCGAGGAGACGGACGGTGATCTCGAGGCCGCCCGAACGCTGCTCCGCGAGCGCGGGATGGCGTCCGCGGGCAAGCGGGCCGGCCGAGCGACCACCGAGGGCCTCGTCGGCTTGATCGTCGAGGAGCGCCGCGGCTCGATCGCCGGCATCGGCTGCGAGACCGAGCCCGTGTCGAAGAACGACGAGTTCCAGTCCTTCGCCGAGAAGGTGCTGCGCGCCGTGCACGCGGACGGCCCGGGAGCGGTCGAGGGCTTCGAGGAGGAGCGGCTCGAGCTCGTCGGCAGGCTCGGCGAGAACATCGTCATCGTCGGCGCCGAGCGCTACGAGGCGCAGGAGGGCGACGTCCTAGCGGGGTACGCGCATCCCCCGGCGAACAAGATCGGCGTCCTCGTGCACGTGCGCGGCGGATCGCCCGAGCTCGCACGACAGCTCGCCATGCACATCGCCTTCGCCGCTCCCGAGTGGGCGACGCGGGACGACGTTCCCGTCGAGGTCGTCGAGGCCGAGCGCTCGATCTACCTGAACTCGGACGAGGTGCAGTCGAAGCCCGAGGCGGCGCGTGACAAGATCGTCGACGGCATGCTCGGGAAGCGCTTCTACGCGGCGACACCGGGCGGCGTTCTCGCCGACCAGACGTGGGTCCACGAGGCGTCGACGACGGTGGCGCAGGCGGTCGAGGAGGCCGGCGCGTCGGTCGTCGCGTTCGCGCGCATCTCGGTCGCCGGCTCGTAGGGGCGCCCAGTGAGCACCGGCACCGACGAGATCGCGGAACGAGCGACGCACGCGGAGCGGACGCGCTTCGGCCGCGTCCTCCTCAAGCTGTCGGGCGAGGCCCTTCTCGGCGGTCGGGAGTACGGGATCGACGCGAAGACCGTGCATGCGATCGGCGAGGAGGTGCTCGCGGTCCACGAGACCGGCACCGAGCTCGCGGTCGTCGTCGGCGCGGGGAACATCTACCGCGGGATGGCTGCCGCTGCCGAGGGCATGGATCGCGCGACCGCCGACTACGCGGGGATGCTCGCGACGCTCCTGAACGCGCTCGCCCTGCAGGACGCGCTCGAGAAGCTCGGCGTGCACACACGCGTGCAGTCCGCGATCACGGTCTCCGAGGTCGCGGAGCCGTACATCAGGCGCCGGGCGATTCGCCACCTCGAGAAGGGCCGCGTCGTCATCTTCGCGGCCGGCACCGGCAACCCGTTCTTCACGACCGACACGGCCGCTGCGCTGCGCGCGCTCGAGATCGGCGCCGAGGCGATCCTCATGGCGAAGAACGCCGTCGAGGGTGTGTACGACGGCGACCCGAACGAGGACCCGACGGCGAAGTTCATCCCCGAGCTGACGCACCTGGAGGCGATCGAGCGCGGCCTCAAGGTCATGGACACGACCGCGCTCTCCCTGTGCATGGACAACCGGCTGCCGATCTACGTCTTCGAGCTCGCGCAGGGCAACATCCGCCGGGTGGCCGCGGGCGAGCGGGTCGGCACGATCATCTCCACCCCCAAGGAGGCGTGAATGGCGGCGATCGAGGACTTCCTCGCGGATGCGAAGCGGCGCATGGACCGCTCGATCGAGGCGACCCATCAGGAGTTCAACTCGATCCGCACGGGACGCGCCTCGCCTGCGCTTCTCGACCGCGTGACGATCGACTACTACGGCACCCCGACCCCGCTCAAGAGCCTCGCCTCGATCGGTGCCCCGGAGGCACGGCTGCTCACGGTCCAGCCTTTCGACCCCGGCTCGATGAAGGCGATCGAGCGCGCGATCCAGGAGTCCGACCTCGGGCTCACGCCGTCGAACGACGGCAAGCTCATCCGACTCCCGATCCCCACCCTGACCGAGGAGCGCCGCAAGGAGCTCGTGAAGGTCGTCCGCCGAGTCGCCGAGGACGGGAAGGTCGCGATCCGGAACGTGCGCCGCGACGTGCTCCAGCACCTCCGCGAGCTCGTCGTCAACGGCGACGTCGGCGACGACGAGGAGCGGCGCGCGGAGCAGCAGGTGCAGAAGGTCACCGACGAGCACGTGAAGTCGATCGACGACCTCCTGAAGGTGAAGGAAGCGGAGATCATGGAGGTCTGATCGCCGGCGCGATTGGACCTTGGAAGAGCGATGGACGACGACTCGAGCCACGTTCCGGGCCTCGCCCGGAGCGTGGCGATCATCATGGACGGCAACGGGCGCTGGGCGTCGGCCCGCGGCCTTCCCGTCGCCGAGGGTCACCGCGAGGGTGCCCGCGCGCTCAGGCGCACGGTCGAGGCGGCCCTCGACCTCGGTATCGGCTCGCTCACCGTGTACGCGTTCTCGACGGAGAACTGGTCGCGGCCGACCGACGAGGTCGCGGCGATCATGGAGCTCCTCGACGAGACCATCGACCGCGAGCTTCCCGACCTCGCCAAGCAGGGGGTGCGCACGCGCTTCTTCGGCCGGCGCGACCGCGTCCCCGAGGCACTGCAGGAGAAGATGGCGGGCCTCGAGGCCGAGACGGCTGGCAACGAGCGCCTCCACCTCTGGATCGCCTTCGACTACGGCGGGCGCGCCGAGCTCGTCGAGGCGGCCAGGCGGCTGCTCGAGGACGGCGTGACGCCGGAGGGCGTGGACGAGGATGCGCTCGCCGCACGGCTGTTCGCGCCCGAGCTTCCCGACCCGGACCTCGTCATCCGCACGTCCGGGGAACAGCGGCTCTCGAACTTCCTCCTCTGGCAGTCCGCGTACGCCGAGCTCGTCTTCGCGGACACGCTCTGGCCCGACTTCGGCGCGGAACCGCTCCGCGCCGCGCTGGACGAGTACGCGAGCCGTGCGCGCCGGTTCGGCGCCCGCTGAGCAGAGGCGTGCCGCACGGTGAGTGTCACCGCAGGTGACTGTCACCAGCCTCTCTGCGCGCCCGAAGGCCAGATCGACGAGCTCCCGTCGTCGCGACGCGTGATACTCGCCCGATGAGCTCTCTCGCCTCGCGGCTTCTCGTCGTCGCGATCCTGCTGCCGCTCGTCATCGGCGTCGTGTACCTCGGCGGCTGGTGGCTCTTCGCGCTCGCGCTCGTGGGCGGGCTCGTCGCCCTGCACGAGCTGTACACGATGGCGCGCGAGCTCCGGCCGCTCGTCATCGCCGGCTACCTCGGCTTCGTCCTCGCCCTCCTGGGCCTCCAGCTCGGAGGCATCGCCTGGATGGTCGGCGGGATGCTGACGACGCTCTTCTTCTCCTTCGTCGTCTTCGGGCTCTCCCACGTCCGGCCGTCCGCGACGGCGTCCTTCGGCGTCACGCTGCTCGGCGTCGTCTGGGTGGGCGGCGGCATCGGCTTTCTCCTGCTCGTCCGCGACATCCCGGACAACGGATTCTGGGCGGTGATGGCGGTGCTGTTCACCGTGTTCGCCGCCGACACGGCGGCGTTCTTCGTCGGTCGCGCGCTCGGCCGTCACCGGATGGCCCCGGCGATCTCCCCCGGGAAGACGTGGGAGGGGTTCGCCGGCGGCGTCGTCGCGGCGATGGTCGTCGCGTTCGTCGTCCTCTACAACGACCGGGACGAGTTCCTCTCGATCCCCGAGATGCTGCTGCTCGGCGCCGTCGTCGCGCTCGCCGCAGTCTTCGGGGATCTCTTCGAGTCCGCAGTGAAGCGCGACCTCGAGGTGAAGGACTCGGGTCGGCTCCTCGGCGGCCACGGCGGCATGCTCGACCGCCTCGACGCGCTCCTGTGGGCCGGACCGGCAGCGTACTACGTCATCCTCGCGGTGGGTGGCACGTAGGGCCGGGAGGCCCTACGCGTTCTGAACACGGCGCCGATTAGCCTTCGTGCGTGCACGACGTGAGTAGAGTCGCGCTGCTCGGCGCCACCGGCTCGATCGGGCGGCAGGCGCTCGAGGTGATCGGCGCGCATCCGGGACTCGAGGTGTGCGCGCTCGCGTCGGGCTCGCAGCCGCTCGACGAGCTCGCCGCGGCACACGGCGTCGAGCACGTCCAGGTCGGCGGCGACCTCACCGAGCTCCTGGGCGAATCCGAGCCCGATCTCGTGCTGAACGCGGTCGTCGGCTTCGCAGGCGTCGGCGCGACGCTCTGGGCGCTCGAGCGCGGCGTCACGCTCGCGCTCGCGAACAAGGAGAGCCTCGTCGCGGCCGGAGACCTCGCCGTCGCCGCCCGGGAGCGGGGTGGAGGGCTCCTGCTCCCCGTCGACAGCGAGCACTCGGCCGTCTTCCAGTGCCTGGAAGGACGTATGCCGGACACCGTCGAATCGGTAGTCCTCACCGCCTCCGGCGGCCCGTTCCGAAACCGCTCTCTCTCCGAGCTCGAATCGGTGAGCGTGGAGGAGGCGCTCGAGCACCCCACCTGGTCCATGGGCCCGAAGATCACCATCGACTCCGCGACGCTCGCGAACAAGGGCCTCGAGCTGATCGAGGCCCACTTCCTGTTCGGCCTGCCCTACGACCGGATCGAGGTCGTCGTGCACCCGAGCTCGGTCGTCCACGCTCTCGTGCGCTTCCGCGACGGCGCCGCGCTCGCCCACGTCGGGTACCCGGACATGCGCGTCCCGATCTCGTTCGCGCTCACGTATCCCGAGCGCGCCACGACCCCGGTGCACGCGCTCGACTTCTCCGCCGGCCTCACGCTCGAGTTCGAGCCCCCCGACGTCGAGCGGTTCCCGCTGCTGCGGCTCGCGCGCGAGGCGGGCGAGCGGGGCGGCACCTACCCCTGCGCGTTCAACGCCGCCAACGAGGTTGCCGTCGCCGCCTTCCTCGACGGGCGGATCGGCTTCGTCGACGTCGCCGAGCTCGTCGAGCACGCTCTCTCGCAGGTCGACGGCTCCCCGGCGCGCGACCTCGGCGAGCTCATCGCCGCGGACGCGACGGCACGTCGTGCCGCCCAGGGAAGATTGGCCCCGGTGTGAACGGCGGCGAATCATGAGCTTCCTCATCGCGATCCTCGGTCTCGCCCTGCTGATCCTCGTCCACGAGGCCGGCCACTTCTTCGGCTCGCTCGCGGTCGGGCTGCGGCCGCGGCGCTTCTACGTCGGGTTCCCTCCCGCGCTCGTCAAGTGGAACCGCAACGGGATCGAGTACGGCGTGGGAGCGATCCCGCTCGGCGGGTTCGTGACGATCCCCGGGATGCACCGGCCGATCCCGCACGACGCCGACCGGAGGTTCGCCCACGCGGCCGAGGAGGCGCCCGAGCTGATCGGCCCGATCGACCGGGTGAAGCGAGCGCTCGACGCGACCGATCTGCCCACCGGGCTCGCCGCGCTCGACGATCTCGAGCTCGCGCTGCCCGAGAAGAAGCTCTCGCCGCGCGCGCGTGCGAGCGCGGAGAAGGGCCTGACCGAGCTCAGGGATGCCCTCGGCGAGCAGGCGTACTGGAAGGCGCCGACCTGGAAGCGGCTCGTCGCGATCATCGCCGGTCCGGGAGCGAACGTCGCGCTCACCGTGGTGCTCTTCGCCGTTCTCTTCACGACGGTCGGAGGCAAGCCGAGCCAGGTGATCGCCTCCGTCGCCGCGGACTCCCCTGCCGAGGCCGCCGGCCTGCTCGCCGGCGACAGGGTGATCGCGGTCGACGGCGGCCGGGTCTCCGGGGAGCAACTCGGCGAGCGCATCCTCGGCTCGAAGGGGAAGGCGCTCGTCCTCACCGTCGCCCGCGACGGCGAGGAGGTGAAGATCGGCCCACTGACGCCGATGCGGACGGACGGGGGCTATCGGATCGGGATCGTGCGAGAGGGCCTCGGCCTCCCGCCCGTCGACGCCTCGTGGCGGGCCGTCGAGGTCACCGGGATCGTCACGAAGGAGATCGTCCTCTCGATCGGCCGGCTCGTGACGGGGCAGGGACGGGAGGACGTCGCGAGCCCGATCGGGATCACCCGCGTCTCGTCCGACGCGGTCCAGGAAGGCACCGCGAACTACCTCTGGGTGCTCGGGCTCGTCTCGCTCTCGATCGGCCTCATGAACCTGCTGCCCCTGCTCCCGCTCGACGGCGGGCACGTCATGTTCGCGCTGCTCGAGGGGGCGCGGGGGCGGGTGCTCCGGCGCGAGGTGTACGAGCGCGCGTCGGTCGTCGGCATCGCCGTGGTCGTCCTCCTCTTCTTCATCGGGCTGACGAACGACATCGGGCGACTCTCCTGAGGCAGCGGCCGCGAAGCGGCCGCTTCAGTGATCGTCGCGCGAGCCGCGGCCCGCCGAGCGGGCTGCGGCTCTGCGCAGAGGCGGGATACCCTCTAAGCCGTGCCGAGCGAGGTCCAGATCCGGGTCGGGAGCGTGCCCGTCGGCGCGGGCTCGCCCGTCGCCGTGCAGTCGATGACGCTCACGAAGACGCACGACGTCGCCGCGACGACGGCGCAGATCGCCGCGCTCGCCTCGGCAGGGTGCGAGATCGTGCGCGTCGCCGTGCCGAAGAACGAGGACGCGGCCGCGCTCGCGACGATCGTCCGGCTCTCGCCGCTGCCGGTGATCGCGGACATCCACTTCAACGCCTCGCTCGCGCTGAAGGCGATCGACGCGGGCGTCGCGGCGGTCCGGATCAACCCCGGGAACATCGGCGGGCCGGAGAAGGTCGAGCAGGTGGTGACGGCTGCGAAGCGAGCAGGCATCCCGATGCGCATCGGGGCGAACTCGGGCTCGCTCCCGAAGCACCTGCACCACCTCGCCCAGCGCGACCAGGCCGACGCCCTCGTCGCGGCCGCGCTCGAGGAGGTCGAGCTGCTCGAGCGGCTCGACTACCGCGACTTCAAGATCTCCGTGAAGGCGACGCACGTCCCGACGATGATCCGCGCGTACCGGATGCTCGCGGCGAAGGTCCCGTACCCGCTCCACCTCGGCGTCACCGAGGCGGGAACCGAGTTCGCAGGGGGGATCAAGAGCGCGGTCGGCATCGGCTCGCTCCTCGCCGACGGCATCGGGGACACGCTGCGGGTCTCCCTCACCGCCGACCCGGTGAAGGAGGTCGAGGTCGCGTGGGAGATCCTGAAGGCGCTCGGGCTCCGTGAGCGCGGCCCGGTGATGATCGCGTGCCCGTCGTGCGGCCGGGACAACGTCGGCGTGGAGAGCCTCGCGCGGGTCGTCGAGGAGCGTCTCCGCGGCTACCCCCAGGCCTTCGAGGTGGCCGTCATGGGCTGCGCGGTGAACGGGCCGGGCGAGGCCGGCGACGCGGACTTCGGCATCGCCGGCGGCCGGGACGTCGGGTTCATCTACGCGCACGGCCGCGTGCTCAGAAAGGTCGAGTCCGACGTGCTGATCGACGAGCTCTTCCACGAGATCGACCGCTGGCTCGAGGACGGCATGAAGCGCCCGAAGCGGCTCAAGATGGCAAAGCCGGCGGCACTCGCCATGGCCGAGGCATCGCTGATCCCGCTCGGCGACTGAGTAGTGCACAGACCGGAACCCCGCTCGCGCGGGCTTCCGGTCGCGCGAAGACCCCTGAAGGCGTCCGCTCCGCGGCCGCGTCGTGGCCTATCGCTCATCGTTAGTGTGGCGACGGTGGTAGCGAGTCAGTCCCGGCTCTTCGTCCCGACCTTGCGCGAGGCGCCGGCCGACGCCGAGGCGGTCTCGCACCAGCTGCTCGTCCGCGGCGGCTACATCCGCCAGGTCGGCGCAGGGCTGTGGACGTACCTCCCGTTGGGCTGGCGCGTGCACCAGAAGGTCGTCGGGATCATCCGCGAGGAGATGGACGCCATCGGAGGGCAGGAGATGCTGTGTCCCGTCCTGACTCCGGCGGAGCTGTGGGAGCGGACCGGTCGCATCGCGATCCCTGCAGTGATCAAGCTGACGGACGGGAGCGGACGTCCTTTCGTTCTGGCGCTCTCGCACGAGGAGACGATGGCCTTCCATGCGCGCGAGATCCAGTCGTACAAGGAGCTGCCGCAGATCTGGTACCACTTCTCGACGAAGGAGCGGGACGAGCCGCGGCCGCGGGGTGGCCTCCTTCGGGTCCGGGAGTTCATCATGAAGGACTCCTACTCGTTCGATCGCGACGAAGCGGGCCTCGACGCGAGCTTCGACCGCCATGCCGAGGCGTACGCGCGGATGTTCGAGCGCTGCGGTGTGGACGCCTTCGTCGTCGAGGCGGAGTCCGGGATCATGGGCGGCACGGAGTCGCTCGGCTTCCTGGCCCCGACGGGCTCGGGCGAGAACGAGCTGATGCGCTGCGAGAATGGCGACTACTTCGCCGACGTCGAAGCCGCCCGCGGGCTCGCGCCGCCGCCAACGCTCCCCGAGCCCCTGGCCGCGCCCGAAGACGTCGCAACGCCCGGAGTGGCGACGATCGAGGCGCTCGCCGACCTCCTCGGCATCGACCCGACGGCGACGTCGAAGGCCATGCCCGTCGTCGTCGGCGACCGGCTGGTGCTCGCACTCGTCCGTGGGGACGACCGGCTGAACGAGGAGAAGCTGACCACGGTGTTCCAGGCCTCGTTCCGCCCGGCGACGGACGACGAGATCCGGACGGCGTTCGGAGCCGGCGGCGGCTCGATCGGCCCCGTCGGTGCCGAGGTCGAGGTGATCGCCGACGAGAGCCTTCGGGACGGGCAGTTCGTCGCCGGCGCCAACCGCGACGGCTGGCACACGCGAGGCGTGCAGGCGGGACGCGACTACGAGCCGGTTTTCGCGGACATCCGCCAGGCACAGCAGGGTGACGCCTGCCCCTTGTGCGGAGGGCGGCTCGTCGTTCAGCCGGCGATCGAGGTCGGCCACATCTTCAAGCTCGGGAGGTTCCACTCAGAAGCCCTCGACGCGAGGTACCTCGACGAGGACGGGACCGAGCGGACGATCGTGATGGGGAGCTACGGGATCGGGCCGGGGCGGACGATCGCCGCCGTCGTCGAGCAGCACCATGACGAGAACGGGGTCCTGTGGCCTGCGTCGATCGCGCCGTACGACGTGCACGTGCTCGCGCTCCACGGCGGGGCCGAGGAGGTGCTCGGACGGGCGGGGGAGCTCGCGGCGGCCCTCGAGGGAGCCGGTCTCGACGTCCTCCTCGACGACCGCGACGAGCGCCCGGGGGAGAAGTTCGCGGACGCCGACCTGATCGGCGTCCCGCTCCGCGTCATCGTGGGGAAGAAGACGCTCGAGGACGGGAAGGTCGACGTGCGCCGCCGCGACGGGAGCGCCGAGGACCGCGTCGCGGCCGCCGACGTGCTGAAATGGGCGGTGCAGGACTGATGGCGAAGCGTCGGAGATACAGCGACGAGCACCTCGGGCCGACGATCGAGCACCTGATGGTCGAGACGGGGACGACCTATCGGGGCCTGGCGGACAAGGCCGATCTCTCGGCCGGGTACCTGAACCACATCGTCCACGGGAACCGGCCGGTGCCGTCGAACGAGGTCCTCGCGCGCATCGCGACCGCCCTCGACGTCGAGCCGGAGCACTTCCGCGAGTACCGGATCCGCGTCATCACCGAGAAGCTCGAGCAGATGCCCGAGCTGATCGACCGCCTGTACAAGCGCCTCGCCTGACCCCCGCCGGGCCCGATGGATAACTTCCGGGCGCGGCGTACGTAGTAGAGGGCGAGTGCGCCGTCGACCCGACACCGAGCTGATCGCGCTCGCGAGGCGGGGCTCGACCCAGGCCGTCGAGGTACTCTTCGACCGCTACTGGCCGTACGCCTGGCGCACCGCCTTCGCGGTCACCGCCGACCGGGCGCTCGCCGACGACGCGGCCCAGGAGGCGATCGAGAAAGCGTTCGCGACCCTGGACCGCTTCGACGAGAGCCGTCCGTTCGGGCCGTGGCTGAAGCGGATCGCCGTCAACCGCGCGATCGACCTCCTGCGCAAGGCGAGCCGCCTCGAGGTCGCGCCGGACCCCGAGGCGGCGTTCCACGACTGGTCGCTGAACGAGAGCGCCGAGGAGAACGTACGCCTGTGGGCGGTCACGGACGCCGTCGCGGGGCTCGGCGCGTCCAAGCGCGTCGTCGTCGTCCTGCACTACTGGCTCGACCTCCCGCTCGAGGAGATCGCGGGCACGCTCGGGCTGCCCGTGGGCACCGTGGCTTCGCGGCTCGCCCGGGCGAAGGACGAGCTCCGGGCCGTCCTCGAGGAGCGGCATGTCGGCTGACGACGATCTCGAGCGCATCCTGCACGAGGGCTGGAGGCACTTGCCGGAGCCCGACGGCGCGGCGACCCGTCGGGCGCGTACACGCGTCGCCGGCGTCGTCCCGCGCCGGCGCCGACGCCGGGTCCGGATCGCCGCCCTCGCCGCGACGGCGCTCGTGGTCGCCGTGGGGGCGGGCGTGAGCATCGGCTCGCTCATCGCCCAGGACGTCACCGCCGCCGAAGGGCCCGTGGGGCTCGGCTTCGTCCCCGAGCCGGGCTGGTTCGCGCTGCAGGCGCCCTCACGTTCGCCGTCGGACCGACCGGCCGTCGCGATGGCGGCCAACGTCCCGTTCGCAGAGGACGACGTCGTCAACGGCCTCGCCGAGCCGTCCTCGCTGCCCTACTCGACGCTGCTCGCGCTCCCGCCTCGCGGCGTCGTCATCGTCGCGACGTTCATCGCGGTCGACAGACAGTTCCCGAGCTCCAGCTCGATACCCGAAGCGCGCGTTGCCCCTGCGGATCGGCGAGGCGACGCCGTATATCCAGTACGGGACGCAGATCCGGCCCGAGCAGCCGCTCGGCCAGTACCAGCTCCGCGCCGTGACGGACGGTTGGAACGTCGAGGTGAACGTCTACTTCGGGACTCCGCGGCCGTCCACGCGTCTCCTGGACGCCGCCCAGCGCCAGCTCGACGGCCTGCTCACGCGTCCCGCGCCAGCTGCGAAGCTCGCCCACCAGACGGCCACGGAACGTCCCGAGCCGTCGTCGCCTTCCTCGGTAGACCGCACGTTCGTCTGCACGCCCGGCTTCCTGGGAGGGAGGTACAGCGTCGAGGCGCGCGTGCACCGTGGCACGGGGCGCGGGGGCTCCGGCTGGCAGCGGCCGCCGTTCGCGGCGATCGGCACGAGCGCGCGCGGGGCCGCGGCGACCGAAGTGGAGAACAACGTCGCCTGGATCAGCAGCGGGCGGCCGGGGGCCGAGGCATCCGTCGCCCCGGGCTTCGGGAGCTACGTCTTCCCGTTCCGCACCTGGGGGACCGTCGCCGTCAACCTGGGGCTCTGCCGCGGGTCGGCGACGAAGGCGCCCATCGCCCCGGGAGAGCTCGTAGCCAGAGAAGTGACTGCGTTCGAGGCGCCGCTCGACTGCGCGACGCCGCGACGCGTGCTCGTTCGTATCCGCGCGACCCTGCGAGGCGCGGCCACGTTGAAGTCGTATCGCACGTTCCTGCGCACGACGGCGCCGGCACGGACGGCCGAGATCGCCGTCAGCACGACGTCGGGAACGCCGCTCGCCTACGCGCAGGTATTCGAGTCGGGGAGCGCGAGACTGTTCGCCGCGAAGGCCTGCGTGGACGACTGATGCGGGCGCTCGTCGTCGCCGGTGCGCTCGCGATCCTCGCAGCCGGGCTCGTGCGGACGCCTGCAGGCGCGCAGTCCCGCAGCCACGTCCTCGACCGGACGTTCGTCTGCACGCCGTCGCTGATCGGGGGCATACGCCAGATCGACACGAGGGCACACCGGGGGAGCGGTCGCCGAGGCCCGAGCTGGAACCAGCCGGCGTTCGCCGGCGTCGAGACGACCGTCTCCGGCGCCGCGCAGACCGCGATCGAGGACGAGCTCGTCTGGGTGTCGGCGGGCCGTCCGTCGGCGTCGGCGACGGTCGTCACCACCCTCGTCGGCTTCACCTTCCCATTCCGGAGTTGGGGGACGATCGGGGTCAACCGCGCGCGCTGCCGCGGGAGCTCGGCCCGCGTCGCGCTGTCGAGGAGCGGGCTGAGCGGAGGCGCCGTGGGGCCGATCGACGACCGCTGGGACTGCGCTCCCGGGCGCCGGGTCTTCGTCCGCGTCCGGGCCGTCCTCGGGTCGGCGGCGACGCTGTCGACCTTCCGGAGCGTCCTCCGGACGACAGTCCCCGTCCGCGAGGCGACGCTGGCCGCGCGGGCGCAGTCGGGCAGGCCGCTCGTCTACGCGCAGGTGCTCCAGTCGGGCAAGTCGCTCCTGTACACGTCCCCGACCTGCTTCCCGGACTGATGCGGAGGCTGGCATTCGCAACCCTCGTCGCGTTCGCGGCCGTCGTCGGGGTGACAGACGCACGCCCAGCGGACTCGCAGGCACGCGTGACGATCTTCGCCCGCCCCGCGGTCGTCGCCTGGGCGCAGGTCGCGACGGTCTTCGGGACGGCGTCGGGAGCCGGTCCGGAGGACGTCGTCGAGGTGCAGGTGCGGGAGTGCGGCAGCCCGTCGTTCAGGGCGTACGCCGAGGCGCACGTCAACGCCGGAGGTGGCTGGTCGATGCCGGTCGGCACGTCGGTCACGTCGACGTTCCGCGCGGTGTGGAAACGGTTCCAGAGCCCCCCGGTGACGATCCGGCAGGGCGCGAACGTCAGCCTTGCCCGCAGCCGCTCGGGCGATCGGTTCGTCGCCGGCGTGACTGCGAAGCGGAGCTTCTGGCGACGTCAGGTCGAGATCCAGCGGCGGTCGGGCGGCACGTGGCGCACGGTGCGGAAGGTGAGGCTCACGGACTCGGTGAACAGCACGGGCGTCGTGAGCTCGTCGGAGGCGCGGTTCCGCCTCGCCGTCCCGAAGGGAACCCTGCTGCGGGCGGTCCTGCCGCTCGCCGAGGCGAGGCCGTGCTACGTCCGGAGCGTCAGCAAGGTGGTGCGCGCGTGAGCGCGCTCTCGAGAGCGTCCGCCTGCTGCGGGCTGGCTGCGCTCGCGGTCGTCGCCGGCGCGTCGACCTCGACGAGCGCGTCGCTCCGGCAGGTCGTCGACCGCACGCTCACGTGCTCGCCGAAGGCGGCGAACGGGGCGCGGACGATCGACGTCAGGGCGCAGTCGGCGCACCGGCGGGGAGCCCGGCTCGAGTGGCTCGCGCAGGCGGTCGTCACGACGGCCGGAAACCCGGTGCCGGCTCGCCGGAACGAGTACCGCCCGACGCTCGTCGGCGTCACCGCCGGCTGGCCGCCGCCTCCGCCGCTCGCCTCCGGCGGGCTGGGCATCGACGTCCAGCGCTGCAACGCGAGCCGGCGTTCGGTGCCGCTCTCGAGGCGCGGCCTGCGCGGCGGGGCTGCGAGCGTGCTCGGCGAGGAGACCGAGTGCTACGCGCCCGCGGCGATCCTCATCCGCGTCCGCGCGGTCTTTCGCTCGACGGCGGCCCTCGAGCTCGACCCGAAGCGGAACTGGCTCGCTGCGGACGGGCGGATCGAGCGCGCCCAGATCGCCGTGCGGACGCCGCAAGGCAGGACGCTCGTCTACGCGGAGGTCGCGGAGTCCGGCGCGGCGCGACTCTTCACCGACAGGGGGTGCTTCTAGGGATGGACGGGGACGTGCGCGCCCGGGCGCAGGTCGCGGGTCGGCTGCTCGCGAACATCGAGACGGTCGTCTACGGGAAGAGGGAGGAGATCAAGCTCGTCCTCTCCGCGCTCCTCTGCGGCGGCCACGTTCTCCTGGAGGACGTCCCGGGCACGGCGAAGACCGTGCTCGCGCGCGCGATCGCCGGGTCGATCGAGGGCGCGACGAACGCCCGCGTCCAGTGCACGCCGGACCTCCAGCCCACGGACGTCACCGGCCTCAGCGTGTTCGACCAGCGCACGCGCGACTTCGAGTTCCGCGCCGGGCCGGTGTTCGCGAACGTCGTCCTCGTCGACGAGATCAACCGCGCGATGCCGAAGACGCAGTCGGCGCTGCTCGAGGCGATGGCCGAGCAGCAGGTGACGATCGACGGGGTCACGCGGCAGCTCCCCGATCCCTTCCTCGTGCTCGCGACCGAGAACCCGATCGAGCAGGAGGGCACCTTCCCGCTCCCCGAGGCGCAGCTCGACCGCTTCTTCCTGCGGACCGCGCTCGGCTACCCGGGCGAGGACGAGGAGCTCGCGATCGTCGAGGGGCAGCTGCGCGCCCACCCGCTCACGTCGTTGCGCCCGGTGCTCTCGCTCGCCGAGGTGCGCGCGCTCAGGGACGCGGTGCACGACGTCTACATCGATCCCGTGCTCCGCCGGTGGGTGATCCGCCTCGTGCGGGCGACGCGCGAGGCGGACGGAGTCGCGATCGGCGCCTCGGTGCGCGGGAGCCTCGCCCTCGAGCGCGCCGCGCGCGCCTGGGCGCTGCTCGAGGGGCGCGAGTTCGTGACCCCGGTCGACGTCGAGCGCTCCTTCCTGCCCGTCGTCATGCACCGGATCGTCTTCACCCCGAGCTTCGTCGCGACCGCGCGCGAGATCGGCTGGAGCGAGGCCGCGGAGCGCTTCCGCGCGCACTGCGCGGAGCTCGCCCCCCGGCCCGGGGAGGAGCTGGAAGCGGCGGTCGCGGCGGCGAGTTGACCACCACCTTCCCGCTCATCCCGCGCCGCCGCGTGCTCGGGCTCCCCTTCGGAGGGCTGCACAGCATGCGGCGGGGGCTCGGCTCCGACGTCGCGAGCTCGCGGCCGTACGAGCCGGGCGACGACGTCGACAAGATCGACTGGCACGCCTCGGCCCGGCTCTCGCTCGCGCGCGGGAGTGAGGAGTTCATCGTGCGCGAGCACTTCGCAGAGGAGGCGCCGCGCGTCGTCGTCCTCGGCGACCGACGGCCCTCGATGTCGATCTTCCCCGAGGAGCTGCCCTGGCTATGCAAGCCAGAGGCGATCAGGCAGGCAGCCGGGGTCATCGGCGCGAGCGCCGTCGCCGCGCGCGGCCTGCTCGGCTACCTCGACGAGGGCGACGGCGAGGCGCACTGGCTCCCACCCCGGAGCTCCCACGCGCTCGAGCGCTCGGATCTCGAGCGCCCGTTCCGTGCACCCGAGGACACGCTCGCGCGCGGCCTCCGCTACCTGACGGAGCAGCGCCGCGACCTTCCAGCCGGGACGTTCGTGTTCGTCGTCTCCGACTTTCTCGAGCAGCCCTCGAAGGACGAGTGGCTGTGGGCGCTCGAGCGCCGCTGGGAGATCGTCCCCGTCGTCGTCCAGGACCCGGTCTGGGAGCAGAGCTTCCCGGACGTCGCGGGCGCAGTCGTCCCGCTCGCCGATCCCGCGACCGGCCGCGTCGACCTCGTGCGGATCCCGGCCTCGGAGGCGTCCTCGAGGCGCCGCGAGAACGAGACGCGTCTCGCGAGCCTCCTGTTCGAGCTTCGCGCTCTCGACCTCGACCCCGTCGTCGTGTCGTCGCACGACCATCGAGACATCGTGCTCTCGTTCCTCGGCTGGGCCGATCAGCGGCTCTTCACCCGGGGGCGCGCGTGAGAGCGCTCCGCGCTGTCACCTTCGCGACGCTCGTTGTCGCCGCCGCGGGCTGCGCGGGCGGGGGAGAGGAGGACGGCACGGCGCCGCCCCGGGCGGTGACGACGAAGGCCTCGCTGACGCCCGGCACGCACCTGTTCGCGGAGCCCGTGGTCGCCCGTCTCGACGTCGTCGTCGACGGGGAGACGGTCGATCCCGACCAGGTCGGGGTGGAGACCGACTTCGCACCCTACGAGGTACTCGGCGCGAAGCGCACGAGCGAGGACTTCGGTCGCCTCACCCGCCTGCGCCACGAGTTCACGCTCCGCTGCCTCCTCATCGCCTGCATCCCCGAGATCCTGCAGAGCGCTGCGGGCGAGGCGGAGACCGGGCGCGGTGAGCGGACGACGATCCGGCTTCCCGCGGCGACGATCGCCTACGACGACCCGGAGCAGGGCGAGCGGTCGGTGAGCGTGCCGTGGCCGCCACTCGAGTCGGTCTCGCGGATCACCGCTAGCGACATCCCCGATTTCGGCTTCGTTTTCAAGACGTCGGTCACCCCGGTCGCCGCGCCGACGTACCGCGTGCCGCCAGCGGTGCTCGCAGGCGCGCTGCTGCTCGGTGCGCTGGCGCTGCTCGCGCTTCCCGTGTGGCTCGTCGTCGGCTGGGCGCGGAGCCGTCGGCCCCCGCCGGCCGTCGAGGAACCGGAGCTCACTCCGCTGGAGCGCGCCCTCGCGCTCGTCGAGTGGGCGAACGGTCGCCGGAACGGCGCGGAGCGTCGGGAGGCGCTGGAGGTCCTCGCCGTGCAGCTCGAGCTGGTCGAGAGCGGCAGCCTCGCAACCCGCGCGCGCGTGCTCGCGTGGTCGTCCGCGTCGCCGTCACCCGAAACCGCGACCGCGCTCGTCGCGGCGGTGCGGGGGTCGAATGCCTCCGAGTGACGCCCGGTACGCGATCCCGACGGGGCAGCGGCGGCGCTTCCGGCGTTCCGCCCGTCGCACGCTCGTGCTTCGGGCTGCGCTCACGCTCGCCCTTCTCGTCGCGCTCGGCCTCACCGTCCTCGCCGCCCGGAGCGAGGGCCTCCAGTCCGCGCCGCTCGTCGCCCCGGGCTCGACCGGGATGCTCGTGCTCGACCTCTCCGCGAGCGTGTACGAGGGCGCCTTCGGCCAGACGATCCAGAAGCTCGCAGAGGCGGACGAGAAGGTAGGGGTCGTCGCCTTCTCGGACGCCGCGTACGAGCTCGTGCCGCCCGGGACTCCCGGCCGCGAGCTCCTGCCGCTCCTCCGCTACTTCGAGCCGGAGCCCACGAGCGGCGCGCTCCCGCGGAACCCGTGGGAGCAGTTCCGCGCAGGTACACGGATCTCGGAGGGTCTGAAGCTCGCTCGCGAGGTGCTGCTCAAGCGAGGGGCGGACGACGGCTCGATCGTACTCGTGAGCGATCTCGAGATCCTGCCCGACGAGATGATCCGTCTCGGCGACGTCGCCGCGTTGCTGCGCGGCGACGGGATCGAGCTCCGCATCGTCCCGCTGTTTCCGACACCCGAGAAGGAGGCGCGGATCGACGCGATCCTGAGCTCGGCGAAGATCCTCCGGGAGTCGTCCGACGCTGCTCGTGTCCGTGCCCCCGAGGCGAGCACCCTCGGAGCGGCCGCGCCGTGGCTCTTCGTTGCGACAGCTGCGCTTCTCGTCGGCCTCCTGGCCGTGAACGAAGGACTGCTGGCGCGGCTCGAGGTGGGACGCTGATGCGGCGGAAGTGGCTTCTCCGGATCGCCGCGCTGCTCGCCGTGCCCGCAGCTCTGGTGCTCGCGGCCGTCGCCGTCGACGTGGTACGCGTTCCGAGCCAGCTCGAAGCCGACGACGTGAGCTTCGAGGCGGCACCGCGTCGGCAGGCGGGCCTGTGGGACGGGCTCGGCTTCCTGCCGGGCCGCCCCGGCGCCCGGCTGCTCGGCATCGAGGACGACCTCGCCTATCGCCGCACGCTCGCCATCTGGGTCCGGGTACCGCCCGGCACGGAGATCTACGGCCCCGAGCTCGAGAACCTGCGCGGGAGGCTCCAATCACAGCTCGCGGAGACGAGCGCGGCGGACTCGAACACGAGGCGTCGCTCCCAGCTCCTGAACCTCCTCGGGGCCTTGTCGCTCGAGACGCGGAGCGTCGATCCCAACGAGTCGGAGAACGTACTACGAAAGGCGATCGCGACCTTCAGGAGCGCGATCGAGGTCGACCCCTCGAACCAGGACGCGAAGATCAACCTCGAGCTCGCTCTCCGCAACGCCAAGGCGATCAACCTCCCCGGCACGGACCCGGACGCGGGAGCCGCGCAGGGGGCTCTCTCCGGGCAGGGGCGCGCAGGGAGTGGCTACTGATGGAGCTCACGTTCCTCACGCCCCTGGCCGTGCTCTTCTCGCTGACCGCCGCCGTGCCCCTCGTGGTCTACGTTCTCAGAGAGCGGCGCCTCCGCGCCGCACGGAGCACCCTCGGGCTCGCGGAGCCGTCGCTCCGCTCACGGGCTCCCGTCGTCGTCGCGCTCGTCGCCGTCCCCGCCCTCCTCGGCCTCGCCGCCTCCCAGCCCGTCGTCGAGACGACCCGCGTCGTCCCCGAGCGAGCCGACGTCGAGGCCTTCGTCGTGGTCGACGTGTCCCGCTCGATGCTCGCCGCCGCAGCCCCGGGGGAGCCGACCAGGTTCGAGCGCGCGCAGAGGACCGCGATCGACGTCCGTGAGGCGCTGCCGGAGGTGCCGTTCGGGGTCATATCGCTGACCGACCGCGTGCTCCCGCATCTCTTCCCGACGACGGACGAGCGCGTCTTCTCCGCAACGGTGCGCGACGCGCTGGACATCGAGCATCCGCCACCAGGAGCGTTCTACCTGACCGCGGCGACGACGATCGACGCGCTCGCGTCGATCCCCGACCTGAACTACTTCGCGAAGTCGGCGAAGAAGCGCGTCGTCGTCGTGCTCACCGACGGCGAGACGCAGCCGCTGCAGGGCCGTCTGGCCGGGGCATTCGAGCGAGGGCCCCGGGTCGACGTCGTCCTCGTCCGCTACTGGGACGCGGGCGAGCGAATCTACGAGACGGGCGTGGCAGAGCCCGGGTACGAGCCCGATCCTCGGAGCGGCACCCTCGTCGAGCAGGCGGCCTCGCAGATGGGCGCCCGGGTGCTCTCGGAGGACGAAGCCCCGCAGGCGATCGCGGCCGTGCGCGAGGCGATCGGCACGGGAGCCACCGTCGACGTCACCCATGAGGCGGGGCGTTTCGCGCTCATGCCCTGGATCGCGCTCGCCGCCCTCCTGCCGCTCGTGTTCGTGCTCCTCCGGCGCAACGTCTGGTGGCAGCGGCGCCTCACGGCGCCGCGGCGGGCGGGGACGCGCCCGGAAGGCGCTAAGGTGTCCGAGCCACGGGGCGTGGCGCAGCCTGGTTAGCGCGCTTGACTGGGGGTCAAGAGGTCCCGAGTTCGAATCTCGGCGCCCCGACTGAGTTTGCGGCTCGAATCTCGTGGGCCACTCTGAAGCCAAACGATGTGGGCGACGAGGCCCACACTCGTCGTCCCGACCGTGCCGGTCCGGTGGATCCGGATGGTCCGGACGTCATGTACGCCCTGAAACCGGTGGACCCTCGCCGTTCCCGGCCGGCGACGTCATGGAGCTCTTGAACGGCCGCGTCGGCGCATCGCGTTCACACCTGGCTCGAAGCGACGACCGAGACTCCGGGCTAGGCCGTTCTGGACTTAAGACCGAAGCGGTCGCCCGAGCGACGGGCTAGCGTCCAGTCACGCTGCGGCAAGGGGCTTTGGGTGGTTCGGGGGATCAGCCCCGGGCACCTGGAAGCAGAGCCGCATCGCCCGGGCACCTGGAGTCTACGCCCTTTCTCGCGAACCCCTCACGCGAGCAGGTCTTGGGCTCCGGAGCCCGGGCGGCTTCACGAGCTCGCGCTGTGTGTGCGCTGAGACGTGAGTTTCGCGCCGACGCAACGGCCTCGCGTTCAACGTCGCCGCCAATGGTTTGGTTCGTCGTCTTTACCAGCCACGCTCGTTCACGCCGTGGCGGCTCCCGAACGGATTGCCTTTGTCGCCGAGTCGGCGGTCATGTGACAGCCCCAAGGGGGAAGTACAAGGGGAATGGGGGCAGAGGTCGACTCGGGTCGCTGTCATGGCGAGCCTCACGCTCAGGCGTCTCCGTGGAGCGCTCCACAGACACTGGCGACGCATTATCGGGGGTGCGTTCGTTGGCTGGCTCGCGTCTTCCGTCCCAGGAGCGCTGGCCTTTGCCTACTTCGCTGACGAGATCACCTTGGCGACGTCGAACGTGCTCGGGCGGCGATCGTCTGGAGCGGAGTGGCGGCGGGGGGCGTCGTCGGATACGCGACACGGGCTCCCGATGTCACCGGTAGGAGCCGACTGCCGGAGACGCTGGACGAGAAGCGCTAGTCCGCTCTGGGACCGGCCCGAGTCGGAGTGCAGTGGCCCGGGGCGAGACATCGGTTCGGGAAGCCGCAGAGCTCCGGACGGTACACCGGCGAAGGAGAGCGGCATTGGAAGCGCAGCCAGGTTGGAAGCCCATCCTCGGCCCCACGGGAAGGGGAAGAACGAGGACGCCAAGGACGACGCCCGGCCGCACCCTCGGCTTCGCGTGCTCGTCGAAGACCTCCTGCAGCGGCCCCACCGCGCAAGTTTCGTACGCCGCTGACGTCTTCCTGAACAGGGGGAAGAGGCACCCGATACGGGGCGGCGCGTCATGCTTGGCGGCAGCGGCTCGACCGCCCCGTATCGGACGCTCGTTACGGTTTCCGCCCTAGTGCGCTAAAGCGTTTGCCGCGCTCGAGCGGGGGCAAGAGCCGATCGGGCCGGGCGTGGCCTTCTCGTTGAGGGGACGGGGACTGACGGCAAGCGGCACCTCGATCTTTCCGCGTCCGGCCTCATGCGTTCTTGGCGAACGGCACGGGTGACGGGAGACCAGGGGACCGAGCGTGGGGAGGGCGCGGCACCGCTCGAGGTGGTGCTCCGACCGACCCAGGACCCAGCGCTTCGCCGTTGCCGACAGGAGCGTGGTCACCGAGTCGCCTCGGCCGCCCAGCACCCCGTTTGCAGGGTGGGTGCCGCGGGAACCTGAGTCGGAATCGACCAGGAGGACAGCATGAAGACGATCGAGGAATCCATCGAGATCCAGGTTCCCGTATCCACGGCCTACAACCAGTGGACCCAGTTCGAGTCCTTCCCTCAGTTCATGGACGGCATCGAGCGCGTCGAACAGAAGGACGACACGCATATTCATTGGGTCGCGAAGGTCGGTGGCGACAAGCGCGAATGGGACGCGGAGATCACCGAGCAACATCCCGATCATCGCGTCGCGTGGCGTGCCCTCGACCAGGACGGCCCCGACGGCGTCGTCACCTTCCACAAGCTCGACGAAGGCAACACGAAGATCATGGTCCAGATGGCCTACGAGCCCGAGGGTGTGTCCGAGTCGATCGGAAGCTTCGTCGGGCTGGACAGCCATCGTGTCAAGGGCGACCTCGAGTCGTTCAAGGAGTTCATCGAGGGCAGCGGTCACGAGACCGGTGCTTGGCGCGGGAACGTCGAGGAGAACTGACCAGAGCAACGGCCCGGGGACGACTCCCCCGACACTGGTTGGCGAGCCTCGCGAAAGGGCTGGCACGTCGCGTTCGCCGGCGCTCGTTTCGCGAGCACGTCCTTGCGTACCAGTTCGGACGAGAACTGACGAGGAGCCTGCCGCTCACCGGCAACCTCGAGGGTCGAAGCGGCAGGCTCCTGGTTCTCGACGCCGTGTCGGCGGCCGAGGTAGAGGGCCCCGCAGTAGCCGTCAGGCGACGAGTACGACTCCGAGCACGACGAGCCACGCCGACCAGGCGACGTAGATCGCAGGCACGACCGAACCGGCTAGCTTCCATCCGCGCTCCTCGTACGGGCCGAGGAACTCCGTCGAGACGACCACCAAGCTGGCACCGATCGGGAGGGCAGCCCAACCGATCCACGAGCTCGCCACGTCCCCTCGAATCAGCACGATGCCGACGAGCACGGTCCAGCAGCCGGTCAGCAGAAAGCCGAGGTGCTCACCAACGCCTACGCCGAGGTACTGGTGGAAGGCACGGAAGGTGACTCGTACCGCAGCTCTCGTCTCGTCGTCGGCACTCGGATCACCGTGCATCCGCGCCAAGAAGGGCACGACGTAGACCCAGCGAAGGAGCCCGAGCACTTGCACGAGGCCGGCGAGGACCCCGACCACCAGGGCGAGGATGGATGCAGTGGGGCTCACAGTTCCGAGCGCTCGAAAGAGGAGCACCACGGAGGCGATGAAGAGTCCCCCAGAGGCCATGAAAGCCCACCACGTGAGGATCAACGACGGGCCTCCTGCGCGGAAGCGACCGAGGATCTCCTCGGGTGGCTTCCGCAGGATGTCGGGGTAGTCGAACCGCCAAGCGAGCGCCGAGAACCAGGCGTTGAACCAAACCGCGCAGACGATCAGAAGTACGCCGGCCGCAGTCGTTACATCCACGGGAGGACCCTAGACGAGCGGTCTCTCGATCCATTCAGCTCAGATTTCAGAAGCGGGCGGGCGCGGTCGGGGCTGGGAGAGCTCCGTCGCCTCGCGGGTGCCCGAAGCGTTCGAGTCGACCCCCGGGGCGCGCTCGCGCGCCAGCCGCTCGGCCTCCGCGTTCACCTCGGCGCCGAAGAGGATCGCCGCACTGGTCAGCCACAGCCACACGAGCGTCACGACGACCGCGGTTAGGGTTCCCCACGTCCTTTCGTAGGAGCCGAAGTTCGCGCTGTAGAGCGCGAACCCGCCCGAGGCGACCACCCACGCGACGAGGGCGGTAACTGCGCCCGGAGTGACGAGCTGCCACGTTCGCTGCTCGACGTCGGGCCCGACCGCGAGCACGACTGCGAAGGCGAACAGCAGTCCGCCGACGAGTACCGGCCACTGCAGCGTCCACCAAAGCCACGCGGTCAGGCCCGGCATGTTCACCGCCTCCCCGAGCCAGCGCTCGAGGTGCGGGCCGAGGACGAGCAGGCCGACCACGAGCAGCGACGCGAGGACGAGGGTGACGACGATGAGGAACGCCAGCAGGCGTCTCCGCGCAAAGCTCCGCGACTCCTCGCCGTCGAACGCGACCGTGACCGCCTTCATCAGCGTCGTCGCTGCGGAAGTCGTCGTCCAGAGCGCGAGTCCGAAGCCGACGAGGGTCATGACGACACCGGAGCCGGTTGATCGGGTGGAACGCTCGAGGCTGTCCCGTAGGAGGCTCGCCGCCTCCGTCGGCATGACGCTTTGCGCGCGGTCGATGAGGGATTCGACCGTCTGCTCGTCGGCGACGAGCGAGAACGTGCCGAGGACGACGAGCATGGTCGCCGGGATGGCGAGAAAGAGCGAGTACGCGAGAGCCTGTGCGACGGTGGGCACGTCGTCGTCTCGAGCCTCGGTCGCCGCGCGACGGAGCACGAGCCACGTGTCGGAGAGCCACGGTCGCACGACCCTGGACTTTCACCTGAGGCCGGTGCCAAAACAGATTTCGGACGATCTCCGCCCGCGATCGGTCGCCGAGGCGGACGGACAAGGCAGGCAGGCAGTCAGCGGAGCCAGGCGAGGACCCGAGAACGAACGCTGCCGAGTCTCGTGAGACGTCACAGCTCGCGGGCACTCGGTTTCAGCTCCCCGGCCCGCTGGGTACGTTCGAGCCGGGCCCGCGAGGAGCCTGCTCTTGCATCGGGCTGACTCGCGTGCGACAAGGCCTCGTTGAAAGCGACACGAAACGCGACGACAACTAGGACGGCGCACTTGCACTCGAGCCGAGATTCAGCCACGCCGTACCGCGCGTATGCCGCCATCTCGGGGCGTTCGCAGGAGCGCTCGCAGACGGCGTCCTGTATCGAGGTGAGACCCACCGGCGACGGCCTTCGACGTGCCATCGGGGACTCTGGCCGCAGAAGCTGGAAACCAATTCCTGCAGGCAACGTTCGCCGCGCTGCGCGCGCACTAGCCGGTAGGTCGCGCCGCCAGTGTCAGTACATCCACCGACCGGAAAGAAGATCGTGATGAACGGAGACATCGACCCAACGGGGCGAAGGATGGCCGCTCTCGAGACGTTCCTGGAGACGAAGATCCGAGACGGTTTCGAGATCGAGACGCACACGGATACCCATGCGATCGTCGTCGCGCGGAGATCGTTCCTGAGGCGGTTGGGAGGCGGTGCGGCTCACCGGTACGTCGTCTCGGTCGACGAGCACGGCCAGATCACGATGATCCCGGCAGAGCCAAAGCGAAGCTGACGACTGTCCAGGGCTCGGCTTCACCGGCCCTGCTCCGGTGTCGTTGTCTCGTGAGGCGAACGCCAAGAGTCCCGATTCCGCTCGGCCGGCGCTTCCCTCTCCCTCTCCACACGGGGTTTGTTTCAAGTCCGTTACCGGGGGAACTTCGCTACGCACCAATCCCTAGAGAAGGAGCGTGCAATGTCAGTCGACACGACCGGAGACCGCCCCGGTGGCGCGGTCGCGGAAGCGAAGGAGAAGGGTGAGGACCTCGTGTCCACCGCCCAGGAGCAGGTTTCAGGGAAGGCCCGAGAGCTCGGAGGGGAAGCGGCGTTCCAGATCCGCGAGCAGCTCGACCGTCGCTCGGCGCAGGCGGGCGAGCAAGTGCAGTCGATCGGAAAGGTGCTGCAGTCCGGAGCGAATCAGCTTCGCAGCGAAGGCAACCACGTGCCAGCGAAGGTCGTCGAGCAGGTCGCACGGCGCGCGGGGGATCTCGGCGGATACCTGGAGTCCGCGCAGGCGGACCGGATGCTCGATGACATCGAGAGCTTCGCACGGAGGCGTCCCTGGGTCGCCGCCGGAGTGGGTGTGCTCGCGGGATTCCTAGCGTCTCGGTTCGTGAAGGCCTCGGGCGAACGCCGGTACCTGGGCGCGCAGAGCAACGGACGTGCTCTCGACTCTCACTCGACACCACGCAGCCTGACGATCGGGGGTGCGTAGATGACGGTCGTCGATAGCGAAGAGCTCCGTCGGCGTTCGACCCTCCAGCTCGTCAAGGACCTCACGCAGCAGGCGACCACGCTCGTTCAGCAGGAAGTCGAGTTGGTCAAGGTGGAGCTGCAGGAGAACGTCGAGCTCGCCAAGGCAGAAATGGCCGAGAAGGGGAAGCGAGCCGGTATCGGTGTCGCAACGCTGGCGGCTGCAGGAGGCAGCGGGCTCCTCGCCTTGGGTGCACTCACGGCGTTCCTCATCCTCGCCCTCGACGGGCTGATGCCGAACTGGGGAGCGGCGCTTTGTGTCACCGGGCTGTGGGCGGTCGTGGCGGCGGTGCTCGCCCTCTATGGACGTCAGAAGCTCCGACAAGCGGGGACGCCCGTCCCTGCCAGGACTCTCGAATCGGTGAAGGAGGACGTGAGATGGCTCACAGATCAGATGAGCTGAAGAGCGACATCGAGCAAACGCGCGCACAGATGGGCGAGACCGCCGATGCGCTCGCGTACAAAGCGGACGTGCCGACCCGGACGAAGGACTGGGTCGGGGAGAAGAAGGATGCTGTGGTGTCCACGGTCAGCGGAGCCACGTCCAAGGTGGGCGACGTCGCACCGGATGGCGAGCACGTGACCCAGAGCATGGGTCGCATGAAGCGTCTTGCCGAGCGGAATCCCCTCGGACTCGCGATCGGCGGAGCAGCGGCTGGGTTCATTGCCGGCCTGTTGGCTCCTTCAACGCGAATCGAGGACGAGCGGGTCGGACCGATGGCGGACGAGGTCAAGGCCACCGCCGCAGACGCTGGGCGCGAGGCCCTCGATCGCGGGAAGCAGGTCGTGCAGGAAGCAGGGGCAACAGCGGTCGAGACGGCGAAGGAACACGGGCGCGAACAGGGCGAGGAGCTGGCTACGAGCCTTCAGGAGAAAGCGCAGGAGTTGACGCAGCACGAGACGGCAGCGTCCAGTACGTCATCGGGCACGCCAAGAGCCTCGAACACGTCGGGTTGAAGTGAGCGCGCGGGCCGGGACTTGTCCCGGCCCGCTGCCGTCCTGCGACGTTCCGGGGTCCGTAAGTAACACGAAGGCAGTCACGTACTGCGGCACGAACCGACCTGCCCCAAGAGGAAGGGCACCCAGGCACTGAGCTCCCGGGCTCGCCGTAGGCACCGCGCCGATGGCCGCTGTTCCGGGCGCTTCACCGCCGTAACTGCTACGTCCCCTGATCCTCGTGCCCTCCGTCGCCCTTGGGATCCCTCTCCGGGTCAGGCCCTCGGTAGCCGAGCGCCGCGGAAGGCTCGTTCCGTGTTCGCGCCTTGTCTGCGAGCTTGTCCAGGTAATCCCCGACGTCCTTTGCTTTGGTTGCCAGAGCGCTCAGCACCTCCGGCGAGCGCTGCTCCGCCCCTTCCTTCAGCGACGTGAGCCACTCCTCGATCCGCTGGTCGTAGCGCCTGAGCCGTGACTCCTGGTCTCTATCCGCTGCAGATTCGTCGACGGTGTTCGTCGGTCCCGGTTCGGTCGGTGTCCCCACTGAAAGCTCCCTTCTGACCAGAAGCCCCGCTGACGCGAGGCTTCTGAATCGACGCGGTGGTTTCCTGGCCTCAGGTCCGGAGAGCTCCGCGCCCGTCCCCGCGATTCGCAACGACGCGGTAGAGCGCGAGCAGGATGATCGAGCCGACGATCGCCGTCAGCCAGGTCGAGATGTCGAAGAACTCGTCGAGGGGATCGGCACCGAAGAGCGCTCCCGCGAGAAACCCGCCGAGAAGCGCGCCCACGACTCCGATGATCGCGGTGACGATGTACCCCCCAGGGTCGTCCCCGGGCATGATCGCCTTCGCGATCAGGCCGGCGAGTAGACCAAGGATGATGAACGCGATGATTCCCATGTGCCGCCCTTTCTCCGATTTGTGGTGCGCATGGATTCCCAGTCGTCGGGGAGCCGAAACGTGGCCGACCGGCGGAGAAGTGCGTTCAGGGGCACTGTGATCGAGCAGGGCTACGAGTTCCGGCCGAGGTGGACGGGCGTGCGCCCGGTCCGCGTTCCCGCTTACCTCGGTTCGTCGCGAGGCTCGCTCGCCTCGGGGATCACGACGTAGCGAACGGGAATTCCCCTGAAGCTGTCCGTTGGCGCACCGGCGGTGGCCATCGACTCGATGAGCCCTTCCTCGGCGCTCGGCCGCACCGCAACGACGATCTCGTCCGCCGGGAACGTCGCGAGAGCGTCGCGGATCGCCAGGTCGACATCGGCTTCGCCGGCAACGGCCTCGACGGTCTCGCCCGGGAGCTCCGCAGCCGCTTCCTCGGCGACGGACCTTGCGTGGCTGAACGCCTCCTGGTCGTTGGCGAGCCAATCGAGGAAACCCTGGCGTACTACCGGCACGACGAGCTTCAGCCTGTCTTCCTCTCCGAGGTGCGACCGCAGCACGTGCTCGGGATGTTCGACCGTACTGATGACGAGAACATTTCCCACTGGTCGTATGTCCCCAGATCCGGGTGAGCCCGAAACGTCGGACACCGGTGCCCGCGGGCGGCCGTCGCGCCTGCCGAACGGCTCGACGGCGGTTTTCTTCCGTGGCCACCCGGGCATCCGACAACCGTGGTCGTCCGCTGGCTCTTCGGTCTCGTTGCGCTGCTGGCTGTCGTAGCCGTCGTGTTTCTCGCTCTCGACGGGCTCTGGAGTTGATCTCCGCCAGACGACGCGAGACTTCTTCGAGCGAGAGGAGTACAGTGGTCGTACTGGCCCTGCTGGCCAGAATCCCGGCCGACAGCCCACAGGCCGCCGACGCGCTCTAGCGTGTGAGGCGAGGAGCCTAGGCGAACAGAGTTCCGACTGGCAGGGCCAGCACGCTGCTGCGCGAACGAATGCCGCGCTTGTCGACGAGTCATTGGCGATCTCGTTGCCGGAACCCGTTCGACCCAGCGCAACGACTGAGCTGTCCTTGCGCTCCGACGTCTCAGTTGTCGACGACTAGTGCCCCGGCTCCGAAGGCTCGGGCGGTAGCTCGGGCGGCCGTGGAGTCGGCGGTTCCGGAGGGTCCGGATCGCTCCACGGCTCCTGGGGATCCGGCGGCTCCGGGATGTCGACGCTCGGCGGCTCGCCCGGCCGCGTCGGCTGCAACGGCGGATCCGGTAGTACCTCGGGCGGTGTTCCCTGCATCGCTGCAGGGCTTGCCCGCTGATCGGAACTCCAAACTCAGCCGCCATGTCACGGCACGAGAGCGAGGCTCCTGAAAACGAAGATGGGAGAAGGTGCGACGGGCCAGACCGCCGACGCCTTCCCCTCGGTCTCGTGTACCCGACTCTCCACGGACGAAAACGGTGAGGACGGCCGAGCCGGCACCCATCCTCGCCCCAGGGGAGAGGGGAAGAACGAGGACGCACGTCCGACCCGGCCGCCCTCTGGCTTCGATGCTCAGGGAGTGGCTCCTGTTCCTCGGTGTGAAGGTCGGGGCGTACCGGTCGGGTTGACGATCCGCCCTGGTGGGTACACGCGCTGTGGCGATTCAGGAGGAGGACGAACGTGTCTGAGAGGGAGCACGCTCAACGCGACGAGGAAGTCGAGCACCCCGAAGTCGATCGTGCCTACGAACGCGATCAGGGAGGACAGGTTCCCGAGGACCAGTCCCCGATGGAGTACACCGGGCCGGATCCCGCGGATGATCGGCCCGGGGACGGTGACGACGAAGACCAGGGCGCGTAGGTCCCGGAGCGGCGGGCGGCGGGCAAGGAGGGGAGGGAGGAGCGTTGGACGGATCCGTCGCGACGATCATCGCGCTCTTCGTCGGCGGCTTCCTGCTCATGCTCTGGGCCTCGAGGTGACTGAGTGAGCGGCGCGGTTGCCCGCCCGCCACGCCTCCCGCCGGAACCCTGTCGGCTCCCCGAGCGTCTCGACGTCGATCCTCTTCATCCCAGCCCAGTCCTCGTGGTCGCTCTCTCCTCGGCAGAATGAACGCACGGCTTCGTACTCGGTCAACGAACGGGCGGTCGCTCGCGCGCGCGAGCTCATCGAGAGCCGGCAATACGTCGTGCGCAGCGAGTGGGGCGAGGTGCAACCTCGCGCCGCGCATCAGGACGCGTACCTGGAGACCCACACGTGGGAGGAGTACGCAGAGTGGCACCTGGGCCTCACCGAGCGCGCCCGCGACGGTACGAAGGCTCGATATGCCTTCGTCTACGGCGACTTCCGCCGCGTGCATCGCTCGGGGCTGATCGCCTGTCACTACCGCGCTGCCGAGTGGGAGCACAAGGAGATCGAGCTCGCGGCGCACGACCTGCTCCAGCTCCTCGACCGGACGCGCGCGTAGCCGGCTCGCGCGACCGGAGACCTGCGATCGAGTCGTGCCGCGGCTCGGGCTAGTACCAGCGGCCGCGCGCGAAGCCGCCGAACGCGAGCAGCCCGACGAGGGCGATGATCACTCCCCAGAGCACACTCCAGAAGATCGCGACGACGATGCCGACGATCACGATCGCGCCACCGAGCGTGAGCCCTCCGACCATGAGCCGACGGTACCCGGGGTGTCGGGCACCAAAACGCTCAGGGGTCGACCACGAGCTAGCGCGAGTCCTCGTGCGCTGCGTTCGTCTCGACCCGGCGCTGGACGACGGACCCGTAGCCGATGAGGAAGCAGAGCACGAAGAGCGCCAGTGCCGCAACTGGCAGGACCATGCCCGCCCATCGACCTCCCGTCGACCGTCCCCCATCCCTGGAACGAGGCGTGGCCGCTCCCTGAACCGAATCCACCTTTCGGGTAGTTGTGCGGCACCGCTTGCATTCCGAACTTGAGGTAGCTCGTGTAAGTAGACGGGCAGCCGTCGGAGTGAGGGGTTCGCCTTCACCCCTCCGAATCACAGGAGGAACCTCCACATGACTGACATCCTGATGCGCCCGGTGGTGTGGCTGCAGGTGACCGTGGCCGAGCTCCGGGAGCGCGAGGATGGCCAGACGACGACCGAGTATGCAATCCTGCTCGGCTTCCTGGCGATCGCCATCATCATCGCACTCTTCTTCCTCCGGAACGTCCTTCGGGGCCTCTTCTCGGACGCGGCGAGCAGCGTCTCGAACGCTCCGAACTAGAGAAGAACGACGTGCGCGGTCGCCCGCCGATTCGGGGGCGACCTTCGGCAAGACCCGCGCCGGCCCGGCCTCTCGCGAGCGCCGGGCCGGCGCAGCCGTTTCAGGGCACGACTCCACAGCCGGCGCGCCGTGCCGGCGTTTCGACGAGACTCCATCGTGGGAGAACGACAACAGTCGAAAGGAGCGGTGCCATGGCAGTCGCACGCGTGACGGAGATCAGCTCGACCTCCTCGACGAGCTTCGAGGACGCGATCAAGTCCGGCCTCGACCGCGCGAACCAGACACTTCGCAACGTCAAGAGCGCGTGGATCAAGGAACAGCAGGTCCGTCTGGAGGGCGGCTCGATCGCCGAGTACCAGGTGAACATGCTCGTGACGTTCATCCTGGACGACTAGGACGCTGCGGCGGGAAGGGCGTCCGCCGGCGCCCTCCGCCGGGCTCAGCCGATCAGCGCGCGGATCTGGTCGGTCGACACGGGCCCGCCGGCGCGGATGAGCTCGCGCGCGGCGTCGACGCGATCCCAGACGTCCCAGAGCAGGAAGCCTCGCGGCCGGCCGTCGTCGACGTAGCAGACGACGCCCTTGCGGTTCGGCTCGGCCCACTCGACGACCGTCTCGAGCCGTGAGTCGACGTCCCCGACGGCCTCGTAGCCGAGGTCGAAGAGGTCGGAGTAGAAGAACGGGAGATGGTCGTACGGGGCGTCGGCGCCGGCCATGTTCGCGCCCACGTGGCGTCCGTGCGTGTTCGCGTGGTCCTCGTGCTCGACCCGGCGTGTCCCGCCCAGCGCCGAGACCGGGAACCGGGCGACGTCGCCTGCGGCGAACACGTCCTCGCGGCCGCCCGCGCGGCCGCGGTCGTCGACGAGCACGCCGTCGTCGACCTCGAGCCCGGCCTGCTCGGCGAGCTCGGTGCGGGGAACGATCCCGAGCCCGGCGACGACGACGTCCGCCTCGATCGCGCCGTCGTCCGTCGTCACGACCGAGGTATCCCCGTCCCGCGCGATCGACTCGACCTTGCGCCCGGTTTGCACGTCGACGCCCTGCGAGCCGTAATAGTCGGCGACGAACCGAGCGAGGTCCGCCGGGAAGAGCTTCGCCCCGACGCCGTCCTCGGGAAACACGAGCGTCACGGCGCAGCCGTTCAGCGCGAGAGCGGCAGCGACCTCCGAGCCGATGAAGCCGCCTCCGACGACCGCGGCGCGGACGCCGTCGCCCGCGATCTCGCGCAGCTTCCGATACGTCTCGAGGGTGCGGTAGTAGACGACCCCGTCGTCCCAGGCCTCGACCCTACGCGGCGTTCCGCCCGTGGCCAGCAGGAGCTTCTCGTAGGAGTGGGTCTCGCCGGTGTCGTCGGTCGCCGTGCGGCCGTCGAGGTCGAGTGACGTCACACGTCGGCCGACGAGGAGCTCGACGCCGAGCTCCTTCGTGCCGCGCCACACGGAGCTCTCCTCCTGGCCCTTCCACAAAGCCTTCGAGAGGGGTGGCCGGGCGTACGGCGCGAACGGCTCCTCGCCGACGAGCCCGACCGAGCCGTCGCTGTCGCGGTCGCGGATCCCGCGGCACGCGGCGTCCGCCGTCATGCCGCCGCCCACGATCAGGTACCGGAACGCCCCCACTGCTTCGATCCTAGTAGAGCGCCGTCGCCAGGCGGCGGCGGTACGCGGTCGCGACCGGATCGTCCTGGCCGAGGTCGTCGAAGACGGCCACGGCGAGATCGCGCCGGCGGCTGCGCTCCTCGGGAGGTGCGTCCGCGATGCCGACGATGAGGAGCTCGAGCGCGCGCTCGGAGTTGCCGGCCTCGAGCGCCGCGAGAACGTCGGGGAGCTCCCCGCTTGCGCGGAGCTCCTCGAGGACGCCATCGATGCGCGGCGGCGCGAGCAGCTCGTCCACGAAGGCGGCGACGCGGGCGGGAGGCAGCGCCCCGACGAACTCGGCGACGACGCGGCCGTCGCGGAAACCCTTCACCGCCGGAATCCCCTGAACCCGGAAGGTCGCAGCGATCCCCGGGTTCGCGTCCACGTCGACCTTCGCGAGCACGACGTCGCCGGTTCGCCGCTCGACCTCGGCGTCGAGGATCGGCGCGAGCGCATGGCAGGGGCCGCACCAGGCGGCCCAGAAGTCCACGATCACGGGGGTCTCCCGCGACCGCTCGATCACGTCCTGCTCGAAGGTCTGCTCGGTGACGTCCATGTGTGTGTCCGCGGCGGAAGGCCGCTGCGTCATCCTTTCACGACGCCGAGCGGGACGAGGCGGGCGACCCGACGGGCGAGGCCCGCCCGCTCGACGACGCGGACGACGCGGTCGACGTCCTTGTATGCGAACGGGGCTTCCTCCGCGAGGCCCTTCGCCGACGGGCAGCGGACGACGATGCCCCGCGCCTCGAGCTCCCGTCGAAGCTCGTCGCCCCGAACCTGCTTTCGCGCTGCGGTCCGTGAGAGCCTGCGGCCGGCGCCGTGACACGTGGTGCCGAACGAGAGCTCCATCGAAGCAGGCTCGCCGGCGAGGACGAAGCTCGCCGTCCCCATCGACCCCGGTATGAACACGGGTTGTCCGACGGAGCGGTAGGCGTCTGGGATCGCGTCTGAGCCTGCCGGGAATGCCCGGGTCGCGCCCTTCCGGTGCACGCACACGCGCATGCCGCCGTGCATCTCCACCTTGGCGACGTTGTGGGCGACGTCGTACACCTGCGCGGTGCCGTCCCCCGTGTCCCTGCCGAGAACGCCCGCGATCGCGCGTCGCACGCCGTCGGCGATCACCTGCCTGTTCGCCCAGGCGAAGTTCGCGGCGGCCGCCATCGCCGCGAGGTAGCGGCGCCCCTCGGGCGACGAGGCGGGCGCGCAGGCCAGCTGGCGGTCCGGGAGATGGATGCGGTAGCGCGTGAGCTGGGAGTCGAGGAGTCGCACGTAGTCGGTGCAGACCTGGTGCCCCAGCCCGCGGGAGCCGGAGTGGACGAGCACGGTGACCTGTCCGCGCTCGAGCCCGAACGCGTCGGCGGTCGTGTCGGTCGAGGATCTCCTCGACCATCTGCACCTCGACGAAGTGATTGCCCGAGCCCATCGTGCCGAGCTGTCCGCGGCCGCGTGCACGCGCGCGCTCGGATACGAGCGGCAGGATCGGCGCCCTCGAGTCGCCCCTCGGACTCCGTCCGCTCGACGTCGTCGGAGCGCACTCCGGGAAGCGCACGGGGGCCCAGCCGGAGCACCTCCTCGAGCTCGCTGTCGCGCAGCTCGCGACCTGTCTCCTTGCCGGCTCCTGCCGGGACCGATCGCGAGATCTCGTCGACGAGCGCCTCGCGGCGCGCTCCGAGCTCCGCCTCCGTCAGCGGCAGGGCGAGCAGCCGCACGCCGCAGTTGATGTCGTACCCGACCCCTCCGGGCGACACGACGCCATCGGGCAGCTGGGTGGCGGCCACCCCGCCGACCGGGAACCCGTAGCCCTGGTGGATGTCCGGCATCGCGATCGCCGCGCCGACGACGCCCGGCAGCGTCGCGACGTTCTGGAGCTGCTCGAGCGCGAGGTCGCCCTCGATCTCCGCGAGCATCTCGGCGTCGGCGAACACCCGCGCCGGGACACGCATGTCGTCCCGGGCCGACGCCGGGAGCTCCCAGGTCGTGTCGTCGATCCGGACGAGCTCAGACATCCAGCACCACTCGGCCCCGCCAGGTGCCGTTCTCGGGTCGAAGACGGAGCCGGTGGAGCGTTGCCGCCTTGACGAGGGGACGCGGCTCGCCTCTTCGCGCCCGCAGGATCCCGGTGAGGTGCGACCCCGAGAGCTCGAGCTCGGCGCCCACGGGGACGAGCCGCTCCGCGTCGGCGAGGTAGAGGAGCTCGTCGAGCCACGCGGCGAGGAGCGCCGGGAGGTCGCCCGCGGAGAGGTCGACTGCGCGCCCGACGACATCGCCGTCGGCGGGGCCGAGGAGTTCCGCGAGCGCCCGGAGCGCCTCGAGGAGCACTCCTTCTGCCGTCTCCGACTCGAGCTCCACCTCGAGCTCCGCCGTATGGTCGACGAAGCGGTACATGCGCTGCGACTGTAGCGCCGGTCAGGCAGACGCAACGACGTCCGCGCCGCAGCCCGCGACGAGCGCAGACGGAACGTCGCCCCATGCCACCCCGGCGAGCGAGCGATGGCCGACGTCGATCTCGATCTCCGGCCAGGAGTCGAGACCGAGCGAGCGTGCGCCCTGCTCGGAGCCGAAGCGGAGCAGCTCCTCGCTCGTGAACACGCCTCGCCGACCTGTCTGGCGGCGGGCGATGCCTTCGAGCTCGCGGAGCTCTTCGAGCGGATCGATCCGGACGTTCGAGTCGGAGCCGATGCAGAGCGGGATCGAGCGGATGCGAATGCGCTCGGCGGGAAGGAAGCCGTCGCCGAGGTCTGCCTCCGTCGTCGGGCAGGCGCAGATGGTCGCCCCCGAGGCGGCAATGAGGTCGAGCTCGGCGCCGTCCGCATGGGTGGCGTGGACGACCGTCGTCCGCCCTCCCAGGCAGCCGGTGCGCTCGAGGAGCTCGATCGGGCGACAGCCGTGCTCGGCGAGGCACTCCTCGATCTCACGCGGCTGCTCGTCCGCGTGCACGTGGAGCGGAAGCTCCTCCTGCGCTGCGTAGCCGGCGATCGCCTCGAGCCAGTCCGCGGGGCACGCGCGCACGGAGTGGGGTGCGACGCCGATCCCGAGACCGGCGCCTCGGAGCTCCTCGACCTCGGCCAGGTACGCGGGCACCGACTCCTGCCGGAACCGCGGCAGCCCGCCGCGCGCGTAGGCGACGTGGAGGAGCACGAGCGCGACGCCGGCTGCAGCGGCGGCCTCCTTAGCGGCGAGCGCCTCGGGCACCCCGAGGTAGTGGAACTCGCCGACCGCCGTGTACCCGGCCGCGCGCAGCTCGCGGTAGGTCCGCTCGTACGACCTCCGGACGAGCTCCGGCGTCTGGCGCCCGGCCTCCTCGAGCATCGACTCGCGCCAGGCCCAGAAGTCGCCGCCCGCGGCCCGCCCACGCAATGCGCGCTGGAACGTGTGGCTGTGGGCGTCGACGAACCCCGGCAACGTGAACGCCTCTGGCACCGCGCGACCGTACCAGGGGCATCGAGCGAGGCGGTCGCAGCTCGTAGTGTTGCGCCGTGCGCCGCCAGGTTCCGAACGCGCTCACGATCGCCCGCTTCGCGGCGATCCCGGTCTTCGCCTGGCTCTACCTCGCCGCGGGCGACGGACCGGCGTGGGGCGCAGGAGTGTTCTTCGCCGCGGCGGCCGCTACCGATCAGGTCGACGGCTTCCTCGCGCGGCGCTGGGATGTGCAGTCCGCGTTCGGCAAGGTCGCCGACCCGCTCGCGGACCGGCTGATGATCGGCACGGCCGTCGTCCTTCTCTGGGCGACGGGGCGGCTGCCGCTCGTCGCGGCGCTCGTCGTGCTCGGCCGCGACCTCGCGCTCCTCCTCGGCTACAAGCTCCTCGCGCCGCGCGGCCTCGAGCTCGAGGTCAGCTTCCTCGGCAAGCTCGCGACGTGGGTGCTCTACGCGGCGCTGTGCTTCGTCGTCGTCACCGAGGAGGGCACGACGTGGCCGCAGGTGCTCGTGTGGATCGGCGTCGCGCTCGCGCTCGCGGCGGGGCTCCAGTACGTCGTCCGCGCGCGGGCGGCGCTCGCCGGCCCCTGACCGGAAGGGAGGTCGCGGGGGACGGCGAAGAGGTGTGTGAAGTCTCAAGCTGAGGTTGACCCCTTGGAACGCAGGCTGCTTTACTCACGGGACCACGAGGAAAGGCGACCGTTGGAACCACTTCCCGATCTGAAAAGCCTCACCGACGACGACCTCCGCATCATGATCCGCGACCTCGAGAAGGAGGAGGACGACATCTCCTTCCGCCGGCGGGTGTTGCACGGGCGCATCGACATCCTGCGCGCGGAGCTGGTCGCGCGCCTCCGGGAGCAGGTGAGCGCCGGGGAGGCGAAGCTCGCCGACGTCGAGCGCCTGAGCGAGATCCTGACCGCGAAGGCGACTCCGAACGCGGACGCGGAGTGACCCACGTCTACTGCCCGGAGTGCGGCTTCCAGAACCCGGAGGCCTCGAACTACTGCTCCCGGTGTGGGGCGCTCATCGCGCTGGACCAGGACCCGGGCGGTGAGACCACGATGACATTCGAGGTCGACGACGGAGCCGAGGACGGCGAGTCGATCCTCGCCTCGCTCGGCATCACGGGTCCGGCGCTCGTCGTGCGCTCCGGAGGCGGCATGGCCGGCCAGTCGTTCCAGCCGGGCGAAGGGAGGACGCTCATCGGCCGCTCTCCCGAGTGCGACGTGTTCCTCGACGACGTCACCGTCTCCCGGCGCCATGCGGAGCTCCAGCGGACGGGCGAGACGTTCACGATCCGCGATCTCGGCAGCCTGAACGGCACGTACGTGAACCGGCAGCGCATCGAGTCGGCGACGCTCGAGGACGACGACGAGGTGCAGATCGGCAAGTACCGACTGACCTTCCTGATGCGATGAGCACGGTGGCGACGTCGAGACGGGGCAAGGGCGCCGAGCCCCGGCTCCGCACGATCGGGTCGGTCTGTGAGGAGCTGCGCAGCGAGTTCCCCGACATCTCTGTCTCGAAGATCCGCTACCTCGAGGACCAGGGCCTCGTCGCGCCGCGGCGCACGAGGGGCGGCTACCGGCTCTTCTCTCCCGACGACATCGAGCGGCTGACGACGATCCTGCGCCTGCAGCGGGACGAGTTCCTCCCGCTGCGCGTAATCCGCGAGGAGCTCGACGGCCCCGGGGCGTCGGCCGAGCGCGCCAAGCGCCGCAGCGCCGGCCTCACAGGGCGCGAGGACGAGATCGATCTCGCCGAGCTCTGCGACCGTGCGGCCGCGCCGCCCGACTTCGTCCGCCAGCTCGAGGAGTTCGGCGTGGTCGTCTCGCGGGTCGAGGCCGGCGAGCACCTGTACCGCGAGAGCGAGGCGGAGATCGCGGGAGCGTGCGTTCGGCTCGCCCGCTTCGGCATCGACGCACGCCACCTGCGGACGTTCCTGACCGCGGCGGGGAGGCAGGCGACGCTCGTCGAGCAGCTCGTCGCACCCGGTCTGCGCTCCCGGAACCCCGAGCGCCGCAAGGGCGCGCTCGACGATCTCGAGGCGCTCGCCCGCGTCTCCCAGGAGCTCTCGCACATGCTCTTCCTGCGCGACCTGCGCTCGGCCGCGGAGAGGACCTCGTGAGCCTCGACCTCCGCGACCGTATCCGCGACGTGCCGGACTTCCCGACCGCAGGCGTGATCTTCAAGGACCTCATGCCCCTGATCGCGGACCCGGAGTACTTTGCCGAGACGATCCGGCGGCTGGCGGAGTGGGCGGGACCGCGCAAGCCCGATCTCGTCCTCGGAGCCGAGGCCCGCGGCTTCATCTTCGGGGCGCCGCTGGCATACGAGCTCGGTGCCGGCTTCATCACGGCTCGCAAGCCGGGCAAGCTGCCTCGCGAGACGGTCGAGGCGACCTACGCGCTCGAGTACGGAACGGACAGCCTGCAGGTCCACCGGGACGCCGTCCCCGCGGGCGCACGGGTGATCGTCATCGACGACGTGCTCGCGACCGGCGGGACGGCGAGCGCGAAGTGCGAGCTCGTCGAGGACCTCGAAGGCGTGGTCGCCGGCGTCCTCTTCGTCATCGAGCTGACGTTCCTGGGCGGGCGCGAGCGGCTCGGAGGGTACGACGTGCACTCGCTGCTCCAGTACTGAGCCGCGGCCCGTCCGATCGCCGCACTACAAGGAGAGCGTGTACGACGCGCTGACGAGCACCTACTCGTTCGCGTGCCCGCATGGGCCCGAGTCGCACGTCCGCCTCTCGTCCTTCCGCATGCTCGAGCGCCTGCCGGGCGCCTTCCATCCGGCCGTGTACCGCGTTCTCTTCGCCTGCCGGTGCGGCGACGAGCACCCGGGCCTCGTCGCCCACGACGAGCTCGACTGGGCGCCGCTCGGCGTAGCAGCGGACGGGACGTTCCGCAACCTGCTCACGTCCCGCGACGACGTCGTCTCGAGCGAGCTCTCCGACCTCGCAGCAGTGCGGATCGGAGCGGGGGAGTGGCCGTGGAGCTTCTTCTGCTTCCTCGAGGGCCGCCCGCGGCCGGTCACGCCTTCGTCGTTCGCGCTCATCGCCCCCGGCGACAGGCTCCTCGGGGTTGCGATCCGCTGCCCGGTCTGCGCGGCGGTGTCGGTCAACCTCGTGACCCACGAGCACCTGGACGTGCCGTTCGTGAACGACGCCCGCGTGGGGGTCGTCTCGCACGTGTTCCGCGAGGACGCATTGCGGGCGGTGGAGCAGTTCCGCCTCGAGCTCGGCTCGGCGCGGTTCGACGAGAGGAGGCTCGATCTCGATCTCGAGCTCTAGCCCGCATCCCCGCGACGCGTCACTCCGGCCAGGGATCGACTCCCCCGCGAGGGCCGTCGATAGCCCTCCCATGGGTGCCGCCGGCCCGATGAGCGCCGTCCCCGCCGAGTCACCCCGTCTCCTCGCCGACGTACGGGCGTTGGACGGCCTCGACTCGCACGGCCGCGAGCCCGCCTTCGAGCGCCTGGAAGCCGCCCTCGGCAGGGACTTCGCGGACCGGCTCGTCGCAGCGCTCTCGGGCGACCCGGTCGACGCGAGACGCCACTAGCGCAGCGTCGCGTCAGCTCCGTGGCGCGACGCCGGCGCCGCGTATCCGCACGAAGAGGAAACTCGCGGCGCCCACGAGGAGTGCGATCACGAACGACGTCCCGCCCGGGAAGCCGACGGCGAGCGAGCCGAGCCAGACGTAGAGGAAAAACGTGAAGGCCCAGACGAACGCCTGGACGCCCTGGTCGATGCTCGGCATGCGGAGGTGCACCGCGCGCATCCTAACGAGGGGCCTGCCGGACGGAGCTCAGCAGTTGTCGGACCAAGAGTTCACCGAGCCGGTGGCGCTTTCGTCCACACAACCCGCTGACCGTCCGCTTCCGCGTAGAGCCTTCGAGCTGCGCTTCGACCTACTCGCGCTCCGTGCTCGGTGCAAGCGGCAACCTACGGGACAGTGCGTACCCGGTCAAGTCCGCCCAGGCGCCATTGTCGGAAATTGCGCCGATTTTCTTCACCGCCGTTCACGCGGGCCGCGAACGTAGGATCCGGCCGTGCGCCGCTCCCTCGTGTACAGCGTCGCGGGGGCAGCGCTCGGGCTCGCCCTCGTCCTGACGCTGCTCGGCGTGGGCGACGACCCCGAAGCCCTGACGAACGTGCAGGCGCTCGTCCTCGGGGTCGTGCAGGGCCTCACCGAGCTCCTGCCCATCTCCTCCTCGGGTCACCTGATTCTCGTTCCCTGGGTCTCCGACTGGACGTACCTGGAGGAGCACGACCTCTTCAACCAGACGTTCGACGTGGCGCTCCACCTCGGTACGCTCGTCGCGGTCCTCGCGTACTTCTGGGGGGACGCCGTTCGGCTCCTGCGGGCGTGGCTCGGCTCGCTCGCTCGGCGGAGCGCATCCACGACGGACGAGCGCCTGGCCTGGCTCATCGTCATCGCGACGATCCCCGCCGCGCTCGCCGGGTTCCTCGGCGAGGGCTTCATCGCGGGCAAGCTGGGGGAGCCCTGGCAGATCGCCATCCTCCTCGCGGCCGGCGCGCTCCTGCTCTGGTGGGCAGACCGCTCGCCGCAGGACCGGACGATGGCGGAGCTCCGACCCTCCCACGCGGTGGCGATCGGGCTCGCTCAGGCGCTCGCGCTCGCACCGGGTGTCTCGCGGTCGGGGATCACGATCACCGCCGGCCGCCTCCTGCGCCTCGACCGCGACGGCGCCGCCCGGTTCTCGTTCCTGCTGCTGCTCCCGACCGTGCTCGGGGCGGTGCTCTACAAGGGCGTCACCGAGGTGCTGCTCGGAGATCTCCCGGCAGGCTGGGAGGGGCCGTTCCTCGTCGGGACGCTCGCGGCGCTCGGGAGCGGCTTGCTCGCGATCGACTGGCTCCTCGGCTATGTGCGCCGGCACACCTACGGCGTGTTCGTCGCGTACCGCCTCGTGGTCGCCGCGCTCGTCGTGCTCGTCATCGTCAGCGGCGCGCGCGAGGCGACCTTCTAGACATGAGCTCCCACGCGACGCCTCGCGCTCGGCGGGGCCGTCGCGATCGCCTTCACCGGCGTGCTGGTCCGGCTCGCCGACGGGGCCCCGGCGAGCGCCGCGTTCTGGCGGTGCGTGTATGCGCTCCCGTTCCTCGCCGTCCTCGCCCTCCTCGAACGCCGGAACCGGGGCCGGGATGCTCAGCAACGCGTCGACCTCGCCGGATGTGGTCGAGGACGAGGGCATCATCGTCTCCTTCTTGTTCGTTCGGCACAGCGGCGAGAGCGGGCCCGAGGCGGTAGGCGACACGGGCGGCGCGCACGCGGAGCGGCGCCTGGCCAATCTCACATGCGATCTCTACGCCGATCGTGCACCCGCCGCTGAGAAGTTCTCGCGGCTCGACGAGTCCTTCGACGATCTGCGCCGGCTCGAGCGCGAGGCACTCATGAGCATCGGCGACTCGTTGCCTCCGACCAGGTCGCCGAGCACATCGCGCAGCTGCTCGCGGCGGGCTGGACGCGGATCGAGATCGCGCGTGCGGTGGCCGTCTCCCCGGCCCTCATTACCAAAGCGTCCAGGCCCGGTAACGGCCTGAACGAGAGCACGGCTGAGCGGATCCTCGCGCTCGAGTGCAGGCCGCTGAGCTGAGCGCCTTCGTCTCTCCGTCGAACAGTCCGGGACCCGACTCTCTCCCCCAGAGGAACCCCGGCCACCGAGGGGTCGTCGGGGTTCCTCCCCCTAGCGGCCGGTCGAGTCTAGGTTCACCTAGCCTTTCGGGGGGGTACCTGGCATAGTTGAAACACCTGCGGGAGGGGGAATGTTGGGGAGCTTCAGCCTTTTGCCGGCCTGGATGGTGAAGGACGCGGATGTCCCGCTGGTCGACCTATGAGCCCCTACCTCTGGCTCGGCGTCTGGTTCGCCATGCTCGCGGCTTCCCTGGTCGCGCATGAGGCCGGACACATCGTCGTCGGCCGCCGATATGGCTGGGACTACGCCGGGTTCACGATGAAGATCACCGGCCCGAAGGTGCTGATGGGCCACTCCTCGCCGGAACGGAAGGACTGGAACCTCGGCAGAGTCGCTGTGGCCGGACCGCTGGCCACGCTCGTAGCGTGCGCGGCCTTCATCGGCCTCGCGTATCTCCCCATCGAGTACGCCTGGATTTTCGGATCCCTGGCCGCGGTCAACTTCGCGATCTTCGTCGTCAACCTCCTCCCTCTCCCGATCACCGACGGCGGCCACATTCTCTACGCCGTGACGGGATGGCGAATGAGTTGGGGCCGCGCAGCCGCAGGCTGGATGGCGGTGGAGGTTCTGATCGTTCTCGGGTTCGCGCTGCGAGCGCTGCTTGGCGGCTAGCGTCCTGATCGAGACTTCCGCCCCGAACCCCTTTAGCGCGGGCCGCGCAACTTGGAGCTCCGCCGACGGCGGCTAACCGGATGATGGTGCTCCAGGAGAAAGCGATTCGCTCGGGCCGGGTCAGCAAAGTTCCCTCGAGTGAGTGACGCCGGGAGCGTTTGACCGCTCCGCCAGCACGGGAATCCCCAAGCGTGGAGGTTCGCAGGCGGGGGACGAGGCGCCGGTAGCGGTCTGGCCCGTCATCGGCGCCTCATTCCCCGGTTCTCCAGATCGCTCGTGCGAGCTCGCCGCCCTCCGTCGCCGCTACGGCGCTCGCGAGGCTCGCGAACATGACGACGGCCGAGCTCCAGGCCGTTACGGCGCTCGAGGATGTGCTCGAGGCTCCCGGTCACGCAGGAGGGGCGATCACGATCCGCTGAGGCTCCAGGGTTCGTCGCTTCGGTTCTTGGCCTAGCCGACGACCCACCACCCGCGCATGGTCACGCTATGCGCGCCCGCGACCGATGACTCCGGTCGCCGTCCACGGCGTGCAGGGAGTGGTGACCTGCCCGGCCTCCGCCACTCAGGGCGGCAGCATGCGGTCGTGCGACTGGCGCTTTCGGTCACGACTCGCCCGTCGCCCCGCTATCACGGCCAGGATGACGAGGAGCCCGGCCGCGACCGCCACGCCGATCCAGGCGACGCTCACTGCCAGGTACATAGCGGCACCGTAACCCGCGGTTCCGAGAATTGCCAAGCTCCCGAGGTTCGGTTCTTGGTGGGGCGTCTGACTGGACACCCGCGGACGAAGTGCTCGCCGTAGCCGACCTCGAACACACGCGCTTGCTACTTCGGGCGCTGCCTCGAGCGGGCGCCAGTCATGGGCGTTCTGCGTGTACCCAGGCCCGTGCGATTCAACGGCTTTGCCGTGCACATGAGGCCGGACCTCAGCTGGTCTTGTCGCCTGATACGACGCAAGCGTCGACCGGCGCAGGAGACCCACGAAACGGAGAGCGCCTTGCGGCGCTCTCCGTTGGCATGGACCGAACTCTTGTCCTAGCCGCAGTCCGCGCCAAGGACTCCTGCAAGTTCTCCCGGCTGATGCGTTCCCGTGACGAGGAACGCCACGTTGCCGATCCCGAGACGCGGCTCGTCGAAGCTCGACGAGTGTTCGCCCATCTCTCCCGCCTGACCGAGTCCCGATGCGCCGATGCCGAAGCAGTTCGGGTTCGTCGGCGGTTCACCCGCAGCCGCCGGAACGACTGCGAGCGCAAGCGCACAAATAGCGAGCACGCCGCAGACTTTCCTCCTCATGCTCTCCCCTCCCGTGGCAACACTCAGGACGCCCACAATTAAGACACTACGAGCGTCTTTAGTCCAGGACGCTCAACCCCTTGCCGCACACCAGGTCGGTGACTTCGACCTCGCCCGTCGGACCGTGCGGGTGCATGGGAAGGGCGGCAAGATCGCCGTCGTCCCGCTCGGGGCTTCAAGGCCCTCAACGCGACCTGGAGGTGTACCTGGTCGGGCGTGGGGGAGACGAGTACCTGCTGTACCCGAAGCAGGCGACAAGGGCATGCGGCATGCGCCGAGTGCTGTGGCTAGAGACCTCCCCTCATCGCTCCCCTGCTGCGGGAAGAGCTCCATCCCCGTGTCACAGATCCGTGACGAACGGCCAATCCTCCAAGGCCAAAGAGGAATTGCATGAAGCACCCCGCGAACAGGACGCAGGAAGGGGATGCACTCGTTCGTGCTCGACCGCGGGCGGGTCTGCTCGCGCTGTGGCGTTCGCCGCACGCGCATGCCACGCATTCCGAAGTTGATCCCGCTCGAGTACGGGCCTGTCCACTGCAAGCTGTGCAAGAGCACAATCGTGGCCGGGCAGCGGGTTGCCTGGTGGGGGGTGAAGGTCGGCGGCAAGAACCGCACGACCGCCTACTGCGCCGATTGTCACCACGCGAACGTGATGCATGGCAAGGCGCTCCGTTGCGGAGTTCGAGACGCCGCCAAGGCCCGCGCTAGACAGTGCGAGGAAGGAGACGAGCTGGGAAGTGCCGTCAGTCCTGTCCGGCCGCGCCAACTTTGAGGGGTCGCCTCTCGTGGCCGCAGATGGTCGGACTGTCCCCCCGCTCTTCCCCTGTCCCCTTCCTCGCGAGCACCGCGTACCCCAGCGGACAGGTGCGAAACCGCCGCGTCCTTCACGCCGCCGCGACGAGCGGGAGCAGCTCGTCGGCTCGGCCGATGAATCGGGGCATTGCGGGTTGCTCGTGCGCGGAAGAGGATGTGTGTGTGCCTCGGACCGTCACCATCCTTTTCCCGGACACCCCGACCGAGTACTGGCTCACCGAGGCTGTCCTGGCCGTAGGGGACAAGCTCAGGCGAAACGGTAAGGCGTGGGTAGTGGCAGCGATCGATGAGTCCGAGAGAGACGGGGGGCAAACGATCAAGCTTCGCTTGGAGGACGGCTCGTAGGCCGAGCGCAGGGACTAGTCGACGACGTCGGCTGGGGCGCGTTCCTCGGCTGCGACGAGGCGGGTGAAGACGTGGAAGCCGTCTTCTGCCCTGAGTGCGTTCTACGCTCGATCAACGGGTGCGGATCGTCTTTCGATAGAGGGGCTGCTGGCTCGTCTTCGGGCGAACTCGATCAGTCACGGGATCGGGTGGTACCGTGGGCGCGGTGGAGCGCTGGCATCTCCCCTCCATCGAGGCCAGCGGGACGCGTGAGCCTCGCGTTCTCTTCTCGCAACCCGAGTTCCGTGGCGTCGTCGTCGACCTGAACCACGGCGACGAACTTGGCGAACACCGGCTCTACGAACACTCCGTTCTCCAGGTCGTTTCGGGGAGGCTCGGGGTAAGCGGCGAGGATGGGGACCTGGAGTGCGAGGCGGGGACGCTCCTGATGTTCGCCCCAAAAGAAATGCGCAGTCTGCGGGCGCTCGAGCGGTCTCGCATTCTGCTCGTCCTCGCTCCCTGGCCGGGGGAGGGGCACTTCCCGGACGATCGAGAGCCCGAGCCTGAGCGGATTCGCGAGCGCAGAAAGAGCGCCGAGCCGCCACAAGACTGATTGCCCGGGCGCGGCGCTTCGCGTCTCAGCCACGGGAAAGGCTTGTCCGAGTCCAAGAAGCGGCGCATACTTCCATCCGGTCAGGCGCGGCGCTGGACGGTCGACCCGCACACCGGGTAAAGCCGGGGGGGCACAGACTTCCGGGGGTCGGCGGAGAGGTTGCCGCGCCTGCCCCCCAACTTCCAGGGGAGAGATCAGTCTGACTGCGGGTCAGCTACGGCGCGCACGTTCAACAGCCACGAGACGAACCTACGCCTCTTCTTGCAATTGGTCTAATTTGCTATATTTATTTGCACAGCGAGAAGGGAGTTTGCGCATAAGCCAGATTGCTCAGGACGACCGCAGGCTCGTCGGCGCACGTCGACCTGGAGATGCGCGAGCAGGTTCTTGCTCTGGCGCGTCGGGAGGATCGCTCGCTCGCCTCGATCGTCAGGCGTGCGCTGGCGGCCGAGCTCGAGCGGGCACACGAGGAGGGCATCTTAGAGCGAGTTCTGGTCAGAGCCCCGGCACGGCCGCAGACTCGAGGAGAGCGGGAAGCCGAAGGGCTACTACGGCTCGATGGGGATCCTCCAGGAGGCAACGCCCGAGGCGGTCAAGATGTTCGTCGTCAGCGACTCGAAGCGGGTGTTCCTGCAACGGCAGGGCGCAGAGGACAACGTTCAGCGGGTCGAGTTCGGCATGGTGGGCGCGCGGACGGTGACGGGACGCGAGCGCCTCGGCGTGGCCGGGGGGACGGAGATCTACTGATGGCCGACAAGATCATCACCCTGGGCAAGGAATGGTGGACGTTTCCGCCTGAGTTCTGGGGGAGCGAGGACGGGCCGAGGGCGGACACCGACGGGGCCAAGGCGACCACGGGTCAGCCTCAGGAGCTCGGCAAGACGGCGCCCATCGGGCCGACCCTGCCTCCGATCGCTGATGGCTGGACGAGGTCGAGGCCACGGCGGGGGAGCGACAGTGCAAGGTCGCGGGGGATCGACCAGCTGCTCGCAAGGCACATCGGTCGAGGGCCACGGCGCCCTTGATGGTGCGGGCGGCGTTGGACGTCCTCGCTCGTCCGGCGTCGCCATCGCACCCCGCACATCGGGGCGATCCATTTGAGATGAGATCGGCCGTTCACCCTGTGCGGGCAGGGCTCGAGCTTGCGGGTTTACGTGCGTGGTTGCGGTGCTTTTGCTTCCCCGCGCCACACGTACATCAGGGCTAAGCCGAGAACCATGACCACGGCTCCGATGATGACTCCAGTTATCTGCTTCCACCCGAAGCCGCCTGTCTCATCGCCGAGACCGATGGGCTCTGCGAGCGCGGAGACGAGCAGAAGTACAGCCCCAACGGCAACCACGATGCCACTAGCAAGTCTGCGATCCATTCTCCCTCCTTCGACGCCCGATGGTACGCCCAGAACGCTGATCCGACTAGGTCGTGCTGACGCTCGCGAGAGGGGCCTCAAGCTCGGTCGGATGCGTTTCGGTTGGCTTGTTGCCTAGGGGGGCAAGAGGGATTTCACAATTTTGGCTGGACACCCCGCGAGGCAACGTCTTAGAGAGCTCGCGCGCGCTCTACCCTCACTTCCGAATGTTTCCCCCCGAACTGCGTGAAAGCCCGGCGATGAGCGATCGAGGCGGATCGAGGCGGATCCTTCCCGATGCCGAGCACTGACATCTGGGCCGACGACCCCTGGCCGCACCACCGCGAGTGCCTCTGCTTTCGGTGCAAGAGTCGACGACGCGGGCTCGAGCGCGAGGCACTCATCGAGCCCCGGCGGCTTGTCGAATCCGACGACGTGGCCGAGCACATCGCGAAGCTGCTCGAGGGCGGCTGGAAGCGGATCGAGAGTGCGAGGGCGGCGGGGCTGTCACCCGCGCTCGTCACGAAGGCGAGCAGACCGGGCAACGGGCTGAACGAGTCGACGGCCGCGAAGATTCTCGCGCTGGGCCGGTCGAGCGGCGCCGGGCGACATGCGCTCGACCCTTCGGTAGTTCCTCCCGATGGCGTAGCTCGCGTGCTCCCGTAGCGTCACTGCTGGAACCCCAGGCCTGTGATCCCCCTCACACGGCCGGGGTTTCATGGGTGCAGCAAGCTGGTAGCCCGCCTCTTGACACGGAGTCATGGGGCGGGTTTCCAGTCTGCGCCAGGCGTGATCAGAGAGGCGTCGCTCGGAAGATCGCGCCTCGCCACGCGATCGCATCGCTCCCGAGTCTCGCAAGCTCGTCCTCACGGCACCCGAGTGAGCGCACATAGTCGAGTAGGGCCTCGCTTGCCGTGTCTCCGTCTCGGAGTGCAACGATACGCTTCCCCGACAGCACCTGGTAGGTGAGCTTCATCCGCCGCCCGCGCGGCGCAGCCGCTCGATCACCGCTCATTCGATTTCCCCCTCCGCCGGATGCTTTCCCTGCTCCCATGTTGTGGAGAGCCAGCTCCCCGTCAAGTCGTTCCGGGGTTGTTGGGGGAGGGTTGCCACACTGGTCGCGCCCATGTACCCGCGCGAACTCAGGGCAGCTGCAGGCGATACACGTTCGACGCGCGAACTGCGCGGGCGTCGAGAGTCCGCACCTCGTTCGGCGGCCGGGGTACTCTCATTCGATGGCGACAACGGACGAGGCGATCCTCAGGTACATCGGCCTCGGAGGGAGGTCGCACGAGGACGTTGCGGAACGCTTTCCAGGCTTCGACGTGGCCCGCCTGATCCGCGCCCACCTCGTAACGGTGATCTCCGACGAGCGCGCTGACACTGAGGCGCACATCCTTGATGCCTCCGTGATGCGATACGTCCTCACGCCGCGAGGAACAGCGGCAATCGGCGCCGCCGATTCTGCCCCGAACTTCTGAGCATCGCGGAGCGCTCCTTTATGAAGCAGCGTCCGCCCGCTGCGGCTGCCTGACCCGATGCTGTCTCACCCCGGGCCACTGCCCTCCGGCTCGGGGTGGTCCTTCGAGCTCAAGTGGGACGGCTTCCGGGCTATCGTCTCGACCGAGGACGGCTTCGCGGTTCGCAGCCGACGGGGCTGGAACATGACCGCGGTGCTGCCGGAGCTCCGGACGCTCCCGGCGGGCCTCCTGCTCGACGGCGAGCTCGTCGCCTGGAAGGGGTCAGAGCCCTACTTCCCGCTCGTGTGTCGGCGGGTGCTCAACCGCGATACCTCCGTACCGCTCACCTTCGTCGTCTTCGATCTACTCCGGCGTGACGGCGTCGACCTCACCGACGAGCGTACCGCGAGCGAAGGCAGGCGCTCGAGGATCTAGAGCTCGATGGCCCGGCCTGGATGACCTGCGAGACGTTTGACGATGGGCGCGCCCTCGTCACGGCCGTCTGCGACCTCGGCTTGGAGGGCGTCGTGGCGAAGAGCCATTCGAGTCTCTATCGCTCGGGATGAGCGGCTTCGGCGTGCACACGTGGGTTCAAGCGGGCGCTGAGGGCGGCCGGGCTTCCCGAGACGATCAAGATGCACGAGATGCGGCACTCGGCCACGGACAACCTGTGGCGCGAGACGGGCGACATCGTGCACGCGAAGCAGCTCCTGCGGCACAAGTCCGTCGGCACGACCGAGGCCTATCTGCACCCGTCGCCTGGACGACCTCACCGCAGTGCTTCGGAGGATGGAGGACAGCCGGTGAGGCCCAAACCAACTAGCAAGTTCCCGGCAGGGCCATTTGGCTCAGGCAGGGGGTTGGCGTGAGTCAACTTGACATAACGCACGTTATCGTGCGTTGAGTCTGAGGCTCCACCGTTTTTTGCGCAGCGCCTCGCGGATCGCCGCTCGAGAAGCTCTACGACGAGTACGTCGCGGCGAAGCGAGCGACCTCGGGGCGCAGGTGCTCATTCGTCCGGGCATCGGCCAGGTGCTCGGGGTGCGGTGAGTGGGTATGCCCTGGCAGATGAAAGCGGCCACCGGAGTGGCCGCTTCGCATCGTTCGAAAACTGTCGTCAGATCACTGCTGAGTGATGCCCGCCTGCGGCTGAACGCGCAGGCGGAAGCGCTGCGCGATGACCCCGCTGTGCGGGCTGGTGCCGAAGCCCTGAAGGATGACGCCCGTGCCGGGACGCACGGCGCCGGGGCTCGTGCTGATCCCGGATTGAATGACGCCGGTCAGGGGGCGGACACCGCCGGGGCTCGAGCCAAATCCGTTGTGAATGACACCCGTCGCGTTGGCGGCTGTTGGGACTACGAGGGCGGTGATGGCGATACCAAGGATGACGGCTGTGCGCTTCATGGTTCTCCTCCTCGAATGCGCTCGCTCGTACCTTCGAGAGTAGGAGGGTTCGCGCGCTGTGTCGTTCGCGTGCGCGACACAACGAGTGTCAAGCTCGTGACAGTTCGGTGCTATCAGCCGAGGGCGTTTTGGGACGAGGAGCACGCCCGACCCGCGGGTGTCGGGTCATCGGCTGGGCCTAGAACGGCAAGGACGCCCGCACCGTGAACGGACGCCCTCGCACTTCGGAGCCCCCGGCGGTGGTGAGACCGCGGCCCGAACAGGGTCTGAGTGCGCGCTTTCGGTGAGACATCCGCCGCTCTTGTCACCTTCTACGGCGGGATGTGGACATATCTTGCTCTTGCGTTCGGCGTGCTAATCGCTTTCAACGTCCTCGTGGTGGCCGTCATGTCCGTTGTCGCTCGGCAGATCGCTCGGCACGCTGAACCCCGCGCCAAGCTCCGCCCGAAGGACCGCGAGCGAATCCTGACGTACGTTCGCTAGTCGAGAGTCGCATTCGTGTTTACCTAGTCAGTCGCGCGCTCACTCCTCCCAGTACGGCGCAGCCTGCCATGGGCCTCTCGGGAGGCGCTTCTCGGCCAGTTCAAACACCTCGACTCGATGCGCGACATGCGCCGGACGTTCGAGAACGTTGGGACGTCCAGACCCATTCAGCTGACGACGGAACAGAAGCGCGACCTGCTCCAGGTCATCGTGCACTGGGGCGGCGAGGAGGGCGGCTACGACCGTCTGCCCGAGGGCATCTTCGACCTCAGGAGTGCGCTGCACGACGACGTGAGCGACACGGAGGCCGCGGAGCGCAAGCCAGGGCGTCGGCGGGTCGAGCATCGCGTCGGCCATGACCCCCGCGAGCAGGAGTTGTAGTTTCCTTCGTCGTTGCCGGTTCTTAGAGGGGCGAGGCCCTGAGGTATGCGGCGTACCGTTGCCGTTCCCGCAGACGCTTAATCCGGGTAGTGCGCTCTGCGGGCGTCAAGCTGGACTCGTGCTTGGCGAGCTGCTTGTCCGCCGTCGCCCGCTCGGCAGGCGTCATCTGACGAATCACGAGAGCACCCGTAGATACCTGCTCGCGCATGTGCTCCAGCTGCGCCTCGTGCACCGCGCGTTCTCGCTCCCGATTCGTCGTTCTCACCTTCGAAGTCTAGGGGGCTTGCCGCGAATCGGGGTTAAGCCGCATTCGGGACTTACCCGCGGCTCGAGGAGGCCGAGATCGTCGCCGGTCGTCGAGTGCAGGCGGTAGGTCGGCATAGGAAGTCTGGACGTACATCACCAAGACCACGCTCCCCGGCGGAGTCTTCGCTCAGCGGGAAGAATTCGCGATGCCCGGACGCAAGCTATCCGCGTCACCGGGGGGACGGGCGCCTTCGCAGGAGCTCGGGGCTCTAACGAGGTGCGGACTCTCGACGTTCGCGCGGCTCGCGCGTCAAACGTGTATCGCCTGCAGCTGCCCTGAGTTCGCGCAGGTTCACACTCGGCTGCAAGCGCCGGGCCGAGACGTCAACGAGGTGCACCGTCGTACCCGGCCGTGGGTCGTCCCACCAGCGCTCATCGAAAGAGGGGCCGGCTACCGCGTGGTCCGTGTCCAGTCTCTGCGAGGTGCGGAGCGCGCGACCCGCTGATCGCGTACATCGGCGCCCGGCTCCCGAACTACTCCTCTCGGACGAGGCCGTGCAAGCGGGTCAGACGGCGACGGGCACGTCGTTGACGGCGACGTCGTAGGCCCGGACGCCCGCGATCGAGCCACCCCCTGCGGCGACGACCCGGCAGCGGAGCTGCGTCTCGCGGATCTCGCTGCGGCGGAGCGCGTCGTCGCTCTCCCAGAACGTGATCGTCTTCGTCACGCCCGTCTTGCGGTCGACGAGGGCGACGAGGCCGCTCCAGCCGTGGAGCTCGTCCTCCTCGACATGCGCCTGCTCACGGATGGAATGCAGCGCGTCGGCGAGCCGCTCGGGGGCGCAGTGCAGCGAAGCCACGCGTGCAGTCCCCGCCGCGCCGTTCACGTCGTCGATCGCGACCTCGTAGACGGAGACCGACGTCCGCCGGCCGCGGGCGGTCTCCGGGATCTCCGCGCCGAGCTTCTCGAACGCCGGCTCCGCGGCCCGGAGCGCGTCCTCGGAGTCGAAGAACGTGACGCCGAGTGCCGAGCGGTCGCGCGGGTCGAGCAGCATCACGTGCCTGATGGCGTCGGGGATCTCGTCGCCGGGCACCGCACGGGACCGGACGAACTCGACGAGCTCGTCGACCCTGGTCACGTCTCGGTTCTCGAACGTCGCGACCCGTGCGAACATCCAACCCCCTCGTCGTGCATGACGGAACGCCTATCCAGCTTACCCCTCGGAAGCGGACATCACCAGGGAGGCCAAGGACCGCGAAGGACTACCCGCCCTGGGGGATTTTTCGCCGCTGACCCTAGACAGGGGACGTCGAGATGCGAGAGAGTGTCTCGAGACAGTCTCGCGTCTTCCCCCGCCCCGCGTGAGCCAGACCGACATCGAGACGATCCTCGTCGTCGAGGAGATCCGACAGTTGCTCGAGCAGTCCGAGCAGGTCGGGTCGATTCGCGCGGCCGACCTCGCCGAGGTCGCGGAGGCGTACGAGCTGACCGAGCTCGAGCACGACGCGCTGCTGCGCGAGCTCGATCAGCGCGGGATCGAGATCGTCGAGCAGGCTCCCTCCCAGTCCGAGGTGGTCGCTGCGATCACCGCGCCGGTGGAGACGACGACCGACGCGCTCCAGCTGTTCCTGCGGGAGGCCGGGCGCCACCAGCTCCTGACTGCCGCCCAGGAGGTCGAGCTCGCGAAGGCGATCGAGCGCGGCGACCTGGAGGCGAAGGAGCGCATGATCCAGTCGAACCTCCGCCTCGTGGTCTCGATCGCGAAGAACTACCGCAACCAGGGGCTTCCGTTCCTCGACCTGATCCAGGAGGGCACGCTCGGGCTCATCCGCGCGGTCGAGAAGTTCGACTGGCGGCGCGGGTTCAAGTTCTCGACGTACGCCACCTGGTGGATCAGGCAGGCGGTCGCGCGCGCGCTGGCCGACAAGGCGCGCACGATCCGCATGCCGGTGCACATCGTCGAGCGGCTGCAGAAGATCAACCGTGCCGACCGGTTGCTCTGGACGCAGCTCGGCCGTGAGCCCTCGCTCGACGAGATCGCCGACGAGGCCTCGCTCACGGTCCAGCAGGTGCTCGAGGTGCGGGCCGCCGCACGCGCCTCGACGAGCCTCGACGCGCCGGTCGGAGACGGCGAGGACGCGGTGTTCGGCGACTTCGTCGCCGGAGCCGACCCCCTGCCCGAAGAGGCCGTCGAGCTGAACCTGCGCAGCGAGGCCCTGCGACGGGCGCTTGCCGCTCTCCCCCAGCGGGAGCGTGAGGTCGTCGTGATGCGCTACGGGCTCGGCGGCGCCGAGGCGCAGACGCTGGAGGAGATCGGCCGGCGTCTCGGCCTGACGCGGGAGCGCGTGCGCCAGATCGAGCTCGAGTCGTTGCGCCGGCTCGCGAGCCTGCGCGAGATGGAGTCGGTCGAAGCGACGTAGAGCTCGAGCGCGTCACCCGCCGGTGACGGTCACCCCCGTCACGTCCTATGAGCGCAGGTACAGCTCGAGGCCGGGCGCGACCGCTCGGAGCTCGCGCAGGGCGCGTGCCTCGAGCTGGCGGACGCGCTCCCGGGTGATGCCGAGGTTCGCACCGACCTCCTCGAGTGTGCGCGGCCTGACGCCGTCGAGCCCGAAGCGCTCGACCACGACGCGGCGCTGCCGCGGCTGGAGCTTCGCGAGCGCGTCGAGGAGCTCGGTCGAGCGCGCACGGTCCGCAGACTCCTCCTCGGGTTGATCCGCGTTCAGGTCCGGGATGAGGTCGGCGACGCTCGAGTCGCCGTCGCCGATCGGCGTCTCCAGGCTCACCGGGTCCTGGACGAGGTCGAGGAGCTCCTGCACGCGCTCGGGGGTGATCCCGATCTCGAGCGCGATCTCGTCGAGGGAAGGATCCCGGTTCAGCTTCTGCCCGAGCAGGCGGCGCGTCTTCGTCACCTTGCGCACCTGGTCGGCCACGTGCACGGGCAGGCGGATCGTGCGCCCCTGCTCGGCGAGCGCGCGCGAGATCGCCTGTTTGATCCACCACGTCGCGTACGTCGACAGCTTGTAGCCGAGCTTGTAGTCGAACTTCTCGACGGCCCGGATGAGACCGAGGTTGCCCTCCTGGATCAGGTCGAGGAGCGGCACATCCGCGCGCGTGTAGTGGCGCGTGATCGACATGACGAGCCGGAGGTTCGACTCGATGAGCTTGCGCTTCGCGGCCTCGTCGCCCGCGTCCTTGCGTCGCGCGAGCTCGCGCTCCTCGGCGGGCGTGAGCAGCCTCCCGTCGCCGATCTGGCGCACGTACAGCTTCAGCGGGTCGTCGGCGGTCGGGCCGGAGAGCTCCGCACGCTCTCTCGGCTCCGGGTCGTCCGACGGTGTCTGGGCCTCGTCCTCGACGGCGTCGAAGAGGTGCTCCGCAGCGTTCCCTTCCACGGACGCTCTATCGGTCGCGCGGTTGCCCCGCTTGAGGGATGACAACTTGGACGAGGGATCTGACCGCCCCGCAGAAGTCGATGCCGCTTCCACAAACCGAGCCCTCCTCCCCGACGTCTACGCTCTTGTGCGCCATTCGACCGGAACCGACGACTAGCCCATGTGCGGCATAGCCGGCTACAGCCTCGGCTCCGAGCCCCCGATCGAGCGGACGCTCGCCGCGCAGGCACTGCTCGCCGGCATCGCGGAGCGCGGCGCCGACGCGGTCGGCTACGCGCATCGGGCCGGGGACGGTGAGGCGACGGTCACGACGCTCCGCGGCGGAGCGAGCGCGCTGCTGGACGAGATAGCCGTGCCGGCGACGGCCTCGAGCGTCCTCCTCCACGTGCGCGACTTCACGAAAGGGCATCCCGACATCGCGGCCAACAACCACCCGATCCGCCACGGCTCGGTCGTCGGCGTGCACAACGGCGTCCTCTCGAACGACGACGAGTTGCTCGAGCGCTACGGGATCGAGCGCCAGGAGCCGGCGATGACCGTCGACTCGGAGGCGATCTTCGCCCTGATGGAGCTCAGACGAAACGACGCACGCGCGCTGTCCGAGATCCGCGGCACGATGGCCGCGGGCTGGCTCGACGAGCGCGAGCCGGACACGATCTTCCTCGCCCGTGGGGTCGCGCGCCCGCTCTGGATCGGGCGGACGCGGACTGCGCTCTTCTTTGCCTCGACCCGACGGGCGCTCACGATCGTCGAGGCTGCGCTCGGGCTTCGGCTGGAGACGGAACAGCTTCGCCAGGGCCGTCTCGTCGAGGCCCGTGCTGGCCAGATCGTCCGCAAGCGGCGCTTCCGTCCAGACCGGCGGTACCGCGAGGCCGCGCCGGTGTCCCCGGTGCACTCGCCGCACGAGGCCGTCTCGTGCCTCTCGCGGCTCGCGGCGCTCGCGTCCGCCTAGCGCTCTGGGCCGAGCGCGCCGTCGGCGCGTACCTCGACGCCCTCCTCCCGCAGACGCTCCCGCACGAGGAACTGGAACGCGGTCCAGGCGCCGCGGGGGACGTCGAGGAGACGGTAGACCTGCCACTCGGAGAGCAGCTCGTCGTCACGGCGCCGCTCCTCGGCCCAGTCGGCCATCTTCGGGAGCCGGCCGAGGCGCCGTGCGATCGCCGCGCCCTGTTCGACCGCGCGCTCGAGCCGCTCCTCGCCCTGGAGTACCTCGAACCCCGCCTCGCGGAGCGCGTTCGCGAGCGAGCCGAACGTGTGCGCGTACAGCGACACTGACGGGAGCGACCGTCGCCGCGCGGCGAGGTCGCGGGCCGTCGGGATGCGGCCGAGCTCCTCTCCAAGAGCGCGCAGCTGCTCCAGGAGCTCCTCGCGGGTCAGGAATCGGCGCGGGTAGAGGCCCGCCGCGCGCTTCGCCGCATTCCACGTTCCGAAGTGCTCGATGACGGTCTGCGGGTGCACGCGCGCGTCCGGGTCGCGCGCGAACTCGCGCATCGTCGGCGAGCGGCCGAGGCGCTCCGCGGCCACACGCAGCTCCTCGAGGATGTCCTCGTCCGTGTACCGGCGGCGCAGGCCGGCGCGGAAGGCGGCAAGTTCCGCCTCGTCGATGCGCACCTGCGCGCGCTTGCGAGAGCGCGGCCTCGCCATGTCCTGCAACAAGCTTAGAGCGTCCTGCAAAATGTGCAAGTGTCTCAGAGCACGGGTGCCTCCTCCCCACTCGCTACCCTCGCCCCACGATGGGACTCCGGCTCGGGCTCGAGACGCTCGCCGCGCGCGGCGTCGGTGTCGTGTCGCGAGCTGCGGGCCGCGGCGGTGGCACGACGCTCCCCGGGAAGCTGCTGTGGAAGCTCGACCCCGGTGCGGTCGATGCGCTCGCCTCGCGGCTGCCGGCGGGAGTCGTGCTCGTCTCCGGCACGAACGGCAAGACGACCACGACGGCCATGGCGGCGCGGATCCTGGGTCGCGACCATCGCCTCGCCTGGAACCGCGCGGGCGCGAACCTCCTCTCGGGGATCGCCTCCGCCCTCGTTGCGGCCGACGGCGCCGCCCTCGGGCTGCTCGAGGTCGACGAAGCCGCCCTGCCGGAGGCCATCGAGCGCACGCGGCCGCGTGCGATCCTGCTCACGAACCTCTTCCGCGACCAGCTCGACCGCTACGGCGAGCTGGAGGTCGTGGCCGAGCGCTGGCGCGCCGCGGTCGATCGCCTTCCGGACGAGACGATCCTCGTCGTCAACGGCGACGACTCGGTGGTCGCCGACCTCGCGGACGGACGTGACCGTGCGGTGCGGTTCGGCCTCGACGACGAGCGGCACGCGCGTCCGTCGCTGCAGCACGCGGCGGACTCGAAGTACTGCCTCCGCTGCGGCGCACCGTACGTGTACGAGGCGGCGTACGTTGGGCATCTCGGCAACTACCGCTGCGAGGTGTGCGGGCACGCGCGGCCGCAGCTCGACGTCGTCGCCCAGGAGATCGACCACGTCGGGATGCACGGCTCCCGCTTCCGTCTCGTCTCGGGCCAGGGCGAGATCGACGTCGAGCTCGCGCTCCCCGGCCTCTACAACGTCTACAACTCGGTCGCGGCGTCCGCGCTCGCGCTCGCGCTGGACACGCAGCCCGGCGCCGTCGCGGCCGGCCTCGAGGGGTTCAGCGCGGCGTTCGGGAGGTTCGAGCGCATCCCGGCGGGCGGGAAGCGGATCGTCATGCTGCTGATCAAGAACCCGGCCGGAGCGAACGAGGCGCTGCGCACGCTCGAGACGGGCGTGCCGCCGGTGCTCGTGATCGCTCTGAACGACGCGATCGCCGACGGCCGTGACGTCTCCTGGATCTGGGACGTGGACTTCGAGCCGATCCTCCCCCACGTCGAGCGTGTGGTGGCGAGCGGCGATCGCGCCGCCGAGCTCGGCCTGCGCCTCGCGTACGGGGGCCTTCCGGACGACCGGCTCGAGATCGTGCCGGGGCTCGAGGCCGCGCTCGACCGCGGGCTCGAGCTCGTCGAGGCCGGCACGGAGCTCGTCGTCCTGCCCACGTACACGGCGATGCTCGCGCTCCGCGGCGTGCTCGCCGAGCGAGGCCTCGTCCGGCCGTACTGGGAAGAGCCGACGTGAGGATCCGCGTCGGGCACCTGTACCCGGAGTACCTGAACATCTACGCGGATCGAGGGAACATCGCCGTCCTCGCGCGTCGTGCCGCCCGACGCGGGCACGAGCTGGACGTGACCTCGATCGGTCTCGGCGACCCGATGGAGGCCGGAGCGCACGACCTCCTTTACGTCGGCGGCGGCCAGGATCGCGAGCAGGCGCTCGTCGCGCCCGACCTCGAGGCCAAGGGCGACGCCGTGCGCGAGGCGGTGACCGGGGGCGCCGCCGTGCTCGCGGTCTGCGGCGGCTACCAGCTGCTCGGACGCGGCTACCGCGGACGCGACGGCTCGTTCATGCCCGGCGCCGGCCTCTTCCCGCACGAGACGGTCGCGGGCGACACGAGAATGATCGGGGACGTGCTCCTCGAGTGCGAGTTGGCCTCCGGTTCGCGGCACCAGCTCGCGGGCTTCGAGAATCACGCCGGCCGCACCGTGCTCGACGACGACGCCCAGCCCCTTGGACGCGTCGTCTACGGCTTCGGGAACGACGGTGGATCGGGGTTCGAAGGCTGCCGGGTCGAGGGCGCGGTGGGCACGTACCTCCACGGGCCGCTCCTCCCGAGGAACCCCTGGCTCGCGGACTGGCTGCTCGCGCAGGCACTCGCGCATGCTTCCGGCGGCGAGCCGCCGGACCTCGAGCCGCTTCCCGACGACCTCGAGCGAGAGGCGTTCCGCATCTCCGCGAGCCGTGCCCGTGACCGCGGCGGGCGTGGCTGAGGAGGAGGAGCCACGGGGCACCCCGGCCCACCACCCGCTGCGAGCGTAACCAGGAATCGATCACGCGTGGTTCGCGGACCGCGCCGAGAGCGTGCCGACGCCGGAGCGCGCCGCTACGGGACCCACATCTCGCCGAGGTACACGGCCGGATCTCCCGGCTGCCACCGCTGCAGGAACCGCTGGATCGGCGGGTGCAACGCGATCGCGTCGAGCTCCGGCAGGTGGAAGGCGCGGTGACCGCGGATGGCCTCGTCCTGCGAGACGACGTCCTCGAGCGAGCCGGTGACGTCGGCCGCGAAGATCACGTGCACGACGTGCTTGCGGGTCGGGCTGGCAGGGGGTGCGATCGAGTCGACGAGGGCGACAGGCCCCTCGAGCGGCACCTCGGTGCCCTCGGGGAAGAGCCCCGTCTCCTCCCACAGCTCCCGCTGGAGCGCGTTCAGGAGGCTCTCCCCGCTCCGGACGCCTCCACCCGGGAGCAGCCAGACCTCGTCCCCTCCCTTCTCGTGCCGAAGGAGCAGGATCCTGCCACGCCACCGCAGGATCGCCGAGACCCGGACCCGCGGCTCCCCCATCCTCAGTGCGCGGACGAGCCGAAGCCGCGCTCGCCGCGCGAGCTCGCCGCCAGCTCGGCCACCTCGACGAGGCGGACGGTCGCGACCGGGGCGATCACGAGTTGCGCGATCCGCATGCCGGCTTCGACGGTGAACCGCTCGCGCGCGTCGGTGTTGAGGAGGACGACGCGAATCTCGCCGCGGTACCCGGAGTCGATGAGGCCCGGCGAGTTGACGACCCCGATCCCGTGGCGGGCGGCGAGGCCGGAGCGTGGCTGCACGAACCCGGCGTAGCCCTCGGGGATCTCGACCGCGAGGCCGGTCGCCACGGTCGCGCGCTCACCGGGGGCCAGGACGACGCGCTCACACGAGGCGAGGTCCAGGCCCGCGTCACCGGCGTACGCCTGCTGCGGGAGCACCGCGTCGTCGCGCAGCCTCCGGACCGCGACCTCGATCACCACGCCGAGGCCTCCGCGCCCGTGTCGTCGGCGACGAGGAACCGCGCGAAGCGGGCGACCTCGGGACGCGGCAGCCGGGCGCGGATGCGAACACCTTCCGGCGTGTCGTGACGCTCGGTGATCGGCGCGCCGAGCGCATACAGGCCCGCGAGGGCGCCTCCGTCCTCGTACGGGACGAGCAGCCGCACGTCCTCGAACCGATCCGAGAAGAGCTCCGCGATGCGGTCCCGGAGTGCATCGAGCCCCTCGCCCGTGCTCGCCGAGAGCTGGAGCGCGCGCGGGAAGGCGTGGCTCATCCGCCTGCGCGCGAGCGGGTCGAGGAGGTCGATCTTGTTCAGAACGAGCTCGACCGGGACGTCGTCGGCGCCGATCTCGCCCAGCACGGACTGCACCGCCGCAATCGTCTCGGACAGCAGCTTCTCCCCGAGGGACGCGTCGACGATGTGCAGCACGAGGTCGGCAACGAGCGTCTCCTCCAGCGTCGACGCGAATCCCTCCACGAGCTGCGTGGGGAGGCGCCGGATGAAGCCGACCGTGTCGGTCACGAGGTAGCGCTTCCCCTCGTGCTCGAACGCCCGTGTCGTCGGATCGAGCGTCTCGAAGAGCCGATCGTCGACGGATGCCTCCGCGCCGGTGAGCGCGTTGAGGAGCGTCGACTTGCCGACGTTCGTGTAGCCGGCGAGCGCGATGGTCGGCGCTGTCGTCCGACGACGCTCCTTGCGCCTCGTCGCCCGCTGCGCGCTCAGGCCCTTCAGCCGCCGCTTGAGGATCGAGATCTGGTTCCGCGCGAGGCGGCGGTCGGTCTCGAGCTGGCTCTCCCCCGGCCCCCTCGTCCCGACGCCGCCGCCGAGCCGTTCGAGGTGCTGCCACATCCCGCGCATGCGCGGGAGGTTGTACTCGAGCTGCGCGAGCTCGACCTGGAGCTTTCCCTCGGCGCTGCGCGCGTGCTGCGCGAAGATGTCGAGGATGAGCTGCGTCCGGTCGACGACGCGCGCCTTCAGCGCGTCTTCGAGCGTGCGCTGCTGGGTCGGCGTCAACTCCTCGTCCGCGATCAGCACTTCCGCGCCCGAGTCCGCGTAGGAGGCTTTCAGCTCCACGAGCTTGCCCTTCCCCACGAACGTACGCGGGTCCGGACGGCTCCGGTGCTGGACGAGCTCCGCCACCGGGACGACGCCGGCGGTGCGCGCGAGCTCGCGGAGCTCGGCGAGCTCCCCGCCGCCGTCGACGCCCTTCGGGAAGACCCCGACGACGAATCCGCGCTCCGGCTCCGCCCCGGGTGCGGGATCGGGCTGGCGCGCGGTCACGGGAGGATTATGCCGCGGTAGGCTCCTCGCGTGACCGCGCTCGCCGACCGCCTCGCCGCGCGGACGCTCGAGCTCGTCGACATCCACTCCGAGAGCCTGCAGGAGCACGCGATCCGACAGCACCTGCTCGCGCTCGTCCCGCCCACCCTCCACGCCGAGTGGATCGGGGACGAGGCGGCGCTCTTCGTCCCCGACCGGCGGCCCGGCGTCCCGCTCGTCGTCCTCGCGGGCCACTACGACACCGTGCCCGCTCAGGGGAACATCCCCGGGCGCATCGCCGACGGCACCGTGCACGGGCTGGGCGCGAGCGACATGAAGGGCGGGCTCGCGGTCGCGCTCGAGCTCGTGCGCGACCTCTCCGAGAGGGACCCGGGCGCGGTCGACCTCGCCCTCCTCCTCTTCGGCCGCGAAGAGCTCGGCGCCGAGCACAACCCACTCCCTGCGCTCTTCGCCGGCTCGGCGGCCGTGCGCGACACCGCCCTCGCCATCCTTCTCGAGCCGACCGACGGCAGGATCCACGCGGGCTGCCTCGGGAATGTCGTCGCCCACCTCACCTTCCGCGGGCGAAGCGGCCACTCCGCCAGGCCGTGGCTCGCCGACAACGCGATCGAGCGCGCGCTCGACGGCATCGCGCCCGCGCTCGCGCTCGACCCCCGACCGGTGCTGATCGAAGGGCTCGAGTTCCTCGAGGTCGTGTCCGTGACGCGGTTCGAGGCGGGCATCGCGGACAACGTGATCCCGGGCGAGGCGACGGTCAGCCTCAACCTCCGGTACCCGCCCGACCGCACTCCAGCCGATGCGGAGGCGTACCTGCGCGGCCTCGTGCCCGAGGGGGTGCTCCTCGAGATCGTCGGTGCCTCTCCGCCTGGCCGCGTCGTCGTCTCCTCGCCGCTCGTCGAGTCGCTCCGGGCCGCCGGGCGCCTCGAGGTCGCGCCGAAGCAGGCGTGGACGAACGTCGCGGACTTCACGGCCGTCGGGATCGACGCCGTGAACTACGGCCCCGGCCACACCGAGTACGCGCACCGCAGCGACGAGCTCGTCCGGGTGGACGCCCTGGTGGACACGTACGAGGTCCTGGCCGCGTTCGTCGGCGGGCGGGTGCGCGAGGATACCGCGTGATGGACGTTGCCTCCCGCATCGGCGAGCTCTGGGAGAGCGGCGAGCTCGAGGCCGGGCCGATCGAGGAGGCCGTGGGGCTCCTCGATCGCGGAGAGGCCCGCGTCGCCGAGAAGCGCGACGGCGAGTGGGTCGTGAACGAGTGGACGAAGAAGGCGATCCTCCTCTACTTCCGCCTGCGCAAGGTCGCGCCCATGGACGTGGGAGGCCTCCACTTCCTGGACAAGATTCCGGTGAAGTCCGACTACGCGGAGCGCGGGGTGCGCGTCGTGCCGCCCGGAGTGGCCCGCTTCGGCTCGTACCTCGCCGAGGGGGTCGTGCTCATGCCCGGCTACGTCAACATCGGCGCCTGGGTCGGGCCTCGGACGATGGTCGACACCTGGGCGACGGTCGGCTCGTGTGCGCAGATCGGGGCCGACGTGCATCTCGCCGGCGGCGTCGGTATCGGGGGCGTCCTGGAGCCGCCGCAGGCGCGCCCGGTCGTCGTCGAGGACGGCGCCTTCCTCGGCTCGCGCGCAGTCGTGGTCGAGGGCGTCGTCGTCGGCGAGCGGGCGGTGATCGCCCCCCACGTCGTCCTCTCCGCGTCGATCCCGATCATCGACGTGACCGGTCCCGAGCCGGTGGAGCACAGGGGTTACGTGCCCCCGCGGTCGGTCGTCCTGCCCGGGACCCGGCCCAAGGACTACCCGGCAGGCCGGTACGAGCTTCCGTGCGCGCTGATCGTCGGTGAGCGCAGCGCCTCGACCGACCTGAAGACGTCGCTGAACGACGTCCTGCGCGAGTTCGAGATCGCGTCGTGAGGCGGTTCGTCGAGATTGCCTTCTTCACCGACGACGTCGACGCGACCCGGGCCTTCTACGAGCGTTTGCTCGGAGCCCCTCCCGAGGCGTCCTGGCCTGGCGGCGCCGTTTTCGCGGCCGGGGACGTGAAGCTGCTCGTCCACGAGCGGGGCGCGGCGCCGGAGGACGGCCCGCCGAACGAGGACCACGTCGCGCTCGGCGTCGCCGACCTCGAGGCTGCCTGCGCGGCCCTGCGTGCGGACGACGTCTCGCTTCTCGTCGAGCCGCGCGACTTCCCGTGGGGCCGCTCCGCATACCTGCGCGATCCGGACGGGCGGCTCGTCGAGCTCGGCGAGTCGACGTCGACGTCGGCGTCCTGAGCGCTACGAGACCGTCTCCCCCACCGCGATCTCGACGACAGGACCGCTGAGGATTGCGCGACCCTCGCGGATGTCCACCGTGACCGTGCCCCCGGGCAGGTGTACGTGGACGGGGCTCTCGCACCAGCCGTGCGTCACCGCCGCGGCGGCTGCAGCGGCTGCGCTCGATCCCGACGCGAGCGTCTCTCCCACGCCGCGCTCCCACACCAGGACGGTGAGGTCTCCGGGCCCGTCCGCGCGCACGAGCTGGACGTTCGTGCGCTCCGGAAAACGCTCGTGCCGCTCTACCAGCGGGCCGAGACGGAGGAGCTCCTCGCGCTCCGGGTCCCGGCGGAGGACCGCGTGCGGGTTCCCGACCGACACGGGCGTGAACTCGAGGCGCTCGCCGTCGAGCTCGAGCGCCTCGGGGCGCCCGACGTCGACCTGCCCGAGGTCGACCTCGACGTCGTCCCCGTCCACACGCGCCGGGATCAGCCGCTCGCCGAGCCGCACTCGCGGGAACGCCACGCCGCTCCGCCTGGCGAGCCAGAGCGCGGCGATGCGTGCGCCGTTCCCGGACAGCTCGGCCCGGGACCCGTCCGGGTTCCAGACCGCGACGTCCGCCTCTGCGCCACGCACCTCGACGACCTCGAGGATGCCGTCGGAGCCGATCCCGTACCGCGCGTCGCACAGGCGGCGCACCTCCTCCGGCCCCAGCGGGGCGGCCAGCTCGGCCCGCTCGACGAGTAGGTAGGCGTTACCGAGCGCGTGCCACTTCGAGAATCGCACTGGCCACCTCGTCCGGGGGTCGGTCGGCCTCGATCATGACGATGCCGGGGATGCGGCGCATCCACTTGCGCTGGTAGGTCGCGTAGCGACGTGTCCTCGCGACGATTCGCTCGAACGCGTCGTCGCGAGGAAGCTCGGCGAGCTCGCGGAGACCGAGCGCCTTCTCGGCCGTGCGGGAGACGGACGCCGTGAGCGCCCGGCGTACCTCCTCGACGACGCCGCGGTCGAACATCTCCCGGGCGCGCGCCTCGATCCGCAGCGCGAGCGCATCCTCCGGCACCTCGAGACCGACGACGAGCGTCGGCCTGCGGGGGTCCCCGGACCACAGACGGTCGTGCTCGGCCACGAGCGACGCACCCGTCTCCGCAAGCTCGAGCGCGCGCACGATCCGGCGGCGGTCGTTGCGGTGGACGACGGCCGCGGCGGCCGAATCGAGCTCCGCGAGCCGCTCGAGCGCGTGCCCCGCGTCGGCGTCGTACACGGTCTCCCACCGCTCCCGCGCACCGGGCGAGGGCGCGGGCGGGACGCGCAGGTCGACGAGGGCCGCCCGGAGGTAGAGCCCTGTGCCACCCGCCACGACCGCGGAGCCGTGAGCGTCGACGAGCTCGTCGACCTCGGCGTGCGCCAGGCCGGCGTACTCGCCCAGGGACATCTCCTCCGACAGCTCGCGAATCGCCACCAGCCGGGTCGGGCCCGTCGGCTGGTTCGTGAGGATCGGGAGGCCCCGGTACACCTGGAGCGCGTCCGCGGAGACCACGTCGGTGCCGAGCCGCGCTGCCAGAGCCTCGGCGACTCCCGTCTTGCCGGACGCCGTCGGCCCGAAGACCGCGAGGACCTCAGGCCGCGGCGAGGGCGACCGCACGGCCGCGGAGCGTCGTCGAGGTCGAGCCCTCGATCCGCACGTCGACGAGGTCGCCGGGGAGCGCGGGCGCGGCGAAGTTCACGGTCGTGCCGCGCCGTGTCCTGCCGCGCAGAAGCCCCCCGCTCGTCCGGCTCGGACCCTCGACGAGCACCTCCTCCACGCGGCCCACCCGCTCCGCGTTCCGCTCGGCGGCGATGCGCTGCACGACCTCGACGAGCCGCTCCAGGCGCTCGTGCTTGACGTCGTCCCGCACGTGGTCCGACAGGCTGGCCGCCTCGGTGCCGGCCCGCGGCGAGAAGATGAACGTGAACGCACTGTCGTAGCGGACGGCCTCCACGACCTCCAGCGTCTCCTCGAAGTCCTCGTCGGTCTCGCCGGGAAACCCGACGATGAGGTCGGTGCCGAAGGCGAGGTCCGGGATCGCCGCGCGCAGGCGATCGACGAGCCGGAGGTAGCGCTCGCGGTCGTACGTCCTGCGCATGCGCTTGAGCAGACGCGAGGACCCGGTCTGGAGCGGGAGGTGGACGTGCTCGCACACGGAGCCGCACTCGGCCATCGCCGCGATCACGGGCTCCCGGAAGTCCTTCGGGTGCGGGCTCGTGAAGCGGATCCGCTCGATGCCGTCGATCGCGTCGCAGGCACGCAGGAGCTCGCCGAACTCGGTGCGCAGCCCGGGCGCGAGGTCGCGGCCCCAGGAGTTGACGTTCTGGCCGAGCAGCGTTACCTCTCTCACCCCCTCGCGCGCGAGCGCGGTGACCTCGGCGACGATCTCTCCCGGTCGGCGGCTCTGCTCTCGCCCTCGCACTGCCGGAACGATGCAGTAGGCGCACTTCGAGTTGCATCCCATCGACACCTGGACCCAGGCCTGGAAGCGACGCTCGCGGTGCGCAGGGAGCTCAGCCGCGAAGCTGTCGTGCGATCCGAACCGTCCCCGCGGGACCGCGTGCCCGCCCGCCTCGATCCAGTCGCCGAGGTGCGGGATCGAGCCCGGGCCGAACGCGACGTCGACGAAGGGGTAGCGCTCGAAGATCTGCTCCCGCTGGGCCTCGGCGTAGCATCCGCCGACGGCGACGACGAGGTCGGGCCGCTGCCGCTTGCGGGCCGCTGCGTTCCCGAGGTGCGCGGCTAGCCGCGTGTCGGGCTTCTCGCGGACGGTGCACGTGTTGAAGACGACGACGTCCGCCTCCTCGGGCGCGACCGCCTCACCGAGGCCGAGCGACTCGAGCATCCCCTTGATCCGCTCCGAGTCGTGGGCGTTCATCTGGCAGCCGAACGTCGTGACGTGATAGCGCCTCACGGCCCGCGCATGGTACCCGCCGGTCCGAGCGGTTGTCCGAGCGCGAGGAGCGCGAGATACTGCTCCGCGGCGACCAGGGAGTGACGGTGGGCGAGCAGGAGAATCGACGGACGGTCGAGCGGCTGGTCGAGGCGCTGAACACGCACGACCTCGAGCTCTTCGACGCGCAGTTTCACGAGGACTCGGTCATGGAGTACCCGCAGTCGGGCGAGCGCGTCCTCGGAGGTGCGAACCGGCGGGCGGTCTACGCGGCGTTTCCCGCCCTGCCGCAGATCGCCCCGCGGCGCATCCTGGTCGAGGGCGACCTTGCCGTTCTCGAGGCAGCGCTCGACTACGGCGACGGGGCGGATTGGCGTGCAGTCCTCGTGTTCGAGCTGCGCGACGGGAAGATCGCGAAGGAGACCGCGTACTGGTCGCAGCCCTTCGAGGCCGCCGAGTGGCGGGCGCGGTGGGTCGAGCGGCTGACCGAGTAGCGCCTACCCGCGTTCGCGACGGCCCGCGACCGTCGGCGTGCCCACGGTCCAGTCCAGGAGCTCGTGGCGTCCGTCGCCCTCGCCCCAGGCGTCGCGCTGCTCGACCACGAGCCCGTCCTCGTCGAAGCGCAGGAGCGAGATGCCCGCGACCGTCTGGATCGAGCCGTCACGCGACGTGATGGCGCCCCACCAGGCGACCGCCGCGCGCTCGCCGTCGACCACCGGCTCGTCGAAACGACAGTCCGCCTCTGCCTGGTCCTCGAACGCCCAGCGCACGTACTCCTCCGGGCTCTGGCGGTCGCGGAACGGGTGCGAGTAGAACAACGCAGTCGGCGCGTACAGCGCCGCGATCGTCGCGACGTCGGCACGCGGCCAAGCCCGCGACCAGGTCTCGGACCAGCGCCGAGCGGCCTCGGCGGTCGTCACTTCGCCACCTCGATCGCGCGGGACTCACGGATGACGATGACCTTGACCTGGCCCGGGTACTCGAGCTGGTCCTCGATCTCCCGCGCGATCTCGTGCGACAGGAGCACGGCGCCGTCGTCGTCGACTTCGCTCGGCTCGACGATCACGCGGATCTCGCGGCCCGCCTGCAACGCGTACGCCTTCGCGACGCCGTCCTTCCGCGCGGCGATCTCCTCGAGCGCCGCGAGCCGCTTGATGTAGTTCTCGAGGCTCTCGCCGCGTGCTCCGGGTCGCGATGCGGAGATCGCGTCCGCGGTGATGAGGAGGACTGCCTCCACCGTCTGGGGCTGCACCTCGGAGTGGTGCGCCTCGATGGCGTGCACGACGCCCTCGGACTCGCCGTACCGTCGCGCGAGCTGCGCCGAGATGAGCGCGTGCGACCCGTCGACCTCGTGGCTCATCGCCTTGCCGACGTCGTGGAGGAGCGCGGCGCGCCTCGTCGTCTTCACGCCGGCGTCGAGCTCCGCGGCCATGATCCCACCGAGGTGGACGACCTCGAGCGTGTGCTTGAGGACGTTCTGCCCGTAGCTCGTGCGGTAGCGGAGCCGGCCGAGGACCTTCACGAGCTCCTCGTGGAACTCGCCGCAGTTCGCCTCGAACACGGCCTGCTCGCCGGCCTGGCGGACGTGCTCCTCGAGCTCGGCCTTCGACTGGTAGTACATCTCCTCGATCCGCGCGGGATGGATCCGCCCGTCCTCGATCAGCTTGTCGAGCGTCATGCGCGCGACCTCGCGCCGGAGCGGGTCGAACGAGGAGAGGACGACCGCATGCGGCGTGTCGTCGATGATGAAGTCGACCCCCGTCAGGTGCTCGAGCGCGCGGATGTTGCGCCCTTCCCGCCCGATGATCCGGCCCTTCAGGTCGTCCGAGGCGAGCTCGACGACGGAGACGGTGGCCTCCGCGGTGTGGCTCGCCGCCACCCGCTGCAGCGAGTCGGCAACGAGCGCGCGCGCGCGGCGTCTCGCGTCGGCGCGCGCCTCCTCCTCGAGCTGCCGGACCTCGCGGGCGAGCTCGTGACGGGCGAGGTCCTTCGATCGCTCGAGGACCTGCTGCCTCGCCTCGTGCACCGTGAGCCCCGAGATGCGCTCGAGCGCCGCGAGCGCCTCGCGCTGGCTCTCGCGGAGCTCGTCCTGTAGCGCCTTCACGTGCACCTCACGGTCCCCGAGCCCTTGCTCCTTTCGCTCGAGCTCGAGGAGCTTCTCGTCGACGTCCGCCTCCTTCTGGCTCACGCGCTCCTCGATCTTCACGATCTCGAGCCGCCGGCCCTGCACCTCGGCCTCGATCTCCGACCGGAGGTGCACAGACTGCTCGCGGGCCTCGACCTGCGCCTCGCGCCGGATCGCGTCCGCCTCACGCTCGGTGTCGGCGAGGATGCGGCGACGCTCGGCCTCCGCCGTGCGGACGCGTGACTGCGAGAGACCGGTCAGCAACGCCCCTGCCGCGACCGCTCCGACGACGATTCCGATGAGCGCCGAGACGACGGTGAGCATGCGAGCCTCCGTGGAGGATTCGATTTCCCGCGGCGGCGCCGCGGGAGCTCACACCCGGCATCCGGCCTGTGCGGCCGCGTCCGGACCGTGCGCACGAGCCTCAGCTCAGGCGGTGCCGCCCCTTCTGGGCCGCGCGCGCGGCCGGTCGGTTCGGTCGTCGAGAGTGTCGGTCGAGGTCACGGAGATCAGAAAGCGTCACGAGCAGGAGAAATGTCGGGTGAAAGCAGGGTCATCCTAGCTCGTCCCGCGACCCGCCTGCAACGGCCCGCACGACGTCGTCGGAGAAGCCCTTCCCGGTCAGGTAGCGCGCCGTCCGCGCGCCGGTCCCGCGCCGCTCGACGACCGCCCGAGCCCGCTCGAGCTCCGGGTCGAGCGCCGCCACAGCCTCCTCGACGAGGTTCTCCGAGACGCCGGCCGACTCCAGATCGTGGCGGATCAGGCCGTTGCCCGAACCGCGACCAGCGAGCACGGACGCGCGGCGCTCGGCGAACCGGCGGTCGTCGACGACACCCGTTCGGCGCAGCGTCGCGAGAGCCTCCTCGCGCGCGACCTCTGCAACCCCGCGTGCGGCGAGCCGCTCGTCGAGCTCGCGCTCGCTCCGGTCCCGCACCCGAAGCGCGCGGTACGCGAGCTCGAGCGCGTCCTCGGTCGCTCGCGGCTCCGTCACGACCGCCTACGCGTCGACGACGGCGGGCTCCTCGACCTCCTCGACCTCCTCGACCTCGAGCGCCCGCTCCTGCGGAGGAGCCGCGGGCAACAGCCGGGCCGAGATCACCTGCTCGTCCGGCGCCTCCGCCTGGATCCGCTGGAGGATCTGCTGCACGAGGTCGGGGTTCTCGGCGAGGAACGCGGTCGCGTTCTGCCGCCCCTGGCCGAGTCGCTCGTCCCCGAAGCTGAAGTAGGAGCCGGCCTTCTGGACGATCTTCTTCTCGAGCGCGACGTCGAGCACCGTGCCCTCCCACGGGATCCCGGAGCCGTAGACGATGTCGAACTCCGCCTGCTTGAAGGGCGGCGCGACCTTGTTCTTCACGACCTTGACGCGCACCCGGTTCCCGATCGCCTCCGCGCCGTCCTTCAGCGTCTCGATGCGCCGGATGTCGAGCCTCACCGAGGAGTAGAACTTCAGCGCGCGGCCGCCAGGCGTCGTCTCCGGGTTGCCGAACATCACCCCGATCTTCTCGCGCAGCTGGTTCGTGAAGATGCAGATCGTGTCGGTGCGGTTGAGCGTGCCTGCGAGCTTGCGCAGCGCCTGGCTCATCAGGCGCGCCTGCAGTCCGACGTGGGCGTCGCCCATCTCCCCCTCGATCTCGGCCTTCGGCACGAGCGCCGCGACCGAGTCGACGGCCACGATGTCGAGGGCCCCCGAGCGGATGAGGAGCTCCGCGATCTCGAGCGCCTGCTCGCCGGTGTCGGGCTGCGAGACGAGGAGCTGGTCGATGTCGACGCCGATCCGCCGTGCGTACGCCGGGTCCATCGCGTGCTCGGCGTCGATGAACGCGCAGATCCCGCCGCGGCGCTGGGCCTCGGCCATCACGTGGTACACGAGCGTCGTCTTCCCCGACGCCTCGGGCCCGAATATCTCGACGACACGCCCGCGCGGCAGCCCACCGATGCCGAGCGCGACGTCGAGGGCGAGCGACCCGGTCGAGACCGCGCCGACCGCCACCTGGGGGCGGTCGCTCATGCGCATGACCGACCCTTTTCCGAACTGGCGCTCGATGTGCCCGAGCGCGACGTCGAGCGCTTCCTCGCGGTTCATGCGGTCAACCTCCGTGGCTCATGTACGGGTGTCTCCGTTCTCTCCTAGCGGGCGCGACTCGAGTACCTCGTAGCGCGCCCCTGACGGGTGCAGACGGGAAAGGAAAGCAGCGGCGCCGGACGGAGCGAACGCCCCGACCTCCGGCAGCGGCGGCGCGAGCCGCGGGCGCTCGCGGAACCGGAGGGCGGTGACGTGCGGGAGCCACGGTCGGGCCTCCCGCTCGTACACGCCGAGATCCTCGAGGCGTTCGTGCAGGCGCTCCGCGAGCCCCGTCGCCTCCCCGGTCGGATCGTCGAGAACGAGCATCCCGACGGAGCGCGTCTCCCGGTAGCGCACGGGCTCGAGCACGATCGACCGGGTGGCGGCAGCCTCCACCCTGAGGACGTCGAGGATCCCACCGAGGTCCGACCGCGGACGGGAGCCGAGAAAGGCCAGTGTGACGTGGAGGGTGTCGGGTCGTCGGCCGCGCGAGAGATGGCGGTCACCCCACCGCCCCAGCTCGGCGACGACGTCCGGGGGAAGCTCCAGCGCCAGGAAGAGCCTGAGCCGCTCATCTGCCCCGACGGTAGCGCCTCCGCTCACGCGGGTGTGTGCCGGCTCTCCAACAATCGACGCACGAGGTGGAGCGCGGAGGCGGTCGCGCGGCCGCGCACCATCTCGCGGTCGCCGGGGAGCTCGCTGCGCCGCGCCTCCGCACCGTCCGGCCCGGTTGCATGCACGAACACGAGGCCGACAGGCTTGTCCTCGGAGCCTCCGCCCGGGCCGGCCACGCCCGTCACGGCGACCGCGACGTCCGCCCCGAGGCGCGTCCTCGCTCCCTCGGCCATCGCCTCTGCAGTCTCCGCGGACACCGCGCCGTGTCGCTCGAGGACGGTGCGCGGCACGCCGAGGCCTTCTTCCTTCGCGCCGTTCGCATACGCCACGACGCCCCCCAGGAAGACGTCGCTCGAGCCCGGAACGCTCGTGAGCCGCGCCGCGACGAGGCCGCCGGTGCAGGACTCCGCCGTCGCCAGGGTGAGACCCCGCCGTCGGCAGAGGTCGAGGACGATCTGCGAGATCGACCGCTCGTCCTCGCTGAAGAGGTACCTGCCGAGCCCGTCGCGCAGCGACTGCGCCACCGCGGCGCCGCGGTCCTCGGCGCCCGGCTCGACGACGAGGTCGACGTGGATCTCGAACTCCCGCGCGCAGATCGTCGCCTCGACGCCGTTCCCGTCCCCTCCCGCCCGCTCGAGCGCCTGCGCGACCGCCGACTCCGGCGTGCCGAAGAACCGCAGCGCGAGACGCTCTCTCGGCGGGGCACGCTCGAGGACCCGTCGCACGGGCTCGGTCTCGAGCGCACGCGGCCAGAGGCGCTGCAGCTCTCGCGGAGGACCGGGCAGGATCACGACCGCACACGAGCCGGCCTGCAGCACGATGCCGGGCGCCGTCCCCGCGAGCCCGAGTGAGATGCCCCCCTCGGGCAGGGTCGCCTGCTTGCGGACGCCGGTCGTGAAGTCCGTGTACGGCCTCCGCAGCCGCTCCGCGATCATCCGCGAGACCCCTTCGATCTCACGCTCCAGCCCCTCGTGCACGACGAGCTCCTTGCCGGCCACGCGCGCCACCATCTCGACGGTGCGGTCGTCGTGTGTCGGCCCGAGCCCGCCCGAGACGAGGCAGAGGTCGGCTTCGAGCGCCTGCCCGAGCGCGTGCTCGAGGTCCTCCTGCCGGTCGCCGACGATCGCGATCCGCTGGGGGTCGAGGCCGAGCCGCACGACCTCGGCGGCGAGGAAGGGACCGTTCCGGTCGTTGCGGTCGCCGCGGACGAGCTCACTGCCCGTCACGACGATCGCCGCCCGCGGGCGGCGCGTCAAGGCAGCGCCGGAGCGATCCGCTGCGCGGTGACGGAGAACGTCGAGCCGGCGGGGAGCTCCGTCTGTCGACCGCCGAGGCGCACCGAGACGTTCGCCGGCTTCGCGAGCGCGAGGTGCAGACGCCGTCCCTCGAAGGCCTTTCGCTGCCCCTGCTCGAGCGTGCCGCTGTACACGAGCCGACCCGACGCGGAGCCCGCTCGCACCTCCATCCAGGAGTCGCCGACGGTCGCCCGCACCGCGAGGTGGGCCTTCCCGGCGGCCTTCGTGGGCTTCGTCGCCTGGGGCTGCGTCGCGAGCCGGGGCACGGTCTCCCCGTCGGGGCCGCCGAAGCGCCAGGCCGCGATCACGAGCGCCGTCACGACTGCGATCGCCACGAGCGCGAGCACGGCGATGCGCGACTCCCGGTCCTGACGGTCGCGCCGCGGCGGCGGCACCCGCCTCGCGTGGACGACGACGTCGTCCTCTCCGACCGCGAACCGGGAGTTGTACTCGTCGACGAACGGCTGGCCATCGAGCCCGAGCGCGGCCGCGTAGGAGCGAAGAAAGCCGCGCACGTACGTGGGCGCGGGCAGGACGTCGAAGTGCTCGTCCTCGAGCGCCCGGAGGTACTTCGGCCTGATCCGCGTCAGCTGCTCGAGCTCCGGGAAGTCGAGCCCCTGGCGCACGCGGGCGTCACGCAGGCTGGAGCCGATGTCGAACACGCGTCGAACAGTGTAGAGGCAGTTCCGGGAAGCGCCGCGCTATCGTGTCCCGGCGTACTCGAGCAGCCCGTACACGGCGATGGACACGAGGCCGGCGGCTGCGAGGCCGAGGCCGACGAGCCCGAGCACGACGCCAGCCCGGGCTGCCCAGTCGCGGTCTCCCCGGCCCAGCCGGAGCGCGCTCCGTCGCCGCGAGCGTCGGCCGAGGATCACCGCGAGCAGGCCGAGGGCGACGCCCACTGGGATCGTGAAGCCTGCGTGGAGGAGCTCGTACGACGAGCTGAACCGAGTCAGGTAGATCGCCAGGGGGAGCGTCGCGACAGAGCCCAACCCGGCCACGAGCGAACCCCACGCGAAGCCGTTTCCGTGCGGGCGCGCCACCTACTGCTTGCGATACGGGCGACCGATGGCAGCAGGAGGAATCGATCGACCGATCACGCCGGCGACCACGACTATCGTCAGCAGGTACGGCAGGGCTTCGAAGAGTTGCCCGTAGCTGGCCCACGCTTCGACGTTCTGGAGCTGGGGTGCGAAGGCGGTGGACAAGCCGAAGAGGAGGCAGGCCGCTAACGCTCCGTACGGCCGCCAGTTGCCGAAGATGAGCGCGGCCAGGGCGATGAAACCTTTACCTGCCGTCATCTTCTCCGTGAACGAGTGCGCGTAGCCGATCGACAGGAACGCCCCGCCCATCGCGGCCAGGATCCCGGAAAAGACGACACAGGCATAGCGCACCCGGTAGACGTCGATGCCCACGGTGTCCGCCGCGCGCGGGTGCTCGCCCACGGAGCGAACCCGCAGGCCCCAGGACGTCCTGAACATGAAGATGGACGAGAGGACGACGACCCCGAACGCGATCCAGGTCATCAGGCTCAGGTCGCCGATCGACTTGTCCAGGAAGTCGCCCAGCCCCTCCGGAGGAATGCTCGCGAGGAAATCGAGGTTCACTTGGGGGATCTCGGGCAGGATGGGTGGCGTTCCCTCGGTCTTGTAGATGTCGTTGTAGAGGTACCCGGTGATCCCGTAGGCCAGGAAGATGATCGCGGTCCCGGTGACGATCTGGTCCGCGCGCAGGTGGATGGAGAAGTACGCGTGGACGAGTGCGAGCAGGCCGCCTGACACCATGGCGATCAGTAGCCCGCCATACCACGATCCCGTCACGTCCGCGCCCCATATCCCGAAGAAGGCGCCCATCAGCATCATGCCCTCGAGGCCGATGTTCACCACGCCGCTCCGCTCCGAGAACATGCCGCCGATGGCCGCGAAGATGAGTGGCGTGGCGAACGCGAGACCGAGTGAGATCAGCGTCGACCAGGTGATGACCTCTTTCAGGTTGGACGCGCTCGCCTGGACCGCGAACACGCCCGCGGCGATCGCCAGCAAGCCGCTCGCCACGGCGCCCCACCCCACACGCCGCTCCCCCGCGTGATCGCGGCTACTCCGAGCAGCGCCGAGACCGCGCCGAGGATGAGCGGCGCCGCGACGGTGTCGAGCGTCAGGGGCGGGAGCGTCAGCCAGAGTGCGACCGGCGCGAGCGCCATGCCGAGCATGGCCAGTCGCCTAGGCGTGATGATCTGCGCGCCGGCGTGTTGCGGGCGCGGGGCTTCGGCGCGTACGCTCACGGCTCCATCCTTCCTCGTCCCGGCACCTTGAACCGCTTCCGTGCGGCCCAGACGGAAAGGATGAGTAGCTCGGCTCCGACGAGGATCACGACGAGCCCCTGGATGAGCTCCGTCAGGTTCCCCGCCAGCTCGGGCGGGAAGACGTCCGGGTTGAGATTGCGCGTCGACGTTCCGATCCTGAGCGCGGCGAAGAGCAGCGCGGCGAAGAAGATGCCGACGGCCGTGTTGCGTCCGAGCAGCGCCACGGCGATGCCGAGGAAGGCGATGTAGGAGTAGTTGTTCACCGATGTCTGGTCGAGCCTGAACTGCCAGCCCAGGATGTCCATCGATCCGGCCACGCCTGCGAACGCGCCCGAGATCGCCATCGCCGTCACGTAGCTGCGCTTGACGCTGATGCCGCCATACGCCGCAGCCTCTGGGTTGAAGCCGACTGCCCGCACCTCGTACCCCAGGGTCGTGCGGTTGAGGACGATCGAGTAGACGACGAGTGCGCCGAGGGCGACGAACAACCCGATGTGCAGGCCCTGGAGCTGTGGGTGGCCCCAGAAGACGGGCAGCTTCGCCCCCTCGGAGATCTGCTCGCTCAGGGGAACCCCCTGTTCTGCCGTAACCGGGTCCTGGAGCGGTCCGCCGTCGCCGATGAGATAGCTGACACCCCAGATGGCGATCCAGTTGAGCATGATCGTCGTGATCACCTCGTGCGCGCCGACCGTCGCCTTCAGGAAGCCCGCGATCCCGGCCCACAGCGCGCCCGCCAGTCCCGCGGCGACGACCGCCACGAGGATGTGCAGCCCGGCGGGGAGGAAGCCGAACCAGACGCCGATCTGGACGGCGGTGATGGTGCCGACGATGTACTGGCCCTGCCCGCCGATGTTGAACAGGCCGCAGCGGAAGGCGAAGGCCACCGCCAGACCCGTGAGGACGAGGACGGTGAACTGGATCAGCGTCTGCTGGAGGTTGCCGGCAGCCAGACAGAGCTCGTCGCCGGGATCACGAACGGAGCAGGACGTGTCCCACGGAAAGAGCCAGTTGAGCCCCGTGCCGTTGAAGATCTCCCTGTACGTCGACAGCGGGTTCTTGCCGCTGACGAGGAGGACGACCAGGCCGCCGATGAAGAAGGCGAATATGGTCGTCATGAGCGGCGTCACGATCCCGCCGGCGCGCTCGTAGATCGCGAGGCGCGCTGCCACGCTGGGCGCCGTCCCCGGCTCGGCCGGAGGCGGGGCGGGTGTCGGCGCCTGCTCGCTCATGCCGCCTCCTCGCCCTTGACGGTGCCGCCGATCATCGCGATGCCGAGCTCTTCCTCCGTGACGTCCGTCCCGTACTCGGCGACGATCGCCCCCTCGTACATGACGAGTATCCGGTCCGAGAGCGACAGGATCTCCTCGAGCTCCAGCGAGATCAGCAAAACCCCCTTGCCCCGGTCTCGCGCCTCGACGAGCTGCCGGTGGACGAACTCGATCGCCCCGACGTCCAACCCCCGTGTGGGCTGGGCAGCCAGGAGGATGTTCGGGTCGCGGCCGATCTCACGGGCCAGCACGACCTTCTGCTGGTTGCCCCCGGACAGTGCCGAGGCCCGGGTCTCGGGACCGCCGCCCCGGACGTCGAACCGCTGGAGCAGCTCGCCGGCGCGCCTGATGATCCGGGCCGGGAACAGCCAGCCGAAGCGGGAGTTCGGCTCCTCGTCGTAGTCGTGCAGCGCCAGGTTCTCGGCGAGCGTGAAGTCGAGCACGAGGCCACGACGCTGGCGGTCCTCCGGAACGTGACCCATGCCGAGATCCACGATCTCGCGCGCCCCGGCGCCCGTGATGTCCCGTCCCGCCAGTTGCACCGAGCCGGCGACCGCCCTTCGCAACCCGGAGAGGACCTCGACGAGCTCGGACTGGCCGTTGCCGTCGACGCCCGCGATACCGACGATCTCGCCCGCACGAACCTCGAAGGAGATGCCGCGGACATTCTCGAGGCCGCGGTCGTCCACGGCCCGCACGCCCTCGACCTGTAGCAGGGGCTCTCCGGGGCTCGATGGCGGCTTCTCGACGCGGAGGAGGACTTCCCGCCCCACCATGAGGCGCGCAAGGCCTTGCTCGGTCGCGCCCTCGCGCGGCACGGTCTCCACGAGCTTGCCGCGTCGGAGCACGCTGATCCGGTGGGCGATCTCGAGCACCTCGTTCAGCTTGTGGCTGATGAAGATCACGGACATGCCTTCGCGGATGAGCGTGCCGAGGATCTCGAAGAGCTCGCCCGCCTCCTGCGGCGTCAGCACGGCCGTCGGCTCGTCGAGGATGAGGATGTCCGCTCTGCGGTAGAGCGCCTTGAGGATCTCGACCCGCTGCTGCTGGCCGACGCTGATGTCCTGGACGCGCGCGTCCGGGTCGATCGCGAAGCCGAAGCTGTGCGCCAGCTCCCTCACCTGCTCCTCAGCCGCGCCGTGGTCGAGGAAGACCGCGCTCGTCGTCGGCTCGTTGGCAAGGATGACGTTCTCGGCGACGGTCATCACCGGGATGAGCATGAAGTGCTGGTGCACCATGCCGATGCCGTGGGAGATCGCGTCCTTCGGCGAGTGAAAGGCCACCGCCTGGCCGTTGATCAGGATCTCCCCCTCGTCGGGCCGATACAGGCCGTAGAGGACGTTCATCAGCGTCGTCTTCCCGGCGCCGTTCTCCCCCAGCAGGGCGTGGACCTCGCCCTGACGGAGGTCGAGGTCGACGTGATCGTTGGCGACGACGCCGGGAAACCGCTTTGTGATCCCCCGCAGCTCGAGAACCGGAGCGCCCTCGCTCATACGGCGCATCCTATTTCTATTGCCTCGCCGCCGGAGGTCGTACGAGCGTTGAGCAGGAAACCAGGGGGCGGAAATGTCCGCCCCCTGGGATGCCTTGCGCTACTTCGCTGGCGGCTTGACCTTGCCGCTTGCCATCAACTTCAACAGCGCCGCGCTGGACGCGTTGTACTGCGCCGCAACCTTCTTCGGCAGCGCCTTCGAGAGCTTGCCATACCCTACTCCGCCGTTCTTCGCGGTGTAGTTGACGTTGAAGCCGGTCTTCCAAGCTGCCGGATTCCTCTGGAACCCGATGACCGCGTCGTAGACGGAGGTCTCCACGTGCTTCGTCGCGCTCGTCAGCACGTGCGGGCCGAAGAAGCCCTGGTCGGCGTCGACGCCGATCGCCCAGCGCTTCTTCTGCTTGGCAGCGTCGAGCGCGCCCAGGCCGCAGCCTCCGGCGACCTGGAAGACGACCCGCGAGCCGCGCGCGATCTGGCTGAGCGCGGTCGCCTTGCACTTCGCCTGATCGTTGAAGGTCGGGTCGTTGGCGTACTGGGTGATGACCTTGACGCTCTTGTTCGCCCGCTTCGCGCAGAACTGGTAGCCGGCGAAGAAGCGGACGATCGCCGTCACCTTGTTGGCGCCGACGGCCGAGATGATGTCCGCGCCGGGCTGGCGCTTGGCCTCCAAGGCGGCGATGTTGCCGACGAGGCAGCCGGCCTCCTGCTCCCTGAACTGGACGCCGCGGATGTTCGACGGCTTACCCTTGACGGCGTTGAGATCGACGTCGGTACCGAGGAACTTCGTGCTCTTGAACGCCGGCGCCACGGTGTCCAGCGGACCGAAGCTAAAGAGAACGCCGTTCGCGATCACGAGCTGATAGCCGTCCTGGGCCGCCCGCTGGAGGTTCGGCGTGCGGTCGGCGTCCGTGTTCGTGATGTAGACACGGGTTTGGAGGTTGGCCCCGAGCTTTGCCTTCGCCTTCTTGAGACCGAGGTTGGCGAGGGTGTTGAAGCCCTTGTCGTTGAGCCCGCCGATGTCCGTTACGAGCGCGACCCGTATCGCCTGCTGGTCCTTCGCGGCCGTTCCCGAGCTCGCGACAAGCCCGGTCGTGGCGAGCGCTGCCGTAATCACGGCGGTCGCCACCATGAGCTTTCTCTTCACATGCCCTCCTTACGAGTAAGCCTGCCCGCCCAGTTGGACGGTTGATCCAACCGCAAGTTGGGCCTCTTCACAACTTGTGAAGAGGCTCGATTGCGCCGGTAGCCTATCTTGCCGCGCGCGTCAAACGCTGTGGAACTCGGTCTCCGACACGAGCACGCGACGCGGCTTCGACCCCTCGTAGCCGGAGATGATCCCGCGGCGTTCGAGCATGTCGATCAGGCGGCCCGCGCGCGTGTAGCCGACCCGTAGGCGCCGCTGGAGGAGGGAGACGGAGGCGGTCTGCGTCTGGACGACGACCTCGATCGCCTTGTCGAGCAGCGGGTCCTCGTCCGGGTCGAAGTCGAGGTCCTCGTTGCCGTCCTCGAACGGCGCCTCGGGCGCCTCGAGGAGCGACTCGTCGAGGTCCTGGCCGCGCTGGGTGCGGCACTGCTCGACGACGAGCGCGACCTCCTCCTCGCTCACGTACGCGCCCTGGAGGCGCTGCAGGCGCGAGGTGCCGAGCGGCTTGAAGAGCATGTCGCCCTGCCCGAGCAGGCTCTCCGCGCCCGCCGTGTCGAGGATGACGCGCGAGTCGGTCTGGCTCGAGACTGCGAACGCGATCCGCGAGGGGACGTTCGCCTTGATCATCCCCGTGATCACGTCGACCGAGGGCCGCTGCGTCGCGAGCACGAGGTGGATGCCGACCGCGCGCGACTTCTGCGCGAGCCGGATGACGCAGTCCTCGACCGCCTGCGGAGAGACCATCATCAGGTCGGCGAGCTCGTCGATGACGACGAGGAGGTACGGCAGCGTGTCCTCGCCGCGCGCGCGCAGGGCCCGGTTCGCCTCGGGAAGGCTGCGCGCACGCACGAGCGAGAGCCGCTCGTAGCGGCGCTCCATCTCGGCGACGACGTTGTGCAGCACGGTTGCCGCCTCCTTCGGGCTGGAGACGACGGAGGTGAGGAGGTGCGGGATGGACTCGTAGTAGCCGAGCTCGATCCGCTTCGGGTCGATGAGGATCATCCGCACCTCGTCCGGAGTCGCGCGCAGGAGCGTCGAGGTGAGGATCGTGTTGATGCAGCCCGACTTCCCCGACCCGGTCGTCCCGGCGATGAGCAGGTGCGGCATGCGGGCGAGGTCGGTCCAGACGGCGTTCCCGGAGATGTCCTTGCCGAGCCAGACGGCGAGCGGGCTCGCGGTCGCCGGCAGGTCGTCGTAGATGTCGCCGAGCGTGACGAGACGGGGCGAGAGGTTCGGGACCTCGACGCCGACCGCCTGCTTCCCCGGGATCGGAGCGAGGATCCGGATCTCCGTCGTCGCGAGCGCGTACGAGAGGTCGTCCCGGAGTGCGGCCACCTTGGAGACCTTCGTCCCCGGGGCGAGCTGCAGCTCGTAGCGCGTCACGCGCGGCCCGGAGATCTGGCCGGAGACCGTCGCCTCGACGCCGAACTCGCGGAGCGTGCGGACGAGGAGGTCGGCGACGCGCGCGCCTGCGTCCTCCTTCGTCGCCGCTGCTGCGGGCGAGCGCTGGAGGATCGAGCGGTCCGGGAGCCGGTAGTCCGCGTGCTCCGACGACGTCTCGAACACGCTCTCGACGCTCTCGGCGTCCGCGGGCTCGCCCGGCCGGGTCGGTGGGACGAGCGGCGGGACCTCGCCGAGCGGCGGCTCGCCCACGACGTCGGGAAACGCCTCCGCCCCGTCCAGGAGCCGCCGCGGCGGGCGCTCCTCCGGCTCCGAGGGAATGTCGAGCTCGTCCGTCTGCGACTCGAGGGAGGCCCAGTCGAGCGCGCGGCGCGCCTCCGAGCCGGCGTTGCGGATGACGTGGCCGGTGCGGCGCAAGATCGCCCCGGTCGAGGCACCGCTCACGAGGAGCGCGCCGCCGAGCAGGAGCGCGCCGCCGACGATCGCCGCGCCCGTGTCCCCGATCAGCCCCGCGAGCACGCCGCCGAGCGCGAGCCCGATCCAGCCGCCGCTGTCCTTGCCGAGCAGGGTCATGAGGCCCAGGAAGCCCACTCCGAGCCCCAGTCGGAAGGGCCGCACCTCGAGGAGGTCGCTGCGCGCGAGCATGAGCCCCCCCATTCCCAGGAGCCCGAGCGGGAGGAGGTACGCGGCCTCGCCGAGAACCGCCTCGAGAGCCCCGGCGAGCCACGAGCCGACCGCGCCGCCGTCGAGACCGACGTACAGGATCGCGGAGAGGACGAGCCCGAGGGCGGCCAGCGCGAGGCCGAGCAGCTCGCCCTCGTGCTGTGAGCGCGCTCTCCTCGTCCGCTTCCGCACACGCGCGGGGACGCGTGGCCGAAGCGGCCGCTTCTTCCTGCGGGCAGCCATGCCGCGCGATTCGACGTCGAGCCGCGTGCTCCTCCGGTTTTGCCGGCTACGCGAGACCGCGGGGACGGAACGCCGCACAGAGCATCCCGAAGTACGTCGGGCACTCGTACGAGAGGAGCTCGACCTCGAACGCCTCGCCGAGCGCTCCGTGGAGCATCGCGAGCTGCCACAGGCTGTCCGCCTTCGCGTCCTCGACGATCGGCTCCAGGGAGAGCACGTCCCCGAGCCGGTTCTCGCGGACGAGCTCGACGACGCGCGCGTCGTAGTCGGCGGCCGCCGGATGGAAGCCGAACGGCCCGTCAGGGTCGTGTGCGTGCCCGTGGTCCGCGCTGGCGACGATCGCCGTCGGAGTGTGATCGAGCGCTGCGGCGAGCGTCCGCCCCGCACGTACGTGGTCGGCCAGCGAGAGCTCCCGTGCCGGGCTGACGACGACGACGGGGCGAGGGTCCGCAGCTCGGCCGCCGAGAAACCAGAGCGGGATCGCGGCCCCCCAGTCGAGCGGCATCACGGCGAGCGCCGGGTCGTTCGAGCCGAAGCTCACGCCGAGCGCAGGGAGCCCCGCGTCGCGGAGGCCCGCGAGCACGCCGGCCGCCCGCTCGACGTCCACGGGCAGCGACAGCTCGTCCCCCGGCTGGTCGACGGCACCCGCAACCGTCGCCGAGACGACCACTGCGAACGCGCCCTCCACGTGGACGTTGTGCGGCGTGAGGACCACCGTGACCTGCGGGGCCGCGTGCTCGAGCCCACGGGCGAGGTCTTCCATCGCCCCCCGGGTCGCGGACCCTTCGACGAACGCGGGCTCGCCGTGCGGCGCGATCGCGCCGAACACCACCATTACGCGGGGGCGCGCGCCCGCGCCTCGGCGACCACGCGCTCTGCCTGCGCGCGGTTGCCGTAGCCGTGCGTCTCGACCTTCGCCTCCTCGAGGTCCTTGTAGACCTGGAAGAAGTGCTCGACCTCGTTCCGCAGCTCGGCGGGGATGTCGTGTACGTCCGAGATGCGCATCCAGGCGGTGTCCTTCAACGGGACGCAGATGATCTTCTCGTCCGGCCCCTTCTCGTCGGCCATGTGGAAGACGCCGACGACTCGAACGCGGATCCTGCAGCCCGGGAACGTGGGCTCACCGACGAGCACGAGCGCGTCCAGCGGGTCGCCGTCCTCGCCCAGGGTCCCCTCGATGAAACCGTAGTCGGCCGGATACGCCATCGACGTGAACAGGCGCCGGTCGAGCACGATCGCGCCGAGCTCCTCGTCCAGCTCGTACTTGTTCCGCGAGCCCGACGGGACCTCGACGAACACGACCACGTCCTCGGTCACGCGAGGAGGCTACCGCGGGCTATCGTGGCCCGGCGTGGCAGGCGTCCGCGACAAGGTGCTCGAGTTCGCGCTCTCGCTCCCCGAGGCGACCGAGGAGCATCCGTGGGGCGAGGACGTCGCGAAGGTGCGGGGCAAGATCTTCGTCTTCGCCGGCCCGCCCGGCTCGCGGCGGATGACGGTGAAGCTCGAGGAGTCCCACGCGCACGCGCTCTCGATCGACGGCGCCGAGCGGACGGGGTACGGGCTCGGGGCCGCGGGCTGGGTCACGGTTCCCCTGCGCGCGCAGGGCGTGAGCGTCGCCCTGTTGCGCGACTGGGTGGAGGAGAGCTACCGGATCGTCGCGCCGAAGCGTCTGCTCGCCGATCTCGACGACAGTTAGGCCGCGAGAGCGCGGAGGTCGTCGACGGTCGAGCCGAGGAGCGTGTCCCGGAGGTCGAAGAGCCCCGCCCAGAGCGAGGAGCGGTCAGGGACAGCGTCGAGGCTCGCCGCCGTCGCGAGGCCCTGCAGCGCGCGTACGAGGACGGCGAGCTCGAGGTAGACGGCGGCGACCCGGTCCGGGCAGGCGCGCACGCCCGCCCGGTCGAGCACGGGGCGCCACTCGACGAGCTCCCCCGGACCCGGCCCGGCGTACCAGGAACGGCCCTCGGCGAGCTCCGGCTCCAGCTCGAGCAGGTAGCGCGACAGCGGTTGCTCGAGCCCTGCGAGCGCGGTCTCGACCCGGTCCGCCGCCCGCCGCAGCGCCGCCTCGCGCGCGCCCGGGGTCGCGGGCACCGCGTCTCCCCTCCCCCAGCGCTCGAGGAGCCGGCAGAACGCGAGCGCGGCCACCTCGCACGCGCGGAGCTGGCGTACGAGCCGGGCCGCGGTGAGGTCGCTCGCCGCGTTCCCCTCGATGACCGCGTCCCAGCCTGTCACGACTACACCTCGATGACGACGGGCAGCACCATCGGCCGTCGCCGCGTGCGGTCGTAGACGATCTGCCCGACCGCGTCGTGGATGTGCTCCTGCAGGAGCTTGATCTCGGTGGCGTGCTCGTTCGCGAGCTCCCGGACGACGCGGTCCGCCTCGTCCCGCAGCTCGTCGAGCAGCTCCTCGGACTCGCCGAAGCCGCGCGCGATGAGCTCCGGAGGGGCGATCTCGCCTCCGTTCGCCGAGCTCAAAGTCGTGACGACGATGAGGACGCCGTCGTCGGCGAGCCGCCGGCGGTCGCGGAGGGCGACGTCCCGGACGTCCCCGACGCGGAGCCCGTCGACGAAGGTGACCCCCGCGTCGACGCGGTCGACCAGGCGAGCGCCTCCCCGTGCGAGCTCGACGACGGAGCCGTTGTCGGCGATGAGGATCCGATCCTCGGGGACACCCGCCTCGCGCGCCAGCTTGGCGTGCGCCGCGAGCATGCGGTACTCGCCGTGGATCGGCATCACGTGGCGCGGGCGCAGCAGCGAGAGCATCGTCCTCAGCTCCTCCTGGCAGGCGTGGCCGGAGACGTGGACGGGCGCGATCTCCTCGTGCAGCACTTCGGCGCCGGCGCGGGCGAGCTGGTTGATCGAGTCGTGTACCCGGAGCTCGTTGCCCGGGACCGGCTTCGCGGAGATGATCACCGTGTCGCCCGGCTCGATCGTGAGCGCCTTGTGGTCGCCGTAGGCGATGCGGGTCAGCGCCGACATCGGCTCGCCCTGGCTCCCCGTGCAGAGCACGAGGACGCGCTCCGGCGGCAACTGCGACGCCTCGTCCGGGCTCACGAGCGCGTCCTCGGGAAGCGAGACGTACCCGAGATTGCGCGCGATGTTGAGGTTCTTGCGCATCGAGCGGCCGATCACGGCCACCTTCCGGCCACACTCGACCGCGACGTCCGCCGCCTGCTGCATGCGATGGATGTTCGACGCGAACGAGGCCACGAGGATGCGTCCCGAGCGCAGCGGAAACAGCGTCCGGAAGGCCTCCCCGACGAGCCGCTCGGAGCCGGTGTTGCCCGGCCGCTCGGCGTTCGTGGAGTCCCCGAGGAGGAGGTCGACCCCGCGGTTGCCGATCTCCGCGAGCTTCCCGACGTCCGTCTTCAGCCCGTCGACCGGCGTGTGGTCGAGCTTCCAGTCTCCGGTGTGCACGACGCGCCCAGCCCCGGTCTCGATCACGAGGGCGACCGAGTCGGGGATCGAGTGCGCCACGCGGACGAGCTCGATCCGGAACGGGCCGAGGTCGAGCGGCTCGTCCCCTGGCCCGGCTTCGACGAGCTCGGTCGCCTGCCCCACGCCGTGCTCGTCGAGCTTCGACTTCACGAGCGCGAGCGTCAGCCGGGTCGAGACGACCGACTCGACCTCGACCTCGCGCAGGAGGTACGGGAAGGCCGCCGACGTGATCCTCGTGCCCGTGCGTCAGGACGACTGCCCGGACCTTGCGCCCCTGCAGATAACCGACGTCGGGCAGGAGCAGATCGACGCCCAGGTGCTCGTCGCGCGGGAAGGCGAGGCCCGCGTCGACGACGAGCATCTCGCCCGCCGTCTCGTACACGGTCATGTTCTTGCCGACCTCGCCGAGGCCGCCGAGCGGAATGATCCGCAGCGCGTCGCTCATCACCTGAGTCTATGCGCGGCTACAAGGGGAACACGTCGACGGCGAACAGATCGCCGTCGACCCGCTCGGCGTGCATCGCGACGTCGCCGTGGCCGTCGGCGAGCGCGTCGAGCGCCGGAACCGCGTCATCCGCTCGCTCGTCGCCGAACGTGAGCGCCCGCTCGCCGCCGACCACCGTCAGCTCGACCTCGTCGGCGCCGACCCCGGAGAGCTCGACGACCCACACGCGTTCCGCGACCGCTGTCCACATGTCGCCCTCGTTGCGGGCGGCTGCGGCCCTGTACGGCGGTGCGACCATCTCCTCGATCTGGTCCGCGACGGGCGCGAGCGAGCCGTCCGGCACGTCCTCGTTCACCACGAGCGTCCCGTCCTCGAGCGCGACGAACGTCACGCTCTCGCCCCTGAGAGCGGGCGCGTGCGCCGCAACCATGGCGTCCCAGGTCCGTCCCGGGCCGACGCCCATCACGCCCGGGATCGCCGCTCCGGCACCGAGCGCCGCGAGCATGTCGTCGAATCGCGCCATCTATGCCGCCGCAGGCTGCAGGAGGCCCAGCCGCTCGAGGCAGCCGCGCACGGCCTCGCGCTCCTCCTCGTTCGCGTCGACGAGCGGGAGGCGGACGCCCCCCACCTCGTGGCCGAGGAGGTTGAGCGCGCACTTGATGGCGATCGGGTTGACGACGACGCGGAGCAGGTCGATGGACGGCGCGAGCTCGCGGTCGAGCTCCCGTGCGCCCTCGACGTCCCCGGCGCGGAAGCGGGCGACGAGCTCCTTCACCTGCGGCCCGACGACGTGCGTGTGCACGCAGACCCCGCCTCTGCCGCCGACCTCGAGGAAGGGGAGCACGAGGTCGTCGTCTCCCGCGTACAGGTCGAGCCCGAGGTCGACGATCGCCCGCGCCTGCTCGAGGTCCGGGTTGGCCTGCTTCACCGCTCCTACCGTCGGGAGCTCGGCGAGCCGCGCGATCGCCTCGGTCTCGAGGTTGAGGACGACGCGGCTTGGGATGTTGTAGACGACCAGCGGGCGGTCGGAGAGTGCTGCGATCGCCTTGAAGTGCTCGACGATCCCCCGAACCGGAGGCTTGTTGTAGTAGGGCGTGACGACGAGGAGCCCGTCCACGCCGATCTCGTGTGCGCGCGCCGTCAGGTGGACCGAGTGCTCGGTCGAGTACGTCCCCGTCCCGGCGACGACCGTCGCCCGGTCACCGACCTCGTCGACCGCCGCCTCGTACAGCGCGAAGCGCTCCTCGTCCGAGAGCGTCGGCGACTCGCCCGTCGTGCCGGTGACCACGAGACCGTCCGAGCCGTTGTCGACGACGATGGGACGCCAGTGCACGGAAGCGGTCGAGGTCGAGCGACAGGTCCGGCTTGAAGGGCGTCGCGATCGCGGTAAGGATCTCGCCCAGCACGCACCCGATTCTACGAGACAGGGGGGATACGAATGCTCAGGGAGTTCAGGGACTTCCTCATGCGGGGCAACCTCGTCGAGCTCGCCGTCGCCTTCGTCATGGGTCTTGCCTTCGCGGCGCTCGTGACGTCGTTCGTCGACGACCTGATCATGCCGATCCTGGCGATGATCTTCGGCAAGCCCGACTTCAGCGACCTCACGTTCACGATCAACGACGCCGTGTTCCGGTATGGCGCCTTCCTCACCGCGCTGATCACGTTCGTCACGACGGCCGCAGCCATCTTCTTCTTCGTCGTCAAGCCGATGACCGCGCTCATGGCCCGGATGAGCAAGCCCACGGCGGAGGAGGTCACGGACGAGGAGCGGCGCCACCGGGAGCTCCTCGCCGCGCTCCAGGCGCGCTCGTAGTCGCTCGGTCGCGCAGGGCCTTCGCCGCGCTTGCGAAGACGCGGCGGGGCCCCTCGTCCAGGAAGACGAACCGGATCTCGTCGAAGCGCTCGCGGAACGGGCTCACGGCACCGACGGCGACGGCGGCGGCAAGCTCCGGCGGATACCCGTAGATCCCCGTCGAGAGCGCGGGGAACGCGATCGTCCGGCAGCCCAGCTCCTCGGCGACCTCGAGCGCGCGGCGGTACGCGGACGCGAGGAGCGCCGGCTCGCCCGCCTCTCCCCCGCTCCAGACCGGCCCGACGGCGTGGATCACGTGCCTCGCGGACAGCCGGCCGGCTCCGGTGGCCTTCGCGTTGCCGGTCGCGCAGCCGCCGAGCCTGGCGCACTCGTCGAAGATCTCGTCCCCGCCGGCACGGTGGATCGCCCCGCAGACGCCAGCGCCGGGAGCGAGCAGTTCGTTCGCGGCGTTCACGATCGCGTCGACCTCCTGCGCCGTCAGGTCGCCGACGACGAACGTGATCACAGCAGCGCGTCGAGCCCGACCGTGAGCCCGACCGGCAGCTCGCGGACCCGCTCGAGCGCGAGAAGAACTCCGGGCACGAACGCCTCACGCGACGTCGTGTCGTGCCGGATGGTCAGCGTCTCCCCCGCGCCGCCGAAGATCACTTCCTGGTGCGCGACGAGCCCCGGAAGGCGGATGGAGTGGATCGTGGGCTCGGTTCCCATGCGCACGGCGGTCGCCTTAGCCGTCCCGGACGGCGCGTCGAGCTTCGCCTCGTTGTGCAGCTCGACGATCTCCGCCCGCGGGAACGCCTTCGCCGCCTCCTCGGCGAAGCGCATCATCAGCATCGCCCCGAGCGCGAAGTTCGGGGCGTGGAAGCAAGCGACGCCAGCCTTGCGGGCCGCCGCGTCGATGCTGTCCACGTCGAGCCCGGTCGTCCCGACCACCACTGGGACCCGCGCTGCCAGACAGCGCCCCACGTTCTCCCGGACGGCGTCAGGTCGCGTGAAGTCGACTGCGGCGTCGCAGCCGTCGAGAAGGCCCGAGCGACCGTCGACGACCTCGTGGCCGGCTGCCTCGAGCGCCGGGACGAGAGCGGCGCCCACCTTCCCGCCCGCCCCGAAGACGGCGATCCGCACTAGGCGGCCCTGCAGAGGAGTTCGGGGTTGACCCGTGAGACGGCATCCCGGAACGCGCCCTCGTCGGGCCCGATCCCGGCGGCGGAGAGGCGGCCGACGGCGAACAGCTCGGCTGCGAGGGAGGCGACCTCGTCGCCCGTGACCGCCTCCAACCTGCGGACGATCTCGTCGATCCCGAGGAGCGGCGTCTCGGTCACGGTCGCCTTCCCGAGGCGCGTCATCCGGTTCGAGGTCGACTCGAGGGAGAGGAGGAGCCTGCCCTTGAGGTTCTCCTTCGCGCGTGCGAGCTCCGCCGGGCGAACGTTGCCGGCGGCGACGTCGGCGAGCTCGGAGATCGCGATCTCGAGGCACGTCGCGAGGTTGTCCTCGCGCGTGCCGACGTAGAGCCCGACCTGGCCCGAGTCCGAGTACTGCGAGGCATAGCTGTACACCGAGTACGCCATCCCGCGCTTCTCCCGGATCTCCTGGAAGAGCCGGGACGACGCGGAGCCTCCGACGATCGCGTCGAGCACCGAGCCGGCGAAGCGCCGCTCGTCGGTCCGCGTGATGCCGGGCGCACCGAGGCAGACGTGGTACTGCTCCGTGTCCTTCCGTTGGAACCGGAGCTGCGGCGCGAGCACGCGGCGCACCGGCTTCCTCGGGCCGAGGCCGAGGCCGGTCGGGACCGAGCCGTTCCGATGCGCGTCGAGGAGCTCGACGAGGTGCTCGTGGCGGACGTTCCCCGCCGCCGCAAGCACGATCCGCCCGCCGACGTACGCGCGGCGGTGGTACGCGGCGAGCGCGCGCCTCGAGACGCTGGAGATGACCTCGGCGCGCCCGATGACCGGACGGCCGAGCGGGTGACCCCCGAAGACGGCCTCGCCGGCGAGGTCGTGGACGAGGTCGTGCGGCGTGTCCTCGACCATCGCGATCTCCTCGAGGACGACCTCGCGCTCCGAGTCGACGTCCCCGAACGACGGCCGATAGAGCATGTCCGCCATCACGTCGAGCGCGATCTCGAGACGGTCGTCAGGCACCCGCGCGTAGACGACGGTCGTCTCGCGGGAGGTCGCTGCGTTCAGCTCGCCGCCGAGCTCGTCGAAGAGCTCCGCGATCTCCTGCGCGGTGTAGCGGGACGAGCCCTTGAAGAGAAGGTGCTCGATGAAATGGGAGACGCCGGCGCGCTCGTTCGGCTCGTCGCGTGAGCCGGCGCCGATCCAGAACCCGAGCGCGACCGAGCGCACCCCCGGGACCCGCTCGGAGATCACCCGCTCGCCGGTCGCCAGCTCGGTCAGCTCGTGCTTCGACACCGGCGGATCGTATCCCTCGCCCAGGTGACCGGCATCCGTCCTCCTGCGGGGTCCACCCGAGCGGGGGTTCAGAACGTGCAATTTCGGACGATCACGTACCCGTCGCTCGCGTGAGGGCGCCGCAATCAACGGAGGACTGCCGCCGTGACACATCCGAGAGCCTGGTTCCAGCTTCTGCTGCTCCTCGCCGCCGTCGGACTCGTCGTCGCCAGCCCCGTCGCCCTCGGCGGCAAGGGCAAGGGGTCAGGCGGAGGTTCGTGCCCGCGGAGGACGTGCGACACGCGGCCTCCGGCCGTCTCGATCGCCGACCCGACGACCGGCGAGTCGATCGGCGGAGTCGCGCAGGTCACCGGGTCCGCAGCAGACAACGGCGAAATCGCGGAGATCGTCGTGCGCGTGGACGCATCCGATCCACGCCCAGCCGACGGGAGCGCGACCTGGAGCGCCACGCTGGACACGACGGCGTATCCCGACGGATCGCACCTCATCACGGTCACCGCCACCGATCAGGCGGGGAACGTCGGTGCGGCGAGCGTGACGGTCGTCGTGAGCAACGAGCCCTCGCCGCCGTCCGCGCCTCCCCCGCCACCTCCCGGCGAGCAGTCTCCGCCGCCACCGCCGCCCGAGCCGCCGCCGACGCAGACCCCGGTTGTCCCGCCGACGCTCGCGCCGGGCACGGTCGGAGGCTTCGTCTTCTCGGAGGCCGATCGGGACGGGGTCTTCGAGACCGACGAGCAACCGCTCGCGAACAGGCACCTCTTTCTGTTCAGCGACGCGGGCACGTACCTCACCAACACGTACTCCGACGCGAGCGGGTCGTACTCCTTCGGCGGACTCGAGGACGGCGACTATCGCGTGGAGTTCGCGCCCGCCGCCTGGTGGGCCATCCGCGAGGACTGGGTGCCTGACACAACCGGCTCGCTTCGTCCGACGTGGGAGGTGCACCTCGTGCGAACTGCTCGTGCGGACCTCGGCTGGCGGCCGATCGTGCGGTCCACCGACGCCGCCGCGCCGATCACGACGTACGTCGGCCCGACCGGCCTCGACGTGCGCAGCTACGACGACGTCGTGTCAGCGCGGGAGATCCACGATCGTCTCGTGAGCGGCGAGCTGGTGGGCTCCGAGGCCCGGTTCGTGACGGTCCGCTTCGACTTCACGAAAGCGGGATCGACATCGACGGTCGCGACGGGGTCGATCAGCGTCTACACGGACTATCACGCGACCTCGAACGTCACCTTCCGCTCGTGGCTCGAGGGCGACGACGAGCTCTTCCACGAGTACGGGCACGCGTGGAGCCTGTACTACGCGTACATCGTGCAGCAGGACCCGTCTCTCTCCGCCTACCTCGAAGCGCGTGGCCTCCTCGGAGACGCGCGGATCGACTCGTCGTACAGCTGGAGCGCGAAGGAGATGATCGCGGAGGACTACCGTCAGCTCTTCGGCACTGCGAGCGCCCGCGCCTCCACCCAGCTGAACCGCGACGTCCCGCCTGCAGCGGACGTCGTTGGGCTCGAGGCCTTCCTGCGAACCGCGTTCCAGCAGTCGCCGACGACGTGAACGGACAGAGGAAGGGCCGGCCCGAGGGCCGGCCCTGCCCTTCACTCCTCGATCGCCGTGCTTCTACGGCTGGCTCGTCGGAATGTTGATGCTCGACGTGTGGCTACCCGTGCCCACGTCATCGTGCACTGCACCGCCGAGACCGCACAGATCCTCCTCGTCGACCGTGCCCAGACCGCTCGCGGCCAGGGAGGTCTGCGCGGAACCACTGTCGTACGTGACGCTGCTCGGATAGAGCTCGCTACCCGCCTTCTTGCAGACGATCGTGATGACCTTGAACAATCTGTCGTTCTCGTACGACCTGTTCACCGACCCACCGAGCGTTACCGCGATGCCGCACTCGGGAAGGTCGGGATCGGGGTCATACCCGCTCGGCAGATTCGTCTCGTCGAGGCAGTAGGTCCCCGCGACGACGTTCTGGATCGCGCACGCGCCGGTGTTGTCGGTCGTGCACGAGGCCCCTGAGATCGCGTCGCCGGGAGTGCCGTTGTCGTCCTCGTACAGCTGGAACGTCACGCCTGCGAGCGGATCTCCGGCATCGTCGGTCTTGCTGATCGAAACCGATCCCGGTTGGGCGACGTTCTCGAACGAGAACGTGAGATCCTGCCCCGCACCGAGCACGATGTCGGTCTTCGGCAGGTCCGCGTCCTTGTCGTACCCAGCGGGAACCGTGGTCTCGTCGAGCGTGTAGTTGCCGGCGACGAGATCGTCGAACGACGGATTGTCGTAGCTGGCGTCGTCGGAGTCGCAATGACCGCCCGCGTCGACGGTGCACGTGCCCACGACCGTCCCGGTGGTATCCGTGCCGGAGTAGAGCGTGAAGACTGCACCCTCCTGGCTGCCGCTGTCACTCGAAGTCTTCGAGACGTCGATGGAGCCCAGTTGGAGGTCGTTGACGAAGGTGCACGTGATCGTGTTCCCGGTTGCCGCCTTCACCGTGATGCTCTTCCCTGGCGTTCCGTTGCCACCCGTGAGCGTCGAGCCGGTGCAGCTTGCGCTCGTGAACGCCCATCCGGTGGGCTCGGTTCCCTCGGCGACGGTCGTGTTGACGCCGCTGACGATGCCGACGGTCTGCGGCGAGCCATCGCTCACGTTGCCGCTGAACGTCCCGCCGCCCGTCACCGTGAACGGGAACGCCGTCGTGTCGTCGTCGGCGTCCTTGACGATGATCAGCGTCGCGTCGCGCGGGATCAGCACGCAGTCGGACGGGTCCGAGTTCGGCTGCTGCGACGGGTACGAGCACGTGTTGATGAGGTCGAGGTCGGCGACCGGCACTCCGGTCGCGCCTGCGATCTCCGGCAGGTCGAGCGTGCACTTCGCCCGCGTGTCCTGCGGATAGGCAGTCCCCTTGGCCTTGCTCGCCGGCCCGGGGAACGGGTCCGTGTTGTTCGTGACCGCGAACGAGCAACTCGTGCTCGCGTTTGCCGGCAGCACCACGACTGCGATCTGGCTCGCGCACCGGTCGACGCGAGTGTCACCACAGCTGTAGAGCGTGGTGGCTAGGGGCGCGAGGGGCTGGCCTCCGAGCGTCAGACACAACGCGTAGTCCGCGAAGATGTTGGCGTCGGAGGTGAGGAGCGAACAGGCATCCAGCGTGTTGTTCCCGCTGATGCTGATCTCGTCCCAGTCCCACAGCACCTTCAGCTGGTTCGGCAGGCCGGACTCGTCGAGGCCGTGGAGCGTGAGGTCCTTCTGACCCGGCACGTCGTTCGGGCCGTTCTCGTCGACGGTGATCGCGTACGCGGCGGCGTCGGGATCCGACGGGTTCGGCGGGAAGAACGCTCCCGACGCCGCGGTTACGACGACAAGCATCCCAGCCGCGAGAAGCAGCGCGAGCGGAAGAAGCCGCATCCGCCGTCGCCGCTCTGGCCCGGGCTTGCCGAGAACTCGGTCTGTCATTCCGTTCCTCCCACCAGTTAGGCGGTGGAGGTCTCCCCTCCTCGACTGTCGCAGCACCCGTCGGGGTGCCTTGCGCAGTCCACCGCAGTTCAGCAGGAAGCTTGCGACGTGAACTGGCCGATCGACTAGCGGCGGACGCCGTAATCGTCCTGGCGCCGATGCCCTAGGGCCGACGCTTGATTTCCAGGGGCTTTCAGCGCAAGATCTGCTCCGGAGAGGAGTTGGGTATGGGTGTCTGCGGCACGATCCTGGTGGTCGACCACGACGACGCGGTCCGCGCCGCGGCGGTCTATGTCGCCGTCCGCCTGGGCTACGAGGTCCGCTGCGCGGAGCACGCCGAGCTCGTCCTCGAGCGGCTCGACGAGACCCCACCCGCACTCGCCATCGTCGAGGTCGAGCTGCCCGGTCAGACGAGCGGGCTCGAGCTGCTCCGCGTGCTGCACGCAGCCTACGGGGACGAGCTCCCGGTGATCCTCGTCTCCGCCGACCGAACGGCACCTCTGGATCACGTCGCCGGGCTGATGATCGGCGCGGACGACTACATGGCGAAGCCGTTCGACCGCGGCGAGCTGCTCGCGCGCGTGCGGCGGTCGTTGCGCCGCGCCAAGCCACCCTCCGCGAACGGGAACGGGAACGGGAACGGGGAGATCAGCCTCAGCCCGCGCGAGCGCGAGATCCTTTCGCTCCTCGCGGGCGGGCAGTCGCAGAAACGTATCGCCGCCTCGCTGGTGATCAGCCCCAAGACGGTGGCGACGCACATCCAGCACTTGCTCTCGAAGCTCGGCGTGCACAGCCGCGCAGAGGCGGTCGCGATCGCGTACCGCCTCGGGCTCGTCGAGCTGCCCGACGTGAGCGCGCACGCGCTCGAGCTGCTCGCCGTCGAGTAGACGAACGGGGGTCAGGCCCTGAGGTCTGACCCCCGTCTTGCTCGTTCCTGTCCGGCTAGGCGCGCGAACGGCCGCGATCGCGACCGCCGCGGCGGTCGCCGCGAGGCCGCTCCTCGCGCTCCTCGCGGGGCGGGGCGTTCTTCGCCCGCTCGATGAGCTCCTCGGGCATGACGAGGCCGCCGTCCTCGTGCTTCGCGATCAGCTTGAGCCCGATGCGGCCCCGGTCCTTGTCGACCTCCTGCACGAGGACGTCGACCACGTCACCGCGGTCCATCACGTCCTCGATGTGGCCGACGCGACCCGGGCCCACGTTCGACACGTGGAGCAGGCCGTCCGTCCCCTTCTTCAGCTCGACGAACGCGCCGAACTGGGTCGTCTTGACGACCTTGCCCGTGTACGTGTCGCCGACCTCGGGGGACTTCGTGAGCGCGGTCACCGCCGAGATGGCCGCCTCCGCCTTGGTGCCCTCGGTCGCGTAGATGAGGATCGTGCCGTCCTCCTCGATGTCGATCTGCACCTCGTAGTCGGCCTCGAGCGCGCGGATCGTCTCGCCGCCCTTGCCGATGACCATGCCGATCTTCTCCGGGTCGATCCTGACGCTCGAGATTCGCGGCGCGTGATCGGGAAGAGCCGTCCTCGCCTCGGGCAGCACGGACAGCATCGTGTCGAGGATGGACACTCGCGCCCGCTTGGCCTGCTCGAGGGCGGAGCGCATGATCTCCTGGGTCACCCCGGTGATCTTGATGTCCATCTGGAGCGCGGTGATGCCGTCACGGGTCCCGGCGACCTTGAAGTCCATGTCGCCGAGGTGGTCCTCCGCCCCCTGGATGTCGGTGAGGATGACGTAGTCGTCGCCCTCCTTGACGAGGCCCATCGCGATGCCCGAGACGGGTGCCTTGATGGGGACTCCCGCATCCATGAGGGCCAGGGTCGACCCGCACACCGAGCCCATCGACGAGGAGCCGTTCGACTCCAGCGTCTCCGAGACGAGGCGGATCGTGTACGGGAACTCCTCCACCGACGGAATCGCGGCCTCGAGCGCCCGCTGGGCGAGCGCGCCGTGTCCGATGTCGCGCCGCTTCGGGCCCGCGCATGAAGCCCGTCTCCCCGACCGAATAGGGCGGGAAGTTGTAGTGGTGGATGTAGCGCCGCTGCTGCTCGCGGGAGAGGTCGTCGATCTTCTGCCCCTCCTTCACCGTGCCGAGCGTCAGCAGCGTCAGGATCTGCGTCTGTCCGCGCGTGAAGAGGGCCGAGCCGTGCGTCCGTGGAGACACGGTGACATCGCACTCGACGTGCCGGATCTCCTCCTCGGAGCGACCGTCGGGGCGGCGCTTCTCGACCGCGATCTTCTTGCGGACGAGGTCCTTGTACACCGCCTCGGAGGCCCGCTTCACGAACTGCTTCGTCACGGAGTCCTTGACCTGCGGCTCGCCCTCGGCGGGCGCAGGGCCGACCGGGAACGGGAGCGCGAGCTCCTCGAGGATGCGGTCGTAGAGGAGGTCACGCTTCGCCGAGCGGAGCTCCTTCGAGTCCTGCTCGGCGTCCGTCAGCTCGCGCAGGTCGTCGAGGAACTGCTCCCGCACCGGGCCCTCGACCGCGGCCAGCCGCGCCTTCTCGAGGATCGCCGAGAAGCTCGCCCGCACCTGCGCGCGGCGGGTCATGTCGTCCTCGGTCGAGGCCATCGAGATCTCCGGCGACGCGTCCGCGACGAGCTCGTCGACGATGACGGCCGCCTCGCGGAGCCCGTGCGTGGCGATCGCGGCGCGCACGGCCTCGCCGTGCGCCGCCTCGAGCTCGGCGGTGAGCTCGAGCGTCGACCCACTTCGGCTTGCCGACCTGCTCGCGCAGGTCCTCGAGCGCCTCGCAGATCGTGCGGATCTCCGCCTGCGCGAGCTCGAACGCCTCGAGGATCCGTCTCCTCGGGAACCTGGTCCGCTCCCGCCTCGACCATCGTCAGCGCTTCCTTGGTCCCGACGACGATGAGATCGAGCGTCGAGCTCCTCGAGCTCCTCGAGCGAGGGGTTGACGACGAGCTCGCCCTCGATCTCGCCGACCCGGACGGCCCCGATCGGGACCGAGGAACGGCAGCGGCGACACCATCAAGGCCGCGGACGCGCCGTTGATGCAGAGGATGTCGTGCGGCGTCACGAGGTCGGCCGAGAGGACGGTGCAGATGACCTGCACCTCGTTCCGGAAGCCCTTCGGCCAGAGCGGCCTGATCGGGCGGTCGATCATGCGCGCGGTGAGCGTTGCGCGCTCGGTCGCGCGGCCCTCCCGCTTGAAGAAGCCGCCGGGGATCTTCCCGGCCGCGTACATGCGCTCCTCGACGTCGATCGTCAGCGGGAAGAAGTCCGCGTCCGGCCGCGCGTCCGGACGGCCGACGGCCGTCGCGAGGATCATCGTCTCGCCCGAGCGGCAGAGGACTGCGCCGTCCGCCTGCTTGGCGAGCTTGCCCGTCTCGAAGACGATCTCCTGACCGCCGATCTCGACGGACACCGTGGCTTCACGCCCGGTGACTGTGCTCATTGAGGTATCCCTTCACCTTTCCTTCGTGTTCGGAAGGTGGAGGTTTGAGTCAGCTCCGCTCCGCGGTGGCGCCGGAGCTCGCTCAAACTTCCACCTTCCCTCGGCGTGAGAGCCCTACCGTCGCAGGCCGAGCTCCTTGATGAGGGCGCGGTAGCCCTCGATGTCCTTGCGCTGGAGGTAGTCGAGGAAGCGCCGGCGGCGGCCGACGAGCTTCAGGAGCCCGCGCCGCGAGTAGTGGTCCTTCGGGTGCTGTGCGGAGGTGCTCGGTCAGATCGGTGATCCTCCGCGTGAGGAGGGCGATCTGCACCTGCGGCGAACCGGTGTCTGCGGGACCGCTCCCGTGCTTCTCGATCGACTTCCTGCTTGACTTCCTTCGTGAGGCTCATGCGACTCCTCCTGATAGACGACTCCGCAGTCCCCGCCCCGCGTGGAAGGAAGCACGCCGAGGCCGCGGCTACGGTCTCGGGAAGGGTAGCAACGGGCCGTGATCGGCGTCCTCTGGCGGATCCTGGCGATCCTCGGCGTGCTCGCCGTCGCGTTCGGGATCCTCTGGTTCACGGGGCTCCTCGTCCCGCTCTCGTCGGAGGGGACGTCGAGCATGGCGCCGACGATCCCGGCCTGCGACGGCCGCACGATCGCGGAGGGGTTCACGTACAAGCTGGCGCGACCCGCACCGCGGCGAGCTCGTCGTCTTCCACGCGAGCGGGACGATCGGCGGCCCGGTGACACCCGACGCCGACTCGCGCGACCTCTCGCTGACGAAGCGGGTCGTCGCGATCCCCGGCGACGACGTGCAGGGCCGCGACGGAAACGTCTACGTCAACGGGTTCAAGGTCGACGACATCGAGACGAAGCCCTTCCCGCCGGGTCGAGGTGGGCTCGGACGAGTACTACGTCCTCGGGGACAACAGGTCGTTCTCCCAGGACAGCCGGGACTTCGGCTCGGTCCCCCGGGACGCGATCTTCGGTCGGGTGTTCATGGTGCTACTGGCCGCTCGGGGACTTCGGGTCGCCCGAGATCCGGCGCGAGGGGCCGCCGCCCGGCGAGGGCCTCTGCGACTGAGCTGTCCCGTGCCACCGGCGGTAGCGGCCGGGCACCCGGCGACCGCCGAGGCCGGGGCCGAGATCCTCGCGGACGGCGGGAGCGCGGCCGACGCCGTCGTCGCGATGGCGCTCGCCTCGTGCGTCGCGGAGACGGTCATGAGCGGTCTCCTCGCCGGCTGCCACGCGATCTCTTCGACGGCTCGCGCGTCGCGAACCTCGACGGGTTCGCGGCGATGCCGGCGGTCGAGGGCGAGCTCGTCGAGCTCCCGGTCGCGTTCGGCGACGAGCTGGTCGTCTACGAGCTCGGGCCGGCAGCCGTGCGCAGTGCCGGGGCTCCCGGCCGCGCTCGGCGAGCTCTCCGAGCGACAGGGCGGCTGCCCTGGAAGCGCCTCGTCGAGCCCGCGCTCGCGCTTGCGCGCACCGGCGTCCCGCTGCCGGAGATGCACGAGCGGTCACTCGCGATGCTCGGGGACGTCTTCTCGCCGAGAGCGAGGCAATGACCTGTTCGTCCGGGACGGGCGGACCCTCCGCGCGGGCGAGGTGCTGCTCCAGCCCGGGCTCGTGACAGCGCTCGAGATGCTCGCAGACGAGGGTGCGCGGACGGCGTACCGCGGCTCGCTCGCGGAGGCGCTGCTCGCGGTCGACGGCGTCGTCCTCACCGAGGGCGACCTGCGCGGGTACCGACCCGCTGGCGCGACGCCGTGATCGTCGACTTCCGCGGCCACCGCATCGCGACGCGCGGCGGGCTCTCGGGCGTGCCCGAGCTCCTCCGCGCGCCTGCCGCGCCTCGCGGGCCGCTCCGAGACGGAGCGCGTCCTCGCGCTCGTCGAAGCGCTCGAGACCGACGCGTCGGGGGCGAGCACACGACGAACATGGTCGCCGTCGACGGCGCACGGGCGGGCCTGCGTCCTCACCCACTCCCTCGGCGTCGGCGCCGGCGTCTGGATACCCGGCCTCGACGTCCAGCTGAACAACCTCCTCGGGGAGTCGGACATCGCGGTCGGCGAGCCGCGGCCCGGGCGACCACCTCAGAGCCGCATGGCGCCGACGCTCGCCTTCGACGGCGACGGGCTCGCGCTCGCGATCGGCGCGGCGGGGGCGACGCGGCTGCGCACGGCGCTCGCGACGGTGCTCGCCGGCGTCCTCGACGAGGGGCTCGATGCCGAGGACAGCGGTCGCGCGCCCGCGCGTCCACCCCACGCCCGAGGTCGTCGACGCCGAGCCCGGCGTCGACGAGGCGGCGCTCGAAGAGCTCGAGGCGCGCGGGCGCACGGTGCGGCGCTGGGACGCCTTCCACCACTACTTCGGCGGCGTGAGCTGCGTCGGCCGCGCGGGTGCGGCCGGAGATCCCCGCCGGAGCGGCGCGGCGATCGTCCTCTGACTACTTCAGCAGCAGCCCGTCGATCCGGCGCGAGGCGATCGCCATCCCGACGAGGCCCATCGTCGCGAGGTAGGCGACGTTGACGAGCTGGATCGCGCCCACGGCGCCCGTCGTGAGCGCGCGGACGAGCTCGATCCCGTGGTAGAGCGGCAGGCAGCGGACGACCCACTCGAGCACCTCCGGGTAGACGGAGATCGGGTAGAAGGTCGCCGAGAACATGAACATCGGCAGCATGACGAGCTGGATGAGGTCGAAGTCCTTCCAGTTCCGCATCCAGGTGATCGCGGCGATGCCCGCCCCCGCGAAGCCGAAGCCGATGACGAAGCACGCGGGCAGCGCGAGCAACGCCCACCACGAGTCGACGAGGCCGAGCACGGCGATCACGACGAGGAACGCGGCGGAGTACAGCATCGCGCGCACGACCGCCCAGATCGTCTCCCCCACTGCGACGTCCTTCGGCCCGACCGGTGTCGAGAGCATCGCGTCGTACACCTTCCCGTACCGCAGCTTCCAGAAGACGTTCGTCGCGTCGTAGAACGCCCCGTTCATCGCCGACGACGCGAGCAGCGCGGGCGCGACGAACGCGGCGTACTCGATCGTCTCGCCCGCTCGACGTGACGTCCCCGATGAACCGCTCGAGCGGGTAGACGAAGAAGAAGAGGTAGAAGAGCGGCTCGAAGAAGCCGGAGAAGAGGATCATCCACGTCCGGCGGTAGACCATCACGTTCCGCTCGATGATCAGCAGGCCGCCGATCCGCGGCACGCGCGCGCCAGCGCGGTCGGGCGACGTAGTCGGTCGGGCGACCGAGCGTCGGTCATCAGGACCAGCCTCTTCCGGTACGTGCAGCGCGCGACCGCGAGACCCGACCGCGACGAACACGAGCAGGTACGCGAGGTGGCCGAGCGCGGCCCAGGCTCGACGTCGCCGAGCGTCAGCGTCCGGCACAGGGTCACGCCGTGCCAGAGCGGTGTCAGGTACGCGATCACCTCGAGCGGCGTCGGGCAGTTCGACGATCGGGAAGAACGTCCCCGAGAAGAGGAACATCGGCAGGATCACGAAGCGGAAGATCGCGACGAACGACACCTCGGTCTCGGTGTGCGCCGCCCAGGCGGCGATCGGCGCGCGAGAACGCGAGCCCGACGAGCACGGCGACCGGGATCGCGAGGACCCCGAGCGGCGAGCTCGACGCCGCCGAACGCCGCGATCACGACGAGGTAGATCGTCGCGGTCATCGAGGAGCCGGGCGGCGACGAACGCCTGATGCCCGAGCAGGACGTCGCGGACCCGGAGCGGCGTCGCGAGCATCGCGTGGTACTGCCGGTCCCACTTGATCGCGGAGAGCACCGGCCAGCTCGACTCGAACGTCGCGAGCTGCATCGCGGTGCGCCGCGAGCAGGCCCGGCGCGACGAACTCGAGGTACGAGATCGCCGTCGGGAGGTCCGCCGAGCGGTCGACGAAGACCCCGAGCCCGACGCCGAGCGCGAGCAGGTAGACGATCGGCGTGACGACGCTCGTGACCGCGCGTCCCGCGCCAGACGCGCCGGTACTGCGCGAGGAAGAACTCGAACGGCCGGAGCGGCGAGCGCCAGCGACGTCATTCGATGAGGCTCCGGCCGGTGAGGTGGAGGAAGACGTCCTCGAGCGTGCTCCGGCGGACGAGGACGCTTTCGGGAACGAGCCCGCGCTCGTGGAGCCCGTGCGACGGCGGCATCCCCGTCGTCCGTGTACAGCAGCACGCGGTCGGGCAGCGACTCGACCCTCGACGACGAGGCCGTCCGTCCAGTGGCCGAAGTCCTCGGCGGCGGCCGTCGTCGAAGCGGAGCTCGACGACCTCGCGCGTCGAGTAGCGCTCGATCAGCTCGCGCGGCGAGCCCTCGGCGACGATCTTGCCCTTGTCCATGACGACGAGCCGGTCGCAGAGCTGCTCCGCCTCGTCCATGTAGTGCGTCGTGAGGACGAGCGTCACGCCGGACTGCTTGAGGCGGTAGAGCCGGTCCCAGACGACGTGCCGCGCCTGCGGGTCGAGGCCGGTCGTCGGCTCGTCGAGCAGCATCACCTCGGGGTCGTTGACGAGCGAGCGCGCGATCGTGAGCCGGCGCTTCATCCCGCCCGAGAGCGGCTCGACCTTGTCGTTCGCGCGCTCGGTGAGCTGACGAACTCGAGCAGCTCGTCGGCGCGCGGGCCGAGCTCGCTTGCGCGGCAGCCCGAAGTAGCGCCCGTAGATGACGATGTTCTCGCGCACGGTCAGCTCCATGTCGAGCGTGTCCTGCTGCGGGACGACGCCGAGGCGTGCGCGGATCTTCACGCCGTCCTTCGCGGGGTCGAGCCCGAAGACGCTGAGCGTCCCCTCGGTCACCGGCGAGACGCAGCCGATCATGCGCATCGTCGACGTCTTCCCCGCGCCGTTGGGACCGAGGAAGCCGAAGGCCTCCCCGCGCTGGAGGTCGAAGTCGATCCCGTCGACCGCGACGCAGCTCGCCGAACCGCTTGACGAGGCCGCGGGCCCGGATCAGGGAGTCGCCGTTCGCCGCCCGCCACGACCGTGAAAGCTAGCGACCCGCCTGCGGTCTGCGCGCCCGCCGGGTCGCTTCGACGTCGGCGGCGATCTGCGCGACGAGCTCCTCCTCGGAGTCGAAGACCGCCTCGTCCCGGAGTCGCTCCCAGAGCTCGACCACGAGCCGCTGGCCGTACAGGTCGCCGTCGAACTCGAGCAGGTACGGCTCGATCGCGCCGCTCGGTGCCGCCGTAATGCGGGTTCGTCCCGATCGAGATCGCGGCGCGGTGCTCTCTCGCCGAGCCGGCGTAGATCCCGTACCTCGGGCACGCGTGATCGGGCTCGAGCAGGACGTTCGCGGTCGGGAACCCGAGCGTCCCGCCGCGCTGGTGTCCGGCCACGACCGTCCCGTCGAGCTCGAACGGGCGTCCCAGCATCCCGGCCGCGCCGACGACGTCGCCCTCGGCGAGGGCCGCCCGGATCGCGGTCGAGGACACTCCCTCGACCTCGTTCGGCACGACGACGGCGAAGCCGAGCCGCTCGAGCATCCCCAGATCGCCCGAGCGACGTACCCCGAAGCGGAAGTCCGCGCCCGCGACGACCGTCTCGGCGCCGATGCCGCGTAGGTAGCGCTCCGCGAACTCCTCCGGGGCGAGCTGCTGGAACTCGGGCGTGAACGAGGCGACGAGCGTCGTCTCGACGCCCGTGGCCTCGAGGAGCTCGAGCTTGCGCGCGAGGGTCGTCAGCTGCTCGACCCGGTTGCCGAGCGCGATCCGCGGGTGCGGGTCGAAGGTGATCGCGGTCACGGCGAGGCCCGTCGCACGGGCCGCTTCGAGCACGGCGACATGCCCGCGATGGACGCCGTCGAAGCTGCCGACCGCGACGGCCCGAGGCTGCCGCTCGACCTGGGCAGGCGTGTGCGCGACCCTCACACCAGCCTCGCGAGCGCCTCGTCCGGTGGGAGCACGCGCTCCGGGTCGGCCTCCTCGGCGGAGAACGGCCCGATCGCGGTTCGTCGCAGCGTGCGGCAGTGGCCGCCGAGCGCCTCTGCGATCGCGCGGACGTACGTCCCCGAGGAGACGAGAAGCTCGAGCCGGCAGACGCCGTCCGCGTACTCCTCGAGCCGGAGCTCGCGCACGTGCATCGCCCGCACCGGCATGTCGACGACGACGCCGCGCCGGTGCAGCCGATACGCGCGTTCGCCGTGGATCTTCACCGCGCTGGCCGCCGGCACCGGCAGCTCGACGACGCCCTCCAGCGCGGCGAGCCGCTCGCGGAGCTCGCCGGCGAACGGCGGCTCGTGCTCGTCCACGACCTCGCCCTCCGGGTCGCCTGTCGACGTCCGTGCGGAGAGGTCGATCTCGGTCACATACCGCTTGTCGAGGCCGACGAACCGCGGTTGGAGGCGCGTGGAGGCGCCGGAGAGCAGGAGCAGGAGCCCCGTTGCGAACGGGTCGAGGGTGCCCGCGTGGCCCGTGCGTGCGCCCGTGCGCCGCCGGACCGCGGCGACGACGTCGAACGAGGTCGGTCCCGCGGGCTTGTCCACGAGGATGACCCCGCTGGGCTCGAGCCCCCGCGGCGGCATCAGGCCCCGGCGGGAGCGCCGATCTGGGCCGAGACCTCCCGGACGATGAAGTCGGTGATCTCGTCGACGGAGAGGTCGCTCGAGAAGCCCGCGGCCTCGCGATGGCCTCCGCCGCCGGACTTCCGCGCGATCGCACTGACGTCGACCTCGTCGACCGATGAGCGGAGGGACACCTTCCGCGCCGGCCCGCCGTCGCGCGGCGGCTCGCGGATCAGCGCCGAGACGAGCGAGCCCTCGACCGAGCGCAGCACGTCGATGATCCCCTCGGAGTACGGCTCCGTCGCGCCGACCGCCTCGAAGTCCCCGCGCAGGAGGTGCGAGACGACGATCTCCCCTCCCTCGAGCACCCGCGCCCGGTCGAGCGCGCGGGCGAGCAGCTTCAGCTTCGCGAACTGGACGTTCTCGTACACGCCCTGGAACACACGGTTCACGTCCGCTCCGGCCTCCACGAGCTCGGCCGCGAGGCGCAGCGCCTTGGGGGTCGTGTTCGCGTACTGGAAGCGCCCGGTGTCGGTGACGAGCGCGATGTAGAGGGCCTCGGCGATCTCGGGCGTCAGCACGACGCCGAGCTCGCCGAAGAGATCGGCGAGCACCTCGCCGGTCGACGACGCGTCGGGGACGACGAGGTTCACGTCGCCGAAGCGCGGGTTGTCGTGGTGGTGGTCGACGTTGACCGTGAAGGGCGCCCGCTCGACGAGGCCGGGCACGGCGCCGACGCGGCTCGCGCTCGCGCAGTCGACCGCCACGAGGATCCGCTCTCCCGCGTCGGCCGGCAGCTCGCGCTGGAGCCCCAGGTCGGGGAGCTCCAGGAAGCGGTACTCACCGGGCAGTGGCGCCTCCCCGCCGAGGAACATGACGGCGTCCTTCCCGAGCGAGCGCAGCGCGAGCTCCGTCGCGAGCAGCGACCCGAGCGCGTCGCCGTCGGGTGCCTCGTGCGAGGTCACGAGGAAGCGGTCCCTCTCCGCGAGCGCGGCGACGACCGCCGCCATGTCATTCGCCTTCGTCATCCGGCCCCTCTGGCGCGAGCGCGTCGATGATCTGCGTGAGGCGCACGCCCCGCTCGACCGCGGGATCGTATTCGAACGACAGCACGGGAGTCCGGCGGAGCCCGAGCTCGCGCGCGACCTGCGCCTGGAGGACGCCGCGGGCCGCCTGCAGCCCGGCCAGCGTGCGCTCGCGGTCGGATTCCGTCCCGAGCACGCTCACGAACACCTTCGCCTGCGAGAAGTCCTTCGTCGCCTCGACCCCGGTCACGGTCACGAACCCGATCCGGGGGTCCTTCAGAGTCGGGACGGCGTCCGAGAGCACCTGTCGGATCGCCTCGTTCACGCGGCGAGCCCTAGAGCTCACCGGGGACGACCACCTCTCGGTCGGCGCGAAGGAGCTCGAAGCCCTGCGAGCCGAGGTAGCGGACGACGGCGTCCAGGTGCTCCTGCAGCTCGCGGTGGCCCACCCCCGCGCAGGCGACCGTGAGCCGCGAGCGCTGCCAGAGGTCGTGGTGATCGACCTCCGCGACCGAGGCGCCGAAGCGCTCGCGCAGGTGCGCCTTCGCGGAGGCCACGTGCTTCCGCTTGCCCTTCAGCGACCCCGACTCGGGGAAGTGGAGCTCGACCGTGAGGATCCCGACGTAGCCGCTTCCCGCCACGCCTGCATCGTAGGGGCGAGGCGCGCCTCGCCCGGGCTACGCGTCGTCGTCGGACGCGGTGGCCGCCACGGGCGCCGTCTCGAGGTCGGTCCGTTCGACCTCCCGCGTCTCGAAGGCCTCGAGGATGTCGCCTTCCTTCACGTCGTTGAAGCCGTCGAGCAGGATGCCGCACTCGAAGCCCTCGCTGACCTCGCGCGCGTCGTCCTTGAAGCGCTTCAGCTGCGCGATCGAGGTCTCGTGGATGACCGTGCCGTCGCGGACGACGCGCACCTGCGCTCCGCGGCGGACGAGCCCGCTCGTGACCATGCAGCCGGCGATCGTCCCGAGCCGCGAGACGCGGAAGAGCGCGCGCACCTCCGCCTCGCCGAGCGTCTCCTCGGTCTGCACCGGCGACAGCATCCCCACGAGCGCCTGCTGGATGTCGTCCGTGAGCTGGTAGATGACGCGGTAGGTCCTGATGTCGACGCCCTCCCGCTCCGCGAGCGCACGCGCGTCGGCGCTCGGACGGACGTTGAAGCCGATGACGAGCGCGTCCGACGCGGAGGCGAGGTTGACGTCGTTCTCCGTGATGCCGCCGACGCCCGTGTGGATGACGTTGACGCGGACCTCGGAGTGCTGGATCTTCTGCAGCTCGCCGAGGAGCGCCTCGACGGAGCCCTGGACGTCGCCCTTGAGGACGATGTTCAGGTCCTGCACCTCGCCGGCCTGCAGGTCGGCATGCAGTGTCTCGAGCGACACGCGTCTCCGCGGGCGCTGCGCGAGCTGCTCGCGGCGGAGCCGCTCGGCGCGCAGGTTCGCGAGGTGCTTCGCCTGCCGCTCGTGCTCGACGACGCGGACGAACTCGCCCGCCGACGGCGGGTGGTCGAACCCGAGCACCTCGACCGGCTCGCCCGGCCTCGCCTCCTGGACCCGCTCGCCACGGTAGTCGTAGAGTGCGCGCACCTTCCCGGACGCGTCCCCGGCGACGGCCGCGTCGCCGACGTGGAGCGTCCCGCGGTGGACCAGCACGGTCGCGACGGGCCCGCGACCCACGTCGAGGCGTGACTCGATGACGACGCCCGACGCCTCCGCGTCCGCCTTCGCGCGGAGGTCGAGCTCGGCGTCGGCGACGAGCAGGATCTTCTCGAGCAGATCGGCGAGATTCGTCTGCTGCTTCGCGGACACCTCGGAGAACTGCGTCGAGCCGCCCCAGTCCTCGGGCTGGAGCCCCTCCGCGGCGAGCTCGCTCTTCACGCGATCCGCGTTCGCGTCGGGCACGTCCATCTTGTTCACGGCGACGACGATCGGGACCTCGGCGGCGCGCGCGTGCGAGATCGACTCCTTCGTCTGTGGCATGACGCCGTCGTCGGCGGCGACGACGAGCACGGCGATGTCCGTGATCTTCGCGCCGCGGGCGCGCATCGCGGTGAACGCCTCGTGGCCGGGGGTGTCGAGGAACGTGATCTTCCGACCGTCGACCTCCGCCTGGTACGCGCCGATGTGCTGCGTGATCCCGCCCTGCTCCGTCTCGACCACCGACGCCGAGCGGATCGCGTCGAGCAGCGTCGTCTTGCCGTGGTCGACGTGGCCCATGATCGTCACCACCGGCGGGCGCGGCACGAGATCCTCCTCCGCGTCGTCGAACACGGTCGGCTCGAGCTCCTCCTCCGCCGCGTGCTTGATCGTGACCTCGCGCGACACCTCGGTGGCGATGAGCTCGACCTCCTCGTCGGAGAGCGACTGCGTCGCCGTCCGCATCTGCCCCAGGTTCATCAGGATCTTGATCAGGTCGGGCATCGGGACGCCGAGGGCCTGCGAGAGGTCCTTGACGGTCACGCCGGACTCGACCGTCACGGGCCCGCTCGGCGGCGCGGCCGGCGGCTGGCGCGGCGTCTGCGGGGCCGACCCGCGGTCGCGCGGCTGGCGTCCCTGGCTCCGGGCGCCGCCACCCTCGATGACGACGCGCCGCTTCCGCCCCGAGGAGCCTCCGCGGGGGCGGATCGGGCGGTTCGGCCTGTTACGTCCGTCGGCCATCAGCCCTCAAGTCTAGAGGCCGTCGCGTCCGGTCTCGTCCGCTGCGGGCACGTCGTCCGGGGCCGGCTCCGCCGCCTGTCCGGCGCCCTCGACCTCGACGGCGATGCCGGCGACCTCCTCCGGCGCCTCCGCAGCCTCCTCGACCTCGTCCGCAGCGGGCTCCTCCGGCTCGGTGCCCGCGAGCGCCTGGTGCGCCGGGACTCCGCAGTACCGCGACCCCGGGAGCGCCGCGTTCGGGCAGCGCTTGCCGTTGGAGAGGATCGCCGCGCACCGGCCCGAGTAGTCCTCGCCGTCCGCGTCGCCCGCAAAGGCCGCCTGCGCCTCGGCCTGCGCGAACTCGGTCTCGGACTCGATGTCGATCTTCCAACCGGTCAGACGCGTCGCGAGGCGAGCGTTGAGGCCCTCCTTGCCGATCGCGAGCGCGAGCTGGTCGTCGGGCACGACGACGGTCGCCTCACGTGTCTCGTCGTCGATGTACACCTCGCGCACCCGGGCCGGGGAGAGCGCCTTCGCGACGAAGCGCGCCGGCTCCGTGTTCCAGGGGATGATGTCGATCTTCTCGCCGCGGAGCTCGGAGACGACCATGCGCACGCGCGACCCGCGCGGGCCGACGCAGGCGCCGACCGGGTCGACGCCCTGCATGTGCGACTCGACGGCGATCTTCGAGCGGTACCCCGGCTCGCGCGCGACGCCGCGGATCTCGACGAGCCCGTCCGCGATCTCGGGCACCTCGAGCTCGAAGAGCGCGCGGATGAGCTCCGAGTCGCGGCGCGAGAGGATGACCTGCGGCCCCTTCGTGCCCGAGCGGACCTCGGCGATGACCGCCTTGATCCGGCTCCCCTGCTCGTAGCGCTCGCCATCCACCTGCTCGGAGCGCGGGAGCAGCGCCTCGACGCGGCCGAGGTCGACGAGCACGTTGTTGCGATCGCCCGCCTGCTGGACGATGCCCGTCACGACCTCGCCCTGCCGGTCGACGTACTCCTCGTACATGATCGCCCGCTCGGCCTCGCGGATCCGCTGCTGGATGACCTGCTTCGCCGTCTGCGCGGCGATGCGGCCGAAGTCGTCGGGGGTGACGTCGGTGCGCACGATCTGGCCGGGCGGCACCTGGGACCAGTCGAGGTCGAGGTCCTCGTCGGTGATCAGCGTGTGCTGGCGCTCGCCGGTCTCCTCCTCGATCCGCTCGAGCTCGGTGATCCGCGCCTCGCGTGCCTCCTCGACGAGCCGGGTCTCGACGTCCTCCGGGATGTCGATCGCGAAGACGCGGAACTCACCGGCCTGGTCGAGCTTGACCTCGGCATGCCGGCTCGCCTCGGGGGTCTTCTTGAACGCCGCGAGCAGCGCGTCCTCGAGAGCGGAGATGAGGACGCCTTCCTCGATCCCCTTCTCCTTCTCGATCATGTGGATGCCTTCGATGATCTCCTGGCTCATGTCGTCTACCCCTCGTCGATCAGGTTGGCCCGCACGATCGCGTCGTACGGGATCGAAAGCGGCGCCGGCTCGTCGGCGACCTCGAGCGTCACGGTCTCGTCCCCGGCCTCGACGACCTCGCCGCGCAGCCGGTTACGGCGCGCGACCGGGCTGTCCGTCCGGATCGCGACGCGACGCCCGACGGCTGCGGCGAAGTGGGTGGGCTTCCGCAGCGGACGCTCCGGCCCCGGTGAGGACACGTCGATCGTGAAGTCCGCCCGGTAGGCGTCGAGCAGGTTCGTCACGCGCGCGCAGAGCGCGTGGTCGACGCCGCCCGGATGGTCGATGTACACGCAGAACCGGGTCGGCGAGACGAGCTCGACCGCGAGGACCTCGACCTCGGGCAGGCGCCGCTCGACCGCCGGGGCGATCTCGTCCTGCAGCGTTCGCTCGCGTGTGTGCGTCGTGGTCATTCGTACTCGGCCAACTCGTCCTTCGCCAACAACGTTCCTCGCCAACACGTCCTTCGCCAACACGTCCTTCGCCAACACGTCCTTCGCCAACAACGTCTTTCAAACAAAATGGGCGCCGGGCGCCCATTTCGTGAAGCCGGTGAAATGTGGTGCCACGCAGGATAGCAGCGGGTCGCCGGGATCAGGCCGCAGCGACGAGGGCGACGCCGAGCACGACGACCGCCGCGCCGACGGCTCGCGGCCAGCCGACGGGCTCGCGCAGGACGACGAGACCGAGTGCGACCGCGATCAGGATGCTCGTCTCGCGCACGGCGGCGACCGCGGCGGCCGGCGCGAGCGACAGGGCGCCGAGCGCGAGCGCGTACGCGAGGAACGACGACGCGCCCGCGGCGACGGACGCGGCGCCGACCTCCGCCCGCACGCTCGCGAGCCTTCCCGTCACGCCGTGCCAGAGCAGGGCGACGATGGCGACCGGCACGAGCACGAGCACGAGGTACGGGACCGCGGACGCGTGCTCGATGCCCTCCTTGTCGACGAGCGTGTAGGCCGCGATCGTCGCGGCGATCGCGAGCGAGAGGACGACTCCCGCCCGATCGACCGGGCCGCGGACACCACGCACGAGGAGGACGCCGGCGCCGACGAGGACGACGCCGAGTGCCTGCCACCCGCCGAGGGTCGCCCCGGCGAGCGCGGCGCCGACGAGCACGAGGACGGGCGCTACGCCCCGCGCGATCGGGTAGACGAGGCTCAGGTCGGAGCGGCCGTAGGCGGTCGTCAGGAGCGCGAAGTAGACGATCTCGAGCACCGCCGAGGCCACGATCCACGGCAGGGCCGAGAGCTCGACCCGCCACGTCGCAACCGCGATCGGCGCGAACAGGAGCACCCCGAGGACGAGCGCGACCGTCGTCGCCGCCCGCACGTCGCGGGCACGCGCGAGCAGCACGTTCCAGGCCGCATGGAGCGCCGCCGCGCCCAGCGCCAGCGCGAGCGCCGAGGCCGGCACTAGAGGTCCAGCACGATCGTCACGGGCCCGTCGTCGACGAGCGAGACCTCCATGCGCGCCCCGAAGACGCCGCGAGCGACCGCGACGCCCTCGTCCTCGAGCGCGACGCAGAAGCGCTCGACCAGCGGCTCCGCCTCGTCGGCCGGCGCGGCGGCGGAGAAGCTGGGCCTCGTGCCCTTTCGGGTGTCTGCGACGAGCGTGAACTGGCTGACGACGAGCGCCTCGCCGCCGACGTCGACGAGCGAGCGGTCGAGGCGGCCGTCGACGTCCTCGAAGACCCGCAGGCGGGCCACCTTCGCCGCCAGCCGCTCGGCCGTCTCGGGGTCGTCCGCACGGGCGATCCCGAGCAGGACGACGAGGCCGCGGGCGCACGCGCCGCGGACCACTCCGTCGACGCTGACCGAGGCGCTGGACACCCGCTGCACGACCGCGCGCACGTGCGCGATTCTTCCCGCTCAGGATCTCGGGCGCGCAGCCGATAACGAGGGGATGGAAGCCGCCCACCACCCCTGGCCTGCCCTCGGGGCCCTCCTCCTCCGCGACGGCCTCGTCGACAAGAACGACCTGCAGGACGTCCTCACGACGCAGGAGGACGCCGGCCACCATCGTCTCTCCGCAAGACGTCTCGGGGAGCTCCTCGTCCAGCGCGGGACCGTCACGCATACCCAGGTCGCGCGGCTCGTCGCCGAACAGTACGAGCTGCCGTACCTCGAGCTCGCGCCGACCGACGTGAACCTCCGCGCCGCGACGCTCCTCTCCGAGGAGCATGCGCGCGAGTTCGCCGCGCTCCCGATCAGCGTCCTCCCGGACGGGTCCGTGCTCGTCGCCGTCTCCGACCCCCCGCTCGTCCTGTTCTCGGAGCAGTTCCGGAGGCTTCTCGGGGTCCCCCTGCGCTATGCGGTCGCCGCGCAGGACGAGCTCGAGGAAGCGATCGCGCACGCGCTCGCCGGCGCGCCCGACGCCGCCGCCGAGCCCGACGACCCGACGGTGCTCGCCGTCGTCGAGGACGCGGTGGACGACGAGCTCGCCCCCGACGTTGGCCTGACCACCCTCGTCGTCCCCGAGCACCCGCGCGCCCACCGCTCCGCGGCGCTCGGCGCCCTGCTCGTGCGCGACGGCCTCGTGAGCGAGGACGAGCTCGACGCCGCGCTCGCCCAGCAGCGAATCGCAGGCAACAAGCGCCTCGGCGAGATCCTCGTCGAGCGCGGCGCCGTGACCCGCACCCAGGTCGCCCGGCTCGTCGCCGAGCAGTACGACCTCACCTTCGTCGAGCTCGACCCCGCGCGCCTGGACGTCGAAACGGCGCTGCTGCTCCCGGAGAGCCTCGCGCACCGGCTCTCTGCCCTCCCACTCGGCCGCTCCGACGACGGCTCGCTGCTCGTCGCGGTCTCCGACCCGACGAACGTCGTCTACGCCGACGAGCTCCACGTCGTGCTCGACGCGCCGATCCGGTTCGTCGTCGTGACGCCCGACGAGATCGACGAGGCACTCCATCACGTGCACCTCGAGGCGCCTGACGTCGCCGCCGTCACCGAGCCCGCCGTCGAGGAGAACCCCTGGCTCGAGCACCTCGACGAGGACCTCCTCGCAGAGGTCGGCGAGGTCGCAGAGACCGCATTCGAGGGCGACCTCTACCCCCGGATCGTCCCTCTGCACGAGCCGCTCGCCGAGGTCGTCGAGCTCGCGGGTGACTCGACTCCGGTCGAGGACGAGCCGATCGCGGTCGTCGCAGAGGCGGACACATCCGACGTCGAGGACGAGCCCCTCGCCGCGGTTCACGTGCTCCCCGCAGAGGCAATGCACGCCGACGTGCCCGAGGAGGTCGAGGGCCTGGACGACACGGCCGTCGCCGTCGTCGACGAGGACGTCGACGTGAACGAGCCCGAGCAGTCCGACGAGGAGCACGAGGCCGTTGCGGTTCTCGCGGACGTCGCGAATGTGTACGCCGAGGCCGAGGTGCCCGAGGTGCCCGAGGTGCCCGAGGAGGTCGAGGAGGTCGCGGAGGTCGAGGACGTCGCAGTCGCCCTCGTCGACGAGGACGTCGACGTGACCGAGCAGGACGAGCACGCCGAGGTTCGCGCGGACGTCGAGGACGAGGTCGACGACGTGCTCCACCGCGCTCTGTCGCTCGGCGCCGCGACGATCCAGCTCGCCCCGGGACCGCGCGGTCTCGTCGCGCGCTGTCGGATCGACGGCGCGATGCACGACCTCGGAACGCTCGAGGAGCCGGAGCCGGACGTGCTGACGGCGCGGCTCATGGTCCGCGCCGGGCTCGATCCCTCCCGCCGGACCCCGCAGCACGGGCTGCTCGCGGTCGCGCACGAGGAGCGCGCGGTCGATCTCGCCGTCGCGGCCGTGCCGACGAGGCTCGGCGCGCAACTCGCCCTCCGCGTGCCCTCGCACGACGGCCGGCCCTCCGTTCTCTCCGACCTCCGGCTCCGGCCCGACGCGGACGCCGCCCTCCGCGAGGCCCTGCGTGCCCCTTCGGGCGTCGTCGTCGTGTGCGGGCCTGCGCTCTCGGGGAGGACGACGACGCTGTACGCCGCGCTCCGCGAGGTCGCGACGCCCGAGAGGGCCGTCGCGACGATCGAGGACCCGGTCGAGGAGATCGTCGCCGGAGTCGGTCAGGTCGAGGTCGACACGGCGACGGGCATGACATCCGCCCGGGGCCTCCGCACGATCCTCCGGTCCGACCCCGACGTCGTGCTCGTCGGCGACCTCCGGGACGCAGAGACGGCGCAGGTCGCGTTCCGGGGCGCCCGGGCCGAGCGAACGGTTCTCGTGTCGCTCGAGGCGCGCGACGCGGCATCCGCGGTCGACCGCCTCTCGTCGCTCGGTGTCGACCGCCGGCTCCTGGCCTCCACGCTCTCCTGCGTCGTCGCCCAGAGCCTCGTCCGCCGCGTCTGTGCGGACTGCCGGGAGACCTACTACGCGAGCGCCGAGGAGATCGACGCCCTCCGGCGCCCGGCGGAGGAAGCGGGGCGCCGCCTGCTTGCGCGCGGGCGCGGCTGCGCGTCCTGCAAGGGCACCGGCTATCGCGGCTGGACGGCCGTCTTCGAGAGCCTCCCGCTGACGGAGGAGGTCCGCATGCTCCTCGAGCAGGGCGCCGGGTCGGACGCGGTCCGCGACGCCGCGGTGACCGCCGGGATCTCGACGCTGCGCGACGAGGCCGTCGGCCTGTGCCTGGACGGTGCGACGACGCCCGCCGAGGTCGTCCTGACCGCCGCCGACTGAGCACTAGTCGAGATCGGGATCCCGCGGGCCGAGAGCGCGGGCCAGCTTGAAGTGCGGCGCGGCCTCCTCGCGTCGCCCCTGGTTCGCGAGCGCCCGACCGAGCGCTTGGTGCGCCCAGTCGTCCGCGGGCGAGAGCTCGACGAGCGCACGGAACTCCGCCTCGGCTTCCGTCCAGCGGCCCAGCCTGAAGTAGGCGATACCGAGCGCCTCGCGAATCGAGCGCGAGTTGGGCTCACGGCGCCTCGCCTTCTCCAGCGAGACGGTCGCCTGGGCGGGCATGCCGCTCCGGAGCTGCTCCCTGCCCTTCTGGAAGAGGTCGTACGTCTCCGTCATCGCAGCGCTCCGCGCTGGAGCGAACGGAGCGAGAGGAGGCCACGGAAGCGAGCCCACAGGGACAGCTCGAGCCGCATCCGGCGCAGGAGCACGCGCAGCTCGCGACGCGCCGCCTGCGCATGGCGGTGGGCGCCCTCGGGCGGGCCGAAGCGCGCACGCGCCACCGCAGTCGCGAACGCCCGGCCGTCGAGCCCGAGCTCGGCCCCGACCGTCCGTCGCAGCTCGTCGAGCGTCGCGCTCGGACGCACGTCGATGCGCTGGTCGCGCAGGAACGCCTCGAGCTCGCGCCGGCTCGCCGCAGCCGACCGCCGAGGGTCGCGGCTCGCCAGGCGGGCGCGGCGAACGACGGCCTTCCCTCCCCCGACCACGAGGACCCACAGCGCGCCCAGCAGGAGGACTGCCGCGGCGAAGGACGGCGCACGCTCGTCGCGTGCAACCTGCACCGTGCTCAGGCCGGCCGTGTCCCGGAAGTCGTCCCCGACCCGCCGTTGCGTGAGCTGGCCTCGTCTGAGTGCGTTCACTGCCTCCGGCGAGTCGGACGCGAGCGAGTAGTTGCCGCCGAAGGTCCCGCGGCCGGGGGTCGGGTCGAAGGGGACCCAGCCGATCCCGGCGAACCAGGCCTCGACCCAGGCATGCGCGTCGTGGTCGGTGACGACCCACTTCCCGTCCCGGCGGGAGCCGCTTGTGAAGCCCACTGCGACGCGCGCGGGGATGCCGAGCATCCGCAGCATCAGGGCCATGGCACCGGCGTAATGCTGGCAGTAGCCCTCCTTCGTGCGAGTCACGAACGCGACGAGCGGTGGCCCCGAGACCCGTGCGGGATGCTCGTCGTAGGTGAACCCGCCGCGCTGCCTGAACCAGCCCTCGAGCGCGAGGACGGCCTCGTACGGCGTGCCCGCCCGTCCCGCAACCCGCCGCGCGATGGCGTACAGGGGCTGGTAGAGCGCGATCCTCGAGTACGAGGGGTCGTCGAAGAGCGCACGAGCGGCCGCCTCGCGCCCAGGTGCGCCGAAGGGCATGAACGAGCGGCTCTCGAGCCGAAGGAACCGGCCGGCAGCCTCGTCGGGGTAGCGCGGCTTCGAGCGCACGAGGACGGCGGGCGCCGGGTCGGGTGCGTAGCTCCACACCCGGTAGCGCAGACCACGGGAGAGCGGCTCGCGCATGCGGAGCACGCCGTCCGTGAGCAGGAACACGGTGCCGAGCTGCCGGGAGTCGAGCGCCACCGGCGTCCCCGCGGCCGCGAGACGGTCGTCGACGAGCGCGCGGATCTCGATCTCCTGCGCGAGCCAGTTGTCCCGGTTGGCCGCGGCTGCCGGCGTCAGGGGCCCGTCGGGGACGTCCGCGACGTCACCCTCGATCCGGGAGACCCAGGCGAGGTTCTCGAACCAATGGTCGTCGGTGAAGAGGCCGAGCGTGGACGTCCGCCAGTAGTGCGCGCGCTCGGGGCCGTCGATCGTGAGCACGACCGTCGGGTCCGGCGGGAACGAGATCCCGTCGTAGTTCGAGTCCCAGGCGAACCGAACGCCGGTGACCGGCAGCGGGCCGTCGCCGCGGATGCTCCACGCCTCCCAGTCGAGCGCCGCCTCGCGGGCGGCCGTCGTCGAGGACGAGGCCCAGGCGGCAGCGACGACGACGAGCCCCGCCAGCGCAGCCCCGGCGGCGAGCGAGCGCACGGAGCGAACGCGCAGAACGAGAGGGATCGACAGCGCAGCAGCGAGCGCCACCGCGCCGATCGCGACCGCGTCGGTGCCGATCAGCGTCGCTGGCCAGCCGGCGCCTGCGATCGTCGCCGCCACCGCGCCGACGGGCTTCCGCGCCGCGACGAGCTGGGAGGTCACGAGCACGAACCCGAAGATCGCGGCGAGCACGAGCGCGTGCATCTCCGGGTGTCGACCCGGCTCGAACGGCAGCAGGACCTCGTAGAAGCTCTCGACGCCGAGCCGCACGCGATCGCCAACCGGCGCGAGCACCTGTCGGTCACGGAACGGGAGCAACTCCCACGCGTGCACTCCGAAGGCGACCTGCGCGGCGCCGGCAGTGGCCACGACCGCCGCGAGCGCTCGCTGCCAGGCTCGGGGTGGGAGCGCAGCCGCAACCGCGAGCGCCGCGACGGCGAGCCCCTCCCCCACGAGGCGCGGATCCTCGACGCGGAGCCAGGCCGCGGACACGACGAGCGCCGGCAGCACGCATGCGGCGAGCGTCCTACCCATGGGCGATCGCCTCCGGGCGGGACGAGTCGAGCACGGCAGCGAGCTCATCGCCGCGGCGGACGACCGCGACGGGCACTCCCGCGGCGGACAGCCGCAAGAGGCCGGGAACAGCGCGGGTCGGACGTCCGGCGAAGCTGGGAGCGTCGACCCACACGACAGAGACCAGCCGACGTGCGGCTGAGTCGAGCACTGCTCCGAGGGATGCGGGATCGAGCGTCGCGGTCACGACGACCAGCTCGCCGGCCCGGGCCGTCGGAGCCTGCTCGTGGCCGAGCGCGCGTCCGAGCGGGAAGGCGGCGTCGGGCTCGACCGCAGCGAGGGCGTCGAGCGCGTCGCCGAAGTCGGTCAAGGAGCAGACGTCGACGACAGTCCCGCTCCCCGTCGCGACGAGCGTCGCGCGCCGTCCGCGCGCGGCGTACACGCGCAGGATCGAGCCTGCAGCGCGGACGGCCGTTTCGAAGCTCGAGTCCGGTGGCGCGCCGACGGCGCCGGACGGGTCGCAGTCGAGCACGACGACGACCGCGTCGCGCGGCGCGTCGTCGAGCTCCTTCACCATCAGCTGGCCGCGCCGTGCGGTCGTCGGCCAGTGCACACGCCGCAACGACTCGCCCTGCTCGTACTCCCGGACCGAGTGGAAGTCGAACCCGGCAGTTCGGCGCAGCAGGAGCCGCCGCCCGTCCCCACCTCGCCGCCCCGCCTCGCTGAAGAGCGTCTCGAGCTCGGTCAGCCTCGGCTGGACGATCACGGCGGCGGCGCCGTCCACCGGGAGCGAGACCGTCTCGAGGCCGAGGACGTCGCCGAGCTCGAGCCGGGCGTCGGAGACTCGGAAGCGCCCGCGAGGAGGCCGGCCGAGATCGACGGTGCCCGTGAGCGTGCGCCCGTGCCCGTCGAGGCGGCACTCGTACTCGCCGAGGCGCCCCAGCGACCCGCGAACCGTGGCCGCTGCGACCGGCATGCGCGAGCCGCGGCGCACCTCGACCGCAAGGCGCACGCGCGCTCCCTCGACGGCCGGGGAGGGATGGGCGACCTGGACGACCGCGACCCGCTCGCGCACGGCACCACGCCAGCCCCTGGCCACCCCGGCGGCGAACAGGAGCCCGATGCCTGCGACGCCGAGCGGCCGGGAGCCGAACGCGAGCGCGGAGGCGGTGACCACGAGGCCGAGCAGGAGCGCTCCCCCGAGACGGGTCATGCCGGGACCGGTGTCTCGCGCAACGCCTCCCGGGTCACGTCCTCGCCGGCGACACCGGCCGCCCGAGCCTCGGGGGCGATGATGAGCCGGTGGGCCAGCACGGGTCCCGCGACGGCCTGCACGTCCTCGGGGAGCGCGTAGTCGCGGCCGGCCGCGACCGCACGTGCCTTCGCCATGCGGAGCAGCGCGATCCCGGCCCGCGGGCTCGCCCCCAGCGCGAGGCTCGAGCTCGCGCGCGTGTGGCGGAGCACCTCGACGACGTACCGCCCGACGCTCTCCTCGACGAAGACCGCTCGCGCGGCCGCGATCGCGCCGAGGACGTCCTCGCGGTCGGCGACCGCCTGCAACCGCTCGAGGGGCGGCGACGTCGTCTGCTCCGCGAGCATGCGCGCCTCCTCGGCGGCGGGCGGGTAGCCGAGCGAGAGCCTCGCGGTGAACCGGTCGAGCTGAGCCTCGGGGAGCGCGTACGTCCCCTCGTACTCGATCGGGTTCTGCGTCGCGACGACGAGGAACGGGAGCTCGAGGGGGTAGGTGACGCCGTCGATCGTCACCTGGCACTCCTGCATCGCCTCGAGGAGCGCGGACTGCGTCTTCGGGGACGCCCGGTTGATCTCGTCGACGAGGAGCACGTTCGCGAAGACCGGTCCCGGCTTGAACTCGAACTCGTTCGTCTTCTGGTTGAAGACGTTCACGCCGGTCACGTCCGTCGGGAGCAGGTCGGGCGTGAACTGGAGCCGCGAGAACGACAGGTGGAGCGAGCGCGCGAGCGACTTCGCGAGGACCGTCTTCCCGACGCCCGGGAAGTCCTCGATGATCAGGTGCCCCTCGGCCAGGAGGCCGAGGACGCAGAGCTCGAGCGTCTCGCGCGGCGCCCTGACCGCGAGCTCGAGGTTCGCCACCACGCGCCCGACGACGTCCGCCGCGTCGACGGCGCCGACCGGGCTGCGCACCGGAGCCGCGTCGGTCATTCCTCCGAGAGTAGCCGCTCGACCTCGTCGAGCACGACCGCGGCGATCTCCCGCTTCGGCGCCTTCGCGACCTGCCGCTCACCCGCGTCCGAGACGAGGACGACCTCGTTCTCGTCGACGTCGAAGCCGATGTCGACCCGGCTCACGTCGTTGAACACGAAGAGGTCGGCGCGCTTCGCCAGGCGCTTCTCCCGCGCCCGCTCGAGGCCCGCGCCGGCGCCGTCGGCCGCGAAGCCGACGAGCACCTGCCCGGCGCGGCGCTCTGCGCCGAGCGCGGCGAGGACGTCGTGCGTGGGCTCGAGCTCGACCGTCCAGCGCTCGTCGTCCTTCGGACGCTTGTCCGCTCGTGCCTCCGCCGGGCGGTAGTCGGCCACGGCGGCGGCCATGACGATGACGTCCGCGTCGCTCCGCGCGAGCGCCTCGCGCTCGAGGTCCGCCGCGGTCGGCGTGTCCACGACGGTGACTCCGGTCGGGGCCGCGACGCCGAGGTTCGCTGCGAGCAGCGTGACGTCCGCCCCACGGCTCCGCGCCTCCTCCGCGAGCGCCACCCCCATGCGCCCGGACGAGCGGTTGCCGACGAAGCGCACCGAGTCGAGCGGCTCGCGCGTCCCGCCGGCGGAGACGAGCACGCGCCGGCCCCGCAGGGAGCCGGGTAGGAGCGCCTCGCCGAGGAGCTCGGCGATGCGCGCGGCGATCTCCTCGGGCTCGGCCATCCGCCCCACGCCGACCTCGCCCTCGGCGAGGTCGCCCTCCGCCGGACCGACGAGCACGACCCCGCGGTCGCGGAGCACGGCGACGTTCGCCCGCGTCGCCGGGTGTTGCCACATGCGCGTGTTCATCGCGGGCGCCACGAGCATCGGCCCCGTGTGCGCGAGCGCGGCCTCGGTCAGGACGTCGTCCGCGAGGCCGTGCGCGAGGCGCGCGAGCGTGTTCGCGGTCAGTGGCGCGACGACGAGGAGGTCGACCGGCTCGAGGTGAGGGTACGGGCTCGTGCTCCTCTGCCGCCGCGCGAGCGCGAGGAACGTCTCCTCGGTGACGAACCGCGCGGCCCCGGCCGTGACGACGGGATGCACGTCATGACCCGCTCGGACGAGCAGGCGCACCAGCGTGCACGCCTTGTAGGCCGCGATCCCCCCGGTGACGCCGAGCAGGATGCGTGCCACGGTCGGGCCGGCTAGGCCGGCGGGGCGTGGTACGTGATCTTGCCGCTCGCGATCTCTTCCATCGCCATCGTGAGGTAGTTCTTCGAGCGGGACTCGATCAGGGGAGGCGGGGCCTCTTCGAAGCCGATGCCCTCGCCCAGCTGGTGGTGGTAGTTGTTGATCTGCCGCGCGCGCTTGGCCGCGATGATCACGAGCGCGTAACGCGACTCCTCGACGCGGCCGAGGAGCTCGTCGATTCGGGGATGGATCATGGCCGCGCCATGGTACCTGCGAACGCAAGCTCGCAGTCCACGACGGCTGCGAGCGCGTTCGTCGCCCGCTCGACGTCGTCGTTCCGCACCATGTACCGGAAGCGGTGCGCCTGCTCGAGCTGCTCGCGTGCGAGCTCGATTCGCTCGTCGATCTCGCCCGTGCTCTCCGTCGCGCGATCGCGCAGGCGCCGTTCGAGCTCCGGGACGTCCGCGGCGATGAAGATGGTCACGCTCCCGGGGACCTCGTCCTGCACCCGCAGGGCGCCGTCGAGCTCGAGCTCGAGAACGCAGACCTTTGCTTCCTCGGCGATCCGCTCGATCTCCGAGCGGAGCGTCCCGTAGCGGCGCCCCGAGACGTACGGCACCCACTCGAGGAACTCCCCGGCGTCGACCCGGCGCGTGAACTCGTCGTCGGAGAGGAACCAGTACTCGCGCCCGTCGATCTCCCCCGGCCGCTGCGGCCGCGTCGTCGCGGACACCGCCACCTCGAGCCCCTCCACGCGCTCGAGCAGGCCTCTGATGAGCGTCCCCTTGCCTGCACCGGAGGGCCCGGTGACGACGAAGACGGGCGACGACGCCACGCCCGTGGGCCTACGTCCGGGAAAGCGGACTCAGGCCCGCGTTGCTCACGACCGGTAGTTGAAGAGGTCGACGAGCTCGGTCCGCTGCCGCTCGGAGAGGCCACCGACGGTCTTCGACTGGCTGATCCGGCACTGGTTCAGCAGCCGCGCGGCCTTCACGCGGCCGAACTTGGGGACGGCCATGAGCATGTCGAACACCTTCGCCGTCGAGACGAACTCGGGCGGGTCGAGGAGGATCTCCTCGATGTGCACACGAGCGGCCTTCAGGTCCCGCTTGAGCTGGGCCCGCCGCACGCGTACGTCGTTCGCCCTCTGCAGCGCCTCCATCCGTTGATCGAGCGAGCGGGCGGGCGCCTGGGCGTGCGTCTTCGGCGTGACCATGAGCCGGACGAGTCTACCAAGACTAGGTTCGCGGTCAAGCGGCAACGTTTTGGGCTATTTGCAGGTCTTTTTGCGTTGTCCGATCTGCTTACGCCCGGGCGGGAAGGGGCGATCCGACCGCCGTGCCGCGGTCCTCGGCTCCGCTTTCGAGCCCTCGCGCTGCGAGCCCGGCCGCGAGCTCCTCGCGGATGCGAGCCGGTGCGAAGGGGTCGGAGAAGAGAACGGTCCCGAGGGCGATCGCGCTCGCTCCGGCGGCCACGACCTCGAGCGCGTCCCGCCCCGAGGCGACGCCCCCCATGCCCACGATCGGCAGCTCGATCGCCATCGCGCAGGCATGGATGCAGGCGAGCGCGATCGGGCGGAGCGCAGGGCCCGAATAGCCACCTGGGCCGAGAGCGAGGGCCGGGCGAAGGCTGCGCGCGTCGAGCGCGAGGCCCCGGATCGTGTTCACGAGGGAGAGGCCGTCCGCCCCGGCGTCGGCCACCGACCGAGCCGACTCGGCGATGTCGGAGGTCGCGGGCGAGAGCTTGGCGTACAGGGTCTTCGACGTCGCCCCGCGCGCGGCCGAGACGAGCTCCGCCGCCGTCTCCGGCGCCTCCTCGACGTTCGGGCAGGAGAGGTTGAGCTCGATCGCGCCAACCGATTCGCGGCCGTCGAGCTGTTCGCACACGAGGGCGTAGTCGGAGGCGGAGAACCCACCCACCGACACCCATAGCGGCACTCCGAGCGCCTCCAGCAGCGGGAGGTGGTCCCGCACGAATACCTCGATTCCCGGGTTCTGCAGCCCGATCGAGTTGAGCATGCCGTGATCCGTCTCGACGATTCGAGGCGGCGGGTTCCCCTCGCGCGGAAGCGGTGTCACCGTCTTCGTCACAAAGGTGTCGAGCTGCCTCGCGACCTCGGGGGCCACGCCCGCGTCCAGGCAGCCGGAGCCGTTCAGGATCGGGATTCGCGACGGTGTCATGCGGCGTCCCGGAGGACGGGGCCGGTGACACAGAGCCGTTCGTAGCGGCCGTCGACCTCGACGACGCACCCGTAGCAGGCCCCGTAGCCACACGCCATCGGGGCCTCCCGCGCGAGCTGCGCGCCCGGGACGAGCTCGTGGAGGGCGGCGAGCATCGGCTCCGGCCCGCACGCGAGCACGTCTCCCGGATCGACCGGCAGGAGCTCCGTGACGAGGTGCGGCTCGACGACGACCTCCGCGCCGGGAAGGAGCGCGGCCGCCTGCGCGTGGAGGTCGCTGCGGAAGCCGAGCAGTGCCGGGGCACCACCACCGAGCGCCTCGGAGAGGTACGGCATCGGTGCGATGCCGATCCCTCCGGCGACGATGAGCGGCCGCGGCACATCGAGGTCGAACCCGTTGCCAAGCGGACCGAGGACGTGAATCGCGTCCCCCGCCGCGAGCGCCGCCAGCGCGTGCGTGCCCGGGCCGATCGGGTCGACGAGGAACGCGAGCTCGCCCGCAGGCGCCTGACACAGGCTCATCGGACGCGGGAGCACGCGACCCGGCGCCTCGAGCATGAAGAACTGCCCGGGTGCCCCGGGGTCGAGGGTGCCGCGCTCGAGCCGCAGGAGCGCGTACGGCCCGACCGCCTCCACGGCCAGCACGCGGAGCAGCTCCCGCCTCACGCGCCCGCCCCGATCCGCTCCTGGAGCGAAAGCGCGGACTCGGCGCGCGCGTTCGCGATCGCATGCACGGCGGCGGCCGCCCCGGCGAGCGTCGTGATGCAGGGGACGCGAGCAGCGAGCGCCGCCTCGCGGATGAGATAGCCGTCGGCGCGCGCGCCGCTCCCCTGCGGGGTGTTGACGACGAGGTCGCAGCGCCCACGGCGCACGAGATCGACGACGGTGGGCTCGTCTGCGTCCGCGTCGGCGACCTTGGCGACGACCTCGAGCTCGAGCCCGGCGGCGCGCAGCGTCCTCGCGGTCCCCTCGGTGGCGACGAGGTCGAATCCCAGCCCGGCGAGGGCGGCGGCGACGGCGACGGCGGCCGGCTTGTCCTCGTCGCGCACCGACAGGAAGGCGGTGCCCGAGGTCGGGAGCGGTCTGCCGGCGGCGCGCTCGGCCTTCGCGAGCGCGGTCGGGAGGTCGGCGGCGCTCGCCATCACCTCCCCGGTCGAGCGCATCTCGGGCCCGAGCACGGGATCGGCGCCGGGGAAGCGCGAGAAGGGCAGCACGGCCGCCTTCACGCTCACCTGGTTCGGGCGCGGCGCGGGGAGGTCGAGCTGGCGCAGCGTCGCGCCGGCCGCGATCCGGCACGCCGCGTCGACGAGGTTGACGCCGATCGCCTTGCTCGCGAAGGGAACGGTGCGGGACGCGCGCGGGTTCGCCTCGAGCACGTACACCGTCTGGTCCGCGATCGCGAGCTGGACGTTCAGGAGCCCGACGACGCCGAGCGCGACGCCGAGGCGTTTCACGACGTGCTCGACCTCGAGCGCGGCCGCGAGCGTCAGGGAGGGCGCCGGCAGCACGCAGGCCGAGTCGCCCGAGTGCACCCCCGCCTCCTCGACGTGCTGCATCACCGCGGCGATGTACACCTCCTCCCCGTCGCAGAGCGCGTCGACGTCGAGCTCGATCGCGTGCTCGACGAAGCGGTCGACGAGGACGGGCCCCTGCACGGCGTCCATCGCAGCCTCGAGCTGGCCGGCGTCGTAGCAGACGCGCATCGCCCTTCCGCCCAGCACGTACGAGGGCCGGACGAGCACGGGGTACCCGATACGGTCGGCCGCGGCGGCCGCCTCATCGAAATTCGCCACGATCGCCCACGGCGGGCAGCGAACACCGAGCTCCGAGACGAGCGTCCCGAAGCGCTCGCGGTCCTCGGCGAGGTCGATCGCAGCGTGCGGCGTGCCGAGGATGCGGTATCCCGCCTCCTCGATGGCACCGGCGAGCTTGAGCGGCGTCTGGCCGCCGAACTGCGTGACGACGCCGACGGGACGCTCGCGGGCGCACACCTCGAGGACGTGCTCCCGGGAGAGCGGCTCGAAGTACAGCCGGTCGGACGTGTCGTAGTCGGTCGAGACCGTCTCCGGGTTGCAGTTGACCATGACCGCGTCGAAGCCGAGCGCCCGGAAGGCCTTGGCCGCGTGGACGCAGCAGTAGTCGAACTCGATCCCCTGGCCGATCCGATTCGGCCCCGAGCCGAGGATGACGACGCGCTCGCTCGCGCTCTCCGGCGGCGCTTCGTCCGTCTCGCCCCAGGTCGAGTAGTAGTACGTGGACGCCGCCTCGACCTCGCCGGCGCAGGAGTCGACGCGCCGGTACGCGGGCCGGATCCCGAGCTCCCGGCGCCGACGCCGCACCTCCACCTCGGGGACGCCGAGCGCGCAGCCGATCTCCTCGTCGCTCCAGCCCGCGCGCTTCGCCCGCAGCAGGTCGCCGCTCCGGAGCTCCCGGCGCGCCCGCTCGAGCTCGTCGCGGAACCAGGGATGCAGCCCCTCGGGCAGCTCGTCCAGGCTCGGCCACGGCGTCGCCGCCCCGCGGTCGAGCTCGCGCGACCCGTACGCCTTCAGGAACGCCTCGCTGAAGGTGCGCCCGATGCCCATCGCCTCCCCGACCGACTTCATCTGCGTGCCCAGGGTCTGGTCGGCGCCCGGGAACTTCTCGAAGGCGAAGCGCGGGAACTTGACGACGACGTAGTCGAGCGTGGGCTCGAAGCTCGCCGGGGTCGTCTTCGTCAGGTCGTTCGGGATCTCGTCGAGCGTGTAGCCGACCGCGAGCTTCGCCGCGACCTTCGCGATCGGGTACCCGGTCGCCTTCGACGCGAGAGCCGAGGACCGGGAGACGCGTGGATTCATCTCGATGACGCGGAGCTCGCCCGTCTCCCGGCGCGCGTGCGAACTGGATGTTCGAGCCGCCGGTCTCCACGCCGACCGCCCGGACGATCGCGGCGGCGGCGTCGCGCAGCTCCTGGTACGCCTCGTCGGAGAGCGTCATCTGGGGCGCGACGGTCACCGAGTCGCCCGTGTGCACGCCCATCGGGTCGAGGTTCTCGATCGAGCAGACGACGACGACGTTGTCCGCGCGGTCGCGGATGACCTCCAGCTCGAACTCGTCCCAGCCCCGCACCGACTCCTCGACGAGCACCTGCCGGATCGGGGACTCCGCGAGCCCGCGCTCGACCTGCCTGCGCAGCCCGTCGAGGTCGTCCGCGAAGCCTCCCCCGTGGCCGCCGAGCGTGAACGCCGGCCGCACGACGGCGGGCAGGAGCAGGTCGTCGAGCTCCTCGAGCGCGGTGACGATCCGCGAGGCCGGCACGCGCAGGCCGCAGCTGCGGACCGCGTCCCGGAACTCCTCCCGGTCCTCCGCGCGCCGGATCACGTCGACCGGGGCTCCGATCAGCTCGACGCCGAGGTCGTCGAGCACGCCGCCGTCGGCCAGGGCGACCGCGAGGTTGAGCGCCGTCTGCCCGCCGAGCGTCGGCAGGAGTGCGTCCGGGCGCTCGCGTTCGAGCACGGACGCCACGCCCGCCGGGTCGAGCGGCTCGATGTAGGTGCGGTCGGCGAACCCCGGGTCGGTCATGATCGTCGCCGGGTTCGAGTTGACCACGATCGTCCGGTAGCCGTCCTCGCGCAGCACCTTCAGCGCCTGGCAGCCCGCGTAGTCGAACTCGCAGGCCTGCCCGATCACGATCGGGCCGGAGCCGATGACGCAGATGGACTCGAGGTCGCGCCTGGCCGGCATCAGCGCCTCCCCAGGCCGCGCACCCAGTCCTCCAGGATCGGCCAGGCGTCGTGCGGGCCCGGACCGGCCTCGGGGTGGAACTGCACCGAGAGCGCACGGAGGTTCGGGAACTCGAAGCCCTCCACCGTCCCGTCGTAGAGGGAGACGTGGCGGGCCTCGTCGGCGTCCGACGGTTCGACCGCGAAGCCGTGGTTCTGGCTCGTCACGAGCACACGCCCGCTGCGGCGATCGAGCACCGGGTGGTTCGCCCCGCGGTGGCCGAACGGGAGCTTGAACGTGCGGTGTCCGGTCGCGAGCCCGAGGAGCTGGTGGCCGAGGCAGATTCCGAGGATCGGTACGCGACCGAGCAGGCCGGCGACCGTCTCCACCTCCTCGCGCAGCGGCTCGGGGTCCCCCGGCCCGTTCGAGAGGACGACGCCGTCGAAGCCGGCGAGCTCGTCAGCGCTCGCCGTGTGCGGAAAGACGGTGACGGCTGCACCCCCGGCGGCCGCGCGACGCAGGATCGAGCGCTTCGCCCCGTAGTCGACGACCGCGACCTGCACCTCGCCGGCCTCGACGTAGACGTACGGCTCGTGCGTCGACACGGCCGAGACGAGAGACTGGCCTTCCATCGCCGGCTGACCGTGCACCTGCTCGAGCGCCTCGGACGCCGGTAGGGCCTCCTCGTCGGCGACCGCGACCGCTCGCATCGCGCCCGCGTCCCGGAGGCGGAGCGCGAGCGTCCGGGTGTCGATTTCCTCGAGCCCGACGAGCCCCTGGGCGGCGAGCCAGTCCCCCCACTGGGCGCCGCCGAGCTGCCGCATCAGCGCCGCCTTGGCGTGCGGCCGGTCGGACTCGCCGCGCTCGTCGGCGACGCCGTAGTTGCCGACCATCGGCGCCGTGAAGCAGACGAGCTGCTCGGCGTAGCTCGGGTCCGTGACGGTTTCCTGGTACCCCGTCATCGCAGTCGTGAACACGGCCTCGCCGAAGGCTGCGCCGGACGCGCCGACGGAGCGACCGCGGAAGACCGTCCCGTCCTCGAGCAGGAGGTAGCCGACGCTCATAGGGCAACCTTGGTTGCACAATGAGCGTGGAGGGGTGTGGGGAACCGGGAGGTTCCCCACGTTCTCCAAGAGAAGGGGGCACGCGGGGGAAACAGGGTTTCCCCAGCGACCACGAGCCGCAGGCGAGTGGTGCTCATCCGTGCACCACCCGCCCGTCCGCGACCGTCTGCACGACCCGCCCCACGAGCCGCTCGCCGAGGAGCCACGAGTTCGCCGATCGTGAGCGGAAGCCCGCCTCGGTGACCTCCCACTCCGCCTCGAGGTCGAGCACGACGAGGTTCGCGCGCGCGCCGATCTCGATCCGCGGCTCCGGGAGTCCGAACGCGCGCGCAGGGCCGGCGGACATGCGCTCGAGCAGCGTCTCCAGCTCGAGCTCGCCCGGAAGCACGAGGTGCGTGTGGAGTGCGGCGAAGGCGGTCTCGAGGCCGGTGACGCCGAACGGCGCCTCCTCGAACGGCGCCTCCTTCTCGTGCCGTGCGTGCGGCGCGTGGTCGGTGGCGATGCAGGAGATCGCGCCCCGCCGCAGCGCGTCGCGCAGCGACCAGCGGTCGCGCTCCGCCCTCAGCGGCGGGTTCATCTTCACGTTCGCGTCGAGCGAGCGGACGGCCTCGTCCGTGAGGACGAGATGGTGAGGCGTGACCTCGGCGGTCGCCGGGACGCCCGCGGCGAGCGCGCGGTCGACCGCGGCGACGGACTCCGCCGCGGAGACGTGCATCAGATGGACCCGCCGCTCCTCGAGCGCGGCCAGGGCGAGGTCGCGCTCGACCATGACGCTCTCGGCCGCGGACGGGTACGGGCCGAGGCCGAGCTCCGCGGAGACCGTTCCCTCGTGCGCGTGACCGCCGCGTGAGAGCGTCGGCTCCTCGCAGTGAAGGGCAAGCGGAAGCTCGGTCAGTCCGCTGTACCGGAGCGCGTGCCGCAGCAGCGCCGCCGACGCGACCGGTCGGCCGTCGTCCGTGAACGCCGCGGCGCCGGCCTCGGCGAGCTCAGCCATCTCCGTGAGCTCGGTGCCCGCCTGTCCCTTGCTGATCGCGGCCATGAACCCGGTCGGGACGACGGCTTCCTCCCGCGCGCGGGCGACCAGGCCGCGGAGCAGGAACGCCGAGTCGACGACGGGGTCGGTGTTCGGCATCGCGAGGATCGCGCAGTAGCCTCCCGCCGCGGCTGCCTCCGTGCCGGAGCGAAGCGTCTCCTCGTCCTCGCGCCCCGGAGTGCGGAGATGGACGTGCGGGTCGACGAACGCCGGCGCGATCACGAGCTCGCTCGCGGGCGCCGGCTCGATCGCCGCGATGACGCCCTCCGCGACGGTGATCCGCAGGCACTCGTCGATCCCCTGCACCGGGGCGACCACCCTGCCCTCGAGGGCAAGGGAGTCGCCGCGGCCGTTCCTCCACGCGAGGCTCATGCGACCTCCAGCGGCTCGGCGAGCGCGACCTCGTGCACGTGCGTGGACGAGCCCGCGACGAGGTCGGCGAGCACGGCCATGCGCACGACAAGGCCCGCGCGCACCTGGTCGACGACGAGCGCGGCGCCGGAGTCGGCGACCCGGGCGTCGATCTCGACTCCGCGGTTCATCGGCCCCGGGTGCATCACGAGCTGGCCGGGCCGCACGCGCTCCGGCGTGATGCCCCAGAGCGCGGTGTACTCGCGGAGCGAGGGGACGAATGCCTCCTCCATGCGCTCGCGCTGCAGGCGCAGGACGTAGACGACGTCGGCGTCCGCGATCGCCCCGAGGTCCGTCGAGGCGGTGCAGCCGAGCGCTTCGATCCCCGGAGGCAGCAGCGTCGGGGGGCCGACGAGGGTGGCCCGCGCGCCGACGAGCCCGAGCGCGCGCACGAGCGAGCGGGCGACGCGCGAGTGGAGGACGTCGCCGACGATCGCGACGTGCACGCCGTCGAGCCTCCCGAGCGCGCCCTCGATCGCGTACAGGTCGAGCAGGGCCTGGGTCGGGTGCTCGTGCTTCCCGTCCCCGGCGTTCACGACGTGTGCGTCCGTCCACGAGGCGACGAGCTGCGCCGCCCCGATCGACGGGTGGCGAACGACGATCACGTCCGGGTCGTAGGCGGAGAGCGTGAGGATCGTGTCCTTCAGCGACTCGCCCTTGTCGACCGAGGAGCCCGCCGCGCGGACGGAGATCGTGTCCGCGGAGAGCCGCTTCGCGGCGAGCTCGAAGCTCGCGAGGGTACGGGTGGACGACTCGTAGAAGACGTTGACGACCGTGCGCCCGCGGAGCATCGGGAGCTTCGTCGTCTCGGCCGCGAACGAGCGGCGCGGCGTCGAGCAGGCGCTTCACGTCCGTCCGCTGCGAGGTCGCCGATCGAGAGCAGGTGCCTGCGCGGCTCAGGCATGGCCGCCGTCCTCGGGCTCGTGGACGAGCAGGACGCGATCGAGGCCGTCGACCTCGACGAGCTCGACCTGGATCCGCTCGTCGCGTGCGGTCGGGAGGTTCTTGCCGACGTAGTCGGGCCGGATCGGGAGCTCGCGGTGGCCGCGGTCGACGAGCACGGCGAGCTGGACGCGCGCCGGGCGGCCGAACTCGAGCAGCGCGTCGATCGCGGCGCGGATCGTCCTCCCCGTGTACAGCACGTCGTCGACGAGGACGACGGTCGTGCCCTCCAGCCCGAAGGGGATGCTCGTCGCGCGCACGACCGGCTGCCGTCCGCCGTTCCGCTCGGACGCATCGTCGCGGTGGAAGGTGATGTCGAGGGTCCCGAGCGCGAGCGTCGACCCGCGGCGCTCGGCGACGAGCTCGCCGAGCCGCGAGGCGAGGGGCACGCCGCGGGTCTGGATGCCGACGAGCGCGACGCGGTCGAGCTCGGCGTTCCGCTCGACGATCTCGTGCGCGATCCGGGAGAGCGTCCTCGAGATCGCGTCCGCGTCGAGGAGTGTCTTCGCTCCGGCGGCCGCTTCGGCCCGGCCGGGGACGTGCGTCGTCATCTCGCTCCTTTCCGGCCTCGCTGGACCGGGTTAAAGGGTCGCTGCAGTCTAGCGGTCAGGCCCGACGGCGGCCGAACGCGGCGCGGGCTACTCCAGGTCCTCCTCCGCCTCCTCGCTCAGCGCCTCGATCGCCTCCCGTGCGTCGTCGACCTCGGATTCGGACACCAGGACCTTGAGCGGAGGGTCGTCGAGCACGTCGGGGTCGTGCTCCACCGCGGGCTCGAGACGCGACTCGATGCCCGCGGCCGTGAGCAGCCCCTGCAGCTGCTCGGCCTCGGTCACGTCGCCTGCGACCGCTACCTGGACGAGCCTCGTCATGTCTCCTCGGACCCTATCGCAGCCCTGCGCGCCCTGGCACCGGCGCGCACGAGCGCCGGGGCGCCGCGCTCCGCGAACGGGATCTCGATCGTGTCGAAGTCGCGCGGGACGACCGTGTCCGGGAAGAGCTCGCGCGCCTCCTCGACGACCTGGTGGCCGAAGTACCGGGTCGAGAGGTGGACGAGCGCGAGCAGGCGGACACCCGCCTCGCGCGCGGCGAGGGCCGCCTCGCCCGCGGTCGAGTGCGAGGTCTCCCGCGCCCGTTCGCGCTCGTCGGCGAGGAACGTCGCCTCGTGGACGAGCACGTCCGCGTCCGACGCTGCCTCGACGACCGAGGCCGCGGGCGCCGTGTCCCCGGTGAGGACGAGCTTCCGCCCCGCCCGGGGCGGCCCGAGCACCTGCTCGGGAGTCACGCGCGTGCCGTCGGCGAGCTCGACCGCCTCTCCATGCTGCAGCTGTCCGCGCTCGCGCCCGTCCGGCACGCCGAGCGCGTCCGCCGTCTCGACGTCGAAGCGGCCCGGCCGTTCGTGCTCGACGAGCGCGTAGCCGACGGCGGACACGCCGTGAGCGACGGCGAACGTCTCGAGCGCGTACCCGCTCCGGTCGAGCCGCGCGCCGGGCTCGAGCTCGACCGTCTCCAGCTCGTAGGTCAGCCGCCCGAAGATGCGTCGCAGCGACGAGAGCAGCTCGCGCAGGCCGCGGGGCCCGTAGATCGTCAGCGGCATCTCGCGCCCGCGCAGCGAGTACGTCTTCAGCAGGCCGGGAAGGCCGAGGTAGTGGTCGGCGTGGTAGTGCGTGAGGAAGATCTCCTCGAGCTCGGCGAGGCCGACGTCCGAGCGCAGGAGCTGCCGCTGCGTGCCCTCGGAGCAGTCGAAGAGGAGCCGGTCTCCCCCGCGCCGCACGAGCGTCGCCGCGAGCGCGCGCTGGGCAGTCGGCGTGGAACCGGACGTCCCGAGGAAGACGACGTCGAGGTCCACGGCGCCCGATTCTAGAGCCACCCTCGTCAAGGCCTACATCGACACCTTGCAACTGCCGATACGGAGTCCATGCGGCGCATGCGGGCTCATCGCTCGTCCGGCCTGCTTCGGTCCCTCACGCTGCTGCGCACGTTCGTCGTCGCTTCGGCTCTGATCCTCCTCGCCGGAGCCGTGGCGCTCTCCTCGACGCTATCGGGCGGCCTCCGCGAGGCGGCGCTCGACGACAACGCCCGCGACGTCGCTCTCTATGTCGACGCCGTGCTCGCGCCGGACGTCGTGCGCGGGCGACGGATCATCGTCTCCGGGCGAACGGTGAAACGGCTCTCCGACGTCGCCAGGCGGCCGGACGGCATCCGCGGCCTCAACCTGTGGTCGAAGGACGGGAGGCTCGTGTTCTCGACGCGAAGGCCCCGCCGTGTCGGGACGAGGACCCGGCCGCCGCTCGGCCTGCGCGAGGCCGTGCGCACGGGACGAGCCAGTGCGGAGGTCGTGCACCGACGCGGTGACGACGCTCCGGTCGTCGAGGTCTGGTCCGCCCTTCGCACCGCCCCTGGACGGCCGGTGGGAGCCGCGCAGGTGAGTCTCGACGACCGCGTGCTCGAAGACGCCGTCGGGTACTCCGCGAGGACGATCTGGACCGCGGTCACGCTCGTCTTCGGCGTGCTCTGGCTCGTGCTGGCGCTCCTCGCGCGTGGAGCGTCCTCCCGGCTCCGCCGGCAGAACGACGACCTCGGGGCTCGCTCCCGCGAGCTGCTCGAGACCACGCGCGCTCTCGAGGAGATGCTGCTCGAGACCATCGAGACGCTGAACGCCGCGGTCGAGGCGCGCGACCCGTATACCGCAGGACACTCGCAGCGCGTCCGCCGCGTCGCCCTCGCGGTCGGGCGCGAGCTCGCCCTCCCCGCGAAGCGCCTCGGCGCGCTCGGCAACGCGGCACTCTTCCACGACGTCGGCAAGATCGCGGTGCCCGACTCGATCCTCACGAAGCCGGAGCCGCTGACCCCGGCGGAGGCCGCCGTGATGCGCGAGCACGCCCCGCGGGGCGCCGAGATCGTGTCCCGGCTCTCGTCGCTCCAGGACTCGGCGCCGGCGATCCGGCACCACCACGAGCGCTGGGACGGCCTCGGCTACCCCGACGGCCTGCGCGAGGCTGCCATCCCGCTCGAGGCCGCGATCATCGGCCTCGCGGACGCGTGGGACGCGATGACCACGGACCGGCCGTACGCGACCGCGCTGCGGGTCGACCAGGCGATGCTGCAGCTGAGCGCGGGCCGCGGGAAGCAGTTCAACCCGTCGGTCGTGGACGCCTTTCTCGCGATCGCGCACCGCCGTCCCGGCGACGTCCTACCCCCGGACGCGCCGTCCGTGCCCCTCGCCGCCTCGGGCTAGCCGTCGCGCGAGAGCGCGCCCAGGTCGAGGTCGGTGTAGACCTGCTCGCCCTTGAACCTCCGAGCAACCGGGTCCCACGGGAAGAAGATCGCGTTCCGCCACTCGAGCTTCTCGCCCGTGGGCTGGTGGTCGAGCCAGCGGCCGCGGTGCGTCGCCTGCACGCGCGCCTCCTCGCACACTCCCTGCGGCCCGATGACGATGTACTCGAGGTCGAAGTGGATGTCCGGGAACGCCGTGAGGAGCTCGGTGTAGAAGCGCGCGGCGCCTTCGTGGCCCTCCCAGCGCGCGCCGGTCCCGACGACCTCGTACACGCAGTCGTCGGTCAGCGTCGAGATGAGCCCAGGGAGGTCGCGGTTGTCCTCTGCGATCGAGTGCGTCTTCCAGAGCTCGCGGATCTCCGTGTACTCGTCCGGGTCGACCGGCCGCCGCAGGAGCTCGAGGATGCGCTCGCTCGCCATGCGGGCTGTTCTATCAGCGGCCGCGGCTAGGAGGGCTTGGCGAACCAGACTCTGTGCCGCCGCGGGAAGCGCCAGAGCGCCGCGATGCTGCGTCCTCGGCCGCGCCGATATCTCCTGCTATGGGCACTCGCTGCGTCCTTGCCTCGCGACGACCAGCGGCACCCCGTCGGCGAAGCCCGTTCCGCCAAACCCTCCCTAGGGGAGCACGAGCCGCTGCCCGGGCACGATCGTCGCCCCCGCGAGCGCGTTCCGGCGCTGGAGCTCCCACACGCCTGCCCGCGGGTCCCCGGCGCCGCTCTCGACCGCGATCGACCACAGCGTCTCCCCTGGCTGCACCGTGTGGTACCGGAGCGGCGGCCCGGCGCCCGTGTCCCTCGCGAGCACTGCCCACACGAGGACGGCGAGGAGAGCGACGATGACGATCCGACCGAACATGTGTTCGTAGTATGGGCGAACACGTGTTCGGTGTCAAGCGAGCCTGGCCCGCGCAGACGAGGGACGTGATCGCGTCGTAGCATCCCTCGATGGAGCGCGGGGAGACCGAGTGCCCGTTCTGCCTGCTCGCGGCCGGTCGCGCCGAGGTGAGCCTCGTGCACGAGGACGTTCGAACGCTCACGTTCATGGACGTCCAGCCGATCCAGCCGGGGCCCATGCTCGTCGTCCCGACAGTTCATGCGGCGTCTCTTGCCGAGCACGATCCCGAGGACGGGGCGCAGATGTCCCGACGCGCGTCCGTCTTGCGCTGCGAGGGCGTCAACCTGCTGCTCGCCGACGGCTCGGCCGCAGGTCAAGACGTCTTCCACGGCCATCTCCACGTCGTCCCGCGCTTCGGACGCGACGGCTTCGGATTCCGGTTGCCGAGCGACCATGCGAGTCGTCCTCGCTCGGAGCTCGACCAAGCCGCAACAGTGCTCCGCGCGAGCTGGACCTCGGTCGAGTGACACGTGGTGGCCGTCGGCCACCCCGACGGCGCGCCTACCTGCCGAGCGCGGTCCGCGCGACGACGACCGTCTTGCGCGACCGGTTCGACTCCGCCGCGAGGCGCACGGATACGTGCACGCGCCCCCTCGCGCCCGCGGGGGCGGGCACCTGCAGGGTGCGGGGCCGTAGGCCGACGACGGAGGCGGCGCGGCACCGTGCCGAGACGGTGGCTGCAGAAGAGACGCAGACGACTGCGCGCGCGTCCTCGCCCGTCGCGATGCGCGTCGCGACCTGCGACGGCCCGCCGGCCGCGACCGCCACGCGGGCGTCGAGGACGCCCTGTCCGGGACGCCAGCGCACGGACCCGCCCTCGCACCCGGCCTCGCTTGCCGCGATCGCGTCGCGCACGGCGTCCGCCGCGGCGCGCCCGGAGCCGTCCGCGCGCTGGAGGCCCGCCTGGAACCCCGTCCGGGCCGTGTCGTCGCGGAAGCCGAAGAAGCTGATCTCGGCGACGTCCGTGTCGCACGCTGCGCGCCGGACGAGGTCGCCGTAGATCGCCGCCTGCGTGATCTCGTCGGTCACGGGGACGTTCTCCGGCCCGAGGTAGCCCGGACGGCGCGCGGTGTCGACCTGCCACCCCACCTCGTCCAGGTGCAGCTTCATCCCCTCGACCGTCGTCGACTGAGCGGTGCCGTGGAACGCGTCCCAGAGCGCCTGCTTCAGGCGGTCGAGGTTCACGAAGCCCACGTTCGGCCACGAGTAGCCGCGGTCGAGGGGGTCGGTCGCCTGCCGCGGGTACGGGTGGAAGCTGAAGGCGTCCATCAGCGGCCGCGTGCGGCCGCTGCGGCGGTACCACTCGCCGAGCGCGCGCAGGAACCGCACGGGCGAGGTCGAGATGTTGTTCTTCGCCGTCGGCCGGTCGTTGCCCCGCGGGGAGAGGCCGACGCCGACGACCCGGAGCGTCTCGTCGACGCCTTTCAGGGCGTCGTAGGCCGCCGCCAGGTACGGCCCGAAGGCCTTCGCGGAGACGTTCCCGCCCGCGGCGTCGAACTGCGGCCGCCAGAAGGCCGGCTGGTTGGCCTCGTTGCCGACGACGAACTGGCGCACGTCCGGGTAGATCGACGCGAGGGCGCCGACGTACCCGGCGAAGAGCGTGGGCGAGCCCAGTCCCGCCTCGACCTCCCGCGGCGGGTAGGGATAGGCCGCGAGGACGACCCGGAGCCCGGCGGCGACTGCGTTCGCGACCGCGGCGTCGAGGTGCGCCTTGCCCTGGATCACCATCGGGTCGCTCGGGACGAACCGCACGCCGATCACGACCTGCTTCAGGCCGAGCGCGCGCATCTGCTCGTACATCGCGGCGCCGCCGTCCTCGGAGTACTTGGCCGAGTCGTCGTTCGCGCCGATGTCCGCGCCCGGCGCGAGCGAAACCCCGGCGCCGAGCGCCGTTACGAGGACGAGCCATGCCGCAGCGAGGAGTCTCATCGTGTCTTCCGCGGGCTCCCCACCGCCCCCGGGCGGACGGAGCCTAGAGCCGCGCCCGGACAGCGTCAAGCAGGAACGCGCTGCCGAACCGCACCGGGTCGTCGGCGGGCAGGCCGGTCTCTCCGGCGGCCTCCGCTATGGCGACACGCGCCTCGTGCTCGGCGAGGTGGGCGGTGTTCAGGGCGACGCAGGCGACCTTCGCCCGCCGTCTGAGAAGCGCGACGCGCTCGTGGAGCTCGACGAGCTCGGAGAGTGCGGGGATGGGATGACCGGGGCAGCCCTCGATCTCGGTCGTCCCCGCCCGGTGACAGAGGACGAAGGCGTGCGGCGCCGCTCCGTGGACGAGGCCGAGGGTGACGCCCGAGTACATCGGGTGCACGAGCGATCCCTGCCCCTCGACGAAGAGCAGCTCGCCCCCGCGCTCCGCCCCCTCGACCACGAGGCGCTCGGCCGCGCCGGCGAGGAAGTCGGACACGACGGCGTCGACCGCGATCCCCCAGCCCGCGATCGCGATGCCCGTCTGCCCGGTGGGGACGAAGACGGAGCGGAGGCCCTGCCGGCGCGCCTCGAGGTCGAGCTCGACGGCAACCGTCTTCTTGCCGATCGCGCAGTCGGAGCCGACCGTGAGGACGATCCTCGCGTCCACCTCGAGATTCGCGCCCGTCGGGACGCTGAGCCCCTCCGGGGGCTTGCGCAGATCGCGGAGGGCTACACCGTGTGCGCTCGCCAGCGCGGACAGCTCGGCGTCGTCGGACAGGAACTCGTGGAGGCCGCTCTCGACGTCGAGGCCGTGGATGATGCAGTTCCTGAGGAGCTCCCGCCACGCGGGCGGGAAGCGACCGCCCTGCGTCGCGACGCCGACGATCGCGACCGTCGGGCCGTACGGAAGGGCCTCCTCGACGGTGGCGACGATCGGGATCCCGTCGTGCTCCTCGCCCGCGCGCGCCGAGTCGAGCACGGCGACGACCGGGTCGGGCCCGTAGCGCACGATCCCGCGCATCGTCTTGCCGTAGTGCGGGTCGTGCGAGTACCCCTCGCCGAGGACGAGGATCCGTCGGGCCCTGCTCATCGCGCGGCCTTTCTCACCCGCATCGCGAGCGCTACGCGTTCGCGGGGGCGAGCTGCACCGAGACCCCGAGGCCGGGAGCGACTGCGGGCACCTGCACACCGTCGACGAGCTCCACGCCGGGGCACGGGTCCTCGCGGAGGAGGAGGTTGCCGTCGAGATCGACGTGGTCGCAGAGCGGCGCGACGCAGCAGCCCGCCGCGATCCCGAGCCCAGACTCGAGCATGCAGCCGAGCATTACCCGCAGCCGGAGCGCTCGCGCCGCGTGCGCCATGCGGATCGCCTCGCGGATCCCGCCCGACTTCGCGAGCTTGATGGTGATCCCGTGCCCGATCTCGGCGCAGCGGGCGACGTCCGCGAGCGTGTGGCAGTCCTCGTCGACGAAGATCGGGACCGGCGAGCGCTCCCGCAGCGTGCGGCCCCCGCCGTCACCCGCCTTCAGCGGCTGCTCGCAGTACTCGACCCCGAGCTCGCCGAGCCGTGGGAGGGCGTCGAGTGCCTCGTCGAGCGACCACCACTCGTTCACGTCCACCTGCAGCGGGAGCTCGGTGGCGCCTCGCACGGCCTCCACGCGCGCGACGTCGAGCCCGTCCCCGCCGCCGAGCTTCAGCTTCAGCCTCCGATACGAGCGCGAGGCCGCCTGCGCGCGCCGTGCCATGTCGTCGGGGTCGCCGAGCCAGATCGTCCACGAGGTCGGCGGTCCCGTCCGGGGGAGACCGAGCAGCCTGGCGGCGGGGACGCCGAGCAGCTTCCCCTGGAGGTCGTGCAGCGCCGCGTCGATCGCCGCCTTCGCCGCCTGCTCGCCCGGCACCGAAGCGAGCCGCTCGCCGATGTCCTCGAGCGCGAAGGGATCGTCGCCGACGAGCCCACCGTGCTCGTCGACGAATCGGGTCGCCGACCGCGCCGACTCGTCGTAGCGCTCGACCGGCGCGGCCTCGCCGTAGCCCGTGACGCCTTCGTGCGTGACCGCGACGTGCACGACGTCCGTGACGTCCGTCGCCTCACGCGAGATGACGAACGTCTCCGCGAGCTCGAGCCTGACGACACGGGCCTCGACGTCCACGGGGCGAGCCTACCCGGCGATCGAGGCGACGTACGCGGCGACGTCGTCCCGGTCGCTGCCGGAGACGATGCCCGCCGGCATCACTCCCCTCCCCTGCTCGACGACGGCCGCGACCGCGGCGGCGTCCAGCCCGCTGTCGACGAGACGAGGGCCGGGGCTCCCTCCGACGCCGCCCGAGCCGTGGCACACGCTGCAGTTGTCCTCGAACACGAGCGCCCCGCGCTCGGCGTCGCCCGCCGCCGGCGCTCCCGACGGCGCCTCCGGCTCGAACGGCCGGGCCTGAGCGAGCACGAAGGCGACGGCGACGACCGCAGCGCCGACGAGGATCGGCCTCCACCCCCGCCGCATCAGAAGCCGAACCTCACGTTCAGGAAGTACCAGAGCGCCGAGGTCGCCCACAGGAGCCCGAGCGTCGAGGCGAGCGTGAGGCCGGCCACCGGCAGCGCCCAGCCCGGGAGCGAGCGGTCCCGCACGACGAGGACCTTCGCCGCGAAGACCCCGTAGAGGAGCGTGCCGACGACCGAGTGCACGGCGACGCGCGTGTCGGGCGTCTGCCAGCCGAGAATCGTGACGCAGTGGAAGAAGACCGGCAGGGTGCAGAGGAACGCGAGGCGGCCGGACCAGCGGTGGACCGTCGCCACCGCCGCTCCCCGCTGCGGGAGGAAGTCGAGCCGGCCGTAGATGCGCGCTGCCGTCGTCACCTGCACGACGGCAAGGGCGACCGCCGCGGTCGCGAACCAGGCCTTGGCCGCGATCGTCGAGGAGAACACCGTCGTGACGAGGTCGGTGTACGTCTCGTTGACGTCGCCGAGCGGCACCCCGGCAGACTACGACCCCGTCGGCGGGGAGGGGGCTAGACTTGTGGCCCCGAGCGCCCGTAGCTCAGGGGATAGAGCGCGCGCCTCCGGAGCGCGAGGTCGCAGGTTCGATTCCTGCCGGGCGCATTCTGACCCGCCCAGCCATGCGGTCTTGGCTTGAAACCATGGTCAGGCAGGTCAGCGATGTCCCGAAACCGTGGATGGTGCTGTCCTCGGTGTTGTCCTGGACAGTGCCCCTTTCCCGACTACCAGCGTCGCGGGTCAGCCCGGATTCGTAACTACGCAAGAGAGGATGGGACGTGAAAGCCGTAGCGATGACCGCACTCGATACTCCGCCCGCACTACGCGACGACCTTCCAGCGCCCACGCCTGAGGCAGACGAGGTGCTCGTGCGCGTCCATGCCTCTTCAGCCAACCCGGAGGACAACTCGATCGCCACCGGGATGCTCAAGCAGATGGGGACTGCGTCTCGTTCGGAATCGCGCCGCCAGTAGTTCGGGTTCTTGAGCTTCACCAACCCCCTCTGTGCGGGGGCGTAGGTGCTCAGCGGTCACAGAAGGAGATCTACCGGGTGGGGGCACCGCGGCGCCCGTTACGTGTTTCTGCAGAGCGCGGCGTACGCTCGCCGCGGTCACCTCTCCTCGACGTCGATCAGGTACAGGTGGGACGGCTCGGCGGAGACGGTGCTGGGGAAGGCGTAGACCGCGGCCGCGAGACCCCCCGCTATCGATTGCAGAGCAGTGACATACCCGGGAAGCTCGAGAAGCTGGCTCTCGTCCTCGCGGCCGCCGACGCGGAGGCGGCCGTCGTTGCCCTCCTCCAGCGTCAGCGCGCTGAGATGCGCTCCGCTGCCTATGTACAGCGTCGACCCGCCGTCCTGCCGCCGGACCCAGGCCAGGCCGCCGGATCCAACGATGTCCAGCACCCAGAGCGGGGGGTCCCGCGGAACGAGGTGGGGGGCGTACGTCCCGTCCGACGGGTACCCGTAATCCGCCCCGCGGGTGATCTCGAGCACCTCCTCGCGGCGCCAGCTGCCCTGCGTCGGGCCGTCGTTGTCGACTCCGTACAGGCGTCCGTTGTCGTCGAACGCCAACCCGTAGACGTTCCGCAGTCCCTTCGCGTACACCCGCAGGCCGCTGCCATCCGGCTCGAACGAGATGACCGTGCCGAGCAGGTTGCCGTGCGGTCGGCGAAGCTCGCGCGCAAGAGAGGGGGCGGCGTAGAGGAGATCGACGTTTCCGATGGCCACGAAGATCCGGCCGTCGGGACCAAGAACGACGTCGTTGACGCCATGCTCCGTGGTCGCGAACGGGAGGTCGGCGAGCACGACACGCCGATCCGTCAGCGCCCCGTCCTCATCGACGTGAAACGCGAGCACGCGTCCCCGCGAGCTGCGCACGATTCTCCGTTCGCCGGCCTCGGGCAAGCGCTCGTTCAGGGTGACCCCTTGGCAGACGGGGAAGCTCGGGTCGCACGGGAGCGGGCCGAGCTCGGCGACGAAGAGAGTGTCCTCTCGGAGCGCGATGCCGCGGGGGAACTCGAGGCCCGTGGCGACCGTCGTGAGCTGGAGCTCTCCGTGCTCGTCGCCGGGGAGGTCGAAGCGAGCGATCGACCCCTCGCCGAAGGACATGTACCCCGATGAAGGCGTCTGGAAGACGAGATCCATCGGGTGGCCGGGCAGCCCGAACGTCGCTCGCACGGACGCGCGGCCCACGACCCTCGGTTGCTCATCCTCGGCGGACGGGAGGTGCCGTTCGGCAACCGGCGTCGCCAGGAGCACGACGCCGACCGGCAGTGCGACGCCAAGGAGTAGCGCGAGGTCGCCACGCCAACGCCCGATGGGCAGCCTCCGCACGAGGGCGCTCGCCACTCGCGTGAAGCGGCCGAGCAGCAAGTCCGCGAACGCGACGCCCGTGACGAGCGCGAGCAGCGCGACGGCGATCGACCAGGCGCGATCGCCCATTCGCTCGACGACCAGGCGTGCCCCGTCCCCGTACGCGAGGGGAAGCGCGACGCACACGACAAGCCCAGACAGGGCAGGGACGAGCAGGAAACCCCCGACACGAAGCCCGTCTGCGCTTTTCGAGCGCGACTCGACGACGAGCACGAGTCCGACGGCGAACAGACCGACGAGCAGCCATTCGTACGCGCCGAGGCCAGTGAGTGCGGTCAGTCTCGCGACCGGGGGCTGCATGGACGTCATCGGAGGCCGAACGTTAGAGCAGCGGCAGAGCCGCGAGGGCGGAACGGCGCGCGAGTCGGACAGAGGGGACGCGTCGCGAAGATGGCCGGTCGTCTGCTTCCTGTTGGTTCGACCCCGAGGGGACGACATCGCGCCCCGACATCGGGGGCGCGACCGGCGCCGTCATGCGAACCTCAGCTGCGATCTCTACGCCGGCCGTGCGCCGTCGACGAGGTGGCCGCTCGACTCGACGACACGTTCGCAGAGATGAGGTCGTCCGTCCGCTGATTCGAGAGCCGTGGCGCTCCCTGCGAAGGAGCGGCGCCGCCGTGGTCCCCCTCTTTCGGCTGTCGCCCGCGTCCGGTTCCTTGTATCGCGGGGGTTCGGGTAGCCGACCCCGTCCCCGCAGGGGCCGCACGCCGATAGGTAAAGAACGGTCACGTTCCCCGAGGCGTCCACCATCGCCTACGACTGAACTGGCTGCGGCAAGATCATCGAACCCGGCGAGGACTACGTCGTTGCGCGCGAGTATCGGCTAGCCCCCGACTTCAGCCTGCACACGTTCGACTCCGGCCGGGCGCATCGCTGCTAGAGGAGCACTCGCAGCGCTGCGACGAGTCGGTCGACGTCCGACTCGTCGTTGTACGGGCCGATCGAGACCCGCAGGAGCCGGCGCCCTTCCCACTCGTACGCCGGCACCTCCACGTGGAACTCGTCGTAGAGGCGGCGCCAGAGCTCGGCCGGGTCACAGGGAGGGAGCTCCACGGCGCGCATGAACGGCGCGGGCTCCCCGCCGAGCCGCGGCAGGCCGAGCCCGCCGAGCCGCCGCTCCACCTCGTCGGCGAGCGCCCTCTGAGCTCCACTGTCGAACGTCGCGTGCACCTCGAGCGCCGTCGGCACCGCGAGGTAGGCGGCGGGGTCGCGCGTCCCCTGCCAGCCGTGGCGCTCGCCGAAATCGGCGTCGTCGCGGTAGCCCCAGCTGATCACGAGCGGCGTGATCCAGTCGTGATGCTCGGGACGAGCCCACAGGAAGCCGGCGCCCTTCGGCGCGCAGAGCCACTTGTGGCAGTTCCCCGCGTAGACGTCCGCGCCGAGAGCGTCGAGATCGACCCTCACCTGGCCGGGAGCGTGCGCGCCGTCGACGATCGCGAGCGCCGCCTGCTCCCGCGCGGCGGCGCAGATTTCCTCGATCGGCAGCACGAGCGCGGTCGGTGAGGTGACGTGCGAGACGGAGACCGCTCGCGTCCGCGGGCCGATCCTCGTGACCAGCTCACCCGGCTCGCAGACGACGAGCCGGGCGCCGGCGAACTCCCAGGTGCGCGTGATCGCCCCGTACTCGTGAGCGGTCGTGAGGACCTCGTCCCCGGGACCGAGGTCGAGCGAGCGGATGACGGCGTTGAGACCGGAGGTCGCGTTCGGCACGAAGACGAGGTCGTCGCCGCGGGCGCCGAGGAACGCGGCGAGCGTCGACCGCGCACGGGCGAGCGTGCCCGTCCCGTCGTCCTCGCCCCAGAAGCCCGTGAAGGCGCGCCGCGTGAAGAAGTCGGTCGGCTCGCGCTCGAGCTCGAGCTGTAGCCGCTGGTACTCGGCGAAGACGGGCTCCGGGCAGGCGCCGTAGCCGCCGTGGTTGAGGTATGCGACGTCGGGGTCGAGAAGGAAGCCCGGACGCACGACCCCAGTCTCCCACGGCGGCGGGGAGCCGCGGGCACGACGACGCTCCGGCTAGGTCGCGCCGGCCGAGGCGAACGGTCCGCGCTCCGGCCGGAGTGGATACAGCACGTCGTACGCCTCGCGCCGGACCTCGACCGCCTCGTACGCGGACGGGATCGTCCGCGCGAGCTCGGTGTCGCGGAAGCTCCGCAGCGCCTCCCCGCTCTCGAAGAAGTAGATGCCGCAGACGTCTCCGGTCTCGGGGTCGCGGCCGTAGACCTTCTGCACGAGCCCGCGGACGTCGAGGAAGCGCGGGCGTCGCTCCAGCAGGCGCCGGTCGAACTCCTCGGGTGCGAGCGCCGATCGGATGCGGACGAAGAGCACCGCTGGCATGGAGCCTCCTTTCGGGACGACGCTCGTACCAGGTAGCACGATCGAGGCGGCCCGTCCACCCGGATCGGTTGCGCAGACCCGCGCGCGACGTGCGGGCTAGGGTCACGCGCGGTGAGCGGCATCCTCCGGACGTACTTCCCACCGCTGCCGCGCTCGGTTGCGACGCTACAGGTCGGCGGCCTCGTCAACGCCTTCGGGAACGGCATGGTGCTCCCGTTCGTCTTCATCTACCTGCACAACGTGCGGGGGATCGCGCTCGGCCCGACCGGGCTGATCGTGGCCACGAACGCCGTCGTCAGCGTCGTCGCAGGGCCGGTCTTCGGCGTCCTCGTCGACCGGTTCGGCGGTCGGCGGATGCTCGCGGTCGCGCTCGGGATCCTCGCGCTCGGGTATGCCGCGTATCCGCTCGTGCACGAGGCCTGGCAGGGGTTCCTCGTCGCGGCCGTGACCGGCGTCGGGGTCGGCGGCTTCTGGCCGGCGCAGTCGACGCTGATCGCCGGGCTGACGCCGGGCGAGCTCCGGCCCGCGGCCTTCGGGATGCAGCGTGTCGTCATGAACCTCGGGATCGGGCTCGGCGCGCTCGCGGGCGGGCTGATCGCGACGACCGACTCCCCGGGGACCTTCACCGTGCTCTTCCTGCTGAACGCGGCGAGCTTCGTCGTCTACGCGGTGATCATGCTCGCGCTCGTGCCCTCGCCCGCGCTCGGCGGTGGCGCGCACGCACCCGGGACCTCCGGCACCTACCGCGACGTCCTCCGCCACCGGGCCTTCATGACCGTGATCGGCCTCAACGCCCTCTTCATCTTCGCCGGCTTCTCCGGCTTCGAGCTCCTGCCCGTGTACGCGAAGAACGAGGCCGGCGTGACGGAGACGCAGATCGGGATCGTGTTCTTCGTCAACACCGTCGTCATCGTGCTCGCGCAGCTGCCGACGACGCGCCTCGCCCAGGGACGCCGCCGGATGCCCGTCCTCGGACTTCTCGGCGCGCTCTGGGCGGCCGCCTGGCTGATCGTGCCGTTCGCCGGGGGCCAGGCGCCCGCAGAGGCGACGCTGCTCCTCGTCTCGGCGATGGTCGTCTTCGCGCTCGGCCAGTGCCTGCACGGCGCCGTGCAGGCGCCGCTCGTGGTCGACCTCGCGGAGCCGCGGCTCCTCGGGCGCTACATGGCGCTCTCCGCCCTCTCGTGGCAGGTCGGCTTCGCGCTCGGCCCGGCCGTCGGCGGCTACATGCTCGCGGTCTCCCCGAGCGGCGTCTGGGTCGCCGCGGCCGCTCTGTGCGCGCTCGGCGGGCTGCTCGCGCTCGTGGTCGAGGGGACGCTCCCGCTCGCAGCGCGCCGGACGCCGCTAGCCTCGCCGACGTAGCGTGGCCCTGCCGCCCGGCGTGGGAACGCGCGTGACGGGGTATGCAGGCTCCGGGACTACAATCACGAACATGGCCCGGACACTGGACGACCCCCTCAGTACCCATGCCGAGCCTGCCCCGCATCCGGCGCATCCGCACGGCCCGCGGCTCGGGCCAGGTCGTTGCACGCCCGGCGCCGCTCGTCCACGAGCTCTCCGCTAACGGCCTCACCTGGGTCAACGTCGTCGCGCCCGACACGGAGACGGCGCAGACGCTCGCCGTCCGCTTCGGCTGGCACCCGCTCGACGTCGAGGACATCGTCTCGAAGCGGCAGCGGCCGAAGGTCGACGACTACGAGGACGACGGCTACCTCTTCGCCGTTCTCCACTTCCCCGTCTTCGACCAGGCGGTCCAGCGCCTGAACGCCGCCGAGCTCGACATCTTCATCGGGCACGACTACGTCGTCACGATCCCGAACCGCGAGCTCCTCCCGGTCACGAGGCTCTTCGAGCGCTGCCAGGACGACGAGCGCCTCCGCGACCAGGTCTTCGCGCGCGGCTCGGGACGCTTGCTCTACGAGGTCCTCGACGACCTCTTCGACTACTGCTTCCCGATCCTCGACAAGATCGCGCACAAGCTCGACGTGATCGAGGACGAGATGTTCGAGGGTCGCTCGGAGGAGGTCGTGCGCGACCTCTCCAACGTGAAGCAGGAGATCATCTCATACCGCAAGATCATCAAGCCCGAGCGCACGACGTTGCGCGTCCTCGAGCGACGCGTCGAGAACTTCCTCCCCGAGGAGCTCGAGCTCTACTTCGACGACATCGTCGACGCCGCCGAGCGGATCTGGGACCTCCTCGACAACTTCAAGGAGGTCGTCGAGGGGCTCGAGTCGACGAACGAGTCGGTCATCTCCCACCGCCAGAACGACGTCCTGCGGCTGCTGACGGTGTTCACCGTGATCGTCCTCCCGCTGACGATGCTGACCGGGGTCTTCGGGATGAACGTCGACTTCCCGGGCGAGGGGACGCGCGAGGCCTTCTGGGTCATCATGGCTCTGCTCGTCGGCATCCTCGGCGCGATGGTCGGCTTCTTCCGCTGGAAGCGCTGGCTATGAGCATCCATGCGGGTTTGCGGCCTCTCATCCGCGTCTAAGGCCACACCGAGACCACACCGGGGCGACGAATACGGCGGCCCAGGGCGCCCGTTTTCGCTCGAACCCGTCTAGTGCCTGCGCCAGTCCAGCAGTCCGAATGATGTCGGCGTTCTGCCCAAGCGATGGGCCACCACTCCTCAACCCACGCGGCGGAACTCTGCTTGCTGGGGCTGCTCCTCGGTCGCGTTCGGCTTCGGGGAGCCGAGGTCGTTAGGGCTGACATGCCTGGTCATGGAGTAGGCGGCGAGGTTCCGCCGGAGGACGAGGTGGATGGTTCGGTCGGGTTCGCGCTGCCGCTCGGATCGCTCGCGCCTTCGGTGTCCGAACATCGGGAGCCTCCTCTCGGTCACGCTCCGGACCCACTCGTTCGGTACGTGGGAGGGTGCCGGGTACGTCGGACGCCCGCGTCCCAGATGAGGGGTGCCTCACCTCCCCTCGTCAGTGAGCAGGGACAGAACCCGCTCCGCCGGAACTTCGTCCGGCGGCGGGCCTCGAGCCCGCGGGCGGGCATCCCCGAGGCGTGCCACAGGGAACCGCGGCGCTGAACGACAAGGGACGCCTGATCGAATCCTGATCGGCGCACGACTTAGGATCTGCTGATCCGGGCCGCTTGTGGTCGGCCCCGACACCCCAGGAGGCGCAATGCCTACCGTTTTCATCTACCACGAGGTCAAGGACAAGGACCATTGGCTCGCCTCTCCCAAGCGTGAGGAGGTCCTCGGTCCTCTTGGCGTGACGAACATCCGCCTTTTCGTCGACCCCCAGAACCCGACGCGCGTCGGCGGGCTCATGGACGTCCCGGACATCGACGCCGTCATGGCCGCGATGCAGACCGAGGCAGGCGCCGAGGCGATGGCTTACGACGGAATCCTGCCCGAGACGCTCGTGATCCTCGTTGAGGCCTAAGCGCCAGCCGTTCTTGCGCAGCGCCTTTCCGCGGTGGTAACGCGCCTCCGAGTCTCAGAAGACGTCGACCGTGCTCGAGCGTGACGGTCGGTCTCACCTCCATCTGCGCGGCCGCTCAGCCTCGCGAGCGTCCTTCACCCTTCTGAGGAGGTCGGTGGCGACCGCCGAGAACTTCCGCCGCTCGACGGGCACACATACGGCGGTGTACGTGCGCCAGAACGTGCCCTCTCGAACCTCGGACACGACCCAGATGCGACCGCCGCTTGACACCTCGTCTCCAGCGGCGGGCGGCTCAGGCAGGAAGCGAATCTCGGCGGACTTCGGAAACCGGAACGTCACTTGGACAAGGCCACGTCCCACCATCGGGGCCTCCAAGGCGCGCTTCCGCGCACCGTCAGCTTCGATGCCTCCGCGCGACCGATCCGCCCATGCCACAACCGCCGCAGTTCGCGCGCCTCGCTGTTGCGTCGAGTCAGCCATTCCCGACGCCGGTTACCAGCAAACGCCCTGGTGCTCTTCAGCACCGAGGAGCAGTTCAGATCAGCTGGCGCAGCGGGTGCCAGATACGCGCCTAGAGCCATCGCGGCCAGTAGCGCGACCATTCTCCCCCCGATAGCCGGCCGGAGGTCCGTTAGGTCCCGGGACGCGAATGGACGACGAAACCATCCGCTGTACGGAGTGCGACCGCGCCGTCGACGAGTTGATGGTTCCTTGGTTCAGAGCCAAGGAGGCAGAGCCGCCGCGTAGCGCTAGGTCAGCGGTGTCGCGTCGGGCTACGCGGTATCGCCGACACCCCACGATCCGTGGCCCTCGACGTCCCCGTCGCTCGGGACGAGCTGCGACGGTTCTTGCGCCGATGCCACCAGCTCGTCCTCGCCGTCGCACAGCGGAAGCGGGATGAGCTCGGTCGCGATCTCGTCGCGTTGGGTGTCTTCGTCCGTCATATGAGACATGTGCATTGTGCTCCCATCCTCGAGACAGCGGAAGGGCGGAGAAATCTTCCTTCGCTGGGCCGTGCTCGCCTTCAGGCAACGAGCTCGCCGTCGAGGAGGAGGCACTCGCGAACGGAGGGCGATCTACGGCATTCCGCCGCTCGGGAGAGAAACGACTTCGGGGGTCAGGCGGGAGCCTCCCTCTGAAAATCCAGCTTGGACCGTCGTGTTGCGCCGGACACTGCACGTTGAGCAGAGCTTGAGCGTCGTCCAGAATCGTCCGATCAAGCGCCTATGAGGTCGTTCTCGCACTTGTCGAGCCCCGCTCGCTGGGTCATCGCAGCGGCTGCGTGCGTGGTCGTGACCTGGGTCCCACTCGTGATCGGCGTTGTGTTCGATGTCTTTCCGCTCGTGTGGTGGGGTGTTGTGAGCGCGTATCTCGGCATCAGCTGGCTCGCCCCAGCCGCGTTTCTCGGTGTCGCCGCGGCGAAGCACGCGAAGCAGGGAGACGGAAGCCACCCGAACATTGTGGGCGTCGCGAGCGGAGTGGGTGCAGGCATCGTTGCAGTGTTCTCCGTGGCGCTCCTGCTGGCCGCGTTCGGCGCAGGCACGACCGATGACGAGGGCGTCGTAAACCACGTGCTGCCCGCCGTGAGTGACCACGACGGACGGATGTCGCTGGTCATGGCGGCAGCGCGCCAGAAGCACAGCCGCTTCGGGCGAGTCGATGCGGTGGCATGCGGCCTCGAGACAGAGTCGGAGTGCGTCGTCACGTACCACTGGCCCGCTTGTCAGTTCTGGGTCGTCGAGAACGTGAAAGGCGTCGACATCGCCCGCCCTGTCGATGCGCCGAGCGAGGGCGGACGCGGAACGTTTGGTGAGGGCAACGTCGGCTGTCGTTGGGGAGTGGTTCCGTGATCGTCCCTCTGATCTGATCCTCGCGGCCGTGCGGTAGCACCACGGCGTCCACTTGAGCGTCGGCTCGGCTCGGCGGAGTAGCGGACGGCGTGCCCGCTTGCCGCCGCTGCCTCGATCGCGGCGCGCCCCACCTCACCGCACCCCAGCACCTGGCCGATGCCATAACGAACGACCGTCGTCCCCGGCGGCTGGTGGATGACCTCGCCAGCCTCATGTCCCTCGCCGCGGGTTAGCACCACGACCTGCGCGCGAGGCTCGCGGGGTCGGACGCTTGGCGGGAGGATTGACACCTCGGAGACGAACGCCCGCAGGAGGCGGCTCCACTGTCCGATCGGCTGTTCGTGGAGGCGTGCGTACCCGTAGCTGACGCGGGTTCCGGCTCGATCTCGAAGGTGGATACGGGGTCGCGCCATACGAGGTTCGTCGCTCGCCCGGTCTTGAGCGCGTCATCCCGTGCTCATCGCCGCCCTCGAGCAGGTGCCAGACACGCCATAGAACATCAGCGATGTCGTCGTCGCATGCGTTCAGAGCTTTCCGCGCCTCAGCGATGTCCACGGGGTGGAAAGTTCTACCCGCCTGACATGACCTCAGCGGATCTGAGACGACGGAACCCGCCCTTTCAAGCGGGTTCCTGATCGTCGGAACGTGCGATTTCGGAAGCGCTGGTTCTAGGCGAACGGGCGCGGGCCCAGGCCTCCGCCAACGGCTCCCGGTAGAACAGCGCGAGCGGGATCGCCACGGCGAGGAGCAGCGCTTCGTCGACAGGGCCTGGAATCGGCGCCAGCCCCAGCGCGGCGAGCCAGCGCAACGGTCTCGGGATGCGCTCGTCCCTCGCGGCGAGCCCGGCTGCTCGGACGGTTCGGGTCAGCGAGCTCACTCGACCCACCCGAGCGCGCCGCAGTACAGCCAGGCGGCGAACGCGTCGGGGAGTTCGCCCCACTCCCGGACCGCGGAGATCACGGCGTCGAGCTCCGCGCGCGTGGCCCACTCCTCGCGGACGATCGTCTCCGCCATGCTCGGCGCGGTGAACAGGCCGACCGCGAACTCGGCGAACCACCGCGTCGACGCCAGGTCTCCGTACACCTCGGGCGCGTGCGCGACGCCCTCCGTTCGTGCGAAGCCCGCCTCGAGCATCAGCGTGCGCAGGTGTCTCGAGTAACGCGCGTTGCCGCCCTCGTGCGCGACGGCGCGCTCGAACAGACGAGGGGCGATCCGCAGCTCGGGACGGTCCGGTGAGATCACGACCGTGCCGAGGTCGTCGTCGGTGACCGCGGCGACGCCGCCGGGACGGAGCACGCGCCGCATCTCGGCGAGCGCGCGAACCTGGTTCACGGACGTACATCAGCACCGCGTTCGCGTACACGACGTCGAAGCTCGCCTCCTCGAACGGCAGCTCGTGGACGGAGGCGGTGACGAACGTCGCGTTGTCGATCGCCCGCTCGGCCGCGGACGTCCGTGCCGCCTCGAGCTGCCCCGCGTCGGCGTCGACGCCGACGATGCGGCCGGGAGCGATCGTCGGCGCGAGGTCGAGTGCGATGCTGCCGACGCCGCAGCCGACGTCGAGGACGTCCATCCCCGAGCGAAGGTGGGGCAGCAGGAACGGGAGGAACCTGCGCGCGTCGCGCTCCGCGACGTACCGTCGCTGCACCGCGTCCTCGATCACGTAGCGCTGATCGATGGTGCAGCCTAGATGGGCACGGAGGCTCTACGCAGCCTCGCCGAGCGCGACCTGCAGGTTGCGCGCGGCGAGCTGGAGCCTGTCGCCCGCCTCGTTCAGGTGCAGCCTGATCGACGCGAGGCTCGCGGTGTCGAACCGGTCGTTCAGGGCGACGGCGTGCTCGGCCTGGCCGCACGCGGCGAGCGCGGCCTCCTCGACGGGCGCGAGGAGCTCCGGCGGCGAGCCGAGGCGCTGCAACGAGGCCGTGCAGGTGCGGAGCGGCTCGAGCCCGCGCGCGTTCTGCTCCTGGGACTCGAACGTCAGACCGACGATCGCACGGTCGACGGTCCGTTCCTTCGCGCTCCGCCAGCCCTCGAAGTGGTCCACCCACGCCTGACCCTGGGCGTCGAGCACGCGGTCGGGCGGTCGCGTGACGACGTACATCACGACCCCGAGCCCCACGAGGAGCACGAGGACGAACGCGCCGATGCCCTTCACGGTGTGCGGATCACGCGGGAGCGAGGACGCCGGGCTGCGACAGGGTCGCGACGTCGTCGGTCACGATGCCGTCGACACCAAGGCGCACCAGCTCACTCGCGCGAGCCGGGCGGTTCACCGTCCACGTCAGGACGACGTCCGCGATCGACCGCAGCGCCGCGACCGTGTCGGGGCGGAGCAGGCGCTCGTGGATCGACACACCCTCCAGCCGGTCCGCGCCGAACCGCTCCAGGAAGCGCCGGAGCTCGCTCTCGGTGCCGATCGAGTGGAGCCGGCGCACCGGAAGCCCTGCGAAGGGCTCGAGCAGGGGCCACGCGCGCGCACACACGGTGAAGCGGCGCGCACCCAGGAAGGGGACGATCGCCTCGAGGGTCTTCTCGGCGACGCGCACCTTCGTGCCCTTCAGGTCGAGCACGAGCTCGGTTTCCGGCGCGGTCGCCGCGAGCAGCTCGCCGAGTTGCAGGCGCCTGCACCAGGGTGCAGCCAGCTGCCAGCGGTCCCAGAGGATCGGAAGCGGTCCGACGGTCCGCAGGTGCCGGACCTCGAGCCGTCCCAGGTAGAGCCGGATGTCGGCCTCGACGAGCTCGGTACCGAGGAGCTCGGACGCACGCAGCTCGGCCAGGCAGTTGCCCGCGCGATGCGCGACGAGGAACGGCGTAGCGCCGCGCTCGGAAGGCCGGGACGGATGGTCGCAGGTCACCTGCGGCGAGTGTAGCCCGAGCCCCCGCAGGTGGGCCGCTGCCCAAGGGCCGAGGAGGGTATGGGCCGGGCCTCCGCCGCATCGGGGCCCGGCCCATCGCCGCCGCTCAGAGGAGGATGCGTACCGCCGTCTCAGGGGGGCAGCCACGACGCGTCAGATCAGAGGCGTCGTGGAGGTCGACCTCGACGTGGGAGGCAAGGACGAGAGCCGAGCCGACGTCGTAGCCGGCCCGAACCAGTTCCTCGAACCGCCAGCGGAGGATCGCCTCCGCCTCGGTTTCGTCGATCAGTTCGAACTGGGCCGCAGTCATCTCGTCGTCTCCCTCCCCGTGTCGGCTACCTGGCTCACAGTTCAGCCTGATCGACGCGCCGCTGCGCCCACTTGAGGTCCAGAGTGGCCGACCCGAAAGGTCTGGTCTCCCGGGCCGAACCTCCCTCGAACGAGTTAGTACTCGGCGCGCGGAGGGCTCAGATACGCGGGAGGTCGTCGATGCCGGCCCGCTTCGCCTTTTCCTTGCGATCGAGGTACCAGGCGATGAGGAGGAGGCCGCCGACGACGACGATCGTGGCGGCGCCGAGGCCGACGTCCGTCCAGATGTCTCCGAAGATCACGATCGCGATCGCGCCGGCGAGCAGGATCACGATCGCGGCGCCGCCGAGCTTGAGGGCGTAGCTCGTCATGCGGGAGCGAGTGTACGGCGTCCGGGCCCTCTGGGCAAACGTCCGACCGGTGGTAGAAACCACGCATGGCGAAGCCCCTGTGGGCGCCCTGGCGCCTCGAGTACATCCAGCAGGCCGACGAGCTCGAGGGCTGCGTCTTCTGCCTCGAGGCGTCCGGAGCGCTCGCGGAGGCCGAGTCGCTCCTCGTGCGCCGTGTGAACCAGACCATCGCGGTGCTCAACAAGTTCCCGTACTCCTCGGGCCACCTGCTCGTCGCCCCGATCCGGCACGTCGGTGAGCTCGCGGGGCTGACCGAGGACGAGGCGCTCGAGGTGCACGCCCAGGCTGTCGCCTCGATCGAGGCGCTCGGAGAGGTCTACGACCCCGCGGGCTTCAACCTCGGCTGGAACCTCGGACGCGCCGCCGGAGCCGGCATCGCCGACCACGTCCATCTCCACGTCGTCCCGCGCTGGCACGGCGACACGAACTTCATGCCCGTGCTCGCGGACGTAAAGGTGCTCCCCGAGCACCTGCTCGAGACTCGCGACCGGCTGCGCGCCGCCTGGCCGTCCTAGCGGGCGAGCGGCGCGAGCGCCCGCCATGCGGCCGGGCGCGTCGTCTGCCAGTCGTACAGGCTCACGCCGAGCACCGCGCCGTCGTCCGACACCGCCGCGACGAAGCCGGCGAGCTCCTCGGGCCCCAGGCGGTCGGCGACCCCGCCCGCGACGTGGATCGGGACGTCCGGGTTCCCCGTCTGCGCGCGCAGCAGTCGAAGCGCCCGCGTGACGTAGCCGTAGGTCGCGTCGAAGCCCTTGAACGCGCCGCCCGTGTACACCATCGGCGCGAACGCGTCCGAGGTCGCCGCGAGCTCCGCCCACGGGAACCGCGGCCACGTGCTCGGCCGCCGCTCGAGCCCGCGCGGGTTGAACGGCACGATCGCAAGCGGCGTCTCCCCCGCCTCCTGCCGGACCCGCTGCGCGAGCGCGACCGCCCGCCGTGAGCGCAGGTCGGCGTTCCGGACCCGCGTGGACTCGATGTCGAGGGCCACGCCGTCGAACCTCTGCCCGTTCGCCGTGCGGAAGCTCAGCATCGCGAGTGACCGGCGCACGTCGAGCCCCGGCTTGACGTGCCCCGGCAGGTACCACGCGACGACTCTGACTCCGCGCGCGTGCAACCCCTCGACGAGACGCCCGAGCTGTGCGGGCCGCATGACGTCGGCGGGCGCGCGATCGTTGGCGGTCTCGATCCAGGCGACCTTCACGCCGCGCGCCGAGATGCGGGCTGCCGTCCGCTCGGGCGCTGCGAACACGGGGCCGTCGTAGATGTCGATCCACGTCCCGAGGCCGCCGAACACCGCGGCGTCGGTCTGCGGAGCCGCCGGAGCGGCGGCGGACGAAGAGGCGACGGTGACGGCGAGGCCGAGGACGACGAGCGCGGCGCGCACGGCCGAGACTGTAGGGACGAGGTGTGAAGGCGATGTCAACGCGCGGCAACTGGCAGACGACCGCGACCACGGCTCTACGTGGTGCTCGGTCTCCTCGAGGGCGCGACCTGGCTGCAGGACAGCGGCCGTTCGTGCCCAGCCCCGGAAACCCCTCCGCGAGGTCGGATGGCGACGCAGCCGGCAGAGGAGTCGTATGGCAAGCTCGCGGAGGTGATCGACTCCGGGAGGTCTCAGTGAGCGTGGACAAGGCGATTGCGCGGGACCGAGAGCTTCGTACGACCGCGACGGCGCGGCCCTGGCACGAGGACGGGTCCGGCACCAGATTGAGGCTTGTCGGGCCGCTGCCGCGCTCGACGATCGTCGTCGACCCGTATCGACCCAATCCGCAGGATGCGCGGTTGCTGCTCCATCGCGTCAACACCTACGAGGAGCTCGAGAACGAGATCGAGCGGCTCCGAGCATGGCTGCGAGATGTTCGAGCACGGCTCGACACGGCACCGAGTCGCGCCACGAACCTGCCAGCCGAGGATTTCGAATCGCTGGCCCGCGACCTGAGAGCGGGCATCACTGCCGCGCTCGGGGACCGCCGAGTTGGCGCTGGGTTGGCGTCGCCGGCGAGAGATCGAAGCCAACGACGCGGCTAGAATCCTCGAAGCGCGGACGTAGCTCAGTCGGTAGAGCACTGGCTTCCCAAGCCAGGTGTCGCGGGTTCGAGCCCCGTCGTCCGCTCTAGCAGGCAAGCCATTTCAGCCGTCGGCCGCCTCTTGGTCGTGGCCCCTCCTGTGCCCCAACGCACGACCCCCTCGCCCCCCAAACACATACGGGATGCGCGGCGTCTCGATGAGGTCGAGCGCAGCCAGCGCCGCAACCGTGAGCGGAACCTCTTGCCGTGAACGATGCGTCTTGGTGCCGCGCACGCTCACTACGCGCCGTAGGCGGCGCGGCGTTCGTGTCCCGTCGAGCCATGCCTCGAGCTCGTCGCGATCGAAGCGGAGCACGTTCGAGTCGAGCCGCCGGCCTCCGGGAGCTTTCCGCTGCCGTGCCACCTGAGAATCGTCTCGGTGCTCACGTCGAGCAGGCGGCGACGTCGCGGGTGCGGAGCAGGCGATTGCTCACCGTTTACCTGCCATAGTGGTGAAGTGAGCGAGCAGACCTTCGGGGTCGCGCTCGTCTCGGAGGACACGACCGACGTGTTCTACAAGTACCGCGGCGAGCATCTTCCTGAGACGGGCGAGATCATCCACGTGGTGCGCTTCGTTCGCGGCCGCCCAGTTCGTGCCCGCGTAACGAGCGTCGACGCGAACCTCAGCCCACCGATCGCGGCAACGCAGATCTAGGTCGGCCACGGCGAGCAGGCGGTCGCTCACGCGGGCTTCCCCCTTACGATCTCCCGATGCCACGTGTCCAAGTGGTCGAGGCAAGCAGAGCGAGCCCCGAGCAGGTGCTCGCAGCGGCACGCGACTTTTCCGCTCGCCGCGCAGAGCTATGGCGCGACGTCTACGTCGAGCACATGGCGATCCACGACCGCGGCGAGACGTGGGCGGATGTGACGGAGGGCAATCCGTGGCCGATCGGTCTCGTCTGGGAGCGGCTTCGCTATGACTGGTCGAAGCCCGGCGTCGTGAAGGGCACTGTCGTCGACTCCAACCTCTTCAAGGCAGGCAGCACATGGAAGATTCGTGCGACGCCCGCCGACAGTGGAGGCAGCCGCGTCGAGATCATCGCAGTCCGCCACCTTCGGGGCCGAGGCTGGCTTGTGTGGCCGTTCTTTCCACTCGGGTTGGCGAAGCGTGACGTCGCGGATTACCTGCGGAAGTTCCTGAGGAAGGTCGAGGCGGACTAGCCACCGCCACTCCACTCGATCCTCGGCGGTGAGGAGGCGGTCGCTCACGTCCGCTCGAGCTCCGTCCGCAGCCGACGCGACGAGCACGCGGGGCACGACACGCGGTCGGGGCACGCCTCGACATGCTCAGGGCGACTTGGATCTCCTCGCGCGGGATTCGACGTCGAGCCGCCCCTGCCTGCATCTGCGCCGTGCGCCGTGTAAGGATCGCGTGGAGGTGCTGCTCGCGACTCCGGCGCTCGCAGCAAACGGTTCCGGTACCGCGATACCGCGGCTCTAGAAGAACTGCACCAGCCTGAACAAGAGCTACGCGCACGGGTTCGGGAGTTGAGAGCTCGCGACCGGACGAGCGGCACGCCGTGATCAACTTCAAGCGGAGCACGAGGCTCTACAACCTCGCGACGTCCTACAACCGAGGGCTCGACCGCGACAAGGACGGGATCGCCTGCGAGAAAGTGAGTCTCTGCGGGTGTTCAGCCTCATCCGGCTGACAACCGATGCTTGAGAGCCGCCGGCCACCGCGAGGTCAGCGGTGTCGCGTCGGGCTACGCGGTATCGCCGACACCCCACGATCCGTGGCCCTCGACGTCCCCGTCGCTCGGGACGAGCTGCGACGGTTCTTGCGCCGATGCCACCGGCTCGTCCTCGTCGTCGCACAGCGGAAGCGGGATGAGCTCGGCCGCGATCTCGTCGCGTTGGGTGTCTTCGTCCGTCATATGAGACATGTGCATTGTGCTCCCATCCTCGAGACAGCGGAAGGGCGGAGAAATCTTCCTTCGCTAGGCCTTGCTCGCCTTCCAGGCAACGAGCTCGCCGTCGAGGAGGAGGCACCCGTGAGCTTTCGACGTTGGATCCAGCAGCCGATCCGCCTCTCGCCGGTTCGTCGCCCGGTTGCACCGGCTGTGAGATGGGCCGTACCAGTCGCTCGGACCGCCTCCGTCGACGTGGTCGAGGTCCCACCGGTGGCGGGGGTCGATGATCTCGCCGCAGCGGGAGCACGCCACGGCTCCTCGGGCAACACGCGATGCCCACTGCCTGCGGAGCTGGCGATGGCCGGTTCCGTATCTGCGGTAGTGCTCCGGGGCGATGGGGCCGGTCTTGCGGTGACGGAGGCAGAAGCGGTTACGGCCGCGGGTGTGCCCACGAGCGCACCGAGCCCACCGTGCGAGCCGCAAACACTGTCCACTGCCCGCTCGAACAACGCGGTGCTTCTTCCCTCGAGCCCGCATCGGCGTTCGCCGTACCGTCGAGCGTGGAGCGCACATCGAGCATCGTGGCTCCGGAGAGCGGGGTCGGCCTCGCTCGTGCGCCCGGCTCTCGCGCGGAACGGCTAGGCGCTTCCGATCGCCAGGATGTTGCCGTCGGGGTCCTTGAACCACGCACCCGTGTAGTCGCCGAACCTGGCAATCCCCTTTTCGTCCGTGTTGAAGGGCTCCCCGTACTTCTCGAAGGTCACACCGTTCCCGGCCAGCTCGTCCACCGTCGCTTCGACGTCGCCGACCCACCACCCGGCAAGCGTCGCCGTCGATGCGCCGGCGTTGCCCGGCGAGGGATAGACATGGATCTGTGTGCCGGCCCCGCACGTGTAGCGCGTCCCGCCGTCAGGCTGATCCTCGCCCCCCGAGAGGCCGAGCTTGCCTTCGTAGAACTCCTTCGCCCGGGCGATGTCCGAGACCGCGATGACGGCCCCGACTGGGGACTCCTTGAGACCCATCTGCCACTCCTCCGTGAGATGGTTGGGCCTCGAAGTTAACGCATCAGGGACGCCGTGTCGACGCGGGAGCCCCGGCGACCGAGAGCAGGCTCCAGACAGCCCGGAGTGCGCCGCCATGGGCTACCACGCGAGCGACCCCGTCGACGCCTGCGTGGAGGCAGGTCGCTCTCGCGGTCATGACACCTCACGCCGACCTGACGGAGTCTCGCCGGACGGGACCGGCTCGTAGACGTTCACGGGCACGCCGTTGGGATCGAGCACGCCGAAGCCGTACATTCCCCAGGGCCTCACCCGCGGCGCGGCTTTCATGCGCGCGCCCAGCGCGGTCAGTCGCTCGTACACGCGATCCACCCCTGTGATCTGCAGGCCGAGCGCGACGCGTGGCTCGGGAGCGTCCACCACGGCTGCCTGCTCCACGAGCTCGACCTGCCCGCCGGCGGACGTGGCGAGCAGCGCTCCGCGGCCCATGTCGCTCCACTCCTCGAGCAGCTCGAGACCGAGACCGTCACGGTAGAAGGCAAGGCTCTCGGAGAGCCTCGACGTCGGGACGACGAACACGGCCAGCGTCGGACGCAACGGCATCGAGGATGCGGACGGTAGCGGGTGGCTAGATCGGCTCGCCGGCCTCCAGCTCGCGACGGGCGAGGCTCGCGGTCACCTCGGCGACGTTCTGCAGGCGCGGCGAGCTCTCGCTGAGGTAGCGCTCGAGCCAGCGCAGCGCGGCGCGCTCGTACTTGGGCGACCGACGGTCCGCGTACAGGTGGACGAGCTGCAGCGCGTCGTGGAGCGAGAGCCGGAGCTCCCGCGCCGCGTCCTCGGCGGCCCAGAGCGCGCGGTGCTCGAGGGCACGCTGGAAGCGTGCGTACGCGTGTCCCTCGGCCGTCACGAACGTATGTTCGCACGCCCGCGCTCCGGGCGCGACCGCCGCGAAGGATCGGCCCGGAGCTAGATCAGGTCGAGAGAGACGGCGATCGCCACGGCCTGCGCGGTCGTCGACGCACCCAGCTTCGAGCGTGTGATCGCGAGCTGCCGCTTGACGGTCTCCGGCGAGATGCCGAGCTCGTCGGCCACCTGCGGCCCCGTCTTCCCGAGGGCGATCTGCCGCAGGACGCGGTGCTGTCCCGGCGTCAGGTCCTGGCCCTCGTACTTCAGCTCCCGGAGCTCACGCGGCAGCGTAGGCATTCGTGCTGCGATCGAGGAATATCAGCATGACGCGGTCGCACCACTCCTCGGTCAGGCCCCGCTGCAGCGCGTAGTTGCGGATGCGTCGATAGGCCTTCCTGAGCGCGTCGACGCGCGGCGTCGCGCAGCGCGGGTGCGTCAGGCGCGACAGAGTCGATACGAGACCCAGCAGATCCTCGTCGGGCATGTACCCCTCTCCTTTCTCTTCGCCTGCCCCTGCGAAGTCGGCGACGATACAGCCCATCGACTTGAGCGTGTCCGACTCAAGATCGCGCTGCTCGGCCGGCGTGTCAGGCGCCGGCCGCGGCCCGGACGCCGGCCGCGGTCGAGCGCACGACGAGCCCGCCGAGCGCGAGCAGCAGGATCGCCAGCACGATCAGAGCCAGGTACATGCGCGTCCTCATGGAGGAAGACCCTAGGTCGTTCGCGTCCGCGTCTCGTCGCCCTCGAGGCCGATCCTCGCATCCTCCCCGAGGACGATCTCTCAGGCCGTGACCGGTTGCTCCAGCTCCGCGCTCCACTCGCCCGCGGCCGCGAGCGCATTCATCCGCGCGCGGTGAGCGAAGGCCGCCTGCGCCGCCTCTGCGTTCGCCGTCTCGCCTCCCCACGCCGCGAGTGCCGAGGACTGCAGCGCCCGGCCGTACGAGAACGAGAGCGGCCAGGGACCGCCGATCGTGTTGATCGCGTTCAGGTTCTCGGTCGCCTCCACCTCGGACTGGCCGCCGGAGAGGAAGACGATCCCGGGCACCGCGGCCGGGACGACGCCGAGGAAGCAGTCGACCGTGGCCTCCGCGATCCGCTCCGGGGTCGCCTTGTCGGGGCAGCCCTTGCCCGGGACGACCATGTTCGGCTTCAACAGCGTGCCCTGCAGGTCGATCCCGAAGTCGTAGAGGGCGTCGAAGGTCTCGTGCAGCGTCCGGGTCGTGACCTCCCAGCAGGTCTCGAGCGTGTTGTCCGCGTCCATCAGGACCTCGGGCTCGACGATCGGGACGATGCCGGCCTCCTGGCACAGCGCCGCGTAGCGGGCGAGCGCGTGTGCGTTCGCCTGGAGGCAGGCGTCGGTCGGGATGCCCTCGCCGATCGTGATCACCGCGCGCCACTTCGCGAAGCGCGCCCCGAGGGTCGCGTACTCCTCGAGCCGCGGCCGGAGCCCGTCGAGCCCCTCGGTGATCTTCTCGCCCGGCAAGCCCGCGAGATCGTGCGCGCCGGTGTCGACCTTGATGCCCGGGATCGAGCCCTTCGACGCGAGGAGGTCGGGGAACGGCGTGCCGTCGTCGGCCTGCTGGCGGATCGTCTCGTCGTAGAGGATGACGCCGCCGATCGCGTCCTCCATCCCCGGGGCCGTGAAGAGGAGCTGGCGGTAGAAGCGCCGGCTCTCCTCGGTCGACTCGACGCCGATCGAGTCGAAGCGCTTCTTGATCGTCCCCGTGCTCTCGTCCGCCGCCAGGATCCCCTTGTGGTCGGCGACGATCGCGCGCGCGGTCTCGTGCAGCTCGGTGGACGCCATCAGCGTGCTCCTTTCATCAGGCTCTGGATCTTGGTCAGTGGGTGCGTCGCGACGATCCGGCGGACGGTGCCCGAGCGCGAGCGCATGACGATCGACTCGGTCTCGACGTGATCGCCGACGACGCGCACCCCGCGGAGTAGCGCGCCGCCCGTCACACCGGTCGCGGCGACGAAGACGTCTCGCCCTGGACGAGGTCGTCCGCGGTCAGGACCCGGTCGACGTCGAAGCCCGCGGCGACGAGCCGCGTGCGCTCGTCGTCGTTGCGCGGCCACAGCTTCCCCTGCATCGCGCCGCCGAGGCACTTGATCGCGGCGGCGGAGATGACGCCCTCCGGCGTGCCCCCGATGCCCATCAGCAGGTCGACGCCCGTCCCCGGCTGCGCGGCCGCGATCGCGGGCGCGACGTCGCCGTCGCGGATGAGGTTCACGCGCGCGCCCGCCTCGCGCAGCTCGGCGATGAGGTCGTCGTGGCGGTCGCGCTCGAGGACGACGACCGTGAGGTCGTTGACGTCGACGCGCTTCGCCTCGGCGACCCGCTCGAGGTTCTCGGTCGGCGTCGCCTCGATGTCGATCGCGTCCGCCGCGTCGGGCCCGACGGCGATCTTGTCCATGTACAGCGCGGCGCCCGGGAAGAACATCGTGCCGCGCTCGGCGACCGCGATCACCGAGATCGCGTTCGGCATCCCGAGCGCCGTCAGCCGCGTGCCCTCGAGCGGGTCGACGGCGACGTCGACCTCGGGCCCGTGCCGTCGCCGACCTCCTCGCCGTTGAAGAGCATCGGCGCCTCGTCCTTCTCGCCCTCGCCGATCACGACGACGCCCCGCATCGAGACGGTGTCGAGCATGAGCCGCATCGCGTCGACGGCGGCCTGGTCGGCCGCGTTCTTGTCCCCGCGCCCGATCCAGCGCGACGCGAACGTCGCGGCCGACTCCGTGACCCGGACGAGCTCGAGCGCGAGGTTCCGGTCCGGGTACCGCGCTCACGTCCTCGGATCCTACATCCGTTCCGGCGCCTCCACCCCGATCAGATCGAGGCATCTGGCGATGACGAGCTGCACGGCGCGCGACGAGACCGAGCCGGAACGCCTCCTGCTCGGACTCGAGCACGCGGTGCTCGTGGTAGAAGCGGTGGAAGTCGTCGGCGACGCGGATCGCGTACGTCGGGATCGCGTGCGGCGCCCGCCGCTCGGTCGCCTCGGCGACGAGCGCGGGGAACTCGAGCAGCCGCTTCACGAGCTCGCGCTCCTCGGCCACGAGCGGAGCGGTCGGCGTCGCGCTCGCGCCGCGTCTCGCCCGACGTTGCGGAGGATCCCGGCGATCCGCGCGTGCGCGTACTGCACGTAGTAGACGGGGTTCTTCTGCGTCCGCTCGGCGGCGAGGTCGACGTCGATCTCGATCGGCTGGTCGTGCCCGCGCGAGACGAGGTACCAGCGGGCGGCGTCGACGCCGATCGCGTCGAGCAGCTCGTCGAGGAAGACGACGTCGCCGCGCCGCTTCGACATCTTCTTCGCCTCGCCGCGCTCGACGAGGCTGACGAGCTGGTAGATGAGCACCTCGACGGCGTCTCGGCGGTGCCCGAGCATCTCCGCGAGCGCCTGCAGCCGCGCGACGTAGCCGTGGTGGTCGGCGCCGAGGACGTAGACGAGCCGGTCGAAGCCGCCGGACAGCTTCCTGCGGATGTAGGCGGCGTCCTTCGCGAAGTAGGTCGGCTCGCCGTTCGAGCGCACGAGCACGCGGTCCTTGTCGTCGCCGAGCGCGCTCGTGCGCGCCCAGACCGCGCCCTCGGCCTCGTACGTGTCGAGCAGCGGCAACGCCTCGTCGACCTCGGCGCCGAAATCGCTCTCGCGCTCCCAGGTGTCGAGGTGCGACGCGGAAGCGCTCGAGCGACGCCTCGATCCGCTCGAGCATCGCCGGCACGGGGTCGCCTTCGAGGGCAGCGAGCTCCGTGACGTACGCCCCGCGATACCCGTCCTCCGGAGGCTCCTCGCCGCGCCGCACCGCATCGACCGACGCCCGGAACCGGTCCATCTGCGCGCCCGCGTCGTTGTAGTAGTACTCGCGCTCCACCGTCGTGGCCGGCGAACGCGAGCAGGCGCGCAACGGAGTCGCCGTACGCACCGTTCCGCGCGTGGGCGACCGTGAGCGGCCCCGTCGGGTTCGCGGACACGAGCTCGACCTGGACGTGCTCGAGGGTCGGCGCGGAGCCTCCGCCGAAGCGCTCGCCCGCGTCGAGGACCTCGGCCAGCGCGTCGGCGATCCACGCGTCGGACACGTGCAGGTTCACGAAGCCCGGCGCGGCGGGCTCCGCGGCCTCGACGAGCCCGTGCTCGACGGCCGTCGCCGCGATCTCCGCCGCGAGCTCGCGGGGCGCGACGCCCCGCGAGGGGGCGACGCGGAGCGCGACGTTCGTCGCGTAGTCGCCGTGCTCGGGGTTCGACGGGCGCTCGAGCTCGACGGGCGTGCCGGCGATCTCCGCGAGCGCCTCTTCGAGCCGCGTCAGCGCGTGGACGTGCGTGCTCGCCACGTCTCCATCCTAGGCGGGCGCGGGGCGCGCGCCGGTTACCGGGCGCTTCGCTCGGCCGTGGGGGCGGACGTGATCGGCACGACGACGCCCTCCCGCTGAAGCGCGGCCTGGACCTCTTCCCGCGCCTTGTAGATCCGCCACTTCACCGTCGCGAGCGTGATCTCGAGGGTCTCGGCGATCTCGGAGTACGAGAGGCCGACCACGTCGCGGAGGAGGAGCGCCATCTTCAGGTCCGGGTTCAGGTTCTCGACGGCACGCCAGACCGCGTCGATCGTCTCGGCCCGCTCGGCCGGCGCGTCGACGACCTCGAGCGGCGGGATGTCCTCGAGCGCCGCGACGGCCCGCGGGCGCCGCTCGAGCGCGCGCAGCTCGTCCAGGACCCGGTTCTTCGTCACCTGGAAGAGCCAGGTCGTGAAACGCGAGCGCAGCGAGAACCCCGGCAGGCCCTGGAAGACCCGCAGGAAGACCTCCTGCGTCAGGTCCTCGGACAGGCTGCGGTCGCCCGTGAGCCGGAGCACGTAGTTGAACACCGGCTGCTCGTACGTCCGGACGATGATCGAGAAGGCGCGCTCGTCGCCGCGCTGTGCCTTGCGCAGGACGCCCGGATCGGGTTGCGGGAGTGCCATCGAGCGCGCGGAGTATAGATCGGTTTCCGTAAGGGGTTTGTTCGGGACGATTTACGTGGCTGTTGCGAGGCTCCTTCCCGTCATCTCCTCGGGAACGGGAAGGCCGAGCAGCTCCAGTACGGTCGGCGCGAGATCGGACAGCTCGCCGCCGTCACGCACGGTTAGGCCGGGATCCGTCACGACGAGCGGCACCGGGTTCGACGTGTGCGCGGTGTGCGGGCTCACGCCGTCGGGCTCCAGCATGACCTCGGCATTCCCGTGATCGGCGGTCACCAAACAGATGCCTCCGGCCCGCTCGACGCAGTCGAGGACGCGCCCGAGGCAACGGTCGACCGCCTCGACGGCAGTGCGCACCGCGGGAATCGAGCCGGTGTGGCCGACCATGTCCGGGTTCGCGAAGTTCACGATCGCGAAGCGGTACCCGCCTCCGATCTCGCCGCAGAAGCGAGCCGCGAGCTCGACCGCCGACATCTCCGGCTTCAGGTCGTAGCTCGGCACGTCGCGCGGCGAGGGGACGAGAATCCGCGTCTCCCCCTCCCACTCCTTCTCCTCGCCGCCGTTCAGGAAGTAGGTCACGTGTGCGTACTTCTCCGTCTCCGCGGCGTGCAGCTGACGCGCGCCCGCGCGGGAGAGCGCCTCTGCGAGCGTGTCCGGGACCCGCTGCTCGTCGAAGGCGACCGGGAACGAGAAGTCCTCGCGGTAGCGGGTCATCGTCGTGAGGTCGAGACCGGCCTCGCCGAGCCGCTGCGACAGCTGACGCGCCCGGTCGGGCCGGAAGTTGAAGAAGAAGGCCGCATCGTCGGCGCCGAGCCGGGGACGGCCGGTGAGGACGACCGGCTCGACGAACTCGTCGGTGACGTCGCGCGCGTAGCTCGCGCGCACGGCCTCCACGGGGTCGTCGCCCTGCTCCCCCTCGCCCCGGCAGATCGCCGCCACCGCGCGGTCCGTCCGCTCCCAGCGCTGGTCGCGGTCCATCGCGTAGTAACGCCCGCAGACGGTCGCGATCCGCTCCCCCGGGAGCTCGGCCAGGTCGCCGGCCGCAGCCCGTGGAGAGACGTCGCGCCCGTCGGTGAACGCGTGGATCCACGTCCTCTCCGCCATTCCCCGACGCTCCGCGAGCCCGAGGAGCGCGCGCAGGTGGTCGATATGCGAGTGGACGCCGCCGTAGGAGACGAGTCCGAGCAGGTGGACGTGTCCGCCGCGCTCTCGCGCGCGCTCGAACGCCCCCAGGAGAGCGGGGTTCTCGAAGAGCGAGCCGTCCCGGATCGCCACGTTCACGCGCATCAGGTCCTGCAGGAGCACGCGCCCCGAGCCGATCGTCAGGTGCCCGACCTCGGAATTCCCCATCTGCCCGGGCGGCAGCCCGACGGCCTCGCCCGAGGCCGCGAGCTGCGTGTGCGGGAAGCGCTCCAGGAGCGCGTCGAAGACGGGTGTGTCCGCCAGCTCGACCGCGTTTCCGGGGCCGCGGGGCGCGAGCCCCCAGCCGTCCAGGATGACCAGCGCGACGAGGTCTCTCACGCGGCGACCTCGGCGCCGGCGAGGCAGATCGCCTCGAACGACGCCGGGTCGAGCGAGGCGCCGCCCACGAGCGCGCCGTCCACGTCCGGCTGGGCGAGCAGCGTGCGTGCGTTCTCCGGCTTCACCGAGCCGCCGTAGAGGACGGCCGTCGGATACAGCGACTTCACGAACGCGTGCGCCTCCTGTGCCGTGTCCGCGGTCGCCGTGCGCCCGGTGCCGATCGCCCAGACCGGCTCGTACGCGATCACGAGCCGCTCGTGGCGCGGGAGTGCCGACACCTGACGGTCGAGCACGGCCTCCGTCTCGCCGGCCTCGCGCTCCTCCTCCGTCTCGCCGACGCAGGCGATGACCGCGAGACCGGCCTCGAGCGCGGCCTCCGCCCGCAAGCGCACCGTCTCGTCGGTCTCGCAGAAGTGTTGCCGACGCTCCGAGTGCCCGACGAGCGTGCCCGTCACCCCGAGCTCGAGGAGCATCGGCGCCGAGACCTCGCCCGTGAAGGCACCCTCGAGCTCCCAGTGCGCGTTCTGCGCGAAGACGCGGATGCCCGTGTCCTCGCCGAGCCCCTGGAGCGTCGCCTCGAGCGACACGAACGGCGGGCAGACGACGACGTCCACCCCGGGCGCGCGCTCGGAGACCCGGCGGAGCTGCGCCGCGAACTCGCGCGCCTGGTGCGCGCCCTTGTACATCTTCCAGTTCCCGGCGACGAGCATCGGACGGCGATCTTAGGCGACCGGGCGCGGCGGCCGACGTGCCCGTGCGCTACGAGGACGGGATCGCAGCGACGCCGGGCAGCTCCTTGCCCTCGAGGAGCTCGAGCGAGGCGCCGCCGCCCGTGGAGACCCACGAGATCTCGCCGGCGAGGCCGAGCTCCTGGACGGCACGCACGGAGTCGCCGCCGCCGACGACCGAGTACGCGTCGGCGTCCGCGACCGCTCGCGCGACCGCCTTCGTCCCCTCGGCGAAGCGGCGCCACTCGAAGACGCCCATCGGGCCGTTCCAGAACAGGGTGCGGGCGCCGCGGATCACCGCGCCGAAGCGCTCACGCGTCGCCGGACCGATGTCCAGCCCGAGCCAGCCTACGGGCAGGTCGTCGTACGGCGTCACGCGCGACATCGCGTCAGGCTCGAAGGCGGCCGCGGCGACCACGTCGGAGGGAAGCTCGGCCTCGTACGGGAGCGGGCTCCCGCCGCGGAGCTCCTCCGCCATCTTGCCGCCGACGAGCACGGCGTCCGCGCGGCCGCCGAGATGCTCGAGGACGCCGAGCTTGTCCTCGACCTTCGCGCCGCCCGCGACGAGCACGAACGGGCGCTCGACCTCGCCGAGCAGGCGTCCGAGCATCTCGAGCTCCTGCTCGAGGAGAAGACCCGCGTAGGCCGGGAGCAGCTCGGCGACGCCGACGGTGGACGCGTGCGCGCGGTGCGCGGAGCCGAAGGCGTCGTTCACGTACAGGTCCATGCCCTCGGTGAGGCGCTTCGCCGACTCCGGGTCGTTCTTCGTCTCCCCCGGGTCGAAGCGCGTGTTCTCGAGCACGCGGACGCGCTCGTCGGGCAGCAGCTCGGCGAGGCGCGCCGCGACCGGGGTCATCGCGAAGGCCGGGTCCGGGCCCTTCGGGCGCCCGAGGTGCGAGCAGACCGCGACTCCCGCAGCGCCCTCGTCGAGCAGGTACCGCAAGGTCGGGAGCGACGCCTCGATGCGCGTGTCGTCCGCGACCCGTCCCTCCTCGAGCGGGACGTTGAGGTCGGCGCGGACGAGGACGTGGTTGCCGGCGACGTCGGCTTCGCGAACCGAGCGTGGCGCCCTCACGCGGGCAGGAGGTGGGCGATCAGGTCGACGCACCGGCACGAGTAGCCCCACTCGTTGTCGTACCAGCCGAAGACCTTCACGAGATTCCCGCGCGCCATCGTCAGCTCGCTGTCGAAGATGCAGGAGTACGGGTTGCCGTTGATGTCCGTCGACACGATCGGGTCCTCGGTGTACTGCAGGATCCCCTCGAGCGGCCCGGCCGCGGCAGCGCGGTAGGCCTCGTTCACCTCCTCGACGGTCGTGTCGCGGCCGAGCCGGACGACGAGGTCGGTCAGCGAGCCGGTGGCGACGGGAGCGCGAACCGCGATCCCGTCGACCTTCCCCTGGAGCTCGGGGAGGACGAGGCCGATCGCCTTCGCGGCGCCGGTCGAGGTCGGGATCAGGTTGATCGCGGCCGCGCGCGCACGGCGCAGGTCCTTGTGCGGGAAGTCGAGGATCACCTGGTCGTTCGTGTACGCGTGGATGGTGGTCATGAAGCCGGACTCGATCCCGCCGAGCTCGTGCAGCACGTTCGCGAGCGGGGCGACGCAGTTCGTCGTGCAGGAGGCGTTCGAGACGATGTGATGCGCGTCGGCGTCGTACGCGCCGTCGTTGACGCCGAGGACGACCGTGATGTCGGGATCCTTCGCTGGCGCCGAGATGAGCACCTTCTTCGCGCCGGCGTCGAGGTGCTTCTGCGCTCCCTCGCGGTCGGTGAAGATTCCGGTCGACTCGACCACGACGTCGACGCCCAGATCGGCCCACGGCAGCGCCGCGGGATCGCGCTCGGACAGCATCTTCACGTCCTCGCCGGCCGCGTGCAGGACGCCGTCCGAGAGACGGACCTCGCCCTCGAACGGGCCGAGGTTCGAGTCGTAGCGGAGAAGGTGCGCCATCGTCTCCGCGTCGCCCAGGTCGTTCAGGGCCACGACCTCGATGTCCGCACCGAGCGCGTGCTGCGCCCGGAAGAAGTTCCTGCCGATGCGGCCGAAGCCGTTGATCCCGACCCGAATGCCCATGCTCACGCTCCTCTGTCCCGTCGCTGCCCGTTCCCGGCGAGTCTAACGAGGCACCGCCCACCCCTCGTGACGAGGAGCAAGCTTCGCTCCGATCGCTGCGAACGGCGCGGAGCGCCGACTTCAGGGATCGTCGCGCGAACGGAATCCGCGCTCGCGGCACCCGTCATGGAAAATCGCCGCGACCCGGCGCGCAGCGCCGGCTTCAGGGCTGTTGCACGAGTGGGATCCGCATTCGCGGATCGCGCTCTGTGCCAAGAAGTGGGCCGGGGGAGGAGCTTCGAGGACGACCTCCTCCCCCAGTTGCCGCGCACCGACTCCACGGCAGATGGGGTCTGGATCCGCCGCAGCAGGGACGCGAGCCCACGTGGCCGGGAGTATCGTCGATCGTGCGTCTCGGAACAAATGCCCCGGTTCGTCAGGCCCGGGCGAGGTCCTCGAGGCGCCGCAGTCGCCGCTGCATCGCGGCCTTGCTCGCCGGGGGATCCGTGCGCCGGGCGAGCTCTCGCAGCGATTCCGTGGGGAAGCGCGTCCGGAGCTCGGCCGCCTCGCGGAGCTCGCCGGGCAGCTCGTCGAGCCGGCGATCGGCTCGCAGCAGCTCGACCGCCTCGAGCTGGGCTCGCGCAGCCCTGGTCGTGCGCACGAGGTTCGCGTGATCAGCGTTCGCGAGTCGGTTCGCCTGCTCCCGCGTCGCCGCCAGCACGACGCGCTCCTCGAGCGCGAGGACGGCCTCCGCGGCTCCCGTGAGCGCGAGCAGCGACTCGACCTCGTCCCACGCCTTCGCATACGCGGCGACGTGCGTCGAGCGCTCGACGACCTGCAGGCGCGCCCCGGCGCTCGCCGCGACCTCCTGGAGCAGGATGGCCGCCTCGAGCGTCGACGTCCGCAGCTCGAGGTGGACAGAGCGCCGCGTCGACAGCGTCCCGCCGCCGAGGAACGCGCCGCGGAGGTACGCCGCCCGGCAGCAGGCTCTGGCGACGACCCGCCGCGGCGGCCGCTGGAGCGGCGCGTGCCGGCGGTCGAGCACGCCTGCGTCCACGAGCACCCCGAGCGCCCGTTCGTCGCCCTCGAGGTGGAGCTGGTAGCGGGTCCCGCGGTCGAACGCCCGCCGCTGGTACGTGCGGATCTCCGAGCGGAGCCCCTCGTCGCGGAGGAGCGCGAACGCGCGCCGCGCCGCCGCCCCGCTCCCGAGGTCGAGGTGGAGCGCCCACTCGCCCTGTCCGCGCAGGTGAAGGCTGCCCGCGGCATGGAAGAGCGCCGACAGCTCGGCCAGCCTGTCGCAGCGCCTTACCGGCGCGATCTGCGCGAGCTCCTCTCTCACATCCTCGGACGCGATCACGCGCCGAGCCCCGTGACCCCCTCGAGCGCGAGCAGCCGACGCTTCACCGCCACGCCCCCGCTGCCGTAGCCGCCGATGCCGTCGGCCGCGACCACGCGATGGCAGGGAACGAGAAAGGCGAAGGCGTTTCGCGCGCAGAAGGTGCCGACGGCGCGGGCCGCACCCGGGTAGCCGGCGAGCGCCGCCAGCTCCGCGTAGCCGACCACCTCGCCGCGTGGGATCGCTCGCAGAGACGACGCGACGGCGTGCTGGAACGCCGTGCAGTCTCCGAGATCGAGCGGGACGTCGTCGAAGCGCACGTCGGCTCCGCCCAGGTAGTCGCAGATGCGCGCGACGAGCTCGTCCGCGTCCACGGCAGGCTCGGCGACCGCTCGGCGCCGACTCGACACGGAGCCGTTCGCCTTCCGTGGCCGTTGCCCGGGTACCGTGCCGAGTGGGGGGCGTGGCGCCCCCTCGAGGGGGCGTGCCTGCGAACGTTCAGCGCGCGGCGGCTCGATACCCGCCCCGGTGTCGAACGCGAACTCGTGCGCGAGAACCGTGCGGTCGGACGTCCACAGCTCTCCGACGCCCCAGCCGGGCACCTGATAGCGAGTCTCCTTCGCCCGCACCACCGGCGACTCTAGATGGCCGAGACCCAGTTGCCGCAGACCCGTGCTCTCGACGCGGACGAGCGGGTCGCCGCCACTAGAATCGCGGCATGAGCGCACCCGGCATCTTCACCCCGCCCGCACCCGTCAACGAGCCGGTCCGGGGATACGAGCCCGGGTCGGCCGAGCGCGCCGAGCTGGAGGCGCGGCTGCGCCGGATGGAGGGCGAGCGCATCGAGATCCCGCTCGTCATCGGCGGCGAGGACGTCTCGACCGGCGAGACGTTCGAGGCCGTGATGCCGCACCGGAAGAGCCACGTCCTCGCAAACGTCGCGAAGGGCGGGCCCGAGCACGTCCAGCAGGCGATCGACGCCGCCCGCGGCGCGCACGCGGACTGGTCGCGCACGCCGTGGAACGAGCGCGCGGCGGTATTCCTCCGGGCGGCGGAGCTCCTCGCCGGGCCCTGGCGCCAGACGCTGAACGCGGCGACGATGCTGAACCAGTCGAAGACCGCGCACCAGGCCGAGATCGACGCGGTCTGCGAGCTGATCGACTTCTGGCGCTACAACGTCGACTACCTCGTCCGCATCTACTCGGAGCAGCCCTACTCGCCGACGGGCACGTGGAACCGCATGGAGTACCGGCCACTCGAGGGCTTCGTCCTCGCGGTGAGCCCCTTCAACTTCACCTCGATCGGCGGCAATCTCTCGACCTCGCCCGCGCTGATGGGGAACACGGTCGTGTGGAAGCCGGCGTCCACGGCTGCCCTCTCCGCCTACTACCTGATGCGGCTGTTCCAGGCCGCCGGGCTGCCGGACGGGGTGATCAACCTCGTGTACGGCTCCGGGGCCACGATCGGGGACGCGGCGCTCGCCAGCCCCGAGCTCGCCGGGATCCACTTCACCGGCTCGACGGGCGTCTTCAACGGCATGTGGCACACCGTCGGCTCGAACGTCGGCTCGTACCGGAACTACCCGCGCATCGTCGGCGAGACGGGAGGCAAGGACTTCATCCTCGCCCATCCCTCGGCGGAGGCGGAGGCCGTCGCGACCGCGGTCGTGCGGGGCTCCTTCGAGTACCAGGGGCAGAAGTGCTCGGCGGCGTCACGTCTGTACATCCCGTCGAACCTGTGGCCGGAGGTGAAGGAGCGGCTCGTCGAGGACGTCGGGACGATCCGGATGGGCGACGTGTCCGACTTCGGGAACTTCATGGGCGCGGTCATCGACGCGGGGGCGTTCGAGACCCACCGCGACGCGATCGCCGAGGCGCGTTCCGCCGGAGCGGAGATCCTCACCGGCGGCTCCACCGACGACTCGGAGGGCTTCTTCGTCGAGCCCACCGTGATCGCGACGGACGACAGTGGGTTCCGGCTCCTTCGCGACGAGCTCTTCGGCCCGATCGTCACCACGTACGTGTACGACGAGAAGCGCTGGGACGACACGCTGCGCCTCGTCGACGAGACCGCGCCGTACGGGCTGACCGGCGCCGTGTTCGCCAACGAGCGCGGCGCGATCGAGGAGGCCCAGGACGCGCTCCGCTACGCGGCCGGCAACTTCTACGTCAACGACAAGCCGACGGGAGCGGTCGTCGGCCAGCAGCCGTTCGGCGGCTCCCGGGCGAGCGGGACGAACGACAAGGCCGGGTCGATGTGGAACCTGATCCGGTGGGTCTCGCCGCGGACGATCAAGGAGACGTTCGTCCCGGCCACGGACTACCGGTACCCGTTCCTCGGCTCGAACGGCGACCAGCCGTAGCGGGCGGCGCCTCGTGGACGCGCGCGCGCCCGGCATCCGCGCGAGCGTTGCCCGGCTGCCCGTCTAGGCAGGAGATCCCGGCGTGACGCGCGTCCTCGACGGGATCGACGCCTTCCTGGACCAGCTCGGCTCGGTCGAGGTCGTCCCGCTCCTCCTCGCGATGTGCTGCCACCTGCTGAAGATGGCGTGCACGAGCCGCGCGTGGCGGAACGTCCTCGCCGCCGCCTACCCGGAGGAGAAGGTCCGCTGGAGCCCGATCTACGCGGCCTACCTCGCGGGCGTCGGTGTGAACGCGATCGTTCCCGCTCGCGCCGGTGACGCGGTGCGCATCTACCTCGCGCACCGCGCGGTGCCGTCGAGCAGCTACACGACGGTGATCTCGAGCACGCTCGTGCTCACGCTGTTCGACGTCACGGCCGCCACGGTGCTCCTCACCTGGGCGATCGCGATCGGCGCGCTGCCCGGCCTCGACGTGCTCCCGCGGCTCGAGAGCTTCGACTTCGCGTTCCTCCTCGACCGCCCGCTCGCGCTCCAGCTCACGCTCGCCGCGCTCGTCGTCGGGTTCGCCGTGCTCGGGATCTGGGTGCACGGCCACGTCGTCAACTTCTGGGAGCGGGTCAAGCAGGCGTTCGCGGTCCTGCGCCCCCCCACGAGATACCTCCGGACCGTCGCGCTCTGGCAGGCCTGCGACTGGACGCTCCGCCTCGCGACGATCTGGTTCCTGCTCGACGCCTTCGACATCCCCCAGTCCCTGCACAACGCGACGCTCGTCCAGGTCTCGCAGTCGACCGCGACCCTGCTCCCGATCACGCCGGGCGGCCTGGGGACGGAGCAGGCGTTCCTGCTCTACGTGCTGAACGGGCTCGCTCCCGCCTCCGTCCTGCTCGCGTTCAGCGTGGGGGCGCGGCTAACGATCACGACCGTGAACGTGATCGCGGGGTTCACCGCAATCGGGGTCACGCTGCGCACGTTCCGCTACTCGAAGGCGATGCGCGCGTCCAGGGAGGCGCAGGGCTAGGAGGGACCGGCCTTGTGGAGCTGCCCGTACAGGGCGCGGGCCGTCTTCTGAGGGAGGCCGGGCACCCCCTCGAGCTCCTCCTGCGAGGCGTCGAGGAAGCGCTCGACCGAGCCGAAGTGCCGCAGGATCGCCCGCCTCCGGACCGGGCCGACGCCGTCCAGGGTCTCGAAGATCGTCTCCATCGCCTTCGCCCCGCGCCGCCTACGGTGGTAGCGGAGCGCGACGCGATGGGCCTCGTCGCGCGCGCGCTGGAGCAGCTGCAGCGCGGGGCCCGAGCGATCGAGCCGGATCGGCTGCGCCGAGCCCGGGACGAAGACCTCCTCCTCGCGCTTCGCGAGCGCGATGACCGCGACGCGAGGGAGGTCGAGCTCCTCCATCGCGGCGAGCGCCGCCGCGAGCTGCCCTCGCCCTCCGTCCACGACGACGAGGTTCGGCGTTCGCGAGAAGCTCTCGTCGGGCTCGCCCTCGCGCGCGCGGGCGAACCGCCGCGCGATCACCTCTCGCATCGCCCCGACGTCGTCGGGGCCGTCCTGCACGCCGCGGATCGCGAACGTGCGGTAGTGCGCGTTCTTCGGCCGCCCGTCGAGGAAGACGACCATCGAGGCGACGATCGCCTCGCCCTGGATGTTGGAGACGTCGAAGCACTCGATGCGCACGGGGAGGCTCTCGAGGTTGAGGCACTCGCGGAGGTCCTCGAGCGCGGCGACACGGCGGAGCCGTTGCGCCTCCCGCTGTGCCGTGTCCGCTTCGAGGGCGAGCCTTGCGTTCTCGACCGCGAGCTCGACGAGCCGACGCTTCTCGCCTCGGGCAGGTGCACGCACCTCGACGCGCGATCCACGGCGCTCCGAGAGGAACTCCGCGAGGGGCGCGAGGTCGCCGGTCTGATGCGGCACGAGCACCTGCGGAGGGACGCTCGGGGCCGAGCCGTAGAACTCGACGACGAAGGCCTCGAGCACCGACTGCGCGTCCCCCTCGACGACGTTCTCGAGATGGAAGCCGTAGCGGTCGATCATCTTGCCGTCGCGCAGCGGGAAGACCTGCACCGCGGCCTCGCTGCCCTCGATCGCGAGGCCGATGACGTCGACGGTCCCCACGGCTCGCTGGTCGGCAGCCTGGCGCTCCGCCAGGTGGCGGATCGAGAACAGCCGGTTCCGGTAGCGCGCGGCCTCCTCGAAGCGCTCGTCGGCCGCCGCGTCGCGCATGCGCTCCTCGAGCTCGCGCTGGATCGGCCGCGTCTCGCCGCCGAGGAACTCGACGACGCCGTCGATGACCCGCCCGTAGTCCTCCTGCGAGATCGCCTGGATGCAGGGCGCGAAGCAGCGGTCGATGTGGAAGTCGAGGCAGGGGATGCCCGAGTGCCGGCCGGGGCGCGGGCCCTCACAGGGCCGGAAGCGGAAGACGCGGTTCAGGACGTCGAGCGTCTCGCGGACCTTCTTCGCGTTCGCGTACGGGCCGAAGTAGACGGTGCCGCGTCGGTGCCGCTCCCGGGTGAACATGACCCGCGGGTACTCGTCCTCGAGCGTCACCGCGATGTACGGGAACGACTTGTCGTCGCGGAGGCGGATGTTGAAGGGCGGCCGGTGCCGCTTGACGAGGTTCTGTTCGAGATGGAGCGCCTCCGCCTCGTTCCGCGTGACGATGACCTCGACGTCGGCGATGCGCGGCACGAGCCGGTCCATGCCGGGGCGTCCGTCCGCGCGCTGGAAGTAGGTGCGCACGCGCGAGCGCAGCGACTTCGCCTTCCCCACGTAGAGGACCTCGCCCCGCTCGTCGCGGAACAGGTACACGCCCGCCCCGCGCGGGAGCTCGCGGACCTTCCCTTCAAGGTTTTCACGCATTCCCTCGCTAGCGTATCCCCATGCGCCTGGGGCTCCGGGCCGCGCTCGCGGCCGCTTTCGTGACCGCTGCGGGGCTCCTCGCAGCCGCCGTCGCCGAGGCTGGACCGGGCATGGTCGTCGGCGCAGTCGAGGACGGCGCGCGCTCGACGAGCCTCGTCGAGGCGGAGACCCGGATGGAGCTCCTGCGCGTCTCCGGCTTCCGCGCAGTGCGCATCACGAGCTACTGGAACCCCGGCGAGCAGGCGCCCGCGAGCAACGAGCTGACGGTCCTCGAGAACGCGGCGACCGCCGCCGAGCGTAACGGCGTGCGCCTGTACGTGACGGTGATGAGCCCCGGGTCGCGCACGACGCCGCTCACCGAGGAGGCGCGCGCTCAGTTCGCGTCCTACGCGGCCGCGATCGCCCGGCGTGTGCCTGCGGTGCGGCACGTGATCGTCGGCAACGAGCCGAACCTGAACCGGTTCTGGCTCCCGCAGTTCGCGCTCGACGGCTCGAACGCCGCCTCGCCGGCGTACCTCCAACTCCTCGCCGAGACGTACGACGCGCTGAAGACCGTCTCGCCGGGCGTGCGGGTGTACGGGGGCGCGGTCTCGCCGCGTGGCAGCGACCGCGCCGGCGGCACCCGCCCGACGCACTCGCCGACCGTGTTCATCCGCGATCTCGGTCTCGCCTATCGCGCGAGCGGGCGCACGCGCCCGGTCATGGACGCATTCGTCATCCACCCGTACGGCGACAACTCGAGCCAGCCCCCGACCTTCGCCCACCCGCTGAACACGACGATCACGATCGCCGACTACGGCAAGCTCGTCGCGCTCCTCGGCGAGGCGTTCGACGGGACCGCGCAGCGCGGCTCCGACCTCCCGATCGTCTACGGCGAGTACGGCGTCGAGTCCCAGATCCCCGAGAGCAAGGCGGGCCTGTACACGGGAGCGGAGCCGGCGACGACGCGGCCCGTGCCCGAGGAGACCCAGGCGTCGTACTACCAGCAGGCGCTGGCCCTCGCCTACTGCCAGCCCACCGTCGAGGCGATGCTCATCTTCCTCTCCCGCGACGAGCGGGCGCGTCCGACCTGGCAGTCGGGCGTCTACTACGTCGACGGGACCGCGAAGTCGAGCCTCGCGCGCGTCACCGAGTCGCTCGACCGCGCAACGGGCGGCTCCGTCGCGCGCTGCGCGGGCCTGAAACTCGCAGTACAGCCGACGTTCCTCCGCTTCGCCGGCCGCGCGGCCGCTCGCCGGGGCACGTTCACGGCGAGGCTCCGCTGCAGCCTCGACTGCGCGTACCGCGTCCGCCTCGAGAACGCCGCGACCGGCCGCACGAAGCTCTCCCGCCGGGGTCGCGCGGCGGTCGGCGAGCTCGTCGACATCGACCTCGGCTCGCGGCGACTCGCCCGCGGCACGTACCGGTACACCCTGCGGCTCCAGCACCCGGTGAACCCGGCGCCGGCGACGCTGCGGCAGGGCCCGCCGTTCCGCCTTCCGTGACCTGTGCACGAGGCGGGATCGGCGAGTGCCGACCCCGCCCGCGCGACGACCCCGAAGCCGGCCGCTCGCGCGGCCGGGTGTCACGGGTCGCCGACGGCGCCTCCTCAGTAGCGCTCCCTGCGCCACACACGCACGACCACGAACGCACACGCGGCGAGGACGAGGACGAGCGCGAAGGCGTCGCGGCTCTCCGGCAACCCGTAGCCGAGCGCCATCCCGATCGCCACGACCGCGAGCCCGATCGCGGCGTAGAAGAGGCGGCGGCTCCAGTCGGACCACGCCTCCAGGTCCCCCCTCCGCTCGCGCCAGACGAGGAAGAGGAAGAACGCCACCGCCAGGAAGAACGCGATCCGCAGGATCCCGCCGACGGTCGCGAGCACGGGCTCGAGCGACAGCACGACGACGACGATCGCGATCAGGCCGACGATCCCGAGGCCGCGTGCGAGCGGCGGGATCCGGTCCCAGAGACCCTTCACGAGCCCGTCATGAACGCACGGACGGCAAGTGCGCCGGCGACGAGGGTCGCGCCGGCAAACCAGAGGAGGCGCCTCGGCCCCTCCGCGGGCGCGTAGAACCAGGGCGAGAGCGCGACGCCGAGCGCGAGCGCCCCGTACGTGTAGTGGAGCCGGTCGGGCGCGCGGCGTCCGTCGGACAGCAGGAGGAGCCCCACCGCCGCCTGCCCGATGAGGACGGTCTGCGCGAGCGCCAGCCCGTGCGCGGCCCATGGCCCGGCGACGCCGCGCCGGTACGCGGCGAAGCCCAGGATCGCCGCGGCGGCACAGACGGCCAGCACCGCGACGCCCACGGCGACGTGCACGGATACCATCGCGCGCACCCTACCCTTGCGCGAGTCCGGATTCGCGAGAACGAATCCCGACCGCGCGGAACCCGGAAGGCGACCGCTTCGCGGTTGCAGCTCTCTCCATCGACGAACGCGAGGAGGCACATGGTCGAGGAAGGCAAGCCGGCGCCGACGTTCACGCTGCCGAGCGACTCGGGCGAGCAGGTCTCCCTCGACTCGCTGCGCGGGAAGCCCGTCGTCCTCTACTTCTACCCCAAGGACGACACCCCCGGCTGCACGACGCAGGCCTGCGGGATCCGCGACGCCTGGGGCGAGTTCGAGCGCCGCGGCGCCGTCGTGCTCGGCGTGAGCCCGGACAGCGCGAAGAAGCACGTGAAGTTCCGCGACAAGTACTCGCTGCCGTTCACGCTCCTGGCCGACGAGGACCACGCAGTCGCGGAGACGTACGGCGTGTGGGTCGAGAAGAGCATGCTCGGCAAGAAGTACATGGGCATCGAGCGCTCGACCTTCGTCATCGACCCGGACGGCAACGTCGCGAAGGTGATGCGCAAGGTGAAGCCGGACACGCACGCCGACGACGTGCTGGCCGCCCTTCCTGCCTGAGGGCGTGCGCGGGGGCGCGGCTACAATGCGGCACTCCGCGCGGATGTGGCGGAATTGGTAGACGCGCACGGTTCAGGTCCGTGTGCCCGTAAGGGCGTGGAGGTTCAAGTCCTCTCATCCGCATGCACCGCCCCGACCCCGCCTTCCCGGCCCGGACGACGTCTCACCTCTCGATGACACGCGCTCTTGCGTTCGCACTGCTCCTCGCCGGCACTCTCGCCGTGGTCGGGGTCGACCGGCAGGTCGTGGCCGCGCCCGCGGGCGAGCGCACGGAGGTCGTGGTCAGGCTCGCGTCTCCCGCGCTCGCGCTCGCGCCCGGCGGCGCGAGGCGGGTCGAGCGCGAGCAGCGCGCGTTCCGCAAGGCCCTCGCCCGCAGCGTCCCCGAAGCCCGGGTCCGCTGGCGCTACTCGCTCGTCGCGAACGGGTTCGCCGTCGACCTCCCCCGTTCCCAGCTTCCTCGGCTCAACCGGCTCCCGGGCGTGCGCGAGGTGCTCGCGTCCGCGCGCTACGGCCCGCAGCTCGACCGCAGTCCGGGCCAGATCGGCGCGCCGTCACTCTGGGGGCAGAGCCTCGCGACCGCGGGGCAGGGCGTGAAGATCGGGATCATCGACACCGGCGTCGACGCGAGCCACCGCTTCTTCGACCCCGCCGGCTACGCGATGCCCGCAGGCTTTCCGCGCGGGCAGACGCGGTTCACGAGCGCGAAGGTCATCGTCGCTCGTGCTTTCGCTCCGCCGGGCGCCTCCCGGGTCGCGCGCGAGGCGTTCGACCCCGTGGAGTCGAGCCACGGGACGCACGTCGCCGGTATCGCCGCCGGGAACCACGACACCGACGCGCCGGGAGGACGCCCCGTCTCGGGCGTCGCACCGCGTGCGTACATCGGCAACTACAAGGCGCTCGTCCGCACGGACGTGGGGCTCAGTCCGAACGGGAACTCGCCCGAGCTCGTCGCCGCGATCGAGGCGGCGGTCCGGGACGGCATGGACGTGATCAACCTCTCGCTCGGCGAGCCGGAGATCGAGCCGGCGCGTGACATCGTCGCGCGCGCGCTCGACGCGGCCGCAGCTGCAGGCGTCGTCCCGGTCGTCGCTGCCGGCAACGAGTACGGCAGCGTCGGGCCGGGGTCGGTCTCCTCACCCGGAAGCTCGGCCCGGGCGATCACGGTCGCGGCGGTGGAGATCGACGAGGCTCCGCAGGACGCCGTGCGGGCGGAGTTCTCCTCGGTCGGGCCGACCGCGATCTCCCTGCGGGCGAAGCCGGACGTCTCCGCCCCGGGGGTCGACATCCTCTCCTCGGTGCCCAACGGTTGGACGTCGTCGTCCGGCACGAGCATGGCCTCCCCGCACGTCGCCGGAGCGGCCGCGCTGCTCGTGCAGCGGCACCCGCAGTGGACGGTGGCGCAGGTGAAGTCGGCGCTCGTGCAGACGGGCACGGCGCTGCACGACGAGCTCGGGCGGACGCTCGGCCCGCAGCTCCAGGGCGGCGGGCTCGTGTCGCTCGCGCGGGCAGACCGCCCGCTCCTCTTCGTGGAGCCGAGCAGCGTCTCCTTTGGCTTGCTGAGGCGCGCGACGTCGACGCGCGGGTCGCTCCAGCTGGCGGATGCCGGCGACGAAGCGGGGAGCTGGCAGGTGAGCGACGTGCGCGCGGCGAGCTCGATCGGCCGCGCGATCCTCACGCTGCCGGCGTCGGTCCCCGTCCCGGGACCGCTTTCCTGGGAGGTCGTCGTCCCCGCCGCCGCCCCGGAGGGTGTCGTCAGCGGCATGATCGAGCTGCGCCGGGGGAACGACGTGCGCCGCGTGCCGTACTGGGGACGCGTCACGGCGCCGCGACTCGGCCGGCACCGCGTCCTTCCGCTCGTCAGGCCGGGTGTGTACACGGGGACGACGAAGCGCCGCCCGAGCCTCGTCTCCAGCTACCGGTACCCGGAGAATCCGCGCGGCGTCGGCGTCACGACCGTCCTGAACGGGCCGGAGACGGTGTACCGCTTCCGGCTCGCGCGACGCGTTGCGAACTTCGGCGTCGTGATCACGGAGCGCGCGCGCGGGACGTTCGTCGAGCCGCGGATCGTCGCGGGGCTCGACGAGAACCGCATCGTCGGCTACGCGGGGCTCCCGTTCAGCTCGAACCCGTACCTCTCCGGCCCGTTCGGGTTCCAGTCACGGTCGTCCGTGGCGGCGGCACTCTCCCCCGCGACGGGCGACTACGCGATCGTCTTCGACAGCGCGACGCGGGCGGGCGCCGGACGGTTCACGTTCCGCCTCTGGGTGAACGACGTGACGCCGCCGAGCGCGCGCCTGGTCCAGCGCGGGGTCGCACCGGGCGCGCCGATCCGGGTTCGGGTCGCGGACGCCGGGTCGGGCGTCGACCCCACCTCGATCGTCGCCTCGCTCGGCGGACGCCCTGCCGAGGTGACCTACCGCGACGGCATCGTCAGGGTCGCGACCGCCGGTGTCGGGGCCGGGACGCACCGGCTGCGCCTCGCGCTACACGACTACCAGGAGACGAAGAACACCGAGAACGTCGCGCGCATCCTGCCGAACGCGCGCGTCCTCACCGCGACGGTCACGATCCGCCGTCCGCGCTAGCTAGGTCTTGCGGTCGCGCTCCTCGATCGTGGGGAGCGCGTCGAGGTCGCGCTGCACCGAGCGGATGAACTCCTCGCTCTCGTCGTCCGGTGCAACGACCCGCAGCTGGGCCTTCCGGCGCTGCCGCTCGCGCTTCCTGCGCGCCTCGGCGCCGAAGCGCCTTCCCAGGCGCGGCCACTCGACCGCGACCAGCAGTGCGGCCGCGAGGACGAGCGCCACGAGCCACGGCCAGCTCACAGGCCGGATTGTAGCCCGCCGAGCAAGGCTCTCCAGTCGAAGCTCGCTGGTCTAGGCACGGAACACCCGCATCGGGAGCGAGGACAGCGGCTCGCCGCCCTCCGCGGTCACCAGCCAGGTCTCCTGCATGTACAGGCAGTCCTCGCCGTTCTGGGCGATCGCGTGCGGGTGCATCGAGAACACCATGCCCTCCTCGAGCTCGGTCTCCACCCCTTCGCCGACCTTCGGGAACTCGATCATCGTCATCCCGATCGAGTGCCCGGTGACGTGCCCGAGGTGGAATCCCCGGTCGAGGAAGCCCGCCGAGACCGCCTGGTGGACGTCGTGGCAGGTCACGCCGGGCCGCATCGCCTCCCGCGCGGCCGCGAAGTACTGCTCGTACGCCTCGAGCATCCGGGCCGTGTCCGCGGACAGCGACCCACCCGGGGCGCCGATCGCCCGCGAGACCTCGACCCAGTGCATCCCCGGTCCGGCGATCTCGAGGGACGGCAGCACGAAGCCGCCGAGGACCTCGTCGCTCCGCGCGATCTTGAACTCGGGGCGGGCGAGCTCGTCCGTGCCCGTCAGGACCATGTTCATCGTCAGCCGCCCGCAGCCCTCGGCGACGAACCACTCCTCCGCGGGGGCCATCACCTCGGCCGCGGTCTTCCCCGGCGCGTACGCCTCGAGGAAGAGCTCGAAACCGCGTTCGTTGATGCGGACCGAGTCGCGGACGGACTCGAGCTCCGCCTCGCTCTTCACCGCGCGGGCGAGATCGAACCCGACGTCGAAGGTGACGAGCTCCACCCCGTCGAGCGAGGCGAGCGCCCGGAAGTCGCGCACGGCCATCACGTAGTCGAGCCCGTACACGCCGACCCGGCGCCAGCCCGCGTCCCGCACGCGACCGGCGATGTGGTCACCCGGCCGCTCGTGGAACACCTGCTCGAGAAGGGCGGTGCCGTGCTCCCCGACGTACCGGGCCTCGGCGGGAAAGACGACCCACGCCTCGTCGTCGGCCGGAACGACGACGTATGCATAGCGGTGCACGATCTGGAACCCGGAGAGGTACGTCACGGCGCCCTCGAACCCCGTGTACTCGCTCCCGGAGACGACGAGCCCGTCCAGGTCGTGCGCCGCCATCGCGGCGCGGACGTTCGCGTAGCGGCGCTCGAGCTCCACGTTCAGGTCCATGAGGCCTCCAGTCCCTTGACGAGGGCGGTCACGGCGTCGTTCAGCGGCGTCCCCACGTCGAGCTCCCGCCCGAAGCGTCCGATGCCGCCGTTCAGGTAGTCGATCTCGGTCGCGCGGCGGGCCTCGACGTCCTGGAGCATGCTCGCCTTGTGCGCGTAGGCGACGTCCGGCCGCGCGGCGTGGTCGATGAGCTCCTCGGGGTCGGCGTCGAGGACGATGCCCTGCGCGGAGGCGACCGCCTTGCCCTCGTCGACGAGCGCCGAGACCAGAGCCCTCAGGTCGGCGCGCTCGCAGACGCGACCGTGCGTGAGGCCGGTCAGCGCGCCGACGGGGTTCGTGGCGGCGTTGAAGATGACCTTCCGCCACTGGGCAGGTCGTGCGTCGGCGACCGCGTGCGTGACCATGCCTCCTCGCGTGCACGCGTCCGCGAGCCGTTCGATGTCCTCCGTCGGCGCCGGGCTCGGCTCGAACGGGCCGAGCGTCGTGTCGCCCTGCACGTCCCACTGCACGAGGCCCGGCTCGAGGATCCTCCCGGCCGGGAACGTCGTCCCCCGGATCACCCGTGCGACGTGCTCCGCGACGGTCTCCTCGTTTCCGACGCCGTTCTGCACCGTCGCGACGGCACCGTCCGCGAAGGCGTGGGCAGTGGCGGCGATCGCCGCTTCGGTGTGCATCGCCTTCGTCGCCACGATCCCGAAGTCGCACGCCGGCAGCTCGGCCGCGTCGGTGGTGGCGCGCGGGCGCGCGTGGACGTCGCCGGCTCCCGTCAGCCGGAGCCCGCCGGAATTGATCGCGTCGACGTGCGGGCGGGAGAGGTCGTAGACCCACACCTCGACGTCGTCGAGCCCGGCCAGGTGCGCAGCGAAGAGCGAGCCCACCGCCCCGCACCCGACCACGCAGACCCTCACGTCCCCGGCCTCCTCCGGCCCTCGCCCGGCGGAGCCGGGCTTCGCCGGAGGCTGACGCCGCTCGCGGCAGGATGGGTCGCGCTCGGCACTTGTCCGTACCGGTCGTACACTCCTGCGCGCCTCGCGCTCGCCTCCTTTGCGAGCGACGCCCCGGGAGCGTGAGCTTTCACTCCGCCGCCTCCGCCGCCCGCGCGGGGCGCAGCTTGCGCAGGACCGGCTCCAGCGACAGCTCCCGACCGCCGGTGAGGCCGCTCGGGCGCACGACGAGCACGAGCGCCATCAGCCCGCTGACGACCACGATGCGCGTCCCCGTCGGCACGTCGAACGTGTGCCCGAGGACGTCGATCCCGTTCTCGGCGTTGGCAAGGAAGGAGTCGAGCCCGCTCACCGCCAGCGCTCCCACCACCGCCCCCCACAGGCTCGTGGCCCCGCCGATCACGAGCATCGCGAGCGTGATGAACGTGAGGTCGAGGTACACGGCGTCGACGTTGATCGGGAGGAAGTGGACGTACAGGCCCCCGGCGAAGCCCGCGAGGAGTCCGGAGAGGGCGAACGCACCGAGGCGCTGCCGGTAGATCGAGACGCCGACCGCTCGCGCCGCGGCCGGATCCTCACGCGCGGCCCGCAGCTGCCTGCCGAAGCGGCTCCGCTGGTAGGCGAAGGCGGCGAGGACGACGAGCAGGGCCCCGATGCAGGCCTGGAGGAGGTCGGTCGTCTCCGGCACGGACGAGAACGTGTTCAGGCCCGGCCCGATCTTCTCGTAGTAGCGGAGGATGTTGTTCGTGATCCCGAGGACCGCGAAGGTCGCGATCCCGGCCGCGAGCCCGGACAGGCGCATGAGCGGGAGCCCGACGAGCAGCGCGAAGATGCCGCCGACGACCGCCGCGATCGCGAGCGACGGGACGTTGCCGACCGTCGTCGAGCTGAGGAAGTCGAAGAGGTAGGGCATCGTCGCCGGCTTCTCCTGCTCGGGGATCGAAAGCACGCCCGCGGCCCATACGCCGAGCGCGAAGAAGCTGATGTGGCCGAACGAGAGCACCCCCGAGTTGCCGACGAAGACATACAGCGCGACGACGATCGACACCATCACGAGCGCGTTGATGAAGTAGATCTCCGTCGAGCGCGCGAATGTCACCCCGAGGAGGGCCGAGGCGACGACGAGCGACATCGGCGCGAGCAGCTCGCCGAGGGAGCGCAGGCTTCTCACACCCGCTCCACGAGCCCGCGGCCGCGCGTGAAGAGTCCGTCCGGACGGAAGAGGAGGACGAGGATCACGAGCCCGAAGAGGAACGTCGGGAGGTACTGGCTCTGGTTGGTCGGGAGCGCACCGCCGAGGATCCCCGACGCATAGCCGATGAAGAAACCGCCGAGGGTCGCGGGCAGGAGCCGTGTCATCCCCCCGACGACGACGCCGGCGAGGACGATGATCGTCTCCTGCAGGGCGAACGTCGGGGTCACCGTCGGATACTGCACGGTCAGCAGCACAGCGACGACCGCCGCGAGGACGCCCGAGATCAGCACCGCGACGCCGCTGACGAGGCTCGCGCGAACGCCGACCAGGCGAGCGGTTGCGAAGTCCATCGACGCGGCCCGCATGTGCAGCCCGATCGCCGTGCGGCCGAGGAGGAGAACGAGTAGCCCCAGGCAGACCGCGGCGGTCACGATCGCAACGATCGTGATCTTCCTGATCTCGACGTCTCCCACGCTCACGGGCCGGTTGAGCTCGGCGAGGGAGGCGGCGGTCTTGCCCAGCGGCCCGAACCAGAGCAGCGCGATCGACTGCAGGAGAAACGAGACGGCGAAGGTCGCTATGAGCATCACCGCGCCCGACTGCGTCCTCAGTGGACGGAACACGGCCCTCTCCATCGCAAGCGAGAGCACGAGCACGACCGCGACGCAGAGCGCGATACCGACGCCGACCGGCCAGCCGCGATCCGAGGCGTAGGCGAGCGCGAACGCCCCGGCCATGATCAGCTGCCCGTAGGCGAAGTTGACGAGGCGCAGGACGCCGAACACGAGCCCGATGCCGACTGCCATCAGCGCATAGATCGCGCCCAGGCCGATCGCGTCGACCTGAACCTGGAGGTCGACGGCGTCGCGCAGGAAGTCGGTGATGCCGCTGGCGAGGAGCTGCGTCACGAGAGATAGGCCGCGACCATGCGATCGGTGTCGGCCGCGTCGTCAGGCGTCAGGGTCAGGCGTAGCTCGCCGCCGGCGAGCACGTGAGTCCGATCGGCGAGCGCGACGGTTCGCTGTGCCCGCTGCTCGACGAGGAGCACGCCGAGACCCCGCTCGCGGATCGTCTGCAGCGTCCCGAAGAGGATGTCGACGACGGCCGGCGCGAGGCCGAGCGACGGCTCGTCGAGGAGGAGCACGGAAGGCGCAGCGACGAGCGCGCGCGCGATCGCGAGCTGCTGTTGCTGACCGCCCGAGAGCGTCCCGGCCGGACGGCTCGCGAACTCGCCCACGACGGGGAAGAGCTCCTCGACCCGGGCGATGTCCTCGTCCGCTCCGTCACCACGGGAGCGCCCGGCGAGGCCGAGGCGGAGGTTCTCCTCCACGGTGAGCTCGCCGAAGAGCCGCCGCCCTTCGGGCACGAGCGCGATCCCGCGCCGCACGATCGACTCCGGCGCCCTGCCCCGAAGGGACGTCCCCGCGAAGCGGATGTCGCCGGCGATCGAGGGGACGAGACCGATGATCGCGTGCAGCGTGGTCGACTTCCCGGCGCCGTTCGGGCCGATGAGGCCGACGATCTCGCCTGGACCGACGCGCAGCGAGAGGCCCTGGACCGCCGGCACGCCGCCGTACGCGACCGAGACGCCGTCGAGCTCGAGCACACTCATCCTGCGTCCTCCTGGACGGCGCTCTCGCCGAGGTACGCGGCAGCGACGTCGAGGTTTCCGCGGATCTCGCCCGGTGTGCCTTCGGCGAGCGTCCTGCCCTGGTCGAGCACCTGGATGCGGTCGCAGACTCCCATGATCAGCGCCATGTTGTGGTCGATGAGCAGGACGCCCGCGTCGTGGTCGTCCCGCACCGACCGCACGAGCTCCGCGAACGCCGGCACCTCGACCTCGGGCAGGCCCGCGGCAGGCTCGTCCATGAGCACGAACCGTGGCGCAGTGGCGAGCGCACGGGCGACGCCGAGGCGACGCTCGTCGCCGTGCGGGAGAGACGATGCGGAGACGTCGGCGTAGCCGTCGAGGCGAAGCGACGCGAGCAGCTCGCCGGCCCTGCGCCGCGCCTCGCGCGGCGACGCTCCCGACCCGAGCGCCGCGACCTCGACGTTCTCGCGGACGCTGAGGCTCACGAAACGAACGGCTGTGCTGGAACGTCCGGCAAGCCCCGCGCGACCCCGGCGGTGCGGGCGCCAGCGCGTGATGTCGCCCCCCTCGAGCTCGACCGTCCCCTCGTCGGGGAAGTCGAAGCCGGTGAGGACGTTCACGAGCGTCGACTTGCCGGCGCCGTTCGGCCCGATGAGCCCGACGACCTCGTGCCGGTGCAGCTCGAGGTCGACGCTTCCGCAGAGCCTGGACGCCCTCGAACGCACGCGAGACCGGAGGCGGCCCGGAGAGACTGCTCCGGGCCGCCTCGTCACTCTGCGGAGACGTGTCCGCGTCAGGCACGACCGCCGGTCAGATCTTCGGGACGACCTTCGCCTTCACCGTCCCGATGACCTGGGGCCTGTTGTTCTCGACCCGGATCACGCGGTACTGGCGCCCGTACACGACGTGCAGAGTCTTCGGGAGAAGCTCACGTTCCCGGACAGCGTCGGCACGTTCCTGAACCTCTCCATCTGCGCGGCGAGCCGCGCGCCGTTCGTCGAGCCGCCCGCGCGCCGGAGCGCGAGCGCGATGCCGTCGATCGCCGCCGGACCGGTCATGTAAGCGCCCGTGCTGCCCGCCTTTGCGATCGCCTTCTTGTTCCGCTTTTGCGGGCTCGCACCGCACGCACCGGGTCGTCGCCGAACGCCGAGGCGAAGGTCACGTAGTAGTAGTTCGAGACCTTCGGGTTCGGCGTGTACCAGTAGTTGCCGTCGCCGGCCCACGAGTTCAGGATCGGCGTGTCGTTGCCGAGCGAGCGGAGCCCGGTCAGGATCGGCACCTGCGCCCCGAACGGCGGCGCGGTCGAGGTCACGATCACGTCCGCCTCCCGCGGTTGAGGCGGGTGACGACGTTCTGCCACGAAGCCGGCGCTCCTCCGGCCGACTGATACGTCTCCTCCGCGACGACCCGCCCGCCGAGCTGGCGCCAGCGCGCCTCGAACGCCTGGACGACATTGCGGAAGTAGACGATGACCGTATCCGTCGCGAGCGACGCGTAGCGCCAGCCGCTGCCGCCATGCGAACTCGGCCATCGCCGACCCCTCGTCCTGCGCTGCGTTCCCGAACGAGAACGCGAGGCGGCCCTTCGCGCCGAAGCGCTTGGGGCCCATCTGGTCGGTGCCGATGCAGGTCGCGATCGTCAGCTTCCCGCGGTTGATCGATTCCTGCACGACCGGTGCGGCGTAGTCGACGTCGCAGGTCGTGAACATTACGTCGGCGCCCTGGCCGAGCAGTTTCGCGGCGCAGGCCTTGGCGATCGCCGGCTTGTTGCCCTGCGTGTTGCAGGTGATGATCCGCATTTTCGTCGCGCTCGACTTGTTCAGCTGCGCCACGCGCTGACGGGCGGTGACGAGCGCAGGCCCGTCGTAGCCGGCCATGTTCCCGATGCCGTCGTAGGCCCAGCCGATCGTGACGGTCGTCGCCTGCTGTCGGGCGGCCGCGCTGCCGCCGACGACGGCGACCGCGACGACCGCGGCCGCAGCCAGGACGATCGTCGCCTTCCCTGCTCGGGTCATCTCTTCCCTCCTGTCGTGTCCCTTGTCTCTCGCCTTCCTGCTCGTCCCCCGCGTCTCACCACGAATCCTCCTTCCCCTTCACGAGGCCGTGGAGCATCGTGTGCAGCGGGACCGGGACGCCGTGCTTCCCGGCCTCGCGCACGAGCGAGCCCGTGATCAGGTCGATCTCCGTCTCCCGGTGCGCGTCGACGTCCTCGAGCATCGACGGGTAGTGCGCCGCCCCCCGCCTCGTCGCGAGCACGTTCATCTCCCACGGGTCGTCGTGCAGCTCGATACCCGCGGCGCGCGCCACCGCCTTGCCCTCGTCGACGAGGCCGTGCACGAGGTGGCCGAGGTCGCCCGGGCCGTCCTCGGCGGCGAAGTGCGCGTCGTGCGGCAGCCCGGTGAGCGCCGCGACGGGGTTGATGGCGGCGTTGAAGATCAGCTTCGACCACTGGGCGGGCCGCAGGTCGGGAAGCGCCTCCGCCTTCAGGCCCGACGCGACGATCGTGTCGGCGATCTCCTGCACGTGCTCGAAGGACGTGTCCTCGTAGGGCCCGAGCCAGGTCTCCGTGTCGAGGATGTACTCGACGTGCGTGTCCGCGTACCGCGTGCCGCTCATGAAGGTCACCGCCGAGACGACGGGCCACGGCCCGTGCTCGCGCACGATCTCCTCCGCCCCGATGCCGTTGAGCACCGTCATCACCGTCGCCTCCGGGAACCGGCCCGTGAGCGCTCCGACCGCGGCCTCGAGCCCGGACGCCTTCGTCGCGACGATCGCCACGTCGAACGGTACGAGCTGTGAGGGGTCGTCGGTTGCCGTCACGCGCGCGTGGCGATCGCTGCGCCCGCTGATCCGGAGCCCCTCGCGGTTCAGCGCGTCCGCGTGCTCGCGGCGCCGCGTGAGCACCGACACGTCGCTGACCGAGGCGAGGTGCCCCGCGAAGAGGCTCCCGATGACCCCGGCCCCGACGATGCAGAAGCGCTCGATCACGCTGCCGGGCGCCTCACGGGCGCGTCGCCGCACGCTGACGTGCCATGGCGGCGAGTATCGCCGCTTCTGACATGTCAGTCAATCGGCCTTCGTCGCCCGCCGCGCGAGACGGCGGAAGTCGGCATCGCCGACGAGGCCTCGCTTCCGCACGCCTGCCTTCTTCACCGACTCGAGGAGCTCCGGGAAGCGCTCCTCGGGCACGTCGAGCCCGAGCTCTCCGACCTTGATGCGGATCGAGTCGAGACCGCTCTTCTTGCCGAGCACGATCCCCCGCTCGGCGCCCACGAGCTCGGATGCGTACGGCTCGATCGCCGGCGGGTCGTGGAACTGCGACGCGACCGCGCCCGACTCGCGCGTGAAGAGGTTCGCCCCGGTGACCGGCTTCCACGCGGGGAGCGGCGTGCCCGCGAGCTCCTGCACGAGATCCGCGAGCGTCCGCACCCGCTCGAGCCGGAGGCGGGTCGGGATGCCGTAGAGCGCCTCGAGGGCGAGGGCGACCTCGACCAGGTCGGCGTTGCCGGCCCGCTCCCCCATGCCGTTCACGGTTCCCTGGACCCACGTCGCTCCGGCCTGCACGGCCGCGATCGCGGCCGCGGTGGCGAGCCCGAAGTCGTCGTGGCCGTGCCAGTGGATCGGGACCTCGTGGTCGAGGTGCTCGGCAACCTCCCCGACGAGGAACGCGGCCGCCTCCGGCGTCGCGATGCCCAGGGTGTCGACGACAGCGACCTCGGCCGCGCCCGCGTCGACCGCCGTCTCGTACGCGGAGCGCAGGAAGCCGAGGTCCGCCCGCGTCGAGTCGACGCCGAAGAACGCGACCCGAATCCCGTTCTCGACGGCGAAGGAGACGGCCGCGCGGATGCGCTCGAGCATCGTCTCGCGGGTGACACCGAGGGCGGCGAGCTTTCCGTCCGAGATCGGGCTCTCGATCACGGAGGCGGTGAGACCGAGCTCGACGAGGGCCTCGACGTCGGCCCGGACCGCGCGCGAGAAGCCCCAGATCTCGGCCTCGAGCCCTGCGGCGACGATCGCGCGGATTGCCTCCGCGTCGTCCTCGGAGACGCGCGGGAAGCCCGCCTCGATGCGGTCGACTCCGGCCTCGGCGAGCGCGGTCGCGATCGCGAGCTTGTCTGCCGGCATCAGCACGACGCCGACCGTCTGTTCGCCGTCGCGCAGCGTCGTGTCGTAGAGGCCGACGGTCCCGTGCGGCTGCGGCTCGAGCGCGTGGGCGTTCAGGTCGCCGGTCCACACCTTCGAGCGGTCGAGCGTCACGCCTGCACTATCCCATCGGGGAAGGGAGAGAGCTTCTCGGCCCCTCCCGCCGTGACCAGGAAGTTGTCCTCCACGCGCAGGCCGCCGCCGCCTTCCATGTAGCATCCTGGCTCGATTGCAAGCACCATGCCCTCGGCGACCTCGCCGCCGCCGGCCTGGTGGGCGTAGGGCGGCTCGTGCGCCCGGGCGCCGACGCCGTGGGCGATCGGGTGCGAGGGCTGCCCCGCGAAGCCGAGCGCGGCGATCCCTTCGCGCACCGTGCGGTCGAGCTCGGCGAGGCTCGCGCCCGGACGGCAGAAGGCGACCGCAGCGTCGTAGACGGCCATGAGCCCCGCCTCGAGCTCGCGATAGCGCGACGTGAGCTCGCCCACGACGAGGTTCTTCGTGTGGTCGCACCAGTAGCCGTCGGCGCAGACCCAGATCTCGAACAGCGTCGGCTCGCCCTCGACGACCGGGCGCGAGGTCGTCGCCGTGAACGTCCTGATCCCGGAGCCGGACCAGACGAGCGAGAAGGGGAGCGCGAGGTCGACCTGCCCCTCCCACCCGGTGCCCTCGCCGTGGACGAACCCCTCCCACTCCGCCGCGATCTGCGCCTCGGTCATCCCCGGCTCGACGACGAGCTTGCAGTGCTCCATGGCGGCCGCCGCGATGTCGTTCGCAAGGCGCATGCGCTCGATCTCCTGCTCGGTCTTCACCGCGCGCGCCTCGGCGAGCAGCGGCGTCGCGTCCCCGGCTTCCCCGAAGGCGCCGAACCAGCCCGAGGTGAACGTCGTCGGCTCGCCGACCATGCGGTCCGAAGCCTGGGTGCCGAGCGAGAGCTCGAGGCCGATCGCCCCGTGCTCGGCCGCGGCGGCCTTCGCGACATCGAGGGCGCGGAGGAGCGGTGGCCGGGGGTCCGAGGGGTCGTACCCGGCGAACAGGCGCACGTCGGACGTCCACGCCGTCCGGCGTGCATCCTCCTCGCTCGCCTCGAGGCAGACGAGGACGGGCTCGCCCTCGCGCGGGAAGACGCAGACGTCGTATCCCTTCATTCCCCAGAACCCCGTCAGGTAGAGGACGTTGTCCGGGGCGCGCACGACGAGAGCGTCGAGCCCACGGTCCGACATCAGCGCGCGCACGCGGTCGAGCTTCGCATCGTCCCTCGGCCAGGGCACGGCGCGCGTCGCCTCAGAAGGGGAGGAACTGGAGCGGCGAGCGCTCGACGTCGGAGAGGTCGACCTCGACCCGGACGTCCGCGTCGGCCGGCAGCTCGCCGCGCAGCCGGTCCGCGAGCTCCTGCGCGCGCTCCTCGGTCGGGACCCCGACGACGACGTAGCGCCAGCGCCGCATGACGTCGATCCCCTCGGCCGCGAGACGGTCGGCGAGCTCGCCGGCCGCGCCCCGCCCGGGCACGTGCACGACGACGGACCAGTCGTAGCCGCCCTCGAGCTCGGCCTCTGCCGCCTCCGCCTCCTCGCGGGCGGTGTACTCGGCAGCCTCCTCGTCCGGCGTCGCCGGCAGTGGGATCGACGCGTCCTTCCACGCTTCCTCGACCGGGTGCCAGCGCGTCACGCGGAGCTCTGCGGTGAGGCGCTCGTCGTCGACGAGCGCCCGCACGACCCCCTCGGCGTCGCGCGCGCGCTGCTCGCTCGCCGCGTACAGGAAGAGCCGCGCGCCGTCACGGGTGACCATGACGCCCTTCCCCAGGCGCTCGCGCGCCTTGTCGTCGAGGTCGAGCGCTCGCAGCCGCTCGCGGATCGAGTATCCGTCCTCCTCGTCGTCGAGGTCGACCTCGACCCGGAACCCGTCCTCCATGGCGGCGACGCTATCACCCGGCCGACGCCTCTTCCCACACGACGCGGCCGTCCCGCGTGACGAGGTGGCCGATCCCACTCCCCGGGTAGTGCCCGCAGATCGTCAGGACGTCCCGGTCGACGAGCTCGGCGATCCGCTCCGCGCGCATCGTCGTTGGCTCCGTGTCATCGAATGCGTACACCCACTCCGGCCGGTCGAGCAGGGCCGGGTGCGGGGCGACGTCCGCGATCAGCACCGCCTCCGCACCGTTCGAGCGCATGCGCACGCCCATGTGCCCCGGGTAGTGCCCCGGCGCGACGAACGCCGTCACTCCGGACGCGAGCTCGGCATCGGCGTCGAGCAGCTCGAACCGCTCGACGAGCGGCTCGACGCAGCGGCGGATATGCGGGCGGTCCGGGTTCGTGCGCGCGAACGCGAGCGCCTCCCGGTGCACGAGGTACCGCGCGTTCGGGAAGAGCACCTCGCCGCTCTCGTCGGTGGTCCAGCCGATGTGGTCGATGTGCAGGTGCGTGAGGAACACGAGGTCGACGGCCTCGCGCTCGACCCCGAGCTCGTCGAGCGCGGCGGGCAGCAGTCCCTCGCGCTCCGCTCGCCACAACGGGAAGCTCCCCGGTCGGGCCGACGCCCGCGTCGACGAGGATCGTCGTCCCCGCGGAGCGGATGACGTGGACCTTCACGGGGAGCCGCCACCGCGATCCCGCGAAGAGCTCGGGGTAGAGCTCACGGTAGGGCGCCCAGTCCTCCGCGGCGATGTCCGGGTACGCCTGCTCGAGCTCGGCGAGCGTCCCTACCGCGTCGAGGAGCGGAACGACCTCGATCTCGCCGACTACCACCTGACCCTCGGCGGCGGAGGCTCGCCGTGCGCCTCCTGCCAGGAGACGACCGGGTTCCGCAGCACGCCGATGCGCTCGATCTCGGCCTCCATCACGTCGCCGGGGCGGAGGTACAGGGACGCGGCCTCGGGAGAGAACCCGGCCACGCCGGACACGGTTCCCGTCGAGACGACGTCTCCTGCCGAGTACCCGAGGGCCGAGTAGTGGCTGAGGATCTCGGGGATCGTCACGCTCATGCGGCCGGTGTGGGAGACCTGCCGCCGCTCGCCGTTCACGCGCAGCTCCATCGCGAGATCGTGCGGCTCGGGGATCTCGTCCGGGGTGACGATCCAGGGCCCGAGCGGGCAGAAGGTGTCGATCGCCTTGCAGAAGGAGAAGACCCCCGAGCGCATCTCGCGGCGCTGGATGTCGCGCGCGGTGATGTCGTTGAAGATCAGGTACCCGCCGATGTGGTCGGGCGCCTGCTCCGGCGAGAACCACTTCCCGGGCTTCGAGATCACGACCGCGAGCTCGAGCTCGTAGTCGAGCTCCTCGGTCAGGTGCTCGGGGTACACGACCGGCTCGTCCGGCCCCACGATCGCGTCGACGTTCTGGAAGAAGACGATCCAGGGGGCGATCTCGTGCGACCAGCCCACCTGCTTCGACTCCGCCTCGTGCTCGCGGAAGTTGCCCGCCGTGTGGAAGAACTTCTTCGGCACGATCGGCGCCCGGAGGCGGGTGTCCGCGAGCGCGACGCGCTCACCGGTCTCGTCCGCGCCACCGCGCTCGAACCAGTCGCGCATCGTGGGCACGTCGAGCACGGCGATCTGGTCGCCGTCGAGCACGCCGACCCGACGATCCTCACCGAAGCTCGACGAGCTTCACGGCTCGACGATCTTCCAGTACGAGTCCTTGCGCACGATCTCGTCGCCACGGAACGTCCACAGATCGCAGCCACGCACCTCGAGGCGGCCGGCCGTCGACCGTCGTCCCCCGTGAGCGTCCACTCGGAAGCGCCCCGCGCGCCGGAGACGAAGTCGCCGTGGCTCTCGTAGCTGACGTCCGGGATACCCGTGAAGCGCGCGGCCAGGCCCTCGCGGACGGCGGCGCGCCCTTCGAAGCGCGCTCCGCCCGGGGTCGGCCCGCGTGGCGACTCGAACACGCAGTCGTCGGCGAAGAGCGCCATGATCGCGTCGAGATCGTGACGGTTGAAGCCGTCGAGCATGCGCTCGAGCACGTCCAGCTTCGTCCGGTCGTCCGACACCGCTGCCTCCTCGGTCATGCGACCCCGCAGACGTTCATCGCCGCCCGAGCGTAGACCTCGGCGGTCTTCACGAGGCCGTCGATCTCGAGGTTCTCGCCCTTGACCGTGTCGAGCAGCCCGCTCGACGTCCCGTAGTTCACGGTCGCGATCCCGTACCGCGTGAGCACGGAGGCGTCCGAGAACCAGCGCGTGACGTCGCGCTCCGGCGGGGTCCCGAACACCGCGGCGTGCGCGTCGTCCAGCGCTCCCACGAGCGGGTGGTCCTCCGCGATCTCGGCGCCGGGCGCGGTCACGTAGACCTCGCCCTCGACGCCGTGGTCCGGAAACCGCTCGCCGAGCGCTCGGACGAGGTCGAGCACCTGTGCCCGCGCGGCCGCCATCTCCTTCGTCGGGGGCACACGCACGTCGAGGAAGAGGTCGGTGCGGTGCGGCGTCCGCGATACGCGCCAGCCGAACCCGCCCTCGATCGCGCCCACGTTCACGACCGCCTTCGCCCCGCGATACGCGTTCTCGGGGTCCTCCTCCCAGGTCGGGATCCACTCGAGCACGCCCTCGAGGACGTCGCGCATGCGGAGGATCGAGTTCTCGCCGCGCCTCCCCTCGCTGAAGGCGGTGTGGACGAAAGGGCCTTTCGTCGAGATCCGCACCCACAACGACCCGAAGTGCCCGAGGACGACCTTCGACTCGGTCGGCTCGCCGAGGATGCACATGTCCGCGACGCCGCCGTGCGAGACGAGATAGCGCGAGCCGGCCGCGTAGCCGCGGTACTCGGCGCCCTGTGCGTCCCCGAACTGCGTCTTCTCGATCTCGCCGCACACCGCAGCGACGAGGAGATCGCCCCGGAGCCGGATTCCTGCGTCCGAGAGCGCGCGGAGCGCCTCCACGTAGCACGCGAGCGCCCCCTTCATGTTCGAGATCCCGAGCCCGTACAGCCGGTCGTCCTCGACGAAGGCGCTCGGCTGGAAGCCCGGCACGTGCCTGAGCCACGGCTCCCTCCCCGAGTACGAGGTGTCCAGGTGCCCGTTGAACATCAGGCTCGGCCCTCCACCGGCGCCCGTCAGCGTGCCGAGCACGTTCGCGCGACCGTCCTCGACCTGCTGCCACTGCACCTGCAGCCCGAGGTCGAGGAACGTCTCGCGCATCAGCTCGGCCATCGCGTGCTCGTCGCCGGTGAAGCTGGGCGTCCCGATCGCGCTGCTCGCCCACTGGACGAGCCGCTCGCCGTCGATCGCGACGGTCATGCCCGCGCCCCCGACGCGATCTTGACCGCGACGGGCACGTCGAACCCGTCCTGCGTGCGGTGGGCCTCGAGAAGCTCGTCGAAACGGCGGCGGATCTCGCGCTGGAACTCCGCCGGCTGGCCCACGACGAGCGGCCGGATCCGCACGGATCCCTCGACGAGGCCGTCCCAGAGCTCGTCGCCGTCTCGCAGGGGTAGGCCGAACTCGACGCTCTCGACGACGACGTCGCCGAGCCCCGTCCCCGTCAGCAGCGCGCCGAACTCGTCCTCGTCCGCGAACCTGAAGAGGTTCGGGCCCGGCGGGACGTCGGGAGGCAGCTGACCGCCGGCGGCCGTGAACGCCTCGACGACCAAGCCGAGCCAGCGTCCTCGGGAGGGGACATCCCACACGCTGAAGGCGGCGCGGCCGTCCGGTCGGAGCACGCGAGCGGCCTCCGCGACCGCCCGCTCGGGCGTGCCGAGGTGCAGAAGGACGAAGGCCGCGGTCACTGCGTCGAACGACGCGTCCTCGAACGGCAGCGCAGTCGCATCGCCGTGCACGAACTCCACGGTCGGCGCCCGCGACCGGGCGAAGGCCAGCATCGAGTCCGAGAAGTCCAGACCGACGACGTCGGCGCCGCGCTCGGCAGCTCTCGCCGCCACGTATCCGGGCCCCGTGGCGACGTCGAGCAGGCGCGCACCCGCTGGCATGCGGACCGCATCGAGAAGCGGATCGGCGACCCGCGAGGTCACCCGGCCGGCGAGGGAGTCGTACGCGGCAGCCTCCTTCGTCGTCCAGCCGGCTGCCTCGAAGGCGTCGAACGCGGCGGGGTCGTACTCGCTCACGGCCGGAAGTATGGAAGCACCGTCTCCCCGAAGAGCCGGATCTGCTCGTGCCGGCGGTCGCCCCAGAGCTCGAGCATCACATGGGTGCAGCCCGCGTCGCGGTACTCCTCCATCGCGGCGATGCAGTCCTCCGGCGTCCCCGCGATCGGCTTGCAGCGATCGAGGAGCGAGTCCGTGACCTCGGCCTTCGCCGCGAGCCGCCCGCCCCGCTCCATCGCCTCCGCGACCGACGCGAGCTCGTCCATCTCGATCCCGGCGAGCTCGAGCAGCGTGTCGGCGGAGCCCTTGATGTTCTGGAACTTGTTCGCGAGGTACATGCCGGCGATCTCGCGGGCGCCGTCGCGCCCGGCCTCGCGGTCCGTCTCGTGGATCGAGGCCACGACCGTGCAGCCGATGTCGATGTCCGCCACGACGTTCTCCCGCGTGTAGCGGACGAACGCCGGCGTCGTGATCGAGGGCGTCAAGCAGCCGTCCGCGATCTCGCCCGCGAGCGCCTGCATCTTCGGCGCGGTGGCGGCGACGTAGACGGGAGGGACGCCACGCGGTGAGTGCGCGTCCCCGGCGAGTGCCGGCACCGAGGCGCTCCAGGTGTCACCCTCGTACTCGAACGCCTCGCCGCCGAGGACGCCCCGCACGATCGCGACCGCGTCCCGCATCGGGCCGAGGGTCCTCTTCGTCTGCGAGCGGATGTTGTTGAGGAAGATCTTGGAGGTGCCGAAGCCGAGCAGGAAGCGGCCAGGCCCCGCGGCCTCCTGCACGACGCGCGCGTCCATCGCGACCTGCACCGGGTGGCGCGTGAAGGGAGAGATGATCCCCCAGCCGATCGTGAGCCGTTCCGTCTCGCGCGCCATCAGCGCCGACACGACCGTGGACGAGCGCGCCTCCATGCCGTGCTTGCGCCACCACGGGTAGGCCTCCGCGAGCCAGATCGTGTCCATCCCAGCGGCGTCCAGCACACGCGCCGACTCGAGCATCTCCTCGAGCGGCTCCATGGTCAGCTGCATGACGCCGACGCGGAACGGGACCGTCATCGGCCGTCGTCCGGATCGTCGAAGCCGACGGACGGCTTCGGAGCATCGAGACCCTGGAGCCGTGCGAAGAGCTCCGCGATCGTGACGGGCTCCGCCGCGTCGCTCCCACCTCCGTGACGCGCGAGCCACGCGGACGCCTCGGACTGCGAGAGCGGATCGAAGCGCACGTTCGCCGCGCTGCGACCGGGCCGTGCGACAGCCGGATGCAGCTTGCGGATCTCCTCGTTCGTCGTCACGAGCACCAGCACGCGGAGGCCCTGGCCGATCAACCCGTCGGCGACGTTCAGGAAGCGCGAGAGGCCTTGCCCGATGACGGCCTTCGCGTCGGGCTGCAGCAGCTCGCCCGTGTCCTCCAGGACGAGCAGTCGCCAACCCTTCTGCGTCTGCGCTTCGGTCGGCTCCTGACCGTCGCCCTCGATGACGGAGTCGATCAGCTGGAGGCTCGCGTTGCCCACGCCGCCGGTCGAGCTCCAGCCCTGGACGCTGCCCTCCCACTCGGACTGCAGCAGCACGTGCATGAGGTAGTCCGCGTGCTGACCGAAGAAGGAGTCCGGATCGACGATGTAGTGGATGTCGCACCAGTCGCGCCACTCCCAGGCGAGCGCCCGGAGGGCGAACGTCTTCCCGGTCCCGACGGCGCCGTGCCACAGGACGAGCTGCCCGCCGTGAGCAGGCCGGAATCCCGACATCAGACGACGCAGTCCCGCGTGGGTCGCGGCGGCGTAGTTGCTCTCGATGTCGCTCCAGGCGGGAACCGAGATGGTCCGCCACGCAGGCTGCGGCCCGTGCGGTCCGTACGTCCAGAAGGTCACGGTCACCTCCTGGGCACCCGACGGGTCGGGCGTGGGCAGGAGCTCGCGAAGGCGTTCGAGGAGGGCACGAGCGGTCCCCGTGCCGTCCGCCGCGACTGCGACGGCCGCCTGCCCGGCCATGATCCGCACGTCCACGACGGCACCGCTCACGTCGATGACCTCTCGCTGTCCCCAGCGGGTCAGGTGCGTGAACGTCCTCCGACCCTCGAGCTGCACGGACTTCGCGCTGGTTGCCCAGTTGTCCGAGCACACCGCGGACAGCCCGGCCTCGATCACCCGCGCGTTGAAGATCGCGGAGGCGATCTCGTCATGCTCGAGGCCGTGCACGGCGGTGAACGGCATGTGCGCCCGTCCCGGCGCTGACTGTGCTTCCCCCATCCCGCTCCGGGTCAGCCCTGCGCAGAGGAGACGCGCTGCTCGAGCGCGCCGAGCACCTGCTGCACCTGCTGGTTCACGATCGGCTGCAGGACGCGCTGGCCCATGGCGCCGACGGGCCCGGCGATCTTCACGTCGGCCTCCCACGCCATCGACGTGCCCTCTCCCGCCTCGGAGAGCGTGAACGACGTCGTCATGTCCATCAGCGCCCCGACCCCCTGCCCCTTCGCCCGCATCGACGCGAACTCGGGCGCCCGCTCCTCGAGCTTCTCGAAATTCATCGTCATCTTCAGCCCGCCGAGGCCGAGCGGCACCTTGACCTTCGCCGTCCAGTGCGTGGCGTCGGTGACCTCGAAGCTCTCGACGCCCGGCATCAGCTTCGCCATCTCCGCCGGGTCGTTGATCACCTTCCAGACCGTCTCGCGCGGCGCTGAGAGCTCCTTCGTCCCTGAGACGATCACTTCGACTCCACCCTCACCCCGGCCCGCGAGGCCTCGGGGTCGCGGAGCATCGCCCACACCCGGTGCGGCGGGTTGCAGCTCGTCGACACGATCGGCTTGCCGGCCGCGGCGAGCGCGTCCTGGATCGCCGCGCAGATGCAATGGATGCCACCGCCGCCGCCCTCGCCCATGCCCTTCGCGCCGAGCGGCGCGACCGGCGACGGCGACTCCATCGCTCCCGTCTTCAGCGGCGGCATGTCCAGCGCGTGCGGCACGTGGTAGTCGTAGAAGTTGGAGGTCAGGAGCGTTCCCTCCTCGTCGTAGACGAACTCCTCGGACAGGGCGGCGCCGATCGCGTGCGCGGTCGCGCCGTGCACCTGGCCCTCGACGATCTGCGGGTTGATGCGGACGCCGCAGTCGTCGACCGCGGCATAGTCGACGATCTCCACCTCCCCGGTGTCCGGGTCGACCTCGACGACCGCAGCGTGGATCTGCGTCGCGTACGTGAGCGTGAGCTGGCCGGTCTTCTTCTCCGTGTCGACCATGCCGAAATACGGCCGGCACACGTAGCGGTGGTTCAGCGTCGGGTTGAAGTCGGGCGGCAGGAAGGCGTTGTTCGCGTTCACGATCGCGCCGAGCGCCATGAACGGCAGCGCGGCCTCCTCCGGGCCGTCCTCGATGCGCGCCATGCCGTCGGCGAGCTCGATCGCCTCGACCGGCGCCTGGAGCACGGCGGCCGCGAGCTGCACCATCTCCTCGCGCAGGAGCTCGGCCGCGCCCTTCACCGCGCCGAGCCCCGTGAACGCGAACTGGCTCGCATACGTGCCGGAGAAGCCGGCGTGCGAGTTGAACCACGTGTCGTGGCCGCGGCGCACGTTCACCTGGTCCGGCGAGCAGCCGAGGATGTCTGCGACCACCTGCGCGGCCGTCGTCTCGTGCCCCTGCCCCTGCGGCACCGTGCCGAGCGTCACCACGACCTCGCCGAAGATGTCGAGCTTCACGGACGCGGCCTCGTTGTTGCCGGAGAACTGGAGGTCGGGGTTGAGGAGCGTGGACTGGCCGAAGTTGTTCGTGCCCGAGTCGAGCGTGGAGCCGATCCCGAAGCCGAGCAGCTTCCCGCGCGACGCGGCCTCCTTCCGCCGCTCCTCGATCGAGCCGTGGTCGACGAGGTCGAGTGCGATGTCGAGCGCGGCCGCGTAGTCGCCGGAGTCGTAGACGCAGCCGTTCGGCGTCTCGTACGGCATCTGCTCCGCCTTCACGTAGTTGCGCTTGCGCACCTCCACCGGGTCGAGGCCGAGCTCGGCGGCGACGATGTCGACGATCCGCTCGGTCAGCCACAGATGCTGCATCCGCGAGTATCCGCGGTTGGGCGACACCGGCGACTTGTTCGTGCAGACCTGCGTGAAGTCGACCCTGATGTTCCGCCAGCCGTACATGCCCGGCGTCACCTGCGCCCAGATGATGCAGCCGAGCGGCTCGTAGCGCGGGAAGGCGCCGCAGTCGTCGAGCGCGCGCACCTTGAAGCCCGTCATCTCCCCGTCGGCCTTCACCGCGACCTCCACGTCGAGGAACGTGCGCTCGTTCCCGTGCGCGTTCGCCGTGTGCTGGTCGGTGCGCCACTCGGTCCACTGGACGGGGCGTCCGAGCTTGCGCGCCAGCAGGCAGAGGACGACGTACTGCGGGTGGAGGCAGATCTTGTTGCCGAAGCCGCCCCCGATGTCCTGGGTGACGAAGCGGAGCTTGTCGATGCCGACCCTGAGCGCCGGCGCCATCCAGATCGCGCCGATTCCGGGCATCTGGTGGTTGCAGTGGAGCGTCCACTCGCCGGTGCCCCGGTCGTACTCGACGAGCGCGCCCGCGCACTCGAGCGGCGTCGAGGAGAAGCGGTGGAAGTGCAGGCGGTCGATCCTCACGACGCGGTCGGCCTCGGCGAGCGCCTGGTCGACGTCGCCCCACTCGAAGACGCCCGACCAGACGACGTTCGAGCCCGCGTCGTCGTGGAGGACGACCTCGTTCTTCAGCGACTCCTCGGCCTCGACGAGGACGGGCAGCGGGTCGTACGACACCTCCACGAGCTCTGCGGCGTCGCGCGCGAGCTCGCGCGTCGCGGCGCAGACCGCAGCGACGGGCTCGCCCATGTGCCGCACGCGCCCGACCGCGAGCGCGTAGTCCTTGATCAACCCGCCCGGCTCGACGGACATCTCGAAGAACGGGTCGGTGGAGATCGCGACCTCGTCCCCGGTGATCGTCCCGTACACGCCGTCGAGCTCGAGCGCCTTCGAGACGTCGATCGAGACGATCTTCGCGTGCGCGTACGGCGAGCGGACGAAGTGGACGTAGCCCATGCCGTGCCGGCGGACGTCGTCGAAGAACGTTCCCAGGCCCTGCACGAGCCGCTGGTCCTCCTTGCGCGGGATCGACTGGCCGACGTAGCCCGTCTCCAGAGTCTTTGCCGGCTGTTCGGTGACGGTCGTCGACGAGCTCACCTGGCTCCTCCCTCCGCGCCACGCGGGTGACGGTCACCGCAGGTAACGGTCACCGGCTTCCCCCCGCCGCGACAACCGCTTCGACGATGTTCACGTAGCCCGTGCAGCGGCAGATGTTCCCCTGCAGGGCGACCCGGACCTCCTCTTCGCTCGGGCTCGGGTTCCGCTCGAGGAGCGCGGTCGCGCTCATCAGCATGCCGGGCGTGCAGTAGCCGCACTGGAGTGCATGGTGCTCGTTGAACGACCGCTGGAGCGCGGTCAGCTCGCCGTCCGCGGCGAGTCCCTCGACCGTGATGATCCGCACGCCGTCCGCCTGCACGGCGAGAAGCATGCAGCTCTTCACCGGCTCGCCGTCCAGGTGCACCGTGCACGCACCGCAGTTCCCGGTGTCGCAGCCGATGTGCGTGCCCGTGAGCCCGAGGTCGTCGCGGATGAAGTGCACGAGGAGGCGGCGCGCCGGGACCTCCATCTCGATCTGCTCGCCGTTGACGTCGACGGAGACGCCGTGGCTCGGTGCGGGCGCCGACACTAGGCGCCCTTCCGCCTCGCGGCCGCCTGCAGGACCGCCCGTGTCGCCGAGACCTCTGCGAGATGGCGCCGGAAGTCGCCCGACCCGTGCGCGTCGGAAGGCGGGTCGAGCGATGCGCCGACCCCGTCGGCTGCCGCGCGCACCGCGTCCTCGGAGAGATCGCCGCCGGCGAGCCGCTCCTCCATCGCGCTCGCGCGCACCGGCACGGCGTCGACGCAGCCGAGGGCGATCCGTACGCCGTCGTCGGAGACCGTGGCCGCGGCGTTCGCGACGTACGTGCCGTGCTTGCCGATGGTGAGACCGGCGAAGCCGTCGCCCGCGCCGCTCGACGGCGGCACGGAAACCTTCGTCAGGAGCTCGCCCTCCACCACCGCGGTCATGTACACGCCGACGAAGAACTCGTCCGCCGAGACCGTGCGCTCGCCCGACGACCCGCGGATCGTGAAGGTTGCGTCGAGGGCGACCAGGAGTGGCGGCAGGTGGTTCGTCGGGTCGGCGACACAGACGTTGCCCCCGACGGTGCCGCGATTCCGGACCTGCACGTCGCCGATCGTCGCCGCCACCTCGGCGAGGATCGGGCGCGCGACGTCGACCTCGGAGGAGCCCATGAGCTGTGCGTACGTGACCATCGCGCCGATCTCGAGCAGGCCGTCCGCGGAGAAGCCGATCGCGCGCAGCTCGTCGAGGTCGGCGAGGTCGACGAGCACGTCGGGCGCCGCCGCCCGCGCCTTCATGACGTTGACGAGGGTCTGGCCGCCGGCGAGCGCGCGCGCCCCTTCGAACGAGCCGAGCAGCGAGACGGCCTCCTCGACGGTGGCCGGGCGTGCGTACTCGACCTCGCGCAGGAGCATGCGGAGATTCAATCCCTCACCGCCGTGACATGTCAAGCGAGAGCGAGACGAGGTAGGTTCCGCGGCGAGATGGCGACGAGCGCAGCGAGCCCGGACATCGCGAGCGGTCTTCGACGACCACGTCGCCGCCGAGTTCGTCGACATGGACCTCGACGCGACGATGGCGACGATGACCGACGACCCCTACGTCAACCACGTGCCCGTCATGACCGGGGGCGTCGGCTTCGAGGGGGTGCGCCGCTTCTACGGAGACCACTTCATCGGTAAGTGGCCGCACAACGTCGAGATCACGCCCGTCTCACGGACCGTCGGCGAGAACCAGGTCGTCGACGAGCTCGTCCTCTCCTTCACGCACGACATCGAGATGCACCAGCTCCTGCCCGGGGTCGCGCCGACGGGAAGAGCCGTGCAGCTCGCGTTCTGCGTCGTCGTGGGCTTCGAGGACGGCAAGGTCGCGCACGAGCACATCTACTGGGACCAGGCATCGCTTCTCGTCCAGGTGGGGCTGCTCGACCCCGCGCAGCTCCCCGTCACGGGCGCCGAGCAGGCCGAGAACGTGCTCGATCCGCGGGCGCACCCGCTCAACGAGCTGATCCGAGACTAGAGTGGCTCGCCGTTGCGGCGCGCTGTAGCGATCGCGCTCGGCGAGCTGGAGCCGCCTCAGACAGTGCCGTAGAGCGCCAGCACGACGCGCACGAAGAGCTTCGTGTCGTCGTAGAGCCCGATCTCGCGCACCGCCCGCGCGCCCTGGTACCAGCCGGCGAGCGCGAGGCGCACGTCCCCGCCGAACTCGTCCAGCTGCCAGCGGAGATAGCGGACGCCCGCACGGACGTTGCCCTGGTACGTGCGCGCGGTCCGCTCCCCGAGGAGCACGACGTCCACGAACTCCCACGTCTCGGGCAGGAGCTGCATGACGCCGATCGCGCCGACGCTCGAGACGACGTCCTGCTGGAAGCCCGACTCCATCCACGCGAGCGCCCGCACGAGCTGCGGGTCGACGCCGTACATCCGCGACCAGTAGTCGAGCGCATGACGCACGGCGTCCCGCGACGCGGGCCGGGCGGACGGGCGGCAGCGCGTCGGGCGCTCGGCCGGGAGCGCGAGGCGCTGGCCGGGGACGATGACCTGCATCAGCGAGAGTCGGTTCCTCCGCGCGAGCCGCCACGGGCTGACGTGGTAGCGGGCCGCGATCGAGAAGAAGCTCTCCCCCGGAACGACGGTGTGCACGCGCACCGGCGCCCGGCTCGCGAGCGCGCGGTACGTGTTGCGCCCCGCGATGCCGTCCGGGGCGAGCCCGTTGCGGCGCTGGTAGCGCTCGCAGCGCGCGCGCGGTCTTCCGCGTGAAGCGCCCGTCGACCGCGCGCGCGCCGAGGCCGTTCCTCCGCAGCCGGAACTCGAGCACCGCGACGTCCCAGCCGACGGCGCCCACGCCGAGCTCGCGTCGGCCGAGGAGCGGCCGTCCGCGCGCGCCGAAGCGCTCGCCGCGTGGCCGGACCGACCTTGCCGTCCGGCACGAGCCCCTTCGCTCGCTGGAAGCGGACGAGCGCGTCGCTCGTGACCGGCCCACGGACCCCGTCGACCGGCCCCGGGTCGAACCCGTGGGCGCGCAGCGCGACCTGGAGCGCGGCCACGCGAGCGTTGCCCGCGAACGACTCGGGTGCCAGCCCCAGGACGCCCAGCAGACAACGCGACGCCGACGACGGCGAAGCGACGCATGGGAGAGCCATTCGCGCTCCCGCAGCGTCGTCCTGCCCGTCGGGGCAACGCGAAGGGCCGGGTACAATCCCCCGGCTGCCTTCCCCGGTAGCTCAATTGGCAGAGCATCCGGCTGTTAACCGGAGGGTTGTTGGTTCGAGTCCAACCCGGGGAGTACGTCGACGCGCACGGAGGACGACCCGGCGCACCGGTCGGCCGCCGTCGCGATGCGGAACGGCGCCCGGCTCAGCGAACGGGGAACGAGAAGCGGGTCGTGACGGACTTGCCGGCCGAGCGCACGACGATCGACCCTCGCAGCGGCCGCGCCGCGGGCCTCGGCGGGGACTCGCAGCGAGCAGCGCCCCGTGCCGGCCGCGACCTTCCCGGCGGCCTGCACCGGCTTCCCGGCGACCCGGACCGTGCAGGTCGCCGAGCCGGACGTGATCCCGCGGGCGGTGTCCGACCTCCGAACCGGCACGACGACGCTGAACGCCCGCCCCGCCCGCGGCCGCGCAGGGACCGCGCGCGCGTCGTCGGCGATCAGGTGCAGCGGCGGCTTGTTCGCGAGTGTGTAGCGCCACCAGCGATCCCCGTTCGGCGCGAGATCGATCGCGTTGTCCTCGTCGTCCGGATCGGAGTCGCCGCTGACGACGTAGAAGTCGAAGCTGGCGACGTCGTCGAGGAGCGCACGGGGGACGTCGAAGGTCACGACGCCGCCGGCGCTGCGGGCACGAGCCCCCGCGCGGCGGACGACGAAGTCCCTTTCGGACGCGCTCCACCGGCCGACGAACACATCGCCGCCAGAGAGTGCGACGAACGTCTCGGCACCCCCGCCGCCGGTCGAGTGGCGGCGGTCGATGTCGACGTCGAGCTCGATCCAGGTCCCGGCCGTCAGGGCCACATGGCTCGGCGTCGACACGGCGAAGCTGATCGTGCCCGACGCGCTGTCGGTCACACGGACATCGGTGACGTCGGGAGCGGCCTCGTGGTCGCCGGCGAGGTCCGCCACCGAGAGCGGCCCCGGCGAGACCCAGCGTCCGCGGCCGCTGTTCGGCGCGGAGTCGGAGGCGATGAGATCCTCGTCATCGCCCACGTCCTGCCCGCGAGACGCCACGGTCAGGAGGTTGAAGCTCGCCGCTCCGTCGAGCGCGGCCTTCGGCCCGGTGAACGTCAGCACGCCGGCTGCGACGGACGCCGTCATGCCGGTCGCCTCACGCCGGACGAGCGTCGTTCCGTTCCAGCGGAAGAACTGGAGCCCGCCGTCGTCGAAGTACTGCACGAGGGCCTCGTCGCCGTCGTCGCCGGTGCGTGGGTTCGAGTCGAGGTCGAACCAGAGATTGACCCAGCTGTTGGCCGGAAGCGCCTGGTAGTTCGCGAGTGTCGCGGCGATCGTGAGGTTCCCGTCCGGGGTCTCCGAGACGGCCACCGTGGTGACGTCCGGCGCGGCGTTGTTGTCGCCTGGAGGGTCGGAGAACGATGCCGCCGCGAGCGCGACCCCGGCGACGACGAGCAGCGACACCGCGCCCAGGACGCCCGCGAGCAGCTTCAGTGCGACCCTCGCACGACTCGAGCCTTCAGCCATGGGCGCATTGTCGTACGTCGCCTCAAGAAATGCTCAACGCCGCCCGGGGGGCGCTCAGCGGACGACATAGCGGAACGGCGTGCGGCTCACGCCGCCCGCGGCGCGGACGGTGATCGTCCCCCGGAGGACGGACCCGGCGCCGACGGCCGGCAGCCGAAGCGCGCACTCGGCGGCGCCGCGACGGAACCGGGCGGTGCCGCGGAGCCGCTTGCCCGCCACCGAGGCCGTGCACGCCACCGCACCGGTGCGGACGACGCGGTAGGTGTCGAGCCGCCGGACGACGACCCTGAGCGTCAACGGCCTGCCCGCTCGCGGTGCGGCCGAGGCCGCGACCGCGCCGGCCCGGAGCACGAGCGGGCCCGGGTTGGCGAGGCTGTACGGGTAGAGGCTCTCGAGGTCGTCCGGCGCAGCGTCGAGCGCCTCGATCTCGCCCTCGAACTCCTCCCCCTCGCTCTCGCCGGGCCCGACGAGATCGGCGCTCACGACGCCGAAGCCGATCGCGGACGCGCCGTCGAGCAGCCGCCGCGGCACCGCAAAGGTCAGCACGCTGTTCGCGTGCGACGCCGTCACGCCGTGCCGACCCAGAACGGGCTGGAGCACACCGCGCTCCTCGCGGTCGACCTCGACCGTCCGCGATCCGCTGAGGTACCCGACGAAGAGCGCATCGTCCTCGATCGGACGGCCGCGGAGGCCGATCCCGATTCCGATCAGCTTGTCGGGCGGCAGCGTCGCGTAGTTCGCGGTCGTGAGCCGGAACTGCAGGCTTCCGCTCGGGGTGTCCACGACGGAGATCGAGGTGACATCGGGCGCGACGTCCTGGTCGTTGTCCGGGTCGGGAAACGATGCCGGCCCTGGCGAGGAATAGACGTTCCTGCCGGCGCTCGGCGCGAAGTCCGTCGAGGCGAGCAACCCGGCCCCGGCCTGCTGCGTCCGCGCAGCGATGACGAGCAGCCCGAACGAGGTCGCTCCCGCGAGATGCGTCCGGTCGATCGCGACCGAGAGCACGCCGTCGGAGAACGCCGCGCTCGTCCCGGCCCCCGGGAGCGGGACGAGCTGCGCCCCGTCCCAGCGGAACGAGGCGAGCGCCCCGTCGCTCGAGTAGCGAAGCGTGATCTCGTCGCCCTGATCGCCCGTGGCCTCGTTCCGATCGAGGTCGAAGCGCACGAGGACACGCGAGTTCGGAGGCAGGGTGCGGAAGTTCGCGAACGACACCCGCACGGCGACGGACGCGCCGCCGAGGTCGTCCACGGCCACCGTCGAGATGTCCGGCGCCTCGTTCGCGTCGCCCGCGGGGTCCTGGTACGACGCGCTCGCGAACGCCGCCGCCGCGGCGACGAGTGCGACGACGAGGCCGAGCGCCGTCGCGGCGGTGGCGATCCCGCGTGTCGAACGCATGCGCGCTTGCAGTCCGCTGTCGAGCACTCTGCCCTCCTCGCACGTACTCAATCACACAAGACCGACGTGGTCTGCGGGATTCTTCCACGGTCGGCGCGAATCGGATTCGCGCGGGCTGCGAGAATCCGGCCCGTGACCGGGCTCCTCGAGACCGCGGCGCTCCAGCTTCGCGTGGCCAAGCGCCTCGCCCCGCGCCGCGGCGCCTCGCTCGGCGAACGCCTCGGAAGGCTGGACGACCGGCTCGTGTTCGTCGTCGGCTCCCCGCGCTCCGGGACGACCTTCCTCGCGGGTGCGATCGGCTCGCTCCCGGGCTTCGTCGATCTCGGCGAGGTCCCTCCGCTGAAGGCTGCGGTGCCGGAGCTCGTCGATCTACAGCCGACGGAGGCGGCACGCCGACTGCGCAGGACCCTCGCCGTCGCGCGTCGCGTCGGTCTCGTCGGCGCCGTGCGCGCGGTCGAGCAGACGCCCGAGCTCGCGCACCTGGTCGACGTGGTGCACAGCGCCTACCCCGAGGCGCGGATCGTCCACATCGTCCGCGACGGGCGCGACGTCGTCTGTTCGCTGCTCGAGAAGCCGTGGCTCCGGCCCCGCGAGACGCGGAGCGACGACGCAGGGATCGCGTACGGCGCCTACGCGCGGTTCTGGGTCGAGCGCGATCGACGCGACGAGTTCGAGCGCGTGAGCGACGCGCGTCGAGCGGCCTGGGCCTGGCGCAGGTACGTGACCGCGGCGCGATCGTCGACAGCTCCGTTGGTCGAGGTCCGCTACGAGCGCCTGGCCGAGGCACCCGAGGAGGTCGCCGACGACCTCGCGGCCGAGCTCGACGCCTCGCGTGACGAGCTGACGCCGCGCTCGCGCGCGTCCACCGCTCGTCGGTCGGCCGACATCGCCGAGACCTGGACGAGGCGCAGCTCGCCGACGTCCTCGCCGAGGCGGGGGACCTCCTCGCCGAGCTCGGCTACCTCTGACCTCGCACGGTGACCGTCACAGGGTGACGATCGGCGGCTTCTGCGCTACGTGAGCTCGGCGAGCGCCTGACGCACCTTCGACAGGTGCGCCTGCAGCTCGGTCGTCCGCGCGAGGTCGGCGCCGGCGAGATCGCGCTTCAGCTTCCGCTCCCGGAGCCGGAGCAGGAGCTCCGCCCCGGTCCGCTCGTCGATCGCTTCGCGCGAGGCACGTGCGTCGAGCTCCGCCTTCAGCGACGTGAGCTCCGGGTCCTCTCTCCCGGAGACGACCGTGGCTCGGAAGCGGCGATGGATCTCGGAATCGAAGTGCTCGGCCCCGAGCTCGGCGAGCCCGCGCACGAGGGACGGGTGCGCGACGCAGGCCGCGAGCGCCTCGCGCTCGAGGCGGTCGCCCGCCTCCAGCAGACGCGGAGTCTCGGGAGCCACGGCACGCGCACCTCCGCGCGCTGGGGCGAGCCCGGCGAGGGTCTCCTTCGGAAGGTCGAGCCGGTCGGCGAGGAGACGGAGGGCCTCCTGGCGCTCGGGTGAGTCCTCGGCCCTCGCGAGCACCTCTCGCGCACGGACGAACCCCTCCTGACGGTCGGAGGCACGGTCGAGCTCGAGGCGGACGCGGTACAGGAGGTAGCTCTCGGCGCCCTCCAGCCGGTCCTCGAAGCCGTCGGGTGCGTCGGCGGGGTCCTGGCCGCGCGGCAGCGTGACGACCTTCACGTCGAAGCCCTTGACAGCGGCGAGCTCCATGCCACGGAGCGTCGCCTCCTGGCCGGCGGCGTCGGCGTCGAAGCAGAGGAAGACCTTGCGGGTGAGGCGGCCGAGCTCCTCGAGCTGGCGCTCCGTGAGCGCAGTCCCCATCGACGCGACGACGGGCTCGAATCCGACCTGGCGCAGCGCGATGACGTCGGTGTTGCCCTCGACGACGGCCGCCCGGTCCTGCTTGGCGATCGCCGTCCTCGCGAGGTGCAGCCCGTACAGGATCGCGCCCTTCTTGAACAGGTCACCCTCGGGCGAGTTCACGTACTTCCCACGCAGCGGGTCGTCCTCGGCGAGCTTGCGCGCCTGGAAGCCGACGACGCGGCCGCGCGCGTCCGAGAGCGGGAACATCAGCCGCCGCGGGAAGTAGTCCCCGCCGCGCACCGTCGCGAGCCCGGCGGCGCGGAGCTCGTCGCGCGAGAACCCCTTCTCGGCCGCCTTCTCGGCCAGTCCGCGGCCTGGCGAGAGCCCCAGCCGGAACTCCTTCGCCACCTCGTCGCCCAGGCCCCGCTCCGCGAGATAGGCGCGCACGGACGCCCCCGCGTCGCCGTCCCAGAGCAGCCGCTCGAAGTACGCGGTCGTCTGCTCGAGCAGGGCGTACAGCCGGTCGCGGCGCTTCCGCTCCGCCTCGACGCGCGGCGAGGCCTCCTCGTACTCGAGCGGCACCCGGAACCGCTCCGCCAGCCACTCGATCGTCCCGACGAAGTCGAGGTTCTCGGTCTCGCGGACGAAGGAGACGACGTCGCCGCCCTTCCCGCAGCCGAAGCAGTAGTAGAGCTTGTCGACCGGGTTCACGGAGAAGCTCGGCGTCTTCTCCTCGTGGAACGGGCAGCGGCCCATGAACCGCGAGCCGGACGCACGGCGGAGCTGCGTGCGGCCGGCGACGACCTCGACCATGTCGGCCGCGGCGATGACGTCGCGCACCGACGAGTCCTTGATCCGCGCCACGGGGTGAGACTACTGGCCGCCCACGTCGTACTCTCTGCCTCATGCCGAGCGCGCCTCGCCGCGAACGCAAGGTCGTCACGGTCGTCTTTTGCGACCTCGTCGGCTTCACGGCGCGCGCCGAGTCGCTCGACCCGAGGACGTCGACGCCTTCCTCGGCCCGTACCACGAGCGTGTCCGCGCGGAGCTCGAGCGGCACGGTGGGACCGTCGAGAAGTTCATCGGGGACGCGGTGATGGCCCTTTTCGGCGCGCCGATGGCACACGAGGACGATCCGGAGCGAGCGGTCCGGGCCGCGCTCGCGATCCGCGAGTTCGCGGTCGAGGAGGGGCTCGAGCTCAGGGTGGGGATCACGACCGGCGAGGCGCTCGTGTCCTTGGATGCGCGCCCGGATGCTGGCGAGGGCATGGCGTCGGGCGACGTCGTCAACACCGCCGCGCGCCTTCAGTCCGCGGCGCCCGTCAACGGCGTGATCGTCGACGAGACGACCTACCGGGCGACGCGGTCACGCGATCGACTACGAGGAGCGCCGATCCGGTCGAGGCGAAGGGCAAGTCCGCGCCGATCGCGGTCTGGGAGGCGGTGCATGCGCGATCCCGCTTCGGCGTCGACGTCGCGCACGAGGCGCGCTCGGAGCTCGTAGGGCGGGAGCGCGAGCTCGGGATCGTCCAGGACGTGTTCGAACGCGCGCGCCACGAGCGGACGCCGCAGCTCCTCACGCTCGTGGGCGTGCCCGGGATCGGGAAGAGCCGCACTCGTCTACGAGCTCTCAGCGGATCGTCGACGCCGACCCCGAGATCATCACGTGGCGTCAGGGCCGCTGCCTCGCCTACGGGGACGGCATCACGATGTGGGCGCTCGGTGAGATCGTGAAGGCGCAGGCAGGCGTCCTCGAGCAGGACTCCTCCGAGGAGATCGCGCACAAGATCCGTCAGATGGTCGAGGACACGCTCGCCGGCACCGGTGAGGAGGCCCGCGTCGAGGCGCATCTGCTCGCACTCCTCGGCCTCGCCGAGGAGGCGCAGCTCGGAGGCGACCGGCGCAACGAGGCGTTCGCCGCCTGGCGGCGTTTCCTCGAGGGCCTCGCCGAGCAGCGCCCACTCGTCGCTCGTCGTTCGAGGACATCCACTGGGCCGACGAGAGCCTTCTCGACTTCCTCGACGAGCTCGTCGACTGGGTGACCGACGTGCCGCTGCTCGTCGTCGCGACCGCGCGCCCGGAGCTCCTGGAGCGGCGCCCGGGCTGGGGCGGCGGAAAGCTGAACGCGACGACCCTCGCGCTCGCCCCACTGTCCGACGAGCAGACCGCGCAGCTCCTCGGCCATCTCCTCGGCAAGCCGCTGCTCGAGGCCGAGGCGCAGAGGACGCTCCTCGATCACGCCGGAGGAAACCCGCTCTACGCGGAGCAGTACGTCGAGCTCTTCCTCGAGCAGGGATCGAGCGAAGAGCTCCCGCTTCCCGAGACCCTCCAGGGCATCATCGCCGCACGCCTCGATGGCCTCCCGGCGACGGAGAAGGATCTCCTGCAGGATGCCGCAGTCGTCGGGAAAGTCTTCTGGGCGAGCTCGATCGGCCGCGATGCGGAGGCGGCCAGCGCATCTCTTCACTCGTTGGAGCGCAAGGGCTTCGTGCGCCGCCAGCGGCGCTCGTCCCTCGAGGGGAGAGCGAGTTCGCCTTCGCGCACGCGCTCGTTCGCGACGTCGCCTACGGTCAGATCGCCCGCGCCGATCGCGCGGCGAAGCACCGCGTGACCGCCGAATGGATCGCGAGTCCTCGGCCGGCCGGAGGACCACGCGGAGATGCTCGCCTACCACTGGCGCTCGGCACTCGAGCTCGTCCGGGCTTCGGGCAGCGACGACGACGAGATCGCCGAGCGCACGCGGCTCGCGCTGCGCGACGCCGGCGACCGCGCCTTCCGCCTGAACAGCTATCCGGTAGCCGCGGCCCGTACGAGCAAGCGCTCGCGCTGTGGCCGGACGACGAGCGGAGCGGGCCGAGCTCATGTTCCGACAGGCCCGAGCGCTCTACTGGGCCTTCGACGAAGTACGGCGACAGGCGCTCGAGACCGCGCGAGACGCACTGTCGAGGCGGGCGACACGGACCGGCGGCAGAGGCGGAGTCTTATCTCGCCATGTCGCTGGTATCGAGGCCATGGCGACATCGGCCATGAGCGCGCACCTGCGGCGCGCCGAGGAGCTCGTCGGCGACTCGGTCTCGGCGTCCGCTGCACGTGTGCTCGCGCCGCGGCACGCATGCGCGACATCGCGGACGAGCACGAGGAGGCGCCGCCTCGCCGAGTCCGCGCTCGCGATGGCCGATGAGCTCGGCCTCGACGAGCTGCGCGCGCATGCGCTGACGTCAGTCGGCATGGCGAAGAACGCGCTCGGCGATACAGCCGGTGTCGAGGACATGGAACACGCGCTCGAGATCGCGCTCGACGATCGACTCGCCGATTGCCTGCGACGATCGTCAACAACCTCGCCGTGCAGGTCTTCGATCGTCGGCGATCTGCGGCGAGCCGAGGAGCTCTACGCCGAGTCATGCGCCTCGCCGAGCGGCTCGGTGACGCTCGAGTCGGTGCGGTTCACCCGGACGAACAGGATCTAGTGGACTTCTTCCCGGACGCTGGGACGCCGGCCTCGGAAGCCCGGACGAGTTCATCGCCGCGTGCGAGGCCGGGGTACCACACACGCACGAGTCGCGCGATGCGCGGCCTCCGCGGCTCGATCAGGCGCGCGCGGGGCGATACGGTCGGTGCGGTCGCGGATCCGTAGGGCCGTCGAGCTCGCGCGTGCCCGGGACGACCGGGTCGAGCTCGCCTCGTCGCTGCTCGCTCTGCGCCTCAGCACGCCTGGATGCGGCCACCCCGGGCGCCGCGCATCCTGGTCGACGAGGCGTTCGCGCTCGTCCGAGCAGTACGGTCGCGCGCGGTGGCATCCTCCGGCGTTGCTGCTCTTCGCTGACCAACTCGGTATCCGCGACGGCTGCGCAGCCGCGCTGGATGCGAATCCGCCGGCGACGCGCGACGCGCTGGCGATCCAGGCGATCGTGGCCGCGCTTGCAGGCGACCACCGCGGCCGCCGACCTGCTCGCGTCGACTGGTAATCGCTGGCATCGAGGCCATCCTGCGTCTCAGTGCCGGCGAGAAGCTCCCGCCTCGGAGAGACGTCGCCGAAGGCGAGATCGAGCTCGAGAAAGGCGCTTACCTTCTTCCTCTCCGTCGGAGGCGAGCCACCCGTCGCGGAGATCGAGGCGCTCGTCGCCTCGACTCAGAGCGAGTCGGCGTAGACGAGAGCGAAGCGGTCGGTCATCCCGGCGACGTAGTCGACGATCTCGTCCGGATCGTCGCCGCGCGCGACGAGGTGGTCGAAGATCCTGTGGACGACCTCGTGCGCCCGCTCGTGCTCGGGCGCCGTCTGCGGGCCGAGGTAGACGCGGTCGAACATGAACGCGCGGAGCGAGAGCATCGCCTCCCCCACCCGCGCCGACTGACGGATGTCGTCGATTCGCTCCGAGGATTCGACGATGTCGTGCACGAGCCGGTCGATCCGCGCAGAGCCCGAGCCTCCGAGGATCGCGATCTCCTCGCGCGGGAGATCTTCTTCGGAGAGGAGGCCGTAGCGGACGGCGTCGTCGATGTCGTGGTTGATGTACGCGACCCGGTCGACGAGCCGCACGATCTTCCCCTCCAGCGACTCCGGCTCGCGCTCGCCGGTGTGCGTGAGGATCCCGTCGCACACCTCGTGCGTGAGGTTGAGCGACTGCGCGATGCGGTACGAGTGCTCGTTGTGCCGGAAGCGGAGGCCGAAGCGCTCGCGGAGCGCGTCGTCGAGTGCGTCCTCGCCCGCATGCCCGAACGGCGTGTGCCCCATGTCGTGGCCAAGCCCGACCGCCTCCGTGAGGTCCTCGTTGAGCCGGAGCGCTCGGGCGACGACACGCGAGATCGCGGTCGTCTCGAGCGTATGCGTCATCCGCGTCCGGTAATGGTCGCCCTCGGGGTCGATGAAGACCTGCGTCTTGCCCTTCAATCGCCGGAAGGGCTTCGAGTGGACGATGCGGTCGCGGTCCCGCTGGAACGGGGTGCGGACCGTGCACTCCTCCTCTGGCTCGGCGCGACCACGGGTCTCGAACGAGCGGACCGCGAACGGCGCGAGGCTCCCCTCGAGCTCGCGGACTCGCTCCTCGAACGGCGTCATCACACGATGATCGCAACGGTGCCGCCGTCGGCCGACCACGCGGCGCCCGTCACGTAGGACGCCCGCTCCGAGCACAGGAACACGATCACGGCCGCGATCTCCTCCGGCGTCGCGAGACGCCCGAGCGGACGCCCGGCGCCGACCCGCTCGAGCACCTCGTCGCGGTCGCCGCCCTGCTGGGCCGCGAGGCCACCGTCCCCGAGCCAGGCGTCGGTCGCCGTCGGCCCCGGGGTGACCGCGTTGCAGCGGATGCCCTTCGACGCGTACAGGTCGGCCACGAGCCGCGAGAGCGAAAGCACGGCGGCCTTCGTCACCGAGTAGTGCGGCATCCCGGTCGACGGCCGCTTCCCCGCGGTAGAGGACACGTTCACGATCGCGCCGCCCTCGCCGAGGTGCGGCAGCACGGCGCGCGTCGCCCGCACGTAGCTCATGACGTTCAGCTGCCAGTACGCGTCCCACTCCTCGTCCGGTACCTCCTCGAAGCGAGCGTGCCGCGCGAGTCCCACGTTGTTGACGAGAACGTCGAGCCCACCGAGCGCCGCGACGGCCTCGCCCACCGCGCGCTCGGGAGCTCCCGCGGGCGCCAGGTCGAGCGATACGTGCGCGTCCTCGCCGACCTCCGGCCCGGCGCTCCGTCCGCAGGTGACGACGCGCGCGCCCTCGGCGACGAGGAGGCGCGCCGTCTCCAGGCCGATGCCTCCGGTCGAGCCGGTCACGAGACACCGCTTGCCGCCGAGTCCGAGGTCCACGAGCGCGGCTAGCGTATCCCCGTGACGACGACGATCGTCTTGGTCAGGCACGGCGAGACCGACTGGAACCGGGAGCGCCGCTACCAGGGTCACGCCGACACGCCGCTGAACGAGGCGGGACGGGCGCAGGCCCGCGAGCTCGCGGAGATCCTGCGCTCCGAAGACCTGGGCGCCGTCTACACGAGCCCGCTCCGGCGAGCGAGCGAGACGGCGCGGATCGTCGCCGGCCGACTCGGGCTCGAGGCACGGGAGCTCGAGCCGCTCCGTGAGATCGACGTCGGAGACTGGCAGGGCTTGACGGTCGACGAGGTGAGGACGCGCTTCCCGGAGCGAGCGGACGTCGCCTGGCACTCCGGCTGGCCGAACGGCGAGACCCACGACGAGCTCGCCGCCCGCGTCGTCCCGGCGCTGCTCGAGCTCGGCCGACGCCACGCCGGCGATCGCGTGCTCGGGGTCACGCACGCTGGCCCGATCCGCGCCGCCCTGTCGGCTGCGACGGGCCTCTCGCACGTGGAGTCGAGGGCCCGTATCGGCCCCCTGACGAACTGCGCCGTGTTCCGATTCGCGGTCCGGAACGGCGACCTCGAGCGAGTACACTGACGCGCTCGTGGAGGACTACACGAACAAGTACAAGGGCGAGCAGGTGGAGGTCGCGCTGTTCGGCGGCGAGTACCAGGACGGAACGCTCACCGCGTACTGCTCGATCGAGGAAGTCCCCCACGTGGAGCTCAACGGGCACATCCTCATCCCGCTCCAGAACGTCGCGTCGCTGCACTGCTCGAGCCGCTGCGACGCCCCCGAGCCGGACTGGCCTCCACGCAGCCTCACCGAGGACGAGAGCGGCGAGAGCTAGCACTCCCCTGCCCGCGCCGCGCGGGGCGGCCGTGCTCAATCTGGCGAAGGCGTGGCTCCTCGTCGCCTTCCTCGCAGCCCTCCTCGGCGGCCTCGGGTGGGTGATCGGCGGGACGACGACCGCCCTCCTCTTCGCCTTCTGCTCGCTGCTCGCCGCAACGGGGGTCTACCGCTACGGCGACCGCGCGCTCCTCGGCATGCTCGAGGCCCGTCCGTTCGCGCTTGCCGAGGATCCCCTGCTGCGCTCCGCGGCGGACACGTCGGCCGCGAGGCTCGGCGTCCGCCCGCCCCAGCTGTACCTGATCCCCGACGGGTTCCCCCGGCTCTTCGCGGTCGGGCGGGGGCCGGCGAGCTCGACGCTCGCCGTATCCGCGGGCGCCGTTCAGGCCCTGCGCCCCGAGGAGCTCGAGGCTGCCATCGCCCACGAGCTCGCGCACGTGCGGCGGCGGGACGTGCTCGTCCAGACCTTCGTCGTGCTCTTCGCGTCGACGCTCGTCGAGGCGAGCCGGGTCGGCGGCTGGCTCTCGCGCTTCCTGCTGTACATCCTGGCGCCGATCGCGGCTGCGTTCGTGCACGTCCTCCTGTCGCCGAAGCGGGAGCTGCACGCGGACGAGCTCGCTGCCCGCGCGTGCGGCAAGGCGCACGACCTCGCCGACGCGCTCATGCGGCTCGACCGGGCGTCCGAGCTCGTCGAGTTCGCGGCGTCACCGGCGACCGAGCCGCTATACCCGATCGACCCCTTCGAGAGCGATGGCCTCGCGCGCATGTTCAAGACCCACCCGCCGCTCGAGGAGCGTGTTCGGCGGCTGCGCGAGCTCGGCGCGGGCGGGAACGGGCGAGTGGCGTCAGTCGACGAGCTCGCCGGGTAGCAGCGAGAACAGCACGGAGTCGCGGACGCGACCGTCCGGGTGGCGCAGGTGCGCGCGCATGACGCCCTCCCGCCGGAAGCCCACCTTCTCGGCGCAGCGCTGCGAGGCGACGTTGTCCGGGTCGGTGATGAGCTCGAGCCGCTGCAGCTCGAGCTCGTCGAGCGCCCAGCGAGAGAGCGCTCGCAAAGCCCTGGTGCAAACACCACGACCACGCGAGCCCGCGGCGACCCAGTATCCGATGCGGCCGCGGTAGTTCATCGAGTTGACCGCCATCCCGATCGCACCCGCGAGCGCGCGGTCGAGCGTGATCGCATACGAGTACTCCGGCACGGAGTACCGCGGCGCTGCGAGCGACTCCCCGCGGATGAACGCCCGAGCGTCGTCCTCGGTGTAGGGCGACGGGATCACGGGGATCCAGCGCGGTATCTCGGGGTCGTTGCAGGCCTCGACGAGCGCCGGCACGTCCTCCTCGGTCCACGGGCGCAGAAGGAGATCGCCGTCGCGGAGGTCCATCGCGCGGAGTGTACGAGCGACATGAGACGATCGTCATCTAGTCGCCTAGTCTAGTGAGTGAGCGATCAGGCAGATAGACGTCGCAGCCGAGCGAACGTCCTTGACGTACGCGTCCGGGAACCCGCGCGAGCGGGCTCGGATGCTGCGAAATGTGTGCTCCGATCTAGGAGCGCGATCGGCAGATGACGCGGAGGAGCGAACGTCCTTGACGTAGGCGTCCGGGAACCCGCGCTAGCGGGCTCGGATGCTGCGAAATGTGTGCCCCGATCTAGGAGTGCGATCGGCAGATGACGCGGAGGAGCGAACGTCCTTGACGTAGGCGTCCGGGAACCCGCGCCACCGGGCTCGGATGCTGCGAAATGTGTGCCCCGATCTAGGAGTGCGATCGGCAGATGACGCGGAGGAGCGAACGTCCTTGACGTAGGCGTCCGGGAACCCGCGCTAGCGGGTTCCCGGACTGCAAAAGACATGGGCGGCGTCCTACTCTCCCGGGGGCTTGCGCCCCGAGTACCATCGGCGCTGGCGGGCTTAACTTCTCTGTTCGGAATGGGAAGAGGTGTATCCCCGCCGCTATGACCGCCCAAATTGTCGAGGTCGCGGTGCTCGCCAAGCTCGGCGCACGCTCACCCTCAAAACTCCATAGCAGCAGTCGTCGGTGTTCAAAGTCAAGACCTCGGGCAATTAGTACGG
>CAVRPZ010000003.1:0-677500 GCA_963723345.1 uncultured Actinomycetes bacterium | reverse complement strand
ACTCAGGAACTCGTCCAGGAAGGCTGCGCGTTTTCGCCTACGGGACTGTTACCCGCTGTGGTCCGGCGTTCCAGCCGGTTCGACTAACACGCAACTTTGTAACTTCCCGACCCGCCGGCAGACGGATCAAGACGAGCCCTACAACCCCCGTGCGACAACGGCTGCCGCCTATCACATCGCACGGGTTTGGGCTCTTCCCTTTTCGCTCGCCACTACTCAGGGAGTCGAGGTTTCTTTCCTTTCCTCCGGGTACTAAGATGTTTCAGTTCCCCGGCTTGCCTCTTCCTGCCCTATGTATTCAGGCAGGAGTACGCGCGCATTACCACGCGTAGGTTTCCCCATTCGGAAATCCTCGGATCAACGGATGGTCAGCTCCTTCCCGAGGCTTATCGCAGCCGCCCACGTCCTTCATCGGCTCTTGGCGCCAAGGCATCCACCGTGTGCCCTTGTTCTCTTGATTCGAAAGAACACGTTTTACTGCCGCTATGGAGTTTTCAAGGTGCGCGTGAGCTCGGTCGCCCACGAGAAGACGCCGCCCGCAGATGGAGCGGTCTCTCAAAACTCAACAGCGTGGAATCAGAGGTCGAGGTCGACGTTGTTCCAGGCGAGCCGGACATCGGACGGCGAGCCGGCTGAGCCGACAAGGCCATCGAACGAGCCCGGACGCCTACCGGAGTAAGAGCTCCGGTATTCCCTAGAAAGGAGGTGATCCAGCCGCAGCTTCCGCTACGGCTACCTTGTTACGACTTCACCCCAATCATCAACCCTACCTTCGACGGCTGCCTCCCCGAGGGGTTAGCTCACCGGCTTCGGGTATTGCCGACTTTCGTGGTGTGACGGGCGGTGTGTACAAGCCCCGTGTACGTATTCACCGCGGCGTTGCTGATCCGCGATTACTAGCAACTCCGCCTTCATGAAGGCGAGTTTCAGCCTTCAATCCGAACCGGGACCGGCTTTTTGGGATTCGCTCACCCTCGCAGGTTTGCAGCCCTTTGTACCGGCCAATGTAGCACGTGTGTAGCCCAGGACATAAGGGGCATGATGACTTGACATCATCCCCACCTTCCTCCGATTTGTCACCGGCAGTCTCCCATGAGTCCCCGACATTACTCGCTGGCAACATGGGACAGGGGTTGCGCTCGTTGCGGGACTTAACCCAACATCTCACGACACGAGCTGACGACAGCCATGCACCACCTGTGCACTGGTCCCGAAGGAGGGCCGTATTTCTACGGATTTCCAGTGCATGTCAAGCCCTGGTAAGGTTCTTCGCGTTGCATCGAATTAAACCACATGCTCCGCTGCTTGTGCGGGGCCCCGTCAATTCCTTTGAGTTTTAGCCTTGCGGCCGTACTCCCCAGGCGGGGTGCTTAATGCGTTAGCTACGGCACGGAAGGAGTCGACACCTCCCACACCTAGCACCCATCGTTTACGGCGTGGACTACCAGGGTATCTAATCCTGTTCGCTCCCCACGCTTTCGCGTCTCAGCGTCAGTACCGTCCCAGAGAGCTGCCTTCGCCATTGGTGTTCTTCCTGATATCTGCGCATTTCACCGCTACACCAGGAATTCCACTCTCCTCTTCCGGACTCTAGCCAGACGGTTTCCGTCGACGTCTGGAGGTTGAGCCTCCAGTTTTCACAACGGACCTGTTTGGCCGCCTACACGCTCTTTACGCCCAGTAAATCCGGACAACGCTTGCCCCCTACGTATTACCGCGGCTGCTGGCACGTAGTTAGCCGGGGCTTCTTCTGGAGGTACCGTCACCCTCTGGGCTATTCACCCGAGTAGCTTCGTCCCTCCTGAAAGAGGTTTACAACCCGAAGGCCTTCTTCCCTCACGCGGCGTCGCTGCGTCAGGCTTTCGCCCATTGCGCAAGATTCCCCACTGCTGCCTCCCGTAGGAGTCTGGGCCGTGTCTCAGTCCCAGTGTGGCTGATCGTCCTCTCAGACCAGCTACGGATCGGAGCCTTGGTAGGCCATTACCCCACCAACAAGCTAATCCGCCGCGGACCCATCCTCGGCCGGAGGCCGAAGCTACCTTTTCCGACCGGCTCGAGAGCCGGAAGGGCTATCCGGTATTAATCCGAGTTTCCCCGGGCTATCCCGGTGCCGAGGGCAGGTTATCCACGTGTTACTCACCCGTTCGCCGCTGTCCCCAGGGCCGAAGCCCTGGTTCTCGCTCGACTTGCATGTGTTAAGCGCGCCGCCAGCGTTCGTCCTGAGCCAGGATCAAACTCTCCGTGAAGAGACTCGTTCGCCCCTGCGCCGAAGCGCAGAGGCAAGTCTGATCAGTTCGAGCTCGATGCTCGATCGTCTTCCCAAAGGAAAGGAAGACGGGTTCATGCCTCTCGCGGGCCCGTTCCGAGGAACGGAAGGTCGCCCGCGAGAGGTCTCGACGTTTCACGCTGTTGAGTTTTCAAAGACCGCGCCGCGATCTGGCCGGCAACAAAAAGCCTCTGACTCGCACCAGAGGCCTTCGGGGACGGAACACACAAGAGTCGTATCCGCTCGCTCGAAGGCTTCTCCGTTCGTCGAGTTACAGGCTTCCTGCACCCCCCTCGCGGGCGGCCGAGGGATGGTAGCACAGGAGCTTCTCGTGTCAACCAAGCCGTTTCCGGGCTCCGAGCCTCAGCCCGGAGAACCGCACGAAGCGGCGCTTCCCGGCCTGCACGAGCGGCGCCGGCGAGCCGCGCGCGGGGAAGGTCGAGGTCGCTCGACCTCTTCGCCGTCGACCCTCACTCCTCCCTGACGCGATGAGCCGACGGGCGTCGCTCGTGGACAGCCCGAACCGGGCCGCGAGCAGCGCCGGCAGGTGCACTGGGTCGTCCGGCGGGAGCGTCGGCCTCCGGCACGTCCTCCGGCGCATCGCCCTTCGCGGACGACCCGCGTGAAGTGCCGCTCGGCGGCCTCCGCGGCCTCCGCGCCGTGGTACAGCTCCACGATGCCGCGCGCGAGCGCGAGCTTCGACTCCATCGGTTGGACGTCCGGGGCGTCGACGTCGAGGCAGAGCCGCCACCACTGGTCGAGCGCGGAGTCCGGGATCGACATGACCTTGCCGAACTGCTCCTCCGGCGCCTCGTCGATCCCGACGTAGTTCCCCTGCGACTTCGACATCTTGTCGACGCCGTCGGTCCCTACCAGGAGCTCGTAGGTGATGACCGACTGCGGGTCTTGCTCGTAGCTCGTCATCACGTCCCGCCCCATGAGCAAGTTGTAGAGCTGGTCGGTGCCCCCCACCTCGACGTCCGCCTCGACCGCGACCGAGTCGTAGCCCTGGGCGAAGGGGTAGAGGAGCTCCGACACGGAGATCGGCTCGCTGTTGCGGAACCGCTTGCCGAAGTCGTCGCGCTCGAGAAGCTGCGCGACGGTCCCCGTGCGCGTCAGCCGCACGAGCTCGGCGTAGTCGAGGTCGCCGAGCCACTCGCCGTTGAAGCGCAGCTCGGTGCGGTCGCGGTCCAGGATCCGGTACGCCTGCTCGGCGAAGAGCCGTGCGTTGCGGTCGAGCACGTCGTCCGGAAGCACCTGCCGCTCCTTCGACCGACCGGACGGATCTCCGATCCTCGCGGTGTAGTCGCCGACGATGAGGACCGCGACGTGCCCCTCGCGCTGGAAGGCCGCGAGCCGGCGGAGGACGACGGCGAAGCCGAGGTGGATGTCCGGACCCGTGGGGTCGATACCGAGCTTGATCCGGAGCCCGCGCCCGAGCGCGAGCTTCGCCTCGAGGGCGCCCTCGGGAAGGACGTGGACCGCGTTCCGCGTCAGGTCGGCGACGCTCACGCGGCGACGGGCCCCGTCACGTGTGCCGCGGTGACCTCGTCGGGCGAGCGGCAGCCGAGCAGCGCGAGCGCGTTCTCGGTCTCGTCGCGCAGGATGGCGAGGACCTGCCGCACGCCCTTCTCCCCGCCGAGCGCGAGCCCGTAGAGCGCCGGCCGCCCGACGAAGACCGCGCGGGCGCCGAGTGCGAGGGCGGTCACGACGTCGGTGCCGCGACGCACGCCGCCGTCGAGGTAGACCTCGGCCCGCCCCGCGACGACCTCTACGACCTCGGCCAGCGCGTCGAGCGCGGCCACGGCGCCGTCGAGCTGGCGTCCGCCGTGGTTCGAGACGACGACGGCGGCCGCGCCGTGCTTGCACGCGAGCTCGGCGTCCTCGCCGGTGACGAGGCCCTTCACGACCACCGGGACGCCCCAGCGCTCACGGAGCTCGGAGACGTAGCCCCACTCGACGCCCGCGTCGAGCAGGGCGAGGCCAGAATCCTCGTCCGGGCTTCGCTCGCGCGCCGCCGCGTACGCCGGTACCGAGTCCTCGGGCGCGTCGAAGCCGGTGCGGAGCTCGCGGTCGCGGATGCCCACGACCGGGAGGTCTGCCGTGAGCACGAGCGCCGAGAACCCGCTCTCGAGCGCGGCGGAGATCACGTCGTCGCTCACGTCCCGGTCGCGGAACACGTACAGCTGGAGCCAGAGCGGCGAGCCGCCCGCCGCCTCGGCGACCGCAGAGGGCGTCGCGGTGGCCACGGTCGAGAGGCACATGACCGTGCCCGCACCGGCGGTTCCTCGCGCCATCCCGAGCTCGTGGTCCACGTGCGCGATCGCCTGGTAGGCCATCGGCGCGACGAGCACGGGCATCGATACCGGCGTCCCGAGGACCGTCGTCGCGGTCGAGACGTCGGAGACGTCGACGAGCACGCGGTAGCGCAGCCGGTAGCGCGAGAAGGCCTCGCGGTTCCAGCGGAGCGTCCGTTCGTCCCCCGCGCCGCCGGCGACGTACCCCCAGGCGTCCGGCGGCAAAGCGGCTTCTGCAAGCCGCTCGGCGTCGTCGAGCGTCAGGAGCTCCTGCATCGCAGGAGCCTAACGCGGCGACTCAGAAGGGATACGGAGCGAGGCTCCAGGCTGCGGCGGCGTACCAGGCGCCGAAGAGCAAGCTCGCCGCGCCGAGCGCCGGAATCGCAACGGCCGAGGCGGCGACGAAGGGCCGCGAGGCGAGGGCCAGCCCGAACCCGGCGGTCACCACCGCCATCGAGACCGCGGTGAAGACCGCGAGCAGGAAGAGCGAGGCGACGGCGACCGTCTCGGACGGGATCGCGGCGAGGAGGAAGATGCCGACGCCCGCGCTTCCGCCCATCCCGTGCACGAGCCCGATCCCGAATGCGCCGAACGGCGTCCGCACCGGGTGGCGGTGCTCCCGCTCCGGATGCGGATGCGCGTGGAGGTCGAGGTAGCCGTGGCGCCAACGAACCAGCAGCCGCACCGCGAGGAAGACGATCAGGGCCGCGACGGCGGTCTCCGCGACCTGCTGCAGCCGCTCGGGCAGGTACCGCTCCGCGAGGAGGATCGGGATCCCGAACACGATCAGGGTTACCGCGTGCCCGAGGCCCCACCAGGCGCCGAGGCGCGCGGCCGAGCGGCTGACCCGCTCGCGGCTCGAGGCGACGAGCGCCGTCATCGCGGCGATGTGGTCGGGATCGGTGGCGTGCCGCAGCCCGAGGAGGGCAGCGACGAGGAGGACGAGGAGGATCGACGCCCCCTCCGAGAGCCCTGCGATCCAGTCGTCGAGCCCGAACATGCGCCTGGTTCGCCGCGCTCGCGTGAGCGGTTCGGTCAGACGACGCCCGGCAGCGCGCGGGCGGTGATCACGAGGCCGACTGCGAGGATCAGTCCCGCGCTCACCGAGGGCAGCGCACGGACGAGAGAGCCGTTCAGCGAGAGACGGCCGAACGCCTGCCGTGCGAGCACCGCGACGAGGCCGATCGCCGTGATCGTCGCAGCGAGCCCGACGCTGAAGGCCACGATCAGGCCGAGTCCGAGCCCGACCCGGTGGAGCGCGATTGCCGAGAGGAGGACGACGAGCGCGGACGGGCACGGCAGCAGCCCGGCAGCAACACCAACGCCGAGGATTCCCTTCGAGGTGAGCTCGTCGTGATGGTGCTCGTGGTGGTGCTCGTGCTCGTGCTCGTGTTCGTGTTTGTGATCGTGGTCGTGCTGGTGATCGCCGTGGCCGTGTCCCGCCCGGCGACGGCCACGGAGCCGCTCGCGGAGCACGGCCGCGCCGACGGCGACGACGAGGACGCCCGAGACGAGCGTGAGCCATGGATAGAGCCGCTCGGGAACCACGAAGCGGGAGAGGGCGAGCGTGACGATCCCGATCGCGAAGACCCCTGCCGTGTGGGCGACCGTGACCGTGCCGCCGAGCAGGAACGCGTCACGGGGCGTCCCCTTGGTGCCGACGAGGTACGCGGCGACCATCGCCTTGCCGTGGCCTGGGGTGAGCGCGTGAGCCGCACCCCAGAACATCGCGATCAGCAGCGAGAGCAGCACCGCGCCGACCGAGAGGTCTCCCCGAGCCACGAGCGCCTCGAAGCCGCCGGCCCCGCGCAGCTCCCCCTCGGGGGCCGCAACGAGCCTGGGGGGCGAGCCGGGCGCGGTCCCCGGCTCCACGGTGGCCGTCGCGCTCGTGACGTCGAGCGGCGACCGGAGCAGGCTCCTCGGGTAGGCGGTGAGAGCCGCGCTCGTGCTCGCCTCGGGGACGGTCGAGCGGACGACGCCCGCGCCGTCACGGGCCGAGAGCGTCACCTCGCGCCAGCCGACGCGCTCGGCGAACGCGCGGTCGACGAACTCGATCTTCTCCCCGCTCCCACGGCTGCGTACACGACGTCGACCCGCAGGGTCTCGAGCCCGCCCGCGCCGGTCCGCGACCGGACGCGCTCCTCGACGACGCGGAGCTGAGTGCGCCGGCCGTCGAGCACGAGCTCGAGGTCGCGGGCAAGACGCGTCGCGAAGCCGCGGCGGCGCACGTCGCTCCCGAGCTGGAAGGCCGGGATCTCGGCGAGGTCGAGCGCGTACCGGACGTAGACCCGGCTTCCCGCCACCTCGATGCCCGCGTAGCGGTTGACCGTGAAGTTGCCGAGCGGATGGGCGCTCGCATCCCCCGGGACGAGGAGGAGAGCGACCGAGGCCGCGACGACCAGCGAGACGAGCATCCGCTTCACGCGCCTGGTTCGTCGTGAGCCGCCGGGTGGTTCGTAGGGGCCGGGAAGGGCCCGGCCCCTACGAGCGTCGGTCAGCGGCCCTTCGTGTTGTCGAACCCGCTCTGCGGGTCCGCCGCGTACGGGAACGATCCGAGCAGGGCCCGGTCGTCGCGGTCGACGCCGTCGCCGAGAGGCACCTTCTTGCCCTTCAGGAAGCCGGCCACGGCCTGCTCGGCGACGTCGATGACGTCGTCGCCGAGCCTGCGCCCGTTCGGCCAGCCCTGGTTGTCGCCGGCGAGCACGCCGAGGCGCTGCGGGCTCTTCGTCACCGGGATCCCGAGGTTGAGCCGGAGGACGTCCGCCAGCTTCGGCCCGGTGAAGTTCAGCTTCGGCACGCCCGTGAGCAGGACGGCGACGAGGTCGTCGCGGCCCTTCTCGGGGACGCCGAGGTCGTACAGCTGGTTGATCACCGCGGCCAGGAGCGGGGACTCGTAGTACGTGCGGTACCGCGACTCCTGCCACGGCTGCTGGGCGTTCCAGCGGTCCTTGAGGCCGGTCGGGATGACCACCTCGTTGACGAGCGGGTTGCCGAGCCGGTTCACCTGCACCCAGGCGCCCGAGTCGCGCGTCTGCCCGCCCCGCGTCGTCACCTTCCGCCGGTCGACAGAAGCCCAGACGCCGATCGTGCCGTTCCTCGCCCGGAGCCCCGCGATCGGCACCTGCACGGCGAACGTGTGCACGCCGTACCCGGCGAAGAAGTCCTTGCCTCCGCCCATGTTGCCGGTGCCCTTGCGGATCGCGACGAGGTCGAAGATGGCCCCGATGTCACCGAAGAACGGGTCGTCCCGCTGGCCGGCGAACGCCCTCGAGCGCCCGCGGTCGAAGGAGACGATCGACTTCGTGACGAGGGTCCGGTACTTCGGGGTCGACCGCGGGCCGATGTTGTTCGGCGGGGTCGTGCCCCGGGCGACGACGACCCGCTTCCCGCCCGCGATCCGCGTCACCGTGAACGGCTGCGCGGTCGAGCCGAGGAACAGGGGGCCCGTCTTCGTGCGGAACTGGAACCGGTAGGTCACGTCGGGGCGCACGTCCCCGTTCGTGTCCACCTTGAGGTTGTACCGGGCGTTCGGCGAGAACGTGTACCAGTTCGGGCCGGCCGCCGGGTCCTCTCCCGGGATGACGTTCGCGAGGACGGTCACCGTGCCCGGCTTGTCCGGACTCCGGAACGCGTACACGTCCGTCAGGTCGGCGGACGGGTCCTCGGCGATGAGCGGCGCCTCGCGATGGCTCGACGCGACGCCGTCCCCGGGGCCGAGCTTCGCGGCGCCGACGACGCCCGCTCCTGCGAGCAGGCCGACGAGGGCGACCGCTGCGATCCCTCTGTGCATCTCCACTCCTCTCTCGATGTCGAGGTCGGGAACGGCACTTGTTCGTGCCGGAGCGCGCGCCGGTTCGACGCGGAGGGGGCGCCGAACCGGACCGCGGCCTGCGTCGAACAACGTCGATGGAGCTCGCGGCCCCCGTGGTAGCGTTCGCCCGCTCGCAGGAGCGCCCGGCGATACGCAGGCAGCACGCTCACCTCTCGGACGAGGCCCTGGTCGCACTCGTCGCCCGGGGGGACGACGACGCGCTCGCCGAGCTCTACGACCGCGTCGGGCGCATCGCCTACGGCCTCGCGCTCCGCGTGCTGCGCGACGACCGGCTCGCCGAGGACGCCGTGCAGGACGGGTTCCTCGCGGTCTGGCGGACCGCTGCCGCATTCCGGCCCGAGCGGGCGAAAGCGAGCACGTGGGTGCTCACGCTCGTACACCGCCGCGCGGTCGACCTCGTGCGGCGGGAGGAGCGGCGCCGCGCCGAGCCCCTCGCCGACGAGCCGGTGGGGGCGGAGGCCCCGGAGCCGACCGAGGAGGCCGCCTGGCTCCGCTTCGAGCGCGAGCGGGTGCAGGCCGCGCTGAAGCAGCTACCCGACAACCAGCGCGAGGCGCTCGAGCTCGCCTACTACGGGGGCTTCTCGCAGTCCGAGCTCGCCGAGAGGCTGGGCGTGCCCCTGGGTACGATCAAGAGCAGGATGTTCGCGGGGCTCGCGCGCCTGCGCGAGCTCCTCGACGACTCCGCACAGGAAGGGTCATGGAGACCGGAATTCACGAGCTGACCGCGGGCTACGCGCTCGATGCGCTCGACCCCGCGGAGCGCCGGGCCTACGAGGCGCACCTCGAAGGCTGCGAGCAGTGCCGCGACGAGCTCGCGGCCTTCTGGCAGACGACGGAGGCGCTGGCGGTCGCGGCGTCCGGCCCTGCGCCGAGAGCCGAGCTGCGCGAGCGGATCCTCTCCGGCGCACGGCAGGAGCCGCAGGTCGTCGTCCCCCTCGAGTCGCGCAGCCGGCGCGCCGCCCCCGTGCTTGCTGCAGCCGCGGCCCTCGCTGCGGTCGTCGCGCTCGCGCTCGGCCTGTGGGCGGCCGGGCTCTCCAGCGACCTCGACGAGACGCGCGCCGCGCTCGTGCGGGAGCGTGCGGCCGCCACGGTCCTCGCCGATCCGGACGCCCGTACGGTCGCGCTCCAGGAAGGCGAGGGGCGTCTCGTCGTCGACGACGAGGGGCGGGCCGTCCTCGTGGCCGACGGGCTCGGGCCGGCGCCCGCCGGGAAGACGTACGAGCTCTGGGTCGTCTCCGACGGAGGCGCTCCCCAGCGCGCGGGGCTCTTCCCCGGCGAGGACGACGGCCGCGACGTCGTCCGCGTGGACGGGACGGTCGGCCCGGGGCAGGCCGTCCTCGTCACGATCGAGGACGCGGGGGGCGTCGAGGCCCCGACGACCGAGCCGATCCTGGGCTCGATGCCCGTCTGAACCTGTCCTTTGCCGGATCTCGGCTCCGAGGGGGCTACACTCGGGGCCTTGCGGGTGAGGAGAAAGCAGGGGGCGTCGGCGCGTCCGCGCCGGGTACGGAAGAGACGCCTCGCGGCGCTCCTCGGCGTTCTGCTCGTGCTCGCGGGGCTCTCCTTCACGTTCGGCCTCGTGCGCGCGGTCGCGAGCGAGATCCCGGCGCTCGATCCGGCTGCTCAGCGCCCGGAGGTGGACACCGTCATCTACGCCTCGAACGGTCGCACCGTGCTGGCCGTGCTGCGCGGCGACGAGAGCCGCGTCCTCGTGGGGACCGAGGACATTGCGCCGATCATGCGGCAGGCGATCGTCTCGGTCGAGGACCAGCGCTTCTTCGACCACAACGGGATCGACGTGCGGGGCGTCGCGCGCGCCCTGTGGGCGGACATCAAGCACCAGTCGATCGTCGAGGGGGGCTCGACGATCACGCAGCAGTTCGTGAAGAACGCCTACATCCGCAACGAGAAGACGATCGCCCGCAAGGTGCGCGAGGCCGCGCTCGCCTGGCAGCTCGAGCAGCGCTGGAGCAAGGACCGGATCCTCACCGCCTACCTGAACACGATCTACTTCGGGAACGGCGCCTACGGCATCCAGCAGGCGGCGCGGTCGTACTTCAAGAAGGATGCGAGGGAGCTCACGCTCCCGGAAGCGGCGTTGCTCGCGGGGATCCCGTCGGACCCGGCGCTCTACGACCCGGTCACGAACCCGCGGAAGGCCGAGGCCCGGCGCAGGCACGTGCTCACGCTGATGCTCGAGCAGCGAAAGATCACGAGAAGTGACCTCGAGCGAGCCGCCGCTTCGCCGATGCCGCAGCCGGACGACGTCCGGCTTCCGGGAACGCGCGGCAAGGGCCTCTACTTCGTCAACTACGTCAAGGACCAGCTCGTCGAGAAGTACCGCGCCGGCCGCGTGTTCGGCGGAGGGCTCAGGGTCACGACGACGATCGACCTCGGGCTGCAGGAGAAGGCGCGGCGGGCGATCGAGAACGTCCTCTCGAACCCGGACGGGCCGGCGGCCGCGCTCGTCGCGATGGACCCGCGCACCGGCGCGGTGAGGGCGATGTTCGGGGGCAGGAACTTCCGCGAGAGCGAGTTCAACCTCGCAGCCCAGGCCGAGCGCCAGCCGGGCTCGGCGTTCAAGCCGATCGTCCTCTCGACCGCGATGCGAGAGGGGATCTCCCCGCAGACCGAGCTCGTCTCGAAGAAGGTCTCGATCGACGCCGGCGACCGCATCTGGAACGTCACGAACTACGACCACACCTACCTCGGGAGCGTGACGCTCTCGCGCGCGTTGGTCTCGTCCGACAACACCGTCTACGCCCAGCTCACCGACATCGTCGGGCCGAAGGCGATCGTCGAGACCGCGCACGCGCTCGGGATCAGCAGCCCGCTCGACGCGTACTTCTCGATCGGGCTCGGGTCGGTCGCCGTCAACCCGCTCGAGATGGCTCGCGCGTACGCGACGATCGCGAACGACGGCAGGCGCGTGGACGGGGCGATCCTCGGCGACCGACCGCGCGTGGTCGAACGGGTCGAGCGGATCCGCTCCGGCAAGATCGAGGAGAACACGCCGCAGCCGACCCGCGTGCTCGAGGAGGGTCAGGCGGAGGTCCTCACCGGGATCCTCGGCGACGTCGTCCGGTTCGGGACGGGGCGGCGGGCAGCGATCCCGGGCGTGGGCGTCGCCGGCAAGACCGGGACGACCGACAACTACGGCGACGCCTGGTTCGTGGGGTACACGCCGGATCTCGTCGTCGCCGTCTGGGTCGGGTATCCGGACAAGCTGAGGCCCATGCTGACCGAGTTCGGGGGCGAACCGGTCACCGGCGGGACGCTGCCTGCGCAGATCTGGAAGCGGTTCGTCGAGAGCGTCGAGAAGGACGACGCGTCCGGGTCGTCCTTCCCCGCGCCGCCGTACCTCGGCTCGTCGGGGAACTGGGTCGTCAGGCGGGACGGCACGTGGCAGCTCGACAACGGCTACTGCCACGAGACGCGCCTCCTGGCCTACTTCTCGGGGCATGCGCCGTCGAGGACGGCGGACTGCAAGCCGAACGAGGTCTCCATCCCGCTCGTCGTCGGCATGAGCGCGGAAGAGGCCGTGGCCCAGCTCGCCGCGCAGCCGCTCGACGCGGACATCGCGTACGTCCCCGCCAAGGTCGGGCAGGCGCCGGGTCTCGTCGTCAACCAGGACCCGCGCCGCGGAGGGCTGTCCGCGAACGACTCCGTCCAGCTCTGGGTCTCCAAGGCCCAGTACGGTCAGCTGCCGAACTTCATCGGGTCGAGCGTCGCGGACGTGAACCGCGAGCTCCGACGGCTGAAGCTCCGCGTCCAGGCCGTCGGCGCGCGAGGGCCGTCGGGAACGATCCTCCGTCAGCGTCCGCGGGCAGGCGTCGCCGTGAAGCCCGGCCTCACCGTCCGGCTCGTGGTCGGGGACGGCTCGGGAAGCTAGACGCGGCGAGCACGTACCGCCAGGGAAGGTCGCCGGCGCGGGTGATGCCCACCCGTGTCGTCGTCTCGATCACGACCGGCTCGCGTGCCGCGAGCAGCCGGAACGGCGGACGGTCGAGCGGGAGCCCGTCGTGTGCGCCGGTGATCCCGAGTGCCTCCGTCAGGCGACCCGGGCCGGCACAGAGAAGCCGCACGTCGTCGAGGCCGCGCCGCTCCCGCATCCGCTCGAGCCCGGCCGTCGGCTCGAGCGCCCGCAGGAGCACGGCCGCGCCGACCCCGTCCTCCTCGCACACCACGTTGGCGCACCAGTGGATTCCGTACGAGCGGTAGACGTACAGGTGCCCCGCGGGTCCGAACATCGCGGCGTTGCGCCGGGTGCGCCCGCGGTACGAGTGGCTCGCCTGATCCTCGGGCGCATACGCCTCCGTCTCGACGACGACGCCGCCGACGCCGCCGACGAGCAGGGTGACCCCGACGAGCTCGCGCGCCACGGTCCGGACGTCGCGCTCGAAGAACGAGCGGGCGAGCGCGCTCAGAAGAGCTGCTCGGCCTCGGACGAGCGCGCGGTCGAGGCGAGCAGCCTCCGTGCCCGACGGCCGAGGTCGCCGAGGTCGACCTTGCCCTCCTCCGCCGCGGCCGCAAGGCGCTCGGCGAGGTCGAGCGCGCCGTCGAGGACCGCCGAATCGCCGCCCTCGTGACCCATGTCGTGGAGGATCGTGCGCTCGGTCCGGGAGGCGACGAGCGGGCCGTCGATCCCCTCGACCCAGACCCGCGTTCGCCTGCCGTCGCCGCGCTCGTCGCCGACGAGCGGCTCCAGCGCGTAGACCTTGTCGGCGCGGGCGTATTTCCCGAAGCCGAGGAACACCATGCGGGGCGTCGCCATCAGGTGATTATCGCCGGTTCCGCAGGCTCTGCGCCGCGCCCGAAGCCGAGGGCGAACGCCAGCGCGGTCCCGGCGACGACGAGCACCCAGACCACGGCGACGCGCGGCGTGGTCACGCTCGGGATGTCGTGCTCCGTCCAGCCGCGCTTCACGACCTGCTCGTGCCAGAAGTCCTGGACGAGGTTCGCCGCGCCGTAGGCGAGGAGCGCCGACACGAGCAGCGAGTACGCCCGCCCCAGGTTGAGGTGGATCAGCCGCGGCCGCGAGAGGAGCAGAGCGAAGAGGACGAGGAGCGCGCCCATGAGCCCGTGGTGGTGGCCGAGGTGGACCGCGGCCGTGACTCCTTCGCCCGGCTCGGCGTAGGGGTCGTCCGTGAGGAACACGCCTCCGGGCAGATGGAAGCCGAGCTCGGCGGCGATCCACGGAAGCGACACGAGGACGACAGCGAGCGCGACCGCGATGCGCGCTCCGTCACCCGACCGGCGAGGGGCGAACCCCGATCCCGTGCGTCGTGCGGCGGTGACGGTGAGCCCCGCGACGAGGACGACGCCGAGGGCGGGGATCGCGTTCGCTGCCTTCGGGTCGAGATCGTCGGCGTCGACGACTCCCGGCCAGGCGAACACCGCGCACAGCGCGATCGCGGGAGCGCCGACGAACCAGGCGCGAGCTCCGCGGAGCAGCACAGAGGGCCGCAGCGACGCGACCGGGGAGCGGCCGCCTTCAGAAGTCTTTCGGCGACCGGAGTCCGCACTCGCGGACTCCGGTCGGACGGGAACTGTCAGCACGTCGAGCGCGAGGAGCGCGATCGGGATCGCGACCCCGGCGACGTGCGGGAAGTCGAGCTGCACGAGCGCTCGTCCGAGGCCCCCCGCGATCCCCTCGTGCGTGACGCTGTACAGCTCGCTCGCGTCGACGCGGGAGTAGGTGACGAGGACGACGAGCACGTCGAGGGCGGCGATCGTCCAGACCGCGAGCGCCTCGCCCTGCGTCGGCGCGGGAGCGTTGCTCACACGTCGAGCGCCGACGCGAGCGTCTCCGCGACGTACGCCTGGTCGTCCTCGTCGAGGAGCGCGTGGAACGGGAGCGCGAGGGTTCGCGCGCTCAGCTCCTCGGCGACCGGGCAGAGGCCCTCCTGGAAGCGGAAGCGCTCGCGCATGTACGGCTGCAGGTGGATGCACGGCAGGTAGCGGGCGGTCTGCACTCCCTGCGCGTCGAGCGCCGCGATGACGGCCTCCCGGTCGGCTCCCGCCGGGAGGGTGACGACGTACACGAACCACGAGCGCTCATGGTCGTCGTCGTCCGCGCACGGGAGCTCGAGACCGTCGATGCCCGAGAGCAGACGGGCGTACCGCGCGGCCACGGCGCCGCGCCGCTCGAGGATCGCGTCGAGCTTGTCGAGCTGAGCGAGGCCGATCGCCGCCCGTACGTCGTCGATCCGGTAGTTGAAGCCGAGGCGGGCGTGCTCGAGCCAGCCTCCCGAGTCGGCGCGGCCCTGGTTGCGCAGGCTGCGCAGCAACCGCCACTCCTCCTCGGAGTGCGTCGTCACCATGCCGCCCTCGCCCGTCGTGATCTGCTTGTTCGGGTAGAAGGCGAACACCGCCGGCGTACCCTGGGAGCCGACCGGACGGCCGCGATAGCGCGCGCCGAGCGCCTCGCACGCGTCCTGGATCAGCGCGAGGCCGCGTCGCTCGCAGATCGCGCGCAGCTCATCGAGCTCGCACGGGTAGCCGAAGATGTCGACCGCGACGACCGCGCGTGTGCGCTCGGTGATCGCGGCCTCGACGGCCGCGGGGTCGAGATTCAGCGTGCGCCGGTCGAGGTCGGCGAAGACCGGCGTCGCGCCCTGGTAGATCGCGCAGTTCGCGGAGGCCACGAACGAGTACGGGGACGTGATCACCTCGTGAGTGGGACCGACGCCGGCGGTGACGCACAGGAGGTGCAGGCCCGCGGTCCCGCTCGACACGGCTGCCGCGTACGGTGCGCCGACGACCTCGGCGAACGCCTCCTCGAACCGGTCGATCGCCGGGCCGAGAGACAGTCGGCCCGAGCGGAGCACGTCGACGACGAGCTCCTCCTCCCGCTCGTCGAGCCACGGGCTCGAGAGCGGGACCTGCCTGAGCGCGGACACTAGGCCGCGGCCGGCGAGCGCGAGACCTCGACGACGTCGAGCCAGTCGCGCCAGCGGTCGTCGACGCCCTGCACCGCGGCGAGGTACGCCTTCTGCAGCTCGAGCGTCACCGGGCCGACGCCGATCTCCCGGTCGTCGACGGCCCGCACCGGTGCCACCTCGGTCGCCGTCCCCACCATGAACACCTCGTCGGCGAGGTAGAGGTCGGTGCGGATGAGCATCGCCTCCTCGACGGTGTACCCGAGCGCGTCGCCGATGTGCATGATCGTGTCGCGCGTGATCCCGGGGAGGATCGACATCGAGAGCGGCGGCGTCAGCAGCTTGCCGTCCTTCACGACGAAGATGTTCTCGCCCGGGCCGTCGGCGACGTAGCCGTCGGCGGACAGCATGATCGCCTCGTCGTAGCCCGCGCGGCGGGCCTCGGTCGTGGCGAGCAGGGAGTTCAGGTAGACGCCCGTGGCCTTGGCCACGTGCGGAATCACGTTCGGGCCGATGCGCTCCCAGGTCGAGATCTTCGTCGTGATCCCGGTGCGCTGGCCCTCCTCGCCGAGGTACGCCCCCCAGGGGAAGCTCATGATCACGACGTCGACGGGGTTCCCGGTCGTCCCGACGGCGAGCTCGCCGTAGCCGTAGAACGCCATCGGCCGCACGTAGCAGGACTGCAGGCCGTTCGTCGCGATGAGCTCGTGCGTCGCGCCGCGAAGCTCCTCGACCGAGTACGGGAGGTCCATGTACAGCACCTTCGCCGAGCGCTCGAGGCGGCGCAGGTGGTCGTGGAGCCGGAAGACGGCGGGACCGCGCTCGGTCTCGTAGCAGCGGATCCCCTCGAACACCCCCGAGCCGTAGTGGAGGCCGTGCGCGCCGACGTGGACCTTCGCATCCGCCCAGTCGACGAGCTCGCCGTTCATCCAGATCTTCTCGGTCTCTTGCATCGAGTCAGCGCTCCTTGGTGGTTGCGGAATCGTAGACCTTCACGTGATCGGGGGATCCTGTGCGATGTCGGTCGGCCGGGCGCGCGAGAGCCGCAGCAGCTCCGCCGGGGCGAGCCCCGCCATGTGGCTCGACGAGCCTGCGCCGACCCAGACGATCCGGTGGCGGAGCAGATCCCGCTCGAGGAGCACGACGTCCACGTTCGGGAGCGGGAACGGCGCGACCGCGCCGGGGTCGAAGCCCGTCACACGTCGCACCTCCTCCGGCTTGGCGATCCGCGCGGCCGAGGCTCCGGCCTCGCGCGCGATCTTCTCCGGGTCGCCGCGCCGGTCACCGGGGACGAGCGCGACGACGGGCCTCTCGTCGCAGACCAGGACGAGAGACTTCACGATCTGGGCGAGCTCGCAGCCGACCGCGGCCGCGGCGTCGGCCGCCGTGGGCGTCCCGTCGGCGAACTGCTCGAGCCTCGCCTCGGCCCCGGCGTCGCGAAGGAAGGAGGACACGCGCTCGACCGCCTCGGGCCACGTCGTCTCCACGTGCTCAATCTACCCGGGCGTGCGCAGGGCGTCAGCCGAGCGTGAGGAACCGCGCGTCGTCGAACCCCGACTCGGCGACGCTCTCGACGAGCGCCGGCGGCGGCGGCGAGTCGATCGAGAACGCCATCAGCGCCTTGCCGCCGGCCTTCGTGCGCGAGACCGCCATGTTCGCGATGTTCACCCCGGCCTCGCCGAACATCGTTCCGACCCGTCCGATCACGCCGGGCAGGTCGTCGTAGACGAGGAACGCCATCCGCGGCGCGAGCTCGATGTCGATGTCGAAGCCGAGCGCCTCGGCGAGGAAGAGCCGGTGCTCCGGCCCGACGGTCGTCCCGGAGGCCTGGCTGTCCTCGTCGTCGGCCTCGACGCGCACGCGCACGAGGTTCGTGTAGCGGTGGGAGGCCGCGTGGCGCTGCTCCGAGACCTCGATCCCGCGCTCGGCGGCGATCACCGGCGCGTTCACGTAGTTGACGACCTGGTCGACGTGGTCCTGGAAGGCACCGTTGAGCGCGGCGACGGTCAGCAGCCGCGTGTCGTACTCGGAGAGCGGTCCGTGCGCGGCGACGACGATCCGGCGCGGGCGCCCGCGAGCGAGCGCGGCGGTGAGCCGTCCGAGCTTGGCGGCCAGCGGGATGTACGGCCCGAGCACCTCGAGGTCCGCGGGCTCGACGACGAGGATGTTCACCGCCGTCTCCACGAGCTCGCCCTCGAGCGCCGCCGCGACCTGCTCGGCGATGATGAGCCCCGCCCGATCCTGCGCTTCGCTCGTCGAGCCCGCGAGGTGCGGAGTCACGACGACCTCGTCGAGCTCGAGGAGGGGCCCGGAGTACGGCTCCTCCCGGAAGACGTCGAGCGCGGCGCCGGCGACCTTGCCGGACACGATCGCCTCGCGGAGCGCGTCCTCGTCGACGAGCGCGCCACGTGCCGCGTTGACGATCCGGACGCCGTCGCGCATCTGCGCGAGCGCGGCGCTCCCGATGAGCCCACGCGTCTCGTCGTTCAGAGGGAGGTGCAGCGTGAGGAGGTCGGCCTCGCGGTACACGTCCTCGGGCGTGGCTGCGGGCTCCACGCCGAGCTCGCGGAAGCGGTCGAGCGCGACGAACGGGTCATAGGCGACGACGCGGAGCCCGAGCGCCACGGCGCGGCGCGCGACCTGCCGGCCGATCCGCCCCAGGCCCAAAACCCCGAGTGTCTTCCCGGCGAGCTCGATCCCGGCGTAGCGGCCGCGGTCCCAGACGCCGCCCTTCAGCGCGGCGTGGGCCTGCGGGACGTTGCGCGCGACCGCGAAGAGGAGCGCGAGCGCGTGCTCCGCGGCGGAGACGACCGTCGCCTCCGGCGCGTTCGCGACGACGATGCCCCGCCTCGTGGCCGCGTCGACGTCGACGTTGTCGACGCCGACCCCGGCACGGCCGATGACCTTCAGGCGCCCGGCCCGCTCGATCGTGCTCGCGTCGAGGGAGGTCGCGGAGCGGACGACGATCGCGTCGAAGTCCCCGATGATCGCGCCGAGGTCGGAGTCCCCGTCCTCGACGACGTCGAAGCGGGTGCGCAGGAGCTCGAGCCCGGACTCGGCGATCGGCTCGCGGACGAGGACCCTGAGTCTGCCGTCCCGGTCAGGCACGGACGGCGGTGCGGTACGCCTCGAGCGCCCGGGTGACCGCGGTCCCGCGCTCGATGTCCGCCCCGCTCTCGACGAGCAACAGCTCCACGGCCGCGAGCGCGGTCGTGATGTCGAACACGTCGTAGTAGCCGATGTGGCCGATCCGGAACATCCGCGACCCGAGCTCCCCGTGCGCTCCCGCGACGGTGATCCCGAAGCGGTCGCGCAGCGCGAGCACGAGCTCCCTCGCGTCCACGCCCTCCGGCGTCAGGATCGCGGTCACGACCGCCGAGCGCTCCTCGTCCGGCGAGAACAGCTCGAGCCCCATCGCCTTCGCTCCCTCACGGCAGGCGCGCCCGAGCGCCGCGTGGCGCGCGAACGCCGCGTCCAGGCCCTCCTCGAGGAGCAGACCGAGCGCGACGTCGAGCGAGGCCACGAGCGAGACGGCAGGCGTGAACGGCGTCGTCCCCGTCTCGAGCGAGGCGCGAAGCTTCTCCCAGTCGAAGTAGAACCTCGGCGTCGTCGTCCGCGCGCAGCGCTCCCACGCGGCGGGCGAAACGGACGCGAGCGAGAGCCCGGGCGGCGTCATCAGGGCCTTCTGCGAGCCCGACACGACGACGTCGAGCTCCCAGGCGTCGGTCTCGAGCGGCACCGCCCCGAGGCTCGAGACGGCGTCGACGACCGCGATCGCTCCCGCCTCGCGCGCCGCCTGCGCGAGCGACTGGACGTCCGCGACGACCCCCGTCGACGTCTCCGAGTGGACGAGGAAGACGACTTCGGCGCCGGACTCCTCGACCCGTGCGCGAACGTCCTCGGCGCGCGGCGTCTCCCCCCACGCGTAGCGGAGGTCCTGCACGTCCGCGCCATATGCCGCCGCGATCCTCGCCCAGCGCTCTCCGAACTCGCCCGCCGAGACCGCGAGGACGCGCTCGCCGGGCGAGAGGAGGTTGACGACGGCGGACTCGAAGGCGCCCGAGCCGGAGGCCGTGAAGAGGAGCACGTCGTTCTCCGTCTGCAGGACGAGCCCGAGCCGCTCGAGGCAGCGGAGCATGACCGTGCGGAAGTCGGGCCCGCGGTGATGCAGCACGGGCTCGGCGCCCGCGGCGAGGACCTCGGGTGGAACCGGTGTCGGCCCCGGCGCCATCAGGTACCGCTTCCCTGCCATCGCCCGGAGACTACCGCGCCCTCTTGCCCACCAGTCGGTGCGCGAGCACCTTCTCGCAGATCGCGAACCCGCTACCGCGGGTTCCCGGTCGCGTACGTCGAAGACCTTCGCCGTACACGTCCATTCCAGTCTTGTCGGGGGTCTACAGTCCGCGGCCGTGGACGCCCTCCTCGCCTTCGCGGCGGCGCTGATCACGCTGCGGCTCTCCGCGGACCTCGTCCGTCGCTATCGGGTCGGACGCTTCCCGGCGCATGCGGCCTGGGCCGCCGCACTCGGCGCCTTCGCGCTCGCCTCCGGGGCGCTCGCCTGGGGCGCGGCCGCCGGCTGGAGCGAGCCGGCGTTCCGCGTCTACTACCTCGGAGGGGCGCTCCTCAGCGCGGCGCTCCTCGGCACCGGCTCGCTCCTGCTCGCCGGACGGCGCCGGGTCGCGGTCGTCGCGCTCGTCTACGTCGGGCTCGCGGTCGGCGTCGCGCTCGCGATGCCGCTCGCAGGCGACCTCTCCGGCTCCGACGTCCCCGACGCCCAGGACGTCCTCGACCTCTGGCCCGCCCGCATCCTCGCGATCGTCGGCAATGCGGTGGGGACGCTCGCCGTCGTCGTGGTCGCCGTCACCTCGTTCAGACGGAGGCCGCTCGGGAACGTGCTCGTCCTCGCCGGCGTCGGCGTCGCCGCGCTCGGAAGCGCGCTGGGCGGGCTCGGGGTGGGCGCGCTCGCGCCGATGCTCGCGCTCGCGGCGGTGCTCCTGTACGCGGGCTTCGTCGTCCCTACCCCGGGGGCGACTCCTCCCCGTCGCGCTCCCTGAGCTCGTGCGCGCGGTCGGTGCGGCGCTCCCGCAGCCACACCCAGACGAGGACGGCGACCAGCGCGAGCACGATCGCCGCCTCGACGATCGCGCCCGCGAGGCCGCCGTGCGCGACTACCCACGCGTCAGCAGCCACATCCCGCCGAGCGTGTAGACGACCATCAGGCCGAGCATCGGCAGCTGGGCCTCGAGCGCGCGCCGCCTCCCCTCGAACACCGCCACCGCCCGATCGTGCGCCACGGCGAGCCCGGCGACGTGCCCGACGACGAGGGCGGCGACCTGCACGTACCACACGGTCTCCTGCGTCACGGGCGCGAGGTTCGGTGCGTAGTCGGCCGTCTCGAAGAGATCCCAGCCGCGCCCGAACGGGTCGGACGCGAGTGGGATGATGAACTGCCCTTCCCGGATGAAGAGCGTGAAGTAGTGCGCGACCAGGTACGCCGCGGCGATCGGCACGAGCGGGAGGACGAAGTCGGGGACGAGCGAGCGGTCGACGTGCCCGAGCGCCTGCGCTGCGGCGACCGCCGCGAGGTACGCGGCGAGGATCACGACGATGACGAGCGTCAGGCCGCCGAGGTTCAGGAACGTCGTCGCCAGGTCGATCACGCGCTGGGACGAGTCGGCGAGGCTTCCGCGCAGGTCGGTGAGCAGGTCCGCCCAGTTGCTCGTGCGGCTGAACCCGTCGAACGCCGTCGAGCCGAGCATGACGCCGACGAACGCGAGCGTGCCGCGAACGCGCTCGTCTCCGGCGAGCCCCGTGAACGGCCAGCGGACGACGACCGAGCCGTCCCGGATTGCGAACGGCGCGATCCGTGCGAGCAGCCCGAACGCGACCGCGAAGCCCTCTCCGTACCGTGTCCACACGTCCCGTCCGAACACGGCCATCCCGGCGAGCGCCCAGTACGAGTAGAGCGCGATCGCGATCGCGAGCGTGCGCGGGTATGCGGGCTGTGGGTGCGCGAGCTCGAGCGAGACGAACGCGAGGAGCGCAGCCGCGGCCGGGTAGCAACCCCAGGACCCCGACCACTCGAGCACCGGTCTCGCCTCGCGGCCGCCGCGCTCGAGCAGCCACACGGTCGCGTCGGCGAGCGAGCGCCACGGGCTGAGGACGCTCCAGACGTTCCCGAGCAGGATCGAGAGGAGCGGCAGGCCGAGCCAGAACGTGATGTAGACGAAGGTCGGGGCGAAGTTGAGGAGCTCGACCGTCGTTCCGAAGAGGGCCGCCGAGAGCGTGAGCGCGAGCAGCCCCACCGACGCCGCGCCGAGGATGACCCGCACCGCTCGGGAGAGCACGAGGCGGCCGAGCGCCGCGGGGAGCCGGCGGCCGCCGGCATGCGCCTCGAGCAGCGGGCGGCGCCAGAGGACGACGAGGAGGACGAACGAGAGGACGAGGACGACGACCGCGCCGACGAAGAAGTAGATCGCGGGGACCGGCAGGTCGCGGACGACCCCGATCCCGTGGGCGAGCGGGGTCATGGACGAGCTCTCCGCCTCTGAGCGAGGAGGGGCGTGGGGAACCGGCGGCCCCACGCTCTCGGAGAGAAGGGGGCACGGGCGAGAAACGTGGTTTCCCCCGCGTACGCGAGCCGCGGGCGAGCGTTGGTCACGGCTCGACGGTGATGTCCGCGATCTGGACTCCCCGGTCCTCGAGCTCGGCCTCGAAGCGCCCGGGAATCGTCGCGCGGAACGCGAGCGTGACGGTGCCTCCGGCCGCGACGTCGCGGGAGACGTCGTACCCGTGGAGGTGGATCTCGTCCGCGACGTCCGAGGCGACGACGAGCCGGATGCGGTCGCCCTGGTCGACCGTCGCCCGTACGATGCCGCCCTTCGGGGCGCCGTCGACGACGGTCACGCGGACGACCGTGGGCTTCTCGACCTCGGGCTCGGTCGTCGTCTCCGTCGTGGTCGTCGTGGTCTCGGACGCGGTCTGCGTCGTCGTCTCGGTCGTCGTGCCCGAGGCGTCCTCGTCGTCCCCGCCGCAGGAGGCGAGGGCGAACGACCCCGTGAGAAGCGCGGCGGCCGCGAGAAGCACCGTCGTACGCCGCGTCGCTTGCACGTGCGCAGCCTAGCCGGGCATCCGGAGCAGGCCCCGGCCGACCGTCACCCACGGGCGAGCGCGGTGCGGGCGACCGGGGCCCACCGCACCGAGAACTCCGGGTCGAGCGCGAGCGCCTGCCGGTACGCGTAGCGCATCGCGCTCGGGCGCCCCGCGCAACCCTCGGCATACCCGCGGTGGAAGAGGAGGAGGGCGTCCTCCGTGCCCAGGCGGAGGGCACGCCGAGCGAGCGGCAGCGCATCCTGGCAGCGGCCGGCTCGTGCAAGCGCCCATGCGAGCGCATCGTCCCCGTAGATCGACGGTCTTGCTGCCCGCGCGCGACGGGCGAGCTCGACCGTCTCTCGCGGTCGGATCAGGTTGTCGGCCCGGTAGACAGCCGACTCGAGGTCGACCCGGATGCCGTTCGCCGCGAGCAGCCGGTCGACGACGTCCACGGTCGCCCGCTCGCGGTCGCCCTGCGCCCGCCGACCCGAGCGGTCCAGGAGATCTGCGAGCAACGAGAGTGTCTGGGAGGTCGGCAGCGCGTCCGCCGCACGCCTCGCCTGCACGATTGCCCTCTCGATGCGACCGCCGGCAGCGTCGATCCGGGCGAGCTCGACGCGTGCGGCCGGGTAGCCGGGGACGACCAGAAGCGCGGCGCGCGCGTGCCCTCCTGCGGCATGCAGCCGACCGAGCCCGCGTTCGAGCTTCGCGACCTCGACGAGCGCCCAAGCGGTCGGCTCCGGCTGTCCTCCCGCCGCGTCGAGCGCGAGCCGCATCGCCGCGAGCGCCCCCTCCCGGTCGCCGACGAGCTCGCGCGCATACGCGACCCGTGCGTAGGACGCGAGGCTCGGCCGAAGCGAGACCATCCGCTCGAACGCCTGGAACGCCTCCTCGTAGCGGCCGAGCTCGACGAGCGCGTCTCCGATCACACCGAACGGGCGGGCGGACCCGGGGAGCAGGCGACGAGCCCGCCGGCCCTCGACGAGCGCCGTCCGGAACTCGTGCCGGATGAGCGCGAGCGAGCCGAGGCCCAGGACTGCATTCGCCTCCTCCGGCCGGGCGTGCCGGGCGCGGCGAAGCGCCGCCTCGGAGCGTGGGAGGAACCCGGCGTCGCCCGTCTCCCGCCAGCGGAGCTGGTACGCGAACCCGAGCTGCACGAGGAGATCCGGGTCGCGGGGCGTGACCCGCGCCTGCTGCTCGAGCGCGGCGACGGCGCCGGCGGGGACCCCGCCCGCCGTCCCCCCGAGCGCCCGCTCGGCGAGCGCCCCGGGGACGGCGGGCGTCGATCCGGCCGAGGGAGACTCGGCGAGGACACCTCCCACGAGCCCGCCGAGGGCGAGCGCGACCGCGATCGCGCCGCCCACGACGAGTGCCGCCCTGCGTCCCATGCCGAGCGCCGCCCCTCCCTACCGGTGCCCGGTGTGCTCGTAGCCCCGGTTCGGGGCCGCGACGTACGGGAATGCGGACAGGAAGCCGTTCTCGTTCGCGTCGACGCCGTCGCCGATCGTGTTGTTCGGCGACAGGTTGCAGAGACCGAGCGCCCCGGCGAGGATCGGCCCGTACCCGCACGCGACCGCCCGGACCTCGATGTCGGTCACGTCGTCGGCGAGCCGCCTCCCGTTCGGGAAGCCCTGGAAGTCGCCCGCGAGCGCGCCGAGCGGATCGGGGTTGGCTGCCGGCGGGATCGCAGTGTTCAACCGCAGCAGGTCCGCCAGCACGTTCCCCGTGAAGTTCAGCCCGGGCACGCCGGTCAGGAGCACGGCCACGAGGTCGTCGCGCCGCAGCGTCTGCGTGTCGGGAAGCACCGGGTACAGGAGGTTCACGAGGCCGGCGAGCTCGGGCGTCGTGTAGTGCTGGAGGAACTGCGCGTCGTCCTGCGGGTCGGACGCGTTCCAGCGGTCCTTCTTCCCGAGCGGGATGAGCACCTCGTTGACGAGCGGGTTGCCGAGCCGGGAGACCTGCACCATCGGCCCCTGCGCGTCGAACGTGCCGTCGCCACGCAGGATCCTGATCTTCGGTCGGCTCGCACTCGCGTAGATCCCGATCGTCCCGTTCGCCGCGGGGGCGCGAAGCAGGTCCGTCTTCGGCACCTGGATCGCGATCGTGTGGGTGTTGTAGTTCTTGACGCCGTCCTTGCCGGGCTCGGTTGCGAGCGGGATCAGGTGCGCGGCGTTGAACGGCCGCAGACCGCCCAGGTCGAAGATCGACCCGAGGTCGACGAAGAACGGGTCGTCGCGAGGGCCTGCGAACACCTTCCGGCCCGAGCCGAGGTCGGCGACACCCAGGAAGGGGTCGTACGACGGGTTCGACCTGGGCCCGATGTTCGCGGGCGGGACCGGGAGGTTCGAGCCGAGCACGGAGGAGCCGGACGACGTCACGCGCGTCACGGTGTACGTCTGCCGGACGTTGAGGTCCGGGTCCGCGAAGGACGTGACCGGGCCGGTGTTGTAGAGGAACGTGTTCGGGTTCGAGACGGTGGTCTTGAACCGGAACTGGTAGACGACGTCCTCCCGCGCGTCACCGTCGTTGTCGACGTTGAGCTCGTAGAGGACGGTCGGGTCGAACCGGTTGTAGTTCGGCCCGCCCGCAGAGTCCTCGAACGGGATGTAGTTCGCGATGAGCGTGACCGTGTCCGGCCGGTCCGGGCTCACGAACGCGTAGACGTCCGTGTTGTCGGCGGCCGGATCGTCCGAGATCAGCGGTGCCTCGCGATGGCTGGACGCCTTCGCCCCGGACGGGGCTGTCGCCCCGACGAACGCGGCTGCGACCACGGCCGCGGTGACGAGGCCGGCGAGCAGGAGCACTCCCCTCTTCATGCCGCTCTCCTTTCCGAGTTGGGATCGAGGCTTGTTCGACCGAGGGCACGGTCCGGTTCGTTACGGTCCGTGCGACCAGAGCGAGCGAGGAGCGACGATGGACACCGACCAGTACGTCGTCTGGATCACGACGAGACGCATCAGGGAAGGCAGCTACGGGGAGTTCCGCAAGGCGTGGCGCCCGAAGGAGTTCCCCGAGGGCATGCTCCGCGCGTACGAGTGCTTCTCCGAGGACTCGAACGAAGTGGTCGGGATCTCGACCTGGGACTCGCTCGAGTCGCGCGAGCGCTACCGCACGTCGGAGGTCGAGGCGGCGCGCCGCGAGGCGATGGCGCCGTTCGTCGAGGCCGAGAGCTCGGGCCTCTACCTCGGCCGCGAGCTCAAGATCCCGAAGGACTGAGCGAAGACACCCGCGGGTGCCTGCGGCTCACGCCTGCCTCAGCTCGCGCTCGAGATTCGCGATCGTGGCCCGCAGCGCACGGTCGACCCCGCGGCGGACGAGCACGCGGTCGTAGACGCCCCGCAGCCCCCGCCGAGGCTCGTACTCGACGACGAGTCGGTAGTCGAAGGCGTCGCCCTCCCCGTGGAAGTGGCGCTCGTGGCGGGCGTCGGGCAGGCCCGCCTGAACGCTCGTGTACTCGACCAGACGATCCCGCTCGAGCACCGTCAGCGTCATGCGAAGCTCGACCTCGCGCCCGAGCAATTTGACGACGAGGCGCGTCTCGTCGCCCGGCTGGCTCCAGCGCGAGCCCGTCTCGATGCGCACCAGCCCCGGCCAGTACGCAGGCCAGTTCGCCTGGTCGACGATGTATGCGAACCCCTCTGCGACCGGGACCCCGAAGCGGTGCGCGGCTTCGACACGGACCGGGCTCATCGCGACAGCTTCGCCCGGACGAGCTCGGAGACGACGCGCGCGTTCGCCTTGCCCTGCGTCTCCTTCATCACCTGGCCGACGAAGAAGCCGAGCAGCCCCTCCTTGCCACCGCGGTACGCCTCGACCTGGCCCGGGTTGGCCTCGAGGATGCGCGCGACGATCGGCTCGAGCTCGTCGGCGTCGGACACCGCCTCCTGCGCGAGGTACGAGTCGGCCGAGAACCCCGGCTCGCCCAGCTTCGCGATCGCCTCGTCCAACGCGGCCCGCGGGAGCCGCTCGCGCGCCTCGACGAGCCGGGCGAGCTCGCCCGCCGGCACCGCACCGGGCTCCACCCCGGCGCCGACGAGGTTGTTCGCGATGACGTTGGCGGCCGCGACCCGCTCGGCGCCCGCGGCCACCGTCCGCTCCCAGAGCGCGTCGAGCCCGCCCGTCACGAGTACGGTGGCGCGCTCGAGGTCGAGGTCGCCCTCGAGCCGGCGGATCCGCGCAGCCGGCAGCTCCGCCAGCTCTGCCCGGAGACGCTCGACGAGCTCCGCGGGCGGCTCCACGGGAACGAGATCGGGCTCGGGGAAGTAGCGATAGTCGTCGGCCTCCTCCTTCGCCCGCCGCGGCGTCAGCGTCCCCGTGGCGGCGTCGAAGTCGTAGGTCTCCTGCTTCACGGCACCGCCCGACTCCCAGACGGAGATCTGCCGCTCCACCTCGGCCTCGATCCCGCGCGCGACGAAGTTGAACGAGTTCATGTTCTTCAGCTCGGTGCGCGTGCGCAGCTCGTCCGAGCCCTCGGGGCGGACCGAGACGTTCGCGTCGACGCGGAGCGTCCCCTTCTCCATCTCCGCGTCCGAGATGCCGAGCTCGACGATCGTCTGCCGCAGGAGCTGGAGGAAACGCTTCGCCTCCTCCGCCGAGCGCACGTCCGGCGCCGTCACGATCTCGACGAGCGGCGTGCCGCCGCGGTTGTAGTCGACGAGCGAGTAGTCGGCGCCGCCGATCCGCCCCGTGCGCCCGCCGACGTGAACCGTCTTGGCCGCGTCCTCCTCGAGGTGCGCCCGCACGATCCCGATCACACGGTCACCTTCGCTCGTTGGTAGTAGCATTTTGCCGTCTATGCAAGATGGTAGATCGTACTGTGAGATCTGATAGCCCTTCGGCAGGTCCGGGTAGAAGTAGTTCTTCCGCGCGAACACCGCGCGCTCGGCGACCTCGCAGCCGAGCGCGAGCCCGAGGCGGACCGTCCACTCGACCGCCGTCCGGTTCGCGACCGGGAGCGCCCCGGGAAAGCCGAGGCACACGGGGCACGTCTGGGTGTTCACCCCCGCGCCGAAGCCGGCCGCGCAGCGGCAGAACATCTTCGTCCGCGTCTTCAGCTGGACGTGGATCTCGAGGCCGATAACGGGCTCCCAGTTCATGCGCCCGACCGACGCGCGATGGTGACGATCTCGGGGCTGCCCGCTTCGCAGGACACGCCGTGCCAGTCGCCATATCGCGTCTCGACGAGGAAGCCGGCGTCCGAGAGGACGCGGTCGACCTCCTCGACGGCGAGGAAGCGGAGGCTCGCGCGGTCGACGCGGAGCGGGGTCCCGTTCGGGTCACTCGTCGTCTCCGTCAGTGTGACGACGCCGTCGACGACGGGCTCGACGTCGTACGAGACGCGCACCGGGCTGCCGGAGGGATCGACCACGTCGAGGACGGTGGTGCGCCACCGCTCCCAGACGCGAGCCGCGGGGTTCCGGGTCTCGAACGCGAATCGGCCGTCGTCGACGAGCGCCCGGCGGATCGCGTCGAGCGAGGCCCGCAGCTCGTCGTCGTCGACGAGGCACTGGAACGCGTGACCCGTCATCACGGCGAGGTCGAACTCGCCCGCGTACGGCATTGACGCGGCCGTGCCGGCCAGCCACTCCACGTCGCGCCGCCGCCGCGCGAGCGCGAGCATCGCCGGATCGGGGTCGACGCCGCACAACCGTCCTGCATGCCCGGCGTCGCGCGCACGATGGAGCAAGCGCCCCGTCCCGCAGCCGACGTCGAGCGCCGCGTGGACCTCCAGCACGAGCCCGAGGTAGAAGTCGTCGTCCGGCCCGGACGGGTTGAGGACGTCGTACAGCGCCGCGGCGTGCGCGTCGGAGTACACGCTCGTCACGCTCCGCCCGTCCGCAGCCGAGGAGGCACGGTGTCGAAGCCGATCGCCTGCTCGAGGGCTTGCCCCACGCGGAAGAGGAGGTTCTCGCCGAACTGGGGACCGATGAGCTGGAGGCCTACCGGCAGCCCCTCGGAGAGGCCGCACGGGATCGACAGACCCGGGAGGCCCGCGAGGCACGACGGGATGGTGAGCAGGTCGCTCGCGTACATCGCGAGCGGGTCCGCGGCCCGCTCGCCGACGCGGAACGCGACCGTGGGCGAGGTGGGCGACACGAGCACGTCGAAGCGGGAGAGCGCCTCGCGGTGCTCCTCGATGATCAGCGTCCGCACCTTCTGCGCCTGGCCGTAGAACGCGTCGTAGTAGCCGGCCGACAACGCATACGTGCCGAGCATGATCCGGCGCTTCGGCTCGTCGCCGAAGCCCTCGTCGCGCGTCCGGTCGACCATCTCCTGGTAGCTCGACGCCTCCGCGCGAGGCCCGTACCGGACGCCGTCGTAGCGCGCGAGGTTGGACGAGGCCTCCGCCGGCGCGATGAGGTAGTAGCAGGGAAGCCCGTAGCGGACGGAGCGCGGGAGCGAGCACTCCTCGACCTCAGCGCCGAGGCCGGCTGCGAGCTCGAGTGACGTCCGTACGGCCTCCCCCACGCCCGGCTCGATCCCCTCGGCCTCGTTCAGCTCGGTCGGAACGCCGATGCGGACGCCGGCGAGCGACTCGCCCTCCGGAAGGCGCACCGGCTCCGGGAGCTCTGCCGTCGTCGAGTCGAGAGGGTCGCGGCCCGAGATGATCGAGTACAGGAGCGCGACGTCGCGCACGGTCTTCGCAACCGGGCCGACCTGGTCGAGGCTCGACGCGAAGGCGACGACGCCGTAACGCGAGACGGAGCCGTAGGTCGGCCGCAGACCGACGTTGCCGCACAGCGCCGACGGCTGCTTGATCGAGCCGCCGGTGTCCGATCCGAGCGCCCAAGGCGCGAGGCCTGCGGTCACCGCCGCGGCCGAGCCGCCGCCGGAGCCGCCGGGCACGCGCTCGGGGTCCCACGGGTTGCGGGTCGGCCCCCATGCGGAGTTCTCCGTCGACGACCCCATCGCGAACTCGTCCGTGTTCGTCTTGCCGAGGAGCGAGAGGCCCGCATCCTTGACGCGAGCCGCCACGGTCGCGTCGAACACGGGGACGTAGCCGGAAAGGATGCGCGAGCCGGCCGTCGTCTCTAGCCCATTCGTCGAGATGACGTCCTTCAACGCGATAGGGACTCCGTCCCCGTCGGCCTCGTCGACGGTCCGCAGGAAGCAGTGAAGCTCGCCGTCGCGCTCGGCGATCGCTTCGAGGTAGGCGCCGCGAAGCTCCGCAGGCGAGAGCTCGCCGCGCTCGAGCAGGCCGCTCGCCTCCTCCGCGGTCAGGCGGAGCGTGTCGACTACTGGCGCCATGCCGGCACGCGGAAGAGCCCGTCCTCCGCCTCGGGCGCGTTCGCGAGCACGTCCACGAGCGGGAGGGACGGGCGCGGCTCGTCGTCGGCCCAGACGTTCACGAGGTCGAGCGGGTGCGAGGTCGGCACCACCTCCGAGAGGTCCAGCTCGGAGACGACACCGACCGCATCGAGGATCTTCGCGAGCTCTCCCGTGAGGCGCTCGACCTCGTCGTCGGTCAGCGCGAGGCGCGCCAGACGGGCGACGTGGAGCACTTCGTCACGGGATATCGCCATCGCTCGATCCTTTCAGAAACGCCGCGGGCTCCCTCTCGGGAGCCCGCGGCACGTCGATCTGGACTCGTGTCAGCTCGCGGCTGCCACGACGTTCGCGGCCTGGGCACCCTTGGGACCCTGGACGACCTCGAACTCCACCCGCTGGCCTTCGGTCAGGGTCTTGAAGCCTTCCATCGCGATCGCGGAGAAGTGGACGAAGACGTCGTCACCACCCTCGCGCTCGATGAAGCCGTAGCCCTTCTCGTTCGAAAACCACTTGACGGTGCCCTGCTCCACGTACTTCCTCCTACGACGAAGACGCCGGCCCTGGCCAGGGCCGACGCCGATGACTGAACGCGCGAACCGTAGCGCCTACGAACCGGGCGCCGCAACTCTGGAACGACGGTGCTGGGCGGCCGTCAGCGTGTTGCGCAGAAGCATCGCGATCGTCATCGGGCCGACGCCGCCCGGTACCGGGCTCATGAGGCCGGCCACCTCGGACACGTCCGGATCGACGTCCCCGACGAGCTTGCCGGCCGCGTTCCGGTTCATGGCGACGTCGATGACCACTGCGCCGGGCTTGACCATCTCCGGCGTCACGAGCCGTTCCCGGCCAACGGCCGCGACGAGGACGTCGGCGCGGCGCGTGTGCGACCCGAGGTCGGCCGTCCGCGAGTGGCAGATCGTGACCGTCGCGTGCTCGGCGAGCAGCATCATCGCCATCGGCTTGCCGACGATCTCGCTCCGACCGATGACGACGGCCTCCTTCCCCTTCAGCTCGACGCCGTGCTCCGCGAGCATCACCATCACCCCGGAGGGGGTCGCCGGAACGAGGAACGGCTCGCCCAGGTAGAGGAGGCCTGCGTTCACGGGATGGAAGCCGTCGACGTCCTTCTCCGGGTCGACGGTCCGGAGGACGGTCGGCTCGTCCATGTGCTCCGGGAGCGGGAGCTGCACGAGGATCCCGTCGACGCCGTCGTCGGCGTTCAGCTCCGCGAGAAGCTCCAGGATCTCGGACTCCGGCGTGTCGGCGGGAAGGCGGTGGTCGCGTGACTCGATCCCCGCCTCGTGCGAGGCCTTGTGCTTCGAGCCGACGTAGACGTGCGATGCCGGATCGTCGCCCACGAGGATCGTCGCCAGGCACACCGGCGCGCCGAAGGCGGCGACGTCCGCCGCCACCTCCGCGCGCACCTGAAGCGCGAGGGCCTTCCCGTCGATCATCGTCGCGGGCACGGCCCGAACCCTACTGGCGCCGCTCCCGGGCCAGCCGCCCGGGACGCCTCGTCTACCGCGAGAACCTGAGGATCTTGAGGCCGCTCTGCTTCACGACGAGCCGCTTCGCAGCCGGCGACACCTGCGCCTTCGCCGCTGCCTTCGAGACCTGCGGCCTCGCCGCCGCGCTCGAGACCTGGCTCGTCACGGTCGCGCTACGAACGACCTGGCTCTCCGCCGCAGGGCTCGTGGCCTGGGAGCCGACGGACGCGCTCGACACCTGCGGCGTCGCTGCGAGGCCCGCCGGCGCAGCGATCGCGCCCGCCACCACGGCGATCGCCAGCGCTCCGCGCAGCCCGTGGGCCTCGACGTCGGCCTCCTCGAACACGCCGCTCACCCAATCGCGGTCGAGAGCGAGGACGACCTCGTCGCCCTCCGTCTCGCTGAGGATCTTCTCGAGGTCGGCGGGCTGGAGGTCGACCGTCAGCCGACCGGCGTCCTCGTCCTCGTACCCGAGCTCGAACCAGAGGCCGGCGTCGCCCTCGAGCGCCGCCTCGACGTCCTTCCGTGCCAGCACCGCGGTGACGGAGCCGCTGTCGTCGAACGATCCGTACTCGACGAGGTTGGCCGTGGTCTTTACCTCCTGCATGACTCCTCCTCTTTCACGCGCTTCGGGAGCAGATGGGAAGCATCCGCTCTACCAGACGCATCGAGCGGGCGCGATCTTCCCGCTCGCCTCGATCGATGGGTTCAACGCGGCGCCGGCTGCCGCAGGCGGCAGCTCCATCGTCGCTTGCTCGGCGAGAAGAGGCGTCGCGGGTACCTCGATCAACCCTCGCGTCGGCCGATCGAGGTCGAAGGTGACGAGAACGAGGAGGCTGACCAGGGCCGCAGCGCCGACGACCGGCACGACGCCCCTCCCGAGCATCGAGATGTGGAGCCCCAGGAGCCCGAGGGCGAACGCCGCGCCGAGCAGCTCGAGCCAGAGCACGGCGTCGGGCACGCGGTTGTTGAGGCCCGCGAGGCGCACGGTCTGCTGGTCGATCATGTCGTTCAGGCTGTCGACGTAGAGCCGTGGCGCGCTGTCCACCGGCTCCCTGTTCAAGGCCTCGCCCGCGAGCTGCCACAGGTCCTGCTGGATGCGACTCTGCTCGCCGGCGGTACGGAGGATGGCCGCACTGCCCGGCACCTCGTGGGTCAGCCGAATCGCGAGCTCGTTGTAGCGCCGCAGGAGGTCGAGCGACCGGCTTCGCTGCGGCTCGGCGATGGTCTGCGCCCGCAGATAGGCGGTGCCGATCGTGTTCGCGTCGACGACGACGTCCGCGCGGCGATCCTGGTACCTGCCGACCGCAAGGCTCAGCCCGAAGGCGAGGATCAGCCCCACGACGCCGAGTAACGCCCCCTGGAGCACGCCGATCGGCTCACGGTAGGCGTCGGGTGCTCGCCGCGCATAGCGGCCGGCGACCACTCCCAGCGCCGATGCCCCGCCGATCACCGCGAAGATCAGAAGCGCGAGCTCCCAGCTGTCCAGCGAGAAGAACACCGCTCCCGGAAGCTAGGCGGACGAGCGGATGGCGCACGCGTCGCGTTCCCGGCCCCTGCCGGTCGGGGAAAAGACATTGCCGTGAAGGCGCCGAGCGGACTCGAACCGCTGTACGAGGCTTTGCAGGCCTCTGCCTAACCTCTCGGCCACGGCGCCGCGCGGCCATCGTAGCCGTCCTCCCCGCAGCCTACGGTCGGCGGGATGAGTGCCGCGCCGCGTCGCGAGCCGGTCGAGGCCTGCCCGCGCTGCGGCTCCGCGATGGAGTGGCGACACGGGACGTGGCAGTGCTCGCGGTGCCGCTTCAAGTGGGGCTGCTGCGAGGGTGAGACCGGCGACTGCAGGCCCGGCGGCGCGTAGCCTGCGCCTCGATGGCCGAGCGGTACACCGACACCGCGCTCCACTTCGAGGCGCCTGCGCTCCCGCGCCTGCTCGAGCGACACCTACCTGCGGGCCCGCTCGCGCTCGCCGACCTCGGCTGCGGCGACGGCCCCCTCTTCCCTGCGCTCGCCCGCAGCGGCCACATCTCGGCGGAGCGGCCCGTGTACGCGGTCGACCTCGAGGCGGCGCGGCTCGCCCGGGTCGAGGCTCGCTTCCCCTGGATCGAGACGGTCGTGGCGTCTCGCCGACTCGGTGCCGGCGATCGCCGACGGCTCGCTCGACGCGGCCGTCTCGACGATGGTCATGGAGCACGTGCCCGACGAGCGCGCGTACCTCGCGGAGATCCTCCGGCAGCTGCGGCCGGGCGGGCGCGCATACCTGACGACGGTGTTCAAGAAGGAGTGGGCCTGGTACTTCCGGAAGCGCGACGGCGAGAGCGTGCTCGACCCGTCGCACCTGCGGGAGTACACGGACCTGCCCGCGTTCCGCGCGCTCGTGGCCGGATCGGGGCTCGGGATCGTCGCGCTCGAGCGACGCCTCCTCTGGTTCCCGCTCCTCGACCCGCTCCTCTTTCGCATCGGCGGCCGGGTGCCCGGGCTCGCGGGCCGACCGAGCCTCCTGCGCGTGCTGCGCGCGCCGAGGGTGCCGATACCGGGGTACTACGCGCTCGAGCTCGTCGTCCAGCGCCCCTAGAACCTGAACAGGAGCTTCTTCTCCGTGCCGTCGCCGAACCGGACGATCAGCGCGCGGCAGGTGCCCTTCCACGAGCCCGTCTTCCAGTCCCAGGTGTACTGGTTGTTCTTGCTGTCGATCCTGAGACCGTTCGAGTCCGCGGCGACGAGCCCCGTCGGCGTCGCGTTCGGGTTGTTGCACGGGACCGTGCCGACCTTCGGATATCCCGCCGCGAAGATCGCGAGCCCGCGGTTGGCACCGAGGCTGAACTTGATCGGGACCGCCGTCCCCGCCTTCGCGCTGTTGAAGCTCGGCGGGTTGCTCATCCCGACGAAGCCCGAGAACGCGGCGCCGAGCCAGCTGTCGATCGTCTGGTGATCCTCGGCGTGCGCGTAGTCGACGTCGTCGGGGTCCACCTGAACCGGGCCCGGGAGCGTCGCGCCGTTGAAGTAGGCGTGGACGGTGTAGATCCGCGGCGGGAGCGTGGCGAGGAGCGACTGCGGAAGCTCCACGCGACCCTTCGGGTCGGTCTTCGCGCTGTAGACCTGGGTGAGCGGCCCGCCGGTGATGACGAGGAAGACGTTGCGTTGAGTGAGCGCCGTAACTGCGGAGCCCGGCACGGCGTCGGCCGTCAGCGTCGCCGTGAGTGGGTTCGACGAGAGGAGCGTCCCCGACAACGTGAGGGTCGTCGGGCGCTTCGTGACCTGCACGCTCTGGACGACGTCCGAAGGAGCGTGCGTCGCGTCACCCGCGAAGCTGGCGGTCACGAGGTACGTGCCGGGGCTGAGAGAGGCGCTCAGGGAGACGCTCGCCTCGCCACTTCCGTTCGTGGAGTCCGGCACGCCTGCCGCGCCGAACCCGATTCGGACCAGCTCCCCGCTGACCGGCACGCCTCCAGAGGCGAGTCGCGCGGTGACCGTGAAGCTCGAGCCGAAGGCGACCGAGCTCGGCGGCGCAGTCGTGAACGTGATCGCCGTGGGTGCGGGTGCCCCCGCTCCTGGCTCCGTCTGACCCGGGATCGACCCGGGCTGGTAGAAGGCGCCGACGTTGTCGTCGATCTTCACGCGGCCGACGCCGTTGACCGCCTGCACGACGAAGCGCACGTTCGCGGGGTTCACGCCGGCCGCGAGCGTCATCGTCCCCGTCCACAGCACCGGCTCGTCCGCGTCCGGCTGCAGATCGAGCGACTGCCAGGTTCCCGGCTGGCCCGCCGCGGGCGGGATCGTCCACGTCACCCAGGCTGCCTGGATGCCCGCCACGAGCTCCCCGAGTATCCGCGCCTTGAAGGTAAGCACGCGCGTGTTCGTGTCGAACCCGGTCTCCACGCCGGTGATCGTCGGAGGCGCGGCGAGCGCGGGTGCGACTGCGACGCCACCCGGGCACGGCGCGAGCGCGAGGGGACTGGTGCCGGGACAGTACGAGGACGTGTTGCCGCTGTAGAAGAGACGCAGGTCGAGGTTGGAGAACCGCCGCCGCGTGCTCTTCGTGAGATCCCCGCCGAGGCTGGAGCGGTGCTGGACGGGGGTCGCGTGGAGACGCGTCGCGCCGCCCGCGAGGGCGCCGAAGAAGTTCACGGTCCAGGGTTGCGTCGGGAAGAACACGTCCGTGAAGAACGGTGCATGCACGCCCCGCAGCTCCGTCGCCGAGGCAGCCGTGAGCGGCGTCACGTTAAGCGTGTCGGTGTACGAGCCTCCCCGGAACGCGACGCCGCGGAGCGCTTGCGTCGGGCTCGGCGACGTGACGTTCAGGCTGTCGAGGGGAAGAATCGGCTGGGTCGGCCGAACCGCGACGCCGTCCGGGCCGGAGAGCCACGTCGCGAGCGGCCCGCTCTTCAGCTGCAGGCTTTGAGGCGCCAGCGACGGCCCCACGCCGAGGTCGGCGAAGCCGAGCCCGAGAGCGGCGCCGGGGCCGGGGCCGACCGGGGTGATGCCCGGCACGACCGTCGTATCGGGGGCCTCGACGATCCGGCCCTGCGGGAGGTTGACGCTCAGCATCGGCAGCCCGAACAGCGTCGCCTGGAGGAGCGCCTTCTCGTCGAGCGCCGTCAGCCCCGGCGTCGTCTCCAGGAAGATCTGCTTCGAGCGCAGGAGCGCGCGGCCGACCGAGACCGGGACGGGCGCTCCACCGGCGCCGGTCGTCACTCGCAGCTGGCGCGCGAACTCCGCGTAGATCCGCTCGCTGTGGGCGAGGAAGTCCGTGTCGCCGTACTGGTAACCCGTGCCCGAGATGAGGGTCGCCCGCTTGCGCGCGAAGGCCTGCGCCCAGTCGAGCGGCTCGGTCCACGTCGTGGCGTCGCCGTTCACGATGTTGTAGCCGGCGTGGCAGCCGGCGCTGAAGACGATCGAGTTCACGAAGCTCGTCGACGACGCGGGGAGCTCCGTCGAGAGGACGTTCGTCTTGTAGTCCGCGCCGAGCGCGTCGTTCGCGCTGAAGTGGCCGGCGAGGAAGATCAGGTCATGCCGGCCCGAGGTGAGCAGCGAGCGGCGGAGATCGGCTCCCGTCCAGCTGTGGTTGCGATCCGGCGACGTGCCGACGGTCACGGTCTCCGGCGAGATGGTCCGATTCGTGATCAGGGTGGCGTTGTTCGAGCCTCCGATGCCGGAGCTCAGATGCCCCGCGACCACGTCCGCAGCGTCCTGCAGGAAGTCGTAGCCGGTCGTGAGCGACGACGTGGGCGTCGGAACGACCCCGCCCGCCGTCCCGAGATAGGCGTCGAGCATGCCCTCGACCTCCGTGGGCGTCTCGACGAGGCGCCCGACTGCGAGGTCAGGCACGGGGAAGGCGTTCCCGTGCAGCGAGACGCTGCCGCTCGAGCCGTAGCCGTCCTGGTTCAGCACGAAGCCGAGGCGCAGGCTCGCCTGAGACGCGGTGTCGTCCCGCACGGGCGGCACGTAGAGCTTCTCGTTACCGAGGAGCGCGGGATCCGGGTAGCGGTAGAAGGGGATCACGGAGTCGTCGCCGACGACGACCACGTACTCGAGGGGGTTCGTGGCGCGGTACGCGTTCACGATGCGCGTGATCGCGGAGGCGACGAGATTCTTCGCGTACGGGCATGCCTTCTTCGTGTCGGCCTGCGCGTTGAGCGACGTGACCACGGGGTCCGAGGCGACGTTGACGACCGCGCCCTGCACCTCGGGCCGCGCAGCGACCTGGTTCAGCTTCCCGGAGAGCGCGGCGTCGATGGACATCCGTGAGCCGTCGACGAGGATGAGCGTTCGCCGATTCGTCGCCGGCGCGGTCGGTGAGCTCGACTGGTCCGCGACGCCGGCGCACAGGCTGCCGCTGCGGGACACGTCGAGCGTGAACTCGTCGTCCGGGTCGAAGATGCCGTTCTTCCCCTGCACCCGGACGTACAGGAACCCGGTGTTGTTCCAGGTGTTGACCGAGACGTTCTCGTCGCCGCTTCCCGTGCCTCCGGAGACGGCGAGGACTGTCGACGTCTGAGCGGTCGAGAACGCGCTCGGGTCCGCCGGATTCGAGCTCGACCACTGGCTCGGGGACCACTGGGAGGGGACCACTGCGACGGAGACCACTGCGAGGGCGACCACTGCGACGGAGACCACTGCGAGGGCGACCACTGGCTCGGGGACCACTGCGAGGGCGACCACTGCGAGGCGCTCCACTGCGAGGGCGACCACTGCGACGGCGACCACTGGGAGGGGCTGTAGTTGGCCGTGTTCAGGGTCGGGTCCCAGTTCGTGGGGTCCCAGGCAGACGGGTTGTACTGGGACGTGTTGAAGACGTCGGCCGGCGCGTCCGCGCCCTGCCGGTTCAGGTCGTCGAGCGCGAGGTTGGGGCCGGCGGACGGGACGTAGCCCGTGCCTCCGACGAGCTCGTCGTACGCGGCCTCCACGTCGCCGAAGACGACCATGTCGTAGTCGGCCGGGAGCCCCGACAGCCGCAGGTCGACATGGCTGTTGGGCAGGATCGGCACCTTGAACCAGCGCGCCTGGCCTTGGTCGCGCAGGAAGCCGGTGCGAGTGCTCGTCGCCGGGACCGCGAGCGCGGTGGGCCACGAGGTGTTGTTCGGGTCCGCGATGACGCAGTTGGAGAAGCCGGAGGGCGGCCCTCCGCGGCTCGCGGTCGCCCGCACCGCGGTGCCGTCCGCGACGTTCGGGAAGCCCTCGAGCGCGAACGCGGCGACGCCGTTCGCGTTCGTGGTCACCGTGCGTGCGCCGAGAGCCGTCGGCGACGGGGAGTTGCACTGCGGGCTCGAGTAGAACTGCACCTGGAAGGACGAGCCGGACGGGAGCCCGGCTTCCTCCACGAGCCCCGCGATCCCGAGCGCGCTCGGGGTCGCGTCGGGGACGGCCGCGAAGAGCACCGGCGGATCCACCGCGCCGCCGCCGCCCCCGGAAACCACGACGCAGTTCGAGAACTCCGAGGTGTCGTTCGTCACCGAATCGGTGACCGTGGCGGTGATCGACGCGCCGTCCGTCAGCGTGACGCCCTGGTCGAACGCGCCGTCCTGCACGGTCAGGAAGCCGACGAAGGTCTTTCCTTGGGCGCCGGTGCACGAGTCGTTGCTGAAGAGCTCGAGGAAGTAGTCGCGCCCGGGGACGCCGTCCACGACGCCCGTGATGTTCGCGGTCGTCGCGAACCCCAGGTCTGGCGCGGCCAGATCGCCGTTGGCAGTGCTCAGCGAGATCCCGCCACCGCCATTCGCGTTGATCGAGTTGGCGACGATACGGTTTCCGGACGCGTTCGAGACGAGGACGCCGTTCTCGTCGTTGAACCACACCGTATTCCCCGGTCCCAGCTGGTTGTTCGCGGCGCCCGCCACCTCGATTCCGTTGCCGCCGTTCCCGACGTTGGGGGGCACGGCAGAGCGGTCCGTGCCGATGAAGTTGCCGGCCACGACCGTACCCGTCGACGCGGCGCCCTCGACGCGGACCCCTTCGCCGAACTCGCCGCTGTCCACGATGACGTTGCCGAGGTCGAAGTCGACCGAGAAAAGCTCGCCCGGGCCCGGCACGTGCGGGGGGTTGCCCGGCGCGTCGACGGTGAGGGCGGCGATCGCCGTGCCCGGCGTGTCCACGACGCGCACGCCGGTCACCCCGCCTGCCGGCGGGCCGGTCGGGGGCCGTCCGACCGTGTTCCCGGACAGGCGGTTCCCGCTCCCGGCGGCTTCCACGCGAATGCCCTCGAACACGTAGCTCCAGATCGTGTTGCCCTCCCCGCTCGACGAGTCGCCGCCGATGACGTTCTGGGTCGCCGATGCTCCGGTCACGAGGATGCCCACGTCGACGTCGTGCAGCAGGTTGCCCTCGAGGACGTTCTGGCCCGAGCTCACCCGAATCGCGGCGGAGTCGTCGAAGACCTTCGAGAAAGCGCGAATCTCCAGATCCTCGATCGTGGATCCTCCCGATCCCGGGCCGAGGACGAGCCCGTCGGCGTCGCCTGCCGAGGTCCCGTCGAGGATGACATTGCCGGTCTGGAGGCTGATCCCATGGATGTCGACCGGATCGGTGATCGCGGGCAAGCGGCGACAGCAACGAGATGGTCTTGTTGTCGAGATCGAACTGGATGTCGTCGTGCCCCGCCGCGGCGTTCGCGTCGATGATCGCCTGGCGCAGCGAGCCTGCTCCCGAGTCGTTCGTGTTCTGGACGATGAGCGTGCCGCCTCCGCCACCGAGGGCCTGACAGGCGGAGAACTCGGACGTATTTCCCGACGCATCCGTGGCAGTGGCCGTCACGACCTCGCCCGCCGAGGTCGCTCCGAGACCGGTCGCGCTGAACGGGCCCGGCGGGACGCTCCTTCCACCCAGGAAGCGCGCACCTTCGCCGTGCGTCCCGTCACACGCCGTGTTGGCGAAGAACTCGACCCGATACGTCCCTGCTGCGGTGTCGAGTGAGCCATCCACCGAGGTCGAAGCCCCTCCCGTCGCGCTCGTGAGAACCGGGAAGTTCTGCAGGTTGTTCGGGCCGGTGTCCCCGTCACCGGCATCGTTCGGCGTGACGCCGTCCATGTTCAGGTCGATCCCCTGGCCGCCGTTGTTCGCGATCTCGTTCGCGCTCACTCGGTTGCCCGTCCCCGCCGACGAGTACGTCTGGACGCCGTCACCGCCGTTGTTGCGAATGCGGTTGGGCTCTCCGGATCCCTCGCCGCCGATGACGCTCCCGTTGCCGCTCGCGATCACGATGCCGTCGAACTGGTTCGGGAGCGACGCGCCGCCGGCCGTCGTCCCGATCGAGTTGCCGAAGACCTGGTTGTTCGAGCTCCCGATCGCGAGGCCGATGTTGTTACCCGAGATGACGTTGCCGGCCGTAGCCGTCGTGCCGCCGATGACGTTCCCGGATCCGGAGCCGCTCGTCTGGATCCCGAAGCCGGTGTTGGCCAGTGCGGCTGTGCCTGCGCCGTTGGTCCCGATGAGATTCCCGTGGACCGTGACGCTGTTACCGAAGAGGTCGACACCGTCTCCCGAGTTGCCCGAGATGACGTTGCCGCGAATGACGTTGTTCGCCCCGGCGTCGCTGCCGACATAGATTCCGCGGCGGCTGTTCGGGATCGCGGCGGTGCCGTCCTTGTTGGTCCCGATGAGGTTGCCCTCGACGGTGTTGCTCGCGGCGGAGTTGCTGAACGACACGCCCGCGCCTGCGCCGGAGGGCGTGGTGCTCCCCGAGAGCACGTTGCCCTCGCCGGGGTCGGGACCGCCGATCGTGTTGCCGCTGCTGATCACGCCGACGCCTTCGAGGTTCCCGAGGCTACTGAGGCCGTCGGCACTCGTACCTACGTAGTTGCCCTGGACGGTGTTCGAGCCTCCGCCGAGGACGATTGCGCTTCCGGGGTTACCGGATACGACGTTCCGCTCGTCCGCCGTCGACCCGCCGATCGTGTTGTTCGACGAGAACACGGAGATCCCGTTGCCGTTCCCCGCAGCGAGGGTACCGGTCGCATCGAGCCCGACGTAGTTCGCCTCGATCGTCGTGGTCGAGGCGGCCGCGGCCACGAAGATGCCGGTTCCGCCGAACCGGTTGATGGTGAGGCCACGAATGGTGGTGTTCGGCGCCGAGACGGAGAAGCCGACCGATCCCACCGACGCGCCGTTGACCTCGATCCGCGGCGCGCCCCCGAGGACGTAGTCCGACTCGGTCGTTCCGTCGATGGTCACTCCGTCAGTGATCGACGGAAGTCCGCTGGTAGGGGCGATGGTGTGCACCCCCGAGCCCGCGATGTCGAACTCGATCGTGTCTGCTCCCGCGTTGGCGTTCGCCTCGGTCATGGCTTCCCGCAGGCTGCAACTCGCGTCGCAGGCGCCCGTCTCGTCGGCCGTCGTCGTCACGACGAAGGTCATGGGAACCGAGTACGCGGGAGGTATCCAGAGCACCAGCGAGGCCAGGAGCGCGATCGATCCTGCGCGCCCCAGGGTCCCCACCCGCCGCAGCCTTCCCCCTGACAACTCGCGCGGGAGCCTAAGACGCGATCCGCACGAATGCAATGGGTCCGGGGTGAAACTAGACCTTCGGCTCCCCCTGCTTGCAGAACGCGAACGCGAGAGCCACGGCCTCGTCGAGCGCGAGCCGCCTACCTGCTTCCCGGGCGTCCTCGGCGCGCTCGCCGAGGGCCTCGCGTGCCGGCGCGAGCTGCGCGTCGAACTCCTGCTGGTCGGCCTGGCCGCGCGGAGCGCCGATTTCGTCGCGCAGCGACGCCCCCGCGCCCGCCAGGCGCAACGCGAGCTCCGGCTCGCCGACGAGCGCTGCGACGACCGCGACGTCCTCGAGCATGAACGCGAGGGCCCACTTCTCCCCATGGTCGCGGTAGACGTCGAGCGCGCCCGCGAACAGGTCGCGCGTCGTCTCGAGGTCGCCCTGCGAGCGCGTGAGGATTCCGAGGTTGTGCTCGCCGAGGGCGATCATCCAGGGATCGCCCGTCTCGCGCCGGAGCCGCAGGCTCTCCTCCTGGCACGCGAGAGCCTCGTCCACGTTCCCGAGCAGCAACAGCACGTTGCCGAGGTTCATCCGCGAGATCGCGATCGCGCCCTTGTCCCCCACCGACTCGCGAAGCGCGAGGCCCTCCTCGTGGAGGGCCCGTGACCGCTCGTAGTCCCCTTCGTACTCCGCCATCACCCCGAGGTTCGAGAGGAGAGCGCCCATCGCGGCCTCGTCGCCGAGCTCACGGCGAATCGTCAGGCTCGCCTCGAGGTCCCTGCGGGCCGTTTCGAAATCTCCCTGCGTCGCCGCGACCGTTCCGGCGATCTGCAGCACGCGCCCCAGGCCGACGTCGTCGCCGAGAGCGTCGAAGCCCGTTCGTGCCTGCTCGACCCAGATCGAGGCGTCGTCGTAGTCCCCGCGCTTGCGCGCGAGGTCCGCAAGGAAGGTGTCGGTCCAGGCCGCCGCCGCCGCGTCCCCGGCCTCCTCGGCCAGCGCGAGCGCGTCGCGGTAGGCGCGCTCCGCGGCGGGCCAGTCGCCCGTCACCTCGAGCACCGCCCCGAGCTCGCGCGTGACGCGCCGGCGGTCGGCGCCGTCGAGCAAGGGCACAGCGCGCTCGAAGTAGTCGATCGCGGCCGCGTTCGCGTAGTTCGCCTGCGCCGCCTCGCCCGCCCGGACGAGAAACTCGCGTTTCTTCGGAACGTTCTCGCTGTGCCAGTAGTGGTGCGCGAGCAGGTCGAGGTGGCGGTCGATCGCGTCCGGCTCCGACTCCTCGATGAAGCCACCCGCTCGCTCGTGCAAGTCCGCCCGGATCGCGAACGGCATGCTCTCGTACGCGACCTCCTGCGTGACGACGTGCTTGAAGATGTACTCCTCCTCGGCCGGCCGGTCGAGCTTCACGAGGTCGAGCGACCGTAGCGTGTGGAGGTGCCCCCGGACGTCGGCGATCGAACCGAGCTCCGGGTAGATGCCCGGGAGCGCCGGCCCGTGGAACGTGCGCCCGACGACGCTGGCGACCTTCAGCGTCCGGCGCGGCGCCTCGGCGAGCGTGTCGACCCGGCTCAGGATCAGCGTGTGCAGGCTCTCGGGGAGCTGGAGATCCCTGAGGGCGCTCTCGTCCCGGAGGTCTACGCCTTGTCCCTCGATGTAGTTCAGGAGCTCCTCGACGTAGAACGGGTTCCCCTGCGAGCGGGCAGTGACGAGGTCGACGAGCGCCCGAGGCGGCTCGGTCGCCTCGCCGAGCACGTGCGCCAGCTTCGCTCGGATCAGCTGCTCGGCTTCGTGCGGCTCGAGCTCGGCGAGGGCGATCTCGGAGAACTGCGGAAGCCGCTCCACTCCGAGCGCGCCGCCGGGCTCCGTTGCGGGGCGATACGCGAGCAGGACGAGCACCTGCAGGGAGTCGGTGGCGCGGGCCACGACCTCGAGCAGTTCCCGCGAGAGCGGGTCGATCCAGTGGCAGTCCTCGAGCACGAGCACGAGCGGGTCGCCGGCGGTGCGGGCACGCAGGCAGTCGGCGAGCAACGCCTCGAGCGACGTCTTGCGCAGCTCCGCGTCGAACGACCCGGTCAGCGCGTTGTCGGGAATCGAGATCCCGAGCAGCACGTCGAGCAGCGGCGCTCGCGGAACGAGAGCCGGGTCGATCGTCGCCAGCTCGTCCTCGAGCGCCCGAACCTGCTCGGGCTCGGACACGTCGGGATCGACCCGGAAGAGCGTGCGCCAGATCTCGCTCCAGACCACGTAGCTCGTCCGCGTCCCGAACGCCTGGCATTCGCCGAACGCGACGTCGATGCCTCGACGCCGGACGCGCCGCACGAACTCGGCGAGCAGGCGCGACTTCCCGACCCCCGCGTCGGCGGCGAGCCCGACGACGTGCCCGTGACCCTCGCGCGTCCGCTCGAGGACCGCCTCGAGCGCCGCGATCTCCTGTGCGCGCCCGACGATCGGGAGCGCATACCTCGTCTGGCGCCGGCCGGCGTCCCGCGTCCCGCCCGAAAGCGCGTAGACCACGATCGGCTCGGCCTTGCCCTTCACCGTCATGTCCGGCAGCCGCTCCCACGCGAACGCGTCGCCCGCGAGCGTGCGCACTGCCTCGCTCGCGTATACCTGCCCCGGTGGCGCCTTCGACATCAGGCGCGCAGAGAGGTTCACGGCGTCCCCGAGACACACGAAGGTCCGGCGCATCGCATGCCCGTACGTCCCACTGCGGAGCCTCCCGTGCGCAATCCCGATCTGGAGCTCGCGCGCGGCAGTGACCTGGTCGAGCTCGAGCAGCTCCGTCGCCGCCGCCACCGCCCTCGCGGCGTCGTTCTCATGCGCGTGCGGTGAGCCGAAGACCGCATACAGGTAGGCGCCCTTGTCGCCCAGCGTCAGCTGGAGCAGGTTGCCGCCGTACGCGGAGAAGGTGCGCTGGGCCTGTCGGATGAAGTCGTCGAGCTTGCCGATGGCGTCGTCGTCGGCGTCGTAGTCGATCCCGGAGAAGCGCACGAACACGGGAATCGCCGGACGCAGCTCCGCGAGAAACTCGCCGCGACCCGTCCGCATCCGCTCGTACACCGCCGGCAGGAGCCACGGTCGCACGAGCTCGTCGTGAAGCGGTGGCTCCGGCTCCGGAGCAGCGGACTCGGGTGGATCGGAGAGGCCCACGACGACCCCTGCGCTCCGGCCGGTCTCGTCGTCGACGCGCATCTCCGCGATCTCGACGCGGTCAGCGAGTGTGGCCAGTGCCGACTCGTCGAGGAGGATCTCGCCCGGCTCGGCGAGATTCTCCGCGGCGGCCAGCTCGTCTACGAGCCGGCCTGCGAGGACCTCGATCAGCTGGATCTCCGGATCGCCGACGACGAAGCGGCGCGCGGCGCCGATTGCGACGGCGACCTTCATCGCCAGCGTCACCGTCGTCCCGCCCGGAGTCACGATCTCGCCGGCGCGGGCCATCGCGTCCTGCATCGCGACCGCGGCCGCTACCGCGCGCGCGCCGTCGTCCGCATCGAGCCAACACGTCACGGCGTCGCCCGAGAAGTAGATGACGTCGCCGTCGAAGCGGTGGAGCTCGTCGATGATCGCGTGAAAGACGCGGTTCAGGTTCGCGGTCAGCTCCTCCGCGCCGCGCTGCGCCCCGAGCTCGGACGCGAGCGCTTCCGTCAGCGACGTGAAGCCCGAGATGTCCGCGAAGAGCGCAGCTCCGCGAACCCTGTCCAGCGGCTCGATCCCGAGCGCGAGCGCCCTCCTGCGGTCGCGTGAGATGTAGGCCTCCGGGTCGTCGAAGCCGACGGGAGCCGTGACGAGCGCGTCCTCCGCTCTGCGCAGCTCGGCCATGGGCGGACTCTACGACGCAACCCGTCGGAGTACGAGGCCAGGCGTCCCGCGCACATGAGGTCGCACAGTGCTCAGCACGAGGGCGTTGTCCGAGAGGCGAGGCGCTCGTGCCCGAACTCGCGACCCTCCCCGCGGCGACCTCGTCCCTCGTGATCGCCGAGGAGCTCGTGTCGCAGCTCGGGCTGTAACCGGCCCGGTTGGTTTGAACAGCCGCCTGCGGCGGGAAGGATCGTCCTCGGAGGTGAGGAAATGCCGACATGGGTTTGGGTACTGCTCATCGTGCTTCTCGTGCTCGCGCTGTTTGGCGGGTTCGGGTACTCGCGTCGATAGCTCCGACGGCGAGCCTCGCTCGTAGGCGCGGTCGCCCAGGCGGCCGCGCCGAGCGAGGTGCGTAGGCGCGGGTTTGCACGCCGGCAGCGCAGGGCAAGCACTAGGCTGGATGCCCGTCGAACTCCCCGAAGACCTCTCCGCCCTCGACCCGCACGAGCTCACGCGCGCGAGAGTCGAGCGGGACGATCGCCTGACCTCGCTCTTCCGGCGCTGGCCGCGGCTCACGAAGAGCGAGCTCCGCGAGCTCAGGTCGACGTATGCGGAGCGAGTCCGCCTCGCCCGCTTCTTCGGCCGGCGGCGGCGGCGCGGAGCGAACGCCTAGCCGGGCTTGCGGCCCTCGAGCCGCTCGCGGGAGACGGGTACGGCCTTGTACACCGCACCTCTCCACGCGACCGCGTAGGGGCCGAGCCTGACGATCTCCTCGTCCGGCACGCCGAGCCCGCGCACGTAGTCCACGAGCGCCTGCTGGGCCGTGGGCGCCTCGCGCACGGCGAGCGCGCGTTTCCCCGACAGAACCTCGAAGATGCCGGACATCTCGTCTATTCACGCTCCACGCGGCGGGATTGCCCTCCCCTGCGGGCGCGAAAAACCCTATGCGAGGTAGAAGGTCGTGGGCGGTCGCAGCCGCCCACGAGGATTATCCGCCGCGGGTCGCGGCCAGGCTCTCCAGCTCCTTGCGGTCGATCAGGTCTCCCGGAATCACCGCGACGCGACAGCGGGTTTCCGCACGGAGGGTCGCCGTGCGCGTGCCGCTCTCGAGCAGCGCCCGCTCGCCGACGATCGCTCCGGGACCGATCTCGGCAACCGCCTCGCCGTCGATCTCCACGACCAGCACACCGTCGAGGACGAGGTAGAGCACGTCGCCGGGCGCGCCCTGCTCGACGAGCGTCTCCTCCGGCTCGAGCGTGCGCCGGTCGGAGATCGTCTTCCCCGCCATCAGCTCTCGGGAGATCTCACGCTCCAGCGCGCTCTCCGCGGCAGTGACGAATGCGTCGGACTCCTCGTCGCCCCACGGTGTCCGCTCGCCGTGCGCCCCCCGATACCACGCCTTGAAGTCGATCGCGCCCGTCTTCTCCACGAGGTTGCCGTCGCGGTCGTAGATCCAGTGCCGGGGGAACGTGCTCGCTCCGACGAGCTCGTGCTCGGAGGAGCCATCCGCCCGGACCGTGAGCGCGAGCGTCGTCCAGGCGGTCGCGGAGTGAATGCGGACGAACGGCCTTCCCGTCACCCTGCGCGGAGCGGGAAATCCCGCACGACCGCCGACCGTCTGCACGAAGCGGACGGCGTTGCCCTCGATCTCCGGCTCGTGCCGCAGGACCTCGAAGGGCACGCCGGGGATCGTGATGTCCGTGAGGCCGAGGTTGAACGTCGTCGAGCCGACGAGCCCGGCGCCCTCGTACCCCTGGTCGACGATCCGCCCGTCGTCGACGTCGATCCAGGCGGCGAGGTGATTGGCCTCGCGGAACCGATCCTCGGCGCGCATACGCTCCAGGTCGCCTTCCTCGAGGCGATCGGGCGGCGGCGCGTCGTAGCGCGCGACCCCGAGCTCGAACGGGAGCTTCGGCATCCCCTCGATCGCATCCGACGGGATCCAGGAGATCGCGGTGACTGACGACTCGATGCGCATCTCGCATTCCCCTCTCTCGACCCCACCACGCTAGAGCATCCGGCAGGGCCTGCCTAGTACGTGGTGGGCTATGGAGCCGTGGCCGCCTCGGCAGGTGCGGCTCGGAGGAGAGTCACGCTCACTGCGAGGATCCAGAGCAGGGTCAGCGGGATGAGGACGAACAGGTACTCCCCCGTGGGCGACCAGAAGCCGTCGCTCGCCCAGGTCGTCGCGCGCAGGACGAAAAGCGCTGCGACACCTACACCTGCCCAGCTCAACCAGGACGGGACCAGAGCCGTGCGGCGAAGCCCGGCGGCGGCGGCCAGGAAGAAGACCGCGCTGGGGATGGCCGCGAGCACGTCGAGCGCCCACGTCAGGTCGAAGAGCGCCTTCGCAAGCTCGGGATCGGCGTCTCCGGCGACGGAGAACGCGAGCACGGCATTGAGCCCCGTCGCGACGAGCTGGACGGACACGAAGGCCGTCGCGGCGCCGACGATGGTCGCCGCGACGCGGCCCTGGCCGCGCTCTCGGAGGTTGTTCGCGACCGTGCCCGCGAACCAGAGCCAGAATCCGAGCGCGAGAGCGAAGATCAGCGACGAGACCAGGACCTGCCCTCTATCGCCGTCGTAGTAGGAGACGACGTCCTCGGCGGGATCGCCGACCTTCGGAGGCTCTCCTCCGACGATGAACGCCAGGACCGCCAAGACGACGAATGCGATGCCGGACGCGCGTGCCCACCGTTCCCAGTCGATCGACATGCCGGAGTACCTCCTCGTGCGATTCGTCGCGATCTTGAGGAGCGAAGGAGCGCAAGTCAAGGCCGTCCGTGACGAGACGTCGACCCGCCTGGTGGAAAGGCGGAGAATCACCGTCGAACATCGTCCCGGGAAGGAGACGGGTTCAGTCAGCGGTGACAGCTGCGAGCACGAGGAGCAGGAAGACGCAGTTGACCGAGATGTGGATGGCCATCGACAGGGCCAGGCTGCGCTTCCGCCAGACCGTGTAGATCCAGGGAAGTAGTCCGAGGATGCGCCCGATGTTCTGCCAGGGTGTCCAGAAGTGATAGAGGGAGAAGAGCACGGCATTCAGAACGGGTGCCCCTCGGCCGAAGCGGTCGATCCGGGGCAGCAGATGGCCACGGAAGTAGAGCTCCTCGACCACCGGGCCGAGGATGCCGTTGATCGCGAACGCGGCGGCGAAGACGACGACAACGACCCAGGTCGCGTACGTGCTGTCTCCCTCGAACGACGCGAACTCGCGGACTGACTCGGGATACCAGGAGAAGAGGCCGTCGGCGATCCTCTCGTCGAGCACTGCGACGGAGAGGAACAACATCACGATGAACCACGCGACGAGCGGAACGGCCCACAGAGCGATCCGCCGCGCCGGCAACGGCTCCCGGTAGTCGACGACCTCCCACACCGACCACCTCCCGGTTCCTCGCCTTCCCTGGTAGACCAGGTAGCCGAGCTCGATCGGAACGACGACGAGCGCGATTCCCACGAGCAGCGCGAGGATTGCCGGCAGGCCCAGTGCGGCCGCGACGAGGACGAAGGCGAACAGCGCAGCCCCAGGCAGCAGGTGAAGGACGATCGAGCGCGGCAGCGAGTGCTGCTCCGGCGACACCCGTCGCATCTCGCTCCCACTCGGAACAGCCGGTCTCGGGCGACTCGCCGGGACCGTGGCTGTCAGCCCTGAGCTGCTCTTGGTCACGGTCTCCTCGAGCACCGTCGGCACCGTGGACCTCCTCTCGAGTGACAAGAGGAGTCTCTCGCCTCCGCGCACTTTCGCCATCGGAGCGTCGTCTGATCTCGGCTGTGGAGAACCACGCACTGGTACGTCGACGGCGGTGGTCCGAGCGGTTACTACGAACCGTCTCACCTCCGATGCGACCGGGCCACGAACCGAAGTCCCGAGGGCCCTGCCGTGGGACCCCGCCTCTCGAATCTGGTGAGCAAGCGCCGCTCGAGCGTGCGCTGTATGGATTCCGGACCGGGATCAGACCCCTGCTCCGACGATGAACCTCGCCAGCACCTCGAAGTACCCATCGACGAAAACGGGCGGATCTCCGGTCTCGAGCCGATGGCCCGCACCGTCGAAGATCTCCAGGTGGAGGAGGTCCGGGCGCACCGCCTCTCGGAAGACTGCGACGCTCTCTTTCACGGGGGTGATCCGGTCCTCGGCCCCGAAGACCGCGAGTATCGGCACCTCGAGCCGTTCCAGCGCGGAGCGTGGGTCGTAGTCGATCAGCGCGGCCAGCAGTTGCCATTCCGCCTCGTCGTCGGGCAGAACCGGAAGCGAGAGCGTCTCAAACGCCGGAGGGAAGCCCGCGGCCTCCAACTGCCCTCGTGCCTCCTCCAACCGGACGCCCGCACGCATCATCGAGATCACGCGGTCGTAGTAACGGGCAACCTCCTCGATCTCGCTCGCGGGAATGCCTGCCTTCGCCAGGTACCCGCGTGCTGCCCCTGCGCACGGGACCCAGGCCCGTCAGTCGACGGGAGCGGCTGCTGCGTCGGGCTCGTCCGACAGATTCTCGAGCTCGTAGCGAAGGATCTTCCCGTCGCGCACGGTGTAGACGAGCTGGCCGGTCTGCACGCGCGCGACCTCGCCCGTCTCCTTCCACGTGTAGATCAGGCGGTTGAGCGAGCCGACTCGGCCTTCTCCCAGATCCTCCAGCTCGCCCCGCTCCTCCGAGACGTCGAGCTGCTCCGGGCCTCCGAGACCCTCGGGTGCACCGTCTTCGGCGGCCGCTCCACCGCCGTACCACTCGAGCACCGCGTCGATTCCGCGCAGCGTGGTCCCGCCGCCGCGCGGGATCACCCACTCCACGTCCTCAGCGAGGACGGCCTCGACCGCTTCCCGCTCGAAGTTCGATGCTCGCCAGCGATTGACGACGTCCATCGCCTCGCTACTCACGAAGCGAGCTTACGCCCTCTTGCGCACGACGGGGACGGACGTCACCTCACGGCTGGACGCGAATGGTCGACATCATCAGCGGGAACGGGACGCGAGGTCGCATGGAACTGCACTCTCGGGGGAAGGAGCGGCCCGATGCGAGGGCACCGGCGCTCCCTCCCCCGAGTGCCGTCGAACGACGGCCGTGTGCCCGCCGCTGGATCCGCTGAAACCTTGTGGCTCGTCACTCGCGAAGGCGGACGAGGCGGGTACGACGACGGCTCGTTTCAGCGGTCGTGTTGCCGTCGCTCCCAACCTTGGGTCATCGCCGCGAGGACGACGAGAGATCGCCAGGGCGGCGCTAGTCCGGTATGTCGAGGCCTTCTTGTCGCAATGCCTGGCCGATCGCCTGGCGGGCTGTCGTGCCGACGGAGCGTATCGTCGAGTCCTCGCGATCCGATGACAGGATGCAGACCCACTCATCGCGTTCGCGTAGGCGCTCGAGTACGACATGGATCGCCCGCTCTCGTGCATACGTCTCGAGCAGGTCGAGAACCAGCAACCGCGGGCGCTCCTCGCTGACTCGCATACCCGTTGGTACCCAACAGGAGGTAGATCAACGCATCGAGCTAGCACCGCGCCAACGCGCGAGCACAGCGCGCGCCCGCTCGCAGCATCGGGCGCGAACTCACGTCTGGCGCGGCTCCAAGCTCAGGGTGCGGAGGATGCCCGCAAACCAGGGCGCGGCGCCTGATCCGTTCCGTCGTCGTCGACCGTCGACGGCCTTGCCGTGCTACTGGCGATTCCGGTCGCGGCCGTCCTCGTCACTCTCCTCGACGTCGTCGTCCTCAAGAAGGACCCGGGGACGAGGACGTCCCTCCGTGATCTTCCCGGCCAAGGATGCTCAGGGGCCTGAACTTCGGCAGAACGACCGCGATCTCGGTTCGGGCGAGGCGCGCGTCCGCTCGAGCTCGCGGTTAACTCTCACCGACCGCTGTCCATGACGATCCGGGTCGAGTGCGCGCTGTCCTGTTTGTTCCACGCCCTAGAGGGAATGACGGTTGGATGAGCTTCGACGACCTACCTGCGAGTGAGTTCCGCGTCCGTCTCATCGCCGCGCGCCACCTCGCGCGGGTCGCCGATGAGAACTCCCAGGACGTTGGAAGCGCATTCCGCTCGGGCTTCGAGATGCCTTTCGACCAAGCTCGGACGGTCGCCGATCTGCACGAGCTCTCGCCGCTGGTCGAGCTGCCACAACCGGTGACTGAGCTCGAACGCGAGTACCTCGCCGCGGCGCCCGAGGTCGAGCGCGGCACGTGAAGGTCGGACGTCGTCGAGGCGTTTGGAGACCGCGGGCGTGTGGCAACCAGGGGGCATGCCTACTGAAAAGGCGGACGGTTCGAACTACCGCGTCAAAGACGAGCCGGGCACCGAGGTAGCTGACGGCTCGAATTACCGCGACGACGACGCTGAGGAAGGCTCGGATGTCGTCGACGGTTCGAACTACCGCGTCGAAGACGAGCCGGGTGACGAGATAGCTGACGGCTCGAACTACCGCCGCGACACCGACTAGCACACAGTCCTACGGATTTCCGCGTGCCGCACGCAGAACGAGTCGGTCGCTGCAGAGGCTCGAGTGCGTCCGCGATCCCCGAGACCTGTTGAAGGACCAATGCCGGGCAGCGATGCGCTTCCTGCCCGCGGATGCGTTTCCGGCTTCCCCCGAGCCGGGCCGTGCAGGTGGGGAGGCCGGCGGTTGCCGCCAGTGACGAGGAGCGCGAGTGAGCCCGAGGGTCGCCTCGAACGCCGCTTCGTGTGTCCGCCGATCCTCCCCCGTCGAGAGGTACCCACGTCGCCGGCTATCTAACCCGTCGCGAGAAGAAAGCTCCTGCAGAAGGCGGTTTTGTCTGAGGTCGCCGCGGGTATCTCCTGCGAGTCCTCAGAGGGGAGGAAGGAGAAGGAACCAATGGGTATCAGCTTGAGCATCCTGCTGATCGCGATCGGAGCGGTTCTCGCGTGGGCGGTCAGCGCCGAAGTCGCCGGGATCGACCTCCAGGTCGCGGGCATCATCATGGTGGTTGTCGGCGCCGTCGGCCTCGTCGCTTCGCTCGTCTTCTGGTCGAGCTGGGGCGGGTTTGGCGGGAGAGAGAGCGGCGGTTCACCGCAGACGAACGTCATCAAGGACTAGGCGACGGTGAAGGTACACCCGGAGCGGCTGCGCGATGCGTGGCCGCTCCGCGCCTGGGGACTCCCTGGCGCGAAATCTGCGGCGCTCGTCCACCGAGCCGGCTTCGTGCTCACAGCGGGTCTGGCAGTCCTCGTCGTCATCGCGGCTGCGACGGCCTGACGTACCTACGCCCAGAGCGCCGGCCTCGAACTCGAGTAACGGGATCGCCCGAAAGCGGGCGCACCCATCGGGGCGATCACCTTCCACTCGCAACGACGGACGCAGGCCAGCCTTCGAGACGCAGGCGACGAAACGACGCGAGCGACTGTCAGGCGCCCATCTTCGCGCCTACGACCGACCGCGAGAGCGTGTGCCGACCACTGCGGAGGCAACAAGAAACACCGCCGGAGCGGGGCTTTCGTGAAGCGGATGAAGGGACTCGAACCCTCGACCTTCTGCATGGCAAGCAGACGCTCTAGCCAACTGAGCTACATCCGCGAGGCGGGCCGATTATAGCCGCGGCAACACGTGCTCCCGAAAGGTCGGCGACCCGCCGGAGCGGGCCACCGCGGCATCCTCCGGGTTGCGACCGGAACGCGAGTCTGGCGCTCACCCGAGCTTCTCGCGGAGCAGCGGCACGACGTCGTCGGGCTGCGGGTAGCGCCCGAGCATCGACTTCTCGAACACGAGCTCGCCGTCCACGTGTACGTCGAAGATCCCGTTCGCCCCGGGCACCACCTCGAGCGCGCCGAGCACGCCCTCCCACTCCTCGAGGATCCGCGCCGCCAGACCGGCGGCGTTCGGGACCGCCCCTCAGGGGACGCAGTACTCGATCCGGACGTGGTGCCGCTCGGCCATGGCCCGATTTTCTCATCCGGCGCGGTCGAGCGCCTCGTTGACCAGGCTGTCGGCGAGCTCGTTGTGCTCACGTCTGACGGCCGTGTAGGTCACGCGACGGATGCTGCGGGCGAGGCGCGAGGCCTCGAGGAACAGGTCCTGCAGCGCCTTGTTCTTCACCTTGTACTCGCCGCGCATCTGCTTCACGACGAGCTCGGAGTCCGAGACCACCTCGAGCTCGGTCACGCCCGCCTCGGCCGCACGCTCGAGGCCCGCGACGAGCGCGGAGTACTCGGCGACGTTGTTCGTCGCGACGCCGATCGTTTCGCCGAGGGCGTCGAGCACGGTGCCGTCGTCGGCCTCGAGGACGAAGGCGTACGCTGCAGGCCCGGGGTTTCCGCGCGAGCCGCCGTCCGTGTACAGCTTCGCCTTCACGCGTCGAGCAAGGGGTAGACGTCGTAGGCCGGCTCCTCGTACGGGTGGGCGGCACGGAGTGCAGTGACGACGTCCTCGATCGCCTCCTCCGGGAGGAGTGCCTCGACGCGGAGCTCGGGAACGTGCTCCTCGCGTCCGCTCTCCCCCACGGCCGGGTCGGCGCTCTCTCCGCCGAGGAACGTGCCCGTGCCGGCCGTGTACCAGGAGCAGCGCTCGTAGTCGCCGATCCGACCCGCGCCCGCCTCGAAGACGGCGTCGCGGGTCGCCTCGAGCGCCTCCGCAGGGACGAACCAGACGAGCTTCACGCGGCCGGGAGTCATCGGTCGGACCCGTGCCGCCGGACGACGCTCACGCGTTGTCGATCTGCGCCCGCTGCAGCGTGCCCGAGTAGTCGACGTAGACCGACTTCCACTCGGTGAAGACGTCGAGCGCGGCCTGGCCGGCCTCGCGGTGGCCGTTGCCCGTCTCCTTGACCCCGCCGAACGGGAGGTGCACCTCGGCGCCGATCGTGCCCGCGTTCACGTACGTGATGCCGGCCTCGAGATCGCGCATCGCGCGGAAGGCGCGGTTCACGTCGCGGGTGAAGACCGAGGACGAGAGCCCGTAGCGGATCCCGTTCGAGACGCGCACCGCCTCGGCCTCGTCGCGCACCGAGATCAGCGACAGCGTCGGGCCGAAGATCTCCTCCTGCGCGATCCGCATCTGCGGATCGACCCCGCCGAAGATCGTCGGGCGGTAGTAGAAGCCCTTCCCGAGCTCGCCGTCGCTCGCGACCTCGCCGCCGGTGAGGAGCCTGGCGCCCTCGTCGGTCCCGATCTGCGTGTACGAGTGGATCTTTTCGAGCGCCGCGCCGTTGATCACGGGTCCGACGTCGGTGTCGTCCTCCCAGCCGGGGCCGAGCCGGAGCGCCTCGGCGCGCTCGACGAGCCGTTGCTCGAGTTCGCCGTAGAGGCTCTCGTGGACGATGACGCGGCTCGTCGCCGTGCAGCGCTGGCCCGAGGTCCCGAACGCCGACCAGACGATCCCGTCGACCGCGAGGTCGAGGTCCGCGTCCTCCATGACGATGATCGCGTTCTTGCCGCCGAGCTCGAGGTGGACGTGCTTCAGTCCCTCCGCCGCGTTGCGGAGGACGGTGACGCCGGTCTCGCGCGAGCCGGTCAGCGAGATCACGCGGACGTCCGGGTGGCGCACGAGCCGGTCGCCCACCGCGCCTCCGCCTCCGTGGACGATGTTCACGACGCCGCTCGGGACGCCGGCGTCGTCCAGGAGCTCGACGAAGCGCTGCCCGAGCGCAGGCGTGTCGGTCGCGGGCTTGAAGACGACCGTGTTGCCGGCCACGAGGGCGGGCGCGATCTTCCACGAGGGGATCGCGATCGGGAAGTTCCACGGCGTGATGACGCCGATGACGCCGATCGGCATGCGGATCGACATCTGGAACTTGTCCCGGAGCTCGGAGGGCGTCGTCTGGCCGAAGAGCCGCCTGCCCTCGCCGCCCATGTAGTAGGTCATGTCGATCGCTTCCTGGACGTCTCCCCCGGCCTCCGCCTTGACCTTCCCCATCTCGTGCGTCATGAGGTCGGTGAGGTCGGCCTTGTGGTCGACGAGGAGCTGCGCGAAGCGGAAGAGGATCTCGCCGCGCTTCGGCGCCGGCACGAGCCGCCACGACTCGTACGCCTCCTTCGCGGCCGCGACCGCGCGGTCGACGTCCTCGGCGCCCGACTTCGGGAACGTCCCGATGTGCTCGCCGTCCGCGGGGCTCGTCGAGTCGAAGGTCGCGCCCGAGGCGGCGTCCACCCACTCACCGCCGACGAGATTCCGGAACGGCCTGAGCGTCGTCGCCATGCGAGCCAGTCTAGTTCCGCTCGAGTCCGGAGCGCTGGAGGGTCGCAACCCGACGACGGGAGGAGCGCGTGGCTTCCGACCGATTCGAGCGCTTCCTGCCGCTCACCGGAGTGCTCGCCGGGCTGCTGCCGATCGGCGGTCTCGCGCCGGCGTGGGGATCCGAGCAGCCGAGACATCCGCAGCCCACGTACGGCGGTCGCGTTGGCCAGTCTCGCGAGCTGACGACTTGCTCGACGCGAGTCGGGTGTCTACCGCGCGACGGCGGGAACGACGCGCCCGCTGTCGTCGAGCAGCGCGTTCCACTCCGTGAACGCGGGCTCGATCTCGGACAGCTCCGAGCCGCGGTCGGCGAGGCGGATCGGCTGCGGCGCCTCCGGGAGCACGCGGTACTGGTACCAGGTGATCTCCCAGGCGAAGGTGAGCACGAGCTCGCTGTTCACGCCGGAGAGCGGGACGATCGAGACGAACGGCGCACCGAGCGCCTTCGCGACGCCCTCGATCGTGCGCCGGAAGAGACTCGCGTTGAAGAGGTCGGCGGCCTCGACGAGCGCGGCCTCGGAGTCCGACAGCCTGCGCAGGACCGGCTCCGGGACGACCGGCTCCGCCTCGCCGTTCGTCACGCCGAGGAGCTGCGCCCAGCGGGGCCGCCTGCGACGCGCGTGCGGCGAGAGGGCGGGCGAGATCGGTCCGCCCTCGCGCACCCAGCCGTACTCGAGCGCGACGTCCTGGCAGAGCGGGCAGACGTCCACGAACTCGACCCCGTCGGGCGAGAACCGGACGGCGTACTCGCCCTGCAGCAACGTCCGTTCGCAGACGGCGCAGGCGCGGATGACCGTCGCCTTCGTCACGCGCATGGCTCGGACCCTAGCAGCCGCTCGGAGTTGTCCACAGTTCCCGCCGGGGGGCTGCGCGCTACGCCTTCGCGGCCTCGCGCTCGCGCTTCGTCTCGTCGATGACCTTCTGCGCGACGTGCGTCGGCACCTCCTCGTAGCGGAGGAAGTGCATGGAGTAGTCGCCACGCCCGCCGGTCATCGAGGTGAGCGATTGCGAGTACGTGAGGAGCTCCGCCATCGGCGCCTCGGCCTTGATCGTCGTCAGCCCGCCGAGGGGCTCCATCCCCTGGAGCCTACCGCGCCGCGAGTTGAGGTCGCCGTTCACGGCGCCGACTGCGTCGTCCGGCACGGTCACCTCGATCTCCATGATCGGCTCGAGGAGCACGGGGTCGGCGTTCATGTACGCGTCCTTCCACGCCATCGAGCCGGCGATCTTGAACGCCATCTCCGACGAGTCGACCGTGTGGTACGAGCCGTCCACGAGCTCGACGCGGACGCCCTGCACCGGCGCGCCGGCGAGCTCGCCGTGGTGCATCGCCTCCTGGATGCCCTTGTCGACCGCCGGCCGGAAGCCCTGCGGGATGACGCCGCCGACGATCTTGTCGACGAACTCGTACTCGCCCTCCGGGAAGGGCGAGACGACGATCGTCGCGTCGCCGAACTGGCCGCGGCCGCCGGTCTGCTTCTTGTAGCGAGCGTGCGCGCGCGCCTCCCTGCGGATCGTCTCCCGGTACGGCACGCGCGGCGGATGGAGATCGATGTCGACGCCGAAGCGCCTCCTCGCGCGCTCGAGCGCCACCTCCACGTGCATCTGGCTCATCCCGGAGAGGATCTCCTCGCCGGTCTGCTGGTCGCGCCGCAGTCGGAGCGTCGGGTCCTCTTCGGCGAGCCGGCGGATCGCCGTCGCCATCTTCTCCTCGTCGCCCTTCGCCTTCGGCGTGATCGCGAAGCTCATGACGGGCTCCGGGAAGGCGAAGTCGGGGGTCTCGATCGCGACCTCCTTGTCGGCGAGGAGGTCGCCGGTCTGCGCCTCCTTCAGCTTCGCGACTGCTCCGAGGTCGCCCTCGCCGAAGTCGAGCGCGGGCTTGTGCTCCTTCCCCTGCAGCTCGAGGAGCGCGCCGATGCGCTCCTTGCCCTTCGCCCGGAGGTTCACGAGCGTCGTGTCGGCCTTGACCGTTCCCTTCAGCACGCGGAAGAGGTTGATGCGGCCCGCGAACGGGTCGGCGACCGTCTTGAACACGAAGAGCGCGGTGCCCGCGCCCTCGACGTCGATCGGGGAGCCGGCCTTCGCCGGCGAGGGGACGCCTTCGACGAGGAGGTCGAGCAGCGCGTGCGGGCCGAGGTTCTTCGTCGCGACCCCGCAGGCGACGGGGAACACCTCCCCCCTCGTGACGGCGGCCTTGAGCGCCGCGGCGACCTCGTCCGCGCCGAGCTCCTGGCCGTCGAGGTAGCGCTCCATCAGCCCCTCGTCGGTCTCGACGACGGAGTCGAGGAGCTTCTCGCGGTACTCCGCCGCGAGGTCGGCCATCTCCTCCGGGATCGGGCCCGGCTCGCCCTCCTTGGCGCCCTCGGGGCTCGTGTACGCGCACATGTGGAGGACGTCGACCATGCCGGTGAGCTCGTGCTCGGAGCCGATGGGGATGTGGACGGCGACGCACTTCGGGGAGAGCTGCGCGTGCAGCTGGTCGAGCGTCCGGAAGAAGTCGGCGCGCTCGCGGTCGAGCATGTTGACGAAGACGACGCGCGCGAGGCCGAGCTCCTCCCCGAGCCTCCACGCCCGCGACGTCCCCACCTCCACGCCCATCACGCCCGAGACCGTCACGAGCATCCCCTCCACGACGCGCGCGGCCGTCCGCAACTCGCCCTGAAAGCTCGGGTCGCCGGGGACGTCGACGAGGTTGAGCTTGCGGTCCTGCCAGGTCGCGTGCGCGACCGACATCGCGATCGAGAGCTGGCGCGCGTGCTCGTCCTCGTCCCAGTCGGAGACCGTCGTGCCGGCCTCGACGGTGCCCAGCCGGTTCACTGCACCGGACTGGAAGAGGAGCGCCTCGACGAGCGACGACTTTCCCGTCCCGCGATGGCCGACGACGGCGACGTTGCGGATCTTGGCGGGCTCGGGCATGGGCTGGCTCTCCTCCTGGGCTCGGTTTCCGGCTGCGAAGCTTAGTCGCGACCGGAGCAGCCTCAGCGAAGGTCTGCGCCGCGCGAGGAGCGGCGGAGGCCGTCGACACCTGACGCGTTGACGACGTCCGAGATCGTCGCGCCCCCCTTGCGCGCGGTCGCGACCGCGAGCTCCACGCTCGCGAGCCCACGCGCCGAGTGCGCGTCCGAGCTGAGAACGAGCCGTATGCCCGCCGTGAGCGCCTCCTCGACGTGGGCGGCGGAGAGGTCGAGCCGGTCCGGCAAGCCGTTGACCTCGAGCGCGACCCCGGTCTCGGCCGCGACGCGGAACACCTCGTCCAGGTCGAGCGCGTTTTCGGGGCGGTGGTTGAGGATCCGGCCCTTCGGGTGGCTGAGCCCGCGAGCGTACGGGTTGCGCATCGCCTCGGTCACGATCTTCGTCAGCTCGGAGCGCGGGCGGCGCTGGCCCGCGTGCAGGCTGATCTGCACCCAGTCGAGCTCCGCGAGGACGTCGTCGTCCGCGTCGAGCGTGCCGTCCGGGCGGATGTCGCACTCGACCCCGCGCAGGACCCGGAACGGCGCGAGGCTCTCGTTCGCCGCGCGGATCTCCTCGCCCTGGCGGCGCAGGTCGTCCGCAGCAAGGCCGGGTACGACCCGCACCTGCGGCGTGTGATCGCAGATCGCGAGGTAGTCGTGGCCGAGCTCCCGGGCGGCGAGCGCCATCTCGAGCACCGTCGCCCTGCCGTCGGACCAGGTCGTGTGGCAGTGCAGGTCACCCCGCAGATCCGCGAGCTCGACGAGGTCGGGCGGGGCGGCGGCTCCGGCGCGCTCACGCAGCTCGGGCGGGCAGTACGCGAGGCCGAGGTCCGCGAACAGCGAGGCCTCGTCGCGTGCGTCCGGCAGTGGCTCGAGCGCCTGCACGTACTCGTCGGAGCCGGTCGCCCGGAGCAACGCAGTCCCGAAGCCCTCGGGGTGGCACGCGTGGATCTGGACGGGGATGCCCTCGACGGTCAGACCGATCGCATGCCGGTCGCCGCGCTCGATGACCGAGACGACGCTCGGCAGGGATGCGAACTCGTCCAGCACCGTCGACGCGTCGTCGGTCGCGCGGACGAGCGAGAGCTCGTACGAGAGCTCGCACGAGCGGCGCGGCTCACCCGCGACCTCGGCGCCGAGCGCCGCGGCGAGCGACGCCGAGAGCGCGCGGCTCCGGTCGAGCGTGAGCCCACGCCGTGCCCGTGGCGGCCGCTCGAGCCTCTCGCGGATCCGCGCCTCCGTCGCGGGGCCGATCCCTGGCACGGTGCGAACGCGACCCTCCTCGAGCGCGGACCGGAGCTCGTCGACCGTCGAGACGTCGAGCTCCCTTCCCAGCGCCAGCATGCGGTCCGTCCCGAGGCCGACGAGCCGGCCAAGCCCGACGAGCTCGGGGTCGAGCTGCGCCTCGAGCTCCCGAAGCTCGGCGATCTCCCCCGTGTCCACGAGCTCGCGGAGCTTCTCCTCGATGCCTGGCCCGATCCCCCGGAGCTCGCGAACGCGCCCGGAACGGACGAGCTCGGCCGCCGACGTCGGCAGCGCGCGTATCAGCTCGGCCGCACGACGGTAGGCACGGGCCGCGTACGGGCTCGCACCTCCGAGCTCGAGCAGCGACGAGAAGAGCTGGAGCCGATCGGCGATCGCCGCGTTCGTCGGCTGCCGCTCGCCAGGGTGGCCGCTAGGTCTCGGCAGGCTCCCGCGTGACCCCGGCGAGGTGCGCCTTCAGGCGCAGGATCGCCTTCGTGTGCAGCTGCGACACCCGGGACTCCGTGACGCCGAGCACCTCGCCGATCTCGCGCAGGGTCAGCTCCTCGTAGTAGTAGAGGGTGACGACGAGCTTCTCGCGCTCGGGCAGGATCGAGATCGCCTCGGCGAGCGCCTCCTTGATCTCCGTCTGCTCGAGCGAGACCTCCGGGCTCGGGCCTGACTCGTCCTCGATGGTGTCGATCAGGGCGATCTGGTCGCCGCTCCCCGAGGGCGACCACAGCTCGTCGAGCGCGGCGACCGAGGAGCGGGAGATCTCGTGCAGGCTCTCCTCGAGCTCATCGTCGGTGAGGCCGAGCTTCTGCGCGATCTCGGCGTCCGTCGGCGCGCGCATCAGCTCCTTCTCGAGCGCCGCGATCGCGCGCTCGATCTGGCGCGCGCGGGTCCGCACGGAGCGCGGCACCCAGTCGAGCGAGCGGAGCTCGTCGATGATCGCGCCGCGAATACGCGCCATCGCGAACGTCTCGAACTTGATCTCGCGGCCGGGGTCGTAGCGCTCGATCGCTCCGATCAGCCCGAGGAGGCCGTAGGAGACGAGGTCCTGCTCGTCCACGTGCGCCGGAAGGCTCGCCCCGACCCGGCCGGCGACGAACTTCACGAGCGGCGCATACGTCAGGATGAGCCGGTCCCGGAGACCCTGGTCCCCGGACCTGCGGTACTCGTGCCAGAGCGCCTGCGTGTCGTTCGCAACGGCCACGGCAAGAGAATACGCCGCCCGCGCACGGACTCCTCAGGGCCTGTGCAGCGCGCGTCGCGCGAGGTCGCCCAGCCAGAGCGCGAGGACGGCCGCGGCGAACGCGATCACGAGCGCCGAGCCGCCCTCCAGCGCAGAGAAGACGGCGATGAGCCCGAGGCCCGCCGAGAGCACGGCGAAGAGGACCCCGAGCGCGCGCCGGTGCACGCGGGGAGCCTAGCCTCGGGCGCGGGCTACACTCGTCTGCGCAGCTCAGGGGCGTAGCTCAACTGGCAGAGCACCGGTCTCCAAAACCGGGGGTTGCAGGTTCGAGTCCTGCCGCCCCTGTCCCTATGGTAGAGCCAAAACCCTGGCATTTGCTGGGGTTTCGGTGTCTCCGGGGACGTTCTCTCATTACCGCCCAAAGGGGCTGAAAGGGGCCTGATCCGGGCCTGGCGAGGAAGCTGTCGCGAAAAGGGTCACGCCGCGCCTCTCTCGGCCGCTCAATGACAGAGGCGTCCTGGAGCAGGCTCTTGCGCTCCGGCGAGAGTGTGTCCAGCCGCGCGGCGATCAGCGCCTGCACCGAGTCGGGCTACTGGACATCGTCGAGCGTTCTAGCTCGGCGGCGGCGGCTCGCATTCCTGAGCATCCCGTGTGTCGAAGAGGAAGCACGACAGCCGCGCACGCGCGCCGTCGTACACGAGCGTTGCGGCGTGCCGGGTATCGGGCCGGAGGTGGACACGCTCGCATGCCTGCCCCAGCAGTGTCTCCGCCGTCGCGGGAGTCAGATCGCCGAGCCCCCGGCCGTCACGCTTCGAGCATGCCTCGAGCTCGGTCCACAGTCGCACCCACTCCTCACCACGCCGGTGCGGAGGGAGCCTCCTGATTCTCCGGACCCGCTCGACCGGCAGGTAGCCCTCCGCGATCTCCTCGATCCGCGCCGCGGCTGACACCGGCTCGAGGTCGATCCCGAGGCGCCGGTCGCGTCCGATCGCGAGCACGCTGACGCCCCCGGCATGGCTCGTGCTGAACGTCAGGCCGGCTGGCGGGTCCAGCTCGACCGCGCCCAGAGGGCTGCGACGGAACCGCAGTGCCGCGGGCGATCCATCCCTGTAACGAGCCAGGACGCACTGTCGCCACACGGAGCGGACGGTGCGGCGTCGCCGCTCCATCGGTGTGGCCGCACGGGCGGCGCGCTCGGCCTCTTCGGCTGACAGTACGCCGCTCAGCGAGGCGAGGTGATCCGCGATGTCCGCGTGCAGGAGCCAAACGTGGACGTCTTCCGGACCGACCCGCACTTGTGCCGGGGCCGGTCGCCAGTGGCCCTCGAACACCTCGGCCGGACGAGAAGGCGGAGTCGCACGCTCAGCCGTCTGCACCACGCGCTCCCGTGCCGGTTCGCACTTGGGCGAGAGCGTCGCTCAGCGCGCTGGCCGTGAATTCCACGAACGGTTCCTCGAAGGCAGTCCAATGCGTCCCCGGGAGAGGCCGAAGGTCGAAACCCCCGAGGGCGACCTCTTTCCAGCGGAGCCTCGTGTCGCCGACATCGCGCGGACTTTCCTCCGCCCAAAAGAAGGTGAGCTGCCCCGGGTACGGCGCCGGGCGGTAGTCGGCGAATGCGCGAGCGTCGGACTGGACCCACGCAACGTGGGCTTCGCTGACACCGCGGGCCTGCGCGCGGAGTTGTGAGGCAACACGCATCCGAGCTGTCGCGACCGACTCGCGCTCGTGCGATCCGGAGGAACGCGAAGAGGGACGCCGCAACCGTCCGCAGGCCGAGGCGGCGAAGCGTCCACATCCGCTTGAGCGCGAGGCGGAGGAGTGCCCGCGCTCCGGACCTCGCCGGCCGGGCCGACGGGTCTGGATACGCGCTGTCGATGAGAGCGAGCACCCCAACCCGGTCGCCGCCTGCGAGAAGCTGTTGGGCGATCTCGAAGGCGACGACGCCGCCAAACGAGTAACCGACGAGATCGTACGGCCCCTTCGGCTGGATACGGCGGAGTCCGATCAAGTAGTTGCGCGCGAGCTCGGGCACGCTTCGGTTCGCCGGCGGCTGATGCAGCGCGTACATCGGTTGGTCGCGCCCGAGGCGGTTCGCGAGGTTGCGCAGGTAGAGGTTCTGCGACCCGGTCCCGGCCACGACGAAAAGCGGCCTCCTGCGGCCTCTCGGCTGCACGGGGATCACGTCGTCGCGAGGGAGGTCGTGGCCGGCTCGGATCGCCGTCGCGACGTGCTCGACCGTCGCTCCCGTGAGCAGGAGAGACAGCGGCATGCGCAGCCCGAACTCGCGGTCGATGCGATCGAACAAGCGCACCGCGAGCAGCGAGTGGCCGCCCAGCTCGAAGAATTCGTCGTGGATGCCGATCGGCTGCCGCTCGAGAACATCTTCCCAGAGTGCGGCGAGGCGACGCTCCACATCGTCGCGGGGAGGCGTGCGGACTGCGGGCGTGTCGGCTGCGGGCGCGCGGAGGGCGCGCCGATCCACCTTGTTCGAGGAGGTCAGCGGCAGCCGGTCGAGCCAGACGAAGGCGTCCGGGATCATGTACGCAGGCAGGTGTTGCCGCAGATGGCCGCGGAGCTCCTCGTCCGGAGCCCGCGCCGCCCTCTCAGAAGCGACCAGATAGCCGACGAGGCGACGCTCCGCCGCGGAGTCCTGGCGCACCGCGACGGCGCAGTCGCGGATACCCTCGTGGCGGCGCAGATGCGCTTCGATCTCTTGAGGCTCGATGCGCACCCCGGCGATCTTCGTCTGCAGGTCCACTCGCCCCGCGAACTCGAGCGTACCGTCAGGCAATGCCCGGGCAAGGTCGCCGCTGCGGTACGTGCGTGCGTCGTCGTTGGCACTGCTGGGCAGGAAGACCTCAGCGGTCCGCTCGGGCTCCTGCCAGTAGCCGAGGGCCACATACCGGCTCCGGACGCCGATCTCCCCGTACAGCTCCGTGGGTCGTCCGTCGGGCCCGAGGAGGATCAGGTCCGTGTCCTCGACCGGGCACCCGAGCGAGACTCGGTTCCGGGCCGCTTCCGCATTCCAGGGGGTGAACCCGAGGGAGTTGATCGACGACTCGGCCTGGCCGGCCAGGTTCACCAAAACGGCATCGCTCCCGAAGCGACGGTGGAAGGCCTCGAAGTCACTCCCCAGGACCTCCTCTCCGCCGAGCACGACTCGACTCACGCTCGGGAACCGTTCGCCCTCGGGCAGGGAGCGATCGAACTGCCGGAACACTGTGGGCACCGAGTGGTAGACGGAGATTTGCGCGTCCGCGAGAACCTCGGCCAGACCGGTGAAGCCTTTCTGCACGAGGTCGACGGGGTGGAGAGCGGCGCCCGTGAGGAGGGCGGAGAACATGTCGACGACCGCAGCGTCGAAAGCGTACGAGCTCGACTAGCGTGAGCCGGTCGCGCTCCGTCAGCTCTAGCGCGTCGGCGTAGACGCGGGCGAAATGGAGGACGTTGCGGTGAACCTGGACGACGGCCTTCGGCGACCCGGTCGAGCCGGAGGTGTAGAGGAGGTAGGCCACGTCGGAAGCAGGCGATCGGACGGTCGAGGTTCGACGCGTCGCCGCGCTCGAGGTCGTCGACGACGAATACGGGAATCTCCTGTCCGGCAAGCTCGATTGCGGCCTGCGGTATGTTCGCGACAGGTCAGGAGTGCGCCGGCCCGCGAATGGCGGAGCATCCCGGCGACTCGCGCGGGCGGCTGAGCGGGATCGAGGGGAACGTACGCTCGTCTCGTCTTGAGCACTCCCAGGACGCCTTCGAGCATCCGCGCGTCCTGAGTCAGGTAGAGCGCGACGCGTTCCGAACGAGGCGGGAGCGAGGCGTCGAGTCCGCGCGCCACGCAGTTCGCGAGTGCGTTGAGCTCGGCATAGGTCCTCTCGCAGCCGGTCGCGCTGACGGCGAGGCGCTCGCCTCGTTCCCGGGCGACGGCCTCGAAGCGTGACACGATCGTGTCGCCCTCGTGGCCCGCGCCTCCGGTCATACCCGGGCGGCTTCGGGCGCCCCTCTCCACCGCGGCCGAGCGGCCCCGCTCGGCTTCGTCGATCACCGGCAGCTGCCAGATCGTGCGTGCGGGGTCGCGGACGATGCCCTCGAGCAGCGTCCGCCACGAGCGCGCGAGCCGCTCCACTGTCGATCGCTCGAAGAGGTCCGGGTTGAACATGAAGCGGCCGAGGAGCTCTTTCGCACGCGCGTCGAGTTCGACGTAGAGGTCGAACTTCGCGGCGCCCGTCTCCAGGTCGATCTGCGTGAGCTCCCAGCCGGGAGCGAGGGGCGGCATCGGGGGCTCGACGGAGAAGAGGACCTGGTAGAGAGGATTGAGGCTGGGATCCCGGGGCGGGGCGAGCTCCCGGACGAGCACTTCGAACGGAAGGCGGTCGTGGGAGAGGGCGTCGAGCGTCACGTTGCGGGTGCGGAGCAGGAGCTCACGGAAATCCGGATTGCCCGAAACGTCTGTCCGCAGCACGAGCGGGTTGAGAAAGCAGCCGAGGAGCGGCTCGAACTCGACCCGCTTCCGATCGCCGCTGACGGTGCCGACCACGAGGTCGTCCTGCGCGCCGTAGCGCCGGAGGAGAACCTGAAACGACGCGAGCAGCAGCACGAACAGGGTCACCCGTTCGCGCAACGCGAGGGCGCGGAGCCGTCCGAGGAGGTCGTCCGACAGGCGGAACTGCACCATGCCTCCGCGGAAGGTCTGCGCTGGAGGGCGCAGGTGGTCGAAGGGCAGGTCGATCGCCGCCGGGGCGCCCGCGAGCTGCCGGCGCCAGTACTCGAGCTCCTCGCTTGGGATCCCCTCCACCTCGCACTGTTGCCAGCACGCAAAGTCGGCGTACTGGCGGGGCAGATCGGGCAGCGGAGACGGCTTGGCCCTCGCTGAACGCGTCGTACAGCGTCGTCAGCTCGGGAAGGAGGACGTTGTACGTCGAGACCCCGTCGAAGATCATGTGATGGAGCGTCAGGTAGAGCCGGGCCTCGTCGTCGTCCAGGCGGACGAGCAGGCCGCGGAAGAGCGGGCCGCGGGCGACGTCGAACAGCTGCCTCGCGTGCTCGGTCGCGATCCGCACCGCCTCGGCCTCGCGCGAACGGCTCCGATGTGGCCGAAGATCGACGGAAGGCAGCTCGAGGTCGTCCCGCGGCGGCCCGACCACCTGTTGCGGCTCACCGTCGACGAGCTGGAACGTCGTGCGCCAGGACTCGTGACGACGCACGATCTCGACGAGACAGCGGCGTAGGACCTCCGCGTCGAGCGGACCGTGCCGATGGATCGTGATCGGCTCGTTGTAGATGGGCACATCGGGTGCGAGGAACTGATGCAGCCACATCTGGCGCTGGATGTACGAGAGCGGCGCCGAGCTCGAGGGCGAGGCGTTCGGCGAGTCGGCGACCCTCGACTCCCTTCAGCGATCCTCGATCGTCCGACTCGTGCGCCATCGCGCGGCGCGACGCTTTCGAGGTCGCCATGGCTCTCAGAACGTCACGCGCAGCGCGGTGAGACCGCGCAGACCGAGATTCGTCCGCCACTCGAGCGGGCGATCCTGCAACGCGATCCGTGGCATGCGCCTGAGCAGGGTCTCGAAGGCGACCTGGCCTTCGATCCGGGCGAGCGGGGCGCCGAAGCAGAAGTGGGCCGCCCACCCGAAGGCGACGTGGCGGTTGTCCTGGCGGGCGAGGTCGAGCCGGTCGGGATCCGGAAACCGATCCGGGTCGCGGTTGGCGGCACCCATCACCGCAATCGTCGCGTGTCCCTTTCGGATCATGCGGTCTCCGAAATCGACGTCCTGCGGCGCGATCCGGGCCGTGTGCTGGCTCGGCGCCTCGAAGCGCAGGAGCTCCTCGACGGCCGACGGCGTCAGCGACGGGTCGTCTCGGAGGCGCTCGAGCTCCTCGGGGTGGCGCAGCAGCACCAGGAGCCCGTTTCCGATGAGGTTCGTCGTCGTCTCCTGGCCGCCGACCAGGGTGATGATGCTATTGGCGATCACCTCGTCCTCGCTCAAGCGCTCGCCCTCGACCTCCGCGTCGAGCATCGCGCCCACGAGCCCCGGGTTCGGAGAGTGCCTGTGGCGCCGCGCAGCGTCGCGGAAGTACCCGGTCAGGCCGTCGACCGCGGCGAGGACGCGGGGCACGTGATCCGGGTTGTGCTGGAAGTTACCGAGGATTTCCGCGAAGTCGCCCGTCCAGGCCTGGAGCTGCCTGTAGTCCCCGCTCGGAACGCCCATCAGCTCGGCCGCGACGATCGCCGGAAGCGGAATCGCGAAATCGGCGATGACGTCCATCTCCCCGGCGGGCTCGACGGCGTCGAGGAGCCGGTCGGCGATCTCCTGAATGCGAGAGCGGAGGTGCTCGACACGGCGGGGCGTGAACGCATGCGCCGCCAGCTTGCGGATGCGGCCGTGCGCCGGCGGGTCGAGGAAGAGCATCTGCCGGACCATGAGACGGGCGGCAGGATTCAGCTCCTCGAGCCCCATCGCGCTGAGCTGCTCCGGGGTCGGCGTCCGGTCGGCGCTGAATCGCTGCAGGACGTAGAGCACGTCGCGGTAGCGGGTGACGACCCAGGCGGCCAGGTACGGGTCCCAGTGGACCGGATCCTCCTCGCGCAGCCTGCGGTAGAGCGGATAGGGATCGGCGAGGACCGCGGGATCGAGTAGTCGAACGAGGCTCAACGAGCGAGCCTGCATTCCCACGGTCGCCATGTCAGCCACTGGGGGGTGCGCCGGCGGCGGCGGTCTCCAACACGGGCGCGACGGCCGAGCCTTCGATCGCGAACGCGAGCTCCCTGATCGTCGGATGGTCGAAGATCGTCCTCAGGGGCAGCTCGGCTCCAAACGCGTCCCGGATGCGAGCCATGAGCTGCGCTGCGAGCAGCGAATGCCCGCCGAGGAGAAAGAAGTCGTCCTCCGGGCCGAGCTCCTCAACCTGCAGCAATGTGCCCACGAGGTCTGCGAGGCGCGTTTCCGTCGCCGAGTTCTGCTCTGGCGAGGCTTCGCTCAGCTCGACTGGACCGCCGACGTCACCGCTGCGCGCCGCCTCGTGACAAGGCGACGACCGTCGCCCGGTCGATCTTTCCGTTCGGCGTCAGAGGCAGGTCGGCGACGGGATTGAAGCTCGCAGGCACCATGAACTCCGGAAGACGGTCGCGCAGGAACTGCGCGAGCTCCGACCGGGGCGGCACGTCCGCGGTCGCGGGAACGAAGTACGCGGCGAGCTGGGTTTCGCCCGCGTCGCCGGGGACCGCGACGACGCAACTCGCCAGCACTCGCGGGTGGAGATCGAGGTGGTAGGCGACCTCGTCGGGCTCGACCCGATTCCCGCGGATCTTGGTCTGCATGTCGAGCCGCCCGCAGAACTCGAGCGTGCCGTCTTCGCGGTAGCGGCCGCGGTCGCCGGTGCGATACAGGCGCGCGTCGGGACGCTCGGTCCATGGATCGGCGACGAAGCGCTCCGCCGTCAGGTGCGGGTCGTTGCGGTAGCCGTGGGAGACCCCCGCGCCGCCGACGTAGATCTCTCCGACGGCCCCGGGCGAGACCGGCTGCAGCTGCTCGTTCAGGAGGTGGACCTGGACGTTCGCGATCGGCCGGCCGATCGACGGGAGCTCGTCGCTGCGAGGCGCGCCGGTGATCGTCCCGGACGTCGTGACGACCGTGCATTCCGCGGGGCCGTAGTTGTTGACGAGGGCGAACGGAAGGTGGTCCGGTGGGTAGACGTGGAGCGTGTCGCCTCCCGTGAGCATCGTGCGCAGCAAAGTGTCCTCGGGCCATGCCTGGCGGATCGCCGTCTCGGCGAGCACGGTCGGGAGGAAGCAGATCGTCACGCGCTCGTCGAGGAGCCAGGAGCGAAGGGCGTCCGCGGAGAGCCTGGTCTCGTCGTCGGCGATCGTGACGGTCGCGCCTGCGGTCAGGTAGGGCCAGAGCTCCCAAACCGAGGCGTCGAAGCCGGGGCTGGCGATCGCAGAGGCGCGATCGTCTTCGCCGACGGTGAACGCGTCCTGGTGCCAGCGGACGAGGTGCAGCAGGTTCTCGTGCGTGATCTCGACGCCCTTCGGTCGTCCCGTCGAACCCGATGTGTAGATGATGTATGCGAGGTCGGTGAGGGTCGGCGCGGGAACCGGGTCGGGAACCGAAGGCGGCGCGTCCAGGAGCTCGTCGGCCCGAACGGCTGTGAAGGGGGCGTCTTCTAGCTCTCGGAGACCAAGGCGGGTCCCGTCCGTCAGCACGAGCGAGGCACCTGCATCCTCGAGCATCACCCGCACTCGGGCCGCTGGCTGCCGCGGATCGATCGGCAGATACGCAGCTCCGGCCCACAGCACCCCAAGCGCCGCGTGGACGAAAGCGGGCGAGCGCTCGAGCCAGATGCCGACGACGTCGTCCTGTCGTTGCTCGCGCCCGAAGATGCCCCGCGATGTTCGCGGCGCCGTCGGCCAACTCCGCATAGGAGACGCGTTCGGCGCCGCGCTCGACGGCCGTCTTGCCAGGCACGCGCGCCGCCTCGTCGGAGCGGCGTCGGGAATCGTCCGGCTCGCGGTGTCGTCGCCTTCGCTCTCGGCTCCGCCGGGCACACGGACAGAGGGCGCCTCGCGCGCCCGAAGCGTCACGTCCTCCGCAGGAAGAATCACTCCCACCCCCCAACAGCTGCCACAGCCCCTGTGCCACCACGGAAGATAGCGGTTCCACCGCAGAAATCCACCGCGGCTCGCGCAGCGCCTCGACCCGCTCAAGGGTGGGCGAGTACAGATTCTCCGCTACCCGAGGAACAGGACTCAAGTCAATCTCCGGCGACCCATCGCTCGTCGACACGGTGCGCGCAGTAATGGCAGCAACTCGCACCGCGCGCAGACCGGTCGACTCCTCGAGCTCATGATCCTCCTCTCCGTAGCGCGCGACGCTGCCCAGTGTAGCTCGAAGCCCACAGGCCAGTCCTCCTGTCCGGTCTTCACGGCCAGGCTGACGAGGTCGACGACGCCGACAGGTGCGTGTCCCGGCGCGGGGGCCGAAGGCTTCTCCGCCTCCTCCGGTGGCTCGAAGACGCCGTGCCGCTCGAGGACGGACACTAGCTTCACGACACCGGCGGGCTCGAGGCGAGCTGCTCGACGACGCGCTCGGGATCGCTGGTGACGAGCGCCTTCGCAGCGCCGATGAAGCCGCGCTGTTTGCGCTTGCGGCGCGCTTCGCGGCCGCTTCGCGGCCGCGGTCGCAGCGAGGGGTCACGTCTCGGACTCCGAACGCGCGAACCCGCTCGTGGCATCTCGGCGGTGACTGTCACCGCAGGTGACTCTCACCCGCGTCTCGACCGTCGCACCGCGCGAGGGACACTCGTTCGCGGCATGACTGCACGGCTCGCGCGCCCCACCGTGCGAGGGACGCAACGACGAGGAGGCACTGCTCGTGCTCAGCGCCGTACGCAGCACCATGGCCACGAAGCCGACCGAGGCGGACCTGCCGCGGGTGGCCGGGGGCGCGGCGCTCCTCGCGGCGGTCCCTCCCGCGCTCGTCACGCTCGCGCAGGAGGGCGGGGTGCGCGCCTATCTCCCCATCCTCGCTTTGATCGTCCTGGTGACGCTCGGCGTCTTCGCCTGGGGCGTTCCCTCGGCTCTCGACCTCGACGAGCAGGGACCGAGCGTGGTCGCCCTCGGGCTGGCGGGCCTCGCGCTCCTGACGGTGCCGCTCTTCTGGACCGGACTGCCCGCGCTCCTCGGGGCCGGAGGGATCGTCCTCGGGCGGATGCGGGAGGACGAGCCCGAGGGCCGGAGCCTCGCCCAGACCGCGATCCGCGTCGGCGCTGCCTCGATCGCCCTCTACCTGCTGCTCGTCGTCGTCGATCTCCTCGGCTGAGGGTCGACCTCGACCGCCGTTTGGCGTCGGGGGCGGCGGGTAGAAACACTCGGGGATGCCCGCCAGGCGGCTCTGGCCCGTCGGCGGTGTCGCCACCGGGCGGTGCGTTTGGCGACCCCGTGCCTGGGTATTTCCCTCCTCATGCCCCGCGCGATCTGGTCCGGGAGCATCGCCTTCGGGCTCGTGAACGCGCCCGTGCAGATGTACAGCGCGATCGACGAGCACGACCTCGAGCTCCACCTCGTCCACGAGAAGGACGGATCGCGCATCGGCTACCAGAAGGTCTGCAAGAAGGAGGGGCGCGAGGTCCCTGCCGACGAGGTCGTGAAGGCGTTCGAGGTCGACGACGGCGAGCTCGTCTACCTGACCGACCACGACTTCGAGGCCGCCCAGGAGGAGAGTTACCGCGCGATCGAGATCGTCGACTTCGTCCCCTACGAGCAGATCGATTCGGTCGTCTTCCAGCGGACGTACTACCTCGGGCCGGCAGAAGGCGCGGAGAAGGTCTACTCGCTCCTCGTCCGCGCGCTCGAGGACGCGGAGCTGTCCGGCATCGCGCGCTATGTCTTCCGCGATCGCGAGCAGCTCGGCTGCCTTCGAGTGCGCGACGGCGCCCTGATCCTCGAGAACATGTACTACGCGGACGAGATCCGCCCGCTCGACGACATCGCGCCCAGGGCACGCAAGATCGATCCGCGCGAGCTCGAGCTGGCGCGCTCGCTCGTCGACCGCCTGGCAGGCGACTTCGACCACGGGAAGTACGAGGACACGTACCGGAAGAAGCTCCTGAAGGTGGTGCGGCAGAAGCGGCGGGGCGAGGAGATCCACGCGGCGCCGCGCGCGGACCGCGACGCGCCGAGCGACCTGCTCGCCGCGCTGCGGGCGAGCGTCGAGGCGGCGAAGGGCGGAAACGGGCGTCGGCGAGGGAAGCCATCGAAGAGCGACCTCGAAGTCCTCACGACGGACGAGTTGCGAGCGCGTGCCTCGGAGCTCGACATCACGGGCCGTTCGTCGATGACGAAGAAGCAGCTCGTCGGCGCCATCCGCGACGCCGTCTGACCTCGCGGACCGGGAATACTCGTCTTCGGTGACCGAGCTTCCGCCCGAGGCCGAGCGCCTCCTGTCCGTTGCACCCGACGCGTTCGTCGACGAGCGCAAGCGTGTCGCAGCGGAGCTCCGCGAGGCGGGTCGCACGGACGACGCCGTGCTGGTCGCCGGCCTCCGCAAGCCGACGGCCGTCGTGCTCGCCGTCAACCGCGCCGCGCGGGACCGGCCGCAGGCTGCGCGGGACGCAGCCGAGTCCGCGGTCCGCGTTCGCGAGACGCAGCTCTCGGGCGACCAGGATGACTACCGGACGGCGGTCGCCGACCTCGACCGTTCGCTCGACCTCCTGGCCGAAGTCGCCGTCGCTCACGTCGGCGGGAAAGGCAAGTCGGCGACGGGCTCGATGCGGCAGCGAGTCCGGGATCTCCTGCGCGGCGCGGTCGCGGACGACCGCGCGCGCGAGGCGCTCGTGCGCGGGGCGCTCGTCGCCGAGCAAGAGGCGTCCGGCTTCGACTCGTTCGCGGGCGTGACGGTACCGAGACCGTCGCGGAAGACGAAGAAGGCGCCCGACGAGCGGTCGAAACGCAGCGCCAGAGAGCGCGAGCGGCGCGAACGGGAGAAGACGCTGAAGGAGGAGCTGCGGCGCGCGGAGCGGGTGCTCCGGGAGGCCGAGCGCTCGGTCGCGCAGGCGGAACGCGAACGGGGAGACGCGGAGAAGGCGGTCACCGCGGCGCGCGCCGCGCTCGAGCGGCTCTGACGCTGGATCCGGGTGGGGCGGCGGCACAGCCGCCGCCAGGCAGCCGCCGCCCGTCCCCGGTGCGCCCTCGCTAGGAGGGCAGCTCTTCGCCGCGCTACGCGGCCGGGTGCGCCACCACCCGCGTCGCTGTGAGGGCCGGCGTCGCAGCCTGGGCGAGGTCGGCCTTGCAGACCTTCGCCTGGACGAGCACGCGGTCGCCCATGAGCAGGTCGCCGAGGCTCTTCTTGCCCCGCCGGCGGACCTTCGTGTCCTCGTCGACGAGGACGGCCGTCGGCTGGGCCGCCGTCACGTAGGCGCGGCCATGACGGTTCGCGCTCTTCACGTTCACGCTCAGCGACGTCGCCGAGGCCCCGGGGGTCGCGGCGAGCGAGCCCTTCAGGACCACGGTGACGCTCGGCTTGCAGCCCTGTCCGGTCGCGGGCGGCTTGCCCTTGCCCGGAGGCGGAGCTGCGACCGCCGCCGAGGCGGCGAGGCAGGCGACCACGACGGTCGCGAGCAGTGCTTTCGTTCTCATCGGTCGTCCTCCGCTCCTCGATCGTGTTCCCACATCTCAGATGACGCGGTTCCGGACGAAGACTTGCGCGTTCGTGGGAATTCCCTCGATCGAGGGACGTCCGCTCAGCCGAGGTGCGGGCGGATCAGCTCGTCGATCTGTCGGCCCGTCGCCCTGCCCTCGAGTCGACCCACGACGCGCCGGTCCTTGACGAGGACGAGGGACGGGATCCGGCTCACGGCGAGCGAGCGGGCGAGCGACGGCTGTCGGTCGGCGTCGACCTCGATCACCTGGAGGCGCTTCTTCTGCGTCACCTTCACCCAGGCGACGAGGCTCTCCATCCGCCTCGACGCCCCGTCCTGGCGCCTCGAGACGAACACGAGCGCCGGGAGGCGCATCGTGCTCTCGGGCTCGTGTCCGGTTGCTGCCGTCCTCACACCAGAGGGTGCCCCTGCCCTGTCCTCTCGAAACGGGAGCGGTTTCCGTGGGCCTGCCCCTGGGAAAGCTCACGCCGGTAACTCTCCGAGGAGCAACAGGAGGACACGATGGCGAACACGACCGTGCGCGAGGCGATGACACCCTCGCCGACGTCGATCCCGAGCGACGCGACGATCATCGACGCGGCGCGGCTGCTGACGTCGGAGGACGTCGGCTCGTTGCCCGTCGTCGAGGGCGACGAGCTGGTCGGGATGGTGACCGACCGCGATCTCGTCCTCCGCGTGCTGGCCAAGGACCTCGATCCGCACAAGACCTCGGTCGCGGACGCCTGCACGCACGACCCCGAGGTCGCGACTTCCGCGGAGCCGCTCGACGCCGCGCTGCAGCGAATGGCCCAGAAGCAGGTGCGTCGCCTCCCGGTCGTCGACGACGGGCGGCTCGTCGGGATCCTCGCGCAGGCGGACGTCGCGCGCGCCTCGCAGGCGACGGAGACGGGCCTGCTGGTCGAGGCCATCTCCGAGGAAGGCGCCGACCGTCCCTAGGGCGACGCGCGCTGCCCGACCCCGGTCAGGCGGAGCGCGAGCCACTCCTCGCCCTGGCGCTGCTCGCGCTCGACTCCGTCGACGAGACGGTCGAGCACGGTCGTGAGGCCCTCGTCGGACGCACTGCCGTCGACGAGCGGCCCGACTGCCACGGTCACCGTCGAGCCGTCGGCATCGACGACGACGGAGACCTCGGGGCCGGCGCCGGCGTCGAGCACGCTGAGCACGGCGAGCTGGAGCTCGTCCATGCGCTCGTACGGGAGGTCGAGTCGGGTACCGATCCCGCCGAGGACGAGCGTCGCCACGCCTCGGTACTGCGGCTCGGTGGGGAGCGTGAGGGAGATCGTCGTCATCGCGCGTCGTACGGAGCGTACGTCCTGTAGCGAGCACGATTGCCTACACTCGTCGTCGTGACGAAAGTCGGCGAGTTCGAGGTCAGTCGCACCGAGCTACCCGACGGAGGCTCAGTTCTCCACGTCGAGGGTGAGCTCGACATGGCGACCGCGCCTACCCTGGAGGACGCGCTGGCAGACGTGGGCTTCGCCGAGCGGCTCGTCGTCGACCTCACGAAGTGCACGTTCCTCGACTCGTCCGCGGTTCGCGTGCTCGTGTCGTCCGTCCGCGATTCCGAGGCGGCGGGTGGGAGCCTCGCGCTCGTCGTCACCGACCCCGGGATCCAACGGGTTCTGGAGATCTCAGGCGTCGACACGATGCTCCCGGTCCACCAGGCGCTCGACGCGGCACTCTAGAACGGCCCGCCACGAAGCCCGACGCACCCGAGGGCGTCGTCCCGCGTCGCGTCGATGGCGAACACGTGGTCGAGCAGGGTGAGCTCCAGAAGCCGGCGCACCTCGGGGCGGGGAGCGACGAGACGCAGTTGCCGCCTCGTAGCACGCAGGCGCTTCATGCCGGCGACGAGCACGCCGAGCGCCGTCGAGTCGAAGAACGACGCGTCGGAGAGGTCGACGACGACGCCGGACGCTTCACCGTCGATCGCCCGGTCGAGTCGATCGCGGAGCATCGGCGCCGTATGGAGGTCCGCATCTCCGTGGACCGCGAGCACGACCGCACCGCGCATTCGTTGCTCGTCGACGCTGAAGTCGACCTCGCTCTCGGTGGGAGGAGTTCGCATCGCCTCGATGGTTCCCCCTGCGGCGGTCGCCCAAACCGCCTCAGGCCTGGCGCGCGGGCCTCGTCGCGCGGGCCAGCGCGGGCAGCTTCCAGCGGCGCGCGAGTCGCTCGAAGTCCCGCCTGAACAGGATCTCCACGGTCACCCCACTCTGTACCCGTGCCTTGAGGGCCTTGCGCCGTTTCCGGTTCGTGTGGGTCTGGCGCATGACCGTGCACTCGACGTAGAGGCCGAGATCGGGAAGGAAGAAGTCGGGTGTGAACGCCTCTCGCACGGACCCGTCGGGCGCCCGCTCCAGGACGAAGGTGTGGGGCTCGTAGAGCCAGCGAATCCCGTGCTCGTCGAACATCCGGGCCAGCTCGCGCTCGACCGGATGCGCAAACGAGTCGGGCTCGAGCTCGGAGGACGCGCTCACCAGCCCTGGCTGCCCGGAGGTCGCGCTTTCGAAACGGACACGGGAGGCGTTTCCGTATCCTCAGCCGCGCCATGCCGCCCTTCGAGCTCGAGCAGCAGGAGACCGAGGATCCGAGCGTCGTGCACGTCGGAATCACCGGTGAGCTCGACCTCACGAACGCCCGTGAGCTCGAGGACCGGATCGAGGAGCTCGTGACGGGCGACGTCTCCGTCCTCGTTCTGGACCTGAACCGTGTCGTCTTCATGGACAGCGCCGCGCTGCACGTCCTCTTCCGCACGGCGCGGAAAGGCAGGATCGGCATCGTCCTCGCCCCGACGGCTCCGGTCGCCCGTACCGTCGAGATCGTCGGCCTCTCGGAGGCGACCGTCGTCGGTGAGTCTCTCGACGCGGTGCTCGCCGCGCTCGGCGGACGCTGACGTTTCCGACGAACGCGCCGCGGGTACCAGGAGGAGCCGGCTCAGAAGGGCCGGTTCATGCGAAAGGGGAGTACACCGACATGGGTATCAGCCTCAGCATCCTGCTCCTGGCGGTAGGCGCAGTCCTGACGTGGGCCGTGTCCGCAGAGGTATCCGGTCTCGACATCACCGCCGTCGGCGTCATCCTCATGATCGTCGGCGCGCTCGGGCTCGTCGTCTCGCTCGTCTTCTGGTCGAGCTGGGGCGGCTTCGGCGGTCGCGAGGCCGGTGGTGGCGGTCCGCAGACGAACATCATCAAGGACGACTAGATCGTGGGGATCGTCGGCTGGATCCTCCTCGGCTTCCTCGCCGGCGTGATCGCGAAGGCGATCATGCCCGGCGCGGAGCGGGCCGGGTTCTTCGCGACCTTGCTGCTGGGCATCGCGGGAGCACTGCTCGGAGGGTTCCTGGCAACGGTCGTCGGCCTCGGCGACCCGATCGACGAGTTCTTCGACCTCAGCACCTGGGTCGCCGCGGTCGCGGGCTCGTTGGTCATCCTGTTCGGATGGAACGCGATCCGCGAGCGGACGTGAACGGGCAGCGTCCGGGACCCGGGAGCCATCCCGGGCCCCGGACCTGATTCGCTTCGCTCGTGCACGTCCACCGCATCCGGGTCGAACGCGACGGGGACGGGGCAGTCGGCGTCCTCCGGGCCACGGGCGAGCTCGACGCGTTCGCGGCCCCGGACCTCGAAGGCGCCTTCGCCGAGCTCGGCGGGCTCGACCGGGTGGTGATCGACCTCGCGGCCGTCTCGTTCCTGGACTCGACTGCGCTCGGCACGCTGGTGCACGAGGTGAGGCGCGTGCAGGGGCTCGAGTCGTCGGTGCGCGTGGTCCTGCCTGACGGGACCGCAAGACGGATCTTCGAGATCACGACGCTCGACCGGGTGCTGCCGGTGGCGCCGTCGCTCGCCGACGCCGTCGCTGACCTACGCCGGTAGCTCGAGGTCGCCCGCCAGGTACTTCCGCATGTGGACGACGGTTCCGCGCCCGTCGGTGCCGTCGTGGACGTCGACCTCGTCGACCACCGCGCGGATGATCGCCATGCCCATGCCCCCTTCGAGCGGCTCCGGCTCACCCTCCTCGGACAGGTCGTCCGGCTCCGAGATGCCGGCGCCACGGTCCTCGACGATGAGCTCGAGCGTGCTCGGGCCGACGACGTACGAAACGGCAACCGAGCCATCGTCGCCCTCGTACGCGTGGCGGACCGCGTTGCCACACGCCTCGGTCACGGCGAGCTTCAGGTCTGCGACGTCCTCGTCGTCCAGCGGCAGCGTTCGGGCGAGCCCGGACAGCGCGAGGCGGGCGAGCAGCAGGTAGTCGGCCTTCGCTGGGAAGTCCAACCGCACGACGTGCTCGCTGCGCTCGGCGCTCACTCGCTCGACACCTCCTCGATCCGCCCGCGCATCTTGACGAGGGCGCGCCGGAGGAGCCTCGAGACGTGCATCTGCGAGATCCCGACCTCCGCCGCGATCTGCGACTGCGTCATCTCGTCGAAGAAGCGGAGCTCGACGATTCGCCGCTCGCGCTCGTCGAGCGCGTCCAGCCCGGTCGCGACGATCGAGCCGTCCTCGACGTCGCGATAGCCCGACTCCTCCTCTCCGAGCTTCTCCGCGAGACTGTCGTCGCCACCCTCCTCGAAGGGAGCATGGAGCGAGCGCGTCGAGTACGCGTGCGCGGAGTCGAGGGCGTCGATGACCTCTTCCTCCTCGGCCCCCGCGGCCTCGGCCAGCTCGGCGACGGTCGGCGACCGACCGAGCTCGGTCGTGAGCTCGTCGAGGACGCGGGAGAGGCGCACGCTGAGCTCCTTGATGCGCCTGGGAACGTGCATCGCCCAGGCTTTGTCGCGGAAGTGCCGGCGAATCTCGCCGACGATCGTCGGCACTGCGTAGCTCGAGAACTCGACCCCCCGGTCGACGTCGAACCGGTCCACGGCCTTGACGAGACCGAGGGCGCCGACCTGTACGAGGTCCTCGAGCGGCTCGCCGCGCCCGGCATAGCGCGATGCGAGCGCACGGACGAGCGGCATCAGCTCGACGAGTGCGCGCTCGCGCGCGTCCCGATCGCCTTCGCGGTGGTACGAGAGAAGAAGGGCGTCGACGCTGCGTTCCATGATCGCGGTGCCCATCGGCTCGAGCCGATCAGGCGCGTGCGTGAGGTCGCTGGTCGAACGCCGAGGCGGTACGGCTCACGCGCGGAGACAGTACGCGCTCGACCGCCGGAAGGCGATCGGATCGTCTGGCGTCGTGTGTCGTCGTCTCGTCGCGAGGCCGAGTCACGCCGTCCGGATACCCGTACCGACCTCGGACGAAACGCCGGGATACTCCTCGCCATGCGCGATCTCGCCGCGCGGCCCGACGCCGAGACCGGCGAGCTGCATCGGATCGCGGACGACGACGGCGCCCAGCCGAACGTAGCCGTCGAGCTCGCCCGTGTCGACGAGAAGGAGGGACGACCCGAGCCCGACCACTCCCTCTCGAAGCTCGACGGCCACCCACGGCAGGAAGCGGCGGATGCCGTCCGCCCCGGTCACCTCGAGACCGAGCAGACGCTCCCAGCGCGCGTCGCAGATGCAGCCCGTCACGGTCCCGAGCCGGAGGCCACGTGCGCGCACCGCGGCTCCGAGCACGTCCCCCAGCCGCGGAAGCGACGTCATGCGCGGCCGCCGAGCGCGCGCTGCAGCTCCGCCTTCGTCATCTTCGACCGGCCCTTGACGTTGCGTCGGCGGGCCTCTTCGTACAGCTGGTCGCGGGTGCGGCCCCGCGGGCCTTTGCGATGGCTACGGATACCTCCCCGGCGTCCCGACGAGATGTCCGTCCTCGAGAGCCGGGAGGCCTCCCCGGCCTCCCCGCTGCGTGCGCGCTCCTTGTTCACGGTCCTCGCCGCGATCTCCTCGGCCGTGTCCTCCGACGAGCCACGGTCGAGCAGCGAGTCCTTGATGTGCTCGTACTGCCTTGCGCGCTTCGTTCCCTTCTTCACTCCGCGTGGCGGCATGCTCGCCTCCTTTCCTGACGCCTGCGGTGCGGGTGCCCCGCGACCCGCAGCGGCAAACGTGACGGGTTTCGACACGTGCCGGCGAGGGGTATCAGGAGGCGGCAACGAGACCCCCCGACGCGGAAGGAGGAGAGATGTACATCGGTGGCGGCGTCCTCGCGCTCATCATCATCATCCTGCTGCTGGTCTGGCTCTTCTAACCGGCGGCGGAAGGCTCGCCGGCCCGGTTGCCGGCGAGCGCCTTCTCGATCGTCACCCGCGTCCCGGCCTCGCCGACCGCGACGTCGACAGACGAGGCAACGGAGCGGATCAGCTTCAGCCCGAGCCCCCGATCGGGGACGGCGGCGGGCTCCTTCCAGCGGCCTCCGTCCTCGACGACCACCTCCACCCGATGGTCGTCGAGGATCGCGCGCACGCTGAGGCCACGAGCGCCGCCAGCGTCTCCGTGCTCGACGGCGTTCGCGCACGTCTCCCAGACGGCGAGGACGATCTGCTCGGACTCCGCGCGCTCGGCTGGCGTCCCCTCGAGCCACGCCCTGAGCGCGTCCCGGACGACGTGGAGCGAGCCCACGTCGCCGGGCAGACGAAGCTCGAACGGCTGCGGTGCCCGCGCGAACACACGCGCCGCGAGCACCGCGATGTCGTCATCTCGTGCGACGTCGCCGACGATGCGCTCGAGGATGTGCTCGAGCAGCGGCTCGGGGTCGCGCGGGCCGTCGGCGATTGCCGCCTGCAAGCGCGCGAGCCCCTCGTCGATCGAGCTCCCACGGCGCTCCACGAGGCCGTCCGTGTAGAGCACGAGGACGCTCCCCGCGGTCAGCTCGACGACGTCCTGGCCGTAGCGGGCCCCTGCCCCGGTGCCGAGCGGGAGACCCCGGCCGCCTTCGAGGAGCTCGACGCGCCCGTCGGCGTGCGCGACGATCGCCGGTGGGTGTCCCGCGGACGTGTACCGGCAGACGAGCGCCTGCGGATCGACGACGGCGTAGAGCACCGTCGCGAACGCGGTCTCGAGCACCTCCTCCGCGAGCCGGTCGAGCCGCGCGACCGTCGAGGAGGGCTTCATGCGATCGAGCGAGAACGCGCGGAGCCCGTTCCGGAGCTGGGCCATCGTCGCCGCCGCCTGGACGCCTTTGCCGACCACGTCGCCGACGACCATGCCGAGCTTCCCGTCGCGCAGCGGTATCGCGTCGAACCAGTCGCCGCCGACGTTCAGGTCCAAGGTCCCCGGCAGGTAGCGGGCGGCGATCTGGATCCCGTCGACGCGCGGAAGCGTCGAAGGCAGGACGCTGCGCTGGAGCGTCGCCGCGATCGTCTGCTCGGCCTCGAAGGTCCCGGCGCGGTCGAGTGCGTGCGCGGCGTTCGCGGCGACGAGCAGCGCGAACCGGCGCTCGTCCGCGGACAGCGTTCGCGGGTCTGCCCACGCGACCGTGAGCAGGCCGTTCGAGCGCCCGCCGACGACGAGCGGCACGAAGAAGAAGGACGCCAGTCCCGCGATCTCCGCTCCCCCGAGGCCCGGGAACGCCTCACGCAGCTCGTCCGGTGAGGCGAAGAAGTCCGGGACGCGGCGCCGCAGCGCGTTCGGGCCCGGCAGGTCCGCGGCGAGCTCCGTCTCGAGCCCCCGCTCCGACGGGGCGTCGCCGCCACGCGAGGCGAGCGTCCTGAGCAGCCCTCGCTCCTCCTGCACGATCGCGAGCGTCGCCGCGTCCGCGTCCAGTGCACCGGTGACGGCGTCGACGACGACCTCGGCGACGTCGACTCGCGTGACGGCGTTGGAGAGCGCGGCGGTCATCGCCTGCAGGCGCTCGGAACGCTCGCGCAGCCTTTGCTCCTCGTCGAAGAGGAGGCTTCGCTCGAGCGCCTGGGCGCACTGCGACACCACGGCGACAAGCCACCGACGCTCGCCCTCGCTCAGCTGCCTGGGCCGGCGGAACGAGAGCTGGAGCACAGCACGCACGCCACCGGAGGTCCGTAGCGGCAGCGCCACCCAGCCGGCGTCCGCGTCCTTCCGAGTGTCGACGAACGCGGCCATCTCCTCGCTCGTCAGTGCCCAGACGGGCTCGCCGCTCGCGAACGTGCGTGACACTGGCACGTCCGCGTCCAGACCGTAGCCGGCCCACCCGGCGAGCTCCTCCTCCGTGTGCCCGGCGCTCGAGACCATTTCCAGGTAGCCGCCTGGTCCGCGGGAGACGACGACGAAGCCGGCATCCGCGCCGACAGCGGAAAGCGCGTGCTCCACGCACGTGTCACCGACCTCGCTGGCCGAGGCCGCGAGGGACAGCGCGCTCGTCACCTCGTGGAGCCGGCGCGTCTCGTCGGCGTACGTCATCGCCTCCGCCTCGGCCCTGCGGCGCTCGAGCTGCTCGAACGCGAGGCCGGCCTGATCGGCGAGGCGCCTGGCGAGCACGATCGTCGAGGGGTCGGGCTCGGTGACGACGGTTTCCCAGGACACGGTGATCAGGTGCTCCGCTCTTCCTCCGACGACCACAGGCAGGCGCAGGCTCGAGCGCAGCCCGAGACGGCGCACGCGCTCGAGGCCCTCCCCGGTCGCCTCTCGCTGGACGTCCTCGACGAACGAGACCTGCAGCTGTCCGACCGCATCCAGGAGGTACGGGAAGTCGTCGAGCTGCGCGTCGAGGCCGGGCTCGAGCGGGTCGAGGACAGGATCGCTGCGCAGCAGCTCGAGCGCACGCCCTCGGAGCCGCCAGACCATGCCGAGGTCGGCACCGAACGCCATGCGAGCCTCGCGACAGATGGCCCGCGTGACGGCTTCGGGGGTGTCGGCGTGGAACGTCGGCGACATTCGCAGGATGCGGTCGAGTGCCTGCCGTGACTCGGACTCCCGCTCGTAGGAGCCCGCGCGCTCGAGGGCCTGACCGCCGAGATCTGCCGCGATCCGCGCGAGCGCTTCGGCGTCGTCGAGCAACGCGTCCTCGTCGTCGTACAGGAAGCTGATGGCGCCGACGACGTCTCCCGCGACCCGCACGGGCGCGGCCACCCCGGCGCGAGCGTAGGACGTGAGCCTGACGCCGTCCGGATACGAGCTCTCGAAGACGGAGCGGCTTCGAACGATGACGACCTCGCCGCCGGACGCCGCCAGCGCGATCGGCGCTCGGGCGGTCAGCGGGATGCGCGTGCCCGGACGGTGGGTCTGTACCGCGTCGCTGTGGGGGTCGACGACGACGAGGTCGTCTCCGTCGACGAGCGCCAGCGCGCCCCCGCGCGCGCCCAGCAGCCGAGGCAGCCGCTCGACCAGCGCACGCGCGACGTCGGCCTGCGTGAGGGCGGCGGAGCACGCGGCCGCGAGGTCCTGGAGCGCCGACACGCCCCTGATCGTCTGTTGCGCGGCCTCGACGGCCGTCGCAGCTCGGTGCCGCTCTCTCCGCAGGACCTCCATGAGCAGGACGAGGAGCACGGCAACGACGAGCGCGGCAACCCATCTCGTCAGCTGCTCGACCCCCTCGACCCGCAGCTCGCCGCGCGGCTCGACGAGGACCCAGAGGCCGAGGATCCAGGCGACCGCTGTCGTCAGGAGCCCGGGGCCGAGGCCCCCGTACGCGACGCTGACGACCACGACGCCGACGAGGATCGCGTAGAGAGGGGCCTCGGAGATCGCGAGACTCAGGAGGAGATCGCCGGAGACGCCGATCAGCGCCGCGAGCACCGCGAAGCCGTACCGCTCCCATGCGGATCGACCGAGCCTCGCTCCGCCCGAGGCGGCGAGGAGCCGCGGCGCGCTCACGGGGACAGCTTGCCTAGATCCAGCGCCTCGCGCGGGCGATCGCCAACGTGCCGGCTGCAATGACGGCGATCACGGCGAGGACGACCCAGAAGAGGCCCGCGTGCTCGAACAGGCCGACCTTGAAGTTCATCCCCAGAACTCCGGCGATCAACGCGCCCGGCAGGAGAAGCACCGAGGCGAGTGTGAGCACCTTCATGATCTCGTTCGTCCGGTAGCCGGTCTGGGCGATGACGACGTCGAACGAGCCGACGATCGAGTCGCGGCTGTCGCGCGCGGCCTGGACGGCCTCCTCCAGGCGAACGCGCAGGTCGGAGAACCGCTCGGCGTCTTCGTCGTCGCCCATACCACCGAGCTCGGGACGCCCGAGCGAGAGGAGCATCGTGCGGTGGGACACGAGGGCCCGACGGAGCCGGCCGATCCGCTGGCGGTGGGCGACGAGCTGCCCGATGGCCGCGTCGGGCTCGTCGACACGTCCCTCCATCGCCCGGGCGTCGAGCTCTTCGAGCTCCACCTCGATCTCCTCGAACGCCTCGAGGTAGGCCTCCACGACCCATTCGAGCATGCTCGCGAGGAACTGGAGCCCGTCGACACGCCCCGTGTCCCCGGAGCCCTCGGCCCGCTCGCGAAAGCTCTCGAGCACCGGCACGTCGTCGTCGTGAACGGTGACGACCCACCGCTCCGAGACGAGGCACGCGACCTGCTCGAGCTCGGCCGAGGCCTCGGGCGCGGCGGGGGCGTACGCAGTCACGTGGAGATACGTCCCGAAGTCGCCGAAGAAGGGCTTCCCGTTCGAGTCCGCCAGGCGCTCGGCGCTCGACTGCGTCAGGTCGAGGGCCTCGGCGATCTCGCGTGCGTGCTCCTCGTCGGGGCACCTGAGGTCGATCCAGAGAATCGAGGAGCGCCCGACACGCCCGATCCGCTCGCGCCAGTCGTCGACCTCCTCGACGTCGTCGCGGTCGAAGAGGAGCGCCGTTGCCGCGGTGTCGTCGGCCACGTCGCGACTGTTACGCGAGCGCGTACCCGACGGCGACGAGAACGAGCACGACACCGACCGCCAGCGCGATCACACCGACGACGCCGCCCAGCATGGCGACGGGCGTCGCCGCGGTCCGGCCGGAAGCCGCCTCCTGCTCTCCGGTGCGGGCCTCCGGGTTTTCCGCATCCGGAGCGCCGTTCTCCAACCCCGCCTGGCGCGTCACACTGCCCATCGTCACGTGTGTACCCGCGTCGGGAGAGACGAAAACGCTCCGGGGCCCGCGAGACGAGACGATCAGACGAGGAGCGGAGCGAAGCGCTCGTACCATTCCGCGTCGGTCACGGAGCGACGGAACGTCCGCTCGAGGATCGTGCGCGGCGACACGTCCTCCTCGAACGCCCGCAGGCAGACGCAGGCAACGAGGACATGCTCGAGGAGCCCGACCGTCGATCCGGGCGACGCCGAGCGCCTGCTCGAACGCCCACACCGCCTGCTCGGCGTCTGCTGCCGGCCCGCGTGCGCGGATCGCGTCAAAGAGTGGCTCGGGGTCGATCTCGCACCAATCCACGCCCGTCGAGTATCGAACGTCTGCCGGACGGCGGTGCACGGGTTTCGGGCGACGTCGACCGGGTACGAGCCGAGCGAGCCAACGACGACGAAAGGAGCGCGGATGCATACCGACGTCTGGACGTATCGCGAAGCGTCGCAGCTCGGGACCTCGATCGACCCGACGGTCGACCTCACGGGCTACGAGGTCGAGGCGACCGACGGCTCGATCGGCAAGGTCGACGAGGCGACGTACGACACGGGCCGGAGCTTCCTCGTGGTCGACACGGGCCCGTGGATCTTCGGCAAGAAGGTCATGCTCCCGGCCGGCGTGGTCCGCTCGATCGACACGACCGACGAGCGCGTCTTCGTGAACCGCACCAAGGACCAGATCAAGGACTCGCCGGAGTACGACGACTCGATGCTGGACGACGAGTCGTATCGCAGCCGCCTGGGCTCGTACTACGGGCAGGGCGGCCAGGGCTACCGCGACTGGGACTGACGCGGTCCACTCTTCGGAGGGCCGGCCGGCTCCAACCGGCCAGCCCTCCGGGGCCTCGCTGACAGGCTCACTCTTCGCGTCGACCGGGGCCCAGCTCGACCCCCGTGGGTGCCTCGATCGCAGACTCGCGGCGGTACTGGAGCACCTCCCGGCCGACGGCGAGGAGCGACCCCGCGACCGGGATCGCGACGAGCGCGCCGAGGATCCCCGCGAGCTCGGCGCCGACGAGCACGGCGCAGAGCACCGCCAGGGGCGAGAGCTGCACCGTCCTCCCGTACACGAGCGGCTGGAGCACGTGGTTCTCGAACTGCTGGTAGCCGACGAGGAAGGCGACCACGATCAGGCAGCGCAGCCAGTCGGTCTCGATGAGGACGACCGTGGAGACGATGACCGCGGCCAGCGTCGCACCGGCGAGCGGGACGAGGTCGAGGATCGCGACGACGAGCCCGAGCGCGATCGCGTAGTCGCTGCCGACCGCGAAGAGGACGATCGTCGCAGCGGTGCCGGCGATCACGCTGAGGAGCAGGTTGCCGGTGACGTAGCCGCTGATCGTGCGGTACACCTCGCGGCCGACCCGCTCGTATCGCACCCGCGTGCCGTCCGGAAGGAGCGAGAGCGTGCGCTCGATCGTGCGTGGCCCTTCGAGCAGCATGAAGTACGTCAGGAAGACGACGGTGATCGCGCCCACGACGGCCGTCACGACGCTGCGAACGACGTCGAGGACCGGCTCGCTCAAACCGAGCACGCCGGCTGCACCCTCCCTCTCGATCGCCTCCCGGATGCGGTCGACGATCCTGTAGTCCTCCTGGAGGAAGCCGAGCGGCCCGCGGCCCGCGGTGATGTCGTCGATGAAGTCGGGTACCGCGTCGATGAAGTCGGCCACCTGGGCAACGAGCGGGGGAATGACGAGGAATCCGATCCCGACGACGGCGGCGAGCGCGAGCACGAACACGAGGCTCGCGGCTGCGACGCGCGTCATGCCGCGCCGCTCGAAGACCTCGACCGCGGGGTTCAGGGCTGCTGCGAGCAGGACCGCGATCAGGATCCACGTCAGTACGTGCCAGGCGAGGTAGCCGAGCAGGAGCACGAAGCCGACGAGGACGGTGATCCCGAGGACGACGAGGACCGTCCGCGGACGGACCGCGATCACGCGCACCTCGGGCCTGCTCACTGCGTCGCTCCCGCCCGTCGTTCGGCGCGCAGGCGTGCTGCGTCCATGGGGCGCTGTTCGGGCCGGCCCTCCGACTTCCTTGCCACCGGAGTCAGCCGTCACTGCCCGCAGCGAGCATGCTCGACCGCTCGACGATCCCCAGGCCCTCGACGAGGGTGAAGAACGCCCGCGCGAACGGCGATGCGCTCGAGCGCTCCTCGACGAACGTCCAGTCGATCTGCTCGCGCAGGGCCCTGGCGACCTCGAGCACGGCCTGGAAGTCAGGATCCTGCTCGGTCAGCGCCAGGAGCTTCGTCACCATCACGTCGTCGATCGACGCGACGAGGACCGTCTGCGAGCCGACCTCGAGCTCGGTCGCCCGGGCGAAGTGCTCGTCGCCGATCTCCCCGCCCGCGGGACGGAAGATGAGATCGACGAGGACCGGGCCGTCATATGCCTTGTAGAGCCATTCCTCCGGCGGGTTCTCCGTGCGCATGCCGGCCGTCTCGAGCGCCTCGAGCGCCCGGTCGGCGTCCTCCTCGCGGACGAAGAAGTCGACGTCGTGGTCCGTCGGCGGGCCGCCGCGTGCCCAGATCGCGAGCCCTCCACCGAGCATGAAGTCGATCTCCGCGTCGCGGAGGGCGGCGGCGGCGTGCTTCATCGTCGTGACGAGCTGCCCGAGGTTCTCACGGGTCGAGGAGGTCATCGCCGACCATGGGTACCCGGTTCGCGCGTTCCCCGAACGCCGCCGACGGGTACACCCGGGAGCGTGACGGAGCGCATCCACGTCGCTGCCGCGGCCGACATCCATGCCTCGGAGCCGTTGCGGGAGCACATCGAGCGCGCGTTCTCCGCACTCGCGAACGAGACGCAGCTCGTGCTCCTCGCCGGCGACCTGACGACGCATGGCCTGCCCGAGCAGGCGGCGGTGCTCGCGGACGCGTGCCGCGGCCTGAGGCTGCCGGTCCTCGCGGTGCTCGGAAACCACGACCACCACTCGAGCCTGTGCGACGAGGTGACCGCCGTCCTCTCGGACGCCGGCGTCGTCGTCCTCGACCGAGACCACACGATCGTCGAGATCGGCGAGGTCGAGGTCGGGATCGTCGGCACGAAGGGCTTCGTCGGCGGGTTCCCGGGAGCGGAGATCGCGGACTTCGGCGAGCCCGTCCTCCGCCAGGTCTACCGCGAGACGACGCTCGAGGTCGAGGCCCTCGAGCTCGGCCTCGAGGCGGTCGCCGGCTGCCACAAGCGCATCGCGCTGCTCCACTACGCCCCGACCTCGGAGACGCTCGTCGGCGAGCCCGAGCCGATCTGGGCCTTTCTCGGCTCGGGCCGCCTGGCGGCGCCGATCGGCATGCACCGTCCGGACCTCGTCGTGCACGGGCATGCCCACCACGGGACGGCTCGCGGGTCGATCGGGGAGGTGCCGGTGTACAACGTCGCGGTGCACGTGACCGGCCAGGACTTCGTGACGTTCGAGATCTGACGGCTAGGCTGCTGCCCTCTCGGCCCGGATCTCCCCGAGCAGCTCGCGGGCGCGCTCGAGGTCGGTGACGAGCTCGCCGCGTCGTAGCTCGCGGTCGGCATCTGCACGCAGGACCGCGGACGGGTGCATGGTCACGAGCGCCGGCACGCCGCCGTCGAGCTCGAGACGTGCGCCGCGAAGCCGTCCGACCCGGGCGTCCCGCCCGAGCAGGGCCTGGGCGGCCGTCGCCCCCAGGCACACGACGAGCGCGGGGCGGACGGACGCGAGCTCGAGGCCGAGCCAGTGGCCGCACGCCCGGATCTCGGACCAGCTCGGCTTGTCGTGGATCCGGCGCTTCCCCGAGGGTCGCCACTTGAAGTGCTTGACGGCATTCGTGACGTAGACCGTCTCTCCCGCGAGCCCTGCCTCGGCGAGGAGCTCCCCGAGCAAGCGTCCGGCCGGCCCGACGAACGGATGGCCCTCCCGGTCCTCGGCGTCGCCGGGCTGCTCGCCCACGAGCATGAGGCCGCCACGCCTGCCCTCGCCGAAGACGGTCTGCGTCGCCCGCTCGTACAGTGGGCAGCGTCGGCACGTTGCGGCTTCGCGACGCAACGCGGCCAGTGACGGAGCGCGGGGGCTCACCGGGTCTTCCGGAACTTGACCGGGAGCCGCCGCTCGACGTCCTTCGGGTCGATGCCCTGGAGCTCGAGCAAGGCGTCGAGCTTCGCCTCGGTGCGCTCGCCTCCGTCCACCGACTCGCTCGACCCCTTGTACACGAGGTACGCGCAGGCGATCGTGAACGCCGACAGCTGGAGGAACTCCGACTGCCAGTTCTCGAGGGTCGACTGCCAGAACGCCGCCCAGAACCCCTCGGACCAGAACTTCGGATCTGCGCCGTGTGTTCTCTCGTCGTTCGCGTAGTCGAGCCACTCGAACACGAGCTGGCCGGCCCACGTGACGAGGAAGACGGACACGAAGAAGACGCCGAGGCCCCGGTCGCGCAGCCAGTTCCGCATGCGTCCTCCTTCCCGCCGGCCGAGCTCGTGTCGCGGCGCCTGGGGTCAGGCGCCCCGCCGCTTCCTCGACGTGCTCCCGTTCGCCCGCTTCCTCGCCGACGAGCTCCCGTTCGCCGCCTTCAGCATCCGCTTCGAGATCGACTCGACCTTCTTCGCGGCCTCCTTCTCCTGGCGAAGGTTCTCCTGCAGGAGCTTCACGGAATCGCGCTCGCCGAGCGCCCGGGCCTTCTCGATGAGCCCGGTGTAGGCGGCGATCTCGTAATGCTCCGTCCGAGCCGCGGCGCTCGTCAGGTGCACGTCGAGCAGCGCCGGCGTGGGCTTGTTCTCCTGCATGAAGCTCTCGTGCTCCTCCTTGATCCCCTCGATGCCGGGGCAGCGCTCGCCCCGCGCGGGCTTGCCGAGATTCTCGAACACCTGCTCGAGGTTCTCGATCTGCCCCTTCGTCTCCGCGAGGTGGTGCGTGAACGCCTTCGAGAGCTCGCGGTCGGTGGACTCGTTCGCGAGTTTCGGCAGCACCTTCGTCAGGGTCTGCTCGGCGTAGTACATGTCCTGGAGCTCGTGCACGAAGAGCTCCTCCTGCGTCGTCAGCTTGGGCATCTCGACCTCCTGGTCGTCGGTGTGTGTGCGTCCGGTGGTACCCATGCGGGCTCGTCCGAAACCGGTGCCGGCCGGCGATGGTTGCGACGGCGCCGATCGGGGTACCACCGCGTCAGCGAATGGGAGGTACACCGTGATCTGGCTCCTGGTGCTGCTGCTCCTGCTCCTGGCGATCGGCGGCGGCGTCGTCGTCTCGAAGGTGCTCTTCCTGATCCTCGTGGTTGCGCTGGCGCTCGCCCTGTTCGGCGTCTTCAGCCGCTCCGCCACCTGAGGCACGCCGACCCGAGCGCCTTGGTGCCGCACCAGGCTGCAGGCGAGCGGTGGGGGACCGCTCGCCTGCGGCGACGATCGGTGGCGCCTTCGCCGGGGCAGGCGTAGGCTCCGGTCATCGCCGGCGACATCGAGGGGACCGTCGTGGAGAGCGAGCGGCTCGCCCGCCGCTACTTCGACCTGTTCGGAAGCGACGTCGACGAAGCGATGCTGGAGATCGTCCACCCCGAGATAGAGCTCGTCCTGAAGACGCGGCCCGGCGACGTGCTGCGCGGGCGGGATGCGGTGGCGGCGTTCGTCCGCGCCATCTCCGACCGCTTCTACGAGGCCGTCGCCGAGGTGTATCGGCCGGTCGACGAGCGCCGTATCGTCGTCGAGGGCCGGATGCGATGGACGGACGAGGACCACGTCATGCGGGACGCTCCGATGATCTGGGCCCTCGAGTTCCGCGACGGGCTGCTCTTTCGCTCGATCCCGGCGCAGACGGCGTTGGAGGCGGAGTCGATACTGTCCGTGCGGCGCGCCGACGAGAAGCGGGAGCTCGAATGAAGGAGATCTCGAGCGCTCAGGCGCGGGCTTCCTGGGCGACGCCCGACCGGGCCTCGATCCCCGCCGCCGCCGGCAGCACCTCGCGCGCGTAGTAGTCGAAGAAGCCGTCCTGGTCGGGGCCGACCTGGTGCACGTAGACGTGGTCGAAGCCGGCATCGGCGAGCTGCTGGATGCCCTCGAGATGTCGCGCCGGGTCGGGGCCGCAGACGACGCGCGCTGCGACGTCGTCCTCGGAGACCATCGCCGACGCCTCCTCGAAGTGGCTCGGGAGAGGGAGCTCCTGCGAGAGCGGTCCCTCGAGCCCCGCGTTCGGCCACCACTCGTACGCCGTCTGCCGAGCCTCGTCCTCGGTCGCCGCCCAGCAGACGGTGAGCTGCCCGTACCTCGGCCCCTCGCCGTTCGCCCGCAAATAGGTGTCGACGAGCTCCGCGTCCGGAGCGGTGCTCACGAGACCGTCCCCGATGCGTGCCGCAAGCTCCGCGGCCTGGGGCGCCCCGGCGGCGACGACGACGTCGATCGGGTCGTCGGGGAGCGTGTAGACGCGCGCGTCCTCGACGCGGAAGTGCTTGCCCTCGAAGGTCGTCAGCTCGCCGCGCCAGAGGAGCCGTATCACCTCCACTGCCTCCTCGAGCATCTCGAGGCGCTCGCTCGCCGACGGCCACCGGTCGCCGAGGATGTGCTCGTTCAGGTTCTCGCCCGTCCCGACACCGAGGAAGAAGCGGCCGGGGAGCATGTCGGCCGCGGTCGCCGCGGCCTGCGCGACGAGCGCCGGATGCATCCTGATCGTGGGGCACGTGACACCGGTCCCGAGCCGCAGGCCATCGGTCGCGTCGGCGATCCCCCCGATCACCGCCCAGACGAAGGGGCTCTGCCCCTGGCGGTCGATCCACGGATGGAAGTGGTCCGAGACGAGCGCGAACGGGAAGCCGCACTCCTCGGCCCGGCGCGCGTAGCGGACGAGATCGAGCGGACGGTGCTCCTCGCTCGACAGCGCGTACCCGACGTCCACGCCCCTCGTTACCCTGCGCGCCCTGGCCACAAACGGTTTTCGAGCCGCGTGACGGTGAGAGACCTCCACACGGCCACCACGGGAGGAGGGACCCGTGCGCTCGCCCAGAGCGTTCCTGTTCGGACCCGGAACCGCGTTCCTGCTCGACCCCCGCCAGGGAGGGCGTCGTCGACACGTGCTCCGCGCCCGCTCCCTCGCCCTCGTCCGCCGCGGCTCACGGCTCGGCGTGAGGAAGGCGACGTTCGCGGGCGGGCACGCACGCGCCGCCGTCGCCCTGTCCCGGCGCCTGCTCGGAACGCGGGAGGGCGAACGTTTCCAGCGTCCAGGACGTGGCCGCGATGCGTCGCGCCACGGGCGCCGATCCGTCATCCTGAGAGCATCGAGCCGAACCGGGATCCGAGGTGAGCAGCACCCCTGACGCGGGCGTCGAGCTGCCCGACGACCTGCTCGTCCTCGTCGAGCAGTGGGAGCAGGACGGCTGCGTGACGTTCTCGGAGCTCGAGTCCGCGCTCTCGCAGAGCGAGGTCGACGAGGACGCCGTCGAGGAGGTGCACGAGCTCCTCGAGCGACGCGGCGTCGAGATCTCCGACGACTGCGTCCGCGACGGCGCCGGCGAGCCCGGATACTCGAACGGCGACCTCGCGGTCGTCACGACCGACAGCCTCCAGCTCTTCCTCAACGAGATCGGGCGCTATCCGCTGCTCACCGCGGCCGAGGAGATCGAGCTGGCGAAGCGGATCGAGCGCGGCGATCTCGAGGCGAAGGAGCGGATGATCAACTCGAACCTCCGTCTCGTCGTCTCGATCGCCAAGCGCTACCAGGGGCACGGGCTCTCGCTGCTCGACCTGATCCAGGAGGGCATTCTCGGCCTGATTCGCGCGGTCGAGAAGTTCGACTGGCGGAGGGGCTACAAGTTCTCGACGTACGCGACGTGGTGGATCCGTCAGGCCGTGCAGCGCGGCTACCAGAACCGCTCGCGCACGATCCGCGTCCCGGTCCACGTTGCCGAGCTCGAGCGGAAGGCGAATCGGATCGAGCGGGACCTCGCGGCGAAGCTCGGGCGCGTGCCCACCGAGGAAGAGGTCGCCGAGGCGACCAAGGTGCCGCTCGCGAAGCTGCGCGAGGCCCGCGACGCGGTCCGCATGCTCACGAGCCTCGACCGGCCGATCGGCGACGACGGGACCGCGACGCTCGGCGACCAGGTCGCCGGCCCCGAGGAGGACCCGCTCGCCGAGCTCGCGGTGAGCCTCGAGGACAGCGCGCTCGAGCGTGCGCTCGAGGGCCTCACCGACCAGCAGCGGCGCGTGCTCGAGCTCCGTTTCGGGCTCGGGGGGAGGGACCCGTTGCCGCTGCAGGCGGTCGGAGACGAGCTCGGGGTCACGCGCGAGCGCGCCCGCCAGATCGAGCGGAGCGCGCTCGAGCAGCTCTCGCGCAACCGCGAGCTCGCCGACGTCCGTGCGGCCGCCTAGGCGGCCGTCCGCTCCTCGATCACCTCTTCGAAGACCGCTCGGAAGTCGAGCATCGCACGCCGCAGGTTCTCCGTCCCCTGCGCGCCGTCGATGTTCTCGAGCATCGCATGGCCGTGCCGGAAGCGCTCGACGACCTCCGGGTAGTCGGCCGCGACGTGCGCGGCCTGATCCTCCGAGTCGCCGTCGACCGGGTACCCGCGCTCGTCGAGGATGCGGAAGACGAGCCGCTCGGCAGCGCGCGCCGCGTCGCGGATGTCGCTGACGAACCGCACCTCTGCCTGGTGCCACTCGTCCCGGTAGCGCTCGCGAGCGGCCGGTGACAGCGACCGGATGCCCAGCTCCTCGTGCTCCTTCTCGACCTCGCTCAGCCTCCGCTCGGCGTCGCTCCGTCCCGTGCTGGAGACGGCACGCTGGTACTCCGGGCCGAAGCGCTCGGCGAGCCTTCCGCGCCGGCGTCTGATCGACACGAACGCCGCGAGCAGGAGCAGTCCGCTCCGACTGCGACCGCGAGGACGATCCATTCCCAGAGCTCCACTGACTCTCCACCTCCTTGTTCACCGGGGAGCGTTCCCCCCGCGCGTGCCCGCGGAAACGCGTGTTTTGGCAGGCGCGCGCCGGGGCACGCTCCGGACACGAGCGAAAGGAGACTCCGTGAACGAGGATCGAGTCGAAGGCAAGGTGAAGGAAGTCGAGGGCGAGACCCAGCAGAGCTGGGGGAAGCTCAAGGACAAGGCAGAGGACGCGAAGGACGTGGGAGAGGAGCTCGTCGACGAGGCGAAGGACAAGCTGGACGGCGACGACGAGAAGTCGCACGACCGCGCCTCGACGCACTGAACGGCCGGCCAGGGGCGGGGTCGCGCCGCCGCAGCCCCGCCCCTGGGTCGGTCCCTCAGGTTCCTCGCGAGCGAAGCATGCGCAGCAGTGCATGCTCGTCGGCGCCTAGACCGGATCTGCGCGACCTCGGCCGGAAGTCGTCGATCGTGCGGCCCGCGAGGTAGTGCTCGACCACCGCCGGGCTGACGTAGGAGGCACGTGCAACCGCGGGCGTGTTGCCCAGCTCCGCGGCGACCTTTCGCATCGCCGAGGCGAGCGCGCGCTTCGCATCGGCGTCGTCGGCCGGCGGGCCGTGGCGGGCGAGCGCCGCGGCGGCGACGAGAGTGCCGCCCCACGTGCGGAAGTCCTTCGCGGTGAAGCCCTCGCCGAGGCGATCGCCGATGTACTCGTTCAGGAGCGGGCCGGTGAGATTCACGAGCTCGTCGTCCCGCTCGAAACGGAACAGCCTCGCGCCGCCCGGAAGCTCGAGGAGCGCAGCGAGCTCCCGCGCCAGCGACGCGTTCCGCAACGTGTGCCGAACGAGCTGGCGGTTCTTGCCGCGGAAGCGGAACGCGATCTCGTCGCCCGACAGCGTGACGTGGCGCTTCGTCAGCGTCGTGATCCCGTACGTACGCGAAGTGCGCGCATGGCGATCGGAGCCGACGCGGAACCAGGCCTTGTTGACGAGACGCAGTGCGAGTGCGCACGCCCACTCCTGCTCGTACGGGCCGAGCCGGAGATCCCGCGCCAGCCGAGACCTGAGGGTCGGGAGACGAGCGCCGAACCGGAGGAGGCGCTCGAACTTCTCGCGCTCCTGCGCCGCCCGGAACCGCTCGTGGTAGAGGTACTGGCGGCGCCCCGCCGCATCCTCCCCCGTCGCCTGCAGCTTCGCGCCGGCGTTCGGCGAGATCCAGACGTCGGTCCACGCGGGTGGGATCGCGAGGTCGCGAATGCGCCCGAGCGCGTCCTCGTCGGTTATCGGCCGTCCGCGGGAGTCCACGTAGCGGAAACGCCGTCTCCCGAGACGGCGCCAGCCACCACGCCGGGCCATCGCCCGTAGGTACCCACGCGGCGACCGGGCGGAACGCGGGTCGCGTTCCGCGCGTCGCGCTGAGATAGTCCCGCGGGTGAAAGGCGGAGCGGCGTCCTCTGCAGCGCTCGCCGTGCGCGAGGTCTTGCGGAACCGCGCGATCCGGCGGATCGAGATCGCCTGGTCGGCGGGGACCGCGGCGGACTGGGCCTTCCTCGTCGTCCTGCTCGTGGTCGCCTACGACGAGGGCGGCACGCTCGCCGTCGGCATCCTCGGCGCGGTCCGCGTCGTGCCCGCGATCGTCGCCGCGCCGTTCGCGACGAGCCTCGTCGAGCGCTTCCGGGGCGAGCGCGTGCTCACCGCGATCAACGTCCTCCGCTGCAGCGGCGCCGTGGCCACTGCGCTCGTCGTGGGCGTCGGGCTCGCCGTTCGAGGTGACCTACGTGCTGGCCGCGGTCGTCGCCGGTGCGGGCTCGCTCGTCCGCCCGATCCAGAACGCGCTGCTCCCCGCGCTCGCCCGGACACCCGCCGAGCTCGTCGCAGCGAATGTGGCCTCGAGCGTCGGCGAGGGCCTCGGCACGTTCGCAGGCCCTCTTCTCGCGGGTGTGCTCGTCGCGGCGACGGGTTCGGTCGCGGCCAGCGTCCTCATCGCGGCGGTGTTCGCGGGCGCCGCGGCGGCGGTGACGGGGGTGAGCTTCGAAGGCGAGCTCGACGCGCGCGGCGGCGCGCGGGGCGGCGCCGCGTTCCGCCTCGCGGACGTCCCGACCGTCCTCCGGCGGTATCCGGCCGCGGCGCTCGTCGTCGGCGACTTCGTCGCCCAGGTTTTCGTCCGAGGGATCTTCATCGCGCTCACCGTGGCCGTGTCGATCGAGCTGCTCGACCTCGGCGAGGGCGGCGTCGGTCTCCTCAACGCGGCGGTCGGGCTCGGTGGTCTGGTGGGCGCGCTCGGCGCGCTCGGCCTCGCGGGAGGTGCGAGGCTCGGCACGGTCTTCGTCGTCGCCCTCGCCGGCTGGGGACTGCCGCTTCTGCTCATCGGCGCCTGGCCCGTCGCCCTGATCGCGCTCGCCGCGCTCTTCGTGACCGGCGTGAGCAACGCGGTTCTCGACGTCTCGGGCTTCACCCTCGTCCAGCGGGGCGTCGCGAACGAGGACCGGGTGACGGTGTTCGCCGTCATGGAGGGGCTCTTCGGGGTGGGCCTCCTCCTCGGCAGCCTCGCCGCGCCGGCGCTCGACGCCCTGATCGGGACGCAGGGGGCGCTCGTCGTCGCCGGAGCGATCCTGCCCCTGTGCGCGCTCGCGACGGCCCGGCTCATCCGCAGGAGCGCCGACCGGGACGCGGCGGCCGAGGAGCACCTCGAGCTCCTCCGCCGCAACCCGCTCTTCGCGCCTCTCCCCTTGACTGCGCTCGACCGGCTGGCCGAAGGGATGTCGCCTTGCTCGTTCGGCCCGGGTGAAGTCGTCATGCGCAAGGGCGAGCCGGGCGACCACTACGTCCTGATCGCCGACGGCGAGGTCGACGTGAGCGACGACGACAGATCCCTCGTCACGCTCGGCCCGGGTGACGGGCTGGGCGAGATCGCGCTCCTCCGGCGGGTGCCGCGGACGGCGACCGCGACCGCACGCACGTCCGTCACGGCGTACGCGATCGGCGCGCCGGCCTTCCTCGCAGCCGTCGCCGGGCCGGCCGCCGCCGCCGCCGCCGAAGCCGTGGTCGCCGACCGCCTCCAGCGGTCCCGTTCCGCCTGACCGCGCCAAACCGTCCTCGCCCGGTTCTCCGTAGGACCTCCTATCACCGAGAAGAGGAGGATCCCGTGAAGAGACTTGCCGTTGGCACCGCCGCCGCGACGGCCGTGCTCACCCTCACCCTCGCCGGCTCGGCGGTCGCGCGACCGCAGGCGAGCGAGATACGCGTCGCTGCGGCGATGAACGCGTCGCAGGAGGTACCGCCACCCACCGGCTCCGTCTCGGGCGCGAGAGGGGCGTTCGCTGCGACCGTCTCGCGCTCGGGAAGCGGAGCGACGATGACCTGGGAGCTCGCGTTCAACGGCCTGACCGGCCCTGCGAGCGCCGCGCACGTGCACATCGCACCACGAGGCCAGGCAGGAGGCGTCGCCGTGCCGCTCTGCGGGCCGTGCCAGAGCCCGGCGAGCGGGAACGCGAACATCGACGCGAACGTGCTCCAGGCCCTCGAGTCGGGCGGAGCGTACGTGAACGTCCACACGTCGACGAACGCCCCGGGCGAGATTCGCGGCCAGCTCGCGGTGACGGCGAGCGTGCGGACGGCGCTCACCTCACGTCAGGAGGTGCCTCGCCCGAAGGGCAGGGCCAATCGCGCTCGCGGGCTCTTCACCGCGACGGTGACGCGCTCGGGTACGAGCGGTGCGATCGCGTGGCGCCTCACGTTCAACCGCCTGACCGGGCGCGCGGTCGCGGCGCACGTCCACATCGGCGCGCGGGGCCGCGCCGGCGGAGTGGCACTCCCGCTCTGCGGCCCGTGCCGAAGCGGTGTGCGCGGGACGGCGACGCTCAACGCGCGGCTCCTGGCCGCGCTCGAGGCCGGGCGTGCGTACGTCAACGTCCATACGCCGCGGAACCCCGCGGGCGAGATTCGTGGACAGCTGCCGCAGGTGCCGCTGCGAATCACGCCCTGACGACAGCGGTGGCCGGGCCTCGGTGGGGAGGCCCGGCCACCTCACTCAGACGGTGACCGCGGGCAGCCCCGCGAGCGCCATCGCCACCTCGTCCTCCGAGTACTCGTGGTCGACGAGCTTGCCGGCGAAGTAGTCGATGTACGCCTGCATGTCGAAGTGGCCGTGGCCGCAGAGGTTGAAGAGGATCGCCTGCTCGACGCCCTCGTCCCGGCAGCGCTCGGCCTCGTCGATCGCCGCCTTCACCGCGTGGTTCGCCTCGGGCGCCGGGAGGATGCCCTCGATGCGTGCGAACCGTACGCCGGCGTCGAACACCTCGGTCTGCGAGTAGGCCCGCGCCTCGATCAACCCCAGCTCCTTCAGATGGCTCACGAGCGGGGCCATGCCGTGGTAGCGGAGCCCGCCCGCGTGGAACGGCGGCGGCACGAACGTGGAGCCGAGCGTGTGCATCTTCACGAGCGGCGTCAGGTGGCCCGTGTCGCCGAAGTCGAATGCGTACCGCCCCTTCGTCAGGCTCGGGCAGGCGGACGGCTCGACCGCGATGACGCGGATCTCGCTCCCCTCCCGGAGCGCGCGCCCGATGAACGGGAACGAGAGCCCGGAGAAGTTCGACCCCCCGCCGGTGCAGCCGATCACGACGTCCGGGTAATCCTCGGCGGACTCGAGCTGGAGGAGCGCCTCCTCCCCGATCACCGTCTGGTGCATGAGGACGTGGTTCAGGACGGAGCCGAGCGAGTACTTCGTGTCCTCGCGGGGGGCGGCCGCCTCGACGGCCTCGGAGATCGCGATCCCGAGGCTGCCGGTCGAGTCGGGATGCTCGGCGCGAATCGTCCGCCCCGCGTTGGTCTCCTCGGAGGGGCTGGCGACGACACGTGCACCGAATGCCTCGATGAGCCCGCGCCGGTACGGCTTCTGGTCGTACGAGACCTTGACCATGTACACGTCGACCTCGAGCCCGAAGATGCCGCCGGCGAAGGCGAGCGCCGAGCCCCACTGGCCCGCGCCCGTCTCCGTGGTGAGGCGCGAGACTCCTTCCTGCTTGTTGTAGTACGCCTGCGCGACGGCCGTGTTCGGCTTGTGCGAGCCCGTGGGCGAGACGCCCTCGTACTTGTAGTAGATGCGCGCCGGCGTCCCGAGGTCCGCCTCGAGCCGGCGAGCGCGGTAGAGCGGCGTGGGCCTCCACTGCCGGTAGACCGAGCGCACCTCCTCCGGGATCGCCACGAAGCGGTCGGTCGAGACCTCCTGCAGGATGATCTGCATCGGGAAGAGCGGCGCGAGATCGTCGGGGCCTACCGGCTCGCCGGTGCCCGGGTGGAGCACGGGCGGCGGGGGCTCGGGGAGGTCGGCGGCGATGTTGTACCAGGCCTCCGGAAGACGGCTCTCGTCGAGGACGTACTTCACCTGATCTGACATCTCGCGCTCCTCTCCCTCGGTCGCGGGCGGGTGCCCGGAGTCTCGCGCAGGCCGCTCGGACGGGCAAGCGGTAGGCTCACGCGCCGATGGGGGTAGTGACGTCGGAGGTCGTGCGGGACGACGCGTTCGAGCACCGGCGCGCGACGATGGAGGCGCTCGTCGCGGAGCTCCGGGAGCGGAGCGCCCTCGTCGCCCGAGGCGGCGGCGAGAAGGCCGTCGAGCGCCACCGCTCCCGCGGGAAGCTGACCGCGCGCGAGCGGATCGATCGCCTCGTCGACCCGGGCAGCGCGTTCCTCGAGCTGAACGCGCTCGCCGCCTGGGACCTCTACGGCGGCGACGCGCCGTCGGCGGGGATCGTGACCGGGATCGGCGTGATCGAGGGGCGCCAGTGCGTCGTCGTCGCGAACGACGCGACCGTGAAGGGCGGCTCGTACTACCCGCTGACCGTGAAGAAGCACCTGCGCGCGCAGGAGGTCGCCCGTCAGAATCGCCTTCCCTGCGTCTACCTCGTCGACTCCGGAGGCGCCTTCCTCCCGCTCCAGGCCGAGGTCTTCCCCGACCGCGACCACTTCGGGCGCATCTTCTTCAACCAGGCTCGACTCTCCGCGCTCGGGATCCCGCAGATCGCGGTCGTCATGGGCTCGTGCACCGCAGGCGGCGCCTACGTCCCGGCGATGTCGGACGAGACGGTGATCGTCCGCGGCACCGGGACGATCTTCATCGGCGGCCCCCCGCTCGTGAAGGCGGCGACCGGGCAGGACGTGACCGCGGAGGAGCTCGGCGGCGCGGACGTCCACGCCCGCCGCTCCGGCGTCGCCGACCACTACGCGACCTCGGACGAGCACGCGCTCGCCATCGCGCGCGGGATCGTGCGCCACCTCGATCCCCCATCGCCCAGCCCGTGGGAGATCGCGGCCCCGGACCCCCCCGCCCTCGACCCGGCCGACCTCTACGGCCTCGTCCCCGAGGACTTCCGCCACGAGCTCGACGCACGCGCGGTCATCGGCCGGATCGTCGACGGCTCGCGCTTCCAGGAGTTCAAGGAGCTCTACGGCGAGACGCTCGTCTGCGGCTTCGCCCGCATCGAGGGGTATCCGGTGGCGATCCTCGCGAACCAGGGCGTCCTCTTCGCGGAGTCGTCGCAGAAGGGCGCGCACTTCATCGAGCTCGCGTGCAAGCGGCGCATCCCGCTCGTCTTCCTGCAGAACATCACCGGCTTCATGGTCGGGAAGGAGTACGAGGAGGGCGGCATCGCCCGAGACGGCGCGAAGCTCGTGATGGCGGTCGCGTGCGCGGACGTGCCGAAGTTCACGGTCGTCACCGGTGGCTCGTTCGGGGCCGGCAACTACGCGATGTGCGGCCGGGCATACGAGCCGCGCCAGCTCTGGATGTGGCCGAACGCGAGGATCTCCGTGATGGGCGGCGAGCAGGCGGCGACCGTGCTGACGATGGTCGGCGACGCGGACCCGGACGAGATCCGCGCGACGTACGAGGCGGAGGGCAACCCGTACTACTCGACGGCACGGCTCTGGGACGACGGGATCGTCGATCCGCTCGACACGCGGCGCGTGCTCGCGCTCGGGCTCGCTGCCGCGGCCAACGCGCCGGTGCTCCAGACGACGTTCGGCGTGTTCCGCATGTGACGGGTCGCTCCGTCGTCCACGTCGGCGAAGAGAGCCTTCAGGCGCTTTCTCGGACGCTCCCGGACATGACCGGCCTCGACGAGAGCTCCGCGCGAGCGAGACTGCGAGCACTCGGGTTCCGCGTGGAGACCGTCGACGAGCCGACGGGCGACCCGGGCGAGGACGGCCTCGTCGTCGCGCAGGATCCGCTGGGCGGCACCGATGCGGAGGACGGAACGACCGTCGTCCTCACGATCGTGCGTCTCGCCTGACCGTCACGCCTCGGAGCCCACGCGGGTCTCTAGGCTGTACGGCATCGCCTCTTCGCTGCCCGAATGATCGTCCGGATCGTGGTCTGGAGTTTCTTCGAGTCGAAGTCGACGATCGACGAGCTCCGCGAGGCGCTGCCGGAGCTCGAGCCGCCCAGCACGTGGATCTGGAACGAGGGGAGCGAGCGCTTCGGCGTCGTCGTCCACGGGGAGGAGCTGCCGGAGGCGGTCGGGTGGGCCCGCGACCTGATCGGGGACGACCCGGAGGTCTTCGAGGCGTTCGACGCGCTGTAAGACTGCAGGAGCGCGTCCGTCAGCGATTCGAAGGAGGTCGAGGTGCGTCGATACATCCGCCGCCCGTCGGCTGCGCTCGTCGTCGCCTGCGTGGCCCTGCTCGTGGCGCTCGGTGGGACGAGCGTCGCCGCCGTGTCGCAGCTCGCTCGCAACAGCGTCGGCACACTGCAGCTCAGGGACAACGCGGTCACCGCGAAGAAGCTACGGAACAGCGCGGTGACGAACCCCAAGCTCGGGAACAACGCAGTGACGGCCTCGAAGGTGCGGAACGGCTCGCTCCTCGCGGCCGATTTCGCCGCGGGTCAGATTCCGGCCGGCCCACAGGGGCCCGCAGGACCGCAGGGCGCACCGGGTGCGCAGGGTCCGCCCGGTCCGCAGGGCCGCTGGGCGCACGTCCTCGCCACGGGGGTGATCGCGGCCCAGTCCGGGGGGATCTCGGTCGCGAGAGGTGGGGGCTCGTTCTGGTTCGTGACGTTCACCGGCGCGAACGTGATCGACAAGCCGCTGCTCGTGAGCGCGTCGCGGCTGAGCGGGACGATCCCGCCCGCGTCGATCGAGGCGACACCGTGCGGCGGTGCGCCGCAGGGCCTGACGTGCAGCCAGAGCGACACCGCGAACACCGTGCTCGTCAACGCCTCCGCGGACACGGCGTTCTACGTCATGGTCGTTCCGTAGCCGGGCGCTCCGCGCGGACGGGGCGCCCAGGGTGTCCCGACCGCGCGGAGGCGTCGTCAGATCCGGGCGAGGGAGTCGTGCCACCGGTCGAGCTCGTCGCGCTCCTCGGGCAGGAGCCCGCGGAGCGGCGCGCGCACGTCCTCGCCCACGGGGACGCCCTGTCGTCCGAGGAGTCGCTTGAGCGCGGCCTGGCGCGGGAACCGCTCGACGAAGGCGCGGAGCTCGCCGAGACGCGCGGCCCCCTCCTCGGTGGGCCGGCGCACGACGGCCGCCACCTCCGCGGGGAACGCCGATGCGAGCGCGGACACGGCGCCGACGGCGCCGGCCTCGCGCGCCTCGTGGATCAGCGCCTCCGGCCCCGCGAAGACGTCGAGCCCCGGGAGGAGGTAGCGCTCGAAGCTCGCCCACGGCGTGTCCGACACCTTCAGCCCGGCGAGGTTCGGCGCGGCACCACGCAGCCGCTCGAGCACAGCCGGGGCGACGGCGTAGCCGGTCGTGGCCGCGAACTCGTACACGTAGAACGGGAGCGGCGCGCAGGCGGTCGCGGCCGCGAGGAAGTGGGAGAACTGCGCCCGCTCGTCGAGGGGGAAGTACGGCGGCCCGATGACGACGACGGCGTCGGCGCCGACCTCCGCCGCGTGGGACGCGAGGGCGACGGTCTCCGCAGTCGTCTGCGCTCCGCACTGCACCGCGACCTGGAGCCGGTCGTCCGCCGCCTGCAGGAACAGGTCGGCGGCGACGCGCCGTTCGTCCTCGGTGAGCAGGATCCCCTCCCCCGCCGTCCCGAGCGCGAGGATCCCGTCGAGCCCCGCGGCGACGAAGAAGTCGACGAGCGGGGCGAAGGCGTCCTCGTCGAGCTCGCCGCCGGCGCTCCGGAGCGGCGTCACCGTCGCGGCCAGGGCGCCGCGCAGCGGGTCGCTCACCGCGGTGCCCGACCCTCGCGCACGCGCTCGACCGTGCCCCCGATCCGACGAGCGCGCGTCTCGGGACGCCTCGCCTCCTCGACCCACTCGACGTACTCGCGCCGATGCGTGAAGGACATCCGGTCGAACGCGCTCGCCGCCTCGGGATCCCGGTCGAGCGCCGCGCGCAGGTCGTCCGGGACGACCACGGTACGGAGCTCGGTGTCGAGCTCCATCTCGACGCGAACGCGGTCCCCGGCGTCCACGCCGGTCGCCGCCTTGACGGCCCGGTTCACGACGACGTGGCCGACGCCCCCGTACACGCCGGGCGTCGTCCGCCAGGTGTGGCCGCGGATCGTGACCTTCACCGGCGGCCGCGCGCGCCCGAACGCCTCTTCCAGGTCGAACGGCACGCGGAACATCGTCGCGGTCTTCTGCACCCGCTCGAGCTCGACGGTGAAGCGCTTCGCGGTCACGCTCGACACCATATGGTGTCCGCCGTGGCGGGACTCCGTGTGGAGCGCGACGACGACGTCCTCCGGGTGACGCTGGCCAAGCCGGAGCGCCGGAACGCGTTCGACGCCGCGCTCATCGCCGAGCTCACGGAGGCGTTCGCCCGCGTCGGGGACGCGCGCGCGGTCGTGCTCTCGGGGGAGGGCCCGAGCTTCTGCGCGGGCGCCGACGTCGAGTGGCAGCGCTCGGCGATCGACCTCTCGTACGACGAGAACGTCGCGGACGCGATGCGGCTCTACCGGATGCTCGAGGCGATCGACAGCTGCCCCGCCCCGGTCGTCTGCGTCGTCCACGGCCACGCGCTCGGCGGCGGCTCCGGTCTGGTCGCGTGCGCGGACGTCACCGTCGCCTGGCCCGACGCGGTATTCGGGTTCACGGAGGTCCGGCTCGGGATCGTTCCCGCCGTGATCTCTCCGTTCGTGCTGCCGCGGATCGGCGACGCGGCGCGTCGCTACTTCCTGACGGGCGAGCGGTTCGACGCGGAGGTGGCACTGCGGATCGGCCTCGTGCAGGAGGTCGCGGAGGACGCGGGACGGGCCGCCGAGGCGATTGTCGAGGCGATTCGCCAGGGCGGGCCGGATGCGGTGCGGGAGGCGAAGCGGCTCGTTCGCGACCGCCCCACGGGCGTGGACACGGCGCACATCGCGGCGGCCCGGAGGACGAGCGACGAGGGTCAGGAAGGGCTGCGCGCGTTCCTCGAGGGCGGAGGCGGGCGTCGTCCGTCGTGGCGCCCCGAGCGCCACGAGACATAGCTACGTGGCGAGCGCGATCGCCATGGCGGCGGGCAGCACGATCCACGCGCCCACCCGTCAGCGTGATCGCCACGGCCGCGACCGCCGGCTCCTGTCGCGCGGCGCCGAGCCGCAGTTGTCGACCGACCGCCAGAGTCTGCCGCAGGTAGGGGATGACGACGTAGCGTGCGACGAGCTGGATCAGCCGGCGGACGACGTTCTTCAGCGGACCGAGGCACCCGCCGCCCAGTGATCCGTGTTCCCCTGCCGGGCGAGCGCCTCGAGCGCGGCGACCGCACGACGATGGGCGATCGGGAAGTGCAACGGTTCGGCGAGCGAGCGCGTGCGCGCGAGCTCCGCGAGCATCTCGCGGTCGCGCGGGCCGGTGACGTCGAGCTGGCCGAGGAACGAGGAGATCGCGGTGTCGTCGCCCGCGAGCAGCTCGAGGCGCTCGATCGGGTTGTCGAAGTGCTCCTTGCGGCGCACGGTGGCCACGACTAGTCCCAGGCGAAGACGACCGACGGCGCCGAGCGCTCGACCGGACCGTGGTGCACGGCCTCGACGTTCGTCCCGTCCGGGTCGAGGACGTATGCGGCGTAGTACCCCGGGTGGTACGAACGCTCGCCCGGCGCGCCGTTGTCACTGCCCCCCGCGGCGAGCGCGGCCTCGTAAAAGCGGTCGACGGCCTCGCGATCCGCAGCCTGGAAGGCGACGTGCAGACCGGCCGTGGGCCGACCGTCGTCGCTGACGAAGAGCTCGTCCGCGGAGAACCAGCCGTCACCCTCCCCGGTGAGCCCGAGCCCGAGCGCAGCGAGCGCGCCGACGTAGAAGCGCCTGCTCGCCTCGAGGTCGCCCACACGAAGGTGGATGTGGTCGAAGAGCCGGCCGGCGTGCGCCTCGGGCATCGCGCTGAGCCTAGCGCGGGTCAGGCCCGGCGGGTCTCGAGGAACCTCCTCAGCCCGAAGAAGGGCAGGATGAACACGGCGAGGAGCGACACGAGCCAGACGACGAACGTCGCGGCGATCCAGTCGCCGATCCCGCTGATCGAGAACCCGTCGGACACGAGGTCGGTGACGATCAGCGCAACGAGGGTCGCGACGAGGGCGACGCCGCCGACCGCCTGCGGGGCGAAACGGCGCAGCTGGAGGGCGAGGAAGGGCTGCAGGATCGCGACGATCGCCGTGAAGATCACGACCGCGACGAGGAACGAGGTGACGTTGATCTCCACGCCGTCGAGGAGGAGCGACGCCACTATCAGCCCGATCGCGCTTCCGGCGAGCGCGATCGCGGCGCGGACGAGCAGCGCGATCACGCGGCGAGCGTACACAACGGGGCGAGCGGATCCCCCGGCTCGCCACGACGCGCGCTGCACCCGCACGACCGCGGCCGCGAAAGCGGCCGCGCTTCAGGGATTTTCGCGCGATCGGGATCCGCGCGAGCGGATCCCCGGCTCGCCACGGCGCGCGCTGCACCTGCACGACCGCGGCCGCGAACGCGGCCGCGCTTCAGGGATTTTCGCGCGATCGGGATCCGCGCGAGCGGATCCCGATCTTGCGCACAACTAGAGTTGACCCGTGGCGATCGCGCGGCTCCTCGTCGCGAACCGGGGGGAGATCGCGCTCCGCGTCTTCCGCAGCTGCCGCTCGCTCGGCATCGGGACGGTCGCCGTCGCGGCGCCCGACGACAGGGGCTCGCTGCATGCGCGCACGGCCGACGAGCTCGTCGAGATCGCCGGCTACCTCCACGCCGAGGAGCACATCCGCGCGGCGAAGAAGGCCGGGGCGGACGCGATCCACCCCGGCTACGGCTTCCTCGCCGAGAGCGCGGACTTCGCCGCGGCCGTCGAGGCGGCCGGGCTCACCTGGGTCGGGCCGCCGGCGGAGGCGCTCCGGCTCGGCGGCGACAAGCTCGCCGCAAAGCGGATCGCCCGCGAGGCAGGGGTGCCCGTGCTGCCGGACGGCGCGGCAGCGGAGATCGGCTTCCCACTCCTCGTCAAGGCCGCAGCGGGAGGCGGCGGCCGCGGCATGCGCATCGTGCGCGACCCGGCGGACCTCGAGGAGGCGCTCGCCGCCGCCGAACGCGAGGCCGCCGGCGCGTTCGGGGACGGGACGCTCTACTGCGAGCGCTACCTGGAGCGTCCGCGCCACGTCGAGGTGCAGCTCCTCGCGGACGCGCACGGGACGGTGGTCGCCCTCGGCGAGCGCGACTGCTCGGTGCAGCGACGGCACCAGAAGGTGCTCGAGGAGGCGCCGGCCCCGAGGCTCGACCCGGGCGTGCGCGCGGCACTCCTCGAGGCGGCGGTCGCGTTCGGTCGCGCAATCGGCTACCGGAACGCAGGGACGGTCGAGTTCGTGGTCGAGGACGACGCGTTCTACTTCCTCGAGCTGAACGGGCGGATCCAGGTCGAGCATCCGGTCACGGAGGCCGTCACGGGTCTCGACCTCGTCGCGGAGCAGCTGCGCATCGCGGACGGGCACCCGGTCGCAGCCGCTCCGGCCTCTTCCGGGCACGCGATCGAGGTCCGCCTGTACGCCGAGGACCCGCGGACGTTCCTGCCCCAGGCCGGCCGGCTCGAGCGCCTCCGGCTGCCCGGCGGCGTCCGCGTCGACGCCGGAGTCGAGGAGGGCGACGAGGTCGGCCTCGCGTACGACCCGATGATCGCGAAGCTCGTCGCGCACGGCCGTGAGCGCGACGACGCGCTGGACCTGTTGTCCCGCGCGCTCGCCGAGACCGAGGTCGAGGGCGTCACCACGAACCTGCCCTTCCTCCGCTGGCTCGTCGCCCATCGGGTCGTCCGCGCCGGCGAGACCACGACCGCGTTCCTCGTCGAGAATCCTCCGCTCGCACCGCCGCCGCTCGTCGCCGCTCCCGCGCCGTGGCGGAGCCCGTGGCGGCTCAACCTTCCCGCACCACCTCCCTCGACGCCGCCCGACGTCGATGCGCACGCCCGTCGCCACGGCCCGGCCGAGCACGGGAGCGCCGTGACCGCCCCGATGCCGGGGACGGTGATTCGAGTCGAGGTCGAGCCCGGGGACGAGGTCGCGGCCCGGACCGCGCTCCTCGTCCTCGAGGCGATGAAGATGGAGATCCCGGTCCACTCGCCCTTCGACGGAACCGTCTCTGCGGTCCACGTCTCGCCGGGCGACCGGGTGGCCGGCGGGAGCGTCCTGGTGGAGCTCGAGCCCTAGCTCGCGGGCTGGGCGCGGGCCTGACCGGCCAGGTACCGCCGGACGAGCAGCCCCGCGATGACGGCGGTGCCTGCGAGCCCCCACAGGATCGAGCTCGCGTCGTCGAAGCTCGGCTTGACCGTCATGTCGTAGACGATCAGGAAGAGCAGAGTGAGATCGAGGCGTGAGAGGAGCAGAAGGCGCTGCGTCCTCGCGCCTGCCTCTGGCGTGCCCTCGGCGGTCAGCTTCCCGACGCGGCCAGCCTCCGGGCCGAGGAAGAGCAGCCCGGCGAGGAATGTCGTCGCGTAGAGGGCCAGACCGACGACGATCCAGTCGTCGCCGAAGCCGTAGAAGTCCGAGTCCACCACGAGCAGCACCCCGCTCAGGAACGCGAAAAGCGAGCGGGGATGAAGACCCTGTCCGCGATCCACTTCACGTCCTCGCCGAAGGTCGCCATCCGGGTTGGGTCGCCGGACATCGTCGCGCGCAGGGCGAAGAACTGCACCATCAGCCCGCCGCCGACCCAGACGACGGCCATGGTCACGTGGAAGAAGAGCAGGAGCTCGGACCAGGACATCTCGACCCCCTCCCTCGTCGTCTCGTCAGGTGCCCGGCTTGACGACCATCACGAACACGATCGCGACGAGCACGACGATCAGGACGCGTGCGATCAACACGAGCCGACCGACGCGCGCGGCGAGCTCGGGGCTCGGCCCCTCGGCGGCCATCCGCGCCCCGGCCTTCCCCATCTCACGCAGGACGTACGCGAACGCGGTCGCCGCGACGACGGCCCAGCCGACGAGCCCGAAGACGACGAACGGCTCGCCCCAGTCCCAGTTGCCGTCCTCCACGAGCAGCGCGCCGGTGAGCACGACGACGAGCGCCGACGGCAGGAACACGTACATGCCGACGAACGACATGTCCGGCCGAACGCCGCCGACTGGCTCGGATCGCCCGAGCGCTTCGCGAGCACGCCGAACACCTGGCCTGCGACCGCGCCGCCGATCCACACGATCGCGGCCGTGATGTGGAGGAAGAGCCAGAGCTCGTAGGACGTCATCGCCGCTACGTCCCGCGCACCCGGTCGAGCAGCCAGCCGACGACGATGTTCACGAGCCAGACGACGATCGTGGCGCCGACGTAGGTCCAGAACCCGTTGATCGAGAAGTCGGGCGCGATCCACTCGGCGAGGCGAGCATCGCGCACGTTGAGGGCGAAGTACGAGAGGCCGAACGTGAGGATCACGAGCGGCAGCGTGAGGATCGCGAGGATCGGCTTCAGGAACGTGTTCCCGATCGTCAGCACGACCGCGCCGAGGAGCAGCGAGCCCCAGCGCCCGATCGTGACGCTGTCGAACATCCAGTCGACGACGATCAACGCAAGGATGTTGATGCCCCAGAGGACGAGCAGCCGAACGAGCAGGATCACGGCGCGAGCCTAACCCGTCGCGGCCCGGAGCAACGAGACGTCGCTAGAACAGCTTCTGGAGCTTCATGGCCGCGCCCATGTCGCCCTTGATCTTGAGCTTCCCGTCATGTACGCGGTCGTCGGGTTCTGCTCGCCGGCGACGATCTTCTCGAAGCTCTCCTCGCTCGCCGAGAACGTCGCGTCGGCGTCCCCGATGCCCTCGGTGACCTCGATCGTCCCGTCCGCGATCGCGACGGTCCACGTCCCGGCGCCCTCGATGTCGAAGACGTAGGTGTTGTTCATGCCCGCGATCCGGTCCGCGGTGACCCGGCTCGGCAGTCCCTCGAAGAACTCCTGAACGCTGCCCATGTCCTCGACCTCTCCCTCCTCGATTGACGAACGGCCGGGAGCCTAGCGCGCGGATACGATCGCGCGCGTGGACTTCGACCTGACTCCCGAGCAGGAGCTGATCCGCGACACCGTGCGGGCGTTCGCGCGAGACCGCGTCGCGCCGGTCGCCGCCGAGCTCGACCTCGAGGGCCGCTTCCCCTACGAGCTCGTCGCCGAGCTCGCCGAGCTCGGGCTCATGGGGCTCCCGATCCCCGAGGAGTACGGGGGCGCGGGCGGCGACACCGTCTCCTACGCGATCGCGATCGAGGAGCTGACGCGGATCGACTCGTCCGTAGCGATCACCGTCGCCGCGCACACGTCGCTCGGGACGATGCCGATCCTGCTCTACGGGATCGGAGGAGCAGAAGCAGCGCTGGCTCCCCGATCTCGCGTCGGGGCGAAAGCTCGCCGCCTTCGGGCTCACCGAGCCGGGTGCCGGCTCGGACGCGGGCGCGACGCGCACGACGGCGGAGCTGCGCGACGGCTCCTGGGTCGTGAACGGCTCGAAGCTCTTCATCACGAACGCGGGCACGGACATCACCTGGGGCGTCACCATCACCGCGCGCACCGGCGAGGACGAGGTCTCGAACCTCGTGGTCGAGAACGGCACTCCCGGGTACACGATCTCCGCGCCGATGAAGAAGCTCGGCTGGCGCGCGTCGGACACGCGGGAGCTGTCCTTCGAGGACTGCGCGGTTCCCGAGGGCAACCTCCTCGGCGAGCGCGGCGCCGGTTCCGCCAGTTCCTCGAGATCCTCGACGGCGGCCGGATCTCGGTCGCGGCGATGGGGGTCGGGCTCGCGCAGGGCGCCTACGACCTCGCCTTCGCCTACGCACGGGAGCGGGAGCAGTTCGGCAAGCCGATCGCGCGCTTCCAGGCGGTGCAGTTCAAGCTCGCGGACATGGCCACGGAGATCGAGGCGGGACGCGCGCTCGTCTACCGGGCCGCCTGGCTCAAGGATCAGGGACGCCCGTTCGCGCGCGAGGCCGCGATGGCGAAGCTGTACACGGGCGAGCTCTCGGCCCGCGTCGCGGGCGCGGCGCTGCAGCTCCACGGCGGGTTCGGGTACATGGAGGAGTGCGGCGATCTCGCGCCTCTACCGCGATCAGAAGATCCTCGAGATCGGCGAGGGCACGAACGAGGTGCAGCGCATGGTCATCGCGCGCCACCTCGGCCTCTGACCGGCCGGGCTACGAGAGCCGCAGCCGCTCGACGACGGGGCTGTCCCGGAGTGTGGTCGTGCAGCCGCCGACCGCGTACAGCGCGCCGTCGACGACGAAGGCTTCGAGCGCATGGCGGGTGACGATCGGCGACGGGCCCTCGTGCCAACGCCCCGTCCCCGCGTCGTACACCTGGTACACCGACTCCCACACGGCGTGGATCTGGTCCTCCGTTGCGGTCGCGCCGAGGAGCTCCATGCCGCGCGGCATTTCCGGCCCTCGCCGCCAGCGCCGGGACCGAGGGTCGAGGATCCAGACGTCGCGGAGGACCCGCTCGCCGCGCCTTCCTCCGAGGACCCACAGCTCACCCCGGAACGCGACCGCTCCGAACGCGTGCGACGGGCGCGGGAGCGCTCCGATCCGCCGCCACCTGTCGCGGCCCGGGTCGTACGCGTACACGTCGGCGCGCTCCCGGCCGTCCGCGTAGCCGCCGAGCGCGTAGAGCGTGTCGTCGAGGGCGACCGCGGCATGGTTGAAGCGCGCGGCGGGGAGGGGCGCACGCGCGGTCCAGTGCTCCGCGTCGGGGTCGTACGCCCACGTCGCCCCCGTGTTCCCGTCGGCGGTCGTCCCGCCCACGACGAACACCTGTCCATCGAGCGCGGCGGCCGCTGCGGCGCGCGTCGGCACGGGCAGCTGCGGGAGGACCTCCCAGGCGTCGGCGCCGGGGTCGTAGCGGGCGAAGGTCGCGAGCGGCCGTCCCGTCTCCCCCACCATCCCGCCGGCGGCGTACACGAGGCCTCCGAGCTCGGCGGCGGCGAGGTAGCTCCGTCGCTGCGACATCGACGCCACCCGCTCCCAGCCGGGCTCGGCCTCGCTCGAGCGGGCGACGGCTGCCGCGGACGACCCCAGGAGCGCGGCGGCCGCGCAGAGCGCGAGCGCACCGCGCGCCGTCACTGCTCGGCGAGCGCCGACCGGAGACGGCGACGCTCCCGCTTCCGCTCCCGCATCTTGCGCGGGTCCGGGATCGGGACGGCCTGCAGGAGCGCCTGCGTGTACTCCTCCCGCGGGCTCGCGTAGACGTCCTCCGCGTCTCCGAGCTCGACGATCCTGCCCTGGTTCATCACCGCGATGCGGTCGCTCATCGCCCGCACGACGGCGAGGTCGTGGGCGATGAAGAGGTACGTGAGGCCGAACTCCTGCTGCAGGTCCTTGAGCAGGTTCAGGATCTGCGCCTGGATCGAGACGTCGAGCGCCGAAACGGGCTCGTCGCAGACGATGAAGTCCGGGGAGAGCGCGAGCGCCCGCGCGATGCCGATCCGCTGTCGCTGCCCGCCGGAGAACTCGTGCGGGTAGCGGTTCGTGTAGCCGGGGTCGAAGCCGACGACGTCGAGCAGCTCCCGCACCCGCGCGCGGCGCTCCTGCCTCGAGCCGACCTTGTGGACGACGAGCGGCTCGCCGACGATGTCGCCGACCGTCATGCGCGGGTCGAGCGACGCGAACGGATCCTGGAAGACGAGCTGCATCCTCCGCCGGAGCCTGCGCAGGTCCTCGCCGGAGAGCTCGGTCAGCTCGAGGCCGTCGAACACCACGGAGCCGCTCGTCGGCCGGAGGATCTGGAGGATGCAGTAGCCGGTCGTCGACTTGCCCGAGCCCGATTCGCCCACGAGGCCGAGCGTCTCGCCCTTGCCGATGTCGAAGCTCACGTCGATGACCGCGTCGACCTGGTCGACGGTGCGCTCGAACAGGATCCCCTTCTTGATCGGGAAGCTCTTGTGCAGGTTGCGCACCTGGACGAGGGGCTCTTGCATCTAGGTCACGACCTTCTCGCGAGCGCCGACGCGCTCGCTCGCCGGGTGCTCCGAGCGCACGAGGTGGCCGGGACGGAGCTCGCGCAGCTCGGGCATGTGCTGGGTGCACGCGTCCCCGCCCGCGTACTTGCAGCGCGCCGCGAAGCGACAGGTCTCCGGCGGGTCGAGCAGGTCGGGCGGACGGCCCGGGATCGCCGTCAGCCGCCGGTGCCGGACGCCCGGGTCCTCGATCTGGGGCAGCGCGCCCAGGAGCGCCTCGGTGTACGGGTGCTCCGGCCGGTCGAAGAGCTCGAGCACGGGCGCCTGCTCGACGACCTGGCCCGCGTACATGACGAGCACGTCGTCGGCCGCGTCCGCGACCACGCCCATGTCGTGCGTGATGACGATCATCGCCATGTCGTGCGCGTCGCGCATGTCGGCAAGGAGGTCGAGCACCTGCGCCTGCACGGTCACGTCGAGCGCCGTGGTCGGCTCGTCGGCGATCAGCAGCGCCGGGTCGCAGGAGATCGCGATCGCGATCATCACGCGCTGGCGCATGCCGCCGGAGAGCCGGTGCGGGTAGTCGTCGAGCCGCTCGCAGCCTTCGGCATCCCGACCTCCTCGAGCAGCTCGACCGCGCGCAGGCGCGCGACCCGCTTCGAGACGTTCGAGTGGCGGCGGACCGTCTCCGTGATCTGCGTCCCGATCGTCAGCGTCGGGTTCAGCGACGTCATCGGGTCCTGGAAGATCATCGCGATCTCGCTTGCCGCGGACGTCCTCGAGCTCGCGGCTCGGAGAGGCCGCCAGGTCGCGCCCCCCGAAGATCGCCTCGCCGCCGACGATCCCGGCCGGCGGCTTCGGCAGCAGCCCCATGATCGAGAGCGCGGTCACCGTCTTGCCGCACCCGGACTCGCCGACGATCCCGAGCGTCCGGCCCTTCTCGACGTCGAAGCTCACCCCGTCGACGGCGTGCACGACGCCCTCTCGCGTGAAGAACTGCGTCCGCAGGTCGCGCACGCTGAGGAGAGGCTCTGCCACTCTACGTCTCCCTGGTCCTCGGGTCGAGCGCGTCGCGGAGACCGTCCGCGATGAAGTTCGCGCACAGAATCAGGGTCGCGATTGCGACGGAGGGGATGACGATGAGGAGCGGGAAGACGCGATACACCTTGTAGCCCTCCTGCGCCATCGAGCCCCAGGAGGCGTCCGGCGGGCCGATCCCGAGCCCGATGAAGGAGAGGAACGCCTCCCCGAGGATGACGCCTGGCAGCTCGAGGAAGACGGCGATGATGAGGATGCCCAGGGTGTTCGGGAGGATGTGGCGGAGGAGCACGCGGTGCCGGCGCGCACCGACGACGTGCGCGGCCCGCACGTAGTCGTTCTCCTTCAAGGTGATCACCTGCCCACGCATGATCCGGGCCGTCGTCAGCCAGGACGCGATCGAGAGCGCGATCACGAGCGACCAGAAGCCCGAGTCGCCGATCACTGCGAGCGTGATGATCGCGAACGGCAGGTAGGGGAGGCCGTAGAGAGCGTCCAGGAACCGCATCATCCCGTTGTCGACCCTGCCTCCGAGGAAGCCGGAGGCCGCGCCGTAGGCGACCCCGATCGCGAGGATGACGAGCGTCGCCGCGAACCCGATCCCGATCGAGATGCGGCCGCCGAGCGCCGTCCGCGTGAAGAGGTCGCGGCCGAACGTGTCGGTGCCGAACGGGTGCTCGAGGCTCGGCTGTTGCCGCGCCTGGGAGAAGTCGACGTCGTTCGGGTCGTACGGCGAGATCGCAGGCCAGACGATGCAGTAGAGGAGCAAGAGGAGGAACACCGCGCCGGCGAACACCGCCGCGCGGTTGCGGATGTACCGGTACCACGCGTCCTTCCACAGGTTCGTCTGCCGGATCGGCGCGCCCGCGAGCGGCGCGCGACCGGTGCCGCCTCGAGCGGGATGTCCGCCTGGCCGGTCGCGGCTCGCGGGGCCCGGGTGGGCATCAGGTCCTCGCCTCCCGCGTCCTCGGGTCGAGCACGCCGTAGAGGATGTCGACGACGAGGTTCGCGACGATGACGATCAGCGCGAGGAGCACGGTGAGCCCCATCACGACCGAGTAGTCGCGCGCCGGTCACCGCGGTCACGTAGTACGCCCGATCCCGGGGATCGCGAAGATCTGCTCGATGATGAACGAGCCGGTGATGAGGAAGCCGAGGATCGGGCCGGCCGCGGTCACGACCGGGATCAGCGAGTTCCGCAGCGTGTGCACGACGACGACGCGCCGCCAGCGCAGGCCCTTCGCCCGCGCCGTCCGGATGTAGTCCTGCTGCATCGTCTCGAGCATCGTGCCGCGCGTCAGACGCGCGAAGTACGCCATCGGCCCGAGCCCGAGCGCGATGGTCGGCAGCACCTTCGACTCCCACGTAGTCCCACCCGCTCGTCGGGAACCGGGAAGTCGCCCCACTCGAGCGCGAAGAAGTAGATGAGCAGCGTCGCGACGAGGAAGCTCGGGATCGCGAAGCCGACGTTCGAGACGAACATCGCCCCGTAGTCGAAGAACGTGTTCGCCCGCAGCGCCGAGAGCATCCCGAGGGGCACTCCGACGACGAGCGCGAAGAGCATCGCGAGGGCGCCGAGCTCGAGCGAGGGCGGAAAGTGCTCGCGCACGATGTCGTTGACGTCACGGTTCCGGAGCACGAGCGACGGGCCGAGGTCGAGCGTGAAGACGCCCTTCACGTACCTCGCGTACTGCACGTACCAGGGGTCGTCGAGGCCGTACTTCTCCTCGAGGTTCTGCTGGATCGACTCCGGGATCGCGCGTTCCGAGGTCCGGAACGGGTTGCCCTCGATCTGCCGCATGAGCAGGAACGTGAAGAGGATCACGAGCAGGATCACCGGCACGGTCCAGACGAGGCGCCGGATGACGAACGTCGTCATGTGCGGGGGGACTCCTTCCCGTCGGGGGGAGCGAGGGACGGCGGGCGCCCGTGGGCGCCCGCCGCAGTCCGCCTAGTTCGAGGTCTCGGCGTCGGAGGCCTCGCCACCCTCGACGACCTTGGTCAGGTCGATCTGGTCGAGGAGGTTCTGGTTGAACGTTTCCTTGATCGACTCACGCTGCAGGCTGACGTTCGTATAGAAGTAGATCGGGATGATCGGCACCTCGCCCTCCGGGCCGAACATGACCTCCTCCAGCTGGTGGTACAGCTCGTACCGCTCCGCGTCGTCGGCGGTCATCCGCGCCTTCTCGACGAGCGCGTCGTACTCCTTGTTGCACCAGTTCGTGTTGTTGTTTCCCGAGTCGCACGTGAAGAGCTCGAGGAAGTTCATCGCGTCGACGTAGTCGCCGACCCAGCCGAGCCGGTACGTGTCCGTCGACTTCGCGGGCGGCGGGCCGAGCGACTCCAGGAACTGCGCCCACTCCTGCTGCTGGATCTCGACGTCGATCCCGAGCTCCGCCCACATGTCCTGGACGGCGACGGCGATGTCGCGGTGCCCCGGCGCGTCGTTGATGACGAGCGTGACGTCCGTCACCGGGTTCTGCACCTGCTCCATGAGCTGCTTCGCCCGCTCGACGTCGGCCGTCTCCGGGCAGGTACTCGGAGTTCGGCGTGATCGTGTCGTAGCCGGGCATGCCGCTCGGCGTCATGCCCGTCGCCGGCAGCTGGTCGGCCTGGGCGATGTTGTCGATGATCGACCGCCGGTCGATCGCGAGCGCCATGGCGCGGCGCTGGTTCACGTCGGGGACGTTCTCGACGTTGACGCCGTAGTAGTACGTCGCCAGTGACGGCGTCTGCTCGTACTCCGGCATGTCCTTCAGCCGCGGCAGCTCCTCCGGCGGCAGCCCGCCGATCGCGCCGACCTCGTCGACCTCGCCGGCCTCGAAGGCCTGAACGGCCGTCGTGCCCTCGGTGATCATCCGGCCGTTCACACGCTTGAGCGAGACCTCGTCGGCGTTCCGCCACTCGTTCCACTTCACTAGGTCAAGCCGCGAGTTGTGATCCCAGCGCGCGAGCTGGAACGCCCCGTTCGTGACGATGTTCGACGCCTCCGTCCACTTGTCGCCGAAGCGCTCGACGGTCGGGCGATGCACCGGCAGGAACGAGTGGTGCCCGACCTGCTGGAGGAACCACGGCTGCGGCGTCGTCAGCTCGACGCGCAGCGTGCGGTCGTCGACTGCCTCGACGCCGACCTTGTCCCGCAGGACGTCGCAGTTCTTCTTGCATGCGTTGTACTCGGCCGCGCCCGCGATCCCGTAGAACTGGTACGCGTAGTCGGCGGCGAGTTCGGGCGAGATCGTGCGCTTCCAGGACCACTCGAAGTCCTCTGCCGTCACGGGGTCGCCGTTCGTCCAGCGGCCGTCGTCGCGCAGGTGGAAGGTCACGGTCTTCCCCTCGACGTCCCAGCTCTCGGCGAGCGCCGGCGTCGGCGTCAGGTCCTCGCCCTCGAGCTTCAATAGGGGATCCATCATGTTCAAGAGGACGTTCGAGGAGGTCGTGTCCGTCGCGAGGCCCGGGTCGAGCGACGGTGGCTCCGTCGACCAGTTGATCGTGATGACTCCGTCGGCCTCGCCTCCACCTGCGTCCTCGCCGCCTCCACAGGCTGCGAGCACGACCGCGAGCGCGAGCGCCGCGACCCCTGCCATGGCGATCCCTGTCACCGGCCTCGTCCGCATCCAACTCACCCTTTCCGCATGCGTGGATAATCCTCTGGCAAGGTTTCCCCTTCCCCGATAGCGCCCACGGGAAACGGCCGCGGATCTGCGCTAACAGAGCCCTTACGGACCGGTCGACACCGGCAAGATGTGCGCGTGAGACGCCCCGCCGCCGCTCTCGGCGCGACCCTGGCCGTGCTCGCCGGGCCGGCTACCGCCGGCGCGCATCCCATCGTCGTGCCGGCCTTCGTCACCGCCGGCCAGCGCGAAACCGTGACGTTCGAGGCCCCGAACGAGCGTCAGGCGCGCCAGACCGGGTTCTCGGTGACGGTGCCGCCGGAGCTCGAGATCGTGGCGGCGGGCGATTCGGACGGCGGCTGGCCCGGCACCGTGCGCGGCTCGACCGCGAGCTGGTCGGGTTGCTGTCTCGCGTACGGCGCGCCCGCGAGCTTCCCGCTCGAGCTCCGGGCGGCGGACGCGCCCGGCGACGTCCACGTCGAGGTCCGGCAGCTGTACCCGGACGGACAGCGTGTCCGCTGGCCGCTCCCGCTCACCGTGCTCCCCGGCGCCAAGGAGTCGGGGAGCGCACTCACCGTCCTGCTGGTCGGTGGGCTCGGGCTCGTGGTCACCGTCGGCCTCGTCGTGCTCCTCTGGCTCCGACGGGGGTCACCCGGCCGCGAGACCGCCTGACACTTCAAGAGAGATAGCGGGACCGAGTGGTACCGTCGCGCCACCGTGATCTTCACGCAGTTCGTCGACGACGCGCTCGGGTGCGCCTCCTACCTCGTCGGCGACGAGTCGGCAGGGGTCGCAGCGGTCGTCGACCCGGCTTTCGCGATCGAGCAGTATCTCGAGGAAGCCGAGCGGAGGGGCGTGCGGCTCGTGCGCGTCGTCGAGACGCACACGCACGCGGACCACGTGTCCGGCCACGGGCGTCTCGCCCTCGAGCACGACCTGCCCGTCAGCGTCCACCCGCTCGCCGGCGCCGAGTATCCGCACGACCCGATGGACGACGGCGCCGAGCTCGAGCTCGGCGACGTCGTGCTCCGCTGCATCCACACGCCCGGCCACCGGCCGGAGCACTGCTGCCTCGCGGTTATCGACCGCTCGCGCGGGGACGAGCCCTGGCTCGTGCTCACGGGCGACTCGTTGTTCGTGGGCGACGCCGCCCGCCCCGATCTCGCGGTCGAGGCGCGCGAGGGCGCGGAGGGGCTCTTCCACTCCCTTCGCCGGCTCATCGAGCTCGGGGACGGCGTCGAGGTGTACCCCGGGCACGTCGCGGGGTCGCTGTGCGGGAAGGCGATGAGCTCGAAGGCGTCGACGACGGTCGGGTTCGAGCGGCGCTACAACCCGGCTCTGGCGTTCGACGACGTCGCGCTCTTCGTCGCGGAGTCTGCCGGCATCTCGACGCCGCGCCCGCCGAACATGGAGCGCATCGTCGAGCTCAATCGCGGCCCGTTCCTCGATGCCCAGAACGAGCCGCCCGAGCTGCCGGCGCCGCCGGAAGACGCACAAGTGCTCGACGTGCGCCCGTTCGACGACTTCGCGGCGGGCCACTTCGGGGGAGCGCTCAGCGTGCCCCTCTCCGGCAGCCGGTTCTCGACGAAGGCGGCATTCGTGCTCGAGCCCGGCCGCCCGGTCGTCGTGGCCGCAACCGACGACGACGAGGCCGCCGCGGCGGTACGCGGCCTGCGCTCGGTCGGCGTGCTCGACATCCCGGGATACGTGCTGGGCAGCGGCCCCGAGACGCTGGACGTGGTTGCGATGGAGGAGCTCGAAGACCTGCTTGCCGAGGGCGCCGAGCTGATCGACGTGCGCGAGAAGGACGAACGCGACGCGGGCTACATCGCCGGGAGCCGCAACGTCCCGTACCGGCTGCTCGCGCTCGGCGAGGCCGATCTCCCGCGCGACCGCCCGATCGTCACGATCTGCGAGACGGGACCACGAGCCACGATCGCTGCCAGCCTGCTCTCGGCGCGTGGCTTCGACGCCCGTCCCGTCGTGAACGGCGGGATCGACTCCTGGGCCGCCGCGGGCAAGCCCACCGTCGAGTTCCGCCGCTGCGGCTCCTGAGTCAGCTCGCGGCCGCGAGCAGCGCTTCGCCCTCGCGAACGTACGCGCTCGCACCGACCTCCCGGTAGAAGGCGAGCGCCGAGGCCAGCTGCGCCGCCGCCTCCGCGTGACGACCATCCGCAGCGGCAGACCGGGCAGCTCGCAGCCACACGTCGGCTTCGAGCGTCCGCGCGCCGATGCGCGCGAGGATCTCCGCTGCTCGTACGAGCTCGCCCGAGCCGATCGCCACCGCCGCCTCCGCCCACGGAGTCGCGGCATCGTCACTCGGCCCCGCCGGCAGAAACGGCGCGCGATGCAGGTCGTGGCAGACGAGAGCAGCGCGAACGACGAACGAGGCGGCGCGCGTCGGAGCGCCGAGCTCGTCCATGAGTGCGTGCGCGGCGACCTGGTCTCCACTGCGACCCGCGACGTGGGCCGTCAGGACGAGCGCGGGGTCGAGAGCCTGGGGGTCGCGAATCGCCCTCGCACGCTCGAGGCCGATCCCCGCGTCCTCGGCGGCGCCTCGATCGTCGCCCCGCGCCATGCGGATCTCGGCCCGAGTGCCGTATCCCACCTGCTGCATGTAGTGGGGCTCCCCGGCGATCGCTCCCTCCGCGAATGTCAGCGCCTCGTCCCATGCACCCGTGAGGTACGTCATGTCGGCCAGGTTGCCCATGAACCAACGCAGCGCAGTCGACGAGAATCCCATCCGCTCGGAGAATGCGAGGCCCTCCCGCGTGATCTCCTCGCTACGGATGAGATCGCCTGCCGTGTCCAGCAACGTCGAGCCGAGATTGATGTACGCACGACCCGCGCGAAACGAGTTGCTGCGCAGACCGAGCTCGAGGCTCCGGGTGAGATCTTCCTCCCATCCAGGATCGCCCAGAGAGCCGCGCACGACCCCGCGGGTGTTGAGCGCGTCCCCGAGCAGCTCGTCGTCGCCGAGCTCCTCCGCCATGTCGATCGCTTGCTCGACGAGCTCCAGCGCCTGTTCGTAGCGTCCCGCCAGTGAGAGGAAACGCGCCACCTGCGCGACGACGTTCTGCTTCTCGGGTGAAAGCGGGGCATCCTCCGCGAGCTCCCCTGCCCGATCGAAGTACACGAACGCGCGCCCCTGATCGCCTCTCTGCCAGACGAACTCGCCGCGCGTGATGGTGGCTTGAGCGGCGGCCGCGGGATCCGACTCGGCAAGCGCTTCGGCCGCACGTTCCAGCTCGCCCGCTCCCTCCTCCAGGTACCCGTGCATGGCGGCGAGCGCCAGGCCGAGCGAGAGCAGGAAGTACGGATCGTCCTCGACCGCAGGATCGAGCTCGCGCAGCCGGCCGTAGAAACGCAGCGCCGCAGCCAGCGCACCGATCCCCAGGGCCCGGTCCCCGGACTCCCGAAGCGCCTTTGCCGCGCGCGGCACGAGCTCGGTGTCGTCGAGGCCCGCAGCGCGCGAGTACTCGAGAGCCTCGAGCAGGTGGTGCGCGAGGATCTCGGACCGGTCGTCGGCCCGGTCGGCGGGAAGCGTCTCGATCCAGTCGGCCACGCGCCGGTGGACGTCCGCCCGTGCAACGCGCGACATCTGGCCATATGCGCCGTCGCGCACGAGGGCGTGGACGAACACGTACTGCTTGGAGCCGGCGACGGCGGAACGATGCTCGCGCCTCACGAACTCCTTCCGCTCGAGCGCATGGAGACGCTCCTCGAGTTGCCAGGAGTCGACTCTCGAGAGGCTCGACAGCGCGTCGGTCCAGAAGACCTTCCCGAGAGCGGCGGCTAGCTGGAGGAGCTTTTTCTCCTCGCCGGGCAAAGCATCGATCCGCGCAGCCACGACCCCCTGCAAGGTCTCGGGAGCCGAAGCCGCGGGGTCGCTTCCCCCCGCGAGCATTCGCGCGTACTCCTCGGCGAAGAGGGGATTCCCACCCGCGCGTCGCAGGAGCGCCGTCTGCTGGTCGGCCGGAAGGACCGGCGTTCCGAGAAGGCCGGCCAGGAGGCGAGCCGTGTCCTCGTCTGCCAGGGGCGCGAGGGAGATCGTCGCCGTGTTGCGCTTTCCCCCGCCCCAGCCCGGCCGGCGCTCGAGCAGCTCGGGCCTGGCCGAGCAGACGACGAGCAGCGGAACGCCTGTCACCCGGTCCGAAAGAGAGTCGACGAAGTCGAGCAGAGCGTCGTCGGCCCAGTGCAGGTCCTCGAAGACGAGCACGACGGGCTGTCTCTCGGCCAGCGCCTCCACGAGCCGCCGCCAGGCCGCGAACGACTCGTCGAGGTTCGCCTGTCCGGGCGCTCTCGTCTGCTGAGCGCCGGTGAGCGAGAGCAAGTGACGCTCGACCCAGGGACCCTCGGTCTCGTCGGTCACGAGGTCGCGGACGGCGGACGCAACCTTCGTCGCGGCCTCGTTCGCACCGTCCGTCTCCAGAATCCCGGCCTGTGCCTTCACGATCTCGGCGAGACCCCAGAACGCCGATCCCTCACCGTACGGAAGCGAGCGACCCTGCCGCCAAACGATGAGCTCCGGATCCTCGTCTACTGCTCGGAAGAGCTCGCGCACGAGGCGCGACTTCCCGATCCCCGGGACACCTACGACGGTGACGAGCTGAGGCTCCAGTCGCGTCCGCGCGCGGGCAAGCGCGCCGGCGAGCACGTCGAGCTCGTCGTCGCGCCCGACGAGCGGCGATCGCGCGTCGGAGAGGTCGATCCCGAAGCTGGCCCGCCGCCCCACGGCCCGCCAGGCGGCGAGCGGCTCCGTCTTTCCCTTCGCCGCGATCGGCTCCTCGGCCTCGTACTCGATGGCGCGCTCCGTGGCGCGAAACGTGTGCTCCCCCACCAGGATCCCGCCGGTGGGAGCCGCCGATTGCAGACGCGCGCCGGTGTTCACGACGTCCCCGGAGACCATTCCCTCGCCCAGCTCGAGGCGTGCATCGAGCGCGACGAGCGCTTCTCCCGTATTCACCCCGATCCGCACCTCGAGCGCGAGCTCGGGGTCGGCCGCGTTCATCTCGGCGATCGCCTCCTGGATCGCGAGCGAGGCCCGCACGGCGCGCTCGGGATCGTCCTCGTGCGAGATCGGTGCGCCGAAGACCCCGACGACCGCGTCGCCGATGAACTTCTCGACGGTTCCTCCGTGCCGCTCGAGCTCGTGGCGCAGGCGCTCGTGATACGGCGAGAGGATCGCGCGAACGTCCTCGGGGTCGAGCATCTCCGCGCGCGCCGTGGAGCCGACGAGGTCGGCGAACACGACGGTGACGACCTTCCGCTCCTCACGCCTCGTCGCCGGCGTCGGGGCGAGCGCCGTCCCGCACTCGGAGCAGAACTTCGCCGACTCGGCGTTCTCGAATCCGCAAGCGGAACAGGTGAGCACCGTGCGAGTCTACGACGGTGGGCCGAGCCGCTCCACGACGTAGCCCGACGAGCGCAGCGTCCCGAGAAGCTCCTCGCAGTGTGCCTCGTCGCGCGTCGAGACGACGATGACGACCTCCGTCTGGAGCGCCGTCGTCGTCGTGCCCTCGCGGCGGTGGTCGACCGAGACGACGTTGCCGCGACCGCTCGCGACGAGGTCGAGCACGCTCCGGAGCTCTCCGGGCCGGTCCGGGATGAGCATGCGCACCGCGAGGAAGCGCGCCGACCTCGTCAGGCCCTGGCGCACGACCGGGATCAGCGTCGTCGCGTCGATGTTCCCGCCGGAGAGGACGACCGCCGCCGGGCCCGAGCCGCCGGCGCGCCCGCCGAGGAGCGCCGCCAGCCCGACCGCGCCGGCGCCCTCGACGAGGAGCTTCGTCCGCTCCAGGCAGAGGACGAGCGCCTCGGAGATCTCCTCGTCCGAGACCTCGACGGTGTCGTCGAGCGTGTCGTCGAGGATCGAGCTCGCGAGCTCGCCACGGTGCTTGACGGCGATCCCGTCCGCGATCGTGAACCCCGGCCTCGAGACCACGCCCACGATCCGCGCCTGCGGCAGGACCTCCCGGAGCGCGAGCGAGATCCCGGCGGCGAGGCCGCCGCCGCCGATCGGGATCAGCACGGTGCCCGCGTCCTGGGCCTGCTCGGCGAGCTCGAGCCCGATCGTGCCCTGGCCCGCGATGACGCGCGGGTCCTCGAAGGCATGGACGAGCGTCGCCCCCGTCCGCTCGACGTGGTCCTCCGCTGCGGCGACCGCGGCCTCGAAGCTCGCCCCCACGAGCTCGACGGCGCCGTCGTAGGAGCGGGTCGCCTCCACCTTCGCCATCGGCGCGTCCTCGGGCATGAAGACCGTCGCCGTGATCCCCGCCTCGCGCGCCGCCCAGGCGACGGCCTGTCCGTGGTTGCCCGCGCTCGCCGCCACGACGCCCGCCACGCGCTCCGCCGGGGTCAGCCCGGCGATCGTGTTGTAGGCGCCACGGATCTTGAACGAGCCGGTCCGCTGGAGGTTCTCCGCCTTGAGCAGGACCGACCGGCCGGCGAGCCGCGAGAACGTCTCCGAGGGAAAGAGGGGCGTCTCGCGCGCGACGCCTGCGAGCCGCGCCCGGGCGGCCTCGATGTCAGCGAGCGTCGGCGTCGTCGACACGGAACACCTTCTCCATGATCTCGCGCACGGCCGTCAGCGGGTCGAGCTCGCGGCGCTGAACCGACTCCAGAAGCCGCCGCAGCTCGTCGTCGTCGGCCACGGCGGCCTCCAGCCGGCGCTTCGCACGGCTCGACGCGACCGCGAACACCTCCGCGGCGAGGTTCCGTCGCCTGCGCTCCTCGAGGCCGCCATCGCGCTCGAGCCCCGCGCGGTGCTCCACGAGCTTCGCCCACAGCTCGGGGACGTTCTCGCCCCGTAGCGCCTCGGTGAGGACGATCGGAGGACGTCGCTCGCGCTCGGCGAGGCCGACGATCGAGCGCACCTCGTTCAGCATCGTCTTCGCGGCGGGGTGGTCCATCTTGTTGATGGCGATGACGTCGGGGATCTCCATGATCCCTGCCTTCAACGCCTGCACCGAGTCCCCCGAGCCCGGCATGAGCACGAGCAGGACGGTGTCCGCGATGCCCGTCACCTCGACCTCGCTCTGCCCCGCGCCGACCGTCTCGACGAACACGACGCCCTTGCCGAACGCGTCGAGCAGGAGCACGGCCTGGAGCGTCGTCTCCGCGAGACCGCCGAGGTGGCCCCGCGAGCCCATCGAGCGGATGAAGACGCCGGGGTCGAGGAAGTGGTCCGCGAGCCGGATGCGGTCGCCGAGCAGGGCGCCGCGCGAGAACGGGCTCGAAGGGTCGACGGAGACGACGCCGACCGTCCGGCCCGCCTCCCGCACGTGCGCGACGAGCGCCGCGATCAGGGACGACTTCCCCGCCCCCGGCGGGCCGGTGACCCCGACGACCGCGGCCTTGCCGGTCTCCGGGTAGAGCTCGCGCACGAGGGGGTACGCGACCGGGTCGCCGTTCTCGACGAGCGAGATCGCGCGCGCGAGCGCGCGGCTGTCGCCGCTGCGGACGCCGGCGACGAGCTCCTCGAGCGTCCACTCCCTGCGCGCCACGACTCGCCACTCTACGCGTGAGGAGACGCGACAAGCGGGTGGGAATCACCCGCGGCAGCGACGCTAGGTCGCCGAGCGGCGAGCCTCGCGCTCGCGCCGATGCTCGATCTCCTCGAGCAGCGATGCGATGCGATCGAGCCCGCCCCGCGCCGTGCCTTCCCGATCGTCGTCCGCTCCGGCGAACGCAAGCTCGGGGGCGGGCAGCGTGAGCTCGGGCTCGAGTGGGGTGCCGTCGAGCGAGCTCGCCGCCGCCTCGGCGTACGCTTCGAGCACCTCGCCCTCGTCCGCCTGTGCAACCGGGAGCCAGCGCGTCACGAGGAGGGTCAGGAACGCGGCGACGAGGTAGACGACACCCGCGATCGCCCACACCCAGCGCGGGCCGTACGCGTCGGTGAGCACGCCGGCGGCGGCCATCGCCAGCCCGAGGATGGCGTAGTTCGTGCTCATGATGGTCGCCAGCGCGCGGCCCCGGTACCGGTCCGGGGCGCCGCGCTGGACGAGCAGCTGGTTCGAGATGATCGCGGCGCCGTTCCCTGCCGCTCCGACGACGACGAGCGGCACGGCGATCCAGATCGTCGGGCTCAGGGCGGCGCCGCCCCAGCCCAGCGCCATCAGCGCGATCGCGAAGGCGTAGTGCCGGCGCAGCCCGAGCACGCCCAGCGAGGGCGCGGCCAGGTAGCTCCCCACGGCGAGGCCGACGCCGCTCGCCGCGACGAGGATCCCGAACCCCACGTTCCCCGAGTCCAGCGTCTCCTTCGCGAACACGACCTCCGCGACGTTGATCGCGGCGCTGCCGAGGAGCACGACGTTCCAGACGATGAGCACGGTCCGCAGCGGCGGGGACGTGAGCACGAGGCGGAACCCGTCGGACACGTCGCGCCAGTGCCCGCGCGTCAGCGACTCCTCCGAGCGAAGCGCCCGGTCGGGGATCCTGGCGACGAGGATCGCGGACACGAGGAACGTCACCGCGTTCACGGCGTACGGCACCGAGGGGCTCCAGGTCGTCAGCATCAGGCCGCCGACGACGGGGCCGACCATCCACGCGATCGTCTCGACCGTCTGGAGCAGCGAGTTCGCGTTCGTCAGCTCCTCGTCGGGGACGAGGTTCGGCAGCCCCGCGTAGACGGCCGGCCGGAAGAACCCGGTCGCGATGCCGGCGACCGCGGCGAGCCCGACGATCGCGGCCGGCTCGTGGACGAACGGCAGGGCGGCGAAGACGCCGACCCGGACGAGGTCGGAGACCACCATGAGCCGGCGCCGCGAGAGGCGGTCGACGAGCGGGCCGAGCAGGAGGCCGATGACGACGATCGGCAGGAAGTCCGCGATGAGGAGAGCGGCGACCCAGACGCCCGAGCCCGTACGGTCGTACACGTCGACGGTGAGGACGATCGCCGCCAGGTAGGTCCCGAAGCTCGACCCCGCGGTCGCGAGGAACAGGAGGCCGAACGAGGGCGAGCGGCGCAAGAGGCCGACACGGCGGGTGCTCTCCACGGCTGGAGGTGACGCTACCACCTGCTCCGGCTTCTCTCTACGGCCTCTTCCAGCCCTGTCCGACGACGGCGTGGCCGCCGGGGGCACCACTCGGTCGAAGCGCGCGCGCGGCCGTCAAGCTCCGCGCATCGCGGTCGCCATCCGCTTCGCCACGGTGCGCGCGAGGTGAAGCTCCTCGGAACGTGGCGGCGTGGTGAGGGCGGACCCGACCGTGATCGTCGCGTGCGCACGCGAGCGCATGAGCGCGATGACGTCCACGTACGCCGTGACCTCTCCCTGGGGCGTGGTCGCCGTCATCGTCGCGCGGTACGCGATCGTCCGGTCGGAGACGCGCGGAAAGGGGATCGGGCGCAGCGAGATCAGCCGCGCGCCGGCCTGGGCGAGCTGGCGGCGCAGGACCGACTTCGCGCACTGGACGCCCGCCGAACCCGTGGCGCGGCGCCAGGCAGCGCTCGCGTCGCCCCGCGACTCGTAGACCTCCGAGGCGGAGGCGACGATCGTCAGGCCGACCGCGAGCCGGCGCCCGACCGCGTCGCCGGTGAGCGTGAGGTCCGAGGCGTCGAGCCCGGCGCAGTAGAAGTCGACGTCTGGGCTCGGGCTTCCGGCCCTGGATCCGGGCAGATCGGATTGGCGGACGAGCATCGCCTTTGCCCGAGCCTCGTCGGCGGACGTGATCCGCCGCTGCGGGTCGCCGCGTGCCGCGAGCGCGGTTCCGGTGACCACGAGGGCAGCGACCAGGGCGAGAACGAGCAGACGGCGCACTGGTCTCAGCATACGGATCACGGCTCGTAGGCAAGGTTCGGGCGCAGCCAGCGCTCGACCTCGCCCAGCTCCATCTCCTTGCGCTCCGCATAGTCCGCGACCTGGTCGCGGTCGACCCGGCCGAGCGAGAAGTAGCGCGCCTGCGGGTGGCCGAGAAAGAGGCCGCTCACGCTCGCCGCGGGCAGCATCGCGAAGGACTCCGTCAGCGAGACGCCGGCCCGCGCGGCGTCGAGCAGCGCGAAGAGCCTTCCCTTCTCGCTGTGGTCCGGGCAGGCCGGGTAGCCGTAGGCCGGCCGGATACCGCGGAACCGCTCCTCGATCAGGTCGTCGCCGGAGAGGTGCTCTCCCGGCGCGTACCACTCCTTCCGTGCGACCTCGTGCAGCCACTCCGCGAACGCCTCCGCGAGCCGGTCGGCGAGCGCGCGCACGATGATCGCGCGGTAGTCGTCGCCTTCGGCCGCGAACCGGTCGGCCACCGCCTCGCTCCCGTGGATCGAGACCGCGAACGCGCCGACGTGGTCCACGAGCCCCGTCTCCGCGGGGGCGACGAAATCGGCGAGCGACCGGTTCGGCCGCGAGTCCCCGTGGTCCGCCTGCTGGCGGAGCATCGGGAAGCGCACGCCGCCGTCGAGGACGACATCGTCGCCCTCCGCGCGCGCGGGCCAGAACCCGTGCACGCCGCGCCCGCGCACGGACCCGTCGGCGACGATCTCGTCCAGCAGGGCGTTCGCGTTCTCGAAGAGGTCGCGCGCGGCGGCGCCCTTCTCCGGGTCGTCGAGGATCGCCGGGTAGCGCCCCTTCAGCTCCCACGCGTGGAAGAAGAAGGTCCAGTCGACGTACTCGCGCAAGGTCGCGAGGTCGGGCTCGACGAGCCGCGAGCCGAGGAAGGTGGGAACGGCGAGGTCCTCCTCGTGCCACTCGATCGGCGTCCGGTTCGCGCGGGCGTCGGCGAGCGGGAGGAGCGGCTTGCGGCCCCGCTCGGCGAAGAGGCCGCGGAGGCGCTCCTGGTCTGCGCGGTTCTCGACGTCGAGCCGCGTGCGGCGGTCGCCGTCGAGGAGGTCCCCGACGACGCCGACGACGCGTGAGGCGTCGAGGACGTAGACCGTGGGAGAGGAGTACTCCGGAGCGATGCGGACCGCCGTGTGCTGCTTCGAGGTCGTCGCCCCGCCGATCAGGAGCGGGAGGTCGAGGCCGCGCCGGTCCATCTCCTTGGCGACGTGCACCATCTCGTCCAGGGACGGCGTGATCAGCCCGGAGAGGCCGACGATGTCGCATCCCTGGTCGAGGGCGGTATCGAGGATCTCGTCCGCCGGCACCATGACCCCGAGATCGACGACCTCGTACCCGTTGCACCCGAGGACGACGCCGACGATGTTCTTGCCGATGTCGTGGACGTCGCCCTTGACGGTCGCCAGCAGGATTCGCGCCGCGGACGAGCGGCTCGTCTTCTCGGCCTCCATGAACGGCTCCAGATAGGCGACGGCGCGCTTCATCGCGCGCGCGCTCTTCACGACCTGGGGTAGGAACATCTTCCCCGAGCCGAAGAGGTCGCCGACGATCTTCATGCCGTCCATCAGCGGCCCCTCGATGACGTCGAGCGGCCTGGCCGCGGTGCTCCTCGCCTCCTCCGTGTCCTCCTCGATGAAGTCGACGACCCCGTGCACGAGCGCGTGTGCGAGCCGCTCCTCGACCGGCGCCTCGCGCCAGGAGAGGTCGAGCTCGCGCCGCATGGCGCCGCCGGTCACGGTGGTCGCGTACTCGACGAGCCGCTCGGTCGCGTCCGGGCGGCGGTCGAAGAGGACGTCCTCGACGCGCTCGAGGAGGTCGGGCTCGATGTCCTCGTAGACGGCCAGCTGGCCCGCGTTGACGATGCCGAGGTCGAGGCCCGCGCGGATCGCGTGGTAGAGGAACGACGCGTGCATCGCCTCGCGCACCGCGTCGTTCCCGCGGAACGCGAACGAGAGGTTCGAGATCCCGCCCGAGACCAGCGCGCCCGGGCACCGCTCCTCGAGTAGCGGGATCGCGTCGACGAATGCCTTCGCGAAGCCGGCGTGCTCCTCGATCCCCGTCGCGACGGCGAGCACGTTCGGGTCGAGGACGATGTCCTCCGGCGCGAATCCGGCCTCCCCGGTGAGGAGGTCGAACGCGCGGCCGAGAATGTCCACCTTGCGCTCGACCGTCTCCGCCTGACCCTTCTCGTCGAAGGCCATGACGACGACTCCCGCCCCGTAGCGGCGGATGATCCGCGCCTGCTCGAGGAATGCCTCCTCTCCCTCCTTCAGCGAGATCGAGTTGACGACGCCCTTTCCCTGCAGGCACTTGAGGCCGGCCTCGAGCGCCGAGAAGCGGGAGCTGTCCACCATGATCGGCAGCCGAGCCGCCTCCGGCTCGGTCGCGACGAGGTTGAGGAACGTCGTCATCGCCCGCTCGGCGTCGAGCAGGTCGGCATCCATGTTCACGTCGAGGAGGTTCGCGCCGCCGCGCACCTGCTCGAGCGCGACGTCGACCGCGCCCGTGTAGTCGTCTGCCTCGACCAGGCGCCGGAACCGAGCCGAACCGGTGACGTTCGTGCGCTCGCCGACGACGACGAACCCGGTCTCCGGGCGGATGACGAACGGGTCGAGCCCGGAGAACCGCGGGAGCGTCGAGCGCTCGGGCACGCGCCGCGGCGGCAGGCCGGAGACCGCGCGCGCGATCTGCCGCGTGTGCTCCGGCGTCGTGCCGCAGCAGCCGCCCACGATGTTCACCAGGCCGTCCTCGGCGAATGCGCGCAGGAAGCGGCTCGTATCGCCCGGTTCCTCGTCGTGGAGCCCGAGCTCGTTCGGCAGCCCCGCGTTCGGGTGGCAGGACACGTAGGTCGACGCGACGCCCGCGAGGCCCTCGAGGAACGGCCGCATCTCGGTCGCGCCGAGCGAGCAGTTGACGCCGACGATCAGCGGCTCGGCGTGCTCGACCGAGATCCAGAACGCGTCCGACGTCTGACCGGAGAGGTTGCGCCCGCTCTTGTCGACGGCGGTGAACGAGATCCAGAGCGGCAGCTCGGGTGCCACGTCCCGCGCCGCGACGATCGCCGCCTTCGCGTTCAGCGTGTCGAAGACCGTCTCGATCAGGAGCAGGTCGACGCCCCCGTCGCGGAGCGCGGCCACCTGCTCCTCGTACGCCCCGCGCACCTGGTCGAACGTCACCGCCCGGTACGCGGCGTCCTCGACCTTCGGCGAGAGCGAGAGCGTCACGTTGAGCGGCCCGAGCGAGCCCGCCACGAAGCGCGGCTGCTCGGGCGTCCTCGCCGTCCACTCGTCCGCCGCGCGCCGCGCGAGGCGTGCGCCCTCGAGGCTCATCTCGGCCGCCGCGTCCTCGAGCGCGTAGTCCGCCTGCCCGATCCGCGTCGCGGTGAAGGTGTTCGTCGTCGCGATGTCCGCGCCCGCCGCGAAGTAGTCGTCGTGGATCCCCGCGACGACGTGCGGCTGCGTGATGTTGAGGAGGTCGGGGTCCCCCTTCACATCGCGCGCGTGGTCCCGGAACCGCTCGCCGCGGTACTCCTCCTCGGAGAACCCTCTCCGGTGGATCAGGACGCCCCAGGATCCGTCGAGGACGAGGATCCGTTGGGCCAGTAGCTCGGTGAGTTGTGCGGTGACGTCGTTCACGAAATCGGCTCCCGCCTAGAGAGTCGGGAGCCGGATGGCCCGCGAGGCTCTTTAGGCGTTTGGTGACCCGGTCGCCAAGCTGCCGTTCAAAGCTCTCCGGGTGTGCACAGGCTAGCGCACCGTCGGCCCGCTCTCGCGGCCGCAGCGGTCGTTGAACCAGCTCGCGGGCCAGTCGCACTCCCAGGCGACCAGGTGGTACGCTCCGAGGCCTCGACGAGCGCGAGCCACTCGGCGTCCTCGAGCGCCGGCCTCCGCGCGGTCATCGTCGGCGTCTAGTCGGCGTTTGCGAACGTACGAAGCGCCTCGCGGCCGTCCCCGACGATCGGATCGCCGTGCGCGAGGAGGAGGTGCTCGAAGTCGAGCTCCGCAAGCCTGCGGTACGACTCGCGCAGGCCCTCCTTCGTCCTGTCGGGGTCGTCCATGAACCGGTCGGGGACGAACGCCAACGGACCGCCAGGCTCCATTCGCACAGCGCCGTCGGCGAGGGCGAGCGCCCGGCGTCTCGGAATGTGCAGTGCAGACTCGTCCGGGCAGATCGCCCCCACCTCGTGCACGACGATCCCTCCCGGCAGCTCGTCGCCGAAGTCGAACGGCTCCACCCGTTCGCCGTGCGTGAACTCGTGCAGGCCCGCGCGCGAGCAGCGCACCGTCGCGCCGAAGCGCTCGGCGAGCTCGCCGCTCGAGCGATAGTGGTGGCGGTTCGTCAGCAGGACCGCGGTCGGTGGGCCGTGCTCCTGGAGGCGGTCGAGGATCTCCGGCGACACGAGCGGGTCGATGACCACGCCCTCCGCGGGGAGGTGGTAGGAGTGGACGACGATCCCCCACCTCGGGTGCTCCGACGTCCAGTGCCAGATCCCGGGTGCGATCTCGTCCACGGAGCGAGCCTAGCCAACTCGGCGCGTCCACACGGCGGACGCGGAGCCTCCGCCTTCAGAGTCATCCGCACGGCCGGGAATCCGCTCGGCGGATTCTCGGCAACCGACGCACTAACCGGTCGTCCTGCCGGAGACGGCGAGCTGGTTCTCGGCGTGGACGATGCGCTGTTCGAGCTGCCAGCGGTCGGCCTGCGACTCGCCGGCCTCGACGCGCTCGAGCTCGGCCCTCGCCGCCTCGAGCTGCTCGCGAGCACGCTCGTCGTCGATCTCCTGCACGTTCACTGCGTCGTCCACGAGGGCGAGCGCCCGATCGCGCTCGACCTTGAAGAACCCCGGCCCGGTCGCGAACTCGAGGATCTCGTTCTGGTCGAGGTGGATGCGGGTCGAGCCCGCCTTCAGCGTCGCTACGAGCGGCGCGTGCCGCGCGAGGACGCCGATCTCTCCCGCTGCGCCCGGGACGATCACCATCTCCGCCTCTCCGTCGAAGGCCGGCCCGTCCGGCGTCACGAGCGCGACGTCGAACTTCGGATGCGCGTCCGCCATCAGCCTTGCGCAGGATCGATATCCGCTCGCGCGGATCCCGATCGCGCACAAGCCCCCGAAGGCGTCCGCTCGCCATCGCGGTGATCACGGCCGTTGTCATGCTGCGACGGATTCGGACTCGCGCGCCTTGTCGACCGCGTCCTCGATCGTCCCGACCATGTAGAAGGCCGACTCGCCGAGCTCGTCGTGCTCGCCGTCGATGATCGCGCGGAACCCGCGAATCGTGTCCTCGAGCTTGACGTACTTGCCGGGCGTCCCCGTGAACTGCTCGGCGACGAAGTTCGGCTGCGAGAGGAAGCGCTCGATCCGGCGCGCGCGGCCGACGACGAGCTTGTCCTCGTCGGTGAGCTCGTCCATGCCGAGGATGGCGATGATGTCCTGGAGGTCCTTGTACCGCTGGAGGATCTGCAGGACGTCGGTCGCGGTCTGGTAGTGCTCGGGGGAGACGATCCCGGGCTGCAGCGCGCGGGAGGTCGAGTCGAGCGGGTCGACGGCGGGGTAGATGCCCTTCTCGACGATCGCCCGCGAGAGCACGACGGTCGAGTCGAGGTGCGCGAACGTGGCCGCCGGTGCCGGGTCCGTGAGGTCGTCGGCGGGAACGAAGATCGCCTGCACGGAGGTGACCGAGCCGGTCCTCGTCGACGTGATCCGCTCCTGGAGCTGCCCCATCTCCGTCGCGAGCGTCGGCTGGTAGCCGACCGCGCTCGGCATGCGACCGAGGAGCGCCGACACCTCGGACCCCGCCTGCACGAAGCGGAAGATGTTGTCGATGAAGAGGAGGACGTCCTGGCCCTCGTCGCGGAAGTACTCCGCCATCGTCAGCCCCGAGAGCCCGACGCGGAGGCGCGCGCCCGGCGGCTCGTTCATCTGCCCGTAGACGAGCGCGACCTTGTCCACGACGCCGGACTCGGTCATCTCGAGCCAGAGGTCGTTTCCCTCGCGCGTCCGCTCGCCGACGCCCGCGAACACGGAAACGCCGCCGTGCTGCAGGGCGACGTTGTGGATGAGCTCCTGGATGAGGACCGTCTTGCCGGTGCCGGCCCCGCCGAAGAACCCGACCTTGCCGCCCTTCACGAATGGCGCGATGAGGTCGATGACCTTGATCCCAGTCTCGAAGATCTCGATCTTCGGCGAGAGATCCCGAAACGCCGGAGGATCGCGGTGGATCGGCCAGCGCTCGACCCCCTCGGGCACCGGGCCCTGCTCGTCGATCGGTTCGCCGATGACGTTCCACAGCCGACCGAGAGTCGGGGCGCCCACCGGCACCGAGATCGGCGCCTCCGTGTCGACGCAGACCGAGCCGCGCGAGAGCCCGTCGGTCGAGTCCATCGCGACCGCACGGACGCGATCGTCGCCCAGGTGCTGCTGCACCTCCGCGATCAGCGCGCGCGTCGCGCCGTCGGCCTCGCGCACGTCGATCGCGAGCGCGGTGTTGATCTCGGGCAGACGCTCCGGGAACACGGCGTCGATGACGACGCCCTTGATCTCGACGATACGGCCGGTGTTCGCGCCGTTGCTCGTCGTCGTACCGTCGTCGGGCATGAATCTCCTGTGCGAGGTCGTGGGTGCCGTAGCTGCGTGGTCGTAGGCGGCGCGACGGACGCGCGCGGGCCGCCCGCGAGTCTAGCGAAGCCCTAACAGAAGCTTCGCGGGGAACCGGCATGGCGACAGCTATCCTGGCCGCGGCCATGGGGACGAGGTCGGGAACGGTCGCGCTGGTCGCAGTCGCGGTCGTCGCTGCGGTGGCGGTCGCGGCCGGGATCCTCCTGCTCGGCGGGGACGAGGCGTCCTCGCGCGAGAGCTACCAGTCCGCCGTCGTGAATGCCCGCGATCGCGTCGACTTCGCGTACGCCCGAATTGCGAGGTCACAGTCCCCCGAGGAGCTCATCGAGCGCCTCGACGACGCGTCGGTGGTCGTCGGCGACACCGCGTCCGACCTCGAGGACGCAGGCGCGCCGGACAACCTCGAGCAGCTGAACGACAGGCTCGTAAGGGCGCTCCGCGAGTTCTCGGACGTCCTCGCGGGGACCTCGGCGCAGTTCGAGGACCCGACCTTCGCCGGCACCGTCCCGGGCATCACCAGCCTCAGCTTCCCCGAATGGGACAAGGTCAACGAGGTGCTCGCCGACCTGAACGAGCAGGGCGTCACGGTCGAGCAGCTCGCGCGGCACTGAGGGCGTGCCCGGTGCGGGCTAACAGGAGTGGACCGGGCGCGTCTCACTCTTCGGTGCGGCGGATCGTCCTGCCCGTGTGCGTGGTCCTCGCGGCCGCCTGCACGCTCGTCCTCACGCAGGCCGGGCTCTCCGCGCCGCCGGTGGTGCCCGACGCGCCGATCGCGGGCAACACGACGGGCTTCCTGAGCGAGTGCGGCACGCTCCCCGACACGCAGAAGGGGCGTTGCTACGTCCGCGGCCTCCTGCGCGAGGTCGACAGGTCGGGCAACCCGGCCACGGGCGTCCCGGCGATCGACGCGAAGGTCCACGACGTCGGGGGCTTCCTCGAGGCGGCCTGCCACTCGCTGATGCACGAGGTCGGCCGGACGTGGGCGCGGCAGCACGACCTGACGCTCGAGGATCTCTACCGCTACGTGCCTCGCTCGAACGATCCGGGGTGCTCGGCGGGCTTCGGCATGGGCCTCGCCATGTACCTCGGTCCCCAGCTCGTCACCGACCCGAGGCAGGTCCTCGCCACCTGCACGGCGCTGCCGACGCGGTTCCGCGAGTACACGTGCGTGCACGGGCTCGGGCACGCCTTCATGCGTGGTTTCCACGGCTACCTGCGGGACGCGGTGACCGCATGCAACAAGCTCGGGACGGGCTTCTCCCCCGACTGCTCGCAGGGTGCCTTCCACGACTACTGGATCTCGCTGGGAGGCGGCGACGGGACCGAGCGGCCAGAGCAGGCGGACGAGGATCCCGAGTCGGTGTGCGGCGGGTACACGTACAAGCGGCCGTGCTGGTACCGCTACTTCTGGGAGCGCGAGGCATCGAGGCGCGTCTACGAGGCCTCCGACATCCTCGATCTGTGCAAGGACGAGGGTGGGATGCAGCGCGCAGGATGCGTCGGCGGGGCCTCGCTGCTCGTGTCGCGCGAGCGCGACCCGGTCGACCACGCTCGCGTGTGCACGGCCCTGCAGGGCGTCGACACGTACAACTGCCTCCGGGGAATCAACGTACCCGCGCTCGACGGCCGGACGTTCGAGCAGCTCCGCCTCGTGCGCACGTGCGACGACCTCCCGAGCGAGACGAGCGCCTGGTGCTATCGCTGGTTCGGGAGGACCCTCGCGGTCCTCACCGACGGGGCGTTCCGCGGGCGGGGATGCACGCAGCTCGCGGACGGGTCCGCCGCCGCGCAGTGTGCGCGCGGGGGCGCCCGCACCGGGCTCCCGCTCCGGACCTTCTCCTAGAGCCGCCGCCGCTGCGACCGTCAGCTAGGCGAGTGTCACCGCAGGTGACCGTCACCCGCTCGTGCCGCCTACAGCGGCAGTGCGCTGCCCTGGAGCTCGCCGAAGGCGTTGCCGTCGGCGATGATCTGGTTGACCTCGCGCGTGAGCTGGTTCGAGGTCGGGTAGCGCTTCGGCGACGCGAACGCGGGCTGGTCGGCCGTGGCCTGGATCTGCGTGATGGCGCCGAGGACGGCGACCGCCAGCGCTGCAGCAACACCCGCCTGGAGCCGGAGCGCCGACACGCGCCGGGGCCGGCGGATGACGATCGGGTGGTCCATCGCCTCGAGCGGCGCAGCGCGCAGGTCGGTGGTGATCCTCGTGACGTCGGCGCCGTACTCGCGGCAGTCCGCGCACCGTACGAGGTGCGAGTCGAGCATGCGCGACTCGAGCTGCGAGAGCTCGCCGTCGAGACGGAGCGAGACCTGCGCGCGAACTCGGTCGCACACGACGGTACGGGGTACTGCGCTCATGGCACTTTTGACGTGGGAGCGGCGAGAGAGTTAGGAGGGATCGCTCGCCGTAGCCTCATCGACGTCAGGAGGCCGCCGCTTGGCCGACGACGTCGAGGGGCTTCATCACCTCGGCGAAGTGGCACGCGACCGGGTGCTCGCCGCCCGCACGCGGCTTGAGCTCGGGATCCTCGGTCGCGCAGATCTCCTGCGCCTTCCAGCAGCGCGTGCGGAAGCGGCAGCCCGAGGGCGGGTCGGCGGGGCTCGGAACGTCGCCTGTGAGCACGATCCGCTTCCGCTTCCCGCGCAGGTTCGGCGACTCGATCGGAACCGCCGAGAGCAGCGCCTGCGTGTACGGGTGCATCGGGTGCTCGTACAGCTGCCTCCGCGTGCCCGTCTCCACGATCTTGCCGAGGTACATCACGGCGACGCGGTCCGAGATGTGTCGGACGACCGAGAGGTCGTGCGCGATGAAGAGGTACGTGAGCCCGAACTCGTTCTGGAGCTGGACGAGCAGGTTGACGACCTGCGCCTGGATCGAGACGTCGAGCGCGGAAACCGGCTCGTCGAGGACGAGCATCTTCGGGTTCAAGGCGAGTGCGCGGGCGACGCCGATCCGCTGGCGCTGGCCGCCCGAGAACTCGTGCGGAAAGCGGTTCGCGTGCTCGGGGCTGAGCCCGACCGTGCGCAGGAGCTCCTCGACGCGTCGCCTGCCCTCGCCGCGACGCCGGTAGAGGCCGTGGATGCGGAGCGGCTCGCCGACGATCTCGCGGACCGTCATGCGCGGGTTCAGCGACGCGTACGGGTCCTGGAAGACGATCTGGACGTCGCGCCGGACCGACCGCATCTGGCGCCGCTTGAAGCGCGTGATGTCCTGTCCCTCGAAGATGATCCGCCCCGCGGTCGGCTCGAGCAGCTTGATGATGCTGCGCCCGAGCGTCGACTTGCCGCACCCCGACTCGCCCACGATGCCGAGCGTCTCGCCCTGGCGCACCGCCAGGTCGACGCCGTCGACCGCCTGTACCTGGCCGACCGTGCGCTTGAAGATGCCCGACTTGATCGGGAAGTGCTTGACGAGGCCCTCGACGCGGAGGATCTCGTCTCCCCGCCCCGCTCCGACGTCGGCCGACTGTGCCGCGTTCGTCTCGACCTGGTCCACCTGGCTCATGATGACGCTTCGCTCGCCGTGAGCGCCGCCGTGACGTGCTGCGCCGCGAGCTCCTCGGCGAAGTGGCAGGCGGACAGGTGCGTCCCACCCTCGCCGAAGCTCCGCAGCTCGGGCACCTCGGTGCGGCAGCGCTCCCGTCCCTGCGAGAACTCGCAGCGCGGGTGGAATGCGCAGCCGGGCGGCCGGTTGAGGAGGCTCGGGGGCTGGCCGGGGATCGGCTTGAGCCACTCCTGGTCCATGTCCACCCGTGCCAGGCTGTTCATCAGCCCGACGGTGTACGGGTGGCGGGGGGAGTTGAAGATCGTGAACACGTCGCTGAGCTCGACAACGCGGCCGGCGTACATGACGACGACGCGGTCCGCGAGCTCCGCGATCAGGCCGAGGTCGTGCGTGATGAGGATGATCGCCGCGTGCGTCTCCTGCTGCGCGGCGCGCATGACCTCGACGATCTGCGCCTGGATCGTGACGTCGAGCGCCGTCGTCGGCTCGTCTGCGATCAGCACCGCCGGGTCGTTCGCGATCGCCATCGCGATCATCGCGCGCTGCCGCATCCCTCCAGAGAACTCGTGGGGGTACTGATCGAAGCGACGGTCGGCCGACGGCACGCCGACGACCTCGAGCAGGTGCACGACTCGCTTGCGGGCGTCCGCGTCGCTCGTCCCCGGGTGGTGCGTCTGGATCGCCTCGGCGATCTGGTTCCCGATCGTGAGGACCGGGTTCAGGGACGTCATCGGGTCCTGGAAGATCATCGCGACCTTCCCGCCCCGGACGTCGCGGAGCTGCTTCTTCGGCATCGTGAGCAGGTCGCGGCCCTCGTAGAGCGCCTGCCCGGACACGATCCGGCCGGGCGGGACCGGGATGAGCCCGAGCATGCTCATCACGGAGACGCTCTTGCCCGATCCGGACTCGCCGACGATCCCGAGGGTCTCTCCCGGATAGAGGTCGTACGCCACCTCCGTGACCGCGTGGACGATCCCGTCCTCGGTTCTGAACTCGACGGTCAGGTCCTGGATCGAAAGGACTGGGTCAGGCACGGATCCTCTGGGTCGGGTCGAGGGCGTCGCGCAGGCCGTCGCCGATGAAGTTGACGGCGAGCGCGATGACGACGATCACGAGCCCCGGGAAGGTCACGAGCCACCAGGTCTCGAAGCCCTGCACCTGGCCGTCGGCGATCAGGCTGCCGAGCGCCGGGTTCGGCGGCTGGATCCCGAACCCGAGGAACGAGAGGGCCGCCTCGACGAGGATCGCGGTGGCGATGATCAGCGTCATCGTCACGACGATCGGGCCGACGCAGTTGGGGAGGATGTGCCGAATGATGATCCGCATGTCGCTCGCGCCGGAGGCCTTCGCCGCCTCGACGAACTCCTTCTCGCGCAGCGACAGGAACACCCCGCGCACGATGCGCGCGAGCCCGGTCCAGAAGAGGAACGCGAGGATGAGCCCGACCTTCATCGGCTGGGAGATCGTGAGCGGGCCCACCTGCGAGGAGCTCGAGCCGAGGTACGCCGCAGCCGTGAGGAGGACGGCGAGCCCGGGCAGCGTGAGGATGAGGTCGGTGAAGCGCATGAGCAGGTTGTCCACCGTGCCGCCGTAGTAGCCGGCGACGGCGCCGAAGGCGGTCCCGATGGCGGTCGACAGCACGGCGACGAAGACCGCGACCCACAGCGACGTGCGGACGCCGAAGATGACGCGGCTCAGGTAGTCGCGGCCGAGCAGGTCGGTGCCGAACCAGTGGTGGTCCTCGAGCGTCGGCGCGGCCGCGATGTTCTCGAGGTCGAGCTCGTCGTACCCGTACGGGGCGATCTGCTTCGCGAAGATCGCGACGAGCGAGATGAGGATGAGCACGACGAGGCTCACGACGGCGAGCCGGTGGCGGAAGAAGCGGATGCGCGCGTAGGCCCACTGGCTCCGCGCCTTCAGCTCGACGCCGCTCTCGTAGCTGAGCGTCAGGTCGGCCCCGGGGCCGGACGGCTCCTCGGGCAACGCCATCGCGCCGACGCCCGCGCCGGCCGCTGCCGGCCTGCTGACGTTTCCGGTCATGTGGACGGTCTCGTGATCCTGCGCTCGCTGGTCGGAGGTAGGCATGCGATCATTCATAGCGCACCCTCGGATCGAGGTAGCCGTAGGCGATGTCGGCCACGAGGTTGAAGATGATGACGAGCGTGGCAGTGATCATCAGCCACGCCATCACCGGGTACGGGTCGCCGTTGTTCAGCGCGTTGATGAAGTAGAGGCCCATCCCGTCGAGCCCGAACACGGTCTCCGTGACGACGGCTCCGCCGAGGAGTGCCCCGAAGTTGAGGGCGACGATCGTGACCAGTGGGATGAGCGCGTTGCGGAAGGCATGACGCATCGTCACGCTCCGCTCCGGCAGCCCCTTCGCGCGCGCGGTGCGGACGTAGTCCGAGTTCACGACCTCGAGCATCGACGCGCGCATGTAGCGCGAGTACGAGGCGATGCTGGCGACCATGAGGACGAGCACCGGCAGCGCGAGGTGCTGCGCTCGGTCGAGGAGGAAGTGGATCCCCGTCCCCGGGTCGACCCCGCTCAAGTTGGCCACGTAGAAGATTCGTACCCCGGTCCATTGGTAGATGTAGACGAACAGCACCTGCAGCATCAGCGCGAGCCAGAACACGGGCGTCGCGAGCCCCACGAAGCTGAAGGTCGTGGCCGAGTAGTCGAAGACGCTGTACTGCCGTAACGCCGAGTAGACACCGATCCCGACGGCGACGAGGATCGCGAGGAGCTCCGCGGCGATGACGAGCTGGAGCGTGTGCCCCATGACGCGCGTGATGTCGGGCAGGATCGGCCGGTCCCCGATTGTCGTCGTCCCGAACTGGTTCGTCAGCATGTCCTTCAGCCAGTAGACGTACTGGACGGGGATCGGGTCGTTGAGGTGTTTGCGCTCCTCGATGCGCTGGATCGTGACCTCGGACGCGGTCGGCTGCATCCTCAGGAATGCGACCGGGTCGCCGGAGACCGAGACGAAGGTGAAGATGATGAAGCTCGCCGCCAGCAGGACGACGACGCTGTAGAGCAGTCTGCGGATGACGAACGTCAGCATGTTCCCGTCTCCCAGATCTTAGAAGGAAGTCCCGCCTCCGCCCAACGGCGGAGGCGGGACTTCGGGTTGGTGCCGCAGCACCGGCCCCTCAGCGTGGTGCTAGCTGACGGTCCAGCCCTGCGCGTTCCACGTGGAGCCCTGCTGAGTCGGGTTCAGGACCGGGCCCTTGACGTTGGTCGAATTGATGAGGAAGCCCGGGCGGACGTACATCGGGACCGACATGACGTCGTTCGCCATGATCTTCTCGGCCGCGTTGAGAAGCTTCGCCCGTGCGTTCGGGTCCGGCGTGAACTGCGCCTTCTGGAGCATGTTCGACGCCTTCTTGTTGCAGTAGTTCATGTAGTTCTGGTCACCGCCGCAGCCGTAGAGGCCGAAGCTCGTCGCCGAGCTCGTGGGGCCACCCAGCCACGTGAACATGAAGATGTCCCAGTCGCCCGAGGGGAGCACCTGTCCGAAGACCGTGCCCGACGGGCCGAACCGCGGCTGCAGCTCGATGCCGACGCTCTTGAGCTGCTTCTGAGCGATCTCGAACGTGAGCTGCCGGAGCTGGTTCCCCGTGGTCGTCGTGAAGCGGAACGACAGCTTCCCGACGCCAGGGCAGCTCCAGATGTTGTTGTTGCTCGCCGACGGCGCGTTCGGGCCACCCGTGCAGCCCTTCGCCTTCAGCATGGTGATGGTCTTCCTCTGGCTGAACGTCCACTTCTGCCAGTTCGGCTGGTAGTACTGCTCGAACGGCTTGAAGATGTGGCTCTGGAGCACCGGCAGCTCCTTCGCCGAGCCGACGAGACCAGGCGAGACGTACAGCGCCTGCTTGATCTGGTTCCGGTTGATGCCGGTGATGATGGCCTGGCGGACGTACTGCTTCTTCAGGGCCGCGTGACCCTTGGGGCCGAACTGGATGTCCATGTGCTCCCAGAAGTAGCCGGGGCCGGACTGGACCTTGAACTTCGACCTGTTCTTCCGGATGTCCACGATCTGGAGCTGCGGCTGCGGCTCCGTCACCTGGATCTCACCCGAGTTGAGCGCCTGGAAGAGCGACGGCGTCGACGGGATGTACCGGAAGACGACCCGGTCGACCTTCGCCTTCGGGCCGGCGGTGAACTGGTTGTTCTTGACGAGCACCATCTGCGTGCCCTTCTGCCAGCTCTGCCACTTGAACGGACCGCTCGCGACATCGATCGAGCTGCGCCAGAGGTCGTTGAAGTTCTGCCCGGCGACCTTGTGGGCGGGCATCGGGGACGTGGCCACGAGCGCATCCCACGCCGCGTACGACTTGCCCCGCTTCCACGTCACGGTGACCTTCTTGCCGGCCACCTTGACGCTCTGGATGTCCTCCCAGCCCTCCCTCGACGTGATGTCGTAGTTCGGGTTCATGATCGTCCGGTAGGTCGCCATGAAGTCGGCACCGGTGAGCTGCCGACCGTCGCTCCACTTCGCGGTCTTCTTGTACGAGAAGCGTGACCGTGAGCGGGTTCGACTTGGTGATCTTCGGCGCCCCGTCGACGAGGAACGGTACGAGCTTCGCGCTCTGGTTGTAGACGCTTGCGCTCGCGAGCACCGGGTTCATTGCCAGGGAGGTCGTGTACGCGTTGCCCTCGGTGATGTAGAAGTTGAGGGTAACGGGCTCCTGGTCGTGGCCGATGATCACCGTCCCGGCCGCCTGCCGCTCCGACTTCGCGGTCGCGGCGGGCCCGACGATAAGGCTCGCGACAAGCGCTACTGCGCCTGTCAGGAGCAACATCGAACGTTTACGCATGTATCCCTCCATCCGAGTTTGCCCTGCAGGGCCTCTTCCCATGGCTCGCGTGGGCCGGAAGTCCCGTTTCCCGACACGCGCGACAACACCGCGCCGCGCTCGGGACGCCCGAAGGCCCTCTCTTCGCCGTGGTCAAAGTGCAGGATCATACTGTGTGACGTTCGGGTGGCAATTCGGTTAGAAGGGAGAGCCCAGTGCCGATTCCGCGCAAGGGAGACCAACGGACGGACGCCGACTTCGTCGTCGCCACCGACGACACCGCCCGCCTGGAGGCGGAGGTCGGGCCGCTCATCGAGCGCGCGGTCGGGATTCCCTGGTACGAGATCGGGAACGACTGCGACGTCGCCGCCCTCGCGCTGTGCCGGCTCCGCCGCTCGCGGGCGGGGCTGCGCGGCGCGACGAGCCACGGCGACGCGGCCGTGCGGGACGCACTCGCGGCGGTGCCGCCCGAGGCGCTCGTGTGGATCGCGAGCCGGGCGTTCTCGTACATGGACGAGAACGGATTCCCGGAGGCGATCGAGCGCTTCGTCGACTACTGACTCAGGGCCATTGGGCCACGCCCACTCCCGAGTTGTCCCGTGCCCGACGCTCCTGCGGCCGGAGGCGGGCTTGGCCCGCCGGGAGGCCAGGTGCGTCGAGTCCCATGGGCTGCCCGGAGAAAGGGGGGCACGCGGGGGAAACATCGTTTCCCCCCGCGACTACCGATCGCGGCGCCAGAGCACGAGGACGAGCGGCACGAAGGCGGCCGCGGCGAGATAAGGGGGAAGCGCGACGTCGCGGCGACGCTCGCCCTGGACGACGGACGGGCCCGAGCCGGCGAGCTGCGAGACGCGTGTCGCCGCCCGTGCGAGCTCGTCCTCGCCGAACACGTCGCCGCCGAGGCCCTGTGCGAGGAGGTCGAGCGCGGCGCGCGCGCCCGGGTCCGGCCGGTAGCCGGGCTCCGGCACCTGCCGGCGGAACACGCGCTCGTCGCGATCCCACACCTGCACGAACACCACCTCGATCCCGGGCGGACGCAGGAACACGGGCCCGAGACGGGCGCGCGTCCCGGGGAGGCTCTCGCCGTCCGTGACGACGACGAGGATGCGCCTCCTCGCGGTCGGCGAGAAGAACCCCTGGGTCACGACCGCCGACAGCGCTTCGAGGTTCGTCACGCGGTTCGAGAACGAGTGCACCGGAGGCGGGCGCTCGACTCCGATCGACTCGGCGAGCGTCGCGCGGAACACCTCGCCGTCCGCGCTCGGGAAGAGATGCGGGAGAGTGCGGTCGGTGACCGACGCGAGGCCGACGGGGACGGTGGGCAACGCCCCGTGGAGCGCGGTCGCTATCGCCTTCGCCCGCTCCATTCGCGAGGGGGAACCGGGCGTCGCGCTCGCGAGCATCGAGCGTGTCGTGTCGAGGACGACGAGCGCCTCGGCGTCCGTGCGGACCCGTCGCTTCTCGTCGAACGAGAGGACCGGCTGCATCGCCGCGAGCCCGAGGCACGCGGCTGCTGCGGCGAGGGCGGCGAGCGGGACGACGCGGGCGCGGCGAGGTGGCTCGGCGAGCCCCAGGACGCGCCTGTCGCGCCGGGCGCGGCCGCGCACGTGGAAGAACGCCGCGAGCGGGACGAGCCCGACGAGCGCGACGAGCCCCGCGAGCGGGCTCAGGACGTCGAGGCTCACGATGTCCGCCAGATCGGAGCTCGCTCACGCGAGCTCCGATCGCGGGAGAACCCCTGAAGGCGTCCGCTTCGCGGCCGCTGCGTGTGCGTTTTCTCGAAAGACCGCATCCGCCAGATCGGAGCTCGCTCACGCGAGCTCCGATCGCGGGAGAACCCCTGACGGCGTCCGCTTCGCGGAGGCTGGGCCCGAGATCTCACGTCGTCGACCACCGGCTTCAGTACCCGCTGCCGGGGTCGCCGGCGCCCGCACCCCGAGAGCCCTTGCCGCCCGGGGACGGGTTCGTCCCGCCGCCGGACTCCGAGAGCTCGAGGCCGCGCGAGCTCGAGAGCGCCGTCTCGAGGTTGAACTTCGCGTCTGCGTTCGAGGGGTCGAGCGCGATCGCCTGGCGGAACCGGCCCGCCGCGCTCGCGAGCAGCTTGCCGCGGTTCTCGTAGTCCGAGATCGCGTCGGCGAAGCTGAGCGCGCCGAGCAGGTTCGCCGCCCTCGAGCGGCGTGCCGGCTCGTCGTCCCCCTGTACGACGTCGGTCAGCCAGGCGGTCGCCTCGTTGCGGCTCGCGATGTAGGCCGGATCGGTGAGGCCGGGCGTCTCCGGATGGCTGAGGCGGACCCCCCGGATCGCGCGCCGGAGCAGGACGTCGTCGTCGACGGCCAGCAGGCGTCGGGCCAGACCTCCGGGCACCGCCTCGTCCGGCTGCCAGAGCGAGCTCTCCGGCGTGCCGCGGTAGCGTACGTCGTCGTCCCGGAACGAGGCGCGTGCCCGCGCGACGTCGAGCGCGAGCAGCAGCAGGCCCACGCCGACGACGACGCAGGCGAGCGCGACGGCCCCGCTCAGCAGGTATTGCCTTCTCACGGCCTCCTCCAGCCCGCGCCGGCCGGAAGCAGGAGCCGCCCCGCAAAGCGCTCGTGGGCGGCGAGCGCGACGAGGCAGAGCCCGGCTGCGAGGAGCAGCCAGAGCGGGCTCTCGCCGCGCAGCGTGACGTCGAGCGCCGGCGTCTCGCCGGCGTTCGGCTCGACGGGGTCGACGAACGCGCCGTCCCCGAGAATCCGGCCGAAGAAGCTCATCGCGTCGCTCGACGCCGAGAGCGGGACGACGCGCATCGTCGTCTGGGACCGCTCGATGCGTGACAGCGTCCGGGCGAGTGGCGCGAAGTCCGTCGGCGCGCTCTCGAGGTCGCTGACGAGGAGGATCGACGCCGGGGAGACATTGTCCCGGTCGAGCATGGCCTGGGCGAGCGCGACGCCGCCCGAGATCCTGGTGCCCGCCTGGAAGCTGGGCGTCCACGGGTTCGGGGGAAGCTCCCCGCCGCGCAGCGTGAAGAAGCGGAGCAGCGGGCGCAGCTCCTTCGCCGGCGTGCGGGGCGGGAGGAGCTCGTACGCCGTGTCCGAGAAGACGACGAGGCCCATCGGGTTGTCCGCGCGGATCAGGCGCTCGAGCACGCCGCGCACCCGTGCGTAGTCGCGGCTGACGATGCTCAGCGAGAGGTCGATCACGACGACCCCGCTCCTGCCTCCGGGCGTGAGCTCGCTGCTCTTGGGCTCGAGGCTGCGCGCGGAGAGGAAGGCCGCTCCGAGCAGGCCGCAGGCCAGCGCCACGAGGGCGACCCGGACGACCCCGGTCCGGAGCCGCGCGCGGCGCAGCGCGGCCGCGTCGGGCGTCGGGATCGCGCGCGTGCGGCTACGCAGGAACGCCATTCGTCCTCTCCAGGTGCCCGCGCAGCCTCGCCGCGAGGGCGCGGGTCTCGTCGCCCTCCGGCGTGTCCTCGGACCATGCGAGCGTGCGGGCCGCGAGCGCGAGGTCGTCCTCGCCCCAGCGCTCGACCTCCTCCGCGACGAGCTCGAGGGCGCGCCGCCGGTCCTGGCCGCCGTTCGCCGCCACGGGCGCCTCGAGCAGCGCGAGAGCCTGCTCGAGGGGCGAGGCGACGGGCTCGGGCTCGGGCTCCGGCTCGGGAGGCGGCTCGCGCTCGGGCAGCAGGCGGAAGAGGATGACCGCGGCGGCCCCGAGGAGGAGTACCCCGCCGACGGCGAGGAGCGCGAGCGCGAGCCCCGGCGCCACGCGGTAGGACACGGCCGGAAGCGAGAGCAGGTCGGCGCGCCACGGCGACGCGAGCGCGTCGCGCCGGTCCTCGTCGGGGCCTGCCAGCCGCGAGAGCACGACGAGTGGCGGCCAGTCCGCGTCGACGGTCAGCCGCCGCGTTCCTTCTCCGACCGGGGCGGTGTACGAGACCCGTGCGGGGCGGAGGTCGACCTCCTCGGTCTCGCGCACCGGGACGCAGGGCCGCGAGAGACAGCGGAGCACGTACGTCGTGCGGAGGAACGCGGTCGAGTCGGAGTCGCGTCGCTCCGTCTCGGCACCCACCGGCTTCCAGGCCTCGTCGGACCACCTCACGTCGACGTCGTCCGGGTCGATGGCGGTCGGGTCGACGACCACGTCGACGGTCGCGGTCACCGTGTCCCCGAAGAGCGCGATCCGCGGAGAGAGCGCGGCGGTGGCGACGATCGGGTCGCGCTCCGCGGGCGGCGCGTCGTCGTCCGCGCCGGAGCGGAGCCCCGCGACCAGGATGACCGCGAGCGCGCCCGCGACGGCCGCGAGCGCGAGCCCGGCCCGCGCGAGGATCCGGGTGCGCGGCATCAGGCGCCCACCACCCGCCGGGTCCGGCGGAGGTCGGTCCACACGAGGAAGCTCGCGAGGATCTCCGACCGGTCGCTCGATCCGAGCACGATCGGGTCGATGTCGAGGAGGCGGAACGTCTCGGTCAGCTCGTGGAGCCGCGCCTCGTTGGCAGCCCGCCTCGCCGCCGCTTCCCCCCTCCGCAGGCGAACCGGAGCCCGTGCGGCCCGTCGCCGGGTCGCGCAGCGGGAGGACGACGCCACTCACCTCGGGGAAGGTCTGCTCCCACGTCGGGTCCTGGATCACGACCGGCACCAGGTCCCAGCGGTTCTCGATCGCGGCGAGCCAGACGTCGCTCGGAGGCGTGGGGATGAAGTCGGAGAGGACGAAGACGAACGTCCCGGGGCTGACCGCCCGCGTGTGGTTCGCGAGGTGCGCGACCGACCGCTCCAGCCAGTCCTGCGGGCCTCCGTACTCGAGCGACCACAGCCGGTCGTCCTTGAGCTCGATCAGCTTCCGCTCCCCCTTCGGCTGGCGCCAGTGCGGGTCGCCGTCCGCATAGTCGAGGTAGCCGACGAACCCGCCTGCGGCCCCGGCGCTCGCGAGCACGAGCTCGACCGTGTGGCGCATCGCCTCCGGCTTGTCGAGCCATGGGAGCGGCGGTGCGAAGTGGGCCATCTGCGGGCGCCGGTCGCAGACGATGACGATCTTCGGCGCCTCCTCTGCGAACCGCTCGCGGACGACGAACTCGTCGCGTCCCTTGGCCGTCGAGAGCCGCGCGGACGCCGCCCAGTCGATCGCGTCCATGTCGTCGCCCGGGCGATACGGCCGCGAGCCGGCGACGTCGGTCCCCGACCCGCGCCGGAGGCTCCGCATCGTGCCGAACGAGACCCCGTGCACCCGTCGCCGGGGGACGAGAGGGAACGTCAGCCGGGCGGTTCTCACCTGCGCCGCCTACGCGGGGCGCGGCTGCCCGAAGAAGGGGTCCTCCTCCGAGCCCGGCCTCGGCGCCAGCTCGAGGCAAGCCGCACGGAACTCCTCGATCGCCGCCGCCCACCCGGTCGCGCGCGCGCGCGCGACGAAGCTCGGCGTGAAGACGACGCGATGCACGAGAACCGGGACGAAGAGGCGCTCGATGTCCTCCGGCACGACGTACCCGCGTCCGTCGAGGAGCGCCCACGCGCGGGCCGCCCGCTCGAGGGCGAGGCTCCCCCGGACCGAGCTCCCGATCACGACCGACTCCTGGTCGCGCGTCGTCCGTACGAGCTCGACGAGCCACCGATGGAGGACCGCGTCGACGTAGACGTCCTGCGCCTGCGCGCGGAGCGCGTGCACGTCGTCCAGCGTGACCGCGGGCTCGAGGGCGTCGAGCGGATGCTGGTAGCGCTGCTGCTCGAGGATCCGCAGCTCGTCGTCGAGGCCGGGGTAGCCGAGCGCAGTCCGCAGGAAGAAGCGGTCGAGCTGGGCCTCGGGGAGGGGGAACGTCCCCTCGTACTCGATCGGGTTCTCGGTCGCGAGGAGGAGAAACGGCGTCGGGAGCTCCCTCGTCACCCCGTCGACCGTGACCTGGTACTCGGCCATCGCCTCGAGGAGCGCGGACTGCGTCTTCGGGGTCGCGCGGTTGATCTCGTCGACGAGAACGACGTTCGCGAAGATCGGGCCAGGCCGGAACTCGAAGTCGCGCGACTTCTGGTCGAAGACGGACATGCCGGTCACGTCCGTCGGCTGCAGGTCGGGCGTGCACTGGATGCGCGTGGGGGTCGCCCCTTCGATCGTGCCCGCGATCGCGCGCGCGAGCATGGTCTTGGCCGTCCCGGGCACATCCTCCAGGAGCACGTGCCCGCCGCACGTGAGCGCCGTCAGAACGAGCTTGATCTCCTCGCGCTTCCCGTAGACGACGTGCTCGATGTTGTCGAGGAAGCGGGAGGCGATCGCGCTCGCCTGCGCGAAGCGCTCGGGGTCACGCTCGCGCTCGACCACGGCCGGCTCCACCGGCGTGATGGTAGCTGCGGGCAACTCGGGAACCGGCATCGCCATCGGGCTCAGCTACTTCTACGCCGAGACCGCGCGCTTGTTAGAGAAGTGAGTCGGCGAGCGGCCACCGCCGATCGATCGAGCCACCAGCGACCGCGCCCAGCGGTCGCGCTTCACGGTTTGTGCGCAAGGATCCGCTTCTGCGGACCCGGTTGCTGCGCAACCACTCAGGTGAGCGCTTCCGCGCCGCCGACGACCTCGAGGATCTCCTGCGTGATCTCCGCCTGGCGGGCGCGGTTCATCTGCAGCGTGAGGCTGTCGATCATCTCGCCCGCGTTCTTCGACGCGTTCCGCATCGCGGTCATCCGCGCGCCCTGCTCCGACGCCGTCGACTCGAGGAGCGCGCGGTAGATCTGCGTCTCGACGTACACGGGGAGCAGCCGCTGCATGATCTCCTCGGGCTCGGGCTCGAAGATGAAGTCGCCCCGGAGGGTGTCCTCCTCGCGCTCTTCCGCGTCCGTCTCGAGGATGTCGGCCGAGATCGGGAGCACGTCCTGCTCCGTCACGCGCTGCGTGAGCGCGGAGACGTACGTGTTGTAGACGAGCGTCACGCGGTCGACCTCACCCTCGGTGAAGAGATTGGCGACGCGGTGCGCGATCGCCTGGGCGTCCGCGTATGCGGGCTGGTCGGTGAACCCGAGGTACTCCCCCGCGAGCTCCCGCCGCCGGAAGGTCAGCGTGGAGCGCCCCTTCTTCCCGACCGCGACCCAGCGCACCGTCTTCCCCTCCGCCTGGAGCGATCGCTCGAGGGCGAAGGCACGCCGCAGGATCTGCGCGTTGAACGCGCCGGCGAGGCCGCGGTCGCCGGTGAGCGGCACGATCGCGACCGTCTCCACGGTCTCCCGCTGCTCGAGCAGGGGCAGGCGGACCGAGGACGAGGCGCGGCCGACTCCTGCGATCAGCTCGTTCATCGTCTCCGCGTACGGGCGCAGCGCCTTGATCCGGAGCTCGGCGCGCCGCAGCTTCGCGGCGGCGACGAGCTCCATCGCGCGGGTGATCTTGCGCGTGTTCCGGACCGAGCCGATCCGGCGCTTGAGATCCTGGACGGAGGCCACGGTGCCGGGAGGATCGTCCGCCGGCTCAGCCGGCGAGCGCCTTCTCCTCCTCGACCGCGAAGACGTCGACGAAGTGCTCGAGCTCGGCCTTGAGCTTCGCCTCCGTGTCGTCCGAGATCTCGCCCGACCCGCGGATCGCCTCGAGGACGGAGCGCTCCGTCCGCAGGTGCTCGCGCAGCTCGTCGTGGAACCGCGGGACCTGGGCACGGGGACCTTGTCCAGCCAGCCGTGGATGCCCGCGTAGATCGCGGCCACCTGCTCCTCGAACGCCCACGGCTGGTACTGCGGCTGGTTCAACGTCGCGACCATGCGCTCGCCGCGGGCGAGGGCGCTCTGCGTCGCCTGATCGAGCTCGGAGCCGAACTGGGCGAACGCCTCCAGCTCGCGGTACTGCGCGAGGTCGAGGCGCAGGCGGCCCGCGACCTGGCGCATTGCCCTCCGCTGGGCGTTCCCGCCCACGCGGGAGACGGAGGTGCCGACGTTGATCGCCGGCCGGACGCCCGAGAAGAAGAGGTTCGACTCGAGGAAGATCTGCCCGTCGGTGATCGAGATGACGTTCGTCGGGATGTAGGCGGCGATGTCGCCGGCCTGCGTCTCGATGATCGGGAGCGCGGTGAGGGAGCCCCCGCCGAGGTCGTCCGAGAGCTTGCAGGCGCGCTCGAGCAGCCGGGAATGGAGGTAGAAGACGTCGCCCGGGAACGCCTCGCGACCGGGCGGTCGCCGGAGGAGCAACGAGAGCTGCCGGTACGCGTCCGCGTGCTTCGAGAGGTCGTCGTAGATGAGGAGCGCGTGCTTGCCCTGGTAGAGGAAGTGCTCCCCCATCGCGCAGCCGGCGAACGGCGCCATCCACTTGATCGGGGCGGCCTCCTGCGCGGGAGCCGAGACGACGATCGTGTACTCCATAGCGCCCGCGTCGCGCAGGCGCTCGACGACCTGCGCCACGGTCGAGCCCTTCTGCCCGACGGCGACGTAGACGCAGACGACGTCCCCCCCGCGCTGGTTCAGGATCGTGTCGATGGCGATCGCCGTCTTGCCGGTCGAGCGATCGCCGATGATCAGCTCGCGCTGGCCGCGGCCGATCGGGATCATCGAGTCGATCGCCTTCAGCCCGGTCTGGAGCGGCTCCTTCACCGACTGGCGGCTGATCACGCCCGGCGCCTTGAACTCGAGCGGTCGGCGCTCCGTCGCCTCGACGGGGCCCTGCCCGTCGAGCGGGTTGCCGAGCGGGTCGACGACGCGCCCGAGGAGGCCCTCCCCCACCGGGACGCTCATGACCTCGCCCGTGCGGCGAACCGGCTGACCCTCCGTGACCTTCTCCCAGTCCCCGAAGAGCGCGGTCCCGACGTTGTCCTCCTCGAGGTTGAAGGCGATCCCGGTTACGCCGTGCTCGAGCTCGAGCCGCTCGAGCGAGACGCAGTTCTCGAGGCCGTGGACGCGGGCGATGCCGTCGCCGACCTGGAGGACGGTGCCGACCTCGCTGAGGTCGGTCTCGACGTCGAACTCGCGAATCCGGTCCTTCAGGATCGCGGTGATCTCTTCGGGTCTGAGCTTCACGCTGTCTCCTTCTGGTGACTGTCACCGTGCGGTGACAGTCACCCGCTTCTCAGCTTGCGGTTGCCAATTCTTGCCGGAGGCGCTCGAGCCGTCCGCGGACGCTGCCGTCGGCGCGGAACGACCCGACCTGTAGGACGATGCCTCCGACGAGGTCGGGGTCGACCGACCGCGTCGCGTCGACCTCCCGCCCCGATGCGTCCGCGATGGTCTGCACGATCGACGCGGCCTCCTCGTCGGAGAGCTCGTGCGCCGTCTGCAGCTCGACCGCGAGGCGGTTCTGCGCGCGCGCGACGAGCGCCTCGAGCTCCGCGTTCATCTCCGCGAGCTCGCCGGCCCGGCCCTTCTCGGCCACGAGCCGGAGGAAGTTGCGCACGAGGTCGTCGGCGCCCTGCGCGATCTCGTCGAGCACGCCGGCCTTGCCGGCCGGGTCGACCTCGGGGTTGCGGAGGAAGGCGCCGAGCTCCGGCACGTCCTCGAGCGCCGCGGCGACCGCGGCCAGGTCGGCCGAGACCTGCTCGACCCTCCCCTCGTCCCGCGCAGCCTGGAACAGCGCGCGGGCGTACAGTCGCTGGGCGACTGCCATCTAGTCGGTCGTCTCCAGCGCCGAGAAGTCGAGCTCCGCGATCGCCTCGTCGATCAGGCGCCGCTGGTCCTCGGCGTCGAGGACCTTCCCGGTGACGCGTGCGGTCGCGGCGAGCGTCAGGTCGGCGACCTCCGTGCGGATCTGGTCGAGCGAGCGCTTCGTCTCGGCCTCGATCTGGCGCCTCGTCTCCTCGAGCCGCCGCTGGCGCTCCGCCTCCGACTCCTCCTTCACGCGCTCGAACTGCGCGTCCGCGACCTTGCGGGCGTCGGCGAGGATCCCTGCCGCCTCGCCCTTCGCCTCGCCGATCAGTCGGCGGTGCTCCTCGAGCAGCGCCCTCGCCTCGGTGCGGGCGTTGTCGGCCTCCTCGACCGCCTTGGAGATGCGGTCGCGGCGCTCGTCGATCGTCCGCTGGATCGGGCCGAACGCGTACTTCTTGAGCACGAAGAACGTGATCGCGAAGCAGATCAGCGTCCAGATCATGAGGCCCGGGACGACGTCGATCAGGCCTCCGGAAGACTCCTCTTCTGCTGCTTGGGCGAGCCAGAGGTGCATTGGCTCAGACGAGGACGTATGCGAGGAGGCCGCCGATGAGCCCGTAGAACACGACGGCCTCGGTGAGCGCGAAGCCGAGCCACTGGATGCCGGTGAGCTCGCCGCGGAGCTCCGGCTGCCGGGCGACGGCCTGGATCATCGAGCCGAAGATGTTGCCGATGCCGATGCCGGCTCCGAGCGAGCCGAGGCCGATGCCGAGCGCGAGGGCGATCGCCTTGCCGGCGTCGGCGCCGTCCTCGGCGGCGGCGAGGAAGAAGAACGACGAAGAGAGCATTAGAGCGGGCCTCCTTAGTGGTCTCCAGCGCGGAGACAGTGGTGGTTGGACGCGCGAAACCCGAGCACGACAAGGACGCTGGGAGCGTTCACATGCGGAACATATGGACGCGACTGAGGACGCCGTCGGGCGAAGGTCTGCAGCCGTGCGAGCGCTGCTGTCTCCACGCTGGCGACCACTATCTCAATGCTCGGGCTCGATGGCCGAGCCGATGTAGATGGCTGAAAGGGCGGCGAAGATGTACGCCTGGATCGAGACGACGATGACGACCTCGAAGAGGTAGAAGACGCTTCCCAGGACGACCGAGAGCGGGAACACCCACGGGGTCACGAGGAAGATCAGCCCGATGAAGGTGAGGATCAGCATGTGGCCCGCGAGCATGTTCGCGTAGAGGCGGACCGACAGGCTGACGAGCCGCATGAACTGGCCGAGGATCTCGAGCGGGACGATCATCGGCAGCATCGCCTTCGGCACGTCGGGGATCCAGCTCTTGAAGTAGGCCCACGCGCCGTTCTCACGGATGCCCTCGACGTGGGTGAACACGAAGGTCATCAGCGCGAGCGCGAGGGTCACGGAGAGCGTCGACGTCGCGGCGAAGATCGCCAGCGTCGGCACCTCGATCCCCCCGATCTCCCAGCGTTCGTCGGAGAGCGGGAGCGGGATGAACCCGAGCATGTTCACGACCCAGATGAAGATCATCAGCGTCGCGACGTACGGGAACCAGCGGCCGATCGCCTTCGTCGGCAGCCCCTGCTCGGCGACCTGCACCTGCGCGACCTCGTAGATCGTCTCCCCCAGCGCCTGCCGGCGGTTCGGGTCTCGGCCGGTCTTGACCCGCATGAACACGATCCCGATCACGATCGAGACGATCGTCCCGAGCAGCAGGTAGGCGACGGCCTTGTTCATCGACATGTCGATCGGGCCGATCTTCAGCTCCGGGCCCCACGTCTGCAGCTCCCACTCGTGGGACGGGTCGAACTTCGTCTCCTCCTCGGGCTCGGACTGGGCGAGCGCGAGCGACGGCAGGGTCAGCGCGAGCAGCGTCGCGATCGCGAGCGCGCGCTTCACGTCTTCGCCTCTCCGCCGAAGTAGGCGGCGAGCCCCACGAGCAGCTCGACGGTGAACGCCACCGCGTAGACAGCCGCCGCCGCGATCCCGACGCGCTCGTCCGCAACGGTCGCGACCACGAGCGGGATCCCGACGAGGAGCGCCCGAGAGGTTGTTCCGATCCCCCGCATGCCTGCGGCGGCGAGGTTATCTGCGCCGGCAGGGAGGCGCGCAAGTAGCAGCGCGAAGGCCTGGGCCGCGGCCCACAGAACGGCGGCGAGGCCCCAGCCGGAGAGCGGCCACCCGGCGACCGCGAAGACGGGGAGGGCGAGCGCGACGACCGCGCCGCCCGCCACGACCGGCGCGAGCTTGCCCGGAACGGGCCTCGGGGTCGAGAACATCCCGGCGCTCACGATGCCTGCTTCGAGTACACGACGTAGACCACGCCGACGCCGAGCGGGATCCCGGCGAGCGCGCCGACGAGGAGGCCGATCCCCCACGAGCCGAGCGCCCAACCGATGAGAGCCCCGACCGCCATCGCCGCACCGAGGGCGCCCAGCAGGAGCCCCGAGGCGGTGGCGAGCGAGTGAGGCGAGGAGGCCGCGTCCGGCGTCATCCGAGCAGGAGCATACCACCTGCTTGTAACAGCCTTTTCCGGCTATTCCGAGCGAAAAACGGGCGAGTTCGTTACACGCATAGAATCCCGGCATGGAACGGCTCGTGCTCGTCCACGGCAGCGTCGCGGGAGCAGCGTCGACCTGGGCGACCCAGCGCCCGCTCGCCGAGCGCTTCGAGCTCCTCGCCGTCGAGCGGCCGGGCTTCCCGCCAGGGCCGCCCGTGGAGCGCGCCGACTTCGAGGAGGACGCGGTGCTCGTGCGCGAGCTCCTCCGCGACGGGGACCACCTCGTCGGGCACTCCTCCGGCGGCGTCGTCGCGCTGCTCGCGGCAGCGGGTCGGCCGGACGCGCTTCGGTCGCTGACGGTGAGCGAGCCGCCCGCGACCCGCGTCGCGCTCGGCGATCCCGACGCCGATCGGTACGGGGAGAGCGCGCGCCTGTACTGGGAGACGGGGCCGACGGACGATCCCGAGGCGTTCCTACGCGGGTTCCTCGACGCGGTCGGCTCGGCCTGGCACCCTCCGTCCCCGCTTCCCCCCGACCTCGAGCAGGGCGCGCGGACGCTCGTCGTGGAGCGCGGGCCATGGGAGGCAGAGATCCCGCTCGACGTGCTCCGCGAGGCGCCGTTCCCCAAGCTCGTCGTCTCGGGCGCACATAACCTCGCCTTCGAGGCGATCTGCGACGCCCTCGAGCGGGAGCTCCGCGCCGAGCGGGCGGTCCTCCCCGGCGTCGGCCACACGATCCCACGCCACCCGGACTTCAACCGGGTGCTGGCCGACTTCGTCGAGCGCGCAGCAGCAGGCTCGGCTCGCGCGGCTGACTCAGGGCACGCATAGCCGGGCGGTGGGCGGTGGGCGTGGGCGGTGGGCGGGTAGGCGGTGTGCGGTAGGCGGTAGGCGACGCCCGTCCCGCGGAGCGTTAGCACCGGCAAGAGAGCCGGGGAAAGGCGCCAAGTTACAAGTTGCAACTTGGCACGCTCTTGGTGCACCCCGGCGACGCGTTCGACGACCGCCGGGCGGATACTCGAAGCGTGTACGCGGCCGGCCCACGCGTCGATCGACAGTACCTCGCCAAGATTGCGCGTCTGGACGATCCGAAGGTTCCGATCGCCGAGACGTACCGGCGCATTCGCGGAGTTGCCGACGAGATGGGCGTGCCGCGTCCGAGCTACGAGCGTGTTCGTGTGCACCTCCGCGCGTCCCGAACACGTCGAGCGCGGCGCAACGAGGCACGGGAGCTCGCGCTTCAGCTCGCCTTCAACACGCGATCCGCCGAGCTCGTCGTCCAGGATCTCCTCGCGCTCATCGAGTGACGAGCCAACGCAAGTTACAAGTTGTCACTTGCGCTCTTCTCGCCCGCAGGTACTCCGCGCTCATGCCCTTCGGGTCGGCGCAGACGATGAGCACATACTCGCCGCCGTCGTCGGCGCGGATGAGGCTCAGGCGCTGATGCGCTCCGCCGGCTCTCCCTGCTCGCGCTCGCGGCGGCGGATCCGGGGGTTCATGAGCTTCACGATCTCGAGCAGGTAGACGACGTAGACGGAGAAGGCGACCGCGAAGAGCCCGATCCCGAGGACGAGGATCGACTCCCAGGGATGCCAGTCCCCGCCCTCGCGGAAGGGGACGAAGCGGGTCGCGAGGGCCGCGCACGCGAGGCTCGCGCACCAGAGCCACATCGTCACCGCCGCACGCCGCTGCGAGAACCCGATGTTGAGGAAGCGGTGGTGGAGGTGGCTGAGGTCGGCGCCGTAGATCGGCTGGCCGTGCTTCAGGCGCCGCGCGACGACGAAGGACGTGTCGAGGATCGGGACGGCGAGGACGAGGAGCGGGAGCACGAGCACGACGGTGGAGGCCGTCTTCAGGAGTCCCTGGATCGACACTGCCGCGAGGATGAATCCGAGGCAGAGGGCTCCCGAGTCGCCCATGAAGATCCGGGCGGGGAAGAAGTTGTGGCGCAGGAACCCGAGGCACGCGCCGGCGACGACGGCCGACAGGATCGCCGGGTCCGGCTTGCCGAGCGAGAGCGCGAGGATCGCGTACGTCACGCCGGCGATCCCGCACACGCCGGCCGCGAGCCCGTCCATGCCGTCGAGGAAGTTGACCATGTTCATGACGGCGACGATGAACAGCATCGAGAGCGGGACGCCGACCCACGCGGGCAGGTCGACGATGCCGACGAACGGGAACGTGAAGTGGTCGATCCAGACGCCGAACGCCGGCGGGATCGCGGCTGCGAGCAACTGCCCCGCGAGCTTCACCGGCGGCGACAGCCCGCGGAAGTCGTCGACCGCGCCGACGACGGTCGCGATCGCCGCACCGAGGAGAACACCGCGGCTCTCGCTCGAGAGGTCGAGGAAGGCCAGGGCCGGCACGAGGATCCCGAAGAAGATCGCGAGGCCGCCGAGCCGTGGAATCGGCCTGCGGTTCAAGCGGCGTGAGTCGGGCCGGTCGACGGCGCCGAGCAGGCGCGCCATCCCGCCGACGGCGGGCGTGAGCAGCACGACGATCGCGAAGGCGATGACGGCCCCGTACAGGACCTCCGGCGTCGCCCGCAGCTCGTCGAGCATCGTGCCGGCTTACTTCGTCCCGTACAGGCGGTCGCCTGCGTCGCCGAGCCCCGGCAGGATGTAGCCCCTGTCGTTCAGCTCGCGGTCGACGGCGGCGACGACGATGCGCACGTCCGGGTGGTCACGGTGCACGCGCGCGATGCCCTCCGGTGCGGCGATCAGCGCGATCAGGCGCACCGAGGTGGCCCCGCCACGCTTCACCGTCTCCACGGCGGCCGCGGTCGAGTTCCCGGTCGCGAGCATCGGGTCGAGCAGGATCACGTCCCGGTCGGGGAGGTCGTCCGGCAGCTTCACGTAGTACTCGACCGGCTCGAGCGTCTCCTCGTCGCGGAACAGGCCGATGAAGCCGACCCGCGCGGCGGGGACGAGGGAGAGGACGCCGTCGAGCATCCCCATCCCCGCGCGCAGGATCGGGCAGACCGCGACCTTCTTGCCTGAGATCTGGCGCCCGCCGGTCCGCTCGAGCGGCGTCTCGATCTCGATCGGCTCGTCGGCGAGGTCCTTCGTCGCCTCGTACGTCAGGAGCAGCGTGAGCTCGTTCACGAGCTGGCGGAACATCTGCGTCGTCGTCGAGACGTCGCGCAGCAGCCCCAGCTTGTGCTGGACGAGCGGGTGGGTCACCTCGACGACCGGGCCCGGAGCGGACGTGACGACACGGGAGGCCTCCATGCCGCCTCCGCCTACGCGGTCTCGCGGGCGAACGACGGGAACGCGGCCTGGCCCGGATAGAGCGGCCGCCGCTCGCAGAGGCTCGAGCTCCGCGCCGTCAGCTCGGCGAGGTCCGGGGCGTCGGAGAGCGCCTCGCACATGATCCTCCCCACCTCGCGGAAGTCGTCCGTGTCGAAGCCGCGCATCGTCGTGGCCGGCGTGCCGACGCGGAAGCCCGAGGCGACGGTGGGAGAGCGCTCGTCGAAGGGGACGGTGTTCCGGTTCACGGTGATCCCGACCTCGGCGAGCCGCTCCTCGGCGTCCTTCCCCGTCCATTCGGTCCGGCGCAGGTCGACGAGGAGGAGGTGGGTGTCCGTGCCTCCCGTGAGCACGTCGAGGCCGCCGTCCTGGAGTGTCTCTGCCAGCACGTCGGCGTTCGCACGCACGGCCTCCTGGTAGCGGCGGAACGGCTCGGAAGCGGCGATGCGGAAGCAGGTCGCCTTGGCGGCGATCACGTGGTTGAGCGGGCCGCCCTGCATCCCGGGGAAGACCGCGCGGTCGACCGCCTGCGCGTGCTCTGCACGGCAGAGGACGAACCCCGACCGCGGCCCCGCGAGCGTCTTGTGCGTGGTCGAGGTCACGAAGTCGCAGTGCGGGACGGGGCTCGGATGGATGCCCGCGGCGACGAGGCCGGCGAAATGGGCCATGTCGCAGAGGAGGAGCGCGCCGACCTCGTCCGCGATCTCGCGGAAGCGCGCGGCCTCGACGGTGCGCGGGTACGCCGAGCCGCCACACACGATCAGCTTCGGCCGGTGCTCCTTCGCCAGCCGGAGGACGCCGTCGTAGTCGACGAGGTTCGTATCCCGGGAGACGCCGTAGTGGACGACGTGGTAGAGCCGCCCCGAGAAGTTGACCTTCAGGCCGTGCGTCAGGTGCCCGCCGTGGGAGAGCTCCAGCGAGAGGATCGTGTCTCCGGGCTCGAGGCACGAGAAGTAGACGGCCATGTTCGTCTGGGCGCCGGCGTGCGGCTGCACGTTCGCGTGCTCGGCCCCGAAGAGCGCCTTGGCGCGATCGATCGCGAGCTGCTCGATCTCGTCGACGATCTCGCAGCCCCCGTAGTAGCGCCGGCCCGGGTAGCCCTCGGAGTACTTGTTGGTCGGCACGCTGCCGACCGCCTCCAGCATCGCCGGCCAGGTGAAGTTCTCGGACGCGATGAGCTCGATCTCGCCGCGCTGGCGCTCGAGCTCGCGGCCGAGCAGATCGGCGACCTCCGGGTCGACGTGCTCGAGGCCCGCGGAGCGGAGTTCCTCGAGCTCGAGCGGCGCGACGGCCATCGGCAGGATGCTACTGCGCGCGCACGACCTCGACGCGGGCGAGGGCCTCCGCGGCCGAGACCGCGCCCTCGCGCAGCACGCGGGGCTCGGGACCGGTGAGGTCGAGCACCGTGGACGGCGTGCCCCTGAGCTCTCCGCCGTCGAGCGCAACCGCGTGGCGGAGAAGCTCCTCCGGCACGTCCTCGAGCCGTCGCGGGTCCGGGCCGCCGTGGAGGTTCGCACTCGTCGCCGCAAGGGCACCGACCTCGTCGAGCAGCTCACGCGCCACGCCTTCGAGCGCGGGGACGCGGACGCCGATCGTGTCGGGCCGGTCGCCCGCGAGCCACGGGAAGCGGCGGGCAGGGTTCGGGAGGACGAGCGTGTACGGCCCCGGAAGGAGTGCCCGCGCCGTCACGGCGGTCCTTCCGCGCAGCTCCGGCACGCACTCGAGCAGCAGGTCGATGCTTGCGGCGAGGAGCGCGATCGGCTGCTCCCGCGTGCGGCGCTTGAGCTCGGAGAGCGCGCGCACCGGGCCCTGCCGGTAGGGCGAGCAGGCGAGCCCGTAGACGGTGTCCGTCGGCAGGACGACCAGGCCTCCCGCGCGGACTGTCGCGATGGCGTCGGCAACCGAGCTCACGGTCTCCGGCCCTCCACGACGCGCTCGCGTCCCGCGAGGTCGTGCGTGACGGCCACGTCCTCGTAGCCGAGCTCGCCGAGGAGCCCCGCGACGCGCTCGGCGTCCCCGTCCGCGACCTCGAGCACGAGCGCGCCCCCGGGCTCGAGCGCGGCGACGGCTCCGCGCGCGACGGCCTCGGTCGCGCCCTCGGCGTGGAGCGCGACCCGTGGCTCCCACTCGCGCACCTCGGCGCGGAGGCCGTCGAGGTCGCCGGCGCGGACATAGGGCGGGTTCGCTACGACGAGAGTCCACGGCCCCTCGGGCAGGCCTGCGAACAGATCGTGCTCGAGCATCTCGACCGCCAGGCCGGTCCTCCTGGCGTTGGCGCGCGCGACCTCGAGGGCGTCCCGCGACACGTCGACCCCCGTGACGTGCGCGCCGGGGTGCTCGTCGGCGATGGCGAGCGCGATCGCCCCGCTCCCGGTCCCGACGTCGAGCACGCGCGGCGCGGCGACCCCCGCGAGCAGGGCCAGGCACCGCTCGACGACGATCTCGGTCTCGGGGCGCGGGACGAGGACCCGGGCGTCGACGTCGAGGGCGAGCCGCCGGAAGCCCCACTCGCCGAGCACGTAGGCGAGCGGCTCTCGGTTTTCTCTACGGGCGACGAGCCCCTCGAACACGACGGCCTCGGCCGGGCTCACCACGCGGCCCCCGTCGGCCAGCAGGCCGGAGCGACTCGTGCCGAGCACGTGCGACAGGAGCAGCTCGGCATCGACTCGCGGCGTGTCGCAGCCCGCCACCGCGAGTTGCGCCTCGACGCGAGCGAGCGTCGCCCGGACCGTCTCCGTCACGCGGAGGGAGCTGCCAACGCGCGCCGGCGCTCTTCCGCCTGGAGCTCGTCGGTGAACTCGTCCAGCTGCCCCTCCAGGACCTGGTCGAGGCGGTGCGCGGTCAGCTTGACGCGGTGGTCCGTGACACGGCTCTCGGGGAAGTTGTACGTCCGGATCTTCTCCGCCCGCTCGCCGCCGCCAATCTGCGAGCGACGCGCTGCCGCGAGCTCGGCGTGCTGCTTCTCCCGCTTGCTGTCGTAGATCCGGGCGCGCAGCACGCGCAGCGCTTTCTGCTTGTTCTGGAGCTGGGACTTCTCGTCCTGCATGGCGACGACGATCCCCGTCGGCAGGTGCGTGACGCGCACCGCCGAGTCGGTCGTGTTCACGCTCTGGCCGCCCGGCCCGGTCGAGCGGTAGACGTCGATCTTCAGGTCCTTCTCCTGGAGGTCGACCTCGATGTCCTCTGCCTCGGGCATGACCGCCACCGTCGCCGTGGATGTGTGGATTCGCCCCTGCGACTCGGTCTCGGGCACGCGCTGCACGCGGTGAGTACCGCCCTCGAACTTGAAGACGGAGTACGCGCCCTCGCCCTTGACCGCGAACACGATCTCCTTGAAGCCGCCGGCCTCGTTCTCGCTCGTGGACAGCGTCTCGGCCTTGAACCCTCGACGCTCCGCGTACCGGTTCAGCATCCGGTACAGGTCGGCGGCCCAGAGCGCGGCCTCGTCGCCGCCGACGCCGGGCCGGATCTCGACGATGACGTCCTTCTCGTCGGCCGGGTCCTTCTCGACGAGCGCGAGCTTGAGCTCCTCCTCGAGCCGCTCGACCTCGGTCTCGAGCTCGGACGCCATGCCCGCGAGCTCGGGGTCGTTGCGGGCGGCCTCGAGGTCCGCGCTCGCCTGGCGCCAGGCGTCCGCCAGCTTCTTCGGTCCCTCGAGCTCCTTCAGCCGGCGCCCTGTCTCGGCCGCCTTCCGGTGGTCGTTGTAGACGGAGGGATCGGCCATGCGCCCCTCCGCCTCGGCGTGCGAGCGCTCGAGCTCGTCGACGAGTGCCTCGATCGCGGTCACCCCGCTGATCGTAACGACGGCCGACCTCGGTCAGCCGCCGCGCGCGGCCGAGTAGTCTCCCGCGCGTGAGCGAGCCGAGCGTCGTCCCGAGCGAGTACGGTGCGACCCCGCGCCGCAGGGACGTCAGGCCGCAGTTGCGCGTGTCGCGCCTCCTCCTCTCACTCGTCGTCACCGGGCTCAGCGTCTTCCTCGCAGCCGCGATCGTCCCGGGCTTCGAGGTCGGCAGTTTCTGGGCGGCGCTGCTGGCCGCCCTCGTGATCGGCGTCCTCTCGGCGCTGCTCTCCCCCGTCCTCGCGGCGATCCAGCTGCCGCTCACCCTCGCGACGTCGTTCCTGCTCCTGCTGGCGCTGAACGCCGGGATCCTGCTCCTCGCCGACGACCTCACCGACCAGGCCGTCGTCGTCGACGGCTTCTGGTGGGCGCTCGTGGCCGCGCTCGTCATCTCCGCGATCTCGACGGCACTCGAGGTCATCGCGGGGACGAACGACGACGACGCCTACACGATCCGCGTCATCCAGCGCATCGCGCGGCGCTCGGGGGAGCGCGTGGAGACGAGCGAGCCCGGGATCCTCTTCCTCGAGATCGACGGGCTCGCCAAACCCGTGCTTCAGCGGGCGATGCGGGACGGGAACGCGCTGACGATGGCGCGCTGGCTCGCGGGGAACACGCCACCGATTCATCGAGTGGGAGACGGACCTCTCCTCGCAGACCGGCGCGAGCCAGGCGGGGATCCTCCTCGGCTCGAACGAGAACATCCCCGCGTTCCGGTGGGTCGAGAAGGAGACCGGCCGCATCATGGCCTGCTCCGCGCCCGACGACTGCGCCGAGCTCGAGCGGCGCCACGCCGGCGACGGGCTCCTTCGCGACGGCGGCGCGAGCCGCGGCAACCTCCTGTCCGGCGAGGCCGACCACGTGATCCTCACCGTCAGCCGGATAGAGGCGGAAAAGGGCCGGAACCCGGGGTACCGCGCGTTCTTCGCGAACGGCCACAACGTCACTCGGGCGCTCGTCCTCTTCACGTGGGAGCTGATCCTCGAGTGGGTCGCGGCGCTGCGGGCGATCCGCCGCGACGTGCGGCCGCGCGGGCACCGGGGCGGCCTGTACCCGTTCATGCGCGCCGCCATGTGCGTCGTCGTCCGCGACCTGATCGTCTTCGGGGTGCTCTCCGACCTGATGAAGGGGAGGCCCGCGGTGTACGCGACCTTCTCGAGCTACGACGAGGTCGCGCACCACTCCGGGCTCGAGCGCGCCGACACGCTGGAGGCGCTCCGCAAGCTCGACGAGCAGTTCGGCCGCATCGACCGCGCGATTCGCTACGCGCCGCGGCCGTACCGCGTCGTCGTTCTCTCGGACCACGGGCAGACGCAGGGGGCGACGTTCAAGCAGCGGAACGGCTACGGCTTCGACGAGCTCGTCGAGCGCTCGCTCGACGCCGGCGAGGTCACCGACCTGATGGGCGGCGACGAGCAGCGCGCGATGGTCGGGCACGCGGTCGGCGAGGCGACCGGGATCTCGACCGACGGGAAGAAGCGGGCCAAGAACGACGCGTCCGGGCGCGAGGTCGTCGTCCTCGGCTCGGGGAACCTCGGGCTCGTGTACCTGATGGAGGAGAAGCGTCGACTCACGCTCGAGGAGATCGAGGCCCGCCACCCGCGCCTGATCCCCGCGCTCCGCGACCACCCGCACGTCGGCTGGCTGCTCGTCCGCTCCGAGGAGCACGGGCCGGTCGCCCTCGGCGCGAGGGGCGTGCACTACCTCGCGGACGGGCGGGTCGAGGGCGAGGACCCGCTCGCCGCGTTCTCGCCGAACGCCCCGCGCCATCTCGCGCGGACCGACGGCTTCTCGAACGTCGCCGACATCATGGTCGGGAGCTTCTACGACCCGGAGCTCGACGAGGGCTGCGCGTTCGAGGAGCTGATCTCCTTCCACGGCGGCCTCGGCGGGCCGCAGACCCGCGCCTTCATCCTCGCGCCGAAGGACCTCCCGGTGCCCGAGGAGCCGCTCGTCGGCGCCGCTTCGGTGCACGCGCTCCTCAAGAGCTGGCGCGGAATCCAGAGCAGCAGGTGACTGTCACCCGCGGGTGACAGTCACCCTCGCCACCTCGGTCAGATGCCGAGGATCTGCCTCTTCTTCGCCTCGAACTCCTCGTCGGTGATGATCCCCTGCGCCTTCAGCTGCGCGAGCTTCTCGAGCTCGGCGGCGTAGTCCGGCTCGGCCGGCGCCGCCGGGCGCGGCGGCCTGCCTGCGCCGCCATCTGCTGGTCGTACGCCTCCTGGTCCTGCGCTGGCGTACTTCTGGTCCTGCCGATGGCGCACGGCACCTGCGGTCCCGGCGACGACGGCCGTCGTCGCGGCCGCGCGCACGAGCCCCGGTCCTCGTCTTCCGAACATTCCGTTCTCCTCTCTACGCGTTCGCGTGCTCGAGCGCCCACTCGCGGGCGGCCTGGACGACCTCGTGCGGCAGCCGCTCGAACGCGAGCAGCTCGCCGCCCGCATCCCGCATGGCCTGGGTGACCTTGCGCGCCCACACGTTCTCCCACACGATCAGCGCGGCCGACGAGTTCGGCTCGAGAGCGTCGGCCGCATCCATGAGGTCGTCCTCGTTGACGAGGCCGCCCACTTCGATGCCCATGTTCTCGAGCCCCTTCTGGACGTCGGGATCGAGCTCTGTCACCTCCATCGCCACCGCGGTGCCGTCGGCGTCCTTGCCGACGAACGCGATGTCGATGACGCGGATCGTGCCCGCCTCGACGAGGTCGCCGATGGCGGGTGCGATCTCGCCGCGGAAGCGGTTCCCCGGGAACGCGATGATCGCGTAGTCGACGGGTCCGATCTCTTCCATTGCCTCTCCTCTCTGCTCGCCGTGTGCCCGCCCAACTGTGTCACATCTCCGGCGGCGTCGGCGACCCGATCTCCACGCTCTCATGCGGATGAGAACGTGGCTCGCGCTTCGCGTGTTGAATACGCCCGGATGACGAGGGAGGAGACCCCGATCGCGGCACGTTCGCGTCGCCGTCAACCAGGATGAGTCTCCTCTACGGGATCCTCCTCGTCGTCGTCGCCGTGGCGATCGCGGTCGCCACGATGCTCTTCGTGCGCCGGCGGGCACCCGAGGGGAGCTTCTTCTCGGACGGCGACCGTGCATCCGGCGTCTTCGGCGTGCTCGCGACGGGGTTCGCGATCTTCGCCGGCTTCGTGATCTTCCTCGCGTTCACGACGTACGACCAGTCGCGGGCCGGTGCCGAGGCAGAGGCTCTCCTCGTCGTCCAGCAGTTCGAGACGGCGCAGTTCCTCGCTCCCGAGACGCGCGATCGGCTCGCCGGGGAGATCGTGTGCTACGCACGCTCCGTCGTCGGGCAGGAGTGGCCGCGGATGGAGGAAGGCGACCTGGGCGACGCCCTTAACCCGTGGGGGATAGCGCTCTTCCGGACCATCCGGGCCACCGAGCCGTCCGGAACCGTGCAGGAGACCGCGTTCGCGAAGTGGCTCGACCAGACCTCGGAGCGCGAGGAAGCACGGCGCGACCGCGTCCATGGTGCGGCGGGCATCACGCCGACCACGATCTGGATCGTCCTCCTGCTGAGTGCCGCCATCGTCTTCGCGTTCATGCTGTTCTTCGCCGACCCTGCGGAGATGAAGCGCTCGCAGGCGATGCTCGTCGGCTCGGCGACGACCATCGTCATCGTCACGCTGCTCGCGATCTACGCGCTCGACAACCCGTATCGGCCTGGGCTGGGGAGCATCCGACCCGTCGCGATGGAGCGCTCGCTCGTCATCCTCGACGAGGCCCGGGCCGCGGTGGACACGACGGTGGAGCCACCCTGCGACGAGAGCGGCATGCCGCGGTGAGCGACCCCAGGGAGGTGATCGCGACCGTCCTTCTCGCCCTCGCCGCGGTCGCGACCGCGTGGAGCGGCTACCAGGCAACCCGCTGGAACGGCGAGCAGACGAAGGCGGCGAGCCGCACGAATGCGATCCGGATCGACGCGGCCCGCGCCCAGGGGCTCGCCGAGGCGCAGAAGGAGGTCGACGTCGCGACGTTCATCCAGTGGGTCGACGCCTACGCTCACCGCGAGACCGAGCTGACGATGTTCTACGAGAGACGCTTTCGCGTCGAGTTCAAGCCGGCGTTCGAGGCCTGGCTCGCCACGAAGCCGCTGACGAACGCGGACGCGCCGCTGACGCCGTTCGTCATGCCCCAGTACAAGCTCGCAGCCGAGCAGGAGGCCGCGCGACTCGATGCAGAGGCAGAGGTGTCGGCCGCCGTCGTCCGGAGAAACATCCAGCGCGCGTCGAACTACATCCTCGGCGTCGTGCTGTTCTCGGTCGCGCTCTTCTTCGCCGGCATGAGCACGAAGCTCGCGACGCCGCGCCTGCGTTCCCTCACGCTCGCCGTCGGCTGCGTGGTCTTCCTGGGGACCGTGCTGTGGCTGGCCACACAGCCGGTCAGCGTCGCGGTCTAGGCTCTTCGGGCTACGTCGCGAGCGCCGGGACGGCCGGGCCTTCTTCCCCCGCGTCCTTTGCCCCGTCGGTGGCCATCGAGATGACGGCAGCTCCGGCAAGAGCGAGTCCGAGCCCCGCGTAGGCGACGACCTTGTGCCACGTCGGCTCGGCGAGGCGCTCGTCGAGGAGCAGCGTGCCGATGACGATGCTCACGAGCGGATTGCAGACGGAGACAGTGGCGACGGAGGCGGCGAGGTTGCCCTTCGCGAGCGAGAGCTGCTGCACGACGAACGCCACCACACCCGTGATCGCGAAGGCATAGGCCTCCCAGCTCGTCACGACCCCTCCGACGCCCTCGTCGCCCAGGATCTCCATGGTCGGCTTGCACAGCGACGCCGACAGGCCGAACAGCACGCCGGCGCACACGCCGTACGACGCCGCCGCACGCGACGCGGGTCCGCGCACGCCGACGATGAACGCAGCCACGGCGAACAGCGAGAACACGACTACGGCGATCGCCCATTCGTCCGCGGGTGCGTTGTCGTTCCCTTCGGCGGCGTCTCCCACGACGGTGAAGAGCGCGAGGCCGAGCACGACGACACCCGCGCCGGCGACGTCGTTGCGGCGAATCACCTGATTCGTCAAGAGGTAGCCGAGGGGTAGCGCGAACACGATCGTCGAGTACGAGGAGCGGCTGGATCACCGCGAGGCGTCCGTTGGCGAGCGCGATGGCCTGGAACACGTAGCCGGCGAGCAGCGCAAAGGTCCCGAGCAGCCACCACGTCTGCTTCGCGAGCCTCAGGAGCGACGCAGGCGAGCCGAGCGACACCTCGCCCAGACCGAGAGCGCCCTTCTGCTGCAGCGTCGCGGCGAGCGCGAAGAAGAACGCGGCGACGAGGGCGACGATCTCAGCCACGGCCGGAGACTACGCCTGGCCTCAGACGGTCGCAACGCCGCCGAGCCGCACGACACGGTCGACGAGCGCGAGACCCTCGGGGCGATGTGTGATCAGGAGAACGGAGCGGTCGTCGGCCGCGTCGAACACGTCGGTGACGAGTGCCTCGGCGGTCGGGCCGTCGAGGTGGGCGGTGGGCTCGTCGAGAACGAGGACCGGTGCGTCCATGAGCAACGCTCGACCGACGACGAGCCGCTGGCGCTGACCTCCGGAGAGGCGAGCTCCGTCCTCTCCCACGTGGGTGTCGAGGCCCTGGGCGAGCGATCTGACCCAGTCGTCCAACCGAACTCGTCGCAGCACCGCATGGAGCGCCTCCTCGGTTGCGTCTGGGCTCGCCAGGCGGAGGTTCTCGCGGATCGTCGAATCGAAGACGTGCGCTTCCTGGCCCGCGAGGGCGAACGTGCTCCGCACGTCCTCCTGCCGCAGCTCGCGGACGTCGCGGCCGCCGATCGTAACGCGGCCATGCTCCGGGTCGAGGAAGCGGAGCAGGAGGCTCGTCACCGTCGTCTTGCCGGACCCGCTCGGCCCGACAAGTGCGACACGGGCACCAGGATCGATGCGCAAGTCGAAGCGCTCGAGGACGGGCGGGCCTCCGGGCGCGTAGCGAACGGTCACGTCGTGGAGCTCGACCGCGCCGGGCCGCGGACGTTGCGGGCGGTCCGGGTCTGTGACCGCCGGCTCGCGGCCCGTCAGCTCGAGGACCCGCCGGCCCGCGGAGAGCGTCCTCGAGAGCTCCCGCGCAGCGTCGGGCAGAGGAGCGACGGTGTCGAACGAGGCGAGCGCGAGCAGCGCGAGCGCCGCGACGAGGACGCGGTCGAGGGAGCCTGAGTCGTGCGCCGCGACGGCGACGGCGAGCACGCCGGCGGCGGTGAGGCCGGCGACGAGGATCGATGCGGCGTCGGCGATCCCGGAGACGAGCGCGTCGCGGTGGCCCAGCCCGACGAGCTCCCGGTCCGCGTCCCGCACGCGATCGAGGGCGTCGTCCTCACGGCCGTAGGCGGCGAGCTCCTCCGCCCCGTGCAGGAGCTCGACGAGCTCCGCGGTCAGCTCACCCCGCGCCGCCGCGTGCCTGCAGCCGATGCGCCGTCCGAGCCTGCCGGCGAGGAGGGGGACCGCGATCCCGCCGAGCGTAAGGCCGAGCGCCAGGACGAGTGCCGCGGCCGGCAGGACGAACGCGACAGCGACCACGCAGGAGGCGGCGACGACGAGGCCGACGACTGGCGGCCCGAGGCCGCGCAGGTACAGGCCCTGCAGATCGTCGACGTCCGCGACCAGACGGCTCACGAGGTCACCGCGACGGAACGCCGCGAGCTCCGCCGGTGCGAGGGGCTCGATGCGCTCGTACACCCTCGCCCGGATGCGACCGAGAGCCCGAAGCGCGAGATCGTGTGACGCCAGCCGCTCGAGGTACCGGGCGAGCGGGCGGGCGAGCGCGAGGAAGCGGACGACGACGATGATCGTGGTCAGCGACAGGATCGGGGGCAGCTCAGCCGCGCGCGAGATCAGGTATCCGGCGGCGGTCATGAGCGCGACTCCGAAGCCGACAGCCAGTGCGCCGAGACCGATCGCGAGCGCCAACCGGCCGCGCGGGAGGTCCGCGAGCCCGAGGAGCCGGCGGATCGTGCCGATCATGCGGCCTCCGCGGTCGGCTCGAGAATGCGGCCGCCTTCGAGGCGCACCACGCGATCCGCGCTCGCCGCAAGCTCGGGTCGGTGCGCGACGAGCAGGACCGTCCGCGCCTCCCTCAGCGCGTCGATCGCGTCGGCGACGAGCGCCGCGCTCTCCGGATCGAGGTCGGCCGTCGGCTCGTCGAGGACGACGACCGGGGCGTCGCGGAGGAACGCGCGCGCGAGCGCGATCCGCCGCCGCTCCCCCGTCGAGAGCACGCGACCGCCGTCGCCGACGACCGTCCCGTACCCGGAGGGCAACGCGGACACGAACCCGTCGGCGCCCGCAAGCAGGGCGGCCCGGCGGACGCGCTCGTCGCCGGCAGCCGGGTCCCCGAGTCGGATGTTGTCGGCGACCGTCCCCCGGAAGAGCGTCGGCCGCTGCGGCACGAGCGCGAGGCAGCGGCGCCACGCGGCTGCATCGAGGGTCGCGAGGTCGTCGTCCCCGACGAGGATCCGGCCGGAAGACGGGTTCGCGAAGCGCAGGAGCAGCGAGACGAGCGTGCTCTTCCCTCCACCGCTCGGGCCCACGAGCGCGACGGTCTCCGCCGGTCGCAGCTCGAGGTTCACGCCGTCGAGGACGTCGTCCGGCCGCGTCGGGTAGCGGAACGAGACCTCCTCGAACGCGATCGGAACGAGGGTCGGGCTCGGCGGCGCCCCCGAGCCGGACGCTGCCCCGGCGCTCTCGGCGAGGTCGAGCATCCGACCGGCGACCGCCGCCCCGTCCGCGCTCGCGTGGAACTGCGCGGCAAGGTTGCGGAGCGGCAGGTAGAGCTCGGGAGCGAGGATGAGGACCGTCAGCGCCGGCTCGAAGCCGATCCCGCCTTCCGCGAGCCGGACGCCGACGACGACGGCGACGAGGGCGATCCCGAGCGTCGCGGCGAGCTCGAGCACGGCGCCGGAGAGGAACGCCACCCGGAGCGTGCCGATCGTCGCCCGCCGGTACTCCTCGCTTACCTGCTCGATCCGCTTCGTCTGCGCGCGTCCGCGGTTGAACGCCCGCAGCGTCGGCAGCCCCCGCACGACGTCGAGGAAGTGGTTGGAGAGGAGCGCCAGCGCCTGCCAGCGCTGGCGGGCACGCCGTTCGGTGTAGCGGCCGACGAGCCACATGAACACCGGCACGAGCGGCAGCGTCAGCAGCATGACGCCGGCGGCGAGGAGATCCGTCGAGGCCACGAGCACGAGCACCGCGACGGGGACGACGACCGCCAGCACGAGCTGGGGCAGGTAGCGCGCGAACGTCGTCTCGAGCGCGTCGACGCCGGCGACCGCCGCGGTCGCAATCTCCGCGCTCTGAGCTCCGTCCAGGGCGGCCGGACGACCCCGCAGCCTCGCCTCGACGAGCTCCAGCCTGAGCTGGGAGACGACGCTCGTCGCCGCGCGGCGACCTGCGACCTCGAACGCCCACGCGGTCGCAGAGCGCGCAACGACGACCGCGACGAGGAGCCCGAGCGGCCAGGCGGACTCGTCGAGCGACGCACCCTCGAACGACCGTGCCGCCACCCGGGCGAGGAGCACCGCCTGCGCGAGCACGAGCAGCGCGGCGAGGACACCGAGCGCCACATCCGCCACGAGCAGCGTGCGCACCGCCTGCGCGCGGCGGACCAGGCGCGGGTCGAGGACGTGCACCTGAGCCTAGGAGAGCTCGGGTCTCCCGCCTTCGAGCCGGTGGCGGAAGACGTAGTACGACCAACCCTGGTACAGGAGGACGACGGGAACGAAGACCACGGCCACGACGGTCATGACGGCGAGCGCGTAGTGCGAGGACGCCGCACTCTCGACCGTGAGGCTGTTCTCGAAGCCGGAGCTCGACACCATGACGCGCGGGTAGAGCGAGACGAACAGCGTCACGACGAGCGAGATCGCCGCGAGCGCGGTCATCGCGAACGCTCGCCCGTTGCGTCGGGTGTACAGGAAGACGACCGCGAGCGCGAGGGTCGCGATCCCCAGCGCCGCGGGGAGCGCCGGCGGGAAGAGATCCTTCTCGTTCCGGTCGATCGCGACCACGACGGTCCACACGAGATAGGCCGCGCCCAGCACGGCGGCCGGGACCGCGAGCCTTCGGGCGGCAGCGTCGGCGCGGCCGCGCAGCTCGCCCGTGGTGCGGAGGGTGAGGAACGTCGCCCCGTGGAACGCGAAGAGCGTCACCACCGCAACCCCCGCGAACACGCTGTACGGGCTGAAGAGATCCAGGAGGTCGCCGCTGAAGTCGCCGTCCGAGTCGATCGGCGTGCCATAGAGGAGGCACGACAGCCCGATGCCCCAGAGCAGCGAGGCGCCGAAGCTTCCGACGGTGTTCGCCCACGTCCACGTCGACCGCCAGCCTGGCGTCTCGCTCTTCGAGCGCCACTCGAACGAGACGACGCGGACGATCAGGAAGACGAGAATGAGCAGGAGGGCGAGGTAGAAACCCGAGAACATCGTCGCGTACCAGGCCGGAAACGCCGCGAAGGTCGCTCCGCCGGCGACGACGAGCCAGACCTCGTTCCCGTCCCAGACCGGCCCGATCGTCCGCAGGGCAGTGCCGCGCTCCTCGTCCGAGCGCGGGACGAACGGGAGCAGCATGCCGACCCCGAAGTCGAACCCCTCGAGCAGGAAGTACGCGGCCCAGACGACAACGATGACGCAGAACCAGAAGGTCTCGAGGTCCATCAGTAGGTGACCGCCGGGAGCGCGAACTCGTCCCCTTCGCCGCCGACCTCGGGCGGGTCGACCCGGGCGTAGCGGCGCATGAGCACGACGTCCACCACCAGGAGCGCGGCGTAGAGGACGACGAACGTGCCGAGGCTGGTGGCGATCGTGGCGGTCGAGACGCTCGGCGAGTTTGCTTCGGCCGTCTTGAGCAGGCCCCACACGATCCACGGCTGGCGCCCAACCTCCGATAGCACCCACCCCGCGAGCGCTGCGGCGTACGGCAGCGGGATCGTGAACACGCCGAGCCACAGGAACCAGCGCGTGGACGCGAGCCTCCCGCGCCAGTGGAGAAAGGCCCCGAGCGCGAAGACGAGGAAGACGAGCGTGCCGGCGTACGCCATGATCCGCATGCTCCAGTAGGTCGTCCGCACCGGCGGGATGTAGTCGCCCGCCCCGTACTCGGCCTCGTCGGACGCCTGGAGCGGGTTCATCCCTTGCACCTCGCCGTCCCAGGAAAGGGTCGCGAGGATCGACAGGAGGTGCGGGATCTGGATCGAGAACGACGGCGTCTGGTCGTCCTCCGTGAACCCGCCGATCTGGAAGAGCGAGAACGCGCACGGCTGGCACGTGTCCCACTGCGCCTCCGTCGAGGCGATCTTCATCGGCTGGTAGTCGGTCACGACGACGCCCATCTGGCTGCCGACCCCGAGGTTCACCGCCGAGATCGGGACGCCGACGATCAACGCGAGCTTCGCGGCGTGCCGGAACAGCTCCTGGTTCCGGCCGCGGACGAAGTGCCAGCAGGCGACGCCGAACAGGACGACGGTCGCAGTCGTGAGCCCGACGAGCAGGACGTGGATGTACGCCCAGATGCCAAAGCGGTTCGAGAAGAGCTCCCACACGCTCGTCAGCTCCGCGCGGCCGTCGACCACGTCCGATCCCACCGGCCGCTGCATCCACGAGTTGGCCGCGATGATGAAGAACGCGGAGGCCCAGCTTCCGAGGGCGAACAGCCAGATCGTCGCCAGGTGGACGCGCTTCGAGAGCCGATCCCAGCCGAAGATCCAGAGGCCGAGGAACGTCGACTCGAGCATGAACGCCGCAAGCCCCTCGATCGCGAGCGGCGCCCCGAACACGTCGCCGACGAACTCCGAGTAGACCGACCAGTTCATCCCGAACTGGAACTCCTGCACGAGTCCCGTGGCGACCCCGATCGCGAAGTTGATGAGCATGAGCGTCCCGAAGAAGCGGGCCAGACGCAGCCAGTGATCCCCTCCGCCGCGGTACCAGATCGTCTGCATGACGGCGACGAGCGGCGCGAGGCCGAGCGTCAGCGGGACGAAGAGGAAGTGGTACAGCGACGTCGTCGCGAACTGGAGCCGGGCGAGATCGACGGTCGTGATGGCGGCCCACCCCACGGACCCGATGATGTCACCTACGCGCCTTGCGGTCGAGAACTCGAGCTCGGCGGTGTCAACAGCTGGTGAACCGCCTGGACAACTCTGTCATGTCTCTGGAATGCTGGGTACTTGGCAGGTGACGCGGCTACTCCCGGCGGGAGGCCGCGCGTCCTCGTCCTGGGCGGAGGCTTCGCCGGGATCGGGGCCACGCGGAAGCTGAAGGACGCGGCCGTCGACGTCGTGCTCGTCGACAGGCACGACTACCACACGTTCCAGCCGCTCCTGTACCAGCTCGCAACGGGTCTGCTCGAGACCACGGCCGTCGGCCACTCGCTTCGCGACCTCGTCAAGGATCAGGACAACGCGACCATCCACAAGACCGCGATCACGGAGATCGATCTCGAGGCAAGGGAAGTCCGGCTCGACGGTCTCGCGCCAATCGACTACGACTACCTCGTGCTCGCCCTCGGGGCGCAGGTGAACTTCTTCGGGACCGAGGGTGCCGCCGAGCACGCGTTTCCGATGTACACGCTCCCGGACGCGGTCAGGCTCAAAGACCACGTGCTCGAGCGCTGGGAGTCCGCCGACAAGGACAGCGCCCTCGTCGACGACGGTGCACTCACGGCGGTCGTCGTCGGCGGCGGCCCGACCGGCGTCGAGACGGCAGGGGCGCTCGCCGAGCTCTATCGCTCCAACTTCGTCAAGGACTACCCGGGCCTCCCCCAGGAGAAGGCTCGCGTCGTGCTCGTCGAGGCGGGTGAAGAGATCTTCGCGATGTTCAAGCCGAACCTGCGCGAGTACGCGAGGGACGCGCTCGAGCAGCGGACGGTGGAGGTCGTGACGGGCGCGCGGGTCCAGTCCGTGTCGCCGACGCGGGTCACGCTCGCCTCCGGCGAGGTGATCCCTGCCCACACCCTCGTCTGGGGCGCGGGGCTGCAAGGGAACGCCCTCGTCCAGTCACTGGGTATCGAGCTGCAGCGCGGCAACCGGATCGCGGTGGGGCCGGACCTCGAGCTTCCCGGCTACCAGGGCGTCTTCGTCGTGGGCGATGTCGCCGCGATCACGGATTCCAAGACGGAGCAGGTGCTCCCGCAGCTCGGCTCGGTCGCGCTCCAGTCGGGCGAGCACGCGGCGGAGATCATCTCCCGCCGTGTGGCCGGCAAGTCGGAGAAGCGGTTCGAGTACCGCGACAAGGGCACGATGGCGGCGATCGGGCGCCACGCCGCCGTCGTGCAGATGCTCGGCGGGCGGACGATGAAGGGCCGCAAGGCGCAGTTCGCCTGGCGGACGGTGCACCTCGCGCTGCTCCCGACGAACGAGGACCGTGCGAAGGCAGTCGTCGACTGGGCGGGGAGCGAGTTCACACACCAGCGCGTGGGCCGGATCAGCGTCGACGTGGACGAGTAGACCGAGGAACCGGAGGCGCGACGCGACCACACTTGCCTAGTGTCGTCGGCCGCGACAACAGAGAGGGGTGGGCATGAGCGCAACACAGGCTCCACAGGCAATCGGAACGAAGACGGACGCGGATCCGCAGCCGGCGGACGTCCTCGTCGTGTTCGGCATCACGGGCGACCTCGCGAAGGTGATGACGTTCCACTCTCTGTACCGGCTCGACCAGCGCGGGCTCCTCGACTGCCCGATCGTCGGCGTCGCGTTCGACGACTGGACGCTCGAGCAGCTCGTCAAGCGTGCACGCGACTCGATCGTCGGCACAGGAGAAGAGCTCGACGAGGACGTGTTCAAACGGTTCGCGAGGCGGCTGTCCTACCATCACGGCGACTTCACGGACGACGCAACCTACGCCGAGGTCGCGGAGGCGATCGAGGGCTTCGAGACGCCCGTCTTCTACCTCGAGGTCCCGCCGTCGCTCTTCGGAACGGTCGTCGGCGGCCTGACAAAGGCGGGCGTCACTGCCAACGCGAGAGTCGTCGTCGAGAAGCCGTTCGGACACGACAAGGCGTCGGCTCGGGCGCTCGCGGAGGAGCTGCACCAGTACATCGACGAGTCGCAGCTCCTTCGCATCGACCACTACCTCGGGAAGATGGGCCTCGAGGAGATCCTCTACATCCGGTTCGCCAACACGATGCTCGAGCCGGTCTGGAACCGGAACTACGTGGAGTCCGTCCAGATCACGATGGCCGAGGACTTCGGCGTCGAGGACCGAGGCCACTTCTACGACCCGGTCGGGGCACTGCGCGACGTGGTCGTCAACCACCTCATGCAGGTGGTCGGTATGACGGCGATGGAGCCGCCCGCAGGCGGCGATACGAAGACGCTCCAGGACGCGAAAGTCGCGCTCTACAGGGCGATCAGCCCCGCGGATCCCGCGCACTACGTGCGCGGCCAGTACGACGGCTACCTCTCGATCGACGGCGTCGCTCCGGACTCGACCACCGAGACGTACACGGCGCTGCGGCTGGACATCGAGAACTGGCGCTGGTCCGGCGTGCCGTTCTTCATTCGCGCCGGAAAGCGACTCCCCGTGACGCAGACGGAGGTGCGGCTGGTCTTCAAGCGCGCACCGCGGCTCGGGTTCGCCGCGTTCGACCGACCGGAGCCGAATCAGCTCGTGATCAAGCTCGATCCGACGACGGGCGTCCGGATGGTGCTCGACGCGCATCGAGCGGACACGCCCGGCACGGCCGCCGCCCCGATCCTGTTCGACGTCGAGTTCGCCGAGATGGGCGGCGAGGGCGCAACGCCGTACGAGGTGCTGCTCCACGCCGCGTTGGTCGGAGAGACCACCCGGTTCACGCGGCAGGACGGAATCGAGCAGACCTGGCGGATCATGCAGCCGCTGCTCGACGCCCCTCCGCCGGTGCATGTCTACGCGCCGGGATCGTGGGGCCCGGCCGAAGCCGACGCGCTCGTCGAGGGCCACAGCCGCTGGCACGAGCCCTGGATCGAGTCGTGAGCAGCGCACCGGAGACGGAGGCGAAACGCCCGCAGAGCGCAGCCGCGCCGTCGCCGTTCACCCCCATCGCCGAGTACGCGTTCCTCTCCAACTGCCATACCGGTGCGCTCGTGGCTCCCGACGGCGCGATCGACTGGCTGTGCGTTCCGAGCTTCGACGCGCCGAGCATCTTCGGAAGCCTGCTCGACCGCGAAGCGGGGTTCTTCCGCCTCGCGCCGTTCGCGATCAACCATCCGACCGCTCGCTACTACGACCCGGGCACGAACGTCCTCGTCACGACATGGAAGACACCATCCGGCTGGGCGGTGGTCCGCGACGCGCTCACGATGGGGCCCAGCGAGCGGGAGGACGAGATCACGCCGCACACGCGGCCCCCCGCCGACGACGATGCGGATCATCTGCTCGTCCGCTGCGTCGAGTGCCTCGAGGGCTCCGTCGAGATCGAGATCGTCTGCGAGCCGATCTTCGACTATGGGCAGCAGCCGGCCGAGTGGGCACTCGTCGACGGCGGCCGGCACGCGGCCGATGCCACCGGCGGCGATCGGCGGGTCAGGCTCTACTCGGATCTCGCGCTCGGAATCGAGGGCAGTCGCGTGCGCGGTCGGCACACGCTCGAAGCAGGGGATCGCGCGTACTGCGCGCTCTCGTGGGCCGAGGAGCTCGCCGGCTCGGAGGACGTCGCGGACGCCGAGCGGCGGATCGCCGCGACCGTTCGCTACTGGCGGCGCTGGCTGGGTCGAGCCCGGATTCCGGACCACGAGTGGCGTGACCCACTCCAGCGCTCGGCGCTCGCGATCAAGGGCCTGACGTACATGCCGACCGGGGCGACGGTCGCCGCGCTCACGACGTCGCTGCCGGAGACACCCGGCGGCGAGCGCAACTGGGACTACCGGTACTGCTGGATGCGCGATACGACCTTCACGCTCCAGGCGCTCCACTACCTCAACCTCGAATGGGAGGCGGACGAGTTCATGCAGTTCGTCGCCGAGGTGGAGCCGAACGAGGACGGCGCCATGCAGATCATGTACGGGATCGACGGGCGTCGAGACCTCACGGAGTCGACGCTCGACCACCTCTCCGGCTACGCCGGCGCGCGGCCCGTGCGGATCGGCAACGGCGCCTTCGACCAGCACCAGAACGACGTGTTCGGCGCCGTGCTCGACTCGATCCTCCTCCACACGCGCCGCAGCGAGAGGATCCCGCGGGTCCTGTGGCCGATCGTCGAAGCGCAGGCCGAATGCGCGACGACGGTGTGGCAGAACCCGGATCAGGGGATCTGGGAAGCGCGAGGTGCGCCACAGCACTACGTGTCCTCGAAGCTCATGTGCTGGGTGGCGATGGATCGTGCCGCCAAGCTCGCCGAGATCCGAGGGGACACCGACCTCCAGGCGAAGTGGGCGGCGATCGCGGACGAGATCAGGTCCGACGTTCTCGAGCACGGCGTCTCCCACCGCGGCGTCCTCCGCCAGCACTACGCGACCGACTCGCTCGACGCTTCCGTGCTGTTGGCCGCGATCTTCGGGTTCCTGCCGCACGACGACGAGCGGCTGCACGCGAGCGTCCTCGCGATCGCCGACGAGCTCACGGAAGACGGCTTCGTCCTCCGCTACCGGACGCAGGAGACCGACGACGGCCTCTCGGGCGAGGAGGGGACGTTCCTCATCTGCTCGTTCTGGCTCGTGTCGGCGCTTGCGATCGTCGGCGAGATGCAGCGTGCGCGCGACCTCATGGAGAGCCTGCTCCGCATCCGCTCTCCGCTCGGCCTGTTCGCGGAGGAGTTCGACGTCAAGACCGGTCGGCATCTCGGCAACGTTCCTCAGGCGTTCTCGCACCTGGCGCTGATCGAGGCGGCCGCGCGGATCATCCTCGCCGAGCGGCTAGCAGAGATCTCGTAGAGGAGAGAAACGCTCGGAAGGAGGGGGCTCTCGTGGACAGCTACGACGTGATCATCATCGGGACCGGCGCGGGGGGCGGCACGCTCGCTCGCCACCTCGCGTCGTCCCGCAAGAAGATCCTGCTTCTCGAGCGGGGCGACTGGCTTCCGCGCGAGCCGCAGAACTGGTCGGACCAGGACGTGTTCGTGGACAACCGCTACGTCTCGCCCGACACCTGGTACGACGCGAGCGGCAAGCCGTTCCAGCCCGGGGTGCACTACTTCGTCGGAGGGGCGACCAAGCTCTACGGCGCCGCGCTGTACCGGCTGCGCAAGGAGGACTTCGGCGAGCTCCGGCACCACGACGGCCTCTCCCCCGCCTGGCCGATCTCGTACGACGAGCTCGAGCCGTACTACACGCTGGCGGAACAGCACTACCACGTCCACGGAGCGCGGGGAGAGGACCCGACCGAGCCTCCTTCGAGCGCGCCGTACCCGCATCCCGCCGTGTCGCACGAGCCACGGATCCAGCAGCTCGCCGACGACCTCGCGGCCGCCGGCTACCAGCCCTTCCATGCGCCGTGCGGGATCATGCTCGACGAGTCGAACCGGGCGTTCTCGACCTGCATCCGCTGCGCGACCTGCGACGGCTTCCCCTGTCTCGTCCATGCGAAGTCGGACGCGGAGGTGCTGGGAGTGCGGCCGGCGCTCGAGCATGCGAACGTCACGCTGCTGACGAACTCCAGGGTCGTCAGGCTCGAGACGAACGAGGGCGGTACGGCCGTCACGGAGGTCGTCGTCGAGCGCGAAGGCGGCGAGGAGCGCTTCGTGGGCGCCGTCGTCGTCGTCGCGTGCGGCGCGGCCAACACCGCCAAGCTGCTCCTGCAGTCGGCGAGCGAGAAGCATCCCAACGGCCTCGCCAACGGGTCGGATCAGGTCGGCCGCAACTACATGTTCCACGACTCGACCGCGGTTCTGGCGCTCTCCCGCGAGGAGAACCAGACCGCGTACCAGAAGACCCTGGGGCTCAACGACTTCTACTTCGGGGACGACGACTCCGAGTACCCGCTCGGGAACGTCCAGATGGTCGGCAAGTCGACCGCGCCGATGTTCCGAGGCGAGCGCCCGCGGGAGACGAGGCTCGCGCCCGAGTGGACGCTGGAGCGGATGGCGCGCCACGCGATCGACTTCTGGCTGTCGACCGAGGATCTCCCGCGGCCTGACAACCGGGTCACGGTCGACGGCGAGGGGAACATCACGCTCACCTACGCGGAGACGAACCTCGAGGCCAAGAAGCGGCTCTACGCCAAGGTGAAGTCGATTCTCGGCGAGCTCGACATGAATCCGGATCACCTGATCCACCGCTTCGCGTACATGAAGAACGACATCCCGATCGCCGGCTGCGCGCACCAGGCCGGAACGGCCCGCTTCGGTACCGATCCGGCGACGTCGGTGCTCGACGTGAACTGCAAGGCCCACGAGCTCGACAACCTGTACGTCGTCGACACGAGCGTCTTCCCGAGCATCGGAGCGGTCAACCCCGCGCTGACGGCGATGGCGAACGCGCTCCGCGTCGGCGACCACCTGCTCGAGCGGATGGCGTAAGGGCTTCACTCGGGATGCGTGCGCACAGCCCTCGGGCGTCAGCCCGATCGACGTCCTGCCGCTGACCCCGCGAGTGAAGTACACGATGCTCGTGCAGTCACGCGGTCGACGCCTTCACCTGATCGCCGCGAGCTCGGCGAGCTTGAACTGCGGCGTCGCCAGCTGAAATGCTCCAACCGTGAACCGGCAGGCGAACGGTGGGCCGCTGCCTGCCGACGTGCTCGTGATCTTCGGGATCACCGGCGACCTGGCGCGCGTGATGACGTATCGCTCGCTGTACCGCCTCGAGGGGCGTGGCCTGCTCGACTGCCCGATCGTCGGCGTCGCCTTCGACGACTGGTCGCTCGAGCAGCTCGTCGCGCGTGCGCGCGAGTCGATCGTCGCCACCGGTGAAGTGCTCGACGAGGAGGTGTTCGCGCGGCTCGCGACGCGCCTCTCGTACGTGCACGGAGACTTCGCGGACGCGTCCACGTACGAGGCGGTCGCGAAGGCGCTCGAGGGGAAGGAGCGCCCGGTCTTCTACCTCGAGGTGCCGCCGACGCTCTTCGGCACGGTCGTGGGCGGGCTCGCAGCGGCCGACCTGACGGCGAACGCACGAGTCGTCGTCGAGAAGCCGTTCGGGCACGACCTCGCGTCCGCGCGCGCGCTGAACGAGGAGCTGCACGCACTGATCGACGAGTCCCAGCTGTACCGGATCGACCACTTCCTCGGGAAGATGTCCGTCGAGGACATCCTCTACCTCCGCTACGCGAACACGATCCTCGAGCCGGTCTGGAACCGGTTGTTCGTCTCGTCGGTGCAGATCACGATGGGCGAGGACTTCGGCGTCGCCGACCGCGGCCACTTCTACGACCCGGTCGGCGCTCTCCGGGACGTCGTGCAGAACCACCTCCTCCAGGTGCTCAGCCTCGTCGCGATGGAGCCTCCGACGGGACACGGCGCGGGCGTGATCAACGACCGCAAGCGCGACGTCTTCGTCGCGATGGCCGACGCCGACCCGGCGCGCTACGTGCGCGGGCAGTACCGCGGCTACCTCGACGTCGAGGGCGTCGCGCCCGGGTCACAGACGGAGACCTACTGCGCGCTCCGGCTCGAGATCGACAACTGGCGCTGGTCCGGCGTCCCCTTCTTCATCCGCGCCGGAAAGTCGCTCCCGGTGACCGTCACGGAGGTTCGCGTCGTCTTCAACACCATCCCCTGGCTGGGGTTCGTCCCGAAGGACACGCCGCGGCCCGAGGCGAACCAGCTCGTCCTGCGGATCGGCCCCCGCCCGGGAGCGCGGCTCCGCATGCAGGCGAAGGAGGCCGACGGCCCGTTCCTCAGGCCGGTCCAGCTCGACATGGAGTTCGCCGAGTTCGGCGGCGAGGGACCGACCGCGTACGAGGTCTTGCTCGACGCGGCGCTGCGAGGTTCCTCGAGCCAGTTCGCGCGTCAGGACGCGGTCGAGGAGACGTGGCGCGTCGTCCAGCCTCTCCTCGACTCCGCCCCCGCCGGTCGAGGTGTACGAGCCGGGGTCGTGGGGCCCCGTCGCCGCGGACGACCTCGTGGCCGACTACGGAGGATGGAGGAGCCCGTGGCTGCCCGCGGACTGAGCGCGTGCCCGTGACCCCGCTCCGCGAGCGGCCGGCCTGGAAGGCGCTCGAGCGCCACTACGGCGAGGTTCGCGGGGCGCACCTGCGCGACCTCTTCGCCGAGGACCCGGCCCGAGGCGAGCGCCTCGCCGCCGAGGGCGCCGGGATCTACCTCGACTACTCGAAGAACCGCGTCACGGACGAGACGCTCCGCCTGCTGCTGCAGCTCGCGACGGAGTCCGGCCTGCGCGAGCGCACGGAGGCGATGTTCCGCGGCGACCGCATCAATGCGACGGAGGACCGCTCCGTCCTGCACGTCGCGCTGCGGATGCCGAAGGGAGCGTCGCTCGTCGTCGAGGGCCGGGACGTCGTCGCGGACGTCCACGAGGTGCTCGATCGCATGTCCGCGTTCGCGGAGCGCGTGCGCTCGGGCGAGTGGACCGGCCACACGGGCAAGCCGATCCGCAACGTCGTCAACGTCGGCATCGGCGGGTCCGACCTCGGGCCGGTGATGGCCTACGAGGCGCTCCGCCACTACGCGCGGCGCGACCTGACGTTCCGCTTCGTCTCGAACGTCGACTCGACCGACTTCGTGGAGGCCACCCACGACCTCTCACCCGAGGAGACGCTCTTCGTGGTCTCGTCGAAGACCTTCACGACGCTCGAGACGATGACGAACGCCCGCTCGGCCCGTGCCTGGGCGCTCGCGTCCCTCGGAGACGAGGCCGCGATCGCAAGGCACTTCGTCGCCGTCTCGACGAACGCGGACGAGGTCGCGAGATTCGGGATCGACCCGGAGAACATGTTCGGCTTCTGGGACTGGGTCGGCGGCCGCTACTCGCTGGACTCCGCGATCGGCCTCTCGACGATGCTCGCCGTCGGCCCCGACGGCTTCCGCGAGCTCCTCGCCGGCTTCCACGCGATGGACGAGCACTTCCGCGAGGCCCCGTACGAGCGCAACCTGCCGGTGCTCCTGGGCCTCCTCTGCGTCTGGTACGGCGACTTCTTCGGCGCCCAGACGGTGGGCGTGATGCCGTACAGCCAGTACCTGAAGCGCTTCCCCGCCTACCTCCAGCAGTTGACCATGGAGTCGAACGGGAAGCACGTGACGCTCGACGGCCGCGCCGTCGACTACGAGACGGGCGCGGTCTTCTGGGGCGAGCCGGGGACGAACGGCCAGCACAGCTTCTACCAGCTCATCCACCAGGGGACGAAGCTGATCCCGGTCGACCTGATCGGGTTCGCGAAGACGCTGAACCCGCTCGGCGACCACCACGACATCCTCATGTCGAACGTCTTCGCCCAGGCCGAGGCGCTCGCTTTCGGCAAGACCGCCGACGAGGTGCGCGCCGAGGGGACGGCCGAGTCCGTCGTCCCGCACCGCGTCTTCGAGGGGAACCGACCGACGAACGTCCTCCTCGCCGAGCAGCTGACACCGTTCTCGCTCGGCGCGCTCGTCGCGCTCTACGAGCACAGCGTCTTCACGCAGGGGACGATCTGGGACCTCGACTCGTTCGACCAGTGGGGCGTGGAGCTGGGGAAGGCCCTCGCCCAGCGGATCGTCCCGGAGCTCACGGGCGAGGACGAGCCGGACCTTGCCCACGACTCGTCGACGAACGCGCTCATCCGCCGCTACCGGGCGCTCAGGTGACGACGCTCGCCTGCGGCTCGCGTTCGTGGGGCAAACCACGCTTCCTTCACGGACCCCCTTCTTCTGAAAGCGTGGGGAACCTCGCGGTTTCCCACGCCTCTCCACGATCATCGGCCGAGGATCGAGGCCGATGATCCGCCTCCTGCTCTCGGACGTCGACGGCACGCTCGTCACGAAGCAGAAGGAGCTGACCGCGGGCTCGGTCGAGGCGGTCGAGCGGCTGCACGAGGCGGGGATCCTGTTCGCGGTGACGAGCGGCCGCCCGCCGCGCGGGATGTCCATGCTCGTCGAGCCGCTCGCGCTGGCCACGCCGATCGCGGCGTTCAACGGCGGGTTGCTCGCGAGCCCGCAGCTCGAGGTGCTCGAGGAGCACACGATCCCGGACCGGCTCGTCCCGACCGCGATCGAGCTGCTGGAGTCCTTCGGGCTCTCCGTCTGGGTGTACCGCGAGAACGACTGGCTCGTCCGTGACGCGGACGGCCCGCACGTCGAGCGCGAGGCGCACACGGTCCGGTTCGAGCCGCTCGTCGTCGAGAGCTTCGACGGCCACGCGACCGAGGTGGCCAAGATCGTCGGGGTGAGCGACGACCACGACGTCGTGGCGGCGGCAGCGGACAGGGCGAACGAGGAGCTCGGGGACGACGTCTCGGCCTCGCGCTCCCAGCCGTACTACGTCGACGTCACGCATCCGCTGGCCAACAAGGGTGCCGTCGTCCGGTACCTGTCGAGGCGCTACGAGATCCCGCCCGAGGAGATCGCGACGATCGGGGACATGCCCAACGACGTCCTCATGTTCGCGCACTCCGGCCTCTCGATCGCGATGGGCAACGCCGACCGAGAGGTCCAGCGCGCGGCCAGGCGCGTCACGACGTCGAACGACGACGACGGGTTCGCCCACGCCGTCGAGCGGTTCATCCTCCGAGGAAGGAGCTGAGCATGGCCACGGACACCCCGATGCAGCTCGGAATGGTCGGCCTCGGCCGCATGGGAGCCGGGATCGTGCGCCGCCTGCTGAAGGACGGCCACGACTGCGTCGGCTACGACGTCTCTCCGGATGCGGTGCAGGCGCTCGAGGCCGACGGCGCGATCGGCTCGACCTCGCTCGAGGAGTTCGCAGCCCGGCTCGAGAGGCCCCGCACAGCCTGGGTCATGGTCCCGGCAGGCGAGATCACGAGCAGGACGATCGACGCGCTCGCCGAGGTGCTCGAGCCGGGCGACGTCGTCATCGACGGCGGCAACACGCACTACGTCGAGGACATCCGGCACGCATCGGAGCTCCGCGACCAGGGCATCCACCACGTCGACGTCGGCACGAGCGGCGGCGTCTGGGGCTTCGAGCGCGGCTTCTGCCTGATGATCGGCGGCGAGGACGAGGTCGTCGCCCGGCTCGCGCCGATCTTCGCCTCGATCGCGCCCGGCGTGGACGCCGCGCCGAGGACGCCGGGGCGCACGGGCGAGCCGAGCCAGGCCGAGCACGGCTACTACCACTGCGGACCGAACGGCGCCGGCCACTTCGTGAAGATGGTCCACAACGGGATCGAGTACGGCCTCATGGCCGCGTACGCCGAGGGGCTCAACGTCATCGCGAACGCCGACGCCGGCCTGCGCCAGCGCGACGCGGACGCGGAGACCGCGCCGCTCGAGCGTCCCGAGCTCTACCGCTACGACGTCGACACGACCGAGGTCGCGGAGGTCTGGCGGCGCGGGAGTGTCGTCGGCTCGTGGCTCCTCGATCTCACGGCGCAGGCGCTCTTCGAGTCGCCGACCCTGGAGGAGTTCGCGGGCCGCGTGTCCGACTCGGGCGAGGGGCGCTGGACGTCGATCGCCGCGATCGAGGAAGGCGTGCCGGCCCCGGTCCTGACGACCGCGCTCTACTCGCGCTTCGCCTCCCGCGGCCTCGACGACTTCGCGAGCCGGCTCCTGTCCGCGATGCGCAAGCAGTTCGGCGGCCACGACGAGAAGGCGTCGTAGCGGTGGCGCTCGAGGTCGAGGTGCTCCCCGACCGGGACGCGGTGGCGGAGCGGGGAGCGGAGCACATCGCGGAGCTCGCCGCCGCCGCGGTGGAGGGGCGCGGGCGCTTCACGTTCGCGGTGTCGGGCGGGAACACGCCCTGGCAGATGTTCGCCGACCTGGCAGGGATGATGCCCTGGGAGAAGGTCACGATCTACCAGGTCGACGAGCGGGTCGCGCCCGACGGAGACGACGAGCGCAACCTCACGCACCTCCAACGTGCCCTCCCGCCCGGCGGCGCGGCCGACGTCCGGGCGATGCCCGTGTGGGCGGACGACCTGGACGAGGGCGCGGCCCTGTACGCCTCCTCGCTGCCCGACCGCCTCGACCTCGTGCACCTCGGCCTCGGGCCCGACGGGCATACGGCGTCCCTCGTCCCCGGCGACCCGGTCCTCGAGGTCGACGACCGGCACGTCGCGACGACCGGCGAGTACCAGGGCCGGCGCCGGATGACGCTGACGTACCCCGCGCTCGAACGTGCGCGGCGGATCCTCTGGCTCGTGACCGGCGAGGACAAGGCAGAGGTCGTCCGCCTGCTGCGGGACCACGACGGCTCGATCCCGGCCGGCCGTGTCTCCGACGAGCGCGCACTGCTCCTCGCGGACGAGGCGGCGGCAAGCTCGCTCTGACGCGCTATCGGAAGTGCCGGTGCTCGACCTGCTCGCCCCGCCCGATGACGACGTCGGAGACGAGCGCCGCCGGAAAGAGACCGTGCTCGACGACGCCCACGGTCTCCGAGAGCGTCGCCGCGAGGGCTTCCGGGTCGTCGAACTCGGCCGTGTAGTCCGCGATCACCCCTCCGTCGGGGCTGCGCGGCACATCACGCAGCTCCGCCGCACCGAGGCGACGAAGCGTCGCTGCGAGCCCGTACTCGAGCAGCTCGAGCGGGACCGGCGGCGCAAGGCGCTCCACGAGCTTGTCCGACGAGACGACGACGACGAAGCGCGCGGCCGCGGCGGCGACCGCCTTCTCACGCGTGTGCGCGGCGCCTCCTCCCTTCACGAGCCAGCCCGACGGCGCGACCTGGTCGGCCCCGTCGATCGCGACGTCGAGCCGGCCGAGCGCGTCGGCGCCGGAGAAGCCGACCACGTCGAGGCCGAGCTCACGGGCCGTTAGCTCGGTGGCCGGCGACGTCGCCACGCACTCGAGCGACAGGCCACGCCGCGCCAGCGCGGGCAGCACGAACGCGACCGTCGAGCCCGTGCCGAGGCCGACCCGCATGCCGTCGTCGACGAATGCCGCTGCCGCCTCGGCCGCGACGCGCTTCTCCACGTCCCTAGCCACGGCCCAGCTCGCGTGGATCGAGCGCGAGGAGGTCGGCGATGCGCTCGACGGTGACGTCCGCGGCCGGATTCGCGCCGGCGATCTCCGGGTCGTTCGCGAACTGCCCCTGGAGCGGGAGCACCGTGGTGACGCGCTTGCCCCAGTGGTGCTTCGCGGCGGTGAGGATGCGGAGCTTGTCGTCGACTAGCACGTAGCGCTCGGCCGGGTAGCGGCGCTCGACGTCGTCGAGCTCTTCCTCCTTGTGGATGTAGATCAGGACGTCGCGGTCGACGACGTCCGAGATCCCTGCGCGCTCGATCTTCCGCGGCTGGAAGACGGCGTCGCCGTCGGTCACGACCAAGGTGGGGCCGGCCGAGCGAAGGTGCGCGAGCACGTCGAGGGCCCGGTCGTACAGGAGGTCGGCGTACGGGTAGTCGAGGAGGTACCGCGCGACGCCGAGGAACCGCGGATCCATGCCTTCGGCGAGCCACCATTCCTGGACCGCGCCCAGGTAGTCGCGGTAGCCGAGCTCGACGAAGCGCCGCTCCTGGATCGTCCAGTACGCGTCGCGTGCCGGCTCTCCGAAGTCCGCGGCGAGGTGCGCCTCGACGTCCTCGCGGAAGCGGTCGTTGTCGAGCAGCGTGTCGTCGACGTCGACGAGGAACACCACCTCTGCGGAGTCCGCCGGCACCGTGACATCCTCTCGCACGTCCGTCATGCTCGGGGCGGACGTCCCGAGAGGAGAAGCAGAGGTGGCAGGCACGCTGAAGTGGTTGGCGCTGGCGCTCGCGGCGGCGACGCTCGCAGGATGCGGTGGCTCGGACTCGGAGACGGTCGGAGAGTGCGTGATCGAGCCCGGAACACAGTGCGAGAGCGCCGATCTCTCCGGCGCGGAGCTCCAGGACGCGGACCTGTCCGGGGCGAACCTCGCAGGCGCGAACCTCGAGGGCACGGACCTGAGCGGCGCCGACCTGAGCGAGGCGAACCTGAGCAGCGCGCAGATCGTCGACGCCGACCTCTCGGACGCGGATCTCACGAGCGCGAACCTCACGGACGCCACGATCGACGGGACGAACCTCGCCGGGGCGACGCTGTGCGGCACGACGCGCACGGACGGCACGATCGACGACACGAGCTGCCCGGCCTCCACGGGAGCGACGGAGACGGAGACGGAGACGACCGAGACGGACGCCACCGAGACCGAGGCGACCGAGACGGAGGCGTCGGAGGCCGAGGTCACCTCCTTCGAGCTCTCCGAGCTCGACTGCGGGGCGGCCACGACCGGGCCCGTGACCGTCACCTGGGCTACCGAGAACGCGACCGCCGTCGAGATCGCGGTCGCCACGGGGTCCTCCACGGCCTTCGGCCCGAGTGGGTCGACGACGGTCGTCGTCACCTGCGACGGCGAGCCGCACGCGATCACGATCACGCCGGAGAGCGACGCCGGGCCCGGGGTGCCGGAGACGAAGGAAGTGAGCTCCGACTAGCGGCGAACCTCGACGCGTCCGCGGCCGAACGCGTCGATGCGGCCCCAGCGGCCGGGGACGTCGAGCAGCTCGAGGCGCCCGATCTCGCTCGGAAGCGCCGGGTCGACGATGAGATGCTCCCCCTGCGGCTCGAGGCCGAGCATCGTGCGCAGGAAGAGGAGCGGCGCGCCGGTGGACCAGGCCTGCGGGCTGCACGCGGTCGGGTACTGCACGGGGTACTTCGTCTGCGCGCGCGGATACCCGCCGAACGCCTCCGGCAGCCGGCCGTCGAAGAACTCGGCCGCCTCGAGGATCCCTGCGGCGATCGTGGCGGCCTCGTCCTTGAACCCGTACCGGCGGAGGCCCCACGCGACGAACGAGTTGTCGAACGGCCACACGGTCCCGGTGTGGTACCCGATCGGGTTGTAGCGGGCCTCGCCGGCGGCAAGCGTGCGTACGCCCCACCCCGAGAACAGCCGCTCCCCGAGGAGGTGGCGCGCGACCGCCTTCGCCTTCGACTTGTCGACGATGCCGCTCCAGAGGAGGTGCCCATTGTTCGATGCGAGCGAGTCGACCTGCTTTCCGTCCGGGTCGAGCGCGAGCGCGAAGTACTCGCCGTCCGCGACCCAGTAGTCGCGGTTGAAGCGCCGCTTGAGGTCGGCGGCCTCCAGCTCGAGCCGGTCCGCGAGCTCCGGGTCCTTCCAGATGTCGCGTGCGAGGCGCGCGCCGCGCACCTTCGCGTCGAAGGCGTACCCCTGGAGCTCGCAGGTCGCGCGTGGGAAGCCCGGGAGCTTGCCGTTCCGGAACGAGATCGAGTCCCACGAGTCCTTCCAGCACTGGTTTTCGAGCCCGCTCTCCTCGTTCCGGCGGCGGTACCAGACGTAGCCCGTGCCCTGGAGGTCGGCGTAGTCGTCGATCCACGCGAGCGCCGCTCGGGCCTCGTGCTCGAGCTCGCGCACGAGGCTGCGATCCCCGGTCCAGCGCTCGTACTCGTCGAGCAGCACGACGTACAGCGGCGTTGCGTCGACCGCTCCGTAGTACGGCGAGTGGGGTCGCTCCTCGAAGGCGGTCATCTCCCCGTAGCGCATCTCGTGGAGGATCCGGCCGGGGTCCTCGTCGCGGAAGTCGTCGGAGCGCGCGCCCTGCCAGTCGCCGAGCGCGCGGAGCGTCGTCGCCGCGAGCTCGGGCGTGAACGGCAGCGCCTGCAGGCTCGTGAAGATGCTGTCCCGGCCGAACATCGTCATGAACCACGGGAGGCCGGCGGCGGGAAGCGCTCGACCGCCCGCGATCGGCGGCGAGAAGCGGAGCGCCGCGAGGTCGACGAGGCTGCGCCGATACGTCGCCTTCAATGGCTCGTCGTCGCACTCGAGACGCGGTGCCGCGTCGATCCAGCGCTCGAGGTTCCGCCGCATGCCCTCCAGCGCCCGCTTCGGATCGCCCCGGTCGAGCCCGTCGGCCCGTCCGCCGACCTGGCGCTCGGCGAGCACTTGGAGCTCGGTCGTCCACTGCCCGTGCGCCGGGACCCGCGCCACGAACGTCAGGCCGTCCCGGTCGTACCGTGCCCTGGCGGTCGCGGAGATCGCGGTCGCGCGCTGGAACGGCCCGCGCTCGTAGCGGAGCACGAGCGACCGTGACGAGACGTCCGCGGAGTAGCGCCCCTTCTTGCGGAGCGCGTCCTTGACCTCGAACAGGTCGGCGAAGTCGCAGCCGGCGTCGATCCGCACCTCCAGGCGAATTGGCCGGTCGGAGTGGTTCAGGATCGTCAGCTCCTCGTGGAAGCCGCCGGCGACCGCGCGCTGCCGGATCACCGACAGCTTCGCGTCGATGTAGACCGTGCCCGTGCCGGGGACGAGGAAGAAGCGCGACTCGAAGTACTGCAGGTCGTCGACCGAGAGGGAGCTCAGCCGCTCGCCGTTCACGGTCAGCACCCACTTCGAGAGGAAGCGCGTGTCGAACGAGAAGAGGCCGGTGGGGTCCGTTGGGGAGGCCTCGATGTCACCACGGTCGTCGCTGACGACGAACGTGTTGCCGTCGAGGATCTTCACGACGCCGTCGCTCATGCGGTCCCCGTCCTTCGCCCCCGCTTCCGCGGGCCCGGGAAGAGCCGCTGCAAACGCACGAGCAGCCTCCAGTCCCCGTCGGCCACGAGATCGCCGCGCAGGAGCGCCGTGACCGCGTTCAGCCTGCCTGCCGCGAGTCCGTCGAACACGGATCTCTCCGCGCGTAGGAGGCAGTCCGCCTCCGCGCCCGCACGCGCCGGCTCGACAGAGATCTGCCCGCGATCGAACGCGACGAGCCAGCGGCGGGTCCGCCTGCCGTCGACGATCTCGAAGCGGACGCTGCCGACCGCCTTGCGCAGATGCGGCTCCTCGGACCGCTCGGCGAGCGCGCCGAAGAACGCCTCCGTCGCGCCGGTGCGGGTCGCCTGTGCCAGGCAATGAGCCTACCGCGCCTGGCCGAGCGGCGTCAGTACTCGTCGGCGCCGGGCTCGACGTGCGTGACGGGCGCCCCGGCGGGCGCGGCCGCGATCCGTGTTGCGACGAACGGGTAGACGAGCACGGAGATCATCCCCGCCCCGATCAGGGACGCGCCGACGGCGTCCGAGATCGCGCCCCGTCCCTGGCCAATCCCGACGATCGCGACGATCAGAGGCAGACCAGTCGCGCCGAACAGCGCGAGGCTCGTCGTCTCACGCGCACCGAGCTCGCGGAACCAGAGGAGCGCGGAGGTCCCCGCGGGTGACGAGCAGCAGCGCGAGGAAGAGCGCAGCGAGCGAGAGGCCGTCGACCGTCAGCAGGCTGTCGAGGTCGAAGTTCATGCCGGTCACCACGAAGTACACGGGCACGAGGAACCCGAACCCGATGCCCTCGAGGCGGACCCGGACGATCCTCCCATCCGGCGAGTCGAGCGCGAGCCCGACCACGAGACCTGCGGCGAACGCGCCAAGCACGAACTCGAACCCGGCGTCCGCCGCGAGGAACACGAGGAGCGCGAGGAAGAAGATCGAAGCGCGCACGCCGACCTGCCCCGTCGTGTGCAGCGTGTCCTGGACGACCCGCAGGAACCACGGCGGCCGCGCCTGCAGCGCGATCCGCGCGGCAGCCGCGACGAGCACGCCGAACCCGACGAGGAGCACGACCTCGGTGACCGCGCCGTAGACGCCCGTCAGGAACACGGAGATGAAGACGATCGGCCAGAATTCGCCCGCGACCCCCGTGCCGAGCACGGCCAGCCCGAGCGGAGTCGGCAGGAGCCGCGAGTCCGACAGGATCGGGACGAGCGTCCCGAGCGAGGTCGTCGCGAGCGCGACGCCGAGGAGCCACCACTCGGCCGCGACGCCCGCGCGGTCGAGCGCGATTCCGACCAGGAGCCCGATCGCGAGGGAGCCACCCCACCCCACCGTCCCTCGCCGGAGCGCGCCCAGCGGGACGTGCTGCTCGATCACCTCGAGGCCGGCGAAGAAGAAGAGGAGCGCGAGCCCGAAGTCCGAGAGGAACGTGACGAACGTATCGGCTTCGGCGACTCCGAGCCCCTCCGGTCCGATGAGGATCCCCAGCACGATCTCCACGACCACGGTGGGCAGCAGGAGCCGGATGTGCCAGCGCGCGAGCACGGCGCCGAGCGTCGATGCGAGGAAGACGAAGACGAGCGAGCGGGCCTCCTGCTCCGTGAGCTCCGCCGCGAGGGGAGCCACGAGCGCGTCGCCCACGGACGCCAGCGCGCTCACTCAGGCGTCGGCGGCGAGCGTCTCGGGCTCCAGGGGCGCTTCGCCCGGCCCTCGGGCCGCTGCGGTGTCCTCGGCGTGGTACGCCGCGAGCAGCGCCTCCTCGGCCTCCTTCTTCGGAAACAGGAAGTAGACGACCGCAGCGCCGAGCAGGACCGAGACGACACCGGCGGAGTACGCCCAGTCATCGCCCTGGAGGAACGCCTCCTGCGCGCCGGAGACGATCGCGTCCGCGTATTGCGGGTGCTGCGCGGCGACGGCCTCGGCGCTCGCGAACGACTTCGTGAGCGCCGCCTGGGTCGAGTCGGTGACGCTCTTGTCGGAGGCGGCGATCTGCGACGAGACCGACGACGCGTACCCGGCGGTGAGCAGCGCTCCGAAGGTCGACTGCATGATCGCGCCGCCGAGGTCGCGCTGCAGGTCGGCGGTGCCCGAGGCCATCCCCGCACGAGTGACGGGCACGGAGCCGGTCAGCGAGTGCGAGGCGGGAGTGCCGGCGAGGCCGACGCCGGCTCCCACGAAGGCGTAGGCGGCCGCGATCTGCCAGTAGGGAGCTCCCTCGTCCCAGACCAGGAGCATCGTGAGGAACGCGAGCACGAGGAAGACGTACCCGGCGAGCAGGGTGAAGCGGGCCCCGCGCGCTTCGACGAGCTTCGCCGATCGCGGCGCGACCACGACCATCACGAGCGCGGCGGGGAGGATGGCGGCTCCCGCCTCGAGCGTCGAGTACCCGAGGACGTTCTGGAGGTACTGCTGGCTGACGAAGGCCGCGGCCATCAGCGATCCGAACACGATGATCCCGGCGCACGCGGCGACCCAGAAGATCCGCCGCGACGCGACGTTCAGGTCGTACAGCGGATTCGGCGCACGGCGCTGGCGGACGACGAATCCGACGAGCGCGGCAGCGGCGATCGCGGCGAGGCCGAGCACCAACGTCCCCTCGTTGGGGACGGGGACGAAGTTGATCGCGAGGATGAGCCCACCGACGAGGACGACGGAGAGGATCCCGCCGAGGTTGTCGACCGGATCGCTCGTCTCGTTGACGTGGCTCGGCACGAAGAGGACGGCCAGCAGGAGCGCGAGGCCGGCGAGCGGGAGCGTGACCAGGAAGACCGAGCCCCAGTCGAACTCCTCGAGGAGCGCGCCGGAGAGCAGCGGGCCGAGCGCGGCGATCGCGCCCCCGAGCGCCGACCAGAGAGCGATCGCCTTCGTCCGGCCGGGGCCGGACCAGAGCGCCGTGATGAGCGCCAGGGTCGTCGGGTACGCCATTCCAGCGGCGACCCCGCCCCCGACACGGGCGACGAAGAGCACCTCGTCCGAGGGCGCGAAGCCTGCGAGCAAGGACATCGGGACCGCGAGCGCGGTGCCGAGGACGAGCAGCAGCTTCCGCCCGTAGCGGTCGCCGACCGCGCCGAGGTAGAGCACGGACGCCGCCAGCCCCAGCGAGTAGCCCACCGCGATCAGGTTGAGCGTGACCTGGGACGAGTCGAAGGCCGCGCCGATCGACGGCAGGGCGACGTTCGCGACGGACAGGTTCAGGTTCGCGACCGCGGCGACGAGGATGAGCGTGATCAGGACGAGGCCGGCGCGATCGGGGGCCTCCGGCGTCCTGTCCCCCGTCCCCATGCGGGCGATCATTGCAGCCCACGCCGCACGGTGACTGTCACCGCACGGTGACTGTCACCGGCCTCTCCCGTTCTAGACGAGCGCCGCGTCGAGCGTGATCTCGGGCAGCGCGGCCAGCGCCTTCGAGACCGGGCACCCCTGCACCGCGCCTTCGGCCGCCTCGAGGAACGCGGCCTCGTCGATCCCCGGCACCGTCCCGCGCACGCGGATCGCGCTCTTCGTGATCCCCGTGCCGGGCTCGAACGTCACCGTCGCCGACGTCTCGAGCCGCTCGGGCGGCGCGCCGGCCTGGGCGAGCGCGTGCGACAGCGCCATCGAGTAGCACGAAGCATGCGCGGCCGCGATCAGCTCCTCGGGGCTCGTGCGACCGCCGGACTCCTCGGTGCGCGAGGCCCACGTGACGTCGAGCGGGCCGAAGGCGCCGCTCCCCACGCTGTCGATCGTGCCAGCGCCCTCCATCAGCGAGCCGGACCAGGTGACGGATGCGGTGCGGTCTGCCATCAGCTCTCTCCTTCCTCGAGGGTCGCCTCGACGATGACGGTGGCGCTCGCGCGGATGAGGGCCGACATCGTGCAGCCGTCGTCAGCCGCAGACGCTGCCTGCGCGAACCCTGCCGCATCGCCTCCCGGAACCACGCCGCGCGCCGTGATCACCGACTGGACGACGCGGTGGCCGATGCCCTCGACCTCGTCGATCGTGAGTGCGCAGCGCACCTCCAGGCGCTCGGGCGGCGTCCCGGACCGCGCAAGCTCGCTGCCGAGCGACGTCACGTAGCACGACGCGTGCGCGGCCGCGAGCAGCTCCTCCGGGCTCGTCTTCCCCTCGGGGTCGCCGACGCGCGACGCGATCGTCGTCGGGAGTGCGAACGCGCCCGAGCTCACAGCGCTCACGACGCCGGCACCGCGGGCGACAGAGCCCTCCCACACGATCTCGGACTCGCGCGTGATCCGCGGCATCAGGCCATCACTTCGACGCGGGACTCGAGCCGGTGCTGCTCGGTCGTCTCGGACTCCTCGCGCTCGACGACCCGCCGGAGGGCGAGGATCGAGACCTCCACCTGGTCGTCAGTCGGCTCGCGGGTCGTGAGCCGCTGCAGCCAGAGGCCCGGCGCGAGCAGCTTCATCAGGACGCGGTTCGACTGGTGCATACCCGCGTAGCGGATGACCTCGTACGCGAGCCCGGCGATCACCGGCAGGAGCACGATTCGGCTCGCGATGAGCCAGTACCACTCGGGCCTGCCGACGAAGGCGAACACGAAGATCGCGATCACCATGACCCAGAGCAAAAAGGCTGTGCCGCAACGAGGATGGATCAAGCTGAACTTCTGCACATTGGCGGGCGTGAGCTCCACGCCCGCCTCGAGCGCGTTGATCGTCTTGTGCTCGGCGCCGTGGTACTGGAACACGCGGCGCAGGTCCGGGAGCAGCGAGATGACGAGGATGTAGGCGATGAACACGGCCACGCGAATCAGCCCCTCGATCACGACGAACTGGCCCGTCGACTCGATCGGCAGCCAGCTCGTGAGCAGCGCGGGGCCGACCTTGAAGAGCATCAGCGCGAACCCGATCGCGAGCGCGAACGAGAAGATGATCTGCCCGCGGCCGATCTGCGTCTGGATCTCGCCTTCCTCGTCACGCTCCTGCGAGGCCACGTTCGCCGAGATCGCAAGCGCACGGAACCCGATCGCGAGCGACTCGCCGAGGGCGATGACGCCCCGGACGACCGGCAGCCGCCAGATCTTGCGGCGCTGCATCGGCGACTCGATTTCGCGGACGACCTCCGTGATGTCGCCCTCGGGCGTCCGCACGGCGACGGCCCAGCTCGACGGGCTGCGCATCATGACGCCCTCGAGGACGGCCTGGCCGCCGTACGTGATCTTCATCGCGGGCTAGCCGCGGCGCGAGCCGCCGGCCTTCTCGAGCCGGCGCTGGAAGCGCTCCACCCGGCCGCCCGTGTCGACGAGCTTCTGCTTCCCCGTGTAGAACGGATGGCACGCCGCGCAGATCTCCACGTGCAGCTCGGGCTTCGTGGACCGGGTCCAGAACTCGTTCCCGCACGAGCACGTCACGTGAGCGAGGACGTATTCGGGATGGATGTCGGCCTTCATGGGGCTGCCAGGATACCAGCGGCCGTTCGGGCGGCGACGTTCCCGCCCGAGACGATACACACCGTCCGGCCGCCCCGGACCGTGCCCGAGAGCACCGCCGCGACCGCGGCAGCGCCCGCGGGCTCGCAGGCGAGCTTCGCGCGCTCGTACAGGAAGCGGAAGCCCTCCGCGATCTCGTCCTCCGACACGAGCACGACCTCCTCCACGAGCTCCTGCACGACCACGAGCGCGATCCGTCCCGCGTGCGGTGCGTTGAGGCCGTCCGCGATCGAGGTCGGGTCGACGTCGACGGGCACGCCGGCCGCGAGCGCCGAGTGCATCGCGGTCGAGAGCCCGGGCTCGACCCCGACGACCCGCGCCCTGCCCGCGGCGGCGACCGCGACGCCGGCGATCAGCCCGCCGCCGCCGATCGGCACGACGATCGTGTCGACGCCGTCCACGTCCTCGAGGATCTCGAGCCCGACCGTGCCCTGGCCCGCGATCGTCAGCGGGTCGTCGAAGGGGTGGACGAGCGTGCGGCCGGTCTCGGTGAGCAGGACGTCCAGGCGCGCGAAGGCGTCGCCCGGGCTCGTCGCCTCGAGGTCGACCGCCGCGCCGTAGCCTCGCGTCGCCGCGATCTTCGCCTCGCTCGCCCCCTTCCACATGACGACGAGCGCGTCGAGCCCCTCCTCTGCGGCCGCCCACGCGACCGCCTGCGCGTGGTTGCCCGCGGAGATCGCGATGACACCGTGCGCCCGCTCCTCGTCGGTCAGCGAGGCGAGCTTCGTCAGGACCCCGCGGGGCTTGAAGGACCCCGTTCGCTGCAGGAGCTCGGCCTTGAGGAACATGTCCGGCCCGAGCGTGCGGCTCGAGAGCGTCGGCGTCCGCCGCAGCCGGCCCGCGATCAGCGAAGCCGCCCGCTCGACGTCGTCGCGCGAGACCGGGAGGGACATGGGCGACGGATGAAAGCAGGTGACGGTCACCCGACGCCTTGCCGGTGACTGTCACCGGCTCCTCGCCCTGGGAGAATGCCGCCATGGCCGCCATCCCGTCGGAGCGCCCGATCCACCTCGTCGTCCGCGACGAGGATCTCTACCGCAGTCGGTTCACGGTCTTCCTGCGTCTGATACTCGCGATCCCGCACTTCGTCTGGCTGACGCTCTGGGGGATCGCGGCGCTCCTGGTCGCGTTTGTCCACTGGCTCGCCGTCCTCATCGAGGGGAAGGTGCCGGAGATCCTCCACGACTTCGTCGCGGGGTACGTTCGTTACGCGACACACGTCGGGGCCTACGTCCTGCTGGCCTCCGACCCGTACCCCGGCTTCCGAGGCGAGCCCGGGTACGACGTCGACGTCGAGATCGACCCACCAGAGCGGCAGAGCCGCTGGAGCGCCCTCTTCCGGCTGCTCCTCGCGCTTCCGGCGCTCCTCCTCGCGGCGACCCTCGGCGGAGGCTTCTCGCAGGGATCGCCCGGGCCGGGGGCGTGGGCGGGCACGTGGGGAGGCGGGAGATCCGAGTGGGCTTACGCGTTCTCGGCCGGCGGCGCGTCGTGGGTCGCAGCGTTCCTCGCCTGGTTCTTCGTGCTCGCCCGCGGCCGGGCGCCGAGCGGTCTCCGCGACCTGACCGCGTACGCGATCGGCTACGGCGCCCAGGTGGGCGGGTACTTCCTCCTGCTCACCGATCGGTACCCGAGCTCCGACCCCGTGCTCGCCGAGCCGTACTCGGAGCTGCCGCGCCACCCGGTGCGCATGGTCGTCGCCGACGACCTCGAGCGCTCGCGGGTCACCGTGCTCTTCCGCCTGCTGCTCGCGATCCCGCACTTCGTCTGGATCGCGCTCTGGTCGATCGCGGTCGTGTTCGCCGTGTTCGTCGCGTGGGTCGCCGCCCTCGTGACGGGCCAGGTGCCCGCCGGCCTCCACCGGTTCCTCGCCGCGTACGTGCGCTACGCCGTCCACCTGCAGGCGTACGTCTTCGTCGTCGGCCGCCGGTTCCCGGGCTTCACCGGCCAGCCGGGGTACGGGATCGACCTCGAGATCGATCCCCCGCGGCCCCAGCGCAGGCTCGTCACCTTCTTCCGGCTCGTGCTCGCGATCCCGGCGCTGCTCCTCGCGAGCGCGCTCGGCGGGGTGCTCTTCGTCGCCGGCTTCCTCGGGTGGTGGTACGCCCTCGTGCGCGGGCGGATGCCCGAGGGCCTCCGCAACCTCGGGGCGATCTGCATCCGCTACGGGGAGCAGACGAGCGCGTACGTGCTGCTGCTCACGGACCGCTACCCGTACGGCGCTCCCGTGCTGCAGGGGCGGCCGGAGCCGCAGCCGACCGAGCCCGCGGCGCCGATCCTCGGAGACGCGTTCTGAGGAGCGCGTTCACGGTGCTCCTCGTCGCGGCGCTCGCCGTCGGCGCGATCCTCCTCTACCCGACTGCCGTCCCCGACGGGCTCGCGCTTCCCGCGGTCGACGCCGACTCCACCTTCGGCGCCGAGCTCGTCGCCAAGGCGGAGCGCTACGAGCGCTTCCACTACGTGAACTGGGTGCTCGCGCAGGTGGCGCTCCTCGCCACGCTCGTCCTGTACGCGCGGAAGGGCGCGGCCTTCACGCGCGAGTCGGCCGCCGGGCCGATCGGCACCGGGATGCTCCTCGGCATGCTCGGGCTCGCGATCGTATGGCTCGTCCGTCTCCCCTTCTCTCTCGCGTCGCTCTGGTGGCAGCGCCGATACGGGCTCGAGGACGTCGGCTATCTCGAGTGGCTGGTGGGCGACTGGACCCTGCTCGGCGCGCAGTTCTTCTCGATCTGCATCGCGCTCCTGATCGTGATGGGCCTCGCGCGCCGGCTCGGCGAGCGGTGGTGGCTCCCGGGCGCCGCCGTCTTCGTCGCGATCGGGGCGCTTTTCACCTTCGGCACGCCCTACCTCGACTTCACGACCGACCCGCTGGAGGACCAGGCGCTCCTCGCCGCCGAGCGGCAGTACGAGCGCGAGCTGGGCATCTCCGACCTCCCGGTCCGGGTCGAGGAGGTCAGCGACGACACGGAGCAGGCCAACGCCTACGCGTACGGAATCGGGCCGTCGCGGCGGGTCGTCCTCTGGGACACGATGCTCATTCCACCGTTCACCGAGGGCGAGCAGAAGGTCGTCCTCGCGCACGAGCTCGCCCACCACTCGCAGGAGCACCTCCCGAAGGGGATCGGGTGGTTCGCGCTCTTCGCGATCCCGGGCGCCTGGATCCTCATGCGCGCGCTGCGCGGCCGCGGGGGCATGGGCGCGCCGGAGGCCGTGCCTCTCGCGCTCCTCGTCGTGGCCCTCCTCCAGCTCGCCGCCGCTCCCGCCGCGAACGCGATCTCGCGGCGGATGGAGGCGGAAGCCGACTGGAAGGCGCTCCAGGTCACGCGCGACCCGGCCGCGCTCGAGGGGCTCATGGTCGGCTTCTCGGACACGTCGCTCGGCGACCCCGACCCGCCCGGTTGGGTCGAGCTCATGCTCGGGACCCACCCGACGCTGGCCGATCGGGTCGCGATGGCGCGCGCGTGGGCTGCAGCGCGAGGACGGTTGAGCCAGCTCAGCTCGACGCGAGCAGCGCGCGGAAACAGGACTCGAGGACGACGCTCCCGTCACGCGTCACGTGCGGCTCGAGCCCGTCCCGGACCGCCTCGGCAACTGCGTCTTCGCCGGAGACGGCGATCGCGAGCTGCATCGGGCCTGCGCCCACGAACGCCCGCTCCGCCGACGCATTGTCGGCGAACACGACCGTACAGTCGACCTCGTCGTCCGCGATCGGTGTGAGCCCGGCAGCCGCGACCGTCTCGTCGAGCAGCCCCGGCTCTGAGAGCGCGAAGATCCCGCTCTGTTTCAGGCTCGCGAGCGCCTCGTCGTCGAAGAGCGGGAAGACCGGCTTGAAGACCGCGGCGATGCCCGACTCTGCCGCTCGCACCGGTATCACGACCGCGACCATCGATCGAGCAACACGTCCCGCCTCACGCAGTGCTCGGACCTTATCGTCCGCGAACTGGAACGCGCTGAACCCGGTCACGACGTCGAACGCGTCGCCGCCCCAGGGGAGCGCTTCTATGTCTCCGGTCCGGAACTCGCCCTCCGGCACGCGCGCGGCTGCGATCTCGACGAGCTCTGTCGACGCATCGATGCCGGAGACCACGGCGCCGCGCTGAGCTGCCATGCCCGCGAAGCGGCCGGCTCCACATCCACAGTCGAGCACCCGCGTTCCCTCCCCGACCCGCGCTCGGTCGAGGACGTGCTCGTACACGGGGGTGCCCCAGCCCGCAGGGCCCTCCCATGTGTCGGCCCAAGAGGCTGCTCCAGCTCCGAAGAGCGGTCCCCACCGCGTCGCGCTGCCGCCGGCCTGCTCCGTCACGGACACGACCTCCCGAAGGCTCTCGGTCCGAGTCTAACGAGCGGCAGCGCCGCGCTCCGTGACCAGCCGAGGAGTGGCGCCGGTCCGCGCCCGATACTGAGCCGCGTGGAGTTCCGGCCGGCGGGGTTCGCCTACAGCGCATGGGTCGTCCTGCTGCTCAGCGCGGTCCGCTGCGCAGCGTCAGGTCAGCGTGTACTCGGGCCCCGAGCCGCCCTCGGGCGGCGTCAGGCGGCCACCCTTCGCCGTAATCGCGCCGCACTGCACGCAGTTCGAGGGCGTGACGCTCACGGAGACCATCCCGTCGCCGAGATCGGCCCCGACCTCGTACACGTGCGCCGGGCACATCCACTCCCACGCCTCTGCGACCGGCCTGCGGACGCGCGTCTCGACCCGGATGTGGTTCGGCTGGTCGTCCCGCGTCCGGTTGCCCGACGCGAACACCGAGGAGAGCTTGTCGAAGACGTAGGCGCCGTCGGGCTTCGGGTAGCGGGACGCGCGTCCGGTCCTCGTGAGCGCGGCCTCCGCGTTCGGATGCGTGGTGAGGCGGCCGGAGGGCATTCGTCCCTTCGTCACGGTCATCATGCTCGCGAGCGCGCCGCCGACGTAGAAGCCGCGGTCGAACGCCTGGCGCATGTTGCGCGCCTGGTAGAGCTCCTTCCACGCCCGGCTCCCCGCGAGCGCCTCGTCGTAGGAGTCGAGCGCGCCGACCCGGCTCGGTACCTCCCCGCGCTGCAGTGCACGGAAGGCAGCCTCCGCAGCGAGACGGCCCGACTCGATGGCGTAGTGGACGCCCTTCAGGCGCGACACGTTGACGAGCCCCGGCCCCTCCCCGACGAGGAGGAGGCCCGGCGCGTTGAGCCGGCTCGGGAGGGAGAAGTACCCGCCCTCGGTGATCGTCTTCGCTCCCCACGCGACGCGCTCGCCGCCGCCGAGGATCTTCCACACGAGGCGATGCGTCTTGAACTCCTGCAGGACGTCGTGCACGGAGAACTCCACGTCCTTCGCCTCGAGCCCGGCGACGAAGCCGATCGAGACGAGGTCGTCGCCCATCGGGTAGATGAACGAGCCGCCGAACTCGCCGTACCCGTGCAGCGTCCGCAGTGGCCAGCCCATCGTGTGGACGATCCGGCGCAGCGGCTTCGGGACCCGCCAGACCTCCTTCACGCCGAGCGCCCAGATCTGCGGGTTCTCGCCCTCGAGCCCGAAGTGCTCGATCGCCGCGCTCGTGAGGAGGCCCTGCGTGCCCTCGGCGAGCACCGTCAGCGGCGCGACGACGTCCGAGCCGGCCTCGAACGTCGGGAGCGGCTCGCCCTCCCTCCCCCGCCCGCGGTCGCCGGTGCGTACGCCGACGACCCGACCGTGCTGGACGAGGAGCTTCGTGGCCGCGGTCTCCGGGAGCACGGCGACGCCGAGCTCCTCCGCCTGCTCGCCGAGGAAGCGGGCGAGCTCGGACACGGACAGGATGTAGTTCCCGTGGTTCCGCATCGGGGGCGGCGCTGGGATCCGGAAGGCCGAGCGCCGCGTGAGGACGTACACCGCCTCGCCCGGGACCTGGCCGTACGTGGGCAGCTCGGCCATCGTCAGCCGCCCCCGGAAGAGCGCCCGCAGCGACCGCGGGTCGACGACGGCGCCCGAGAGCAGGTGCGAGCCCGGCTGCTTCCCCTTCTCGAGCACCGCGACGGGGACCTCGCCCAGCCGCTCGCGCATCTCGGGGTGCTCCTCGAGGAGCTGGCCGAGCCGGATCGCGCACGCGAGCCCGCCGGGCCCGCCGCCGACGATCAGCACGCCGACCTCGATCCGCTCGTCGGACGCGTCGGTGGGCGCGCCGATCGCGTCGGACGTGCCGAACGCGGGCGGGAAGTCGCTCGGGCGGGCCATTTTCAGTGCGCAGGAGCAGAATCCGCGAGCGCGGATTCCGCTCGCGCGACGACCCCTGAAGGCGTCCGCTTCGCGGCCGCTGCGTCGATGACTCTCACGAGCCGCCTCGGCGGGAGCGGGCGAGCTCCGTCAGCTTCGGGACGATCTGGTGCAGGTCGCCGACGACGCCGAGGTCGCAGAAGTCGAAGATCGGCGCATTCGGGTCCTTGTTGATCGCGACGATCGTGCCGGAGCCCTGCATCCCGACCTTGTGCTGGATCGCGCCGGAGATGCCGCACGCGATGTAGAGCTTCGGCGAGACGGTCTTGCCGGTCTGGCCGACCTGGGTCGAATACGGGTACCACCCGGCGTCGACGACCGCCCGCGTGGCCGCGACCGCGCCGCCGAGCGCGGACGCGAGCTCCTCGAGGAGCGAGAACGCCTCGGGCGAGCCCAGCCCCCGCCCGCCGGCGACGATGACCTCCGCGTCCTCGATCGACGGCCCGCTCGACTCCTCCTGCGTCTGCTCGAGCAGCGTCGCGAGCGTCGAGAAGTCCGAATATGTCGCCTCGAACGTCTCCACCTCGGCGGAGCCGCCGGACTCGACCGGGTCGAGTGCGCCCGAGCGGACGAGCGCGAGACGCAGTCCTCCCGTCCAGCCGACGTCGACGAGCACGGTGTCGCCGAGCGCCGGGCGCTTGCCGACGAGCTCGCCGTCCTCGAGCACGAGGTCGGTGAGGTCCCAGTTGAGACCGGCGTCGAGCCGGGCGGACAGACCGGCCGCGACGTCGGCCGAGAGCACCGAGGCGCCGAAGAGGACGGCGTCCGTCCCGCTCCGCTCGACGAGCGCGGCGAGGGCGTCCACCCGCGGCTGCGGGAGCGGCGCGGCGAGCGCGTCGTCCTCGCACGCATAGACCTTCGAGGCGCCGAACGCGCCCGCCCCGGCCGCGACCTCCGCCGCGCCGGTGCCGAGAACGACCCCCTCGGCCTCGCCGAGCGAGGCCGCCTTCCCGAGCACGCCGAGCCCGCCCTTCTCCAGCTCGCCGCCGTGGTGCTCGAGGAAGACGAGGAACTTCACAGCAGCCGCCTCTCGACGACGTAGTCGAGGATCTTCTGCGGCGCGCTGCCGTCGTCCTCGAGCTTCACCGTGTCGCCGCGCGACGGCGGCGGGCCGAGCTCGAGCACCGTCGTCTTCGAGCCCGCCTCCCCGACCTCCCCCGCGTCCAGCCCCAGGTCGCCGACCGCGAGCGTCTCCTGCGGCTTCGACTTCGCGCCCATGATCCCCTTGAGCGACGGGTAGCGCGGCTCGTTGATGGCGTCCGAGACCGCGACGACAGCGGGCAGCGGCGCCGAGATCGTGTCGTAGCCGTGCTCGGTCTGGCGCTTCCCCTTGACTGCGCCGTCGGCGAAGGAGAGCTCGGCGGCCTGCGAGATGACGGGCCGGCCCAGCCGCTCCGCGACCGCGGCCCAGAGCACCGCGCCGTCGCCGTCGCCGGACGCCTGGCCGAAGAGGACGAGGTCCGGCGTCTCGCGCTCGAGCGCCTTCGCGAGCGCCTTCCCGGTCGAGAGGAGGTCGGAGCCCGCAGCCGCGTCGTCGGAGACGAGGACCGCGCGGTCGGCACCCATCGCGAGCGCCTTCCGCAGCGCGTCGACTGCCTTCGCGGGCCCCATGCAGACGAGGACGACCTCGCCGCCGTTGCCACCTGCAACCTGGGCCTCCTTGATCCGGATCGCCTCCTCGACCGCGTTCAGGTCGGTCGGGTTGAGCGCGCCCTCGCCGGACCGGTCGAGGCGCTTCGTCTGGGGGTCGATCCGCTTGTGGACGGTCGCGTCCGGGACCTGCTTCACGCAGACGGCGATCTTCACGGCGCGGACTCTATCCGGGCCTGCGAGCGAGGCGTTCGGTCACCCGGCCGGCCTCCCCGAGGCCCGCCGCGGCGGGTCGTGGCTCGCCGGGGCGATGCCGATACTCCCCTGCGATGGGTCCGCCCGTGCGTGTCCCGGTGGTCGTCGCCGCCTGCCTGCTCCTCGTCGCGACCGCCTCAGCGATGGCCGTGGGTGCGGTGAGCCTCACGGCGGACGGGCCCTTCTACCTCGTCCGGATCCTCGGGACGGACGAGCTGCTGACGACGAACGCGCGCCTCTTCGGCAACGCCCTCCGGCAGGCGCCGGTCTTGCTCGCCGCCCGGTCGGGCCTGACCGAGACGTACGCGCTCTCCGTCCTGCTCGGAGTCGGGCAGATCGTGCTCCCGGCGGTCGTGTGGTCGGTCGCGATCGTGCTCTCGCGGGCGAACCTCCTCGCGTTCGCGGCCGTGACGATGACCGCGGGGCTCAGCGCCGGGATGACGTGGCTCGCGAACGTCAGCGAGAGCGTGCTCGCGCTTCCGCTGACCGTGCTCGTCGCGGTCCTCCTCTGGCAGCCGCGACCCTGGCGCGTCGGCCACGCCGCGCTCGCGGTGGCGGCGTCCGTCGTGCTCGTCGCGAGCTACGAGTCGGCCCTCGTGACGGGCGCGATGCTCGCGATCTGGTCGGTGTGGCGGGCACGCATCTCCGCCGCGCGCCCCGACCGCTGGGGAGGCATCGCGGTCGCCGTGGCGTCGGTGCTCTCGATGGTCGTCGCCGTCGGAGGCGCGCTGACCGGCAAGGGCTCGACGAACGCGCAGTCGTCCCTCTACTTCATGGCGTCGGGCGACCCGTGGCCGTTCTACGTCGCGTTCGTCGGGGCGCTCCTCCTCCTGGCCGCGTTGGCGACGAGGAACGGCGGTCTCCGCTGGACGCTCCTCGGCCTCGGTGGCGCCGCGACGGTGCTCGGCGTCTCCGGCTGGACCGCGACGCCCGCCGTCTCGTTCCAGGCCCGCGGCGGCGCGGCGATGGCGGCGTCGCTCGCGGTGCTCTTCCTCTGGGCGCTCTGGCTCGGCGCGCGCTTGCCCGACGTCCCCGACACCGCGCGCTCCGGCGTGGCCTGGCTCGTCGTCGTGCCGGTGGGGTTCGTCGCGGCCCTCACGCTCGCGAACCTCGGCGGCGTCGCGCGGTGGACCTGCAGCGTCGACGCCTTTCGCACCGAGGTCGACCGGGCGCAGGGCATCGTTCCCGAGGACGAGGTCCTGCCGGACGACCGGCGCCTCGTCGTCTGGGACTGGACGAGCAGCTCGCTGTCCCTGATCGTCCGGCGCGACGCCGGTGCCGGGATCCTGGTCGACCGAAACCCGAGCTGGACGCCGTTCCCGCCCGCCGTCGCCCGCACCCAGCTCGACGACGAGTACACCTGGAGAGCAACCGACTGGCCCGCCACGTGCGTCTGGTAGCGTCCCGCCCTTCGCGCGCGCACCGGAGCGCACGTCACATGCGACGCCACCGGACGACAGCCCGCAGCTTTGCGCAAGACCGGAATCCGCACGCGCGGATCCCGGTCGCGCGAACACCCTCGAGCGCGGCCGCTTCGCGTCCGCGCCGGATCGGTCTCTCCCTCCTCCTCGCCGGCCTCGCGGCGGCGGCGGCGGCGTCCCCCTCGAGCGGTGGCCCGCAGGCGGTGCCGAGGTTCGTGTTCCCGCTCGTCGCGGAGACCGACCTCTGGGACAACTACGGCGACCCGCGCGGGAACGGACGCCACGCGGGGATCGACATGGAGAACCCGTGGCGCGCGCCGGTTGTCGCGGTCGAGGCGGGCAGGGTCTCGTACGCGACCTCGAACCTCGGCGGCTGCATGCTCTACCTGTACGGGCGCAGCGGGACGATGTACATGTACATCCACTTGAACAACGACCGCACGTCGAAGAACGACAACCGCGGCGGGTGCGTGAAGAACGTGACCTACGCCGTCCCGGACGGCGCCAAGGTCTCGGCGGGCGAGCAGGTCGCCTGGAACGGAGACTCCGGCGACGCGAACGGGAACCCGCACCTTCACTTCGAGGTGCACCCGGGCGGGGGCGCGGACACGAACCCGTTCACGCACTTGCAGCGTGCCTCCCGTCCGCTCTTCGCCGCGCGGCCCGGGTCGGCGTTCTCGCTGGGCATGCGCGGGACGCTCGTCGGGGCGGAAGCGGCCACGGTCGAGCTCGACATCGACCGTGTCCGCCACTACCCGGGTGGCAGCTGGCTCAGGGTGCCCGCCCGCACCGTCGAGCTCGCGGTGCCGGCGGACGCCGTGATCCCGGCCGGGCTCGTCGGCGACGTCGTCGGCGTCACGCGCCGCGGCTTCAAGACGTCGGTTCCGGTCACCGCGTTCACGCTCAGGGCGAAGACCACGACCGACGCGATCCTCGGCAGCCCCGGCGTCCTCCGCCTCGGCCGACTCGCGCCAACTCGCTAGCCGAGCCCGCGGGCAGGATTCCAGCCGATGACGGAGGGCCTTTCGATCCTCATGCCGGTCTACGACGAGGTCGGCACGGTCGAGGCGGCGATCGAGGACGCGCTCTCGGCCGAGCTCCCCGTCGCCGCCCGCGAGCTCGTCGTCGTCGACGACGGGTCGTCGGACGGGACCCGCGAGCTGCTCGCCTCCCGCGAGTGGCCGGACACGGTCCGCGTCGTGCTCCACGAGCGGAACCGCGGGAAGGGCGCGGCGGTGCGCACCGCCCTCTCGCACGCGACGCTCGACCTCGCCGCGATCCTGGACGCCGACCTCGAGTACCCGGCGAAGGACCTCGCCCTCGTGCTCGAGCCGCTCGTCTCCGGGGAGGCGGCGGTCGTCTTCGGGACGCGCGCGTGGACGTCCCAGTCGTCGTTCAGCTTCTGGTACGTCATGGGCAACAAGAGCGTCACGTTCGCGACCAACCTCCTCTACAACTGCTGGATCTCGGACGTCATGACCTGTTACAAGGCCATGCACACCGAGCTCTTCCGCTCGCTGGCGCTGAAGGAGCGAGGCTTCGCCATCGAGCCCGAGATCGCCGCGCGCGTGCTGCGGGCGGGCGAGCGAATCCACGAGGTGCCGATCTCCTACCGCGCCCGCTCCCGCGAGGCCGGCAAGAAGCTCACCGCCCTCGACGGCCTGCGCGTGCTCCGCACACTCGTGCGCTGCCGCGTCCTCTAAGTCGTCAGGGCTGCCGTCGCCAGAGCTGCGCGCTCAGGCGCCGCCCGAACTGCAGCTTCTCGACGCGCACGTGATCGCCGAAGCCGAGGGCGCGTCGCTCGGCGTCGGAGACGTCGCGCGGGTCCGTCTCGGACCAGACGAGCACCCACAGCGAGTCCTCGGCGGAGACGTCGACCGGCCGCGCGCCGTAGTACTCCGCCGCCGCATGAGCGGCCCAGGGGACGACGACGACCGCGTCCGCCTCCGCCTGCCGACCGAGCACGGTGTGGACGGCGCTCCGCCAGTCCTCGCCCTGCCAGTTGCCCTCGTCCGTCGAGTACCACTGCCAGAGCCCGATCCCGACGGCGACGACGACCGCGGCCGCCAGCGCTGCTCGCACTCGGAGCCCGAATCCCGTGATCGCGACTGCCCCGAGCAGCGCAAACGCGGGCGACGCGACGATGAGGTAGCGGTCGAGGAAGATCGGCCGCGCGACCGAGATCACCAGCGCGACGACGAACGGCGTGAACGCCCAGGTCGCGAGCCACACTGCTCGATCGACGTCTCCCGCACGGTGCAGGGCCCAGAGGCCGACGAGCGCGAGGAGCAGCCCGAGGCCGGCAGCGCCCGAGATGTCGACCACGGCGTGCGCGGTCACCTCCGGCGTCGGGAACGTCAACCAGTTCATCACGACGCCTTCGCCGGTCGACCGCATCGCGATCTGCGCAGCCCACGGCACGCCGAGCGCCACGATCACGAGCGCGGCGGCGAGCCCATGCGGAAGAACGCGTTCGCGCCGTTGGGAGACGAGCAGGATGTGCGTCGGCGCGAGCACGACCCCGGCGGGCGGATGCCAGATGATCATCGCGGAGAACGCGAGCCCGTACAGCGCCCAGGCTCCGCGCGTGCCGCGCTCGAGCGCGCGCAGCAGGAGCAGGATCGCGAGCACGCTGACCGCCAGCAGGAGCGTGTACCCGCGCGCCTGCTGCGACCACTTGACGACGAACGGGTTGACGGCGAGCAGCATGCCCGCCGCGAGCGCGATGCGCCGGTCGAACAGCTTGCGCCCGACCACGACGAGCAGCGCGCACGCGAGCATCGTTCCGAGCACCGACGGGAACCGGAGCGCTGCCTCCGAGGAGCCGGCGAGCGCGGCCCACGGCTTCTCGATCGAGTAGTAGAGCCAGTAGTACCCGTCGAGCGCCCGGTCGTACGACCACTGGATCTCGAGCGCCGTCAGCGACTCGTCCACCCAGAACGAAGGCGTGCCGAGCCGGATCAGCCCGACGACGAGCGCAAGGCCGCTCGCGACCACGACGTCGACCGTCAGCGAGCTCACTCGCATCCGCGCGAGCACGCCCGTCCTCCGCGCGACCGCCGCCGCGGGCATGTCACCCATCGACCGCCTCCCCGACCGAGAGCGTCCGAGGCGTAGCCCGCAGCGTTCGGACGACGCGCACCAGCAGCAGCCCGCCGCCGACGACGAGCGTGGGGACGTACCAGACCGCCTGCATCAGGATCGAGAACGCGAGCGCCTCCTCCGTCGGCACGTCGAAGAGCGCGAGCGCGGAGACGCCGAGCCACTGGTACGTCCCGATGAAACCGGGCGAGGACGGGATCGCGACGCCGAGGTTGATCACCGCGGTCACGAAGACCGCCTCGACGAGAGAGAGCTCGATCCCGAGGGAGCGGGCGACGAGCCAGGCCGAGAGCGCCCAGGTGCCCCAGACGGCGAGGCTCAGCCCGCCGAGCCCGAGCGAACGCAGGCGCCCGAGCGGATCGGCGAGGCCTTCGACCGTGTCCCGCGCGACACGGCGCAGCAGCCCTCGCCCGCTGCGGCGCTCGCGGGCCCTGCGGCGGGTGTAGACGCGCGCGCCGACGAGGACGAGCGCGACGGCCACCAGGAGCGCGAGCCCGCCGACCGCGATGCGACGGAGCCACTCCGTGCCGGCCACGAACGGGAGCGACACGACGAGGAAGGCGACGAGCGCGATGACGTCGAACACACGGTCGAGGAACACCGTCGCGAGCGCGCGCCCGCCAGGGATGCGCGCCGCGACCTGGAGCCAGCGGGCGCGAAGGAGATCCCCGACGCGCCCCGGGAGGACGTTGTTGACCGCGACGCCGCTCACGACCATCTCCGCGAAGCGCCCGGTCGAGACCGAGGGGGTGCGCGCGATCGCGCGCCAGCGGGCCGCCTGGCCGAGGTACACGCCGCCGATCGCCGCGACCGCGAGCGCGACGAGCCCGAGGTCGGAGTCCCCGAGCACGGACCACACCTCGTCGACGTCCGCGTTGCGGACGGCGAGCCAGAGGAAGACCGCGGACAGCGGCACTCCGACCACGAGGCCGAAGAGGGTCGCCCGGCTGCGGAGCACGGCGCTCATCGCGGGCTGCGACGTCGGCGCATCGACGCGTCGAGGATCTCAAGGACTCCGGCTGCCATGGCGATGAGTAGGGCGGGCCGCACTCGCGCGGCCGACCATGTGAAGATCGACAACGAGCACCCGTGACTCAAGCCGCCATTCTGCCGCCTCGCATCTCGGTCGCGATCGCGCTCCACGATGAGGAGACGGTGTTCCCGGAGCTCCACCGCCGGCTCGCGGCCGTACTCGACGCGCTGCCCGGCGGGCCTCACGAGCTCGTGTTCGTCGACGACGGCTCGGACGACCGCACCTTCGAGCTCGTCGGCGAGGCGGCGGCCATGGATCCACGCGTCGTCGGGCTCCGGCTGTCCCGGAACTTCGGCCACCAGGCCGCCCTCACCGCCGCGCTCGAGACCGTGACCGGGGACGTCGTCGTCGTCATGGACGGCGACCTTCAGGACCGCCCCGAGGAGATCCCGAGGTTCCTCGCCGAGCAGGCCCGCGGGTTCGACGTCGTGTACGCGCAGCGGGTCCGGCGGAAGGAGTCGCTCCCGCTGCGCGCGGCCTACTTCACCTTCTACCGGCTGATGTCGAGGCTCTCCGAGGTCAAGGTGCCGGTCGACTCCGGAGACTTCGCCCTCCTCTCGCGGCGTGTCGTCGACCAGCTCAACCTCCTGCCCGAGCGACACCGCTACATCCGGGGCCTGCGCACGTGGGTCGGCTTCCGGCAGACGGGGATCCCGGTCGAGCGGGACGCGCGCGCGGGCGGGGAGCCGAGCTACACGCTCCGCAAGCTCTTCCGCCTCGCCTTCGACGGGGTGTTCGCGTTCTCGGTCACGCCGCTCCGTGCGGCCTGGCTGCTCGGAGCCTGCGCGGCGGCCGCGGCCTCGGTGTACGCCCTGTACGCGATCTTCCAGCGGCTCTTCCTCGACACGGCGCCCCAGGGCTTCGCCGCGCTCATCGTGGCGATCGTGTTCTTCTCGGGGATCCAGCTCCTGTTCCTCGGGCTCATCGGCGAGTACCTCGGCCGGGTCTACGACGAGGCCAAGGGCCGGCCGCACTTCATCGTCACCGACGTCGTCCGCGGCGAGCCCGCCGCGGGCGGTCACGACGCCCTGCGGTAGACGAGCACACCCTCGCGGTCGTAGACGACACGCCACGACGGGTCGCGATCGAGGCGCGCGAGCTGCGTCGCGAACGGGACGGGCCCGATCCAGCTCGCCGTGGTGTTGGAGGGATCCCGCGTGTCGAGGACGGCCCACTCCGCGTCGTCCCGCGCCGGGAAGAGGTGCACGATGCGGCGCGCCGACAGGTGCGCGCCGACGCGGTTCGTCACGGTCACCGGCGCGACGCTCGGCACGAGCGCGACCGCCTGGTCGAGCGCGGCGATCCGGGCCGGCGTCTCGCGCTCGCGGTGCGAGGTAGCGCCTCCGTCCCCGGCTCGGGCAGGGTCGAGACGAGCGACGAGACCGCGAGCGCCGAGCATCGTCCCGGCCGCGGCGACCCGATAACGCGGTCGGCACGCGGCCGACACCGAGGACGGAGGCGGCGACGAGCACCGCGAGGACCGGCGCCGAGTAGTGGTACGAGCGGGCTGACCGTCGACGGGTAGTCGGAGACCATGTTCGTCCCGAGCTGCGGTACGGCGGCGACAAGCAGCCACGGCTGGCCGAGGAAGAGGAGCGCGGTCGGCAGCGCGAGCCAGAAGAAGTACTGGAAGTCGCCCGCGGAGGTGAGCTGCGCGACGACCGTGCCGGGGTCGGTGAAGAGCGTCTCGAGACAGGCCGAGCGGCGTGCCGCCGACGCTCTCGAAGCGGTTGAAGTAGCGGCTCGACTCGCCGTCGTTGACTGCGGGGATGACGACGAGGAGGCAGGTCGCCGTCCACGCGATCCCGGCCGCGGCGATCGCGATGCCCGCACGCACACGACGCCGCCCGAGCGCGTACCAGACTCCGAGCGCGGCGACCGTGATCCCGATCAACTCCCCGCAGAGAACGGCGAGCACCGCGAACACCGCGAACCGCCCGAGCCTGTCCTCGTCCAGGGACCAGATCGCGTACAGGAGGAGCGGCAGCGCCAGGCTCATCGGGTTCACCTCGTTGAGCCCGATCCAGATGACCCACGGCAGCGTCAGGTACCAGGCGCCGAGAAGCCCCGCGACGAGCCGCGACCCCGTGTGCTTCAGCGCAAGGCGTACGACCGGATACGACCCCGGCGGCGAGCGCGGCGACGTAGACGACGATCAGCGTCTCGGGCGAGGGGTGAACCCACCAGAACGGGGTGAAGAGGACGAGGATCGGATCGACGTGCGCCGCGAGGCGATTGATCTGCTCGCCCGAGGTGCCGTCGGTCATGTCGAGCGGCCGCCCCTGCGTCGTGCTCCAGACCGCCTGGACCATGTTCCCGAGGTCGAAGCGGTGCGAGAGGAACCCGTCGTGGCGCGGGACCGCGAACGCTGCCGACCATCGCCGTCCACAGAGCGGCGCCCGCAGCGATCGTCACCGACCCGGCCATCCCCAGCGGCCGGGCCCAGGGAGGCCACCGACGATGCGGGTGGCACCGCAGGCGCCGCGAGAGGCGATCACGTCACCCACGGCTCACCGGTTCCACGTCGTCGTCTCGAAGATGTACCAACCTGGCCACCACGGAGGATCATCGGCTCCCGGGCGGATCGACCGCAGCCCTGCCGACTCGCGCGCGCCCGCGCCTTCAGCCGGAGTCGGGGCTCGCAACCCCCGCACGCAGCGGGTAGTCGACCCGTACGACCCGCGCTCCCGTTCCCGGGTCGCGGGCGACGAGCGCTCCCGCCACCCGCACGTGGCAGGGAGCGAGGACGAGCGCGCCGAGATCTGCCGGCTGCCCGTCCACGGTCACGACGCAGTCTCCGGCGAGAGCCACCCGCGTCGTCGGCAAGCCGTACGGCATCGGCGCGCCGAGCTCGTAGACCGAGCCGAGGCTGCGGTTGAAGAACTCGCCGACGGGCACGACGCGGTGCCGCGGGGCGAGGTCGACGAACGGCTCTCCCGGGAGCTCCGCCCACAGTACGGAGACCGTCGAGCCCTTCGGAACCGCTGAATCGACCCAGTCGGACGTCGTCCCCCACGCCGCAGAACGCGTCCAGTCGGAAGCCCACTGCATCGACGAGTGGGCAGCGGCGGTCACTCCCATGAACACGAGGACGACAGGAACCACGACCAAACGTCCCGGCGACCGAGCCCGCAGTGCCAGGAGGAAGAAGGCGCCGAGTGCCCCGGTGAGTGCGAGGACTCCGAACGGCCAGGCCGCGTTGTCGCCCAGCTCCACCCAGGGCACGAGCGCGAGCGCCTGGAAGCGAACGTTGCCGTCGAAGTCGTCGATCGGGATCAGTGCCGGCAGGAGCGCCGACACTGCGACGATCGTTACCCACGACCAGCGAACGCGTCGTGCGATGGCGCAGGAACACCACGAGCCCGACGAGGAAGAGCGGCACGAGGACGAACGCGCTGCGCTCGTGCAGCCTCGACACGTTCTCCGGATACCCCTCGCCACCGGGCATCGGCGTGGACGCGAACGCAGCCACCGTCACGAGCAGCGCAGCGGAGACGGGAACGACGACCGCGGCCAGGAGCCGTTCGGACCGGCTAGCCCTCGTCCGGAACCCTTGCGCGCGGACGACGGCCGTGGCAGCGAACGGGATCACTGCGAGGTAGAGATCGAGCTCGGCGACGTGCAACGCCGTCCACCAAGGGATAGCGGCGAGGTCGACGTTGTCGAGCACGACTGCATAGGCGCCGAGAGCGTCCAGTGGCCCGCGGCCCGACGCCAACGCGACGACACCCGCCGCGAGGCCGGCCAGCGCGAGGACGGTGGACGTAGCAGGGAGTAGGCCCACATGCGCCAGACCCAGCACGGCCGGTGTCCCGGCTATCGAGCCAGTGATACAGCGCCGCGGCCTCGACGTACGCCTCGACGAGCATCGCAGCGAGCATCTTGATCGAGGCCGCAAGGCCGATCGTCGCGAGCGCAGCTGTGTGCGACCTGCCTGTCGGGCGCTCAACTGCCGCGGCGGTGGCGAGAAGAGCGAGCGTGAACGTCGGGTAGAGCGCGACCTCCGTCATGAGGGTGCCCGTGTAGAGCAGCGACGGGACCGTGAGCGACAACGCGGTCACGAGCAGGGCGTCGGCCGCACCGACGAACCTCCGGCCCAGGAAGTAGGCGGGAACAGCGGCGGAGATCGAGCGAGAGCATTCAGCGCTTTCGAAAGGGCGTATGCGACCGAGGTATCGTTGACGAGCCCCCAGACCGGCGCGATGATCGGCGGATAAAGCGGGCCGTAGCCAACCCCGCCTCATCGCGTATCCGTGGCAGACCGCCCTGGCCGAGGCTCTTCGCCAGCTCGGAGTAGATGAGCTCGTCGGGGACGATCCACGGCGACGGCAGGCCGAGCGCAAGCACCGTGTGGACGACCGTTAGGACAGCGAGCTCGCCGCGAGACCGATCGCGACGGCAGCCCGAGCGGACACTGCGAGGATCCGGCCGGCGAGCTTCCGCGCCTTGTCGCACGACATCGCTCATCTTCGGCCGCTCACCGAGGGCGTGGGCTGGAGCCGAGCCACACGAGTCGCGGGGCGCTGCCCGAGTCGTCAATCGCGTATACGTCGACACGGTTGTAGCCGTCCCTTAACGACGACTCCGGCACGAGCACGCGGAAGATCTGGCCTCCCGCCGCCCGGAAGCACCGCCCGAGAGCGACGATCCGGCCATTGACGGCAATTGCGAGCTCGGTTCCGCTGGGCGACCTCGCCTGCCTCGACGATCCCCGACATGAGGGTCGGGACGGAACGTCGACGCAGTGTGGACGTCGTTGAAGCGACAGCCTTCCTCGAGATCCACTCGCGTAGTCGGCGAACGCACGTCATCGGGGGCGCGCCTTCCGAGCAGGGCCGTGTGCTCACCGATGCGATACAGCGAGTCTGTACCAGCCCAGAGCAGGGCCGACTTCCAACTCACGGCTCCCCGCTCGTCGTGAACACCTCCGAGACGGCGCCTGCACGACGATCCGGATGCCGTGAACGACCATGCGGCCGCGTTGCAGGCTCGAGAAGCGATCGGCCGCGGGACTGCAACGGCAGAGGTACGCCCAGAACGTCGGCGATGGTCGGGAGCACATCGATCGTCCGCGCGGTTATCATTGAGTGTCCGCGCCGCGGTGGCGCTGCCGCGGGTACTTGACGATCAGGGGGACTCCCGCGATGTCGGCGAGATTCTCGCGCGTCACGCTGCGACGAGGCGCGCCCCGCCTGAAGCTAGCGCCATGGTCTGCGACGACGATCACGAGAGCCTGGTCGTAGAGCCCTTCCCGCTCGAGCGTTCGCAGCACACGTACGAGGAGGGAATCCACGTAGCCGACCTGCAGCAGATGGCGCTGGTTGGCCTGTTCGACGAGCCAGCGATCGCCGTTCCAGGCCCCGCCGGGATACTCGAGGCCCTCCGACGAGTCGGAGAAGCCGTACACGTGGCCGGACGGCAGGAGGCGCCATGGAGCATGCGGGAGCAAGAGATGGACGAAGTGGAGCGTCCCCAGCTGCGCCTCCGGCAACTCGTCCACGAACTCGTCGAACGGCGCCTCGTCGTAGCCGGTAAACGTCGGCGGCACAGCCGCGATCATCGAATGCGGCACGACTTTGTGGAGGAAGGCGACGCCGACGTCCTCGTAGAGGTCGTCGGCCTGACCGATCTGGGTCCGGAGGCCGCGTGGACAGAGCGCGAGCGGGCACAGCCGAGTCCAGCTCTCGTGAACACGGAGCTGGTAGGTCGCGCCCAGAAGCGTGAAGAGGTTCCGAGGATGGTCACGGTAGGTCGGGAGCTCGTCCTCGCCTGACAGCGCTCCGGTGAGGATCGCCGGAACGGCCGACGTCGAGAAGTCGTGGACGGTGATCGCGTTGCGATACCACGTGCCGTCGTGCGCGAGCCGCGCGAAATTCGGGTACCGGACAGCGTCGATCTCGCCCCGTCGCGTCATCAGCGAGCTGACCGGAAGCTCATCCAGTACCACCATGACGATGGCGGGATCGGAGGCCGTACGAATCGCGGCAGCCTCCGCATCATCGACCGCGACCGGGACAGTCGAGACGAACGTGATGAGGCCGAAGATCGGTAGGACGAGCGCGAACGACACGAACAGGCGCACCAGCCGCAGCAGCACGTAGGCGGTGACTCCGCCGAGGCACGTCGCCCAGACGATCAGCATCGCCGTGTCTGGGGTGCGCGGCTCGACGAGCTGCGCGACTTGCAGACCCACCGGGATCAGGAACAGCAGGAGGAACACGACGTGCAGCACGTTGCCGCCCACTCGCGACAGGCGCGCGACGAGCCACTCGAGCGCGACCGCGACGAGCGGCGTGACAGCACGAGCGAGAGCCCGAACACGATCACCCCCGTGCGGGTGAGACCTCGGACGGCTAGGAACTCCGGATTGCCCTCGAGCAACGAGAAGACCGGCTGGCTCACCCCGTATGCCCAGACCGCGACGAGGTGAACCGCACGAACCCGGTACGAGGGCAGCTCGACGCTCACCGGGTCACTGACGAGGCAAGTGATCGCCGCCCCGCGTCACGGCACGGGTGAAAAACCCATGTGCGACGAGCTCCGCACTCAGCCTGCGCGTTCGTCGGATGTCGGTTCGTCCCGACCAAAGCCCAAGACGCGCTTGAGGCGTGCCCAGTAGAGCTTGCCGGCGACCGCAAGGCCGGCGATGCCTCCTGCAAGCGCCTGCAAGATGAGGCTTCCCGCGCCCGGATCGAGGTACGCGAGCATCACCGTGACCGCCCGCAGCGTGACTCGGTCACACCCGACCGCATGTACTCAGTCATCCGACCGTCCTCCCAGCCGCAGTTGGGACGCCGCACTTTCGCAGGATGCGACGTCGTGAACCGTGTTGCAAGACCTCCCCGGAGGCCGCCGCATACCACCGACTCGTCAGCCCTCAGCCGAGCGCGCCAGCTCCGTTAGCGCAGAATCGGCCGTTCGACGCAGCGACCAAACGGCCACGCCGATCAAGGCCAATGCGGATAAGGCCTGGCCGACCGCCGGCCACAGCGCGGCTGGGGCGTGGCCAACATCCACGGGGCGATCGGGACGTCGCTCGGCACGGGCCACGCTGACCCGCCGGGCTCGACCGCGCTCGCCGTGAGCCTCGGACGCGGTAGCCGGTAGGCGAAGAAGAAGAGGCCGGGGAGCAACCAGAGCGCTGAGAAGCGGGGACGCGCGATCGCGAGCGGCACGAGCAGCAGCGCGTAATAGAACGGCCAGACGATCGGCGATCCGAGCATGGCCGCGAGCACCGCGAGTGAGATGGACACGCTGTCCGCCCTGCGCCGGCCCGCATAGAAGGCGACGCAGCGAGGCCGAGCCCGAGCGCGAGCGTGCTGCGGCTGCGAGCTCGGTGTCCGCCCCGAACGCGCTCAGCATCGTCGCGACCGAGTAGCTGTGCACCGCGTACACCTCCTCGGCCACCCGCAGTAGGTCCGGGTACGACGACATCCCACCGAACCCGATAACGGCCCACGGCACCAACATCGCGCGGGCGGTCGCGGACGCCGCGCGAACGCGCGATACCGGCGCGTGCCGAGAAGCCAGAAGAGGAGCGGCCACAGGAAGAGTTTCGCCGCGATCACAAGTCCCACACAGCTCCCGTCCGGACCCAGTGGTCGCGCCAGCGCCAGGCGAGCGCGACGAGCGGCACGAGGAGCAGTGTCGCGTTGCCGAAGACGAGGCCCGTGACGACGAGGTTGGTCAGAAACGCGAGCGCGTAGCACCGCGGATCGCGGACGCCGAGGACGTAGAGCGCCCCGGCCACTCCCGCGCAGAGAGCCCCTGTCCACAGCGTCGCGCCCACTGCCCAGGGCAAGAACGTGAGCGGGGTGACGAGCAGCATGAGCAGCGGCGGATAGACCGCAGGATTGCCTACCCGGACCTCGTCGACGACGGGAGCCGGGTATGGGGAGTCCCCCTCGCGGATCGCGATGGCTGCGTCCCACAGAGTGCCCCGGAAGTCGAAGGCAAGCACCTTGTTGTCGATCCCCCAGCGCACGAGCAGGAGGGTATTCAGGAGTGCGATCCCAAGCGCGAGGACCGAGATCTCATGGAGCGCCGCACGGCGGAGCCCCCGCCCGTGACCTGCGGTCGCGGGCGTGTGTGCGCGCGCGCCTCGTGGAACCGCGGACCGGCGGCGGCGTCGGCGATCGCCTTCATTGCCGATGCCTCCGAGCCGGCCGCAAAGCGTCAGAGCAAGCCGTCCAGCGCCCATACAGGCGCAACTCAACCCTTCCCCAGCCGGGCTCCCGCCGCAGCACCAACTCAGCATGACTCCAAGAGGGGACGAATGGAAGTGCCGAACGACGCGTTTGGCCTGGACCATGGGCTAGGGCGCACCGACAGCCACGCCGCGAGACCCGGACGCGACCTCTTGACAGGCCGAAACACCCGAACGGTCGTGGCAGCATGCGAGGTCGTGGTCGATAGGAGAAGCGTGCGACTCGGCCACGTCCCGGCGCTCGACGCGATCCGCGGCATCGCGATCCTGCTCGTCCTCGCGGTCCACGCGGACCACGCGCTGCCGGGAGGCGCGCTGGGAGTCGATCTCTTCTTCGTCCTCTCCGGCTTCCTGATCACGTCGCTGCTGCTGACGGAGTGGGACCGCGACAGCACGATCTCCCTCCGCAGCTTCTACCGCCGCCGCGCCCTGCGGCTGCTCCCCGCGCTCTTCGTGATGCTCGCGGTCGTCTCGGTGGTCGCGGTGCTGACGGCGGACGACGTCCGCGGCCAGCTCGTATGGGTGCTCTACAGCCTCACGTACGTGATCAACTTCACCGGGCTGCTCGAGGAGGGAATCGGGAACGAAGGCCTCCAGCACATGTGGTCGCTGAGCCAGGAGGAGCAGTTCTACTTCGTGTGGCCGGTGCTGCTGCTGCTCCTGCTGCGCGCCGGCCTCCGCCCGAGGGTGCTCGCCGGCCTGCTGGGAGCGACGGCCGCCGCGCTCCTCGTGTACCGCGGCCTGCTCGAGGGCAGCGGCGCCTCCGTGAGCTTCCTCCTGTACGCGCCGGACATGCGCGGCGTGGGTCTCGTGCTGGGCTGCCTCGCGGCCGTCGTCTTCACCGGCGCGCTCGTGCGGCGCATCCCCGGTTGGCTCGCGAGCGCCGCGCTCGTACCGGCGTGCCTCGCCGTCGCGCTCTTCACCCTGGACGGCCGCTGGCAGGCCGTCTACCTCGTGCCTGCGTTCTGCATCGCGGCGGCCGTCGTCCTCCTCTGCTGTGTCCTTCATTCCGAATGGTGGTTCGCGCGGCTCATCGACCGCGCATGGCTACGCGGGCTCGGGCGGATCAGCTACGGCCTCTACCTCTGGCACATCCCGATCTACGTCGCCGTCGGCTGGGTCGCCGGGCTCCCGCTCGCGATCCTCGCTGCGGTGCTCTCGCACCGCTTCGTCGAGCAGCCCTTCCTGCGGCGGCGCCACCGGTCGCGCGACCGGAAGGACGTCGGCCCGGCGCCGGTCGAGCCGCTCTCGTCGCCGGCGGTGCAGGCAAGCTCGGCCTGACTCGCGGCGCGGCTCAGGTGGAGCCGACGCGGGTCAGCGTCACGGTCCTTCGACCCCCGTGTACGAGGAAGACCTCGACCTCGTTCGCGCCGCGTCGGAACGTCGTCTCGGGAACGAGCGCTCGGAACTGCCCGGCCTCACGCCCCTCGAGCGTGCGGGTCAGCGCCTGGACGTGTCCGTTGACCGCGATCGCGAGCTCGCTGCCCTCGTCGAGGCGCCCAACGGTGACGCGCCCCGAGATCCGCGCCGGGACGAAGCCCGACCCCGGCCGCACGTCCCGGAATGCACCCGCGTCCTCGAGTCGCACCTCGACGGTCGACGAGCTGCCCGGCACCTTCGAAACGTCCCGCCCGAGAAGCCATCGGCTGGCGCCGATCCGGTAGAGCGAGTCGCGCCCTTCGCCGAACGCGGCCGCCTTGCGCCGGAGCGTCTTCTCCCGGTCGCGGATCATCTCGGCGAGCGACGCATGTCTGACCTCGCCTCCGCGCAGGTCGACGAGCACCTCGCGCTCGACGGGCGCCGCGAGCAGCGACGTGCCGTCCGTCTCCCACGGGAGCCGGATCCCGAGGACGTCGGCGATCGTCGGCAGGAGGTCGACCGAGCGCGCAGCCCGGTCGTCCACGCGACCCCGGCGCTGGCCCGGGAGCTTGACGAACATCGGGACGTTCACGATGTCGGCGAGGTTGTCGGCCGTCAGCGGGCGGCGGCCCTCGCCGGCGCGGAAGCTCACGCCGTGGTCCGCGACGACGACGACGAGCGCACGGTCCCAGAGCCCACGGCGATCGAGCCGGCGGAGGAGCCGGCCGAGCTGGCGGTCGGTGTACTCGAGCTGGAGAAGGTGGCGCTGGTAGCCCTGCAGCACAGGCCAGGGGTCGTCGTCCCAGTGCTCGCTCGCGAGCCAGCCGTCCATGCCGTGGAAGTCGTACTCGTCCCCCGAGGGGAGGAACCGCCACGGCGCGTGCGGCAGCAGCAGGTGGCTGTAGGCGAGGACCTTCTCGCCCTGCAACCCCGAGACCTCTTTCAGGAAAGCATCGAACTCGCGCAGCGACGAGGCGGACTCCGCCTGCAGCCCGACGTCGTAGTGGACGGGGACGACCTCCTCGGACATCGACCGGGGCAGGCTGCGCGCGACCCACAGCCGGATGCTGTCGACGAAGAGGTCGGCGCCGCTCCGGAGGGACGACTCGCGCTCCCGCGGGCAGAGCACCTCCGGGCACAGCCGCGTCGCGTACGACTCGTGCACGTTCAGCGCGTACGAACCGCCGAGCAGCGTGAACAGGTTCTCCGGGTAGCTGTCGGCCGTCGCGAGCTTGCTCGAGCGGATGACGCGGCCGGTGACGATCGACGGCGCCGCGTCCGAGGTCCACTCGTGCACCGTCGTCGCGTTCCGGTACCACGTCGACGCGCGCGCGAGGCGGGCGAAGCTCGGATACCGGATCGCGTCGATCTCCCCGCTCCGCGTCATCAGCGAGCTCGCCGGCAGCTCGTCCAGCAGCAGGAAGACGACCGGTGCGGGGGACGTGACGCGGACCTGCGCGGCCTCCGCCTCGTCGGTCAGCGAAGGCAGGCCGTTCACGAACCAGAGCAGGCCGACGACCGGCACGACGATCGAGTACCCGAGGAAGAGCCGCGCCGCGCGCCAGCGCGCGTAGGCCACGACCCCGGCGACGGCGAGCACCGCGACGAGGCCGGCCGCGAGCAGGAGACCCGCGTCGACCGGCTTGAGGAGGCGCGTCGCCAGCGGCACGAGCCCCGCACCGAGGAAGACGAGGTAGAGCACGTCGCCGACCCAGGGCGACAGTCGCCCCGCGAGCCACGCGTAGGCGACGGCGAGAAGCGGCGGGACGACCGCCAGGAGCACGGCGAAGAGCACGATCTCGAGCCGCGACAGGCCGCGGGACAGGAGCAGCTCCGGGTTGCCGTCGATGAGCACGAACACGGGCTGGCTCACTCCGTAGGCCCAGACCGCCGTCAGGTGGACGAGCCGGGAGCGGTAGCGGGGGAGCTCGGCCGTCATCGCGGGACCGCGTGGTAGAGCGTCCGCGTCCCGGAGGCGAGCTCGGCCGACTCGACGATCTCGAAGCGGGAGCGGAGCTCCTGCTCGAAGGTCTCGCGCGAGTAGTCCGGGTGCGCGCCGTCTCGCTTGCCGAGGAGCAGGCGCCGCACCATCGGGTCGGCGCGGTCCGGAAGCTCGACGACGACCTCGCCGCCGAGCGCGCGCAGCCAGCGGACGACCTCGCGGAGCGGCACGTTGCGGGAGATTGAGAGGTGGTGGACGAGGGCGAGGCAGAGCGAGAGGTCGGGGAGGCCGCGCCGGGTCAGCGTCGCTCGCTCAGCGTTGTCCCACCCGATCGCAGGCGACGGGTCGGCGAGGTCGACGACGAGCGGCAGGATCGATCTGCTCGACTCGTCCCTGAGCGACACGTAGAGCCGATCGACCACCTCGCGGTCGGAGTCGACCGCGACGACGAGGTCGGAGCCCTCGGCCGCGATGCGCGAGAACCGCCCCTCGTTGCAGCCGAGGTCCCAGATCAGCCGGCGGCGGCGGTGCCCGACGACCCGCCGCACGAACTCCTCCTTCGCCGCGGTCTCGGCGTCGAGATAGCTGCAGGTCTGGTCGTACTCGCTCCAGGTGCTCGTTCCCGGACGTGGACGAAGGCGCCGGACGAGCGACGCCGCGCTCTCGACGCTCGCGGCGACGAGCTTCCGGTCGAACCCTGCCTTCTCCAGGTCGCCACGCACGTCGGAGCCTCGATCGGCGTAGCGCCGCTCGAGCCCCGCGTGCACGAAGACGTGCCGGAGCATCCCGCGGCGGAGGGCGTCGCGGCGGGTGAAGAGCGCCCGGAAGTCGGTCGGCGTGATGCCGTCGACGCTCCCGCGCAGCCAGGGCTGGAAGGCGACGCCGCGATACGCCTCGAGCAGCAGCGGATAGAGGAAGAGCATGCAGAACTGGCGGTAGCCGACCCAGGGCTCGCCCTCGCGCGCGCGCTCGAAGGAGCCGACGTCGACGAACACGGGCTGCGCCCCACGCCACTGGACGTTGTACGGGGTGGCGTCCTTCACCATCAGGCCCTCCGCGAGGGCCGCGCTGACGAGCCGCAGCTGGAGCAGCGCCGCGTCCTGCAGCATCGAGAAGGTCCACTCGTACGGGTAGGAGACGAACGGCAGCCGCTCGTGGCTCAGGGCCCCCGTCCAGCCGCCGCCCGGATCGAGCCGCCGGATCTCGCCGAGGATCTCCTCGCCGGCCTCCTCCGTCGCGACGAGCTCCCCGGAGGCGGTGAACTGCTCGAAGAGGCCGCTGGCGGCGAGCGCGCCCCAGTCGGCGACGCCGTCCTCGCTCAGCGCGCGATAGATACGGTCGCGACCGCGGAAGACCCTCCCGTCCCAGTCCCGGAACGACCCGGGCTCAAGGACGAGGCTCGTCGACGTCGGACTCGCTCCGACCAAGGCGGAGAACCCGCTTGACGCGACTCCAGTAGAGCTTCCCGACCACCATGGCTCCTGCCACGCCTCCGGCGAGGGCCTGGAGGATCAAGCTGCCTGCGCCTGGGTCGATGTACGAGAGCATTCGGGGGCCTCCGAGGATAGTCCGACCGACGGAACTCGTTCAGTATCGGCAGCGGACGGCCACTTCGTGAGGGGTGTTCGTCTCGTCTTGCGCTGGCCGAAGGGCTGGTCCAGCGTCGTCGCGACGCCGGCCCGTCGCCGCTCAGGCCGCGACGGCGCCGCCCAGGAAGTCGACGATCTCGGTCGTCGTCGCGCCGGGCCCGAAAACCGCGGCCACGCCCTGTGCCTTCAGCTCCTCCGCGTCGTCGGGCGGGATCGTCCCGCCGACGACGACGAGCACGTCGCCGGCGTCGCGGTCGCGGAGCCCCTCGACGATGCGGGGCACGAGCGTCATGTGCGCGCCCGAGAGTATCGAGACGCCGACCGCGTCCGCGTCCTCCTGGATCGCGGTCTCCACGATCTGCTCCGGCGTCTGGTGGAGGCCCGTGTAGATGACCTCCATGCCGGCGTCGCGGAGCGCTCTCGCGATGATCTTCGCGCCCCGATCGTGCCCGTCGAGGCCCGGCTTCGCGATCACGACACGAACCTTCCGCGGCACATGGGCAGAATACCGCGGTGCGCCTGTCCGTCATCGGCTCGTCGCCGGCTTGGCCGAACCCCGGCAGCGCGCACTCGGGCTACATGCTCGAGGCCGACGGCAGCCGCGTCCTCCTCGACTGCGGCCCCGGCGTTCTCGGGCGCCTGCGCGAGACGGAGAAGTGGCCGGACGTCGACGCGATCGCGATCACGCACTTCCACCTCGACCACTGGGGCGACCTCGTCCCCTGGGTCTGGGGCACCTTCTACCTCGCGTCGAACGGACCGGTGCAGAGGCCCGCGCTCTGGGTGCAGCCCGGCGGCAAGGAGTACCTGACCGGCCTCGGCGAGCGGCTCGGGTTCCCCGACATGTTCGAGCGCACGTTCGACCTCGACGAGTACGCGCCCGACACGCCGTTCCAGATCGGCAAGCTCGCGGTCACCCCGACGCAGGTTCCGCACTACACGCTCCAGACGTACGCGTTCCGCGTGCAGGCGAACGGCGCCGTGCTCGCGTACTCGGGCGACTCCGCTCCGTCGGACGAGCTCGTCCACTCGGCCCGCGACGCCGACCTGTTCGTGTGCGAGGCCACGCTGCTGCGCGGCGAGCTCGACGGCGAGCCGCGCGGGCACCTCTCCCTCGACGAGTGCGTCGAGGCCTACGAGGCCTCGGGCGCCAAGCGCCTGCTCGTCACGCACCGGCCGTGCGAGCTCCCCGATCCCGAGGACCACGAGCTCGCCTACGACGGGCTCCAGATCGAGGTCTAGCCACGCCGCGTTCGCGGGTCGTGCCCGGCGACGCCCCAGCCGATCACAGCGTGGACATGGAGAGCGTCGCACCTCCCGGCCGGACGCTGTCCGCGAGGGCGCTGGCCGGGCTCGTCCTCGGCCTCGTCGTCAGCGGCGTGTTCCTCTGGCTCGCCGTCCGCAACGCGGACCTCGACGTCGTCCTCGACGAGCTCGGAGACGCGCGGCTCGGGCCCGTCCTCGCCGCGGTCGTCGTGCTCTTCGCCGGGTACGCGCTCCAGGCCGCCCGCTGGCGTCGCATCGCAGACACGCCGAGCCTCGGCTTTCGACGGTTCTACGGGATGGTCCTCGGCGGGCTCGCCTGCAACAACGTCCTCCCCGTCCGGATCGGCGAGCTGCTGCGCGCACGCTGGCTGAGCACCGACGCGCCGATGCCCGGCGGACGCGCGCTGGGGACGATCGCGCTCGACCGGGCCTGCGACGTCGTCACGCTCGCAATCTTCCTCGCCGTCGGCCTCAACGTCGTCGCGAGCCCGGGCTGGCTCGTGCGGATGGCCGTGGGCGCCGCGGTCCTGCTCGTCCTCATCGCCGCCGCCCTCGTCTTCGCCCGCCAGTACGCGACGAGGAGGCCGCGCGACCGCCGCGCCCGCGGCCGCGTGCGCCGGATCGTCCGAGACACGATCGAGATGCTCGCCGAGCCGATCGGCCGTCGCCACGCCGCGACCTGGATGGCGCTGAGCATCGCCACGTGGAGCCTCGGCACGATCGCGGTGGTGCTGGTCGCCCGCTCGGTCGGAATCGACCTCACCGCGCTCGAGGCCGTCTTCGTCTCCGCGGCGCTCGCCCTCGGAGTCGCGATCCCGTCATCCCCGGGCTACGTCGGCACGTACCAGTGGGTCGGGGTCGCCTCGCTCGGGCTCCTGGACGTCCCGGTGAACGAGGCGCTCGCCTTCACGATCCTGATGCAGGCGAGCTGGTACGTGCCCACCACGCTCGCGGGCGGCGCGTTCCTCGGCGTGCGGGCGCTCCGACCGCCGCTGAAGACAGCCGCCGGGGACGCCGATACCCTCCCTACCGTGATCTCGGTCGTCGTCCCGCTGTTCAACGAGGAGCACTCGCTCGATGCGCTCTACCACGAGATCGCAGCCGTGCTCGACTCGCAGCCGGAGCCGTACGAGGTCGTGTTCGTGGACGACGGCTCGACGGACGGGAGCATGGCCGTGCTCGAGCGGCTGCACGCGGAGACCACGAATGTCGTCGCCGTCCACCTCCGCCGGAACTTCGGCAAGGCCGCGGCGCTGCAGGCCGGCTTCCTCGAGGCGAGAGGCGACGTGGTCGTCACGATGGACGCGGATCTCCAGGACGACCCGGCCGAGATCCCGCAGCTCCTGGCGAAGCTCGACGAGGGTTTCGACCTCGTCTCCGGCTGGAAGGCGAGGCGCAACGACCCCTGGACTCGGCGGGTGCTCTCGAAGGTCTTCAACTGGGCGACCGCGGTCGTCTCCGGCGTCCGCCTGCACGACGTGAACTGCGGCCTCAAGGCCTACAAGGCCGAGGTGCTGAAGGGCATGCGCATCTATGGCGAGCTCCACCGCTTCATCCCGGTGCTCGCGTCCTACCGCGGCTTCAGGGTCGCCGAGATCCCCGTCAACCACCGTGCCCGCGAGCACGGGCGCTCGCGCTACGGGCTCAGCCGCTACCTCCGCGGCTTCTTCGACCTCTTGAGCGTCACCTTCATGGGCCGCTACCGCCACCGCCCGCTGCATCTCTTCGGCGGGCTCGGCCTCGTCATGGGCTTCGTCGGGTCGCTGGTCCTGCTCTACCTCACCGTGATCAAGATCGGCGGCGCCGCGATCGGCCACCGGCCGCTGCTCACGCTCGGCGTCCTGCTCGTCGTCGTCGGGATCCAGCTCCTCTCGCTCGGCCTGCTCTCCGAGCTCATCACCTCGCAGCACGAGGAACGGATGGACGAGCGCACGCGCGTGCAGCAGGTCGTCGAGGAAGTCCTGCGCTGAGCTCGCAGGGGCTACCCGACGAGCGCGACTTCGTCGGCCCGTCCGGCAACGCGACCGACAAGTACGGCCGGAAGAACCCGCTCACGCGCTGGCTGCTCGAGCGCTTCCTGCGCGAGATCGACGCCTCCGTTCGAGCCGCGGCGCCCGCGTCCGTGCTCGACGTCGGCTGCGGGGAGGGGGTCGTCACCGAGCGGATCGCCGCCTCGACCGGCGCCGACACGATCGGGATCGACCTCGGGACCGAGGAGCTGCACGGCGAGTGGCGCCGGCGCGAAGGCGGGCTGTCTCTCGTTCCGCCCCGGCTCCGCCTACGACCTCCCGTTCGAGGACGACTCCTTCGATCTCGTCTGCGCCCTCGAGGTGCTCGAGCACCTCGAGCGCCCGCGGGACGCGCTCGCAGAGCTCGCGCGCGTCTCCCGCGGCGCAATGCTCGTGAGCGTCCCGCGCGAGCCGCTCTGGCGCATCTCGCACGTGCTCGCCCTCCAGGACCTGCGCAGCCTCGGGAACACCCGGGGCCATGTGAACCACTGGTCGGCGCGCGCGTTCGAGGAGCTGGTCTCGGAGTACGGCCGCGTCACGCGAACGCGGAAACCGTTCCCGTGGACCGTCGTGCTCGCGGAGCGCCGGTTCCTAGAAGACCGGCGTCTCGCGCCACACGCCCCACACCTCGCGGAGCGCGTCGCACATCTCCCCGAGCGTCACGTAGTCGCGGGCCGCGTCGACGATGAGCGGCATGAGGTTGACGTCCTCGGCTCGCGGCGGCTTCCTTCAAGGCCGCGAGCCGAACCTCGACCGCGGCCGAGTCGCGCTTCGCCCTCGCGCCGGCGAGGCGGTCGACCTGCTTCTGCTCGAGCCCGGGGTCGATCTTGAGAATCGGGATCGACTCCTCGTCGTCCAGCAGGTAGCGGTTCACGCCGACGATGACGCGCTGCCCCGACTCGACCTCGGACTGGTAGCGGAACGACGCCTCGGCGATCTCGCGCTGGAAGAAGTTCTCCTTGATCGCCGGGATGACGCCGCCGAGCTTGTCGATCCGGTCGAAGTACTCGTACGCCTGGGCCTCGAGCGCGCTCGTGAGGTGCTCGAGGTAGTACGAGCCGCCGAGCGGGTCGATCGTGTTCACGGCGCCCGACTCGTGGGCGATCACCTGCTGCGTGCGGAGCGCGAGCCGCGCGGCCTCCTCCGTCGGCAGCGCGAGCGCCTCGTCGAACGAGTTCGTGTGCAGGCTCTGCGTGCCGCCGAGCACCGCCGCGAGCGCCTCGAGCGCCGTCCGCACGATGTTCACCTCGGGCTGCTGCGCGGTCAGGGAGACCCCTGCCGTCTGCGTGTGGAAGCGCATGAGGAGCGAGCGCTCGTTGCGCGCGCGGAAGCGGTCGCGGAGCTCGCGGGCCCAGATCCGGCGGGCGGCGCGGTACTTCGCGATCTCCTCGAAGAAGTCGAGGTGCGCGTTGAAGAAGAACGAGAGCCGCGGCGCGAAGTCGTCGACGTCGAGGCCGCGCTCGACCGCCGCCTCGACGTACGCGAAGCCGTCGGCGAGGGTGAACGCGAGCTCCTGCGCCGCGGTCGAGCCGGCCTCGCGGATGTGGTAGCCCGAGATCGAGATCGGGTGGAAGAGCGGCATCTCCCGCGCGCAGAACTCGATCATGTCGACGACGAGCCGCATCGACGGCTCGGGCGGGAAGATCCACTCCTTCTGCGCGATGTACTCCTTGAGGATGTCCGTCTGGGCCGTGCCCCGGAGTAGCTCGCGCGGGACGCCCTGCTCCTCGCCGACGCAGACGTAGTAGGCGAGGACGATCGCGGCCGGCGAGTTGATCGTCATCGAGGTCGAGACCTCGCCGAGCGGGATGCCGTCGAACAGCGTCTCCATGTCGGCGAGCGAGTCGATCGCCACGCCCTCGCGCCCGACCTCGCCGAGCGAGCGCGGATGGTCCGAGTCGTAGCCCATCAGCGTGGGCATGTCGAAGGCGGTCGAGAGGCCGGTCTGGCCGTGGTCGAGCAGGTAGCGGAAGCGCGCGTTCGTCTCCTCCGCGGTGCCGAAGCCGGCGAACTGGCGCATCGTCCACAGCCGCCCGCGGTACATCGACGGGTACACCCCGCGGGTGAAGGGCGGCTCGCCGGGGAAGCCGAGGTCCCGGTGGTAGTCGACGTCCGCGTTCTCGGGCGTGTACAGGGGCTCGTTCTCGACCCCGGAGATCGTCGAGAAGAGCTCGTCCGATCCCTCGGGGGCCCGGTCGTAGCTCCGCTCGCGCCACGCCCCGACCGGGCCGGCGGTGTCGCGGTCCTCGGTCGTCGCCATCGCGCGCATTGTAGGTGTGGGCCGCTTTTCCCCGCTAAAGGGGGATGGGTTCGGGCCGGCCACGCGCCGACCAGCTCAATGTGAGCCTCCGCCCGTTCCTGGGTATCGGCGCAGCGGCCGCCACCGCCGTCGTCCTCGTTGCCGCATACGGCACGGCGAGCGCCGGCCGGGGCAGCGCGTGTGCGATGCCGACCGGGCACAACGGCTACACGTATGCGGGGCACCAGGCGACCGAGCGTGGGCACGGCGTCCGCGCCACGCTCACGCTGACGCGCCCCGCCGAGGTCGCCGCCGGCCACGTCGCGAGCTGGGTCGGCGTCGGCGGGCCCGGCCAGGGCGCACACGGCGGGGACGCCTGGATCCAGGCCGGGGTCGCGACCGTGCCGGGGATGGGAACGATGGTCTACGCCGAGGTTACGCGCGAGGGCCGCTCCCCCCGGTTCGTCCTGCTGCGGCAGGGCGTCGAGGTCGGGCGCAGCCACCGGGTCGCCGTGCTCGAGATCGCCGGGCGGACCGGCTGGTGGCGCGTGTGGGTCGACGGCCGGCCGGTGACGGCACCGGTGCACATCCGCGGCTCGTCCGGTCGCTGGACGCCGATCGCCACCGCCGAGAGCTGGAACGGCGGCAAGGCCGCGTGCAACAGCTTCGCGTACAGGTTCGAGGGCGTCTCCGTCGCACGCGGCGCGGGTGGCGCCTGGGGGACGTTCGTCCCGGGCCATCGCTTCCTCGACACCGGGTACCGGCTCCGGCGCATCGCCTCGAGCCGTGCGAGCGTACCGCCGTACTCCTTCCTCGCCGCCTCGCGGTCCTAGCTCAGGCGTTCACGACCCGCACGAAGCCGAGCTCGAAGCTGCCCGGCGGGAGGCCCATGACCGTGGGCCAGGCGGCGACGAGGCGCGGGACGCGGCATGTCGAGGGGACTCGGACGCCCGCGGAGGGCTCCTCGACGTAGCGCGTCAACCGCGGCGTGTCGCTCCCGCAGCCAAACGTCAGGGTCGAGCGCTCGGAGATCGAGATCGGGCGCCCGGAGACGGTCTTCGCGGAGATCTCGACGTCGCAGACCGAGCGCGCGCAGCTCGCCGTGTACACGACCGGGCCCAGCGAGCGGCTCTCGATCCGCGGCAGGCCCTCGGAGCGCCCGACCGCTGCGCCGGCGACGAGCGCTGCCGAGACGAGGAAGGCGACGATGACGAGGACGCTCTCGGTCGAGAGACGGACGCTCGTCGGCGGGATGCGCAGAGGGCCCAGCTTCGCGAGCAGCACCCAGAGCGCCGCCCCGAAGAGGGCGGCTGCGACGAGCCCGGAGAGCAGCGCGGGCAGCAGGAAGTCGCGCGCGAAGCCGTAGCGCAGATGGTTGGAGCCGGTCATCGTGCTCGCCGCGTAGCCGACCACGATCCCGGTGGCGGCGATCGTCGTCTCGGCGAGGAGCCGGATCTCGCGGGCTCGAGGCGCGGCAGCGAGACGGTTGCGCGCCGCCCACACGACGATCACCGCGACGGCGACCGCGCAGAATGGCAGGAGGACGAGCGACGGGAGCTGGATCGCGAGCGGCTGGCTCCAGAGCCGGTAGTTCCCCGCCTCGCCGAGCTGGGGCGGGAGCGCCGTCGCGCCTCCCGCGTAGTCGCTGAGCCTGCACAGCGAGTAGAAGCACGGCTCGTAGAAGAGCTGCACGAGCTTCACCGGGACGAACCACGGGCTGAAGGTCGGCGTCTCCGCGACCTCGGACGCCTGCACGTTGCCCGACTGGTGGTCGAGGTGGTTCCCGTACAGGAAGAAGAAGCCGCGCTTCCCCGTCGCGCCGTACACCGCGAGCGTCGTCGCGGCGAAGGCGACGACCCCCGACGCGAGGTGCGAGACCGGCGGCCGCCGCGAGGGCGACAGCCGGAGGAGCGCGATGAGGCCGAGGACGATCGCCCACGCGAGGAGGAGCGCGATCAGCTCGAAGCTCCGGGTCAGCGCGAGGAGCGCGAGGACCACGCCGATGAGCGCCGCGGTCGCGATCGTCGGTCGCGCGGGCGCGAATCGGACGACGTAGAGCGTCACCGCGAGGAAGGCAGCGAAGAAGTGGCTCCACGGCACGTCCGACCAGTGCCAGGTCCCGGCGGCGAACACGAGCCCGAGGAGGACGAGCTGGGCCGCGACCGAGGCGAGCGGCGGCGCCGACCCGAAGCGCCGGACGAGGACGCGGACGAGGACGAGCGCGCAGGCGACCGAGAGCGCGTACGAGGCGCGGTTGAGCGCGACGAGCGCGTCGCGGGCATCGAGCCCCAGCACCCAGTGCAGCGCCGCCGCCGCTGCGATGTAGCCCGGCCCGATGACGTTGTCGGCGACCGCGTCTGCGCGGCCGTCGGCGAGGACGGAGGTGAGCGCCTCGAGGTCGCGCCCCTGGTCGAACCAGGAGTCGAACATGACGCCCGACCACCCGCTGACCGGCAGCAGGAGATAGAGGAGGAGCCAGAAGAGCGGGAAGCCGCGGTCGACCAGCTCGAGCACGCGCGCTGCGCGAGGCGAGACGGCGGTTCTCGACACGTCGGTCACGGCGCTCACCGCGTCCCCTTCGACGCGCGGTGCCGGTTCCCGTCTCAGCGGACGATCTTGACCGGCGTCCCGAGCGGCACGCGGTTCCGCAGGAACTCGATGTCGCGATTGGCCAGGCGCACGCAGCCGTGCGAGACGGCCTGCCCGAGGAGCTCGGGCCAGGGCGTGCCGTGGACGCCGACGATCCCGCCGCCGGGCCAGTCCGTCAGCTTCGAGTACGCGCTCGTCTCGAACGCGAAGTTGCCGAGGATCGCCCAGTCCGGGTCGATGCGCGGGTCGAACTTCCAGGTCACGTAGAAGAGCCCCGTCGGTGTCTCGGCCCCCGGCTTGCCGACCGCGACCTTTCCCCTCCGGAGCAGGCGGTCGCCGTCCCACAGCTCGAAGCGGCGCGCACCCCGGTAGACGACGAGCCGCTTGTGGACGGGACGGAGCTCGAGCGACGCGGCGCGCACCCAGCCGGTGCGCCCGTTCGGGCGGCCCGGGATGCTCACGCGGTACCACGCCGGTCGCCCGGTCCTCGCGTCCTTCACGACCGAGAGCGCGAGCACGTACTGGGGTCGGAAGTCGGGGCGGAACTGCTCGAGCACGGCGACGCGCCGAGCCGCCGCGTCCGGCCGCGCGAGCACCGCGACTCGGAGCCGGGCGAGGGTCCCGGAGCCGACGACCGTGACCGCGGACGCCTGCGCCGGCGTCACCTCGCGCGCACCGGCACGCGGGGCGTGGAGCAGCGTCAGGGCGAGCGCGAGCGACGCTCCCGCAAGGAGCATCCACGTGGCCTTCCTCCCCGCGATCGCCGTCGTCATCTCGCGTCTCAAGGTATCCCCCGCCGGAGGGAGCGGCAATTCCTCGTCCGAGGGAGTGCAGACGCGGCGCAGAAGCGGGTGACTGTCACCGGCGGTGACAGTCACCAGACACGTCCGAGGGAGCACTGCGGAGGGAGGAAGCCAGGTGACAGCCACCAGACAGCCGCAGACGTCGGCGAAACGCAAGCAAGCGGCCGCGACAGCGGCCGCCTTCAGGGGTCTTCGCGCGCACGGGATCTGCGCTCGCAGATCCCGTGCTGCGCACAAAGCCGAAAGGCGGCCGCAGCCGCCTCTCGACCTTCGCGTAGCGCCCCCTCCCCGCTAGCCCGTGAGCGGTGGCAGAAAGACCCCCACAACCCCGATCCGCTTCGGGCCGCAGACTCTCTGGTTCGTCTCGAGCGCGGTGATCGTGATCAGCCCCGCCTTCTTCGGGTTGACCCGGAGCACCGCAACGCCCTTGCCGTTCGTCCGCGCCGTGCTCCGAAGCCCCGCGCCGGTGACGACGACCTTGACGCCGCGCACGCGCTTCGTGCCGGCCCTGACCGTGACGACGACGCGGTCGACCTTCCCGTCGCCCCGCACCATCTTCGGCGTGACCGTCAGCGCGAGACAGACCTGCGGCTCCGGCTTCGGCTCCGGCTTGGGCTTCGGCGGTAGGAGCGGCGCCGGCACGACGGTGACCGCCGAGTCCACGTTGTCCGCCGGGTTCGTCTCACGCCCGCCCGAGCCCGTCACCGTGGCCGTGTTCGTGTGCGTGCCCACGGTCGTCGCTCGCGCCGTGATCGCGATCCGGACCGTCTGTCCGGGGGCGATCGTGCCCAGGCTGCACGTCACGAGCGAGGGAGTGAGCGAGCAGGTCCCCTGGCTCGGGCTCGCCGTGAGGTAGACGATCCCCGCCGGCGCCGGGTCGGCGACCTGGACGTTCGTCGCCGTGTCCGGGCCGCGGTTCGTCACGGTCAGCGTGTAGTTGACGATCCCGTTCAGGGGCGTCGGCGAGCTCGCCTCCTTCACGATCACGAGGTCGATCAACCGGGCCGTGATCTCGACCCGCGCGTCGTCCGAGTCGGAGAGCGCGTTGCCGAACTCGTCGTGGCCGCTCGCCGTGACCGTGTTCACGTGGATCGTCCCGCCCGGCCCGGTGATCTGCCTCTGGAAGGTGCAGTTCACCTTCTCGCCCGGGGCGAGGTTGACTGGCACGTCGAAGCATCCGTTGCCACCGTCGTCGTCGAGATCGCCGAACCTGTCGTCGACGACGTTCTCGATCGTGGCGTCCACGTCCGGGGAGACGTTCGTGATCGTCACCGAGAACGTGACGGGGCCGCCCGGCTCCTTCATCGACGTCGGGCTCGCGCTCTTCTGGACGTCGATCAGGCCGCGGCCGAGGTCCAGCTTCGCGTTCGTGAAGACGCACCGGACGACCTCTCCCGCCTCGAGCGCGAACGTCGCGGTCCTCGTCGCGAGCGAGCCGATCGAGTTCGCGTCGTCGCAGGCGATCGAGGTGAGGCTCCAGCCGTCCGCCGTGCCCTCGGTCGAGGCGTACGTGCCCGGGAGCAGGTCGGCGACCACGATCGTGCCGCCGTCCCCGATCGACCCAGCCGCGTCACCGGCGAACGAGAAGCTGCCGGGGGCGCCGTCCGGGCTCGTCTGCTTCTCGACGACGATCGACCCGAGCTGCGTGTTCGTGAAGACGCAGGTCACCGTCTCGCCCGCGGACAGCTGGATCGCGGCCGGGTCGGACTCGTCGCTGCACGCGACGGTCGTGAGCTGCCAGCCCGCGGGCACGTCCTCGGACACGGAGTAGCTGCCGGGGTCGAGGCTCCCCGAGTCGTTCTGCTGGCCGTCCGAGAGCGAGAACCCGCCCTCGTCGTAGCTCACGTCGAAGTGGAACGACTGCGTGCTCCCGGTCGGGCTCGTCTGCTTCCGGACGACGATCCGGCCGGCCTGCGTGTTCGTGAAGACGCAGGTCACCGTCTCGCCCGCCTGGAGGCTGATCGCGCTCGCCGGCGACTGGTCGGAGCAGACCGCCGAGGTGAGCTCCCACCCCTGCGGGACGCTCTCCGAGACCGAGTAGGTCCCGGCGGCGATGTCGCCCGAATCGTTCGACTGCCCGTCCGCGAGCGAGAAGCCGTCGGCGTCGTAGCTCGCGGTGAAGGAAAAGGACTGCACGCTCCCGTCCGGGATCGTCTGCTTCTGGACGACGATGTGGGCGTCCTTCTCGTTCGTGAAGACGCAGGTCACCGTCTCGCCGGCGGCGAGCGCGATCGCGTTCGCCGGGGACCCGTCGGAGCAGACGGCGGACACGAGGTCCCAGCCGGCCGGCACGTTCTCCGACACCGAGTACGTTCCGGCCGTCAGGTCGCCCGAGTCGTTCGACTCCCCGTCCGAGAGCGAGAACCCGTCGCCGTCGTAGCTCGCGCCGAACGGGAAGGACTGCGGGTCGCCGTCCGGGTTCGTCTGCTTCTCGACGACGATGTGCGCGTCCTTCTCGTTGACGAACGTGCAGGTCACCGTCTCGCCGGAGGCGAGGCCGATCGAGTCCGGGCTCGAGCCGTCGTCGCAGGTCGCCGCCTTCAGGTCCCAGCCGGCCGGCACGGTCTCGGAGACCGAGTACGTGCCCGGGAGGAGCTCGCCGGACGCGTTCGACTGGCCGTCGGAGAGCGAGAAGCCGTCGGCGTCGTAGCTCGCGCTGAACGCGAACGACTGCTGGTCTCCGTTCGGGAGCGTCTCCTTCTCGACGACGATCTCCCCGCGGAGGAGCCGGTTCGTGAACGTGCACGTCACCGTCTCGCCGGCCGCCAGCGCGATGGCGCTCGCGGGCGAGCCGTCGGAGCAGACGGCGCTCTGCAGCGCCCAGTCGGACGGGACGGTCTCGGAGACCGAGTACGTTCCCGGGCCGAGCTCGCCGGATGCATTCGACCCGCCGTCAGCGAGCGAGAAGCCGTCGGCGTCGTAGCTCGCGCTGAACGCGAACGACTGGGTCGAGCCGTCCGGGTCGGTCTCCTTGCGCACGACGATCCCGCCCTGCCTCGTGTTCGTGAACGTGCAGGTGACGACCTCGCCGGCCGCGACGTCGAACGTCGCCTGGCGATTCGCCACGCTGCCGCTCGAGTCCGCGTCGTCGCAGGTCACGGACGTCAGCGCCCAGCCGGCCTTCGTGCCCTCGGTCGAGTTGTACTGACCGGGAACGACCATCGCCGAGAGCGTCCCGCCGGACTGCGAGATCGAGCCGGCGGGGAGCCCCGTGAAGTCGAACGTGTCGGTACCGCCGACCATCACCTTGCGGACGACGACCTGGCCCTGCTTCGTGTTCGTGAAGGTGCAGGTGACGGTCTCGCCCGGGGCGAGGTCGACCGCGCCCGGCGCCGAGCCGTCGCTGCAGGTGGCGCCTGTCTGGCTCCAGCCCGCAGGCACCGTCTCAGAGGCCGCGTACGTCCCCGGCTTCACGAGCCCGGAGTCGCGCGGCGCCGTCGCGTGCGTCAGCGAGAAGGACTGGTCGATACCGTCCGGGCCGCCGGTGAGCGAGAAGCCGAAGCTCTGCGGGTCGTTCGCCGGGGCCGTGACCTTGTCGACGAGGATCCGGCCTCGCTTCGCGTTCGTGAAGATGCAGGTCACGGTCTCGCCCGCCGCGAGCGCGATCGAGCCGGGGCTCGAGCCGTCGTCGCAGGCCGCGGACAGGAGGTCCCAGTCCGCCGGCACGGTCTCCCCGACGGAGTACGTGCCGGCCGCGAGCGGACCCGAGTCGTTCGACTGCCCGTCCGAGAGCGAGAAGCCGTCGGCGTCGTAGCTCGCGCCGAAGGGGAAGGACTGCTGGCTCCCGTCGGGCAACGTCTCCTTGCGGACGACGATCGACCCCTTCTTCGAGTTCGTGTAGGTGCAGGTCGCGGTCTCGCCCGGGTCGAGGTCGATGTTCGCGGTCTGCCCGCTGATGGTCGTGCCACCGTCCTCGTCGACGCACGCGAGGCCGGTGAAGTCCCAGCCGGCCGGGAGCGACGTCTCGGTGACCGTGTACGCGCCGGGCGTGATGTTCGCGAACGACTGGCTTCCCGAGCCGCCCGACGTCGCGATCGTGGACGGGCTCGCGATGCCGCCGGTCGAGGTGAAGGTGAAGGTCGCGTCGCCACCGACCGCGACCTTCTCGATGACCAGGCTCGCCGGAGCGAGGATGGCGCCCGATTGGATCTGGTTGTCGCGATTCCCCACCGCGTCGCCGTCGGCCGCGGTGATGCGCACGTGGTACGGGCCACCGGAGATCGAGCCGGCGCCCACGCCCGACCCCCCAGCCGCGCGCGCCGATGCTCGGGGCGATGTGACCGCCGAACAGGAGCATGACCTTGGCGCCGTCCGCCGTCGACGGCACCGAATAGGTGACCGTCACGTGGGCGTACGAGTCGCTCGTCCCGCCGGCGTCGTCGTGCGAGTACGACGAGACGCCGGTGATCGTGCCGCCGTACATCGTGAACTCCTGGCCGCCGAGCTGGTGCGCGGAGGTCACGCTGCCCGCGCCGAGCTTGTCGGCGACGACGGTCGGGTCGAGCGGGATAGCGAACGTGGAGGCCGGGCCCGGGACGCAGTCTGCCGCCGGGATGTCGTCGCAGCGGTCGGCGCTCGTCTGCGTGTGGTTCCAGGTCGCGAGGGAGTCGTACGCGTGCACCCCGCCCTTGCGGGTGAGGTACGAGATCTCGACGGAGCGGCTCGTTGTCGAGCTCGACTTCGGGAGCTCGAGGATCACGCGCTGCGGGGTGACGTCGTCCTCCCCGTAGTGCGAGTTGCTCGAGTTCAGCGTCCCGTTGATCCAGTTCAGCGGGCAGTCGGTCGCCGTGCTCGGCGGGCCGCCGTTCGCGCACTGGTCGAACGTGGAGACGGAGGCGCCGGTCCCGGGAGCCGCCCCGGAGCCCGTCGCGATCAGCAGTGTCGCGGCCCCTGCCGCAGAGACGACCAGCAGCCGTCTGAGGTGCCCCACCGTGGCCATGTGTTCCTGCGTCTCCCTTCGCTGCTCGTAACTCGCCCTGAATCCCGTCGCTCTGCGCTGCTTCCCCCCGAGGAACGGGCAGCTGGGGCCTTTCTCGTCGTCCGCTCACGGTATCCCCCTCCCTGGGGGCCGTAAATCCCTCGCGCGAGGGTCTCAGCGGCCGGCGCGAGCGGCGTGGGTGACCCGGGTGGGGGCCTCCCCCCGATCGGCCCGGGGGATCCCGGCCGACCGACCTGGGAGGCCGTCGCGACCCTGTGCGACACTGGCGCCATGCGGGTCGTGATCGCGGACGACCACCGGCTCGTCCTGGACGGCATCCGCCGCTCGCTCGAGCGCGATGGCGACTTCGAGATCGTCGGGGAGACGCAGTCCGGGACGCAGGTGCTCCCGCTCGTCGGCCAGACGAAGCCCGACCTCGTGCTCCTCGACGTGCGCATGCCCCACATGGACGGGCTCGCGTGCCTGGACGAGATCAAGCGCCGCCACCCGGACGTGAAGGTCGTGATGCTCTCGGCGTCGACCGGCCAGGACCTCGTCGAGGCGGCGCTCCGCCGCGGCGCCTCCGCCTACATCGTGAAGACGGTGAATCCCGACGACCTGCCGGCGACGCTGCGCCAGGCGCTCGAGGGGAACATCCACACGACGGTCGGCATCGAGGAGGGCGAGAAGGCGGGAGCCAAGGCGCTCGGCCTCACCGAGCGCGAGCTGACGATCCTCGGCGCGCTCGCCCGCGGCCTCTCGAACGACGAGATCGCGAAGGAGTTCTGGGTCGCCCCCCAGACGGTGAAGTTCCACCTGACGAACATCTACCGCAAGCTCGGCGTGAAGAACCGCACCGAGGCGACGCGCCTCGCGTACCAGCACGGGCTTGTGGAAAGCCCGATCTACGCCGACGAATAACCCGTGGCGTCGCTCACGGTAGAGGAACGTCGCCCGGCGGAGCCCGGGCCCCCGGACCCCGAGCCGCCGCAGGCGCGGCGCAACCCGATCCGGCGGATCGCAGAGGAGGAGTACATCCTCGTCGTCCTGCTCGCGGGCTTCGGCCTCATCTTCCTCCTCATCTTCCCGCCGGCGATCCTCGTCAACGACAGCTGGATGACGCTGATGGCCGGCCGCGAGGTGTGGGAGAACGGGCTGCCGAGCGTCGACGAGCTGACCGTGTACGGGATGGGCAGCACCTGGACCGACCAGCAGTGGCTCGCCCAGCTCGTCGTCTACGGCGCGCACTCGCTCGGCGGGCACGCGCTCGTCTCCATCCTCACCGCCGCGTCCGTCGTCGCGGCGTTCTCGATCGCCGCCGCCGCCTCGCGCTCCCTCGGCGCCGGCGCGCGCGCGATCTGGGTCATGTTCCTGCCGGTGCTCGTCGCTGCCCCCTGGGCGTGGTCCGTCCGCGCCCAGATGCTCGCCCTCGCCCTGTACACGGGCATGCTCTGGCTCCTCGCCTCGCAGGCGAGACGGCCGACGAACCGCGTGTGGCTCGCGCTGCCGCTGCTCGTCGTCTGGGCGAACGTGCACGGCAGCGTCGCGCTCGGCACGCTGCTCGTGCTGCTCCTCGCGGCCTACGAGCTCGTGCGGAGCAGAGGAGGCTCGTGGCGGAGGAGCCTCCCGCTCGCCGCGCTCGCGCCGCTGGCCGCGCTCGCCACCCCGTACGGGCCGGTCGACACCGCCCGCTACTTCCACCTCTTGCTCGTCGACCCGCCGTTCGCCGGCCGCGTCACCGAGTGGCACTGGGCGGACCCGGCGTTCAACACGATGTTCTTCTACGCGTTGGCGGCGATCGCGATTCCGATCGTGTGGCTCGGCCGTCGTCGCCTGGCGTTGTTCGACGTGGCGGCGCTCGCGCTCACGTTCGTCGGCGCGGTGACGGCGATCCGCGGCATCGTCTGGTTCGCCCTCGCGTGCATGGTCTTCGTCCCGGTCGCGATCGGGCACACGCTCGAGAGCCGCGCCCCGGGCGAGCCTCGGCGGAAGCTGAACGTCGCGATCAGCGCGTTCCTCGCAGCCGCGCTCCTCGCGGTGGCCGGGTCGCTCTTCCTGCGGGACGAGTCGTGGTTCGAGGAGTACTGGCCGCAGGAGGCGGTGGAGACGGTCCGGACCGAGCTCCGGCCCGGCGACCGCGTCTTCGCACCCGACCGCTTCTCCGACTGGCTCCTGTGGAAGGTTCCGGAGCTCCGCGGTCGCGTCGCCTACGACGTGCGCTTCGAGGTCTACGACCGTGCGTTCTTCGACCGGCTCGCCGAGTACAACGGCGAGGCGGGCGACTGGAAGTCGTTCGCGGAGGGCTACCGGATCACGCTCGTCGACGAGACTCGCCGCTCGCATACCGCCGAGTTCCTGCGGGAGCCGGGCGCGCGCGTCGTCTACCGCGACGACGAGATCACGATCGTGCTGCGGCCGGCGAGCTGACCGCGACCTGCATCGCCTCCCGCTCGGGCCGCCGCAGGGCGAGGGCGACGGTGAGCCCGGCAGCGGCGAGCACCGCCGCGGTCTGGAACGTCGAGCCGTTGTAGACGCCCGTCGTGACCGCGAGCTGGAGCGGCAGCCCGACGAACCAGATCGGCGCGAGCCTCGGCTGGACGACGGCCACCACGACGAGCAGCAACGCGAAGTAGTGGAGCCAGACGATCGGCGAGAACGCGATCGCGGCGGCGAGCGCGAGGACGAAGGCGTGCCGCTCCTCGCCGCGGCGGGCGAGGAGGACGGTCGCCGCGAGAAGCCCGACCGCGAGCGCAGCCCACAGTGCCCTCGCGACCCCGGGCGAGAGCCCGAGGTCGACGCCGAGCGCGTACAGCGTGTAGCCGCGCTCGTCCATCCGGTCGCTCAGTCTGCGGGCGAGGTCGGGGTAGTCCGCGAGCCCTCGGAACCCCACGGCCGCCCAGCTCGCGAGCAGCAAGACGCCCGCGACCGCGACGCTCCAGGCGGCGGCACGGAGACGTCGCGTCGCGGCGAGCCAGATCGTCAGCGGCCAGAGGAAGATCTTCGCCGCCACGCCGATCCCCACGCTCGCCCCGGCGACGAGCTCGCGGTCGCGGTACCTCCAGGTCAGCGCGGCGCCGAGGCCGAGGAGGATCGTCACGTTCCCCGTCGTCACGGCGTCGGTCACCGGCGGCCACAGGAAGGCGAGCCCGTAGCAGCGCCAGTCCCGTACGCCGAGTACGGCGAGGGTTGAGACGAACGCGGCGACGAGGACGAGCTGGAAGAGGACCTCCGCCAGCCCGATCGGCACGAACGTCCAGGGCACGGTCACGAGCGCGATCAAGGGCGGGTAGACATAATCGATGATCAGGTCGTCCGGCCCGCGAACGACGAAGCCGTCCGTCGGGTAGAACTCCTCGCCCGCCCTGATCGCCTCGGCCGCGTAGTAGTAGTTGAAGTGGAAGTCCGCGGCCTGCCGGTCTCCGAACGCGACCGGGCCGATCGCGTACCAGAGCGCGACGAGCGGCAGCAGCCCGCAGAGGAGGAGCCACAGCGATGCGGGTCGCGGCCGCTCTCATCGCCCGCTCGCCCGGAAGACGAGCACGCCGTCCCGCGCGAAGACGTCGGTCCAGGCCGGGTCGCGGTCCAGCCGCTCGACGAACGCGAAGACGGCGTCGGGATGGCTCGTGAGGATCGGCGAGTCGGGGCGCGTGACCCAGGATTCGCCGAGATCGACGACGACCCACTCGGCGTCGCCGAGCACCGGGACGCTGTACACCTGCCGCCGGGCCGAGAGATGGGCGCCGACCTCGTTGCTCGAGGTGACGGGAGCTCCGTCGGGCACGAGCGCGAGCGCGTCCCGCAGCGCCTCGATCTTGCTCTCCGGCAAGCTCGCGCGACCACCGAGCGGGGTCGCGCCGACCGCGCGCGGCCACGGGCCGACGACGAGCGCCAGCGACGCCGAGGCGACGAGGACGGCGGCCGCCGCGAGCACCCGGCGACCCGGGCGCACCCGCGCGATCGCGAGCACCGTCGCCGCGACGAGGAACGGCGCGATCGCGGCGACGCTGTGGTACCGCGGGTCCGTCATCGACCGGAAGTCCGAGAGCGCGTTCGCGAGCAGCTGCGGCAGGCCCACGAGGGCGAGGCCCGGGGACAGTACGAACAGGAAGAGGAGCGGCAGCCCGAGCCAGACGACGTACATGACGTCGTGCGACTCGACGAGCACGCCGAGGACGGTGAGCGGATCGGTGAAGAGCATCCGGACTACGCCCTGCGGGGACCCGCCGACCTCGTCGTAGAACCCGTAGTACATGCTCGACTCGCCCGCGAAGTGGCGAACGACGAAGTAGACGGCGACGAACGTCCAGGCGGCCCCCGCGAGGGCGATGAGCCCTCCCTCGCGGCGCCTGCCGCGCGCGAGCGCGTACCAGATGCCGAGGCCTGCGACCGGGAGCCCCATCAGCTCGCCGGTCGACATCGCGAGGGCCGCGCACACCGCGAACGGGACGAGCCGGCCGGAGTCGAGGAACCAGACGCAGAAGAGGAGGAGCGGGATCGCGAACGTGACCGGGTGGATCGCCCCGATCGCGCTCGTCGCCGTCCACGGGTAGGCGAGGTAGCCGAGCGCGAGGAGACCCGCCGCCCGATCGGAGCCGAGGTGCCGCCGGCCGAGCCAGAACACGGGGAGCGCTCCGAGCGAGGTCACTGCGACCTGGGCGAGCGCGAGCGCGAGCGGGGACGGCCACACGAGCCACAGGGGCGCGAGCAGAACGAGGAACGGGTCGACGTGCGCCGCCAGGCGCACGACCTGCTCCCCGGTCGAGCCGTGCGTGTACTCGAGCGGCCTCCCCTCGGTCGTGCTCCAGACGGCCTGCACCATGTTCCCCAGGTCGAAGCGGCCGAGCCTGAAGTCGACGAACGCGTCCCGCACGATCGCGTACAGCACGGCGGTCCAGGCCACCATCGCCGCCCACACGGCGAGAGCCCACGCGTGCTCGCGGACGGCGGCCGCGGCACGGACCGCCGATCCGGCGGGCCGGAGCCCGTCCGCGGAGGTCACGCCGCTCACGCCGGCTCCGCCTGCGCAGGGACGCCGACCCGGACCCGCTCCTCGCGAACCGACTCGCGCAGAGCAAGGCCGATGGTCAACGCCGCGACCGCGAGCGTCGTCGCGGTCTCGAACGGGGTCGGGTGGCCGCTCCCCGGCGTGATCACCATGGCGAGCGGCACGAACCAGACGACCCCGAGCCGCGGCCGCGCGACCGCGACCACGACGAGCAGGAGCGCGAAGTAGTGCAGCCACACGATCGGGGTCAGCGCGAGCGAGGCGGCGATCGCGAGCAGGAACGAGCTCCGCTCGTCGCCGCGGCGGCCGAGGAGGACGACCGCCGCGAGGAGCCCGAGGCCTGCCGCGAGCCAGAGCCCCCGGGCGGCAGCCGAGGGGAGGCCCAGGTCGAGCCCGACGATGTACAGCGTGTACGAGTCTTCGCCCACGGTCTCCTCGAGCCTGCGCAGCAGGTCGGGGTAGTCGAGGAAGCCCGCGAAGCCGACCGCGGCCCACGAGAGCAGGAGGAGCCCCGCGCCGACGACGACGGAGAGCGCCGCGGCCGCGACGCGTCGCGTCGCCGCCTGCCACACGACGAGCGGCCAGAGGAAGAACTTCACCGCCAGGGTCACGCCGACACTCGCGGACGCGACGAGCAGCCGGTCGCGGTAGCGCCAGGCGAGCGCGGCCGCGAGCCCGAACCCGAGCGTGACGTTGCCCGTCTGCACCGCCGAGAGCACCGGTGGCCAGAGCAGGGCGAGCCCGTAGCAGCGCCAATCGCCGATCTCGAGGACGCGGAGGGTCGCGAGCGCGGCACCCACGAGCGCGGCCATCACGAGCACCCCGGCTGCGTCGAAGGGAACCGGCGTGAGCGGGATCGCGGTCAACGCCGGGAGCGGCGGGTACGGGTACGGGCCGCCCCATTCCGTCGTCACCGACGCCGTGTAGGGGCTGTCGCCGTCGACGATCGCCTCGGCGGCGCCGTAGAACTGGCGCAGGTCGGTCGCGATCGAGTCGTCGGAGATCGCGGCCGCGAAGAGCGCGATCACCGTGAGCACGGGGAGCACGCCGAAGAGCACGATCGACGCGAGCCACGCCACGCGCGGGCCCGAGCGAGCGCGCTCGACCGAGCTCGAGACCGCCGCCCCGCTCGCGCTCACGGGCCGACCTTCGGCCTGTGAGCGGGAAACCGGGAGGTTCCCCACGCTCTCGAAAAGACGGGGGCTTCGCGGGAGAAGACATGGTTTCCGTTCGCCATTTCGCTGGCGAACGCGAGCCGAAGGTGAGCGGTGCTCACGCCGGAGCGGGCACGGCCCGCTCCGGGCGCGGGCTCGGCCGGGTGAGGAGGACGACGAGGAGGATCGTGGCGACGATCGCCGGCGGGAACGTCTGGAAGCCCTCCGCGTACCCCGGCTTCGGGCTCGACCACAGCAGGACGGGAAGCAGCCAGAGCGCGGAGAAGCGCGGCCGGGCGATCGCCATCGGCACGAGCAGCACGACGAGATAGTGCAGCCACACGATCGGGCTGAGCGCGAGCGTCGCGCCGAGCGCGGCGGTGAACGAGCGGAAGTCGTCGCCGCGGCGTGCGAAGACGACGCAGCACGCGAGCAGCGCCCCGCCCGTCACCAGCATCGCCGCCCGGCCCGCCCACTCCGGGAGGCCGAGCGTGTCCGCGATGCCCACGAACGAGTAGCTGTTCTCCGACTGGATCTCCGAGAGCCGCCGCAGGAGGTCCGGGTACCCCGTGAGCCCGTCGAACCCGATCGCGGCCCAGGCCGCGAGCGTCACGCCGAGGCCGAGCACGATCGCCCACGCGGTCGCCCGGAGGCGCCGCGTGCCGAGCGTCCACACGAAGAGCGGCCAGAAGAGGAGCTTCGCCGAGACGGTGAGGCCGAGCGCGACCGCCGGCGACCAGACCTCGTCGCGGTACCTCCAGAGGACCGCGGCCGCGAAGGCGAGGGGGATCGAGACGTTCGCGAGGAGCACGCCGCTCATCGTCGGCATCCACAGGAACGCGGCCGCGTAGCAGCGGAGGTCGGTGACGCCGAGCACGCGCAGGGTGAGGACGACGAGCGCGATCAGGGTCGCGGCGACGAGCATCCCCACGACGGCGTCGGGGAGCGGCGTCAGCGGGAGGACGAGGTACAGGAGCTGCGGGGGATAGACGTACCCCTTCTGGTCGAGGAGGATCGGGTCGTCGAGCGCCGGGTACGGGGACCTGCCGCCGAGCACGGCGTCCGCGGCCGGGAGATAGGCGAAGCGCACGTCCCACCCGAGGAGCCCCTCCGCGAGGCTCAGAGCGACGAACCCGAGCATCCATGCGGCCGCGACGAACATGAGCGCCACCGTCGAGAGCCCCGGACGCGACGACTCGGATCGCGGCCGGGTCCACACGGGAGCAGCGTCGGCGGCCGACCTCACTCCTCGATGATCGACAACCGACCGGATGCCTGAAGGAGCCGAAGGTCTAGTCGGAACCCTCCTATCGGCCGGTTGTCGAAAGGGCCGCTCGCTCCCAACCTGAGTTGGCCCACTGATTCACGACCCGGGCGGACTGCCAGCAACGGGGTGCTTCCTAGAACACCCCCCGAGTGATTAGGGAGGAGGTACCTCCGACATGAGCGATCTTCTTCTTCGCGCAGTGGTTCGGATGCAGGTTGCTGCGTCCGAGCTCCGCAGCCGCGAGGATGGCCAGACGACGACCGAGTACGCAATCCTGCTCGGGTTCCTCGCAATCGCCATCATCATCGCGCTGTTCTTCCTGCGGAACGTGCTCCGGGATCTGTTCTCGGACGCGGCCAGCAGCGTCTCGAACGCGCCCGGCTAGAGCCGGACAGAGCCAACCGTCGGCTCGTCCGACGGTCACGGCGGCACCTGTGCGCCGGCCCGGTTACCCCCTCGACCGGGCCGGCGCATACGCTTTTCGGAGCCCAACGCAAATCACACTTTCGGAATCGCAGGACCGGGGGCACAATGAGGCGCAACACGAAGTCGAGCCGTCGACCACAGGGGAGGGAGACGAGGCTCATGTACGAGCCGTCTTCTTCCGATAGGGGATTGGAACCAGCCGTGCAAAGACGCGATCACAGGGGCGCCTGGCGCCGTCGAGAGGACCGGGAGCGCGGCCAGGCAATGGTCGAGTTCGCGCTCATCCTCTTCCCGCTGCTCCTCCTCGTCGCCGGGATCATCCAGTTCGGGATCGCGCTCAACTTCTGGCTCGACTCGAACCGCATCGCCAACCAGGGAGCGCGCTGGGCCGTCGTCAACTCGTGGCCCGGCTGCGCGCGCACCGCGGCTGCCGACAGCTGTACGGCTGTGCCGCCCCAGAACTGCACTCCAATGCCGCCGAATGTCAGCCTGGCCGGGTACCTGCGCTGCGAGGCGATCTCGAACGGGCTGCGGAACTCGGTCAGAGTCGAGGTTTGCTACCCGAACGACGGCGACCCAACCGATGGGCAGGTCGGTACGCCCGTCCGCGTGCGTCTCGAGAGCGACTTCGAATGGCTGCCGCTGATTGGTGGTGCCGCAGGCAGGCCAACGCTGCAGTTGCGTGGTGAGGCGACGATGCGCCTCGAGCAGGACCAGACCAACTCGAACCCGACCGCGACGCCTCGACACCTGACAGGGGTCGCTGCATGTCCCCCGTGAGGAAGCCGCAGCGCACGGCGTCGAGAGAACACGGCCAGGTCGCCGTGTTCTTCGCGCTTCTCCTCCCCGTCCTGCTCGCCCTGAGTGCGGTCGTCATCGGGGTCGGGAACTGGTACACGCATGCACGCCACCTGCAGACGAAGTCGGACGCCGGCGCCTTCGCGGGCGGCAACTCGTGGGCGTTCCCCTGCGGCCCGGAGGTCGAAGCGCGGATCGAGGCGCAGGCGCGGCTCTACTCGGGCCCGAGCAACCCGCAGGTCGGCGGCGTCCCGAACGCGGACGTCCACTCGGTGCTCAACGGCCCCCTTTGGTACGACGACGACAGCAACAACGCCCCGATCGAGAAGACGACCCCGCCGGGGACGGACGCCCTGGCGCCCATCTGCAGCTCGATGACGCTCGACGTCAAGATGACCGAGGACAACTCGTTCCCGCTCGCGAGCGTGATGCCGCTCTTCCCGGACATCAAGAAGAAGGCGCGCGTCGAGATCCAGGAGGCCGAGGGTCTGAGCGGCGTCCTCCCGATCGCGGTGCGAGCCCCGGTCCCGGTTAGCGCCGCCGCGGTCTTCTACAACGAGTCGAACGGAAACATCCTCGGCGTCCGCTACATGGTCAAGAATCAGGGGATTCTCGGGCTTCCGGGCGGCCTCCAGGGCTGGACGACGTTCAACCCCGACGACTCGACCGGCAGCTGGGCGAGCTTCCAGCCCGCCTCGGAGACCGGAGTCCTCGTCGCCGTCAGCTTCCGCGGCGCGTGCGACACGGGCCTACCGGCGAACAACGCGACGAGCAAGCGGATCACGACGTCGCCGGGCCCCAGCTGCTTCGAGGATCAGGGCTTCGCGAACGTGAACGGGGCGAACGGCCTCTGCAACCAGGGAGGCGGGGCGCAGATCGTGAACTGCTTCTGGACGAGCGGGACCTGGCCGAACGAGGTCGTCCAGAAGGGGCTCCACTTCATCCGCGGCTACGACGCCCAGTCGCCTGCAAGCCTCGGCAACGCACCCCCGGAGATCGAGGGCGCCTGGCTCGAGGCGGGCACCTGCCCGACGAACGGCTACTTCTACACGCATCCGACGGCCACCTGCGACGCGACCCTGCGCGTGCAGGTGAACCTCGGGTCGGTGGTGGAGGACGAGCCTCCCACTCCCCCGAACCAGGCCGTGGAGACGCGCCGGGCGGGGAACGTCGAGGTCAAGTGGGGCATGCGCCGCAGCGACGGCTCGACGGATTGCGGGAGCTTCGGCAACACCTGCGACCTGAACAGCGGCGGCAACCCGAACGCCCAGGGCGTCGTGACGTACTCGGGGACCGTTCCGCTGAACGCCCAGACTCGATCGAATGCGATCGCGATCCAGATCCGCGTGAAGGGGAGCTCGGTCTCCGGGCCGGGCAACAACTGCGGCCCGACGCTCGGCAACTACAGCGACAACTGCCGCTGGTTCCACGTCGGGAGCGGGATCATCTCGACCAGCGTGAACCCGGTGCAGAACAACGGCGGGATCGCGGTCCTCCAGTCCCCTGTCCAGCGCGGGTTCCGCGGAGACAGCATCGCCTCCGGCTCCGCGAAGTGGCTCCGCCTCACCCAGGACACGGCGGCGCCGTGCGACCTCGGGAACCGGATCGACAACGACGCGGCCAGCGCGGACAGCGCGGCAAATCGCTGCTTCCTCCTCGACGTCGGCCTCAAGGGCGGCATCGCGCAGACCGCGAACGAGGAGGCGATCCTCTTCAACGACGGCATCGGCTCGAGCCAGATGGGCTCGCTCGACTGCGACCCGAACATCCAGCAGGGGCAGGTCCTGATCGACGGCGTCATCCAGGGCTGCGGGCCGTGGTACGCGCAGCACCCGTTCGACTGGAACCCGCTCTGCCCATCGGCCAACAACATCTTCACGACGCCCAACCCCGGCGCCCCCTGGAACGACGGCCGCTGGCCGCCGCTCCGGTGCATCAAGACGCGCCCGACGGGCGCGATGAACCAGCTCGAGCGCGGTCTGGACGGACGCTTCTTCGGGAACCAGAACACGAACCAGTGCCCGAGCCCCGGGCCAGGCTTCGTCAAGGGCCGGAACTACTGGGACAAGGACACGCCGAACGGGTACGTCCCCCCGCCCGGCGAGGCGACGTACGGGTACAAGGAAGGATCGCACGACACGAACTTCAACCTCGGCGACCCCCGGAACGTGACGATCTTCCTGACGACGACCGAGGCCTTCGCCGGCTCGGGGCAGTTCACGTATCCGATCACCGGGTTCATCCAGGTCTACATCACCGGCTACGGCCGGATCAGCGGCGGCGGCATCAACGTCGACGACCCGTGCCCGGGGAGCGCACCGCCGAACGATCTCGACCTCGGCGCGGGCAACACGTCGGGCTACGCGATCTGGGGGCACATCATCAACTACGCCATCCCGGGGCCGCGCGCGACTCCGAGCGGAAAGGTCTGCACCCCGGTCGAGAGCACCCAGCCGTGCGTGCCCGTCCTGGTCGAGTGATCTCCTGTAGGGATTCAACGCACGACTCATGTAGTCCGGCACCCGTGCCGACATAGGAACAGCACCAAGGAGAGGAAGCCATGTCCAACACGTTCACCAGCAAGGTTTCGGGCAGGATGTCGTCCCGCGGATGGGCAATCGCCCTCGGGATCGGCGCCATCGCGCTCGCCGCGATCCTGCTCATCGTCTACCTCGACCGCTACCGCGCCCGCGTGGGCGGCGAGAACGCACCGACCCCGGTGCTCGTCGCGAAGCAGCTGATCCCGAAGGGGACGCCCGGCACGTCGTCGCGAGCCAGTCATGTACGCGCCCACGACGCTCCCGCGCAAGGAGGTCGAGGTCGGGGCGATCGCCGACCCGTCGTACCTGGCCGGCCGCGCCGCGGCGACGGACATCTTCCCGGGCCAGCAGTTCACCTCGACCGACTTCGCCGCGTCCGACACGGCGTCGGTCGACTCGCAGATCACCGGCGTCGAGCGCGCGATCTCGGTGTCGGTCGACAACGTCCACGGCAGCCTCTCGCAGCTCCAGGTCGGACGACCGTCGACATCTACACGGGCGTCGCCGGCAGCCGTGAAGCTCTTCCGGCCGAACGTCAAGGTGCTCGCAGTCCCGGCGTCCCCGGCCCGAGCGGCGGCGGGAACCTCGTCCTCCGGATCGACGACCGGGGATGCGGCCCGAGTTCGCCTACGCGGCCGACAACACGCAGCTCTACTTCGTCCTGCGCCCGGTCGTCGGCGCGAAGCCCACGAAGCCACGGCCAGGCCAACTCGGCCACGGTGCTGAGGTAGGTCGAAGAGCCCGATGCCGAGCCGCCCTGTCAAAGCACTCCTCGCCGTCGAGCCCGGCGTCGACCCCGAGCGACGTCCAGGACTCGCTGCCCGCGCGACGCCGACTTCAACGTCGCGGCCGTGGTCACCGGGGCCGAAGAGGCCCTGGGGTGGCTGCGCGGCCATCCTGCGGACCTGCTCCTCGTCGCCTGCGCCGGTTACTCGGACCGCGCCTTGCTGCTCCTGGACGCGGTGGCCCGCAGAACCCGGACCTGCACGTCATGGTCCTCGGTCACGGGTCGCCGAACGGCTTCCTCAGGCGCGCGTTCGAGGCCGGCGCAGACGACATCGTCATGCTCCCGGCGACCCCGGACCAGGTTCGGTTCGAGGTCCACAAGCTGCTCGCCCGCAAGCAGGGCGGCGACGTGCCGAGCGGTCCTCCGAGCAGTCCCGCCTCGTCTGCGTCCTCGGCCCCAAGGGCGGGACCGGCAAGACGCTCACCTCGACGAACCTCGCCGTCGCGCTCGCCCAGCGCGGCGAGCAGGTGGCGCTCATCGACCTCGACCTCCAGTTCGGGGACGTCGCCCTCTGCCTCGGGCTCCCGCCCGAGAAGACCGTCTACGACCTCGCCCAGTCGCCGGGCGCGCTCGACTACGACAAGCTCGACTCGTTCCTCGCGACGCACTCCTCGGGCGTGCGCACGCTGATCGCGCCGCGCCGCCCCGACCAGGCGAGCGCCGTCGGCGCCGAGCTCCTGCGCGAGATCTACGCGATCATGCGCGCCCACTTCGACTGGGTCGTCGTGGACACGCCGCCCGGCTTCACGGCCGAGGTCATCACCTCGATCGACAGCTCGACCGAGGTCGTCATGGTCGGGATGCTCGACTCCCTCTCCCTCAAGAACACGAAGCTCGGGCTCGAGACGCTCGAGCTCATGAAGTACGACCCCGACAAGATCTACCTGCTGCTGAACCGCGCGCACAGCCGCGTCGGCATCAGCCAGTCCGACGTCGAGGCCGTGCTCGGTCGTACCCCCGACGTGTTCATCCCCTCGGACCGCGAGATCCCGCGCACGGTCAACGAGGGCATCCCGATCGTCGTCGCCCGCCCCCAGTCGGAGCCGGCGGAGGCGTTCGGGAGCCTCGCGAACCTCGTGATGGGCGAGACCGCCTCCGGCGAGGAGCCCACCCCGGTGGCCGCTGCGGCGGCGAGCGGGGGCGGCGGGGGCAAGCGTCGGCTCTTCGGAAGGAAGGCATAGGCATGGAACTCCACGAGCGAATCTCCAGCGACAGGCGTCCGACCCGCGAGCAGGAGCCGTTCGCCGAGCTCAAGAACCGCATCCACATGTCGGTCATCTCGGAGCTCGGGCCACAGCTCTTCAACATCGCGGTCGACCCCAGCGAGCTCCGCGACCGCGTCACGGCGGACATCCGCCGGCTGCTGAACGACGAGGCCGGGATCGCCCGCGAGGACCGCGAGCGCCTGACGGCCGAGATCCTCGACGACATCCTCGGCTACGGGCCGCTCGAGCGCCTGATCGCCGACGACTCGATCACGGAGATCATGTGCAACGGCCCCGACGACATCTGGATCGAGCGCGGCGGGAAGCTGTACGAGACGACGGTCCGCTTCACGGACGAGTCGCATCTCCGCCGCATCATCAACAAGATCGTCTCGCAGATCGGCCGTCGCATCGACGAGTCCTCGCCGATGGTCGACGCGCGCCTGCCCGACGGCAGCCGCGTCAACGCGATCATCCCGCCGCTGTCGCTGTCGGGGCCGCTCATGACGATCCGGAAGTTCAGCCGCCGCCGACTCTCGCTCGAGGACATGATCAACATCGGATCGCTGTCCGAGGAGTCCGTGGACTTCCTGTCGAGGTGCATCGAGGCGCAGCTGAACATGCTCATCTCCGGCGGCACCGGCTCGGGGAAGACGACCCTGCTGAACGCGCTCTCGTCGTCGATCCCGAACAACGAGCGCATCGTGACGATCGAGGACGCCGCGGAGCTCAACCTCCACCAGCGTCACGTCCTCCGGCTCGAGGCGCGCCCTCCGAACATCGAGGGCCAGGGCCACATCCCGATCCGCGACCTGGTACGGAACTCGCTGCGCATGCGGCCCGACCGGATCATCGTCGGCGAGGTCCGCGGCGCCGAGGCCCTGGACATGCTCCAGGCGATGAACACGGGCCACGACGGGTCGCTCTCGACCGTCCACTCGAACTCCCCACGTGACGCACTTCACCGCATCGAGACGATGGTGATGATGGCCGGCTACGACCTGCCGCTCCGCGCGATTCGGCAGCACGTATCCGCCGCGCTCGACCTGCTCGTCCACATCGACCGCCTCGAGGACGGCTCGCGGCGCGTCGTGGCGGTGACCGAGGTGCTGCGCATGGAGTCGGACGTGATCCAGCTGCAGGACATCTTCGAGTTCGAAATCGAGTCGGTCGCGCCGGACCGCACGATCACGGGCCGGCTCCGCTCGACGGGCCTGCGCCCCGTGTTCCTCGAGAAGTTCCGCAAGCGCGGCATCGAGCTCCCGCAGAGCGTGTTCGGGGAGCGCGTGGCCTCCCTCGACGAACGCCGAGGCGCGACCGCGTGAAGCGTCTAGCCGCCATCGCCGCAGCAGGAGCCGCCCTCGCCGCGCTCGTTGCTCCCGTCGCCGCGCTCGGGCAGACCGGCGGTAAGCTGAAGCTCACCGAGTCGCCGACCTCCGCCTTCCCGGACCGTGCGTACCTCCTCACGCTCCCGAAGACGCAGCCCCTCTCTTCGGCGCAGCTGTCGGTCACCGAGAACGACGGCCCCGTCGTCGCGCTGGGTGTGCAGCCTCCGGGCGGCTCGTCGAGCGGCGCGCTGCTCCTGATCGACGCCTCGAACAGCATGGAGGGCGCGCCGATCGCCGGCGCGATGGCCGCCGCGCGGGCCTTCCTCGCCGAGCGCAAGGACGACCTGCCCGTCTCGGTGGTCGTCTTCGGCCCTGACGACAGCGTCCTCGCGGAGTTCACGACCGACGGCGAGGAGCTCTCGGCCGCCGTGGCACAGGCACCGCCGCTTGCCGAGGGCACCCACATCTACGACGCGCTCGTCAACGTCGCCGACATGGCGAAGGACGAGGGCCTGGAGCGGACGACGGTCGTCCTTCTCTCCGATGGCACCGACGTCGGCAGCTCCGGCGACCTCCCCTCGGCCTTGGAAGCGCTCGACGAGGCGAACGTGCGCGTGTTCTCCGTCGGCCTCAAGTCGAAGCAGTACGACCCGGCCACGCTGCAGGCGGTCGCGCAGCGAACGGGTGGCAGGTACGCCGAGAGCGCGAGCCCAGCGGCCCTCGAGCCGATCTTCGAGGAGATCGGGCAGCAGCTCTCGAACGAGTACGAGGTCACCTACCGCTCGGTGCTCCCGCCCGAGCGCGAGGCGATGGTGAAGGCCTCGATCGTCGGCTTCACGCCCGCGACGGCGACGTACACGACGCCGGCGCTCGACGTCACGCCGCGCGGCACGTTCGACCGGAGCTGGACCGACGAGGTCATCGTCTCGCCGTACCTGATGGTCTTCATCGTGATCGCGGTGCTCGCGCTGATCGCGTTCGCCGTGATGACCGTCCTCGAGGCCCGCAGGCGCTCGCTCAAGCGGCGGATGGCGATGTACGTCACCGTCCCCTCCGAGGAGGAGTCCCGCGCTCGCCGCGCAGAGGTCGCCTCGCTGCTCGCCTCGCAGGCGCAGCAGCGGATCGGCAGTCTCCGCTCGTGGCAGCGGTTCGAGAACGACGTCGAGATCGGCGCGTTCTCGCTCTCCCCGCTCGCGATCCTGTTCTGGACGATCGTCGCCGGCATCGTGGCCTCGCTCGCCGCGGCGATCGTGCTGCAGTCTTTGTGGGGGCTCCTGGTCGGCCTCCTCGCCCCGTTCGTCGCGCGCTGGTACGTCTCCCGCAGGGTCAAGAAGGTGAAGCAGAACTTCGACGAGCAGCTTCCCGACAACCTCGACGTCCTCGCGGGCGCGATGCGGACCGGCCACTCGGTCATGGGCGCCCTCGCGGTCATGGTCGAGAGCGCGGACGAGCCGTCGAAGACGGAGTTCCGGCGGGTCCTCCAGGACGAGCAGCTCGGCGTGCCCCTCGACGACGCGCTGATGGTGATGTCGCGGCGGATGGAGAGCTACGACGCCGAGCAGGTCGCGATGGTCATGCGGCTCCAGCGCGAGGCCGGCGGAAACACGGCCGAGGTGCTCGACCGCGTCGCCGAGACGATCCGCGGCCGGATGGAGCTCCGCCGGCTCGTCCAGGTCCTCACGGCCCAGGCGCGAATCTCGCGCTGGATCCTCACCAGCCTGCCCATCTTCCTGCTCCTCGTGCTTTCATTCACGGGCGGGGACTACCTCGACCCGCTGCTCCACAACACCATCGGGAAGGCGTTCCTCGTTCTGGGCGCCGTCCTGGTGTTCATCGGCTCGTTCTGGATCAAGAAAATCGCGGAAGTGGACGTGTAGACATGGGCATCACGATGATCGCACTCGCAGGCGTCCTGCTCCTCGGAGCCGGGGTCGCCCTCCTCGTCGTCAACCTCGGCCGCACGAGGCCCTCGAACGCGACGATCGAGCAGATCGGCACGTACGGCTACGTGGCGGAGAGCGCCGGAGGCTCGGAGGTCGAGCCGGCACGGCGCCCGATCGACGCCCTCGCCGGACGGCTCGGCGACTTCGCCGCCAAGCGGACCTCGCGCAGCGGGGAGGCGCGGATCCGCGACGAGCTCGTCTCGGCGGGCATGTACGAGACGAGCCCGCGCAAGGTCCTCGGCTACCAGTGCCTCGTCGCGATCGCGGCGGCGCTGATGGTCTTCTGGCTCATCCCGGCCATGGGCGGCGGCATCATCCTCACGGTCGTCCTCACGGCCGCTGCCGGCGTCGCAGGCTGGTTCGCGCCGCTCTACTACATCAACATCAAGAAGCGGCAGCGCTTCACCCGGATCGACCGGCAGATGCCCGACATGATCGACCTGCTCGTCGTCACGATCGAGGCCGGTCTCGGCATCCTCGCGTCGATGCGCGTCGCGTCGGAGACGATGAGCGACCCCCTCGGCCAGGAGCTCCGGCTGACGCTGCAGGAGCAGCGCATGGGCCTCACCGTCCAGCAGGCGATCGAGAGCTTCGGCAAGCGCGCCGACTCGCCGAACGTCCGCATCTTCGTCCGCTCCCTGACCCAGGGCGAGCGCCTCGGCGTCTCGATCGCGTCCACGATGCGGAACCTCAGCCTCGAGATGCGGAAGCGGAGGAAGGCGGCGGCCGAGGAGATCGCGCAGAAGATGCCGATCAAGATGCTCTTCCCGCTGATCCTCTTCATCTTCCCGGCGATGTTCATCGTCATCCTTGTGCCGATGGCGATCAACATCATCGACGCGCTGGCCTAGCGACATGGCCGTCCTGACGCTCCGCCGGGAAGACGGTCGGATCGTCTGCGAGCGCGTCATGGTCTCCGACCGCGCACACCGGCGGATGCGCGGGCTTCTCGGCCGCCGCTACCTGCGGGCGGGCGAGGGCATGGTGCTGCGGCCGGGCTGGAGCATCCACACCGCCTTCATGCGCTTCCCGATCGACGCGGTGTTCCTCGACGCCGACCAGGTCGTCATGAAGGTCGAGCACGACGTCCGGCCCTGGCGCACGGTGTCGTGCCGCGGCGCGCGCGAGGTCGTGGAGCTCGCCGCCGGCGAGTGCCGCCGGCGCGGGCTCGAGGTCGGCGACCGCATGGCCTGGGCGTCCCGCAGCGCGCACGACGCGCGTCAGGACCGCCACTCGGGCCCGCTCGAGGACGTCGAGGACGAGCCGCGTGCGCGCGTGCTCGTCGCCAGCCGCGACCCGCGCTTCGTGCGCCTCGCCCGCTTCCTCCTGGACGGCCGCGACCTCGACGTGCAGGAGACGACGCCCGAGCAGCTGGCGCAGGGCGTCCTCGACCCCGAGCTCGACCTCGCAGTGCTCGACGGCGCCGACACGATCGCCGAGGCCCTGCGGACGGCGAACGCGGCGCGCGCCGCGCGCCCCGAGGTACCGATCGTGATCGCCGCCGACACCGGTGGACGGACGCCGGCGGGGATGCGAGTGTTCGACCGCTGGAACGAGACCGAGGAGCTGCTCCTCGACATCGAGCGCCTGCTCGCGGAGCATCCCGCCGAGCCCGCTCCGGCGGGGACGGAGTGACACGCGCTCCTTGACAGCGCGCGCGAGGGGAGGAACGTTGAGCCGGATCATGAACGAGTCGAGACTCGCCGCGGAGGAACCCGCATGACGCTCGACCCCGGCTCTCGACTCGACTCGGGAACGAACCTCCCGCTCGCCCGCGGCGCCCTGTCGCCGGGGCGTGCCCCGCGCAGCGAGCCGGAGGAGCGGCTCGCGCGGCTCCACTCGTACTTCCTCGAGGGCTCGCCGAGCGAGGTCCGCACCGCGCTCGAAGGCGTCCTCGTCGACGCGCGCCGCGTCCGCGACGGGTTCGCGGACGACGACATCGGGGACGGCCTCGCGTCCGTGTGGTACGCCGGGTCGGCGATCGTGGAGCTCGCCGCCGCGCTCGAGCTCGACGACGCGGACGTCCGCGGTGCCGCGGCGGCGGTCGCCGACGCCTGTGCGCTCCCCCTCCCGGCCGCCCGCTTCGCGCTGTTCGGCCAGGCGGTCGCGAGCCCGCGCCTGCTCGAATTGCCCCCGCTCCTCGCGATCGAGATCCAGCTCGGCCTCCTGATCGCGTTCGACGTGCTTACCGACGTCACCCTCTGGCAGCGGACGACGAGCAGCCTCGAGTGCATCCTGTCGCTGGGCACGGTCGACCGCCCCACACGGCGCGTCCGGGCCGAGGCGAAGGCCGCCCTACGCCAGCGCTCGCGGCTGTCGCTGCTCGGCGGCTCGCAGCTCCGCTCGATGCCCGTCATGCGCTACGGGCAGCCGTACGCTGCCGTCGTCGGCAAGCTCGGCGCGGTCGAGCCGGACGTTGCCGACGCCTTTCTCGGCGTCGCCGCGACCGCCCTCGGGGCCCCGATCGAGCGCGAGCACCTGCTCGAGCACTCCGCCGCGCGCGAGCGCACGCTCATCGCGTCCTCGGAGCGCCGGCTCATGCGCCTCGGCTTCGACCTCCACGACGGTCCGATCCAGGACGTCCTCGCGCTCGCCGCGGACGTCCGCCTCCTCCAGGAGCAGGTCTACCCGTTCGTGCTCGAGCGGCACCGCGAGCAAGCGGCCGGCCGCTTCGACGACCTCACGGCGCGGCTCGTCGAGCTCGACCGCGACCTGCGCGAGCTCGCCCACTCGCTCGAGACGAAGAGCGTCGTCAGCCGCCCGCTCGGCGAGATCCTCCATCGCGAGATCGACACCTTCGCGGAGCGCACGGGCATCAAGACGACCCTCGAGATCCGCGGGGAGGCCGACTCGCTCACCTCCGCGCAAAGGATCACGGTCTTCCGCGCGATCCAGGAGGCGCTCGCCAACATCCGCGAGCACGCGGGTGCGACCCACGTCACCGTCCTCGTGCGCGCGCGCAGGAACGCCATCGAGGTCCAGATCACCGACGACGGCATGGGCTTCGAGGTCGAGCGCGCCCTCGCGAAGGCCGCGCAGCGCGGTCGGCTCGGCCTCGTCGGCATCGCCGAGCGCACGCGCATGCTCGGCGGCTCCTTCGACCTCGACAGCAAGATCGGCGGGCCGACGACGCTCCGGCTCACGCTCCCGCGCTGGGAGCCCCTCGCCTGAGCGCGGTGACTGTCACCCGCGCCTAGGGCCGGAACGACGAGGAGGCCTCGCCGGCCTCCTCGTCTCTTCCCCCTTCGTGCCGCGACTCGTACGCGGGCCTGACAGTCACTTCTTCTTCGCCTGCTCCTTCGCGTACTTGGAGACGCACTTGCCGAACGCGTTCCGCTTGTTCGCGTTCGTGCCGTAGCGCTCGCTGAAGGCGTCCACGCCCATGGTCGCCCGCTCGGCCTTGCACGTCCTGGCCGGGTTGGCCTTCTTCTCCCCCTCAGACGACCGGGTGCTCGTCGCCTGCTGTCCGCGGTCCGGCTTCCCTCGATCGGCCGGCGGGACCGCAAGGGCCGCCGAGATCACCACCAGGAGCACGACGGCGAAGACCAGCGCGGCCTTTACGAACCGGCTGGTGCGCTGGTCGAAGTTCGCCATGGCGGTACGGTAGACGCATCTGGCCCGCGTCTCTTGCGCGCAGGATTGTTAAGAAATGCGGAAACAGGTTGCACCTGTCGTGGTTCCGGGACACCGTTCGAACATGGCTGCGACCGAGAGGAGCCAGGCTGCCTCGCGCGCCGTCGACGACCTGTACCGGCGTCACGGGAGCGAGGTCTATCGCTATGCCCTCGCGGTGCTCGGGAACCCCGCGGACGCCGAGGACGTCACGCAGACGACCTTCCTGAACGCGTACCGCTCGATCGAGCAGGGCGTCCGCCCGCGCAAGCCCTCGAACTGGCTGCTCACGATCGCGAGCAATGCGATCAAGCAGCGCTTCCGGCAGGAGAGCGCGCGGCCGCGGCACGTGGAGCTCGACGACGACGTCGCGGGCACGAGCCCCGACGAGACCGGGCCGACCGTCGGCGAGGTGCTCACGGCGCTGTCGCGGATTCCCCCACAGCAGCGGCAGGCGATCGTCCTCCGCGAGTTCGAGGGCCGCTCCTACAAGGAGATCGCGGCGATCCTCGACGTGACGACCTCGGCGCTCGAGACGCTCCTGTTCCGCGCGCGGCGCTCGCTCGCGGAGGAGCTCGAGCACCAGCTCAGCTGCACCGAGGCTCAGCTCGCCATCTCGAAGGCGACGGACGGGCGGCTCGGGCGCAAGGAGAAGCGGAGATTGCGCACGCATATCGACGAGTGCCCTGACTGCGCACACTTTGCGCGCCTCCAGCAGCGCAACCGGAGCGCACTCCGCGGCCTCCTGCTCATCCCCGTCCCGTTCTCCCTCAGCCTCTTCAAGGGCCTCGAAGGCTCCGCGACGGCAGCGACCCTCCCCGCGGCGAGCGCGACCGCGGCCGGTGCGACCGCCGCCGTCGCCACGTCCGGCGTGGGCGGTGCGGGTGCCGCGGGCGGCGGCGTCCTTGCGGGCGGGGTCGCACTGAAGGCCGCCGCCGTCGTCACCGCGGCCACCGTGGCCACCGGCGGCGCAGTCGTCGGCGCGTCGGAGGTCTCCCAGCGAGGCCCGGGCCCCGCGAGCCCCGCGCTCGTGAAGCGCGGTAAGAGCGCGGTCGCTCCGGGTCGCGACGTATCGAACGGGAGTGCGGTCGGGAAGACGAGCGCACCCGGTCAGGCGCGCGCGAGCGGAGGGCCGGCCCCGGGCCAGGTTCGCACGCAGGTGAGGCAGTCCTCCACGGGCCGTGGCAAGTCCGCGACGGCGCGAGCGAACCGACGCCAGCTCGGCAAGACGTCCAGTCGGGGCGAGGCCAAGAGGCGAGCCACCGAGAAGCCGGCGAACACCTCCCGGGCAGCGGGGAACGCAGCCTCCGGCCGCATGGACCAGGCCGCGAAGCCCACGCCCGTACGGCGAGCCCCCGCACGGAACGATCGGCCGGTGAAGCCGTCGTCGCCTTCGGGCTCGAACGCGGCCACGAGCCCGAACGCGAGCCCGAACGCCGGCTCGACCGACGGTAAGAGCGGCAAGTAAGCCAGCACCCTCGTTCGAGGGTGCCCCTGTGGGGCCGATCGGGTCGATGCCGTTCTCGAGATGCGCTATCTCGTCGCCCTCGCGGCAGCGGTGGCTGCTGTCGCAGCGCCCGTGTCCGCGGCGACGGCCGAGCAGTCGGCGCGGATCGAGGGCCGAGGATGGCTCGAGCGCGAGATCGTCGTCGAGCTCAACCGCGTGCGTGCCGAGCGCGGCCTGCACACGCTCCGCGTCGTGACAGGACTGCGCGTCGCCGCCGTGAGCCACTCGAGGTCGATGCTCGCCGTCGGGTTCTTCGACCACGCGTCGGCGGGCGGCACGAGCTTCGACCGCAGGCTACGGAGGCACTACCCCGACCGCGGCTGGAGCACCTGGTCCGTCGGCGAGACGCTCCTCTCGACGTCGGCGGCGCTCGACGCGCGCCAGATCGTCGGCGAGTGGCTGACGTCGAAGCCCCACCGCGAGGTGATCCTCTCGGCGAGCTGGCGGGACGTCGGCGTCGGTGCGCGGTACGCGGCCGCCGCCCCGCAGGAGTTCGGCGGGGCACCGACCACGGTGGTCACTGCAGACTTCGGCCTGCGCGAGGGGATAGAGAGCGAGCCGCGAGGGTGAGTTACGCCGCGAGCGAACGGAACGGTGTTCGCTCGGGATCGATCTCGACTGCGACGCCGCGATCCAGCGCCACCCGGACGAACCCGCGGACGTCGATGTCCTCGACGATGCCGCGATCGCCCGCGCAGAGACCGGAGTCGTCTTCCGCGTCGCGAACGAGCTCGATCCTCGTACCGACGGACACACCCGCTTTTATGCGGGCCGCAAGGAGGCGTGCGCCGATGGGATCCATGGGTCGCATATCGGCTTCGGCGGCCCCGACCTTGACCCTGCAACGAGTGCTTCTCGCAGGAGAACGAGCGCGCCCGGCGAAGTGGCGGATCGTCGGCGGGCCGCTCCGAACTCGACGGCTTAGGGTCGGCCCGCCGGCACCGACGCATACGACGAAGGAGAGCGCATGACGAGCTCGGGCCACGACGAGCGCGAACGGGACGAGCAGCGCCACGACGAGGGGCCGGACTGGCTGGACGCAGTGTCGCGCAAGCTCGGTCACCACGACTCCACCCCCGAGGAGCGCCTCGAGCGGCTCCTCGCCGAGCGACGCCGGGAGCTCGAGGAGCACGCCGGCAGCTTCGAGAGCGTGGTCACCGACCTCGGGCGCCGCGAGGAGCTCGTCCGCGACGCGCGCACGTCGGTCGAGCGGGTGCTCCGCGTCGGGACCGCCGACCTCGACGCCCGCGAGGCGGACCTCGCCGACCTCGCACACGAGCTCACGAAGCGCGAAGCACGGATCAGTGCCGAGGAGGCCTCCCTCGCCGACCGCCGGAGCGAGCTCGGCGCCGTCGAGCTGAAGCGTGCCGCCGTCGAGCAGCGAGAGCAGGCGCTCGCGGGCCGCGAGGCCGACCTGGCCGCGCGAGAAGATCTGATCGAGGCCCGCGAGCAGACCGCCACCACCGCGGCCGCCGCCGGCGAGACTGCATCCCCGCTCCTCGCCTTCGTCCCGGGAGCGTCCTATCGCCTGGTCGAGGTCGATCGTCCCGGCATCGGGCCGGGAGACTCGCTCGAGCTCGACGAGGAGGAATACGTCGTCGGCCGCGTCGGGCCGTCGCCCCTCCCCGGCGATCCGAGGCGCTGCGCCTACCTCGTCCTCGGCCCTCGCCGCTCGGGCGCCGACGGCAGCTCGTAGACGGGCGGCCGCCGCCGGGGCGGATCAGAGGGTGCGACGACCTCGAGCCGGCGCTCGGCCTGGCCGACCAGGAAGCGCGCGACAGCGACGTCGTCGTCGGAGAAGCGCCGGAGCCGCATCTCGTAGAGCTCGACGAGCCCCCAGCTGGTGCCGCCCACGCGCAGCGGCAGCATCAGGAGCGCGTTCATGTTCAGCTCGCGGAGGATGAAGGCCTCTGCGGGATCGACGTCCCCGTCGGCGAAGGAGACGGCTCGCGGCCGACCCGTGCGCAGCACCTCCCCGGTGAGCGGGAAGTCGGCGATGCGATAGGCCGCGTCTCGCCCGAGCACGACGTCGCGCAGCGTGTGCCGGGAGACGTCGACGAGGAACTCACCGTCCACGGCCGACGACGCGCACGCTGTCGCGCCGACGACGAACACGAGCGACTTGCACAGCCGCGCGAGGACGGCCTCGCTCGTCGCCTCGGTCTCGAAGGTCTCGACGGCGGCGGTCGCGTCTCGAAGGATCGAGGCTTCGCTCGGGTGGCCGCGCCGGCGATCGCCGAGCGATCTCCCCGCCTTCTGCGAGCGGAGGTCCGAGCGGACGACGTCGCTGAACGACGCGATCCGGTCCTTGCCCGCGTCCTTCGCCGCGTAGAGCGCCTGGTCGGCCGCGCGGAGGAGCGCGGTCGGTCCTGCCCCGTCGAACGGGTACGTCGAGATGCCGGCGCTGATCCGAAGCGGGAACCCCGCCTCGGTCAGGCCGTCCGCGAGGATCCCCCGGATGCGCTCGCCGAGCGCCTCGGCCAGGTCCGTGCCCGCCTCGGGCAGCGTCACGACGAACTCGTCGCCGCCGAGCCGGCCGGCACCCGCCCCCTCGGGAAGCGATCGCGTCAGCACCCCGGCGACCTCGCGCAGGAGGGCGTCGCCGAACTCGTGCCCGGCGCGGTCGTTGATCTCCTTCAGGTCGTCGCAGTCGATGACGAGGAGGCTCATCGGCGCGCGTCGCTCCTTCGCGGACGCGAGCTCCCGTTCGAGACGCTCCTCGAGCCCGCGGCGATTCAACACGCCCGTCAGCGGGTCGGTCATGGCGCTCTCGCGCTCACGCCGCAGGGCAAGGGCGGCGTCGAGGGACGCGGCGACGTGCGCGGCGAGCACGGCGGCGGTGTCGAGCTGCACGGGGTCGACCCGAGCGACAGGACCACCCGCGCCGACGAGAGCGCCGATCTCCTTCCCGTTGGCGCGCAGCGGGAGCCACACGAGAGGATCGCGGTCCGGGGAGTCCGCGTCGATGAGCTGGCACACGACCGTCGGCTCGACCGAGTCCCATACCCGGACGATCTCCGCGGTGGAGAGCGGCGACGGCCCGATCGTCTTCGCGCGCCACGCGGCGAGCTCGACGGGCGCTCCGGTCTCGTCCCAGAGGAGCACCTGGCTCAGCTCGAGCGGGAGGATCTTCGGAAGCGAGGCGGCGCCGATCGCGGCGATCTCGTCGGGGTCGCGCATGCTGCCGACGTGGACGAAGAGCCGGGCGAGCGCGGGCAGGTCGAGCGTCCGCCCGGTGGCGAGCGTGCGGGCATGCGGCGCGAGCGCGGCGGTCAGCCCGTCGAACGCCGGCTCGGCGTGCGCGGGCAACCCATGCTCGGACTCGACGTTCAGCACGCCGACGACCGCCCCCCTGACGAGGAGCGGAAGGGCGAGCTCGGAGACCACACCGGGAAGGGCGGCGACGTAGTCGGGGTCGGAGCGGACGTCGGGGACGTGCTGCGCGCGGCCCAGCCGGACCGCGCGTCCGGAGACGCCGCTGTCGACCCGGATGCCGTCCGGGACGACGGCATAGCCGCGCTGGGCGACGAGCCAGAGCCGTCCGTGCTCGAGCACGAAGACCGAGGGCAACAGCCCCGGCGCCGCCTCGTGCAAGGCGCCCATGGCGGCGTCGAGCGCCTGCAGGGGCTCCGCCTCCGCGGCCGCCCTGGACACGGCCTGCGCGGCCGCGTCGGAGAGCAGCTCGAGGTCGAGCTCCAGCGAGCCGCCGGCGGCGCTCGTTCGCTCCATGAAGGAGGGATCGGCGCTCACGGCGATGCGCTTTACCGCTAGATGGTCGATGCCACGGGATCGCCTGATCCGAAGCGCGAGCCGGCCCCTCCGGGGCGCGGCGGGAGAGCGGAGGCGATGCTGGACGCCTCGCTGCCGCTCTCCCGTCGCGAAGCGCACGCCCGCCGCCGGAACGCGCAGCCGGACGCGCGAGATCGTGGCATCGACCTATCCAGGTCAGCCGCCGCTGCCGAGCTCGACGTACCAGTCGAGGATCGCGTCGCCCGCGAACAGCGCGATCACGGCCCCGAGCGCGAGGAACGGCCCCAGCGGGATGCCGAGCTTGCGGGCGGATCTCCCTCTCGCCACGAACAGCACGAGGGCGGGGACGAAGGCCGCGAAGAAGCCGGCGAAGAACGCGACGATGACCGGGATGCCGAGCCCCGCGCCGAGGAACAGCGCGAGCTTCACGTCGCCCATCCCGATGCCGCTCGGATGGATGAAGACGACGACGAAGAGGGCGAGCCCGGCCCCGAGCGCGCACAGGACCCACTCGACGCTCGGGTCGTCGATCGTCCTCAGGACGACCATCAACACCGCTCCGGGAAGGACGATCTTGTCCGGGATCAGCCGGTGCTCGAGGTCGGTTCGCGTGATGACGACGAGCACCCAGCAGAAGATCGCGGCCGTGGCGGCCTCCAGGGTGAAGCCGAACGCGAGCCCGCAGGCACCCCCGAGCAGCGAGGTCCCGGCGGTCACGAGCGGGAGGGCGCGCGAGACGGGCACCCGCCGGAGCAACGGCTCGTGCAGCGGCGAGTTCGTCGCCAGGCGGTCCGCGAGCGGGCCGACGAGCAGCCCGACCAGCGCCCCGACGAGGCCGGCCCAGACGTCCACGGGAAACCGATTCCAGGATCCGGCGCGCGTTCCTCCCCCACCCCGCGTGCGATGTCCCGCAGGCCGGGGAGGGCCGTGTCACCCGTCCGGTCTACACGTGCGCCGGAAACCGCGTGGGAAAGCGGGGTCGTCGAGCCCCTCGTTCACTCGGACGAGGGATGCCCATCACTCGTCCTGGGGGCGAATCGTCGCCCGCTCGCGAGTACGGTCGGAGAACTGCGGACTGCCCCCCGGACGGGGCACAAAGGACGAGAAAACGAGTGACGATCCGGTCCAAGCGCCATCTCAGCGGCACCCTCGCCTGGGCACTGTCCCTGGCTGCGCTGATCTTCGTCGCCGGGCTCGTCGCCACCTTCCTCCAGGAGACGCCCGATCGCGCGCTCGCCACCCTCGCAGCCATCGCCTTCGTCGCCGGCGCGTCCGGCGTCGTCCTGAACTGGCGGCTCGGACGGGCGCACTCGCACGCTCTGCGCGACCCCCTGACCGGGCTCCCGAACCGCGTGCTGCTCGAGGACAGGATCGAGCAGGCGCTCCGCCGGGCACGCCGGACGGGCGAGCCGTTCACGCTGATCGTCGTCGATCTCGACGGGTTCAAGGACGTAAACGACGTGCGGGGCCACGGCGCGGGCGACGCTGTCCTCCGAAGCCTCGCTCGTCGCTTCGAGTCGATCCTGAGGTCGAGCGACACCGTCGCGCGAGTCGGCGGTGACGAGTTCGTCGTGCTCTCGCTCGGCACGAGGGACGACCAGCAGGCGAGCGCGCTCGTCGGTCGGCTCCGCCACGCCCTGCGCCGCCCGTTCCGCGTCGGCGGAGCGGCGATCGAGATCGATGCGAGCGTCGGTTGGGCGGTCTTCCCCACGGACGGGGCGACCTCGGACGAGCTCCTCGCCAGGGCCGACCACCAGATGTACGCGACGAAGCGCGACGCGATCGACGAGGCGCTCCTCCTGCGCCGCGGTGTCGACGCCGGCGTCGTGCGGGACGTGGAGACCGCCCTCGAGCGCAACGAGCTCGTCGTCGTCTACCAGCCGATCATCGACCTGGCGACCGGGGCGCCACACGGAGCCGAGGCGCTCGTCCGCCGCCTCCTCCCCGACCGCGCCCTCCTTCCGCCCGCAGACTTCGTCCCCCATGTCGAACGCACGCCGGTCGTCCGCGAGCTGACGTTTCTCGTCGTCGCGGACGCCCTCCGCTCGGCCCAGCTTTGGCGCGAGGCCGGGCACGACCTCCACGTCTCGGTCAACGTCCCCTACCGCCTCGTCGACGACGGAGTGTTCGCAGATGGGCTCTCCCGCATGCTGCACGACGGCAGTGTCGAGCCAGGGACCCTGACGCTCGAGGTCGTCCCCGCAGGTCCCGGCGCCGGTTCCGAGCTCGACGAGACCGTGCTCACTCGCCTGGCCCAGCTCGGGGTGCGGCTCTCGCTCGACGACGGCGGGCGCGCGGCGTCGTTCGCCGCACTGCGGGTGCTGCCGCTCGACGAGCTCAAGATCGACGCGGCGTTCGTCCACGGCCTCGGCCGGAGCACGACGGACGCGGCTCTCGTGCGCGGGATGATCGACATCGGCCACGCGCTCGGCCTCACCGTCGTCGCCGAGGGGGTCGAGACCCGCCAGGCCTGGCACGTGCTGGCGGAGTGGGGCTGCGACTACGCCCAGGGCTTCTACGTCGCGAGCCCGCGCAGCGCCGAGGAGCTCGTGACCTGGCTCGCAGGCGCCTGGCCTGCGGTCGCCTGACTCACCACAGCGCCTGCACGGCGAACACGGCGCCGACCGCGGCGAGCACGACTCCGAGCGCGACGCGGAGCGCGTGCTCCGGGATGCGGCCTGTCATGCGCGCTCCCAGCCACCCGCCTGGAATCGCGCCCGCGAGGCCGGCCGCGAGCACCGCCCAGTCGACGCCCTCGCCCGCGGCGTGCGTCGCGAACCCGGCGAGCCCGAGGAGGAAGCCGACGACGAGGTTCGTCCCCGCCGCCGTGCGGACGTCCATGCCGACCGCGCGGATCAGTGTCGGCATGCGGAGCGTCCCGAGGATGACGCCCACCGCGCCGCCGAGCACGCCGATGAGGAACGCGAGGACGCCTCCCCTCCCCACTCGCAGCCGCGACCGAGGACGTCCCGCGATCGGTCGGAGCGCGAGGTCGAGCCCGCTCCAGACGAGGACGCCCGCGATCAGCCCATAGAGCAGCGCCTCCGAGACGTCGTCGGCGAGCAGCGCGCCCGCGACCGCGCCGACCACCGAGGGCGGCGCCGTCCAGGCGACGATGCGCCAGTCCACGCGCCCCTCGCGCGCGTGCTTCAGCCCGCCCGCCCCGGCCGAGGCGGCCGATATGGCGATGTTCGTGCCCGCCGCCGTGAGCGGGCTGCCCGTCGCGAGGACGATCAGCGGCAGCCTGAGCGTCCCCAGGACGAGGCCGAGCATGGAGCCGAGGTATCCGGCGACGAACGATCCGGCAGCGGCTAGCGCGAGCTCCCAGGCCTCCAGAGCGGCTCCTCCCGTCCGGCCGCCGCGTTCGCGGCCCGGGCGAGGATGAAGAGAAGGTCGGAGAGGCGGTTCAGGTACGTGAGCACGAGCGGGCTCACGTCGTGCGCGCGGGCGGCGACGATCGCGTCGCGCTCGGCACGGCGACACGTCGTGCGCGCGACATGCAGCCGTGCTGCAGCCTCGCTGCCTCCGGGCAGGACGAAGCTCCGGAGCTCCGGAAGCTCGCCGTTGAAGCGGTCGCAGTCGGCCTCCAGGGCTTCGACCTGGCTCTGGGCAACGCGCAGCCGGTCCTCGTGCTCGAGCGGGACGGAGAGGTCGGCGCCGAGGTCGAAGAGCTCGTTCTGCACGCGTGCGAGCACCTCGCGCAGCGGCTCCGGGCACTCGCCCGCGAGGACGACCCCGAGAGCGGCGTTCAACTCGTCGACGGTGCCGTACGCGGAGATCCGCTCGTCCAGCTTCGAGACCCGCGAGCCGTCGCCGAGCGACGTCTCCCCCGCGTCGCCGCCGCGCGTGTAGATCCTCGTCAGCCGGACCGGCTCGTCTCGCTTCCGCGGCACGGGTCGTAGAGTACGGCGGTGATCCGACGCGCGACGTCCGAGGACGCAGACGCGATCGGAGGCCTCTTCGTCCGCGCGCGCGACCTGATGCCGTACCTGCCGCGCATCCCCGACGACGACCGGCCGAAGGTCGGCGGCTGGATCGTGGAGCGCCACGAGGTCTGGGTCTCGGACGAGAACGGGGTCGTCGGCTTCGCCGGACTCGCGCTCGGCTGGCTCGATCACCTCTACGTCGACCCGGCTCTCCAGAGCCGCGGCATCGGCGGCGCGCTCCTCGACCATTCGAAGGCGCTCCAGCCCGCCGGGCTGCAGCTGTGGGTGTTCCAGAAGAACGAAGGCGCGCGCCGCTTCTACGAGCGCCACGGCTTCCGCCTCGTCGAGCTCGGCGACGGCTCCGGCAACCAGGAGCGCGAGCCCGATGCCCGCTACGAGTGGGCGCCCTGAGGTGCGGGCTCCTCGCGGAGCTGGCGCCCGAGGATCGACCGCGCGATCACGAGCCGCTGGATCTCGCTCGTCCCCTCGTAGATCTCGGTGATCTTCGCGTCCCGGTAGAAGCGCTCGACCGGGAACTCCTTCGTGTACCCGTAGCCCCCGAGCACCTGGATCGCCTCGGCCGTCTGTCGTCGCGCCATCTCGGACGCGAAGAGCTTCGCCTTCGCTCCCTCGGCCGTGTGCGGGCGCCCCTCCTGCTTCAGCCACGCCGCGCGGTACGTGAGGAGGCGGGCCGCGTCGATCTCGGTCGCCATGTCCGCCAGCTTCCACTGGATCGCCTGGAAGTCGGCGATCCGGCGCCCGAACTGCTCCCGCTCCTGGGCGTATGCGCTCGCAACGTCGAAGGCCGCCTGCGCGATCCCGAGGGCCTGCGCCGCGATGCCGATCCTGCCGCCGTCCAGCGTCGCCATCGCGACCCGGAAGCCGCGGCCCTCCTCGTGGAGAAGGCGGTCGCGGCCGACCTCGGCGCCCTCGAGGACGAGGTCGGAGGTCGTCGAGGAGTTGAGCCCGAGCTTCTCCTCCTCGCGCGTCACGCGGACGTGGTCGGCGTCGAGGACGAAGCAGGAGACGCCGCGCGCTCCGGCGGTCGCGGCTTCGGTGCGCGCGAAGAGGACGAACGTGCCGGCGCGCGAGCCGTTCGTGATCCACTGCTTCGAGCCGGTGATCGACCACCCGTCGGCGGTCGGCTGCGCCACCGTCCGGAGAGAGCCGGCGTCCGAGCCCGCGCCCGGCTCCGTGAGGGCGAAGGCGCCGATCTGCTCCCCCCGCGCGAGCGGCGGGACGAAGCGGGCGCGCTGCTCCTCGGTGCCGAACGAGAGGATCGGCAACGTCGTCGCGCTCGTGTGCACCGCGACGGTGACCCCCACGCCGGCGTCGGCGCGAGAGAGCTCCTCGAGCACGAGGACGTACGAGAGGAAGTCGGCGCCGGCGCCGCCGTACTCTTCGGGGACGCACACGCCCATGAGCCCGAGCTCGGCGAGCTTCGGGTACAGCTCGTCCGGGAAGCGGTGGTCGCGGTCCCAGGCCGCGGCGTTGGGGACGATCTCCGCCTGCGCCAGCTCCCGCGCGAGACCCTGGATCTCGCGCTGGTCCGGGGTGAGCTCGAACTCCATCGCCCGGACTATAGGTCGCGCCGCGCCCGTCGATACGCGCGGCCCGCCCTGCGGCGCGCGGCGACGCGGAGCCCGCCGGGAGTGAGCAGGCGGCGAAGCCGTCCCGGCCCGAGATCGGCGCAGAGCACGGCCGACGCGGCCGGACCACGCTCCCCGTAGCGGACCCCGTCGGGGCGGAACGAGCGGTTCGCACGCCAGCCCTCCGGCACGAGCTCGTAGGCCTCGACGTCCTCGACGAAGAAGCCGGCAGCCGCGTACAGGTCGAGCCAGCCGCTCTCGTCCTCCTGCCGGAACCAGCCGTGGTCGCCCGGCTCGCCGAGCGGAGTCGTCACGAGGAGGCTGCCGCCCGGCCGCAGGACCCGGGAGAGCTCACGCAGGGCACGGAGCCGCGCACCTCCGTCCGCCGCTCCCTCGAGACCGTAGACGGTGTTGTCGGCGCCGACGTGCTCGAGCGTGGAGACGAGCAGCACCTGGTCGAACGAGGCCGTCGCGAACGGCAGGTCGCACACGTCCGCCTCGACGGTCTCCATGCCGTCGACCTCACGGGTCGCGAGGTCCGCCCCGACGAGCTCGACCCCGGATCGGAGCAGGCCCGCGAGGTACGCGGGCTCGGCGTAGGCATAGCCGACCTCGAGCACGCGCCCCGCGGGAACGAGCCGCGAGAGCACCCACGGGACCTCGACGACGCGCTCGTCGGTGCCGGGGGGTGCCTGGAGCCACCGGAGGCGCTCCCTTCGCTCGCGCGCGCCGAGGCCGAGCGCGACCGCGTCGTCGAGCTCGCGAAGGCGACCGTGCTCCGGGCTCGTGACGAGCTCGTGGACGAGCGTGGCCCGCGAGAGCCTCCCCGCGGCGAGCTTCTCGAGCGCCCGCTCGCGCGTTTCGTCGTCGGGCGCCCGCCGGAGGACGAGCCCGAACGCGGCGTCGACGAACTCGTCGTCGGAGCCCTGCTGGGCCGCGAGCTCGGCGGCGACCCGCGGGTCCACGTCAGGCGTACTCGTAGAAACCGCGGCCGGACTTCCGCCCGAGACGGCCTGCCGCGACGTACTGCCGGAGGAGCGGGCACGGCGCGTACTTCGGGTCGCCGAGGCCCTCGTGCAGGACCTCCATGATCGCGACGCACGTGTCGAGGCCGATCAGGTCGGCGAGTGCGAGCGGCCCGAGCGGGTGCGCGAAGCCCAGCTTCGCGATCGTGTCGATCGCCTCCGGCTCGGCAACGCCTTCCATCAGCGCGTAGGCGGCCTCGTTCAGGAACGGCATCAGGATGCGATTCGAGACGAAGCCGGGGAAGTCGCGCGCCTCGGCCGGCACCTTCCCGAGATCCTCGGCGAGCGCGACGATCGCGGCCGCCGTCTCGTCTGAGGTCTGCACCGCGCGGATCACCTCGACCAGCTTCAAAACGGGAACCGGGTTGAAGAAGTGCATCCCGATGACCTGCTCCGGCCGGGAGGTGGCTGCAGCGAGGGTCGTGATCGGGATCGACGACGTGTTCGAGGCAAGGATCGCCCCGGGCGGCAGGACCTCGTCTGCCCTGCGGAACAGACCCTCCTTGACGCTCGCCTCCTCGACGACGGCCTCGATCAGCAGGTCGGCCGCGACGAGGTCGTCGACCGGCGAGACGCGCCCGAGCACCTCGGCCGGCTCACCGCCGCCCTTCTCGGCGAGCTTCTCGAGACTCCGCTGCATCGTCCCGAGCGCCCGCTCGACCGCTCCGGGAACGGTGTCGTGCAGCGACACACGGCGCCCGGACGCGGCCACGACCTGGGCGATCCCGCCTCCCATCTGGCCCGCCCCGACCACGAGCACGTGCTCGAACGCCATCGCGGCGGAGTCTAGGGCTCGGGCGCTCCGGGAGCTGCGGCCGCAGGCCGCGCCGGAGACGGTAGCTCGCGAAGAGCAGGACGAGGCCCAGGATGACGATCCCGATCCCGACCTTGATCGTCCCGCCCCGCGGCTCGCCGCCGGCGGCGACGAGCTCGCCCGGATCGACGACGCTGCACTGCGTTCCGAGCCACTCGCCACTCGGCATCCTGGTGAGCAGCAGCCCGATCGTCTGCGCCTCGTGCACCTCGAGGTCGCAGTCGGTGCCGGTCGGACTGCGCACGTCGACGCGTCGCCCGACGTCCCCCTTCACGCGCTGCTCGATCTCGAACGTGAGGATGCGCCGCGTCGGCGACGAGAGTGCGTCCTTCGAGTCGACGAGGCGGGCGACGACCGCGGCATCCGCTGCGTCGAGGCGCTCCTTCAGCGAGCCCTCGGCGCACACGCAGGCCGCGGCGGTGCCGGCGAGCGCGAGCGTGGCGAGCGCGAGTCCGCGGCGAGCGCGATGCGAGGCGTGAGCGCGATCTCGCTCAGACCTCGATCAGGAGCGCGTCGCCCTGCCCGCCGCCCGAGCAGATCGCCGCGAGCCCGAGCCCGCCGCCCTCGCGACGGAGCTCGTGCACCATCGTCGCCACGATGCGCCCGCCGGAGGCCCCGATCGGGTGGCCGAGCGCGACCGCCCCGCCGTTCACGTTCACGATCGCCTCGTCGGCGCCGAGCATCCGGGTCGAGTTCTTCGCCACCGAGGCGAACGCCTCGTTGATCTCGACACGCTTCACGTCGCCGATCGCCTTGCCCGCCTTCGCGAGCGCCTGCTCCCCGGCGCGAGCGGGTGTCCGCGCGAGGTACGCGTAGTCGTCCGCCACGTAGCCCTGCGCGAGGATCGTCGCGAGCGGCTCGAGGCCGCGGCGCGCCGCGAGCTCCTCGGAACACACGATCACGCAGGACGCGCCGTCGTTGACGCCCGGTGCGTTGCCGGCCGTCGTCGTCCCATCGGGGTCGAAGACGGGCTGGAGCGCGGCGAGCCTCTCGAGCGTCGTGTCGCGGCGGACGCCCTCGTCTGCTGTCACCCCCCCGACGGGCACGATCTCGTCGTCGAACCGGCCCTCGTCCTGAGCCGCCGCCGCGCGCTGGTGAGAGCGGTACGCCCACTCGTCCTGCTCCTCGCGGGAGATCCCGAGCTCGCGCGACACCCTCGAGGCCTGCTGCACCATGTGCAGCCCGTCGAAGGTCGAGGTCAGACCGTCGAAGACCATGTGGTCGATCACCTCGCCGTTCCCGATCCGGTACCCGAAGCGGGCCTTGGGCAGGAGGTACGGCGCGTTCGACATCGACTCCATCCCGCCGGTCACGACGAGCTCGTGCCCGCCGGAGCGGATCATCAGGTCGGCGATCTCGAGCGCGCGGATCGAGGACGCGCACACCTTGTTGACCGTGTCCGCCGGGACCTCCTTCGGGATCCCGGCGCCGACCGCCGCCTGCCGCGCGGGCGCCTGGCCCGCGCCCGCCTGTAGCACCTGGCCCATGATCACGTACTCGACCTCGCTGCCCTCGAGGCCCACGCGCTCGAGCGCGGCGCGGATCGCGGTCGCACCGAGCTCCGTCGCCGGCTGCGGCGCGAGGCCGCCGCCGAGCCGCCCGAACGGCGTCCGCACGGCGGAGACGATCACCGATCGGGCCATCGAGCCCAGCCTACCTAGCGCTTTCCGCAGGAAGGAGCCCGTGATCGCGGGCTCCTTCCGCGGCACATCCCTGAAGGCGGTCGCTTTGCGACCGCGAGACTGCAGGCACACTCGTCGTGTGCTGGTGCTCGTGGTCGACAACTACGACTCGTTCACCTACAACCTCGTCCACCTGCTCGAGGAGCTCGGCGCGGAGGTCGTCGTTCGCCGCAGCGACGCGATCTCAGCTGCCGACGCGACGACGCTCGCCCCGGACCGCCTCGTGATCTCCCCCGGACCGGGCCGCCCGGCGGGGGCGGGAAGCTCGCTGCAGCTCATCCGGTCGCTCGGCCCGACCGTCCCCACGCTCGGGGTCTGCCTCGGACACCAGGCGATCGTCGAGGCGTACGGCGGCGAGATCGGGCAGGCGCAGGCGCTCGTGCACGGGAAGGCGAGCCGCGTGCGCCACGACGGCCAGGGGGTCTTCGCAGGCCTGCCGCCGGAGATCGACGCCGGCCGCTACCACTCGCTCGCGACGGCGCGGGTGCCGCCCGTGCTCGAGGTGACCGCGCGCACCGACGACGGCGAGGTGATGGGCGTCCGGCACGCCTCCCACCCGGTCGAGGGCGTGCAGTTCCACCCCGAGAGCGTGTTGACCCCGCACGGCCGGCAGATGTTGGCGAACTTCCTCGGTCAGCGGGAAGCGGGGTGACTGTCACCGGAGGTGGCAGTCACCTGCGGTCGTGCGACTTCACCCGTCCGCCGGGCCGACCTTGACGAGCATCTTCCCGATGTTCTCGCCGCGGAGCAGCCCGAGGAAGGCGCGCGGGGCGTTGTCGATGCCCTCGACGACGGTCTCCCGATGGCGGAGCCTGCCCTCCCGGACCCACTCGGTCGCGCGCTCGAAGAACTCCGGGAACCGGTCCCAGTGGTCGTTGATGATGTACCCCTGGATCCGCAGCCTCTTCGTCACGACCATGAACATGTTCCGCGGGCCAGGGCTGGGCTCGACGTCGTTGTACCGGGACACCGAGCCGCAGGCGACGACGCGGCCATAGGTGTGCAGCGCCCCGATCGCCGCCTCCAGATGGTCGCCGCCGACGTTGTCGAAGTACACGTCGACCCCCTCCGGGGCCGCCTCGGCGAGGGCCTCGCGCACCGGGCGCTCGCGGTAGTCGAAGGCCGCGTCGAAGCCGAGCTCGCGCAGCCACTCGATCTTGGCCGCCGAGCCCGCGCTGCCCACGACGCGGCAGCCCGCGATCTTCGCCATCTGCCCGGCCGCGCTCCCGACCGCCCCGGCCGCGCCCGACACGAAAACCGTCTCGCCGGCCTGCGGCTGCCCGAGCTCGAAGAGCCCGTAGTACGCGGTCAGGCCCGGCATGCCGAGCACGCCGAGGAAGCTCGAGACGGGGGCGACCGTGGAGTCGACCTTCCGCATGCCCGAGCCGTCGGAGAGCGCCCACTCGCGCCAGCCGAGTCCGTGGACGACCCAGTCGCCCTCGGCATAGCGGTCGCTGCGCGAGACCTCGACGCGCCCGACCGCCCCGCCCGACATCGGCTCGCCGAGCGTGAAGGGCGCGACGTATGAGCGCACGTCGTTCATGCGCGGCCGCATGTAGGGGTCGACCGAGAAGTAGGCGTTCCGGATGAGGAGCTGACCCTCGCCCGGCTCGGGGATCGGGGTCTCGGCGATCTCGAACAGGTCCTCGCCCGGGAAACCCCTCGGGCGGGCGACGAGGCGGATCTCGCGCGACACGCCGTCCACGGTCCGATGATATTGAGAGGAAGATGCAGTCGCTGAAGGGGCAGCTCCTCGTTGCCGGCCCGAGCCTGCTCGACCCGAACTTCCGGCGCACGGTCGTCCTCGTCGGGGAGCACACGGACGAGGGCGCGCTCGGCGTCGTCCTCAACCGCGCGTCGGAGGCGACGGTCGAGGACGCCGTGCCCGAGCTCACGACGCTCATCGACGACGCCGAGCTCGTCCACCTCGGCGGGCCGGTGCAGCCGTCCGCGATCGTCGTCGTCGCCGACTTCGCCGACCCCGAGCAGGCGGGCGCGCTCATCCTCGGCTCGGTCGGCTTCCTGCCCGCGGAGGTGGACCCCGACACGCTCGGCGAGCTCCGCCGCGCACGCGTCTTCGCCGGCTACGCGGGTTGGGGCCCGGGGCAGCTCGACGAGGAGCTCGACGAGGGCTCCTGGATCGTCGCGCCGGCGCTCGCCGAGGACGTCTTCACCGGCGATCCTGAGGAGCTGTGGAGCGACGTGCTCCGGCGTAAGGGCGGCCCGTTCGAGGTGCTGGCGCTGATGCCGCCGGACCCGTCCGCGAACTGAGCCGGACACGTTCGACCGCGACGCGGTTTCCTGAGCACGGCCCAGTAGGGTCGGGTCGTGAGGATCGCCTACGTCGTCGACGTCCACGGGCGGTTCGAGGCGGTCCTGGGCGCGGTTGACGGAACCGGGCCGGTCGACGTCCTCGTCGTCGGCGGCGACATCACGACCTTCGGCACGCCGGACGACGCGGAGCGGGCGATCGAGAGCTGGCGCGCGCTCGCGCCGACGCTCCTCACCGTGGCCGGGAACTGCGACTCGCCCGAGATCGACGCGCGGCTCGTCGACCTCGGCGTGTCGATCGACGGGCGCGGCACAGTCGTGGAGGACGTCGGCTTCGCCGGAGTGTCAGCCGCTCCACTCTCCCCTCTACACACGCCGCACGAGCTCCCTGACGAAGAGCTCGGAAACCGGGCGTCGGAGGGGCTCGCGGAGATCGCGGACTGCCGCGTACGGGTCTTCTGCCCACACGCCCCACCCCACGGGACTGCCTGCGATCGGTTGTCCTCGGGCGAGCACGTCGGAAGCCCGGCGCTGCGCGCGCTCGTCGAGCGGGAGCAGCCCGATCTCGTTCTCTGCGGCCACATCCACGAGGCGCGCTCGCTCGACCGGCTCGGCGCCGCGCAGGTCGTCAACCCCGGCCCGGTCGCGTCGGGCCACTACGCGGTCGTGGAAGTCGGCGAGACCCTCGCTGTCACGCTCGATCCGGCTCTGTAACACTCCGCGCGAATTCGACAGGGGGTGACGCATGGCGACGACCGCGTTGAACGTGGAGCGCCTCGAGGCGCTCGCAACCGCGTGCTCGGGGCGACTGCTCGAGCCCGCGGACGACGGTTACGAGGAGGCGCGGCGCGTCCACAACGGCCTGATCGACAAGCGACCGGCGGTGATCGTCCGCTGTCGCGGCGCCGCGGACGTCGCCGACGCGATCCGCTTCGCGCGGGCGGAAGGGCTCGAGATCTCGGTGCGGGGCGGCGGCCACAACGTGGCCGGGCGCGCCGTGAGCGACGGCGGCCTCATGATCGATCTCGCGGAGATGAAGGGGATCCACGTCGACCCTGCTGCACGGACGGTGCGCGCCCAGGGAGGCGTGACCTGGGCCGAGTTCAACCGTGAGACTGGAGCGCACGGGCTCGCCGTGACCGGTGGCGCGATCTCGACGACGGGGATCGCAGGTCTCACGCTCGGCGGCGGTCTCGGCTGGCTCATGGGCATCCACGGGCTCGCCGCGGACAACGTCCGCTCGATCGAGCTGGTGACGGCGGACGGCGAGATCCTGAACGTCACGGCGAAGTCCGACCCCGACCTCTTCTGGGCCCTGCGAGGAGGAGGCGGGAACTTCGGCGTCGCGACCTCCTTCGAGTACGGGCTCCACCCGCTACGCGAGGTCGTGGGCGGACTCATCGCTCATCCGTTCGAAGCAGCGGGAGACGTCCTCCGCTTCTACGGCGAGTTCACGAGCTCCGTGCCCGACGAGCTGACGGTCTTCTGCGGCCTCGTGCACGCACCCGACGGGTCGGGGGTGAAGTTGGCCGTGTTCGCGATCTGCCACGCGGGATCGCCGGAGCAGGCGGAAAGGGACCTGCTGCCCCTTCGCGCGTTCGGCGAGCCGATCCTCGCCGAGGTCGGCCCGATGCCATATCCGGTCATGAACACCCTCCTCGACGCCGCCTACCCGAGAGGGGCCCTCAACTACTGGAAGACGAGCTTCGTGGACGCGCTCGACGACGGGTTCATCGACACCGCCATCGAGCGATTCTCGAAGACGCCGTCGCCGATGAACGCCGTCCTCCTCGAGCACTACCACGGTGCGGTGACGCGCATCGGGGCGACCGAGACCGCCGTCGCGCACCGCGAGACGGGCTACAACATGCTGATCCCGACGGTCTGGCTCGATCCGGCCGAGACCGACGCGAACATCGCTTGGACCCGTGAGACGGTCGAGGCGCTGACGCCGTACTTCGCCGCGCGCCGGTGGCTCAACTATCTCGGCGACGACGACGGTGACGACGCGGTCCGAGCGGCGTTCGGACGGAATTACGACCGCCTGCTCGACGTCAAGCGCCGCTACGACCCGGAGAACGTCTTCCACCTGAACCACAACCTCGATCCCTCCGGCGGCTAGGTGGTTGATCCCATGAGATCGCGCAGCCAGACGCGCGAGATGGTGGCGTCGACCATCTAAGCTCGCGCCGGCGTGGCCGGCGTCCGGACAGCCCTCACCGCCCTTCCGCGCGCGGCGATCCTGCGGGCGGCGGAGAGCCCGCTCCTCCAGCGCCTCGTCCGTCGCTACGGCATGCGGCTCGGTGCCGCGCGCTTCGTCGCCGGGGAGACGCTGGACGAGTGCGTCGCCGTCCTCCGCGAGCTGAACGCAGCCGGCCTGCACGCGAACACGACGCTGCTCGGGGAGGCGATCCCGAACCCGGAGGGCGCCGCCGCCATCGCGACCGAGTACGAGCACGTCCTCGACCGGCTGGCTGCGGAGGAGCTCCGCGCCAACGTCGCGCTCAAGCTCACGCACCTTGGGCTCTCCTTCGACGAGGAGGCGGCCGCGGCCAACGTCGAGCGGGTCGTCGCACACGCAGGCACGCTCGGGTCCTTCGTCCGCATCGACATGGAGCAGTCGGCGTACGTCGACGCGACGCTCCGCGTCTACGAGCGGCTGCGCGCCGCGGGGCACGGGAACGTCGGCACGGTGCTGCAGTCGTACCTCCGGCGCACGCCCGACGACCTCGAGCGCCTCCTCCCGTTGCAGCCGAACCTCCGCATCGTCAAGGGCGCGTACCTCGAGCCTGCGTCGATCGCCCTTCCCGAGAAGAGTGACGTCGACCGCGCGTACGCCCGGCTCGTCGAGCGCGGCCTGCGCGAGGGCGCCTACGTCGCCGTCGCGACCCACGACGAGCGGATCATCCGGCACGTCCTGGCGTTCGCCGCGCGGGAGGGCATCCCCGGCGAGCGCTACGAGTTCCAGATGCTCTACGGCGTGCGGCCCGCGCTCCAGCGCAGCCTCGCGGCGCAGGGGCACAAGGTGCTCGTCGCGACGCCCTACGGGCCGGACTGGTACCCCTACCTCATGCGCCGTCTCGCCGAGCGTCCCGCGAACCTCCTGTTCTTCCTGCGCAACCTCGTCCGCCGATGAGCCGCGTCCCGGAGCGGGCCGACGTCGTCGTCGTCGGAGGAGGCGTCATCGGGACGAGCTCGGCGTTCCACCTCGCCGAGGCCGGCGTGGACGTCCTGCTGCTCGAGCGATCGGAGCTCGCATCCGGCTCGACGAGCCGGGCGGCAGGCGGCGTGCGGGCCCAGTTCTCGGACCCGCTCAACATCGCGCTCGGGCTCCGCAGCCTGGAAGCGTTCGGGCGCTTCTCCGAGCGGCCCGGAGCGGAGATCGACCTGAAGCAGGTCGGCTACCTCTTCCTGCTCGACCGCGACGAGGACGTCCGCGCGTTCGAGCGCGGCGTCGAGGTGCAGAACGCGCACGGCGTGCCCAGCCGGTTCGTGTCGCTCGAGGAGGCGCAGCGCCTCTCGCCGCTCGCCGGGCTCGACGGCGTGCTCGCGGCGACCTTCTCGCCACTCGACGGACACGCCAGCCCGGAAGCGGTGGTGCAGGGATACGCGGCCGGGGCGCGCCGGCACGGCGCGTCGGTGCTGACGGGCTGCACCGTCACCGGGATCGACGTCGCCCACGGCGAGATCCGCGGTGTCGAGACCGACGGCGGGCGCATCGAGACCGGCACGGTCGTGTGCGCCGCGGGCGCGTGGTCGCCGGGCCTCGCGCGCCTGGCCGGACTCGACCTGCCCGTCGAGCCCGTCCTCCGCGAGATCGGGTTCACCGGCCCGGCGCCGGACCTCCCGGAGCACATGCCACTGACCGTGGACTTCACGAGCGGTCTCTATTTCCACCGCGAGGGGCCTGGCCTACTCTTCGGCATGGCCGATCGCGCGCAGGCGCCCGGGTTCGACGCGCCGTCGGATCCCGACTGGCTCGAGCAGGTGACCGCGGTCGCGGAGCGGAGACTGCCGCGGCTTCTCGAGCTTGGCCTCGCGGGCGGGTGGAAGGGCTACTACGAGGTGACACCCGACGACAACGCGCTCATCGGCGAGGCGGCCGAGGTCGCCCGGTTCCTGTACGCGACCGGGTTCTCGGGCCACGGCTTCCTGCAGGGGCCCGCGACCGGCGAGATCGTCCGCGACCTCGTCCTCGGCCGGACGCCGTTCGTGGACGTCGCGCCCCTCGCGGTCGAGCGCTTCGAGCTACAGGCCCCACGACCCGAGCACAACGTCATATGAGCCCTTCGGACACGCTCGTCTTCATCCCTGCCTGGAACGAGGAGCTGAGCCTCCCGGCCGTCCTCGACGAGCTGGCGTCCGGCCTCGTCCACGCCGACGTTCTCGTCGTCGACGACGGCTCGACCGACGCGACGGCCGACGTCGCCCGCGCACGCGGAGCAGCGGTCCTTTCGTTCGGCGAGAACCGAGGGCTGCGAGAGGGCATCGCCGCCGGCTACGGGTACGCACGGGACCACGGCTACGCCTACGTCGGCCGCGTCGACGCCGACGGGCAGCATCCGGTCGACGAGCTCCGGCGCCTGCTGGACCGCGTCCGGGAGGGAGCGTGCGACGTCGCCGTCGGCTCCCGATTCGCCCAGGGGGACGGGTACGAGGCCTATCGCTACGAGCCGACCGCGGCGCGCCGGCTCGGCACGGCGGTGCTCCGGCGAGCGATGCGCGCCGCCCTCGGCCGCCCGTTCGGGGACGCGACGAGCGGGATGTACGCTGCGAACGCGGCTGCCATCCCGGTCCTCGCCGAGCCCTACGAGAGCGGCGCCCCGGAGGTCGAGTCGCTCCTGCGCCTCCGCGATGCGGGGCTGCGGGTCTCGGAGGTCCCCGTGCACATGCGCGAGCGCGCGGGCGGAGCATCGAAGCTCCGCGGACGCCGTGCCGTAGAGCTCGTGCTCACCGTCGCAGCGACTCTCGTCCTGTACCGCCTCCTGCGACGTCGCGGTGGGCGGGAGTGACGGCGAGACGTCTCGTCGTCGTGCTCGGATACTCCGGCCGCCGAGCCGGGGCGGTCGACGAGCTGCACGAGATCTGCGCTGCGCGGCTCCGGTGCGCGGAGCGGGAGGTGCGGCCCGACGACGTCGTCCTCCTCTCCGGCAGGGCCCGCGCCGGACGCGACTCCGAGGCCGACCTGATGGCGCGCAGGTGGCGTGGGCCTTCGGTCGAGCTCGTGCTCGACCGCAGCGCCGCCTCGACGTACGGCAACGCCGTCGCGACGGCGGCGCTCGTGCGCTCGCTCACGCCCGACGAAGTCGTGGTCGTAACGTCGAGCTGGCATGCTCGCCGAGCCTCGGCCCTCGTTCGCGCCGCCATCCGCGGCTCCTCGACGCGCGTGAGCTCCGCGAGGGCGGAGACACCACGCTCCCGCCGGGCCTCGCTCCGTGAGCTCGCCTGCTGGACGCTCGTCCCCCTCCAGCGCCCGCTCCTCGGACGCGGGGGGCGCGGACGCCCTACCGCTGCTAGGGTCGGCCCGTGAGGCGAGCCCGGATCCTTGTCGTCGCGTTGGCCTCCGCGCTCGCCCTCGTCGCCGCCGGTTGCGGCGGAGACGACGAGCCCGCGACCTCCTCGGCCGACGAGTGGGCCGACGGGCTCTGCACCGCGATCACGACCTGGCGGGACTCCCTGCAGGAAACGGCGGACGGCCTGCAGAGCCTGAGCTCGCTCTCGCAGGACTCGCTCGACGAGGCGGGTGAGGACGTCCGCACGGCCACGAGCACGCTGCGCGACGATGTGCGCGAACTCGGTAGGCCGGACACGGAGGCCGGGGAGGAAGCGGAGCAAGCGGTCGACGACTTCTCCTCGACGGTCGACACCGAGAGCGCGGACATCGAGGAGACGATCGACGGGATCTCCGGGCTCACGGACGTTCCCGCCGCGGCACAGGACATCTCCGCGTCCCTCTCGTCGATGTACGCGTCGCTCTCCACGATGCTCGCGTCGATCCGCACCGCGGACGCCCAGAACGAGCTCGACAGCGCGTTCGAGAGTTCTGCCGCCTGCGACGAAGTCACTCGCTGACGACCCGGGAGTCGGTCACGCGCGGGCCACGGCCCCGGTGACCCCCTCGAGGTGGCGATGGATCTGGTGGATCACGACCGACCCCTCGCCGACCGCCGAGGCGACCCGCTTGACCGACCCGGCGCGAACGTCGCCGATCGCGAAGACCCCCGGGAGCGACGTCTCGAACATGTGCTCGCCCGCGCCGGTGACGACGAACCCGTGGTCGTCGCGGGCGATGGTGTCCGGAAGCCACGCCGCCCGCGGCTCCGCTCCGATGAGGACCCACAGGGCATCCGCCGGCACCGTCGCCGTCGCGCCCGACCCGTCCTCGAGCTCGATCCGCTCGAGCCGGTCCTCCCCCGCTCCGCCGACGGCCTTCGTCCCGAGGCGAACGGCGACATTCGGCTTCGACTCGATCTCCTCGATCAGGTACCTGGACATTCCCGCCTCGAGCGACGAGCTGCGGCAGAGCAGAGTCACGGAGGCCGCGTACGCGCTGAGGTGCACGACGGCCTGCCCGGCCGAGTTCGCGCCGCCGACCACGTACACGTCGCCTCCCGTGTACTGCCGCGCGTCCGACGGCGAGTAGCCGTAGAAGACCCCGCGGTCGACGAGCTCCTCGAGCGCGGGGACGCCGAGCCGCCGGTACTCGACGCCGACCGCGAGGACGACGCTCCGTGCCTCGACCTCGGTGTCGTCCGCGATCGAGGCGACGTGACGGCCGTTCTCGCTCCGGAGCCCGACGACCTCACGGGACACGAGGAACTCGGTCCCGAAGACCCAGGCCTGCTGGTACGCGCGGTTCGCGAGGTCACGCCCCGTGACTCCGCGCTGGAAGCCGAGATAGTTCCGGATCCGTGCGCTCGTGAGGGCCTGGCCGCCGATCGACCGGTGCTCGACGACGAGCGCACGCAGGCCTTCCGAGGAGGCGTACACGGCCGCCGCGAGCCCCGCGGGGCCGGCGCCGACGATGAGAACGTCGAACGTCCCGGACTCCACCAGGCCCGTCGGCGCATGGAAGCCGCGCGTCGCGAGCTCCTCGCTCGTCGGGTCGACGAGCACGCTGTCGTCGGGAAGCACGACGACGGGGGCGTCGGTCGCAGGCTGTCCGCAGACGTCGAGCAGTCGACGGGCCTCCTCCGATCCACGCTCGAGGAAGGCATGCGGCACGCCGTGACGGGCGAGCAGGTTCCGCAGCTCGTAGCCCTTCGCCGACCGCGGGTCGGCGACCACCGTCAGCTCGAGCCGCCCCTCGGTCGTGCGTCGCCACTCCTGGAGGAACTCGGAGACGACGCGGTGGAAGAGCTCGTCCGGGCTCGTCCACGGCTTGAGGACGTAGTAGTCGATGTACCCGAACGTCATCGCCCTCCGGATCGCCTGCGCGGTCTCGGCGTCCGCCCACCCGCCCCAGGGAATGAGCAGCGCGCGCCTCGCGTGCGGATGGAGGTGGCTGACGCGCTCCAGCAGGTCTTCGCCCGCGAGCGCTCCCGAGCCGCGCGCGGCGAGCACGATCGCCACGCGCCCGCCGTCCGCGCGCAGCCTCTCGAGCTGTTCCCAGGCGTCCTCGCTGGACGGGCTGCAGACGACGCGGTAGTCGCGCTCGTAGCGCCGCAGCTCCTGCGTCAGGCGGTCGAGCGCGGGCGCGTCCGGGTCGACGGCGACGATGAGAGGGCGCTCGGCGAGCGGCGAGGTCACGCGGTCGCGCGTTCCTGCTCCGTCACGAACGCCGCGAGTCTCCACTCGCCGTCGAGCCCCTTGAACGTGTGCGTGCCGCGGTCTTCGAACCCGAGCCCGGACGCGCCGGCCAGCGCACGCGTCAGGTCCGAGACGAGGATCTCGTCGGGGCCGGCGGTCGCCATGATCCTCGCCGTCTCGTGGACGGTCACGCCGCGAACGTCCGCGCCGACGAGCTCCACCTCCCCGACGTGCACGCCCGCCCGGATGTGGATCCCGGCGCTCTGCGCGCGCCGGCGGATCGCCGCCGCGCAGTGGAGCGCACGCGCCGGACCGTCGAACGTCGCGAGAACGCCGTCGCCGGTCGTCGACACCTCGCGCCCGCCGAAGCGCTCGAGCTCCGCCCGCGCCGCCTCGAAGTGCTCCGACAGGAGCTGCCGCCAGCGGGCATCCCCGAGCTCGGCGGCGCGCGCCGTCGAGTCGACGAGGTCGGTGAGGAGGAGCGTCGCGAGGACGCGGCTGTGGATACCGGTCGGGAAGCCCGCCCACGCGCGGATTCCCGACCACTCGACCTGCACGCACGGCTCGTCCCCGACCGTATAGCCGTCGTGGCCGGGCGGGATGTCGAAGACGTCGCCGGGGCCGATCTCGAGGTGCGTGCCGTCGGAGAAGTCGATCCCCAGCCTCCCGGAGATGACGAACCCGACGTGGCGTGCCTGGCACCACTCGCCGCCGATCCTCGGGCGCATGTCCTGCGACCAGCGCCAGCCCGGCTCCGAGACGAGCTCGCCGACCGTGAGGTCGCCGAGCTCGACGATCCGCGAGCGAATGTTCGGGAACTCGACGACGTCGTCGGGCGTCTCGAAGCTCTTCGACAGGAAGTCGGCCATCGGCCCTAGCGGGCGGCGACCGTGTCCCCGACGTCTGCGAGCGCGCGGAGCGCCTGGGCGAGGGCAATCGGGAGCGTCGCGAGGAAGATCGCGATCGGGCCTCCGATCAGTAGCACGCCGATCGTCTGCCAGAAGCCCTCGACCTCGAACGCCCAGATGATCGTCCCCACGGCGGCCATGATCACGCCGAGGATCCCCATGATCGTGAGGACCAGCGCCCAGAAGCGAAGCGTCCCGTACTGCGTCATCTCGACCTCCCGAGGTGGTTGCTTCCCGCGAGTCTACGCCAGCACGGGAGCGCTCATGACCCCGCTCCCGAACCCTCGCCCGCCACTCCCGCGTGGATCGCGCGCACGGTGTCGATCGTGTCCGCCTCGTCCGCGCGCTTGTCCGGCCGGTACCCCTTCACGCGTGCGAAGCGGAGCGCGAGCCCCCCGGGTAGCGGGAGCTCGCCTGGACGCCGTCGAACGCGATCTCGACGACGAGCTCGGGGCGCACGTGGACGACGTTGCCCTCGCGGCCGGTCTCGAGCTCGAGCAGCCGCTCGGTCTGCCAGGCGAGCGTCTCGTCGGTCATCCCCTTGAACGTCTTTCCGAGCATCACGAAGCCGCCCGCCGGGTCCCGGGCGCCGAGATGGATGTTCGAGAGCTTCCCGCGCCGACGCCCGCTCCCCCACTCCACGGCGAGGACGACGAGGTCGAGCGTGTGCGCGACCTTCACCTTGAGCCAGCCCGCTCCGCGGCGGCCCGCCTCGTACGGCGCCCCGAGCGCCTTCACCATGATCCCCTCGTGGCCGCGCGCGAGCGCGTCGGCGAGGAACCGCCCGCCTTCGTCGACGTCGTCGGTCTCGACCCTCGGGACGCGGAGCGCGTCGGGAAGGAACCCGTCGAGCGCAGCGAGCCGTTCGCCCGCGGGCCGGTCGAGCAGGTCCTCGCCGTCGAGGTGCAGGCAGTCGAAGAAGAACGGCGAGAGCGGGACCGCCTCGCGCAGCCGCTCGACGTCGACCCGGCTCCCGAACCGGCTCATCGTCACCTGGAAGGGCTCCGGCCGCCCGTCCTCGCGCAGGGCGATCGCCTCGCCGTCGAGGATCACGGCCTCCGCCGGAAGCTCGCGCAGCCGCCCGACGACCTCGGGCACGCGATCGGTGATGTCTGCCAGGTTGCGCGTGAAGACGCGGACCTCGTCGCCGAGCCGGTGCGCCTGGATGCGCGCGCCGTCGAGCTTCCACTCGATCGAGGCCGGATGCACGCGCTCGAGCGCCTCGCCGACGTCGTCGGCCGTCTGCGCCAGCATCGGCTGGATCGGCCGGAGCACCTGCAGCCGGAAGAGCGAGAGCGCGTCCGGGCCACCGGCGAGCGCCCCCTCCGCTACCTCGCCCAGGTCGCCCGAGAGCATCAGCGCGCGCCGGACGGCCGGCGCCGGGAGCGCCGCCGCCTTCGCGACCGCCTCGGTCATCACGCCCTCGAGCGCGCCCTGCCGCAGCCCGCCGAGCAGCAAGCCCGTGAGGAACGCCTGCTCGGGCTCCGTCGCCCCTGCGAACAGGGCCTCGAGCTCCTCGCGGCGCCGCGCCTGCGAGCCGGCTCCGCTGATCCCCGCGATGCGCGTGAGCGCGGCATCGACCTCGAGCAGCTCGAGCGACGGCTCCGCAGCGGACGGCGGAAGGTCCCGAAGCGACGCCCAGCCGACCCCGACCGTCCCTTGCGGGAGGATGCCCGACAGGTAGGAGACGGCCGGGCGAACCTCCTCGGGCGCCGCGCCGACGAGGCACTCGGCGAGGCGTGCGACCTTGGCCAGCCGTGAGGACGTCTCGGCGACGTCCGCCGACGCGCGCGCGATCTCCGCGAGCAGCATCCCCGTACTCTCGCAGCGCGGGCTAGGGCGTCGTCAGCTGGAGCAGCTCCTCGCGGTCGGCGCCGCCCGAAACGCCGAGCACGAGCACGGGGCCGACGCCCGGGGCGTAGAGCTTGTACTCGAGAACCTTGGGCTCGAGCGGCGTGAAGTCCTTCGTGAGGAGCACGTCCGTGAACGACCCGTACGGCACCTCGGCCCGCTCGGACAGGCTTAGCACCTCGGCGGCGTCCTCGGCCTCGCCGGCGTAGTGCTCCTGCCGGTACGTCATCCCGACCTCGGGCTCTGCCGGAACGATCACGCCCGGAAGCGCGCCGTCGCTGCCGGCCTCCCACGAGCCTGCCGTCGTCACCACCTCGCCGTCCTCGTACTCCTTCGTGTCCTCGCCGAGGTACCAGACGTTTCCGTCGGCGTCCTGCGCGTACCAGTCGAACGTGTCCTCGACCAGCGCGCCGCCCTCGGTGACGCTGTCATGGACGACCCGCGCCTCGATACCCATCACCTCGCGCGTCTCGTTCGTGACGGCGACGACGACGCGCTGCTCGGCGCCGTCGGGCCCGGTCTCGCGGTAGATCCACCTGGCACCCGGGCGCATCGGCCAGTACGGGTTGTCGATCTCGGTCGTGAAGTCGGCGGGGTCGAGCTCGACGGGATCGGCTCCCTGCGGCAGGGAGTCGCCCTCGGACCCGCTGCAGGCGACGAGGAGCACGACGACCGTTGCCGTCAGGACGAAGGTCGCCGCGGGCATCACCGCTCGGGATCCGAGATCGCGCACGGCTACAGGGCGGCGAGCTCCTCGAGCTCGTCCGCACTCAGGTGCCAGCGGCCGGCTGCGGCGTTCGCCCGCACCTGCTCCGGCTTCGTCGCGCCCGCGATGACGCCCGCGATCCCCGGGGTCGACGCGACCGCGGAGATCGCGAGGTCGAGGAGCGTGTGGCCGTGGTCGGTGGCGAAGCGCGCGAGCGCCTCCACGCGCTCGAGACGCTCCGCGTCGAGCGTGCGGCCCGTCAGACGACCCTCGGCCGGCGGCTGCCCTGGGCGGTACTTCCCGGTGAGGAGCCCGCTCGCGAGGGGGAAGTACGGCACGTACCCGATTCCGAGCTCGCGGCACAGCGGGAGGACCTCCGCGTCGTCGACGCGGTACACGAGGCTGTACTGGTTCTGGACGACGGTGAAGCGGGCCGTGCCGCGCTCGGCGGCGGCGGCCTCCGCCTCGCGGAGCTGGTCGGCCGAGAAGTTCGAGCATCCGATCGCCCGCACGGTCCCGGCCCGCACGAGCTCGTCGAGCGCGTCGAGCGTCTCGCCGATCGGAGTCTCCGGGTCGGGCTTGTGCAGGTAGTAGAGGTCGACGTAGTCGGTGCGAAGGCGCTCGAGCGAGCCGGCGATCGCCTCGCGGACGTACTCCTGCGCGCCGTGCCCGCGGTCCGGCGACCAGCCGAACTTCGTCGCGATGACGACCTCGTCCCGCCGCCCCTCGAGGATCTCCCCGAGCATCCGCTCGCTGCGCCCCCCGCCGCCGTACACCTCGGCGGTGTCGAAGAACGTGATGCCGACGTCGAGCGCGGCCTCGACGACCTTGCGCGTCTCCGCGAGCTCGATCCGTGAACCGAAGTTGTTGCACCCGAGCCCCACGCGGGACACGCGCAGACCGCTCGCGCCGAGGTCGACGAGCTCCACGCCGGGACGTTAGCGAGCGGCCGGAGCGGGCCGTTCACTATCAGTCTCCCGTCGCGGACGTCCTAACTGACATGTCACCGAGCGCCCGCTTGCGCGGCGCGCGGCCTGCGGTCGGAACGAGCCTCGCGCGGCAGACGACGAGGGACGGCCCTCGATGAACGCACGCTGGATCGGCCTCGACCTCCGCCACCTGCTGACGTTCCAGGCGATCGCCGACGAGGGGTCCTTCAAGGCCGCCGCACGGAGGCTCGGCTACACGCCGTCCGCGGTGAGCCAGCAGATCGCGAGCCTGGAGCGCGTCGTCGGCGCCCAGCTCATCGCCCGCGAGCACGGACGCCAGGCCTTCGGGCTCACCGAGGCAGGAGGGATCCTCCTGCGCCACCTCATCGCGATCGAGGCCCAGCTCGGTGCGGCGATGGCCGACATCGAGGCGCTGTCCTCGGGAGCGGGAACGCTCCGGGTCGGCGCCTACGAGAGCGTCGGCGCACGGCTACTGCCCGAGCTGATCGGACGGATCCACGAGCGCTTCCCCGAAGCTCGGATCGACGTCGAGGAGGCGCTCAGCGACCTCGACCACCTCCGCTCGCTCGAGAGGGGGTCGCTCGACGTCGTCTTCAGCCTCCTTCCGCTGCCGCCCGGTCCCTACGAGGCGCGTGCGGTGCTCCGCGACCCCTGGGTCCTCGTCGTCCAGTCCGGCTCGGAGCTCCTCGACAGACCACCCGCCTGGTTCGAGCTCGAGCGGGTCGGCCGGCTCCCGCTCGTCTGCTTCCGCGCGCCGAGGTCGATCGACGACGCCCTCGACGTCTTCCGTTCCGCGGGGATCGAGCCGAACATCGTCCTCCGGTCCGACTACAACGACGCCGTCCAGGAATTCGCCGCCGCGGGCCGTGGCGTCGCCCTGATGCCACGTCTCGCCGTCAACCCGCGGGACAACCGAACCGCGATCGTCGACCTCGACGGCCTGATCCCAGCGCGGGAGATCGCGCTCGCGTGGCACGCCGAGCGCGACCGGAGCGAGCTGCTCGAGGTCTTCGTGTCGCTCGCCGGGGAGCTCGGCTCACGCCTGCAGGGCCCGGGCTCGCTCAGGGCCTCCGCCGGCGGCGATCGCGGCAAGCCCCTGCGGCGGGCAGATGCGGCAGGGTCGGCAGGAGGCTCCTGAGCGACTCGGATGGATTCCTGTCGACGTTAGCTGTCGAAATCGCGCAGGGAAATTAGCGTCGGTAACCAGCGCGACGCGAAGCGCGAACACCTCTTTCAGGCGGGAAATCCCGGTGAAAAATCCGGTGCACGTCGCTGACGCGCGGTGAAGGAACGCTAATCACCGCGACCGCGCACCTCCCGTCTCACTCAGTAGCGAAACGACGCCGAGCGCAGCCTCGCCGTACCGCCTGACGTGCGGCGTCGCCCGGCTTCGCCAGCCCACCAGGAGGGAGGCACCACCCATGCGCAAACGCACGATCCTGCTCGTGGCGAGCGGCCTCGTAGCCGCTACGAGCCTTGTCGTGGGACCTGCCGCGACCGCCACGTCGGAGCGCGCGACGGCCGGCACAGTCGTCATCGGCGCGGACCAGGAGCCCGTGACGCTCAACTTCTACCTCACCGAGGGGAACTCGTACACGACCGCCCTCGCGGTGAACCCGGTGCTCGCCCCGGGCATGTACTACGACCAGAACGCGAAGCTCGTGCCACAGCTCTTCGACGGCCAGCCGAAGATCGTGAAGTCGAACCCGCTGACCGTGACGTTCAAGTACAAGGCGTCCGCGAGGTGGAGCGACGGCCGGCCGATCACCGGCAGGGACTTCCTCGCCACCTACCGGACGACGATGGACGCCCGCTGGGACATCACGTCCCGCGAGGGGTGGGAGGACATCGCGAGCGTGAAGCCGAACGGCAAGAGCGTCACGGTGACCTGGAAGAAGGGCCGCGCGTACGCGGCCTGGGACGCTCTCGTCGGGAACACCTCGCCGATGCCGGCCCACAAGATCCTCGGAAAGAACTTCAACGACCTGTGGCGTGACGGCCTCGACGTGGCGAGCGGGCCGTTCCGGTTCGTGAGCTGGCAGAAGGGCACGCAGCTCGTCCTCGCCCGGAACCCCGCCTACTCGGCGGGCCCGAAGGCGAAGCTCGACCGTGTGGTCTTCCGCTACATCCCGTCCACGCCGTCGCTCTTCCAGGCGCTGCAGTCGGGCGAGATCGACGCGACCGAGCCGCAGCCGCAGCTCCAGATCGTCGACCTCCGGAGGAACAGCCGCTTCAAGGTCCAGTCCGGCCCCGGCTACTTCTGGGAGCACCTGGACATCCAGTTCGGCCCCAAGGGCAATCCCGCCCTGCGCAAGAAGTACGTCCGGCAGGCGCTCATCACGGGCATCAACCGGGCGCAGATCCGCCAGGCGCTCTACATCAGCCCAGGTCTCGTCGCCTCGGCGAAGGAGCTCCCGGTGCTGCAGAGCCACATCTTCAAGCCGTTCGAGCAGTACTACCAGCCGAACTGGAAGCGCTGGTCGTTCGGCCAGAAGAAGGCGATCGACATCCTCAAGAAGGCAGGCTGCACGGGCGGGCCGAACGCGCCGTCAGCCTCGAACAGCCGGATCTGGTCGTGCCCCGGCGTCGGAAAGCTGTCCTTCCGATTCACGACGACGAGCGGCAACCAGCTCCGGCAGCTCACGTTCGAGATCGCTCAGAAGCAACTCAAGAGCGTCGGCATCGAGCTCGTCCCGCGTTTTGGGCCTTCGGGCACCGTCTTCGGGCAGATCCTGCCCTCGGGTGACTGGGACCTGTTCCTGTTCACCTGGCAGGCGAGCCCGTCGAGCTCGGCGACGAGCTTCGGCCTCTACGGCTGCGGCGGCGACCAGAACTACATGAACTACTGCAACACGAAGGCGTCGAAGCTGCTCCAGAAGGCGCAGTTCACGCCCGATCCGGCGAAGCGGGCCGGCATGCTCAACCAGGCCGAGCGGATCATGGCCGGAGACGTGCCGTCCGTCCCGATGTTCGTCCGCCCCGGGTTCCTGATCAACAACAGGAAGGTCTCGGGGACGATCATCAACCCGACGAACCAGGGCTCGACCTGGAACGTCCAGAGCTGGCGGGTGAGCGCCTCGTAAGGACCGCCGCAAGCGCGGGCCCCGCTCCCCCGCCCTCGGGAGCGGGGCCCGCGTTCGTCGCGACACGCATCCGCGACGACCCCGATGAGCAGGGCGCGGGACGTGGCTAGCCTCGCTCGCAAAGAGAGCACACGCATGTCCCACGCGCTCCACCCGACCCGCAGCCCGCTTGCGCAGGGGCGGGGTGGATGTGACAGCGTCGCAGGCGTTCAGCGACCCTGAAGGAGGAACCGAAGTGACCCTGCTCTGGTTCATCGTCTGGTTCGTCGCCGACCTGATCGGCGACGAGGAGCCGCTCACCTTCGACCCCGTGAACGGGTGGGCGGGCGCGCTGCTCCTCACCCTCGCGCTCGACCTCGCACGCCAGCACGCCCCGACGATCGGGAAGCCCGAGGGCGGCGCGTGACGGTCAGTCGAGCCGCACGCGCGGGTCGAGGAAGCCGTACGCGATGTCCGCGACGAGGTTCAGGAGGATGATCATCGTCGCCGTGACCATGAGGAAGGCCATGATCGGGTACGGGTCTCCCGCGTTCAGGGCGTTGACGAAGTAGAGGCCCATCCCGTCGAGCGCGAAGATCGTCTCCACGACGACGACGCCGGAGAGCAGCGCACCGAAGTTCAGCGCGACGATCGTCGTGAGCGGGATCAAGGCGTTCCGGAACGCGTGCCCCATCGTGACCCTCCGCTCCGGCAGGCCCTTCGCGCGCGCGGTGCGAACGTAGTCGGAGTTGACGACCTCGAGCATCGACGCGCGCATGAAGCGGGAGTAGGTGGCGATGTTCGCGACCATGAGGACGAGCACCGGGAGTGCGAGGTGCTGCGCGCGGTCGAACACGAAGTGCAGGCCGCCGCCCGAGTCCACGCTGCTCAGGTTCGCGACGTAGAAGATGCGCACGTCGAACCAGAGGAAGACGTTCACGAACAGGATCTGCAGCATCAGCGCGAGCCAGAACGCGGGCGTCGCGAACCCGAGAAAGCTGAACGTCGTCGCCGAGTAGTCGAAGGCGCTGTACTGCCGGAGCGCCGAGTAGACGCCGATCGCCACCGCGAAGAGGATCGCGAGGATCTCCGCGACGACCACGAGCTGGAGCGTGTGACCCATCGCGCGCTTGAGGTCGGGCAGGATCGGCCGGTCGCCGATGACCGTCGTCCCGAAACCGTCGGTGACGGCGTCCTCGACCCAATAGACGTACCGGACCGGGATCGGGTCGTCCAGGTGCTTCCGCGCCTCGATGTTCTCGATCGTCTGCTCCGAGAAGCCGGGCTGCATGCGCACGAACGCGAGCGGGTCGGACACGGACGAGACGCCCGCGAAGACGATGAAGCTCGCGGCCAGGAGCACCGCGACGCTGTACAGGAGACGACGCACGACGAAGGTCAGCACGAGACCGCTCGCTGGCCCGAGGGGGCACCTGCTCGCACGATCCACCTCCCGTGAGTGGGTCAGTCCTGGTGAGTGAGACGTGCGCTCCGGATGCTTTGTTGCACGAGGAGCGAGATGCGCTCAGACGTCGAGCCGCTCGTCCTCGAGGTCGAGGTCGCGGGTCACGCGGGCCCAGACGTCGTTGCCGATGACTCCCGATCGGCGCAGCTCGAGCACGGCATTCCGCTCCGCGTCGAGCAGCTCGCGGCGCAGCCGCTGGTAGTCCTGCGAGCGGCTCTCGATCGCGCCGTCGTCGCCGTCGTCGAAGCGCGCGCGGAAGCGGTTCGTCCGGAAGCGGTAGGCGCCGCGCAGGCGCTCGGCGGTGTCCTCGCGCACCCAGTCCTCCGACTCGAGCTCGGCGAGGCGCGCGATCGCAGCCTCCGCGGCCCGGATGCGGGCTTTTGCGTCCTCGCGCGCCTCGGATCCGTCGTCCTCGAGCCGAAGCAGGCCGATGACGAGCGGCAGGGTCAGCCCCTGCCCGACGAGCGTGACGAGAATCACCGCGAAGGTGAGGAACAGGATCAGGTCGCGCCCGGGGAACGGGGTACCGGCGTCGGTCTGGAGCGGGAGCGCGAGCGCGGCGGCCAGCGAGACCGCGCCCCGCATCCCCGCCCAGGAGACGAAGACCGAGCCCTGCCAGCTCGACATGCGCCCCAGCAGGCGCTTCGGCGCGTGCAGGACAGCGAAGACCCAGGCGAAGCGAAGACCGATGACGGCCGCGCTGACGAGCGCGGCGTAGCCGAGGAACTGGCCGGTCGAGAGGTGCTCCAGGGACTCGACCACTACGGGTAGCTGCAGTCCCACGAGCACGAAGAGGAACGCGTTCAGCAGGTACTGGAGCACCTCCCAGACGGCGAGCGCTTGGATGCGGACCTGCGGCGTCGTGAGCTGGGGCGTGAACCAGCCGAGGTAGATGCCCGCGGTCACCGCGGCGAGCACCGCCGACACGCCCAGGAGCTCCGCGGAGATGAACGCGAAGTAGCCGGTGAGGAGCGAGATCGTGATCTCCGCGGGCGGGTTGTCGAGGCGGCGGCGAACCTGGCGCACGACCCAGCCGACCGCGATTCCCACCGCCACCCCGCCGGCGGCCGCGACGACGAAGAGCCCGCCCGCCCTCGCCTCCGAGAACGACCCCGTCACGACCGCCGCGACCGCGACGCGGTAGAGCACGAGTCCGGTTCCGTCGTTGACGAGGCTCTCTCCCTCGACGATCGACACGAGCTTGCGCGGCACCCCCAGCCGGCGCGCGATCGCCGTCGCCGCGATCGGGTCCGTCGGCGAGACGATCGCCCCAAGGACGAACGCGCTCGCCCACGTCATGTCCATCAGCTCGTGGGCGACGACGGCGACGCCGACCGTCGTCATCACGACGAGCCCGACAGCGAGCATCCCGATCGGCGCGACGTTCGCCCGCAGGTCGCGGAGCGAGGTGAAGAACGCTGCGCCGTAGAGCAGTGGCGGCAGCACCACGAAGAAGATGACCTCGGGCTCGACCTCGAGCGTCGGCATCCCGGGCACGACGCTGATCGCGAGCCCGCCGAGCACGAGCAGGATCGGGTACGGGACCCGCAGCGCGGGGGCGATCGCGAGCAGCGCCGCGACCGCGACGAGCAGCGAGAGCGCGACGACTCCGTCCGACACCTCGAGGTGCACGGCGCAATCGTGCCGCACGGGCGCGCGAGGTCACGGCCAGCCCGCCCGAACGAGGGACTTTCGGGGCCGGCGCCCCGGCTCCCCGTTACGTTCGCCGCGCCGTTGGAGCCCGACAAGGGGGAGGCATGAGCTGGACTGGAACCAAAGCGCCTCGCGTGCGTGCCCGTCTTCCGCCCTCGCCAGCGACTACCGACTCGGTGAGGCGGAGGCGTGTCCGTTACGCACAGTGGCGGCAACCTGCACGGCCCGAGATTTTCCCCGAGCTTCGGATTCTGCGTTCCGAACTCTGAAGGCAGGAAAGCCCCGTCTCCAGGGCTCTCCGTAGTAGCGGGGGCAGGATTTGAACCTGCGACCTCCGGGTTATGAGACGTTGCCTTCTAGGTCACCTGAGTCGCGAGCGGCATGGTTCCGTCATCTCACATCACCTCAGATCGGCTCAGATCAGCTCAGGTGGGCAAAAGTTGAGCCAAAAGTGCGCTCCACGTCACCAAGCTACGTGCTCGGTTCGAACGCGAGATAGTCGGAGTCCGCAGCCTGCGCTTCCTCGCGAGCGGGCTCGTAGAATGAGAAAGGAGGAGGTCCTTGTCCTTCCGCCGCAGTCAGGCGATTAAGGCTGCGTCGGGGCTGTAGCCGTCGCGCGAAGCGACTCGAGCGACGCTCGGACGCCGCTGGTCAGGATCGTGTACATCGTCGGCTCGATGATGGCGAGTGCATCCTCGAAGGCCGTCTCCGCCTCGTCGGTTCGGCCCTGAGCCGCTCGCACGACGCCGAGTGCGTGGAGGAGCGAGGCGCGCGTCCAGGCGTCCCCGCGACCGACGCGGCGCTGCCCCTCGTTGACCAGCCGCTCGGCCTCCGCGAGCTTCCCCTGCTTGACGAGCACTTCGGCGAGCTGCCGCTCCGCTTCGGCGAGGAAGCCCTGCTCGTGTGTGCTGCGCAGGCGGCGCACCGCATCGCGCAGTGTCCTTTCCGCCAGCGCGATGTCGCCGCGGCGGGTATACACCTGGCCGAGGTTCGCAAGCGCCCAGCCGTAGCGTCCGGCGGCCCCCGTCTCGCCGAACATCTCGAGCGCCGCGCGGAGATCTGCCTCGGCGCTATCGAGGTCGACCTCCGTCGCCCGCCGTGCGCGAACCGCGAGCGCGAACGCGGCAGCTTCGCGACTTCCGCTCGTCTCGGCCAGCTCCGCGGCGCGGTCGAGCAACTCGAGCGACTCCTCGCGGTGACCCTGGACGCCTTCGACGCCTGCGAGCTGCGTCAGCGCGAGACTCTCGAGCTCCGGTCGGCCGGCCTGGTGCGCCAGATCCAGCATCGCCTCTCCGTGACGCGTCGCCCCCGCCGCGTCGCCCAGCCACCAGAAGATCGTCGAGATCAGCGAGTGCGCGTCGTAGAGCCCGGCCAGCTCGTCGACCGGAAGGATCGCCAGCGCCGCGTCGGCGAGGTCGTGGGCCCGGGGGACGTCGCTCTCGGCGTGCAGCGCGAGCTCGGCCAAGAGGACGAGCGCCCGGCCCTCGACATCCGGCATGCCGGCCGCCCGCGCATCGGCGAGAGCCTCCTCGGCCTCCTCGCGGACCGTCGGAACGTCGGAAAGACGCCAGGCGGCGTGCGCAGCGAGATAGCGGCGCCCGGGTGTCGGTTCGAGCTCCGCCGCGCGCAGCAACGTCCTGCGGGCGACGACGAAGGCGCCGCGGCGCAGCGCCCGGCGCCCGGCTTCCTCGAGCGCCTCGGCTGCGGCGCCGGCGAGGTCGTCGGGAACGGCGCCCTCGAGCTCGGCGAGCAGCAGCGCGGCCTGGTCGAGGTGGTAGGCACGGATCTCCGCGAGCTCGTCGTGTGCGCGCTCGCCGACCCACGCGGCGAAAGCCTGGTGCTCCTCGGCGCGCTGCGTCTTGCTCATGCCGCCGTAGGCGACGTCGCGGATCAGGACGTGCTTGAAGCGGAAGGCGCGATCGCCGGAGATCGTCGACCGTTCCTCGGGGACAACGAAATCGCGCGCGAGCAGCGCGTCGATGACGGCAGCCACGTCGACGTCCGGCGCGAGTCGATCGAGCGCACTTCGCCAGAAGACGCGACCGACAAGCGCGGCGCTTTGCAAGACCCGCTTCTCGTCGACGGCGAGCCGGTCGATGCGCGCCGCGATCAACGCCTGCACCGTGTCGGGGATGCGCTCGAGTACGGAAGCGTCGTCCAGGGCGCGGGCGATCTCCTCCAGGTACAGCGGATTGCCCCCCGCGCGCTCGAGCACGAGAGCGCGTTGCGCGGGCGGGACGTCGCGCTCGGTGAGAAGCGCCGAGGCGAGCTCCTCGCTCTCTTGCCCGTCGAGTGGTGCAAGCTCGATCGCAGTCGCGCGCAGGCTCCCACCGCCCCACGACGGCCGGGCATCGAGCAGCTCCGCCCTCGCGATCGCGAGGATCAGAACGGGCGCGTCGCGGAGCGAGCGCGCGAGATGCTCGATCAGATCGAGCAGCGGCTCCTCCGCCCAATGCACGTCCTCGAACACGAGCACGAGCGGCTGAGCGTCCGCGAGCTGCTCGGCCCACTGCAGCGCCGCCCACGTCAGCTGCTGCGGCGAGCGCTCGCCCTCGGCGGCACCGACGACACCGAGCGCCACTGCAAGCAGGTCGGCGACCGCTTCGCTCTCGCAGCTCATGCGCAGCTTCTCGAACGCATTGTTCGCCGGGTCGTCGTCGCGTGATCCCAGCGCTTGCCTTCACCATCGAGGCGAGCGGCCAGTACGTGACGCCTTCCCCGTACGGCAGCGTTCGGCCGGAGAGGACTGTCGCACGCTCGACGCCCGCAACGAACTCGCTGACCAGTCGGGTCTTTCCCAGGCCGGCCTCGCCGAAGACCGTGACGAGCTGCGCGCGCCGGTTGCGCACGGCGCGCGCAAACGTGTTCTCGAGCAGCTCGAGCTCCGCCTCGCGGCCGACGAACGGCGCCTCGACCAGGCGACTTCGTCCTTCGAGCACACGCACCGCACGCCACGTCCACACCGGCTCCGAACGGCCCTTGATCTCGATCGGCCCGGCATCCTCGACCTCGACCGCTCCGGCCGCGAGCCGGCGCGCACCCGAGCCGAGACGGATCTCGCCCGGCGACGCAGCCTGCTGCAGTCTCGCCGCGACGTTGACCGCCTCTCCGGTTGCAAACGTCGAGTCCCCGTCTTCGACGACGACCTCACCCGCCTCCAAGCCGATCCGCGCCTCCAGTTCGAGCTCGTGCACCGAGTCCATGACCGCGAATGCCGCGCGCAGCGCACGCTCGGCGTCGTCCTCGTGGGCCTGCGGGACCCCGAATGCAGCCATGACCGCGTCGCCGACGAACTTCTCGACGGTCCCGCCGTGCTCCTCGATGCGGTGCGAGACGCGTTCGAAGTAGCGGGTCACGCGGCGGCGCACCACCTCCGGATCGACCGTTGCCACGAGCTCAGTGGAATCGACCAGGTCGACGAAGAGAACGGCTGCGAGCTTCCGCTCCACGAGTCCAGTGTAGGGAGCGGCCGACTTTGAACCGCTCCTCGACGAGCCTGATCCCATTTCGACGACCGTTGCAGAGGCGCGCCGGATGCTGCGACGAGATGCCTTACGACGGAGCTCCAGAAGGAGTGGAAGTATCCCCCAGCGTCGCTCGTCTCGCTGGTTCTTCAGGACGAGGAGACATTGCGCGCGGCTCGCTTCGCCAAACCGTCCTAGTAGTGGTAGTGGCGGGCTCGCCGGAGCGCCAGCCGATCACTTGCCACGTTGTCCAAGACGGGGGGCGGGGCGTCTGGTCGCGTCCCACGCACCCGCGCCTAGGATCGTGCGCCAATCGTCCGCTCGTCTCCCCTCCGCCGTCGCGCCGCGCCGCCGCTGACCGGCTGTCGCTTGCGCTCAGTCGGGCTCGGGCGCCCCAGCAACGGAGTACGTCCTCTGGCAAGAGTGCTGGCCCTGCGACGTGAATTCTGTTTGCCGAGGCTCCATCGTCTCGCGCGCTAAACGCACGTTGACGGCCTTCGGGGTTTCGGCCGGGATTCTGGCCGCAAGGCCAGTCCATGCATGGTACTCCTCTTGCTGGACTCCGCGTTCTGGGAGAGGCGCGACCAGCGCAATGGAGCAGCGCATCCGCCGCACGGCCTGTAACGTGGGATCGTCCGTTGCCACTCGCTCTCGATCGAGGAGGATCGGCATGGCAGGAAAGTCGAAGAAGCATCCTGTGCCCAACCCCGTGTCACTCGGAACCGGAGTGAAGGCGCCGATGGTCAGCTTGAAGGTGAAGAAGCAGAAGAAGAAGTCGCGCGGGAAGTAGCACGCACGCGGGCTTCTGACCGACGACGAGCGGGCTCCGTTGCCGGCGCCTCCGTGGTAGTGCCACGCGCGGCCTCCGCGTCGGTTAGGCCTTCACGCGCGCTCTCTTGCGCCGCTCGATCCTCGCAACGCCTGCCGAGGGAGCGAAAATGCTCGTGCGCCCGTCGTCCCAGCGGACGCGAAAGCGCGCCGGATCCTGGGCGAGAACCTCCTCGATGACGCCCGCCCGACCCGACTGAGCGGCCCGCTCCGACTCGACGACGATCCTGTCTTCCACGCGCGCTTCCATGCTCGGCCTCCTGCGATTCGATCTCGTCCTCAAGGCTAGCGCGATCGCGTGGCATGGAACCTTCCACGAGACGCAGTGGAGATCGTGCCCTACGAGAATCACCGAGGCGGGCTCGACTGGGGCGGTTTCAGAGACCTGTACTTCCCAGAGAGTCGCCGACACAATCTCAAAGCCATCGCGGCTTACGGCACAAGCGGTTGCCTCATGCAGGCCGGCAGCCGGCGAACGAAGCCGCCTACCTGAACGGTGATCCGATCTCGACCGAGGTGGTGTCTCTCGACGGGTGGGAAGACGGGGGCGGCGCGTCGCCCTAGCCGGCCCGGGTCGCTCGAGCGATGTCCTCGGGCGACGCAACACGGCGCGCTTGGTATCGCAGCTATGGTGAATCCGCGCGTTGGTTGTCTTTGAAGCCGTCGAGGCTTCGCACGTTGCTCTTCGACTGTCGCACCGACCTCGGCGCAACAGGGAGCTCGTTCTGACTCCCTGTCCTGATAGAGCGAAGGAGTACCAAATGACCGCGATTCTCACCGAGGTCCAGAAATCCGACGAGATGATCAAGCTCGCACGCGAGCAGATCGATGCCTTCAACAAGAGCGACTGGGAGCTCCTGCGAGGAATTCTCGCCTCCGACGCCCATTACGAGGAGTTCGGAACCGAGCGCAAGGTCGAGGGCCCGGAGAAGATCGTCGAGCTCTTCAAGGGCTGGAAAACGGCGTTTCCGGACGTCGTCGGTACCGTGACGAGCTCGGTTGCCAGCGGCAACAAGGCGGCAATCGAGGTGACCTGGAAGGGCACCCACACCGGCCCGCTCACGACTGCAGAAGGGACGATCGCAGCTTCGGGCAAGACTCAGGAGACGCCCGGCGCTGTCTTCTACACCTTCGAAGGAAACAAGATCAAGTCGAGCCGCCAGTACTTCGACTCGCTGACGCTCATGAAGCAGATCGGCGCACAGCCCAAGTAAGTCGCCGTCGAAGAGCGGGGAGGGGGCGGCCGGGCGGTCGCCCCCTACCTCTGGCGCACAGGGATGGCCAAGGAGGAGTTCCCATGGTGACGAGCACGAGCGATGAGACCAGGATCGGCCCGCTGGCGATCCGATTCCTGCTCGAGAGCGAGGTGTCGGAAGGCTCCGTCGCATCTTCGAGTTCGACGTCCCGCCGGGAACGAACCTGTCAGTCGCTTGGAGGTGACTCGCGTGGCCGTGAGTGAGACCGACGTCGTCCGCGGGATTCGCTCCGACTACAAGTACGGGTTCTCGAACCCCGACGAGGCGAAGGACTACTTCTTCAAGTCGGGGAGAGGTATCTCACACGAGGTGGTCGAGGCGATCTCGGAGCATAAAAACGAGCCGGAGTGGATGCGGCAGTTCCGGCACAAGTCGCTCGACTACTTCTTCGCGCGGCCGATGCCCAACTGGGGTGCGGACCTCTCCGGGATCGACTTCGAGAACATCTACTACTACATCAAGCCCACCGAGAAGCAGGCCGATCGGTGGGAAGACCTACCTTCCGAGATCCTCGACACGTGGGACAAGCTCGGGATCCCGGAGGCTGAAAAGAAGTACCTCGCCGGGGTCGGCGCCCAGTACGAGTCCGAGGTCGTCTACCACAAGCTCCAGGCCGACCTCGAGGCGAAGGGCGTCATCTTCCTCGACATGGACACAGCCCTGCGCGAGCACGAGGACATCGTCAAGCAGTACATGGGGACGATCATCCCGCAGAACGACAACAAGTTCGCGGCACTCAACTCGGCGGTCTGGTCGGGTGGGTCGTTCATCTACGTGCCGCCCGGTGTGAGCATTGAGATGCCGCTGCAGGCCTACTTCCGCATCAACGCGGAGAACATGGGCCAGTTCGAGCGGACGCTGATCATCGTCGACGAGGACGCATACGTGCACTACGTCGAGGGCTGCACGGCGCCGATCTATTCGTCCGACTCGCTCCACTCCGCGGTCGTCGAGATCATCGTCAGGCGCGGGGGTCGCTGTCGGTACACGACCATCCAGAACTGGTCGAACAACGTCTACAACCTGGTCACGAAGCGCGCGGTCGCCTACGAGGACGCGACCATGGAGTGGGTCGACGGCAACCTCGGGTCGAAGGTGACGATGAAGTACCCGGCGATCTGGCTCATGGGCGAGCGAGCGCACGGTGAGGTGCTCTCGATCGCCTTCGGAGGCAAGGGCCAGCACCAGGACGCGGGCGGCAAGGTCGTGCACGTCGCTCCGCACACGACATCGATCATCACGTCCAAGTCGATCTCGAAGGACGGCGGCCGCGCTGGCTACCGCGGGCTCCTGCAGGTGGCGAAGGGGGCCGTCGGCTCCAAGTCGAAGGTCGTCTGCGACGCGCTCATCCTCGACGAGGAGTCGCGCTCGGACACGTACCCGTACATCCAGGTGGACGAGTCGGAAGTCGACCTCGGGCACGAGGCGACGGTCTCGAAGATCGGCGAGGAGCAGCTCTTCTACCTCATGAGCCGTGGGCTCTCCGAGGCTGAAGCGAGCGCGATGATCGTGTCCGGGTTCATCGAGCCGATCACGAAGGAGTTGCCGCTCGAGTACGCAGTCGAGATGAACCGGCTGATCCAGCTGCAAATGGAGGGATCGGTTGGCTAAGCCCGCCGCAGGCCCTCGACGCGGCGATCGCATCAGAGGTCAAACGCGACGCGCACACGCGCAGCGTCGGCTTCGCACGCACCTTCGCGTAGCCTCTTGAGTTATCACGGCGAGCTGATCCTCGTCGAAGGCGGACCTAGGGATGTCGAGGGCTGATGAGCGCCAGCGGGCGTCGGAGAGTCGTGATCACCGGGTTGGGCGCCGTAACGCCGCTGGGTAACGACGTGCGGTCGAGTTGGGAGCAGCTCGTCGCAGGTAGAGGGGCGGCCGGCCCGATCACGGCGTTCGACACCACCGGCTTCGCGGTCACGTTCGCCTGCGAGGCGAAGGACTTCGAGCCGACGCAGTGGATCGAGCGTAAGCAGGCGAGGCGTATGGACCGGTTCGCACAGATGATCGTGGCCGCGGCGCAGCAGGCGCAGGCAGACGCTGGGCTGGACGTCGAGCAAGAGTGCGACCGAGTCGGCGTCTCCGTTGCGACTGCGATGGGCGGCCTTAAGTCGTTCGAAGATGCCTGCGAAACGCTGCTCGAGCGAGGACCCGATCGGGTCAACCCCTTCTCGATCCCCGCGATCATCCCGAACATGGGCGCCGCCCAGGTCTCGATCGAGCTCGGCACGAAAGGTCCGCTCACATCCCAGTGCACCGCCTGCGCCGCCTCGACGATGGCGATCGGCGACGGCCTCGACGCGATCCGCCTCGGTCGTGCAGATGTCATGCTCGCCGGTGGCAGCGAGGCGCCGATCACGCGGGTCGGCATTGCCGGCTTCAGCGCCATGCGCGCGCTCTCGCAGCGAAACGACGACCCCGAGCACGCGAGCCGGCCGTTCGAGGCCGATCGCGACGGTTTCGTCATGGGCGAGGCTGGCGCCGTTCTCGTGCTCGAGGAGCTCGGCCACGCAACCCGGCGCGGAGCGAGGATCTACGCCGAGCTCGTCGGCTACGGCGTCTCCTCCGACGCGCAGCACCTGACCGAGCCCGACCCGACGGGTCAAAGCCCGGCCCGTGCCATGGGCATGGCGTTCGCGGACGCCGGCGTCTCACCCGACCAGATCGACTACATCAACGCGCACGGCACCTCGACTCCACTCGGCGACGCGAGCGAGACGCGGGTGATCAAGCGCGCTCTCGGAGAGGACATCGCCCGGAAGGTCCCCATCTCATCGACCAAGGGTGCGACGGGGCACTGCCTCGGTGCAGCGGGCGCGGTCGAGGCGATCTTCTGCACGCTTGCGACCCACGAAGGCGTGCTGCCGCCGACCATCAACTACGAGACGCCCGATCTCGAGTGCGACCTTGACTTCGTCCCGAACGAGGCACGCGAAGCCGACGTCGGCGTCGCCGTCTCGAACTCGTCAGGCTTCGGCGGGCACAACGCATCGATAGTGCTCCGCCGGTTCGCGGGATAGCGGCGACCTCCGGGTTATTTACCCCGACGAGGTCAGCTGAGGTCGTCTTCAGTCGACTTCAGTCTTATGAGACGTTGCTCTCTAGGTCAACTGCGGCCAATACGGCATGGTTCCGCCACGCTCGATCGGCTGCGCCGAGCTGAAGTCAGAGCATTCGCAGAGTCAGGTCACGGAGCGCTACATCCATGCAGCGCAGGTGCTCTTTCCGGGAGCGGCCGTGCGCGGCGAAGAGCGGAGGACAGTCGACCGGCACGGGGACTTAGTCCTCGATCTGCGCCGATCCATTCCGCTGCAACGCATCGAGTGCGGCTCGCATGGCCTCGAGCTTCTCGGGCGAATGACCGACCCAGTCGACAAGCTCGCGAACAACGCGCAGCGGCTCGCGGCTACGGAAGGACTGCGTTGGATTCCCCGGGAACTTCTTGTCGGTCAAGTTCGGGTCGTCCTCGAACGCCCCGGTTGGCTCGACGATGTAGATGCGCCCGCGGCCCTCACCGCTGGCGAGCTCGGCGCCCCAGACCGCGGCGTCGAGAGTGGCGCTGAAGTAGACGTAGTTCATCACGCGGCCGGTCTCGAAGTTCGATTCGCGCCCCGGGGCCAGCAGATCGCCCACCGCGAGCTCTGCCTTCGTACCGTGCAGGTACACGCCCGCCTCGTACACCTCGAACGGCACCGGCTCACGCAAGGCGCTCATGCGACGATGCTAGTCCCACGCAACAGCGGCGACTGCACGGGGCCGCACCGTCCGCACCTTGACCTCCGGGCAGCAGCGGGTCGCCTGCGCCTGCGTGCGGCAATGTCGCTTGAGCGGCTGGGGGCCGATCGTCGAGTTGAGCACTAGGATCGAGCTTGGTCGCGCCATAGGCTTGCGCTGTGCCGTTCACGCTCAGGAACATCAAGGAGGATCTGGAGGACATCGGCACCAGGTTCGACGGCGCGCCGGGCCTGGAGTTCCGCGCGGCGACCAAGGCGCTCGAGCTCGAGAAAGCCGCCCTGAGCTACCAGTGCGTCCCGCCCAGCTATCGCTTTCCGTACGGCCACACGCACGAGACCCAAGAGGAGGTGTACGTGGTTCTGCGCGGGAGCGGACGGATGAAAGTCGACGACGAGATCGTCGAGCTCAAGGAATGGGACGCGGTGCGTGTCCCGCCCGGCACGTGGCGAGGCTACGAGGCCGGGCCGGAGGGTCTCGAGATCCTCGTCATCGGCGCGCCCAATCTCGGCGAGGATCCGCGCGAAGATGTCGATGGCCAGCGCGATTGGTGGGCTGACCAGCCGCTGGCGAAGTAGTCAGATCCGGACGCGATCGTCACAGATGTCAGTCGCTCGCCTGTGCCAGTGATAGGAAATGTCGCCTGAGCGCGTATCGGGCGTCAGCCGACTTGCTCGGCCAGCCCGATGAGAATGCCCTCGGGGCCTCGGATGTAGCAGAGCCGATACACGTCTTCGTACTGAACCACCTCGTCGACGAGCTGCGCGCCGTGTCTGCGGAGCCGGGCGAGCGTATCGTCGAGGTCGTCCACGGCGAACATGACACGCAGGTAGCCCAAAGCGTTCACCGGGGCGTTTCGGTGATCGGCGACCACAGGCGGCGCGAGAAATCGCGAGAGTTCGATCCGGCCGTGGCCGTCCGGCATACGCATCATGGCGATCTCGACGCGCTGGTCGCGCAGTCCAGTGACGCGCCCTGACCAGTCTCCTTCGATCATGGCTCGCCCTTCGAGTTCGAGGCCCAGCTCGGCGAAAAAAGAGATAGCGGCATCAAGCGATTCCACGACGATGCCGACGTTGTCCATCCGTTGAAGCGCCACGCGGCCATTCTTGCGGTTCGCAACGATCACCGGTGTCCACGAGGCGCGCGGGATCAGGTGTCCGTACTCTGGTTGTGAGAGCGTACTCCTGCTTGAAAGGCTCGCACGACCCGGGCAAAGGCGGACACATCGCGTCAGCCAAGGGCAAAAGCTGGGCAAACGTTTGCCTTGCCGATCACCATCCAGAGAACAGAAAAGCCCCGTTTCCGGGGCTTTTCCAGTAGCGGGGGCAGGATTTGAACCTGCGACCTCCGGGTTATGAGCCCGGCGAGCTACCTGACTGCTCCACCCCGCGTCGCGACGCGGAGTATAGCCGGTCGGCGGCGGCCTCGACGTTCACGCGCCCGGCGCCGTAGGTCGCGACGAAGGTCGTCGCCGACTCGGGGCGCCAGTGCGGGAGACCGACCTCGACGACGACCGCGTCGGTCCCGCCGGCGAGGAGCGCGGCGAGCGCCTCCCGCTGCCAGGCGTGGCGGTAGGCGTCGCGGGCGATGACGACGAGCTGGCGGCCGTCAGCCGCCTGCAGCGTGTCGCTCACGGCGGCGTCATGCAGGCGGACGACGTCCGCGGCCGGCACGACGCCGGCGAACCAGTCCCCAGGCCCCTCGGGCAGGGGGCCAGCCGCCATGCCGGGCTCGGGCGCCAGCTCGACGACGAGCGGGCCCGGCAAGACGACTCCCGAGCCGACGACCGTGAGCGCGCGGCGGGCCGCGTCCCGCCCGATCTCCGAACCCGCCGGAGGGTCCGGGTCGACGATCCGAGCCCAGCGCGCGATCTCGCGCACGCGTCCGGCGGCGTCGACGAGTCGCGACTCGGGCGCGCTGCCGGTGCGGACGGCGTCGACGAGCGCGGCGATGACGCTCTCGGTCGCGTCGTCGAAGAGGTCGTGGCCGAGGCCGATCGCGTCCGCTCCCGCTGCGAGCGCGCGGACGGCGCCCTCCTCGACCCCGACGGTCGCGCTGATCGCGCGCATCTCGAGGGCGTCCGTCATGACGAGCCCGTCGAAGCCGAGCTCGTCGCGGAGCAGGGCCTGGAGGACGCGAGCGCTCATCGTCGCAGGCTCGTCGCCGAGCGCCCGGACGACGATGTGCGCGGTCATCACGCAGCGCGCGCCGGCGTCCACGGCCGCCCGGAACGGGAGCAGGGCCGCCTCCTCGAGCGACTCGACGACCGGAAGCTCGTGGTGCGAGTCCTCCGCCGTGTCGCCGTGCCCGGGGAAGTGCTTCGCGCACGCAGCGACCCCCGCTCCCTGCAGGCCCCGCACGAAGGCGGCGACGTGGCGCGCGACGAGGTCGCCGTCCGCGCCGAACGACCGGATCCCGATCACCGGGTTCAGCGGGTTGGTGTTGACGTCCGCGACCGGGGCGAGATCGACGTTGATCCCCACGGCGGCGAGCTCGGCGCCGATCGCCGCCCCCACCTGCTCGGTCAGCTCGACGTCGTCGACGGCTCCGAGGGCGGCGTTCCCGGGGTACGAGCTCCCCGTCGACGCCTCGAGGCGGGTCACGTCACCGCCCTCCTCGTCGATCGCGATCAGGACGTCCTCGTTCTCGGCCCGGAGCGAGGCGGTCAGCGCCGCGAGCTGCTCGCGACTCTCGACGTTCCACGCGAAGAGGACGACGCCCCCGAGACCCTCGGAGAGCCGCCGCCGGACCCAGTCCGGCGCGACGGAGCCCGGGAAGCCCGGCAGGACGCACGCGGCGGCGAGCCGCTCGAGGCTCATCCCTTGACGGAGCCGGCGGTCAGCCCGAACGCGATCTTCCGCTGCACGAGGAGGAAGAAGATGACGACCGGGATCGCGGTCAGCGTCGAGGCGGCCATCAGCGCGCCCCAGTCGGTGTTCCGGCTCGTGCCCGTGAAGTACGAGAGCCAGATCGTCAGCGTGTGGTTCGACTGGCTCGAGAGGATGACGTTCGCGAAGATGTACTCGTTCCAGGCCGTGATGAAGACGAAGATCGACGTCGCCACGAGGCCTGGCGCGACCAGCGGGAGCAGGATGCGGAGAAACGCCCCGAGACGGCTCGAGCCGTCGACCATGGCCGCCTCCTCGAGCTCGCGCGGCACCCCGAGGATGAACCCGCGCAGCGTCCAGACCGCGAACGGCAGCAGGAAGGTGAGGAACGTGACGATCACGCCCGCGAGGGCGCCGGTCGGCAACGGGTCCTCCTGGTTCGTCAGCCCGTACCGGGCCAGCACGACGTAGAGCGGGATCACGAGCCCGGCCGCCGGCAGCATCAGGATCCCGATCATCAGCACGACGAAGAGCTTCCGTCCCGTGAAGCGGTACTTCGCGAGCGCGACCGCGGCCAGGAACGCGAGCACGATCGAGAGGACGACCGTGATCCCGACGATCACGAGGCTGTTCTTCACCGCGTCCCAGAAGCCCGGGTGCTGCTGCGGGTCGATCGCGTCCCGGAAGTGCGCCAGCGTGGGCGACGTCGTGAGCCAGGTCGGCGTGAGGCTCGTGATCTCGTCGTCGGGCTTGAACGCTGTCGAGATCATCCAGAAGACCGGGAAGACCATGACCGCGAAGACGGCGAGGCCGAGCACGTTCCACGCGACCCTGCGCGCACGCCGCCGCCGGCCACGACGGGCGACCGCAGGCCGAGGCGTCGCCGCGGACGCGGTCGAGAGTGAGGGCACGTCCGGGACGGCGCTCAGCGCACGTCCTCCATGCGCACCATGCGCCGGACGTAGACGACGCTGAGCGCGACGACCATCAGCAGCATCAGCACCGAGATCGCCGCCCCGCGGCCGAAGTCGGAGTGGCCGTAGCCCTCGATGTACACGTAGACGCCCATCAGATAGTTCGTCGCGTCGAGGTGCGACGCCCCGATCAGGAGGTAGGGCTGCGTGAAGATGCCGAAGTCCCAGATGATCGAGAGGCTCGTGAGGATGAGCAGGATCGGCTTGAGGATCGGGAACGTCACGTCCCGGAAGATCCGCACCGGTCCGGCCCCGTCGATCTCCGCGGCCTCCACGAGCTCGCGCGGCACCTGCGCGAGCCCTGCGTAGACGGTGATCGTCACGAAGGGGATCGCCGCCCAGACGACGAGCAGCGTCACCATCGCGAGCTTGGAGAAGGTCGTCGCGTACCAGTCGTGCTGCGAGTAATCACCGACCCCGAGCTCGGTCAGCGCGTAGTTGAGGATCCCGTTCTCGAAGTTCGTCATCCAGTACCAGACCTGGACGGCGACGACCGGCGGCATCGACCAGACGAGGACGAGCCCGCCGGTGAGCAGGACGCGCACCCACGGCGAGACCTGGACGAGGAGGAGCGCGATGAGCGTCCCGAGCCCGATGGTGAGCCCCACGTTCGCGGCGGTGAAGACGACCGTGCGCAGGAGCGTGTCCCAGAAGATCTGGTCGCGCAGGACGGACTCGTAGTTGTCGAGCCCGACCCACGTCCCCTTGCGCTGGATCAGCTCCGCGAGCCCGTACTGCTGGAAGGACAGCGTGACGAGCTTGTAGAGCGGATACCCGAGGACGGCCCCGACGACGAGCAGCACCGGGGCGACGAGGAGGTACGGGACGGAGCCCCGTAGCACCCCACGCGCGGCCAACGGGCGCCGCCGCCGAGACCTCGGTGCGCCGGTCTCGGCGGCGATGCCCGTGACGTCCGGGACCTGGCTGCTCGTCAAGGAGGTGCCACGCCCCGTGCTCGGTCCCTACCGCTGGTTGAGGGTGAACGCGATGTTGTCGCTGGCGACCTCGGCCGCCTGCTTGATGGTCATCTTGTTGGTGAGGATGCGAGCCAGCATCGTGCGCAGGACGTTCCCATTCTCGACGCTGACCCAGTGCTTCGCGGTGGGGACGAACCAGCTCCGACGCGCCGCCCGCTCGTTGACGCTCGAGCCGAGCATGCTCGTCGTGTTCGGGATGTTGCCCTTCGCGCGGAGGGCGGTCATCGACGCGTTGTCGGTGTATGCCCGGATCCAGGCCACTGCCTTGTCCCTGTCCGCGCCGATGGGCACGGCGAGATCCGAGCCTCCGAGGAAGCCGGGCATCGGCTGCCCCTTCGTGTGACTCGGCATGACGAACTGCGCCGTCGCCGCCTTGTGGGTGCCGACACAGCAGCTGAACCAGCCGGGCCCGATCATCGACGCCGCGCCGCCCCGCGAGTACACGTCGTAGGGCTGCGGGCGGGCCTCGTCGGTGACCTTCGACGCACGCGAGGCGGCGTTGAAGAACTTCTTGAACGCCGCGAGCCCGGCGAGCGCCTTCGGCCGGTCGAGCGTTCCGACCCAGCCGCCCTTGCTGTTCTGGACCGCGATCGTCCCGCCGAAGTCGGCGACGAAGCTCATCGCGACGTACCAGTCGGTGCCGGCGATGTACACGGGCGAGAAGTTCTTCGCCTTGTTGCGGGCCGCGAGCTTCCTCGCCGCCGCGGTGTACTCGGCGAGGCTCGTCGGAAGCCTCCTGACCCCGGCCTGCCGGAAGAGATCGGTCCGGTACGTGACGACGCGCGAGCCGGCGTAGTAGGGCACGCCGTACGTCTTGCCGAGGTAACGGCCGGAGGCGGCGAGCCCCTCGAGCCACGTGCTCTGGTTCGGGAACGACGCGCCCGAGAGGTCCTGGAACGCCCCGGCGGCCATGTACTTCGTCATCTCGGTGTTCCCCATCTCGATGACGTCCGGCGCGTTGCCGCCTGCGAGCGTCGCGTCGAACTTCCCGAGGTGCGTGCCCCAGGTCTGGTACTGGACGTCGACGTTCCAGCCCGGGTTCTGGCTCTCGAACTGCGCATTGGCGGCCGCGACGATGTCGGGCCAGCCGGACTGCGCGTCGACCTGCAACCAGACGGTCAGTGTGTCCGCGCTGCTACGGCCGGAGGCGCCGGTGGCTCCCATCGCCATGACGGCGAGCGCGACGACCAGCGCAGCAGCAGCGAAGTGACGAGCGTTCATACGCATCTCCCGCGGCATCTGGACGCCCCGCACGAGCGTGGCAGTCTTGCGGGGAGCTCGTCCAAGTGGTTTATACCAATCTGCCACATCGGGGAGGCTTCCACATTCGAGCGCCGCTGTCAAGAGCCGGCCGCGAACGTCTCGGATGTCTCATTTAGCTGCTCGTGTGCCGTATTTGCCTCGATGCGGTGCATCGGGACCGGACGCGCCCGGTGGTACTAGCCACACGTCTCTACGGACGGCGGCCGTCCATGACGGCAGCACGCGGGCGAGGCCTGCGCCGCGCTTCCTGGGGGCGGCTCAGGGACGTCACGAGCCGGTACCGGTCGCCCCGGTAGATCGACTCCACGAACTCCACGATCTCGCCCTCCTTCGAGTGCGTCACCCGCTCGAACCGGAACGCGGGTGAGTGCAACGGGACGCCGAGCGCCGCCGACTCGTCCTCGTCGGTCACCGTCGGCTCGATCGTCTGCTCACCGCCGACGATGACGATGCCGTAGCGGTCGCGGAGGAGCTCGTAGAAGGACTGCTCCTCGAGATCCTCGGCCGTGATCCCGGGCACGTGGCGCTCGGCGACGTGGACGGTCTCGATCGCCATGCTCTCGCCGTCCGCGAGCCGCAGCCGGCTCGCGACGACGACGGGCTCGGACGGCGAGACGTGGAGCAGCCGTCCGAGGCGCGCACCTGCGGGCGACACGCGCAGGTCGAGGGTCCGGCTCGCAGGGCGCAGCCCTCGGCGGCGCATGTCGTCCGTGAACGAGGTCATCGTCAGCTCCTGGTCCATCTTCGGCTCGCTCACGAACGTCCCCGCGCCGCGCCTGCGCTCGAGGTATCCCTCACGCACGAGATCCTCCATCGCCGCGCGCACGGTCAGCCGCGAGACGCCGAGGTCCGAGCTGAGCTGCCGCTCGGAGGGGATCGCATCCCCGACGTCGAGCTGCTCGATCAGGTCGAGCACGCGGTCTCTCGTCTCATTCTGCTTCGTCATGGGGAGACCAATCCTAGAGCATGGATCGGAGTGGTCAATACCATGCCGCTTCCAGGGTGGCCTCAGCCCTTCGCGCCGGAGAGCGGAACGGCGTCGGGAGCGTCGGTCGCGTCGTAGTCGAGGAGGCTCACGCCGCTCGAGACGTCGAAGAAATGGAAGCGAGCGGGGTCGACCGCGAGCGTGACCCTGCGCCCGGGACGCGCGGCCGTCCGGGGGTCGACCCTCGCGTTCAGCAGCGCGTCCGCCTCGGGGACGAGCTGGGTGGAGTCCTCGCCCTCGGCCTCGACGGCCTGGGGGGTCACGCTCCGCGCGCGGACCGGGAAGAAGACGTGCGCGTCCGAGCCGAGCTCCTCGAGCACGACGACGTCGACCTCGAGCACCGGAAGGTCGTGCGTCGCGAAGGCCGCATCCTCGAAGCTCTCGGGCCTGATCCCGAGGACGACGGGCCTGTTCGCGAGCGGTGGACGCCGCGCCGGGTGGAGCGGCACGCGGTGCTCCCCGAGCACGATGTCGCCGTCGTCGATGGTCGCCTCGACGAGGTTCATCGCGGGCGAGCCGATGAAGCCGGCGACGAAAGCGTCTCGCGGCCGCTCGTACAGCCGCTGCGGCGCGTCGACCTGGAGAATGCGCCCGTCCCGCATGACCGCGACGCGTTGGCCCAGCGTCATCGCCTCGACCTGGTCGTGGGTCACGTACACGGTGGTCGCGCCGAGGCGGGCGTGCAGGCGCGAGAGCGATGCGCGCATGCCGACCCGGAGCTTCGCGTCGAGGTTGGAGAGCGGCTCGTCCATGAGGAACGCCTTCGGCTGCCGGACGATCGCCCGCCCCATGGCGACTCGCTGACGCTGCCCACCCGAGAGCTGAGCCGGGCGGCGTTCGAGAAGCGCGGTGAGCCCCAGGAGCTCGGCCACCTCCTCCACGCGTCTCGCGGCCTCCCGCTTCGGTGTCCGGCGCACCCTGAGCCCGTAGCCGAGGTTCTGGCGGACGCTCATGTGTGGGTAGAGCGCGTAGCTCTGGAACACCATCGCGACGTCGCGGTGCCTCGGGGCGAGATCGGTGACGTCGCGCCCGTCGATCGTGATCCGGCCGCTCGTCACCTCTTCCAGCCCGGCGAGCGAGCGGAGCAGCGTCGACTTGCCGCAACCGGACGGCCCGACGAGTGCGATGAACTCCCCGTCCGCGATCTCGAGGGAGACGTTGTCGAGCGCGACGACGTCGTCGGAGAAGGCCTTCGTCACGTTCTCGAGCCCGATCGCTGCCATGCGCCAGGCTATACCGAATATCACATTCTCTCCAAAGTGGTATTGACCACCGACCGCTGGTGCGCTTAGACTCGTGCGAATGGCCGAACGGCGAAGCGGCGTCGACTCTCTCCCCGGGCAGCTCCGGACCTCCCTCGACGAGCTCGCGACCGAGGCCGGAGGCGACGCGGGTGCCGACTACGACCTGCGCCCGACGCAGGAGCTCGTCGAGCGGATGGCCACCGAAGACGCAGCCGTCCCGGCGGCGGTGCACGCGGCATCCGGGGCGATCGCCGCCCTCGTCGACGCGGTCGCAGCGCGCCTACGCGCCGGCGGCCGCCTCGTCTACGTCGGCGCGGGCTCGTCGGGACGGATCGCCGCCCTCGACGCGTCGGAGTGCGAGTCGACGTTCTCCACTCCTCCCGGCACGGTCGTCGCGCTCGTCGCCGGCGGTCCCGGGGCGTCCGCGCTCGAGCAGGAGGCGGCCGAGGACGACGCCGAGGCGGGCGCCGCCGCGGTGTCCGCGCTCGACGTCGGCGAGCGCGACGTCGTGGTCGGCGTGAGCGCGAGCGGGCGGACCCCGTACGTCGTCGGCGCGATCGAGGCGGCCACCGAGGCCGGCGCGCTGACGGGCTGTGTCGTGTCCGTCGAGGGCTCCGCGCTCGCCGCGGAGGTCGAGCACGTGGTCGTGGTCGTCGTCGGCCCCGAGTTCCTCGCCGGGTCGACGCGGCTGAAGGCCGGCACCGCGCAGAAGCTCGTCCTGAACACACTGTCGACGCTCGCGATGGTCCGGCTCGGCAAGACGTACGGCAACCTGATGGTCGACGTCGCCGCGACCAACGACAAGCTCCGCGCCCGAGTTCGGCGCATCGTCGAGACCGCGACCGAAGCGGGGCCCGCCGAGGTCGAGCGCGCGCTCGAGACCGCCGACGGCGACGCGAAGGTCGCGATCGTGACCTTGCTCGCAGGAGTGTCGGCCCCGGAGGCACGCCGCCGGCTCGCCGCGAGCGGGGACAGCATCCGCCGGGCGGTGGACGGATGAGGCTCGGCGTCGAAGCCGCCATCGTCGACGGACGGCTCGTGCGCGGCGACGTCGAGGTCGCCGACGGGCGGACGACCGGCTACGGGCTCGTCTCGCCCAACGGGCGCGGCATCGCGGCCCCGGGGCTCGTCGACCTGCAGGTGAACGGGTTCGCCGGCGTCGATCTCCTCGAGGCCGACGCGGACGGCTACCGGCGGGCGGGCGACGCCCTGCTGGAGACCGGCGTCACGGCCTACCTCCCGACCTTCGTCACCGCCCCCGAAGAGCAGCTCCTCGCCGCCCTCCGCGAGGTGCCTGCGACGTCGGACGGGCCCCGCGTCCTCGGCGCGCACCTCGAGGGGCCTTTCCTCTCCGAGCTACGGCTCGGAATCCACCGTGCCGGCGCTCGCCGCGACCCGGACGTGGAGCTCCTCGAGCGCCTGCTGGCCGCGGGGCCGGTCCGGCTGATGACACTCGCACCCGAGCTGCACGGCGCCGATGGGCTGATCGAGCGCCTGCTGCGCCACGAGGTGGCGGTCTCGTGCGGGCACTCGGACGCCACCGCGGAGGAGGCGAACGCGGCCTTCGACGCGGGCGTCCGCAGCGTCACCCACCTCTTCAACGCGATGCGACCGTTCCGTCACCGGGACCCGGGCATCGTCGGCGCCGCGCTCGCCCGCGACGACGTCGTGGTGCACGTGATCCTCGACGGCGTCCATCTCGCGCCGGAGACGGCGAGCGTCGTCTGGCGTGCCGCCGCCGGACGCGTTGCGCTCGTGACCGACGCGATGGCAGGGGCGGGCTTGGGTGACGGCTCCTACCGCCTCGCCGGTCTGGATATCGAGATCGTCGACGGCGTCGCGCGCGGCCCGACCGGAGCGCTCGCGGGGAGCACGCTGACGCTGATCGAAGCCGTCCGGAACCTGCACGCACTCGGCGCGTCGCTGGAGGACGCGGTCGGGGCCGCGACCGAGGTGCCCGCCCGCGTGCTCCGCAACCCGGGGATCGGACGGATCGCCGTCGGGTTCCCTGCAGACGTCGTCGTTCTCTCCGACGAGCTCGAGGTCGAGCGCGTCCTCGTGGACGGACGGGACCGTGTCGTCAGCTGACGCCGCCGCCGCCGCTCGGGCCCCCGAGCGGCTCGGCGAGCGCTTCCTCGCCGAGATCCACGAGCAGCCGGACGCCCTCGGGCGACTGCTCGAGGGAGCCGAGGCGTTCGAGCGCGTCGCGAGCACGATCCGCCAGCGCGGCGCGACGACGATTCGCATGGTCGGGCACGGCTCCTCGGACAACGCCGCCTCCTACGGCGTCTACGCGTTCGGCCTGCTCCCCGGCTGGACCGCGCTCCGCGACTCGATCTCCCTGACCGTGTACTACGGGGCCGAGCTCGACATGCGGGGCTGCACCGCGCTTGCCCTGTCGCAGTCCGGCTGCACGCCGGACGTCGTCGAGTACCTCGTGCGTGCGCGGGAGCGAGGCGCGTACACGGTGGCCGTCACGAACGATCCTGGCTCGGCGCTCGCCGCCGCTGCGGAGGACGTGCTGCCTCTCGCCGCGGGGCCCGAGCTCGCGGTCGCGGCGACGAAGACCTACGTGAACCAGCTGGCGGCGCTCGGGCTGCTCGCGGCGAGCGCGGCCGGCCAGGCTGAGTCGTTCGCCCGGGGGTTGCGCGAAGCCCGCGACGTCGTCGCACGGCTCGTGTACGAGCTCGAGCCACGGATCGCGAGCGTCGCCCTGCCGTTCGCCTTCGCCGGACGGATGTTCGTCGTCGGGCGCGGCGCCGAGTTCGCGACCGCGCGCGAGATCGCGCTGAAGCTGCTGGAGACCTGCCGCGTCGCGGCCGAGCCCCTCACGGCCACGGATCTCGCCCACGGCCCCGTGGCGGCTCTCGACCCGCTCTTCCCCGTCTGGGCGATCGCCTCCGACGACGAGACCCTGCCCGCCGTGCTCGAGGCGACAGCGCGAGCCCGCGAGGCGGGCGCGACGTTGATCGCGAGCGGGAGCGCGGCGGCAGCCGTCGCCGGCGCAGGCTACGTCCTCCCCGTCCCGCGTCCGTCGTCGCCGCTTCTCTCCCCGCTGCTCTCGGTCGTGCCGGGCCAGCTCTTCGCCTGGGCCCTGGCCGCCGCGAAGGGGCTCGACGCGGACGAGCCGCGCGGCCTCTCGAAGGTCACGCTCGCTCGCTGAGTCAGAGGCTGTAGGTCGGCTGGCCGACCGGGTCCCGCGTCTGCGCGGAGACCTTGTCGAGGATCGCCTCGAGGAGTCGCCCGGACGAGAGGACGTGCTCGCGCGCGAGCACCCGCGCGCCCTGCGGGCTGCGCGCCGCGATCGCCTCGCGGATGGCGCGGTGCTGGTGGTCGTTCTTGCTGAAGAGCTCGTCGAGGTCGGCCCCGGTCGCCCACACGGGCTTCGCGAGGAACGTCCGACGGGCGGCCTTCGCCATGCGCTCGATCAACGGGGACTCGGCGGCCGCGTAGATGACGTCGTGGAACGCGTGGTTCGCGTGCAGCCAGTCTCGTGCGAGCTGGAGATCCTGCCTCCCGGCGTGGCTCATCTCGACGAGCTCGTGCGTGACGGCGCTGAAGCGGCGCTCCGCCGCCTCGAGCTCGGCGAGGTCGGCGGCGGACATCTTCGGGGTCGCGATCTCGGTCGCCAGCCCCTCGAGCTCCGCCCGCACGAGGAACGCCTCCCGGAGCTCCTCGCGGGCCAGCATGCGGACCCGCACTCCACGGTTCGGCTCGAAGGTCACGAGCCCGAGCGCAGCCAGACGACGGAGTGCCTCGCGCACCGGCGTCCGCGAGACCGCGAACAGCTCCGACAGGTGCTCCTGCCGGAGGACGCTCCCGGGCGGGATCTCGCCCGAGACGATCGACTCCTCGAGCGCGAGGGCGATGTCGTCGGCCTTCGTGCCGTCAGACATCGGTGACCTCGTGCGCGAGCAGCCGCTCGTACGCGGGCAGCGTCAGGAACTCCGCGAACTCGTCGGCGAGCGCGAGCCGCTCGAAGAGCTCTCGCGCGTCGGCGTACACGGGCTCGGTCGGCAGCTCGGCCGCGACCTCGGCGATCGTCCGCTCGACGTCCTCGCGCGAGACGCGGCCGTGACGCACCCACTGCCACACCTGGCCGCGCGAGATCTCCGCGGTGGCGGCGTCCTCCATCAGGTTGTCGATCGCCGCCGCGCCCACGCCCGAGAGCCAGGCGGCGATGTAGCGGATCCCGACCGAGACGTTCGTCTTCACGCCCGCGGGGGTGATCTCTCCGGGCGTCGCGGCGACGTCGAGCAGGTCCGACGCTCCGACCGAGACGTCGTCGCGGAGCCGCTCGAGCTGGTTCGGCCGCTCGCCGAGGGCCTCGTCGAACGCCTCGAGCGCCGTCGGGACGAGGTCGGGGTGGGCGACCCACGTCCCGTCGAAGCCGTCCCCGGACTCGCGCACCTTGTCCTCGCGGACGCGCTTGAGCGCGATCTCGCTCACCTCCGGGTCGCGGCGAGAGGGGATGAACGCGGCCATGCCGCCGATCGCGTGTGCGCCCCGCGCGTGGCAGGTCCGCACGAGGAGCTCGGTGTACGCCCGCATGAAGGGCACCGTCATCGTGACCTGCGCCCGGTCCGGGAGGACGAAGTCGTTGCGCCCGGAGAACTTCTTGATGACGGAGAAGATGTAGTCCCAGCGCCCGGCGTTCAGGCCGGCCGAGTGGTCGCGGAGCTCGTACAGGATCTCGTCCATCTCGAACGCTGCGAGGATCGTCTCCACGAGGACGGTGGCCCGGATCGTGCCGCGCGGGAGCCCTAGCCGCTCCTGCGCGAGGACGAAGGCGTCGTTCCAGAGCCGCGCCTCGAGGTGGCTCTCGAGCTTCGGGAGGTAGAGGTACGGCCCCGATCCGCGCTCGAGGAGACGCTCCGCGTTCCGCTGGAGGTAGACGCCGAAGTCGAAGAAGCTCGCCGGCACCGGCTTCCCGTCGACCTCGACGTGCTTCTCGAGGAGGTGCCAGCCGCGGGGGCGCACGAGCAGCACCGCCACCTCGTCCTCGAGCGCGTACGTCCGGTCCGTCGTCTCGACCGAGATCGTCCGCTCGATCGCGTCGGTGAGGTTCTGCTGACCGCCGACCACGTTCGCCCAGGTCGGCGCGTTCGCGTCCTCGAAGTCGGCCATGTACATCCGCGCACCCGAGTTGAGCGCGTTGATCACCATCTTCCGATCTCCGGCCGGGCCGGTGATCTCGACGCGTCGGTCCTGCAGGTCGGCGGGAGCGGGTGCCACACGCCAGTCCCCCTCGCGCACCGAGCGAGTGGTCTCGAGGAATGCCGGGAGCTCGCCCGCGGCGATCCGCTGCTGACGCTCCACCCGCGCCCGCAGAAGCTCCTCGCGCCGCCCACCGAGCTCGCGCTCGAGCGACGCGACGAGGTCGAGCGCCTCGGGCGTCAGAACCCCCCTCTCATCGGGGCCGCGAACGGTCAGGTCGGCGGCTGCAGCCGTGCTCATGCCGTCGGCGCGACCTCGAACTGCGCCTCCTCGGTCGACCCCTTGAGCGCGAGGGTCGAGCTTTCGCCGCCCGTGACGGCCCCGAGGACGGCGTCGAAGTAGCCGGCTCCGACCTCCCGCTGGTGTCGGGTCGCCGTGTACCCCGCCTCCTCGAGCGCGAACTCGCGCTCCTGGAGCTCGACGTAGGCGCTCATGCCGTCGCGGGCGTACCCGCTCGCGAGGTCGAACATCGACTCGCAGACAGCGTGGAAGCCGGCGAGGGTCACGAACTGGAACTTGTACCCCAGGTCCGCGAGCTCGCGCTGGAAGGCGGCGATCGTCCTGTCGTCGAGGTGCTTCTTCCAGTTGAACGACGGCGAGCAGTTGTACGCGAGGAGCTTGCCGGGGAACTTCGCGTGCACGGCCTCGGCGAACTGCGCTGCCTCGTCGAGGTCCGGCGTCGAGGTCTCGCACCAGAGCAGGTCGGCGTACGGCGCGTACGCGAGGGCGCGCGCGATCGGCGCCTCGATGCCGGGACGGATCCGGAAGAACCCCTCGGGGGTACGCTCGCCGGTCAGGAACTCGTGGTCCCGCTCGTCGACGTCGCTCGTGAGCAGCGTCGCCGAGAGCGCGTCGGTGCGGGCGACGAGGATCGTCGGCACGTCGAGGACGTCCGCCGCGAGCCGGGCGGCGACGAGCGTGCGGACGAACTGCGAGGTGGGGACGAGCACCTTCCCGCCGAGGTGGCCGCACTTCTTCTCGGACGAGAGCTGGTCTTCGAAGTGCACGCCGGCGGCGCCGGCCTCGATGAACGCCTTCATCAGCTCGAACGCGTTCAGCGGACCGCCGAAGCCGGCCTCGGCGTCGGCGACGATCGGGGCGAGCCAGTACGTCCCGTTCCGGTCCTCTGCGGCCTCGATCTGATCCGCCCGGAGCAGGGCGTTGCAGATCCGCTCGACGAGCGCGGGCGCGCTCGACACCGGGTACAGGCTCTGGTCGGGATAGGTGTGCCCGGCGAGGTTCGCGTCGGCGGCGACCTGCCAGCCGGAGAGGTAGACGGCCTGGAGGCCGGCCTTGACCATCTGCACCGCCTGCGCCCCGGTCAAGGCGCCGAGCGCGGCCACGTACGGCTCTTCGTGCAGCAGCCGCCACAGCCGCTCCGCGCCCAGGCGGGCGACCGTGTGCTCGATCCGAAAGCGCCCGCGGAGCCGCTCGACCTCCGCCTCGGAATACGGACGCTCGATGCCTTGCCAGCGATCCCGCACGCCTGCCCCGTTCCTCGTCATCGCAACTTCCTCCCCGCTCGATTGTGTCCAATCTGGACGCCGTTCGGATCCTAGAGCACGCATCTGACGGTGGCAACCGGCACTCTTCGCCTTGCTACCCGTTCGTTTGGATCCAGAAACCGCGCCAACGGGATCCCGAGAGGCCGCTGGTACGATCGCCGACAGGCTCATGGTCCTCGCCGCGTTCCTCCTCTCGCTTCTCCTCTTCCTCGCCGCCGCGACGTTCACGACGGTGCGCGGCTTCGGCTTCTATCGCGACGCCAGACGCGTCGGAGGCGCATTCGAGACCGAGCTCTCCGCGTTCGAGGAGCGCACCGCTCGCACGGAGGAGCTCCTCGCCCGGGCGGAGTCCTCGAGCCGCGAGCTCGAGGCCGCGCTCGCGCGCCTGCGCGTGTCACAGGCTCGGCTCCAGGTCCTGCGCTCCGCGCTCGAGAGCTCGCAGGACAAGGTGCGCTGGCTCCGCGCGTTCCTCCCCCTGTGACGCGGGTCGCCTCCGTCGACCTGGGGACGAACTCGACCCGCCTTCTCGTCGCGGACGTCGACGGCGACCGGCTGCAGGAGATCGCCCGCAGGCTGACGATCACGCGGCTCGGCGAGGGCGTGGACGAGCGACGGAAGCTCCTTCCCCTCCCGATCGCGAGGGTCCGGAACTGCCTGACCGAGTACCGGCGCGAGCTCGAGTCGCTCGGCTCGGAGCGCACGCTCGCGATCGCGACGAGCGCCGTGCGGGACGCGGAGAACGGCGAGGCGTTCCTCGGGGAGATCGAGTGGAGCTACGGGTTCACGACGCGCCTGCTCGACGGCGGCGAGGAGGCGGCGATGATGTACCGCGGCGTCACGGCGGGGAGGCCGCCGCTCGACGACACGCTGCTCGTCGACATCGGCGGCGGCTCGACGGAGCTCGTGCTCGGCACGAACGGCGGCCCGGTGGCGTCGACGAGCCTCGACGTCGGCTGCGTGCGGGTCACCGAGCGCTTCCTCCCCTCGGACCCGCCGACGCCGACCGAGCTGGCGACGGCTGCGGCGCACGTCCGCTCGCTCCTCCCGCCCTACGAGGCGCGCGCGGCGATCGGCGTCGCCGGCACCGTGACGACTCTCGCCACGCTCGACCTCGGCCTCGCCGAGTACGACCCCGAGCGCACGCACGGCCACGTGATCCAGCGCTCGTCCGTCGAGCGGGAGCTCGAGCGGATGGCGGCGCTGACGCTCGAGGAGCGGATGCGCGTGCCGGGGATCGAGCCGGGGAGGGCCCCCGTCCTCGTCGCCGGGATCGTCGTCCTGCGCGAGATCGTGCGGGCGTACGAGCTCGAGGGAATCGAGGTCTCGGAGCGGGACATCCTGCACGGCGCGGCGTTCGCGGCCGCGGAGCTGCCCGAGCCCGAGGAAGGTGCGGCGCCCCCCGGCGCCTACACCTGCTGCTAGGGCGCTACGCGACCTGCGCCGCTCCCCTCCTGCAGGAGCTCGGCGAGCACGACCGCGTCGTTGTGCTTCGTGTCGCGCGCGCCGTAGACGAGCGTCAGGCGGCCGCCGCGCGCGCGCCCGCGCAGCATCTCCAGCTCGTCGGCATGTGCGACGAGCTCGGCCCGGTAGCGGCGCCGGAACTCCTCGAAGCGGGACGGCTCGTGGCCGAACCAGCGCCGGAGCTCCGCGCTCGGCGCGAGGTCGCGCGCCCACTCGTCGAGCCGCGCACGCTCGCGGCTCACCCCGCGCGGCCAGAGCCGGTCGACGAGCACGCGGTAGCCGTCGCCCTCCGCCGCGGGCTCGTATACGCGCCGGAGCCTGACGTCGAGCCGGGACAATGCCGCAGCCTTCCTCAGCCTCTGCCGGTCAAGCTGCAGGGAGGAGGTCGGGCGGATCGTCGCCGTCCTCGTCCGGCGGCTCCTCGTCCTCGGCGAGGCGGCGCTGGAGCACGCTCCTCGAGAGCACCCCGATCAGGCGGTCGTGCTCGTCGACGACCGGCACGCGCTCGGCGTCCTCCTCCTCGAGGAAGTGGAAGGCGTCCTCGAGCGGAACGTCCGGGCCGATCGAGTAGTGGGGGACCTCGGCGATCGCGCCGAGCGGCGTGACACCCGGGTCGCGCCCCGCGGCCACGACCTCGCGGACGAGCGTCTTCCGGGTCACGACTCCGACGAGCCGCTCGTCCTGCGTCACGTACACCGCGCGCACCTCGGGCCGCTGCAGGAGCTCGCCCGCGGCCTGCGCGGACGCGTCCGCGGGGAGCTGGCCCGGGTTCGACACCATCGCCTCGCGGACGGTGCTCACTCGCGCCTCACGGGAAGATCCCCCGCGCGTCGAGGGCCGCGGCCACCTCGCGGATGCCCGCCGCGAGCGCCGCCTGCCGCAGCGTGACTCCCCTGTCCTCGGACAGGTCCCAGACGCGGTCGAACGCGTCCGAGAGCTTCTCCGCGAGCTTCGCCCGGATCTCGTCGCGCGTCCAGAAGATACGCCCGAGGTCCTGCACCCACTCGAAGTAGGAGACCGTGACGCCGCCGGCGTTCGTGAGGATGTCGGGGAGGATCGGGATGCCGCGCTCGCGCAGGATCTCGTCGGCTTCGAACGACGTCGGACCGTTCGCGCCCTCGACGATGAGCCGCGCGCGCACGTCCGACGCGTTCTCCGCCGTGATCTGATCCTCGCGCGCGGCGAGGACGAGGACGTCGCAGTCGAGCTCGAGGAGCTCCTCGTTCGAGATGCGCCTCCCGGAGTCGTTGCCCTCGAGGGAGCCGTGCTCGCGTGCGAAGGCCTGCAGCGCCGGGACGTCGAGGCCGGCTTCGGAGTGCATCCCGCCCGAGATGTCCGAGATGCCGACGACGGTCGCGCCGAGCTCGTACAGCTCGTGGGCCGCGACCGAGCCTACGTTGCCGAATCCCTGGACGACGCAGCGCTGCTCCGCGAGAGACCACCCGAGCCGGTCGCACGCCCGCGCGAGGACGATCACGACGCCGGCGCCCGTCGCCTCCTGGCGGAACACGGAGCCGCCGATCGAGATCGGCTTCCCGGTCACGATCTCCGGGACCGCGTAGCCCCGCTGCATCGAGTACGTGTCCATCATCCACGCCATCGTCTGCTCGTTCGTGGCCATGTCCGGGGCCGGGATGTCCTCCTGTGGTCCGATGATCGGGAGCAGCTCCGAGGTGAAGCGGCGCGTGAGCCGCTCGATCTCGCCCTGCGAGAGCGAGCGCGGGTCGCAGCGCACGCCCCCCTTCGCGCCTCCGTACGGGAGCCGCAGGAGCGCGCACTTCCAGGTCATCCACGTGGCGAGCGCCGCACATTCACCGAGCGTGACCTCCGTGTCGTAGCGGACGCCACCCTTCGTCGGACCGAGGATGCTCGAGTGCTGGACGCGGTACCCGGGGAACACGACGCGGCGGCCATCGTCCATGCGCACCGGGATGCTGAGAATGACGGCGCGCTCCGGGTAGCGGAAGCGCTCGGCGATCCAGTCGGGGATGTCCGCGACGGGCAACGCCTGGTCGAACTGCGCGATCGCCATCCGGTAGAGCGGCGTGTCCCACTCGAGCTGGGCGTGCGCTAGCTCGTCGGGAACGCTCGCCATCGGCGCGCCGAGTCTACCCTCGCCTGCTCGACGCCTTTCCCGAGCTACCGCCCACACCGAAGGCACCTCGTATCGGATGTGCGCCGACACGGGCCGCGGAGCGGCTCGCGGCGCTGCCGGTCCCGGCCTGCACTGCGAGCGCGGCCGCGTAAGCGGCCGCGCTTCAGGGGTTCCGCGGTCGAGGATGCCGGGGGCGGGACTCGAACCCGCACGCCCCACGAGGGGACACCCGCTTTTAAGGCGGGCGCGTCTCACCCGTTCCGCCACCCCGGCAGAGCGAGTGTACGCCCGCGCGTCCCGGGGCCTACGTGCTCCCCGGCTTGAGCAGGTCGAGCGGCGTGCCTTCCGGGCCGCGACCGCGATAAACGTCGATGAACGCGTCGACTGCGCCCTTGTCCAGCTCGGTGCACTTCGCGAGGATGCCCGTCCCGCTGTCGTCGCTTCCGGGGTTGTCGGAGATCCAGGCACCGAGCGCGATCGTGGAGCCGAGCTCGGGGAGCGGCGCGAAGACGAGCCCGCGGGGATCGCGGTCGTAGATCTCGCGGAGCCGCTCCGCGGTGTCGGCAGGCGCCTTCGGGCCGTACAGCACGTAGATGCCGCCGTGCTCGAGCCCGTGGAGGATGCGGGCGAGCTCGACGGGCTCGCTGTAGAAGCCGTAGACCGCGGGCGTGACGAAATGGGGCCCCGAGGTCGGCGGGGACGAGTTCCACGACTTCGGTCGGGCCGCGGGGTTGCGAATGTGTGCGCGCGAGACGCCGGGGAACTCCTTCAACGTGCAGCCCGCCGCCTCGAGCGCGCCGCGGGCGTCCTTCCCGCCGCCGAAGCCGGCGACGGCGACGAGCGTGGCCCCAGCGGCCAGGGCGACGCCGAGCCCGACGACGACGTAGAGGAGTCGGCGGTTGCGGTGCTCGCCGCCCTGCTTGGGCGTCGAACGCTGCGCAGGCGCCTTCACACGCGGCTTGTCCCCCATGCCGCGAGCGAGGGTAGCACCAGCCTCCGTTGCGCCCTCGTTAGGGCCGGGGTAAGCGGAGCCGTCCGCCCTCCCGACTACCGTGCGTCGACTCGATGGTCATCGCAGCGCTTCTCGTCGGTCTCCTCGTGGGCGCGCTCGGCGTCCTCCTCCTCGTTCGCCCGGCGCTGGTCGAGCGCCGGCGGCGCACGCAGGAGGTCATCGAGCTCGCGCGGACGCTCGCCGGGGCCGAGGCCGAGCTCGCGGTCGAGCGGGGTGCCTTCGACGACCGGCTCGCGTCCGCGATCAAGACGCTGTCCACCGAGGCGCTCGACGCGAACAGCGCCCGCTTCCTCGAGCTCGCTGACTCCCGTCTGGCGGGGTACGTCCGCCCGCTGAAGGACTCCCTCGAGCGCATGGACCACCAGCTGCAGGGGGTCGAGCGCGTCCGGCAGGAGGCGTACGGCAACCTGCAGGCTCAGGTGACGACGCTCTCCGAGCGTGCCGGAAGCCTGACGAACGCGCTGCGCACGCCGCACGTGCGCGGTCGCTGGGGCGAGGCGCAGCTGCGCAACGTCGTCGAGTACGCCGGGATGATCGAGCACTGCGACTACGTGACCCAGGCGACGACGACGACGGACGACGGGACGCTGCGCCCGGATCTCGTCGTCCGGATCCCGGGCGGCAAGCACGTCGTCGTCGATGCCAAGGCTCCGCTCGCGGCCTACCTCGACGCCTTCGAGACCTCCGACGAGTCCGCGCGCGTGGAGCACCTGGCCAACCACGCCCGCCAGGTTCGCGAGCACGTGACGAAGCTGTCGGCCAAGGCGTACTGGCGCCAGTTCGAGCCCTCACCCGACCTCGTCGTCATGTTCCTGCCCGACGAGTCCTACCTCCGCGCCGCGCACGAGCACGACCCGGCGCTGCAGGAGTACGCGTGGAGCTCGAACGTCGTCCTCGCCTCGCCGAGCACGCTGATGATCCTCCTGCGGACGGTCGCGATGACGTGGCAGCAGGAGACGATCGCGGAGAGCGCCCGCGAGGTGAGCGAGCTCGGACGCGAGCTGTACAAGCGGCTCGCGACGATGGGTGCGCACGTCACCCGCCTCGGCAAGTCGCTCGACGGCGCGGTGAAGGCCTACAACGAAACGGTCGGGTCGCTCGAGCGCCAGGTCCTCGTGCAGGCACGCCGGTTCGAGCGGCACGGCATCACCGGCGTCGAGCCCCCGGAGCTGCAGCCGATCGAGCGGCAGACGCGCACGGTCGCGGCCGCCGAGCTCGTCGATGCGGAGCCGACGGACCCGGGGCAGCCCGCGTTCGAAGTGCTCGCGGCCGACGTCGACGCGGCGTGACCCGCCGCCGCGGGAACACCGCCCAGCCCGGGAGCGTTGTCCTCTTCAGGCCCCGTTGCGCGGGGCTACCGTACGAAAGGGAGCTCTGGTGAACGACACACGCGACGTCATCGTCATCGGCGGTGGACCGGCCGGGTACACGGCCGCGCTCTACACTGCGCGCGCCAACCTCAGCCCCCTCGTCATCGAGGGGTTCAACTGGGGCGGCCAGCTGATGATCACGAGCGACGTCGAGAACTACCCGGGCTACGCGGACGGCGTCCTCGGCCCGGCGATGATGGCGGACTTCCGGCGCCAGGCCGAGCGCTTCGGCGCGGAGTTCGTGACCGACGACGTCACGCGCGTCGATCTCTCCGAGCAGCCGTTCCGGGTGTGGGTGGGCGACGTCGAGCACCGGGCGGAAGCCGTGATCGTCGCCACGGGGGCGACGGCTCGCCAGCTCGGCCTCCCCTCCGAGCAGACCCTGCAGGGACGGGGCGTCTCCTACTGCGCCACCTGCGACGGTGCCTTCTTCCGCGACAAGGTGGTCGTCGTCGTCGGCGGCGGTGACTCCGCGATGGAGGAGGCGACGTTCCTGACGCGCTTCGCCCGCAAGGTCGTGATCGTCCACCGGCGCGACGAGTTCCGCGCCTCGCCGATCATGGTCGACCGCGCGCGGCTGAACGACAAGGTCGAGCTCGTCCTGAACGCGGTCGTGGACGAGGTGCTCGGCGAGGAGGAGGGCCGCGTGACCGGCGTCCGCCTCCGCGACACGATCACCGGCGAGACGAGCCTGCTCGACGCGGACGGCCTCTTCGTCGCGGTCGGCCACGACCCGTCGAGCTCACTGTTCCTCGACTGGCTCGACCACGACGAGCAGGGCTACCTCGTGACCGAGCCTGGGTCGACGAGGACGAACATCCCGGGCGTCTTCGCCTCGGGCGACGTCCAGGACCACACGTACCGGCAGGCCGTGACCGCGGCCGGGTCCGGGACGATGGCCGCACTCGACGCGCAGCGCTGGCTCGAGGAGCGGCGGCACCAGCGCGAGCTGACCGCCTCTTCGGCTTAGAACGTCGAGACGGTCCGACCGCACCCGGCGCTACCCTCGCGGTCCAGTGGCCTCACGCTGGCTCGACCTCCTCGACCCGACGCCGGAGGAGCTCCGCTCCGCCCTTCCGCCCCAGGTCGGCCCGGACGTCCTCGAGGAGCTCGCCGCCGACCCGGACGGCCGCGCACGTCCGCTGCTGGAGGCTCACGCCGGCTACGCGTTCGGCGTCTTCGTCTCGATCCTCCCCGACCCGAACGAGGACCGGTTCGTGACGCGGCAGATCGGAGTCGTGGCCACGAAGGAGCTGCTCGTGACCGTCCGGCGGACCCCACCCGACGGACCGCCGTGGGATCCGGCGCCGCTGCGCACGGCAGCCGAGGAGCCCGTCGGCCTGCTCGTCCACCGGATCGTCGACGACGTGGCGGAGTCCTACCTCGACGTCGTCGACGCGGCAGACGCGGAGATCGACGAGCTCGAGGATCACATCGACGACTGGTCGAGCAGCGATGTCCGGCGCCGGCTCGCCACGCTCCGGCACGACCTGATCGACGTCCGCCGCGTCGTCGGAGCCACGCGCTCCGCGGTCCGCTGCGTCGTCGACCGCACGCTCGACCTCGGCGACGACGAGCTGTTCCCGGAGCCGGTCGAGCGACGGTTCGCGGACACGTACGACACGCTGTTCCGGGCCGCCGAGGAGCTCGACGTCGCGCGCGAGCTCCTCTCGAGCTCGCGCGACTACCATCAGTCCCTGATCGCCGAGAACCAGAACGAGGTCGTGAAGAAGCTGACCGTGATCGCGTCGATCCTGCTCCTGCCGACGTTCATCGTCGGCTTCTACGGCCAGAACTTCGTGCCCGCGTTCGACGACGCCTACTGGACGATCGGCGTCTCGGTCGTGCTCATCCTCGGGTCGACCGTCCTCCAGCTCGCGCTCTACCGCTGGCGGCGCTGGATCTGAGCGAGCTCGTGGACGGCGCAGGCTTCGTCCCGGACGTCGCGCGCTGGGATCCGTGGACGCCGGCCGAGGTCGCGGAGCGGCTGGCAGCCCTGACCGAGCCCTGGTGCGTGGTCGGCGGCTGGGCAATCGATCTCTTCCTCGGGAGACGGACGCGCGAGCACGACGACATCGAGGTCGCGGTCGGCCCGTCAGGCTTCCACGCGGCCCGCCTCGCCCTGGCGGACCACGAGCTCGTCGTCGTCGGCGGCGGCCACGCCCGGCCGCTCTCCGAACAGGCGCTCGCTGCTCACCATCAGACGTGGGTGCGGGATCCCGAGACGGGTGCCTGGCGCCTGGACCTCTTCCGCGAGCCGTGGGAGGGCGACACATGGGTGTTCCGACGGGACTCGCGCATCCGCCTTCCGCTCGAACGCGTGATCGCGAGAACGCCGGAGGGGATCCCCTACGCGCGTCCGGAGATCGTGCTCCTCTTCAAGGCGAAGACTCCCGCGGCGAAGGACGAGGCCGACCTGGGGGTCACGCTGCCTCGTCTGGACGGTCCGGCTCGCGCGTGGCTCGGGGACGTACTGACGCTCGTGCAGCCCAGTCACCGGTGGCTCGCGGCGCTGCGCGAGTGACCGACGCGAACCGACTCGACGGGCACAGGTCCTCCAGCACGCAGTCCTCGCACCGCGGCCGGCGCGCGTCGCAGATCCTGCGCCCATGCCAGATGAGGAGATGCGGGAAACGCGCCCAGTCCGCGCGGGGGACCACCCGCTGCAGGTCCCGCTCGATCGTCACCGGGTTTTCCTGCCTTGTGAGGCCGAGCCGCTGCGCGAGCCTGCGGACGTGCGTGTCGACGACGATCCCCTGCGCGTGCCCGAGCTCGGACGCCACGACGTTGGCCGTCTTCCGGGCGACACCAGGGAGGGTGACGAGCTCCTCGAGCCGGCGCGGGACCCGCCCGTCGAACTCCTCGACGAGAACGCGCATCGTCCCGCGGATGGCCTTCGCCTTCTGGCGGAAGAAGCCGGTGGGGTAGATGTCGCGCTCGAGCTCCTCCTGCGGCACCGCGAGGTAGTCCTCGGGTGAGCGGTACTTCTCGAACAGCGAGGGCGTGACGCGGTTGACGTTCGTGTCCGTGGTCTGGGCCGAGAGCATCACCGACACGAGGAGCTCGAGGTCGGAACGGAAGCGCAGCGCGATCGTGGCGTCGGCGTGCTCTGCGGCCAGCCGCTCGACGATCGGGCCGATGCGCTCGCGCCGGCGGCCGAGCCCGCGTCGGCGCGCCTCGCGGACGTAGCTACGCGCCACGGGCAGACTCGAAGAACGACGTCGCCTCGTCGGGATCCGGCGGATCGAGGAGCCGGCGAACGTGGTCGTCGGCGCCCTGGGCTCCGCTCCCGCGGACGAGCGCGGCAGCGGCATCCACGTCGTACTCGGTGCGTCGCAGCTCGACACCCGGCCCGAGGAGGGCCCAGAACGCCCCTCGCCGGCCCTCGTACGGCATGCCGACGCTCCCCGCGTTGACGACGCGGAGGCCGGTGCGTAGCCGCCGGTCGAACTGGACGTGGGTGTGCCCGACGACGAGCACGTTCGCGTCGGTGTGCCCGACGAGGCCGACCACGTCGTCGTCGGGGGTGACGCGGGTGACGATCGGGTCCTCCGAGCTCGGCACCGCATGGCAGAACAGCACGCGCCCGAGCCCTTCGATCTCGAGCTCGCTCGTCAGCGGCCACGACCGGACCGTCGCGAGCCGTTCCGGACCGAGCCGCGCGCGCTCCACCTCCCAGTCGATGCCGTACTCGTCCGTGCCTTCGAGCACCTCCCGGTCGCCGTTCCCGCGCACGAAGTGGACATCCGGAAGCCCGGCCAGCCGGTCGAGCACCTCGGCCGGGAAGGGGCCGCCGACGACGTCACCGCCGCAGACGATCGTTGCGACATCCTCGGCCGCGACGTCGGCGAGCACCGCCTCCAACGCCGGCAGGTTGCCGTGGACGTCGTAGAGGGCGGCGACGCGCACGGCGCGAGGCTATCCGTTCGGGTCAGCCGTGCCCGTGCAGCCGAGGGCCGGCGCAGACGAGGTCGAGCGCGGGGCAGCCCGAGCAGGCGAACTCGCTCGGCGTCGGGCGGAAGTGGCCGTCCCTGATCCGCGCGATCGCGGACGAGAGCTCCGCCTCGAGCGTGCCGACGTCCTCGCGCGAGAACGTCGCCGACACGAGGTCGTCCGGCCGCTCGAGGAACTGGTAGACGACCTCGACCTCGTCGGCTCCGTCGCGAAGGCACGCCAGCGCGTACACGAGCCGCTGGACGCGGTACTCGCCGTCGACGACCTCCGAGGGATCGGCGCCGTCGAGGACGTTCGACTTGTAGTCGGCGACGAGCGCCCGCGAGCCGTCGCGCCAGAGCACGTCGAGGCGGCCGTGGAGCAGGACACCGTCGTGCTCGAAGGAGAAAGGCCGCTCAGGACGGGCGCCGGGAAGCGACGCCAGACGGCGCGCCAGCGGGGAGTCGCAGTACGCGTCCACGAGAGACGCGATGCGGTCCAGCTCCCCGGTGCTCACGCCCGGGTACCACGCGCGGACCGCGTCGGCGAGCTCCGGGCGGCTCGGTGGGCGCGGCCCGTCGAGAGGCACGTGCTCGAGCAGCCGGTGGACGGCGTCCCCGATCTCCGTCGCGGCAAGGCCGTGCTCGTCGCCGGCCTTCGTCGGCGAGACGGGGGCGAGCCGCAGCACCCGCTCGGCGAAGTAGCGGTACGAGCAGCGCTCGAACAGCGCGAGCGCGCTGTACGAGAGCCGGCGCACGTCGTGGACCGGCGGCTCTGCCGGGACGACGAGCTCCGCCAGCTCGAGGCCTGGGCCCTGGTCCCCGGGAGGGATCTCCCCGAAGAGCGCCAGCTGCGCTCCCGCTGCCTCGGCCGCGGCCTGCGCGAGAGGAGCCTCGTAGCGCCCGACCCGCAGCAGGAACCGCGCCTCGCCGCGCTCGAGCTCGATCGGCTCCTTCCCGGCCTCCGCCACGATCTCCGCCGCGGCGAGACGCTCGAGGACCCAGCCGATCGGCGTCTCGCGATCCGACCTCCGCTCCTCGTCGATCGCGCCCGACACGATCAGCCGGTCGATCGCGCGCGTCATCGCGACGTAGTAGAGGCGGAGGCGCTCGGCGCGCTCCTGGCCTTCCTCGGCGCGACGCACGTCCTCGTAGTCGAAGACGGGCTGCCGGTCGCCCCGCGTCGGGTGCACCATCTTGAAGCCGAAGCGCCCGTCGGAAAGGGCGACGATCTCGTCGCCGCTCCTCGGGCCGCCGATGTCGCGACCGGCGTCCGCGACGATCACGACCTTGAACTCGAGGCCCTTCGCCCCGTGGATCGTCAGGAGGCGGACGGCGTCGGCTCCCTCCTCCTCCGCGACCGCCTCGAGCTCCTTCGCGCCGAGCGCCTCCTGCTCTCGGACGAAGCGGACGAACCCGGCCAGGTCACCACTGCGAATCGCCTCGTACTCGCGGGCGAGCCGCCCGAGCTTCCGGAGGTTCGCGAACCGCCGGGAGCCGTCCCAGCGCGCGAGCACGGCCAGGTCGTAGTCGTGCGCCGCGAGCACCTGCTCGCACAGCCGCTCGAGCCCGACGCGGGCGGAGACGCGCACGAGTCGCTCGTACCGCTGCAGGAAGGCCCGGAGCAACCGCGCGTCGGCCGAGGACAGGCCCTCCGGCAACCCCCGCTCGAGCGCCGTGAAGAGCGGCCGCCGTGGGGCGCCGCGGCGCACGAGCACGAGCGCGTCGTTCGACACGCCGACGAACGGAGACGCGAGGACGGTTGCGAGCGCGACGTCGTCGTAGCGGTTGTGCAGGAGCCGCAGATAGGCGAGCAGGTCGGCCACCTGCTGCTGCCCGAAGTAGCCCCGGCCGGTCACGCGGTACGTCGGAAGCCCCTCGCGTCGCAGCTCCTCCTCGTAGCGCTCGGCGTCCGTCCCCGCGGCGAACAGGACGACGATCTCGCCAGGAACGGCCTCGCCCGCGTCGACGAGCTCGCGCACCCGCGCAGCGATCCGGCGCGCCTCGCCCTGCCGCCAGTGCTCGCGCTCGTCGCGGTAGCCCGCCTTGTCCGTGACGAGGAGCTCGACGGGATGGCCGAAGACCGGATCCGCGAACTCCGCCGAGGCGGCGAGGGGCTGATACTCGTCTCCGAACGCGCCGGCGAACAGGTAGTTGACCGCCGCGAGCACCTGCGGGCGCGAGCGGTAGTTGCTGCGGAGCGTCAGCAGATTCTCGGCCTGCGCCCTCCGCTCCCGGAAGACCTCGACGTCCGCGTGCCGGAAGCCGTAGATCGACTGGAACTCGTCCCCGACAGTGAACACCTCGGTCGCCTCGGGGTGCGCGGCGAGCTCGATCAGCTCGCACTGGAGCCGGTTCGTGTCCTGGAACTCGTCGACCATGACGAGCCGGAAGCGGAGGCGCACGCCGTCCCGCACGGACTCGTGGTCGCGGAGCAGGTCGCGTGCGGCGAGCTGGAGATCCTCGAAGTCGACCGCCGACTCGCGCCGCTTCGCAGCTGCGTACTCGGCCGCGAAGCGCTCGAGGAGCTCCTGGAGCAGGTCGCGGTCGCCGGCGGCCAGCTCCTCGAGGGCCGCGCGCTCGAGCCCCTTGCGCGCGAGCTCGAAGGACGCGGCACGGACACCTCTGCTCGCGAGGCCGGAGAGATCGACGAGACGCTCGGGAAGCGGCGTGACTGCGAGCAGTCGGAGCGCTTCCTCCGCGTTCCGGCGCTGGATGTCGGTGGCAGAGGATTCCGCAGCGAGACAATTCGCCTCTTCACGGAGCCTCGCAGCTGCGTCCTCCACGCTCGCGCGCGGCCCGAGCTCGAGCACGAGGTCGCCTCCGGCGGAGCGCAGCGACTCGTAGACGCCGGTGAGCATCCGGCGGAGACCGTCCGCGCGGTACGTCGCGAGGAGCCGCAGGCGCTCGGGGTCCCCCTCGGCGCAGAACCCATCGAGCGCACGCTCGAACGCCTCTCCGCGTAGGACGGCGGCCGCGGCGTCCTCGAGCTCCCGGAAGCGCGGGTCGAGGCCGACGGCGAACGGATGCGCCTTGAGGAGCCGGTTGCAGAAGCCGTGGATCGTCGAGATCCAGGCCCCGTCGAGCTCGCGGGCGAGGTCCGGACGGCCACGGTCGACGAGCGCCGCCCGGATCCGACTGCGCAGCTCGCCCGCGGCCTTCCGCGTGTACGTGATGACGAGGATCGAGTCGACGTCGAGCCCGTGGTCGCAGACGGCGCGCACGTACCGCTCGACGAGCACGGACGTCTTCCCGGTCCCCGCTCCCGCCGACACGAAGACGTTGCCGGCCGCCTCGACCGCAGCCAGCTGCTCCTCGTTGAGCCCCACGCCCTGCTCGACGACGGTCACTCGTGCCCCTGCCCCTTCACGCTCGCGCCACCCGGCACATCGGCCAGAGGTCGCACCACGCGGGGCAGCCGTCGCCCTTCGGGTCGTGTAGGACGTCGCCGGCGCGGATGCGCGCTGCGTGCGTCCGGGCACGGTCGCGGGCGGTCTCCGCCTGGGCCCAGAAGGCGTCCTCGTCGAGGTAGTCGTCACGCGCGAAGCCGGGGAGGTCCTCGCGCGCGGACTCGCGCAGCATCCCGCGTGTCAGGCGCTTCCCCGCGAGCGCCCGGTAGATGCCGCCGAGCGGCTCGAGCCCGACGAGGTCGCGGAGGGCGAGGACGTAGAGCGGGATCTGGAGGCGCATCTCCCGGTCGATCTCGCGTGCCGAGTGCGCGCCCTTGCCCGACTTGTAGTCCTGGACGATGCCCCGCGCGCTCCAGGGGTCGACGTCGATCCGGTCGATCTTGCCGGAGAGGAAGAGGCCATCCCCGAGGGCGAGGCCGCGCTGCAGCTCGGGGGCGGCGCGGTCGGAGCCGAACGAGACCTCGAGCCGGCGCGGGACGAACTGGACGTCCGACTCGGCTTCGTCGCGCACGAATCCCTCGAGGTCGGCGAGCAGGGACTGGCGCAGCTCGGCGGCCTGGAGGTCGGTGAGGTCGAGCCGCACGCCGGACTCGAGCGCGTCGTCGAGGCAACGCCGGACGAGCGCGAGCGCGGCCTCGAGGTTCTCGGGGGTGACCCGCTCGGCGTCGAGCTCCTTCGGCAGCTTCGCGTAGAAGCGGTTGAGTGTCGTGTGCACGACCGTCCCGCGCAGGATCGGGTCCGGCTCCGCGTCGATCGTCCTGGGAGCGACGATGCGTTCGACGAGCCAGGCGGAGGAGCAGTCCGCGAAGCGCTCGAGCTCGGTCGCGGAGAAGGTCGTCCTGCTCGAGAACCAGTCGAGCACCGCGGGGCTCCGCAAGCGCGTCTGGCGGTCGAAGGCGGCGCGGGCACGCTCGAGACGGCGCGACCAGCCGTTCGCAGCGGCGAGCGCCGAAGCCCCGTCGGCGTCGTCGACCGAGACACGGGCGAGCGCCCGCAGCCGCTCTCGCTCGCTCGGCGCGCCCTCGAGCGGCCACGTCAGGCTGGAGAGGGCGCGGCGCTGCGTCACCCGACCCACGTCGGCCGGGTCGAAGAGCGTGCGGACGTCGTGCCAGAACGGGCTCGGCTCACGCGGGACGCCCTCGTCCGTCGCGGCCTCGCGTACGAGCACGAGCCGGCGCAGCGCGCGCGTGCACGCGGTGTAGAAGAGATAGCGGTCGCGCGCGACGGAGTCCGGCCGCTCGAGCCGTCCCCCGAGCGCCCTGCGCGCGTCGTCGTCGAGGAGTGGCGTCGGCCGGTCGCGGCGCGGCAGGCTGCCCTCCTCCAGCCCGAGCAGGACGACGACGTCGAACGCGCGCGTCCGCGCGCGGGCATAGTCCAGCACCGCGACGCGGCCCGTCTCTCCCGCCGGGCCGGGGCGGACGCGGGCACGCTCGAGCGCCGCGAGCACCTCGTCCGGCGAGATGGCCGTGCCATCCGCGGCCGCGACCGCTGCGAGTTCGGCCAGCGTCTGCTCCGCCGCGTCGTACGCACGCGCGTCTTCGCGGGCGTCTCCCGTCGTGGGCGGCGCCTCGAGCCCCCAGGCGTTACGGACCATGGCGCGCAGGAGCGCCGCGGCTCCCGTGAGCGGGTCGGTGGCTTCCCGGAGGTCGACGAGCGCAGGCACGGGCGCTCCTCGCAGGCGCTCGCTCTCCTCCTCGACGCGCGCCGCGTCCTGAATCGCTCGACCGCGGAGCCGACCCTCGACGAAGTCGACGGAGCGGCGCTCCAGGCCGGAGAACGGCGAGCGCAGGAACGCGAACAGGTCGTTCCGGCCGGATTCGAGCCAGGCGAAGCGGAGGAGCGAGACGAGCGCGCGGCCGAGCGGAGTCTCGCCGAGCCGCGCGCCGTGCTCGATCGCGTACGGGACGCCGAGCCCGGGAAGCACCGCGGCGAACGGAGCGCGCCAGCGTTCGGGCGACTCGCAGACGACGCCGATCCGCTCCGCGCGCGTGCCGTCCTCGAGCACATGGAGGAGCTCCGCCCCGAGCAGCTCGACGGTGCCCCGCGTGCCCGCGCCCTCGAGGAACGCCACGGCCCCGTCGATCGCCGGGCCGGTCGGCGGCGAGTCGCCGAAGAGCGAGCGCTCGACGTGGTCGAGCGGTGCCGGGAGGAGCGGGCGCACGGCCGGACGGGGCAGCTCCTCGATCGCGCCGCCTGCGAGCGTCGCGAGGTCGGCAACCGTGCCCTCGAGCGCGGCGAAGGCGGCGCGCGCCGGCTCGTAGGGGATCGAGACGGTCACGTCCGCGCGCCCCGAGAGCGTCTCCAGGAGCACCCACTCAGCGGCCGTCAGGTCCTCGAACCCGTACGCGAAGACGGGCTCGCCGCTCCAGGCTCCGAGGTCCGCGGCGACGCGCTCCGCGGCTCGCCTGCGCAGGCCGTGCCGGTCCCACAGCCCGAGCCGCTCGAGCTCCTCGCCGTAGCTCGCCGCGAGGAGGAACAGGTCCCCGTCGAGCCGGTCGGGTTCGACGAGCGCCGACTCGAGCTCGCCGAGCGCGGCCCCGAGCGCGTCCGCGAACCCGCTCGAGCCGGCGGACGCGGCGAGGCCGTCCAGCTCCGTGCGCGCGATCGCACGCCGTATCGCGAGCCATCGCTGCGCGTCGCTGGCAACCGGCCGCGCGGAAGGATCGCCCGAGGCGATGTGCTCGAACAGGTCGTCGAACGTGCCGATGCGGCCCGAGAGGAGGGCGCTGCGGCGCCGCAGCAGGTCCCGCTCGACCCGCTCGACGTCCGCGCGGTTCGGCACGATGAGCCACGGGTCCTGCTCGAGCGCGGCGAGGTACCGCTCGAGGAGCAGCGCGACCTTGCCGGCATGCGCCGGCCCGACGACGAGCGAGAGGGCCATCCGTCCATGGTAATCCTGGCCCCCGACGCGAATTCGTACGCGCCCGGACGGCTTCGTGCAAAGAGCGGGAAAGCATGGTGACCGTGACCGCGATGGTGACGGTCACCACGTCGAAGCGATGCAGGTGACCGTCACCGAAGGTGACCGTCACCCGCTTCTCGGCTCAGGCAGCCGCTTTCGGCCGTCGCCCGCGGCGCGCGACCTCGTGGCCGGGCATGCCGCCTGCGCAGCTGTCGCAGAGGTCCGCCTGCTTCGACCGTCGGCGGGCATCCGTGTAGTTGACGCGCATCACGGCGCCCTTTCCCTCGTCCACTTCCTTGCCGCAGTTGTCGCACACGAGGATCGTCTTTCTCGCCATGAATTCCTCCTGGGGTGGCCGAGCTGTTGGGGAGCGGAACACTAGAAAATGATCTCAGTAATTGCAAGCGGAATGACGTGCGCGTTTTCTCTCGCATAGGATCCCGCCGTGCACACGATCGTCGTCCTCGAAGGCGACCAGACCGGCCAGGAGCTCCTCGAGGAGGCGCTTCGCCTGCTCGCCCCGGACGTCGTCGGCAGCGAGCTCGACTTCCCCCGCTTCGATCTCTCGCTCGACCACCGGCGGGCCACGGAGAACGCGGTGGTCTACGAGGCCGCAGCGGCGATCCGGGAGCACGGGTACGGGCTGAAGGCGGCCACCGTCACCCCGGAGACGAAGGGAGACGTCGGCTCGCCCAACCGTATCCTGCGCGAGGAGATCGGCGGCAAGGTGATCGTCCGCACGGGACGCCGCATTCCCGGCGTCGTCCCCTTCGGCGGCGTCCACGCCCCGATCTCGGTCGTGCGCATGGCCGTAGGAGATGCCTACGGGGCGACCGAGTGGCGCGAGGGCGACGGCGACGACGAGGTCGCCTTCAGGACCGAGCGCATCGAGCGGCGAATCTGCCACGCGGTCGCCGAGTTCGGGTTCCGCCAGGCCGAGCGCATGGGAGCCAAGGTGTTCGGCGGACCGAAGTACACGGTGAGCCCCATCTACGAGGGCATGCTCAAGGAGGAGATGGATGCCGCAGCCGCGCGCCACCCGGACGTGCCCTACGAGCCGCAGCTGATCGACGCGACGTTCGCGCTTCTCGTCTCCTCCAGCGGCGCGCCGCTCGTCATCCCCGCGCTCAACCGCGACGGGGACATCCTCTCCGACCTCGTCCTGCCGCTCTTCGGCTCGATCGCCGGCTCCGAGTCGCTGCTCGTCGCGTTCGGGGACGACTTCGAGCCGAGCGCGCTCATGGCCGAGGCCGCCCACGGGACCGCCCCAGCGCTCGAGGGCAAGGACATCGCGAACCCGATGGCGATGATCCTGGCGGGCGCGGTGCTGCTCTCGCACGCGGACGAGGAGGAGCTCCAGACCGCGGGCAGGGCGATCCGGGAGGCGTGCCTCGAGGCGGTCGCCGAGGGCGTTCGCACCGCCGACCTCGGCGGTCACAGCGGGACCGCAGCGTTCACCGACGAGGTGATCCGCCGCACGAAGACGAAGCTCGACGTCTGGGCGTCGCTCTGAGCACGGTTCCGCGCACGACGCCTCCACGTCGCCAATAGAGTTCGCGTCCGCATGCGAGTCGCGGTCCCGAGGGAGACGGCTCCCGGAGAACGACGGGTGGCGCTCGTCCCGGAGACCGTCTCGAAGCTCCGCGACGCCGGGTTCGAGATCAGCGTGGAGCGCGGCGCGGGCGAGGCGGCGGGGTTCCCGAACACGGCTTTCGCCGAGGCCGGAGCCGACCTTGCCGACGGCGAATCGCTCGTCGGCGGCGCCGACGCCGTGGTGCGCGTGGCGCCGCCGAGCCCCGAAGAAGCCGACGCCCTCCCCTCCGGCAGCGTGCTCATCGGCTTCCTCCAGCCGCTGACGGACCCGGACGGGATCGCGCGCCTCCGTGAGCGCGGCGTCGTCGCGTTCGCGATGGAGTCCATCCCCCGCATCACGAGGGCTCAGTCGATGGACGCGCTGTCCTCGCAGGCCACGGTCGGCGGGTACAAGGCAGTGCTGCTCGCGGCGGACCGCGTGCCAAAGCTGTTCCCGATGCTGATGACCGCGGCCGGGACGATCGCGCCGGTTCGCGCGCTCGTGATCGGGGCCGGCGTCGCCGGGCTGCAGGCCATCGCTACCGCCCGCCGCCTGGGCGCCGTCGTGTCGTCGTTCGACGTGCGTCCGGCGGTGAAGGAGCAGGTCGAGAGCCTCGGCGCGTCGTTCCTCGAGCTCGGCGTGCGCGCCGAGGAGACCGAGGGCGGCTACGCGACCGAGCTCACGCCCGAGCAGCAGGCGCTGCAGCAGTCGGCCCTCGAGGAGCGGATCCCCGAGTTCGACGTCGTCATCACCACCGCGGCAGTGCCCGGCCGGCCTGCGCCGAAGCTGATCCCCGCGAGCGCGGTCGAGCGGATGCGGCCAGGTTCGGTCATCGTCGACCTCGCGGCCGAGAGCGGCGGCAACTGCGCGGTCACGGTCCCGGGCGAGGTCGTCGACCACGGGGGGGTCGCCGTCGTCGGCACGACGAACCTCCCGTCGCTGATGGCGTACCACGCGAGCCAGCTCTACTCGCGCAACGTCGCGGCGTTGCTTCAGCACCTCGCGCCCGAGGGCGAGCTGCGCCTCGACTGGGAGGACGAGATCACGTCCGGGGCGTGCGTGACGCGGCCGCAGACGGAGGAGACAGGAGCCTGATGGACGTCCCGCTCGTCATCGAGCTGACGATCCTCGTGCTCGCCGCGTTCCTCGGTTTCGAGGTCATCTCGAAGGTGCCGACGATGCTGCACACGCCCCTGATGTCGGGCGCGAACTTCATCCACGGCATCGTCATCGTCGGCGCGATCCTCGTGCTCGGCGGCGCCGAGGACACGTTCACGAAGGCCGTCGGCTTCGCCGCGCTCGTGCTCGCCACCGCGAACGTCGTCGGCGGCTGGTTCGTCACCGACCGGATGCTGGGGATGTTCAAGCGACGGCCGGAGCCCAAGAAGGAAGCCGACGAGTGATCTCCGACCCCGACGTCGTCGGCCTCCTCTATCTCGTCACGATCGTCTGCTTCGTCGTCGCGCTCAAGTTCCTGTCCTCGCCGAGGCACGCGCGCAAGGGGAACTGGGTCGGCGGCGCGGGCATGCTCGTCGCCATCGCGACGACGCTCCTGCTCGAAGGGCTCGAGAACTGGGCGCTGATGATCGTCGGGCTCGCGATCGGCACGGTCGTCGGCGTCATCGGCGCCCGCACCGTGCGCATGACCGCGATGCCGCAGATGGTCGCGATCTTCAACGGCGTGGGAGGCGGCGCGGCCGCGCTCGTCGCGCTGGCGGAGTGGCACAACGCCGTCGAGCTCGGATCGGACGAGACGGTCTCGATCGTGCTCTCGGCGCTGATCGGCTCGATCTCCTTCGCCGGCTCGGCCGTCGCGTTCGGGAAGCTGCAGGAGCTCGTCAGCGGCCGCCCGATCGTCTTCCCGGGGCAGAACGTCGTCAACGTGCTCGTCCTCCTCGGCGCGGCGGCCCTCGGGGTGGCAGCGGTCGCAGGCGCGGAGGACCAGTGGCTCCTGTACGGGCTCATCGGGCTCGCGCTGCTCTTCGGCGTGATGTTCGTGCTCCCCATCGGCGGCGCGGACATGCCCGTCGTCATCTCGCTCCTGAACGCGTTCACGGGACTGGCGGCGTCGGCGACGGGCTTCGTCCTCGACTCGACCGTCCTCATCGTCTCGGGGATGCTCGTCGGCGCGGCGGGGACGCTCCTCACGCTGCTCATGGCGAAGGCCATGAACCGCTCGATCGCGAACGTGCTCTTCGGCGCCTTCGGACGGGTGCAGACCGGAGTGGGCGCGGCGCGGACCGACGACGGCCGAACGGTCCGCGCGACGTCGCCGGAGGACGTGGCCGTGCAGCTCTCCTTCGCGCGGAAGGTGATCGTGGCCCCGGGCTACGGGATGGCGGTCGCCCAGGCGCAGCACGACGTACGGCAGCTCGCAGATCTGCTCGAGGACCGGGGCGTCGACGTCAAGTACGCGATCCACCCGGTCGCCGGGCGGATGCCGGGGCACATGAACGTCCTGCTCGCGGAGGCAAACGTCCCGTACACGCAGCTCTTCGAGATGGACGAGATCAACCCCGAGTTCGCGCAGACCGACGTCGTCCTCGTCATCGGGGCGAACGACGTGACGAACCCGGCGGCGCGGCACGACACGGCGAGCCCGATCTACGGCATGCCCATCCTCGACGTGGACAAGGCGGCCAGCATCGTCGTCATGAAGCGCTCGATGCGACCCGGGTTCGCGGGCATCGACAACGAGCTCTACCTCGACCCGAAGACGACGATGGTCTTCGGCGACGCGAAGGACTCCGTCCTCAAGCTGATCGCCGCCGTCAAGACGACGTAGTCAGGGCGTCCGCCGCCGCAGCGTCGCCGCGCCGAGGGCGAGCGCGAGCACGGTCACGCCGAGCACGACCGCGACGTCGAGCCAGAACCGTGCGCCCAGGGTCGACTCGGTCGCGGCCCGGGCGAGCGCGTCGTACGCGTACGTGAACGGCATCAGCGCCGCGATCCATTGCAGCCACTCGGCCATCTGGTCGCGGGGCACGAGCAGGCCGCAGAGGAGGATCTGCGGGAGGATGACCGCCGGCATGAACTGCACGGCCTGGAACTCCGTGCGGGCGTAGGCGCTCAGGAACAGTCCGAGCGCCATCCCCAGGACGGCGTTCGCGACCGCGAGGACGATGACGAGAGCCGTCGAGCTCGCCGCCTCGAGGCCGAGCAGCCCGAAGCCGACGAAGGACACGACTACTCCTTGCAGCGTCGCGAGCGCCGCGAACGCGATCGCGTAGCCGACGAGGAGGTCGAGCTTCGCGAGCGGGAGTGCGAGGAGCCGCTCGAGCGTCCCCGACGTCCGCTCGCGCAGCATCGTGATCGAGGTCACGAGGAACATCGAGACGAGCGGGAAGAGGCCGAGGAGCGGCACCCCGACCTCCTGGAAGACGTCCTCCCGGTCGGCGAAGAGCTGGTCGACGAGGAAGATCAGCACGCACGGGACGACGACGATCAGCGCGATCGTGCGCGGGTCGCGGCGGAGCTGCTGGAGCACGCGGAGCGCGGTGGCGCCGGTCGCGCGACGGCTCACGGCTGCCCCTCCTCGACGAGGCGGAGGAACGCCGTGTCGAGCTCCGTAACGCCCGTACGCTCGCGAAGCTCCTCCGGCGTCACGACCGCGAGCAGCGACCCCTCGCGGATCAGCACGAGCCGGTCGCACCGCGCGGCCTCGTCCATCACGTGGCTCGAGACGACGAGCGTCGTGCCGCCCTCGGCGAGCTCGTGGAAGAAGTCCCAGAGATCCCGCCGGAGCAACGGGTCGAGCCCGACGGTCGGCTCGTCGAGGACGAGGAGATCCGGCCCGTTGAGGAGCGCCGTGCCGAGCGAGACGCGGGCGCGCTGACCGCCCGAGAGCGTCCCGACGACCTGGTCGTGCTCGGCCTCGAGCCCGACGCGCAGAACGACCTCGTCGACACGGTCCGCGCCGACTCCGACGATCCGCCCGAAGTACGCGAGGTTCTCCCGCACCGTGAGGTCGCGGTAGACGGCGGGCTCCTGCGTCATGTAGCCGACGCGCGAGCGCAGCGCCGGCGACCCAGCCGGGAGCCCGAGCACGCTCACCTCTCCGCCCGCGACGATCTGCACGCCGACCACGGAGCGGATCAGCGTCGACTTCCCGCTCCCGCTCGGCCCGAGAAGCCCGGTGACGCGCCCCGGCTCGAGGTCGACGGAGACCCCGTGGAGCACCTCGCGCCCACCGCGCTCGACACGCAGCCCGCGGATCTCGATCGCGGCGCTCACCGGCGTGAGTCAACCAGGTGACGCCCTCTACGCGGCGAGGAGCCGTGCCGGCTCGAAGAGCTCGAGCAGCGGGTCGCGGTCGCCGAGCACCGCCCTCGCGACGAGGCGTCCGCACCCGAACCCGAGCACGTTGCCGTGGCCCGAGTAGCCGCCCGCGATCCAGGCGCCGTCGACGCCGGGAACGCGACCGACGACGGGGAGGAAGTCGAAGACGAGACCGAAGATCCCCGCCCAGCGATAGTCGACCCGAAGCGGGCGGCCGGCGAGCGACGCGACGAACTCCTCGAGCGCGTCCTGCACGGCCGGCGTCGTCACCTCCTCGGCCGTGAACTCCTCCTGGAGCGACACGTCCCGGAATCCGCCCGCAACCAGGCGCCCGTCTCTCGCCTGGTGCCAGTAGTCGAAGCCGTGGCGCCCGTAGTGCGGCACCTCGAAGCGGCGCACCGCGAGCGGCTCGGTCGCGATCACCTGGCCCCGCGTCGGGACGAGGAGGCCCTCGAGCTCGCCCAGGAGCCCGCTCGGGTACCCGTCCGTCGCGACGACGACGGACTCGGCTCCCGTCTCCTCGATCGCGCCCACACGGGCGTGCTCGCGGATCTCGACGCCGGCCTCGGCAGCACGCGTCGCCAGACGCCGGACGAGGCGCGCAGGCTGAAGTGCGCCGTCGCCGGGATGGAAGAGCGCCGCCGGATAGCGGCCCGCAAGCGGCGGCTCGAGCTCGTCCTGCCACTCGACCGCGAACCCGTCGGCGCGGAGCGCGTCGTGCTCCCTTTCGAGCTCCGCCCGCTCCTCGTCGTCGGCGGCGAGACGGAGGCTCCCCATCGGGCGAAACGCGTCGCCCGCCGCCTCGGCCAGGACGGCGAGCTCGCGCTCCGTCCAGCGCCAGAGCTCGGCTGCCCGCTCGCGCCCGATCGACGCAGCTATCACCGGATACGGAGCGGCGCCGCCGCGCAGCGCGAAGCCGCCGTTGCGCCCGCTCGCGCCGCCCGCGATCTCGCGCGCCTCGTACAGACGCACGCGCAGACCGGCTTCCGCGAGGGCGAGGGCGCACGAACAGCCGGTGATCCCGCCGCCGACGACGGCGACGTCCGGCCGCCCGTCGAGCCGCGCCTCCGGCCGCGGCTCGGAGGACTCCGCGAGCCAGTACGAGTCGGCCGCCATGACTGGGCGATCCTAGATGGTCGATCGGCAATTCCTCGTCGCGCGGATGGTGGCCGAGACTCGTCGTCGGCTGGCGCCGCCCTTCCTCGTCCGTACTCCCGGTACGCGCCCGGTCGCGCGGCGTCCCCGGCTCGGTCTAGGCCATCCCCGCATCGACGGCAATCATCGGCCGACCGTCTAGACCGACGCGCGGTACACCCCGTCCTCGAGCGCGACCGCCCCGGCGAGCTCGAGCTCGATCAGGGCCGCGGACGCCGCGGCCGGCTCGATCGCGGACGTGCGGACGAGCTCGTCCGCCGTCAGCGCGCCGTCGCGGAGGCGCCCGAGCAGCGTCGCGGCATCAGCGCCGATCGGAGCCGATGCGACCCGGCCGACGGGCTCGACCCCGAGCGACTCGAGCACGTCGCCTGCACACGTCACCGGGGTCGCGCCCAGCCGCAGGAGCGCGTTCGTGCCGGCGGAGAGCGCGCTCGTGATCTCGCCGGGCACCGCGAGCACCTCCCTCCCCTCCTCAAGCGCGAAGTCGGCGGTGATCAGCGCGCCGCTCCGCTCGCGGGCCTCGACGACGACGGTCGCGCGCGACAGTCCGGCGATGATCCGGTTGCGCGCCGGGAACCGCCACGGAGCCGGCTCGATCCCCGGCTCGTACTCCGAGACGACGAGGCCCCGCTCGCAGATCCTCCGCGCGAGGTCGGCATGGATCGCCGGGTAGTCCCGGTCGACGCCGCAGCCGAGCACGGCGACGGTCGTACCGCCCGCGTCGAGGGCTCCGCGGTGCGCCTCGCCGTCGATGCCACGAGCCATGCCGCTAACGACGACGAGCCCCGCCGCGGCGAGCTCGCGCGAGAGCGCACGCGCGACCGACCTCCCGTACGAGGAGCAGGCGCGAGCTCCGACGACGGCGACCGTCGCCCCGTCCAGGAGCGACGCTTCGCCCTCCCCCCGGAGGTGGAGGACCCGAGGCGGGTCGTGGATCGCCGCGAGCAACCGAGGGAGCTCGCGCCGACGCAGCACACGAGCTTCCCTCACGAGGGCAGCTCGCCGGGCATCCGATAGGAGAGCGCCTCGGCGACGTGCGCGGGCTCGACGGCCGCGGCGCCCGCGAGCGACGCGATCGTCCGGGAGACGCGCGCCACGCGCACGCGCCCGCGGCCGGACAGCGCCAGCCGGTCCACCGCGCCCGAGAGCAGCTCGGACGCGGCCTCGGACCGCCTGGGCAGCGCTGCCTGCAGGCGCGCGCGCGCGCCAGCGACGCGCTCTCGCACCGGCACGGAGGGCTCGCCGGGCGGCGCCGCGAGCTCGACCGCGCGCGGGCGCGGCATCGCGACCGCGAGGTCGAACCGGTCGAGCAGCGCCCGCGACAGCTTCTCGCGGTAGGCAGCGAGCCGCTGCGGAGAGCAGCTGCACTCGAGCGCCGGGTCTCCGCGGGCCCCGCAGGGGCACATGTTCATCGTCCCCACGAGCTGGAAGCGCGCCGGAAAGAGGGCGTGGCCTCCCACCCGCGAGACGCTGACGAGACCGTCCTCGAGCGGCTGACGCAGCGCCTCGAGCACCGAGCGCGGGAACTCCGCGAGCTCGTCGAGCAGCAGCACTCCGCGGTGCGCGCCGTCCGCTCCGCACCGAGTGAGGTCGGGCCGAGAGTCGACTTACTAGACTCGCCCGGATGTCTAGCGCTGCGGCTCGGGAGCCCAACGCGCTCATCTGGGCGGCCCGTCTCGCGGTTGCGGGGCCGGTGCTGTGTCTCACGTTGGTCGCAGTGCTCCATGCGCTCGAGCCGGAGGTCAACGACAGCGACGCTGTCAGCGAGTACGCGCTGGGGGACTACGGGTGGCTAATGAACATGGCCTTCTTCTCGGGTGCCGCGGGCATCGGCGCGCTTGCGTTCGCCCTTCACCGATCTCTGGCGCGGTCCAAGACTGCTGTCGCCGGGATCGTCCTCCTCTCGATCGCGGCGGCCGCATGGCTCCTCCTCGGCGCGGGCAACATCGACCCCGAAGGAGCGGACGCGACGACGCACGGACTGATCCACGGGATCGGCTTCTTCCTCGGGCTGCCGACGAGGCTCGCAGCGCCACTCGTCCTCGCGGCTGCGTTCCGCCGCGACGAGCGCTGGGCGGATCACCGCCGACTCACCCTCGCGCTAGGAATCGCAGCCTTGGCGGCCGAGATCGCCGGCTTCTCGGATCTTGCGTCCGTGGTGACGCTTCGGCTCTCGCTCGGCCTCTGGCTTGTCTGGATCTCGCTCACGGGGGCGCGCGTTCTCAGCTCGCGGCACTTGACCTAGAGGCGAAGCGATCACGCGCCGGTTCGACCGGGAGATGCGCCGGCTGGGCCAGCGTTCGCGAATGTCGCCTGAGCAGCTGTGCTAGAAGGCGAAAGTCAGCGGAGCTCCACCCCGGGAAGCGTCCAGACGTAGGGGCTGAGACCAAGGTCCGCTGCGAAGTCGGCCCACGTCCGGATCCGATGAGCCTCTGGGCCAGGGGGAAGCGCCCAGTACAGGATGGAACCGTTGTGTTCATACAGGCCAGTGGCGGGACCCAGCTTCATCGCCAGCATGCCCTCGCGCGCCAGCTGGCTCCAGGCCCGCGTCAAGAACGCTGTAACCGAGTACCGACGAGGTCCTTGGCTCACATGGCCCCACCGGTCGATCATTTCCAGATATGCCGCGGGGCACAGCTCCTTGTACCGATGCTCGACGATGCCGTGCTCCAGCCAGGGCTCGCCCGGCGACAGGCAGAGGAAGACATCGTCGTATACCCCGAGCTTGGCGCCGATCCCGCCCGCGCGGGTCTTGGGAGAGATCCTGTGGCGCCGGCGCTCTGGCATCACCTTAGGCACTCCTCTCGCGACATCTCCTCCGCGTTACTAGAGCTCGAGGCTAGCCTCTGTCCGCTCGGGATGAAGTGAGATCGGTTACGGCGCTTCGAGGGGCTCGACGTTGCAACTCCATGACGACCGCGTCCTGGGTGCTGCCCGCAGCCAGGTGCATCACCCGCTCGACGAGCCGCACCAGTTCTTCTCGATCGTCGGTCAGCTCTGGCCCCGCTGCGCATGGATCGGTCGCAGGGTAGGCGGTGCTCGCCTGCGCCAGCGTGCGGGAATGTCGCTTGAGCGACGTCGCGCCGGTCGACGCTGCAGCTCGAGCGACGGGGCCCTAGTCGATCAGCGCCGCAGGCTCATCACTGGCGAGCCATCGCGACCCGCAAGCGCTCCTCCGCGGTAATCAGGTGGTCGGCGTCTTCTGCGTCTTCGCCGAGGTCGATCTGCACCCAGAGCACACTGCCGTTGAACTCGTTGTCAGTGGGTCCGTAGTCGTCGCTGACGGGCGATGCAGTGTCCGAGCCAATGTCCGCCGTCTCGTCCGCAGAGAAGATCATCGGCACCGTGCCCTCGACCCGCCCTTCGCCAACCTTGTCGCCGTCAACGTAGAGCGTGACCGTGCCACCTTTGGCGAGCCCACCCCCGTCGTAGGCGAACTCCATCCGCACCTGAGGATCGCCGGCAGGGATCGGTGCGTTACCTGAGATCTTGAAGCGCTGGAGTCCGAGCAGGTTGTAGCAGTACGTCAGTCTCCCTTCCTTGGCGTACAGGCTCCAGCCGGCGAATGCGCCGCCCTGGGCGATGATCACGCCCTCAGCCCCGCCGTGCGGAACGATCAGCGCCGCCGTTATCGCGTGCGACTTGTTCTTGATGTTCAGGATCGAGTTCTCACTCAATCGGCCCATGCCGCCGAAGAGCAGCTGTGAGTTGCCCTTGACGAGCACCGGGTCGGCCGACGAGGTCGGCGTCGAACCTCTCGATGCGGCGGTCGTCGAGCGGAAGAACGTTGTGCTTCCGCGCCTCCTCGAGCCAGACCGCCTGCAGTTCCGCGAGCTTCTCCGGCATCTCTACAGCGAGATCGCGTGCCTGGCTCCAGTCGTCCGGTTCGTAGAGTTCCCAGACATCGTCCTCGAACGCGGGTAGCTCCGCTCCCACCAACCATGGGATTGAGTGTCTAGTCACCGCTGTCCACCCCTGGTGGTAGATGCCGCGGTTGCAGAACATCTCGAAGTACTGCGTGTCATGGCGGTCGGCCTCGCCCGCTCCGTCGAAGGAGTAGCGCATGCTCGTGCCTTCAATCGGGTGCTGCTGGACGCCGTCAACGCTAGTCGGCTGCGGAAGCCCGGCGGCCTCGAGCACGGTCGGGGCGACGTCGATGACGTGGTGGAACTGCGAGCGCACCTCCCCACGCGCCGAGAAGCCCCCCGGCCAATGCACGATCGTCCCGTTGCGCGTTCCGCCCCAGTGCGAGGCGACCTGCTTCGTCCACTGATAGGGCGTGTCCATGGCGTGTGCCCAGCCGACCGCGTAATGGTTGTAGGCGGTAGCCGTGCCGAACTCGTCGATGCGCGACGCCACGAACTCCGGCGTCTCGAGTGCTGCCGCGCCGTTGAAGATGAACGTCTCGTTGAACGTCCCGTTGACCGTGCCCTCCGCAGAGGCACCGTTGTCCCCGATGATGTAATAGACGAGCGTGTCCTCGAGGACACCGAGGTCGTCGAGAGCATCGACGAGCCGACCGATGTGGTGGTCCGTGTGGTCGAGGAACCCAGCGTAGACCTCCATCTGACGTGCCAGGACGGGCTTCATCTCGTCGGGCATGTCGTCCCAAGCAGGGATCTCCTCGTGCCGCACGGTGAGCTCTGCGTCCTCTGGGACGACGCCGAGTTCCTTCTGGCGCTCAAGGATCTCCACCCGCAACGTGTCCCAGCCTTCGTCGAAGCGACCCTTGTACTTGTCCGACCACTCGGTCGGCACATGGTGCGGGGCGTGGGCGGCTCCTGGAGCGAAGTACATGAAGAAGGGCTTGTCGGGCATGAGCGACTTCTGCTGGCGGACCCACTTGATCGACTTGTCGGTCATGTCCTCCGTGAAGTGGTAGCCCTCCTCCGGCGTCTTCTCGGGCTCCACCGCCGTCGTGCCCTCGTAGATCGCGGGGTAGTACTGGTTCGTCTCGCCGCCGATGAAGCCGTAGAAGTACTCGAAGCCAGCACCGGTCGGCCAAGCGTCGAAGGGCCCCATCGGGCTCGACTGCCAGACCGGCACCTCGTGGCACTTGCCGAACTGCGCCGTCGAATAGCCGTTCAGCAGCAGCGTTTGCGCGAGCGGCGCACAGGTATTGGGGCGAACCGAGTTGTATCCGGGCGCTGAGGTGGCGAGCTCGGTGATCACGCCCATCCCCACCGTGTGATGGTTCCGGCCCGTCAGGAGCGCTTGCCGAGTTGGAGCGCACAGCGCCGTCGTATGGAAGCGGTTGTACTTGAGACCCTGTCCTGCTAGACGCTCGGCCGTCGGCGTCGCGCACGGACCACCGAACGCACTCGAAGCGGCGAAGCCGACGTCGTCGAGCAGAATGACGAGAACGTTCGGCGCTCCGTCGGGCGGCCGCAGCTGCTGGATCGGCGGAAACTTTGCTTCAGGATCCTTCGCGTCGAGCGGAACCGGACCGTCAAATGGCCGATCCGGGATGGGCAGGACGGAACGGTCTTCAGCGTCGCGTGCGCTCACGGGAGGGTTCTCCTTGGTGGAGGGTTAGCTTGTGCGGGCAGCGACTCTGTCCCAGAACGACGGCTCTTCGCTGCGGCGGCCCGAGCGGTGCCCGACTGAGCATAAAGGACGCCGGAAATGTCGCCCGAACCGAGGTGCCAAAGCTGGCCTCGAGCCCTCGAGGGACGCGCTTCGCGGGGAGCGCGGTAAGGCCGAGAGAGAAAGAGACTGCCCGTGCTCATCCGTCGCGAGGACGCCGAGCGGTTCCTCGACGAGGTGCGACGAGATGATCCCGAGCTCGCGCGGCACCTGCGCATCGTCGAGCGCGAGCTCGAAGCCAGCAGTCTCAACTAACGGCCGCCGCCGTCGCCGCCGACCCTCCCCCGGCTTGCGGCCAGCTTGGGGACCCGGCGTGAGCCGCAGGCGAACGACGGGGCTGGCCGCAAGACGCGAGGCGGCGGCGGCCTCCGACCGGTCTAGTCGCTAGTCTGAGACTATGGCCGCGAGAGAGGAGAGCTCCGAGCCCCGCGACTTCCGCTCGGATCGGATGGACTCGCCCGAGGGTCGCGGCATCGCCCGAGCTCGCTGGGAAGCCTCGCCCGATGGTCGCGCGGGTAAGCCCGGCGGTCGATCCCGCGCTCGGTCGCATAACGCGACGGCTCGCGGCGCCGACCATGCTCGACCTCGCGGGCTTCTGGGTCATGTGGCATCTGCGCGGCGGCTTCGAGGGCCTGCAGGCGATGGGCCTCAGCCGCTCAAGCATCTACCGGCGCGTCTCGTCGTTCCGCAAGGCGACCGGGATGCACCCCGACGAGTACGTGTTCCCGGGCATCAAGCTCGACCTCAAGGCCTACCAGGAGCGAGAGATACCGAAGTAACGTAGTCCACGATCTGCAACTACGTCGTCCGACGCGGCGCTCATAGTTTCAGATGTGAAACTACGAACAGCATGTCGGCGAGGCTCGCAACGTCCCTTCTGGACGTTCAACCTCTACCCCGAAGCCGGCGAGGGTGGAGGCTGCCTGCGGCGTTGCCGCACGATCGCGTGACGGCTACGGCGAGCCCGACCCCGACCGCGCGAGAGCCGAAGCCGGCAGACGAGCGCGGACGAAGGTACGTCGGTACGTCGTCGCGAACCGGCTCAACCGATTCGTCACCCTTACCTACGCCGGGGACGGCTGCTTCGATCCGACAGGTCGTCCGGTCCCACGTCGGTTCCTTCTTCAAGGCGCTTCGACCGGTGCTCGGTGGTGGGCCATTTCCTTACGCATGGGCACCCGAATGGCACCCTGGCGGCCACGGGCTCCACGTCCACTTCGCGGTCGGTCGCTACGTCCCGCAGCGCCTCATCCGTGACACGTGGGGTCGCGGTATCGCTCCACATCAAGCTGATCGGCGATCTGCCGGTCGGGTCGGGCATCGTCGCGGAAGCAAGGCGCGTCGCCGGCTACCTGTGCAAGTACGTCGGCAAGGAGTTCGACGACGATCGGCGCCCCCGGGGCTTCACCGCTACGAGGTCGCGCAGGGCTTCCAGCCGCAGTCGGTGACATACACCGGCCGCACCGACGACGAGGTGGTCGAGCAGGCCGCGGCGCAGATGGACGGCGCTCCGAGCACCGTCTGGCGCTCGTCGACGGTCGAGGGATGGCACGGCCCTCCCGCGATCTGGGTCGCGTGGGATGGATGACGAGCTCCGAGCCCGAGCGCGAGCGTGGGTAGAACGCACCTGCGCCGAGCAGCGCGTCCCGCTGCATGTGGATGACCGGCAGGTTCTCGCGCAGGTCGTGGCGCTGCTGCTGCCCGGCCACACGACGACCGCAACCCAGGTGCGTGCTGACGTGGAGGTGCGAGCGGCGTGACGACGTCGCCTAGTTGGCCAGTCTTCCGGCGCTCGATCATGAAGGACGGTCGGAGCATCGATCGCGAGTTCATCTGGTTCATCGAGCTCGATGGTGTCTTCCCGGTGCGTCGCCTCGTGATCGACGCCTTCACCGGCGAGGTGATCGACGAGGTGTGGCTCGATAACGACGGGCGCGTTCGCTCGTACAGCGCTCCCCGACCATCTCGGATAGCCGAGTCAGACCCGCCAGACCGGGGACAGTCGCGTCTCGTCGAAGCGGTTGAGCCCCCGCTTCCCCGGCCCGATCACGACGTGGTCGAGGACGGCAGCGACGATGGCTCGCTGTCGGGTCAGGGGCAGGTCGCGCCACGTCTTCCGCAGAGCGGATGCGTGGCCGACATGCCCTTGAACGACAGAGACGCGGCCCAGACGCGCGAGCTGACGCTTCGCGATCTCCATGCGTTGCTCGATCGGTGCGCGAGCGGCGAACCATTCGGGGAGCGTGATCGCGCGGTCGCCGTAGGCGCGGGCGAGCTCGTCGAGATGGTGCGTCGCTTCGTCGAGCTCGTGTTGGATCCGCTCGGCGTCGGGATCGCCCCCGCCTCCGTTCATCGCCGCGGCGAGCACAGGCGAGTCGAGTCGATGAAGCACAGCCTCGACGACAAACAGCTCGAGCTCATCGGCTTTGATGAAGATGTGGCCGCAGCCGGAGAAACCGACGCCCTTCGCGCACATGTACCGCCTGTGTCCGTCGCCGTTCGGCCGTGCGACGAGCCGCGCTTCGCAGAGACCGCAACGCAAGAGCCGACCGAGTAAGTAGCGCCGAGCGGTCTTGTTCGTCCGGCGCGATGGGTCGGCGAAGATCGCGCGGATCCTCGCCGTTTCCGCGGGCGTGATGATCGCCGGCCACTCAGCCTTCGCGACGATGACGCCGCGGTGCTCGCGTTGACCACTGATCCGGGCGGACAGCAGTATCCGGCGCATCGTCTGGGCCTGCCACTTCTTGTCATTCACAGTGCGGATACCGCGCTCGTCGAGGTCGGCGCAGATGCCGCGGATCGAGTCGCCCGCGAGAAACCGAGCCGCGCACTCCCGGATGATCAGCGCTTCCGACTCGCGGATCGTGACGCGGTCGGCCTCGAAGCCGAACGGTCGATCGCCCCCGCCGCCGACCCGGCCTTCGAGCGCTATCTCTTCGGCTTTGCGACGGATGCGGCGGCTCTTGTCGTCGCTCTCCTTGCGCGAGACCGCGCCGAGGATCCGGGCCATGAAGCGACCGTCATCGGTCGCGAGGTCGACGTCACCCGTGACCGACGCTAGGCGTGTAACGCCGGAAGCGTCGACGGCCTCGAAGAACTCTTCGAGCTCCTTCGGTTGGCGGTGCAGGCGATCGAGGTGCCAGACGAGCACGGCGTCGATCAGCCCGGCGGCCATGTCTTCCAGGAGGCGGCGGTACTCCGGTCGAGCCGCTCCACGATAGGCGCTGATGTCGTTGTCGACGTAGCGGTCCGTGACCGTCCAGTGCTTGCGCTCGGCCAGCTGCTCGCAGTCGGAGATCTGGCGGCGGACGCCGAGCTCGTCGCCGTCGCGGTCGGACGAGATACGGGCGTAGATCGCGGCTCGAATCACTCAAGGAACATACACGCACGCTCGGGTGCGCGAGCGAGACCTCGCCGGGGCGCGGCCCGGGGCCGCCTCCGACGACCGCCGGCGCGGACGTGCCGTGGTGCGGCGAGCGGAAGGGCGCGACGGTGATCAACGAACGCCCCGGCGGGAGCAGGCCCGCGACCGAGTGGATCCGCGTCACCTCGAGCGCCTCCAGCCGCGTCAGCGGGGCAGGATCCCCGGAAGGCGGCGCGCGAGCATCGTCTTGCCCGTGCCGGGAGGGCCCGAGAGGAGGAGGTTGTGGCCGCCCGCGGCCGCGATCTCGAGCGCGCGCCGCGCGCGCTCCTGCCCGCGCACGTCGGCGAGGTCCGGCGTGGCGTCGTCGCCGAGCTCGTCCTCGGACAGCGGCTCGAACCCGGGAGCCTCGATCTCGCCGCGGAGGTACGCGACGGCTTCGGCCAAGTCGCGCACCGGGATCGGCCGGACGCCGGCGAGCGCGATCTCCGCCGCGGACTCGGCCGCGCACACGACCCGCTCGACCCCGGCCCGACGCGCGCCCTCCGCGACCGCGAGCGCGCCCGCCACCGGCCGGATGCGCCCGTCGAGCGCCAGCTCGCCGACCGCAGCATGCTCGGCGAGACGCTCCGGCGGGAGCTGCCGCGTCGCGGCGAGGACGGCCAGCGAGATGGGGAGGTCGAACCCCGATCCCTCCTTGCGCAACGCCGCGGGCGCGAGGTTCACCGTGATCCTGCGGTTCAGCGGCCACTCGAGCGCGGCGGAGACGACGCCGCTCCGGACGCGATGCTTCGCCTCCTGGCACGCGCGGTCCGCCATCCCGACGATCGCGAAGCCAGGGATGCCAGGCTGCAGGTGCGCCTCCACCTCGACCCGGCGCGGCTCGAGACCGACGAGCGCCTGCGTCAGCGCGCGAGCGAGCACGCACCGACGATGGCGCGAAGACGGTCACGGATGGTGACCGCCTTCGCGCCGAAGCAGTTACTTCTGCGCTACGGCGTGTAGCAGAGCGCGTGCACCGTGAAGGTGCTCGCCTGGCCGCTGTCGTTCGCGCCCACGGCACCGAATCCGACGACCTGGCTCTGGGCGTTGAGCTGCGGCTCCAGCTCGCTCGTGTACAGCTCGAGGTCCGCGTTGTCGTCGCTCCACGACGTGCCACCCGAGATCGCCCGCTCGGTGCCGCTGCAGAGCGACACCACGCGCGCGGTGTTCACGGCGGCGTTCTCGCCGATGCCGCCCGGGATCGACACGGACTGGTTCCGGACGGTGATCGCCCCGATGACGCCGGGCGGCCCAGCGGCGCCCGCAGGCCCCCCGGGGCCGGCCGGCCCCTGCGGCCCGGTCGGGCCGGCGGGCAGCTGGCCAGGGGCGAAGTCGGCGCGTAGGAGCGAGCGGTTGCGCACTTTGGTAGACGTCACGGCGTTGTTGCGGAGCTTCGGGTTCGTCACCGCACCGAACTGCAGCTGCGGGGTGCCGACCGTGTTCCTGCCGAGCTGGCTCACGGCGGCGATGCTCGTCCCGCCGAGGGCGAGGAGGAGTGCGATGCAGGCGACGATCATCGCCGGCGACGGCCGGTGCAAGAACTTGCGCATGTCCAATCCCCTTTCCGATTGTCCTGCGGCCAGGCTACTGGCGGTCCCGCGCGGCTCCTGCCGGACCCCACGTCTTTCTTACGCATCCCTTACGGCCACGAACACGGACTCGTAGTACTCGCCCGCGCGCCTGCCGGTGCGACGGTTCACGTGGCGCTCCAGCCGGTCGACGAGGACGAGGCCGCTCGTTTCGAGGATCTCGGGATAGAGGTCACGGCGGTCGTTCACGACGACGACGACCGGGGCCCCTGGAGCGAGGGCGTCGGCGCAGCGACGGAGGACGGCGGAGATCCCCTCGGCGTACTCGGCGAGCGCGGCACGGCTCGTGCCCCGCCGAGCGGCGCCGAGCTCGAGGTCGCGGCGGTCGTCGAGGCCGAGGAGCTCGTAGGCGTACCGGTGCTGCTCGTGGTAGTCGATGAGCCCCGGGTACGGCGGCGAGGTGACGACGCCGTCGAACGGGCCGGCGAGCTCGAGCTCCCTCGCGTCGCCGTGGTGAACCTCCGCCCCACGCCCGCGAGCGCGGACGCGCTGGAACTCCTTGAGCCGCTCGAGCGTGTCGACGAGGTATCGCGCGACGAACTTGTCCGCCTCCTCCACGGGGCGGCACGTCCGCCGGTGCTTGTGGCACCAGTACGGACCGCGCTGCGGCGCGCGCGGGAAGTCGAGGTCGAAATGCGTCGTCAGCCGCGCCGAGCGCGCTGCGCGCGCGAGCACGACCCGGAGCACGTCGGCGTGCTCGTACTCCTCGAGCAGGGACCGGAGATGCAGGAGCTCCGCCGCGGCTCTCGGCGCGTACCACTCGCGGACGAAGCCGCGGGGCCTCTCGGCGGACCTGCCGCGGCGGGCGAGCACGTCCCGCAGCTCCTTCTCGAGCAGAAACGCGTCGTAGCGCAGCGTCTTCACTTGCATGAGGAGGCAGTTGAACTCGGCCACGTCGACGCCGACCGCGTCCCGACCCGATTCGAGCGCTTGCACGAGAGTCGTCCCCGAGCCGGCGAACGGGTCGAGAACGCGCCCTCCCCGGCGCACATAGCGGTCGAGGAGGGCCTCGACGAGCTGGGGGACGAACTTGCCGAGGTACGGGTGCAGCCGGTGGACGTGCTTCGTCCGCTCGCGCTCCGGGAGCTCGGCCTCGGACCACGAGAGCTGCAGGTCCTCGGCGAGAGCTCGCGGTAGAGCGCGGCCTGGGTGGACGCCATGGTGCGGACTTCGACGGCCCGCCGCGCGGTCCTACCCGAGCGGCACGCGCTCGACGCGTCGGCCGCGGACGCCCGCCGCCTCGACCGACAGGTCGAGGCCGGACAGCTCCGGGTGCCGCGCCCGCCACGCTCGCGGCCGCGGCGTGCACGCGCCGCGCCTTCTCCTCGTCCACCATCTCGAGCGGGTGGCCGAAGGCGCGCCCGCGCTTCTCCTTCACCTCGACGACGAGGAGCGTCCGCCCGCGACGCAGGACGAGATCGAGCTCGTAGGAGCCCGCGCGGGCATTCGCCTCGACGAGCCGGTACCCGCGCAGTCGGTAGTGGCGGAGCGCGCGGCGCTCGCCGCGGTTCACGCGGCGCAGTCGACCGGCACGATGCCCGTCTCGCCGGGTCGTCCTCGTAGCAGCGCGCCTGGAACGAGCGGCGATGCAGCACGCACGGGCCGAAGGTGCGGACGGCGTGCGAGTGCCCGGGCGTGATGTACCCGACGTGCGAGACGAAGCCGTAGCGCGGATAGAGCGCGTCGAGGCGGCGCATGACGCGGTCGCGCGTGACCTTCGCCACGATGGAGGCGGCGGCGATCGCCGCGCTCCGCGCGTCCCCGTCGACGATCGCGCGGTGCGGCGGCGCCGAGTGGCCGAGCCGGAACCCGTCGACGAGGCAGGCGTCCGCCGGGGGATGGAGGTCGTGGAGCACCGCCCGGAGCGCCGCGAGGTTCGAGCGGTGCAGCCCGTCGCGGTCGATCTCGCCGACCGGGACGATGCGGACGCTGATCCCGGACGCGCACCGGACGACCGCGTCGAAGAGCTCCTCGCGGTCGGGCGGGGCGACCTGCTTCGAGTCGTTCAGTGCGGCCAGCCGACGAACGCGCGCGCCGCGCAGGAGCTCGTAGTCGAGGAGGACCCCCGCGACGACGAGCGGGCCGGCAAGCGAGCCCCGTCCCGCCTCGTCCGCGCCCGCGACCCGTGCGGACGCCGAGGCGACGGTCGTGCGCGAGGAGCCGCTGGCCGGTGGACCGAGCCACGCGGCCGAGGATAGTCGCTAGCCCTGCCGGAGCTCGCGGACGCGAGCCTTCTTGCCGACTCTCTTGCGCAAGTAGTAGAGCTTCGCGCGCCGGACGTCGCCGATCGCCGCGACCTCGAGCTTCTCGATCTTCGGCGAGTGGAGCGGGAACGTCCGCTCGACCCCGACCCCGAACGACTGCTTGCGCACCGTGAACGTCTCGCGGAAGCCCGCGCCCTGGCGCTTGATGCAGATCCCCTCGAAGACCTGGATCCGCTGGCGGCTTCCCTCGATGACCTTGAAGTGCACGCGCAGCGTGTCGCCCGCCTTGAATTGGGGCAGGTCCGTGCGCAGCTGGCGCTGCTCGAGGCTCTCGATCGTCGGGTTCATCGGAAGAGGAGGCCCTGAGGGCCGGACGCGGAATCGCTAGCGGAACGAGATCCGCTGGGGCGGCCAGTAGGTCATGAAGACCTTGCCGATGAGGTTGTCCTCCGGGACCGCGCCCCAGACCCGCGAGTCGCACGACTGCGAGCGGTTGTCGCCCATCACGAAGTAGGCGTTCGGGGGCACCTCGAAGCTCTCCTCGGGCCCGATGCCGCGGCGGTCGTGCTCGACGTACGGCTCGTCCAGCCGGCGCCCGTCGATGTACACGAACTCCGCACCCTGGCGGAGCCGGACCTGCACCTCCTCGCCCGGGAGGCCGATGATCCGCTTCACGAACGTCCCGCCCGCGCCGCACTTCGCCCGCGCCTCGGGCGGGGTCTCGAACACGACGACGTCCCCGCGGGCCGGGTCGGTGAAGTGATAGATGAAGCGGTTGGCAAGCACGCGGTCGGAGAACCTCGACTCGCAGCCCTGCGCCGGCCGCGCGCAGTGGAGCGTCGGCTCCATCGACGACGACGGGATGCGGTACGGGTTGACCACCCACGCCTTGATCGCGAGCACGATCGCGACGGCGCCGACGATCGTCACGACCCAGTCGACGATGATCCGCGCGCCGGCGCGGGAGGCGACCGGTGACCCGGTCGAGCGGGTGGTGGAACTCGTGCTCTCCGGCGGCGACCTGCGGCTCGGCCGGCGCGACGGGCCACGAGAACGGCGGCGCAGGAGGCGGCGGCTCGTAGCGCTCCGCCTCGCCCGGCCACGCGGCCTCGGGGTGCCCGTCCGTCTCCGCCGGCTCGGCGTCGACCGGCGGCCGCTCGCGCTCGTCGAGCTCGCTCACGTCGCGCTCCGGACTCGCTCGCGGCGCCAGGCGTCGATGCGGCCGTGGTCGCCGGAGAGGAGGATCTCGGGCACGCGCCCACCCGCGGAACTCCGCCGGACGGGTGTAGTGCGGGTACTCGAGGCCGCCGTCGAACGCGGCGGAGAAGCTCTCGTGTTCGCCCGAGCCCTCGCGAGAGCGCGCCCGGGAAGCCGCCGTGCGATCGCGTCGACGAGCGCAAGCGCCGGGATCTCGCCGCCCGAGAGGACGTACGGCCCGAGCGAGACCTCGTCCGTGCAGAGGTGGTCGAGGATCCGCTGGTCGAACCCCTCGAAGCGCGCCGAGAGGAGCGTCAGGGCCGGCTCGCGCCGCAAGCTCCTCGACGAGCTCCTGGTCGAGCTGGCGCCCGGCCGGCGTCAGCGCGACGACGCGGTGCTCCGGGAGCCCCGCCGTACACGGCGTCGAACGCCGCCGCGACGACGTCCACCCGCAAGCACCATCCCCGGCCCGCCCCCGTACGGCTCGTCGTCGACCTGGCCGGCGGTGAGCGGCGTCGTGTCGCGGTAGTTGAGGACGCGCAGCTCGAGCTCGTTCCCGAGCACCGCCGCCACGGGCCGGCGCTCCGCGGATCCACGCGAACGCGTCCGGGAACCAGCGTGAAGACGTCGATGCGCACGACTCGCACCGAGGTTACCCGTCGTCCGCGAAGCCGGGCGCGACGAGCACCCGGCCGGCCGTGAGGTCGACCTCGAGGACGCACTCCTCGACGAGCGGCAGCAGCAGGCCGGTGTCGAGCTCGAGGGCGTCGTTCGCCGGGCCCGGGAGCACGTCGTGCACGACCCCGAGGCTCGCCCCGCCCTGCTCGAGACCTCGAGGCCGACGAGATCGGCGACGTAGTACGCCCCGTTCTCGAGCGGCGCGAGCGTCCTCACGCGGCACGGCGAGCCCGGCGCCGCGCTCGACAGGCCGGTCGAGCTTGATCGCCATACGGCCCTTGCCCGACCCGGCGCGAGAGCGACGACGGTCGCCGGCGCGCCCTCGACCAGGAGCGACGCGCCCACCTCGAACCGGCGCGGTCCTCGGCTCGCCGCCCTCGACGACGAACGCGCCGTCCGTCCCGTGCGGGCGGCCCGACCCGGCCGACGTGACGAGCACGCGACGGCTCAGTCGGCGATCTCGAGCAGGTAGCGCTCGTCGGCCCTGGCGCCCGCCGCCCGGACGATGCTCCGGAGCGCGCGCGCGATGCGGCCCTGGCGGCCGATGACCTTGCCGACGTCGTCGGGCGCGACGTGGAGGTGGAAGACGATCGCGTCCTCACGCTCCTCCTCTCCACGCGAACGGCCTCCGGCTCGTCGACGAGCCGACGCGCGATCCACTCGAGGAGCTCAGCCACCGATGCCCGCGCGCCTTGATCAGCCGCGACACGGGCTCGGTCGGCTGCGCGCCCTTCGCGAGCCAGTCCTTGATCTTCGCCTCGTCGAGGTCGATCAGCGAGGGATCCGTCTGCGGGTTGTAGCGCCCGACGATCTCGATGAAGCGGCCGTCGCGCGGCGAGCGCGAGTCGGCGACGACGACGCGGTAGATCGGGTTCTTCTTCGACCCGATCCGCGTCAACCTGATCTTTACTGCCATCTGTCTCCTTCGGCTTCCGTGTGGACGCTGGATTGTGCCTGTCCTAGCGGCGACCCGGCGGAGGCATCCCGGGAATCGCAGGCATCTTGCCCTTCCCCATCTGCTTCATCATCTTCGCCATCTGCTTGCGGGCGGCCATGAGCTTGTTCACCTCGTCGAGGGAGGTGCCGCTGCCGGCGGCGATCCGGCGCCGGCGCTGCGTCGAGATCAGGTGCGGCATCCGGCGCTCCTGCGGGGTCATGGAGAGGACGATCGCCTCGACCCGGGCGAGCTGCCTCTCGTCGACGTCGACGCCCTGGAGCTGCTTGCCGAGGCCCGGCACGAGCTTGAGCACGCCCTGCAACGGCCCCATGCGGCGCAGCATGCGGTAGCTCGCGAGGAAGTCGTCGAACGTGAACTCGCCGGCGCGCATGCGCCGCTCCATCTCCTCCTGCTCGTCCACCTCGACCGCGGCCTCGGCCTTCTCGATCAGCGTGAGGACGTCGCCCATCCCGAGGATGCGCGAGGCCATGCGGTCCGGGTGGAAGTACTCGAGCTGGTCGAGCTTCTCGCCGACCGACGCGAGCTTCACCGGACGGCCGGTGACCGCCTTCACCGAGAGCGCCGCGCCTCCGCGCGCATCGCCGTCGAGCTTCGTGAGGACGACGCCGTCGAACGCGACCCGCTCCTGGAACGCGAGCGCGACGTTCACCGCCTCCTGCCCCGTCATCGCGTCGAGCACGAGGAGCACGTTCGTCGGCTTCGTCGCGTCGCGCACGTCCTGGAGCTCGTCCATGAGCTCCTCGTCGACGTGCAGCCTCCCGGCCGTGTCGAGGACGACGACGTCGAGCCCGTCCCTGCGGGCGGCGTCGAGGCCGAGACGGGCAGCAGCGACCGGGTCGGCCCCGTCGAGCGCGTACACCGGGATCTGGATCTGGCGGCCCAGCTGCTGGAGCTGGTCGATCGCGGCGGGCCGCTGGAGGTCGCAGGCGACCAGCGCCGGGCCGTTTCCCCTCCTTGCGCAGCAGGAGCGCCAGCTTGGCGGCCGCGGTCGTCTTGCCCGAGCCCTGCAGGCCGGCGAGGAGGATGACGGTCGGCGGCTTCCCGAACGCGAGCCTCGAGTCCCCCGAGCCCATCAGCGCGGTGAGCTCCTCGTGGACGATCTTCACGACCTGCTGGCCCGGAGTGATGCTCTTCAGCACGTCCTGGCCGAGCGCTCGCTCCTTCACGGTCGCGGTGAACTCCTTCGCCACCTCGAAGTTCACGTCCGCTTCGAGCAGCGCGAGGCGGATCTCGCGCATCGCCTTCGAGACCGACTCGTCGTCGAGCCGGCCGCGGCCGCGGATGTCGCCGAGGGCGCCCTGGAGACGGTCTGCGAGGGTGTCGAACATCGCCGCCGCAGTGTAGAGACGGCGCCGCGCTGGAACTCCCCGCGGACGGCGCTCGTACACTCGGCGGACTGGCGATTCGTGACGATCAGCGCAAGACGCTCCCGTGGGGACGGTGACGCTGCTGTTTGCCGACATCGAGGGCTCGACGCGGCTCCTGCACTCGCTGCGCGAAGGGTTCGTCCCCGTGCGGGCGCGCCTGCGGGAGCTCGTCCGCGCGAACGCCGCGGCCGCACGGCGGGCGGGAGGTCGACTGGGCCGGCGACGGCGCCTTCCTCGTCTTTCCTCGGGCGCGCGAGCGCCGTGCTCGCGGCGACCGATCTGCAGCGGGCGCTCGAAGCCGAGCCGTGGCCCCCCGGCGGCGTCGTGAGCCTGCGTATCGGGATCCACACGGGCGAGCCCGACCTGGGAGACGAGGGCTACGTGGGCATGGACGTCGTCATCGCGTCACGGATCTGCGGAGCCGCACACGGAGGTCAGGTCGTCGTCTCACGGGCGACTCGGGACTTCGTGGGCGAGGGCAGCGGGCTCTCGTTCCGCCCGCTCGGGAGCCACCGGCTCAAGGGCGTCCCCGGCGCCGAGCAGCTGTTCCAGCTCGTCGCCCCGGGCCTGCAGGAAGGGTTCGCTCCTCTGCGCACCCTCGGCGGGACGGCCCTGCCCACTCTGCACCACCGCCTCGTGGGGCGACGCCAGGATCTGACCGGGACCTTCGCACTCCTGAGCCGTCCGGACGTCAGGCTCGTCACGATCACGGGCCCGGGCGGCGCGGGTAAGAGCCGGCTGGCCCTCGAGGTCGCGGCGCTCATCGCGCTCGAGCGCCCGGTCCACCTCGTCGGCCTTGCCCCCGTGACCGATCCCGAGCTCGTCCCCGCCTCGATCGCCCAGGTGCTCGGCGTACGTGAGAGCGCGCCGCTCCTGGACGGCATCGCCGAGGCCGTCGAAGGCACGGACGCAGTTCTCCTGCTCGACAACTTCGAGCACGTGGCGCCCGCGGCCACGCACGTGGCGACGCTCCTCCACCGGGTCGCAGACCTCGACGTGCTCGTCACGAGCAGGTCGCCGTTGCGTCTCTCGGGCGAGCATGTCGTCCCCCTGCAGCCGCTTCCGATCCAGGATGCGGCGACGCTCTTCTCCGAGCTCGCGGCGACGCGCGGGGTCGTGCTCCGCGACGACACGCTCCCCGCGATCCGCGAGATATGTCGCCGCCTGGACGGGCTCCCGCTCGCGATCGAGCTCGTCGCGGCTCGCCTCGCCGTCCTCCCTCCTGCGCAGCTTCTGGTTGCGCTGGAAGAGGGGTTGGCCCTCCAGATGGAAGGGCCCGTCGACCTGCCGGAGCGCCAGCGCACGCTTGAAAGCGACGATCGACTGGAGCTACGGGCTGCTGTCCGACAGCCAACGCGAGCTGCACCAGGCGCTCGCGGTCTTCGCCGGGGGGTGCGCACTCGACGACGCACGGGCGGTCTCGGGATCGACCAGCTTTCTCCCCGACCTCGAGGGCCTCGTCACGGGGAGTCTGCTCCGCAGCGACGTCTCCGACGGCGAGGTGCGGCTCTTCATGCTGGAGACGGTGCGCGAGGATGTCCTGGCACGACTCGCAGCCGGAGGCAACCTCGACGACCTCCGGCACCGGCACGCGGAGCGCTTTCTCGGGCTCGCTGTGGTCGCCGAGGCAGAGCTCGCCGGCCCGAAGCAGGCGGAGTGGCTCGACAGGCTCGAACGCGAGCTGGACAACATCCGTGCGGCGCTCGACTGGGCCTTTGCCTCCGGCCGGGTCGAGGAGGTCCTCCGTGCGGCGTCGGCGCTCGGGCGCTTCTGGCGGATGCACGGGCATGTCACCGAGGCTCGACAGCGGCTCTCGCGGGCTCTCGAGCAGGCAGAGGGTGTGTCGCGGGAGGTGCTCGCGAACGCGCTCTGGTGGTCGGCACGCCAGGCAGCGGCGCAGGACGACCTGAAGGCCGAGGTACCTCTTCTCGAGGAAGCCCTCGCGCTGTTCCGCGAGCTCGAGTGGCCACGCGAGACGGCCTTCGCGCTGGGCGAGCTCGGATGGATCGCGCTCCAGCAGGGTGAGCCGGCGCGTGCCGAGGAGCTCTGCGAGGAGGCCCTCGCTGTCGCGCGCGCGACCGGGGACGCGGAGACGATCTCCGGACAGCTCAACTATGTCGCGGACGTCTACTCGGCCAGGGGTGACCACCTCCGGGCGATCGCGGCGCACGAGGAAGCGCTCGAGCTCCGGTGGACGCTCGACGACCCGATGCTCGTGACCAACTCGACGTACAACCTGGGGATCGCCGCGTGGGAGAACGGAGAAGTCGCGAGAGCGCGAGACGTCTTCGAGGAGACATACGCTCGGGCGCAGGAGCTCGGTGACGTCATCCACACTGCCGCCGCCGACTTCATGCTGGCCGAGCTCGATCTCCGCTCAGGCGACCTCGACGCGGCGGAGCGGAGGATTGGGAGATGCCTCGCCGTGTACACGGATCTCGAGAACCGCCGCAGTCGCGCCGAGTGCCTGGTCGTGCTCGCCGGCATCGCCGCCGCGAAGGAGTCGTTCGACGACGCCGGGCGTCTCCTCGGGGCCGCCGCAAACCTGCGTGGCGATTCCCCCGTGAATCGATTCGAGGCACCCGTCCTGTACCGCTGGATGCCCGAGTTGGAAGCGGTACTCGGCGAGGAGGCGCTCTCGAGGGTGATGACGGAAGGCGCGCAGGCCGACGTCGACGCGCTCGTCGTTGAATCTAGCGCCATTCGTCACTAGTGTCGCCCTCCGACGAACGAGAGGAGGAGGACATGGCGATCCCGCACGCAGATGTGCCCGGAGGTGGGCATCGCGATTGCTACGAAGGGTTCTCGAAGTACAACAACAGGAGCACCGCCGCGAGCCTCCATCAGGCGATACAGCAGGCGGCGCGGGCCGCAGCACGCCACAGGGGCCTGCGGCGCGGCCAGACCCTGGACTTCGAGGTCACGAGGATTCAGATCGTCGTCGGCAACCCGAACGTCAAGGTCTACAAGGTCGAGATCACCGAGACCGGGTAGCCAGAGCGCGCCCCGCATAGACGCTCCGAATAGCTCCTCGTAGACTCGCTCGGGCATGCCCGTTCGTGACGATCCGAGCAAGCAGCTGCCGGGCGGCACGGTGACGCTCTTCTTCGCCGACATCGAGGGATCGACGAGGTTGCTGCACTCGCTCCGGGCGGACGGGTTCGCCCCGGTCCGCGCGCGTCTCCGGGAGCTCGTGCGCGCCGCGGCCACCGTGCGCGGCGGCCAGGAGGTCGATTGGGCCGGTGACGGCGTGTTCCTCGCCTTCCCGCGAGCGACCGACGCGGTCCTCGCGGCCGCGGAGCTACAGCGTGCCCTCGAGGCCGAGCCGTGGCCGCCGGACGGCGTCGTGCGCCTGCGCATCGGCGTCCACACCGGCGAGCCGGACCTGGGCGAGGAGGGCTACGTCGGCATGGACGTCGTCGTTGCGGCGCGGATCTGCGCGGCCTCGCACGGCGGCCAGGTCGTCGTCTCGCGGGCGACGCGCGACTTCGTGGGCGACGACGTCGAGGGCGGGGTCACGTTCCGGCCGCTCGGCAGCCACCGGCTGAAGGACGTCCCCGGCACGGAGCAGCTCTTCCAGCTCGTCTCCCCCGGCCTGCAGGAGGCCTTCGCCCCGCTGCGCACGCTCGGGGGAACGGCGCTCCCAGCGCTCCACCACCGCCTCGTCGGGCGGCGCCAGGACCTGAGCGGGGCGCTCTCGCTGCTCAGCCGCCCGGACGTGAGGCTCGTGACGCTGACCGGCCCGGGAGGAGCCGGCAAGAGCCGGCTCGCGCTCGAGGTCGCCGCGCTCACGGCGCTCGAGCGCCCGGTGCACCTGGTCGGGCTGGCACCGGTCGCCGACCCCGAGCTCGTCCCGATCTCGATCGCGCACGTCGTCGGCGTCCGCGAGGGTGCGCGTCCCCTCGTCGACTGCATCGCCGAGGCACTGGCGGGAACGGGCGCGCTCCTGCTGCTCGACAACTTCGAACACCTCGCCCCCGCCGCCGCGCACGTGGCCACGCTCCTCGACCGCGCGCCGGACCTCGACGTCCTCGTCACGAGCCGCGCTCCACTCCGCCTCTCCGCCGAGCATGTCGTCCCGCTCCACCCGCTTGCCGGTCCACGACGCGGCGACGCTCTTCTCCGAGCTCGCCGCCGCACGCGGGGTCGTCCTCCACGACGACGCGCTGCCCGCCATCCGGGAGATCTGCCGGCGGCTCGACGGTCTGCCGCTCGCGATCGAGCTCGTCGCGGCCCGGCTCGCGGTGCTCCCCCCGGCCCAGCTCCTCGATGGCGCTCGACGAGGGGCTCACCCTGGACATGGAGGGCCCGGTCGACCTCCCCGCGCGGCAGCGGACGCTGCGGGCGACGATCGACTGGAGCTACGGCCTCTTGAGCGAGAGCCAGCGGGCCCTGCACCAGGCGCTCTCGGTCTTCACCGGTGGCTGCACGCTCGACGACGCCCGCGCGCTCTCCGGCTCGGCGACGTTCCTCGCCGACCTCGAGGGCCTCGTCGTCGGCAGCCTGCTCCGGAGCGACGTCTCCGACGGCGAGGTGCGGCTCTTCATGCTCGAGACCGTGCGTGAGGACGCGCTCGCGCGGCTCGCCGCCGAGGGCAAGCTCGATGACCTGCGGGAGCGGCACGCGGAGTGCTTCGTCGCGCTCGCGGTCGCTGCCGAGACGGAGCTCGAGGGGCAGGACCAGGGGAGGTGGCTCGACCGCCTGGAGCGCGAGCTCGACAACATCCGAGCCGCGCTCGACTGGTGCCTCACCTCGGGCAGGGCCGGCGACGTCTTGCGGGCGGTGTCCTCGCTCGGACGCTTCTGGATGGCGCACGGGCACGTCACCGAGGCGAGAGGCTGGCTCTCCCACGGCCTCGCGGTCGGGGAAGACGTGGCGCCCGCGGTGAGGGCACGCGCTCTCATGACGGCCGCGCACCAGGCGACGGCGCAGAGCGACTGGGACACCGCGGGCCCGCTGCTGGAGGAGGCTTACGAGCTCTTCGAGCAAGCGGGCGGCCACGGGCGCGAAAGGGTGTTCGCCCTCGCCTTGCGCAGCTGGGTCTACCTGATGCAGGACGAGGTGGAGAGCGCGAAGCGGCTCGCACACGAGGCCCTCGCCGTCGCGAACGATCTCGGGGACGACCGCGCTTCCTCACTCGCCCTCATGGGACTCGGGGACGTTCACTCGGCGCAGGGCGAGCACGAGGACGCGCTCGCGCGATACGGGGACGCCGTCGCGCTTCGCACGCGGATTGGCGACCCGCTGCTGGTGGCGGACGCCGTCTACTACGTCGGAATGGCGGCGTTCCGCGCAGGTGACCTCGCGCGCGCGCGCCAGGAGTTCGAGAAGGCGCTCGCGTCCGCGCGCGAGCTCGGCGAGGCGACGCACACCGCGGCGGCGCAGTTCATGCTCGCGGAGGTCGACATCCTCGAGGGAGAGCCGGCATCTGCACGGGCGAGAGCGAAGGAGAGCCTCGCTCTGTACAGCGACCTCGAAGACAACCGCTCGCGTGCGCGGTGCCTTGTCATCCTGGCGGCGACCGCGGTGGCGGAAGGCTCATACGAGGCGGCGGCGCGGACAATCGGGGCCGCGGACGCGGCGCGCGGGGACGACTCCCCGGACGAATTCGAACGCCCGCTGCTCGAACGCTGCGCACCGGAGCTGGCAGCCGCGCTCGGGGAGGCGAAGGTCGCCGCGCTCGGCGCAGCGGCGGCCGGCGTGCCGATCGAGGATCTCCTGCGTGAGGTTGTCGGAGCGGGCATCGAGGAGTAGGGTCACGCGGCGGTAACCCGACGAGAGAGGATGCGAGGTGGCGGAGATGGGCAAGCGGTTCGGGCGGCAGATCGGCGAAGACACCTTCGAGGGCATCTCCGTGTTCGAGCATGAGGGCAGCCTCGCGAGCATGGAGGAGGCGATCGAGGAGGCGATGGCGGCGGCTCGCGAGCTGGGCGGAAACGCAGAGGACGAGAGGCTCTACGACATCCAGATCCAGACGACGCTGCGCATGCACAACCAGAACGTCAAGGCCTACTCGGCGAAGGCGACGAAGACCGGCAACACACTCGAAGACGAGACCTAGTTCAGGTCGCGGCCCGAGCGCGGCCGCGAAGCCGCCTAACCCGCTCGAACAGGTCGCCCAGCACGCGATCGCCTCGAGCTGCTCGCGTCGCACACACACCGCCCCGCGCCGCCCCTAGGCGGGGCGGACCGTGCTTCGTACACTCGCTCGGACATGCCCTGGCGTGACGATTTGAGCAAGCAGCTGCCCTCGGGCACGGTGACGCTGTTCTTCGCCGACATCGAGGGGTCGACGAGACTGCTTTCCTCGCTCCGGGCGGACGGGTTCGCCCCGGTCCGCGCGCGCCTTCGAGAGCTCGTGCGCGCTGCAGCGGCCGTACGCGGCGGACGCGAGGTCGACTGGGCCGGGGACGGGGTCTTCCTCGCCTTCCCGCGGGCGACCGACGCGGTTCTCGCGGCCGTGGAGCTGCAGCGGGCGCTCCACGCCGAGCCCTGGCCGCCGGACGGCGTCGTGCGCCTGCGCATCGGGATCCACACGGGCGAGCCGGACCTCGGCGAGGAGGGGTACGTCGGAATGGACGTCGTCGTGGCGGCGCGGATCTGCGCAGCTTCGCACGGAGGCCAGGTCGTCGTCTCGCGCGCGACGCGCGACTTCGTCGGCGACGACCTCGAAGGCCTCTCCTTCCGCCCGCTCGGCAGCCATCGGCTGAAGGACGTCCCTGGGACGGAGCAGCTCTTCCAGCTCGCCGCCCCCGAGCTGCAGGAGGCCTTCGCCCCCCTCCGCACGCTCGGAGGCACCGCGCTCCCGGCTCTCCACCACCGGCTCGTCGGGCGGCGTCACGACCTGAGTGGGACGCTCGCGCTGCTCAGCCGCCCGGACGTCAGGCTCGTGACGCTGACCGGATCAGGAGGTGCGGGAAAGAGCCGGCTCGCGCTCGAGATCGCCGCTATCACCGCGCTCGAGCGGCCGGTCCACCTGATCGGGCTCGCGCCGGTCGCCGACCCCGACCTCGTCCCCGCGTCGATCGCTCACGTCGTCGGCGTCCGCGAGGGAGCGCGGCCCCTCGTCGAGTGCGTCGCGGAGGCCCTCTCCGGGACCGGCGCGCTCCTGCTCCTCGACAACTTCGAGCACCTGGCTCCCGCGGCCGCGTACGTGTCCACGCTCCTCGACCGAGCGCCCGACATCGACGTCCTGGTGACGAGCCGCGCCCCGCTGCGTCTCTCGGCCGAGCACGTCGTCCCGCTCCAGCCGCTGCCGGTCCACGACGCGGCCACCCTGTTCTCCGAGCTCGCAGCGGCTCGAGGAGTCGTCCTCCACGACGACGCGCTCCCCGCGATCCGCAAGATCTGCCGTCGCCTCGACGGCCTGCCGCTCGCGATCGAGCTCGTCGCGGCGCGGCTCGCGGTGCTCCCACCGGCCCAGCTCCTCCTCGCGCTCGACGAGGGGCTGACTCTCGACATGGAGGGCCCGGTCGACCTCCCGGAGCGACAGCGAACGCTGCGGGCGACGATCGACTGGAGCTACGGGCTGCTGAGCGACAGCCAGCGCGCCCTGCACCTAGCCCTCGCCGTGTTCAGTGGTGGCTGCACGCTCGACGACGCGCGCGCGCTCTCCGGCTCGGCGACCTTTCTCGGCGACCTCGAGGGGCTCGTCGTGGGCAGCCTGCTCAGGAGCGACGTCTCGGACGGCGAGGTCCGGCTCTTCATGCTCGAGACGGTGCGCGAGGACGCGCTCGCACGCCTCGCCGCCGAAGGCGAGCTGGAGGACCTGCGCCAGCGCCACGCCGAGCGCTTCGTCACGCTCGCCGTCACCGCCGAGACGGAGCTCGCCGGCCCCCGGCAGGCGGAGTGGTTCGACCGGCTCGAGCGCGAGCTCGACAACATCAGGTCGGCTCTCGACTGGTGCCTGACCTCGGGACGAGCCGAGGACGCGCTCCGTGCAGCCTCCGCCCTCCTGCGCTTCTGGCGAGCGCATGGGCACATGACGGAAGCACGCCGCTGGCTGTCGCTCGGCCTGAGCCTGTCCGCCGGCGTTCCCGCCGACGTCCGGGCGGACGCCCTCTGGACGGCCGCGCAACAGGCAACTGCACAGAGCGACTGGGACTCCGCAGTGCCGCTCCTGTTCGAGGCGCTCGAGCTCTTCCGGGCGGGCGGCCGCGGGAGAGAGACGATCTTCGCGCTCTCGGACCTCGGCTGGGTCGCGCTCATGCGAGACGACCTCGCCGCCGCGGCCGAGCTCTCCGAGGAGGCCCTCGCGACCGCCCGCGAGCTCGGCGACGCTCGTGCGCTGTCGGCGGCGCTCAACGGCCTGGGCGAGGTCCGTTCCCTGCAGGGTGACCACGAGGGCGCTCTCGCCTGCTACGAGGAGTCGGTGGCGCTCCGGCGCGGGCTCGGCGATCCCCTCCTGATCGCCGACGCCCTGTACAACCTCGGCGCCTCCGCCGCGCGCAGCGGAGACTCCGAGCGCGCGCGCACGGCGAGCGACGAGTCGCTCGAGATCGCGCGCGAGCTCGGAGAGACCATCCACGTCGCGTCTGCGCTCTTCACGCTCGCCGAGCTCGACCTCCTCGAGGGAGACCTCGCGAGCTCGGAGAAGGAGATCACCGAGAGCCTCGCCATCTTCACCGAGCTCGAGAACGAGCGTGCTCGTGCCGGCTGTCTCGTCATCCTGGGCGGTGTGGCCGCGGCGAGAGGGGCACCGCGAGAAGCGGCGCTTCTCCTCGGAGCTGCTGCAGGCCTGCGCGGCGACTCGCCGCCGAACGCCTTCGAGCTTCCGATCCTCGAGCGCTTCCTTCCCGAGCTCGAGACCGCACTCGGCGCGCAGGACCTGTCGAGGCTGACAGCGGAGGGCGCGAGGGAGGACGTCGACTCGCTGGTTCACGGGGTTGTCCCGGTACCGAACGAGGAGTAGGGTCGCCCCAGTCGCTCAAGGAGGCCGGGAATGACCAACGGGGAACCGACGACCGAGTTCACGGACGAAGAGCAGCGAGTCATCAAGAGCACTTCGGGTGTGCCGAAGGAGAAGCTCGACGAGGCCTATGAGAGCTTCGCGGAGGCGGTTCGCAACGCTGTCGCCGAGTTGCACGGAGGCGACCTTGACGACGATTACTTCGACCAGCGTCCGTTCATCGAGACGATCGTCCTCGTCAGGCCGAGGGCGCGCAACAACTGGGTCAAGGAGTACTGGGTGAAGGCGTACTAGCGCCGTTCGCCGAGCACCTCGTCGAGCGCACGTGAGCGCTGCGGCGCGGCCCGGGGGCCGCGCCGCAGCGCGTCGTTCAGGTGGCCCAGGACGCGATCGCCGCCGGAAGCGACACGGCGCCGATCCGATCGATCATGTCCGGATCCGCGGCATAGAGGTTGTGGAGCGGCACCAGCGCGATCTTGGGCTCGCCCGAGATCTCGAGCTGCCCCATCACGGGCAGCAACCGCTGCTGGAGAAAGCCCTGGAAGGCTTGCTCTGTCTGCCACACCTCGCACACCTCGAGACCCTCGTCCGTCAAGGCCGCCAGGTGGAGGACTCCGCCTGCGGCGGGGTTCACGTCGAGCTCGAGCCTCGCCATGACGGAGTCGTACTGGTCGGATGTCAGGCCCGGCCAGTGCATGAACATCGCGACAGCCATTCCCCAGCCTCCTTCCCTGTGTCGCAGCAGGGTGTCGGACACAGCGTACGCGGGCGGTCCGCGCGCTGCAACGGAGTTACCTTGGACGAGGGATTCAGCCGGCGACGAGCGCGCGTGCGTAGTCGTGGGCGTCGAACGGGCGCAGGTCGTCGACGCCCTCCCCCACCCCGACGAGCTTCACGGGCAGCCCGAGCTCGTACGCGATCGCGATCGCGACCCCGCCCCGGGCGCTGCCGTCGAGCTTCGTCAACGCGACGCCGGTGACGCCGACCGCCTCGCCGAAGAGACGCGCCTGCTGCAGCCCGTTCTGCCCGGTCGTGGCGTCGACGACGAGCAGCGTCTCGTGCGGCGCGCCCTCGACCCTCGCGCTGATCACGCGGCGCACCTTCTCGAGCTCGGCCATGAGGTTCGCCTGCGTGTGCAGCCGTCCCGCAGTGTCGATGATCGCGACGTCGTGTCCGCGCGCCCGCGCCGCCTCGACGGCGTCGAAGGCGACCGCAGCGGGATCCGCTCCCCGCGGCGAGCCCACGAAGTCCGCCTCGGCGCGCTCCGCCCAGATCTCGAGCTGCTCCTCGGCGGCCGCGCGGAACGTGTCGGCGGCGCCGACGAGCACCGAGCGCCCGTGCTCACGCAGCTTCCGCGCGAGCTTGCCGATCGTCGTCGTCTTGCCCGTGCCGTTCACGCCGACGACGAGGACGACGCTCGGCTCGCCGGCGAGCACGAGCGACGGCGGGCCGCCGAACATCGCCTCGACCTCGCTCGCCAGCGCCTCCTCGAGCTGGCCCGGGTCCCCTCTCGCCTCGAGCCGGCGCACGAGCTCGGCCGTGGCCGGCACGCCGACGTCGCTGCGGATGCAGCGCCTCCTCCAGCCGTTCCCACGCCGCCTCGTCGCCCGGGTCGAAGGCGGCGGAGGCGAGCTCGGCGGTCAGGGCTCGCCGGCTCTTCGCGAGCGACTCGCGCAGGCGGCCGAAGACGCCGGTGCGCTCGCGGCTCGTCCGCGGCAGTCGGCTCGTCGCCGAGCAGCTCGGTCCAGGTGCGGCTCACCGCGCGGAGGTTACGCGGCGCTCGCTGCGTGGGCGTGCTGCGGGAGGCGCCGCGAGACGACCTGCGAGACGCCGTCGGGCCCCATCGTCACGCCGTAGAGGACGTCGGCTGCCTCCATCGTCCGCTTCTGGTGCGTGACGACGACGAACTGCGCCCGGTCTGCGTACCTCCGCAGGAGCTCGACGAAGCGCGCGATGTTCGTGTCGTCGAGGGCGGCCTCGACCTCGTCGAGGAGGTAGAACGCGCACGGGCGGGCGAGGAAGAGCGAGAAGAGGAACGAGATCGCGCCGAGCGCCTTCTCCCCGCCGGAGAGAAGCGACAGACGGGTGATCCGCTTGCCTGCCGGCCGCAGCTCTACCTCGACGCCCGGCTCCGAGCCCTCCTCGTCGCACTCGACGAGGCGCAGCCTGCCCTCGCCGCCGGGGAAGAGGGTTGCGGCGACCTCCTCGAAGTGCCCGGCGACCGCGGCGAACGTCTCGGCGAAGCGGCGCTCGACCGTGTCCGCGAGCTCGACTCGCAGGCGCTCGAGCTCCTCGAGGCTCCGCTCGAGGTCCTCGCGCTGTGCCCTCAGGTCGTCGAGGCGCTCGCGCTCGGCCTCGTACTCCTCGCGCGCGAGCGGGTTCACCTGACCGAGCGCGGTCGCGGCGCGCCTCGAGGCGCTCGACCCGGGCCGCGAGCTCCTCCCGGTCGTCCCCCGTCGCCGGCTCGACGTCACCCGCGGCCTCGAGCCTGCGGCGTGCCTCCTCCGTCTCCGCGTCGAGACGCGCGAGCTCGACCTCGGCGGTCGTCGAGCGCGCGCTCGCCTCGTCGAGCTCCTGGCGCAGCCCGACCTCCGCGGCGCCCAGGCGCCGTAGCTCCTCGCCGAGACCCCCGGTCCGGACGCGCCCGGCGTCGACGCGGGCGCGCAACGGCGCGTCGAAGCGTCCGGCGAGGTCCCGCGTGGCCGCCAGGCCGTCGGCGACGCGCTGGGCGAGGTTCGCCAGCCGCTGGAGCAGGTCACGGTCGATCGCGGGCCGGCGGCGGCTCGGCGCCACCGCCGCGAGCGCGCCGTCGGCTGCACGCGAGCGCTCCGCAGCGGCGTCGGCGTCGACGACGGCGGCCTCCGCGCGGCGATCGAGGTCCTCCACCCGAGCGCAGAGCTCGCGGCGGCGTGCCTGGAGCTCCAGGAGCACCGCTTCCGCGGTCTCGCCCGCGAACCACAGCTCCCCCCGGGTCGGGGTCGAACCCGTAGCCCTCTGCCGTCACCGACGGGACGGTCGCGTCGAGGAGCGACTCGAGCGGGACGACCGGGTACTCCGCGACGAGCTCGTGCGGCGCGCGGCCGGCAAGGACAGTGAGGCTGCCGAGGCCGTTCTCCCGGGCGCGCTCGAGGAGCTCGAGCCCCTCTCGCGCTCCCTCGACGAGCACCGCCGACGCGCGAGCCCGGAGCGCGGCCGCGACCGCCCGCTCGGAGCCGGGCTCGACGTCGAGCGCACCGAGCGCGAGCAGCGCCCCCTGCTCGGCGAGGGCGCGCGCGGCCGGCGGAAGTCCTTCCTGCTCCGCGAGCACCCGTTCGAGCGAGCGCAGGCGCTCGTGCTCGAGCCGCGCCTCCTCGGCGAGCTCGTCCCGCGCGCGAGCGGCTGCGCGCGCGGCGAGCACGGCCTCGTTGGCTGCGCGCTCCAGGCGGGCCGGGTCGACGCCGTCCTCGAGCGGGGCCGGCAGCGTGTCGAGCTCGCCCTGCAGGCGCTCGAGCAGGGCGGACACGGACTCGCTCCGGAGCGCGAGGCGCTCGAGCCCGCCCTGGAGACGGTAGAGGGCGGCCACCGCCGCCTCGCGCCGACCCGCCGCGTCGGACAGCTCGTCCTCCGCCCGCGCACGGTCGGCGAGCAGGCTCTCGAGCCGGGACTGCGCCCCTCGTCGCGCCAGGGCCGCGGCGTCGCGCGCGCCCTCGGCGTCCGAGCGCCGCTCGCCCGCGGCGGCCAGGTCGAGCTCGGCGATGCGCGCGTGCAGCGTCGCGATCTCGACCCGGAGCTTCTCGGCGCGCTCGGCGGCTGTCGCCTGGAGCGCGAGCGGTCGGAGGCGCTTCCTGACCTCGTCCTCGACGTCGCGTGCGCGCTCGACCTGCACCGCGACCCGCGCGAGCTTCAGCTCCGCGCGGTGTCGGCGGCGCTTGAACTTGCCGAGCCCCGCTGCCTCCTCCAAGAGCGCCCGCCTGTCCTCGGGCTTCGACGCGAGCACCTGCTCGACCTTGCCCTGGCCGACGATCGAGTGCATCGCCGAGCCGAGCCCGACGTCCGCGAGGATCTCGACGAGATCGGTGCGCCGCACGCTCGCGCGGTTGACGAGGTACTGGCCCTCGCCCCGCGGACGAGTCGTCGGGCGATCGAGACCTCGCTGAAGGCGAGGTCGTCGAACGCGCCGTCCTCGTTGTCGAAGACCAGCTCGACCTCGCAGTGCTCGGCGCGCTTGCGGTCGCCACCGCCGGCGAAGAGGACGTCGTCCGGCTTCTCCGCGCGCAGCTCCGACGGGGTCAGCGAGCCGGCCGCCCAGACGACCGCATCGGCGATGTTCGACTTGCCCGAGCCGTTCGGGCCGACGACGACCGCGACGCCCGGCTCGAGCGTGAGCTCGAGTGGGTCCGCGAACGACTTGAAGCCGCGGATCTTGATCGACTTCAGGTGCACCGGAGACGGCATTCTCGCGCCCCCGACGGACGACGCGCGCGGCGACCGTTCCGTCGTGCTACATCGACTCGGGGACGACGCCGAGCTGGTCCAGCGCCTCCCGGGCGGCTTCCTGCTCGGCGGCCTTCTTCGTCGAGCCTCGGCCGATCCCGAGCTGAGCGCCCGCGATGTGCGCCGCGCATACGAAGCGACGGTCGTGCGGCGGGCCCTCGATCTCGAGGACCGTGTAGTGCACCTGCCGGCCCGAGCGCGCAAGCGCCTCCTGGAGCTCGGTCTTGTAGTCGACGTGGCTCGAGCGCGCATACTCGATCTTGTCCCCGAACGCCTCCACGATCGCGGTCTCGATCCGCTCGAAGCCGTGCTCGAGGTAGACGGCCGCGATCGCCGCCTCGAGCAGGCCGCGAGGACGTTCCGGCTCCGGGAGATGCGCTGGAGCTCGTCCGGCGAGATGTCGCCGGCGTACTCGACGAGCCGCTCGCCCAGACCGAGCTCCTTCGCGACGACGGCACACTCTGCCTGGAGACGACGTGTGCGCGGACCTTGGCGAGGCGGCCCTCCGACGCGTCGCCGAAGCGGTCGAAGACCGCGCGGGCGATCGCGAGCTCGAGCACGCTGTCGCCGAGGAACTCGAGTCGCTCGTACGACGCAGCGCGGTCCTCGGCCCAGGAGGCGTGCGTGAAGACCTGCTCGAGCCGGTGGTCCGGGAGCTCGGAGATGAGGCGGCCGAGCTCGCCCGGCCCTCCTCGCCCGTCGCTACTCCTGGTGCGCGATGACGTAGTCGATCGCCTTGCCGACGGTCGTGAGCTCGCGGGCGTCGTCGTCCGGGATCTTGAGCCCGAACTGGTCCTCGAGGTCCATGACGACCTCCACCAGGTCGAGCGAGTCGGCGCCGAGGTCCTCCTCGAAGGACGCCGCCTCCGTGACCTCGGTCTCGTCGATGCCGAGCTTCTCGCTCAGCGCGCTCTTCATCTGCTCGAGGATTTCCTCACGCGAATGTGCCACCTGTGAACCTCACCTCTCTGCCGTCGGGTCGTTGGAGCGCGCCGATGCTAACAGCAATCGCGGCGCCGACCGGTGGCCGCGCGCGGCCCGCCGTCAGCCGGCGCCGGCCGCCTCGTGCTCGGCCCCTCGATCGAGGCTGGAGAGCCGCTCGCCGAGCCGGGCGACGACGTCGTGCTCGACCCCCCGGGCCGCGAGCGCGATCGCGTTCGCGATCGCGACCCGCGAGCTCGAGCCGTGCGCGATGACGACCAGGCCGCGCAGTCCGAGGAGGTACGCGCCGCCGTACGTCTCGGGATCGAGACGGGTCCGCACGCGGCTCGCGGCCGGCCGGATCAGGAGGCCTCCGAGCTTCCCACGCACCGACGACCCGAGCTCGGAGCGGAGCGAGCCGAGGATCGTCAGGATCGTGCCCTCGAGCGCCTTCAGCGCGACGTTGCCCGTGAAGCCGTCGGTCACGACGACGTCGGCCTCGCCCTCGAGCAGCCACCTGCTCTCGATGTTGCCGGCGAACCGCAGTCCGCTCTCGCGTAGGAGCTGGTGCGCCTCCAGGACGAGCTGGCTTCCCTTCTCCGGCTCCTCGCCGATCGAGAGGAGCCGGACCTCCGGCTCGGCGACGCCGAGGATCTCCTCGGAGAAGAGCGCCCCCATGTGCGCGAACTGGAGGAGGTGCTCCGGGCGCGCGTCGGCGTTGGCGCCCGCGTCGATCAGGACGCTCGGCCCGCGGCGCGCCGGCAGCACGACCGCGATCCCGGGGCGGAGAACACCGGGGAGCCGGCGAACGTGGAGGAGCGAGGCGGCGAGCATCGCGCCCGTGCTTCCCGGCCGAGACGACCGCCTGCGCGTCGCCGTCGGCCACGGCACGCACGGCCCGGACGAGCGAAGAGCCCGGCTTCGCCCGCACCGCCTCCACGGGCGACTCGTCCATTCTCGATCGCCTCACCCGCCCCGACGAGCGGAAGGCCGTGGGTGTCGAGGCCCGGCCGTGCCGAAGACGACCGGCTCGAGGTCGGGCGCGGCCGCGGCGAGGGCGCCGGCGACGATCTCCTCGGGACCGCGGTCGCCGCCAAGGGCATCGACCGCGACACGAACCGGCACGGTGCGGAGCCGCTAGGGCGCCTGGACCCGCAGGGGCTCGACGTCCCGGCCCCGGTACGTCTTGCAGTTCGGGCAGACGTGGTGCGCGCGCTTCGGCTGCCGGCAGTTCGGGCAGACCTGGACGCGAGGGGCCTCGAGGGCGTGCTGCGCGCGGCGCTTGTCGCGCCTCGCACGTGAGGTTCTCCTCTTCGGGACGGCCATGAGCGGCTGCGGAGTATAGCGGCCGCGCGGCAAGCCGCTCGGCTCCCAGAGGCATTCGCGACCGTGTGCAGCAGGTCAAGCCGACGTAAACGTTGCGTAAGACCTTTCCTGAGCGCCGTGTTGCGGCTCGGAGGCCCGGGTACCCAGGTCGGCGTACGACCCACAAGGGAGGGACACATGCGATCGACAGGTGATCGAGTCCAGAAGCTCTACCTCGCGGTCCTCGGCGGGGCGGCGGTGGTCGCCGCGCTGGCGGTGGCGTTCGCGGCGACGCTCGCCGGAACGTCCCAGGCCGCGCCCGCCGTGGCCCCGGACAACACCGTGGAGCCGCGGATCAGCGGCACGCCGCGAGTCGGCCAGGTCCTGCGCACGACGCGAGGGACGTGGACCGGGACGACGCCGATCCAGTACGAGTTCCGGTGGTTCCGCTGCGAGGGCGCCGGCGCGCCGGACGCCTCGAACTGCCGCCGGATCAGCAACGCGAACGACAACACCTACGTCCTGCGCCAGGCGGACGCCGGGTTCCGGATCCGCTCGCAGGTCGTGGCGAGGAACGGCGACGGCCAGGACACCGCGACGTCGAACCCGACCGCGATCGTCACGGCCGCCCAGCCGGTCAACACCGCCGAGCCGTCGATCTCGGGCACGGCCGCCGTGGGCAGCCGCCTCCAGGCGAACCGCGGCGAGTGGGCCGGCAACCAGCCGATCACGTACTCGTTCCAGTGGCTGCGCTGCAACGCCCAGGGCGAGAACTGCAGCGAGATCCCGGGCGCGAACGACACCGAGTACGAGGTAGTCGACAGCGACCGAGGCCGCACGCTTCGCGTGCGCGTGACCGCGCGCAACGACCGCGGGTCGTCGTCCGCCGTCTCCAACCAGACATCCGTCGTCGGCGGGCAGCAGCCTCCGCCGAGCGGCGGGCTCCAGGTCGGTGACCTGCGGGCAGCCGGCGACCGACTGGTCGTCGCGTCCGTCGCCTTCAACCCGAACCCGGTGACGAGCCGCACGGCTCCGATCACGGTGCGCGTTCGCGTCACCGCTCGCGGCGGTCGTCCGGTCCAGGGCGCGCTCGTCTTCATGCGGGCGACGCCGCGGGTCGTGCAGGGGCAGACGATCGAGACCCAGGCGGACGGCGTCGCCACGCTGACGCTCGTCCCGAACGCCCAGTTCCCGCAGCCGCGGAGCGGCTTCAACGTGCAGTTCTTCATCAAGGCGTATCGCCGCGGCGATCCTGGTCTGGGAGGCATCGCCGGCTTCCGGCTCGTGCAGGTCCGCCTCGCAGGCTGAGGCAACACGCCGAAGGGGAGGTGGATCGGGGCGGCTTCTCGGAGCCGCCCCGATGCGTTGCTGAGCCGTTCGGGGCGTACGGACGCTGTAAAGGCGTGTAAGGAGAGCGCAAGGATTGGCGGCGTAGCCGCCTCGAAGGCGTCATAACCGGTGCAGGCATCGGAAAAGGAGGGCGACATGTCCACTAACGACACTCCCACCCGCCGCGGCCCCACTCGCTCGAGGCTCGCCGTGGCCGTGCTCACCGCATGCGTCGGAGCGCTCGTCCTATCGGCCGCCCGGAGCGCCGCCGCCCCGGCCGCTCCGCCTCGTTCGACCTCGGAGCCGGTCGTCACCGGGAGCGCCGAGCAGGGCCGTCGGCTCTCGGCCTCACGTGGCTCGTGGACCGGCAGCGCACCGCTCTCGTTCGCGTTCCGCTGGGTCCGTTGCGGGGCCGACGGAGGCAGTCCCGACGGCAGCAACTGCACGTTCGTGCAGCGAGCGACGGGCTCGAGCTACGACCTCACGAGCGCCGACGTCGGCTTCCGCATGCGCGTCCGCGTCACCGCGACGAACGCCGAGGGCTCGAGGACCGCCGCCTCGAACCCGACCGCGGTCGTCGTCGGGGGGCCGGTGAACACGTCGATTCCGATCGTCTCCGGCACCCCGCTCGTCGACTCGACGCTCACGGTGCAGCCCGGAAGCTGGAGCGGTCGCCAGCCGATCACGTTCGCGTACGCGTGGCTGCGCTGCAACACCGCAGGAGGCGAGTGCGCGGCGATCGCCGGCGCGACCGGTCGGAGCTACCGGCTCACCTCCGCCGACGTCGGCCACAAGCTCCGCGTCAACGTGACCGCGCGGAACGCGATCGGCCGGACGACGGTGCTGTCCTCCGAGTCGGGCGTCGTGGGTGTCCCGCTCCCCCCGGGCGCGATCAGGCTGCCCGGCGGCCGCATCTCGATCCCGGTCACGAGCGTCCCGGCCGACCAGCGCCTCGTCGTCTCGCAGGTCGGCTTCACGCCGAACCCGGTCGCGAGCCGCCGCAGCCCGATCACGGTGCGCGTCCTCGTGAAGGACACCCGCGGCTACGTCGTGCGCGACGCGCTCGTCTTCGTCCGCTCGACGCCGAGGGTCACGAGCGGCAGCCGCCAGGTGACCGCGACGGACGGCCTGATGACCGCCCAGCTCGTCCCGCTCGGGACGTTCCCGCTTCGCAAGCAGGGGCACGTCCAGTTCTTCGTGAAGGCGTACCGGTCGGGCGACCCGCCGCTCGCCGGCGTGGCGGGGTACCGCCTCGTGCAGGTGCGGACCGCGAACGTCTGAAATCCAGGTGGTGGATGGAGGGGCGGCTCCGGCCCGCCCCTCCTACAGCCGGTCGCGAAGCTCCTCGAGCGCCGACCAGCGCGGGTCGAGCTCGACCTCGGCGTGCTCGTGCGGCTCGACGTTGAGGTCCTTCCCGCAGACGGGGCACAGCCCGGCGCACTCGGGACGGCAGAGGATCTGCTCCGGGAGCCCGAGCGCGATCTGGTCGCGGGCCCACGCGTCGACCTCCAGGCGATTCTCGACGACGTAGTCGGAGCGGAGGTCGTCCCCCGGCGCCGCGGCGGGATCGTGCACCTCGCGCGCGTGGACGTCGAGCTCGACCTCGGCGTAGCCGAGGCAGCGCATGCATGGGCCGGCGAGGTGCGCGTGGAGGCCGAGGTCGAAGACGGTCGCCCCCGAGGCCTGCGTGATCTCGACGTCGACGGGGAAGGACGCCGGGCTCGCCTCGTAGCGCTGCCCGCCGAGGACGAACGGGTCGAGCTCGACGTCGACGCGCTCCCGCCTGACCTCGCCCGGGCGGAGCCGGACCCGCCGGAGGTCGATCGCGGTCACACGCGGAGCCTAGATGGTCGCTGCCACGATCGACCGGCCGAGCGCCTGGCGCACGATTAGCCCGGGCACTGGTCCGGTACCATTCGATCATGGAACCTGATCGCTGGCACGGCCTCGACCTCCGCCATCTCGTCGCCCTGAAGGCGATCGCCGACGAGGGCTCGTTCGGGCGCGCCGCCGAGCGCCTCGGCTACACCCAGTCGGCCGTCTCGCAGCAGATCGCGACGCTCGAGCGCATCGTCGGGCTCCGACTCGTCGAGCGCCCGGGGGGCCCGCGCCCGGTCTCGCTGACCGAGGCCGGCCGCATCCTCCTGCGCCACGCGGACGCGATCCAGGCACGCCTCCTCGCCGCGAAGGCGGACATGAGCGCGCTCGAGGCCGGCGACGCGGGCCGGCTCCGCGTCGGGACGTTCCAGAGCGTGGGGACGCGCGTGCTGCCGTCGCTCCTGCGCCGGTTCTCCGAAACGCACCCGAACGTCGAGATCGTCCTTCGCGAGTCCGTCGACGAGCGCGAGCTCCTGGAGATGATCGAGCGCGGCGAGCTCGACCTCACGTTCTGGACGCTCCCCGTCGCCCCCGGTCCCTACGAGTCCGTCGAGCTCCTGCACGACCCGTACGTCCTGCTCGTCCCCGCGGGCTCGCCGCTCGCCGCGCTGAAGCGACCTCCGTCGCTGAAGGAGATCGCTCTCCAGCCGCTGATCGGGTTCAACCAGTGCAGCGCGATGGAGCAGGTCGAGAAGCAGCTCGGCTCGACCGGCCGCGCTCCGACCTTCGTGTTCCGGTCCGACAACAACGGGACCGTCCAGGGGCTCGTCGGCGCCGGGGTCGGAGTCAGCGTCGCCCCACTCCTGACCGTGGACGCGGACGACGAGAGCGTCGAGCTCGTCGATCTCCAGGGCCGCATCCCGCCGCGCGTGATCGGGCTCGTGTGGCACGCCGACCGGCACCGCAGCCCGGCGGCGGAGGCATTCGTCGACACGGCGATCACGGTGTGCCGCGAGCTCGGCGCCGAGCTCGTCGCCGCCTGACCAGCGCTCCCGTTGGTCGAACCACGGCGACCCGGCCGCGACAGCGACAGCGACCGGCTTCAGGAACGTGCGATCGAGATCGGCGCTCACCGATCTCGATCTGCGCACTAGGCGAAGCGCTCGAACTCTTCGGGTTGCTCGAGCGGCTCGGGACCGATGCCCGCGACGACGGTCTCCTGCGAGCGCTCGTGGAGCCGTTCCCGTCCCCGCTTCACCGCGGTGAGGAACTTGTCGAGGTTGACCTCGAGCGTCGAGAGGATCGAGTCGGCCCAGTCCTCCATCTCGAGCCGGGTCTCGCGCGCCTTCCTGCGCGCGTCGTCGACGATGTCCTCGGCCTGGTTCTCCGCGATCTTCACGATCTCGGTCTGGGAGGCCTCGCGCACGGCCTGTTCACGAGCCTCCTGGACGATCCGGTCGCCCTCCCGCTTCGCCTCCGCGAGCATCTCCTGACGCTCCTTGACGATCCAGCGCGCCTGCTTGATCTCCTCCGGGATGGTCGCACGCATCTGATCGAGGATCTCGTAGATCTCCTCGCGATCGAGGCGCACCTGGTCGGTCAGGGGGACGGCCTTCGCGTTGTGCACGAGGTCGTCGAGCTTGTCGATGAGCACGAGTACGTCCATGGGTCGGAAAGTGTACTCCCGGGGTGAGACGGGGCGCCGGGGCGCCGACGCTCTGCGCGCGCGAGATCCCTGAAGGCGTCCGCTTCGCGGCCGCGACGGGCGCCTCGTCGTTACCGGACGCGAGACGGGGCGCCGACGCTCGCCAAGCCCGGGATCCGCTCGTGCGGATCCCGGGCGCGCGAGATCCCTGAAGGCGTCCGCTTCGCGGCCGCGACGGGCGCCTCGTCGTTACTCGGACGGCGAGACGGGGGCGCCGGGGCGCCGACGCTCTGCGCAAGCCCGGGATCCGCTCGTGCGGATCCCGGGCGCGCGAGATCCCTGAAGGCGTCCGCTTCGCGGCCGCGACGGGCGCCTCGTCGTTACTCGGACGGCGAGACGGGGGCGCCGGGGCGCCCGTCCGGGTAGAGCTCCGTGAACCGCCGCGCGACGGCCTTCGGCACGAGGTCGTCGACCTTGCCCCCGAACGATGCGATCTCCTTCACGCCGCTCGAGGAGACGAAGCTGTACAGCGGGCTCGCCATCACGTAGACGGTCTCGATCTCCGGCGCGAGCACGCGGTTCAGGTGGTTCATCTGGAACTCCCACTCGAAGTCCGAGATGACGCGGAGCCCCTTCACCATCGTCTTCGCGTCGTGCTTGCGGGCGAACTCGACGACGAGCTCGGAGAAGACGTCGACGACGACGTTGTCGCACTCGGCGAGGGCGTCCTCGAGGAACGCGACCCGCTCCTCGACCGGGAACAGCGTCTGCTTGTGCTGTGGGCTCTGGACGACGCCGACGACGACGCGGTCGAAGATCGCCGCCGCGCGGCGGATCACGTCGACGTGGCCGTTCGTGACCGGGTCGTAGCTGCCGGGACAGATTGCGGTGATCATCGGGAGAAGACCGTGATGCGTGCGGAACCGTAGCGCCGGCTCGTGACGAGGGCGAGGGGAAGCTCGGGCTCGACCTTCGCGGCCGTCTCCACGACGACGAGCCCGTCGTCGGCCAGCAGCCCACCGAGGAGCTCCCCGAGCGGCGCCTCGTAGCGCTCCCAGTCGTCGTAGGGCGCGTCGACGAGCACGAGCTCGTAGACGTGCCTGCGCGCCAGCTCCTCGCGCGTCGCGCGCAGGACGTCGAGGCAGAGGACGACCGCGCCGGTAAGCCGGAGCTTCTCGAGGTTCCGCTCGATTACGCGGCACGCCTCGCGGTCGCGCTCGACGAAGACGCAGCGCGAGGCGCCGCGCGAGAGCGCCTCGAGACCCATCGCGCCCGAGCCGGCGAACAGGTCGAGCACGCGCGAGCCGTCGATCGGGCCCACGATGGCGAACGCCGACTCGCGTACGCGGTCGCCGGTCGGCCGCGTGACGACGCCCTTCGGCGCCGAGATCCCGTGCCCCTTGCGCGATCCCGCGACGATCCTCAACGTCGGCGTCTCAGGAGGCGCCGAGACGCCCGAGGATGGCCTCGGCCTCGGCGACCAGCCCGCCGACGATCGCGGCTGCGGGCTCGACGAGTCCGGCGAGCCCCACGCTCTGGCCCGCGTACAGCGAGAGCGCCTCGATGTCGCCGGTCATGCCCTCGAGCGGCAGCCTCGTCGCGTAGCGGAGGATCGGCGTCCCGTCGACGTTCGTCGCGACCGCTTCGCCCTCCCCGGGGCGGGAGCCGATCGGCGGCGCCCCGGCCGCCTCCCAGCGTACGACGGTGGAGTTCCGGAGCGCGCGATGCGGCGCATCCTCCCAACCGAGGTGGAAGAGGTCGTCGACGTGGACCGTGTCGGTCTCCGCCGCGGCGAGCAGCAACTCGCGGAACGTCGGATGCACCGGGGCCTCCTCCGCGAGGAGGAACCGCGTCCCGAGCCACGCGCCGTCGGCGCCGAGCGCCAGCGCGGCCGCGAGCCCACGGCCGTCGGCGATCCCACCCGCGGCGACGACCGGGATCGACACTGCGTCGCAGACAGCGGGGACGAGCACCATCGTGGCGACCGATCCCCAGACATGCCCGCCTGCCTCCCAGCCCTGGGCGACGACGACGTCGACCCCCGCAGCCTCGGCGCGGCGAGCCTCGTCGGCCGACGCGATCGTCGCGAGTACCAGGGCGCCTCCGTCGTGGATGCGCTCCACCCACGGGGACGGGTCGCCCCACGCGAGGGACACGACGGGAACGCCCGCGGAGAGCAGGGCGTCGAGCCGCTCCGCCGGGGGCCACTCGAGCAGGACGTTGGCGGCAAAGGGCCGGTCGGTGCGCGAGCGGAGCTCGTCGACGACGCCTGCCACCGCGTCCGCAGCCATGAAGGACACCGAGACGGAGCCGAGCGCCCCTGCGGCGCAGACCGCGGACGCGAGCGGTGGGCCCGCAGCCGTCCCCATGGGCGCCTGGACGAGCGGGTGCTCGACTCCGAGGAGATCGGTCAAGCGTGTCCGCACGCCGGCTCCCATGGTGCCATGCGGACGACCCGAGGGCTCACGACGAGCCGACGTGCTCGGCGTCGCCGAGCAGGCGGTCGACCTCGCCGGCGAGGATGCCCTCGTCCTCGACGGAGCGCGCGAGCTCACGCGCCCGCTCGAGGAGCTCGCGGTCCTGACGGAGGCGGACGAAGCGGAGGTCCGAGAGGCCCGACTGGCGCGCGCCGAGGAGCTGGCCCTCGCCGCGGATCTCGAGGTCGCGCTCGGCGAGCTCGAAACCGTCCGTCGTCGCGACGAGCGCCTCGAGACGCTCGGCCGCGCCCTCGGTCAGCTCCTCGCGCGGGCGCGAGACGAGCAGGCAGTACGACTGCTCGGCGCCCCGTCCGACCCGGCCGCGCAACTGGTGCAGCTGCGCGAGCCCGAACCGGTCCGCCTCCTGGACGATCATGATCGTAGCGTTGGGGACGTCGACACCGACCTCGATCACCGTCGTCGCGACGAGGACGTCCAGCTCGCCGGCCTTGAACTTCGCCATCAGCTCGCGGCGCTCCGCAGTCTTCAGGCGCCCGTGGACGCAGCCGACGCGGTAGCTCGCGAGCTCGGCCCCTCGGAGCCGCTCCGCCTCCGCCTCCGCGGCCCGAGCCACCCTCGTCTCGGACTCCTCGACGAGCGGGCACACGACGTAGGCCTGCCTGCCCTCGTCGAGGTGTCGGCGCAGCCGGCGATAGGCCTCGGAGCTCCGGTCCTCGGTCACCCAGGCGGTGACGATCGGCTTGCGGTCGGCCGGAGGCATGGCGAGCTCGCTCACGTCGAGGTCGCCGTACACGGTGAGCGCGAGCGTGCGCGGGATCGGCGTCGCGGTCAGGTGCAGGACGTGCGGGCTGCGGCCCTCGACGAGCGCGCTCCGCTGCCCGACCCCGAAGCGGTGCTGCTCGTCGACGACCGCGACGGCCAGGTCCGCGAAGTCGACCTCCTTCTGGATGAGCGCGTGCGTGCCCACGACGAGCTGGGCGTCGCCGGACGCGATGAGCTGCCTCGTCGCCGCGTGCTCGCGGGCGGGAACCGAGCTCGTGAGCAGGGACACGCGGAGACCGAGCGGCGCGCACAGCTCGTCGATCGTGAGGAAGTGCTGCTCGGCCAGCGTCTCCGTCGGCGCCATCAGCGCTCCCTGGTGCCCGGTCTCGACGGCTCGCAGGAGCGCATACAGGGCCACGACGGTCTTGCCGGACCCGACGTCGCCCTGGAGCAGCCGCTGCATCGGGATCGAGCGCCCGAGGTCCCGATCGACCTCCGCGATGGCCCGCTCCTGGTCTGCGGTCAACGTGAACGGGAGCGAGGCGCGGTAGCGCGCGAGGAGCTCCCCTGGCGGCCCGAGCGGCTCCGCGGACGCGTGCTCGCGCGCCGCGGCGGTACGCGCGAGCGCGAGCTGGAGGACGAGGAGCTCGTCGAGCGCGAGCCGCGAGCGTGCCTGCTCGGCCTCGTCGAGCGAGCGCGGCCGGTGGACCACCGCCAAGGCGTCCGAGTGGAGCGGGAGTCCCTCCTCTGCGCGCAGCGAGGCGGGAAGTGGCTCGCCCGCGTCCCGGACGAACTCGAGCGCTTGCGCACGGAGGTCGCGTAGCCGCTTCTGCGCGACGTCCTCCGCGGCCGGGTACACGGGGGCGAAGTCGGCGGTCTCCACCTCGCCCTCGAAGTCGTACGACGTGACGGCGAGCCCGTACCTGTTCGCCCTGCCCCGCAGCCGCAGCCGGGTGCCGGGGACGAGGCGCTCCTCGAGCCACGGCTGGTTGAACCACGTCGCCTTGATCTCGCCGGTGTCGTCGGAGACCCGCGCGGTCAGGATCTTCAACCTGCCGCGTCGGCGGCTCGACGACGAGCGGACGACGACCTCGAGCACGACGTCCTCGTCGCCGAAGAGGTCGACGATCCGCTTCGCCGGTGCGGGCTCCTCGTACCGCCTCGGCCGCTGCCAGAGAAGATCGCCGACCCGCTCGAGCCCGATCCGGGCGAGCCGCCGGCGCAGCGCCGGGCCGACGCCGGCGAGCGTCTCGACGGACGCCTCGAGACGCTCGGGACGCGGCGCTGCGTGAGGGCGCGGCCAGCGGGCGGGCGGGTCCGCGCCCGAGAAGCCGACGGGGAGCCGGGCAGCGGCCTTCGTCGCCTTTGCCACGGGGCCACTATAGGTCCGGGCGTGGACCTCGCCGAGCGGAAGCGGGTGACGGTCACCGGCTCGGCCGGTCGACGGTCACCCCGTCGTGGTCAGGCGTCGTCCTGGAACCAGAAGAAGCCGACGGTCCCCGGCCCCGCGTGCGTCGAGACGACGGCGCCGAGCGTCGAGGTGAACTCGATCTCCGCCTTGGGGCGCACCCGCCAGACGAGCTCGCTCAGCGTGCCGATCCACTCCGGTGCGTCCGCGTGCGCGATCGCGACACGCAGCCCGGCCCTGTCCTCGGTCGCGGCCGCGAAGCGGCGCTCGAACTCCGCGAGCGCCTTGGGGCGGCCCCGGACGCGTGCGACCGCGAGGACCTCGCCGTCCTCGATCGCGAGGATCGGGCGCACGTTCAGCAGGGACCCGGCGAGGGCGGCTGCCCTGCCGATGCGCCCGCCCCGCTGCAGGAAGTCGAGCGTCTCGAGCGTGAACACGACGTCGCAGTCGCGGTGGAACCGCTCGACGAGGGCCGCGATCTCCGCATCCGTCGTCCCCTTCGTCAGCCGTCGCTGGATCGCGTGGGCGAGCATCGCGATCGCGAGGGAGGCAGTGCGTGAGTCCACCACCCGCACGCGATCGCCGCCGAGCTCCTGCGTGGCGAGCTCCGCGCTCTGGAACGTCCCCGACAGTTTCGAGGAGACGTGGAGCGAGTAGATGCGCTCGTAGCCGGCAAGGTTCTCGTAGGCCGTGAGGAAGTCCTGCGGCGTCGGTTGCGACGTCGCCGGGAGGACGGGCGACGACCGCAGCTTCTCGAAGAACTCGGCGGGTCCGAGCTCGACGTAGTCCTTGTAGGTCTCGTCCCCGAAACGGACGTACAGGGGCACGAAGCGCATGTTCGGGAAGCGCGCGGGCGCGTCCGGATAGTCGGACGTCGAGTCGAGGACGATCGCCGTGTTCTCGAGCGAGAGGTTCACGCGCTTCCCGCACTCGCCGCCCGGATCGCCTCGACGAGCGCCTCGAGCCCTGCGTCCTTGCGGACGAGCGCCGCGCCCGCCGCCCGGGCGCTCGCCAGCTCGCCCTCGCCGGCCGACGCGCTCAGGAACACGACGGACGCCCGCGGGGAGCGCTCGCGCACGTCCGCCGCTGCCTCCGCCCCGTCCACGTCGGGAAGACGGTAATCGATCACGGCCACCTGCGCCCCGAGCCGGAGGCACGCGTCCGCGGCCTCCCCGCCGGTCGCCACGGCGCCCACGACCTCGATCCCGGGCTCCCGCCCGAGCAGGAAGACGAGCGAGTCGCGGTAGACGTCCGAGTCCTCGACCAGCAGGACCCGGATGGGCTCCCCGCCCGGGGTCACTCGGCGACCAGGAGGAGCGGGTAGTGCGGCTGACCGCCGTCGTGCGGCTCGACGACCACCTCGGCGTGCGCAGCCTGGATCCGCTCGAGGAGGTCGTCCACGGGTGGCGCGTCCGCGCCGACGAGCACCCCCAGCCAGCTCCGGCCGTCCGTCAACAGCCGGTCGACGACCTCGAGCGCGACCGCGTCCAGGTCCTCCCCGGAGACCACGGCTGCATCGTCGACGAGGCCGAGATACGCATCCTTCCGGATCGCGACGCCGTCCAGGGTCGAGTCGCGCGAGGCGACGGTGACCTCGCCGGTCAGCGCCTTCGCGAGCGTGTCGAGCATCGCGGCCTCGTTCTGCTCGGGCGTGTTCGTGGGCACGAAGCCGACGATCGCGGCGAACCCCGCCTGGATCGAGCGCGCCGGCACGACGCGGGCGGGTCGCGACGCCAGCTCGACGGCCTGCTCGGCGGTCGCGACGACGTTCGGGTTGTTCGGGAGGACGATCACCTCGCCGGCGGGAGTCGCCTCGATCGCCTCGACGATCTCGGCAGCCGACGGGTTCATCGTCTGCCCGCCCTCGATCACGGTCGTCGCGCCGAGCTCACGGAACAGGCGGCGGTTCCCCTCGCCGAGGCAGACCGCGACGAGGCCCGTCTCGAGCGTCGGCACCGAGACACCCGGGGTGCCCAGTAGCCGTCCCTCCCGCTCGAAGGTCTGCGCGTGCATGTCGGCGATCTCGACCCGCCCGATCACCCCGAGCGCGGTCGCGATCGAGATCGCCGCTCCGGGGTCGTCAGTGTGCACGTGCACCTTGACCGCAGACGGGTCGCCGACGACGAGCAGGGAGTCGCCGAGCTGCTCGAGCGAGCGCTCGAGCCCGTCGAGGTCGAGCCCGTCGCCCTCCACGACGAACCCCGTGCAGTACCGGTACCGGGAGAGCTCCTGGTGGATCGCCTCGAACCCGAGGGTGACGCCCTCGGCGGGCGCCTCGGGCAGCGGCTCGCCGGCGAGGCCCAGCGCGAGCCCGCGGACGATCTCCACGAGTCCGGCGCCGCCCGCGTCGACGACGCCCGCCTCGCGCAGCACGTCGAGCAGCTCGGGGGTGCGGGCGAGCGCGTCCTCGCCCTGCGCCAGCGCGGCCTTCAGGAAGTCGGCCGGCGACAGCGCCGCGTGCGCGTCGCGTTCGCCCTCCTCGGCCATCTCCCGTATGACCGTGAGGATGGTCCCCTCGACCGGATCCCTCACCGCCCCGTACGCAGCGTCGCTCGCGGCGCGGAGCGCCTGTCGCAGCTCGGGAGCTCCCACGGAGCCGTGCTCGCCCACCGCGTCGGCCGCCCCGCGAACGATCTGGGAGAGGATCACCCCGGAGTTGCCCCGCGCGCCCAGCAGGGCGGCGCGCGTCAGCTCCCGCGCGACGGTGCCGCCGTCACCGGCGCTCGAGCGCTCGAGCGCGTCGACGACGGAACGGAGCGTGAGGACGAGGTTCGTCCCGGTGTCCCCATCCGGCACCGGGTAGACGTTCAGGTCGTCGATCCGCTGGCGGTTGGCCTCGAGGTTCTGCAGCGCGGCGCGGGCGACGTCCCGCAGCGACTCGAGATCCATGGCGCGAGCTTAAAGGGAACGTGCCGCCGGAGCAGGCGGCGGACAGGCTCAGACGGCCTTCTGGACCTTGCCGGCCTTGAGGCAGCGCGTGCAGACGTAGGCGCGCGTCGCGCGTCCATCGAGCACGACGCGGACGCGCTGCAGGTTCGGGTTGAAGCGCCGCCGGGTGGCGACCATCGAGTGGCTGCGGCTGTTGCCGAAGCCGGGCTTCTTCCCGCAGATGGCGCAGACCTTGGACATGCGGCCGAGCATGGTAGCGAAACGCGGGTCACCGTCACCGCGGGTGACGGTCACCGTGCTCGTCTAACGCGACGCGGCGGCGCGCAGGTGCGAGAACACGTCGGCCATCTCGAGCGCGCTCCGCACGGCCTCGGCGCCCTTCTCGAAGCGCGCCTCCGCCTGCTCGACCCGGTCGAGCGTGAGAACGCCGAACGAGACCGGGACGCCGGTCTCGAGCGCGGCGAGCTGGAGCCCGCTCGCGGCCTCGCTCGCGACGTAGTCGAAGTGGGGCGTGTCGCCGCGGATGACGCAGCCGAGCGCGACGATGCAGGCGAAGCGGCGGGTCTTCGCGAGCGCCGTGGCGGCGAGGGCGAGCTCGAAGGCGCCGGGCACGACCATGATCGTGACCGCCTCCCGCCGGACGCCTGCCGCCTCGAGCTCCTCGAGCGCGCGCTCGAGGAGCCGCGAGGTGACGGCGCCGTTGAACCGGGCGACGACGACACCGACGGCACGCCGGCCGCCGTCGGCGTCGCCCTCGAGCACCGCGTAGCCGTCCGGGATCTCGAGGTCCCCGGCAGCGTGCTCGTGGGAGAGCTCGATCGTCATCGGCGCGCCCTCGTCCTCGAGCTCCGCTGCCTCGAGCTGCTCCGGTCGGCTCGGGCTGCTCCGGCTCGGGCTGGTCGGGCTCGAGCTGGTCGGGCTCGGGCTGCTCCGGCGCCGCTGCGTCGTCGAGCGCGGGAGCCTCGACGTCCGGGCCGGGAACGGCGAGGCTCTGCGGCTCGAGCTCCTCGCGCTCCTCGTGCGTCACCGCGGTGCCCCAGGCCGCGACCTCGTCGTCGCCCGGCTCCTCGTCGGCGCGCTGCCACTCGGAGAGCACGTTCTCGCTCGAGTCGTCGATGTCTCGGCTCATCCGTCCTCGTCTTCCCGGGCGCCCGGCTCGAGGTGCGCGCCCTGGTGGTGGAGTCTCGTGATCGTGTGCCCGAGCTTCTCGCGCTTCGCGGCGAGGTAGCCGGCGTTCTCCGCCTGCGGCTCGACCTCGATCGGCACCTGCTCGACCACGGTGAGACCGTAGCCGTCGAGGCCGGTCAGCTTCCGGGGGTTGTTCGTCAGGATCCGGATCGTCGTCAGGCCGAGGTCGGCGAGGATCTGGTTCCCGATGCCCCACTCGCGCGCGTCCGCCGGGAACCCGAGCTCGAGGTTCGCCTCGACCGTGTCGAGCCCGGCCTCCTGGAGCTCGTAGGCGCGGAGCTTGTTCAGGAGGCCGATGCCGCGGCCCTCCTGCGCCATGTACACGAGGACGCCGACGCCCTCCGCCTCGATGCGGGCGAGCGCCTGCTCGAGCTGCTCGCCGCAGTCGCAGCGAAGGGAGTGGAAGACGTCGCCGGTCAGGCACTCGGAGTGCACGCGGACGAGGACGTTCTCGACGCCCTCGACCTCGCCCTTCACGAGCGCGACGTGCTGCTTGCCGGTCAGAGTCTCCCGATACGCGTGCGCCTGGAACTCGCCGTGCTCGGTCGGCAGGCGCACGGAGACGACGCGCTCGACGAGCTTCTCCCGGCGGCGGCGGTACTCGATCAGGTCCGCGACCGTGACCATCTTCAGGCCGTGCTGCGCGCAGAACGACGTCAGGTCGGGCACGCGCGCCATCGTCCCGTCCTCGTTCATGATCTCGCAGACGACGCCCGCGGGGATCAGGCCCGCGAGCCGCGCGAGGTCGACCGCCGACTCGGTCTGCCCAGCCCGCTGCAGCACCCCACCGGGCTTGGCACGGAGCGGGAAGACGTGGCCCGGCTGGACGAGGTCGTGGGGCGTCGAGCCCGGGTCGATCGCGACCTGGATGGTGCGCGCGCGATCCTGGGCGGAGATCCCGGTGGAGACGCCCTCGCGCGCCTCGATCGAGACGGTGAAGGCCGTGCCGAGCGGCGTCTCGTTCCGCTCCGTCATCGGCCGCAGCTCGAGCTCGTCGCAGCGCTCGGGCGAGAGGCAGAGGCAGATGAGCCCGCGCGCGTGCGTCGCCATGAAGTTGATCGACTCCGGCGTCACGAACTGCGCGGCGATCGTCAGGTCGCCCTCGTTCTCGCGGTCGGCGTCGTCGACGACGACGACGAACTTCCCGGAGCGGACGTCGTCGATCGCCTCCTCGATCGTCGCGAACGGCGAGGACGTCTCCGCTGCCCGCAGGTCCACGCTCATCCCCGGATCGTAGCCTCAGCCCTCGCGGGAGCCCACGAGCCGCTCGACGTACTTCGCGAGGAGGTCGGCCTCGAGGTTGACCTCCCGGCCGGGCGCGAGGGTGGACAGCGTCGTCGCCTCGAGCGTGTGTGGCACGAGCGCCACCGCGAACGCGTCCTCGGCGAGCTCGGCAACCGTCAACGACACGCCGTCGACGGCGATCGACCCCTTCTCGACGCAGTACCGGAGGACCGCGTCCGGCGCCTCGACGAAGACCCGTAGCCCTTCGCCCTCCGCCTCGACCGACTGCACCCGACCGACGGCGTCGACGTGGCCCTGGACGTAGTGCCCGCCGAGCGGCTCGCCGGCTCAGAACGGCGAGCTCGAGGTTGACGACGTCGCCCGCGCGGAGGCCGCCCAGCGTCGTCCGCGAGAGCGTCTCCGGGACGGCGTGCATCGCGATGGACGCCGTTCCCGGCCTCCTCGACGGTGAGGCAGCACCCGTTGACCGACACCGAGTCGCCGACCTGCGTCGCGGCTGCCGTCAACGGAGCCTCGAGCACGAGCCGCACGCCCTCCGCGCCGCCCTCCGCCGACGCGACGCGCCCGAGCTCGCGCACGATCCCCGTGAACATGCCAGAACGGTAACTCGATGGTCGATGCCACGAGATCGCCATCTCCGGGGCGCGAGCCGGCCGCGTCGCGACGCGCACGCCCCTCGCCAGATCGCGCAGCCGGACGCGCGAGATCGTGGCATCGACCGTCTAGGGCTCGCGGACGTAGGCCTGGAGCAGGACGTCGTCGCCGACGGACCGCGCCTCGAGCCGCGCGAGCCCGACCGAGGCCGGAAGCCCCGCGAGCATGCCCTGCCCCTCCCCCGCGAGGGTGGGTGCCACGAAGACGAGCAGCTTGTCGACGAGGCCCTGCTCCAGGAACGCGGCGGCGAGCGTCGGTCCGCCCTCGAGGAGGAGCGACTGCACGCCGTCGGCGGCAAGCGACTCGAGCTCCTCGCGGAGGGGGCCGGGCCGCAGCTCGAGCTCCGAGCCGTCGGGGAGCGGGCCGCGCCCGAAGGCGAGCCTGCGCGGCTGCCTGACGACCGGGACGTCGCGCGCGTCGAGCCGCGGATTCTCCCAGCGGACCGTTCCCATGCCGACCGCGACGGCGTCCGACTGCGCGCGCAAGACGTGGACGAGCCGGCGCGACTCCTCGCCCGTCACCCAGCGCCGCCCGGGCACCGCGACGCGGCCGTCGAGCGTCACCGCGACCTTGTACGTCACGAACGGGCGTCTCTCGACGACCCACGTCCGCCACTCCTCGATCTGCTGCCGCGCGCGGAAGCCGAGCTCCCCGTCCGCGACCGCGACCTCGACCCCTGCCGCGCGCAGGCGCTCGAGGCCCGCCGCCGTGCTCCGGATGCGGGTCGAGCTGGCCCACGACGACCCGGGCGATGCCCGCGTCGATCAGCGCGTCGGCGCACGGCGGCGTCTCGCCGTGGTGCGCGCAGGGCTCGAGCGTGACGTAGGCGGTCGCCCCGCGAGCCCGCTCGCCAGCCGCAGCGAGCGCGACGACCTCCGCATGCGCCTCGCCCTTGCGCTCGTGCCACGCCCTCGCCGACGACCTCGCCGTCGAGGGCGACGACCGCGCCGACGATCGGGTTCGGATGCGTCGTCCCGCGACCGCGCTCGGCGAGCTCGAGCGCCCGCTCCAGGCAGGCGGCGTCCACGTCGTGATCCTAGGTGCGAATGGTCGTCCCACGACCATCTACGGGGAGTGCGGATCCCCGCCTCGCTCTGCAGGACCTGGGCGCACGCACCCGAGTGGCTCGAGGCGCTGCCAACGCTCGTCGACGCGTGCGCCCGCGACTGGGGGCTCGCGCTCGAGGAGCCGATCGACACGCCCCACTCGCTCGTCGTCCCGGCGGGCGGAGCGGTCCTCAAGCTGAACGCGCCGGGCCACGACGAGGCGGACCGCGAAGGGGACGCCCTCGCCGTCTGGGACGGCGGGGGTGCGGTGCGGCTGCTCGCCCGGGACGACGGGCGCAGAGCTCTTCTCCTCGAGCGGTGCGTGCCGGGCATGCGGCTCTGGGACTCCGGCGACGACGAGACTGCCGTGATCGGCGACCTCCTGCCGCGGCTCCAGGTGCGAGTCGCGAGCGGCCACGCCTTCGAGCTCCTCGCCGACTGGGCCGATCGCTGGGCCGTCTCGGTAGCGCGCCGGTACGCCGGCGCGGGAGAGCCGTTCGAGCGTTCGCTGCTCGAGGCCGCCCTCGACGTCTACCGGACCGTCGACCGGTCGGGGACACACCTGGTGAACCAGGACCTGCACGGTGGCAACGTCCTCCGCGCCGAGCGCGAGCCGTGGCTCGTCATCGATCCGAAGCCGCTCGTCGGCGAGCGCGAGCTGGAGGCGAGCGGGCTCCTCCGGAACGCGGGCTCGGTCTCCCGCTGGCTCGACGTCCTCGCCGACCTCGGGCTCGATCGCGAGCGAGCTCGCGGCTGGGGCGTCGCCCACAACCTCGCGTGGGCGTGGGACGAGCGCCGCGGCTGGCTCGAGGAGCACGTCGGGGAGGCTCGCCGGATCCTCAGCGCACGATGAGGCGGGCGACGAAGAAGCCTGCAGTCCCGTGCACGTGCGGCAGGGTCTGGAGGAGGCCCGGGCGGCTGCGATGCCGGAACCGCGGCCATTCGTCCCCGAGCGAGGGGTCGATCTCGAGCCCGGACGCCTCGACGACGTTCTCCGCCTCCTTCGCGTTCACGGTGCAGACCGAGTAGACGATCGTGCCCCCCGGCCGCACCCGCTCGGCCGCGCCGCGGAGGAGCTCGAGCTGGAGCACGGGGAGCGGCTCGGCGCGCCAGCGGAGGTCCGGACGCCGGTTGAGGACGCCGAGGCCGGAGCACGGGCTGTCGACGAGCGCCCGGTCGAACCCCGTCAGCTCCGGCGGCAGCGAGCGACCGTCGGCGACGACCACGCGCACGTTCGACGCAGCGAGGCGGCGGACGTTCTCCTCGAGCTCGCGGGCGCGCGCCTCGTTGACGTCCACGGCGACGACCTCGCCTGCGAGCATCGTCGCCTTGCCGCCCGGCGCCGCGCAGAGGTCGAGCGTCCGCTCGCCTTCGCGGGAGCCGACGGCGAGGCCGACGAGCTGCGACGCCCGACTCTGCGGCCAGAGGCGACCCTCCGCGAGGGCGTGCTCGTCGACCCGCTCGACATGCCAGGCGCCGGGCACGTCCTCGTCCTCCCGCCCCTCGACCTCGCCGCGGACGAGCCGGACCACGGTCTCCGCCGGCTCGTTCTGCGCGCGCATGAGCGCGATCGCCTCGTCCAGGCCGAGGTCCCGCTCCCAGGTCTCGGCGACCCAGTCGGGGTAGGAGTGCTTCAGCGCCGCCTCGGGCGCCGTTCCATCCGGCAGCGCGCCGACGAGCTCGCGCATGCCATCGGCGAGCCGGCGCAGGACCGCATTCGTGAACGGGACCGCGCGCTCGAGGCGCGCGCCGCGGACGAGCTCGACCGACTCGTTCACCGCGGCGTAGCGCGGGACGCCGTCGACGAACGCGAGCTGGTAGGCGCCGAGCCGCAGCGCGGCCCGCACCGGGGGGTCGAGGCGGCGCACCTTGCGACGGCCGAGCGCCTCGATCGCATGGTCGAGCGTCCGCACCCGCTGCACGGCGCCGAACGAGAGCCGTCGCGCAAGCGCCCGGTCCCGTTCGTCGAGGTCGGCGGCCGCGGAGCGAAGGGCGAGGTCCGCGTACGCGCCGTCCTCGAAGACGCGGAGAAGGACCTGGAAGGCCGCCCGCCGCGCAGGCGCTATCTGAGGCCGCGGAGCCAGGCGGCGACCTCCATGCGCCGGCCGCCCTCCGGCTGCACCTCGAGCGGCTCGAACGACCCGTCCTCGGCGACGCGCGCACGCCAGACGGTGACGACGCGACCGTGCAGCTCCGCGCGCGCCCCGATGTGCGGCGAGAGCGCGCGAACGCGGTTCACGAGCTCGTCCGGTGGGCGAGAGAGATCGAGCACGCGGTCTTCCGCCGAGATCTTCTCGGCGTACGTCGCGCCCTCGTCGGGCTGCGGCCGGAAGGACCGCTCCTCGAGGACGTCTTCGAGAAGCGCGACGGCGAGGGGCACGGCCTTCGCGTAGATCGCGCCCGCGTCGTCGTCGGACTCGATCGGGAAGGACCGCTGCGCCGCGATCGGCCCCGCGTCCAGCTGCTTCACGAGCTCGATGATCGTGACACCCGTCTCGGCGTCACCCGCCATCAGCGCGCGCTCGACCGGCGCGGCGCCGCGCCAGCGCGGCAGGAGCGAGGGATGGACGTTGAGCCAGAGCCGCTCGTCGAGCAGCGGCTCGGGGACGATGCGACCGTACGCGACGGCCACGACCGTCGGCGCCCCGAGGTCGAGCCCCGGCTCGAGCCGCTCGGGCTGGACCACCGGGATGTCGAGACGCTCGGCGACCTCCTTCGCGGGCGGCGCGGAGGGCCTGCGGCCGCGCCCGGCCGGCGCGTCGGGCCGCGTCAGCAGGCATGCGATCTCGCGCGTCGTCGCGAGCCGTTCGAGCACGTCGGCGCCGAACGGCGCCGTTGCAGCGACCGCGATCGGCCCCGTCAACGCGCGCCGAGGACGGGCTGCGGCCGGAGCCTCGCGAGCGCGCCGCGGCGCGACTCGTCGTCGGTGCGGTCGATGATGAGGACGCCGTCCAGGTGGTCGAGCTCGTGCTGCACGACCCGCGCTGAGGGCAGCTTCAGCTCGAGCTCGACGCGGTCCCCGTTCTCGTCGAGCCCCTCGATCGTCACCTCCGTCGCGCGCTCGACCGGCACGAGCACGTCGCGGAGCGAGAGGCACCCCTCCTCCTCGACCTCGGTGTCCTTCGAGCGCTTCGTGATGACCGGGTTCACGAGCACGAGGTCCACCCCCTCGTCGACGAACACGAAGAGCCGACGCAGGACCCCGACCTGCGTCGCGGCGAGGCCCACGCCCTGCGCCTCGTGCATCAGCCCCGTCATGCGCTCGACGAGGCGGCGCAGGTCGTCGTCGACCGCATCCACCTCGCGCGCCTTCATGCGCAGCGCGGGATCGCCGTACTGGCGGATCCGCGAGAGCGCGATCAGGCGTCGCGCCTCGCGCTCGAGCTCGAGCTCGTCGTGCTCGTGCTCGTCGTGCTCGTGCACGTGGTCCGCGTGGTCGTCGTCGTGATCGTGCTGGTGCGCGTGGTCGTGCATCGCGCGGGCGAGTGTAGACGAGCGTGCGTCAGCGGCAGCGGATGCCGAGGTCGCGGAGGATCGCCGCGCGCCGGCCTCCGAAGAAGAGCTGCGGCTCCCGGCAGACGGCGCGGTCCGGACCGTAGCCGACCATGATCCATCCCTTCGTGCGCTCGTGGAGGCCGAGGAGCCCGGTGCGCTGCCCGGTCGGGTACGGCGACGCGTCGCGGGCGGTGACGAACGCGGCCGCGAAGCGCGAGAAGCTCGAGCTCGCGCCGGGCCGGACCGTGGAGACGACGACCCGCCGCAGGACCACGATCGCGGGCGAGCGCGGGAGCTCCGGGACCTGCGCCAGGACGGCAGCCGCCACGGCCGCGCGCTCGGATGCGGTGGGCTTTCGGGCCGCGCCGGCGTCGGTTGCGACGAGGACGCCGACGACGGCCGCGACAGCGAGGATCCCGCGCATCGCCCGAGTCTATGACTGCGGGTCGACGTCGACGACGGCCGCGAGGCCGTCGCGGCGCATCGCGGGCGCGGCGGCGGCGAGGAGCGCCGCGGCGCGGCTCGCGAACGCGCGCGGCGCGCTCGTCTTCGCGACGAGCTGCGCGCGATGGCGACCACGCAGCCGCAGGAGCGGCGCCGGGCCGAGCAGCTGCACGTCCCGCAGGCGCAAGGCCTCGCGGAGCTCGGAGAGCGCGCGGAGCGGCGCCGCGGGCTCGGGGCCCGAGACGACGACCGAGACGAGGTGCCGGAACGGCGGGTAGCCGAGCTCCTCGCGCCGGGCGAGCTCCAGGGCGAGGAACCCCGCGACGTCGTGCCTCGCCCCGTAGGTGAACGGGGTCGCGTCCGGCTGGAACGTCTGGACGAGCACCTTGCCCGGCGCGTCGCGGCCGCTCCGGCCCGCGAGCTGGGTCACGAGCTGGAACGTCCGCTCCTCTGCGCGGAAGTCGGGGAACGCGAGCCCCGCGTCGGCGTCGACGACGGCGGCGACCGCGACACCGGGGAAGTGGTGGCCCTTGGCCACCATCTGCGTCCCGATCAGGGCCGCCGCGCGCGAGGACGCGAAGCGCTCCAGCGCCGCGCGCAGCGCTCCCGGCTTCGCCGCCGTGTCGGCGTCGAGGCGGATCCGCTCGAGGCCCGGCACGCGCTTCTCGAGCTCGCTCTCGAGCCGCTGCGTGCCGGCGCCGATGCGTGCGAGCTCGACGGAGCCGCACTCGGGGCAGCTCTCCGGCAGCACCTCGGAGTAGCCGCAGTGGTGACAGTGGAGGTGGCCGTCGCGGTGGAGCGTCAAGGCGACGTCGCAGCTGCGGCAGCGCCGCGAGACGCCGCACGCGCGGCAATGGATCGCGCCCGAGACTCCGCGCCGGTTGAGGAGGAGGATCGCCCGCCCTCCGCGCTCCTCGAGCGTCGCGAGCTCGGCGAGGAGCGGCGCCGAGAGCGGGTAGCCGGCCTCGCGACGGAGGTCGATCGTACGGACGGTGGGCATGGGCGCCCCGATCCGCGCGGGCAGGTCGAGACGCTCGAGTCGCGCCCAGCTCTCGGCGCGCGGGGTCGCGCTCCCGTACACCGCGACCGCGCCTTCCAGGACGGCTCGCTTCGCAGCCACCGTACGGGCGTCGTAGCGGGGGTCCGACTCCTGCTTGTAGGAGGTGTCGTGCTCCTCGTCCACGACGACGAGCCCGAGGTCGGCCACCGGGGCGAAGACGGCCGAGCGGGCGCCGACGACGACCCGCGCCTCCCCCGTCCCGATGCGCTCGCGCTCGTCGCGCCGCTCGGCCTCGGTCAGCGCGGAGTGCAGCACCGCGACGCGCTCGCCGAAGCGTGCCGTGAAGCGGCCCAGCGTCTGCGGCGTCAGGGCGATCTCCGGCACGAGCACGATCGCCCCGCGGCCGCGCCCGAGCGCCGCCGCGCAGGCCTGGAGGTAGACCTCGGTCTTGCCACTGCCCGTCGGGCCGTGCAGGAGGACGTGGCCACCGGTCCCGTCGAGCGCCGCGACGATCCGTGCGACCGCGGCCCGCTGCGCCTGGGTCAGCTCCTCGGGCTCCGGCTCGCCGACCAGGCCGTCCCGGAGCGCGGGCGTCCTGCGCTCGCCGCGCCGTGTCCGTGCGTGCGGTGCGACCAGCGCCAGTGCCCGCGAGGGCGTCGACCCGTAGTAGTCGGCGAGCCAGAGCGCGAGGTCCACGAGAGCCGGCGGAATCCGGTCGAGAACGTCGCCGGCGGCCGCGACGTCGACGCCCTCGGGGGCGGCCACGCCGGTCTCGACGACGATCCCGCGCAGCCGTCGGCCACCGAGCCCGACCGAGACGACCGCGCCGCGCGAGACGTCCTCGTCGACCTCGTACGTAAACGGTCGCGCGAGCGCGCGGGCGGTCACGAGCGGGTACACCTCGGCGAGGGTCACGACGGCGAGCGTAGCCGCGGCTCCGGCGACCGCCCGGCCCGGTCGCTCGCTTGCGGCCGTGGCTCCGACGCAACCGGTGTAAGGTGCTCCTTACATGCCGTGCTCCATGATCCGGCTCGACGGCGTCAGCAAGCGCTACGGCGAGATCGTCGCCGTCGACACGACGTCCTTCTGCGTCGAGCGCGGCGAGGTCGTCGCCTTGCTCGGCCCCTCCGGCTGTGGGAAGACGACGCTCCTGCGACTCGTGGCGGGCTTCGAGCGGCCCGACGCGGGCACCGTGGCGATCGACGAGCGCCCGGTGTCCGGTTCGGGCCGTTGGGTGCCGCCCGAGCGCCGTCGGGTCGGGATGGTCTTCCAGGACTACGCGCTCTTCCCGCATCTCACCGTCGCCGAGAACGTCGGCTTCGGCCTTTCCCGGCGCAAGCGGCCCCTACGGGTCCCGGAGCTCCTCGCGATCGTCGGTCTCGAGGGAGTCGGGCACCGCTACCCGCACGAGCTCTCGGGCGGGCAGCAGCAGCGCGTCGCGCTCGCCCGCGCGCTCGCCCCCGCACCCGAGGTCGTGCTCCTCGACGAGCCGTGGTCGAACGTCGACCCCTTCCTGCGCGAGTCGTTGCGGTCTGAGGTCGTCGAGATCATTCGTCCGCTGGGCGTCACCGTCGTGCTCGTCACGCACGATCGCGAGGAGGCGTTCTCGCTCGCCGATCGCATCGCGCTCATGCGGGACGGACGGGTGGTGCAGGAAGGGACCTCCGAGGAGCTCTACTTCGCTCCGGTCTCGCGCTGGGCCGCGGAGTTCGTCGGCGCCGGGAACGTGCTCGCAGGCCGCGTCGTCAGCGGGCTCGTCGAGACTGCCCTCGGAGCGTTCCCGGTGAACGGCGCTCCGGTCAACGGGTCGGCGAACGTGCTCGTCCGCCCGGAGCTCCTCGAGCTCGAGTGCGATCCAACCGGTGCGGCGGAGGTCGTGGCACGTGAGTTCCGCGGCCACGACGTCTTCTACCGCGTCCGCTTCGACGGCGTGGAGCTCGTGTCGCAGCGCCCGTCGAACGAGGTCGTCCCGCTCGGGGCGCGCGTCTCGATTCGTCTGCACCAGGGCCGCGTCCCGGTGCTGACGTAGCTGATCGATCTTCGTCGGATTCGCTGTAAGGTCTGCCTTGCTTTGTGAATAAGGAAGGCCTTACAAGGAGGTGCGGATGAGGTCGATCACAGTCGTCGCGGCTCTCTTCGCGGCGCTCGCGACGGCGGCCGGCTGCGGTGGCTCGGACGACACGCTGACCGTCTACTCGGGCCGCGAGGAGGAGCTCGTCGCCCCGCTCTTCGACATGTTCGAGGAGGAGACCGGGGTCGACGTCGAGGTGCGCTACGGGGACAGCGCCGAGCTCGCGGCGACCATCGCCGAGGAGGGCGGGAACTCGCCCGCCGACGTCTTCTTCGCGCAGGACCCGGGCTCGCTCGGCTCCGTCGAGAGCCAGCTCGAGGTACTCCCGGACGAGATCACGGATCGCGTCGACGCGCGCTTCCGCGACGCCGACGGGCGCTGGACCGGCACGTCCGGTCGGTCTCGTGTGCTCGTCTACAACACGGATGCGCTGTCCGAGGACGAGGTTCCGGACACCGTGCAGGACCTCCTCGACGAGCGGTGGGAGGGTCGGATCGGAGTCGCCCCCACGAACGCGTCGTTCCAGGCGTTCGTCACCGCGATGCGGCTCTCCGAGGGCGACGACGCGACGCGGAAGTGGCTGACCGACCTGAAGGCGCTCGATCCGAAGATCTACGAGAAGAACACGCCGATCGTCGAGGCCGCCGCGTCCGGAGCGATCGACCTCGGCCTCGTGAACCACTACTACCTCTACCTCGTGCGCGAGGAGCAGCCGGATGCCCCGATCGCGAACCACTTCCTCGCCATCGGCGACCCCGGGGCACTCGTGAGCGTCGCGGGCGCAGCCGTGCTCTCGGGCTCGGACCAGCAGGACGACGCCGAGCGCTTCGTCGAGTTCCTCCTCTCGGACGACGGCCAGCGGTTCTACGTCGACGAGGCCGAAGAGGCCGAGTACCCGCTCGTCGCAGGGATCGACGCGAAGGCGGGGCTGCCACCGCTCGACTCCCTCCACGGCCCGGACGTCGACCTGACGAGCTTCGGCGCCGAGCACGAGGCCACGATCGAGATGCTGCGAGAGACCGGCTACCTCACGTGAGCCGGGGAGCGGGGACGCGGCCCCCGCTCCCGCTCGTCGTCGCGGCGGGCGTCGTCGTCGCGCTCCTCCTGCTGCCGCTCGCGTATCTCGTCGTACGGGTCGCGGGCGGCGGCAGGCTCCTGGAGATCCTGGGCGAGGCGACGACCTGGCGCCTCGTCCGGAACACGCTCCTCCTCGCGGTCGGCGTCGTCACCGGCTCGGTGCTCGTCGGCGTCCCGCTCGCCTGGCTCGTCACGCGCACCGACCTCCCCGGGAGACGCGCCTGGGCGACCGCAGCCGCGCTGCCGCTCGTGATCCCGAGCTACGTGGCGGCCTTCTGCCTGCTCGGCTTCTTCGGAGACCGGGGGCTCCTCGCGGACGCGCTGAGGGTCGAGCGGGCGCCCGAGATCAGCGGGTACTGGGGCTCGCTCCTCGCGCTCACCCTCGCCACCTACCCGTACGTCTTCCTCCTCACCCAGGCGGCGCTCCGCACGCTCGACCCCGCCCTCGAGGAGGCGGCTCGCGGGCTCGGCAGCTCGGGACGGCGCACCTTCATCCGCGTGACGGTTCCGGCGCTGCGCCCGGCCGTCGGCCTCGGCGCGCTCCTCGTCGTCCTGTACACCCTCTCGGACTTCGGCGTCGTCTCGCTGATGAACTACGACACCCTGACCCGGGCGATCTACGTCCAGTACAAGAGCCTCTTCGACCGCGCCCCGGCAGCCACCCTCGCCCTCCTGCTCGTCGCGTTGAGCGGCGTCGCGCTCGTCGTCGAGTACCGGCTGCGCCGGCGCGGGCGCCTCTACCGGTCGGGCCCCGGGACGCGCCGCCCGCAGCCCGTCGTACGCCTTGGCCGCTGGCGGGCGCCGGCTCTCGTCTTCTGCTCGGCCGTCGTCGGCCTCTTCCTCGTCCTCCCCACCGCGGTCCTCGGCTACTGGCTGAGCCGGGGCATCGCGAACGAGCGCGAGCTCGGCCTCCCCTGGTCGGAGGCCCTCCACTCCGTCGTCGGCTCGGGTCTCGCCGCCGGCGCCGCCGTCCTCGCCGCGCTCCCCGTCGCGATCCTCGCGCTCCGCTACCCGTCGCGGGCGGGGCGCCTGCTGGAGCGGCTCTCGTACGCCGGGAACGCGCTGCCCGGGCTCGTCATCGCCCTCTCGCTCGTCTTTTTCGCGGCCCGCTGGGCGTCTCCGGTCTACCAGACGCTCGGGCTCCTCGTCTTCGCCTACGTCGTGCGCTTCTTCCCGCAGGGCCTTTCGGGGGTGGAGTCCGCGCTCGAGACCGTGAGCCCCCGCCAGGAGGAGGCCGCGCGGAGCCTCGGGGTCGGACCGCTGAAGGCGCTCGCCGTCGTCACGGTCCCACTCGTCCGCCCGGGAGTCGTCGCCGGCGCCGCGCTCGTCTTCCTGTCCGCGATGAAGGAGCTGCCCGCGACGCTGCTCCTCCGGCCGATCGGCTTCGACACGCTCGCGACCGAGATCTGGGGCCTCACGCAGGTCGGCGCCTACTCGCGCGCCGCGGTGCCCGCCCTCGTGCTCATCGTGGTCTCGGCGCCCGTCCTCTACCTCGTATCGTCCGAGCGGAGGTTCGAGTCGGGCGCGTCCGGCTAGCTCATCTCCGTCGCGGCCCGGGGCCGGCGGAAGAACGCGTACAGGGTGGGGACCGCCAGCGCCGCGAAGGCGGCCTCGAGCAGCGCCTCGCTCTCCGGGACGATGCCTGCCTCGGCCAGCTCGTGCAGGCCGCTCGCGAGCAGGTAGCCCGCGAAGAGGAGGAGCAGCGCGCTCGTCGCGGTGAAGAAGGTCTTCAGGTCGAGCCGTGCGACCCCCGGTAGAACCGGTAGCCGAGTGCGATCGCCGCGACCCCGCCCACGATCGCCGCGACGATCGAGAAGGGGCCGCTCGACCCCTCGAGGGAGCTGAACAGGAACAGGGCGGCCTCGACTCCCTCGCGTGCGACGCCGACGAAGACGACGAACGCCAGGCCGAAGGCCGCCCCGGCGTCGAGCGCGGCCTGCGTGCGGCCCTCGATCTGCCGCCGCAGCGAGCGCGCGTGGCCGCGCATCCAGAAGATCATCCACGTGAGGAAACCCGCGGCCGCGAGCATCACGATGCCCTCGAAGGCCGCCTCCGACCGTCCCTCGAGCTCCGCCCCGACGGCGAAGAGCGCCGCCCCGACGGCGATGCTCAGGGCGAGCGCGGCCGCGATCCCGATCCAGACCGCGACGAACGCGTCCCGCCGTCCCGTGCGATCGAGGAAGGCGAGGACGATCCCCACGACGAGCGAGGCCTCGAAGCCCTCCCGCAGCACGACGACACCCGCGCCCAACGATCCTCCTCTCCTCGAGCTCGGATGTAAGGCATGCCTTACATCGACGGTGAGGCACTATAGTGGCGGAGGCTCGACGCGGTCAAACGGGAGGCGCAGGTGGCACAGCCGCACGGTCACTCGGTCGACGAGTACCTGGAGACGATCTACTTCCTCGCCTTCCCCATCGGCGAGTACCGCCCTGCGACCGGCGCAACCGCGATCGCCTCGCGCGTGGCCGAGATGCTCGGCGTCTCGCGCGCCTCCGCCGGCGAGATGCTGAAGCGGCTGGAGGCGGACGGGCTCGTCGAGCGCGGCGAGCAGAAGGAGGCGATCCTCACCCCGGAGGGGGCCGCGCGCGCGAGGCGGGTCGTCCGCAAGCACCGCCTGATCGAGCGCTTTCTCACCGACTTCATGGGCTACACCGCCGCCGAGTCGCACGTCCACGCGGACGAGCTCGGGGACACGTTCACGGATGACATGATCGAGCGGATCAACGTGCGGCTCGACCGTCCCGACCGCTGCCCGCACGGCTGGCCCGTCGACACCGAGTTCGAGCAGCGGGAGAACGCGGAGCTCGTCTCGCTCGCGGAGCTCGCCCCCGGTCGCGACGCCGAGATCGTCCGGCTGGCAGAGCACGACGGCGATCTCCTCCACTGGTTCTACGACGAGGGGCTCGTGCCCGGAACGCCGGTCACGGTCCGCAAGGCGCAGCCCGCGGCGGGACAGCTCACGATCCTGCTCGACGGCGCCGAGCGGCCGATCACGGAGAAGGCGGCCGACGGGATCTACGTCCGCGCCGCCGCGTAGCAGCCTTTACGAAACCCTCAACCCGCGCTTGCCGCGTCCTCACCTACCGATGGGACGATGAGGCCGCCACTGGGGAGACGAAAGGAGAAACGGGAAGCATGAAGTTGAATCGCAACGCGCTCGCAGCCCTCGCAGGCGGTGCCGCGCTCCTCGTCGGAGGCGGGACCGCGGTCGCCGCACAGGGCGACGGGGGCAGCGCTGCGACGTGTCAGGCGCGCCTCGCGAAGATCGCGGAGAAGCACGGCGTCACGGTCGCGGAGCTCCAGGCGAGGATGAGCGCACGCGTCGATGCGGCGCTCGCGCACGGGCGCATCTCCGCCGAGCGTGCCGTCAGGCTGAAGGCGCGAATCGCGCAGGGCGCCGTGTGCCGGCCCCTCGGCGTCCAGGCCCAGATCGCGAAGGGCAGGATGCTGCGCACGGCGGCCGGGTTCCTCGGACTGAGCCCGAGAGAGCTTCGCGCGGAGGTCGCCGGGACGTCTCTCGCGTCGCTCGCCGCCGCACAGGGAAAGAGTGTCGAGGCCCTGGAGGCCGCGATGGTCGCGCCGGCGAAGGCGAGGCTCGCGCGAGCCGTCGCGTCCGGGCGCATCGCCCAGGGGCGGGCGGACCGCGTGCTGGAGCGGCTCGAGCAGGCGGCCGCACGGCTCGCACGGAAGACCTTCCCGGCGAGATAGGGCTCGTCACAGGCGCCGGGAACGCGCGGAGGGCCCGCTCGACGGGCCCTCCGCGTCTCTTACCGAACTCTTAGGCGCCTCTCAGGCCACTCTCACGGGCAGATGCTTTCCTACGGGCCGAAGGTCGTTCTCCTCCCTTCCTCCCTGGAGCACCGCCGAACCCTCCATCCGAAGGCCCGCGGGGCGGGCCTTCGGCGCGTATGGACGACCGATTGCCAAGTCTCGCGCGGTCCGGCTGCGCGATCTGGCGGGTTTGGGCCGCTCTCCCGAGCAGGCGATCTTCCGGAAGCGATCGTCTAGGCGGTCGTCTCGGCGAGGAGCCCGGCGGCGGCGCGAAGCGCTTCGGCCTTGTCCGTGCGCTCCCAGGTGAAGTCGCGGTCGTCGCGCCCGAAGTGACCGTAGGCCGAGGTCTTCACGTAGATCGGGCGCAGGAGGTCGAGGTCGCGGATGATCGCGCCCGGCCGCAGGTCGAAGTGCTCGGAGACGAGCCGCTCGATCGTCGGCAGCGGCACGCTCTCGGTGCCGAAGCAGTCGACGTTCACGCTCATCGGGTGCGCGACGCCGATGGCGTAGGCGACCTGGAGCTGGCAACGGTCCGCGAGACCGGCGGCGACGACGTTCTTCGCCACGTAGCGGGCCGCGTACGCCGCCGAGCGGTCGACCTTCGTCGGGTCCTTGCCCGAGAAGGCGCCGCCACCGTGCGGCGCGGCGCCGCCGTACGTGTCGACGACGATCTTGCGCCCGGTGAGCCCGGTGTCGCCCATCGGCCCACCGATGACGAACTTGCCCGTCGGATTCACGTACAGGAAGTCCTTCGCGCCGAGCTTCGCCGGGTCGAAGAGCGACCGGAAGTCCGCGTGCAGGATCGGCTCGACGACGTGCTCCAGCAGGTCCGGCTTCAGCATCGTCTCCACGTCGAGCCCGTCCCGGTGCTGCGTCGAGATGAGCACGCGCTCGACCTCGACGGGACGCTGGATCCCGTGCTCGTCGATCTCGTAGCGCACGGTCACCTGCGACTTCCCGTCCGGCCGCAGGTACGGGAGGACGTTCGCCTTCCGCACCTCGGCGAGCCGCTTCGTGAGCCGGTGCGCGAGCAGGATCGGCAGCGGCATGAGCTCCTCGGTCTCCCGGCTCGCGTACCCGAACATCATCCCCTGGTCGCCCGCGCCGAGCAGGTCGAGCGGGTCCGAGTCGCCGTGCTGCGCCTCGAACGACTCGTCCACGCCGCGCGCGATGTCCGCGGACTGTTCGTCGATCGCGACGACGACGCCGCAGGTCTCGAAGTCGAATCCGTACTTCGCGCGCGTGTATCCGATCTCCGCGATCCGGTCGCGCACGATCGCGCGGATGTCGACGTACGTGTCCGTCGTGATCTCGCCCGCGACGACGACGAGGCCGGTCGTGACGAGGGTCTCGCAGGCGACGCGGCCGTTCGGGTCGTCCCGCAGGACCGCGTCGAGCACGGAGTCGGAGATCGCATCCGCGATCTTGTCCGGGTGGCCCTCGGTGACCGACTCCGAGGTGAACGAGAAGGACCGCTTCTCCATCGCCGGAAGGCTACCTGCGTCGTGCGCGCGGGAAGATCCCTGAAGCAGGCCGCTTGCCCGGCCTGGTCACCGCGTACGCGCGATCGCGCGAGCGCCGGGCGTCACTCGGTCGTCGGCGCCCGGCTCATGAGCTGCACGACGAGGTCCGAGATCAGCACGCCCTCGAGGACGGCGCAGACCCCCTCGCTGATCGGAAGCTCGATTCCGAGCCGGTGAGAGAGGTCGCGGAGGACGGGCGCGGTCGTGAGCCCCTCGACGACCATCCCGATCTCCGAGACCGCCTCCGCGGCCGTCGCCCCCTGCGCGATCAGCTCTCCCGCGCGGCGGTTGCGACCGGACGGCGCCCAGCAGGTGACGATGAGGTCGCCCATGCCGGCGAGCCCGGCGAACGTGTCGGGCCGAGCCCCTGCCGCATCCGCGAGCCGGCGCATCTCGGCGACGCCTCGCGAGACGAGCGCCGCCTTCGCGTTGTCCCCGAGGCCGAGCCCGTCCGCGCCCCCGGCGGCCAGCGCGATGACGTTCTTGGCGGCGGCGCAGAGCTCGACCCCGACGATGTCCTCGTTGACGTACACGCGGAAGATCGGCGAGTTGATGGCGACCTGGAGGAGCACGGCGAGCCCGAGGTCCGCGCTCGCGACGACGGCCGCGGCCGGGAGGCCGCGCACGATCTCCTCCGCGATGTTCGGTCCCGAGAGGACGGCCACCGGTCTCCCGCCGACGAGCGTCGAGAGACGCTCGCCGGTCTCGGGATCGAGCCCCTTCGTCAGGCTCAGGATCGGCCCCTCGCCCGGGAGGGCAGCGACGACGTCGCCGAACACGGCGCTCGGGACCGCGACGACGACGAGCTCCGCATCCGCGATCGGCGCGTCGCCGATCGTCGTCGCGTCGATGCCCGTGAGGTCGGCGTCGCGGACGTAGCGCGGGTTCCGTCCCGTTTCGCGGATCGCGACAGCCTGCTCCGGGTCGCGCGCGGCGAGGACGACCTCGTGCCCGCGGTCGCGGAGCAGGCACGCGAACCCGGAGCCCCACGACCCCGCGCCGACGACGACCGCCCTCATGTCACTCGCTCGCCTCCGGCTCCCGCCGGGCACAGCCCGGCTCCGCCGGAGGCGAGCGACGCCCCGGAGACCTGACTCATGTGGAGGTGACGAAGTCGATGGAGACGGGCACGCCCTCGAGCCTAAAGCGTCGCCGGAGCTCGTTCTCCACCCAGTACGCGTAGTCGCGCGTGACGAGGCCCCGGTCGGAGACGAAGATCCGAAACCGGGCCGGCCGCGAGCTCACCTGCGTCCCGTACAGGAGGTTGAGCCTCCGGCCACGCCGGGCGGGCGGCTGCCGCTGCTCGCGGAGCTCCTGGAGCGCGCGGTTCAGCTCGGCGGTCGGGATCCGCGCCGCGTAGCGGACGAAGACGTCCTCGACCAGGTCGAGCAGCCGCTCGAGGCCGCGGCCCGTCTTCGTCGAGATCGCGATCAACGGCGGCCGCTGGCGAAGCCGTGAGGCGATCCGCGGCCGCGCATCCTCGATCCCGATCTCCGAGATGTCCCACTTCGAGAGCACGACGATCGTCGCGCACCCGGCCTTGCGGGCGACGTCGGCCACCGCGAGGTCCTGCTCGACGATTCCCTCGCTCGCGTCCACGAGCACGAGCGCGACGTCTGCACGCTCCGCCGCCTCGAGGGCGCGCAGCTCCGAGTAGTACTCGATGCCCTGCCGCTGCTTCCGCTTGCGACGAAGGCCGGCCGTGTCGACGAGGACGAGCGTCGTCTCCCCGCGGCGGAGCACCGTGTCGATCGCGTCGCGCGTCGTGCCGGGGACCTCGGACACGATCACGCGCTCGTGCCCGACGAGGGCGTTGAGGAGCGACGACTTGCCGACGTTCGGGCGCCCGAGGATCGCCACGCGGATCGCCTCGTCGCCGACCGGGCGCTCGCCGCTCCCGGGGAGTCGGCTCACGATCTCGTCGAGGAGGTCGCCGGTCCCGTGCCCGTGGAGCGCGGAGACCGGGATCGGGTCGCCGAGCCCGAGCCGGTGGAAGTCGAGCGCCTCGGCGTCGCGGCGCGGGTCGTCGAGCTTGTTCGCGACCACGAGGACGTCGCGGCGCGAGCGGCGGAGGATCTCTGCGAGCTCCTCGTCCCCGGGCGAGATCCCCGCCTTCGCGTCGACGACGAGGACGACCACGTCGGCCTCCTCGACCGCCTCGCGGGCCTGCGCCGCGATCTGCGGCCCGAACGGCCCGGTGTCCGTGCGGTCGACGCCACCGGTGTCGATCAGCCGGAACGTCGTCCCTGCCCACTCGCAGAGCACGTCCTTGCGGTCCCGCGTGACGCCGGGCGTCTCGTGGACGACCGCTGTGCGCGTCGCGGACAGCCGGTTGACGAGCGTCGACTTGCCGACGTTGGGGAACCCCACGATCGCGACCGTCCCGGCGATCTCGACCTGCGCGACCGCCTGGTCGTCGGTCATTCCGGCGGGGTCGCGTCGCGGGGGCGTCCGAGGTCGTGGACGTCGACGAGCCACTCCCACAGCTGGCGGAGCTTCCGCTCGATCTCGACCGAGGCCTCCCTGTACCCCTTGCCTCCCCGCGGCAGCCCCTCGAACGTCATCGGCTCGCCCCAGGCGAGGGAGACCGGGGCAAAGTTCCCGAGCCGCCACACCTGGCTGCCGTGGATCGCGGCGGGGATCAGCGGCACCTCCTCGTTGACCGCGACCATCGCGGCCCCGGGCTGCACCGGGCCGGGGACGCCGCTCTTCTGGCGGGTGCCCTCGGCGAACATGCCGAGCGCTCCGCCCTCCCGCACGATCTCGCGCATCGTGCGGACGGCATCTCGGTCCGACTCTCCCCGCCGCACGGGGAACGCGCCGAAGGCCCGCATCAGCTCACCGAGGCCGGGCACCCGATGGACCTCGACCTTGGCCATGAAGTAGAGCGTGCGCGGGCACGCGGCGCCGAGCGCCGGGGGATCGATCCAGCTGAAGTGGTTCGCCGCCACGACGAGCCCGCCCGTGAGCGGGACGCGCTCGGCGCCGTACACCCGGAGGCGTGCGACCAGGCTGACCGCGGGCTGGATGGTGACGCGACCGACCGCCCACGCGGCATCCTCGCTCTTCATCGCCTCGCCTCCACGAGCTCCACGATGCGGGAGACGACCTCGTCGACGGAGAGCGCGGTCGTGTCGAGGGAGACCGCGTCCGGGGCTGCCTGCATGTTGGCGGCGTCGCGCTCGTCCCGGCGCCGGAGGTCGTCCGCGAGCTCGTCCGCGTCCGCTCCCGGCCGGTCCGCCGAGCGCCTCCGCGCGCGCTCGTCCTCCGAGGCGACGAGGAAGACCTTGACCTCGGCCGCGGGGGCCACCACGGTCCCGATGTCGCGGCCCTCGATGACGACGTCGCCCTCGCCGCCGAGCGCACGTTGGCGCTCGCGCATGACCTCCCGGACTCCCTGGTGCGCCGCGACGAGCGGCACGACACGGTCGATCGAGGTCGCGCGGATCTCGGCGGACACGTCGTGCCCGTCGATCTCCACCCGGCCGCCCGCGTCGAACGTCACCGGGTGCTCCCGGGCGAGCGCGGCGAGCGCGTCGCCGTCTCCCTGGTCCACCCCTTCGCCGAGCGCGAGCCACGTCAGCGCCCGGTACATCGCCCCCGTGTCCAGGTAGCGGAACCCGAGGCGTCGCGCGAGCGCGGCCGCGACAGTGCTCTTCCCGGACCCGGCGGGGCCGTCGATCGCGACGATCATGGCGCGAAGTTCTACCGCCTACGACGCCGTCAGCTGCCCGAGCAGGGCGAAGAAGCCCGGGAAGCTCGCGTCGACGGCCTCGGCCCCGCCGAGCTCGACGCCTTCGATCGAGGAGACTCCTGCCACCGCTCCGAGCATCGCGAGACGATGGTCGCCGCGGCTGTCGAAAGTCCCTCCCCGCAGCCGCGCGGGCACCCCGCGCACGCGGAACCCGTCACGGGTCGCCCGGATGTGCGCACCGACCCGTCGCAACTCCTCGACGACTCCGGCGATCCGGTCCGACTCCTTCGCCCGCAGCTCGGAGGCGCCCCGGACCACGGTCTCGCCGCGCGCGTGGCAGGCGGCGAGCGCGAGGAGCGGCAGCTCGTCGACGAGCGCGGGCACCTCCGCGGGCGACACGGTCGCGCCGACGAGCTCGGAAGCACGCACCTCGACGTCGCCCGCCGGCTCACCGCTGATCTGGCGCCGGTTGTAAACGGCGATCCGCGCCCCCATGTGTTCGAGCACGTCGAGCAGCCCCGTCCGCCGCGGATTGAGCCCGACCCCGTGGACCGTGAGCTCCGACCCGGGCACCGTGAGGGCGGCGACGAGGAGCGGCGCGGCCGAGGAGAGGTCGCCCGGGATCTCCACGGTGTCGAGGACGAGGCGCTCGGCTCTCAGGACGGACACGCTCGTCGGCCTGCGCCGGATCGTCGCCCCCGCCCGCTCGAGCAACCGTTCCGTGTGGTCCCGCGTCGGAAGCCGCTCCACGACCGTCGTCTCGCCGTCGGCGGTCAGGCCGGCGAGGAGGACCGCGGACTTGACCTGGGCGGAGGGCACCGGCAGCTCGTAGTCGATCGCGTGCAGGTCGGCACCCTCGACGACGACCGGCGCGTGCCCGTCGGTCGTCCGCACGCTCGCGCCCATCCGCCGGAGCGGTACGGCGACGCGCTCCATCGGGCGCGTGGAGAGAGACGTGTCGCCGACGAGCTCGAAACGACCGTGCTGACCGGCGAGCACCCCGGCGAGGATCCGCATCAGGGTCCCGGCGTTCCCGCAGTCGATCGCTTCCACAGGCGCCTCCAGCCCATGCAGGCCGCGCCCGCGCACGCGGAGCTCGTCGACGTCGTCCTCGACGACTTCGACGCCGAGCGCGCGTACCGCGCCGATCGTCGACTCCGTGTCCGCCGAGCGCCCGAAGCCGACGATTCTCGTCTCGCCCTCTGCGATCGCGCCGACGAGCACGGCCCGATGCGAGATCGACTTGTCCCCCGGGACGGCAACGTGCCCGACGATGGCGGGCACGGGCTCCACGCGCATCGGGCTCAGCCGATGGTCTTGCCGAGCAGCGCGACGATCGTCCGCATCTCGTCCGCGAAGCGGGCGAACTCCCCGACCCGGATCTGCTGCGGCCCGTCGCAGAGCGCGTCCTCGGGCCGCGGGTGGACCTCGACCATGACCCCGTCCGCGCCGACGGCGGCGGCCGCTCGCGCGAGGGGCAGGACGAGGTCGCTACGCCCGGCGGCGTGCGACGGGTCGACGATGACCGGGAGGTGTGTCTCGCGCTTGAGGACCGGCACCGCCGAGAGGTCGAGCGTGTACCTCGTGGAGCGCTCGAACGTCTTGATCCCCCGCTCGCAGAGGATCACGCGCTCGTTGCCCTCCTTCGCGACGTACTCGGCCGCCATCAGCAGCTCCTCGACCGTCGCCGACGGGGCGCGCTTCAGGAGCACGGGGAGCTCGACCCGGCCGACCTCGGCGAGGAGGTTGAAGTTCTGCATGTTGCGGGCGCCGATCTGGATGACGTCCGCGACGTCGGCGACCTCCTGCACGTCGCGCGGGTCGAGGAGCTCCGTGACGATCGGAAGCCCGGTCTCCTCCCGCGCCTCGGCGAGGATCTCGAGGCCCTTCGCGCCGAGGCCCTGGAACGCGTATGGCGACGAGCGCGGCTTGAACGCGCCACCGCGGAGCATCGTCACCCCGGCCGCGGCGACTGCGCGCGCGGTCTCGAGCGTCTGCTCCCTCGTCTCGACCGTGCACGGGCCTGCGATCAGCCCGAAGAACCCGTCGCCGATCCGCCTCCCCCTGGACCTCGATGACGGTCGAGTCCGGTGTCAGCTCCCTGGCGACGAGCCGGTACGCGAGCAGCTCGGGGGGGCCGGTGACCTCCATCGGCGTGAGTGTAGTGGCGCCGATGTGGTCGCCATCGCCGCGACCGCGAGGCGGTCGCCCTCAGGGATCCTCGCGCGCACGATCAGGAACAATCCCCGAGTGAAGATCTTCTCGGGCATCCAGCCGACAGGCGAGCCGCATATCGGCAACTACAGCGGCGGCTTCCGTCAGTACGCGAAGACGCAGGAGCAGGGCGAGGCGTACTTCTGCATCGTCGACCTGCACGCGATCACCGTCGACTTCGACCCTGCGGAGCTGCGCGAGGCCACGCTCGACATCGCCGCGATGCTCTTCGCCACGGGCCTCGACGCGGAACGCTCGACCGTGTTCGTGCAGAGCCAGGTGACCGCGCATGCCGAGGCGGCGTGGCTGCTGGGCGCGGCGACGAGCTACGGCGAGCTCCGCCGGATGACGCAGTTCAAGGAGAAGGCCGATCAGCAGGACTTCGTGACCGCGGCGCTCTTCTCGTACCCGACGCTGATGGCGGGCGACATCCTCCTCTACCAGACCGACATCGTCCCGATCGGCGACGACCAGCGTCAGCACCTCGAGCTCGCGCGCGACATCGCCGAGCGCTTCAACACCCGCTTCGGCGAGACGTTCACGGTCCCGCGCGGCGTGTACCCGGAGGTGGGCGCGCGCGTGATGGACCTCCAGGAGCCGACGAAGAAGATGTCGAAGTCGTTCGGCTCCGAGCAGGGGAAGGTGCTCATGCTGGACGAGCCCGACGCGGTCCTCCGCAAGGTCAAGCGCGCGGTCGCGGACTCCGGCCGCGAGGTCCGGCACGACCTCGACGAGAAGCCCGGCATCTCGAACCTCATCGAGCTGATGACCGTCGCGACCGGAGAGTCGATCGCCGAGGTCGAGGCCCGGTTCGACGGCGAGGGCTACGGCGCGTTCAAGGACGCGGTCGGGGAGGCGCTCGTCGGTCTGCTCGTCCCGATCCAGGCCCGGTACCGGGAGCTCCGCTCCGACCCGACCGAGCTCGGACGGCTCCTCGCCGTGGGCGCAGACAAGGCCCGCGAGGCGTCGGCCCCGACGCTCGCGACGATGTACGAGCGGATGGGCTTCGTCGGCCCGCGCTAACGCACGGTCAGATCCCAGCGGCGTCGCGCAGCGCTGCGACCTCGTCCTTCGTGAGCTCTCGCCATTCGCCCGGAGCGAGCCCATCGAGGTCGAGCCCCGCGTAGCGGCTCCGGTGCAGCCGGCGCACCGGGTGGCCGACCGCGCCGCACATCCGCTTGACCTGGTGCTTCCGTCCCTCGTGGAGCGTGAGCTCGAGCGTCGTCGTCCCGTCGCGACGCCCGCGCACTCGCACTTCCGCGGGGGCGGTGCGCCCGTCGTCGAGCTCGACGCCCTCGCGCAGGGCGTCCAGTGCGTCCCCGTCCGGCGAGCCCTCGACGACCGCCTCGTAGACCTTCGGCACGCCGAAGCGCGGGTGCGCGAGTCGGTGCGCGAGTGGGCCGTCGTTCGTCAGCAGGAGCGCGCCGGTCGTGTCGGCGTCGAGCCGCCCGACGGGGACGACGCGGGACTCGTGCCCCACGAGCGCGACCACGGTGGCTCGCCCCAGGGGGTCACTCGCGGTCGTCAGGACTCCCGTGGGCTTGTACAGGAGGACGTACGCGAGCCGCTGGCGGACGACGGGCTCGCCGTCGACCTCCACGACGTCGCGAGCGCCCACGACGGTGTTCAGCCGACCGACGTCCCCGTTCACCACGACGCGCCCGGCGGTGATGAGCTCGTCGGCGCGGCGCCTCGAGGCGATGCCTGCCCGGGCGAGGAACGCGTTCAGGCGCATCGCGCCATTCTCCCGCCGCTAGGGTTGCTCGCGTGGACCGGGTCGACGCCTGGACCGACAAGCTGGCCGACCTCGCGGTCTTCGGCGCCAACGTGCAGCCCGGCCAGCTCGTCGCCGTGACGAGCTTCCTCGGCAAGGAGGACCTTACGCGCCGGATCGCCCGCGCTGCGTACGCGCGCGGGGCGAAGTACGTCGACGTCGTCTACTTCGACCAGTGGCTGAAGCGAGAGCGAGTGGCAGGCGCCGACGAGGACACGCTCGAGTACGTGCCGCCGTGGATGTCGCAGCGCCTCCTCCACCTGTCGGACGAGCACGCCGCGCGCATCACGCTCTCCGGGCCGCAGGAGCCGCGCGCGCTCGACGGCCTCGACCCGGCGCGCGCCGGGCGTGACCTCCTCCCGTACCTGCCCGAGACCGGCGACGTCGTCAACCGCATGACGACGAGCTGGACGATCGTGCCGGCCCCCACTCCGGACTGGGCGGTCGCCGTGTACCCCGACCTTCCGCGCGAGGACGCCTACGAGCGTCTGTGGGAAGCGGTCGTGCACATCTGCCGCCTCGACGCCGACGACCCCGGTGCCGCCTGGGTCGAACGGATCTCGACGCTGAAGGCGAACGCGGCCCGCCTCACCGAACGCCGCTTCGACGCGATGCGCCTCCACGGCCCGGGCACCGACCTCACCGTGGGGCTCCTCCCCTCGTCGCGCTGGAAGGCAGGCGACCAGGAGACCGTGGACGGCGTGAAGCACTTCCCCAACCTGCCGACGGAGGAGACGTTCGCGACGCCGGATCCCGACCGCGTCGAGGGCCACGTCAGCGCGACGATGCCGCTCGAGCTCTTCGGCTCCGTGATCACGGGGATCCGGGTCGAGTTCTCCGGCGGTCGGGCAGTGAAGATCGACGCGGACCAGGGCGCCGACGCGCTCCGCGCCGTCGTGGCGAAGGACGACGGAGCTGCGCGGCTCGGCGAGCTCGCGCTGGTGGACGGCGAGGGACGGATCGGCCCGCTGGGGACGGTCTTCTACTGCACGCTCATCGACGAGAACGCCGCGAGCCACGTCGCGCTCGGGAACGGCTACACCCACACGGTCGAGGACCCTGCGGACCGGGCGCGGGTCAACGCGAGCAGCGTGCACGTCGATTTCATGATCGGGAGCCCGGAGCTCGACGTCGACGGCCTCACGGCGGACGACGACGTCGTTCCGGTTTTGCGGAACGGCGCCTGGCAGATCTGACCGCGCGGTCGCTAGGAAGGCTTGGCGGAACAGGCCTCGTCGCCGCGGTGCCGCTGGTTGTCGCGAGGCGAGGACGCAGGGAGCCCCAATACTGGACGTGGGACGACCGAGAACGCCGCCTCGCGGCGACCAGCGCTCCCCCGGAGGCACAGGGTCTGTTCCGCCAAGGCCTCCTAGGACGCGCGCGCCGAGGCGACCTCGAGCAGGCGCTCGCGGAGCGCACCCGTGTCCTCCCCGAGGTCGTCGAGCCGCGGCAGCGCCGCGAGGCTCTCGAGCCCGAACACGCGCTCGAAGAGCGGGGTCGTGCGGTAGCGGACGGCGCCCCCGGGCGCGCTCTCGCGGCCGGCCTCGACGACGAGCCCCCGCTCGACGAGACTCGCCACCGCCGAATCGGCTGCGACGCCTCGGATCCGCGCGACCTCGGGTCGCGAGCACGGGCCGAGGTAGGCGACGATGGCGAGCGTCTCGAGCGCGGCCTGCGAGAGCCCACGCTCGACCGGGCGCTCGAAGAGACGGGCGCACGCTTCCGCCGCGTCGCGGCTCGCCCGGAACGCGTAGCCGCCCGCCACCTGCTCGAGCACGATCCCGCTTCGCGGCTCGGCGTAGCGCTCGCCGAGCAGTGCGAGCGCGGTCTCGACGCGCTCCACGTCGTCCGCTGCGGCCTCCGCGAGCTCGGCGGCGGAGAGCGGAGCCGACGCGACGACGAGGAGGGCCTCGACCGTCCGCGCGAGCCGGTCGACCGGGTTGGGGGCGATCAGGCGGAGCGTGCTGTCCACGTGGCCGTCCTTTCGACGTCGGTCCTGGAAACCCTTATCGGGGCAAAGGGCGCGGCCTGGCCAAGGGCGATCTCGCCCGCCTTGCGCAGCTCGAGCAGGGCGAGGAACGCGACCGCCTGCTCCACGCGCGACAGCCCGACGACCTCGGCGTCGAAGTCGAACCGGGTGCGCCGGGAAAGCAGCGCCCGGAAGCGCTCGAGGAACCGGGACACGGGCGGGAATCGAAGCGCCATGTGCCCGAGCGAGACGTTGGGCGGCGGCGCCGCAAGCGCCGCGGAGCGCCCCCGCGAGCGCGCCTGCCTCCTGCGGCGCGAGCCGTCGCTCGCCCCTGGGAGCGAGCGGGGCCGGCCCGAGGCGGAACCAGCGCTCCTGCTCCGCTGCGAGCCGCTCGGCCAGCCAGGCGGCGGCCTCCTTCATCCGCCGGTACTCGGCGAGCCGTCGCGCCAGCTCCTCGGCCGCCTCCTCGGGCTCGAGATCGGCGAGCTCGGCCGCCTCGTCGGGGAAGAGCGCGCGCGCCTTCAGCTCGAGCAGCGCCGAGATGAGCACGAGGAACTCGCCACAGGCCTCGAGGTCGAGCTCCTGGCGCTCGGCGAGGATCTCGACGAAGGAAACGACGATCGCGGCCATGTCGATCTCGCGAGGCTCGAGCTCCTCCTTGAGCAGGAGGGTCAGCAGGAGGTCGAACGGCCCCTCGAACGCGTCGAGGTCGAGCTCGAGCTCGCGCACCGGAGTCACGGGCACGGGGCGGAGGCTAGCCGCGCGGCCGGACGCGGCCGACCGTCAACGAAGCGACTCGGCGAGCTCGAGCGCCGTCTCCCGGTCGACGTCGCCCTCGAGCCGGTACGCGATCCCGTCCGCGCTCCAGAGCAGGACGTTCGCGGCCAGGCGCGCGCTGTCCTCGACCGGGTTGCCGAGCTCGTCGAGGAGCAGCAGGAAGTGCGGATCGCCGCTCAGGAACGCGCCCTCGCCGCCACCGACGGTCACCGGCTCGACCTGGGTGCCCGGAGCCGCGAGCTTCTTCAGGAGCAGCTCCTGGTCGACAGAGTGGAACGGCGTCTGTGCGAGCAGGAGCCGGACCCGCTCGGGCGTGCCGTAGAGCTGCCAGACCGTCCCCCGGTCGCCGAGGTACACCGCGTCGGGCCGCTGCTCGAGCTGGAGTACGTCGAACCCCGCGTCGCGCGTCGCGTCGGCGAGCGTGACGCGTTGCCCGAGCGCGAGCTCGAGGTCGGGCTCCGCCGGGACGTCGGGGAGCTCGTCGACGACCTCGATCGTGGCACCGCCGATGTGGAGGACGCGGAAGAGCGCGGAGCGCGCGTCCGGGATCGCCAGCGTCGCCAGCAGGGCGGCGAGCAGGACGAGGACGAGCGCGACGGCGAGACGCCGCGGCGCAGGAGTCGTGCGCCGCCCGCGACGGGGCTCGACGCGAGCCCGCACGGACGCGGCGAGGTCGGGCGCCTCCGGGACGTCGAGGTCCCGTCCGAGCGCTACGAGTGCCCGCTCGAGCTCGGTCATCCCTCGATCACCTCCCGTAGCCGCGCGAGCGCGCGGGCGGTGCGCGACTTCACGGTCCCGCGGCGGATGCCGAGCACCGTCGCGGTCTCGTCCTCGGAGAGCTCGAGGAAGTAGCGGCACGTGACGATCTCACGGTCGCGCTCCTCCAGGCGGCCGACGGCCGCGAGGAGCTCCTCGCGCCGCTCGACCGAGAGCACGGCCCCCTCGGGAGACGGGGCCGCGTCTCCCTGGGAGCCGCGACCGGCGCGCAGCCGCAACGCCTCGACTCTCCCCTCCGCTCGACGGCGGTTGTGTGCCTCGTTCGCGACGATGCGGAGAAGCCACGGCCGGAACGGCGCCCCGGCCCGGAACCGCGGGAGCGCGGCCCAGGCCTTGACGAAGCCCGCCTGCACCGCGTCCTCGGCATCGGCGCCGGAACCCGTGAGCAGGTAGGCCGTTCGGAACGCGATTCGCTGATGGCTGCGCACGAGCTCCTCGAACGCGCGCTCGTCCCCGTTCCTCGCCCGTTCGGCGAGCGCGACGTCGTCCGGCGGGCGGCCCTCCACCGCCTTCTTCTACACCGTGGAGGCGGCGGAGGTTCCGCCCTGGAGGGAATCGGTCAGTCGCTGGCGGGCGTCAGCCTCCGGAGCCGAAGCACGCCGAGGACGGCGGCCGCGCCGAGGGCGAGGGCCGCGGCGAGCGCGAGCAGCCCCGTGGTCGGGACCCGCGAGCCGCCGCCGCCGGGAGCGTCCCCGACGATGCTCACGGGCCCGTACGTGAGCCGCGAGTCCCCGAACCCGCTCTCGACGACGACGTCCCAGCTCCCCGCCGCGGGGAAGGTCACGTCCGCCGTGTACACGCCCGGCTCTCCGGCAGGCTCCGCGAGGAACTCGTGCCTCGCGCCATCCTCGTCAGAGATCGAGACGACGGGCGTGAGGCCGTCGAGCGGGGTCTGGCCGTGCTGGCGGATCGTGATGTCCGGGCTCCACGTCCCGCCGGCCTCGGTGCCGTCGGGAAGCGGGTCGATCCCGAGCGTCGCCCAGCCACCTGCCGAGGCCGACGTCGCGACGGCGAGCCCGGCCGCGAGGGCGGCGAGCACGATGAGCTTGCGCATGGATCCCTCCTTGGTCGTCTGCGGTGTCTACACCGCGACCGGCAAGAAAGGTCCCCCCGCGAGCCTCACGCAGGGAAAGCGATGAACGGTCACCGCTGCTAGGGCCGGGCCTTGGGCACGGCCATCGCCTCCACCTTCCGGGGAGGCGGGCCGTGGTCGCGCTTCCACGTCCGCTGCCACCAGGCGAAGAAGGCCGCGGAGAGGATGATCGCGACGCCCGCGACCCAGACGTTCAGGCGGACGCCGGCGATCTCGTGCGACGGGTCGATCCGGAGCGTCTCGATCCAGAACCGCCCGATGCTGTACACGAGCACGTACAGCGCGAACAGGCCGCCCGGACGGAGGCGGAAGAGCCGCTCGATCAGGAGGAGCAGCGCGGCGGCGCCGAAGCACCAGAGCGCCTCGTACAGGAACGTCGGGTGGAACGTCGCCTGGTCGATGTACTCGAGCGGCCGGTTGTCGACCCCGATCTCCAGTCCCCATGGCAGGTCCGTCGGCTTGCCGAACAGCTCCTGGTTCCACCAGTTGCCGAAGCGTCCGATGCCCTGCGCGACGAGGAGCCCCGGCGCGACGCAGTCCGCGAGCCGTGCGACGCTCGCGCCGGATCGCTTGGCGACGATCGCGCCGACGATCGCGCCGAGGCCGATGCCGCCCCAGACGCCGAGGCCGCCCTTCCAGATCGCGAACGGCCCCCACCACTCGTCCGGGAGCTCGTCCCAGCTCGTGACCACGTGGTACAGGCGTGCCCCGACGATCCCGAAGGCGACCCCCCACACCGCGACGCGGAAAATCAGGTCCCAGTCGCCTCCGCGGCGCGTCCAGCGGATCCCGGTGATGACGACCGCCGCGGCGATCGCGACGAGCAGGGTGAGCCCGTAGAAGTGGATCGAGATCGGCCCGAGCTCGATCGTGCTCGAGTCGGGGGACGGGATCGAGGCGAGCGCCGCGCTCATCGCCGCGACATTCTGCCGATGCGCCGGTGACGAGGGAGCGCGAACCGCGCTTGCCTGGTGAGAGCCGGACGCAGCGGCCGCCCAAGCGGCCGCCTTCAGGGATCTTCGCGCGATCGAGATCGCGCGTTCGCGCGGTCTCGACCTTGCGCAAACCGATGGGGCCGGCCCCGAATCGCGCGGATCCGGGGCCGTCCCCGACCTACAGGAGTATCTGGAGCGCCAGCTCCACCGAGCAGCCCCGCCGGAGCAGGTTCACCGCGGCGTGGAGATCCACGTCGTGGCTCGCAGCGAGGACGAGCGCGCTCTCGGGGTCGTATCCCGCCCGCTCGAGCTCCTCGTGACGCCACCGCTCGATCCGGTCGATCTCGGAGGAGTACAGGGTTTCGAGCTCTGCCGCAGACATACCGCCGCCTTTTCCCGTTGGAGGGGGTGCCGCTCTTGATCGCTATTCGTCCAGTAGGACGTATCGGTCGTCCCCTTTCTGGGGGGATTCCGTTCAGGGTCCGTAAGCGTTTGGTGAAGCCCGCTCGGGTTCACGCGCTCCGCCAAACCAGGCAGACTCGGCTCATGCCGTTCTGCGGGCAATGCGGCACCGAGAACCCCGACGTCGCGAAGTTCTGCCTCGCGTGCGGGTCGCCCCTGGCCGCCGCGCCGCCGCCACAGGAGTTCCGGAAGGTCGTCACGATCGTCTTCTCCGATCTCAAGGGCTCGACCGCGATGGGCGAGAAGCTCGACTCGGAGTCGCTGCGCGAGGTGATGACGCGCTACTTCGACGCGATGAGCGAGGAGCTCGAGAAGCACGGCGGCGTGGTCGAGAAGTTCATCGGCGACGCGATCATGGCCGTCTTCGGCCTCCCGAAGCTGCACGAGGACGACGCACTGCGGGCGGTGCGCGCGGCCGCCGGCATGCAGCACGCCCAGGCCGTCCTGAACGACGAGCTCGATCGCCACTGGGGTGTGCGCCTGACCGTGCGCACCGGCGTGAACACCGGCGAGGTCGTCGCCGGCGACCCGTCGACCGGGCAGCGCCTCGTGACCGGCGACGCGGTGAACGTCGCCGCGCGCCTCGAGCAGGCGGCCGGCGCGCAGGAGGTCCTCCTCGGCGACCTGACGTACCGGCTCGTCCGCGACTTCGTCGACGTCGAGGAGGTCGAGCCGCTCGAGCTGAAGGGCAAGTCCGAGCCCGTACCCGCCTACCGGCTCGTCGGCGTCCGCGAGGTGTCCGAGCGGGCGATGCGTCTCGACGCGCCGATGGTCGGACGTGACGAGGAGCTCGAATCGCTCCGTTCCGCGCTGCGCTGCTCGACGGACGACGGCCGCTGCCGGCTCGTCACCGTGATCGGCGAGGCGGGGGTCGGGAAATCGCGCCTGATCGACGAGTTCATCCGCTCGGTCGAGGGCGAGGCGTCCGTGCTTCGCGGGCGGTGCCTCCCGTACGGGGACGGCATCACGTTCTGGCCGCTCGCCGAGGCCGTCCGGCACGCGGCGGACATCGCCGAGCGCGACTCGATGGAGTCCGCGCTGCAGAAGCTCGCGGCGCTCGCGGACGGAGACGAGGAGGTCGCCGCCCGGGTCGCGTCCGCGATCGGCCTCTCCTCGGATCCGTTCCCCGGGCAGGAGCTCATGTGGGGAGCGCGCAAGCTGCTGGAGACGATCGCCCGACGCCGACCGCTCGTCGTCGTGTTCGACGACATCCACTGGGCGGAGGCGACGTTCCTCGAGCTGATCGAGCACATCGTCGACACGACGCGCGAGACGCCGCTGCTCCTCGTGTGCCCCACCCGACACGAGCTGCTCGAACGACTGCCCGAGTGGTCGACCGGCGAGGGCGCGCAGCGGATCCAGCTTGCCCCGCTGACCGGTGACCAGACCGCCGAGGTCGCCGAGCACCTGCTCGGCGAGGCGGGACTCGACGAGGAGGTCCGGGCGAAGATCGTCGCCGCGGCGGAGGGCAACCCGCTGTTCGTCGAGCAGCTCCTGTCGATGCTCGTCGACGAAGGGCTCATCCGCTTCGAGGACGGCGCCTGGGGTGCCACGGCGGAGATCGAGCAGGTCGCCGTACCGCCGACGATCCAGGCGCTCCTCGCCTCGAGGCTCGACCGCCTCGAGGCCGACGAGCGGGCGGTCATCGAGCCCGCCGCCGTCGTGGGTCAGGTCTTCCGCCGCGACGCGATCTCGCACCTCGCGCCCGAGCACGTGCAGGTCCCGGTGAAGCTCTCGTCGCTCACCGACAAGCAGTTCGTCCTCCCCGACCGCACGCGCACCGAGGAGGAGGACGCCTACAAGTTCCATCACATCCTCATCCGCGATACGACGTACGAGGGGATCCTGAAGCGCGCGCGGGCGACGCTGCACGAGCGTTTCGTCGAGTGGGGCGACTCCGTCAACCGGGAGCGGGCGGTCGAGTACGAGGAGATCCTCGGCTACCACCTCGAGCAGGCGTACCGCTACCTCTCGGAGCTGGGCCCCCTCGACGACCATGGACGCGGACTGGGCGCCGACGGCGCCCGCCGCCTCGCGTCCGCCGGCAGGCGGGCGTTCGCGCGCGGCGACGTGCCGGCGGCGGCGAGCCTGCTCGGACGTGCGGTCGCGCTGCTCGCCGACGACGAGGCAGCGCGCCTCCAGCTGCTCCCGGAGTACGGCGAGGCTCTTCTCCAGGTAGGCCGATTCGACGACGCGGTGGCGACGCTCGACGAGGCGATCGCAGGCGGCGAGCGCCTCGGCGCGAGCACGGTGCGCGCGCATGCGTCCCTCGTCCGCCTGCTCGTCCAGCTCCGCACAGGGGTGCAGGAAGGGTGGAGGGACGAGGCGGCGGTCGCGATCACGGAGGCGATGGCGGTCTTCGAGCAGGCAGGCGACCACTCGGGCATGGCGAGAGGCTGGAGGCTTCTCGCTTGGAAGCACGGCACGGCGTGCCACTTCGAGCTCGCCGCCGACGCACAGCTGCGCGCTCGCGAAGAGGCGAGGCTCGCGGGCGACGTCCGGCAGCAGAGCCGAGCGGCGACCGCGTACGCCGTGGCGGCCGTCTTCGGGCCGACCCAGCTCTCGGAGGCGGTGGCGCGGTGCGAGGAGATGCTCGAGCAGGTCTCCGGAGACCGCCACGCCGAGGGCCTGCTGCTCGCCTATTTGGCGAGCTTGAAGGCGATGAACGGATCGCTCGACGAGGCCCGCGAGCTCCACGCGCGCGGTCGCGCGATGCTCGAGGAGCTCGGCCTCGACGTCGAGGGCGCCCTCGTCGACATCGAGGGCTGGCGCATCGAGGCCCTCACAGCCGACCTCGTGGCCGCGGAGCGCGAGCTACGCCGGGCCTACGACTCGCTCTCGTCGGTCGGCGAGAAGTTCATCCTCTCGACCGCCGCGGGCCTGCTCGGGCAGACCCAGTACGCGCTCGACCGCCTGGACGAGGCGGAGCAGCTCGGGCTCGAGGCGAAGGCGCTCGCGACCGCGGACGACGTAGACACGCAGGCGCTCTGGCGCTGCGTCCTAGGGAAGGTTGCGGCGAGACGCGGCGATGTGGACAAGGGCGAGGCGCTCGTACGCGAGGCGCTCGACATCCTCGAGCCGACCGATGCCGTCCTGCTCAAGCTCGGTGCGCTGCTCGACCTGGCCGAGGTGCTCCGGCTCGGGGGTCGCGAGCCCGAGGCGAAGGCCGCGATCGACCAGGCCGTCGAGCTCGCGGAGCTGAAGGGCAGCGCGGTGCTCGCCCGCGCTGCCCGTGATCTCTCCGCCTTGCCGGACGATCCCTCGCTCGTCGGCTAGCCGACGCCCCAGCCGCCGTTCCCGGGGCCGAGACCGTTGATGACGATGGTCGCGATCTTCGTGCTGGAACGACCGTCCTCGAGAAGATGCAGGCGCCCTTCGGATCCGTCTGGATCGACGCGGTGCATAGCGAGACGTCGAACGTGTCGTGCTTCACGTCGAGGGCCGTGGCCTGAACGCCGGGGCCGACGTAGACCTGGATCGTGAGCTGGAAGGTCGCCGGGTACGTGACGCCGTCGAGCGGAGTGATGTTGAAGTCGATCACCTGCGCGCCGAAGCAGCCGGTGCTCGGGCAGTTCGGGTTATTGCTCCCCTCGGCCTTCTCCTCCACCGTGAGGCCGACGGCGAAGCCCGTGGTGCCGAGCGTCGCCCCCGTGCTGTAGAGGTTGTTCGGCGAGATCGGGTCCGTCTGCACGGAGTCCGCCGCCGCGTTCGAGAACGTGCCGTCGAAGTCTGCCGTGTCCTTCAGATTTGTCACGAGCGGGTTCGTCGAGGTGACCATGACCGTGTCACTCCCGCGCTTGTTCCCGGACTCGGACGAGTAGCGGCCCGAGACCGTCTGCGAGATCGACAACCCGGAGGTCGGCACCTGCAGCTTGTGCGTCTCGGTGAACATCGACGTCGCCCCCGTACCGACAGCGGTCAGCTTGCCGATCGCGCACGTCAACACGAGCTTGTCCTCGCTGATCGAGCAGCGCGAGTCCGACTTCGAGACGTAGGACCCTGCGGAGGCCGTCACCGAGACCGTGGTGTTGTTGACGTTGTTTCCGCCCTGGTTCGTGACCGTCAATGTGCAGCCGGTCGTGTTCAAGTCGGTAGTGGTCGACGGCGCCACTGTCCCCGGCTGACAGGACAGGCTCGCCTCGACCTTCTGATTCGCCGGCCCGGCTGCCCGCCCGGGCATCGCCGCACCTCCGAGAACGACGGCGCACAGCACTACGAGCGCCGCTCCTGCAACGAACATAACCCGAGCATGGGCTTTCATCCCCAGTGTCTCCTCTCCAGCTTTACCTGCCGCAGTTGAATGCGCTTTCGCGCGCCGGACAGCATGACACGACACCGGGACGAAGTCCATACCTGGTTCCTATTTGCCCGCGGCGGTATTAGGATCGCCGCGTGCGCCTCGGCAAGAACGCGAAGATCGACCTCCTGAAGCAGGTCCCGCTCTTCGCCGGGTGCTCGAAGGCGGAGCTGCGCGAGGTCGCGCTCAGCACCGACGAGATCGACCTGCGAAGCGGCCACGTCCTGACGCGGGAGGGCCGGCCCGGGCGTGAGTTCTTCATCCTCGTCGAGGGGACGGCGAGCGTCACGCAGGACGGGAAGACGATTGCCGAGCTCAGCGGCGGGGACTGGTTCGGCGAGATCGCCCTCCTCACGCATCGTCCCCGCACGGCGACGGTCACGGCGACGACGCCCGTCCGGGTGCTCGTGCTGACGGACCGCGCCTTCCGGCGCGTCGTCGAGACGATGCCGCGGATCGCGCTCAAGGTGCTCGCGAGCGTCGGCCAGCGGCTCGACCACGACGCACACAGCTAGAACACGCGATCGTGACTGTCACCGCAGGGTGACGGTCACGCGCTTTCGGCCTGCCGGGCCAGAGCAAGCAGTGACAGGCACCTGACGGTGCCGGTCGCCTAGACCAGGGCCGCTTCGCCCAGGAGCGCGCGCGCCTCGGCGAAGAAGTCGGCGTCGGGCTTGACCCGGTACTCGGGGCCGAGCGCGAGCGTCCGCTCGCCGAGCGAGGTCTCGAGCGCGACGTAGACGGGCGCTTCGCCGGGGAAGTCGCGGACGAGGGCCGCGAGCTCGCGGATGATCCCGGCCGGGGCGTCGCGCGCGTCGATGCGCAGGCGGACCTCGGTGCGGACCGACACGGCCTCGAACGGCTTGACCTCCATCGCGATGAGCTTCGTCTCGCCCGCCTGCTTGTGGTCGACCCGGCCCTTCACGACGAGGATGCGGTCGGGCTCGAGGTATTCCCGCGCGGCGGCGTACGTCGAGTTGAAGACGACGACCTCGGCGCTCCCGGTGGGATCGTCGAGCAGCACGAACACCATCGGCTCGCCGCGCTTCGTGGTCACCTGCTTGAGGCCGGAGACGACGCCGCCCACGGTGACGATCTCGCCGTCCCGGCGGCGCTCGACGTCGGCCAGCGCGCAGTCGGTCTTGCGGCGGAGCTCGGCCCGCGACCGCTCGAGCGGGTGCTCCGAGACGTACAGCCCGAGCGTCTCCTTCTCGAGGCGTAGCAGCTCGCGCTCGTCGAACTCGCCCGCGGGGATCGGCGGATGGTGCTTCTCGGCGGCCACGGGCTCCTCCGGGCCGACGTCGAAGATCGAGGCCTGCCCTGCAAGCCGGTCCGCGGCCTGCTTCGAGCCGTAGGCGAGCGCGTGGTCGAGGACGGCGAGCATCCCGAGCCGTGTGACGCCGGTCGAGTCGAGGGCGCCGCACTTGACGAGCGACTCGAGCGCGCGCTTGTTGACGACCTGCGGATCGGCGCGCTCGGTGAACTCCCACAGCGACTCGAATGCTCCTCCCTCCGCTCGCGCGCGGACGATCGCCTCCGCGGCGGCCTCGCCGACGTTCTTCACCGCGTTCAGGCCGAAGCGGATCTTGCCCTCGACGACCGCGAAGTCCTGCTGCGACGAGTTCACGTCGGGCGGCTCGACCTCGATTCCCATCTCGCGGCAGGCGTTCACGTAGAACGGCACGCGGTCCTTCGTGTTCATCACCGAGGAGATGAGCGCGGCCATGTACTCGTGCGGGTGGTTCGCCTTGAGCCAGGCGGTGCGGTACGCGATCAGCGCGTAGCAGGCGGCGTGGGCCTTGTTGAAGGAGTAGTCCTGCGAGGACTCCATGTCCTTCCACAGCTGCTGCGCGACGCCGGGCGAGACGTCGTTGGCCGCGCACCCCTCGAGGAACTTGTCCTTGAGCGACGCCATCAGCGAGTGGATCTTCTTCCCGATCGCCTTGCGCAAGGTCTCCGCCTCGGCCGGCGTGAAGCCCGCGAGGCGCTTCGCGATCTCCATGTACTGCTCCTGGTAGATGCAGATCGCGTACGTCGTGCCCGTGATCTCCTCGAGCCTGGGGTCGGGGAACGCAACGCGGTCGCGACCGTGCTTGCGGGCGGCGTAGGTCGGGATGTAGGCCATCGGGCCGGGGCGGTACAGGGCGACGAGCGCGATCAGGTCCTCGAACTCCGTCGGCTTCACCTGGCGCAGGGCCTCGCGCATCCCCGAGGACTCGAACTGGAAGACGCCGGTCGACTCGCCGCGCGCGAGCATCGCGTAGGTCGGGCCGTCGTCGAGGGGGAGCGCCCCGATGTCGACGCCCCCCACGAGCTCGACGGCCTTGTCGATGACGTCGAGGTTGCGGAGCCCGAGGAAGTCCATCTTCAGGAGCCCGAGGTCGACCACGTCCCACATCCCGAGCTGGGTGACGACCTCCTGGTCGGACCCCTTCTGCTGGAGCGGGACGACCTCGATCAGCGGCTGCGCGCCGATGACGACCCCGGCCGCGTGGATCGAGTCCGCTCGCGTGAGCCCTTCGAGCGGCGTCGCGAGCTCGACGATCTCCTTCGCCACCGGGTCCGAGTCGACGGCCTGCCGGAGCTCGGCGCCCGGCTTGAGGGCTGCCTCGAGCGTCTGCCCCGGCCCCTCGGGGACGAGCTTCGCGATCCGGTCGACGACGCCGTAGGGCACGTCGAGCACGCGGCCCGCGTCGCGGATCGCGGCGCGCGCGGCCATCGTCGAGAAGGTGATGATCTGCGCCACGCGGTCGCGCCCGTACTTCTCGGCGACGTAGTTGATGACGCGGTCGCGGCCGGCCACCGAGAAGTCGATGTCCATGTCCGGCATGTCCTTGCGCGCCGGGTTCAGGAAGCGCTCGAAGAGCAGGCCGTAGCGGATCGGGTCGACGTCGGTGATCTCGAGGCAGTACGCGGCGAGCGAGCCGGCCGCCGAGCCGCGGCCGGGGCCGACGCTGACCCCGTTCTGCCTCGCGAAGTGGATGAAGTCCCAGACGATGAGGAAGTAGTCCGCGAAGCCCATCTCGCGGATCGTCTTCAGCTCGAAGCGGAGGCGGTCGGTCAACTCGGGAGTCGCCTGGCCGTAGCGTCGGACGAGACCCTTCTCGCACAGCTCGACGAGGTAGTCGAAGGCGTCCCTCCCCTCGGGCACCGGGAACGTCGGCAGCAGGACCCTCCCGAGCTCGAGCTCGACGTTGCAGCGCTCCGCGACCTCGACCGTCCGCGCGAGCGCGTGCTCGAGCCCGGGGAAGTCGAGCGCCATCTCCTCCGGCGTCTTGAAGAAGAACTCGTTCGTGTCGAAGCGCCAGTGGCCCGGGTTCTTCAGCGTGTCGCCGGACTGGATGCAGAGCAGCGCCTCGTGGGCGTACGCGTCCGAGGCGTCGAGGTAGTGGACGTCGCCCGTCGCGACCAGGGGAAGGCCCGCCTCCTCGGCGAGCGCGAGCAGCCCCGGGTTCACGCGTTGCTGCTCCTCGAGGCCGGCGTTCTGGATCTCGACGTACGTCGAGTCGCGCCCGAAGATCTGCGCCAGGCGGTCGAGGTCGGCGCGCGCGTCCCGGGGCCGGTCCTCGACGAGCGCGCGCGAGACGCGTCCCGATAGGCAGCCCGAGAGCGCGACGATGCCGCCTGCGTGCTGCTCCAACAGCTCCCAGTCCACGCGCGGCTTGTAGTAGTAGCCCTCGAGGTAGCCCAGCGAGCTGAGCTTGATGAGGTTCGCATACCCCTCGTTCGACTCCGCGAGGAGGGTGAGGTGCGCGTACCCCTTCGTCTGGGCGCGGCGGTCGTCGGCGACGTAGACCTCGCAGCCGATGATCGGCTTGACGCCCGCCTTGCCCGCCTCGCGATACAGCTCGACCGCACCGGCGAGCGAGCCGTGGTCCGTGAGCGACACGGCTGGCATCTCCAGCCTCGCCGCCTTCTCGACGAGCGCGGGGATCCGGCACGCCCCGTCGAGGATCGAGAACTCCGAGTGGACGTGGAGGTGGACGAAGGGCGTCACGTGCGATCCTCGCCGGGAACCGCGCCCACGTCTGCGCCAGGAGCACTCACGGGAGGGCCATCGTACTGGCCCCGTGGGACAGACCATTTGTCGACTATTGTCGGCGAGGGACCTCCTCGCTGCCTCGTTCCGGCGCGCGACACGGCCGGTACCTCGTCCGGGGGGATGCGCTCCGCCAGCGGGTGCCGATACCACTCGCATGCCGCGCAACCGGATGGAGCTCGACGCCCTTCGCGACCGCGCGCTCGCACTCGCGCCGGAGCTCGGCCTCGACCCGAGCTCCTGGTACCTGCGCGTGCTCGCCGCGACGCGCACGGCGGGAGAGCCGGCCGACCTGGGAGCGCTCGTGCGTGCGTACTGGGAGCTGCAGCGCGTGACCGGCCGCGCCGACCTCAGGGACGAGTGGCGCGGCCTCGCCGACGCCTTCTGGGAGATCGACGCCGCCTAGAGCGTCGCGGCCGCCCGGCGGGGCGGCAGACTTCTCCCGATGCGGCCGCCCACGACGATCGCGGAAGGCCGCCTCGTCGCCGGCCGCCATCCCTGCGCCTTGGGGCCGGAGACGGCACCCGAGGAGGTGGCCAGCCTGCTGGCAGCGGGGGTCACCCTCTTCCTCGACCTGACACAGGACGGCGAGCTCGACCCGTACGCGCACCTCGTGCCGCCGCCGGCGCGCCACGTCCGGATCCCGATCCGCGACTTCTCGGTCCCGAGCCTGGAGCAGCTCGAGTCCGCGCTCGACGAGATCGACGGGGAGCTCGCCGCCGGCGGCCTCGTCTACGTGCACTGCTGGGCGGGCTGCGGGCGCACCGGGGTCGTCGTCGGGAGCTGGCTCGTGCGCCACGGGTCGGCGCCCTCGGACGCGCTCGCACGGATCGCCGAGACTCGCGGTCTCGGCTGCCCGCAGACGCTCGAGCAACGGCTGCTCGTCCTCGACCGGATCCCCGGCGCGCGGTCGCTCACGGGAAGTCCCTGAGAAGGGTGAGCGAGCGGGTGCCAACCCGCTCCGATAGCCGTGTTGAGCATGTCCGTCCGCCGCATGGACCCAGCTGTGCCCGCGCCGAAGGGACGCGGGGCCGCGCGTGTTCCCGACTCCGGGTAGCGACGAAGCCCGGCAGGACGAGATCCTCGCGGACCGCGTCGAGGCGCTCGCCGCGTGGATCCAGGAGGTCGACACGAGGCTGCGCGCGGCCGAGCTGACCTCGGCCGACCAGAAGACCGCGAAGGAGCTCCGCAAGGCGGTCGAGGCACTGGCGAAGCACGACCCGAAGCTCGAGGACCGCCTCACGAACCGCGTCGACGTCCTCAAGGACCGCATCGCGACGCTCGCGGACACGGTCGGGGCGACCTCGGCGACCCTCGCGGCGAAGGACGGCGAGATCATCAGCCTGCGACGCTCGCTCGAGGCCGAGCACGCGCGGCTCGAGGCGCTCGTCGCCGGCCGCACGAGCGGCCCTGCCTCCGCCGAGCTCGAGGAGCTCCGCAAGGCCGTCGCCGCCCTCGCTGCCGAGCGACCGAAGCGGCGCGGAGGGCGCGACGGAAAGGAAGACGCCGCGCTGGGGGGGAAGCTCGAGGTCCTCCAGCAGCGCCTGGACATGCTCGCCGAGACGGTCTCGACGACCGCGGCCGGGCTCGCGAGCCGGGATGGCGACCTCGCCGCCGTCCGCCGACGGCTCGAGGAGGACGATCGCAAGGTCGACGCTGCGCTGGACGAGCTGCGGAGCGCCGGCGTCCCTCTCGCCGAGCTCAAGCTCACGGTCAAGGAGATGTCCCAGGAGACGGCGACGGCGGCGCGCCAGAGCCGTCGGGGCATCGACGCCCTGACCGCGCGCCTCGACGCCGTCGCCGGGACGGTCGACGCCCTCGGAGAGACGGCCACGGCCGCGACCGAGGAGCTCGCGTCCAGAGGTCAGGAGCTGGCTGCGCTCCGCGGCGCATTCGACAGCGAGACGGGGAGGCTCGACGCGCACGTCGCGAAGATCGAGCAGTACCTCGCCTCTCTCTCGCCCCGGATGAAGGCGCTCGACGCCCTCCCGAGCCGGCATGCGATCGACGCGCTCGAGGCCCGCGTGCAGGAAGCCTCCGGCGCGATCGAGTCGTTCGCGGGGACGCTGTCCAGGCTCTCGCAGGCGGTGGACGAGACGGGGCAGGGCTACGCCGAACGGGAGCTCGAGCTCGCCGCGCTCTCGCGGCGCTTCGACGAGGCGCGCTCCGAGGTCGAGTCCCTCGTCTCGGACGTGCGCGCCGAGGTGCGGGCGCTCTCCGAGGCGGGCACGGACGCGCGGCAGGAAGCCTCCGCCGCCCGCGCCGAGCTCGCGCAGGCGCTCGAGCAGGTCACGCACAGGATCGACGCCGTCGAGCGCGAGCGCGCCTCCTCGCAGTCCGAGCTCGAGGGCGCGCTCGCGGCCTCCGCCGAGGAGCGGGAGACGCTCGCCGCCGGCTCGCGCCTGCTCGAGGAGCGGGTGAGCGGGCTGGGCGAGGCGCTGGAGGCGCTCGCCGGGCAGGTCGAGACGAGCGAGCAGGGCCAGGCCGAGCGCGACGAGCAGCTCGTCGCCCTCTCCCGGCGCTTCGAGGAGGGCCGGCAGCGGGTGGACGCGCTCGTGTCCGACCTGCGCGTCGCGATCGAGACGATGCCCGCCCCCGACCCCGCCCGCCTGGACGGGATCGAGCAGCAGGCCGGCGAGCTCGCCCGCCGGCTGGCCGAGCTCGACGACGTCCGGGCCGAGGCCCGCGAGCAGACCTCCGCCGCCCGCGCCGAGCTCGCGCAGGCGCTCGAGCAGGTCACGCACAGGATCGACGCCGTCGAGCGCGAGCGCGCCTCCTCGCAGTCCGAGCTCGAGGGCGCGCTCGCGGCCTCCGCCGAGGAGCGGGAGACGCTCGCCGCCGGCTCGCGCCTGCTCGAGGAGCGGGTGAGCGGGCTGGGCGAGGCGCTGGAGGCGCTCGCCGGGCAGGTCGAGACGAGCGAGCAGGGCCAGGCCGAGCGCGACGAGCAGCTCGTCGCCCTCTCCCGGCGCTTCGAGGAGGGCCGGCAGCGGGTGGACGCGCTCGTGTCCGACCTGCGCGTCGCGATCGAGACGATGCCCGCCCCCGACCCCGCCCGCCTGGACGGGATCGAGCAGCAGGCCGGCGAGCTCGCCCGCCGGCTGGCCGAGCTCGACGACGTCCGGGCCGAGGCCCGCGAGCAGACCTCCGCCGCCCGCGCCGAGCTCGCGCAGGCGCTCGAGCAGGTCACGCACAGGATCGACGCCGTCGAGCGCGAGCGCGCCTCCTCGCAGTCCGAGCTCGAGGGCGCGCTCGCGGCCTCCGCCGAGGAGCGGGAGACGCTCGCCGCCGGCTCGCGCCTGCTCGAGGAGCGGGTGAGCGGGCTGGGCGAGGCGCTGGAGGCGCTCGCCGGGCAGGTCGACGACCGCCGTGCTGGCGCCGACACCGTCCTCGCGGAGGTCCGCGCGGAGCTTGCGTCACTGAGGGACGCCGGCGCCGGACCGGAGCTCGACGCGCGGCTCACCGGCCTCTCCGAACGGGTCGAGACGCTCGACCGGAGGATCGTCGAGCTCGCCTCGACGCACGAGACGTCCTCGAGCGTGCGGGCGGAGCTCGTCGAAGAGCTGTCGACGCTGCGCGAATCCTTCGACGAGGAGACGGGGAGGCTCGACGCGCACGTGGCACGGATCGAGCAGGCCCTCGCCACGCTCGAGCCGCAGCTCGCCCTGCTCGTCGACCTCCCCTCCCGCGACCTTCTCGAGGGGCTCGAGGGCCGCGTGGAGCAGGCCTCCGCCGCCCGCGCCGAGCTCGCGCAGGCGCTCGAGCAGGTCACGCACAGGATCGACGCCGTCGAGCGCGAGCGCGCCTCCTCGCAGTCCGAGCTCGAGGGCGCGCTCGCGGCCTCCGCCGAGGAGCGGGAGACGCTCGCCGCCGGCTCGCGCCTGCTCGAGGAGCGGGTGAGCGGGCTGGGCGAGGCGCTGGAGGCGCTCGCCGGGCAGGTCGGCGAGGACCGGACCGAGGTCGCCGCACTCGTCGCCGAGCTTCGTGCAACGGTCGACAACGTCCCCGTCGCCGACCCCGTCCAGGCGACGCGCGTCGAGGTGCTCGCGCAGGCGGTGGAGGCACAGGCCGCCACGGTGTCGGACGCGACCGCGAGCATCGCGAGCGCGGAGCGCGACCTGGCCGGCATCCGAGGCGTGGTCGACGTCCTCGCGGGGAGGCTCGACGACCTCGGGGCACTCTCGCACGCGGACGGCGTTCCGGACGAGCGTTACGACGAGGTCGTACGACGCGTCGAGGCGCTCGCCGCGTCGGTCGAGTCACGAGCGGCGAGCAAGGAGACCGACCTGATGCTCGGCAAGGTGCTGCTCCGCCTGGACGCGCTCGAGCGGGAGCAGCAGTCGCTCACGACGCAGCTCGGCGAAGCCACGGACCCGGCCTCCTCCGAGGACCTCGTCGCGGAGCTCCGGCTGCTCATCGAGAACGCGCGCACGCGGATCGAGCTGCTCGAGCACGCCGCCAAGACGTCCGGCACGCACGTGGAGCCGGAGCAGGCTCAGGTCGTGTCGATTCGCGGAGGCGAGGGTTAGCGCCTGCCCGAGCGGGCAATCACTCGAGTCATGCGGCTGCTCGACGACATCCTGCTTCGCCTCGGCCCGCGTTCGTGGGCGCGTGGGCGTCTGACGTACCGGCTGCTCGTCACCCTCGTCCTCGCGACGCGCCGCTAGCGCTCGTCGACCTCGAGCGCCATGAGGATCGCGTCGACGTCTTCGCCGTCGCGCTCGTAATGGCGCTTGCGGTATCCCTCGCGCTCGAAGCCGAACGACTCGTACAGCCTTAGCGCGGGCTCGTTCCACGGGAAGACGTGGAGCTCGAGCTTGCGGACACCGTGCGCGCGTGCCCACTCGACGGCCTCCGACAGGAGCATCCGCCCGATGCCTCGTCGTCGCGCGTCGGCGGCGACCATGAGGCCGAGGTCGGCGACGTGCCTGCTCGCGGGATGCGGGTCGCGAGCGAGCGAGAGCCGCGCGAGCACCACTCCGTCCTCCTCCACGACGAAGACCGCGGCGTCCCGGTGACCCTGTGCAGCCTTCAGGTAGCGGCGCTCCTCCCGGACCGAGCGCCAGCTCTCGGTCGTCAGGATCCACCTCCCCTCCTCGCGCGCGACCGCCTCCGCCAGCCCGACGAGCGCCGGAGCGTCCGCGGGCGCGGCCCTGCGCACGCGGATCACGGGACGACCACGCCCGCGCCGCCGCGCCGGGGGTCGCCGGCAGCCTCCAGCGCGCCGTCCGCGCGTCGCGCTACCGCCTGTACGCCTCCGAAGAAGAGGTTGAGCCCGTCCCACCGGACGACGTCCCACGACGCCGGCAGCGCGGCCGCGTCCGCGTCGGACCAGCCGCCCTCGAGGTGCAGCGTCGGCCCGTCGACGTGCAGCCGCGGCGCCTCGATCGCGCGGGCGGCGCCCTCCCCGTGGAGGATGCGCCATGCGACCTGGGCGATCGCCCCGGCGAGCCGGACCGAGCCCGCGCTGCCGAGGACGAGCCCCGGCAGGTCGCCGTCGAGCACGAGCGTCGGGGTCATCATGCTCGGGAGACGCTCGCCCGCGGCCCTCGGCGCTGCGCCGATCACGTCGAGCTCCCCGAGCATGTTGTTCAGCTGGGTGCCGCCGCGGAAGAGCCCCGACCCGGACCCGAGGGTCGAAGAGAGCGCGGCGGCCCGGCCCTCCCCGTCCACGACGGAGACGTGGGTCGTGCCCGTGAGCCTTCCCGGCCACGAGCGCTCGTAGGCGAGGGCCACCGCGCGAGCCTCGCCGTGAAGAGACCACGGCTCGAGCGCCTCGAGGCTCGCCAGGATCTCGAGCACGATCTCGCCGCCGCGGGAGGGCGTGGGCGTCACCAGCACGCGCCGGCCGAGGATCTCGCTCTCGAGCGGGGCGTGGTCGACGACCCGGTACGCGGCGAGGTCGTCGGCGAGCTCGGGGAGGAGACCGGCCACCGCCGCCTGGCCGCCGTCTCGGATCGCGCGGAGGGTGGGCGCGAGGTCGGCCGTGACGACGCGCCCGGGATCCCCGTAGACGCGGGCGCCGGCCTCCGTCCGCAGGAGGATGCCGCTCAGGATGCCGTGGAGGAACGCCCGCGGCGCGTCGCGGACCACGCCCTCGAGGGCGAGGGCGATCGCGGGCTCCACGAGCTCGGCCCAGGAGCGGCTCCCGAAGCGGCGGTGGGCTTCCTCGAGCCCCGCCACCAAGCCCGGCACGGCGACCGAGCCCTCGCCGACGTTGAACGCCTGCGTCCCCGAGTCCGCGAAGTCGACGACCGCTTCCTCCATCTCGCCGAAGGGGTGTGCAGGGACGGCGAAGAAGCAGTCGAGCACGACCGCATCGCCCCCGGGCTCGGCGACCATCAGGAAACCAGCTCCGGCAGGCCCGGTCAGCGGCCCCTCGGCGACCGCTGCCACGAACGCGGCCGCGACGCACGCGTCGACCGCGTTCCCGCCCTCGGCGAGGACCTGGCCCCCGGCCCGTGCGGTCAGCGGGTGGCCCGCCGCGATCGCCCCGCGCATGCGCTGGAGCGTACTGCCGCCCGCTGGAAACGCCGGTGACCGTCACCGCACGGTGACCGTCACCCGCTTCTACCTATCCCGAGCTCAGGAACGAGGGGAGCTCGGACGAGTCGTCCGACCGCGGCCGGTCCTCGAACGCCGGGCGCGCCGCGCGCCGGCGGACGCCGCCCAGGCCCGTCGCGACGACGGTGACCCAGACCTGGCCCGTCAGCCTCGGGTCGACGGTCGCGCCGAAGATGATGTTCGTCTCGTCGGTCGCCGTCTGCCGCACGACCTCGGCGGCCTCGTTGACCTCGAAGAGCGACAGGTCGTCGCCGCCCGCGATCGAGAGGAGGATGCCGCGGGCGTGGACGATCTCGGCGTCGATGAGCGGCGACCCGAGCGCTCGCTCGGCCGCCTCGCGGGCACGGTTCTGTCCGGTCGCGTAGCCGATCCCCATCAGCGCCGAGCCGGCGTCCTGCATCACCGTGCGGACGTCGGCGAAGTCGAGGTTGATCAGGCCGGGCGTCGTGATCAGGTCGGTGATCCCCTGCACACCCTGGCGGAGGACGTCGTCCGCGATCTTGAAGGCGTCGACCATCGACGTCGCGCGGTCGAGGACCTCGAGCAGGCGGTCGTTGGGGATGACGATGACCGTGTCGCACGCGGCCCGCAGCTCCTCGACGCCGCGCTCGGCGGCGCTGCGCCGTCGCGTGCCCTCGAAGCGGAACGGCGTCGTCACGATGCCGACCGTGAGCGCCCCGAGCTCGCGCGCGACCCGCGCGACGACGGGCGCCGCACCGGTTCCGGTGCCGCCGCCCTCGCCGGCGGTGACGAAGACCATGTCCGACCCGCGGAGCGCCGCGCGGAGCTGGTCGACCGCATGCTCGGCCGACGCGCGCCCGACGGACGGGTCGGCGCCGGAGCCGAGCCCCTGCGTCACCTCTTCGCCGATCGCGATCTTCGTCGGAGCGTCGGAGACCGCGAGGGCCTGGAGATCGGTGTTGACCGCGACGAAGTCGACCTGGGCGATGCCTGCGTCGATCATCCGGTGGATCGCGTTGAGACCCGCTCCGCCGACGCCGACGACGCGGATGACCGCGATGTACGCGGCGCCCTTCGGCGGGGGGACGCGGTGGAGCCGGGGGGCCGGCTCGAGCATCGTCTGGAAGTAGCGAGCAGCCGCGCGCGATGCCGCGGCCTCGGACGGCGGCTCGTCGTGCGCGGGCTCCGACACGGGTGCGGGCTCGGGCGCAGGCGCCGACGGGGCGGCCGGCGTCTCGACGAAGTCGTGGACGTGCTCGACGGTCTCCTCGAGCGCGACCTGTGCCCGACGCTTCGGGTCGAGGCCCTCTTCGGGCTCGGTCTCGGCGGTCTCCTGCGGCGTGCCCTCGGCGCGCCGGGCCGCCTCCGTCTTGCGGAAGAGCTCGGCCAGCGGGCCCTCACGCATGCTCGCGCGCTTCCGCGCCATCGAGCACCTCCTTCGCCAGGTCGCGGTACGCCTGGGCCGCCGGCCCGGACGGGTCGTAGCGGAGCACGGAGCTGCCCTTCACCGGCGCCTCCGCGTAGCGGACGGTCTTCCGGATCCGGGTGTCGTAGACGAGGTCTCCGAAGTGCTCCTCCAGGATCTCGATCGCCTCGCGTGCGTGCAGTGTGCGACGGTCGTACATCGTCGGGACGATCCCCTCGACGCGGACGCGCGGGTTCAGGTTCTCGCGCACCATCGCCAGGGTGTTCTCGAGCTGGACGAGCCCGCGCAGCGAGAGGTACTCGCACTGCACCGGGACGATGACGCTCTCGGCCGCGACGAAGGCGTTGATCGTCAGCAGGCCGAGCGAGGGCGGCGTGTCGATGAGGACGAAGTCGTAGCGGTCGCGGACCTCGACGAGCGCCTTCTCGAGCGCCCGTTCGCGGCCGATCATGGCCGAGAGGGCGAGCTCCGCGCCGGCGAGGTCGATCGAGGCGACCGCGATGTCGACCTCGACCGTGTGGACGACGTCGGAGATCGGGACGCGGTGGACGAGGACGTCGAACATCGACCGCTCGATCGCGTCCGGGTTCATCCCCTGGCTCATGGTGAGGTTGCCCTGCGGGTCGAGGTCGATCAGGAGCACGCGGTGCCCCAGCTCCCCGAGCGCGACGCCGAGGTTCAGCGTCGTCGTCGTCTTCGCGACGCCGCCCTTCTGGTTCGCGAACGCGATGACCTTCGCCATCACCTGCTCTCCGGGTGCGGGGGGCGCTGCGGGCGCGGGGACGGCGCGCAGGCGCGGCTCGCCCTCCGCGGCCGGCTCGACCGGCTGCTCGGGCGGTGGGACGGCGGGAGCGTCGTCCTCGACGTGCTCGGACCGCGGCTGGGACCGCGGAAGGATGCGTGAGAGCCCCATGTGCGACTCACCTTCCCGTCACTCGCGGAAACTCCTTCAAGCGACCGATCGCCCGTCACCGTAGCCGAGGAGGCGGACTGCTCCTCTACTCCTCGCCGTCCCAGTAGTCGACCGGCTCCCCGAGCCGCGCCACGAGGCCGAGTCCGACGAAGTACACCTTTCCCGAGCGCGGGTAGAAGCAGACGTCGTCCGGCTCCCTCGTGCCGTAGAGCAGGAGCGTCAGCCCGTCGTCGCCGCCGCGGAAGGCGTGCGCGACGCTCGTCCCCGCAGGGCGGGCGACGACGGACCCGCGCCGTACCGGGTGCTCGGTCACCTCCCAGTCCGCGGCGACCGTCTCCTTCTCCCAGAGCAGGAGGGCGCCGTCGCCGTCGAGGACGACGAAGATCTCCTCCTCCGACGAGTGGCAGTGGGGAGGTGCGTTGAGCTTCCCCGGGAGAACGTCCGCCTGGCGGAGGCCGGTGCGTCTCGAACCGGCCGCTCGCCCGAGGTCCCGGGTGCGCCGCCCGACCGTCGCGCCGTCGCGCTCCGACGCCTCGACGTCGTCGATGTTGACGATGTTCGCCGGCCGTTCGGTGATCGCCCCGATCTCGGCCGGGCCCTCCGCAGCCTCACGCGTCCAGGGGTGGTCGTCCTCGTCGCCGACGCGGGTCCACGTCTCGCCGAGCCACGCCACGCCCGTGCGGGGGAGCCAGGTCGCCCCCGGCGCGAAGGTGCGCTGGCCGAATGCGAGCACGTCGAGGCCGTCGTCGCCCGCTTGGAGGGTGTGGGCGTTCTCCAGGGGGAGGTGGACGATGCAGTCACCGGGCCGAACCTCGTACGCCAGTGTGTCCTCGCCCTCCCACTGGACGGAGACGCCGGACCCTCCGAGGACGAAGAAGATCTCCTCCTCGGCACCCTCGAGGTGAAGCGGCGTCGACCACATGCCGGGGTCGACCTGGATCCGCTTCACGCCCACCGTCTCCGACGAGCGTCCCGTGAGACTGCTCCACGTACCTGCGATGTGGCCGCGCTCGCCGCGCCAGGTCCGTGCCTCGTCCCAGTGCGAGATCACACCGCTCGAGATCACACGGCGATCATGTCATGCGAAAGCGACTGCCGTAGCCGCGCCACGGCGTCCTCTCCGGCCTCACCTCCTTCCACTCCCGCCCACGCCTGCGCCTCCGCAAGCAGCGCGCGCAGCTCGTCGAGCAGCTCGCCCATCGGCGCCCCCGCCCCGTCGAGCGCCCGGATCCGCTCGAGCCGCTCGAGAACCGACCGTGCCTCGTCCATCGAGCCACCGTAGCCCGGCGCGGCGTACGCGTGGGACACGCCTTCGTGCCGGAATCGCGTCAGACGGCGACGGCCCGACGACCCTCGTGCCGCCGGAGCCCGAGGAGCTCGCGGTCGAGGTCGTGCACGAGGTCGTCACGGTCACGCGCCTGCAGGACCGCGACGACGGCCCTCCGGGCGGCGTCGAGCGCGGCGGCTCCCGCGGCGTCCCCGCCCGCGAGTGCGGTCAGATGACCGTACAGCTCCTCCCTCCCGCCCTCCTCGTCGGCGAGAAGCACCGAGCAGCGGAGCGGCCACGTCTCGCCGAAGAGCGCGGCAAGTGCGACGCGCAGCTGTTCGGAGCGGAAGGGCTCGTTCTGGAAGAGCGAGAGCTCCCAGCGATCGAGCGCTTCGGCGAGCTCCGGGTCGCCATCCGCTTTGCCGAGCGCCGCGAGCACCGAGACGGCGATCGGCGCACGGAACGCGTCGAGCCGCGACGACTCGCCGGGCGGTCGAGTCGCAGCGATCGGGAGCACGGACCGGATGCCGAACGGGCGGCCGTCGAGCATCTCGAAGAGGACCGGGCCCGCGGCGAGTGCCGCCGCTGTGGTGAGGCGGATCGCGCTCACCGCGTCCGCGATCTCGGCGGATGCGTCCGGAGGCGCCTCCCCGGGGCCGAGAGCCCGTCGCAGCTCGAGCACGCACGAGCGATCGAGCTCGCGCCCGAACGCGTCCGGCAGCAGGCCCCGGGCCTCGGGCCAGTGCTCGGCGAGCTCCCCCGCCACGAACGTGCGAACGACGAGCCCCTCGGAGAGCTCCACCGGCTTCGACAACGTCAGTCCGAGAAGCGGCGCGATCGCGGCGTAGCTCCGCGTCTCGTCGAACAGCGAGCGCTCGAGCTCTGCGTATGCGCGCTCGAACGCGTCGTCGTCCCAGTCGAAGCCGCCGCACGCGTCCGCGGTGGCGACGAGGAGGCCGAGAAGCACGGTGCGGAAGAGCGCTTCCTCCTCGCTCGCGCGCGGGCCGGCATGCGCGCGCGCGAAGATCGCGGCGGCCGGCTCGCGCAGGAGCTCCTCGACTGCCAAGCGTGCGTCTTCGCGCGCTCGGAGCACCGGCTCACGCTGCTCGATGAACGCGCGGACGAGCGGGCGGAGCTCGTACAGCGCCGGGCCCGCTCGCTGGACGTGCTCCTCGAACGCGAACGGGAGATCCGCCCCCTCCTCGAGCTCGCGGCCGAGGACGACGAAGGAGCCGAGGGCGAAGCCGCGGAGGAGCGGGTAGAGATGGGGCGCGCGAACGGCCACCTCTTCCGGTACGCGCCCACACGGTCGTCTCCTGCGTCGCGGTCGGGCACACCACCGCCACGAGGTCGCGATGCGGCCGTGTACAGGGATCGTCCGCGACCGGGGTTCACGCGTCAGCGAATCCCGGTCTTGCGGTCAAGGCCGGAGCACGGCTCGGCGCGGCCCGGCGAGGAAGCCGGCGTCGACGAGCAGTGGCATCGCCTCCGACTCCGCGACCGGCTCGCCGTCGAAGCGCTCGACCGCGAGCCGCTTCGCGCCGCCTGCCCGCACGTGCGCGACGAGAGCGCCGAAGGCCGGGCGAAGCCACTCCGGCTCCGGCTCGCGGAGCGGGACGAGCGAGCGACCACCCCGCTCGACGAAGAGCACGGCGTCGCCGTCCCGGAGCACGACCCACGCACCTGCCACGCGGGCTGCCCGCGCGCCGGCGCGGCGCGGCCAGGGCAGCGCGGCGCCGTACGGCTGTGCGGGGTCGGCGGCCGCGAGCACGAGGAGCTGCGACTCGTCGCCCGGACGACGCTCACGCAGCCGTTCGACCGCCCCGGGAAGGGCGAACTGCGCGCCGCCGAGCCCCTCGACGAAGTACCCGCGTCGGCAGGTTCCGAGCGTCTCCAGCGCGCGGAGCTCGGCGTACACGGCGCCGTAGCCGCCGCGGATCCCCTCGCCGCGCACGCCGTCGCGCGTGACGATGCCGTGGCGCTCGAGGAGGAGCTCCGCGAGCGCGCGGCGGTCGGGAGCGCCCGCGAACAGCTGTGCGGCGGCCGACCAGCGTCCCTGGGTCGGCGACGGCAGGGTGACCCGTGCCCGCGAGAAGCGCCGCGCGCGCCGCTCGGGCCGCGGCGACTCGTACCGGCGCGAGGCGCGGAGGGGCGCCCACGCGTCGTTCGTCACCTCGCCCGCCCAGACGAGGTCCCAGAGCGCGGCCAGAGCGTCCGAGGCGTCGAGCTCCGAGGCCGCGACGAGGTCGGCCCAGAAGAGCGCGCCGCGCGCGAGCGCGACCCGTAGCGCCGCGTGCGCCGGGCCGTCCGGCGGCGCCTCGGCGGGCGGTGCGCCGAGGAGCGCGGCGTCCTCGCGGAAGTAGAGAGCGACGCGGTCGAGGCCGGCCCCGACCCAGACGACGTCGCCGGACGCGCACAGCGCGTCGAGGTCGGCCGGTCGGTACCCCGGCACGCGGCGCGGGAGCACGTCGCTCTCCCAGAGCGAGACCGGCAGCGCGACACCCTGCAACGGGACGAGCGCCTCGCGGAGCGTCTGGCGCCTGCCGATCCCGTGCCACGAGGGGAGGAAGCGACCGAAGGCGGCCTGCTCGGCCGGCTCGACCTCGCGCCGCAGCACGGCGAGCGTCGCGCGGCGGATCCGTCGCAGGACGTCGGGATCGCACCACTCGCGCTCCGAGCCGCCCGGGCGGATCTCCCCGCGGACGAGCGCGTCGTCGAGCTCGAGCGCCTGCAGCTCCTGCTCGACCTCGGCCGGCGGGAGCCCGAAGAGGGCGACGACCTCGTCGGTCGTGAAGGGGCCATGGGTCCTCGCGAACCGGCGCAGAACGGTGGCGCGGGCCTCGGGCACCGGCTCGAGGAAGACGTTCGGGACGCCGCTCGGCGGGACGACCCCGAACGCGTCGCGGAAGAGGCCGGCGTCCTCGACGGCCGCCAGGACCTCGCCGCCTCCCAGTCGTGCGCGGAACGACCGCCGCTCGCGCACGAGCGTCTCGGCGAAGCCTGCGTCGAACTCTCCTTCGAGGAGGGGCCCCGCACGGCGCAGGAGGTCGTGGAGCTCGTCCGCGTTCCGCGGGACCGGGCGCAGGGACGCCTCGACCTGCTCGATCGCGCCCGCGTCGAGCAGCTCGCGCAGCTCCTCCACCCCCATCAGCTCGCGGAGGAGGTCGCGGTCGAGCGAGAGCGCCTGCGCCCGCCGCTCCGCGGGCGGCGTGTCGTCCTCGTACATGTACGTCGCGACGTAGTCGAAGAGGAGCGAGGAGGCGAACGGGGACGCGGACGCGGTCTCGACCTCGACGAGGTCGAGCTCCCGGGTCTGGATCCCGCGCAGGATGCGACGCAGGGCCGGGAGGTCGAAGACGTCCTGGAGACACTCGCGGTAGGTCTCGAGGACGATGGGGAACTGGGGGTAGCGGCGGGCGACCTCGAGCAGGCTCTGCGCCTTCAGGCGCTGCTGCCACAGCGGCGTGCGCTGGCCCGGGCGGCGGCGCGGGATGAGCAGCGCGCGGGCGGCGTTCTCACGGAAGCGCGCGCCGAAGAGGGCCGAGCGGCCGAGCTCGGCGAGGACGAGCTCCTCGATGTCCCCCGGGTCGAGCTGGAGGTCGGCGAGCGGCGGGGGCGCGTCCGAGTCGGGGAAGTGGAGCGCGATGCCGTCGTCCGACCAGAGCGACTGCGCATGGACGTCGAGCGTGTCGCGGAGCCTCGCCGCGAGCGCCATCGCCCACGGCGCGTGCACGCGGCCGCCGAACGGGGTGAGGACGCACACGCGCCAGTCGCCGATCTCGTCGCGGAAGCGCTCGACGACGACGGCGCGGTCGGAGGGGACGACGCCCGTCGACGTCTCCTGCTCGCGGAGGAAGGTGACGAGGTTGCGCGCTGCCCGCTCGTCGAGGGCGTAGGCGCTTCCCAGCCGCTCGACCGCATCCTCGTCGTCGAGGGCGACGAGCTCCCGCGTCGCCGCGCCGATCCTCTCCCCGAGCTCCGCGGGCCGGCCGATCCCCTCGCCCTTCCAGAAGGGTGCGACGCCCGGTACCCCCGGGGCGGGCGACACGAGCACCCGGTCGCGCGTGATGTCCTCGATCCGCCACGTCGAGGCGCCGAGCACGAACGTCTGGCCCTCGCGCGCCTCGTACACCATCTCCTCGTCGAGCTCGCCGACGCGGCCGCCCCCGTCGACGAGGTACACGCCGAAGAGGCCGCGGTCGGGAATCGTCCCCGCGTTGGTCACCGCCAGCCGGCGGGCGCCGGTCCGTCCCCGCACGATGCCCGCGGTGCGGTCCCAGACGATCCGCGGGCGGAGCTCGGCGAACTCGTCCGACGGGTAGCGGCCCGGCCAGCATGTCGAGGACGTTCTCGAGCTGGGCGCGGGAGAGGTCGGCGAAGGGATACGCGCGGAGGACGAGCTCGTGGAGCTCCGCCACCTGAATGTCCTCGTCGGCACAGACGGCGACGACCTGCTGCGCGAGGACGTCGATCGGGTTGCGAGGAATGTGCGTCTCCTCGATGGCGCCCTCACGCATCGCCCGGGCGACGACCGCTGACTCGAGCAGGTCGGCGCGGAACTTCGGGAAGATCCTCCCCTTCGAGACCGAGTGCAGCTCGTGCCCGGCGCGACCGACGCGCTGCAGCCCCCTCGCCACCGACTTCGGGCTTTCGACCTGGACGACGAGGTCGACCGCGCCCATGTCGATCCCCAGCTCGAGCGACGAGGTCGCGACGAGGCACGGGATGCGGCCGGCCTTCAGGAGCTCCTCCACCTCGACCCGCTGCTCGCGGGCGAGCGAGCCGTGGTGCGCCCGCGCCAGCTCCTCGCCCGCGAGCTCGTTCAGGCGCAGCGCGAGGCGCTCGGCAAGACGGCGGTTGTTGACGAAGACGATCGTGGAGTGGTGCTCGCGCACCAGCTGGAGGATCGCCGGGTAGATCGACGGCCAGATCGAACGGCTCGAGGACTCGACGCCCAGGCCCATCTCCACGCCGTCCGCGAGCGGCGGGACCGAGAGCCGGGCGGTCGAGCCGAGCTCCCGCATGTCCTCGAGCGGGACGACCACCTCGAGGTCGAGCTCCTTGCGGATACCTGCGTCGACGAGCTCGATCTCACGCCCCGTCCCGGCAACGAACCGGCCGATCTCCGCGAGCGGGCGCTGGGTCGCGGACAGCCCGATCCGTTGGAACGGCCGCTCGACGATGCGCTCGAGGCGCTCGAGCGAGAGCGCGAGATGGGCGCCGCGCTTCGTCCCCGCGACCGCGTGCACCTCGTCGAGGATCACGGCCTCGATCCCGCGGAGCGTCTCCCGTGCCTGCGACGTGAGCAGGAGGAAGAGCGACTCGGGCGTCGTGATGAGGATGTCGGGCGGCGTGCGGAGCATGCGTCGGCGCTCCTCGGGAGGTGTGTCGCCCGTCCGGACCCCGACCGCGAGCTGCGAGCGGAGGCCCGCGAGCGGGCTGCGCAGGTTGCGCTCGATGTCGTAGTTGAGAGCCTTGAGCGGCGAGACGTAGAGGAGCCGGAGCCCGGCGCCCGGGCTCTCGTTCAGCCGGTCGATCCCGATGAGGAACGCGGCGAGCGTCTTCCCGGAGCCGGTCGGCGCCTGGAGGAGGACATGCCCGCCGCGCGCGATCGCGGGCCAGCCGAGCTCCTGCGCCGGAGTCGGATCCGCGAAGGCGCGCTCGAACCACTCCCTCGTCCCCGCGGAGAAGACGTCGAGCGGCTCCACGACAACGAGCGTACCTCCGTCGTCGTAGGCTGCGCTCGTGCGCTACGACGTCGTCGTCGTGGGCGGTGGCACGGCCGGCTGCGTCCTCGCCGCGCGACTGAGCGAGAGCCCGGATCGCCACGTGTGCCTGGTCGAGGCGGGACCGGACTACGGCCCACTCACCGAGGGCCGCTGGCCCGCCGAGATCCTCGACGCGCGCGAGATCGCCGAGTCACATCTCTGGGGGCCGGGGGGTGAGGACGGCCGCTCGCTCGGCGGGCGCATCCTCGGCGGCTCCTCGTCGGTGAACGCGTGCATGGTGGTCGCGGGCGCCCCGGCGGACTACGACGAGTGGGGGCCGGGATGGTCGTTCGCGGACCTCCGCCCGTTCCTCGACCGCGCGCGGGCCGAGCTCCGCACCGCGCCCGTGAACACCGACCGGCCGACCGCATACCAGCGTGCCTTCCTCGCGGCCGCGCAGGTAGCGGGCCTTCCGCTCGTCGATCCGGACGACCCGGCGGCTCCCGTGGGCGTCGGGCCTTTTCCCGCGAACGTCGTCGACGGGAGGCGCTGGAACGCGGCGTTCGCCTACCTCGATCCGGCTCGGGGTCGCCCGAACCTGTCGATCCTCGGGGAGACGGTCGTCGACCGCGTCGCGTTCGGCGGGTCGCACGCGACGGGAGTTCTCACGGCCGACGGCCGGGAGCTCGAGGCCGAGCACGTGCTGCTCGCGGCGGGCGCGTACTTCTCACCGGCGATCCTCCTCCGCAGCGGCATCGGCCCCGAAGCCGACCTCCGCCGACTCGGAATTGACGTGGTGGAGGCGCTCCCCGTCGGTGAGCGCCTGCTCGACCACTGCGGGACCGACGTGTCCTCCGACGTCGCCCCGGAGCTGCAGTCGGACACCGAAGCCGAAACTGCGGATCGGGGCGTCTTCGCGGCCCACGCCGTCGCGAAGGTGGCGAGCGCGACCTGCGAGCGCGGCAGCTGGGACCTCCATCTCGTCCCGTGGATCTCGCGCGCCGAGGACAACGGGTTTCGCGCCCACGTCATCGTGTTCCACATGAAGCCACTCTCGCACGGCGCCGTGCGTCTCGGGTCGGCCGATCCGAGGGAGCCCCCGCTCGTCGAGCGCGGCTTTCTCACCCGCGACGAGGACCTCGGCCCACTCCTCGAGGGGATCGAGCTCGCGCGCGCGATCGCCCGGGCCCAGCCGCTCGACGAGCTCCTCGCCGCGGAGCTCTCGCCAGGCGCTGCCGACCCCGAGAAGTACGTGCGCGCGACCATCCGCAACTACTTCCACCCCGCCGGGACCTGCCCGCTCGGGACGGTCGTCGACGCCCATGGACGCGTCTTCGGGACGGAGGGGCTCTACGTCGCGGACGCGTCCTTCATGCCGACGATCCCGCGGGCGAACACGAACCTGACGACTGCCGCGATCGCCGAGCGCATCGCGGCGACGTTCTGACAGCGCCTCGCGTCTAGTATCGGGTGGATGCCCGAGGCGCTCTACTTCACGGAGTCGCAGGAGGCGAACGAGCTCATCGCCCGCGATCCGCTGGCCCTGCTCATCGGGTTCGCGCTCGACCAGCAGGTGACCGTGCCGACGGCGTTCTCCGGCCCGCTGAAGCTGCGGCAGCGGATCGGCGCGCTCGACGCGTCCCGGATCGCGACGCTGGACCCGGCCGCGCTCGAGGAGGCCTTCCGGCAGAAGCCGGCGATCCACCGCTTCCCCGGCGCGATGGCGCGGCGCGTGCAGGAGCTGTGCGCGCTCGTCGTCGACGAGTACGGCGGTCGGGCGGAGCGCGTGTGGATCGAGGCGACCGACGCCGCCGACCTGCGCAAGCGGATCGGCGCGCTGCCCGGATTCGGGGAAATGAAGATCACCGGGCTCGGCTCCGTGCTCGCGCTGCGCTTCGGCGTCGAGGCCGCCGCGGAGCTCGTTCCCGCGCACCCCTGTCTCGGCGGAGTCGATTCACCCCAGGCGCTTGCGGAGTACCAGGCCGCGAAGCGCGCCCATCGGGAGACTCAGCGGCAGTTGACCCAGAATAACCCGGCCTAGCTGGGCCGCGCACAGCCTCAATTTCCTCCACCACACGCCGAAAGGTGCCCGCGCGGGATCGCCCACGCCTTGCCGGTGCGGCAGGGTGGGCTCAGCCGTCCGGGAGGCACTCGGGCCCGGCATCGGCCGACGGCATTGGGCGGTGGGCGCGTCGCTGAGTCACGACTCCGTCCGAAAGCGCGACACACGTCTGGTCCTCGCGCAGCTAGCGGCGGCGTTCGAGGCGCCCGTCAGCGCGATCCACTTGCGGAGGCCTGGCGGAGGCTCGGCACGGCCGGGTCAGTCTAGGGACGCGAGCGCGACGTCACGCCCAATATCCGCCCATCCGTCGATACCCCGTTGAAAGGCGATCTCGAAGCGTGTTTCACCCATGGCCTGGCGTGCTTGCTCGAGGTACGTACGCTGGAGCTCCTCCTCGAGCTTGCCGAATAGTCCGATACTGCTGGCTCGTAGCCTTCCGTCGACCGCACCCAGGAGGACCGCGGAGGCTTCGGCGTTGCCCTTCGCTGCCGCGAGCATTGCCGCCGCGCGAAGCCCATACGTCTCGAACTCGAAACCCAGGTCGGCGAGATCACGCACCTCTGCAAGCGCCTCACGCAGCAGTCCTTCCGCCTCCTCGAGCGCTCCGAGCAGCAACGCACACTCCGCGACTCCGAACCGGGCGCTGAGAACGTCTCCGCGAGACCCGGCCTCTTCGTATACAGCGGCGGCTTCGGCGTACACGTCGCGAGCGCGCCCGAAATCGCGCGCACCGTACTCGACTGCCGCGAGCGCGAGCAGCGCATGGGCAACTCCGTGCAAGATGCCGAGCTCTCTCCGAATGGCGAGCGCCTCCTCGGCATTCGATCTAGCCACGTCGGGACGTCCGGCGTCGAGCTCCATGTAGGCCAGGTCGCTCAGAGTTGCCGCGACGGCCCTTTCCACGCGCATCTCGTTGACGACCGCGTCAGGGTTGGCGCGCCCAGTCTGGACGAGCTCTCGCTTCAACCGCATCGCTGTCTCCGGGTCGCCCGCGAAGCGGAAGATCTCGCCCGCCCCACCGTCACCCTGGAAGCGAGCAAGCGGCTCCACGCGCTCCCGAGGCGCGGCAACGTAGCGCCGCGCCCATGCGATTGCCTCGCCGCCCCGTCCCGATGTGAGCCAGTAGAACCAGAGTCCGGCGATGTAGCGACTCGCGGCGACGACCTCGTCCCGATCCAACGCGTACGCGAGCCCCGCGCGCATGTTGTCGATCTCCGCCTGAACCGTCGCGAGCGCCGCCTCGGAGTAATCCCGAAGCGGCCGCTCGATCTCTTCGGCGATGCGCGCGTATCGGAAGGCGTGCAGCGATCGCCTCGCGTCAGCCTCGCCTGACTCCTCGAGCCGCTCCCCCGCAAACTCCCGAATCGTCTCGAGCATCCAGTAACGCCCATCCGAGAAGCGCAGCAGGCTCTTCTCCACGAGCGACTGCAGGGTGTCGAGGTCGGCGTCGCAGACCTCCTCTGCCGCATCGAGCGTGCAGCCGCCGGCGAAGGCGGAGAGGCGGGCGAAGAGTTGCTGCTCCTCCGGCGAAAGCAGGTCGTACGACCACTCGATGGTGGCTCGGAGCGTCTGCTGGCGGGGATCGGCGTCGCGGCCGCCCTTCAAGAGATCGAGGCGCCCGGAGAGGCGCTCGAGGATCTGTGCGGGAGCCAGCGCCTTCGTGCGCGCAGCGGCGAGCTCGACGGCGAGCGGGAGCGAGTCCAACCGCCGGCAGAGCTCGGCGATCTCCTCGGAGGGCTCGAGCTGCGAGCGCTCGCAGAAGAGGGCGACGGCCTCGGGGGAGGCGAGTGGAGGCACGGCGTATTCGACCTCTCCGGAGATGCGCAGGAGCTCGCGCGAGGTGACGAGCAGGGCGAGGTCGGGGCAGGCCTGCAGGAGCGCCGACAGCTCGGGTGCAGCCTCGACCACCTGCTCGAGATTGTCGAGCAGCAGCAACATCTCGCGCTCGCCAATGTGTTCGGCGAGGCCGTCCTTCGCCCCGAGCGTCTGCGCAATCGCCCCGGAGACGAGCGCCGAGTCACGGAGCGGGGCTAGCCCGACCCAGAAAACGCCGGCCCTGTAGGCGGGGACGAGAGAGGCGGCCGCTTCGAGGGCGAGGCGGGTCTTGCCGGTTCCTCCCGGCCCTGTGAGAGTGACGAGGCGCGCGCCTTGCTCGATCCGGGCGAGCACCTCCGAAAGCTCGGCCTCGCGACCCACGAAGGAGCTCGCCGGGCGGGGCAGGTTCGTGTTCGAGATCGTCTTGAGCGGCGGGAAGGAACGCTCGCCCAGTTGGAAGATCGAGATCGGCTCGGAAACGTCCTTCAAGCGGTGCTCGCCGAGATCGACGAGCGGGGCCCCTTGTGGGTCTGAGCCACAAAGCTCCCTCGTCGCCCGCGAGAGCACGACCTGGCCGCCGTGGGCGGAGGAGGCGACCCGGGCGGCCAGGTGGACTTCGGCGCCCACGTAGCCCTCCTCGGCGAGGAGCGGCGTGCCCGTGTGCAGGCCGACCCGCACCTGCACCTGCCCCGAGGCGAGCGCCTCGGTGAAGGCGGCGGCGGCGGCCGCCGCTCCCGGCGCGCTCGCGAAGGCGAAAAAGAATGCATCGCCTTGCGTGTCCACCTCTACCCCGCCCTCGGCCCTGCAGGCCTCCCGAATGACCCGCCGGTGCTCGGCGATCTCATCCGCATAGGCCTCTGCGCCGAGCTCGCTCAGCAGCGACGTCGAGCCTTCGACGTCGGTGAAGACAAACGTGACAGTGCCGGTCGGAAGGTCGAGCCGCACGACGGGATCATCCGCCCATAGCAACGCCCGGGCAAGACGCACGCCTCAAGCGAGATTCCTGCACACTCGCGCACGCGAGAGCTCTAGCTCGCCCCCCTCCCGCAGCGACAGCGACGGGACCCTCCGTCGGTGCGAATGCAGCCACGGATTGACGCGCACCGTGACCGCAGGGCGCGCCGGGGGTTTGTCGGGGTCAGGTGAGCCTACGAGACCTCAGAGATTGACCGTTCTGACGCTGCGCGGGCCGAGTCACGGTTACGTCCGAAACCGTGATCGGAGGCGACCGCGTCGCTCGTCCCTACACGGCAGCGGCCTCGCTCTCGCCGAGCAGCGCTCTTGTCTCGGCGAGAAATGGGACTGCGCCGAGCTGCGCGAAGAGATCGTGGGCCTCGCTCAGCGGCCTCACTGCCTCGTTCGGCCGCTCGAGAGCAATGAGACAACGGCTCTGGCCGAGGAGTGAGTGCGCTCGCTCATACGAGTCGCTGCACGCGCGCCAACGTTCCCCGGCGTCCCGGAAGTGGCCGAGTGCCTCGTCGTGGCGTCCTGCAGCCTGCGCCGCGATCGCCAGCCACGTCGTCCTCAGATCGACAGCTGGTCCCTGATCACCGGCCGGAAGCGCGAGCAGAATCTCGAGCAGGTCGGGCCGACGGAGAGCGCTCGTCTCCCGGGCGAAGTCGCAGAAGTCGAAGTTCCATCCCGAAACGCTTCCCCTCCGTGACCCACATCTGCACGGAGTCTTCGAGCTGCTTCTCGGCTTCCGCGAGCTCGCCGCGGATTCGATGCGCGACGATCCGCACGACGCCGAAATTCTCCATCCTTGGGTCGCTCGACGGTGTGCCGGCGAGCTCCAGCGCTTCCTCGATTGCACCCCTGCGTGTGAGCACGAGTGCCATCGTGGCCGCGGCCGTGTCGACAACCCAGCGATCGCCGAGGGGCTCGGCGATGCCGATGATCTCCCTTCCCACCTCGAGGAGCTCGTCCCAGCGTCCGAGCCGGAGGAGGGCCATCTGGCGTACCGCCCGCACGACTGGCGAGAGGCCCCGCGCAGTCGCGAACGCCATCCCTTCGTCGGCCACTTCGAGCGCAGCCGCTGGATCGGTGAGGGCGAGGGCGCCCGTCAGGTTGACGTAGGCGACGTTCGCCTCGCGAGTTCCATGCTGCTCGTGGGCGAGTGCCAGGGACGCGCGGAGATCGTCGATTCCGCGCGGGTCGCCGAAGAACCCTGCTCGCGCGAGCCCGCGCATGTTGAGGGCGCGCGCGCGGACCGACGTAAGATCCAGCTGCTCGGTGATCGCGAGCGCCTTTTCCGCCCACGTCAAGTCGTTCTGGTGGTGATACTGCTTGGAGCAGTAGGCGCGCGCCAGCAGCTCGCTCGGCCCTTGGCGCTCGAGGCGTCCAAGCATCGCGTCGATCAGGGATTCGGATCCTTTCATTTCGCCCGCATTCGAGAGGGCGACGGACAGGCCGAGCGTCGCCTCGTCGGCTTTGGCCTCGTCTCCCGCCGACAGATAGGCAGCGATGGCCTCCTCGTAGAGCGGGACGGCCTCGCTGACATCGCCGCTCATCTCCGCGCCATGAGCTCTGAGGGTGAGGATGCGCGCTCGTTCCGGATGCCCGTCCGGCGTCAGCTCGAGCGCCTGTCGCAGCGAGGCATCCGCGGACGCGGTGTCGAGGTTGAGCGCCCTCTCGCCGGCGAGCACGAGGAACCGGAGCGCGGGTGCTTCCAGCTCGCGAGCTTGGTCGGCCTGTCCAGCGGCGCGGGTGAGCTCGAGTGCCTGGAGTGAGTGGTGGGCCAGGATGTCGGCCAGGTCCTCGACCCGGTCCCCCGCCTTGCGCTCCAGCCACGACGCTGCCTGTCGATGGCGAGTGGCTCGCTCCGCTCGGGGGATCTGCTGGTAGCAGACGTCTCTGACGAGGACGTGCCAGAAGCCATACTCGGCGTCGCCTTGCATCGAGCTGCTGCGGCTGGCACGGACGAGCTCCTTGCGAGCGAGCTCATGGAGCGCATGCTCCACCTCGCGCTGGTCGCGGTCGCCCATCTCGGCGAGCGCGCCGGCCCAGAACACCTTGCCGATCACAGCGGCGTCCTGGAGCAGGCTCTTCCTGTCCGGGGTGAGCGTGTCGAGGCGTGCGGCGATCAGCGCCTGGAGCGACTCGGGCACCGCGGCGGAGTCTTCACTGACGCCGCGGTCGGTGAGCAGGCGCACGAACTCCTCGGCGTACAAAGGGTTCCCGCCCGCCCGCACCAGCAATGCCTGCTGCGTCTCGGCCGGGAGAACCGCGCGCTCGAGCAGAGTCGAGATCAAACGAGCCGTCTCCTCGTCCGTGAGTGGAGCAAGGTGGATCCGGTGGGCGTTCTGCGCATTGGCACCAAAGGTGGAGTGCCGCTCGAAGAGCTCCGGGCGGGCGGTACAGAGCACGAGCAGCGGTACCCCGTGCGCCCACTCGGCGAGATGCTCGAGAAAGGAGAGAAGGGCTTCGTCCGCCCAGTGCAGATCCTCGAAGACGAGGACCGTCTGCCGCGCTTCTGCCCACCCTTCGAGGACGCGGCGCCAGGCCGCGAAAGACTCCTCCTGGGAGGCAGGCTCGCCGCCGGCGCCGACGAGCGGCGTCAGGCGAGCCTTGAGCCACGCGAGGTCGGGATCGTTCTCGGGGAGCGCTCGGTCGAGCTTGGCGTCCGCCTCCTCCGGAGAGTCGGTCTCGAGAATCCCGCACTCGGCCTTCACGATCTCCCCGAGCGCCCAGAAGGCGATCCCCTCTCCATAGGGAAGGCAACGGCCCTGGCGCCAACGCGTAAGCGAGGTCTTGTCCTCGAGATGGTGTAAGAGCTCGGCGCAGAGACGGCTCTTGCCAGCGCCGGGTTCGCCGACGATCGTCACGAGCTGAGGGGAGCGCTGCTGCATCGCTCTTTCGTAGGCGCCGATGAGGAGCGGCAGCTCGAGCTCGCGGCCGACGAGTGGCGTCGTATGAGTGCGGATGACATCGGAGCCGAAGCGCGCGCGGGGCCGCAACGGCCGGTAGAGCGCGAGCGGTTCGGCTTTTCCCTTGACCGAGACCGGCTCGAGCTCCTCGTAGTCGAAGATGCGCTCGGTCGCGCGGAAGGTCGTCTCCGAGACCGCAACGCCGTTGACGGGTGCGGCGCCCTGCAGGCGGGAGGCGGTGTTCACAACGTCGCCAGTAACGATGCCCTCGCCCTCCTCGGGACGGGCGCCGAGCACCACGACGGCCTCTCCGGTATCGATCCCCACCCGCGCCTGCAGGGCGAGCCTCTCGTCTTCCGCGTTCAGCTCCTCGATCGCCTCGAGGACTCGGAGTCCGGCGCGAATCGCGCGCTCGGCGTCGTCCTCATGTACGGCGGGCGCTCCGAAGACGGCCATGACGGCGTCCCCGATGAACTTCTCGACCGCCCCTCCGTAACGCTCGATCTCCTGTCGTAGAAGCGCGTGGTAGGGACGGATGCGAGCACGGACGTCCTCGGGATCCGCAGCCTCGGACGCAGCTGTGAAGCCGACGAGGTCACAGAAGAGGACGCTGACGACCTTGCGCTCCTCCTGAACGGACGAGCCCGGCTGCTCGGTCAGCGGTGCAGTACAGAAGCCGCAGAACTCGAAGCCGTCGGGGTTCTCCTTACCGCACGAGGGGCAGGTCGCCACGGACCGAGTCTAGGGGCGAGAACAGCCGAATTCACGCCGACGGCTGTTCGAGCCACGGTTCTGGCCGAATCCGTGAACCAGTCGCCCGAGCACTACCGGAGGGAGAAGCGAGCGTACAAGAGCGCCCGTCGAGAGCAAGAACGAGCAGCCGCGCAGGCCGCAAACTAGGTCACGCGAGTCACCCCGCGCGAGCATCCTGCGTGGCGCAGACATATGCCAACGGCCACGGCATCGCGCTTCGGTCCGAAGGTCGTCGCCTTCGCGTCGATGGGAGCCCGACGCTCGAGCGCGGCCGAACCACGGATCCACGCACTCGATCTCGATGAGGCGCCGCGGCCGCACGCGCCGCCTCGGTCTGAAAAGCTACGCGGGTGAGCGAGTCGGGTAGAGCGGCGACGCCGGGAGGCAATCCCGCATGCGCGTGATCGGCGCGCGGGTGCTGACCGTCGTGGCGATCCTGCTCGCGCTCGTCGGGATGCTCGCGTTCTACGTCGAGCACACGGCCCTCGACGAGGACGGCTTCGAGACGATCTCGCGGAACATGATCGAGAACGACGAGATCCGAACTCAGGTCGCCAGCACCGCGGTCGAGCAGCTGTTCGCGAACGTCGACGTCGAGGCCGCGATAGCCGAGCGCCTTCCCGAGCAGCAGCAAGGGCTGGCCCCGGTCCTCGCGGGGCTTGCACGCTCGGGTGCCGATCGGGCTGCCGATGCTGCGCTCGAACGCCCGCGGGTTCAGACGGTCTGGGTGGAGGTGACTACACGTACCCAGCGCCAGCTCGTGCGCCTGCTGGACGACGACACGACGTTCATCCAGACGGAGGGTGGCGCTGTCGTGCTCGACCTCCGCCCCCTCGTGATCGAGCTCGGCGACGAGGTAGCGGTCATCGGACAGGTTGCCGAGAGGTTCCCGGAGTCCTCGGGCAAGATCGCGATCATCGAGGAGAGCCAGCTCGAGACCGCGCAGACGGCGACGAGGATCCTGCGGTCGGTCGCCGACTGGATGTGGCTCGTCGCGCTCGCGGTCGCCGCGCTCGCGATCTGGCTGGCTCGAGGGCGCCGCAGGCTCGAGCTCCGCGCGCTCGCAATCGGCCTCGTCCTCGTGGGGCTCCTGATGCTTGCCGTACGCCGCTTCGCCGGCGACTACCTGGTCGACGAGCTCGCGAAGGACGATGCCGTCAAGCCGGCGGCACACGACGCATGGAGCATCCTGACGCAGACCCTCGCCGACCGTGCGTGGGTGTGGATAGTCCTCGGCATCGTGACGCTCGTGGGAGTCTGGTTCGTCGGCGACACCCGACGAGCCGCACAGGCGCGCGGCGCCGCCGCTCCCGTACTCGAGAGCCGCCCGGCGACCTACGCAATCGCCGCGGTCGCCCTGCTCGTGGTCGCGCTCGTCGCTCCACCCATCGCGCGCGGCTGGTTGACGGCGCTCGTCCTGATCGCCCTCGTCGTCGTCGGCGTCGAGGTCGTCCGAAGCATCGCCCTTCGGGAAGAGCCGCAGCTCGACCGAGCGCCGTCCTCGACCGAGACGACGCCGTAACGACGTACCCTGCGCCCGTCATGCGCTGCACCGCCGCCGACGGGACGAACGACGGACCGCGTGAGCGCTCCCACGGCCGCCCCGTCCATCGAGCTCACGACGCTCTCGGACGGAGGCCAGCGGCCGGGCGACATCGCTCGCGGGATCGCCGGGTTCCTGTCCCGGGCGCAGCGGACCCTCGACATCGCGGTCTACGACGTCCGCTTCGAGACGGACGCCGGCGCGCTCGTGCTCGCCGGGCTGCTCGCCGCGGTCCAGCGCGGCGTCCGGGTTCGCCTCCTCTACAACGTCGCTCACCCGGGCCCGATCCCGGTTCCGCCCCCGCCGGAGACGGCGCCCGACGCGATCGAGGCGCTGCCGGTGGAGACGCGCGGCATCGCGGGCGTCCCCGACCTCATGCACCACAAGTTCGTCGTCCGCGACGGAGCGTCGGTCTGGACCGGCTCGACGAACTGGACGGACGACTCCTGGTCGCGGCAGGAGAACGTCATCGTCACGCTCGACGCGCGGGAGATCGCCTACGCGTACTCGCTCGCCTTCGAGCAGCTGTGGACGAGCGGGACGGTCGAGCACACGGGCGACGTCGAGCCGCGCCCGCAGGACGTCGACGGCGCGCGGGTTCGCGCGTGGTTCTGCCCCGAGTACGGAGAGCCGCTGTCGCACCGGATCGCGAAGCACATCGGCAAGGCGCGGGAGCGCGTCCGGATCGCGTCCCCGGTGCTCACCTCAGGGCCGATCCTGGGGACGCTCGTCGAGGTCGTGCAGGAGGGTCGCTGCGACCTCGCCGGCGTCGTCGACGACACGCAGGTCGACCAGGTGTTCCACCAGTGGCGCACGAACGGGGTGAGCGAATGGAAGATCCCGCTCCTGCGCACGGTGATCGAGGGCGCGCCCTGGAGCGGCAAGGTGTCGATCCCGTGGACGCCGGAGTCGGTGCACGACTTCATGCACGCGAAGGTCGTCGTCGCCGACGGGACGTCCTTCGTCGGGAGCTTCAACCTCTCCCGCTCGGGCGAGCGGAACGCGGAGAACGTCGTCGAGATCCGGGACGCAGGCGTCGCCGACCGCCTGGCCACGTACATCGACGAGGTCCGTGCGCGCTATCCCCGCGCGACCGCTCCAGGGTCGGAGGGGCCGGGCGGCGCGCCCGGCCCCTGACCCCACTGAGCTACCGCTTCGTCGGGTTGTGCAGCTGCGCGCGGAGCGCGCCCGCCGGATGGGCAGGCGTCGTCGTGTGCAGGTTGACGTAGTACCCGCGCGGGTTGTCGAGGATCGCCTGGAGCGTGGCAGGCGAGCCCGCGACGACCTTCGTCAGGTTGCCCACGCCGTCCGCATCCGCGGGCTCGTTGGTGCCGGAGTCGACGACGATGCCGCCAATCGTCCCCTTCGCACCCTGGTGGACGTGGAGGCCGGAGATCGTCACCGAGCTCGGGAACGCGTAGTTGAAGTAGAAGATCACCTCGCCCGACGTGATCGTGCCGGCCGAGCTGCGGGTGAGGTCGAACGTGACGCTGCCGACGGCGTCCGCCCTGAGGCCCTTGATCGGCGGCACCTCCTGGCTCGGCTTGAGCCGGAGCTTGAACACCGGCGTCGCCGAGAGGGACGGCTTGCCCTTCCCGGGCTTCTTCGCCGCCGCGCCACCGGCGCCGCCCACGACGACCAGGGCGAGCGCGCAGACGAGCGCGAGCGAGGCCACGAGCATCGTTCTCTTCGTCATGCCGCCTCCTTCGTTCGTTCAGCCGAGGTGCACCCCCTGGCGGAGGTCACATGTGTCGGGATACCCGGCGCGCCGAGAACTTGCGCGCTCGCGCGCATCCGTACGAAATCCTTACCCGCACGTCACAGACCGCTCAAGGAAACAACACGGCTCGGTGTCTGACTTCGCCCGAAGCCATCGCCCCGGGGAGGTCGACGCAATGAGAGCACTTGTCCTCGTCATCGCCCTCGCAGGCCTCGTCCTGGTCGGCGTCGCCTCGGCGGCGCTCGCGAAACCTCCCGCCCGCGACCTGCGCGGCGACGTGACCCGCACCGACCTGCGCGGCGTCAACTTCGTCGAGAGCTGCCGCTTCAGCCACCAGGCGCCCGACGACCCGATCGTCTTCCCCGGGACGCCGGGAGCCTCGCACCAGCACACGTTCGTCGGCAACCGGACGACGGACGCGTTCTCGACCTTCGGCTCGCTCCGCTCGGCGCGGACGAGCTGCGCCCGAGCGGACGACACCGCGGCGTACTGGGTGCCCGCGCTGTACCAGGGCGCCTCGATCGTGCTCCCGCGCGCGGCGACGATCTACTACCGGCGCGGCACGGTCTCCCCGGTCACGACGTTCCCGAACGGGCTGCGGATGATCGCCGGCGACGCGGCCGCGACGAGCCCGCAGGGCATGCGCGTGACGTTCTGGAGCTGCGGGCCGCTCTCGGGCGTCCGACCGTCCAGCGACGTGCAGACCTGTCCGCAGGGACGCGGGTCGTCCCTCCGGCTGCACGTCCGCTTCCCGAGCTGCTGGGACGGGCAGGCGGCTCGACAGCCCGGACCACAAGAGCCACATGGCGTACGCCGTGCGGGGGGCCTGCCCGGCGTCGCACCCGGTCGCCGTCCCGGCGATCGCGCAGATCTACCGCTACCCGACGCTCGGAGGCGAGGGGTTCACGCTCGCCTCGGGCGGCGAGTACAGCGCGCACGCGGACTTCTTCAACGCGTGGAGGCCGGGAGCGCTGAAGCGGCTCGTCGAGGGCTGTCTGAACGCCCTCGCCCACTGCGGGCGCGGGTAAGGAGTCCCGCGCCGCACGAGGAGGCGCCGGTCTCTGCCGCCCGGCGCCTCTCCCGTTGACTCGCCGTGGGCTGTCTGAGAGGGTGCGCGCCCATGGCCTCCGTGACGAGCCCGCGCGCACGGCTATGCATCGCGGCGGCGATCGCAGCGGTGGCAGCGGCAGGCGCCGTTGCGGCCACGGCGCACGAGAGCAGCGCGTTCGCCGGCCGAGCGGTGTGGGAGGCGCAGAGTCCACTGCCCGCCGGCTGGTGGCGTGGCTCGATCACCGTCGTCGAGCGCTGGGATCTCCAGGTCGGGAGCGCGACACCGCGGCAAGTGGGCGAGGCGACACTGACGATCGAGCGCATCGGCCCGAGCCAGGCGCGGTACACGCTCCGCTACCGGGACGACGCGCAGTACGGGGATTGCGCGCACTGGAGGCGATCCGGGTCGTGGAGCGGGACAGGGCCGATCGACGTCCAAGTCGCGACCGGAAAGAGCGGGATCGAGTTCCTGGTCTGGCCGACACAGGCGCGAGGACGACCGCTACTCACATTCCGCGTCACCGTCGAGTCGCTGAACTGCGACGGGACGGTCAAGGATACGTCGGAGATCACCGAGTCGATCCGCGCCCTCCACTTCACGTCGAGGGACCCCGCATCGGCCAGGGTGCGAAAGGGCACGCAGCTCCTCAGGGCGCCGTCGGCGGAAGCCAATGCCGCGCCTGCGGGGAAGGTCGGGCTGTACTTCAACCGCAGACCCCAGAGCGGCCAGGGGACGACCGAGATCTCCTGGAACCTGCAGCTGCAGTCGTCGTCGCCACCCACCTCTCGGGCGCCGATCCGGCTCGCCGAGCCGTTCTTCGCCCACTCCCAGTACGAGACGAACGTGTTCATGCCCCTGCTCCGTGCGGGAGGTCGCGTTCTCAAGCTCGACCGTGCTCCTCGGTGCACCGGGCGGATCGTCAACGGGCCGGCCTTCGACGAGGTGGGCTCGCCGCTCCTCCTGGGGACGGACTCCTTCGCCTCGTTCGAAGAGGTCGAGGCGGCGCACACCCGCTACCTGCCGGGCCTGAGGCGCTATCTGGGCAAGCCGCTGGCGCTCGTCGGCTGCCGGTTCTACTACGAGTCGAGCTATGCGGCGAGCCGCAAGACGCTGCGCGGCTCGGTCACGGTCCTGGCGGGCGGCCGCAAGGCGACGCGCGCCTTCGCGTTCACGATCTGCGACTGGGGGCTCAAGCGCCGCGAGTGCATCAGGAAGTGGTCCGGGCGGTGAGCCGGCCGCCGAACGAGCCCTAACGGGGCGCTCACAGTCCCTCGCTACCGTCGTCCCCCGTGAGGGGTCTCCTGCCGACGCTCGTGCTGCTCGCCGCGCTCGCGCTCTCGGGCTCAGCCGCGAGGGCGACCGTCGCGGGGGAGGCGCGCAAGGTGCCGGTCCCCTCCCTCGAGCCGGCGACGACGGCCGCGCAGTGGCGCACGCTCACACGCGAGCAGCCCCGCGCGCGGGCGGCCCAGGCGGCGTGCCGCCCGCTGCGGGCGGTGTTCTACGCCGCCTCCGACTGGCTGCGCCTGGCGACGAAGCTCCGCGCGAACGCCTCGCCGTGCGCCGAGTACTACGTCTCGGTGCCTCCGATCGTCGCGGACAAGACGACGTTCCGGCGTGACCAGGCGTGGCGGATCCGCGCGCTCGGGCCGAGCTTCCACGCACTGGCGGAGATCCACTTCGCGACCTGGAATCGCTGGGTCGCGTCGACCGGGAGCTCGTGGCACACCGCCGGCGTCACCGCGCGAGAGCGGATGGCCGCCGCCGGGTACGACGTCGCGCTCGGGGACTCGTGGATGCTGAACGAGCTGAACTCCGCGGTGCGACGGGGCGACGGGAACGCCCGCGCGAACGTCCGCGAGTTCTTGCGGGGGCTGTACGAGGGAGACGGGCGGCGACCGACGAAGGGGGCCGTCCTCGTCATCGGCTTCGGCCAGCGGACGAGCAACGTCAGCCTCTACCAGAGCACGCTCCAGTCGTGGCTCACGGACTCGGCGTTCTGGACCGACATGGCGACCTACGTCGGCGACTGGTCGCAGGAGGTCTACGGCGATCTCCGCGCGCACGCAGTCCCGGGCCAGCCGGTTCCCGTGCGCCGCGACTACCTGAACGACTACCTGCAGCACAAGCTCCTGCTCGCCGGCGCAGGCCCGCCGGAGATCGAGCCGGCCCGCGCCTACCTGCGCGAGGCGTACAGCGCCCTCGCGAACGGCGCGTGGCCGCGCGAGAGCGCCTGGGGGTGGACGATGGTGCCCGTCGAGCAGATGGCGGCCTACCTCTCGGCGCAGGTGGACGCGCTGCGTTCCTTCAGCGCGACGAGCGGGCAGACCCGCGACCACTGGGGGTTCGCCTGGGCGCCGAGCAACACGACCGGGATGCCGTCGGGCGACTTCGCGGCCCAGACGGGAGCGCTCCTCGACCGGCTCGCCGCCGCGATCCGTGACTCGAGCGTGGACGATCCGGAGAGCCCCGGGAGCGGAGCGTGCGGCGCCGACGAGTCCCTGTGCGCGGTCGATCTCGCGGACGCGCGACACAACGAGGCGTGGCGATCGTTCCGCACCTGGGCGCAGTCGATCCTCTCGATCGGCCCCGCCTCGGCGATCGGCCTCGTCGCCGGCGTCGCGTCGGGCCCGCTCGAGCTCTCGATCGCGTCGGCGGCTGCGCGGCCGGTGTCCGTGACGCTCCGTTCGAGCTCGGCCGGAGGCGGGTTCTCGACGAGCCCCGCGGGGCCGTGGACGAGCGCCCTGACCGTCTCCGTCGTGCCCGGCACGCCCGCCGCCTTCTACTACCGCGACACGCGAGCCGGCAGCGCGACCCTCACCGCGTCCGCGCCCGGCACGTCGCAGGCGACACGCCCGGTCGTCGTCGCGGCCGGTGTCGCTGCGCGCGTCACCGTCACACCGGGTGCGCGGGAGGTACGAGCACGCGGCGAGGTCGCGTTCACCGGCGCCGCGACGGACGCCTTCGGGAATCCCGCTGCCTCGCCGCTCTCCTGGACGGCCGCGCCGGCGACGCTCGGCACCTTCGTGCGCGGACGCGGCGCCACGGTGCGGTTCCGGGCCGGGCGCGTGCTCGGCAGCGGGACCGTGACCGCCCGGGCCGGCTCGCTCGCCGGCTCCGCGACCGTCGTCATACGCCCTGCCACGCTCCGTGTCCGGACGGTCGACGTCGGTATCACGGCGCGCGGCGCCCGCGTCACCCTCGCGGCGCTCGACGGCGCGCGCCGCCCGGTCTCTCGAGCGGCCGTCACGCTCGTCGCCGGTCTCGACGGCCGACGCGTCGCCCGCGTGCAGGGCGTGACGGGGGCCGCCGGGAAGGCGCGGCTCCAGCTCGCCCTCGGGCGAGGGTGCGTCTCCCTCGTCGTGACGCGCGCCCGTGCGGACGGCTTCCGCTGGGACGCCCGCTCTCCACGCGTCCGCCTCTGCCGTCGGTAGCGTCGGTCACCCGCGGGTGAGGGCGACCGCGGCAGCACCGACGAGCCACACCGTCATCACGGCGATCCAGGCTCGCTGAACGACTCCGGGCGACTGGCCGCCCGTCCCGAGCAGGGCGACGAGGGTCGCCGCGGCCGCGACGGCGCTCGCGACTCCCGCCGCTCGTCGCCCCCTCCGGAACAGGGCGTACGCCACGAACGTCGCCCCGGCGAGGACGAAAACCGTAGAGGCGACCGCTGCCGTCCAGTGGGTGATCGCAGGCGCTCCGTGGACGTCGAGCCGGCCGCCGAGCCCGCAGCGCGCCGCACCGTTCGGGCAGTCGATCCGGACGAGCGCGACGACGACGAAGCCGACGCCCGCGCATGCCAGGGCGAGCGCGCCCGCGCGCGTCAGCGGCCGCACGAGCACCGCGGCCCCCAGGCCGACGACCCCGATCGCGGCGATCGCCAGCATCCCGAGCCACGCGTCGTCCACCCCGTGCGCCGCAAGCGAGCTGACGTAGTCGCGCCGCTGGGAGTACCCGGAGCTCGCCGCTCCGGCAAGGAGGAGCGCCGTCCAGAAGGCGCCGAGGCCGGCCAGGACGACGACGGCGGCGAACTGCTCGCGCCGCGGCCGGGACACGGCGCCTCGGGCTACCCGACCCCGGCGAGGAGGAACGCGCGCGACTCCTTCAGCATCTCGCGCGCGATGACGAGGCGCTGGATCTCGTTCGTGCCCTCGTAGATCTGCGTGATCTTCGCGTCGCGCATCATGCGCTCGACCGGGTACTCCTTGATGTAGCCGTAGCCCCCGAGGACCTGCACCGCCTCGGTCGTGACCCACATGGCCGCGTCCGTGCAGGCCAGCTTCGCCATCGCCGACGCCTTGGTGAGCTCGCCGTCGGCCGCTCCCTCGTCGACCATGCGTGCGAAGCGGTAGAGGAGGCCGCGGGCGCCCTCGGTCCTGGTCTCCATGTCCGCGAGCTTGGCCGCGATGAGCTGATGCTCCGCGATCGGCTTCCCCATCGTCTCCCGCGTGCGGGCGTACTCGAGCGCGTAGTCCGTCGCCCCCTGCGCGATTCCGAGGCCTTGCGCGGCGACGCCGGGACGGGAGCGGTCGAGGATGCGCATCGCGATCTTGAAGCCCTCGCCCTCCGCGCCGAGCAGGTTCGCGGCCGGGATGCGCGCACCGTCGAAGGTGAGCTCGCCCGTCGTCGATCCGGAGATGCCCATCTTCGGCTCGAGCCGCGCGACGTCGAAGCCCGGCGTCCCGGACTCGACGACGAACGCGGAGATGCCCGCGTGCCCCGCGTCGGGGTCGGTCTTCGCGAACACCGTGTAGACGTCCGCGACCGCCGCGTTCGTGATGAAGCGCTTCGATCCGTCGAGGACGTACTCGCCGCCCTCGCGGCGCGCGGTCGTGCGCATGGCGGCCGAGTCCGAGCCGGAGCCGGCCTCGGTCAGCGCGTACGCGGCGAGGACCTCCCCGGAGGCAAGGCGCGGCAGGAAGCGCTCCTGCTGCTCCTCCGAGCCGGCGAGCTTCAGCCCGAGCGACCCGAGCTCCTGCACCGCGAGGATCAGCCCGCTCGTCGCGCAGACCTTCGAGACCTCCTCGATGGCGACGAGCGAGAGCAGCGTCCCCGTGCCGGTACCGCCGTGCTCCTCGGCGAAGAAGAGGCCGAAGATCCCGTGCTCGCGGAAGAGCTCGACGACGTCCCAGGGGAACTCGTGCGACAGGTCGATCTCCGCTGCCCGCGGCGCGATCCGCTCACGGGCGATCGTCCGCACGAGGTCGCGGATCTCGAGCTGCTCCTCGGCCAGCGGCTCCCAGGGCACGCGCGAAGTCTAGGCCGGTGGGTGGTGGCAGACGGCCTCGAGGTTGTTGCCGTCAGGATCGAGGACGTACGCGGCGTAGTAGTTCGCGTCGTAGTGCGCACGGATCCCGGGCGCTCCGTTGTCGCGGCCGCCGGCCGCGAGCCCGTTGGCGTGGAAGCGGTCGACCGTCTCGCGGTCGGGGCAGTCGAACGCGACGTGCGCGCCCCCGACCGGCTCGCGCCGGCCGATGCCGAAGTCGAGCCCGCCCGCGTCGGCGAAGTAGGCGAGCGCTCCCTCCTCCTCGTACACGACGCGGTACCCGAGCGGGCCGAGCACCTCGGCGTAGAACCGCTTCGCAGGCTCCCAGTCCGTCACGTTCACCGCGACGTGGGCGACCGTCACCGAGCATCCCCGGGGACGGCTCGGGCGTCGTCGTCGACCATCTCCGCTCCTTCCGGCGTCGTTACAGTCGCGCGGTGATCCTAGAGAACGGCCTCGTGCGGACGATGGACGCCTCGCTGCCCACGGCGCGTGCGCTCGCGATCGCTAGCGACCGGGTCGCCGGCGGCGTCGGCACCCACGAGACCGCGCTCCCGACGCCCGAGGTCGTCGACCTCGGCGGCCGCTGCGTCCTCCCCGGCTTCACGGACTCGCACGTCCACTTCCCGACCTGGTCGCTCTCGCAGCGGGACGTGAAGCTCGAGGGCGTGTCCGGCCTCGACGAGGCGCTCGACCGAGTTCGCGGGCACCCACGCCACGGCGAGTGGATTCGCGGCACCGGCTGGCGCTCGGCCGCCTGGGAGACGCAGCCGACGAAGGACGCGCTCGACGAGGCGACCGGCGAGACGCCGGCTCTCCTGTGGTCGAAGGACTACCACTCGGCCTGGCTCAACTCGGCTGCGCTCGCCCGCGCGGGCGGCGACCTCGAGGTCGAGGGAGGGGTCGTCGAGCGGGACGGGAGCGGAGAGCCCACGGGGATCCTGCGCGAGGAGTCCGCCTGGCGGTTCCGCGCGCGCTTCGCGATGCCGAGCGAGGACGAGTTCGTGGACGCGACGCGCGCCGGTCTCCGCCTCGCGGGCTCCCGCGGGGTCGTCGCCATCCACGACAAGGACGGCTGGCTGGGCGCGCCCGGCATCTTCCAGCGCGTCGCCGAGCGGGACGGCCTCACGCTCCGCGTCTGGCAGTCCGTCCCCCACGAGCGCACCGCCGAGCTCGAGGCCCTCGGCGTCCACTCGGGAATCGGCAGCGACCTCCTGCGCATCGGCTACCTGAAGGCGTTCATGGATGGGACGCTCGGCTCCCAGACGGCCTGGATGCTCGACGGGTCGGGCGTCGTCATCACGAGCGGCGAGGAGCTCGCCGAGATCATCCGCGCCGGGGCGCGGATCGGCTGGCCGGTCGCTGTGCATGCGATCGGCGACCGCGCGAACCGCGCGGCGCTCGACGCGTTCGAGGCGACGCGCGACGTGTGGGCGCCGCTCGGCCTCCGCCAGCGCGTCGAGCACGCCCAGTGCCTCGCCCCCGAGGACGTGTCGCGCTTTGCCTCGCTCGGCGTCGCCTGTTCGGTCCAGTTCAGCCATGCCCCCTCGGACCGAGACCTCGCCGAGCGGTTCTGGGGCGAGCGGGCGGAGGGGGCGTACCGCTTCCGCTCGCTCTGGGAGTCCGGCGCCCTCGTCGCGAACGGCTCGGATGCACCGGTCGAGGAGCTCGACCCGCTCGCCGGGATCCGCGCCGGCGTCCTGCGGACGATCGACGAGCGGCCCGCGTGGCATCCCGAGGAGGCCGTCACCGTCGAGCAGGCGCTCACCGCGACGATCGTCAATCCCGCCTGGCTCTCGGGCGACGAGCGTCGCCGCGGGAAGCTCCTGCCCGGCTACCTCGCCGACCTCGTCGTCCTCTCGCGAGACCCGCTCGAGTGCTCCCCCGACGAGCTCGAGTCCGTCGAGGTCGTCGCGACGATGGTCGGCGGCCGCTGGACGCACAACCCGCCGCCCTGGGACTGATGGAGCGCATCCGGCAGGACGAGGGTCGGCGGCTCTTCGGGCTCGACACGGTCGCCTACGAGCGCGGACGACCCGGCCACGCCGACGAGGTCTACGACGTCCTCCGCGAGCGGTGCGGCCTCGGCGAGGGCACCAAGGTGCTCGAGGTCGGGCCGGGGACGGGCCACGCGACGCGACGGCTGCTCGAGCTCGGCGCCGACCCGCTCGTCGGGATCGAGCCCGACGCCGCGCTCGCCGACCTTCTCCGCGAGCGCTTCGGCGACCGCGTCGAGATCAGACCGAGCACGCTCGAGGTGGCCGAACTCGGGGGCGACTACGACCTCGCCGCTGCGGCGTCGTCGTTCCACTGGGTCGACGAGGACGTCGGGCTCGCGAAGATCCACTGCGCGCTCCGGCCCGGAGGCTGGGTCGCGCTCTGGTGGACGGCGTTCGGGGACGGGAACCGCCCGGACCCCTTTCGCGACGCGACGGAGCCACTCGCGCGGGACCTCCCGCGCGGCCCGTCGGAGGTGAAAGACCGTCGGCCGTTCGCGCACGACGCCGAGAACCGCATCGCCGCCCTCGAGCGGGCCGGCTTCGCAGACATCCTGCCGCGCCGCATCGAGTGGTGGCACACCTGGGATACCGACGGCATCCGAGGCCTGTTCGGGAGCTTCTCGTCGACCCTGTCGCTCGACCCGGATCGCCGGCAGGCGTTCCTCGACTCGATCGCCGAGATTGCGGAGCGGGACTTCGGCGGACGAGTCACGAAGCCGGTCGTGACCGCGCTCTACACCGCCGCCAAGCCAGGTTGAAGAACGCGCCCTACAATCGGATCGTGGCTGCCCGCACGATGCTGCCCGTCCACGAGGCGCCGACCTGCTCGGTCGCGGGCGCCGCGGAGATCGTCGGCTCGAAGTGGACGGTGCTCATCGTCCACGACCTCTCCGAGGGGCCGCGCCGCTTCACGGAGCTCGAGCGCTCCTGCGCCGGGATCAGCCCGCGGACGCTCGCGGAGCGGCTCCGCTGGCTCGAGTCGGAGGAGATCGTCGTCCGCTCGAGCTATCCCGAGTCGCCGCCGCGGGTCGAGTACGCGCTCACGGACAAGGGCAAGGCCCTCCTCCCCGTCGTGCGCGAGATGCGCCGCTTCGGTCACGAGTGGCTCGGCTGCGGCGTCCACGAGACGGGCCCGGCCTGATCGAGCACGCGCGCCGGGCATGACCGACGGTGGCTCGTCGATCGTGGCAGTCCGGCGCCTCCTCTCCACCCTCGCCGTCGGCAGGCGGTGCGCCGAGGCAGGGACGGCCTTCGGGGATGGTGCCGTCGCGATCGCCGAGACCGCGCGCTTCCTCGTCACGGTCGAGATCGACGAGGAGCGGGCGGAGCTCGCGTGGACGCGTCTGGAGGGGCTCGCGAACGTCGAGCTCGTCGTCGGCGACTGGCGGACCGTGCTCCCCGAGCGGGCTCCGTTCGAGCTCCTCTTCCTCGACGGCGGCGAGTTCAAGCAAGCGCCCGAGGTCGACGGTCCGCTCGCCGTCGAGCTCCTTGCTCCCGGAGGCCTGCTCGTGATCGACGACCTCACGCCGGGCCTGGCCGGTCACGATCCCGCGCGAGCGTTCCTGCTCGAGCACGAGGGGCTCGTCGCGACGGAGATCCTGACGACGACCGAGACCGCCGCGATCGTGGCCGCGCGGCGGGCCTAGCGCGTGAGGACCTTCGTGAGGACGCGGTCGCGGACAGGGGTCGGCAGCCGCTCGATCCATGCCCGCAGGTGCGCGTCCCGGCCGACGAGGTAGCGCGGTTTCGGACGCTTCGCGGTGAGCGCGTGCTCGACCGCCTTGGCGACCTCGTCGGGGTCGACGCCCGGCCCGCGTGCCAAGGCGACCTCGCGCAGGCGGGCGACGGCAGGCGCGTAGAGCGTCGCGCGCTCCTCGTCGAACCCGTCGCGCAGCTCGTCGGCACGCTCGGCGCCCTTGCGCCAGATGGGCGTCGCGATGCTCCCCGGCTCGACGATCGAGACCCCGACGCCGAGCGGGCGGAGCTCGATCCGAAGCGAGTCGGCGATCGCCTCGAGCGCGTGCTTCGACGCCGCGTACGGGCCCAGGAACGGGAGCGCGCTGCGCCCGCCGATCGAGCCCATGAGCACGATGTGGCCGCGCCCCCGTCGGAGCGCGGGCAGCAGCGCTTGCACGACCGCGACCTGGCCGACGACGTTCACCTCGAGCTGGTGCCGGAGCTCGTCGAGCGGGACGAGCTCGAGCGGCGCCGCGATCGCGATCCCCGCGTTGTCGACAAGGCCGTGGAGCTCGCCGCCGACGACATCCGCGGCGGCGGAGATCTGCGCACTGTCCGTCACGTCGAGCTCGAGCGGGCGCACGCCGTGCTCCTCGAGGAGCGACGCGGCTTCCGCGGTCCGCACTCCTCCGTGGACGTGCCAGCCTGCTCGCGCGAGCCGGAGCGCGCACGCGAGCCCGATGCCCGAGGAGGCGCCCGTGACGACGACCGTCCGTTTCACGTGGGCGATCGTCGCACGTCAGAGCGCCCGCGCGGCGGCGAGCACCTCGTCGTCCGAGCCTGCGACCGCGACCTCGACGTCGATGTCCGCTCCCTCGACGCACCAGCCCTCGCCGTCTTCGGTCAGCGCGGTCGAGACGGTCCAGCGTCCCGGCCGAGGAGGGATCCTCCGCGGGCAGGATCACGACCGCTCGTGGCTCCCCCGCGAACGGCTGGCGGGTCACGAGGTCAGTCCGCGAGGCCCTTGTCGCGCAGCTCGGCGACGGCGCGCTCGGACTTCTCGAGCCCGGCAAGGCCCATCCCCTCGAGGATGCGCGGCGCCTTCGTGAACTGGATGTCGCGGTAGTCGACCACCTGCCAGCGGTTCCCGGAGGGATCGAGGAAGTCGTTCCGGCCGACCATGCGGGCGCCGGCCGAGCGCGCGCGCGCGAGCGTCGCCGGCGCGTCGTCGACGACGAGGCCGAAGTGGCCGGCGGTGACCGGCTCGCCGCGCACCTCCTCGAGCGCGAGGAACTGATCACCGAGGTCGACGAAGCTCATGTTCCCGACGCTGCCGCGCAGCGCGACGCCGTCGAAAATCTTCCGGAAGAGCGCGAGCATCTCCTCGCGATCGGCGACCTCGACCGCGACGTGGTTGATCCCGACGAGCCGCGGCACGCCGTCAGCGTAACGGCGAGAAGCGGGTGACGGTCACCTGCGGTGACAGTCACCGGAAAGCTCACGTCAGGCGGGCTCGGCCCAGACGCCGGCGAGCTCGACGATCGTCGCCGCCGCCGCGGCCATGTCCTGCACGCTCGCCCACTCGCGCACCGAGTGGTACTCCTGGCCGCCCGTGAAGATGTTCGGCGTCGGCAGCCCGAGCGCCGAGAGCACCGCGCCGTCGGTGCCCCCGCGTGTGATCGCCATCGTCGGCTCGACCCCGGCCCGGCGAATCGCCTCGAGCGCCGCCTCGACGACGCGGGGGCTCTTCTCGATGTACGGCCTCATGTTCCGGTACGAGTCGTGCACCTCGACCTCGAGGGCCGCGCGCGGCTCGCGCTCGGCGACCTCGGCCACGAGCTCCCTGAGGAGCTCGACGTGCTGCTCGAGGAGGGCGTCGTCGTGGTCGCGCGCGATGAAGTCGACGATCGCCTCCTCCGCATTCCCCGAGATCCGGTGCGGATGCACGTAGCCCTCGCGATCCTCGGTCGTCTCGGGCGAGAGCCGGTCGGCCGGAAGCGACTCGACGAGCTGCGCCGCGAGCTTGACGGCGTTCACGAGCTTGCCCTTCGCGGTGCCGGGGTGCACGGAGAGCCCGCGGATCGTCACCCGGATCGACTTCGCCGAGAACGTCTCCATCTCGAGCTCGCCGAGACCCGAGCCGTCGAGCGTGTAGGCGACGTCCGCCCCGAAGGCGCCGAGGTCGAAGTCCTCCGCGCCGCGCCCGACCTCCTCGTCGACGGTGAACGCCACGCGGAGCGGGGCGCGCGGGCGCTCCGGATTGCGCACGAGGTAGGACACCGCGGCCATGATCTCGGCGATCCCGGCCTTGTCGTCGGCGCCGAGGAGCGTCGTCCCGTCGCTCGTGACGATGTCGTGGCCGACCCGTTCCGCGAGCGCCGGGAGCGCCGCGGGATCCAGCACCTGGCGCGCGTCGCCGGGGAGCTCGATCGGCTCGCCCGCCCACGCCCGATGCACGATCGGCGAGACCCCGTCGGCGGTCACGTCGGGCGTCGTGTCCACGTGGGCGATGAGCCCGAGCGCCGGGGCGCCCTCGGCGCCGGGCAGGCTTGCAAAAACGTTCGAGTCCTCGGTCAGCCGCGCATCCTCGACGCCGAGCTCGCGCAGCTCGTCGACGAGGAGGCGCGAGAGCTCGAGCTGCTTCTCCGTGCTGGGTCGCTCGGGGACGCGGTACGCGCCCTGCGTGTCGATCCGCGCGTAGCGGAGCAGCCGCTCGAGCACGTCCTCCGCGAGCTCCTCCGCGAGCGGGCTGGCGAAGGACGCAGCGATCGTCTCGGGCCTAGCCAAGCTCGCCCAGCCGCGTGAAGACCTCGCGCATCGTCGCGACGCCGAGCTCGATGGTCTCCTCCGGCACGTTCTCGTTGGGCGCGTGGACGTTGCACTCGCTCTCGATCCCGAACCCCGTGGCGAAGGTCGGAAGGCCGCGGTCGACGAGGCTCGCGTAGATCGGGAGCGTGCCGCCCGACCGCACGAGGAACGGCCGCGCGCCGACGACCTGCTCGAACGCGTCGGCGGCGAGGCGGAGCGCGTCGGAGTCGGTCGGCGTGAGCGCGGGCCTGGCACTGTTCCTGGAGGTGATCTCGAGCTCGGCGCCCGCGGGGAGCGCTTCGCGCACGAGTCGCTCGAACGCCGCCCGGATCGTCTCCGGATCCTGGCCCGGGGCAAGACGCAGCGAGACGTTCGCGCGCGCCTCCACCGGGAGGACCGTCTTGACGAGGTCGGGGGAGCCGCTCGCGATCCCGTTCACGTCGAGCGACGTGCCCGCGAAGGTGCGGAGGTAGAAGTCGTCGGCGGCGCCGGGGACGATCGGTGCGGCGCCCTGCTGCGCCAGCTGGTCCGTGCCCGGAGGCAGCTTCGCCCACGCCTCGAGCTCCTCGGCCGAGGGCGGCGCCACGCCCTGACGGAGCTCGTCCCGGAGGCGCCCGTCGGCATCCGGCAGGACCGGGGCGAGCGCCGCCATCAGCGCATGCGCGGCGTTGAGCGCGGCGGCGCCGAACATCCCCGAGTGCATGTCCCTCGCGCCTGTCCGGACGTGCAGGTGGAGATAGATCATCCCCCGCACGCCGACCATGAGCCCGGGCTGACCGCGCCGGATCATCGCTCCGTCGAGGATCATCGCCACGTCCGCACGCCCCTCGTCGGCGTCGACCCAGTCGACGATCGAGTCCCCGCCGACCTCCTCCTCGCCGTCGAACGCGAAGCGGACGTTGACCGGGAGCGCACCTTCCTCGGCGAGCTGCCGCACCGCCTCGACGAGGAGGAACATGTTCCCCTTGTCGTCGGCGACGCCGCGGGCGTAGAGCCGTCCGTCGCGTGGCGTGAGCTCGAACGGCGGCGACTCCCAGAGGTCGAGGGGGTCCGGCGGCTGCACGTCGAAGTGCGCGTAGCAGAGGACCGTCGGAGCCGACTCCGGCCGCTCCGATGCCGCGACCTCGCCGATCACGAGCGGCCTCGCGCCCCACGGGACGAGCTCGGCGGTGCCTCCGCTCGAGCGGATCCGGTTCGCGACCCACTCGGCTGCGTCAGCGATGTCGCCCGCGTGGGCGGCGTCGGCGCTGACCGACGGGATCGCGACCAACTCGGCCAGCTGGCCGTGGAGCTCCTCCCGGGTGGGTGCCACGGGCGCGGAGTGTAGTCGGGGCGCGTCGTGCCCCGCACGCGCCTGCGGCGCCCTAGCCGAAGCTCTCGTCGAGCGCGACCTCGTAGATCTCGACGCCCGTGCGGCGGCCCATCGCGTCGCTCGGCGGCGACATCGTGTTCAGCGCCTCGTCGGCGCGCCGCATGTCGTCCTCGCTCTTCGAGAACGCGAGCCCGAGCGTGACGCCGTTGTCGCGGTCGACGAGCTGCACGAAGCGATTGACCGTCTCCATCAGCGTCTTCAGCTCGGCGGGAGCGTCGGGCGGAAGCTCGCCCGACATCTGGCGCCGCATATCCGCGACCTGCTCGTCGATGCTGCCGACGTCGACTCCCTCGAAGCGTGCGATGCGTACGTGCATGTTTCCTCCTCTCGGTTTGCAGGGCCTAGCCTAGGCTTTCGGGATCGAGGACGGGGTACGCCGCGCGCGCGTCGAGGCAGTCGGCCGCGTACAGCGCGACGCCCAGGTCTCCCGTCCACAGGGAATAGCGTCCGCGGCCACGCTCCTCGCGCTCGCGGCGCGCCTGGTCGAGCGCGTGCACGGCGAACCGACGGGCGCGCTCGAGCCAGCGCTCGTCGCCCGTCCGCTCGAACGCCGTCAGCAGCGCGTACCCGTTCCCGGACGTCCCGTGGCAGATCGACGGCCCCTTGTCCGCGCCGTGCGGCCCCGCCTTCCAGCAGAGCTCGGCGCCCGCGAGCAGAAGACCCTCGTCGAGGTAGCGAGCGGCGCCGACGACGATGCCCGGCGCCCCCGCGCACCACTGCAGCCGGATCTGGCCGTCCGGCCCGGGGAGCGTCGGACGGTCGCGCGGCGGCCAGTTGGCGAGGCCATCCTCGACGACGCCCAGCCGCTCGAGAATCCCAGAGGTCTCCCGTTCGAGCGTCGCCCGGCGCTCGTCGTCGAGCGCCTGCGCGAGCGCCTGCACGATGCCGACGAGCCCGTGCGGAGGCGTGAGCCCGCGCAGCTCCTGGCCGTAGATCCGCTGGATCCAGATGCCGTCCTCGCCGCGACGCGACCAGATCGCCTCTGCCGTCTCGGCGCAGGCGTCGCGCCAGCGCTTCTCTCCGGTCCACTCGAGCATCGCGCGCGACGCGATCAGCGTCCCGGGCGCTCCCCACATGACCCCCTCCGCCTCGTTGGCGACGTTCGCGAGCACGTGCCGGTGGAGGTCGTCCGCCAGGTCGGATCTCGGCTCGATCCGCCAGGCGGCGAGCAGGATGCCGGTCTCGCCGTCGAAGAGCGACGCCGTCGCCGGCTGGGGCAGCTTGATCTTCATGAGATCCGGCCGCGCGCGGAACAGCTCGAGGTTCCGGAGCGAGAGGTCGGCGAGGTCGAGCCGCGTCTCCGCGTGACCGCGCCTGCGCAGGAGGTCGAGCGCGAGGAGCACGCCGGCCGCGCCGACGTAGAGGTTCTTCATCGGGCTCGTCGCCTGCCAGCGGTCCCAGTCGTCCGCCCGCCAGAGGAGCTTCGGGCCGCGGAGCGCGTCGTCCGTGTCCGCGACGATCTCGCGGATCCCCGCCCGGACGCGCTCCTCGTCCCAGGGCGTGTCAGTGAGCCGGTCGAACGCCTCCGGCCTGTAGAGCACGCCGACAGCGTACGCCGCCGACCGTGCATAGCGACGCGGTAGCCGCGTCGGTCAGGCGACGTCGCGAACGCGCTGCGCGTCCGCGAGCGCGCGAAGCTTCTTCAGGCCCTGGTGCTCGATCTGTCGGATGCGCTCGCGCGTGACGTTGAACGCGCGGCCCACCTCGTCGAGCGTGCGCGGCTGCTGCCCGTCGAGCCCGTACCGGAGCTCGAGCACCATGCGCTCGCGCTCGGAGAGCGCCCCGAGGATCGAGCGGAGCGCCTCGCGCTGGAGGGCCGTCTCCGCGAGCTCGTCCGGGAGCGGCGTCGAGTCGTCGGCGAGGAAGTGCCCGAACTCGGACTCGTCGTCGTCGCCGACCGGCTTCTCGAGCGAGACCGGGGTCTGCGCGCTGCGCCGGATCTGCGCAACCTCGTCGGGGGTCATGTCGAGGTCGCGCGCGATCTCCTCGATCGTCGGCTCGCGCCCGCGCTCGGCGCGGAGCTTCCGCTCCGAGCGGAGGATCCGGTTCAGCTTCTCGACGACGTGGACCGGCATCCGGATCGTGCGGCCCTTGTCGGCGATCGCGCGTGCGACCGCCTGCCGGATCCACCAGGTGGCGTAGGTCGAGAACTTGAACCCCTTGCGGTAGTCGAACTTCTCGGCCGCGCGGACGAGCCCGATCGTCCCCTCCTGGATCAGGTCGAGGAAGGGCAGGCCCTGGTTCCGGTAGCGCTTCGCGATCGAGACCACGAGCCGGAGGTTCGCCTCGACCATCGCCTGCTTGGCCGCGTGCTCGCCGCGCTCGATGCGCTTGGCGAGCTCCACCTCCTGCGCTGCGGTGAGGAGCGGCACCTTGCCGATGTCCTTGAGGAAGAGCTGCAGCGAGTCGGTCGTGATCTCGGTGGCGGGAGCAGCAGCCTCGACCTCCGGCTCGGCCTCGTCCTCGTCCGCGTGGACGACCGCGATCTGCGCCTCGTCGAGCGCGGCGTAGAACTCGTCGAGCTGTGCCGGCTCGAGCTCGAGCTCGTCGAGCGCGAGGGCTACCTCGTCGGCGTCGAGACGCCCGGCCTGCAGTCCGGTCTCGAGCAGGCGCTGAGCCTCGTCGGTCGCGAGCACGTCCTCGACAGGCGCCTTCCTGGTCGTGCCCTCCGGTTCCCGTGTCGCCAGACCGCCCCCCTTCCTCGTCGGCCGTCACACGGTAGTCGGCTGATCGGCGGTCGTCAAAGATCCGGCCGGGATCGTGCCGAGGCCGACGTTCAACCATCCAGACGGACGGGAAGCCCTCTAGCTTCCCCGGCGCCGGTGCCGCCCATGGAGATCGCGATCGCAGTTCGTGACCTGCTCGGCGAGCGTCGAGAACCCGCCGTGCGCTCCCCTGGGCTGCTCGTCCTACTCAAGCGACGCCTCTACGGGCGCGCGCTGTCCCGTCGCTGGGATCAGCCGCGCCGCGACCAGCCCCTCTCGATGTCGCTGTCCTGCCCGAGCCTCATACAGCAAGCGGGAAGTGGTCTTCCGGAGGCTCGCCTGGATTGATCTAAGGCACGCACGAACTGAGCTGGACATAGTTAGTGCCGCGCACATGGGCTTGCCGACCTGGTCGCAAACCTCGGGGGCGACCCACTTCGGAACTAGGTCGTCTCGCCCCGCAGCTCCGGGGCGCTCGGAGCGACCACGACCTCGAGTGGGCCCGCGATCGGTGCCTCGCCCGTCTCGACCCTGGCCGTAACGACTGCCTCCCGGCCGTCGGCGAGCTGGACGACGTCGCCTGGCTCGACGTTCGGAGCGGGGTGCTCGATCACACCGAGGTCGTCGCCCACGGTGTCGTGGAGGCGGTACGTCGGCATGGGGTGGAGCCTGACGGGCACCGACCGTGCGTCAATCACTCGCGTGGGCGCGTGTCACCCATTTGGGGAGAAGGAATCGAACGCGACGAGGGTCACCGCCGGAGTACTCTCATTCGATGGCGACAACGGACGAGGCGGTACTCACGTACATCGGCCACGGAGGGAGGTCGTACGAAGACGTTGCGGAACGCTTTCCGGGCTTCGACGTGGCCCGCCTGATCCGCGCCCACCTCGTAACGGTGATCTCCGACGAGCGCGCTGACGCTGAGGCCCACATCCTTGATGCCTTCGTGATGCGATACGTCCTCACGCCGCGAGGGACAGCGGCAATCGGCGCCGCCGATTCTGCCCCGGACTTCTGAGCGTCGCGGAACGCTCCTTTTTGAAGTAGCGTCTGCCCGCTGCGGCTGCCTGACCCGATGCTCTCTCACCCCGGGCCACTGCCCTCCGGCTCGGGGTGGTCCTTCGAGCTCAAGTGGGACGGCTTCCGGGGCCATCGTCTCGACGGCCACCGTCCGCGCGGCTCGTCGACGTCGCCCCAGGTGAGAGCCTCGAGCTCGCCGACCCTCATTCCGGACGAGTCGAGTACGAGGAGCGGAAGCTTGTACACGCTCGGCAGGAGCCGATACACGGCCTCGACGTGCTCGGCGGTCGGCGGCGAGACGTGCCGGCGCTCAGCGCGCGGAGCTTGACGCGAGGATCGCGGACCGGGCTCCCTTCCGGTCGTCTAGATGGAGTACGACTGCGAAGCCAGCAAAATCATCGGTTCTGCAGCACCCCGCTCCTCGATCCGCAGGTAGCTCGCGAGCTACGGCTGAGGAGCCGCTTGCGGGTTGTCCTCCCGGTCGTCGATGAGCTGAACCGTCACCACTTCCGATGACCGGACGAACAAAGGGCCGGTCTCCTTCTTCGGGCACGACTTCGACCCAGTCGCCCAGTGCCGAGGTACCAATCGCCCCGAATCTCCTCATCCACTCATTGGCGTCGCTGACAGCCAACAGCAAATCGTGCTTGTTTCCATTCGCGAGCGTGATGACGATCTTCACCGACGCGAAGGCTACGGCCCATAGGACCTCAACGTCCAGCGGACTGATCCGCGCACCCTTCTCGAGCCGCGCTCCTGGCCGTGACGAATGTCGGGCGCGACGGCCGGAACTTACGAAGCTACGCCTTCTCGCAGGCGATCCCGTCCTTGTCGCGGTCGAGGCGCCGGTTGCCCTCGAGCCAGCGCAGCCGGAACGCTTTCGTCAGCCGACCTCCTCGATGATCTCGACCAGCTCGTCCAGGCGATAACCCTGGCTACGGGCGAAGGCGACGAGCTCCTTGGCTCTCTGGACGACTGCGCCTCGCTCGGGTGTCCCCGCGACCGAGATCCCTCGCCCGCGCCGGAACTCGAGCAGCCCCTCCTCCCGGAGCACTCGTAGCGAGCGCAGGACGGTGTTCGTGTTGACGCCGAGGACGGCAGCAAGGTCCTTCGCGGGCGGGAGGCGCTCTCCCGGCTTCGCCTCTCCATCCGCGATCGCCCGCCGGATCTCGGCGGCAACCTGCTCGTAGAGGTCGGTGGGATCGCTCTTGTTCACCTTGACATTGATCATGGTGTTAGTAACACTAGCGTAATCCATGAGTACCACCGACTCGTTCACACGTTCAGAGCTCGAGGCTCTCGTGAGGGCGCTCATCGAGGAAGCACGACAACGCGCGCGGCGAAGACGGCGCATGTACGGGGGCGTCCTCATCTCCATGGCCGTCGTCGGCACTATTGTCTTCGCAGGTTTCCAGCGACCCGCGCAGTCGCAGAGCACCTCCCCTGCGTTCACGGCGGGTGCAAGCCTTCCCTCCTACCGCTTGGCCGCGGGCGAGCACATCGAGCATGGCTGGCACGTCTCCGAAGGGAAGAAAGGCAGCTTCACTGTCGAGCTGCGGTTCGGATCCGCACGCTCCCGGCACTCGGAGCTGGAGGTTGCACACCGACGTGCCGGGCCGACTCTCGAGGACGGGCCAGTACGCACAGATCACCGGGGGCGGAGGCCGTTTCCCGGCGGGTGGGCACCGGGCTGCTTGGTACGCGCGCGTCTTCGGGGTCGTTTCCCGTCCAGGGGCAGCGACGCAGCGGGTTCTCATCACGCTCAAGGGTCAGCCGACCGGTGTGTTCGTGCTCAGGCCGCTAGAACCCGGAATGCTCAAGCGAGACTCGGGGACGTACTACTCATATTCGACTGGATAGCGCCTCTCACCGGGACGCGAGCAAAGGGCTAGTTCAGCCCGCCCGCCTCGAGCTCGCGCTCCTCGATCCGCAAAGTGCTCGCAAGCTCGGAATCGTCACCCCGCACCTCCTCGAGGAAGCGCGCGGCGTCCTCGCGCCGGATGAACGTCTCGACGGCATCGCCGAGAGGACTCGTCGGCGAGAGGCTGTCGTCGATGACGGCGAAGACGCGCACGCGGTTGCCTGGCGAGGAGCGTAGCGGCCCCGTTTCGATCCCCTCGTCGAGGCGTATCGCGTCGTCGGAGGTACTAGGCTTAGGTCGTGAACCGGCTCTCCGCCGTGTCTGTCGCCGTCGTCGTGCTGCTCGCCACGCCCGCGGGCGCCGCACTCGCCGGGGACGCTGCGGCGCCACGGCTCTACAAGAACTGCACGAACCTCAACAAGAAGTACCCGCACGGACTCGGGAAGCTGCGCGCGCGGGACAGGACGAGCGGCACGCCGGTGACGAACTTCAAACGCAGCACGAGGCTCTACAACCTCGCGATGTCGTATAACCGCGGCCTCGACCGCGATAAGGACGGGATCGCCTGCGAGAAGGCCTGACTTCCCGCGTCACGCCGCCCGGCTAGGGCTGGCCCGCGTCGGCTGGGCGACGCCTCTCACGATGCGCTTGTAAGCGCTCGCAGCACGTGGGCAGACAAAGACCCTTCAGCGAGCCGTCATGTTCGACGCGGCAGTTTCAGTGAATGTAGAAGTCGACGAACTGCCCCTTGCTCCAGTGCCCTCTCAGGTTGCAGATGAGCGCGTAGTGGCCCTTCTTCAGGGTGAGCTTCAGCTGCCTGGTCGTGCCCGGGGGGATCTCCTCGATCTCGCCGACGACGCCCTTCTCCGGAGCCTCCGCCGCACCTTCGGCTGCGAGCTGCCCCGCCGCCTTGTTCGTCCTGATCACGACGAACTCGTGTTCCTGCCTTCCGGCGTTCCGCACGACGAACGTTGTCTTGCCCACGGGGGTGTGTGACTTCGTCGCCGTCAGTGGGAGGATGTCCCATTCGATCATCCGGAACTTCACGATCGCCGGGCCATGAGAGGAAAAGGCGGTCGCCGGGACGAGCACGGCAGCGGCAATCACCAGGAGAAGTGATGCGAGCCTGAGCGTTCGGTTCATTACGGACTCCTTCTCGTAGCGGCATCGCAAGTCGAATGCCGCGCAGGGGACGAGGCCTGGCGTGCTGGGCAGTCCCCTCTGTCGCTGGTCAGGTGAGCCTCCTTGCCTGTCGTAACGGGGACAACCTGCTCGCACGATCATTCGCCTCACCGAAGCAGTCCGCCATCGGGGATTTCACGTAACGCAAGTTACAAAGTGTCACTAAGTGCACGGCTGATGGAGGGGCTTCCATGAGCCGATCGTCCTCGCAGCGACGCTCGCCCTGATTCCCGTCCTCATCATCGAGGCCGACACGAAGTCCGAGGGTTGGATGACGTTTGCGGAAGTCGCCAACTGGATCATCTGGGCGATCTTCGCTGTCGAGCTCGTCGCGGTGCTCGTCGTCGCGTCACGGAAGATGGCGGCCCTTCAAGCGCACTGGCTCGATGTGGCGATCGTCGTTCTCACGATCCCACTCCTCGGAAAGGCCCTCGCATGGCTCAGGCTCGCCCGCTTCATCCGACTTGCTCGTTTTGGGGTGATCGTCAGCCGCGCCCTGCAAGCCGAGCGACGGCTCACATCCGGCGACTCCCTCCGGGTCGCTTCCATCTTGACGGTGACCGCGATCTGCATCGCGGGTGCGGGGCAGGCTGCGTTCGCACGCGGGGACTTCCCGAGCCTCTGGGACGGCATCTGGTGGGCAGTTACGACCACGACGACGGTCGGGTACGGCGACCTCTACCCGACGAGCGTCCAGGGGCGAATCATTGGGATGGCGCTGATGTTCGTGGGCATCGGCTTCCTGTCCCTTCTCACCGCGTCGATCGCGTCCCGCTTTGTCAAGCAGGAGCGAGGGACTGAACACGACGAGGTGATGGAGACATTGCGGAAGCTCCGGGCCGAGGTCGCCGAGCTGAAGGCGCACGTCTCCGGCTCGAGTCAAACTTAGTTCGATGAGGCGTGACGGCAAGGCGCTCCATCGGTTCCTCGGCGAAAACAGGCCTTGAGGCAACGCCGGGTCGTCGCGTTCGTCGCGGCTAGTGGGCTCGCACTCGCTGCGGTCGCCTCCTCCGCTCAGCAGCCCGCGACCTACCGCATCGATCATGTGACCGACGGGGATACCGTCGTGCTTCGCAACACCGCGCGCGTCCGCCTTGTCCAGATCGACACCCCTGAGGTGTACTTCGGGTCTGAGTGCTACGGGCGGAAAGCGTCGGCAACGACGAAGCGACTGCTCCCGGCCGGTAGTCGCGTGCATCTCTTCCGCGAGCCCGCGACTGACGGCGTGGACGACTTCGGACGATTCTTGCTCTACGTCGTTCGAGCCAGTGACGGCATGAACGTGAACCTCCGACTCGTCGCCCTCGGCGCGGCGGCGCCGTACTTCTACGACGGTCAACGTGGCCAGTACGCGACGCAGCTCGAGCGCCTGGCGACGCGGGCGCGGACGAGGCGGCTGGGTTTGTGGGGTGCTTGCCCCCGGACGCGGTACGACCCGTACGAGGCAATCGAGACGCGGCGCTAGCGAGCCGTCGGCTCGCCCGACGAGGGCGAAGAACCAGACTACTGGGCGGTAATCAGTCCGGCGAGCTCGCCGTAGGTGAAGATGAGTAGAGATGAGTAGCGCAGTGAGAGTCATCTGGACGCCGGAGGAGATCGCCGTGGCGCTCGACGGCGTGCGCGCGTCGAGTATCGAGCTTGGGCGCAAACAGGCACTCAGGCAACTTGAGCGCGCCGAGACGCGGCTCACGACGAAAGGCGTCCGGGAAGCCGGGGCTGCTCTCCACTTCGGCGAGAAGCCGCTGGGACAAGTCGCAACCGTTCTCAATCAGTCCGAGTCGCCCACCGCTCGAAGCGCACTCGCGAAGCTCGAGAAAGCCGGGCTTGAAGTCGCGAAGGCGGCGAAAGCTGCTGCTCGCTCCGCAAGGGCACCGGGGGGAGTGGCGGGCGCCCCGAAGGACGCGACAGGAGGCGTAGGAATCGTGCGCGCCGGCGGCGAGAGGAAGGTAGGCGACAGTACCGCCGTGCATCGCAAGCGTCGGCCCTGGAGGGGCTAGCTCAAGTAGAGGGCGGTTGCTCGGCTACCTGCTCGGCCGTACCGCGAGCGCAAGTAGCGCGAATCTCGGTGTACGCACCGGTGTACGCACGGAGCGGGCTTGTGCGGCCTTTGTGACACGCTCGAGCACGGCCCGAAGTGGCCCGCAAAACGGCTCAACCATGCACAAAACCCCGGCGTGGCGGGGCTTTGCGGGGATCACAACATGTACCGCTGAAGGCCCATACGGGATTCGAACGCGGACTGGCGGAACGATTCGCGCCGATTCAGGAACGAGCCTTCCGGATCGCCTCGAGGTAGCGCTCCGCCTCGCGGGCCAGCGGCGACCCGGGCCGCGTGCGCGACGCGAGCCGAAGCTGTCGCTCGGCCTCGTCGACGCGCGCCGTCCAGAGGAGGAGCACGCCCAGGTGGAAGCGGACGCTCGGTTCGTGCGGGAACCGGCGGGAAAGCGGCCCGAGCCGGCCGAAGGCCACGGACGGGTTCGCCTTGTCGAACGCGCCGACGGCCGCGGCCACCTGCGCCTCGGCGTCGCGCGGCGCACGGCGCGCCGCACGGTCGTAGACGCGGGCAGCCGACACCGGGCGCCCGACGCGCTGCAGGCCGACGCCGTAGAGCAGGAGGCCGCGGACGCCGCCGCGCTCGGCACCGACGCGGAGCGCCTCGAGCTGGCGCCCGGGCGGGAGCTTCGTGACCGCTGCCGGCGCTTCGAAGGAGGGGATGAAGGTCGGAAGGCCTCGCGGCAGCTTCGGGTAGAGGACGTTGCCGGCGAGGATCGCGTACGGCGTGTCGGGCTCGGCCTCGGCCGCTGCACGCCAGGCGGCGAGCGGGTCGCCCTCGTTCGCCCACAGCCGCGCGAGCCCGAGATGGAGCTGGACGACGGCCTCCTGCGGGTACAGCTTCCCGAGCTGCTCGAGCCGGTCGAGCGAGCCCACGGGCCAGGTCGCGAGGGCGGCGCCGACCTTCGCCTCGAGCGAGTCGTGCTTCGCGAACAGCGCCTCCGCCTCGCGCGTCTTCCCCCGCTCGTACAGCGTGTCCGCGCGGGCGAGGTCGCGAGCCTCCGCGTCGTCGCGGAAGCCGAGCGTGAGGGAGAGCGGCGGGCGGCCGGGACGCAGGCCGGCGCGCTCCGTCGTCGGCGTCGCCGACTCGCCGTCGGAGGAGACGACCGCCACCGCCACGACCGCCACCGCCGCGGCGGCCACGAGCCCGACGAGCAGGAGGACACGACGGCGGGGGCTCATGGCGCGACGATAGCCGGGGCTCAGTCGCTACAGTTCGGAAAGTAATGGCCGGCTACCGGGAGTTGCTCGCGCGCGTCCGCTCCGAGATCGAGGAGATCTCGTCGATCGAGGCGTACGAGCGGCACGCCGCATCCGATGCACCCCTCTTCGTCGACGTCCGCGAGCCGGACGAGTGGGAGGAGGGCCACATCCCGGGCGCGGTGTACACGGGCCGCGGCCGGCTCGAGCAGCGGATCGAGGGCCTCGTCCCCGACAAGAGCCGCCCCCTCGTCGTCTACTGCTCGGCGGGCTCGCGCTCCGCGTTCGCGGCGAAGGCGCTCGAGGAGCTCGGCTACCTCGACGTCGTCAATCTCGCCGGCGGGTTCTCCGACTGGAAGCGGAACGGCTTCGAGGTCACCATCCCGCGCGTCCTGACGACCGAGCAGCGCGCCCGGTACAGCCGCCACCTCCTCATCCCCGAGGTCGGGGAGGACGGGCAGCAGCGCCTCCTCGACGCGCGCGTCCTCCTCGTGGGGGCCGGCGGCCTCGGCTCGCCCGCGTCGCTCTACCTGGCGGCGGCGGGCGTCGGCACGCTCGGGATCGTCGACGCGGACGTCGTCGACGAGTCGAACCTGCAGCGCCAGATCGTCCACGCGACCGACCGCCTCGGCGAGCCGAAGGTGCTCTCCGCGAAGCGCACCGTCGAGGCGCTGAACCCGGACGTCCGCGTCGTGCCGTACCAGGAGCGGCTGACCTCGGAGAACGTCGACCGGATCCTCGCCGAGGGCTGGGACGTGATCGTCGACGGCGCCGACAACTTCCCCACCCGCTACCTCGTCAACGACGCCTCGGTCTGGCACGGGATCCCCGTCGTGCACGGGTCGATCTTCCGCTTCGAGGGTCAGGTCACGGTCTTCGCTCCCGGCGAGGGGCCGTGCTACCGCTGCCTCTTCCCGAAGCCGCCGCCGCCGGAGCTCGCCCCGAGCTGCGCCGAGGGTGGGGTGCTCGGCGTGCTCCCGGGAATCATCGGCTCGATGCAGGCGAACGAGGCGCTGAAGCTGATCCTCGACCGGGGCGACTCGCTCGCCGGCCGCCTCCTCCTGTTCGACGCGCTCGGGACGACGTTCGACGAGGTCGTCGTGCGCCGCGACCCGGAGTGCCCCGTGTGCGGCGAGCACCCGACGATTACGGAATACATCGACTACGTCGAGTTCTGCAACGCCTCTGCGGCATCCCGGCCGGAGCCGGCTCTCGCCGGGCGAAGCCCGGCTTCGCCGACTCCTGCCGCCGGTGACGGCACCGGGCCTTCCGGGCACGTGCGTCACGGCACTGTGCCCTCCGGCCCGGCACCCTCACCGACGGCCCGGGGAAGCGCAGAGGAGGAACACTGATGGCCGCCGTCCGCATCCCGCCCACGCTCCGCGCCGAGGTCGGCGGCGTACGCCAGCTCGAGGCGCACGGCGAGACGGTCGCGGACGTGCTCGACGACCTCGTCGAGCGCCACCCCGCGCTCGGACCGCAGCTCCTCGCGGACGGCGAGCTCGCGCCCTTCGTCAACGTGTTCGTCGGCGGCGAGGACATCCGCACGCTCGACGGGACGGAGACGCCCGTCCGGAACGGCGACAGCCTCATCTTGCTTCCGGCCATGGCCGGCGGTGCGTAGGACGCTCGCACCCTCGCTCCTCGAGCTCGTCGGATCGACGCCGCTCGTCGAGCTGCCGCGCGTGTCGCCGAAGCCCTCGGTCCGCCTGTACGCGAAGCTCGAGGGCCAGAACCCGACCGGCTCGATCAAGGACCGCGTCGCGAAGGCGATGATCGACGCGGCCGAAGCCGCGGGAGAGCTCGAGCCCGGCCGCCGTCTGCTCGAGCCGACGAGCGGGAACACCGGGATCTCGCTCGCGCTCGTCGCGAAGCTGCGCGGGTACCCGCTCACCTGCGTGCTGCCGGCCAGCGTGACCGAGGAGCGGCGGCGACTGCTCCGCCTGTACGGCGCCGAGATCGTCGACTCGCCGGCCGAGGAGGGCTCGAACGGTGCCGTCCGCCTCGCGCTCGAGCTCGCGGAGCGCGACCCTGGATGGTTCATGCCCTTCCAGTACGCGAACGAGGCCAACCCTCGTGCGCACTACGAAGGCACCGGAGCCGAGATCGCGGCCGACCTCGAGCACGTCGACGTCCTCGTCGCGGGGCTCGGCACCGGCGGCACGCTGATGGGCGCGGGCGAGCGGCTGCGCGAGTCGTTCCCCGACGTCGTCGTCGCCGCCGCGGAGCCGCTGCCCGGGGACGAGGTCATGGGCCTGCGCTCGCTCGCCGACGGCTACGTGCCGCCGGTCCTCGACGTCTCGAAGCTCGACCGGAAGCTGCTCGTCTCGAACGAGGAGTCGGTCGCGGGCCTCCGGCTCCTGCTCGAGCGCGAGGGCGTGTTCGGCGGCGTCTCCTCGGGCGCGGTCGTCCACGCCGCTCGCCGGCTCGCGGACGAGCTCGACGAGGGGGTGGTCGTCTGCGTCCTCGCGGACGGCGGCTGGAAGTACCTCTCCGCCGGGTTCTGGGACACGGACGACGTCGACGCGGCGATGCAGCGCTCCGTCTGGTGGTGATCCCCGCCTCCGTCCTCCGCGAGCTCGAGGAGCACGCCCGCGCGGAGGAGCCGAACGAGGCGTGCGGGCTCGTCGTGCTCGAGGACGGCGTCGCGACGCGCTACGTGCCGGGCCGCAACGCCGCCGCCTCTCCGTACCGCTTCGAGCTCGAGGTCGACCCCGAGACCTGGTTCCTCGAGGACGACGGCTACGAGCTCGCCGTCTTCCACTCGCACCTCTCCTCGCCGCCCCGGCCGTCGCGCACCGACGTCGAGAACATCGGCCTCTGGGCCGGGCGTCCGTACCTGATCTACACCCTGCGTACGGGCGAGCTGGCCGCCTGGCGGATCGTGGACGGCGCGATCGAGCCGCTCCCGCTCGCGGCCTCGTAGCGGCCCGGCCGCCGGGTGCTAGCCCGGCTCGAGCGGACCGATCGGCGGCCCGCTCCGGACGAGGGGCGTCGTACCCGGCCCGCCAAGGCGACGCCGAGAGCGAGGAGGTCGTCATGGATCAGCTGATCCAGGTCGCCGGCGCGCTCGCAATCTCGTTTGCCTACGTCTCGCCCAGCTCCGCGTGCTCGACCAGCACGCGCTCCCCTACCTCGCGCTGAACCTCGCAGGCGCGCTCGTCCTCGCGATCCTCGCCCACCCCCGAGCGGCAGTGGGGCTTCCTGCTCCTCGAGGGCGTGTGGGCCGTGGTCTCCGCGTGGGCGCTCCTCGCCCTCGCCCGCGTGGCGCCGAGAACCGGCTAGACGTTGAGCTCGACCGGGCGACCCTCGGCAGCCGACCGGTAGAGAGCGTCGATCGCGCGCGCCTGCCCGAGCGCGTCCTCGCGTCCGAGGAGCGGCTCGGCCAGGCCGGCCGCCGCGGCGGCGAAGTTCGCGAGCTCGGACTCGTACAGGCCCGCCTCGGGCACGTCGACGCGCGTCACCTCGCCGTCGCGCTCGACGAGCACGTCGCCACCCCAGTCGACGCGCCAGGGCGCCTCGACGCGCAGCGTCCCGTCCTCGCCGACGACCTCGAGCACCTGGTGCTGCGGTTCGGTGAAGGAGCACCGGAAGCTCCCGACGGCCCCACCGGGAAGACGCAGCTCGCCCTGGAACGACATGTCCACGCCGGTCGTCCCCACGACCTGCTCGCCCGCGACCGACTCCGGCTCTCCCCCGAGCAGGCGGATCGTGGAGACGCAGTAGCAGCCGAGGTCCATCAGCGCGCCGCCGTCGAGGGCCGCGTCGGCGCGCACGTCGTCGAGGCTCGCGAGCACGAAGGAGAACGCCGCCCGCAGAAAGCGGAGACGGCCGAGCGCCCCCTCGCGGACGAGGCCAGCGACGACGCCCGTCTGCGGATGGTGCCGGTACATGAACGCCTCCGTGAGGACGAGCCCCGAACGCTCGGCGAGCGCGAAGGCCTCCTCGACCTCGCCGGGGCGGCGCGAGTACGGCTTCTCGCAGAGCACGTGCTTCCCGGCGTGGAGCGCGCGCATCGTCCACTCGTGGTGGAGGCCGTTCGGCAGGGAGACGTAGACGGCGTCGACCTCGTCGTCGGCGAGCAGCGCGTCGTACGACGCGTGCGCGCGCTCGAGGCCATGCTCGTGCGCGTACGCGTTGGCGCGCTCGGCGTCGCGGCTCCCCACCGCCACGACCGAGACGTCGCCGCCCGACGCGGCCGCGGAGAGGATCCGGCGGTTGATGTTCGCGGTCGAGAGCAGCCCCAGGCGGAGCATCGCTCAGCCGCCGATCGCCGTCTCGCTGTCGGGGTCGAAGAAGTGGAACCGGCGGACGTCGACCGCGACGTCGACCTCGTCGCCGACGCGGAGCGCAACCCGCGGCTCGAACGTCGCACAGAACGGCGTGCCCTCGCGCGTGATCAGGGCGACCTCCTCGAGCCCGCCACCGGTCGCCTCGGCGATCGCCTCGCTCGTCGCGGGCGGAGCGTCCACGGTGAAGAAGCCGAGCAGGTTCGCGCCGAGGGCCTCGACGCGGTCGATCTTCGCCCGGATCAGCGGGCCGCCCGCGTGCCGGCCGTCCTCGCCGGGGCCCTCGAGGTCCTCCGGGCGGATGCCGACGATCAACTCGCGCCCGACCCACGGGTCGAGGTCGCGCTCGCGGGCGAGCTCGGCAGGGACCGGGACCGCGGAGCTCCCGATGCGCACGAGGAGGCCGTCGTCCGCGCGCTCGATCGTGCCGCGCGCGAGGTTCATCGGCGGCGAGCCGATGAACCCGGCGACGAAGAGGTTCGCGGGGTGGTCGTACACGTGGGTCGGCGTGTCGACTTGCTGCAGTTCCCCGGAGCGCATCACCGCCACGCGGTCGCCCATCGTCATCGCCTCGATCTGGTCGTGCGTGACGTAGACGGTCGTCACGCCGAGGCGCTTCTGGAGCGCCTCGATCTCGCCGCGCATATGCACCCGGAGCTGCGCGTCGAGGTTCGACAGCGGCTCGTCCATGAGGAAGACCTGTGGCTTGCGGATGATCGCGCGGCCCATCGCGACCCGCTGGCGCTGCCCGCCGGAGAGCTGCTTCGGGCGCCGGTCGAGCAGGTCCTCGAGGCCGAGCAGCCGCGTAGTCTCCTGGACGCGCTCCCGGATCTCCTGCTTCGGCCGCCTCGCGAGCTTGAGGCTGAACGCGATGTTCTGAGCCACGGTCATGTGCGGGTAGAGCGCGTAGTTCTGGAAGACCATCGCGATGTCGCGGTCCCGCTCGAGCACGTCGTTCATCCGCTTCCCGCCGATGTAGAGGTCGCCGGAGGAGATGTCCTCCAGGCCGGCGATCATGCGCAGCGCGGTCGTCTTGCCGCAGCCCGAGGGGCCGACGAGGACGAGGAGCTCGGACTCCGCGATCTCGAGCGAGAGCTCCTTCACAGCCTCGAACCCGTTCGGGAAGCGCTTGGCGAGCTTGTCGAGCTGGATGTCAGCCATCGGTCGCGATCAGCCCTTCAGCGCTCCGGCCATCAGGCCGCGCATGAAGTAGCGGCCGAGGAGGATGTACACGATCAGCGTCGGCAACGAGGCGATCAGCGCGGCGGCCATCTGCACGTTGTACGGCGTCACGAGGGAGCCGGTCGTGTTGTTCAGGGCAACCGTGACGGGCCACTGCCCTGGGTCGGTCACGATGAACACCGCGAACAGGAAGTCGTTCCAGATCGACGTGAACTGCCAGATCGCGGTCACGACGAAGGCCGGCGCGGAGATGGGGAGGACGACGGACCAGTACGTCCGCAGCATCCCGGCCCGGTCCATCCGGGCCGCCTCGATCAGATCCTCCGGGATCGTCGCGTAGTAGCTCCGGAAGATCAGGGTCGTGATCGGGATGCCGTAGACGATGTGCGCGAAGGCGAGGCGTGGGATCCCCTCCGGGAAGTCGACGTCGATGAAGATCTGCGTCAGCGGGATCATCACCGCCTGATACGGGATGAAGAGGCCGAACAGCAGGAAGAGGAAGACGAGGTCGGCGCCGGGGAAGCGCCATCGCGACAGGACGAAGCCGTTCAGCGAGCCGATGACCGTGGAGATGAGCGTCGCCGGGATGACGAGCTTGAGGCTGTTCTTCAGGAACGGGAGGAGGCCGTACTGCTCGCCGTTCCACGCCTCGCGCCACGCGTCGAGGCTCCACGACTCCGGCAGAGCCCAGGCGCGGCTCGGGTCCGCCTCGCCGGCCCCTTTGAAGCTCGCCACGAGCAGCACGTAGACCGGGAGCAGGACGACGACCGCGGCGAAGACGAGCGCCGCGTACTTGAGCACGCGCGCGCCTGTGCCGCGACGCCGCCGGCGACCGACCTTGCGGTCGAGCGCCACCGAGGTCATACGCGCCGCTCCGAGCGCACGGTGTAGATCAGGTACGGGACGATGAGGATCGAGATCCCGACGAGCAGCAGGGTCGCGATCGCGGCACCCTTCGCGTAGTCGCGCGCGTCGTAGATGAGGATCCACATGTAGACGGCCGGCGTCTGCGTGATGAGCTGCTTCCCACCGATCGCGACGATCAGGTCGAAGACCTTGATCGAGATGTGACCGAGGATGATCAGTGCCGAAAGCGTCACCGGCCGCAGGTGCGGGAAGACCACGTGCCGGTACACGCGCCATTCCGAGGCGCCGTCCATCCGCGCAGCCTCGCGGAGCTCCTCGGGGACGCCACGGAAGCCGGCGAGGTAGAGCGCCATGATGTACCCGGAGAGCGCCCACATCGCGGGCAGCGCGAGCGCGGCCGCGCCCCAGTCGGCCCCCAGGTACCACTCGTTGCTGAGGAACCCGACGCCGAGCTTGTCGAAGAGCAGGTTGAAGCCCGTGGCCCGGTCGCCGGGGGCCGGGTTCATCAGCCAGCGCCAGACGACGCCGGCGGCGATGAAGGACACCGCCATCGGGAACAGGTAGATCGCGCGGAACATGCCCTCGCCCTTCACTCCCTTGTCGAGCAGGAATGCGAGCGAGGCGCCGATGATCAGCGCGCCCAGCACGAAGGCGACCGTGAAGAGCAGCGCGTGGTGCAGGTCGATGATCCAGGCCGGGTCGGTGCTCAGGGTGTCCGACTGCTCACCCGTCGCGACGCCCCTCACGTACTCGCCCGTCTCGCCGACGCCGGACGGGAAGAGCTCCTTGTAGGCGCTGGTGTCGAAGCCGGACGTCTCCTCGGCCTGGCGCCAGTCGGAGAGCGAGACCCTGACGTTCCAGCCGATGAGGCCGTAGACGAAGACCGCGACCAGGAAGATCGACGGGGAGACCAGGAGAAGCCCTGGTCCCCACCGTCTGATCTTCCTCACGGCAGGCCTCCGGCCATGTCGTCCGCCGGTGTCGCCGTGTCTCTCTCTCCGACTCCTACTTCGCGTTCTTCTTCGCGGCTGCGACGAGCGCGGCCTGGAACCTGCTGACGTTCTTGCTCTGCAGGAACAGCCCGAGCGCGGTGTCGATGTCCGCGTTCCAGGCGTTCGACGCGACGACGCCGTGCGTGAGCGACCCGGCCAGCGCATCGGCCTTCCAGTCCTTCAGCGCTGTCTTGAGGTACGGGCCGTACAGCCTCGTCTTCGCGTCCCTCCGAGCCGGGATCGAGCCCTTGACCGGGTTGAACGTGTCCTGGGCGAGCCGGCCGCCGAGGAACGTCAGCCACTTCACCGCCGCCGCCCGGTGCGGAGCGCCCTTCGGCAGCGTGAAGCTGTCGGACAGCCAGTCGTACACGTTGGCGGTGCCCGGCACGGGAGCCCAGCCGTAACCGCTCCCCGGCCTCAGGGCGAGGTTGCCGCCCTTCTTCGTGCCGCTGAAGTAGCCGTCCTGCCAGTCGCCCATGATGTTGAAGGCGGCCTTCCCGTCGGCGACGAGCTTGCCTGCCTCCTGCCAGGTGAGCGACCCGGCGTCCGAGTTCGTGAACCCGAGCACCTGGTTGTAGCGGTTGATCGCGGCGGTCACGTTCCTCGCCGACCACCGGTTCGCCGACCCGGGCCGCCAGAGAGCCGCCCAGCCCTTCGGGCCGAGCGAGCCGATCATGACGGTCTCGAGCAGGTGCTTCGCGGTCCACTGCTCGCCCATCGCGAGCGGGGTGAGCCCCGCGTCCTCGGCCTTCTGGAGAGCCGCGACGAACTGCCCCCAGGTCCTCGGCACGGCGATGCCGTTCGACCGCAGCGTCCTCGGGTTGAACCAGAGGACGTTCGCCCGGTGGATGTTCACCGGAACGGAGTAGATGCGGCCGTTGTACCGGATCTGGCTCAGCAGCGACGCCGGCATGACCTTCCCGAACCCGGCCTGCCGGTAGATGAAGTCGACGGGCAGGACCTGTCCCGCCTTGATGTAGTCGCGGAGCTCGGCGCCCGCGTGGCCCTGGAACGAGTCGGGCGGGTTGCCAGCTGCGAGCCGCTGGGCGAGGACGGCCTTGGCGTTCGTGCCCGCGCCGCCGGCCACCGTCTCGTTCTTGAACTTGCAGTCCGGGTTCTGGCGGTTCCAGATCGCGATCAGGCGGTCGAGGCCTGCTGCCTCGCCGCCGCCGGTCCACCACGAGAACACGGACAGCTGGCACGCCTGGTTGCTCGTCCCCTGGACTCCGAGCCCGGAGGCCGGGAGGGCGAGCGCGGCGACGATCGCGACGATCGCCGCTGCGAGCACTGTCGGACGCGAGAGACCACGTCGCGGTGCTCGCGCGTATCGGTCGGACATCGGCATCCTCCTCGTCTCGTTCGAGTGATCGCTGGGGAGTCAAGTCGACCCCGGGGGTGGTGTCAACAGGACTTTCCCGCAGCTGCCGCGCGCTCGCTCCCTCAGAGGTCCGGCAACTCGAGCGGACCCGCGCCGGCGACCGCGCGCGGTCGCAGGGCCCATGGCTCGCGGCCCGTTCGCGCCGCGTATGCGACGGTCGCCTCCCGGGCGATCTCGTCGACGCGCGGTGCCTCGCAGACGGCCACCGCGCAGCCACCGAAACCGCCGCCCATGAGCCGTGCGCCGAGCGCGCCGGCGGCCTCCAGCTCGTCGACGAGGGCGTCGAGCTCGGGTGTCGAGATCCGGAAGTCGTCGCGGAGGCTCGCGTGGCTCTCGCTCAGCAGCCGCCCGAGCCGTGCCAGGTCGCCGTCCTCGAGGGCGCTCGCGGCCTTCAGCACTCTCGCGTTCTCGCCGACGACGTGGCGCCCGAGCGGCTCGTCGGCGACCTCGTCCCAGGTCGCGTCGCGGAGCGCGCGGAGGCCGAGGCGCCGTGCGAGCAGCTCGCACTCCCTCCTTCGGTCGCCGTACCCGGTCGCGTCGAGCGCCCGCGACGTCCCGGAGTGGACGACGAGCACGCCGAGCGCCGGCGGCAGCGGGAGCGGCCGGATCTCGAGCGAGCGGCAGTCGACGACGAGCGCGTGCCCTTCCTTCCCGCACACGGACGTCAGCTGATCCATGATCCCGCACGGCACTCCGGTCGCGACCTCCTCCGCGCGCGCGACAGGCCTCCGCGAGCTCGCGCGGGCCCGGCTGCAGCGCTGCGGCGTCGCAGAGTGCCGTCGCCACGGCGACCTCGAGCGCGGCGCTCGACGACAGCCCGGCGCCGAGCGGCACGTCCGACGCCAGCACGGCGTCGATGCCCACGGGCGCGCGGCCGAGCGCCGCGAGCTCACGGACGACGCCGCCCACGTACCTCCCCCAGGCGGGCCGCACCGCCGTTGGGTCGGCCGATCCGTCCGCGGGGATCTCGATCTCGTCGCCGGTGTCGAGCGAGCGCACGCGCACGGTCTCCGCCCGGCGAGCCGCGACGACGCAGGAGCGGTCGACGGCGAACGGGAGGACGAGTCCCTCGTTGTAGTCCGTGTGCTCGCCGATCAGGTTCACGCGCCCGGGCGCGCGGAACCAGCGCGCTCCCCCGGCGGGGCCGACCGCGGCCGCGACCCGGTCGGCGGCGCTCGTCCCGACGGCCCCGGCTACGACCCTGCGACCTCGAGCGTCCCGTTCATCGAGCTCGCGTGCGGGTCGCACACGAAGCTGTACGTCCCGGACTGGAGCTCGACCTCGAACGTCTCCGTCCCCGATTCACCCACCTCCGTCGACACCTCGACGTCGCCCGGGCCGGTCAGGTGGAAGTTGTGTGCTGACGACTTGTCGTCGACCTGGAGCTCGTACGTGCCGGGAGCGAGCGTCCCGGGCGCCTGCCGGGTCGCGGTCGTGACGCTGATCTCGAATCCGGGGCCCACGCTGCCGAGCAGCGTGTTCCCGGCCTCGGCCCCGGACGTCTCCGTCGTCTGCTCGGTCGTCTCGGTGTCCGTCGCGGCCTCGTCGTCGTCGCCCCCGCAGCCCGCAGCCACGAGGAGACCGGCGGCGAGGAGCGCTGCGAGTCCGAACCGGATCGATCTCATGCCGTCTCCTCCTTTGCCTGGGCTCCCGGACGATACGCCGTTTCGGCGCGAGCGGATCGCGAGAGGAGCCCGCGGCTCCCTCCGTAGAATCGCGCCGTGGACGTCGCGGAGATCGCACCCCGGCTCTGGCGCTGGACGGGCCACCACGAGGAGTGGGAGGAGCACGTCGGCTCGCTCTACTACGAGACGGAGGACGGGGTCGTGCTCGTCGACCCGATCCTGCCCCCGGAGGACGCGGAGCGCTTCCTCGAGCACCTCGACCGCGAGGTCTCGGGCCAGCAGGTCCACGTGCTCGTCACCGTGTTCTGGCACACGAGGAACGCCGCTGCGATGGTCGAGCGGTACGGAGCGCGCGTGTGGGCGCCGGCGCGGGGCAAGGCCGCGATCGCGCGGCGCGCCGGAGTCGTCACCGACCCCTTCAAGGCGGGCGACGCGCTCCCCGGCGACCTGCAGGCGTTCGCGACCGCGCGCGCAGCGGAGGTGGTCTACTGGATCCCGCGCCACGGCGCGCTCGTGCCCGGCGACGTCCTCCTCGGGGAGGGCGCGAAGGGCGGCGGCACGCGGCGGACGGGCCCGGGCGGCATCCGGATGTGCCCGGAGTCGTGGTTGCCGGAGGGCAAGGGCCACGCGGAGCTCGCGGCGTCGCTGCGCCCCCTGCTCGACCTGCCGGTCGAGCGGATCCTGGTCTCGCACGGAGCGCCCGTGCTCGAGCACGCGCGCGAGTCCCTGTCGTGGGCGCTCGACGTCGGCTGATGCCCTGGCTCTGGATCCTGGTCGGTGCGCTCGCCGTGCTCGTGCTCGTCGCGGTCTACGGGTACAACCGCCTCGTCCGCCTGCGGAACGAGGTGGGCACGGGCTGGGCGAACATCGACGTCCAGCTCCAGCGACGCGCCGACCTGATCCCGAACCTCGTCGAGGCGGTGCGCGCCTATGCCGCCCACGAGCGCGGGGTCTTCGAGGAGGTCACGCGGGCCCGCGCCGCGCTCCAGCGGGCCGCGACGCCGGGATCCGCGGCGGCGGCGAACGAGGGCCTCACCGCGGCGCTCGGGGGGCTGTTCGCGGTCGCAGAGGCGTACCCGGAGCTGCGTGCGTCCGAGAGCTTCCTGCAGCTCCAGGAGGACCTGACCGACACCGAGGACAAGATCAGCGCCGCCCGGCGCTACTACAACGCGACGGTCATGCACTTCAACACCGCGGTGCAGAGCGTCCCCTGGATCTTCCTCGCCCGGCCGCTCGGCTTCCGCGAGCGCGAGTTCTTCTCGGCCGACGGGGACACGGCGCCGCCGGAAGTCTCGTTCGCGTCGTGACGCTGCAGCAGCAGATCCGCTCGAACCGCCTGCGGAGCACGATCGTCGTCGCCGGGTTCGCGCTGCTCCTGCTCCTCGTCGCGGGGCTGATCGGGCTCGCGTTCGACCTCTCGCTCGGTGCGCTCGCGCTCGGGGCGGCGGCCGTGTACGGCGTCTTCGGGCTCCTCCGCTCGCGGCGCATGATCTCGGGGTTCACGCACGCCCAGGAGCTGGCCCCTGGCGAGCTCCAGCCCCTCCGCCGCCTCGTCGAGAACGTCTCGATCGCAGCGGGGCTCCCGGTGACGCCCGACGTACGGGTCGTCGACGACCCGGCGCCGAACGCCTTCGCCGCCGGCCTGCGACCCCAGTCGAGCTACGTCGGCGTCACGACCGGCCTGCTCCGGGTGATGCCGAAGCGCGAGCTCGAGGCCGTGCTCGCGCACGAGGTGTCGCACATCCGGAACCGTGACACGTACCTGATGACGATGGCGACGGTCTTCGCGGGGGTGATCGCGCTCGTCGCGGACATCGGCTTCCGCACGCTCGCGTACGGCGGGCGCTCACGGAAGGCGGGCGCGCTCGTGGCCGTGCTCGCGCTCGTCGGCCTGCTCCTCGCGCCGTACGCCGCCCTCCTGCTGCGCATGAGCCTCTCGCGCCGGCGCGAGTTCCTGGCCGACGCCGGTGCCGCCGAGCTCCTGAACGACCCGGAGGCGATGGCGCTCGCGCTCCGGCGCCTCGAGCTCGACACGACCACGATCCGGTACGCGGAGGCGACCACGGCCCACCTCTGGGTCGAGAGCCCGACCGAGCGCGTGGGCTCGGAGGGGGCCGGGATCCTCGAGTTCTCGAGCTGGTTCAACACCCATCCGCCGATGCGCAGCCGGATCGCCGCGCTCGAGCAGGCGGGAGGGTTCCGGCTGCCCGAACGACTCGCCCCGGGCGAGCCGTTCGCGGCCGAGCTGAGCCTCGCCGGCTGACGTCCTGCCGAACGGGGGCTACAGCTGGCTTCGTCCGGAGCCGAAACAGGTCGATAATGGGCGTTGCCGTGAAGAGGCTTCGCATCGGCCGGCGTCGCGCGCACGCCGAGCAGCAGAGCTCGCCGCTCGAGCTGGCGACGGCCCCTGCGCTCGTCGACGACCGCTGGCGCGTTCCCGACCACTTCAACTTCACGCGCGACGTCGTCGAGATGCTCGCGAGCGACCCGAAGCGCCGGGCCCTCACGTTCTCGGGCCACGACGGGATCATCGAGCCGCGCACCTTCCTGCAGATGTCGGAGGCCGCGGCGCACTGGGCGTCACTGCTCCGCGAGCGGGGCGTCGCCCCCGGCGACCGCGTCCTCGTGCTCGTCAGCGGCGGCGCGAGCTGGCTCGAGGTCATGCTCGGGTGCATCAAGGCCGGCGTCGTCGTCGTGCCCTGCCGCCCGGGCTCGGCCGCGTCCGTGCTCGAGGCCCGGGTCGCGACGACCGGCGCGTCGCTGATCGTCGCCGACAAGGTCTCGGACGGCGCGGTCGCGCACATGTCCTTCGCCCCCGACGTCCAGCTCGTCGAGGACGCGGGGCACCCCCGCTCCGGTGAATCGGAGGCTCCGACGCACGACACCGCGTCGCGGGACGTCGCGTTCGTCCTCTGGTCGGCGGAGACCGCGAGCGAGCCACGAGCCGTCGCGCACACGCACGGGGCGGCCTACGCCTCACGCGTCCAGGCGGAGCACTGGCTCGACGCCGGCCCGGGTGACGCGGTCTGGTGCACGTCGGACACGGGCTCGGCGCAGGCGGTCTGGAGCGGGCTGCTGGGGCCCTGGTCGCGCGGCGCCGAGATCGTCCACCACACGGGCGAGTTCGATGCGCTCGAGCAGCTCGACCTCATTCACCGGCTCGGCGTCACGGTCCTCTGCCAGTCCCCCGCCGAGTACCGTGCGCTCGCCGACCTGCCGTCCCGCGACCTCGAGCGCTACCGCTCGCGCCGACTCCGCCGGCTCGTCTCCACCGGAGACCACCTCGAGCCCGACGTCGCCGCGCTCTTCGAGGAGGTCTGGGAGCTGAAGGTTCACGACGGCTACGGGCAGACGGAAACCAATGTCGTCGTCGCGAACGGCGGCACGCACGTCCCTCACAAGCACGGGCTCGCTCGGGCAGCCACTGCCCGGGCACCACGTCACCGTCGTCGACGACCACGGGAACGAGCTGCCGCCGGGGATCGAGGGCGACCTCGCGGTGCGCGGTCGTCCTCCCACGCTCTTCGCCGGCTACTGGGACTCGCCCGACGAGACGAAGGCCGCATTCAGCGGCGACTGGTACCTCACCGGCGACGTCGCCACCCGCGACGAGGAGGGCTACCTCTACTACGTCGGCCGCGCCGACGACGTGATCGCGAGCCGCGGCAGGACGTTCGGCCCCTACGAGGTGGAGGCAACGCTCCGCGGCCACAAGGCCGTCCGCCGCGCTGCGGTCGTCGGTATCCCCGACCACGGGCACGGCGGTCACTTCGTCCGGGCGTACGTCGTGCTCGAGCCGCGGAGCAAGCCCGGTGAGCAGCTGGCGGCCGAGCTGCGGCAGCATGTCGCCGACGCGCTTCCGGAGCAGCAGGTACCGCGCGAGGTCGAGTTCGTCGACGGCCTGCCGACGACGCCGAGCGGGAAGGTTCGACGCGACGAGCTCCGGGAGCGCAGCGTCTCGGGGCGGCCGCTCTGGGAGTCGACAACCGCTGCCGAGGCACCACTCGCGGTTCCCGTCGCGGAATCGGAGCCCGAGCCAGCACCTGTCGCCCCTGCTCCCGCGCCGCCGCCGGCCGCCGAGCCCCCGCAGCCGGTCCCGGTCGCCGAAGCCGAGCCGGTGCCCGCGGCGGTCGCTCCGCCCGTGGTGCCCGAGGCGGAGGTGCCGCCCCCGGTCGACGAGGAGCCGATGTACGTCTCGGAGCAGGAGGTCGTGGTCCCGCTGGAAGGCGAGGTCGTGATCCCGCTCGAGCCGGAGGTCGCGATCCCGGTCGAGACGGAGGCGATCCCGCTCGAGCCCGAGGCCGTCGTCGTGCCGCTCGTTCCCGAGCCGGAGGCCCCCGCGCCGCCCGCGCCCGCCGAGCTCGAGCCGCTGCCCGAGTACGTCGTCGAGCCCGCCGTCGAGCCCGAGCCGGCCGTCGAGCCCGAGCCGCCCGCGACCGCCGAGCCCGTGGCGCCCGAGCCGCCCGCACCGCTCCCGGACTACGTCGTCGAGCCCTCGCCGGAGGCGGCGCCGGTCGCGTTCCACGCCGAGCCGGAGCCGGACGAGGAGGAAAACCTCGGCCCGCTGCCCGAGTACGTGATCGACCCCGAGCGCACCACGCCGCTCGAGCCGGTTCCCGCGCCGCCCCCGGTCGCGGACGTGCCCGCTCCCTCGCCGCCCCCGCCGACCGAGGTGGACGACGATCCGCGGGCAGGCCTCGGCATCAAGCCCGTCACGGAGTTCCCGCAGGTCGACGCCGGCGCGAAGCGCGAGACCACGTCCGGCCGGCGGAGGCTGTCGCAGTCCGCCGCGAAGCCCGACACCCAGCGCTCACTCGGCGAGCCCGGCGACGACGGGGAAGAGATCGGCTGGATGCAGGGCCTCTCGAGCCGGTTGAGCGCGTACAGCCTCGACACCGAGCCGGGCGACTCGCCGGACGAGGACGACGACGCCGACGACGAGACCCGCGAGGACGCCGACTAGCAGCCCCTGCGCGAGGCCGGATCCGCTCGCGGGCCCCGGCCGCGCGAACCTCCCTGAAGGCGTCCGCTTCGCGGCCGCGCCGTGGCCGGCTCTCACATCGGGCCCAGCTACGCGATCTCGGCGTGGATCCGCTGCGCCGAGTCCCTGAGCCGCCCGCCGTCCCGGTCCGCACGGACCGCGAGGATCTCGGCCAGGATCGAGAGCGCCGTCTCGTCCTGCGTGTCGGCGCCGATGTCCAGCCCGCAGGGGCCGCTGATCCGCCCCAGCTCCTCCTCGGGAACGCCGGCCTCGAGCAGGCGCTCGCGCCTGCGCTCCTGGTTCCGGCGCGACCCGAGCGCACCGATGTAGAAGGCGTCGGTCGCGAGCGCCCCGATCAGGGCCGGCTCGTCGAACTTGTCGTCGTGGGTGAGGACGACGATCGCGGTGTGCGCATCGGGCGCGACCTCGGCGATCGCGTCCTCCGGCCAGGCCACGATCAGCCGCTCGGCCGAGGGGATGCGCGCCGCCGTCGCGAACTTCTCCCTCGCGTCGGCGACGATCGTCTGCCAGCCGAGGAGCCTCGCGGCCGCGCACAGGGCTTCGGCGGTGTCGACCGCCCCGTACACGAGCAAGCGCGGCGGCGGCCCGTACCACTCGGCGAAGACGCGCATGCCGTCCACCTCCACGAGCCGGTTCTTCCCGCGGCGGAGGATCTCCGGAGCGTGCTCGGCGAGCTCCGGGGGCCCATCGCCGCTCGCCGCCCCGTCCTCGGGGACGAGCAGCTTCCGTCCCGCGTTCTCGCCGTCCAGGACGGTGAACAGCACCGCACGCTCTCCCTCCGCCGGAGCGAGCGGCTCGTCCCCGTCGCGCCGCTCGAGGAAGACGTCGATCTCGCCTCCGCAGGGCAGCCCGACGCTCCACGCCTGATCGTCGGAGATCCCGTACGTCACGAGCGTCGGAGCGCCGGTCTCGAACACCTCCTGAGCGCGCTCGTAGACGTCGCTCTCGACGCAGCCGCCCGACACCGACCCGCAGAGCGCACCCGAGGACGAGATCGCGAAGCTCGACCCGACCGGGCGCGGCGTCGACCTGCGCGTAGCGACGACCGTCGCGACGACGACGCTCTCGCCGCCCTCTTCCCAGCGCTCGACGTCGGGCAGGATCTCCTTCACGCGGCGTGCCTCCTTTCGATGCCGGCGAGCACGCCGGCGAGCCCCTCGAGACTGTCGAGATTATGCCCGGGGAGGAACCGGTCGACGAAGGGGAGCGCTGCGCGCATCCCCTGTGCGAGCGGCTCGTAGCCCGGTGTCCCCTTGAGCGGGTTGATCCACACGACGGAGTACGCGGCGCGCGAGAGACGCGCCATCTCTCGGCCGAGGAGCTCGGGGTCGCCCCGTTCCCAGCCATCGGAGGCGATGACGACGACGGCCCCGCGTGACAGCGCCTGGCGCCCGTACTCGTCGTTGAACTGCTTCACCGACGCTCCGATCCGCGTCCCGCTGCCCCAGTCCACGACATGGCCCGACACGCGTGCGAGCGCCACGTCCGGGTTGCGCGCGGCGAGGTCCGACGTCAGGCGGTGCAGGCGCGTCCCGAACGCGAACGCCTCCACGCGCCCGGCCTGAGCGGTGGCGTGCAGGAAGAGGAGCAGCGCCCGCGCGTACGGCGCCATCGAGCCCGAGACGTCGCAGAGGACGACGAGCTTGCGGGGCACGACCTTCCGTGTGCGCGTCGGAAGCTCGACGAGCTCGCCGCCCGACCGGAGCGACCGGCGCACGAGCCTGCGGATGTCGAGCCGCTGCCCGCGCGCCGAGGGCCTGAGGCGCCGCGACGTCCTGCGAGGACGGACGCGGCCGACCTCCGAGAGCAGGCGCGCCACCTCCTCCAGCTCCGCCTCGTCGAGGAGCGCGAAGTCCTTCCGGCGCAGGACCTCCACGATCGAGGCGCCACGCGCGTTCGTCTCCCCCTCGCCGTCGTCGCCCGCGTCGTCGCCGCCGGCTCGTCGCGACGCTGCGGGCGCCAGCACCTTGACGCCCTGCTCGTCGAGCCCGCCCGCCTCGGCGCCGCGCACCCACGAGGCGAATGCGCGGTCGAAGAGCTCTAGCTCGTCGCGGTGCGACACGAGCGTCTGGCGGAGGGCGAAGTAGACGTCGCGCTCGTCGCGGAGGCCGACCGCGTCGAGGCCCCGGACGGCGTCGGCGACGCGGCCGGGGCCGACCTCGGCGCCGCCCGCGCGGAGAAGGCGGCCGAAGGCGACGAGGTCGCCGAGGAACGCGTCGCCCGGGGCGTCGATCACGGGCTCGCGACGGCGAGCGCCTCGGCGACGAGCCCCGCGAGCCGCCCCTCGCGCAGGGCCTCGACGTCCTCGCGCACCTTGAGCAGGGACCCGAGCGTCGTCTGGACGACCTCCGCGTCGATGCTCTCCCGCCCGAGCACGGTCAGGGCCTGCGCCCAGTCGATCGTCTCGGCGACGCCGGGCGGCTTCTCGAGGTCCGACGCGCGCAGCTCCTGCACGAAGGCGGCAGCCTCGAGCGCGAGCCGCTCGCCGACCCCCGGTACCTTCAGCTTCACGATCTCGACCTCGCGCTCGAGGGAGGGGTGGTCGATCCAGTGGAAGAGGCACCTCCTCTTCAGCGCGTCATGGAGCTCGCGGGTGCGGTTCGAGGTGAGGACGACGACGGGCCGCCGGCGCGCGCGGATCGTCCCCAGCTCGGGGATCGTGATCTGGAAGTCCGAGAGCACCTCGAGGAGGAAGGCCTCGAACTCCTCGTCGGCGCGGTCGATCTCGTCGACGAGGAGAACGACCGAGTCGTCGGCGTCGATCGCCTCGAGCAGCGGGCGCCGGATCAGGAAGTCGGGCCCGAAGAGCTCCTGCTCGGAGACCGTGCCCTCCTGGGCGGCGCGGATATGCAGGAGCTGGCGCGTGTAGTTCCACTCGTACACCGCGTGCGCGACGTCGAGGCCCTCGTAGCACTGGAGCCGGATCAGGCGCGCGCCCCGTGCGCGCGAGAGCGCCTTCGCCGCCTCCGTCTTCCCGACGCCCGCCTCGCCCTCGAGGAGCACGGGCTTCTCGAGCGCGGTCGCGAGGAAGAGCGCCGTCGCGAGCCCGCGGTCGGGCAGGTAGTCGACATCGCGGAGCGCGGTCTCGAGCTCGTCGACGGAGCGGAGGTCCACGGCGAGAGCGTAGATGCGGCACGCGGTAGCGTGCACCCGTGGCCGACCAGGCGACCGTGAGCCTGCTCCGCTGGCTGCGCCGCCAGCTGCGGCAGCCCACGCCCCAGCGCGAGCACCTGGAGGCGGCCGTCGCGAACGACGACCCGGCGGAGGCGCGGCGCCTCGTGGCGCTGATCCCGTTCACCGATGCGCAGCGCCGGCACGTCGAGGGGCTCCTCGACCGCTGGGAGGAGACCCATGGCCGTGGCTGAGCGGGCGAACGCGGCGGTCGTGCGCGAGATCTTCGACGCCTTCGCGCGAAAGGAGGGCTTCGCCCTGCGCGGCCTCTTCGCCGAGGACGCGATCTGGAGCGTCCCCGGACGCGGCATCATGGCGGGGACGTACCGCGGCCGCGACGAGATCTTCCGTTTCCTCACCCGGCTGCCGAAGGAGACGGAAGGGACGTACCGCTCCGAGCTCGTCGACGTGCTCGCGAGCGACTCGCGCGTGGCTGCGCTCTACCGCGCGCGGGGCACGCGGCGCGGTCGCATCCTCGAGCTCGACCAGATTCTCCTCTTCACCCTCGAGGGCGGTCGCGTCACCCGCGTCCTCGCGCTGCCGAGCGACCCGGATACGTTCGAGGAGTTCTGGGCGCCGTGAGCCTGACCGCCGCCTTCCTCGACGGGCTCCGTGCCGCCGTGGGACCCGACCACGTCGTCACCGAGCCGGAGCAGCTCCGGGTCTACGAGTGCGACGGGCTCACAGGGCACCGTGCGGTCCCCGAGGTCGTCGTGCTGCCCCGCTCGACGGAGGAGGTCCAGGCAGTGGTCCGGGCGTGCCACCGTGAGCGCGTGCCCTTCGTCGCGCGCGGCGCCGGGACGGGGCTGTCGGGCGGCGCGACGCCGACCGCAGGCGGCGTCGTGGTCTCGCTGGCACGGATGGACCGCATCCTCGAGGTCGACCCCGAAGGCCAGCGCGTCGTCGTCGAGCCGGGCGTCGCCAACCTCGACGTCACGCGCGCGGTCGCCGCGGAGGGCTTGTTCTACGCGCCCGACCCGTCGAGCCAGCAGGTGTGCACGATCGGCGGGAACGTCGCCGAGAACTCCGGCGGCGCGCACTGCCTCAAGCACGGCTTCACCGTCCACCACGTCACCGGTCTCACGCTTCGTGCTCCCCGACGGCGAGGTCGTCGAGCTCGGCGGGGCGGCGCTCGACCCGGAGGGCCCCGACCTGCTCGGGCTCGTCGTCGGCTCCGAGGGGACGCTCGGCATCGCGACTCGCGTCACGCTCCGGGTCGTCCGGGCGCCCGAGGTCGTGCTGACACTGCTCGCGGGCTTCGAGACGACGGATGCGGCCGGCGCGGCGGTGTCCGGCATCGTCGCCGCGGGGATCCTGCCCTGCGCGCTCGAGATGATGGACCGGCTGACGATCGAGGCCGCCGAGCTCGCGGTGTCGCCCGGCTACCCCGCAGGTGCAGGTGCCGTCCTGCTCGTCGAGCTCGACGGGGTCGCGGCTCAGGTGGAGGAGGATGCCGCCGAGGTCGAGCGCATCTGCCTCGCGACCGGGGCCTTCGAGCTGCGGGCCGCGTCGGACGAGACCGCGCGCGCGCTGCTCTGGAAAGGGCGCAAGTCCGCGTTCGCGGCGATGGGACGGGTGGCCACCGACTACTACGTGCAGGACGGCGTCGTGCCGAGGACACGGCTGCCGGAGGTGCTGCGCCGGATCGAGGAGCTGTCGGCATCCCACGGCCTGCCCGTGGGCAACGTCTTCCACGCGGGAGACGGGAACCTCCACCCCCTCGTCCTCTACGACGCCGGGGCCGGCGAGACCGAGCGGGCGCGCGAGCTCGCGGAGGCGATCCTCGAGGCCTGCCTGGACGCGGGAGGCTCGCTCACGGGCGAGCACGGCGTCGGGATGGACAAGGCGTGCTCGATGCCGCGGATGTTCTCCGAGCGCGACCTGGCGGCGTTCGCGCGCGTGCGAGCGGCGTTCGACCCGCTCGGGATCTGCAACCCGGGCAAGGTGCTCCCCACTCCGCGCCTGTGCGGCGAGGTGCCGGGCCCGTACCGCGCGCACGCGCTCGAGAGGACCGGCGTTGCCGAGCGTCTCTAGACGGTCGATGGTGCAAGATCGCCACCTCCGGCGCGCACGCCGGCCGCTCGGGGGCACCAAGCGGACATGTCCGGACGTGCCGTGAACGGCACCCCCGGACATGGAAGCGCTCCCGACGCGCCAGATCGCGCGTCCGGACGCGCGAGATCGCGCCATCGGCCGTCGAGCCTTGCGGAGGCTTCGGAAATCCTCGCCGCGGCGCACGCGGACGGGCGGAGACTGCGCATCGGCGACGACCTGACGACGGACGGGCTCTCCGCGATCCTCGAGCACGAGGCGGGCGACCTCACCTGCACCGTCGAGGCCGGCGTACGGCTGTCGCACCTGCGCGCGGAGCTCGCCCGCCACGGGCAGCGGCTCTCGCTCGACCCGCCCGGGGACCCCACCGTCGGGGCGCTCCTCGCGACCAACGCGTCGGGCCCGCTCCGGCACCGCTTCGGCGCGCCGCGCGACCTCGTCCTCGGAGTCACGCTCGTCCTCGCGGACGGCACCGTCGCGAGCGCCGGCGGCAAGGTCGTGAAGAACGTCGCCGGCTACGACCTCGCGCGGCTCGTGTGCGGGTCGCGGGGGCGGCTCGCGCTGATCGCCCGCGCGAGCTTCCGGCTCCACCCCCTCCCACGCGCGACGCGGACGCTCGTCGTCCCGACGGACGACCCGGCGGGCGTCGTGTCGACCCTCCGCCGCTCCCTGCTCGAGCCGAGCGCCCTCGACCTCCTGTACCCGGGGCGCGTGGCGGTGCTCTTCGAGGGAGCGGAGCGGGCCGTCGAGGCGCAGCTCGCCCGCGCTCGCGTCCTCGTGGGCGGTGAGGAGGCGGGCCTGGAGCTCTGGGACGAGTCACGCGAGCGCCAGGAGTCGGCACGCGGCCGCGTCCGCTTCGACCCGGGCCGGCTCGCGGACGCGCTCGCCGGGATGTCGGAGGCCCTCGTCCGCCCCGCCGCCGGGGTCGCCCATACGCGCGATCGAGCAGCCGGCGAGCAGGGAGACGACGCGATCGCGCGGCTGCTCGACCGCATCGAGCACGCGCTCGACCCGACCGGAGTCCTCCGCTGACGCGGCTCGGAGCGCGGGCGTGCTGAGGGAGTACACGGCCGACTGCGTGCACTGCGGCTTCTGCCTGCCGACGTGCCCGACGTACGTGCTCTGGCGCGAGGAGATGGACTCGCCGCGCGGCCGCATCCACCTGATGGACGCCCGCCTGGACGGCACGGTGACGCTGAACGCGACCGTCTCGACCCACTTCGACCGCTGTCTCGGATGCATGGCCTGCGTCTCGTCGTGCCCCTCGGGCGTCCGCTACGACCGCCTCATCGAGGCGACCCGGGCGGCGGTCGAGGACGAGCTCGACCGCCCGCTCGCCGACCGCGTGGTGCGCGGCGCGCTGTTCAAGGTCCTCCCCTACCCCGGACGGATGCGCGCGGCGCTCCGGCTCGCGCCGCTCGGACGGGCGGTGCCGCTGCCGCGGAGGCTGCGCGCGCTCGCGGACGTCGCGCCGCGCTGGCGCGGCCGGGGCGACGTGGCGCCGCTCACCCGCGCCCAGGGAGCCGCACGCGGCCGGGTCGGGCTGCTCACCGGATGCGTCCAGCAGGCCGTGTTCCCGGACGTCAACGCCGCCACCGCACGCGTGCTCGCCGCGGACGGCTTCGACGTCGTGGCTCCGCAGCAGGGTTGCTGCGGAGCGCTCTCGGTGCACGCGGGGCGTCTCGAGGAGGGGAAGCGGTTCGCCCGCGCGCTCGTCGACGCGTTCGACGACGTCGACGCCGTCGTCGTGAACGCCTCGGGCTGCGGCTCACACCTGAAGGAGCTCGGCTGGCTCCTCGGAGAGGAGCGAGCACAGGTCTTCGCCGCGAAGGTGCGCGACGCCGGCGAGCTCCTGGCGGGCGTCTCGCCCCGCGCCGCGCGCCACCCGCTCGCGCTGCGCGTCGCGCTCCAGGATCCCTGCCACCTTCGCCACGCCCAGCGGCTCCCGCTCTCGTTCGGCCTCGCGCTCCGGCGCATCCCCGCGCTCGAGGTCGTCGAGCCGGCGGAGCAGGAGCTCTGCTGCGGATCGGCGGGGATCTACAACGTCGTCCAGGCCGACGCGGCGCGCGAACTCGGCGACCGGAAGGCGGCGCACGTCCTCGCGACGGGCGCCCAGGCCTACGCCAGCGCGAACCCGGGCTGCCTGGTGCAGGTGTCGGGGGCACTGCGCCGCGCGAAGACGCCCCTGCCGGCCCTGCACCCGATCGAGCTGGTCGACGCCTCGATCCGCAACGTCGGCGGCGGCCGGTTGCTCAGCCGGGCGCGACGCTGACCGGCCGGAGCTCGTCGAGACGGTCGACCCGGGCGAGCTCCGGGAACAGGCGCCACCACACGACCGCGACCACGACCGTCGCGATGCCCCCGAGCACGACCGCCGGCACCGCTCCGATGAGCGCGGCCGCGACCCCGGACTCGAACGCCCCGAGCTCGTTCGACGCGCTGATGAACACCATCTCGACCGCGTTCACGCGCCCCCGCAGCTCGTCCGGGGTGACGAGAGGCAGGATCGTCGCGCGCAGCACCATGCTCACGAGGTCGAACCCTCCGGCGAACGCGAGCGCGAGCATGGACAGCCACATCTCGCGCGAGAGCCCGAACACGATCATCGACGCACCGAACCCGGCCACGACCGTGTAGAGGACCAGCCCCGCGCGCCGGCGGACCGGGCGACGCACGACGACGAGCGCCGCGAGGAAGGCGCCCGCGGGCGCGCTCGCCCGGAGGAGGCCCAGCCCCGTCGGCCCGACCTCGAGGATGTCCTTCGCGAAGATCGGGAGCAGCGCGACGGCGCCGCCGAGGAGGACCGCGAACAGGTCGAGCGAGATCGCGCCGAAGAGCACTCTCGTACGCCGGATCAGGCGTACGCCCGCGAGCACGTCCCCGAGGTCCGCCGAGCCATCCGAGACCGGCAGGCGCCCCGCCCGGATCGAGAGCGCCAGCCCGAGCGCGACGAGCGCGAGGACGATGCCGACGAGATAGACGAGCTCGCCCCGGATCGCGAACAGGATGCCGCCGACCGCAGGGCCGGCGACGACGGTCAGCTGCATCCCGATCGAGCGCTGCGCGAGGGCGGTCACGAGGAGCTCCTGTGGCACGAGCGACGGCAGGAGCGCCCGGCCCGCCGGCGCACCGAGGGCGCTCCCGACGCCCTGCACGAAGGCAAGCGCGAAGAACGGCCACACCTCCGGCACTCCCGCGGCCGTCACCGCCAGGAGCCCGGAGAGGACGGCAACGTCGAGCAGGATCATCAGCACGAGCAGTCGCCGCCGCGGCAGCCGGTCCGCGAGATGGCCGGCTGGGAGCGCGAGCAGCGGCAGCGGGAGGAACTCGGCGAGCGCGACGAGGGCGAGGTCGAGCGGGCTCTCCCGGACCGAGTACACCTGCCAGCCGATCGCGACCGTCGCCATCGAGAGCGCGAACGCCTCGGTGACCTGCGCCGCGAGGTAGAGGGCGAACTCGCGGTGGCGGAGGGGCGATCCGCTCGGCTCGATCACGCCCGGAAGCTACGCGGCTTCGGGCTCGTCGGCGCTCCGGTGCTTCCGCCCGAACTCGACCTCGATCCGCTGGATGCGCGAGCCCTCGAGCTCGAGCACGGTGAGCGTGAGGCCGTCGACGGCGACCGTGTCGCTCACCTCGGGCGCACGCCCGAGCGCGCCGAAGACGAAGCCCGCGAGCGTGTGGAAGTCCTCCTGCTCGATCTCCGTCCCGAAGCGCTCGTTGAAGTCGTCGATCGTGTACGTGCCGTCGACGCGGATACGCGTGTCGTCGATCACCTCGACCGACGTGTCGGGGAGGTCGAACTCGTCCTCGATCTCGCCCACGATCTCCTCGAGCACGTCCTCGAGCGTCACGATGCCCTCCATCGCGCCGTACTCGTCGATGACGACCGCCATGTGCTGCTTCTCGCGGCGGAAGTCGGCGAGGAGCGCGCCGAGGTCCTTCGTCTCGGGGACGACGTAGGCGGGCCGCGCGATCGACTCGAGCCGCACGGAGGCGATCCCGAGGTCGTGCATCGCTGCGAAGAGGTCGCGGACGTGGAGGACGCCGACGACCTCGTCGAGCGAGACGCGGTAGACCGGGTAGCGCGTGTACGGCGAGTCGACGACGGTGGCGAGCACCTCCTCGGGCGGGATGTCGACCGAGAGGCCGACCACCTGCGGCCGAGGCACCATCACCGCGGAGACCTCCTTCGACGCGAAGTCGAAGACCTTGTACAGCATCTCCTCCTCGGCGGTCTCGAACTCCCCGACGTCCTCCGCTGCCGCGACGCTGTGGCGGATGTCCTCGCGCGTGTAGGCGATCATCCCGGCCGGCGCCGGCTTCACCCGGAGGATGCGCAGAACCGCGTTCGCGGACACCTGCAGCGCCCACACCATCGGGTGCGTGATCTTCGCGAGCCAGTCGAGTGGGATGGCGAGCGCGACGGCGAGCAGCTCCGCCTTCTGCAGCGCGACGGCCTTCGGCACGAGCTCGCCGAGGACGACGGAGAGGTACGTGAGGATCGCGAAGGCGAGGAGGAACGAGACGGTCGTCGAGAGCGGCGGCTCCATGAAGCTCGACACGAGCGGCTCTCCGATGGCGCCGAGCAGGATCGCCGACACGGTGATCCCGACCTGCACCGTCGAGATGAAGCGCACCGGGTCGTCCATGAGCCGGAGCGCCGTCTTCGCGCCCCGGCCGCCCCGCTCCGCTCGGTTCTCGAGGCGACCTCGCCTCGCCGTCACGAGCGCGTACTCGGCCGCGACGAAGACCGCGTTCCCGAGGACGAGCAGGAAGATGACGACGATGCGGAGCGCGGTGCTCACGCGCGGCGGGTGGTCGTGCTCGACAGAAACGGCAGCGCCCCTGATGGGGCGCCGGTACTAGGCGGGTGGTCGTCCACCATCGATCAGGCCGCAGTATAGGCGACGGTGCCGTCGACCTCGGACCGCGCCGCGGTTCCATCCTGCACGAGGCGCTCGAGGTGGGAGAGCGTCTCGGCGACGGCGAAGCGCCTGCCGGCAGGCTTCAGGTCGTCCCCGAAGAGCGCGAACGAGAGCTCGTACCCCGTTCGCGGCTCCGGCTCGAGCGCCGCGACCGTCTCCTGCAGCCGGACCCGGTGGTGCTCCTGGAGCTCGCGTGCCCGGCCCGCCGGGTCGTCGACCGTATCGCCGTGACCGGGCAGCGCGACCGTCGGCGCGAGCTCGATCGTCCGGTCGAGCGCCTCCAGGTAGTCGCCGAGCGGATCGGGGCGGCTCGCCGGCCAGAGCCCCACCGTCGGCGTGATCCGCCCGAGCACGTGGTCCGCGGCGACGAGGACGCCGTCCTTCAGCAGGCAGAGCTGACCGTCCGCATGCCCGGAGGCGGCGACGAGCTCCCAACCGTCGAGCCGCTCGCCTGCCTCCATCAGCACGGGGTCGCGCTGGTAGCGGATGAACGGGCGGTACAGCGAGCTCTGTCCGACGAGCTCCGCGGTCACGTCGTCCGGCGCACCCTGCATCCGGAACCAGTCGACGAGCCGCTCCGACCAGGCAGGGTTCCCCCACACGAGCTCGCACTGCGCGTAGTCGAGCGCCCCCTGGTGCACCGGCGCGCCGGTGAGCTCGTGGAGGTCGGCCGCCGCCCCCACGTGGTCCGGATGGAAGTGCGTGACGAAGATCGCCGCGACGCGTCCACCTGCCCGCGCGAGCTCGGCCGCCCAGAGGTCCCTCGCCTCCGGGAGACCGACGCCGGTGTCGACGAGGATCCAGCCGTCCTCGCCGGGCAGCAGGTACGCGTGCACGTGCCCCGGCCGCGTGGGCAGCGGCAGCGTCACGCGCCTGATCCCGCCGGCGAGTTCCTCCACGGCGTCGTACGCTAGCGTCCTTCCTCGTTGCGAACATATGTTCTATACTCCCACGATGCGCGCCGAGTACCGGCTCGAGCCGTGCAAGTCCGCGCTGAACGCCGTCCGCGGAATGCCCTTCAAGTGGTCCTTGAACCCGTACATGGGCTGCGTGCACCGGTGCACGTTCTGCTACGTCCGCCACTTCGAGCAACGCGCCGACCGCCCGGCCGACGACCGCTACGGCCGGTCGATCAGGGTGAAGACGAACGTCGCCGAGGTGCTCCGCGACGAGCTCGCTCGCCCGGGCTGGCAGCGCGACACCGTGTCGATCGGCGCGGCGACCGACCCGTACCAGCCGGCCGAGGGGCGCTTCCGGCTGACGCGCGCATGCCTCGTCGAGCTCGCCGACGCGTGGACGCCGTTCTCGATCATCACGCGCGGGCCGCTCGCCGTCCGCGACGTCGACGTCCTGCAGCACGCGAGCGAGCGGGCGACGGTGACCGTGTACTTCTCCCTCCCCACGCTCGACGAGCGCGTCTGGCGGACGACCGAGCCCGGGACTGCGCCGCCACGGAGCCGCCTCGTCGCGATCCGCAGACTTGCCGACGCGGGCATCGCCGTCGGGGTCGGCATGGCGCCGATCCTCCCCGGCCTCTCCGATCGCCCGGACCAGCTCCGAGAGGTCGTGCGCGCAGCCCGCGCCGCGGGAGCGCGGAGCATCTGGGCGAGCGTGCTCCATCTCCGGCCGGGCACGCGCGAGCACTTCCTCGAGGCCCTCGCACGCGACTGGCCCGAGGAGCTCCGCCGGTACGAGGACCTCTACGCGGACCGCGCCTATCTCCCGGCGACCGTCTCCCGGCCGGTCCAGGAGACGGTCCGGGAGGCGACACGGGGCGCGCCGCTGCGGCACGTGCCGTCGCCGAAGCGGCAGCCGGCGCCCGAGCTCGCGCAGCTCCGACTCGCGGTCTGAGCGGTCCCGAGGAGGAGCCTGCCGGGTCGCGCCGTAGAATCGCGGCGTGGCCGAAGAGATCACCTGCCTCATCGCGGACGACCACGAGGTCGTGCGGGAGGGCCTCCGCCTTGCGCTCTCGCGCTCGCCGAAGATCCGCGTGATCGGCGAGGCGGCCGACGGCGCCTCCGCGGTGGCTCTCACCGAGCGCCGCCGCCCGGACGTCGTGATCATGGACCTGCGCATGCCCGACATGGACGGCCTCGAGGCCACCGAGACGCTGCTCGAGCGCGTCCCCGGTACCGCCGTCCTCATCTTCACCGCGTACGGAGAGCGCTCGCTGCTCCAGCGCGGGCTCGAGTCGGGGGCGCGCGGCTACATCCTCAAGGAGGCGCCGCACGAGACCCTGCTGCGCGCGATCGAGAAGGTCGCGGCCGGCGAGACATTCGTCGACCCGGGGCTCATGGCCGAGTTCGTCGCCGGGCGCGGGCAGATGGAGATCCTCACGCCGCGCGAGCGCGAGATCCTCCAGCTCCTCGCCGACGGAATGTCGAACGTCGACGTCGCGAAGAAGCTCTTCATCAGCCAGGAGACGGTGAAGAGCCATGTGCGTCACATCCTCGCGAAGCTCGAAGCCGACACGCGCACGCAAGCCGTCGCGATCGCCCTTCGCGAGGCGATGATCGATTGAGCCCCGACGCCGCCGAGCGTGCGCTTCTCGCCGAGCGGATCATCTCGGAGCAGGAGGAGCGGCGCCGGCTCGCGGAGCTCCTCCACGACGGCCCGGTCCAGCAGCTCTCGGCGATCGCCCAGATGCTCGACGCGGCGCTCGCCGCGGTCCGCGACGCCGACGGTGGGCGCGCCGACGAGGTCCTCACCCGCGGGCTCGAGCTCGCGCGCACGGCCTCGCGCGACCTCCGCGCCCTCTGCGACGACCTCGAGCCGAGGACCGTGCGCGAGCTCGGGTTCGCGACGGCCGTCGAGGCGCTCGCGCGCCGGCTCTCGGCCGGGCGCGAGATCGAGCTCGCGATCGACCTCGAGCACGCCGAGGAGCTCGGCGACAACGCGCTCATCGCGCTCTACCAGATCCTCCGCGAGGCGATCGACCAGGCCTCGCGCCGCGGGTCGCCGACGCGGATCGAGGTCTCGCTCCGCCCGACCGCGAGCAAGGGCGCGGAGCTCGTGGTCTCGGACGACGGGCTTCCCGAGCGCCGCCGCGCGGTGCTCGAGTCGCTCGCCGAGCGCGCGGCGACGCTGAACGCGCGCTTCGATGCCCACGTGGACGAGTCGCGCGGCACGACGATCCGCATCGAGCTGCCGCCGTCGGCTGCGCGCCGTTAGATGATCGACTCCGAGAGATCGCCTGCTGCGGGTGAGCGGCCCGGACGCGGCGGATCGCGCAGCCGGCGCGAGATCTCGGAGTCGATCATCTAGCATCCACGCGCATGGACGAGAACGGTCGAGGGGGATATCTCGTCTTCGTGTGGTCGACCGGCGGCTACACGCTCGAGGAGCGGAGCGGGGAGCCGCCGCCGGTCGGCGCGCAGGTCGAGGACGGCGAGCGCCGCTTCCGCGTCGTGAAGATCGCGCCGTCGCCGCTGCCCGGCGACGCGCGCCCCTGCGCGTACCTGCTCCCGGCCTGACCGCCCGCTACTCGGGCAGGACGTTGTGCACGTCGTGCTCGGTCGCGTACGCCGCCGTGAGCTCGTTGATCTTCGCCGCGTCCGGGAACGCGTAGTTGATCTCGACGAACGCGTTCCACTTGTCCGGGAGGGCGTCCTCGGGGAAGATCGCCTCCACCGGGCACTCCGGCTCGCAGGCCCCGCAGTCGATGCACTCCTCCGGGTCGATGACGAGGATCCGGTCGTACTCGTGGATGCAGTCGACCGGGCACACGTCGACACAGGAGCGGTCTTTGATGTCGATGCAGGGCTCGGCGATGATGTACGTCACGAGGCGAGTCTAGCCAGCCCGTGCGTCCTCGCCCGGGGGGGTGCCGCTACGTGACTCCGGTGAGCTCGGCGACGAGCTCCGGGGCGCGTTCGACGAGCGCCGACTTCACGATCACCTGGTCGAAGCCGGCCGTATGCGCGCGCTGCAGCCCGGCCTTGTCGGTGTGGTTCGTGAAGCCGACGATCGGCACGTCCGGCCACGCGTCGACGACCTCGTCGGGCTCGACGCGGGCGATGTCCGCGATCACGAGGTCGGGCTCGTCGACGCTGTCGCTCGTCACGAAACGGTGGCCCGGGAGCAGGGCCTCGAGCTTTCCGCGGAAGAAGAGGTCGACCCCAACGAGCAGGATCGTCGGCACGCGCCCGACACTAGCACTCCGCACGACCGGCGTCCGCTCTCGGGACTGCGGCTGTCGGCCGAGGCGGATACTTCGCGCCATGGGGCTCGAGCAGGGCATCGAGCTGATCCGCGAGGGCGCGTACTTCGAGGCGCACGAGGAGCTCGAGGACGAGTGGCGGGAGGCGCCTCCCGAGGAGCGAGCCTTCCTCCAGGGGCTCGTCCACGTCGCCGTCGCGTGGCACCACGCCGCCCGCGGGAACCGGCCGGGCTGCGAGCGCCAGCTCGAGAAGGCGGCGCGCCGCCTCGCGGCGTACCGGCCCTCGCATCGCGGTGTCGACGTCGACCGCGCGCTCGACGGCGTCGGGCGCGCGCAGGAGCTCGTCGCCTCGGGCTCGCTCTCCCTCCCCCCGCCGGACGTCTAGACGTCGCGCCTCAGAAAGCCGGCTCGAGCCCGAGCCACTCGAGGAAGCGGTTCAGGTAGATGCGGAGCACGTAGAAGCGCTCGAAGAAGAGAAGGAGGCCGAGCGCGACGAGGACCGCGCCCCCGGCGACCTGGATCGTGCGGTAGTGGTCCCGCAGCCAGCGGAACGCGCCCATCGCGCGCGAGAAGACTGCCCCCGCGAGCACGAACGGCACCGCGAGCCCGAGCGAGTAGACGGCGAGGAGGAGCGCGCCTTCGGCCACGGTGTCCGAGGAGCCCGCGAGCACGAGCGTCGCCGCGAGGACGGGCCCGATGCAGGGCGCCGCACAGACCGCAAAGGCCCCGCCGAGCAGGAAGCGGGAGCCGCGGTCCCGCGCGCCCTCGAGCAGCCCGGCACCGAGCAGGCGCTCGGGCCACGGGAGAAGCCCCATCAGGGCAAGCCCGAACACGACGAGCACGAAGCCCGCGATCCGCTCGAGGAGGAACTGGTCGGAGAGCAGGCGCCCGCCGACGAGCGCCGCGCCCGTGCCGAGGAGGACGAAGAAGGCGGTGAAGCCGAGGACGAAGGGGACGCTCGAGACGACGACGCGGCGGGCATTCCCCGGCTGGCCGAGCTTGTCCGCGTCCACGGCGGACACGGCGGACAGGTACCCGGGCACGAGCGGCAGCACGCACGGCGCGAGGAAGGAGAGGAGGCCCGCGAGGAACGAGACCGGGATCGCGGTCGGGCTCACGTCAGCCCTCGAAGCGGGCGAGCTCCTCGTCGACGCGCCGCTCGAGCTCGGGGTCGAGCGGCGACTCGGGCGAGGAAGGCGCTCGCCGTCGGCTCCACGACCGGACGAGCACGGCCACGGTCGACGCGCCGGCGACGAGCGCCGCGAGCGGGAGGATCCACGCGAGCAGGCCGAACCCGCTCTTGGGCGGCGTCGCGAGCACGCCGGGGCCGAACTCGGCGACGAGCGCGTCCTTGATCTCCTGCTCCGTGTCGCCGGCGGCGATGCGCTGGCGGATGAAGAGCTTCATCCGCTCCGCGACCGGCGCATTCGACTGGTCGAGGGTCGTCTCGCAGACCGGGCAGACGAGCTCGGCCTCGAGGTCGGCGGCGTTCGGAGGCTCCGCCGCCCACGCCGGCGCCGCGAGCGCCACGCAGACGACAGCGAGAGCGAGCGCCCTCACGACGACAGCGCGCGCTCGACCGCGTCTCTCAGGCGCACGCGATCCTCGTCCGAGTTGACGGCTCCGACGAACTTCTCCACGACCTTCCCCTGGCGGTCGAGCACGACGGTCTCCGGGAAGCCGGTGACGCCGTAGCCCGCGAGCGTGTCCCCGGGTCCGTCGTACACGACCGGGAAGGTGAGCTCGTAGCGGCGCATGAAGTTTCGTGCGTCGCGGCGGAAGTCCCTCGCGTCGAGCCCCACGACGACAAGCCCACCCGCGCGCTTCTCGCGCCACACGTGCTCGAGGAACGGCGCCTCCTCCTTGCACGGGATGCACCACGACGCCCACATGTTCACCACGACGGCCTTACCACGGAGGGACGAGAGGGTCAGCTCGCCGGGGCGGTCGAGCCGCTCGAGGGTGAAGTCCGGTGCGGTCGAGCCAGTCGCGAGATCGCCGGCCTCGTCCGTCGCGAGCGCCCACACGAGCAGCACGAAGAGGAGCGTCACGAGCCCGATGGCCACGCCCTGGGCGACGAGCCGCGCGCGCCCGGCCATCGGCGCCTCCTACCGAGCGACGATGAAGACCGGCATCCCGATCTCCACGCGGCGGAAGAGCCACTCGGCGTCGGGGATCCGCATCCGGATGCAGCCGTGCGAGGCGGAGTACCCGATCGACGCGGCGTCGGGCGTGCCGTGGATGCCGACGTACGGCGCGGAGAGCCCCATCCAGCGGGTGCCGAGCGGATTTCCAGGGCCGGGCGGCACCGGGTCGGAGTCGGCCGCCCAGTCGGACGGCGGCGGGTACCACCACGGGTTCCGCTGCATGGTCACGACCTCGAAGTCGCCGAGCGGCGTCGGGTACGAGCTCTGGCCGGTCGCGATGCCGAACGACCGGACGAGCTTCGTCCGGTTGTAGAAGAGAAGCCTGTTCGAGCTGCGCATGATCACGACCGCGCCGCGGTACTCGACGGACGCAACCTTCGGCTTCAGCAACTCGTACCGCAGCTCGATCGGCGTCCGCACGTTTCGCTTCAGCGCGAACCGGATCGAGCGGGAGCCGGCGAGCCGCTTGAGGAGCCGCCCCTCCTGCGCGGGGGTTGCGCGGGGACGCACCCCGCGGAGGGCGACCTTCGCGTCGACGGCCTTCCGGTCGAGCTCGCGCGCGAGCCCGTCGACGTACTTCCGGATGCGCGACGTCGACACGTCGACGTCGAGCGGCACGATCCGCCCCGGGCGCGCGACGCGCGCGTGCCGGATCGCTTTCGGGACGTTCGCGCGGGCGCCGAGCTCGCCAGGGGCCAGGCGGATCCTCCGCGTCGGGCTCACGACGATCGGGATCGGCCGCGTGTACTGGGCGCGCACGGCCTCGCCCGCCTCGGACGGCAGCATCCCGCCGACCTGCACACCGCCGACGGTGACCCCGAACGCGATCGGCGCGGGAACCGGAGGCGGCGGTGGGACCGCAGGCTCGGTGGGCGGAGGCTGGGTCGTCGTCGTGGTCGTCTGCGACTCGGACGCCGAGGCGACGCCGAGCGAGACCGCGAAGCCGGCCATCGCCGCGGCGAGGAGCGCGAACGCGACGGCTGCGCGGGCGGGCCTGCTCACGTTTGCAGTGTAGAGACGAATATCGTCGGATCGTCGACGACAACGGCGTCCACGCCCGCGTCGTCGACCCGGGCGAGGTCGCGTGGATCGCGCACCGTCCACGTGACGACGGCGGCGCCGAGCGCGTGCGCCGCTCGGACCGTCGCGGGCGTCGCGAGCGCGTGGTGCACGACGAACGCCGTCGCTCCCGCGCGGGCGAGGAGCCTGGGGACGAGGCGCGGCGTCACCGCGCGGAACGCCCGGAGCGCGCCGCGGACGATGCGCGCGGTTCCGTGGCGGCCGTGGACGCCGGCGCGGTCGGCCGGGAACGAGATGCCGGTCCGCACGCCGGGCTCGAGCTCGGCGAGCCGACGCAGCGCACGATGCTCGAACGAGGTCGCGAGGCTGCGCTCCGCGAGCCCGAGCTCGCCGAGGGCGCGAGCGATGCGGGGCACGGCCGTCCCCGACTTCACGTCGAGGTGGATCCCCACGTCGGTCGCCTCCTCGACGAAGAAGGCGAGCGCCTCGTCGAGGGACGGAAGCTCGGGGCAGTCCAAGCGGACACCCTCGAGGGTGCGCCCCTGGATCGTCCCCGTGCGCGATCCGTGGCTCACCTCTCGCAGGTCGTACGAGTGCGCGACGACGAGCTCGCCGCCACCGAGGTCGAGGACGTCGAATTCGACGAGATCGACACCGGCAGCAACGGCCGCGCGGAAGGCGCGCAGCGTGTTCTCCGGGGCGAGCGCCGCGGCCCCGCGGTGGCCGATCCGCAGCGGGCGGCCGTCGCGTCGCTCGAGAGAGATCACCGCGCGCCTGGCCGCGTCGGCAGGTAGTCCTCGTCCAGCCGGCCGCCCTCGGCCGCGTACGCGATGATCATGCGGTCGGTCAGCCACTCGACGGGCGCCCGATCGTCGGTCCACGCACGTCCGGACGCCACGAGTGGCCGCGCGTCGCGCGCGAGGAGATCGCGCAGCGGGGCGAGGTCCCGCGGCCCTGCGCGCAGGCGGCGCTCGAGCTCGGCCGGCTCGAGCGGCTCGGTCAGGCCGAGCACGATCGTGTTGAAGCGCAGCGCGGGCCACTCGAGGACCTGCGGGAGCTCGGCCGCGACCGTTCGCCCGACCGCCTCGACGAGCCGCTCGTCGTCCGGCACGGCCGCGACGTTCAGCGCGACGAGGCCACCCGGGGTGAGCCGGTCGCGGACGAGCTGGAAGAACTCCCGCGTCGCGAGGTAGAACGGCACGTACGGCTGGTGGTACGCGTCGACGACGACGAGGTCGTAGCGCTCGTCGGTCGAGCGCAGGAAGGGCCGCGCGTCGGCGTCGTGAACGGTGAGTCCCGCCGTCTCGCCCATCTCGAACCAGCGCCGGCCCACGCTGCTGACCGCCGGGTCGAGCTCGACCCCGTCGATCTCGACGCCCGGGTAGTACGCGCTCAGTGAGCGCGCCGTCGTGCCCGCCGCGTTGCCCAGGATCGCGACGCGCTCGAGCGGGCGGCCGAGAAGCGCCGGCAGGGCGAGGAACGCGTCCCACACACCTCCCGTCAGCACCGAGTCCGGGCGCCAGACGGAGTGCACGGCCACGCCCTCGTTCAGATACAGGAGCCGGCGCCCGTCCGGCTTCTCCACGACCTGGATGTACTGGTGGTAGGACGTCTCCTCGTGCAGGAGGCCCGCCTGCGACTTGACGGCGCCGGGCGGGACGAGCACGAGCGCCGCCAGCGCGGCCGCGACGACGAGGAAGCGCGGGCCGAGCAGGAAGCAGGACGACACCGCGAGCAGCGCGGCGACGACGAGGAACGTCCTCTGGGTGCCGATCGCCGGGATGAGGACGAGCGCCGGCAGGAACGTGCCGAGGAGCGAGCCGGCCGTCGAGAGGGCGTACAGCCGTCCCGCGACCGCGCCGGCGGTCTCGACGCCGGTCACCGCCAGTCGGATCGCGAAGGGCGACACCATCCCGAGCAGCACGACCGGCGGTGCGCACAGGAGGAGAACCCCGAGGAAGCTCCCGATCACCGCTCCGGCCGACGCCTCGTCGAGCCCCTCCACCGTCAGGTCGAGGAGCGGCTTCGCGACGAACGGGATCGCGGCCACGAACACCGCCGCGGCGAGGACGACGAACCCGAGCAGGGACGGCTCCGGTCGCCGGTCGGCGAGCCTGCCTCCGAGCCAGTAGCCGACGGCGAGTGCCGCCAGAACGATCCCGATGAGGTTCGCCCAGACGATCGTCGAGGACCCGAAGTACGGCGCGAGCAGGCGGGAGGCGGTGATCTCGGTCGCGAGCGCGCCGATGCCGGCACCGAAGACGAGCGCCCCGAGCGCGAGGCCGCCGCGCGCCCCGTCGACGCCCTGGCCGGGCATATCTAGAGCCCGAAGACCCGCTCGATCTCGCCCAGCGTCCGCGTCGCCACGAGGACGGCCACGGCGACGACGAGCGCGAGCACGAGCCAGAAGCGAACCCCCGCCCACTTCCGCTCGCGGTGCCACCGGGCGCGCGCGGCGCGGCGGGCGCGATGGAATCGGTACGCGCGCTCGACCGCTCCGGGGTCGAGCGGCGGCGCGTCCTCGCGTGCCGTCGTGGGCGCCGGCTCGGCCATGGGGCGAATTGTAAGCGCCGCAACCTTCCGGCGATGCGACCCACGGCGGCCTCGGAGACCGGGGGCAGCGTCCGGCCGCCTGGAATCTCATACTGTTCAGCCCATGGAAGGCACTGGACGACCCGGGCGCCCGCGCCTGCCGTTCACCGGCACCGCGCGCATCCCGGACCTCGGCGGCAGGCTCACGTTCCTGTTCGGGCTCCTCCTCGCCGTATCCGCCCTGACCGGCTGGTACACGGGCGAGGGGGAGGGGACGACGGTCTCGGTGACCGGCTGGCACACGGGCACGATCGGCAAGGTCGTCCTCTTCCTCGGCCTCGTGGCGGTGCTCCTCGTCGTCCTGCGCGAGGTCGGGGTCAACCTTCCCGCGGCCGTGCCGGAGAGCCTCGTCACCATCGCGATCGGGTCGGTCGCGACGATCCTCGTCCTCGTCCGGCTGATCTCGATCCCGGACACGTTCTTCTTCGCCAGCCGCGGCGTCGGGATCTGGATCAGCCTCGCGTGCGCGCTCGGGATCATCGCGGCCGGGCTGCTCGAGGCCTCCGAAGAGCTGTAGGCCCAGCTCAGGGCGTCGTGACGGTCACCGTGACCGTCCGCCCTGGCGTCTGTTGCGGCAGCGGCGTCAGCGTGCGGACGTTCGTCGTGACGTCGTCCCCCGGCTGCGGCCGCTCGTCCAGCGTGCGCGCGAACGCGATCCCGAGCAGAAAGGCAAGAGCTGCGACGACGAGGAGGAGCACCATGCGCCCGACGCGCTCGCCCGTGGCTTCCGGCCGTCGGCGGCTCGACCCCGACGGGATCACGGCTCGTAGTCCACGGCGCCGCGCGAGTAGAGGTGGAACGCGGCTCCCTCGACGATCGCGAGCGACGACAGCCAGCCGGGGTAGGTGGCCCGCTCGGCAACCGCGTCCCGAGCCCAGTCGTCGGCCCGGCCGTACTCGTCCGCGAGCTCGCGGAGGGTGAACGTCGAGCCGACCCGCTTGCGCAGCTCCTCCGTCACCACGCGGAGCTGGCGGTGGAGCCCGTCCGGCGAGCCGGGCTCGCGCGCGGACTCGCCGAGCCGCCGGTAGGACGTCTCCCACTCGCGCCGGGCGCTCTCGACGTCTGCCGCCACCAGATGACGGAGGTTAGACGGACCCGCGGAGACCCTCGGAGCAGCAGCCGTCCGGGGGCCAGAGCGGCTCGACCTCGGCGAGGATCCGCTCCCCGAGCGCGTAGCCGGGCCGGGCGAGGGCGAACGCGGCGTGCGCGTGCAGGCACTTCAGGTTCGCCGGCGCCCGCGAGCCGCCGATCCCGAGGTCGAGGGACGCGCCGTCGTCGTCCCCGCGTCGCCCCGCCGCGAGCTCGCGCCGCACCGACCGCTGCTCCTCCGTGGCGCGCGTGAGCGAGGCCGCGAGGTCCTCCTCCTCCGCCGCCCAACGGCTCCAGCGCTCGACGCCGCCTGCGGCCTCGATGCGTGCGAGCGCGGCCACGAGGTGCCGGCAGGTCAGGTAGTACGTCGTCGGGAAGGGCGACCCGTCGACGTCGTACGGATCCTGCTCGGTTACGGCCGGAAGCCCGTACGCGCAGCGTGCCGCCACCCGGCGGAAGGCGCGTGGAGGGCGTCCCAGCTGTGCGGCGACGATCGCCCGGTCATCCATCGTCCCGGAGCGTACGCTGCGCCCGCCGCCAGGCAGGGATGCCCTTGACGACGAACAGCTGCTCGCCCGGGAGGACGTAGCCGATCCGCCTCGCCTCACGCCGCGTCGCCTCGAGGCTCGTCGACGTGGCGAGGCGTAGCTCGAGCTCGGCCTTCACGATCCGCAGTGTCTCGACCTCCGCGCGCTCGGCCGCCAGCTCGTTGCGCGTGTCGACGTAGGACGCGATCGGGCGGTAGTAGAGGTAGACGGCGAGCCCGACCGCGGCGAGCAGCCACGCGAGTCGCAGCCGCCGCCGGCCGGACGCGGCGCGTCTCGTCCGTGCGCGCTTTCGCCTCTCCCTCGCCTCCGCCACGCCGCCTTCGTTCTCCGCGCGCGGCCCGCCCCCTGCTAGGTGATCGACTCCGAAGTCTCGCGCGTCCGGCTGCAGGATCGCGTCTGGGCCGCGCCCCTGAGCGGCGACCCTTCGAAATCACTCATCTAGGCGGTGTCGACCTTGATCACGTTCGTCGAGCCGGGGATGTTCACGGCGGTGCCGGCCGTGAGCACGACGCGGTCGCCCGCGCTCACGATCCCGGCGTCGCGTGCGGCGTCGATCGAATGGCGCCAGAGATCGTCGACGTCGGCGGACTCCGGGATCTCGAGCGGCGTCACCCCCCACTCGATCGCCATGTGCTGGAGCGAGGTCGTGACGTGCGTCAGGGCGACGATCGGCCTGCGCGGCCGCAGGCGCGCGACGGCCGAGGCGGTGCGTCCGGTGAACGTCGGGACGAGGATCGCCTTCGCGGAGAGCGCCTCGGCGAGGTCGCACGCCGCGTTGGACATGGCGCGGCCGACCGTCGGCGCCTCGATCGCCGCCGGCAGCTGGTGGCGATACCCGAGGCTCGGCTCGACCGCGCGCGCGATCTCCGTCATCGTCTCGACCGCCTCGATCGGGTACCGGCCGACTGCCGTCTCTGCCGAGAGCATCACCGCCGAGGTGCCGTCGAGGATCGCATTCGCGACGTCGGAGGCCTCCGCGCGCGTGGGCTCCGGCCGCGCGATCATCGACTCGAGCATCTGGGTCGCGGTGATCGCGGGCTTTCCTCGCTCGAGCGCCGAGAGGATGATCTGCTTCTGCAGGAGCGGGACCTCGGCGACCCCTACCTCCACGCCGAGGTCGCCGCGCGCGATCATCACCGCGTCCGCCTCCTCGAGGATGTCGGGGAGCACGGCGACCGCCTCCCGCAGCTCGATCTTCGCGATCACCCAGGCCTCCGACCCGGCGCGCTCGAGCCGTGCGCGGAGTGCGGCCACGTCCGCGCGGGAGCGCACGAACGACTGCGCGACGTAGTCGACCCCGAGGCCGAGCGCGAAGTCCAGGTCCGCGACGTCCTTCTCGGTGAGCGAGGGGATCGGGAGCGACACGCCCGGCACGTTCACCCCCTTGTGGGAGGCGATGACGCCCCCGATGACGACGTGGCAGCGCGCCCTGCCCTGCTCCACCCGCTCCACGCGCAGGTGGACGAGCCCGTCGTCGACGAGGACGTCGCAGCCCGGGGTGAGCGCGCCGACGAGCATGCTCGGCGCGACCGGGAGGTCGCCGTCGCGCGCGGAGTCCTCCCCGGCCACCACGACGTGCTCGCCGACCTCCAGCGCGATGGGCTCCGGGAGGTCTCCGATCCGGATCTTCGGCCCCTGCAGGTCGGCGATCAGCGCGAGCGGCCGCCCGCACGCTACCTGGGCCTCCCGGATCCGGGTCGCATTCACCCCGTGCTCGTCGTGCGTCCCGTGCGAGAAGTTGAGCCGCGCGCCGTCCATGCCGGCCTCGATCAGGCCGGCGAGCACCTCCATCTCCGAGGAGGCAGGGCCGATCGTGGCGACGATCTTCGTTCGGCGGTCGGGGAAGGCCATGCGGGCCAGGCTAGATGATCGATTCCGAAATCTCGCGGGTCCGGCTGCGCGATCTGGCGCGTCCGGGCCGCTCCCGCGCCGGCTCCGCGGCCTCCGGCGCCTGCGTCGGCGCGTGCGCTTCGCGCGGCGAGCCCGTCACCGTCACGTCCGGTCGCGGCGACGGACTCGCCGCGCGCGCCGCGCGCCCAGTCGCGCCTCAAGCAGGCGATCTCTCGCAATCGATCATCTAGCGAGCGCGCTGGAACGCGGCCCATCCCGGGTAGAGGGCCCGGGGCCCGAGCTCCTCCTCGATCCGCAGCAGCTGGTTGTACTTCGCCACCCGGTCGGAGCGGGAGGGCGCGCCGGTCTTGATCTGGCCCGCGTTCACCGCGACCGCGAGATCCGCGATCGTCGCGTCCTCGGTCTCGCCCGAGCGGTGCGACATGACGGTCGCATACCCGGCCTCGCGCGCCAGCGCGACGACGTCGAGCGTCTCGGTGAGCGTGCCGATCTGGTTCACCTTCACCAGGATCGCGTTCGCGACGCCTTCCGCGATCCCGCGTCGCAGGAACTCGACGTTCGTCACGAAGAGGTCGTCGCCGACGAGCTGGAGCCGGTCGCCGAGCTCGTGCGTCATCGCCTTCCAGTCCGCCCACGCGTCCTCGTCGAGCCCGTCCTCGACGGACACGAGCGGGAAGCGGTCCGCGAGCGCGCCGTAGAACGCGATCATGGCCGCCGGGTCGAGGGACGCGCCCTCGCCGGGGAGCTCGTAGCGCCCGCCGCGGAAGACCTCGCTCGCCGCCGGGTCGAGCGCGATCGCCACGCGTTCGCGGTGGCCCGCGCGCTCCGCCGCCTCCAGGATCGCCTCGATCGCCCGCTCGGTCGACTCCAGGTCCGGGGCGAACCCGCCCTCGTCGCCGACCCCGGTGGCGAGGCCGCGCTCGTGGAGCACGGCCTTCAGGTGGTGGAAGACCTCGGCCCCGATCCGCAGCGCCTCGGAGAACGTCTCTGCGCCGGCGGGGACGACCATGAACTCCTGCAGGTCGAGCCGATTCTGCGCGTGCGCTCCGCCGTTGACGACGTTGAGCAGCGGCACGGGGAGCGTGACCGCCTCCTCGCCACCGAGGTGGCGGTAGAGCGGGAGCCCCGCCTCGACCGCTGCCGCCTTCGCCGCTGCGAGCGAGCAGCCGAGGATCGCGTTCGCGCCGAGACGGCCCTTGTTCGGGGTGCCGTCGAGCTCGACGAGAAGGCGGTCGAGCCCGCGTTGATCCGCGACGTCGACGCCGGCGAGCGCGTCCGCGATCTCGCCGTTCACGTTCGCGACCGCCTCGAGGACGCCCTTGCCGAGGTAGACGTCGGCGTCGCCGTCCCGGAGCTCGACGGCCTCGTGCTCGCCGGTGGACGCGCCCGAGGGCACGGCCGCGCGGCCGAGCGCGCCCGACTCGAGCCGCACGTCGACCTCGACGGTCGGGTTGCCCCGCGAGTCGAGCACCTGCCGCCCGTGGACGCTCGCGATCGAGCTCATCGGGCAACCTTGGTTGCACGACGAGCGTGGAGGGGTGTGGGGAACCGGGAGGTTCCCCACGTTCTCCAAGAGAAGGGGCACGCGGGGGAAACAGGGTTTCCCCCGCGACCACGAGCCGCAGGCGAGTGGTGCTCATCCGAGCACCTGCTTGGCCTCCTCGTAGTACCGGTCCTGCTCCTCGAGCCCGAGCGCGGTCCAGTCCTCGCGCTGCCGCGACGCGAGCTCGGCGGCGAGCTCGACGCGGCTGACGAAGCGGTCCGTCGCCCCACGCAGCGCGAGCTCCGGGTCGACGTTCACGGTTCGCGCGACGTTTACGAGCGTGAAGAGCACGTCGCCGACCTCGTGGGCGACAGCCTCGTCCGGCTCCGTCTCCGGCCGCGGCTGCGGGGCACTCCCGACGACGTCGGCGAGCTCGGCGAGCTCCTCTCCGAGCTTGGCGAGCGGCCCCGCGCGATCCGGCCAGTCGTAGCCGACCGCAGCCGCCCGGCGCTGCACCTTGCGGGCGCGGATCAGCGCGGGCAGCGAGCCGGGCACGTCGTGGAAGATCCCGGACCGGCCCTCGCTCTCGGTCTTGAGCTCGTCCCAGCGCTCGCGAACCCGCCCGGCCGTCGCCGCCTCCGCCTCGCCGAAGACGTGCGGATGGCGCCGGACGAGCTTCTCGTGGAGCTCGCGGGCGACGGCCTCGAGATCGCCCTCGCCCCGCTCCTCGAGCAGCAGCGAGAGGAAGTAGACCTGGAAGAGGAGGTCGCCGAGCTCCCCGCGCAGCGCGTCGTCGTCACCCGCACCCACGGCGTCGGCGACCTCGTAGGCCTCCTCGACCGTGTGCGGGACGATCGTACGCGCGGTCTGCTCGCGGTCCCAGGGACAGTCCCGGCGCAGCCGCCGCGTCAGCTCCTGGAGGTCGAGAAGCGCCTCCGCGAGGCTCATCGCGGAGAACCTACTGGTTCGCCGGGTCGCTCGTCGTCGTGTCGGCGTCGGGGAGCTCCGGGGGCGCGTAGCCCTCGGCGTAGCTCACCTTGTCCTCGTAGTCGGAGCGGAGGTCCTCGATCCACTTCGTCATGACCTCGTTCCGCTTCTCCTGCAAGAGCTGTGCGCGAATCGTCGCCCGAACCTTGTCGAGCGGCGTCACCGTCGCCTTGCGGACCGGCGAGAGCGCCTCGATCAGGTGGTAGCCGTACGTCGTCTTGACGGGCTGCGAGACGACCCCCTCCTTCAGCTCGAACGCGACCTTGTCGAACTCGGGGACGGTCTGGCCGCGCGAGATCGTGAGCTTGCCGCCGTCGGCTGCGCTCTGCGTGTCCGCGGAGCTCTCCTTCGCGATCGCCGCAAAGTCTCCGCCGTTCTTCAGCTCGGCGTAGATCCGGTCCGCCTCCGCCTTGCTCTTCGCGAAGTCGACCGCGTCGCCCTTCTTCTCGGCGACGAGGATGTGGCGCACGTCGCGCGACTCCGGGGTCCGGTACTGCGCCTCGTTCTGCTGGTAGTAGGTGATGACGTCGCCCGCGGTGACCTTCACGTCCTCGGTCACCTTCTCGAAGATCTTCTGGGACAGCACCGAAACGGCGATCGTCTGTCGGAAATCCTGCTCGGTGTAGCCCTGCTCCGCGAGCGCCTTCTCGTACTCGGCCCGCTTGCCGTCGAAGTTGGACGTCACGAAGTCGTCGACGGCCTTGTCGATGTCCTTCTCGGCCACCTCGACGCCGAGCTCCTCGGCCGACTGCTCGAACTGCTCGCGCTGGACGAGGTACGCCACGTACTGCGTGCGAAGGGTCTGGTAGTCCTCGGTCCCCACCTTGGGGAAGTCCTGCTTCCGCGTGTCGTATCCCTTCTTCGCGCGCGCGAGCAGCGCGTCGAGCTCCGTCTGGGAGATCTCCGTGCCGTCGACGACCGCGATCGAGCCGGAGGGCACGTCGTCGGAGCCGCCGCCGCAGGCGGCGAGGAGCAGGATCGAGGTCGCCCCGACGGCGGCGAGCGTGAGTCTGGAGAGCGTCATGCGGGCCGTGTCCTTATAGCCGAGGCGGTGTTAGGCAGGCGTTGCGGAATGTGAGCGGGCGCGTGTTGCGACTCCACGAAAAAGGCCGCGGTCAGGCGGCCAAGCGGGACGCGACTATAGCATCGGGCAGCTCGAGCGCCTCCTGGAAGCCGTCGACGCGAAGCGAGACCTCCCGCCTCTCGACCGAGTAGATCGCGGTCGGCCTCGCCTCGCGGAGCGCCCGGACGTCGGCGGACCCGAGCGCGAGCGGGCCGACGGTCGCACGCCCTCCGCGGAACACGAGGTAGTCCGCGCCGAGCCGCGCGAGCTTGAGCTTCGCCTCCTGGATCCCGAAGAGGTTCTCGACCGGCTCGGGCAGCGGTCCGTAGCGGTCCTCGGTCGAGGCGACGAGCTCGCGGAGCTCGTCCTCGCCCTCCACGAGCGCGATGCGCCGGTGGAGGTCGATCTTGAGCGCCTCCGCAGCGATGTACGCCGCCGGGACGTAGGCGTCGACGCGGGCGTCCACCCGCACCGGCCGCGTCGCCACGCGCCCCTGGCCGGAGAGCTCGGCGACCGCCTCGCCGAGCATCTCGACGTACAGCTCGAACCCGAGCGCGGCGACGTGCCCCGACTGCTCGGGGCCTAGCAGGTCGCCGGCCCCGCGGATCTCGAGGTCGCGCATCGCGATCTGGAAGCCCGCGCCGAGCTCCGTATGGTCGGCGAGCGTCGCGAGCCGCGCCCGCGCCTCGGGCGTGAGCTCCGACGCCTCGGGATAGAAGAGGTACGCGTGGGCGAGCACGTCGGAGCGCCCGACCCGGCCGCGGATCTGGTACAGCTGGGCGAGCCCCAGCAGGTCGGCTCGCTCGACGACGAGCGTGTTCGCCTGCGGGATGTCGATGCCGGACTCGATGATGGTCGTCGAGACGAGGACGTCCGCGTCCCCGGCGAGGAAGGAGTGCATGCGCTCCTCGAGCTCGCGCTCCGACATCTGGCCGTGCGCGACGAGGAAGCGGAGCCCCGGGCACAGCTGCTGGAGCTTCGCGGCCGCCTCCTCGATCGTCTCCACGCGGTTGTGGAGGTAAAAGGACTGACCTTCGCGCGCGCGCTCGCGCTCGAGCGCGGTCCTGACGAGCTCGTCGTCGTACTCGCCGACGTTCGTCCGGATCGGGCGGCGGCCCTCGGGCGGGGTCTCGATGATCGAGATGTCGCGCAGGCCGGAGAGGGACATGTGCAGCGTCCGCGGGATCGGCGTCGCGGACAGGGCGAGCACGTGCACCTCGAGGCGGAGCGCGCGCAAGAGCTCCTTCTGCGCGACGCCGAACCGCTGCTCCTCGTCCAGCACGACGAGGCCGAGCTCCTTCGGGACGACGTCGCGCGAGAGGACGCGATGCGTCCCGATCAGCACCTCGACCTTCCCCTCGCGAAACTCGTCGAGGATCCGCGTCTGCTCCGCCTTCGTCCGAAAGCGGGACACCATCTCGACGCGCACCGGGAAGTCGCGGTATCGCTCGCGGAAGGTGTTCCAGTGCTGCTCGGCGAGGATCGTCGTAGGGCAGAGGACGAGCGTCTGCTTCCCGTTCAGGGCAGCGGCGAACGCCGCCCGGACCGCGACCTCGGTCTTGCCGAACCCGACGTCGCCGCAGACGAGCCGGTCCATCGGCCTCGGCGCCTCCAGATCCTCCTTGACCGCCTCGATCGCCTGACGCTGGTCGTCGGTCTCGCGGTACGGGAACGAGGCTTCGAGCCGCTCGAGCCACTCCCCCGACAGGTCGAGCGCGAGCCCCGGCGCCTGCTGGCGCTGGGCGTAGAGCGAGAGGAGCTCCCCCGCGAGCTCCCGCACCGACGCCCGCGCGCGGCTCTTGAGGTTCTGCCAGGCCTTTCCGCCGAGCTTCGACAGGGCGGGGGCCTTGGCATCCGCGCCGACGTAGCGGCTGACCTTGCCCAGCTGCTCGTGCGGGACGTAGAGCCGGTCCTCCCCGCGAAAGGCGAGGTAGAGGTAGTCGCGCGTGACGCCCGCGACCTCCTTCGTCTCGAAGCCGACGAGCCGGCCGACGCCGTGGTCCTCGTGCACGACGTAGTCGCCGGTGCGCAGGTCGGCGAATGACTGCAGCGCGCGCCCGAGGCGTGCGTCGGCGCGAGGAGGCCGCTTGCGAAAGACCTGCGTGTCGGGGAGCAGCGCGAGCCCGAGCTCCCGCCACACGAAGCCCCTCCGGGCTGGGCTGACGACGAATCGCAGCGCCGGGGCGCGAGGCAGCGGGCGCCCATCCTCCTCGACCTCCGCCTCGATCCTCCGCAGCAAGCGTTCCGCCCGCAGCGCTTCGCCCCGGTGCGGGAACGCGACGAGCACACGTCGTCCCTGACGGACCATCCCGGCGAGCTCCGCCTCCGCCTCCGCATGCCCGCGCGCCGCGATCGCGGGCCGCTGCGCCTCGAACGAGTGGGCCTGCCCGCGCGGGAGCGGCTCGAGCTCCGCCACTCCCTCGAGCGGCTGGGCGGCGACGCCGTCCTCCTCCCACGCCCTCCCCACCTCGTCCGGCTGCCACACGAGGTCGGGTACGCGGTCGAGCACGGGCCGGAGGTCGGTCGGCCGCTCCCCGGGCTCGCGGGCGGGCTCGACCAGGTCGCGGCGGCGCTCCGCCGCCGGGTAGACCGTCGCGTCCGCGACGGCGTGCAGCGCCCGCTGCGTGAACGGCGAGAACGCCCGCACCTGCTCGATCTCCTCGCCGAAGAACTCGACCCGGAGCGGCTCGCGTCCCGTGCTCGGGAAGACGTCGACGAGGCCGCCGCGAACCGCCATCTGCCCGCGCTCGTCGACCCGCTCCGCCCGCTCGTACCCGGCCAGCGCCAGCGCCTCCACCAGGGCGTCGAGGCCCGTGTCGTCGCCGACGGCGAGGCGAACAGGCGCTGGGCGAGTCGACTTGGGCGGCAGCCCCTCCCCGAGCGCCCGCGCGGATGCGCACACGAGCCCGCCGTCGGCGAGGACGTCGAGCGCGCGCGCCCGCTCGCCCACGAGGTGGGCTGGGGGCTCGAGCCCGGAGTCGAAACCGACGCCGCGGCTCGGCAGCAGCGCGATCCGGGTCGGGTCTGCGTACCAGGAGACGGCCTCGGCCGCGTCCCGCGCCTGCTCGTCCTCGGGCAGCAGGCAGACGAGCGGCCGTCCGAGGGTCGCGTGGAGCGCTGCGAGCACCAGCGGCAGCGCGGGCTCGGACACGCGCGCAGGCGTCGGGAAGTCGTCGACGAACGCGCGGAAGCGCTCGCTCGCGGCGAGCTCCTCGACGAGACCGTTCAGGGGCGACGAGGTCGGGTCCATGCGTTCGGCGGGACCGGCGTCCCGCGGGGCCATCGTAGCCGTCGCCACGCCACCGCCCCGAGGCCGGGTCGGCCGTCGTCGAGCGCGTCCGACGCCACCTGCTCGTGCCTCCCCCCGCTCGTACAACCACCCCCAGGGGCACTCCCGTGTCCCTGGGTCCACGCTACCCGCACGGCCGTCACAGGTGGGGAGCTGGACCGTGTCGAAACGGACTCGAGTATCGCGCGCGCCGCGCCACGGGCGCCGTCCAAGCGTGGGCCCGCGCTGCGGATCCGGGGTCGCGGCGCGAACGGCGGCCGGCTGCGCGGCGCCGGCGTCTCAGTTGACGCGACGCTGCGTCGCCTCGAGACCGTCCGAGACGAGGGACTCGACGGCGTCGGCGGCGCTCGCCACGATCGCCTCGGCGTCGTCCTCGGGCTCGAACGGCGAGAGGACGTAATCGGCGACCGGGCGCCGATCCCCGCGGGCGGGCCGTCCGACTCCGATGCGCAGGCGGAGGAAGTCCTGCGTTCCGAGCGCCGTCGCGATCGAGCGGAGGCCGTTGTGGCCGGCCAGACCGCCTCCCAGGCGCGCCTGCAACCGGCCGACGTCGAGGTCGACGTCGTCGTGGACGACGAGGACGTCCTCCGGCGGGACCTTGAAGAAGCGCGCAGCGGCCGCGATCGAGCGGCCGGACTCGTTCATGTACGTCTCGGGCTCGAGCAGGGCGATCTTCGCCTCGCCCAGCCGGGTCTCGGCGAGGCGTCCGCTGAACTTCGAGCGGAACGAGGCCCCATGCCTGCGGGCGAGCTCGTCGGCGACCATCCAACCGGTGTTGTGGCGGTCACGGGCATGCTCGCGACCGGGATTGCCGAGACCCGCGACGAGCAGGTCGAGCGTCGAGGCGCTCTCACCCCGACGGAGGAAGCGCAAGGGCTACTCCTCGTCGGATGCTGCCTCGGCAGGAGCTTCCCCTGCCTCGGCGGCCGGTTCCTCGCCCTCGACCTCTTCGCCCTCGACCTCTTCGCCCTCGACCGCTTCCTCCTCGACCTCGGGCTCGACCTCGACCCGCGGGGCGGCGACGGTGGCGATGACGGTCTCGTGCGGATCGTCGAGGAAGGTGACGGCACCGTCGACGGAGAGGTCCTCGAGGCGGAGGACGTCGCCGATCACGAGCGAGGAGACGTCCGCATCGATGTGCTCCGGGATCTCGGTCGGGAGGGCTTCGACCCGCAGCTCGCGCGTGACGAGAGAGAGGACGCCGCCGACCTTCACGCCCTCGGGCTCACCGACGAGCTGCACGACGACCGTGGCCTGGATCGGCTGGTCGAGCCGGACCTCGCGCAGGTCGATGTGGGACACGGTCCCGCGGATCGGATCCTGCTGGTACTCGGCGAGGATCGACGGATGGACGGTCTTCTGGTCGGCGAGGACGACGTCGAGGATCGCGTGCAGGCCTGAGGGCCCGGTCAGCGCGGTCCTGAGGTCGTGCTCGGAGACGGCGATCGCTCGCGCGTGCCCCTTCCCGTAGAGGACACCGGGAACGAGCCCCTGGGAGCGCAGGCGCCGCGACTCACGTGAGCCGCGCGCGTCCCTCTCCTGCACCTCGAGCTTGAACCTGTCCCCTGACACGGCGGCGGATTGTAGCCGAGCCGCCCAAGAGTGCCGTCGGGTCCGCACGGTCGACGCGAGGTCCGTGCACCGAACGAGTGAGCCCGCACGCGCGAGCGAGCGTCACCCGTCTGGCGGATTCTCGCGGGCCCGCTCCTCGTCCACCATGCGCCCGTGGAGCGAAAGATCGCGATCGTCGTCGTCCTCGTCGCGCTCCTGCTGAGCACGATGCTGCTCGCCGCGTCTGCCCAGAACGAGTACTGCCTGCCCTGGCAGGAGCGGGTCGGGCACGGCGACGGAGTGCTCGGGCCGGACAACGACTACACCACCTGCCGCTGAGCGTGCAGCGGGCGCCGAGCGCCTGAAACGGCCAACGCCTCCTATGGCCCACGCATGCGTGAGATCGCGGCTCAGTGGGGGATCACCATCGGAGACGAGGAAGATGGTCACGGCCACCTCCTCACCCAGTGCGAGGCCTAAGGTTGCGCCCTACTTCTGCGCGGGCGACCAGGCGGCCGAGCTTTCCTGGCGCCGGGGGGTTCGGGTCAGGTTCCGCTGCCCGCTCCCATCGGCGTTCATGACGTAGATCTCCGCGTTGCCGTCGCGCCTGCTCACGAAGGCGATCCTCCGCCCGTCGGGGGCGCGAGTGACGAGGCAGCTTCGCCGCGTCCGACGCAAACTCGCGCTCCGCGCACTCCGGGCAGAGCGTATGCAGCTCGCCGATGCCGTCGCTGAAGGCGCGTCAGTCGTCGGCGGGGTCCTCTCCCGGGCGCGGGCGCTTGCACTCGGAGCAGCGAAACGCTCGGCCAGCGTCAGGCGAGACAGTTCGAGTCGCTCGGGCGCGCTCGCTCGGAAAAACCGAGGTGGCACTACCTGTGATGGCTTTGGCTTGTAGCATCGGATACACGTGCACTCGTTCAACGCGGCTCTCCGGATTGGGGTAGCCGCCGCGCTCGCCATGCTGAGTCTCGCTTCGGGCGCGTCGGCCACGGCAGTCCGCAGCGACGCGATTGACCCGGGCACGCACGTCAATGGAATGCAGGTCGTGCAAGGCATCGCCCGGGAGGCCGACGTGGCGCTCTTTGGTTACTACTGCGCGCCAAACGTGCTGAGTCCGGGACGACGTGTGCGCGTCTGTAGGACGGCACTTCCGCGGGTCCGCCGGATATTCATCGGGTATGGGTACTGGGACGTCTCCAGGCGGCGCCTCGAGTCGTGGTGGCGTGCCAACGCTGATCGGACACGGATGTGGATCGACGGCCAGAGTGTTCGTCTGGACCGGTTCGGGCACAGCGACCGCTGGCTCTTGAACTATCCCGCGGCCGACGGCCGGGATGCACTCCTTCGCGAGTGGTCGATCGTTCTCTACGGGGCTGAAGGACGCCACTCCATTCGATACCGAGGACCTTTGGGAAGGGGCTTCGCCGACACGACCTGGAGGTTCACCGTAGGCGGTCGCTAGTGATGCGCCTCGGCTGCCTGCCCGCGAGAGGCATCGGTAGTAGCCCGCCTGCGTCAGCGGTATTTCTACGCCGGTCGATCTCCCGCCGACGCGTCTAACGCGAACTCCCGCTCCGCGCACTACGGACAGAAGACGTGCAGCTCGCCCAGGCCGTCCGAGGAGACGCGCCACTCGTCATCGGGACTCTCGTCGGAGCGAGGACGGCGGTGGCACTCAGAACAGCGGAGCGAGTCGTCAGTCAACGGTCAGGTTGTCCGGTCCCCATACGAGCACGATGTCCTCGCGGACGCAGAGGTCGCTCAACGTCGGGTCGGTCGGCTTCGTCTCGGTTGCGATCATCGCCCTCACAATCCGGCCGGTAGTGGAGCACCTGGCCGATGGCGTACCGAAGCTGGCGCGTCTCGTTGTGCGGGGTGATGCTCTTGACCTCCGCGACCCAGGTCACGTCATCCGCCTCCCATGCCAGGTCGTACTGCGGCTCGTCCGGCTTCGGCGCGGTGCGGGGTAGAAAGTCGGGGTAGAAAGAACGGCCCTACCGCTTCGTAGAGCCGTTCCTCTTAAAAGAGCTGGTTCTCGCCGCCGAAGATCGCGGACACGGAGTCGTCGGCGAAGACGTTCATGATCGTCTCGGCGAGGAGCCCGGAGACGGTGAGCACGGTCAGGTTGTCGGGGCGCTCCCGCGGGTCGATCGGCACCGTGTCGGTGACAAGGATCCCTGTGATGTCGCTGTCGGCGAACCGGCCCAGTGCGCCGTTGCAGAAGAGGCCGTGGGTCGCGAACACCCAGACATCCGTGACACCGTGGTCTTTCAGCGCGGCGACGTTCGCGAGCAGGGTGCCGCCGGTCATGATCACGTCGTCGCCGACGATCGCAACCTTCTCGCGCACGCGGCCTGCGATCTCGGTGACGGAGACCTCGTCGTGCGCGGGTCGCGTCTTGTGCATGATCGCGAAGTCCGCGTCGATCATCTCCGCGAAGCGCACGGCGAGCCGCGCGCGCCCGGCGTCGGGCGAGACCGAGACGACACCGGGGCCGGTCAGGCCGAGGTCACGGAAGTGGCGCGCGAAGAGCGGGAGGGCCGTCATGTGGTCGACCGGGATCGTGAAGAACCCCTGGATCTGTCCCGCGTGGAGATCCATGGTGAGGACCCGGTCCGCGCCGGCGAGCTGGAGGATGTCGGCGATGAGCCGGGCCGAGATCGGCTCGCGCGGCTTCGCCTTCCGGTCCTGGCGCGCGTACGGGAAGAGCGGCATGACCGCGGTGATCCGCTTTGCGGACGCGAGCTTCGCGCCCTGGATCATGAAGAACAGCTCCATGAGGTTGCGGTCGACCGGCTCGCACCCCGTCTGCAGGATGAAGACGTCGGCGCCGCGGATCGACTCGTCGTAGCGGCAGTACGTCTCGCCGTTCGCGAAGGTCGTGAGCTCCACCTCGCCGAGCTCGACGCCGAGCCGCTCCGCGATCTTCGCCGCCAGCTCTGGGTGCGAGCGGCCGGAGAACACCATGAGCCGCTTCTTCGGCGTCAGCGGGATCGCGTGCCCGGGCGTCATCTGCACGCGCGGCACGTCCGCGTCGAGCCCGGGCAGGGTCTGCTCAATCGTTCCGCTCTCCACCGCGTCCTTCCTTGTTGACCTGCTTCGCGCGCGCGATCGCCAGCGCACCGGGAGGTACATCCTCTGTGATCACTGAACCGGCTGCAATCCATGCGTCGTCGCCGATCTCGACGGGGGCGACGAAGGCATTGTCGACGCCGGTCCTGACGTTGCGGCCGATCGTCGTACGCTGCTTCGTCCTCGTCCGGTGCTCGAGGTTGACGGTGATGTTGCCGGCCGCGATGTTCGTGTCCTCGCCCACGTCTGCGTCGCCGAGGTAGGAGAGGTGCGGCACCTTCGTCCTCGCCCCGATGCGCGAGTTCTTGATCTCGACGAACGTACCGGCCTTCGCTCCCGCCTCGAGCACGGTGCCGGGCCGAAGGTAACAGAACGGCCCCACGAGCGCGCCTTCACCGACGACCGCGTCGACGAGCACGGCATGCGGCCCGACCTCCGCCCGGCTCGCGACGTGCGAGGCGCCCCGGATCACCGTGAACGGATGGATCACGGCGTCCGGCTCGAGCACCGCATCGGCGTCGATCCACGTCGTGCGCGGGTCGACGATCGTCACTCCTGCCAGCATGTGGCCCTCGTTCACCCGGTCGCGGAGCGAGGCGCCGGCCGCCGCCAGCTCCGCCCGCGTGTTCACGCCCTCGGTCTCCACAGGATCTCCTCCCTTGTGCACTGCGACCCGTCCTCCATCCTCCACGAGCAACGCCACCGAGTCCGTGAGGTACAGCTCGCCCTGAGCATTCTGCGGGGAGAGCCGTTCGAGCACCGGCCACAGCGCCTCGCCCCGGAAGACGTAGATCGACGAGTTCACCTCGCGCACCTCGAGCTCTTCCGGCGACGCGTCGCGCGCCTCGACGATCGCCCGGAGCCCGCCGTTGCCGTCCCGGATCACGCGCCCGTAGCTCCCGGCCTCTTCGGGCTCGAACGAGAGCACGGTCGCGCTCGCTCCCTCGCGACGATGGACGTGAACGAGCTCCCGGAGCAGCGCGGGCGTCAGGAGCGGCGTGTCGCCCGAGAGGACGAGGACGTCGTCGGCTCTCCCTTCGAGCGCGGTCCGCGCGCTGCGAACGGCGTCGCCGGTGCCGCGCGGCTCCTCCTGGATCGCGACGTCCAGCCCGTCGAACGCCTCGGCCGTCGTCCGGCCCGCGACGACGACGACGGGATCGGCGTCGAGCTCCCGCGCGGCGGCGAGGACCCAGTCCACCATGCGTCGGCCGAGGAGCGGGTGCAGGTGCTTCGGCGTCGCCGAGTGCATGCGCGTGCCGAGGCCCGCGGCCATGACGACCGCGCCCAGGGTCGGAGTCCGTCCCGCGGGCATCGTGGCTGGGGCGCCAGGATTCGAACCTGGGATCACGGGACCAAAACCCGTTGCCTTACCACTTGGCCACGCCCCAGAGCCCGCTCATCTTGCCAGCCTCACCCGCGGGCGAGCGGGCGGGTGAGCCACGTCCTCGCGCGTCCTGCAAGCTCGTGCTCGGCACGCTGCGCATCCCGCTCGTCCTCGAAGAGCGCGTACACGACCGGCCCGGCGCCGGTGACGTCGGAGCGGAGAGCACCGAGACGCTCGAGCTCTGTGGCGAGCGGCGAGGACGCGAGGTCGTTGCGGGGAAGGGTGGCGAGGTCGCGCGTCGTCTCGATCTCGGCGAGCGCCCGGGAGAGGGCTTTGCTCCTTTCGTCGAAGCCCGCCTCGCCGCCCCGCGCGTCGAAGGAGCGGAAGACGTCGGCGGTCGAAGCCTTCGTCGCGCCGTCCTCGAGCGCGAGGAGCACGGCGTAGTCGTGCGGGAGCTCGAGCGGCTCGAGGTCCGAGCCGTCGCCGGAGCCGAGCTGGGGCCCCTCGCGGAGGAAGAAGGGCACGTCGGCGCCGACCGCCGCGGCGACGCGGTCCAGCTCGTCGAGGGCCAGCGGGCGCGCGAGCTGCTCGTTCGCCAGCACGAGCGCGGCCGCGGCGTCCGTGCTGCCACCGCCGAGCCCTGCGGCGACCGGGATCCGCTTGTCGATCCGCACGTGCCAGCCGGAGGCCGTCCCGGTGGTGGCGGCGAGCGATGCGAGGGCTGCACGCACCAGCGTGTCGCCGGTGAAGCCGCGCACGACGAGATCCTCCGCCGGCTCGAGCTCGACGACGTCGTGGAGCTCGAGCCGCTGCAGCACCGTGAGGACCTCGTGCTTCCCGTCGTCGCGGAGCGGCCCCACGGCGAGCGCGAGGTTGACCTTTGCGTGCGCCTTCATGCCAGCGCCTCGGCGAGCGCGACGAACTCCCGCGGCTCGAGCTCCTCGGCGCGCACGCGAGGCGCCCGACCGATCTCCGCAAGCGCGGCCTCGGCCCGGGAGCGAGCGGCGAGCCCGGCAAGCGCGAGCGAGTTCGCGAGGGTCTTTCGACGGTGGGCGAACGCCGCTTCGACCACGGGCCTGACGAGCGCGAACGGCGGGCCGGCGACGCGCGTGAATGCAACGAGCGCGGACTCGACCCGCGGCCTCGGTCGGAACACGGTCGCCGAGACCGGGTGGAAGCCGACCCGTCGCGCGTGCAGCTGGACGAGCACGGAGACCGCTCCGTAGGCCTTCGTCCGCGGCTCGGCGAAGAAGCGGTCCGCGACCTCGCGCTGGACCATCACACACCAACGCCCGAGCGACGACGTGCGCTCGAGGCTCTCGACCACGAGCGGCGTAGCGACGTTGTACGGAAGGTTCGCGACGAGCTTCCGAGGAGCAGGATCGAGCGCTGCGAGGTCGATCGCGAGTGCGTCTCCGAATACGAGAGCGACGTTCCGAACGCCCGCCAGAGCGGCCTGGAGCGGCCCTTCGAGCGAGCGGTCGAGCTCGACGGCGTGCACGTGCGCGACCCGCTCCGCCAGGTAGCGCGTGAGCACCCCGAGCCCAGGTCCGACCTCGAGGACGACGTCGTCGGCGTCCAGCTCCGCGAGCCGGTCGACGACGCCGAGGATGTTCTCGTCGACGAGGAAGTGCTGGCCGAGCGACTTCTTCGGCGCCACGCTCACGGGAGACCGAAGGCCGCGGCAGCGTTCGCATGGGTGCTGGCAGCGAGCTCGCGGGGGTCCTCGCCCCGGAGCTCCGCGAGGACCGCGACGGTGTGGACGACGTGGGCGGGCTCGTTCGGGCGTCCGCGAACAGCCTGCGGCGCGAGGTACGGGCTGTCCGTCTCCACCAGGAGCCGGTCGGACGGCACCGCAGCGGCAGCGCGGCGGAGCTCGTCCGCCTTCGGGTACGTGACGTTCCCCGCGAACGAGACGTAGTAGCCGCGGTCGAGGGCGGCCGGGAGCAGGTCCGGCGAGGAGAAGCAGTGGAGCACGACGGTGCCGCGGAAGGACGAGAGCGCTTCGGCCGTCTCCTCCGCCGCCTCACGGCTGTGGACCACGACGGGCAGCCCGAGATCGCTGGCAAGCGCGAGCTGCGCGTCGAAGAGCGTGCGCTGTTCCTCGCCCGTCGCGTACCGGCGCACACCGTCGAGCCCCGTCTCCCCCACGGCGACCGCCTTCGGGTGCGCGAGCAGCTCGCGGAGCTCGTCCAGCCTCCCCGCGTCGGGGCCTGCTGCGCTGTGCGGGTCGACGCCGAGCGACGCGTGCACCTCGGGATGCTCCTCCGCGATCGCGAGCGCCGCCGTGCACGAGTCGATCCCGGTCCCGATCGTGACGATCCGGGTCACGCCCGCTGCGCGGCCTCGCTCGACGAGGACACGCGCCGGGTCGTCGCACGCGTCGAGATGCGCGTGCGAGTCGGTCACGCCGTCGCGGCGGCTTCCATGCGCGCCAGCTCGTCGGCGACGACGCGCTCGGCGTCGAGCTTCGCGAAGAGCGCTGACGGCTCGCGGAGAGCCTGACCGGGCGGGAGCGCACCCGGCTCCCAGCTGCCGACCCAGCCCTCGTAGTCGCCGGTGAGGACCACGTGCTCCGAGTCGTCGTCCTCGCGGACCGTCCGCTCGTCGACTGGCCCCGCGATCAGGCCGTCGTATCCGAGCAGCTCGTGGAGCCGCTGCGACGAGAAGGGGAGGAAGGGCGTGAACAGCATCTTCAGGTCGTCGATCGCGCGCAGCGCGACGTAGAGGACCGTCCGCTGCCCGCTCGCGATCAGCCTCCAGTAGCGCCCATGGCTTCTGCTCGGCGACGTACTGGTTCCCGAGCCCGGCCAGCCGCATCACTCCCTGGAGCGCGTTCTTGAAGCGCGCCGCCTCGATGAGCGCGCCCACCGAGTCGAACCCGCGCTCGATCTCGCCCAGGAGCGCCTCGTCGGCGTCGAGGAGCGGACCCGGCTCCGGCACGGCGCCGAAGTGCTTGTACGCGCTCTGCAGGGTGCGGTTGACGAGGTTGCCCCACGTCGCGACGAGCTCGTCGTTGTTCCGGCGGACGAACTCGGACCAGGTGAAGTCGGTGTCCTGCGTCTCGGGGCCGGCGATCGAAAGGAAGTAGCGCAGCGCGTCCGCGTCGTAGCGGCTGAGGAAGTCGCGCACCAGGATCTCGATGCCGCGGCTCGAGCTGAACTTCCTGCCCTCCATGGTCAGGAACTCGCTCGAGACGATGTCGTCGGGGAGCCGAAGCGGGCCGCGGCCCGCCCCGAACGTGCCGTCGTCCCCGTACCCGAGCAGGGTCGACGGCCAGATCACGGTGTGGAAGACGATGTTGTCCTTCCCCATGAAGTAGGCGTGATCGGCGTCCGGGGTCTGCCACCACTCGCGCCAGGCGTCCGGCGTGCCACGGACGGAAGCCCACTCGATCGATGCCGAGAGGTAGCCGATGACGGCGTCGAACCAGACGTAGATCCGTTTGTCGTCGCGGTCCTCGTACCCGGGCACGGGGATCGGGACACCCCAGTCGAGGTCGCGCGTGATCGCGCGGGGCTTCAGCTCCTTGACGAAGTTCAGCGAGAACCGCGTGACGTTCTGCCGCCAGTCGTCCTTCGACTCGATCCAGGCGGTCAGCTGCTCCTTGAAGGCGGGGAGGTCGAGGAAGAGGTGCTTCGTCTTCTCGAACACGGGCGGCTCCCCGTCGATCCGCGAGCGCGGTTCGACGAGGTCCGTCGGGTCGAGCTGGTTCCCGCAGTTGTCGCACTGATCGCCACGCGCGCTCTCGTACCCGCAGATCGGGCACGTTCCCTCGATGTAGCGGTCGGGGAGCGTGTGCCCGGTCGAGGCGGAGAACGCGCCGAGCGTCTCGCGCTCGACGATGTAGCCCTTCTCGTAGAGCGTGCGGAAGAGATCCTGCGTGACCCGGTAGTGGTTGCGGGTCGTCGTGCGCGTGAAGAGGTCGTACGAGAGCCCGAGATCGCGGAGGTCTCCGCGAATGAGCGTGCTGAACCGCTCGGCGGTCTCACGCGGCGACTCTCCCGCGGCGTCCGCCGCGACCATGACCGGAGTGCCGTGCTCGTCCGTCCCGCTGACCATGAGCACGTCGTTCCCCCGCAGCCGGTGATAGCGGGCGAACGTGTCCGACGGAACGCCGAACCCGGCGACATGGCCGATGTGGCGGAGCCCGCTCGCATACGGCCAGGCCACCGCCACGAGGATCTTCCTGGGTGTCTGCGTCCGGCTCACGGCCGCGAATGATAGGGAGTCGCCCTTGGCCCTCCCGTCCGCGACGGAGGGCGCCCAGGGCGAGAAGCGACGCACCGACGACCGCGGCGAGAAGAGCGAGCGCCGACCACACGAGGGTGCCGCGAGCGCCGCCGTCGACGAGTGGCTCCGTCGGGCCGGCGGGCGGATCCGCGGGCGCGACGGCTGCCGGGGTGAAGGCGGCGCGGCCCGAGCCCCGTCCCGCCGCGCGCGCCACGAGGGGTCCCCGCGGCGAGCGTGCCGAGCGGACCGCGCTCGTCGTCGATCCCGCGACCGATCGTGCGCCGGGCCGGACCGCACGGGCCGAGGCACGACCCATCTCGGCGGCCTTGTCGCGGGCGGCTCGAAGACGCGTCCCGGGCTCCGCGTCGTCGGTGCGCACGCCGTGACGTCCGGAGCCGCCACGCTCGACGGCGTCGGCCGGGGCAACGGCGGCGGGTGGAGCGGCAACGGGTGGAGCGGCAACGGGTGGAGCGGCAACGGGAGCAGGCGCGGGCGCGCTCGGCGCCGGCGTGCTCGGCAGCGCGGGGCTCGGCGTCGGCGGGTTCGGTGCGGCCGGGCTCAGCGTCGCAGGCGGTGCGGGAGCGGGAGCCGGTGCGGGAGCGGGAGCCGGCGCAGGACTGGGGGCCGGCGCAGGCGCGGGAGGCGGAGCGGGAGCCGGTGGCGCGGGCGGCGGCGGTGCCGTGTGGGCCGGGAGCAGCGCGGCGGGATCCACGTACGTGTCGCCGTCGCCGCTCCGGATGCCGAGGTGGACGTACGGCTCGTCGTGCTCGGGCTCGCCCGACGGACCCGGGGAGGCGACCGTCGCCCCCTCGACGACGACGTCGCCGCGCCGGACGAGGAGCGCGCCGAGATGGGTCAGCGACGCCTTGTGCCCGTCGTCCGTCGCAATGGTCACCGTGAGCCCGTGCGTGGGAACCGTCCCGACAAAGGTGACTTCCCCGGACGCGGGCGCGCGCACGCCCGGTGCGTCTCCGAGCGCGACGTCGATCCCTCGGTGCTGCCCGCCCGCGTACGGGTTGTCGCCGAGCGAGAACGCGCGGAGGACCGTTCCGTCCGCCGGCCAGCTCCACGCTCGGGCCCCAGGCGCTCCCACGAGCGCGCCGACGAGAGCCGAGGCTGCAACGAGCAGCACCCTCGTTGTCGGTGAGGCGAACATCGTTCGACCGTAGCTCCCGGGAGAACGGGTCGCAACGCGCTTGTCGAAGTTGTTACAGAGAGCGTCGGTAGAGGTCGTTCTTCGACGCGCCGGTGAGGCGGGCGACGAGCTCGGCGGCCGGCCGACGGGACACCCCCGCAGTGACGAGCTCGCCCACCGCGGCGAGCGCTTCCTCGAGGTCCACCGCTTCGTCGACGGCCCAAGCCCCGAGCACGACGGTGATCTCACCGCGCGGCGGCTCCGAGAAGCGACGTGCCAGCTCCTCCAGCGATCCGCGGACGACCTCCTCGAAGCGCTTCGTCAGCTCACGGCAGACCGCGGCTTCCCGGTGCGGCATCTCGGCCGCGAGCGCAGCGACCGAGCGCGGCAGGCGGCGCGGCGACTCGAATGCGACGACGGGCGCCGGCCACGCCGCGAGCTCGCGGGCGAGCGCGGAGAGCTCCACGCCCCTGCGCGGCAGGTAGCCGACGAACTGATAGCGGTCGGCGACGAGGCCGCTCGCGACGAGGGCCGTCTCGACAGCGGACGGGCCCGGGAGCACCGTGGTCGGGACACCCGCCGCGAGCGCGGCGACCACGAGGCGCGCGCCGGGGTCGTTCACCCCCGGCAGGCCCGCGTCCGAGACGAGGGCGATCCGCTCGTCGCCCCCGAGCCGCGCCAGGACCTCGACCGTGCGCGTGGCCTCGTTGTGGCGATGGAAGCTCGCGAGCCGGGCCTCGATCCCGTGGCGGTCGAGCAGGATGCGCGTCCGCCTCGTGTCCTCGCAGAGCACCAGGTCCGCCTCGCGGAGCTCGCGGAGGACGCGAAGGGTCACGTCCTCGAGGTTGCCGATCGGCGTCGCGCAGACGGCGAGCGGCATCAGCGCGTCCCGTCGAGCGCCTCGAACGCGACGAGCGCGGCTCCGACGAGGCCCGCGCCTGCGCCGAGCTCCGCCGGGACGATGCGGAGCGTCGAGTCCGCCGGGGCGAGCGCCTCCCTGCGCGCGGCCTCCTGCGCCGGAGCGAGGACGAGCTCCCCTGCCGCCTCGCCGAACCCGCCCCCGACGACGACGAGCTCCGGGTCGAAGACGTTCGCGAGCGAGCCGATCGCGGCGCCGAGAAAGCCGCCGATCGCAGCGAGGCGGTCGCGGGCGGCGGCCTCTCCCGCGCGGGCGCGCTCGACGAGCAGGCGGGCGTTGGCCTCGGGCCCGTACAGCTCACGCGCCGCGGCGTCCGCCGCCGTGCCCGAAGCGAGCGCCTCGAGGTGGCCGCGGCCGTGGCAGTTCCCCTGGCACGGAGGCCCGCCCGCCTGCACGACGACGTGACCGAGCTCGGCCCACCCGCGGTACAGGCGGTCGTCGAGCACGAGCCCGCCGCCGACGCCGGTCCCGAGCGTGAGCACGAGGAGGTTCGAGGTGCCCCTCCCTGCTCCGAGCCGCCACTCGGCGAGCGCGGCTGCATTCGCGTCGTTCTCGACACCTGCGGGGAGGCCGAACGTTCCGGACGCGTGCGCGGCGAGGTCGAAGTCGTCGAACGGGAGGTTCGTCGCGCGCAGGACCCGGCCCGTGCCGCGCGCGAGGTTCGCCGGCACGCCGTACCCGACCGCCACGACGCCGTCGTCGAGCAGTCCCGCGACCGACGAATCGATCGCCGCGAGGACGTCCCCCTCCGACGCCGACGGGCTCTCGACCTCGTGGCTGCGGAGGACGGTCCCCTCCCTGTCGACGACACCGGCGAGGATCTTCGTGCCCCCGACGTCGACTCCGATCACGTGAGGTGCGGCCACGGGCGCGGGCTACCATAGCGGGCCGGATGGCCGTCGGAGACAAGCCGTATCGGCTGTATCGCGGCGGCCGCGTCAAGGGCAAGGTCCCGCTCGAGCCACGCGCTCGACCCGCAGCGAAGCCGGCGGACGAGCGAGGCTCCCGTCCGCCGCGACGACGGCGCGTCGGCCTCTGGGTCGCGCTGGCGCTCGGCGCGCTCGTCCTCCTCGCGCTCGTCTGGGGCGTGCTTGGCTACCGCTCGTTCGCGAGCGGCGTCGAGCAGGCGAACGAGCGCCTCCCGCGGCGCGCGTCGGCCGCGCTCGCGCGCCACGACGGGTCGCTGCTGTCGGACCCGGCGACGATCCTCGTCATCGGCACGGACGGGGGGAAGGCACCGGGCCGCGGCGACGCCAAGCGCTCGGACTCGCTCCTTCTCCTCCGCACCGACCCCGGCACGCATCGGCTCTCGTACCTCTCCATCCCCCGTGACCTCCGCGTCGAGGTCCCCGGGTACGGCACCTCGAAGATCAACGCGGCGAACCAGGTCGGCGGCCCGGCGCTCACGATCCGGACCGTGCGTGAGCTCACCGGCCTCCCCGTGCACCACGTCGTCGTCGTCGACTTCGACGGCTTCCGAGAGCTCATCGACGCGCTGGGCGGGATCGACGTGAACGTCCCGAAGCCGATCCTCTCCAACAAGTTCGACTGCCCGTACAAGCCCGCCCGCTGCCGCGAGTGGGAGGGCTGGCGCTTCGCCAAGGGCACCCAGCACATGGACGGGCGACGGGCGCTCGTCTACTCGCGGATCCGCACGAACCGGCTCGACCCGTCGGACACCGACGTCTCGCGAGGAGGCCGCCAGCAGGCGGTCGCCGAGGCCGTGGGCGACGAGATCGCGAGCGTCGGGACGTTCCTGCGCCTCCCCTTCGCCGGCGACTCGCTCGCCGCGCCGCTCGCGACCGACCTCTCCGCGTGGGAGCTCGCGCAGCTGGGCTGGGTCCGCTTCCGCGCCGACTCGTCGAAGTCGCTGCACTGCCGGCTCGGCGGCGAGCCCGCGACGATCGGCGGCGAGTCCGTCCTCATCGGCTCCGAGGGGAACGTCGACGTCATCTCGATGTTCCTGCGCCGCTCCGCACCGCTCGCCCCGCCGAAGGGGGCGACCTACGCTCCCGGCTGCACGAAGCGCTAGAGATCGCTCGACCGGACCACCGGCCGTCGGTTCGCGCCGAGCGCGTCGGCAGGCGGGCCGGCTAGCTCGACTCGCCGGAGGGCTTGGGCTTCTCGGAGCCCGACTTCTCGGACGCCGCCTTCTCGACGGGCTTTTCGGACGGCTTGTCGGCGGAAGCGGGCGAGTCCCCGTCGCGACGGGTCTTCCCGCGCCCGTAGTCGGTCGAGTAGAAGCCCGAGCCCTTGAAGTGGACCGCGACCGGGAACAGGAGCTTCTCGACGGGGCCGGCGCCGCAGACGGGGCAGGCCGCTGGCGGAGGATCGGTCATCTTCTGGAAGAGCTCGAACGTGTGCGCGTTCGGGCAGCGGTACTCGTAGATCGGCACGTGCGAAAGGCTAACGGCCGTGCTGGACCTCAGAGCCCTCGCGCTCCTCCTCGAGCAGCTCGAGGTAGCAGGGAGCGCTCTCGAACGCCGCGAGCCCGCGCGCGCGGCCTCGGCGCCGATTGACGCGCCGGCGCCGGTTGACGGCGGCGACGGCCGCGGACGCCCCTACGAGCCCGCCGAGAACGAAGGTTCGGAAGCCGCGCCGCTGGTCGCCGTCCATCCTCTGATCTTACGATCCTCCGCGTGCTCGTCTGCGCACTCGGCGACCTCGCCCTCGACGTCCTCGTCCGCCTCGGAGGACCGGTCGCGTCCGGGGGAGACGTCGACGCGGAGATCGTGCTCGCCCCCGGCGGCCAGGCCGCGAACGTGGCGGCCTGGGCGTCCGAGCTGGGGGCAAGCTCGCGATTCCTCGGGAAACGCGGCGACGACGCGGGCGGGCGACTCGCGCGCGAGGGGCTCGCAGCGCGCGGGGTCGACGTCCTCGGGCCCGCCACGGGTCGCGGCGCCGTCGTCTGCTCGCTCGTCGCGCCCGACGGAGAGCGCTCGATGGCCTCCGACCGCGGCGCGGCGGCCGAGCTCCGGCTCGACGAGGTCGACCCGCGCTGGCTCGAAGGCTGCGACCACCTCTTCGTGTCGGGCTATGTGCTCCGCAGCGAGCCGTCGCGGGCGGCGGCCGTGCGCGCGGTCGAGCTGGCGCGGGCGGAGGGCGCTGGCGTGAGCGTCGACCTCTCGTCGTGGATCGCGATCCGCGACGCAGGGTCGGGCCGCTTCCGTGACGCGGTGGCGGCGCTCGCGCCGGACGCCGTCTTCGCGAACGAGGACGAGGAGCGCACGCTCGGCGGCCCGCTGCCCGGTACGACGTGGATCCTCAAGCGCGGCGCCCGCGGCTGCTCGTTCGCGGGAGACGAGCGGCCCGCGCTGCCGGTCGAGCGCGTCGTCGACGCGACGGGCGCCGGGGACGCGCTCGCGGCGGGCTGGATCGTCGGCGGGCAGGACCTCGCGCTCGAGGCAGCTGCACGGTGCGTGGCGAGGCTAGGGTCGATGCCGTGAGCGAGCTGATCGTCGTGTCGGACGAGGTGCGGACCGCGCTGGCAGAGAGACGTGCCGTCGTCGCGCTCGAGACGACCCTCGTCGCCCACGGGTTCCCCGCGCCGCACGGCGTCGAAGTAGGCCTCGAGAGCGACGCGGCCGTGCGCGCAGCCGGGGCGGTGCCGGCCACGATCGGTGTCCTCGACGGCCACGTCCGGGTCGGGCTCGCGCCCGAGGAGCTCGAGCGCTTCACCCCGGACGCGCGCAAGCTGGGCCCACGCGACCTCGGCGCCTGCGCCGCGCAGGGCGCCGTCGGCGCGACGACCGTGGGGGGAACGCTCGCGGTCGCCCGCGGGGCCGGGATCCGCTTTCTCGGCACCGGCGGCATCGGGGGCGTGCACCGCGGGTACCCGACGCCCCCCGACGTCTCGGCGGACCTCGTCGCGCTCGTCACGGCACCGGTGCTCGTCGCCTGCTCGGGCGCGAAGTCGCTCCTCGACGTTCCCGCGACGATGGAGCACCTGGAGACGCTCGGGATCCCGGTCCTCGGCTTCCGCACGAGCACGCTGCCGCTCTTCTACGCAGCCGAGGGCGGTCCCCCGCTCGCGAGCCGCGTCGAGAGCGCGGAGGAGGCGGCGCGCGTGGCCGCGGCGCACTGGGAGCTCGGCGGCTGCGGGCTCCTGCTCGCGAGCCCCCCGCCCGAGAGCATCGAGGTCGAGCAGCTGATCGAGGAGGGGGTCGCCGAGGCGGCGCGGCAGAGAGTGACCGGCCAGGCCGTGACCCCGTTCGTGCTCTCGTTCCTGCACGAGCGGAGCGGCGGCAGGACGCGCGAGGTGAATCGCGCGCTGATCGTCGCCAACGCGCGGCTCGGCGCCGATGTCTCGGTAGCGTTCGCCGCGCTGTGAGCCTCTACGACGACGTCCGCGACCTCCCGGTCGAGATCGAGGGCTACGCGCTCGAGGGCCTCGAGCTGCAGGCCCGCGCGGACTTCTTGCGCAGGACGACCGTCGTCCACCTGCAGGGCGGAGGCGAGGAGGGGATCGGCGAGGACGTCACCTACGACGCCGCCGAGCACGAGCGTCTGCAGCAGCGCGGCCCGGACCTCCCGCTCGCCGGCTCCTGGACCCTGCAGTCCTTCTCGGAGCACCTCGCCGGACAGCCCTTCTTCCTCGAGGAGCCCGACCAGCACCGCTACTGGGACTACCGCCGCTGGGCGTTCGAGAGCGCCGCGCTCGACCTCGCCCTCCGCCAGGCGGGCCGCTCGCTCGGCGACGCCGTCGGTCGCGAGGCGCGGCCCGTGTCCTTCGTCGTCTCGATGGGCCTCGGCTCCCCGCCCTCCACCGACCGCGTCAGGGCCTGGCGCGAGCTCTACGCCGGCCTTCGCTTCAAGCTCGACGCGAGCCCGGAGTGGAGCGACGAGCTCGTCGCCGAGCTCGCCGCGACCGGCGCCGTCGACTCGATCGACCTCAAGGGCCACTACCGTGGCACCGTCGTCGACACGCCGGCCGACCCCGCGCTCTACCGACGCGTGGCCGAGGGCCTGCCCGAGGCATGGATCGAGGACCCCGCGCTCACGGACGAGACGGCGCCCGTGCTCGAGCCGCACCGCGACCGGGTCACCTGGGACGCGGTCGTGCACTCGGTCGAGGACATCGAGACGCTGGCGTGGCCGCCGCGGACCGTCAACGTCAAGCCGTCACGCTTCGGCTCGATCGAGCGCCTCTTCGCGGCGTACGACTACTGCGGGGAGCGCGGGATCGGCGCGTACGGCGGAGGCCAGTGGGAGCTCGGCCCCGGTCGCGGGCACATCCAGCTCCTCGCGGCGCTCTTCCACCCGGATACGCCGAACGACGTCGCGCCGCGCGAGTTCAACCTCGAGCCGCGGCCCGGCCTGCCCGAGAGCCCGCTCTCGGTCGAGCCACGAGCGACGGGCTTCCTCGCCCTGTAGACGCTAGAACGTCGCCAGGAAGTCGTCGATCGGGATGAGCGGCAGCGACTCCAGCTTCGAGCTGCCCCTCGCTCCGAGCGCGACCGACACCTTCGCGATCGTCAGATCGTCGGGCGCCTCGACGATGTTCACGAAGTCGTACTCCCCGAGGCTCGCCCACTGGTGGAGGACCTTCGCGCCCATCTCCTCGACGTCGCGATTGACCTCACGCAGTCGGTCCGGGTTGGCGTGCAGGGTCTGGACCCCCTTCTCGGTGAGGGTCGTCAGCATCAGGTAGGTCGGCACGTCGCTCCTTTCCTCGCTTCCGCGAGCGTAACCGAGCCTCCTGGTCGACGTACAGGATCGCCCCGCCCAGGAAGAGCAGCGGGCCGATGACCGCGTCGGCCAGGAAGACGGCTACGCGCACGGTGTTGTCGGCCTGCGACTCGAGGAGCAGCGCGAGGCCGAGGCGGGCGAGGACGAAGAGGACCACGAGCGTCGCGAGCGAGCCGGCGGCGTGGAGGTAGTCCGTGCGCCCGAGGGCGAGCCCCCGCCGCAGCGAGCCGACGAGGGACTCCCCCTCGAGCAGCGCAGCCGGGACGCATAGCCCGACGAGCGCGAGCCAGAGCACGCCCGCGAGCGCGAACCAGGGAAAGAGGAGCGCAGCGGGCACGAACACGAGCGTGCCGACCCCGAGCGCGACGATCCAGGCGCGGAGAGGAGGCTCGCCCCCGACGACGAGCTTCGACGCGTAGGCGAAGGCGAGCGTGAAGAGCGGCGCGGCGAGGACGAGCGTCGCGGTCGTCGCCTCCCGCCCGAGCCCGAGCGATGCCTGGTTCGCGCCTGCGACGACGAGCCCGAGCGGCAGCGACCGCACGAAATGGGACCCGTAGAAGCGGATCGACTCGGCGACGAGCTGCCCGACCGTCCGCCGCTCCGGAGGAAGCGCAGCAGGCGTGCGCCCCCCGCTCGCCCTCGTCCTCGTCCTCGTTGCCATCGTGCCGAACGCTACTGAGACAGCGTCTCGAGCATCGACGGCAGGGCCTCGCTCAGCACCTCGAGGCCCCGGTGGATGCGCCAGCGCTCGCGGTCGCCCTCCCCGAGGTCGTTCGAGATCGCGCGCACCTCGACTGCGGGAACGCCGCCGAGCGCGCACGCGCGGAGGACGCCGAACCCCTCCATGCCTTCGACGCGCAGGTCGTGTGCGAGGTCGGCGCCGGACGACCGCCGCGCTCGTGGCGATCGGCAGCGAGACCGCGTCCGGGAACAGATCCTGGAGCTTCGAGAGCAGCGCTCGATCGGCCTCGACGCGATCGACGACCGGGATCTCGGCGGCGATGTCGACGTACACGGCCTCGGTGCCGAGGACGAGCGAGCCCGGGATGAGCCTCCTCCCCCCTGCGACCCCGACGTGGAGGACGGCATCGGGCTTCGCCCCGCGCAGTTGCCGCGCGGTGGACGCGGCCGCCTCGACCGGCCCGATGCCGCATGCGAGCCCTTCGTGCCCGCACAGCTCGATCTCGGTCGCGGCCACGAGGAGCATCTGTCGCGTCATGTCCGGAGCAGCCTAAACACCGGGTGCCGCGAGGCCTCGGCGAGCCACTCCGCCTCCGGCGAGTCGAGCGAGACGTCGAAGAACGGGCGCGTGACGCGCGCGAGCTCGTAGTAGCGCCGGAGGACGGGGACCGCTTCCGCCGGTCCCAGCTCGACCACGTCGACCCGCTCGTTGCGCCGACCACGCCGGAGCTCGACCCACCCCGCGGCGCGCGCGTTCAGCACCCAGTTCCGCGAGCCGTACGGCGCGACGAGCCAGCGCTCGCCGTCCTCCTCCACGATCGAGACCGGCGTCGACCAACGCCGGCCGGTCCTGCGCCCCGGGACCGTGAGGAGATGCGTCCGTTGGCCGGTGAGCCCGAGCCGTGCGAGCGGGCGCACCACGGCGTTCAACCCACGACGCCAGAGGCTCTTCCGGTACGGCTTCGGCGTGTCCACCACGGCCCGAGAGTAGACCCCGGACACGCTCCGGCCGCCCTCCCCGGGGCGGCCGGAGCGCGCGCGTGACCCGCGATCAGTGAGCCAGCGGGCGGGCTCTCGTGTACCGCACCGTCAGGAACAGCCCGACCGCGAGGGCGATGCCGAGCCCGAGCCCGAGCCCGAACTGCGGCCACTCGAGCTCGTCTCCCGACCCGCTCGCGACAACCTGGACGGGCTGGCCCACCGGATCAACCCGGTAGTCGTCGAAGACGAGGCTGCGCCCCGCACTCTGGATCCCCGTATAGCTGCGATGGTCGTCGAACACGAGCCCTCTGCCCGATGTCGCGAGGGTCGCTTGCTGAGCGAGCCTCGCCTCGTCCGCGCGATCGAGGGCGTCGGGCGAAACGATGGGCACGTCGCTCTGTGACACCGTCTGGCCCTTCCCGAGGGCGGGTACTGCAACAACGAGAGCCAAGCCTGCGACTGCGGTGATGATCGAGATCGTGCGGGTCATCGCTCCTCCTCCTCCTGTCCCTGTGGCCCTCCCGGCCACCTGGTTGGAGGCTAGGGAGCGGAAGGAGCGGCCGAAACGGGCGTCTCCCCCGCGTTTGAGGTCGCGACTGCCTGGGTTTGAAGCGCTGCGAGCGCCCGGGCGACCTCGGCACGGTGCCTGATGCCGAGCTTCCCGAAGACGTGCGAGAGATGGCCCTCGACCGTTCGCTCGGAGAGGAAGAGCGCAGCGGCGACCTCGCGGTTCGTCTTCCCCTCGGCGACGAGGGCCGCGACACGCTCCTCCGCGGGCGTGAGCGCCCCCGGCGCCGGCGCGCGCCCGCTGATCCGCTTGAGCTCCGCGCGCGCCCGCTCGGCCCAGATTGCAGTACCGAGGGCCTCGAACACGGCCAGCGCCTCCTCGAGTGTCCGCCGCGACTCGCGACGTCGCTTCGTACGACGCTGCACGGCGCCGAGGGCAAGCAGGGCTCGGCCGCGCTCGAAGGGAGTGTCGCCCTCGGAGTAGAGCTCGAGCGAGGTCGTGAGCTCGCGCTCGGCACCCTCGAGACTCCCGCGCGCGCCGGCGAGCAGCCCGCCGAGGCGGTGTGCTGCGGCACGTCCTCTCCTGCGACCCAGCCGCTCGGCCGAGGCCCGATACCAGGCGAGGAGCTCCTCCGCCTCTTCCAGCCGCCCGGCGTCGACGAGCGCTTCGACGGCGTCGGGCAAGAAAGGCAGGGCACCGGGCTCCTCGATTGCCTCGCGCCGATGATGGTCGACGAGCGCGCTGACAGCCTCGAACGCCGAAGCGGGCTGTCCCTGTGCGAGGGCGAGGTGCCCGACCGCCCACCAAGCGAAGATCCAAGCCGGTATCCCGCTCGTCCTCTCTGCGAGCTCCATCGCCGCCCGCGCAGATCCATCGGCTTCGTCGACTCGCCCGAGGTGTGCCTGGGCGACCGCGCCGACCGCGAGCGCGTATGCGACGAGCGCGCGTTGCGTCGCTTGCTCTGCGATGACCCGACCGGTCTCGGCCTCCTCCACCGCGTCTGCGAAGCGACCGCGAGCGCAGTCGATCTGCGCGAGCATGACGTACGTGTACGGGAGAGAGCTCTCGTCTCCCAACTCGACCGCGGAGGCGACCATCGTCTGATACACGGCATGGGCTCCGAGCAGGTCGTCGTGCCAGAAGTGGACACACGTCGCAGCGAACAGGGGTTGCCTCAGCGCGGGCCGGTCGAGACACGCGGGCTGAAGATCGAGTGCCGCCGTCGCCGCCTCGACGGCCTCCGGCAGGCCGAGCGCGGCAGCAGCGACGGCCTTGGTCGCGAGCGCCTCGGCCTCGAGCTGCGTCGCACCGAGACGATGAGCCGTCGCCGCAGCGGCGGCCGCGACCTCTGCGGCTTCCGCAAGCCGTTCGCGCAGACGGAACATCGTCCCGCCAAGACCTTCTTGCGCATACGCCTGGACGAGGGATCCCTCCTCCGCCTGCACGAGCGCCTGGCGGTAGAGGTCGCTTGCGCTCCGGATCTCGTCGTCGTACGACCGCACTCGCGCAAGCGCGACCAGCAGGCCCGCCAGCTCACGACCGGGCACGGCACGCTGAAGCGCCGGCTCGAGAAGTCCTCGGGCCCGCTCGGTGTCACCGGAGGCGTGGTGCGCGTACGCGGCTTCGACGATTCGCCGCCGGCGAGCGCCTTCGTCGTTTTGCGGCGTCAGCGCGGCGGCACGCTCGTACAGCAGCGCACCCGTTCTCGGAGCGCCCCGGGCGATCGCGCGCGCAGCGCCGTCGTCGATCGCACTCGCGACCGTCTCGTCCGGTTCGATCGTCGCTGCGGCAAGGTGCCGCGCTCGTGCCTCCGGGTCCGCCAGGAGCTCGGCGAGTCGCGCGTGTACGTCCGCCCGACGCAGGGGATCGGCCATCTCGTATGCACCTGCGGCGAGCAGCGGGTGCGTGAAGAGGACACGGGCCCCGTCGAGCTCGACGACACCTGACTCGAGCGCGGGCACCAGACCGACCCTGTGGTCGATCCCCGAAGCCTGCTCGGCTACCGTGATCGTCAGGTTGGCGTGGGCCGCCGCCGCCAGCAGGAAGTCGCGGCTCTCGGGTGGGAGGGCGCGCAGCCGGTCGTGCACGAGCTCGTGGAGCGACTCCGGTACCGGGAGCGGGTGCCCTGCCTCGACCGAGACACCCTCCCTCCGAAGCATGCGGACGATCTCGAGCGCGTAGAACGGGTTGCCGCCGGACGCGCCGTGCACCTCGACGAGCAGCGGGTGGGCGAGCGCGACTCCGAGATCTTCCTGCACGACCCCGTGGAGTGCGGACGGATCGAGCGGCCCGACCGAGAGCTCGGAGAACCTCCCCGGAGGAAGCGACCGGCGGAGCTCCGCGGCGAGCAGGCTCTGGAGCGAGGTCCGGCGCGCGAGGAGCACGCCGACGAGCTCGTCTCGCAGCCGCCGGGCCGCATACGTCAGTGCGCCTGCGGACGCGGTGTCGAGCCATTGGACGTCGTCGACGGCGACCACGACCGGTCGATCGGCCGCGAGCCCGCGGAGGGCGTTCAGCACCGCCACGCCCACGGCGTGCGTGTCGGGGGCCGGGCCCTCGTCGTCGCCGAGCAGGAGCGCGCGCGAGAGCGCTCCGCGCTGTGCGGGCGGGAGCGGTGCGAGGGCGTCGTCGAGCACCGGGTCGAGGAGGTCCCCGAGCCCGGAGAACGAGAGCGCGACTTCCCCCTCGGCGGCGCGCGCGCGCAGCACGAGGAGCCCGCGCTCGGCCACATCCTCGACCCCTGCCTCCCAGAGCGTCGTCTTGCCCATGCCCGCCTCGCCCTCGAGGACGAGCGCCGACGCACCGTCGGAGACACCGGCGGCGAACCCAGCGAGCGACGCGAGCTCGGCGTCGCGGCCGAAGATCGCTCCGTGCATCGGCGCAGGACATCGTACGTCTGCGCTCGAGCGGTGAACAGAGCGCCGGCGCGGAGTGATGCGGGATACTCGTGCCGATGGCCTACACGATCTTCCGCCAGGACGAGCTCGAGTGGGCGCCGCGCGGAGACGACGACCCGCGCACGGTCGCCCGGCTCTCCGACTCCATGACCCGGTCCCGCGCGAACCTGTGGCGGTACCCGCCCGGCACGCGCGGCCGGCGCCACGCGGACAACGTGCAGGAGGAGGTCTTCGTCGTCCTCGACGGCACGCTGACCGTCGATCTCGGCGAGCCCCCGGAGCGGCACGAGGTCCCGCGCGGCGGCGTGCTCGTCGTCCGGCCCGGCACGATCCTGCAGCTGCGGAACCTCGGCGACGAGGAGCTCGCTCTCTTCATCTACGGCGCCCCGCCAGAGCAAGCAGGCGCCGAGTTCTTCGACGACGTGCCCTAGGCCGCGGTCGCTGCGACCGCTGCGCGCTCGAACACGAGCTCGTCGCCGGATACGTCGACCCGCACCGTGTCGCCTTCGCCAAAGTCGCCTTCGAGCAGCCGCAGCGCGAGCGGGTTCTCGAGCAGGCGCTGGATCGCGCGCTTGAGCGGCCGGGCGCCGTAAGCCGGGTCCCAGCCCTCCTCCGCCAGCAGCTCCTTCGCGTCGTCCGACACCTCGAGCTCGAGCTTCCGCTCGGCCAGCCGCTCGCGCAGCCGCCCGAGCTGGAGGTCGACGATCTCGGACAGCTGCTCGCGGCTCAGCGCCTCGAAGGTGACGAACTCGTCGATCCGGTTCAGGAACTCGGGGCGGAAGCGGTCGCGGAGATCCTCCGCCGAGCGGATGTTCGAGGTCATGATCACGACGGCGTTCCGGAAGTCGACCGTGCGGCCGTGGCCGTCGGTCAGACGCCCGTCGTCGAGCAGCTGCAGGAGGACGTCGAAGACCTCGGTATGGGCCTTCTCGATCTCGTCGAGGAGAAGCACGGCGTAGGGCCGGCGACGCACCGCCTCGGTCAGCTGCCCGCCCTCCTCGTAACCGACGTAGCCGGGCGGCGCACCGACGAGCCGTGCGACGGTGTGCCGCTCCTGGTACTCCGACATGTCGAGGCGGACCACCGCGCGCTCGTCGTCGAACATGAACTCGGCCAGCGCGCGCGCGAGCTCGGTCTTCCCGACTCCGGTCGGGCCCAGGAAGATGAACGAGCCGATCGGCCGGTTCGGGTCCTGGAGACCCGAGCGCGCGCGGCGGAGCGCGTTCGATACGGCCTCGACCGCCAGGTCCTGCCCTACCACGCGCTGGTGCAGCCGCTCCTCCATGTGGATGAGCTTCTCGACCTCGCCCTCGAGGAGACGCGACACGGGAATCCCGGTCCACGAGGCGACGACGGAGGCGATGTCGTCCTCGTCGACCTCCTCCTTGACCATCGGCGCCGCGGTCGGCTCCTCGCGCTCGGCGAGCTCACGCTCGAGCTCCGGGAGGAGGCCGTACCGGATCTCGGCGACGCGGGCGAGGTTGCCCTGCCGCTCCTCGCGCTCGGCCTCCATGCGCAGCTCGTCGAGCTGCCGCTTGATCTCGGCGACCCGCTGCAGCGCCTCCTTCTCGCGCGACCAGCGGGCGGCGAGCTCGTCGCGGACCGCCTGTGCCTCCGCGAGCTCGCGCTCGAGCGGGGCCCGCACCTCGTCCGACTCGTTCGCCATCCCGGCGAGCTCGATCTCGAGCTGGCGCACGCGGCGCTCGGCCTCGTCGAGCTCGACCGGGGACGAGTCGATCTCCATGCGCAGGCGGGACGCGGCCTCGTCGACGAGGTCGATCGCCTTGTCCGGAAGAAACCGGTCCGAGACGTACCGGTCAGAGAGCACCGACGCGGCGACGAGCGCGGAGTCCCGGATCTCCACCCCGTGGTGCGCTTCGTAGCGCTCCTTCAGCCCGCGCAGGATCGCGATCGTTTCCGCCACCGAGGGTTGTCCGACGAGGACGGGCTGGAAGCGCCGCTCGAGCGCCGCGTCCTTCTCGATGTGCTTGCGGTACTCGTCGAGCGTCGTGGCGCCGACCGCGCGGAGCTCGCCGCGCGCGAGCATCGGCTTCAGCAGGTTGGCGGCGTCGACGGCGCCCTCGGCGGCTCCCGCGCCGACGATCGTGTGCAGCTCGTCGATGAAGAGGACGATCTCGCCGGCGGCGTTCTGGATCTCCCCGAGGACCGCCTTGAGGCGCTCCTCGAACTCGCCGCGGTACTTCGAGCCGGCCAGCAGCGAGCCGATGTCGAGCGCCCACACACGCTTGCCCTTCAGCCCCTCGGGAACGTCGCCGGCGACGATGCGCTGCGCGAGGCCCTCGACGATCGCCGTCTTGCCCACCCCTGGCTCGCCGATCAGGACCGGGTTGTTCTTCGTCCGGCGGGAGAGGACCTGGATCACCCGCCGGATCTCCTCGTCGCGGCCGACGACCGGGTCGAGCTTGCCCGCCTCCGCGAGCGCCGTGAGGTCGCGCCCGTACTTCTCGAGCGCCTGGTAAGTCCCCTCGGGGTCCTGCGAGGTGACCCGCTGGCCGCCGCGGACCTCCTGCAGCGCCGCGAGCAGCGCGTCGCGCGGGATCACGTCGAGCGCGAGGAGGAGGTGCTCGACCGAGGCGAACTCGTCGCCGAGCTCGCGCATCTCCTCGAACGCGCGGTCGAGAACGCGACGGAACGCGGCGGACGGCTGTGGCTGCGCGTTGCCGCCGGAGACGCTCGGCTGGTTGCGGAGACGCGCCTCGGCCTCGGCGCGCAGCTCGCCCGCGCCGTAGCCGGAGCGGTCGACGAGCGTGCGCGGCAGGTCCTGGTCGAGCAGCGCGAGCGCGAGGTGGTCCGGCGTGAGCTCGGGGTTGCCCGTCCGGCGCGCGAGGTCCTGCGCGGCTGCGACCGCCTCCTGGGACTTGAGGGTGAGCTTCTGGAAATCCATGCGCTACGGCCTCCTCACGGGGTGTTGCGACTGCGAGTAGACGACGAGCTCCCGCTTGTACGAGCGATGGACGGCAGCGATCTCCGCACGGAGCTCGCGCTCGAGCCGCTCCATCCGCGCGTACGCCCGGCTCAGCTCGTCCTGCAGCCGGAGCACGTGCTCGACGCCCGCGAGGTTGAGCCCGAGCTCGGTCGTGAGCCGCTGGATGAGACGGAGCCGCTCGACGTCCCTGTCGGAGTAGAGCCGCGTCCCGCCGGGTGTCCGCGACGGCTGCACGAGCCCCTTCGCCTCGTACAGGCGGAGTGTCTGCGGGTGCATGCCGACGAGCTCGGCCGCGACGGAGATCATGTACCGAGGACGGTCGGGCATCAGCCGCGCAGCCACTTCCACCCCCACAGCCGCGCGAGCGCGGCCGCGACCATGACGCACCCGAGCGCGGCCCCGACGAGATCGCGGGTCGCGTCGCCGTCCACGAACGCGAGCTGGACGAGGTTGAGGAACACGAAGCCGACGCCGAGGGCCAGGCCCGCGATCCACCAGGCCCTCCCCGAGTTCACGAGCTGAACACCCTCTCGCGCGGGCGCTCGCGAGACACGTTCTTGTACCCCTCGAGCGCCTCCTTCTCCGCCTTCGTCAGCTTCTTCGGCACGGTCACCTTCACGCGGGCGAGGAGGTCGCCGCGCCCGTTGCCCTTCAGCTGGGGCGCGCCGCGGCCCTTCACGCGCAGAAGCTTCCCGCTCTCGGTGCCGGCGGGAACCTTGAGTGCGACCGGCCCGCCGGGCGTGGGGATCTCGACGCTCGCGCCGAGCGCGGCCTCCGCATACGTGATCGGGACGTCGAGCACCAGGTCGGCCCCGCGCCGCTCGAAGAGCGGCGAGGGCTCGACGTCGACGACCACGTACAGATCGCCCGCCGGGCCGCCGTTCCGACCGGCCTCGCCCTTCCCCTTGAGCCGGATGCGCGTGCCGCTCCGCGCGCCGGCCGGGACCTTGACCGCGTAGCGCTTCGTCGTCCGCTCGCGACCGCTGCCGCGGCAGTTCTTGCACGGCTTCTCGACGATCGCGCCGTTCCCCTGGCAGCGCGGGCACGGCTGCGAGAACGCGAAGAGGCCCTGCGAGTCGGACACGACGCCGCGACCGCCGCACTGGGGGCAGACGATCGGGGAGGTCCCGGGCTCCGCGCCCGTGCCGTGGCACACGTGGCACACGGTCTCCGCCTCGACCGGGACGCGCACCTGGACGCCCTCGAGCGAGTCCTCGAACGAGATCCGGACCCTCGTCTCGAGGTCGTCCCCGCGGATCGGCGCACGCGCGCCCTGGCGACGCGCCCCGCCACCGAACATGCCGCCGAGCAGGTCGCCGAGGTCGCCGAGGTCGAACTCCTCGAACCGCACGCCGCCGGCGCCTCCTCCGGGGAAGCCACCCGGCCCCGCGCTGCCGAAGCTGTCGTACGCCCTGCGCTTCTCGGGGTCGGACAGCATGTCGTACGCGGCCTGCACCTCCTTGAACCGCTCCTCGGCGTCGGCGTCGCCCGGGTTCCGGTCCGGGTGGTACTCGCGGGCGAGCTTTCGGTAGGCCTTCTTGATCTCGTCGTCGGGCGCCGTCTTCGGCACGCCGAGCACCTCGTACGGGCTGCGCGTCGCCATCAGGCTCCGATCACTCCGCCACGATCACGCGCGCCGGGCGCACGACCTTGTCGCCGAGGCGGTAGCCGCGCTGGAGGACCTCCACGACCGCGCCGGGCTCGGCGTCGTCCCGCGCCTGCGCGAGGACGGCCTCGTGCACGTGCGGGTCGAATGCGCCGTCGGTCTCGATCTCCACGAGGCCCTCCTTCTCGAGCGTCGTCCGGAGCGACCGCTCGACGAGCTTGACGCCGTCGACGAGCGCCGCCTCCTCGTGCCGCTCGGCGGCCTCGAGCGTCCGCTCGAGGTCGTCGAGCACCGGGAGGAGCTCGCGGACGAGGCGCTCGTGCGCGTGCGCGACCAGGCGTTCCTGGTCGCGGGCGGCCCGCTTGCGGTAGTTCTCGAAGTCGGCCTGGACGCGCTGCAGGAGGCCGAGGTACTCGTCCCGCTCGGCCTCGAGGACGGCGATGCGCTCGTCGTCGAGCTGGGTGGAGTCGGCCTCGACCGACTCCACCCCTTCCTTCCGAGGCGTCACGACTTCGTCGCTTCCTCTTCGTCTAGGACCTCGAAGTCCGCGTCCTCGACGACCTCGTCCTCGGCCGCGGCGCCGTTGCCGGTCGCCTGCGAGGCGGCCTGGGCGGAGGCCTGCGCGTAGACGGCATCGGCCAGCGAGCGCGACGCCTCCTGCAGCGCGTCGGTCTTCGCGCGGATGTCCGCGACGTCCGCGCCCTCGACCGCCTGCCGGAGCTCCATGATCCGGCCCTCGATCGTGGACGCGTCGGCCTCCTCGAGCTTGTCGCGGTGCTCGGCGAGCGTGCGCTCGGTCTGGTACGCGAGCGCCTCGCCGGCGTTGCGGGCGTCGGCGAGCTCGCGGAGCCGGTGCGCCTCGCCCGCGTGGGACTGGGCGTCGGCGACCATCCGCTCGACCTCGTCCTCGGTGAGGCCGGAGCCGCCCTCGATCCGGATCTGCTGCTCGTTCCCGGTGCCGAGGTCCTTCGCGGACACGTTGATGATCCCGTTCGCGTCGATGTCGAAGGAGACCTCGATCTGCGGCATCCCGCGCGGCGCCGGCGCGATGCCGACCAGCTGGAACTTGCCGAGCGTCTTGTTGAAGCCGATCATCTCGGACTCGCCCTGTCCGACGTGGATCTCGACGGAGGGCTGGTTGTCCTCGGCCGTCGTGAAGACCTCCGACTTGCGGGTCGGGATCGTCGTGTTCCGGTCGATGAGCTTGGTGAACACGCCGCCCTTCGTCTCGATGCCGAGGGAGAGCGGGGTCACGTCGAGCAGGAGCACGTCCTTGACGTCGCCCTTCAGCACGCCGCCCTGGATCGCGGCGCCGACCGCGACGACCTCGTCGGGATTGACGCCCTTGTGCGGCTCCTTGCCGATCAGCTCCTTGACCTTCTCCTGCACGGCGGGCATGCGCGTCATGCCGCCGACGAGGACGACGTGCTCGATGTCGGACGCGGTGATCCCGGCGTCCGCGAGCGCCTGCTTCGTCGGCTCGACGGTGCGCTCGAGCAGCGCGTGCGTCAGCTCGTTCAGCTTCGCCCGCGTGAGCTGGAGGTCGAGGTGCTTCGGGCCCTCGGGGGTCGCGGTGATGAAGGGGAGGTTGATCTGGGTCGTCATCGTGGACGACAGCTCGACCTTCGCCTTCTCGGCCGCCTCGTACAGGCGCTGGAGGGCCATCGGGTCCTGGCCGAGGTCGATGCCCTGGTCGCGCTTGAACTCAGCGATCATCCAGTCGACGACGGCCTTGTCGAAGTTGTCGCCGCCGAGGTGGTTGTCACCGTTCGTCGCCTTCACGTGGTACACGCCCTCGCCGAGCTCGAGCACGGAGACGTCGAACGTGCCGCCGCCGAGGTCGAAGACGAGGATCGTGTGCTCCGCACCCTCCTTGTCGAGGCCGTAGGCGAGCGCGGCCGCGGTCGGCTCGTTGATGATGCGGAGCACGTTGAGGCCCGCGATCTTGCCGGCGTCCTTCGTCGCCTCGCGCTGTGCGTTGTTGAAGTACGCGGGGACGGTGACGACCGCGTCGGTCACGGGCTCGCCGAGGTACGCCTCCGCGTCGGCCTTCAGCTTCTGCAGGATCATCGCGGAGATCTCCTGCGGGGCGTGATCCTTGCCCTCCGCCTGCACACGGACGTCTCCGTTCGGGCCCTCCACGACCTCGTAGGGGACGATCTTCATCTCCTCCGAGACCTCGCCGAATTTGCGGCCCATGAACCGCTTGATCGAGAAGATCGTGTTCATCGGGTTCGTCACCTGCTGGCGCTTGGCGGGCGCGCCGACGAGCCGCTGGCCGTCACGGCCGAACGCGACGACGGACGGGGTCGTGCGCCCGCCCTCCGCGTTCGGGATGACGGTGGGCTCCGAGCCCTCGAGCACGGCCATGCAGGAGTTGGTCGTGCCGAGATCGATTCCGATCGTCTTGGCCATCCGTACTTGCTCCTTCCGTTACTTGCTGTCGTCGTTCATCGAAAATATGAGTCTTACCGTAGCAGATTGCGTGCGGAGGAGGCGATGCCTGACGAGGCGAAGAAAGCACGCATGCAGTTCCTCTCCGAACGCCGGCTCGAGCGGATGCGCAAGTCCGCGATGTCCGGTCGGATCATCCCCTACCTCGCGCTCGTGACCGGCGCCGTCACGCTCGTCGCAGCGCTGGCGGTGCGGCTCCTCGCACGCGGGGAGTTCACGACGTTCGGCGAGTCCGTCTGGTGGGCCGCGCAGACGGTGACGACGGTGGGCTACGGCGACGTGATCCCGCAGACGGCGTTCAGCAAGGTGATCGCCGTCCTCGTCATGTTCTTCGGCATCGCCACGCTCTCGCTCACGACGGCCGTCGTGACGTCGATCGTGATGGCGTCCTCCCGCGAGCGCTCGAGCGACGTCGAGGGAGACTCGTCTCGGGCAACCCTCGGCCGCATCGAGGAGCGCCTCGCACGCATCGAGCAGCGCCTCGAGACACTCGGGCGCTAGCGGAAGGTCCCGATCAGGACGCCGCCTGCGACGACGAGGCACGCGCCGGCGACGAGGCGCACGCCGACCCTCTCCGACCGCGTGAGCACGAGAGCGGACAGCGCGACTCCCCACAGCGACTCCGTCGCGACGAGCGGCGACACGACCGTCACCGGCCCTCGGTAGTACGCCTCGAAGAGGCACACGTACGACAGGCCGAACAGGACCCCTGCCGGCACGAACGCGCTCGCGGAGCGACGCTGGATCGGAGCGCGCGTCACGACGAGGTAGGCGGCGATCACGGCGGCCCCGGCCGCGAGGGTCGAGATCGCCGCCGCACCGGGAGACACGTCCGTGTCGATCGCCAGCCAGCGCACGAGGTTGTCCCGCACGGCGAACACGGCGGTCGCTGCGAGCGCGAGCAGGAGCCCGACGACGCGCACGTGCTCGGGCCGGCCGCGCTCGCTGACCAGGAGCGCTCCGCCGCCGACGATGAGGAGCGCGCCCGCGACGAGCCCGGTCTGGAGCGGCTCGCCGAGGAGCAGGACGGCGATCACGACCGAGAAGAGCGGCGCCGTGCCGACGACGACCGACGTGCGCGAGGGCCCCGCCTCCCGCACTGCGAACGTGAAGAGGAGCTGCGAGAGCCCTGGCCCCAGCAAACCCGCGAGGAGGAACGGCCAGACCTCGACGACCGCGCCACGCTGCACGAGCGCGAACGGAGCGGTGACTGCGACGGCCGTGAGGACCGTCGCGAGCGCTCCCGCCTCCGGTCCCGCGCCACGGCGCAGGGCGATCCGGATCGCCACCGTCATCGCCCCGAACAGGAACGCCGATGCCACTGCGAGGAGGACGGCGTCCACGCCTCACCTCCCCCGCGGAAGCACACGTCGCAGTGCGTTCGCGGCGAACGGCTCGGCGAGCAGGATCCCCGCCATCATCACGCCGCACCCGAGCCACCCCGCCGGCCCCAGTACCTCGTCCGCGAGCAGCACCCCCGCCAGCGCCGCGAACGGCGCCTCGAGCGTGAAGACGAGCGCAGCGCGAGCGGCGGTCGTCCGCGCCTGCACCCAGGTCGCGACGAGGAAGCCGAGCGCACCGGCGAAGAGCCCGGTGACGAGCAGCGCCGCCCAGACCGTGCCGCCGCGAGGGACCTCGAGCTCCCCGAGCACGAGCGCGAGTGCGAGGAAGCCTACGAACGACGTCGCCATCTGCAGGAAGGTCAGAGCGCGCGCGTCGTAACGGGGAGCGAAGCGCTCGAGGGCGACGATCTGGAGCGCGGCGGCGAGCGCCCCGACGAGGACGAGCGCGTTGCCCGCCGCGGAGCCACCCGGAGCGCCGGAGAGCAGGAAGAGCCCGACCACCGCGAGGACGACCCCGGACCAGAGGGCGCGCGGCACGGGCGTCCGGAAGAGCGCGAGCGCGATGAACGGCGTGAAGACGACGTACAGGCCGGTGATGAAGCCCGTGCTCGACACCGTCGTCAGCTCGAGCCCGGCGGTCTGGAAGCCGTACGCGGCCGCGAGCAGCGCGCCGACCCCGACACCGGCGACGTACCCCTCGCGCGGCAGCGCCCGGAGCCGGCCCCACGCGAACGGTGCGAGGGCCGCAGTCGAGATCGCGAACCGCACCGCGAGGAACGCGAAGAGCGGGTACAGCACGAGCGCGTCCTGCACCTGCACGAACGTGACGCCCCAGATGGCGGTCACGCCGACGAGCGCGAGGGGCGGGAGGAAGGATCGCTCGCCACCGCGCATCGGCGGGAGGCTAGATGGTTGGTGCCACGAGGTCGCCAGCTCCGGGGCGCGAGCTCGTGGGAGCGACCATCTTGGGCAGCCGTGCTGTCCCCACGCGCGAGTGCGCGAGCTCGCGCGAGACCGGCCGGACGGCTACTTGACGGTCAGGACGCCCTTCATCCCACCGGCGGCGTGGCCCGGGACGGTGCAGAGGAACGCGTACTTGCCGGCCTTCGGAAGCGCGACGGTCAGCGTCGCGCTCTTGCCCTTCGCGATCAGCTTCGTCTTCTTCCGGGCGATCTTGAAGTCATGGCTGACCGTACCCCGGTTCACGACCCTGAACGTGACCGAGCCCTTCGGCACCGTCTTCTTCGAGAGCGTGAACCTGAACTCGCTCGGCTTGCCCGCGGTGACCGAGACCGCCGTGGCCGAGGAGCTCGCGAGCGCGGCGACCGACACGACCAACGAGACGAGTACGGCGAGGACGGCGAGGACGGCGGACTTCGAGATCGGACTCATCGGGGCTCCCCCTTCACGTGGACGACTCGCCACGATCCTAGCCACGCGCGCGCCGACTACCCTGTCGGAGCAGTGCGCCTCCTCGACGACACGCTCGGTCGCCCGCTCCGCGATTTGCGGATCTCGGTCACCGACCGCTGCAACTTCCGGTGCGTGTACTGCATGCCGAAGGAGGTGTTCGGGCGCGACTACCGCTTCCTCCCGCGCCGCGAGCTGCTCACGTTCGAGGAGATCGAGCGCGTCGCGCGGGTCTTCGTCTCGCTCGGCGTGAACAAGCTCCGGATCACCGGGGGCGAGCCGCTGCTCCGCCGTGACCTCGAGCTCCTCGTCGCCCGGCTCGCCGCCCTCGGCGACCTCGACCTCACGCTGACGACGAACGGCGCACTCCTTGCGCAGAAGGCCGAGACGCTCGCCGCGGCCGGGCTCACGCGGGTCACCGTGAGCCTCGACTCGCTCGACGACGAGGTGTTCCGCGCGATGAACGACGTCGACTTCCCGGTCGCCCGCGTGCTCGCCGCGATCGACTCTGCGGCAGCCGCGGGGCTGCCGGTCAAGGTCAACGTCGTCGTCAAGCGAGGCCTCAACGACGGGTCCGTCCTGGACATGGCGCGGCGCTTCCGCGGGACCGGGCACGTCGTCCGGTTCATCGAGTTCATGGACGTCGGCGCCACGAACGGCTGGCGGCTCGACGACGTCGTGCCCGCCGCTGAGATCGTACGGACGATCGGGGCCGAGTTCCCGCTCGAGCCCGTCGAGGCCGCGTACCGCGGGGAGGTCGCAGAGCGCTACCGGTACCTCGACGGCGCGGGCGAGATCGGCGTCATCGCGTCGGTGACGCAGCCGTTCTGCGGCAACTGCACGCGCGCGAGGCTCTCGGCCGACGGGAAGCTCTACACGTGCCTGTTCGCGGTCCGCGGCCACGATCTCCGCGCGCAGCTCCGCTCCGAGTCGGGCGACGACGAGCTCGAGGCGGCGATCCGCGCGGTCTGGGAGCGCCGTACGGACCGCTACTCGGAGCTCCGCACCGAGGACACGGCCGCGCTGCGCAAGGTCGAGATGTCCTACATCGGCGGCTAGGCCACGGGCTCCGCGGCGGCAGGGGTCGGCTGCCGGCGACGAAGCAGGCCGCGTCCCGGCTCGACCGCCGAGCCACTCGTCCGCACGATCAGGGCGACCGAGACGACGATCGCCGCCCCCGCGGCGGCCATCTGCACCGTGACCTCCTCGCCGAGGAGCGCCCACCCGAGGAAGACGGCGACGATCGGGTTCATGTACGCGTACGTCCCCACGAGCGAGATCGGCGCGACGCGCAGGAGCCAGACATAGGCGGTGAACCCGACGAGGCTCCCGGCGACGATCAGGTAGCCGAGCGCGAGGAGCGCGTCCTGCGAGAGGCGCGCGTCGCCGAGCTCACCGGTGGCGAGCGAGGCGAGGAGCAGCAGCACGCCGCCGCAGAGCGAGGCGAGCCCGGCGGAGACGAGCGGCCGGTGCGGCAGGGGCGCGGCCCGCGAGTAGAGCGAGCCCGCCGCCCAGCTCAGGGCCCCGAGGACGATCGCGAGGGAGCCGAGGCGGTCGACCGAGCCCTCCCCGAAGGGGTCGAAGAGGAAGCCGAGGCCGACGAATCCGAGCACGAGGCCGACGTACGCGGACGCGTGGAGGCGTCGGCCGAAGAAGACGCGGTCGAGGAGCACGATCCAGATAGGGATCGTGCCGACGAGCAGGGCGGCGACCCCGGCAGGGACCGTCTGCTGCGCCCAGGCGAGGCTGCCGTGGCCGACGACGAAGAGCAGGCCCCCGAAGACGAGAGCGGCGCCGACCTGCCGCCTGCCGATTCGGTCGTGCTCGCGGTCGCCGCGCGGGAGCGCGAACGCGAGCAGCAGGCCGCCCGCGACGACATGCCGCGCGGACATGGCCAGGAGCGGCGGGAGGTCGCGGACGACGATCGCGAGCGCGATGAACGTCGAGCCCCAGACGACGTAGACCGTCCCCAGGGCGAGCCAGATCCGTGCGTCATGGCGCGCCGCCATGGGCCAGGATCGCCGACGGCGCCGATCACCTCAAGTCGAGGTCGTGGGCGGATCGATCAGCGACGCTGATGTCGCGCCCGGCGGCGTCACCTCGAGCCGGAAGACGTCCGGGCGGTGGTAGTGGCCCGCCGGGTCGAAGCGCTGGCGCTCCTCGAGGAGCCTCGCCGGGTCGAGCTCCGCGTACAAGACCCCCTCCTCGCCGTAGAGCGGCCCCGCGAGGTACGAGCCGTCGGGGGCGAGGATCGCGCTGCCGCCACGCCCGAGGAGATCGCGGCCGTCGAGGAGCTCCGCGAGCGGGAAGTCGTCCGGGTACGCGGACGCCCGCTGGAAGTGGCAGGGGGCGACGACGAAGCAGCGCGACTCCCGCGCGATGTGGACGAGCGTCGCCTGCCACTCGTCCGAGTCGTCCGCGGTGGAGGCGACGTAGATCTCGACCCCCGACTCGTACAGCGCGAAGCGTGCGAGCGGCATGTAGTTCTCCCAGCACACGAGCCCGCCGAGCCGGCCGAGCGGCGTCTCGAGCGCGCGCAGGCCGCCGCCGTCGCCCTGCCCCCACACGAGGCGCTCGTGATTCGTCGGCACGAGCTTCCGGTGCTTCAGCGCGAGCGTGCCGTCGGGCGCGTGGTAGAGGAGCGCGTTGTACACGGTCGCGTTCCGGGTCGGGTCGAGCTCGTTGACCCCGGTGACGAGCCAGACGCCGTGCTCGCGCGCGATCGCTCCGAGACGGTCCGCCGCAGGCCCCGGCACCTCGACCGCGGAGCGGGCGAGCGCGGCGAACGCGGCCTTCGCGCGCGGGTCGTTCCAGCCGGCGAGCGCTCGCGCCCACGCGGACGAGGGATACACGGAGACGAACGTCTCCGGGAAGACGACGAGGTCGGCGCCGTTGCCCGCTGCCTCCGCCGTGAGCGCCTCGAGCCTGTCGAGCGTCGCGTCGCGGTCGAAGACGACCGGCTCCGCCTGGACGCACGCGACGGTGACCGCGGCCTGCACCGGGCCATCGTCGCACGGCGGCGCCAGTCGTGCGGAGAAGCCCGAACCGGCGTCAGCGTTCGCCCCGATGCCCTCCCCACCCGCGCGCGGCCACGCTGTGCGCAATGGGGGGTCGCGAGATCATCGACGGGAACGAGGGGGCGGCCTGGGTCGCGTACCGCGCGAGCGAGGTGATCGCGATCTACCCGATCACGCCGGCGACCCCGATGGGCGAGCTCGCGGACGCCTGGTCTTCGCAGGGAGTCCCGAACGCCTGGGGCGCCGTGCCGCAGGTCGTGGAGATGCAGAGCGAGGGCGGCGCCGCGGGCGCGGTGCACGGGGCGTTGCAGGCGGGCTCGCTCGCGACGACCTTCACGAGCTCGCAGGGGCTCCTGCTCATGCTCCCGAACATGTTCAAGATCGCGGGGGAGCTCACGCCCGCGGTCATCCATGTCGCGGCGCGCACCGTCGCGACGCACGCTCTCTCGATCTTCGGCGACCACTCCGACGTGATGACGGCACGAACGACCGGGTTCGCGCTGCTCTGCTCGTCGTCGGTGCAGGAGGCGCACGACCTCGCTCTCGTCGCCCACGCGGCGACGCTGCGCGCACGCGTTCCCTTCCTCCACTTCTTCGACGGCTTCCGGACGTCGCACGAGCTGAGCACGGTGGAGCGCCTCACCGAAAACGACGTCACGGCCCTCCTCGACGAGGAGCTCGTGCGTGCGCATCGGGCTCGGGCGCTCTCGCCCGACGATCCCGTGCTCCGCGGCAGCGCGCAGAACCCCGACGTCTTCTTCCAGGCGCGAGAGGCCGTCAACCCGTTCTACGCCGCGGTCCCGGGGATCGTCCAGGAGGAGATGGCGCGGCTCGCCGCGCGAACAGGTCGTTCCTACCGGCTGTTCGACTACGTCGGGCACCCGGAGGCGGAGCGCGTGCTCGTGCTCATGGGGTCCGGCGCCGGTGCGGCCGAGGAGGCCGTCGAGCGGCTGTGCGACGACGGCGAGCGCGTCGGGCTCGTCAAGGTCCGGCTCTACCGCCCCTTCGACGCGGCGGCCTTCGTCGCCGCGCTGCCGGCCTCGGTCGCCGGGATCGCCGTCCTCGACCGCACGAAGGAGCCGGCGGCGCTCGGAGAGCCGCTCTTCCAGGACGTCGTGACCGCGCTCGCCGAGCGGGCGGCCCACCCTCCGCGGGTGCTCGGCGGCCGCTACGGCCTCTCCTCGAAGGAGCTCACGCCCGCAATGGCGGCCGCGGCGCTCGCCGAGCTCGCGACGGACGAGCCGAAGCGGCGGTTCACGGTCGGGATCACCGACGACGTCGGCGGGCTCTCGCTCGAGGTCGACCCGACGTTCCGGACGGAGCCAGACGATGTGAGGCAGGCCGTCTTCTACGGCCTCGGCGCGGACGGCACCGTCGGCGCGAACCGGAACTCGATCAGGATCATCGCCGAGGCGACCGGGCTCCACGCCCAGGCGTACTTCGTCCTCGACTCGAAGAAGGCCGGCTCGACGACGATCTCGCACCTCCGCTTCGGCCCGGAGCCGATCCGCTCGACCTACCTCGTGCAGCGGGCCGACTTCGTCGCCTGCCACCAGTTCGGCTTCCTCGAACGGATCGACGTCCTCGAGCTCGCGACCGAAGGGGCGACGTTCCTCCTGAACGCGCCCTACGGGCCGGACGAGGTCTGGGAGCACCTGCCCGTGGAGGTGCAGGAGCACATCGTCGCGAAGCGGCTCCGCCTCTTCGTCGTCGACGCGTCGCGCGTCGCGCGAGAGGCGGGCCTCGGCAAGCGCGTGAACACGGTCCTGCAGACGTGCTTCTTCGCGCTCGCGGACGTCATGCCCCGGGAGGACGCGATCGCCGCCATCAAGGAAGCGATCCGCGCGACCTACGGCAAGCGCGGCGAGGCCGTGCTCGAGCGGAACTTCGCGGCCGTCGACCGCGCGCTCGAGGGCCTCGCCGAGGTGGAGGTGCCCGCCGCGGTCTCCGCGACGCGGCGCCGGCCCGAGCCCGTGCCGGCGGGCGCGCCGGCGTTCGTCCGCGACGTCACCGCCGCGATCATCGCTGGCCACGGCGACGGGCTCCCGGTCTCCGCGCTGCCGGTCGACGGCACCTTCCCGACCGGCACTGCGCAGTACGAGAAGCGCTCGATCGCGCCCGAGATCCCGATCTGGGACCCCTCGATCTGCATCGACTGCGCGAAGTGCGCGCTCGTCTGCCCGCACGCCGCGATCCGGATGAAGGTCTTCGCGCCGGAGGCGCTCGAGGGCGCTCCCGAGGGGTTCCTCTCGAAGGAATGGAAGGCCCGCGACCTGCCCGGGATGGTGATGACGATCCAGGTCGCCCCCGAGGACTGCACGGGTTGCGGCATCTGCGTCGAGACGTGCCCGGCCCACTCGAAGGAGGAGGTCCGGCACAAGTCGATCAACCTCGAACCGAAGGACGGCCACCTCGAGGTCGAGCGCGAGCGCTACGAGTTCTTCCTCGGCCTCCCCGAGATCGACCGCTCGCTGGTCGCGCCGGCGACGGTGAAGGGCTCGCAGATGCTCCAGCCGCTCTTCGAGTACTCGGGCGCCTGCGAGGGCTGCGGCGAGACGCCGTACCTGAAGCTCCTCACGCAGCTCTTCGGCGACCGCATGGTCGTCGCGAACGCGACCGGCTGCTCCTCGATCTACGGGGGCAATCTGCCGACGACGCCGTGGGCACGCGACCCCGAGGGGCGCGGGCCGGCCTGGTCGAACTCGCTCTTCGAGGACAACGCGGAGTTCGGGCTCGGCATGCGGCTCGCGCTCGACCAGCAGGAGGCCTCGGCCCGCGCGCTCGTGGCCGAGGTCGCCCCCGACCTCGCTCCGGCGCTCCTCGAAGCCGACGAGACGACGGAGGCCGGCCTCGCGGCGCAGCGCGCGCGCGTCGCGGAACTCGAGGCACGCTGCCGCGAGCTCGGGACGCCCGAGGCGCTCCGGCTCCTGGCGCTCGCCGGCGCCCTCGTCCGCAAGACCGTCTGGATCGTGGGCGGCGACGGCTGGGCCTACGACATCGGCTTCGGCGGGCTCGACCACGTGCTTGCCTCCGGCCGGAACGTCAACGTCCTCGTGCTCGACACCGAGGTGTACTCGAACACCGGCGGCCAGGCGTCGAAGGCGACGCCTCGGGCCGCGGTCGCGAAGTTCGCGGCGGGGGGCAAGCGCACCCGCAAGAAGGACCTTGGGATGATCGCCTCCGCCTACGGGGACGTCTACGTCGCCCAGATCGCGATGGGAGCGGACAACCCGCAGACGGTGAAGGCACTCGCTGAGGCGGACGCGTACGAGGGGCCGTCGCTCGTCATCGCCTACAGCCACTGCATCGCGCACGGGATCGAGATGAAGAAGGGGATGGAGCAGCACAAGCTCGCGGTGGACACCGGCTACTGGCCCCTCTACCGCTACGACCCGCGCCACGCGCAGGCGGGCGAGCATCCCTTCCGCCTCGACTCGCGCGCGCCGAAGCTCCCCGTCTCCGAGTTCATGTCCCGCGAGGCGCGCTTCGCGATGCTCCAGCGCGCGCGTCCGGACGATGCCGCAGCGCTCGGCGAGCTCGCGCAGCACGACGTCGACGAGCGCTGGCACGTCTACGAGCAGCTCGCCGAGATCGAGCACGAGCCGGCGGAGCCCGCCGACGAGGAGGCGACGTGACGGTCGACCTCTCGACCTCGTACCTCGGCCTGAGCCTGCGCGGCCCGATCGTCGCCTCGGCCTCGCCGCTCACGGGCGATCTCGATTCCCTGCGCGCCCTCGAGGGGGCGGGCGTCGCGGCGGTCGTCCTCCCGTCCCTCTTCGAGGAGCAGATCGAGCACGAGCAGATCGACCTCCACGAGCTGCTCGAGCACCAGACGCACAGCTTCGGCGAGGCGCTCACCTGGTTCCCGGAGCTCGAGGAGTACAACACCGGGCCGAACCGCTACCTCGAGCACCTCGCGCGCGCCAAGGCAGCGCTCGAGGTGCCGGTGATCGCGAGCCTGAACGGCGTCTCTGCCGGCGGCTGGGTTCGCTACGCCCGCCTGTGCGAGGAGGCGGGGGCGGACGCGCTCGAGCTGAACGTCTACGCGGTCGAGACCGACCCGGAGCACTCGGCGGCCGACGTCGAGGAGCGGACGCTCGCACTCGTCGCGCAAGTGCGTGAGGCGGTGTCGATCCCGCTCGCGGTCAAGGTCGGCCCGTTCTACTCGGCGTTCGCGCACATGGCGCGGCGGCTTTCGGAGGCGGGCGCCGACGGCCTCGTGCTCTTCAACCGCTTCCTCCAGCCGGACATCGACCTCGAGACGCTCGAGGTCGCGCCGTGGCTGCCGCTCTCGAGCCCGGTCGAGCTCCGGCTCCCGCTGCGCTGGATCGCGATCCTCCGCGGCCGCGTGGACGTCGATCTCGCGGCGACGACCGGCGTGCACGACTGGCAGGGCGCGCTGAAGCTGCTCCTCGCGGGCGCGGACGCCGTGCTGCTGGCCTCGGCGCTCCTCAGGCGCGGCACGGTCGTGGTGCCCGAGCTGCTCGACGGCATCGAGGCCTGGATGGTCGAGCGCGAGTACGAGTCGCTCCGGCAGCTGCAGGGCAGTCTCAGTCAGGCGTCGTGCCCGGATCCGGCCGCGTTCGAGCGTGGCAACTACATGCGCGCGCTGACCTCGTACGCGCCGATGCCCGGGAGCGACCGCGGCGCGTCCCGTTAGAATCGGAGGTGTCGTGACGAGCCACGCCGCCGACCGTCCGCGGCGCCTGCCCCGTGGCTGGGCGCATCTCGCCTTCCAGGTCGTGATCTGGATGGGCTTCTACGTCGTGTATCAGCTCGCCCGTGGAGCGGCCGACCGCGACGTCGCGAGCGCTTTCCACAACGGCGAGTGGGTTCTCCGAACCGAAAGCAAGGTCGGAGCGCTCTTCGAGCCTGCCGTGCAGCGCGTCGTCGACACCTCGTCGGTGCTGGTGACCCTCACCTCGTACACGTACTGGCTCTCCCAGTTCGCGGTCGTGGGGGTCACGCTGCTCTGGGTCTACTTCCGCCACCACGAGCGGTTCACCGGCTTCCGGAACTGGCTCATTCTCGCCAACCTCCTCGGCCTCCTCGGATACGTGTTCATGCCGACGGCGCCCCCGCGGATGTTCCCCGAATGGGGCTTCGTCGATACGCTCGCCCAGTACTCCTCGGTGAACCACTCGAGCAGCCTGATCGCGTTCGCATCGAACCCGTACGCGGCGATGCCGAGCCTGCACGCCATGGACGCGCTCATCGTCGGCGTCGTGATGTTCGGGGTCGTCCGCTCGCGCATCGCGAAGGCGCTGTGGCTCGCCTGGCCGATCTGGGTGTCGTTCGCGGTCATCTCGACCGGGAACCACTACTGGCTCGACGTCGTGGCGGGGTTCGCGATCGCCGTCGCGACCGGGTACGCCCTTCGCCGGGTGAGCGCGGTGCGCCTCCGGCGCGCATGAGCGACGAGCCAGCGCGCGAGCCGGCCCGGGTCAGTCAACTCGACAAGGTCAAGCAGGAGTACACGCAGGCCGCGCGCGAGATCCTCGCGCGGTCGATGCGCGGCGTCGCGAAGACGAAGCTGACGCCGGACATGCTGACGCTCGCCGGCGTCTCCCTGTGCCTCGCCGGCGCCGTGCTCGTGGGCTTCGAGGACCGCAACGAGAAGCTGTTCTTCTGGACCGGGGGCGTCCTGTTCGTCGTCGGGTCGATCGCGGACATCCTCGACGGCGCCCTCGCACGCGCGGCCAGCAAGGGCACGGTGTTCGGGGCGTTCCTCGACTCGACCTTCGACCGACTCGGCGAGGCCGCGATGCTCGCCGCGATCGGGCTCGCCTTCATGCGGGACGGGAACGAGATCGCGCTCGTGGCGACCTTCGCCGCCGTCATCGGCTCGTTCCTGGTCTCGTACACGCGCGCGAAGGCGGAGTCGCTCGGCCTGCGGGGCGACGTCGGCTTCGGGTCGCGCGTCGAACGCGTCGTCCTCATCTCCGTCGGCCTCGGCCTCGCCCCGTGGGGCTGGTTGCAGTGGCCCATCTACGCGCTCGCGGGGATCGTGTGGGTCACCGTCTTCCAACGGATGCTCTTCGTCCGCCGCCAGCTCCGCGAGCTCGCCGAAGCACGCTGACCCGGTTGTAGCGCCCGGGGGATCGGGTACCCGTCGGGCGTAGGCGACGGAGAGGAGGTGCGCCGATGGCAACTCGCAAGCAGACAGAGGCCGCCAAGCGCAACAGCTCGAGCGCGAAGGCGGCAGCGAAGCGCAAGCGGACGATCGCCCACCTGCCGGAGGCGACCCGTCGCGACCTCGGCAAGCAGGCGTCACGCGCGAGGCAACGCGGAGGCCGTCCCGGGCACGCGCTCGAGGACCGTACGCGCACCGAGCTCTACGAGCTCGCGAAGAAGCGGAACATCCGCGGCCGGTCGAAGATGGGCAAGTGGGATCTGATCCGCGCGCTGCGCGCGGGCTGACCACCACCGGGCAGGAACGGGCACGAACGGCGCCGTTTCTCACCCGGCCCCGATTCCGCAGTTTCCCCTCTGGCGGAAGACCGCAGGCGTTTCGGCCCGCGGCCGGCCGCAAGTGATCGCCGGCTTCGACCGCGCGTCCTTCACCCGCCGCCGGACCGGCGGGACGATCACGGAGCGCGGCAGGTCGAGGTGGAGCTGGCGCTTCCGGGCGAACGGCTGACCGGAGCAGCAACACGAGGTTCCGAAGCGCGGACGTGTTATTCCCGGAGCTGACCAAGCTGCTAGAGTGCTATCACTTTGTCTGCTAGCAAATCACACCGAGCGGGCATCCTGGTCAGGATGCCCGCTCCCTTGAAGGGGGCCCTCGTGCGTGAGACGGCCCGCCGCGGCTCCAACGTCAACGACGTCGCGGCCGGGATCCTCGCCGACGAGCTCGGCCTCGACTACACCCCAACCGGCCGCAGGCGCAAGGTGCTCGCGGGCGGAAGCCCCGTCCTCCTGCTCCGCGTTCCGCAGGAGCTGAAGGACGAGATCCACGCGGAGGCGTCGCGGCGCGACTCCAACGCGAACGACGTCATCCTCGCCGCGCTCGCCGACGGTCTCGGCGTCCCCGCGCGGAGCAACCGCAAGGGAAGGGAGCTCATGGCCTCTCGGAACGGCTCGAAGAACGGCGCGCGCGCGAAGGACAAGGTGCGCGTCGCGATCATCGGCGTGGGGAACTGCGCCAACTCGCTCCTCCAGGGAATCGAGTACTACAAGGACGCGAAGCCCGAGGAGACGGTCCCGGGCCTCATGCACGTCGACCTCGGCGGGTACCACATCTCGGACATCGAGTTCACCGCCGCGTTCGACGTCGTCAAGGGCAAGGTCGGCGTCGACCTCGCCGACGCGATCTGGGCGAAGCCGAACGACACGATCAAGTTCGCGACCGTGCCTACGACAGGCGTCAAGGTGTCGCGCGGCATGACGCACGACGGCATCGGCAAGTACCTCTCGCAGGTCGTCGAGAAGTCCCCTGGGAAGACCGACAACGTCGTCGGGATCCTCAAGGAGACGGGCACGGACGTCGTCGTCAACTACCTCCCGGTCGGCTCGGAGATGGCGACCAAGTGGTACGCCGAGCAGATCCTCGAGGCCGGCGTCGCGATGGTGAACTGCATGCCGGTCTTCATCGCGCGCGAGCCGTACTGGCAGAAGCGCTTCGCGGACGCCGGCTGTCCGATCATCGGCGACGACATCAAGTCGCAGGTCGGTGCGACGATCACTCACCGCGTGCTGACGACGCTGTTCGGCGACCGCGGCGTCCACCTCGACAAGACGATGCAGCTGAACGTCGGCGGCAACTCCGACTTCCTCAACATGCTCGAGCGGGAGCGCCTCGAGTCGAAGAAGATCTCGAAGACGAACGCGGTGACGTCGATGCTCGACTACGACATCGGCGACGGAAACGTGCACGTGGGCCCGTCCGACTACGTGCCGTGGCTCACCGACCGCAAGTGGGCGTACATCCGCATGGAGGGCTCGTCCTTCGGCGACGTGCCGCTCAACGTCGAGCTCAAGCTCGAGGTCTGGGACTCGCCGAACTCGGCCGGCATCGTCATCGACGCGGTCCGGCTCGCGAAGCTCGCTCTGAACAACGGGATCTCGGGCGCGCTCGAGGCGCCGAGCGCGTACCTGATGAAGTCGCCGCCGAAGCAGATCCGCGACGACGAGGCGCGCGAGGACATCGAGCGCTTCATCGTGAAGAACGCGGTCGCCAAGGCGAGGACGAAGGCGGCCGCGAAGGCGTGACGCGCGCCCGGATCCTCCGGGTCTTCTGGCTGGGGGCGGCGGCGCTTCTCGTCGTCGCCGCCCTCATCGCCATCGTCGCGCTGCTCCGCGGGAAGCTCACCGAGACGGACGGTGAGATCCTCGCCACGCTCGGTACGCTCTTCTTCGTCGGCGCCACCGGCCTCGCGGGCCTTGCGCTCGCCGAGTCCGGGCGCATCGTGCCGCTCGGCTGGGCTGTCGCCGCGGTCGCGCCCGTCGAGTTCGGCATCCTCACCTACTGGATCTGGAGCGACCTCTCCGGAGACGACCTCTCGCGAGTAGGGCTGACGACGATCCTCCTCGTCCTCGGCCAGCTCGCTGTCGTAACGCATTTCCTCCTGCTCACCGCCCGGAGGCTCCTCCCGCTCGTCGCCGTGACGGCGGTCCTGATCGCGCTCGCCGTCGGAGGCACGATCGCGGCCATCTGGATCGAGCCCGAATCCACAGGCTGGGCGAAGGCGCTTGCCGTCGCGTGGATCCTGGCCGGGCTCTGCTGGTTCCTCCTCCCGATTCTGCAGCGCTATACGAGCGCCGGGCCCCAGCCTGCGGAACGCGTCCTCGCGGAGCTCGACGCCGTGGAGCTCGTCGCGACGCGGGCGCACGAGGGAGTCGACGTCCGCCTTGCCCGGGGCGAGCGGCTGCTCCTACGCCGACGCGCCTAGGACGACGCGCGGGGCGAGTCGTCCGCGACGAAGCAGGCTTCGCGGTGGCTCTTGTCGCAGAACGGCTTCGTGCGGGAGTGCCCGCAGCGGCAGAGGACGATCGAGTCGCCTTCTGGAGGCACGAGCTCGTTGCCCTCGGCGTCGACGATCCGGACGGGCCCCGTGATCTTGTACGGGCCGTTTGCGCGAACCTTGATCTCGACCTCGTCCATCGGACGACTGTAGCGGCCTGAGACCGAGGCTAGACTCGCCGGATCGTGGGTCTCCGCATCTGCTTCGTCACGCCGTTCGCGTGGTCGCAGCCGCACGAGGTGAACGCGCACGTCGAGGGGGCCGCCCGCGCTCTGCGCGGGCACGGGCACGAGGTCACCGTGGTCGCGCCCTCGTCACGCGCACGCGACCTCCTCGACGGGCGGCGGGCGCTCCAGCGCGGGCTCGACCGGGAGGTGGTCGCGGTCGGCCCCTCGATCCCGATCTCGCGGCGGACACACCTCGGCGTCCCGGTCGGCGTCCGGGCGAACCTCGCGCTCGCGCTCCGTCGGGGCCACTTCGACGTCGTCCACGGCTTCGAGCCCGGGCTCCCGAGCCTCTCGTACCTCGCACTCACGACCGCGGACGCGCTGACAGCGGCAACGTTCTTCTCGCCCGAGCGAGTCGGCTACCCCGCGCGAAGGTCGCGCAGGGACCGGCTCCGCATCCGCGTCGACGCCCTCCTCGCGACCTCGGAGCAGACGATCGCGGCGGCGCGGGAGCGGCTCCTGGGCGACTACCGGCTCGTCGCGCTAGGCATCGACACCGATCTCTTCCAGCCACGTCGGAAGCGGCGCGTGATCGCGGTCGAGCTCGAGATGGGCAGCCGGTTTGCGACGCGCGCGCTGCTCGCGGCCCTTCCCGACCTCGCGGGCTGGGAGCTCCATCTCCTGCATACCAAGCCGCTCGCGTACCGACCCGCGATCCCCCGCTCCGTCCGCCAGAGGACGCACGTTCGGTCGATCCGCCGCCCGGAGCAGCGAGCCGCGATCCTGGGCGAGGCGTCGATCTTCGTGCCCGCCGCCGACGGGGAGGAGCGCCTCGCACTCGAAGCCGCCGCCTGCGGAGCGGCGACGGCGACCGTCGACGACGTCGCCGCCCTCGTCGCCGACGACGCTCGCCGCTCGCGTCTCGCGGACGAGGGGCGCGCGCAGGCCGAGGCGCAGAGCTTCGACGTCGTGGCGGCGCAGCTGGACGAGGTCTACACGGGGCTCGCACGCAAGCGACGCCAGCCGCGGAGCTCGCGCGAGGACGACCCGCTCGCCGACCGCGACTGGATCGTGGTGGACATGCACATGCACACGGACTGGTCGCACGACTGCTCCATCCCCGCCGGAGATCTCGTCGAGCACACGGAGGAGATCGGCCTGGGCGGGATCGCGGTGACCGACCACAACGCTTTCGGGGGCGCACTCCAGGCGGTCGAGCTCGCAGCCGACCGGGACCTGATCGTGATCCCGGGCGAGGAGGTGAAGACGGACGGCCAGGGAGAGGTGATCGGGCTCTTCCTCGAGGAGGAGATCCCGCGCGGCATGTCCTTCGCGGACACGCTCGCCGCGATCCGGGACCAGGGCGGCCTCGTCTACCTCCCGCACCCGTTCGATCGCATGCACGCGATCCCGGACCCGGCGACGCTCCACCGCCACCTCGGCGAGGTCGACGTCTTCGAGGTCTTCAACGCCCGTCTCCTGCGGGAGTCCTTCAACGACGAGGCACTGCGCTTCGCCCGCAAGTACCGCCTGCTCCAGGGCGCCGGCTCGGACGCGCACGTGCTGCAGGGCGTCGGGACCGGCGCGATGCGCATGCGGCGCTTCGAGGGGCCCGAGGAGTTCCTCCTCTCGCTGCGCACGGCGGAGGTCCTGCGCCGCCCGAAGTCGCTCGCGTACCTCCAGTCGCTGAAGTGGGTGGCCCAGGTCAAGGAGAAGGTCCGCTAAGCGAGAAAGGTCCCAGCGACTCCGTGCCCGCCGCCGTGCCAACCGACGAGATCTACGAGCGCTACCTGAGGAGGGCCATCGCCGAGATCAACGAGCTCGGCGACGAGCTCGCCCGCGCAGGCGACGAGCTGCGCGTGCCCGTGCTCGGCTCCGGCCATCCGCTCGCGGACGTGCTCCTCCTGAAGTTCACGCCGCAGCCGACCGAGATCCAGGAGGGCGTCGCCTTCTTCGGCCGCTCCGGGCAGGCCGTGTTGAAGTCGCTTCAGCGGCTCCAGGTCGACCCGCTCGCCGTCTACGGCACGAACTGCCTCAAGTTCGGCACCGAGGACCCCGCAGACGCCTCAAGTTGGCTGACGCGCGAGCTCCACATCGTCCAGCCCAAGCTCCTCGTGGTCATGGGCGAGCGTGCGGTCGCGTTCCTGAACGAGCTCCGCTTCCCGCTGTCCGACGCCCTCGACGCGGGCACGGAGGGAGCGCTGCAGCGCTTCACGCCGACGATCGAGGCGCTCGTGACGCCGGACGTCGACGAGTCGCTCGACGACGCCCCCTCGAAGACCCGCTTCTGGAACGCCCTCAAGGCGCTCGGCCCCTGGTGGGCGGAGCAATCGCCGTTCTGAGCCGCGGCCGCCTCGCAGCCCTGGGCGCGTCGCTCGCGACACTCGTCGTGTACGGCGCTGTCGCGGCGAAGCTGCCCGGGCTCCCGTCGGGCCTGGACGTCGCCTTCCACAGCGCGCTCGTCTTCCCCTTCTTCGCCGCCGCGATCTGGCTCGCGCTCCCGCTCGCCCGTGGCTCGAGCACGCTCCTCGCCGTCGCCGCCGCGGTTGCGGGCGCCGCCGCGCTCCTCCTCTCCGCGCTCGACACGGGCTCCGCGGCGAACATCGCCAAGCTCGCCTGCTACGCGCTCGTCGGCTTCTGGTTCCTGACGCTCTTCGAGGAGCTGTGGTGGGTCACGCTCGTCACGCTCTTCGTGCCCTGGGCAGACATCTGGTCGGTCGCAGCCGGGCCCACCCGCTACGTCGTCGAGGAGCAGCCGGGCATCTTCGAGCGGCTCGCAGTCGCGTTCCCGAGCCCCGGCGAGACCGCGACCGTGAACATCGGCCCGCCCGACATCCTCTTCTTCGCGCTCCTCCTCGCCGCCGCCGACCGGTTCCGCCTGCGCGTCGTGTGGACCTGGGCAGCGATGACCGCGCTCCTCGCGGTCACGCTCGCCCTCGTGTGGACGTGGGACGACGCACCCGGCCTCCCCGCGCTGCCGGCGGTCTGCCTCGGCTTCCTCGCGCCGAACGCCGACCTCCTCTGGCGCGACATCCGCACCGCGTGGAGGACGCGCGCCGAGAGCGGGTGACGATGTCCCGCAGTCACCGTCACCCGCGCGTCAGCTCCCGACGTTGCAGGGGCGGCGCTCGAAGCGAGCCAAGGGACGAGCCGCGCAGGACGGTACGAGTGGTACGGACGAGCGGCGAACCCGCCGGATCGCGCCGCGAGCGTCGTCAGCCGGTCCCGGAGGGCGGCTCCGCCGCCCGGGAGCGACCGGCGGCCTCCAGCGTCAGGAGGGAGACGGACTCGACGTGCGGGGTATGGGGGAACATGTCCACCGGGCGGCAGCGGCGGAGCTCGTACCCGAACTCGTCCCGCAGGACCTGGGCGTCCGAGGCGAGCGTCGTCGGATTGCACGACACGTAGACGATGCGCTCCGCACCGAGAGCGCCGGTCCGCCGGAGCGCTTTCCCCGCGAGCCCTGCCCGCGGCGGATCGACGACGACGACGTCCGGCTTCCCGGAGTGCTCGACGAGCTCGTCGAGCGTCTGCCCCACGTTGCCCGCGAAGAACCTCGCGTTCGCGATGTTGTTCAGCTCGGCGTTCTCGATCGCGCAGGCGACCGCCTCCTCGGAGATCTCGAGCCCCCACATCGCGGCGGCGTCGCGGGCAAGCGCGAGCGCGATCGTGCCGGTGCCGCAGTAGAGGTCGAGCACGTTCTCCGTCCCCGTGAGCCTCGCGTACTCACGGGCGAGCGAGTAGAGGCGCTCCGCCATGCCGGTGTTCGTCTGCAGGAACGCGCCCGGGCGGAGCCGGAAGCGGAGGCCGAGGATCTCCTCTTCGATCGCGTCCTCGCCTGACAGGAGGATCGACGGGAGGTTCGTCCGCTCGGCCGGCGTGTCGTTGATCGCCCAGTGCACCGAGCGCACCTCCGGGAACCTCCGGAGGACGTCGACGAGGTAGCCCGTCTCGAACCGCTCGCCGGGCGCGGTCACGAGCAGGACGAGGGCCTGGCCGGTGTTCCTCCCCTCGCGCACGACGAGGTGACGGAGGTAGCCCGTCCCGGTCGCCTGGTCGTACGGCTCGAGGTTCTCCTCCCGCGCCCACTCGCGCACCGCGAGCCTGATCGCGTTGCCGAGGTCGGTCGTCAGGAGGCACTCCTCGATGTCGACGACCTCGTCCCAGCGCCCTGCGCGATGGAACCCGAGCTCGAGCCCGCCCTCGCCCGCCGAGAACGAGTACTCGAGCTTGTTCCGGTACCCGTAGACGGAGTCCGCGGGGACGATCGGCTCGAGCGGAGGTTCGGGGATGCGCCCGATGCGGACGAGTGCGTCGCGCACCTGCTGCTCCTTCGCCGCGAGCTGCGACTCGTACGCCAGATCCTGGAAGCGGCAGCCGCCGCAGACGCCGAAATGACGACACGGCGCCTCGACCCGCTCGCCCGAGGGCTCGAGGACCGACTCCGCGACCGCTTCGGCGAACCCGCGCTTCGTCTTCGTCACGCGCGCGCGCACCCGGTCGCCGGGGAGACCGCCGCGGACGAAGACGACGAAGCCGTCCACGCGGCCGACCCCGTTCCCGCCGTAGGCGAGCGAGTCGATCCGGAGCTCGAGCTCCTCCCCCTTCTTCACCGGCGCGGCCATCGCGGCCAGCGTAGCGGCGGCCGTCCTCAGGTCACGTCTTGCCGGGACATGCGAAGCCAGCCGAGGGTTCCGAGCCCGACGACCCAGGCGAGGCTGACCGCGCCCCCGACTGCCTTCGAGAGGCCCCCATCCTCCTCCGTCCCGTCGAACGCGGACAGCGCCCGGCTGGGCAGGTAGTCGGCGACGCCCTCGAGGTCGACGAGCCCGAGCAGCGCGCCGATCAGCCCCTCGGCGAGGAGGACCCAGACGACCGCGCCGACGAGCGCGGGCGTCTGGCTCTGGACGACCGCGCCGATGCCGACGCCGAGCGCCCCCCAGAGCATCGTGGCGAGGACGATCCGCCCCGCGAGCGAGGCGGTGTCGCGGTCGAGCACGAGCGGCGAGCCCTCGAGCTCGAGCCACGGCACCGCGATGGCGAGGACGAGGAGAAGGCTCACCGCCGCGAGACCCGCCGAGAAGAGCGCCATCCAGATCTCCTTCGCGACGAGCACACGCCCCCGACGCGGGGTCACGAGGAAGGTCCTCGTGACCGTCCCGTGCCGCCACTCGACGGTCACGGCCAGGATCCCGACGATGAAGGCGACGAGGGCGGCGAAGAGCGCGCTCGCCACCGTGTCCTGCGTGAGCTGCGCGGTGCCGAGCACGTCGTCCTCCGCCGTCCCGAGCGTGCCCGCGGCGCCGAGCGCGACGAGCGCGACCGCGGCAAGGAGCACCCCGATCGCGGTGCGCGTGGTGCGGAACTTGAGGAGCTCGGCTGCGACGAGCGCCGTCACGGGGCAGGGTCTCCGGGGGCGTCCGAGTCGGTCAGGCTGAGGAAGACCTCCTCGAGCGTCGCCCGCTCCGTCGTCAGCTCGTGAAGGACGATCCCGTTCGCCGAGGCGACCTCGCCCACGCGCTCGGGAGGCGCGGCCACGGCGAGCGTACCGTCGGCGATCGCGTGGGAGAGCAGGCCCGAGCACGCGAGCGCCTCGGCGAGCCGCGCCGGCTCGGGCGTGCGGACGCGTGCCTCGCCGGCGGCCATCGCTTCGACCTCGGCCATCGTCGCTTGCCGGACGAGCCTGCCGCGATGGATGATCACGACCTCGTCGACGGTCTGGGCGATCTCCGCGAGGACGTGGCTCGACAGGAGAACCGTGCGGCCCTCGGCCGCGAGCGAGCGCAGCAGGTCGCGGAGCCACCTGATCCCCTGCGGATCGAGCCCGTTCGCCGGCTCGTCGAGGACGAGCACCTCCGGGTCGCCGAGGAGCGCGGCGGCCAGACCGAGTCGCTGGCGCATGCCGAGCGAGTACCCCTTCGCGCGCCGACGCGCGGCCCCGCTCAGCTCGACGAGCTCGAGCAGCTCGTCGACGCGGGAGGTCGGGATCCCTGCGGCGGTCGCCAGCACGCGCAGGTGGTTGCGCCCCGACCGGCCCGGATGGGCGTCGAACGTCTCGAGCACCGCGCCGACCCGGTGGGCGACGCCGGCGAGCTCCGCATAGGGGACACCGAGGACGGCGGTGCGGCCCGAGGTCGGGCGAACGAGCCCGAGCAGCGAGCGCAGCGTCGTCGACTTTCCTGCGCCGTTCGGCCCCAGGAACCCCGTCACCGTGCCCGGAGCGACGGTGAACGAGAGGTCGTCGACGGCGAGCGTCGAGCCGTACCGCTTCGTGAGGCTCTCGACTTCGATCACGGACGCAGCTTACGAGCCGGGCAACACCGCGGCGGGCCGGCCCCGTCCTACTGCAGGACGCTGACGTAGACCTGACGGTCGCGCGGGCCGTCGAACTCGCAGAAGAAGATCCCCTGCCACACGCCGAGCTCGATCGAGCCCACGCCGACGAGCGGGACGACGACGCTCGACCCGACGAGGGAGGCGCGGACGTGTGCCGGCGCGTTCTCCTCCCCCGGCTCCACGTGCTCCCACGGCCAGCCGTCGTCGACGATCCGCTCGAGCGAGCCCTCGAGATCGCGGGCGACGGCGGGGTCCGCATGCTCGTTGATCGTGACGCCGGCCGTCGTATGTGGCACGAACACGAGGACCGCCGACCCACGCTCGCCGGCGACGACCTCGCGCACCTGACGGGTGATCTCGACGAGCTCGGTCCGCCGCTCGGTCGTGAGCCGGATCTCGCGCACGTCAGAGCGCGCCGCCGGCGGCCGGTGGCGCGCCGGCCTCGAGCGGGTTCTCGCCGCCGGCCGTTCGGGCGACGTGCTCCTCGACCTGGAGCAGGTTGCCCTTGCCGCGCTCGACGACCGCGAGCAACTCGGTCATCGACGCGACCTCCTCGCGCTGCTCCTGCAGGAACCAGTGGAGGAACTGCTCTCCCACGAGCTCCCCCTCCTCCCGCGCGAGCTTCACGAGCTCGACGATCTGGTCGGTCACGCGCTTCTCCTGCTCGAGCGCGAGCGCGACGGGTGCGACGGCGTCGCCGAACGCGGTCTGCGGCGCCTCGATTCCGGGGATCGCCACCGGCTGGTCCGCGTCGAGGAGGTACTGCACCATGATCATCGCGTGGTTGCGCTCCTCGACCGCCTGGCGGTAGAAGTGCGCGGCGAGCTGCGGGAGGTTCTCCGAGTCGTAGTAGACGGCAATCGCGATGTACTGCTGCGACGCGCCGAACTCGTGGCCGATCTGCTCGTTCAGGGAACGGGCGAACGCAGGCATCGCCCGACTCTAGCGCGGGTGCACGAAGGGGGGCCGGTCGAGCCGGCCCCCTTCACCGCCGAGCGAGGTCAGTGCGCCTCGACCGTCGTCGAGAGCGCGATCCTGCGGGGCTTCTGCTCCTCGGGCTTCGGGACCCGGATCTCGAGCACGCCGTTGTCGTAGCTCGCCGAGATCTGGTCCTGGTCGACGCCCTGCGGGAGCCCGACCGCCCGCGCGAAGGAGCCGTGGCGGCGCTCGAAGCGGTAGAAGCCCTCGTCCGAGACCTCCTCGGTCTTCTCGCGCTCGGCCGAGACGGTGAGCGTGTCGTCCTTGACCTCGATCGAGATCCCGTCTTCTGGGATCCCCGGGAGGTCGAACGCGTACACGACCTCCGAGTCCGTTTCCCAGACGTCCAGGGCGGGCGCCCAGCTCTGCGACGCCCGGCCCGGGCCGTCGACGAGGCCGTTCATCCACCGGCTCAGCTCGTTCTGGAAGGAAGCCAGCTCACGGAACGGTTCCCAGCGAACCAAGGTCGTCATGGAAGCACCTCCTTCGTCGATCTGTTTGTATGTTCAGTATGAAATATGAGTGCTATCTGCGCAAGTTTGTGCACCGAGTAGCATGCGCCGTCGATGAGCTTCGAGGCCGAGGTCCGGGCCGCGCTCGACGAGCTCCCCGCGCACATCGCCGGCGCCCTCGAGAACGTCGCCGTGGTCGTCGAGGACGAGAACCCCGAGGATCCCGACCTCTTCGGTCTCTACCACGGCGTGCCGCTCCCGGAGCGTGGCGACACGAGCGGCCTCCTCCCGGACAAGATCTCGATCTACCGGGTCCCGCTCGAGGAGAGCTTCGACGACCCGGACGAGCTGCGCGAGGAGATCCGCATCACGGTCCTGCACGAGCTCGCGCACTACTTCGGCCTCGACGAGGACCGCATCGCGGAGCTCGGCTACGAGTGAGGTTTCAACGGCTCTGGGCCAGGGAATTCCGATCGCGGCCGAGTCGTTAGGAGAGTCGTGACCCCGAATCAGATTCATGACACGATCGAGCAGCTCTCGGAGGAGCGCCAGGAGCTCTGGCAGCGACTCTCCGACGGGCTCGATCCGGCGGTGAAGGACGAGATCAAGGAGATCGACGCCCGCCTGCAGGAGCTCTGGCAGTCCCTCCGCATGGAGAAGGCCAGGCTCCGTTTCGGCGAGCGCGAGGAGATCGTCCGCCGGGCGCGGGCCGAAGAGCGCCTCGAGCGAGCCGCGTAGTCCGCAGACGCAAGCAGGAGAACGCGCGCCGCGCGCATATCATCGACGCGTGGCGCGTTTTGGCGAGCGAGACACTCCCACCACGGTCGAGACCGAGTACGAACGCGTACGCGCGATCCGGAGGGCCGCGGAGGAGGAGCTGGGCCGCCTCCGGCGCGAGCTCGGCGAGCGCGTCGCCTCCGTCGAGCGCAAGGAGCGCGAGCTCGCGGACGCGCTCGCGCAGATCACGCAGCGCGGCGGCCGGCTCCCCGCCGGAGCCGAGGGTGCGTTCGCTCACGCCCAGATCGGCCTCGCAGCGCGCGCGCAGGAGCTGAACCGCCGCGAGGAGGAGCTCGCGGCGCGGGAGCGCGCGATCGTGCAGGAGGAGGCGGAGCTCGCGCGGAGAGCCGGCGACGCCGACGCGCAAAAACGCCTCCGCGAGGTCGAGGTCCGCCTCGTCCAGCTCCAGGAGGCGGAGAAGGCATTCGCACGCAGCCAGGCCGAGCTGGCGGCGTACAGCGACGACCTCGCTCGGCGCGAGGCCGAGCTCCTGGAGCGGAGGCGGGCCGGAGCAAGATCGGCGGGCCACGACCTCGACCGGGCAGCGCTCGACGAGTTCGACGAGCGCCTGCGCCGCCTCGAGCGCGAGACCCGCGAGGCCGGCGAGAGCACGTTCGACGGCGGCCTCCGGACCCTCGCGGAGAAGGGCGTGCGCAGCTCTCCGCCGAACGCGTGACGCCTGTGCACCAGGAGGTGGAGCGATGGAGACGATGATCGGGATCGCGGCGCTTCTCGTCGGTGCCGGTGTGCTCTGGCTCTGTTTCGCCCTCGGTGTCTACTTCTTCACCCGGACCGGACGCGAGGGACTGCGCATCCAGCGCCTGGAGGACGAGCGGAAGCTGCGCGGGCCGCCGGAGTAGGCGACGGCCCGATCACATCCGCGCGAAACCGCGCGCCGCCTCCGCCGACTGCGCAGCTGCCTACACTTGACTCGTACGGGGCGTTAGCTCAGCTGGGAGAGCGCCGGCTTTGCAAGCCGGAGGTCACCGGTTCGATCCCGGTACGCTCCACTAGGGTTCATGCGGGGTTGCGGCTTCTGGCCCCTCGCGCTCGTGCCCCTCTTGTGCCCCAAACCGATCGGGGAGTAGTGTCTCCGTCACCAAACGACCAGGAGGGGGACATGAAGGTCAGGTTTGCGCTAGCGCTCGTCGTTGCAACGGCGGCGCTCCTGGTTGCCGCGATGCCCTCAGGTGCAACGGTGCACGAGATCATTGGGCAGTGGTGTGCCGGCAAGGGCGATCTGGCTCCACGCGGCATCAGCGGCGGCTCGAATGCAGACAACTTCGCTCGGCCACTCTTCGCTTCGGGAGTGGCTACTGAGGTTCCAGGCGGGGCCGGTCCCGGCACGATCCTCATCCAGTTCAACTTCGATCATCCGGCGATCAAGATTGTGCCGCTCGGCTTCAACGTGAATCTCGGAGGGCCGGTCTGGATCAATGCGTGGACGACCGATGACGACTTCCCGGCGTTCCAGAACTGTCCGGGCTACGTCGGTGGCGGGCTCCCGTAGGAAAACGCTCGAAGTTAGGTAGCAAGACACAGCGGGGACGCTTTCGGCGTCCCCGCTAGTCCCGCGGCTAGCCACTCGCGGACTCAAGCCGTTCGAGCAGCGAGTCATGCGCCGTGTCGAGCAGCGTTCCGTAGTGGGCCTCGATCATCGCCACAGACGTGCCAGCGATCCTTGCCGTTTCGAACACGGTCAGCCCTCGCGCGAGCGCGTTCGAGATGAACGTCGAACGTAGGTCGTAGATACGCGCGGGCTTCGTGATTCCGGCGGACGCGATCGCTGGCCCCCACTCACGCCGTCGGAAGTTGTGGAAGTCGAACGGCCCACGCTTCGGCCCCGCGAACACGTAGGGGCTGTCGAGCCGCGGCGGTAGCGAGTCGAGCGCCGCGAGCGCTTCGCTCGTGAGCGGAACCTCGCGCCTCGAGCGGGTCGTCTTCGTGCCCCGGACGGTGATAACCCTCCGGCCGCGGTCGACGTCCTTGCGCTCGAGCTTCGACCATTCCGACGGCCGTAGCCCCGGCGGCAGCGAAGCGGACAGCCGCGGCTCCTCGCGTGTCGAGCTCCTTCGCAATCGCGTCGAGCTCCTCCGGCGTGTAGACGCGAACCACTCGCGGGGACGGCTGCGGATTCTTGCCGGCGTCCGCTACGGGTTTATGACGCAGAACCCGGCCAAGCTCGCCGGCCTCGGACGTCTGCCGCAGCGCCGACATGACGCTGTAGCGGTAGCGCTCGGGAAGCTTGGCCGCGAAGGCCGCGAGCTCGTCCGTCATGCGCAGTGGCCGTCCGTGTTCGCGGGTTGCCACCCTCGGCACGGCTTTGCAAGCCGGAGGTCACCGGTTCGATCCCGGTACGCTCCATGAAGAGACCTGCTGCAAATGGCGGGTTTCGTATGTGGGGGCGTCGTCGTGAGTCGCCTCAGACAGCCGATCTGGAAACGTCGTGGAAACGGGGAATCAGCGCAGCCGCTGACCTGCCTACCCGGAACTACCGAGGAGCAGGGGCCGGGCGGCGATCTCGAACTCCCATGACGCCTGAGATCTCTCCTAAGGCAACCCGGCGACCTCGGGCTGAATCTATGGGCGCTGAACCATGGGCGAGGCGCGTCCCACAGTCGGGGGCAAAGTCATCGAGCGCGTACTTGGGCGCAGGCCGAATCGGGGAACGCGCCGATGTCAGTCGGGACCCACGGTGCGAAGGTCGAGTGCGTATCGCACCTATGCGCGGCGTCTGCTGCGCCGTCCGCCGTAGTGTCGCCGTTGCTCGGAGAGGAGGTTTCTGATGACACCGAGAGCGGAAGCCGCGACGAGGCGCGTTCGCATTGGCGCGCTTCTCTTGATAGCCGGTCTGGCGGCTGGCCCGATCAGCACGCACGTCTACTGGATGCTGGGCGGCACCTGGGGCCTCTATACCAACGGTGTCCACGACGAAGTGGCGACGACGGGCACGCGCGTGGTCGCCGCCGTGGTGGTCGTGCTGCTGGTCGCTGCGGTGCTGGTTGTGCTGGCGCGGGTGGGGTTGTGGCGGCAGGGGTTCGTGTCCGAGCGGATGATTCGGGTTTTCGCGTGGGCGCTGGCGGCGGTCTTCTTGCTTGAGACGGTGGCAGCCTTCACCTGGAGCAGGGGCGAATGGGGGTGGTGGTGGATGTACGGGCCGGTCTCGCTCGTGATCGCAGTGCTCGCGCTGGTCGTGGCGGGTTCGGGCGGGGCGTGGCCTCGTGTCCACCGGCCACACCGGACGCTGCCCACGCACTGAGGAGGCATCGTGGCAACACGGAGCGGGCGGCTAGGTCAGCCTTGCAGTCAGCCTTGAGTGTCGTCTGGTGGCACCCGAGAGTCGGGCATCTCGGATGCGACTCGGGCTAGCCCGGAATGGAGGCGCGGGCAGAGGGGATGTCCGTGCCCTCGGGGTCACGGACGTACTGCCCTCCATGCGTCCCTCGGATAAAACGAAAACCGGTCCGGCGTGCGGCGCTCTCTTTGATGTTGCCCCGGAGGTAGTCGCGCAACTCACCAATCTCGACATCGAGCAGGTCGGCCAGTCGCTCCTCGATCTGCTTCGCACGGTCGCCGCTGATCATGGGTTGAGTGAAGCGACCGCGTCGGATGTTGGGATAACCGGCGCAGCCGCTGACCCCGCCTACCCGGACTACCGAGGTTCAGCGCTTCAGCGTTCAGAGGACGGCGGCGCATCGTCGTCGTCGGGCCTGGATCGCTCAGAGGGCGTCTGAGTTCGTGACCCTCTCGGAGTTGTCAGCCGGTCGCGCGTGCCTCGGCAAGAAACCACTCGATGACTTCAAAGAGCTTCGAGAGAGCGTCGGGAGGGGCGAAGGTCGCCAACGGAATCCGAGGTCTACGAGTCACAGCGGACTCTGGGAGATCGACGCCTGAGATCTCGTTGAATCTGCGGAGTAGTTCGAGTCGCTTGGAGGCTTGGTCGAACGTCGGCTGTCCGGATAGCTGGAGGAACGTTACCTCCAACTCCCCGGAAGTACCAAGGTAGATGGCCGGTACACCGACCCGGCAACGTCGAGCGATAGAGCGACTGTGCCCTCGACGGCACCCGAACGCGTCCACGTCTCGAGGGGAACCACCGCATCGCGACGCTCGCCGACTGCGCTACCGCGTGTCGGAGCTGCAACTCGAGCGGGACGGCCCTCGGTTCTTGGTAGTCGCTCGGTTCCACACACCCCCGCACTGCGCTGCGCAAAGATGGCTAGTGGTCGATCTCTCCGCTGAGCGTGCCGCTACTAATGCCCGTCGATTGGGTCACGATGATTTCCAGCGTGAAGGTGCCGGTTGCGTCCGCGAAGCGTCCCGTACCGCCTGTGATGGTGTAGACCTCGACGATCGAGAGCACTCCGGGCGTTGTTGTCGGGGTCGACTGTCCGTCAACGGTGGTGGTCAGGGTGTCGCCGTTTGCCGCAGTGAACGTCGCGTCCCCTGTCGCATGGCCCGCCAGGAGGTCGATCTGCGCAGTCAGGTGCGATGTGTACTTGCCGAGATATGTGGCGTTGCCCGCGCCCTCCCGAGTGATTGAACGGATCGGGAAGACGGTCTCGCCCGTCTCAACCCCGTTGAAGGTTCCTTTGAATGGCGTCTCAGCTGCCACGGCGCTGACCGCGATGGTCGCCAGCGATACCGCGGTAGCAGCAATCACTGCAAAGAACAGCGGACGACGAATCTTCATTTCTGTTCCCCCCTTTGTGCGACGGTTCGCGACCACCCTCTCAAACGCTCGTCACGATTGCAACATGCCGACAGACGTCCCGATGCCGCAGGCCGCGATCGCAGAGGCAGAGGAACTGTTGAAGCTCTACGACTGCGCCTCGCCCTCCGCGATGAGCTCGGCGTCGGACTCCGACGACGAGCCGTCGCCGCATCCGGTGAGCGCGACGACAAGCCTATGCGGTCGTTCGGGTTGTCGTCGATGGACGGGATCCCACCCACGGCCGTAACGGTCGTGACGTCGGTCATGCGCGTGCCGGTGACGAGCAAGTGGCTCACGAAGATGTGATCGATGAGTTCCATCCGGCCGCGGTACAACCGTGAGAAGCGTCGTTCCTCCGGGATGAGCGTGGTCCACATGCGGTCTCTGCTCCTGATCCGAGGAGGCCGTCAGGAAGCCCGCGACGGGCCGGTAACGTTTGAACCCCCCGGCGCAGAGCGGGTTCTTGGTGTGGCCTCCGCTGTGGCGTGCCGGAGATCACCACCATCCCAACCTTCGAACCGGTTCCGCGCGGGGCTCGGGGTTGTAGTGTCTCGTCGGAAAATGGGTCGTCGCGACAGAGACATCGATGCTTGAAGGCCTTGAGCCGCGCGCGTTCTGGGGGCACTTCGAAACGCTGACCACGATCTCGCGACCATCGCGCCGCGAAGAGCCTGTGATCGAGCACGTCCGAGCTTGGGCCGGCCACCACGAATACGAGCTCGAGCAGGACTCCGGACGCAACCTCGTCGTCCGCGTTCCGGCGACTCGGGGCCGCGAGTCGGCGCCCGACCCTCATTCTCCAGGGTCACCTGGACATGGTCTGCGAGCGCGACGCGGCGAGCCCGAACGACCCCGCAGAAGGACGGATCGCGCTGCTCCGCGACGGCGACTGGCTGACGGCCGACGGCACCACGCTGGGGGCCGACGACGGCGTCGCGATCGCCGCGATGATGGCGCTGGTCGAGGACGAGTCGATCCCGCATGGCCCGCTCGAGCTCCTGATGACGGTCGCCGAGGAAGTGGGGCTCGAAGGCGCGAATGCACTCGATGGATCGCTGCTCACCGGCTCGACCCTGATCAACCTCGACAGCGAGGAGGACGGCGTTCTCACCGTCGGGTGCGCGGGCAGTACCGATACCTGGATCAGGATCGAGACGCCGCGAGCGAAGCCGGACGCGGACGCGGCCACATTGGCGGTCGACAGTCGAGCGGAGGGCAGGGTGGCCACTCCGGATCGGGCATCGCGCTCGGCCGATCGAACGCGATCAAGGTGCTCGGACGCGCGCTCCGTGAAGCCCATGCGATCGGCGCCGTTCCGGCTCGTTTCCCTCGGCGGCGGCAAGAGCCGGAACGCGATCCCGCGCGACGCATGCGCGATCGTGCTCGGTCGCGCGCGGGCAGCGAAGACAGAGTTCCGAGCAGCGATCGACGTCGGCCGCGGCGACCATCCGCGACGCGTTCGCCAAGACCGATCCGGGCGTCTCGATCGCGGTGACGGCAGGCGACGCATCGGCCGACCCCTGGACGGACGAGAGCGACCGCGAAGCTCCTCGACGCGATCGCACTCGTGCCCACGGGGCCTCTCGCGATGAGCCCGGACTTCGACGGGCTCGTCGAGACGAGCACGTCGCTCGGGGAGGCGAGCACCGACGGAGACCAGCTGACGCTGCACAGCCTGTCGCGCTCGTCCAACGACTCTGCACTGCCCGAGGTCGATCGCACACTCGACGCGGCCGCGCGCCTCGCAGGCGGCGCGTTCGAGGTGAAGCGCAACTACAAGGGCTGGCGTCCCGACCTGGACTCCCACGTGCTGGCCGTCGCAAAGACGGTCTACGAGCGACTGTTCGGCGAGCCCCCGGTGGTCGCGGCGAGTGCACGCGGGTCTCGAGACGGCCGTCATCGGCACCAAGGTCAGCGGGCACCTGGACATGCTCGCCGTTCGGCCCGCAGATCGAGTCTCCGCACTCGCCCGACGAGCGTGTCAGTATCCCGACCGTGGAGCGGTTCTGGAAGCTGCTGGTCGGCGATCGTCGACGAGTTCTCGGCGGGGAGAGCGAGACGGCGATGCGCGGCTCGCTCGCCTGGATCGTCGCCATCGCCGCCGGCATCGTGGTCGTGCTCGTCGTGACCGCGATGATCGGTACTCGCGACGACGAGGGCGAGACTGTCACGGCGGGCGAGTGGGCGCAGAGCACCTGCGGGGCCGTCGGCGTCTGGCGCGGCGAGATCGAGGACATCGTCGAGGACATCCGGACGCCGACCGCGTCGAGCACGGCAGGCGGAGAGGAGCCGCAGTCGGAGACGCCGCAGGGCCGGACGGGTTTCGTGCGCAAGGGGCTCGAGCGCGCGGTCCAGGCGACCGAGACGCTGGTCGAGGGCATCGACAATGCCGGGATCCCGGACACGCCGGAAGGCGAGGAGGCAGCGCGATCAGGTCTCCGAGCTGGGCCGACGCCGCGCTCGACGATCTCGAGGAGGCGCAGGACTCGCTCGACGAGGAAGCGGACACGCTCGAGGAGGCGATCGAGCAGCTCGACGGAGGCGGCCGGCGCGATCGGAGACGCGCTCGCCAGCGGGGTACAGACGATCGCGGACGTCGCGAGCACTCGACCCCGAGCTGGCGGCACGCGCTGCAGCGACTCGAGCACGTGCCAGCAGCTGCGGGAGGAGACGGGCTAGCGATGACGCACGATGGACTGGATCCTCGTCGCGGTGCAGGGCCTCGTCGTGATCGGCTTCATCGCCCTCGGCGTGCGCTCGGGCGGGATCGGCCTCGGTCTCTGGGGCGGCGTCGGCACGCTCGTCCTCGTCTTCGTCTTCGGGCTCGACCCCGGGGAGCCGCCGATCAGCGCCATCCTGATCATCATCGCCGTCATCTCGGCGGCGGCGGCGATGCAGGCCGCCGGCGGCGTCGACTACATGGTGCAGATCGCGAGCAACGCGTTGCGCGCGCAGGCCGAAAGCGCTCAACTTCGTCGCACCGTACGTGTCGTACGTCCTCACGATCCTGACCGGCACGAGCAACACGTTCTTCTCGATCATCCCGGTGATCAACGAGGTCGCCTACGCGAACAAGATCCGGCCGGAGCGCGCGCTCGCCGGGTCGACGGTCGCCAACGCTCTCGGGATCACCTCGAGCCCCGTCGCGGCCGCGATGGCCACGCTCCTGCCGCTCGTCGAGATCTACAACTACGACCTGATCGACGTCCTGCTGATCACGATCCCGGCGAGCATCGTCGGCATCTTCGCGATGTCGCTCGTGATGAGCCGCCACGGCAAGGACCTGGACGACGACGCGGAGTACCAGCGGCGGCTTGGCCGCCGGCGAGGTGCAGCCGCCCGCCCCGCCGGCCGAGATCGTGCTCCTGCCCTACGCGAAGCGCAGCGTCGCCATCTTCCTCGCGGGCGTCGCCGCGATCTGCGTCTTCGGCTTCGTCGAGAGCATCCGCCCGACCGTCGCCGCCGAGGGCGGCGGCGTCGAGCCGATGTCGGTGACGCCGCTGATCCAGATGTTCATGCTCACCGCCGCGGCGCTCATCCTCGTCCTCTGCCACGTGAAGGCGTCGGACGTCCCGGGCACGCCGATCTTCAGGTCGGGGATGGTCTCGATGATCGCCCTCTTCGGGATCGCCTGGATGGCGGACACGTTCATCGCCAACAACGAGGACGCGATCGTGACCGCGCTCGGCGGCCTCGCCGAGAACTGGCCGTTCATGATCGCCGTCGCCATCTTCCTCGTCGCCGGCCTCACGACGAGCCAGTCGGCCGCGACCCGCACGATGGTCCCGCTCGGGCTCGCGCTCGGGATCGGCGCCGGCTACATGATCGCCATGTGGACAGCGGTCGTCGGCGTGCTCCTCCTTCCCGCCAACGGCACGCAGATCGCCGCGGCCGAGGCCGACACGACGGGTACGACGACTCTCGGCAAGCGCGTCATCGACCACTCCTTCCAGTTGCCGCTGCAGATCTGCTGGATCGTGACCGCGCTCGTCGGCATCGTCATCGTCTGGCTCTTCTTCGGCGGCCAGACCCCGCGCCGCCGGTGCCGACGACTCCCGTAGCGTGAGCGTCCGCGGCGCCGCCTTCCTCGGCATCGGCGCCATGGTCGGCGCCGGCATCTTCGCCCTGCTCGGCGAGGCCGGCAGCGGTCGCGGGCTCCGCCGTCTGGCTCTCGTTCCTGCTCGCCGGCGTCGTCTCCGCGCTGCTCGGCTACACCGTCGTCAAGCTCGGCGTCCGCTACCCGTCCTCGGGCGGCCTCTTCGCCTACCTGATCGAGGGCTTCGGGAACGGGCGCCTGCGTCGGGATCGCCTCCTGGCTCGGCTACTTCGTCCGCCGATCGTGATCGTCTGCTCGATGGTGCGCGGTCTCGTTCGGCGAGCTACGCGACCTCGCTGTTCGTCGGCGACGACGCGCTGGAGCGGCTGGGACAACGTCTTCACGTCGCGCGATCGTGGTCGCGATGGCGCTCGTCAACGTCGTCGGCTCGCGCTCGTCGACAGGCGCAGTCGCTGATCGTGTTCGTCCTGCTCGGGGTCTTCGCCGTGTTCATCGCCGTCACGCTCGCCGAGCATCGACCTCGACCTGCTCGCGTTCAGCGGCTACCCGCCCGTCTCGGACATCGTCGCGAGCGTCGCGCTGACCTTCTTCGCCTACCTCGGGTTCAGCGTGATCACCTTCGCCGTCGGAGACCTGCGCGACCCGGCCCGGGACCTGCCGAAGGCGATGTACCGCGCGCTCGGCGTCACGACGGTCGCTGTACGTCCTGGTCGCGATCAGCGTGTTCGGGACGCTGACCGTCGAGGAGGTCGTGCGGTACGGCGCGACCGCGATCGCCGAGGCAGGGCGGCCGGCCCTCGGGACGCGGGGTTCACGATGATGGCGATCGCCGCGATGCTCGCGCACGGCCGGCGTCGGTGATCGCAACCCTGTACGCCTCTCGGGGGCCTGACGACGATGCTCGCCGACGTCGGCCAGTTCCCCCCCTTCTTCGGGCGCGGATCGAGGCTCGGCGCGAACGAGGGCGTGCTGATCAGCGCCGCGGTCGTGCTCGTCGTCTCGAACACTCGTCGACCTGTCCGCGATCGCGTCCGTGGGGAGCGCGTGCTCGCTCATGATCTTCCTCCTCGTCGGGGTCGCCGGCTATCGGCTGCGGCGCCGAGACGGGGGCGCAGCGCGGCGATCATCCTCGTCGGCAATCGCCGTGACTCTCGTCGTGCTCGTCGTTCTTCGTCGTCGACACGTTCCGCAATGCTCCCGAGACGTTCGCCGCGATCGTCGCGATCGCGCTCCTCGCCGTGGTCTTGGACGCGGTGTGGAAGCGCCGTCCGTCCCGCGGCGTGAACCAGCCCGAGACGACGCAGGCCGCGGAGCCGTCCCGGCCCCGTGTCGGCGCACGGGTCGTCGCTCACGCGCAGGCTCGCGCGGCCGTCTCGGAGCGGGCTGCGGCCTCCTCGTAAGCCTCGGCCGCGTCGTCGTATTCGGCCAGCGCCTGGGTGGCTGCAAGCGAGGCGTCCGCGCACAGCTCGGCTTGCGCCGCTTCCGCTCGGGCTTGTTCTGCCTCGGCTCGGGCCAGCTCGCGCTCGGCGCGCGCCTGCTCGAGCTCGCTCTGCGCCTGGTCAACCGCCGCTTGAGCTTCTGCCACGCTCTGCTCGGCTTCGTCGACGGCTTGCTCGGCCTCGGCCACGTCCTCATCGCTGACGACGACGATGCCGGCGACGTCGGAAAGCGCCGCGTCGATGCTCGCACGGGCATCCGCGACGCGACGTTGGGCCTCGGACGAGGCCGACTCTGCCGCGGCGGTCTGTGCTTCGAGCTGCTCCTCGGTGTCGTTCAGGTCGTCGTTGAGCAGGAGCGCCCAGACGCCCAGTCCGATCGCAGCGGCGATCGCCACGCCCGCGAGGATCATCCATGCCACCGGGGCGCTTGTGCTTTCCGCCTTCGCCCTGCGGCGGCCTGTCCGGCGACTGGGCCGCACTCTGTTCGGGCGGTGTGGAGTCGGTCGTCATGGGTTCGCCTCCCGGTCTCAGTCGTCCAGCGCCGCGCCCGCCGCGACGCGGAGCCCTCCTCGGGCGCGATCAGACTGCGTATGCATCCTGCGAGGTCCTCGCCTCCGGCACATACTGCAGTTCGACTTTCGGCCCAGCTCCGGAGTCCGAGGCCGACTTCGTCCGGCTGGGATCTCGTTCAGCACGCGGGCGTCAACGCGCGCGTGTTGTGACCGCTCACGTGGAGGCTGGCGGCCTCCCGGCATGGTCGCGGGCCAGGTGCAAGCCCCGCACGGCGGCCGAAGCCGCCCAGCACGACGGCCGCCGCCAGGACGAGGACAAGGCCCAAGCCGGCAGGCTGCCCTCGAGGACGTCGCGGTTGTCCAGCCAGTTCTCCACGGCCGTCCAGAACATGACGATCGACGCGCCGAGCACCCCGACCACTCCAACCCATGAGCCTCGAACCATCAGGCGCGTCAAGCCGAGGGCGAAGATCCCGACGATGGCGACGAGCCACCCGTTGTTCGGGCCCTGCGTCCCGTCGAGGCTTGCGCTCCCGACACTGGTCCACGGCAGGAACACGGCCAGCACGGCGACAGCGACGGCGATGGATGCAACCCACCCCTCGCGAGGCAACCGAACGGCCGCCTGTAGGTTCCTCTGGCATTGCGTCGACGACGCTAACACGGGAGACTCGGAAACGCGGACGCCGGGGCCTGACGGTCGTCGCGCTCGTTGCCGCGGCCCTGTTCGTCCTCGTGTACAGGCAGGTACTGGGGATCACCCAGAGACCGAGCTGGCCACCGCCGCCCGATGCGGTCACTGCGTCCGGGGCGGAGGCCGCGACGAGAGCGTTTGCCGCGCGCAGCGGGATTCGGCCGCACGATGCAGCGCTCGATTTCGCCTGGTCGACGGCGGCAACCGTCGATCCGTGGGTCGAGGGAGCCAACTTCTTTCCCCGCATCTTCGAGGACGTCGAGGGCGCGAGGTCGTCCGTGCACATCTTGATGTTCGGCTGGCGGGAGGGCTCCGTCGGTATGCAGATGGCCGCACTGCTGAAGCGCAAGATGGCGGAGGGGATCGAAGTGCGGGTGATCGTGGACGGTTACGGATCCAGGCCTCACGGAGAGGCGCGCGAGATGTTCACGCAACTCGCCGCCTCGGGTGCGCAGATCGTCGTGAACGACGTGTTCCCGCTGGACAGAGACGGTCTCTACCCCGACGACCAGCACGTGGACTGGCGCCAGGACGAGGTGGGTCGCGCCGACCACCGCAAGCTGTACGTGATCGACGGCTCGGTCGCATGGACCGGGGGTGCGGGCATCGAGGATCACTTCGAGAACGGCGGCTTCCACGACGTCATGGTCCGGGTCACCGGCGACGTCGTCCGCCAGGCGCAAGCGGCCTTCCTGACGAGTTTCCGCGGACACGGCGGCCCGCTTCCGGAGGACCTCTCCGCGTACTTCCCGGAGCCGACCGACGCCGGCTCGACACCGATCGCTCTCGCCCAGGTCATCCCCGGTGGCTTCGTCGCCGCTTCGCAGGCGATTCGGGAGCAGATCGACGGTGCGCGGGAAAGGCTCGACGTGATGAACCCCTACCTCACGGATGCAGACATGATCCAGCGGATCCTTGCAGCCGCGCGGCGCGGAGTGAAAGTGCGGATCGTGGTCTCCGAGGAGTCGAACAACGAGCAGGCGACGGCCGCGCTCGAGCACTGGTACCCCGCACTCATGGATTCGGGCGTCGAGCTGTGGGAGGTACCGGGCACCGTCGTGCATGCCAAGGTCGTGGTCGCCGACCAGGTCGTCAGCTTCGGCACGGTGAACCTCGACGCCTTGGCGCTCTACCGCAACTCCGAGCTCATGATGATCGCTCGGAGCCCGACGGCGGCGGCGCGCTTCGAGGAGCGATTGTTCGAGCCCGATATCGCACGCTCGAAGCCGGGCGAGCCATCGTCGGGCACACCTGAACGCTTCAAGAGCTGGTTCTGGGACAGGCTGAGCTACTTCCTGTGACCACGTCTCGCACGTCGAAGCCGCCGGTCGCGACCATGACGACTTCCTTCGCTCCGGGCGAACTGCGACCGGCGACCCTTGCACTGCTCACCCGGGGCTCAGTGCCGCCACGACGCCGCCCGGTGCGGGTGGAGAGGAGGTAGGAGGATGTGCCGCTGGCTCGCCTATTCGGGGTCGCCGATCCGGCTCGAAGAGTTGCTCGTCAAGCGCGACCGCTCTCTGATCGACCAGAGCCTGCATGCCCGGCAGGGCGCGACAACGACGAACGGCGACGGCTTCGGCGTCGGCTGGTACCAGGAAGGCGAGAGCCCGCGGCTGTACCGAAGCGTCCATCCGGCGTGGAACGACCGCAACCTGCGCGAGCTCGCGGCCGGGATCTCGTCGCCGCTGTTCCTCGCGCACATCCGTGCGTCGACCGGAACGGCCATCCAGGAGACGAACACGCATCCGTTCCGATTTGGGCGATGGCTGTGGATGCACAACGGGCTCGATCCGCGAGTTCCCGCGCGTGAGGCGCGAGCTCGTGCTCGCCGTCGATGACTCACTGTTCCCGTCCATCGAGGGCACCACCGACTCGGAGACGATGTTCTATCTCGCGCTCACGTTCGGACTCGAGGATGATCCCATCGTCGCCGTGGAGCGGATGGTCGGCTTCGTCGAGGAGACAGGGCGCGCCCGTGGTGTCGGGCATCCGATCCAGATGACCGTCGCAACCACCGACGGGACGACCGTGTGGGCCTTTCGGTACTCGAGCGAGGCTGACTCGCGATCTCTCTACTTCAGTACGCGAATGGACGCCCTGAAGGCCGTCTATCCGGACAGCGCAGAGCTCGCCGGGCTGTCAGACGAGACGAGAGTCGTCGTCTCCGAGCCGCTGGGCGACCTTCCGGGTGCCTGGAACGAGGTCCCCGAGTCCCACGTCGGGATCGTCCGACCCGGCGTCGACGAGCTGCGGCCGTTCGTCCCGCACCGCTCACCATGAGGCCCATCGGGCGGGGACGGGAGTGAATTTCAGCCGAGAGGGATACAGCCAGCCGGGCGCGGCCCTTGTCCGACTCTACTTCGGGATCCGGGGATGTGTCTGCGCAGGCAACGCTGGTAGAGTGGAAACCCCAGGCACAGAGCGGGCTTCGAGGACACTCCCGCCGTGACGTGCGGGTCGTCATCCTTCCCGCGCGATCGCTGACCGCGTCCTGGACCCCGCCGCCGACGACCCTCGGCTTCGCGCTTGCGTCGCGATGAGCTAGCTCCAGCGGCTCCGGTCGAGCTCGAAGCCACGCGCTCGTCACGCCTCTACGCGCGACCTTCGGGCACTGGCCCGGTCGTCGCCCTTCCGCTTCACGAGAGCGTCGTTATAGGCTCTCGGCATGTTCGGCTTCGTCGCACGGACAAAGTCCGTGAAGCAGCGAGCGCAGTCGCTCGGACGCCTGAATCTGGAGCTTGCGAAGCTCGAGGCGAAGAAGAAGGCAACGGCGCTCGGCGTCGCAGCGGGGCTTGCACTCCTCGCTGTGGTTCTCGTCGTCTACGCGATCGGGTTCGCCTTCGCATCGGCGGCGGCGGGAATCAGCGAAGCACTCCCCCTGTGGCTGTCGCTACTCATCGTGGCTGGACTGATCCTGCTACTCGCTGCAATCGCCGGATTCCTGGCCGTTCGCTTCGCGCAGAAAGCCTCTCCTCCCCAGCCCGAGCAAGCGATCGAGGAGGCAGAGCGCACCGTGGAGGCGCTTCGGAGCCATGTCTGAGCGAACCGCCGAGAAGATCCGCGCGGAGATCGATGCTGAACGGCAGCGCCTCGACGACGATCTCACGGCCCTTCGGTCCGAGGTCCGATCGCTCGGACTGCTCGTAGCCGCCGGTCTCGTCGTCGTCGCGCTCGTGACGTGGCGGAAGGGGTCGCGAGAGGGCGTCACGGCAGTCTGGAGGCTCATCAGGTAATCGACGTCATCGCGCTGCCGTCGCGCGGTTGTGCCACGTCGAGGACCCCGCAAGGACCGATCCGGTGAGGTCTGCTAGTAGCGCGGTGCCGGACGCACGGCCTTCGCTGCGAAGCGATGCATGTACGTGAGGATGTCGAGGGCAATGCCGAGCACGATCAGGAGCGCATCCCAGTTTCCGTTGAGGCCGCCGGGCTGCCATGCGATCACGTAGGCGAGGGTTGTCCACGGCAGGAAGGCAAGCCCGAGCAAGGGCCAGATCCATGTATCGAAAGCAAGCTCGACCTTGTTGCCGAAGAGCCACCAGATTGCGACGGCAAGACGCGGGCCGAGGATCGCGGCGAGTCCGACGAGACAGAACATCGGCGCAGTCTGTCACGAGCCGCTACTCACCGCTGAACCCTCGGTGCCGGCCCCTGTCGTTCGGGCGAAGCCAGCGGGACGGCGCCGGCGGTCCTAGTCACGCCGGTGTCACGTCGAGAGCGGCGTCCGTTGATGCACGACGAGCTCCCATCCGCCGCTGACGCGGCGGTACACGGTGCATCGCCGCGCCGTAGTCGCCTTCGCGATAGGTCGAAGGCGATACGACGACACGGACACCAGGGCCGGGCCTCGACGCTGTCTGCGTCGACGGAGCCCGCTCGGTCGCTCGACGATGCCGGAACGACGCTACTCCGATGGCTGGCTGCGACGCGCCCTGGCGGCGTCATGGTCGCGCTCGGTCGAGATCTCGAGGTCGATTCTGTCTGCGCGGCGCATGGCGTCGTACACCGCGTCCCAGTGGCGTGAGACCTCCGCCATGGCACGGGCCGTGGTCAGGGCGGCTTCCTCGAGCCGGGCGTTCACTCTCTCGACCTCGGCCAGGCGGTCCTCGAGGCCGCGCAGCTTCTCCCCGAGATCGCTCAACTCCTGGGCGACGACCTCGTAGTCATCCATGTCCGCGGCCCGGACCCTGTCCTCAGGTCCCTATCTGTCTGCCGGGAGAAACGAAGCCGAGCTGAGTTTCTTGGCAGCGCGCTTCGCGCTCCGGCGCTCCTTGAGCGTTCGTTGCGGTGCCTTCTTCTGCTGCTTCTTCGGTTTGTCAGAACTCTTGGCCATGACGACCTCCGGCTGGGCGCCCACCTGAACCCGGCTCGAGACAACGAAGCGCTGGCCCCGCATGTCGAATCCTGTTCGCCTGGGCTCCTACGTCTCGCGCGCCATAGCGCGTCGGGAGATTGCGGGCTTTCGGCCGGGGTTCTGGCAGCAGGGCCAGTACGACCATCCTACTCCTTCCACGATCCGAGTAGATCTCAGCGGCATGCCCGAGGGTGCGGGAATGTCGCTTGATGGGTTCACGACCGTCCAGGGTCTTGCCTCCGATCCCGAGAGTCGCCCGCTGAGACAGGTGTGCGATATGCGCACGGGAGCTGACGACTGTGTCGCGTTACCTCCGCATCCCGGCGGGTTCGATGAGTCCGATCCGAGTCTGGGCTAGGCGTCGTGCTGGCGGATGAGCTCAGCCGCCTTGGGCCTACCGTCCATCCCGGCTTCCTGAAAGATCGCCGGGACCTCGGGGTCTGAGATGAAGCTCTGCCAGCCCGCCTCGTCCCAGTCGAAGACCACCCAGATCCGGTCGTCGTCATTGGGGTCGCGAAGGACTTGCGCACCCTTGGACCCGTGCTGCCTTCGCTTCTCAGCGCCCTTCGTCGAGAATGTATTCCAGAAGCGGTCGAAATCCCCGACTTTCGCCGTTGCCAGGATCATGTCTCTCCTCCTCGGTCGGAAGTGTCGCGGGACATGGCCCGCGGAGTATCACGCACTCCGTGGCTTCGTGCTGATCCACACCTGTCGCGGGCGACGCGCCGCCCAAGCTCCAGCGACTCCGCTCGCGCATCCGATGAGGTGCTCGGGGAGAGTGATGTCGGATGCGCGAGTGTCCTCACGCAGCGGTGATGGTGCCGTCGAAAGCTCCCGCTACGGATGCGCCGCCAGACATGGCTAGGCTGGAGTGGTAGCGATGAGCTCGACCAGCTACGACGAGATCTGCGCAGGTCATCGCTGGGAGGTGCCGGCGCGGTACAACATCGCCGCCGACGTCTGCGACAAGCATGCGCGTGGCAAGCCGGCGATGATCTGGGAGAGCTTCGACGGCTCGACCCGTGAGCTCGAGTGGGGCGAGCTGCAGGACTTGGCGAATCAGGCAGCGCACACGCTCGCCGCGAGAGGTGTGACGCGCGGAGACCGGGTCGCGGTCGTCCTACCTCCGACGCCGGAGGCCGCTGCGACCTTCTTCGGAGTCTGGAAGCTCGGCGCGATTCTGCTCTCGATGTCCGTGCTGTACGGCGACGATGCGATCGAACATCGGCTCTCGGACTCGGGCGCGAAGCTGCTCGTCACCGACCCCGGGAACGCGCCTCGCTTCGAACGACCGTGGACGCCGCACACGCTCGTGCTCGAGCCCGACACGCTGGCAGCCGCCCCGACGGACTTCGTGTGCGCCGACACCGCGGCCGACGACCCAGCGCAGCTCTACTACACGTCCGGGACGACGGGACTCGCGAAGGGGATCGTCCACGCGCACCGCTACATCCTCGGACACGAAGAGTTCCGTTACTGCCACGAGGTACAGGACGGCGAGCGGTTTCACGGAATGGGCGAATGGGCCTGGGCCGCGGGGATCGCACCGTTGCTCGGTCCTTGGCGGCTCGGCGCGCTGCAGTGCGTCTACCGGCGCGAGGGCGGCTTCGACCCAGACAAGCAGCTCGACTTCCTGAGCCGGCACTCGGTGACGAACGTGTTCACGACGCCGACCGCAATGCGTTCGATGATGGCGGTCGAGGATGCGGGGACACGCTATCCGCAGGCGTTCCGCCGCGTGTGCTCGGCGGGCGAGCCGCTGAATCCAGAGGCGATCCGCTGGTTTCGGGAGCAATACGGCGTGACCGTGCTCGACTACTACGGCCTGACCGAGTCGTATCCCCTCGTCGCGAACTACCCGTTTCTCGAGGTGCGTGAGGGTTCGATGGGCAAGCCGATGCCGGGCTGGCGACGTGGAGCTCCTCGACGAGGACGAGCAGCCCGTGCGGCAGGGAGAGCGAGGCGAGATCTGTCTCCGCGCCCGCTCGAACCCGCACTATCCGCTCGGTTACTGGGGGAACGACGACGAGAGCGCGGAGACGTTCGGCGGCGACTGGTTCCACACGAAGGACGCGGCCGTCCGGGACGAGGACGGCTACATCTGGTACGTCGGTCGCGCCGACGACGTGATCATCGCAGCGGGTTACCGGATCGGCCCGTTCGAGGTCGAATCGGCGTGCCTCGAGCATGGCGCGGTTCGCGAGGCAGCAGTCGTCGCGTCGCCCGACGAGCTCCGGGGCAACGTCGTAAAGGCATTCATCGTCCTCGCGGACGGGTACGAGCCGTCCGGCGCGCTGGCCGATGAGATCAAGGGCCACGTTCGCGAGCGCCTGTCCGCGTACGCGTACCCGCGCCGTGTCGAATTCGTACCCGAGCTGCCGAAGACGCTCACGGGAAAGATTCGTCGGATCGAGCTCCGCCAGCTCGAGGTCGAGCGCGCGCGAGCGGACACGGACACCTGACGCCCTCCAGCGGCCGTGCGGCGATGCGGCCGATGTCGGACTCAGTTGTTCGCCGGTCGACGCCTTCGCCGTGGCGGCACCGTAGTGCTAGGCGACCCCGAGCGCCTGTGTGATCTTCCCGATGGCAGCGGTCTCCTCGTCCTTCACCCCGCCCTTGGCCTCCGCTACCGCCGTTGCGACGTCGAGCACCAGGCCACGATAGGCGTCGAGCTCGTCCGGGGCTTTGGCGCCGAGCACCGCCACCGCGGCACCCAGAGCGTTCATCGTCCCCTCCACGACCTCCTTCGGCGACGCGACCAAGCCGAAGCCGGTGCCATGTGTCCCCGAGAGGTCGCGAACGAGCTGGCTGTCGCTCTCGCGATGCGCGGCGAGTTGCTTCGCAACCGTGCTCGCCTCACCGAAGCTGTCGGTGAAATCGCGATGGGCCGCGGAGACGAGCAAGCCCGCGCCCGTGACACCCTGCTGCAGGTCCTTCCACTCGTCCTCGGTGAAATCCGTCTTGCCTGCCATGTGTCCTCCCTCGTTGGGGTGTGAGAGCTGGTGAGTCAGGTCTGATACCCGGCGAGCCGGGGCTACAACTCGATCCAGACGATCAGCCTCCCCATCGCGGTGACCGTCCTTCGTCGGTCATCGCCGCAGGAAGACGTTCAGCACGATCGTCCCGACGATCGACACGAGGAGCATCAGTCCGATCGGGACGAACACCGTCACGTTGTCGGACTTCCACGAGAGCGTCCCAGGGACGCGATCGACGCCGATCCTGGCGAGGCCGAGCGCGGCAAGCCCGACGATCGCGAGGACGAGCGCGCTCACGAGCAGAACCTTGCCCGCCGTCTCCATGAGACGAGGCTACCCGGCTCGCGTCGCCTTGAACCGACAGGTCGCCCGCGGGTGCTGGGGCGCGGTCGCACGGGTAGCGCGTAGCCGGCACTGGCGACCGACCAGGTCAACTGGCTGGTCAGCCTCGTGGGATCCGTGGTGACGAGCGGACGGAGTGGCGCTACGCGGGCGAACGGCGCCCACGGCCCGGCAACCGCACCCGGCGGCGCCGCCCCTCGTCGCCGATCACCGAGACGACGGTCTGCGCAAGATGAGGGCAGCCGGTCGAGGGGAACGCATCCCGCCGGTGCCGGTGGAGAACGAGGAACAGGTCCCCTGGCGGCGCGTCCCGGAACAGGCGGCCGAGGCGCAGGCGGTCGATCGCGGCGAGGGTCGGCGTGTAGATCGCATCGGACCAGTCCGCCGCGATCTCCGCGTCCTCGAGCACGCGTCCCCGTCCTCGCATCATGTGGTAGCCGTGCACCTGGACGTTCTCCAGCAGCTCGAGGTAGTGAGCGGGCCGGCTCACCGATACGCGCATACCGGGGCGCGCCTCGGCAAGCCCGCTGTCCTCGAGGAAGATCCGCTCGAGCTCGCGGAGGACGACCTCGAGCATGTCCGCCCCGGCCGGGAGGGGGACGCGCGCGATGAGCTCGGTCACGTCGGCGTCGATCATCTCTGCGCCCCGCCGCCGCGCGAGGGCGGCGCGGTGGTGACCGTCGATCACGAAGTACGTCTCGCCGAGCTTGACCGTGACGATCGGCGGGAAGGCGCCGTCGGCGAACGCCGCCTGGAGCGAGCGCAACCGGTCGCGGCTGAAGCCGTGAAGCGGGCGGAAGTCGCGGGTGAACGAGCTGGCGCGGCTGTCCGTGCCGACGAGTGCGTCGAGCGGGATCTCGCGGACGCCCAGGTACCGGCGCCCGAACGGCTTCAGTCGCCGCTCGACCTCGTCGAGCTCGAGCAGACGCTCGCTGCGGCGAGCTCTCGGTCCCTTCATCCCGAGGTCAAGCGTACAACCGGCGTGCCTCGAGATCGATCAGAACGCGGAGGCGAGGGTCACCCGCCTCGGCCACCATCGCCAGTGCGAGGCATGAGAAGCGGTCAAGACGCTTGGCGTACAGTCCGCGGCGGATGGGTCGGCTGCAGCGCGACACGCTCGTGGCAACGGCCGTAGCCATCCCCCTCACCGCCGCGATGGCCATCGACCACCTTGTTGGCACCGACAGCGCGGGTGACGATGAATCGACTCTGGCCGATCCCGGCGCGTTCGTACTCAGCATCGTCGCCTCGCTCGTGCTCATGGTGGTGCTCTTCGTGTTCGTCGTCGGACGAACGCGGGATCCGGACGACGCGGCCAAGCGGGGGCTGCTCTGCAGTCTGCTGGCGATCCCGGCGATCGCGCTGACGTTCCTCGGGCTGCCGTTCCCACTTTCTGCTGCGGGCATCGCGCTCGGGTTACGTGGCCGGACACGCAGACGCGTGGTGGCGACGACCGCAATCGCGCTCGGTTCGGTCATCGTCGTGGCGATCACCCTCGGTTACGTCGTGGCGCTGACGCGATGAGCCATGCGGGCACACCCATCCGCCGCTCTCGCTTCCCTGCGGCCGTCCGACCACCAATCGGACGGTCGCCGGACAGCTGCCTCGTCGACGTTGACCGTGTCTGTCGCGACTGCCAGAGTCCTTCTCGTGTCAGCGCCGGTCGACGCGATCATGGACGAGTACATCCGTCGCTACTCGGCGCGCGATGTGGAGGGTGTGACCGAGCTCTGCCTCGCGCCCTTTCTCGCGATCAGGGAAGGCCTCCCGATCCACATGCCGGATCGCGACGCCGTACGTGATCACTTCGCAGCGATGATCGATGCATATCGCGGGACCGGTGTTGCGACGTGGAAGCGGATCGAGATCGACGTTCGCGAGCTCGGAGAGCACGCCGTCTTCGCAACCGTGCGCTGGAACGCCCTCGACTCGGAGGGGAACGTTCTCCGCGATACCCGGACGACGTATCACCTGCTTTCGACTCCTGACGGCTGGCGCTTCCTCTCGTACACGAATCACTTCTGAGCCGGCCGGCATCCTCCATCGCTACCGCAGCTTCCTGAGGGCACGTCCGAGCGCCTGGCCGCCGGCGAGCACGGGCTCGAACAGATCGCCGTGCCGTTCCACTCGCTCGAGCGCCTCGCGCATCCCGAAGGTGCGGGGCGTCACGACCTCTGTCAGCTCGTCCCAGCGAAGCGGCGTCGAGACCGGCGCACCCGGCTTCGGCCGCACCGAGTAGACCGAGGCGATCGTCTTCCCGCGCGCGTTCTGACGGTGGTCGACGAGCACGCCTTCACGCTTGCGCTTCAGCCATTCGGTCGTGACCAGCCCCGGGTGCCGCTCCTCGAGCGCGCGCGCCACACGCTCCGCGAACGTGTACGTCTGCTCGAAGGTCGCCCGGCGCGCGATCGGGACGAGCACGTGGATCCCGTCGGCGCCGCTCGTCTTCACGTAGGAGCCGAGCTCGAGCCGCTCGAGCTCCTCGCGGATCAGGTGAGCGACGCGGATCGCGAGCGGGAAGCCGCCATTGGGTGGATCGACATCCGGCGGGTCGAGGTCGAAAAGAACGAAGTCCGGGCGGTCCGGCTTGTCGACGCGCGAGTACCAGGCGTTCATGTCGATGCAGTTCATCTGCACCATCCACAGCACCGCCTCCGGCGAGTTGACGAGCGGGAAGTCGACGAGCCGCGACCCGCCCTCGCGCGGGTGGGTGCGGAAGGTGCGCGTGGGGATCCAGGAGGGCATCCCCTTCGGCGCCTGCTTCTGGAAGTACGCCTCCCCGCCGACGCCATGGGGCGAGCGCTTCATGGTGAACGGCCGGTTGCGGAGGTGCGGCAGGAGCACCGGCGCGATCGCTCGGTAGTACTCGAACAGGTCCCCCTTCGTGACCCCTACGTCGGGGAAGAGGACGCGTTCCGGGCTCGTGAGGCGGACCGACCGCGACGCCACGCAGCGGGTTGTACCTGTCCGGTGCCGTGGTCGCGCGCGCGGGTCGACGGTCTTCGATGACTGCCGCTCCACGACACGAGGGCCGCCGATGCGGCCCTCATGTCGGCGAGGCCCGACCGCGGGTCGCGGCCGCGCCGCTTACGCCGCTTGCGCGACCCCGTACGTCGCGGGGAACCCCTGCCGCCAGCTCGGATACCGGAGCGTCCAGCCAAGCTCCCGCTTCGCCTTCGCGTTCGATGCTCCCCTGATCTCCGTCATCATGATGACGCCGAGCTCGCCGGCGAACAGCTTCGCGAGCCAGGCCGGCACCCTCCGCGGAGGCGGAGCACCGAGTGCCTCCGCCATGGCGGGGAGCACCTCCCGCACCGGCGCCGGCTCGTCGTCCGCGACGTTGTAGATGCCGGACTCGCCTCGTTCGAGCGCGAGCACGGTCGCTGCCGCCGCGTCGTCGACGTGGACGAGAGACCACACGCCGTCCCCGTCTCCGACGATCGGCACCTTCCGACCGCGCACGGCGTCGCGCATCGGGTCGATCGCGGCGCCGTAGAACGAGGCGTACCGAAGGACGATGCCGCCCGCGCCGAGAACGGCAGCTTCGAGGTGCCTGATCGCTTCGATCGTCTCGTGCACCGCCTCCGGCAGGCTCTCGTCGAGCGGGTCGTCCTCCGACTTCACCGGCCCACCCACTCGCGCGTACGTGATGCCGCTGTAGCTCTGGGCGACGACGCGCTCGACTCCGGCCTCCTTCGCCGCGGAGAGCAGGTTGTCGGCGCCCTTCGTCCGGAGCAGGTTCGTCTGCGCGAACGTCTCGGCGAAGCGCTTGAAGTCCAGTTCGCCGGCCAGCGAGGTCGCCTGATGCACGATCGCGTCCGGCAGCGTCTCGAACACCAGCCGGCGCACGGCCTCCGGGTCGAGCACGTCGAGCAGGGCCGGCTCGGCACCGAGCCTGCGCACTGCCACCGCCCGCAGCGGCGTCCGCGACGTGCCGACGACCGCGTGCCCGCGTTCGACGAGCTGCGACACGAGCGGCCGGCCGATCGCGCCCGTTGCTCCGATCACGAGAACCTTCATCTCATCCTCCTTTCGTGACACCCCGTAGACGGAGGACCTCGTCGGGATGTGACACAGGTTCACCCCGACGCTGTCACGCCCGCGGCTGCTATCCCGTCTACGAGGCATGGAGACGCACGAGGAGCTGCGGCCGTACCTGTTCGCGATCGCGTACCGGATGCTCGGGTCGGTCGCAGACGCGGAGGACGTCGTGCAGGAGGCGTTCCTCCGCTACCACGCCGCCGACGTGGAGCCGGAGTCGCCGAAGGCCTATCTCGCGACGATCACGACCCGGCTCGCGATCGACCAGCTCCGCTCGGCGCGGACGCAGCGCGAGGTCTATCCCGGCGAGTGGCTCCCGGAGCCGCTGTCCGAGGAGGACGCCGCCCAGCACGCCGAGATGGCGGACTCGCTGTCGCTCGCGTTCCTCCACCTGCTCGAGAAGCTCTCACCCGTCGAGCGGGCGGTCTTCCTCCTCCGCGAGGTCTTCGACTACCCGCACGACGACGTCGCGCGCATCGTCGGCAAGTCGCCCGCGAACTCGCGCCAGATCCTCGCCCGCGCGCACGCGCGCATCGACGAGGGGAGGAGGCGGTTCGAGGTCTCGCGCGCGGAGCGCGAGGAGGTCGCCCGGCGCTTCATCGAAGCCTGGGAGACGGGCGATACGGACGGGCTGGTCGCCGTGCTCGCGCCCGACGTGACGCTGTACGGCGACGGCGGCGGCAAGGCTCGGTCCATCCGCGAGCCGCTCGTCGGCGCGCTGCGGGTCGCGAAGGCGCTGATCGGCTGGCGCCCGATGGCGCTCGCGGAGGACGTCACGTACCGGGCCGCGATCGTGAACGGCGAGCCGGGCATCGTCTACCACTGGCCGGACGGCCGCCCGGCGGCAGTGCAGGAGCTCGAGATCGCGGACGGCCTCGTCGTCGCGGTGCGCACGGTCCTCAACCCGGACAAGCTCGCGCACCTCGCTGCCGCCTGACCCGGCTCCTCGCTACTTCGCCTCCGTCTCCGGCGGGAGGAAGACGTCCGTCTCGTAGCTGTGCACGACTGCGGTCGTGTGCATCGTGGCGTGCGCCACCACCGAGCCGATCGGGTTGGCCGTGGCGAACATCGGCACCGAGATGATCGTGTTCCCGATCTCCGGCTGTCCGACGCCGTCCTCTCGGTACTGCGGATAGCCGAGGTGATATGTCGCCGTGATCAGGAGGACGAGCGGGAGCGCGAGGGCGGTGAAGCGCAGCTTGCCGACGACGCCCGCGACGCGGCCGCGCAGCAAGCCGTACGCGACGAGGCCGGGGAGCACGCTGAGCAGCAGTGCGTCGACGACGCCGTAGGTCACGCCGCGCCAGAAGATCTCGAACACGAAGTACGCCCCGCCCGGGCGATCGGTCGCATCGCGACCGAGAACGTTGCCGATCTCTGCGAGGCCGACCACGATCCCGAGCCCGAGGCTCCATGGCCAGGCGTGAAGCGCGATCCGGCGGACGTCCACGTGCTCGGCTCGTACGTAGCCGACGAGCAGGAGAGCGGTCGCTGCGAAGTACACGAGGTAGAAGAGGTCGTGCTGCAGGTCGAGGACGGAGACGCCCAGGAACGGCACGAGGAACGCCACTCCCGCAGCGAACGCGAACCAGGTCGCGTGCCGGGCCCAGTGCGGCAGTGCCGCCGGAGCTACGTGCAGCAGGGTGCTCATGTGAATCGCCTCCTTCGATCTCGTCGGGTCGTTCCGACGAGGTCAGTCCGTCTCGGTCGTGCGCCGCCCGAAGCCGTGCTTCGCGACGAACCACGTCCCGATCGCGGCGAACATCGCGATGGCGATCCCCGAGGGGATCGTCGTGCTGTTCGTCGCGGACGCGTTGTTCGACACGAAGTCGGGTCCCCACACCGTCGCGACTGCCACGGCGACCCACATCGCGACGATCGCCAGCGACGCCCACATCTCGGTCACGAAGATCCGCGCGGACCAGTGCGGAGTGTCCGACACCGTCCCGGTCGGCGGATGCGAAATCGTCGACATCTCACACCTCCTTCGCCGTAAGCCTCCAGGAAGAAGGGCCGTCGAGCATCGGTGCGCACGCGGAGCGACCTGCCCGGGAAGATCCGTAGAAATCCCCGATGCCCTCGCCGGCGCTCGATACGAGCCTAGTGCGTCACGTCACGAGCGGGAGGAGATGGTGAGATGAAGCGCGTCATCGTCGATCGCTACGGCGGCCCCGAGGTGTTGCGGGTGATCGAGGAGGAGAGCCCTCGGGCCGAGCCGGGCGAGGTCCTCGTCCGGGTGCTTGCGGCGGGAGTGTCGTTCACCGACTCGCAGCTCCGGGCAGGCACCTACATCGGCGTGCCGCAGCCGCCCTTCACACCCGGCTACGAGCTCGTCGGCGTCGTGGAGGAGCTCGGCCCCGGGTGCAAGCGGCTGCGCGTGGGAGACCGCGTCGGCGCGCTGACGGTGTGGGGAGCCGATGCGGAGCGCGTGTGCGTGCCCGAGGCCGAGGCATTCCAGGTTCCCGAGGATCTCGACCCGGCCGAGGTCGTCAGCCTCCTCTTTCCGTACATGACGGCGTATCAGGTCCTGCACCGCACGGCAGGTGCGAAAAGCGGCGAGACGGTGCTCGTGCACGGTGCAGCCGGACGCGTCGGCACGGCGCTCCTCGAGCTCGGGTCGATCGCCGGATGCCGGCTCTACGGCACCGCGGCCGCGCGCGACCGGGCCGCGGTCGAGCGGCATGGCGCGGTGGCGATCGACTATCGGAGCGAGGACTTCGTGGCCCGGGTGCGGGAGCTGACCGGCGACGGAGTGGACGTCGCGCTCGACGGCCTCGGGGGCTGGCTGTCGGTGCGCTCGTTCCGGGCGCTGCGCCGCGGCGGGCGACTGGTGGTCTTCGGCCACTACTCGACGCTCTCGAACGGGCGCAAGAGCTGGCGCGGGTGGATGGAGTGGTACGCGTCGATCGCGACCGTCGCGCTGCGGGGTTGGCTCTCGCCCACGCGAAAGGTGTTCGCCTACCGGATCCAGAAGCTGCACGACCCTTCCCCTCGGATCGAGGCGACGGGCGGCGGGCCGCGTCAGCGCGAGTGGTTCGGTGAGGATCTGCTCCGTCTGCTCGAGCTGCTGCGCGAGGGCAGGATTCACCCGGTCGTGGCCGAGCGCCTGCCCTTCGCAGAAGCGCGGCGCGCGCACGAGCTGCTGGATAAGTCTGCGTCGGTCGGGAAGCTCGTCCTCGTGCCGTAGTCACTCGAACGCCCGAGATACGGCAACATCCGTCCTCTGCCTCTGCCGCCCGACGGGCGGCGGCCCATCGACGAGGAGGACGACGATGAGAGATGGACGGGGTTTGCGGATCGGCGGTTACCTCTCGGGCGGCGTGCTGATCGTGCTCGGCATCGCCGTGATCGTGCTCGGTGTTTGGGGGTTCGCCTTCACGCGAGACCACATCGAGCGCGAGGGGATCACCTTCGGGCCGATCCAGGACCCGGCGGTCGCGGAACACGCTCCGGACTGGGCCGGGGAGCCGGTCGATACCGGGAGAAAGGCGCTCGCCCAGGCGGAGATCATGCGCGAGCACACGCTGTCGGGCAGTGGCGGGCTCACGTATGCGCAGATGGGTCGCTACCAGTCAGCCGAGGACCCGAGTGACCCAGCGGGGACGAATGACGAGGCCGCGGCCGCGACGGACGAGAACGGCGAGCCAATCTCGAACAGCGCCCGCAACACGTGGGTGACGGAAACAGCTCTCGCGACCGCACTCGACATGGGGTTCATGTCGGAGATGCTGTCGATCTTCAGCATCGTGGTCGGGATCGCGCTGCTGCTCACGGGGATCGGCCTCGTGATCCTTGCGCGAGCGGTCTTCGGAGGAGGGTCGGACGCGGCGGCCGCCGCGCCGGGAGCCGCCGCCGCATAGGCCGGGACTCGTGCGCGCGGAACCTCGCCGATCCGATCGGTGTATCGAACGTGCCATCCCAGGAGAGGATCGTCATGCGCCGATACGTCATCGCAGCAGCGCTGGTCGCGCTCGCACTTCCCACGGTCGCCGCGGCGAAGGGCCCTGCCAGCGCCTCGATCTCGGGGCCGGGGCTCGAGCAGCCGCTCGTGGTCAGGGGCGACGGCGAGGGGCCGGGGACGCAGCTCGGCTCGCTCGCCATGTCGAGCGGCTTCTTCCCGCAGCTGTTCGGGCAGACGCCGGACCCGACCCTTGCCGCGCGACCTCGCGGCACGCTCGGCCCCCGGTACACGGTCGTGTACGTCGTCCCAGGCCCGAACGGCATCCGCAGCCGCATCGTCCAGCGCCTCTATCCATACGCGAAGCCCGTCGTCCTCACGTACATGAAGGCGGGACAGAGGTTCTGGGAGGGCGACACTGCGCACGGGGGCTGGTACCGCGCGAGCGCGGGGCTGAAGAGGATGCTCGTCCGCGCGGGACTGCCTGCGAGGGCGCCGTCGTGAGCGGTTGACCGCGCAATCCACGCGCGTCGCTCCCGTCGCCGCACTGGCTTGCCTGGGGCTGCTGTTCGCGCCGTTCGGCACCTCGACCGGCTCTCCCGCAACGTTCTCGGAGATCCGTGTGCCGGAGGACGTCCCGACCGTGGAGCGTGCGATCGCGCAGGCGAGTCCGGGCGACACGATCCTGCTCGCGGCCGGCACGTACCCCGGCGGGTACGTCGTCCCGCAGGCCAAGCGGGACCTCACGATCAAAGGCGTCGATCGGAACGAGGTCGTCCTCGACGGAGCGAACACGAGGGGGAACGGCATCGTCGTGCACGCGGACGGCGTCTCGATCCTCAACCTCTCTGCGCACGACTTCGGCGAGAACGCGTTCCACTGGGAGGGCGCGGACCGCTTCCGAGCCTCCTACCTGACCGTGTGGAACGTCGGCGAGTACGGCATCTACGTCGAGGACGGCGAGCGGGGAGTGGTCGACCACACCTACGTCTCCGGCGCTGCTCGCGCCGCGTACTACGTCGGCGAGTGCCGCCCGTGCCGCGCGACGATCTCGCGGGTCCTGGCGACGCTGTCCGCCGTCGGGTACTCGGGGACGAACGCGACCGGCGTCACGATCCGCGACTCCGTCTGGGACCGCAACGGAGCCGGGATCGTGCCCAACACGTACGCGAACGAGGCACTGCCGCCGCAGGCGAAGGCGACGATCGTGCGGAACGTCGTCTCGAGCAGCGGTCGGGCGCGGGTGCCGATCCGGACCGCGCTCGCCGGCTTCGTCGGGATCGGGATCGCCGTCGCAGGCGGCAACGAGAACGTCGTCGGCCGCAACCGCGTAACCGGCAGCCAGCGCTACGGGATCGCCGTCTTCCCGACCGCCCGGTTCGTCGTCTTCGACCCCGGGCTCCCGGAGCCAGGTCCACCCTGGCGCCCACGGGGAAACCGCGTCGTCGCGAACACCGTGAGGGGGAGCGGCCGCGCGGATCTCGCACTCGCGCGCGGATCGGGAAGGGGGAACTGCTTCAGGGCGAACACCGTCGCGCGCTCGCTGCCTCCGCGCCTCCAGGTCAGGACCTGCGCAGGCGCCTCACCGGTCGGAGACGCCTCCGTCGCCGCGGCTCTCACGCGCCCGGTCCGCGTGATGGTCGAGGAGACCTTGCGCCGACGGAATCCACCGCCCTACACGTCGATGCCGGCACCGCCCCCGCAGCCGACGATGCCGAGCGGGTGACGCTCGACGGGCTCGCCTGTCGTGGACTTCGGCAGCGACAGGGCGTACCCTGGATGCATGATCAGCCGGCTGGCCGCGCTCGGCGCGGCGCTCCTGGCTGCGGCGACGCTCGTGTCCGCGGCGACCGGCGCGGGTGCGGACGTGCGACTGGACGTCCTCTCGGCGACGCCTCGGCCGCCCCAGGCGGCGCGGATGTTCGAGCTCGTCGCACGGGTGGAGTTCGCCCCGGTTCCGGGATCGATCTACTGCAGCGTCCGGATCGGCGGATCTCGGTACCGGAACATCAGGCTCACGTGGGAGAACCCGATCGCCCGCTGCTTCTTCCGTGTGCCCGCGAGCGCGCGCGGCAAGCGGCTCGCGATCGGGCTGGTCGCCACGCTCTCCGCCTCGCGCGTGCGGACGACGATGGCGTTCAGGGTCACCTGAACAGCGGCGCTGCTACCCGCGCCAGGCGACGATCAGGACCGTAATCGCCACGATTGCCGCGATCAGGACGACGGTCAGGTTCGCAACGAGCGCGAACGGTGTCAGGCGCGCGGGGAGCGAGTAGCTGCGCGCGGGCCCCGCCTCGCCCGCTCGCCACTCGACGGAGGCAGCGAGCACGCCGGTGATCAACTGGTTCAGGCTCACTCCCTCGCGCTCCGCAGCTGCCGCGAGCTCGTCGTGCAGCGTGGCTGGCATGCGCACGAGCAGCTTGCCGCTGCGCCGAGGCGCCTCGGCGGTGTCTTCCCCGGTGGCCTCGCTCGCCGCAGCCCAGACGCGACGAACGGCCTCCTCCGGGGTCGCCCCACGCGCCGAGTAGTTCGGCAGCTCGTCGACCTGGGCCAGCCAGGTGGAGGCAGGCCCCTCTCCGGTTCGAACGAGCGAAACCCGGTACGAAGCCGTTTTGTCCTCGGAGAGCGACGGCGCTCTCGCCATCTTCCGAGTCTACAAGCCAAGTTCCAGCTGCACCAGCGCACTGCGGGGCCTTGCGGGCTCGGTCGGACGCTCGTCGATCGCGGCTCGCATGCGTTCGAGCGACGATCGGATCAGCCTCGAGACCTGAATCTGCGATAGCCCGACCTCGCGTGCGATCTCTGCCTGGCTCAGCCCCGCGAAGAAGCGGAGGTGCAGGATCCGCCGCTCCCGCTCGGCAAGCGTTCGGAAGCCTGCCGCGAGCAGGAGGCGGTCGTTACAGACACCGAAGGCGTCCTCGACCGTCACGACGCCCTGCACGTCTCCGCACTCATCGGGATCGGAGAGCGACACCACTCGTCCTGCTCGCTCCAGCTCGATCGCCTCCGTGACCCGGCTCTCGTCGATACCCGCCTCCTGCGCGAGTTCGAAGTGCGTCGGCGGGCGAGCAAGCCCCGCGGTGAGGCGCGCGCGAGGGCCGCGCAGGCTTCGTCGCAGGTCGGTGACCCGGCGCGGCACGCGGACTGGGGTGCTGCGATCGCGGAGGTGATTCTTGATCTCGCCCGTGATGGTGGGCACGGCGAAGCCGGCAAGGTCGCTCCCGCGCTCGGGGTCGAACCGGTCGATTGCCTTGATCAAGCCGATCGAGCCGACCTGGACGAGGTCGTCCAACGCTTCCCCGCAGTGGGCGAATCGACGCGCGAGCGCTCGGACGAGGGGGAGGTAGAGCTCGACCAGGCGCTCTCGGGCGGCAGGATCGCCCGTCCGCCGATAGACGCGCAGAAGAGCTCGCGGTTCCTCACGGGCATCGACCGAGGCTCGCGCGATCGTCGAATGCGAAAGAGTTGTTTCCATCCAGTGCGCCTTCGTCGTCCCGTCCGTCTTTTCGATCATATCGCAACCGATTTCCATATCCAATCCGTGTCGCGAAAGTCGGTGACTGACATAGACGCGCGATGGGTATTTCACTCACTGAGTGGCTCACGAGTCGCAGATTCTCGCGCCGCCGGTGCATGCGGAGCGCACAGACCGCTCCCGCTGGATGCGATGCGTGATCGTTCTCGCAAGCACGATCACCGTCGCACTCAGCACCGCCGCACCGACGTTCGCCTCCGATGGGGACGAGGGGGAGTCGATCGCGTCTGCGGTGCTGAGCACCGTCGCCTCGGCCACGGAGCCCGCACCGCAGTCGCCGACCGCTACTGCACCGTCCGCGGCCGACGAGGGGCCGTCGGCGACCTCCGAGGAGGCGGCCGTCCTCGTCGACGAGGCCGCGCAGATCTTGACCGCAGTGGAGGCCGATCCCGGGAACGTCAACGCCTCCGTGCGGGTGTTCAGCCCCGGAGTGGATGAGCCCGTGACCCAGGAAAACGCCGCATCCACGCTGATATCGCCCGAGCAGGGGCCTGATATCACCACCGCGCCGGACACGACCGCCGAAGCGACCTCTTCGCCCTCGACCGTGAACACGAACGTCACCATCCGGGTCCTCAGCCCGGGCACGAACGGCGAGGTCACCCAGACGAACGAGACGGCCGATGCTCCGTCGACCGACCCGAGTGTTGCAGTCGAGAGCCCGAACGACGACCCGCGGGAAATCGAACCGAGTGCGGCCGGGGGCGACGCCACGAGCGACGCCGAGCTCGACCCGACGACTCAGGCTACCCCGAGTGATAGCGAACTAGCGCCTGCTGTCTTGAACCAAAATGCGGATGGATATCAGGACAAAGATTCGCAGTATCAATCCGAGACAATGACGTCACCTGCACCGTGGTATTGGACTTGGACGTTCGCGATCGACTGCGCCGGAAACACCACAACTTCATCTGCTGAAACGGGTAGCCCTACCTCGCTCGACTGGGCGTGGGAGTGGACGTGGGACTGGTCGTGTGGCGACGAGGCGACTGACCTCTCGACAAGCGACACGAGTTCTTCGGGATCGACCGCGAGCGAGCTCGGCACACCCTCGCCGTCGACCTCGTCCTCCGGCAACACCAACGTTTCGATTCGCGTCCTCAGCCCCGGCGACAACGGCCCCGTCGACCAGACCACGACGAGCTCCGCCGTTCCCAGCGGACCAGAGACGACCGGGACGACCACGGCGAACGAGCCGTGGAGCTGGAGCTGGACCTTCACGTTCTGTGACACGACCACGGAGCTCCTGACCCGGGCGGCGAGCGGTACTGCACTCAATTGGACGTGGGAGTGGACGTGGAACTGGTCGTGCGATGCCGCAGTCGGGCCGCCTCCGGACCTGTCGGACACCGCGCAACCCGGAACGGTTGCGGACCCGCCGGTCGCCGAAAGCGACGTGATATCAGCTCCGATGGAGGCGGCTTCAGACTCGCCTTCGGACTCGCCCACGTCCACTCGCGCGACGGGAGCCCCTCGACTTCCGGGGCTCTCGGGCCTCTCTGCGCTGCCGTCTCTTGCCAGCCTCGGCGTGCCGGCGGTGGCGGTGGCCGTTGACGTCGTGGCGGTCGTCGTCGAGCCCGAGCTCCCAGGCATTCTCGTCTCAGCCGGCACTCTCGTCTCGGCCGACCCGCTGCCGTCGCCTGCTCTCCCAGGCGTGGACGTGTCTGTCGTCGTCGTGACAGAGACCTCGAGCACGCCCTCAACCGCAGTGGGCTCGCCGCTCGAGACGCCCTCCGGACCGGTCGGCAGCCGCCAGCAGGACGACCGCGTCGCCCCGCCGGCTCCCAGGGCGCCGAGCTCGACGATCGCACAGCGACTGCCGACGACGACCACGACGACCGCCTGGCAGCCTCCGACCGGACGCGAGAGCCGAGCTGCCTCGAAGCCGACAGTGAAGCGCCCCAGCGCGCGCCCGGCGCCGCCCGACCGCCCCCGTGGCCCCTTGTCGCCGTTCGGCTACCTCGGCACGTCGCAGGGCGCGGGCGCGGGAACGTCCGGGGGGCTCGTGCCGGGTGCGCCGGTGGTCGCAGTCGCTGCGCTCACAGCACTCTTCGTTCTCGTCGCCCCCGGCCTGGGGCGACGGATCCGCGTCGCGCGGGAGCTGAGCCCGCGCGGCACGTACCGCTCCTCGATCGACCACCCTGGCTGAGAGCTGCCGGTCCCGTAGTCCGACGCCGCTGCCATCCACCGGCACGGCGTCCCACCGACAGCTCGAAGGGAGACGGTATGAAACGTGCTTTCCTCGCGCTGACCGTGGCCCTCCTCCTCCTGCTCGTCGCGGGAGTGGGAACGGCCGCAGCGGACCCCGGTGTGACCCAGGACCTGGCCCAGCTGGCCGGGAGCGACCAGGGTGCCGGATCCGCTGCAGGGACGGCGCAACAGGAACCAGCGAACGAGACCATCCCGCTCAACGTCCAGAAGGGCGACGACGGCGACCTCTCGCAGACGAACGAGGCCTCGTCGAACGCCACGGCAGGGAACGCGAACCTGACGTTCCAGGACGCTGACCAGATCCAGGGCACCGCAGCGGCGCCCGCGGCGAGCGACCTCCAGCACGAGGACGCGAAGCCCGCGGAGCACTGCGCATGCGGAGGTGGCTCGCAGGTCATCGGCCAGTCGGCCGAGAACGAGCAGGACGCGGCAGCTCTCGCGGTGACCGAGCAGGAGCGGCCGTCGAACACGAACACCGCGGTGCGGGTGCTCAGCCCCGGCGACGACGGCGACGTCTCGCAGACGAACGAGGCGTCCTCGGATGCCTTCGCCGGGAATCTGAACCTCACCGGGCAGGACGCCGATCAGACGCAGGCCGGTGGCTCGGGCCTGCAGGCGATCGGGCAGTCGGCCGAGAACGATCAGGATGCTGCTGCGCTGGCGGCGACGAAGCAGGAGAAGCCGTCGAACAGCAACATCTCGGTTCGGGTCCTCAGCCCCGGCGACGACGGTGACGTCACGCAGACGAACGCGGCGTCCTCCGACGCATCCGCCGGAAACCTGAACCTCACCGGACAGGACGCCGAGCAGACGCAGGCCGGTGGCTCAGGCCTGCAGGCGATCGGGCAAGAGGCGAAGTCGGATCAGGATGCTGCTGCGCTGGCGGCGACGAAGCAGGAGAAGCCGTCGAACAGCAACATCTCGGTTCGCGTCCTCAGCTCGGGCGACTCGGGCTCGGTGTCGCAGTCGAACATCGCCTCTTCCGAGGCGACGGCTGCGAACATCAACCTCACCGGGCAGAAGGCCGAGCAGACCCAGGCCGGCGACTCCTGCAAGTGCGGGAGCGGCATCCAGGCCATCGGGCAGTCGGCCAAGAACGATCAGGATGCTGCTGCGCTGGCGGCGACCAAGCAGGAGAAGCCGTCGAACAGCAACATCTCGGTCCGCGTCCTCAGCAAGGGCGACGACGGTGACGTCTCGCAGACGAACGAGGCCACCTCGGACGCCGTCGCGGGCAACCTGAACCTGACCGGCCAGAAGGCCGAGCAGACGCAGGGGAGCGGCTCGGGCATCCAGGCAATCGGGCAGGAGGCGAAGAACGATCAGGACGCCTTCGCGCTCGGCCTGACCGCTCAGACGGGAGCCTCGAACGAGAACATCCCGGTTCGCGTCCTCAGCGGGGGCGACTCGGGCTCGGTCGAGCAGGCGAACGTCGCGTCCTCGGACGCGACGGCCGCGAACGTCAACCTGACCGGACAGAAGGCCGAACAGACCCAGGCCGGCGACTCCTGCAAGTGCGGGAGCGGCATCCAGGCCATCGGGCAGTCGGCGAAGTCGGAGCAGGAGGCGGCGGCGATCTCCGCGACCTTCCAGGAGAAGCCGTCGAACTCGAACACTCCGGTTCGCGTCCTCAGCAAGGGCGACGACGGTGACGTCTCGCAGACGAACGAGGCCACCTCGGACGCCCTCGCGGGCAACCTGAACCTGAGCGGCCAGAAGGCCGAGCAGGCCCAGGGCGGCGGCTCGGGCATCCAGGCCATCGGGCAGTCGGCCAAGTCGGAGCAGGGCGCCTTCGCGCTCGGCCTGACCGTCCAGAAAGGAGCGGAGAACGAGAACACGCCGGTCCGGGTGCTGAGCAAGGGCGACTCGGGATCGGTCGAGCAGGCGAACGTCGCGTCCTCGGACGCGACGGCCGCGAACGTCAACCTGACCGGGCAGAAGGCCGAGCAGATCCAGCGGGGCGACTCCTGCAAGTGCGGGGGCGGCCTCCAGGCCATCGGCCAGTCGTCGAAGAACCATCAGGGCGCGGTCGCGCTCGCGGCCACGGTGCAACTCGGCCTCGAGCAGCCGTGCAAGTGCAAGGACCCCTCGTTCGGCAACGAGAACGAGCCGGTCCGAGTCCTGAGCCACGGTGACGACGGTTCTGTCGGACAGGCGAACGTCGCGAGCTCCGACGCGAAGGCTCTGAACCTGAACGCGGGGAAGCAGTCCGCGTCACAGATCGAGACCACTCGGTGTCGGTGCCTGAAGGAGAACGGGAAGCAGGTGATCGGTCAGCGGGCCGAGAACGAGCAGTTCGCGCTCGGCCTCGCGTTCACCCTGCAGCTCGACCCGTCGAACCGGTCGAAGCCGGTGTACGTGAACAGCCACGACAGGCGTGCCCCCGTGAAGCACGGCGGCATGGACGCGAAGAAGGTCGAAGGAAGGTGATGCGGACGACCGAGTAGGGACGTCGAGACGACCGCCGGCCGCGCGAGCGGCCGGCGGTCACTTTGCTCGTAGAGTCGAGTTTGACGGGCTCGACAACAGGGAGTACCTTCCGTGCCGAACGTAACGAGGACGAGGACATCGAGCGACGCAGCGAGCGGTGGGGGGCTCGTGGCAGCCGAGACCAGGGAGAGTCAGCTGCGGCAAAAGCACCGGCCGGAAGGGGCGTCGTCGTGGCCTGCGGGCGCGCTCCGGCCTCGCTTCCTGTGCCCGGCGGCGCTCATTCTGACGATCAGCGCGCTCTCCGCCGCGCCGGCGTACGCACAACCGTCGCCGAGCCCCGACCCCTACCCCTCCGCGCGCTCGGCACCGGCGCCCGACCCGGACCCGTCGGCATCGAGCTCCGCGTCGAGCATCACGGCGGCCCCGGAGCCCCAGCCTGCGCCCGCCCCGACCTCGTCGACGACGCGAAGCTCGACGAGCTCGTCCAGCTCGTCGGACACGTCGACGAGGAGCCAGCCGAGCACGGGCGCCGCCTCACACGCGGGGCGGGCCCGGAGGACTGCCGAGCTGGGTCCCCCCTCTAGCCGCCCCGCGAAGACGACCCCGGCCCGCACGGCTCCGTCGGGGAGGACGCCGAAGAAGACGAAGACGACGAATTCGGTCGCCGCTCCTGCGGTTGCGGCGGCCGCGGCTTCCACGAGCGAGCCTCCGCTCGGGCTCGCGGGCCTGGCGCTCGTCGCGCTCGTGCTGGCGAGCTGCAGCCTGCTGTTCGTCCTGGCGAGAACGAGCGGGGTGAGGGCATGAGGCGACGAGGCCTACCCCTCGTCGCCCTCCTCGCGACGTTCGCTGCGCTCGCGCTCGGGAGCTCGGCCACGAAGGCGCTCCCTCCGACTCCCCAACCGAGCTGCTCGCCGGGGCCGGCCGACTGCGGCGCTTGGCACACGAGCAACGTCACAGTGTCGTGGAGCGGCGGCGTGTGCGGCTCCGTGACGATCACGAGCGACACCTCCGGCACCGCGGTGCCCTGCACGGTTTCCGACGGCAGCGGGTCGATCACGGTCTCGGTCATCGTCCGGCGCGACGCGACCCCGCCGTCGGTACGCGCGTCCGCGGACCGGGGGCCGGACAACAACGGCTGGTACAACCGCGCGGTCACGGTCAGCTTCGAGGGGGACGACGGCACGTCCGGCATCGCGTCGTGCGCATCGCCCGCCACCTACAGCGGGCCCGACGCCGGCGCTACGAGCGTCAGCGGAAGCTGCGTCGACAACGCGGGGAACACCGGTTCGGACGGCCACGAGTTCAAGTACGACGCCACCGCACCGAGCGTCGAGGCCAAGCCCGACCGGCCCCCGGACGGCCACGGGTGGTACCGTCGCGCCGTCACCGTCACGTTCGTCGGCTCCGACGCCTTTTCCGGGGTCGACTCCTGCGCGGCACCCGTGCGCTACGAGGGGCCGGACGTCCCGAAGACGTCTCTCTCGGGCAGCTGCCAGGACAAGGCGGCGAACAAGAGCGCGCCGGTGGGCTTCGAGCTCCGGTACGACACGAAGCCTCCTGCGCTCGGCCGGATCCGCGCCGAGATCACGAAGCGGGGCGTCGTGCTCAGGTGGCGGGCGTCGAAGGATACTCAGTCGTTCGCGGTGCTCCGCCGGCCGGGGTTGCGTGGGTCGAAGCCGACGACGGTGTACGCCGGTCGGGCGACGGCCTTCACCGATCGCAGGATGAAGAGCGGCGTGAAGTATCACTACACCGTCGCCGCCTACGACGAGGCAGGGAATGCAGCGGTCAAGGGCGTGCTCGTGAAACCCGACGGCTCGGTCGCGAAGGCAGGGGCGACGAAGCCCGCGACGACCAAGCCGGCGGCCGCGGGGCCCGCGCTCACGCGGCCCGCCGTGGGCGCCCGGGTCACGGCGCCTCCGCTGCTCGCGTGGAGAGGCGTGCCGAAGGCGACGTACTACAACGTCCAGCTCTATCGCGGCGGACGGAAGATCCTCACCGCCTGGCCGAGCACGACGTCGTTCCGACTCCAGCGCTCGTGGAGGTTCGAGGGCCGCGCGTACCGGCTGACGCCCGGTCTCTACCGGTGGTACGTCTGGCCGGGCTTCGGCGCGCGATCGGCGACGCGCTACGGCAAGCTCGTGGGGACGCGCACCTTCGTCGTGACGCGGTAGGACGGCCGCGGAGGGCGTCAGGGCGTTCGGAGCGCGTCGATCGTGGCCGTGAGGACGACTCCCTCCACGCTGCGCGCGAGCTCGGCGTCGAGGGTGACGAATGCGTCCGCCTGCAGCTGCGTGAGCGCGACGTACTCGGCGTCGTAGGTCTCCGGCCATCCGAGCTCGTCCGCCACCTCCCACGCGCGGCGACGGAGCACCGCGTCGCCGAGGAGGCGGATCGGGAGCGCGTTGACCCGCGCGATCCGCTCGCGAGCGACGTCCGGCGCGATCTCGCCTGCGTGCACGGCCTCGTGCAGCGTCGACAGCGCCTGCGAGCGCAGGAGCGTGGGCGCGAGGAGCTCGTGCCCGGCCGGGACCTCGTAGCCCTCGCTCGCGAGCTGGAGCACGACGCCGCAGTCGACGACGAACCGGGTCATCCGGCGCTCCACGCTACACGTACCTTGTAGACGTCGTGTCGCGTCCGCTCCGGCTCGCCGCCGCCCTCGGTCTCGGGTGCCTCGTGACCCTCGTCGCGTCGGCCGCGGCTGTCGAAACGGGCCCCGCCTCGAGCCGACAGGGGCCCGCGACCGGCGTCTCGGCCGCCGGAGTCCGCGAGCACCTCGCCGCGTTCCAGGCGATCGCGAGGAGGAACGGCGGTCACCGATTCGCCGGGACCAGGGGCTACGACGCCTCGGCGAGCTACGTCGCCCGCCGCATGCGTGCGGCCGGGTACCGGGTGCGCCTCCAGGAGTTCGTCGTGCCTTTCGTCCTCGACCGGTCGCCGCCCACGCTGCAGCCCGTCCAGGCCGCATCCTGGCCGTACCGCGCCGGCCGCGACTACGCGACGCTCGGCTACTCCGGCAGCGGCCGCGTCGAGGGACCCGTCGTGGCGGTCGACCTCGTCGTCCCCAGCCCCGAGGCGAACACGTCGACGAGCGGCTGCGAGGGAGCGGACTTCGCGGGGTTCCCCAGAGGCGCGGTCGCCCTGCTCCAGCGCGGCACGTGCACGTTCAGGGCGAAGGTGGCGAACGCGATCGCGGCCGGTGCGAGCGCGGTCGTCCTGTTCAACGAGGGGAACGAGGGCCGGCGCGAGCTGGTCGCAGGCACGCTCGGCACGCCGCAGGTGCGCATCCCGGCCCTGGCTGCGAGCTTCGCGCTCGGCGACGAGCTCCGGGACGGCGCGCGCACCGGCCCGACGGGAGTCAACGTCAGGCTCTCCGCGGACATGATCGCGGAGCGGCGACGGACGAGGAACGTGATCGCCGAGAGTCGACGGGGACGATCCGGCAACGTCGTCGTCGTCGGCGCCCACCTCGACAGCGTGCAGCGCGGGCCGGGGATCAACGACAACGGGAGCGGCTCGGCCGTGATCCTCGAGATCGCCGAGCAGATTGCGCGCACGACCCCGAGGAACCGGCTCCGGTTCGTCTGGTGGGGCGCCGAGGAGCTGGGCCTCCTGGGCTCGCGGCACTACGTGCGGACGCTCTCGCCTGCAGCGCGCCGGCAGATCGCGCTGTACCTGAACGCCGACATGGTCGGCTCGCCGAACTTCGTCCGCTTCGTCTACGACGGCGACGCCGACCGGGCGCCCTCCGGCTCGGCCGCGGTCGAGCGCGTCTTCACGCGCTACTTCCGGTCCCGGGGGCTCGAGTACCGGGAGACCGGACTCGGCGGCGGCTCCGACCACGCGTCGTTCGCGGACGCGGGGATCCCCGTCGGCGGCCTGTTCACCGGCGCCGACGGCCGCAAGTCGGCCGACGAGGCGGCCGCGTTCGGCGGCCGCGCCGGCGAGCCCTACGACCCGTGCTACCACCGTCCGTGCGACGCGCTCGCCAACGTGAACGCGCGCGCGCTCGACCAGCTCGGCGACGCGCTCGCGCACGCCGTGCTGCGGTTCGCGCGCGACACCTCGAGCGTGAACGGCCGGTAGCGCGCGGGGCTCACACCTCTCCCTCGTACGTCGACCCGAGGTAGATCCCCTTCGCGGTCGCGTCGCGCGGGGAGCGCAGGTAGTCGCTCCACGCCTGCCGCTCGTGGCAGACGGCCCCGAGCTCCCACACGCAGAAGGTCGGGCGGTGCGTCCCTTCGACCGACCACGGCCGGAACGCGAACGACTCGCTGCCGTCCTTCGCCCACACCGTCTCCCACAGCTCGTTCTCGTTCTGCCAGGTCGAGACGAGCAGGAAGTAGAAGTCGTCTCCGCAGCGGTGGAGGATCACGAACCCGAAGTCGCCGCCGAGCTGCAGGTCGCCGCACTTCGACGCGTCGCGGAGGTTCCGCCGCGCGAGCGCGCGGACGACGAGCGGCACGGGGGCGTCCTCGGGCGCGATCTCGTACCACTTGAGAACGGTGCTGCGAAGCGTGAGGCTCGACTGCGGCCGCGCGACCTTCGCGACGTGCTCGTAGCTCGTGACCTGCTCGAGTGCGCTCATGACTCGTCCCCCTCGCGTGTGAAGTCCATGACCCAGTTCGTCTCCCACGTCCTGCCCGCGTCGTCGGAGAACGCCTGCTCCCAGCGCGGCGTCGGCGTCGTCACGCCCGACCACGTGAAGCGGACGACGATCGGGCGCCCGTCGAACAGGTCGGCCCCCTCGAAGACGCCGACGTCGCCCTCGAACGCCCCGACGACCGGCGGGTCGATGACGCCGGACCTGCGGCTGTCCGCCCAGTAGATCGCCCACAGGCCCGTCGTGGGGTCGAAGAAGCGGAACGACATCCCGACGAAGCCGCCGTTCCAGTCCGTCCGGAACTCGTCCTCGTTCCCGAGGCCGTCCAGGATCGGTCGCGCGGTCGCGGTCGCCTCGAACTCGTCCCACTCGTCCGAGTCGGCGAGCCGCTCGCGGAGCCTGCGGTTGTGGACCTTCCAGCTCCCCAGCCAGAAGTCGAAGTCGCGTGCGGTTCCCTGCGCGTGTGCTGTCTCGGTCATCGCGGCCTCCGGTCGTGCTCGTCTCGACAGGGCCACGCTAGCGCGGAAATAGGGCGGATCAGGCCCTCTATCTCTGCTTGACTCCAGGTCGTGCTGACGCCCACGGCCCGCCTCCTCGAGCTGCTCGAGCTCCTCCAGGGGCGGCCGCTCACGACGGGTCGGGAGATCGCGGACCGGCTCGGGATCGACGCGCGCACCGTGCGGCGGTACGTCGCCGCGCTCCAGGACCTCGGGATCCCGGTCGAGGGCCAGCGGGGCGTCGGCGGCGGCTACCGCATCCGGCCGGGCTACCGGCTGCCGCCGCTGATGCTGTCGGACGACGAGGCGGTCGTCGTCGCGCTCGGCGTGGTCGCGTCGGGCCAGCTCGGGCTGACGGCGTCGGCGGACTCGATCGACACCGCGCTCGCGAAGATCCACCGTGTCCTGCCCGACGGGCTGCGACGCCGCGTCGAGGCGCTCGAGGCGACGCTCGACTTCACCCGCAGCGCGCCGGCGGGGGCGCCCGTCACCGGCGAGCGCGTGCTGCTGCTCGCCGAGGCGATCCGTGGGCGGAGGCGCGTCCGCACCGGCTACCGAGCCTTCTCCGGCGAGGAGACCAGGCGTGAGCTCAGCCCGCTCGGGCTCGTCGTCCACTCCGGCCGCTGGTACCTGGCCGCCTACGACCACCTGCGCGAGGACATGCGCACGTTCCGGGTCGACCGGATGCGGCGCCCGGCGCTCGTGCGAGAGCCGGCCGTCCCCGCGCCCGAGGGCTTCGACGCCGTCTCCTACATCAGCCGCTCGCTCGCGCGGACGCCGTGGCGGCACGAGGTCGTCGTTCTCCTGCACCTCCCGCTCGAGGACGCGACGCGGCGGCTCCCCGCCACGCTCGCCGAGCTGGCCGAGGCGGACGGCGGGACGAGGCTGCGGATGCGCGTGAGCTCGCTCGAGTGGATGGCGAGCGTCCTGGCGGGAGTCGGCTGCACGTTCGCCGTCGAGGAGCCGGAGGAGCTGAGGACGAGCGTGCGCGAGCTCGCCGACCGACTCGCCGCGAGCGCCTGAGCCGGCTCAGTCGCGAGACGGGGCGGGCACGACGACCGTGTGGTACGTCTCGATGAGCGCGGTCACCGCCGCGTCGTAGCTCTCGAGCCACTCGTCGCTCCCGTAGAAGCCGTCGAGCTGCTCGCGCCGCTCGTCGAGAGAGTCGAAGGAGCGCACGAGCGTGTACAGGTCGTCGTCGACGAGCGACGGCCCCGCAGCGAGCACGTGAATACCGTGGCGCTCGAGCAGCGGCCGCGCATGCTCGCGGAAGATGCGGTCGAACTCGGCCCCCGAGCCCGGCACGAGCCGGTACGTGCGGATGTCGAGCACCGGGCCGGTCTGGTCCACACTGCGATTGTGGCGGCTCGGCTGCGGCTGCGACGGCCGCCGCCCCGCGGTCCCTAGGATGCCGTGATGCCCTCGCTGCCGTCAGGGACGGTGACCTTCGTGTTCACCGACATCGAGGAGTCGACGGCGCTGCTGCAGAGGCTCGGGGACGGCTACGCCGGCGTCCTCGCGGAGCACCGGCGAATCGTGCGCGACGCCTTCGGCGCGAACGGGGTCGAGATCGACACCCAGGGCGACGCATTCTTCTACGCGTTCCCGCGCGCGCGGGAGGCGGTCGCGGCCGCGGTCGCGGCACAGCGCGCACACGCCGGGCACGAGTGGCCGGACGGCGCGACCGTGCGCGTCCGTATCGGTATGCACACGGGCGAGCCCGCCGTCCACGACGAGGGCTACGTCGGGCTCGACGTCGTGCGCGCGGCCCGGATCTGTACCGCCGCGCAGGGCGGCCACGTCCTCCTCTCCGAGACGACCCGTGCGCTGCTCGGGTCCGCGCTGCCGGAGGGCGTGTCGGTCTTCCCGCTCGGCGAGCGGCACCTGAAGGGGATCGAGGAGCCGGAGCGCGTGTACGAGCTCGAGATCGAGGGCGTCGAGACCGAGGACGAGGGCGGGGCCGAGGCGCTCGAGGCGCCGACGCCGCCCGCCCCCCGTGCCCCCGAGGCCCCACGGCCCCCCGCGCCGGGGCCGAGGGCGACCGAGCAGGAGATCGAGCGCCGCTTCGAGGACCTCGGCGACCGGCTCGCCGCCGGCATCCACGAGCAGGTCGCGCAGCGGCTCGAGCGCGCGTTCGAGAAGCTCGAGTCCCTGCCTTCCCGCGGCACCGAGGAGGACACGGACGTCGAGGACCTCGTCGCGCGGTCGGCGTCGCTCGAGGAGAAGATCCGCGCCCGCGTCGACGCGGCGCTCCGCGCCCGCGGCCTGGCCGACGACGAGAGCTGACCAGCCTGACCCGATCTCCTTGACACTTCGGCGGCCCGGCCTGATCATCTGGCCCGTCGTCAGGAGGCACGTGGTCGCCGAAGCACCCACCGCGTGGTCGCAACGAGAGCTCTGCCGACCCGGTCGGGAGGACGACGCGCGTGTCTGAGCCGGGCGCCACGCCCGCGACCCCTCAGGCCGCACTCGCCGAGGCGGCTAGCCCGGTCCGCGACATCGGAGACGGCCGCAGGGTCCAGCCCGGGCTCGCCCTCTGCCTCTCCGGCGGCGGGTACCGCGCCATGCTCTTCCACCTGGGAGCGCTCTGGCGCCTGAACGAGCTCGGCTTCCTCCCGCGCCTCGATCGCGTGTCGAGCGTCTCGGGGGGCTCGATCACGGCCGGTGCGCTCGGGCACGGCTGGTCGCGCCTCGACCTCGACGAGCGCGGCATCGCCGGGGAGTTCGTCGCGGCCGTCGTCGATCCGGTGCGCGGCCTCGCCGGGCGCACGATCGACATCCCGGTCGTCCTCCTCGGCGCGCTCCTCCCCGGGAGCATCGGCGACCGCCTCGCCGGCTCCTACGCGCGGCACCTCTTCGGCGACTCGACCCTCCAGGATCTCCCGGACCGGCCGCGGTTCGTCTTCAACGCGACGAACCTCCAGTCCGGCGTCCTCTGGCGGTTCTCGAAGCCGTTCATGGCCGACTACCGGGTGGGGACGGTCGAGCGACCGACGGTCCGTCTCGCCGTCGCGGTCGCCGCCTCGTCGGCGTTCCCGCCCGTCCTCTCGCCGGTGCGCCCGAAGCTCGAGCTCGACGACTACGCGTCGGGCCAGGGCACGCTCACGGGCGAGGAGTACCGGCGGCGGCCGATGCTCACCGACGGCGGCGTCTACGACAACCTCGGCCTCGAGACGGCCTGGAAGCGCTACGCCACCGTGCTCGTCAGCGACGGGGGAGGCCAGTACCAGCCGCAGCCGAACGTGAAGGCGAACTGGCTCCTGCAGACGCGCCGCGTCATCGGCACGATCGACAGTCAGGTGCGATCGCTGCGCAAGCGCCAGGTCATCGGCGGGCTCGCGGTCGGGGCCCGCGAGGGTGCGTACTGGAGCATCTGGAGCGAGGTCGCCGACTTCCGCCTCGCCGACGCGATCGACGCCCCGGACCCGCGTGCGAAGGAGCTCGCCCACCTCTCGACGCGCCTCAAGAAGCTCGATGCGCGGACGCAGGAGCGCCTCGTGAACTGGGGCTACGCGATCTGCGACACCGCGATCCGCAAGCACGTCCAGCCGGGGACACCGCCGACCGGCCTTCCGTACCCGGAGGCCGGGATATGACGCCCTGGATCGAGCGCGGCCCGGCCGCGGACGGCAGCGGCGACGCGTGCACCCACGCGCTCGTGGTCGGCGTCAGCCGCTACGAGTTCCTCACCGAGGACGGCTCTCCCGGCCCCGGCGGGCGCGAGACCTTCGGGCTCCAGCAGGTCAAGACGCCGGCGACCTCCGCGTTCCTGTTCGCCCGCTGGCTCGAGTCCACCTACCGGAGCCCGACTGCGCCGCTCGGCACGATCCGCCTCCTCCTCTCCCCCTCCGAGTGGGAGCAGGAGAACGTCCCCGACCTTGCAGAGATCCCGGCCGAGGCGGTCCCGGCGACGCGCGCCAACGTCGAGGAGGCGGTCGCCGAGTGGTTCGCGGCCTGCTCGACGAACGCCGACAACGTCGCGATCCTGTACGCGAGCGGACACGGCATCCAGATGTCGCCGGACGACGGCGGGATCGTCTTGCTCGAGGACTTCGCGCGCTTCCCGAGCGTCCTCGACTTCTCCCTCGACGTCGGCGCGGTGCGCAAGGGGATGGCGGGACCGACGATGGCTCAGCGGCAGTTCTACTTCGTGGACGCCTGCCGCGTGCGCCCCGAGGCCGCGCTCCGCTTCCAGACGCTCGGCTCCGGGGTCGGGCTCCCGAACCCGTTCGCGGGGACGGCGCGGGTCTCGGCCGTGTACTTCGCCGCCACCCCGAGCACCGAGGCGCTCGGCGCCCCGGGAAAGGGGACGCTGTTCGTGCAAGCGCTCGTCGAGTGCCTGGACACGGCGCTCGGCGTGGACGACCACGTGCAGCCGGACCGGACGTGGGCGGTGACGGCGACGACGCTCGTGAGCGCTCTCCCGAGACGCGTGCGGGAGCTCGCGGAGACGTTCGGCGCCGAGCAGACCGCGACGACCGGCGGCCAGCTCGAGAACATCCCGTTCCACACGCTCGAGGGGAAGCCGCAGGTGCCGATCGCGGTCGAGCTCGCCCCCGAGGGCGCCGCCGCGGTCGCGCTCGGGCGCCTGTTCGACCCGCAGGCCGGCGACGTGTTCGACGGCGAGGCGTTCGCGCCGAGGATCGCGCGCGAGGTACCTGCGGGCAACTACCTGCTCGAGGTGCGGCTCCAGCCGCCGACGCCGCCCTTCAAGGACGTGTCGACGTTCGTCGTCCCCGCGCTGCCGCCCTCGTACTCCGAGACGCTGACCGTGGCGGAGGACCAGTGAGCGCGACCGGCACCCTGAAGGTGCAGCTCGACATGGCCGGGCCGTACGTCCGCCAGCAGGTGAACGTCATCGACTCGACGACGCTCGAGCTCGTCGCCTCGCCCGCCTGCGGCGAGGAGGTCGAGGTGCCCGCGGGCACGTATGTCGTCAGCGCGACGCTCCCCTCGGGAGAGCGCTCGGTCGGCGTCACCGAGGTGGCCGCGAACGAGCTCTCCGAGCTCGCGCTCGCAAGCCCCGCCGCGGTGGCCGAGCCGCCGCCGCCTCCCCCTCCGCCGCCGCCTCCGGCCGCGCCTGCGCCCGAGCTGGAGGAGCTCGGGCCGCCCGCCGGGGCCGACGCCGCCCCCGCGGCGGGAAGCGGGTGGTTCGTCAGGTTCCGGGTCCGGACGCAACAGGGCTTCGAGCCCGACGAGCCGCAGGTCGACGTGCTCACGGCGACGAGCGAGGGAGCCCAGCTCACCGTGCGCGCCTCGGGAGAAGGGATCCTGTTCGCGCAGGTCGCGCGCACCGGAGAGGTCCCACTGACCGTCGCGCTGCCGATCTTCGGCCCGACGAGCTCCCAGTCGTGCCGGCTCACCCTCGGCGGGCCCGCGGGCGGCCTCTCGGCAGACGTGTCGCTCCCGGACTACCCCCAGGTCGACGCCGTCGCCCGCTACCTGCAGAGCGGCCATCTCGTCGAGGCCGCAGGCGTCATCCAGAACGCCGAGCAACTCCTCGAGCAGAAGATGGCGGACCCCTTCGGCGCGGCGCTCGGCGGCTACGCCCTCCTCCGCTCGGGCCAGGTCGACCGGCTCCACCACTGGCCGAGGAACCTCGCCGGCATGTTCCCCTGGCTTCCCGACGGCGCGGTCATCGCGGGTGAGGAGGCGGCGCTCGAAGGCGACCACGCCACGGCGATCGGCTTCGTGTGCGACGCCGCGCGGCGAGGACTGCCGGTCTTCGCAACCGGCTTCTCGCTCCTCGCCGCCCGGCTCCGCGAGTACGCGGGCGCGCGGGCGAACGCGTTCGGCGAGAACGGAGGCCTCGTCGGCGAGGTGGGTGAGCACCTCGAGCGAGCGCTGCGCGTGATGCCGTTCGTCGACTTCGACCGCGTCTCGTTCGCGTTCCGCGGCGGGCGCGTGGACGACCCGGCGGAGTCGCAGGAGCCCTTCACGGACACAGGCGACGACTGGAAGGAGCTCTAGCGCGTGCTGAGGATCGAGATGCTCCCAGCGCGGAACGGCGACGCGCTCTGGATCGAGTACGGCGACGCCGAGAGCCCCCGCCGGGTCATCGTCGACGGCGGCACCGAGGGCTCGTTCGCCGGAGGCCTGCGCGCGCGGATCGAGTCGCTCCCGGCCGACGAGCGGCGCTTCGAGCTCCTCGTCGTCACGCACGTGGACTCGGACCACGTCGCGGGAGTGCTCGAGCTCGTCCGCGACGACGCGCTCGGAGCGACGTACGGGGACATCTGGTTCAACGCGTGGCGGCACCTCCCCGCGACGCTCGAAGACCTCGGCCCGGTCGAGGGAGAGCTCCTCACGCGGGCGATCCTCGAGGGCGAGCTGACGTGGAACGAGGCGTTCGACGGGGCCGCGGTCGTCGTCCCGGACGAGGGCCAGCTGCCGCGGACAGAGCTCGCCGGCGGGCTCGAGATCACCGTCCTCGGCCCGGGCTTCGAGCAGCTCGCCGAGCTCCGGCCGCGCTGGCTCGAGGCGGTCGTCGCAGCGGGGCTCGACCCCGAGGTGCCGATCGTCGAGCCCGCCGAGCCGCCCCCGCCCGGGCTCGAGACGCTCGGGACGACGCCCGACGTCGCGGCGCTCGCGGCCTCCGCCTTCAAGCAGGACACGGCCGAGGCGAACGGCTCGAGCATCGTCCTCCTCCTCGAGCACGAGGGGACGAGCGCGCTCCTGACGGGGGACGCCTTCCCGTCCGTCGTGCTCGACGGCGTGACCCGCCTTCTCGCCGAGCGCGACGCCGAGACGCTCGCGCTCGACGCCTTCAAGGTCCCGCACCACGGAAGCCGGGCGAACCTCTCGCCCGCCCTGCTCCAGGCGCTCGACTGCAGCCGCCACCTCTTCTCCTCGAACGGGACGAACACGAAGCACCCGCACCCGGAGGCGGTCGCCCGGACGATCGACGCCTCGGGCGCGGGCTCGACCCTCCACTTCAACTACTCGACGCGCTTCAACGAGGCCTGGGCGGACGACGAGCTCGAGGAGCAGCACGACTACGAGGCGCTCTACCCGGACGAGGGCGCGTCCGGGCTCGCGGTCACGCTCGGCACCTGACGAGTTTCAGCGCGCGTCGAGATGAGAAAGGCCCCGGTCCCCCGGGGCCTCCCTCGTCGAGCGGACTGCCGCCCGAATCAAGCCTTCGACCGGAAGGGTTGCACATCTCGGGCCGACATGGCGAGCCCGACCTCGAAGCCGGTCAGGCAGGCGGGTCGGCGATCGGCGCGGGCACCTCGTACACCGGCACCTCCCAGACGCCGAACTCGACGACCTCCATGCCGGCCGTGGCGACGATCCGGTCGCGCATCGCGCCTCGACCTGCACGGGCGCGCGCCTCGGCCTCCGGCGACTCCCAGAACGTGAGAACCCGCGAGGTCTGGGCCTCCTCGTCCGTCAGGACGACGAGCCCGCGGTAGCCCTCGTACTCGCGGAGCCAGGACTCCACGCTCTCGCTCGCCAGGCGGGAGATCTCCGCCAGGCCGGTGGCCGGTCCGGTCACCTTCGCCATCGCCGCGATCATGCGCGAAGGCTACGGGCCCGGCAGGTCAGGTGGCGCGGCTCGCGGCGAGGTCCTCGAGCTCCTGCAGGTCGACCAGCTCCGACGGGACGACGGCGACCCGGCAGCGGGTGCGCGCGTTCAGCGTCGCGGTCCGGACGCCGCCTTCCAGGGACGCGCGCTCGCCGAGGATCGCGCCGGGCCCGATCTCCGCGACCTCGTCCCCGTCGACGACGACCGCGAGGACGCCGTCGAGGAGCAGGTAGAGCTCGTCGCCCGGGGTCGCCCTGCTCGACGAGCGCCTCCCCCGGCTCGAGCTCGCGCCGATCCGTGTCGAGGCCCGTCGTCATCAGGTCGCGCGAGAGCTCGCGCTCGAACGCGCTCTCCGCCTGCGTCACGAACGCGTCCGACTCCTCGTCGCCCCACGGCGTGTTGTCGCCGTGCGCCTCGCGGTACCACCCCTCGAAGTCGATCGTGCCCGACTTCTTGACGAGGTTCCCGTCCCTGTCGTAGATCCAGTGGCGCGGGAACGGGCTCGCTCCGACGACCTCGTGGTACGAGGTCCCGTCGAGCCCGATCGTGAGCGCGAGCGTCGTCCAGGCCGTGGCCGAGTGCACGCGGAAGAACGGCTTGCCCCGGACGCGCCGCGGCGCCGGGAACCCCGCGCGACCTCCTACCGTCTGCACGAACCGGACGGAGTTCGCCCGGACCTCGGGCTCCGGCCGCAGGACCTCGAAGGCGACGCCCGGGACCGTGACCTTGAAGCCGAGCCGAAACGTCGTCGACCCGACGAGACCGTCACCCTCCTGGCCGTAGCCGACGATGTTCCGGTCGTCGTCGACCTCGATCCACGCCTTCAGCAGGTTCGCCTCGCGGAAGCGATCCTCGTCGCGGAGCCGCTCGAGGTCGCCCTCCTCCAGCCGGTCCGGCGGCGGCTCGTCGTACTTCCCGATGCCGAGCTCGAACGGGAGCTTCGGCATCCCCTCGATCGCCTCGGACGGGATCCAGGAGATCGCAGTGACCGACGACTCGTGCCGCATGCCGCCCTCCTTCGCCTTGGACGGCGCGTACGCTAGTGCACTTCGGCTCGAAGTGGAAGGCTCAGCGCGTCGAGGCGGTGGCGAGGATCTCGAACACCGGGACCTCCCACACCCGGTACTCGACGACGTCGAGCCCGACGGCGCCCGCGATCTGTTCGCGCATCGACGTCCTGGTCGAGCGCGAGCGCTCCTCGGCCTCCCGCGACTCCCAGAGCGTGATCACGCGGCTGGTCTTCGACTCCTCGTCGGCGAGCATGACGAGGCCGCGATAGCCCTCGACCTCGCGCAGCCAGCCCTCGATCGCCTCGCCGGCCATGCGCGCGATCTCCGCAACCCCGGTCACGGGCCCCGAGAACTCGGCCATCGCAGCGATCATCGGCCGGAAGGGTACAGCCCGGTCACGCCTCGCAGCCTTGGCTTCGCGTCCCGAAAAGCGCATACTCGAGGCGAGGCCGGGCGCGTGGCTGCCCGTCACAGGAGGGGGCCACGGTCTTCGGGGAAAGAGGAACGGCCGTCGGTTCCATTTCGCCAAGCGCCTGGCCTTCGCCAGCGCTCGCGTCGTCGTTTCCACGTCGGGCGAGTCCGGCTGGGCGCTCGCTGGACGACAGCGGCCTCCCGTGGGAGGCCGCGTCCAAACCCGGATGGTTCGATGGAAGGTGCTTGCGCCTAGATCTTCGCGCGGTCGTCGAGCTCGTCGCCGATCTCGTCGGACGTCCGCGTCTTCGTCTTCATCTTGAACTTCGCCTTGGTCTTGCCGGAGTCGTCCTCGGAGGGCTCCTCCGTCATGAACTTGTGCGCCTCGACGTCCTCTTCCTCGTCGCGAATGTCTGTCTGCTCGTCGGACATGCCGACCTCCCTCGGGCTCGATGGCGGATTTTCCGCCTTCTCGATACAGGACAGGACCTGCGCCCGAAATCTTCCGCCGCGACGACGCGAGATGCAAGGACGTGAGATGCTCGCGCGGTGCGGCGTGCCCGCAGGAGTCGTCGAGCCGTTCCATCTCTTCGCGCGGGTCGTCCGGAACGCGGATGTCCGGCGACTCGAGCTCGCGTGGGCGGCGTCGAACTTCGCGAGCCGCGCGGCGGCGGTCGCCGTCGCCGTGTACGCCTACGAGGCGGACGGGGTCGGTGCGGTCGGGATCGTCGTGTTCCTGCGGCTCGCCGTCGCCGGCGCGGCTGTCTCCGTGGCTCTCGGTCTTCGCCGACCGTCGCTCGCGCCGGCAGGTCATGCTCGCGTCGGATCTCGTCCGCTGCGTGATGCTCGGAGCGATGGCGCTCCTCGTGGCGCTCGACGCGGCCTCGCTCTCCGTCTACGTCCTCGCCGTCCTCGTCGCCGTCGCCGAGCCCGTCTTCCGCTCCGCGCAGGCCGCGCTGACACCGTCGCTCGTCCGGACGCCCGAAGAGCTCACGGCCGCGAACGTCGTCGCGAGCGCGGTCGAGAGCGTCGGCCTGTTCCTGGGCCCGGCGCTCGGGGCGCTCCTGCTCGTCGTCGCGGGGACCGGGACGGTGTTCGCGGCGACCGGCCTGCTGCTGCTCGTGTCGGTCGCACTCGTCGCCCGGATCAGCGTCGCGGGCAAGCCCTCGCCGGAGCCGACCGTCGCGCGCTCCGAGACGCTCCTCGCCGGCTGGAAGGCGATCGTCTCCGTCCCCGAGCTCCGGGTCGTCATCGGCCTCTTCTCCGCGCAGACACTGGTCGCGGGGCTCGTGCAGGTGCTCGTCGTCGTCCTGGCGATCGAGATGCTCTCGCTCGGGACCGCCGGGGTCGGCTGGCTCAACGGGATGATCGGAGCAGGCGCGACGCTCGGCGTGCTCGCCGTCGCCGGAGTCGCCGGGCGACAGGTCGATCGCGCGCGTACTTCGCAGTCGGGCTCCTGCTGTGGGGCATCCCGCTCCTGCTGATCGCGGCCTGGCCCGAGCCCGTGGCTGCGTTCCTCCTGCTCGCCGCGCTCGGCGTCGGAAACACCCTTGTCGACGTCACGGGGATCACTCTCATGCAGCGAACCGCCTCGGACGCGGTGCTCGGCCGCGTCTTCGGGGCCTTCGAGGCCCTCGCGCTGCTCGCCATGGGGATCGGCGCGTTGCTCGCGCCGGTGCTCGTCTCCGTTCTCGACGCGCGCGGAGCTGTGCTCGTCGCGGGGCTGATCATGCCCGTGACCGTCCTCCCGCTCTGGCGTCCTCTCGCCCGCATCGACGCGGTCGCACGGGTGCCCGTGGAGCTCGTGGAGCTCCTGCGCGGGATCGCGATCTTCGCTCCGCTACCCGCGCCTCAGCTCGAGCGTCTCGCCGGCGCGCTCGTCGAGATCGAGATCGACCCCGGAGCCACCGTGTTCGAGGAGGGGGACGACGGCGATCGCTTCTACGTCATCGAGGAGGGCCGAGCCGCCGTCGAGGTCGGCCGCGCGCCCATCCGGACGCTCGAGCCCGGCGACTTCTTCGGCGAGATCGCGCTGCTCAGGGACGTGGCGCGAACGGCCACGGTTCGCGCGACCACGGCCCTTCGACTCCACGCCCTCGACCGGGACACGTTCGTGTCCACCGTCACCGGCCATGCGGCGAGCGCCGAGGCCGCGGGAAGCATCGTCGCCTCGCGGCTCCCGGCGCCGGTCGCGAACTGACGGAGCTGTCTCGACTAGCTGACGCGAGCTCGACAGCGACAGAGCGCGCTCCCCATCGCCGCTCCCTCGCACCGGTCACGATGCGAGGGCGAGCTCGAGCGCTATGCTCGGCGGTGATGGTGCGGGCACTCGCCTGCTTCCTGATTGCCGTCGCCGTCGGAGTCGGGCTCGCCGTCGTTGCCTCGGCGACTCCCGGCGCGCGCTGCCAGCCGACGGTGAGCGACGCTGCCGGCCCGTTCCAGACGAACGCGATCGCGACGCCTCGCCGCGCGAAGATCGGTACCGGGCACGTCCTGCTGGGCCAAGTACTGAGCCCCGCCTGCACGCCGGTGCGCCGCGCTCTCGTCGTTCTCTGGCAGGCGGGCCCGAACGGCTACGGCCCACGCGGTCGAGGCAGTGTCCTCACCGACCGGGCGGGGAGGTTCAGGTTCGAAGGCCCCGTCCCGGCGAACTACGGTCGTGGACCCCACATCCACCTTGCCGTCGTCCACCCCGCGTACGAGGATCTCCTGACCCGGTACGCCGTCCGGCGTGGCACGAAGACCGGTCGGATCAGACTCGTCCTGACCCCGCTGCTGTAGCGACCGGCGTCGCCAGCTCGACGAAGCGGCAGAGCGCGTTCACGAGCCGCATGTCCTCGACCGTCTTGCAGTCCGCCTCCAGCAGGCGCGGCGAGCAGACGAGCTCGACGCGGCACTGCGCGCGCGAGGTCGCGACGTTGATCCGGTTGCGGTTGAAGACGAAGGCGATCCCGCGTGGCGCCTCCTCCCCGCTCGAGCTCGCGAGCGAGACGATCACGACCGGCGCCTCCTGCCCCTGGAACTTGTCGACCGTCCCCACGCGCACGCCCGCGGGCACCCGCGTCCGGAGCGTCCGCACCTGCGCGTTGTAGGGCGTGACGACGAGGACGTCCTCCTCGCGTGAGCGGGCGGGTCCTGCCGTGCTCGTCCGTGTACGCCGTCCCGAGGAGCGCCCCGATCGCCCGCGCGACCTCGTCCGCCTCCTCCCGCGAGAGCTGGCCGTTCGCGACGTGCGGGACCGGGCGGAAGACGAGGCCGTCGCCGGCCGCGACCGTGCGGCTCGCGCACGGGCGGGCCGCACTCGAGCCTCCCCGCGTAGTACGCGTCCGAGGTGAACGCCGTCAGCTCCGGCCGCAGGCGCCACGTCTCGGCGAGGAAGATCCCGCGCTCGGGCGGCACCGTGCGCTCGTCCCCGAGCAGGTGCTGGAGCACCGACTGCTTCGCCTCGTCGGGCATCGCGCCCTGCGAGACCTGCGGAAGCTGGTTCGGGTCGCCGAGGAGGACGAGGTTGCGCGCCGCGTGGCCGACCGCGACGACGTCCGCGAGCGCCACCTGCCCCGCCTCGTCGACGATCAGCGTGTCCAGGAAGCCCTCGAACTCGGGGTAGACGAAGAGCCACGAGGTGCCCGCGACGAGCTGGAGTTCCGGGTCGAGCAGCTCCTGCCAGTGGTCGGCCGAGTCGATGAAGTCGCCCTCGAAGCGCGTGTCCTCGTCGTCCCCCGACGACTTCTTGCGCCCGCGGAAGCGGAAGCCCTGCTCGCGCGCCTCGCGCTCGATCTCCGCGAGCAGCTTCCCGATCGCCTTGTGGCTGAGCGACGTCACCCCGACGCGCCGGCCGGCCTTCATGAGCGCGACCGCCGCCTTCGCCCCCTGCCACGTCTTCCCCGACCCGGGCGGCCCCTGCACGAAGAGGTAGCTCCGGTCGAGGGACAGCGCGGCCTCGGGCACGGGCACGTCGAGCCGCGCCCGCGGCGCCTGCCGCTCGAGCATCTCGGGGACTGTCCCGCAGGGGCGGTCCCGCTCGCTCTCGCCGTCCAGGTACGCCTGCGCGAACCGCGCGATCGAGTCCCGGTGGCGCCAATCCGGGATCGGCGGCCCGGGGATGAGCGCCGTCGGGAGCGGCTCGTCGGCGAGGTCCTTCGACCGCCTGAGCGTGACGAGTGCCGAGCTCGTCGTCGGCCCGCACGTTGTACGTCCTTCTGCGTCGCCGGGTCGACGCAGCGGCCGTCGATCTTGTGCTCCTGCGGCGGGAACGCGAACGTGTAGCGGAGCGACTGGCCGTCCTCGACCGCCTCCGACGAGCTTCAAGCTGCCGATCGTGTCCGTGTCCTCGAGCAGCTCGTCCTCGTCGAGGCCCAGGTGGTGGAACCACTCCCACCACTGCGACTTCGACTCGCGCCGGTGGTAGTAGAGGAGGTGCGCCGAGGAGCCAGCGCGGGCTCCCCTCCTCCTCCCCCTCCAGCAGCGATTCGTGAAGCGCCGCCCGCTCCGCGTCCCGCTCCTCCGCCTCCTCCGACACCTCGCGCTCGTCCGGGTGCGGGCGCCACGGCATGTCCCGCGGGCGCAGCGAGAGCAGCCACTCGTGGAGCTCGACCGTCGAGCGGCAGTCCTCCTCGTTGTAGGCGCGGATCCCCTCGAGCAGCGCGTCCTCCCCCGACTCGAGCCACTGCTCGAAGAGGACGATCGACTCGTCCCCGCCCGAGACCGGGGCCGTGCGCTCGAAGCCGTACAGCTTCTCGATCTCCTTGATCGAGTAGCTCGGGACGCCCGCGCGGAGCGCCTGCTTGACGACGCGGTAGAGGTCGACGAGCACGTCCTGCCGCAGCCAGTCGTCGATCTCGGCCTCGCGCACCGAGTGCTCGCCCATCAGCCGCCGGAGCGCCGTCCGCTCGTACGCGGCGTAGTGGTAGACGTGCAGGTCGGGGTAGCGGCGGCGGCGCGCCTCGAGCCAGTCGACGAAGCGCTCGAACGCCGCCTTCTCGCCCTCCCGGTCGAGCCCCCAGACCGGCTCGTAGCGGAGCTCCCCGCCCTCGTCGCGGTAGCAGTAGCCGAAGAGGTACTCGAGCCCGCGGGCGACCTCGAAGAACGGGTGGCCCTCGAGGTCGAGCCACACGTCGCCCGGCGAGGGCGGCGGGAGCAGCCGGAACCCCCGGTCCTCCTCGTCCGGGAGGAGCTCGTGGAGGCGCTCGCCCGTCCGATTGAAGTGGAGCTGGAGCTCGGCCTGGTTCCGGTGCTTCTCGAACGTCTCCGGGCGGATGCGGTCGACTCGCGTTTCGGGCGCGGTCTCGCCGAGCGCGGTGAGCGTGGGGATGTCCTGGGCGATGAGCCGCTCGGCGTGGAGGCGCCCGAGCCCGGCGACGGTGACGAGGTGGTCGTCGTCCACGAGCTGCTGCCGGCAGAGGTGCCGGAAGTCGCAGATCCCGCAGTGGTAACAGGGCCAGGGGTAGGTCTCGATGCTGCCGTCCCCGTCGAGCGCGGCGAGGAACCGCTCGCGCGAGCGCCGGAAGAAAGCGATGAACTCGGCCGTCCGGAACGTCTCCCGCTCGCCCGTGCCGAGCTCGACATGGATGTGCTCGGGCAGTCGGCCCTGGATCCGCCCGAGCTGCTCGGCGTAGAAGCAGAGCTGGAGGAGGTGGAGCGGCTTCGCCGAGCGCGCGAGCTTCGTGTCCACTGGCTCGTAGGTGCCGTCCGGCTGCCGCTCGAGGAAGTCGGCGAACCCGCGCCAGGTGCCGTCCGAGAGGTACGCCTGGTAGATGACGTCCGCCTCGCCGGCGCGGATCGCGTCCTCGGTCGCGCGCCGAGCGTCGTTCTCGTCGAAGTCCTCGTCGTCGTAGGTCCGCATCCGGGCGACGTGCTTGCCCGCGGCCCCGAGCCGCGCGAGGTACGCCGCCTCGTGCTCGTTCCCCTTGTCCATGATGATCCGCCCGTACGGGTCGTCGACGAATGGCCGCTCGAGCTCGCCCCGCTGCACGCGGAGCTCGAGCTGCGTCAGGTGCGCGCAGGCGAGGTGGTTCCCGAGGTCGGTCGGAGAGAGGCGAAGCGTTCCGTCGTCGGCGAGTCGCACTCCACCTGAGTATCAGCCCACGAGCGGCGCGCGCTTACGCGGAAGGCGACTCAGTCGACGGGCCGTGCGCCGAGCCTCCTCGCAGACGCGGGCTTCACGATCGAGCGCCTGGACGAGATCGGGGCGAACTTCTCCTACCGGGACGTCGACGACTACATCGCGGTCGCGCGGGACACCGGCGGGCCGTTCGCGAAGGCCTGGGACGCAGCACCGGAGGAGGACCGCCGCGCGATGAAGGCGGAGCTCGAGGAGCGCTTCGAGCCGTTCCGGGTCGAGTCCGGCTACGCGCTGACCGGCGTCGCCGTCTGCGTCCTCGCCACCTAGGGCGGCGGATCCCCGCCCAGAGCGAGCGCTATCGCGTCGTCGAACGCGAGCGCGCGGCCCTCCGCCCACGCCGCGTCGGCCTCCGCGCCCAGCTGCTCGCGCGCGGGGCCGAGATAACGCTCGAGGAGGCCGTTCCAGAAGCGGACCGAGAAGGAGAGGCCGAGCGACTCCCAGAGCGCCTCGACCGACGCGGCGAGGACGAGCGCGTGCCGCGGATCCCCGGCTCCCGCCTCCGACATCGCCACGCCCTGCACCTCGAAGCTCGTCTCGACGACGTCGCCGAGGGGGAGAGCGGCCCGCAGGCTCTCGCGGTAGCGTCCTCCAGCCGACGCCGGGTCTCCGCGGATCAGCGCGCAGTCGGCGAGGAAGTGGTACGCGAAGTGCTCCGTGCGGGGATCGCCGACCGACCGCTCGAGGAGGTCGCGGGAGATCGTTTCCGCGCGCTCCGTCTCGCCCATCGCGACGAGCACCTGGGCGATGCCGACGAGCGCACGAGTCGCCCCCGCCTCGTCTCCGAGCTCGCGCCAGAGCGCCAGGCTCTCCTCGAACGCCTCGAGCGCACGAGCGTCGTCCCCTGCGTCGTACACCAGCGGCCAGCCGAGACTGTCGAGCGCCGACGCCAGCTCCTCGAGGTCGCCGAGCTCGCGCCAGAGCTCGACCGCCTCGTCGAGCTCCGCGATGCCCGCGGCCGCGTCGTGCAGCCGCGCCACCAGCGCTCCGTACGCCGTGCGCGCACGCGCACGAGCGGCGCCGGTCGCGTCGGAAGCGGCGAGGGCGGCAGCCAGGCGTCCGGCCCCCTCGCGCACGAGCCCGCGCGAGAGCCAGAACCAGCCGAGCGCGCCCGCGAGACGGAGTGCGGCGTCGCGGTCGTTCTCGAGCAGCCAGTCGAGCGCGACGCGCATGTCGTCGTGGTCGGTCTCGAGCCTCGCCGACCATTCGGCCTCGGCGGCGAAGCGGTGCTCGTAGGCCTGCTCCGCGAGCTCGCGGAAGTACGCTGCGTGCCGGCCGAGCAGCTCCTCGCGCCCGGCCGACTCCGCGAGCTTCTCCTCCGCGTACTCGCGGAGGGTCTCGAGCATGAGGAAGCGGTCGTCGCCGATCGGCTTCAGCAGGCTCGAGTCGACGAGGATGCCGATCCCGTCGAGGTCGGCGCCGCACACCTCCTCGGCAGCGGCGAGCGGGAAGCTCCCCGCGAAGACCGACAGCCGCGCGAAGAGGTCCTTCGCCCCCTCGTCGAGGAGGTCGTAGCTCCAGCCGATCGTGGCGCGCAGCGTCCGCTGACGCTCGGGCGCATCGCGCGCACCGCCGGTCAGTAGCGGGAGCGCCGAGTCGAGGCGCTCGAGCAGCCGCTCGGGCGCGAGGAGCTTCGTACGCGCTGCGGCCAGCTCGACCGCGAGCGGGAGGCCGTCGAGTCTGCGGCAGATCGAGTCCACGGTCGGGCCCGGTGCGAGCTCGCGGCCGGCCGCGCGAGCGCGCTCGACGAAGAGCGCGGCAGCGTCTGTCGGCGGAAGCGGATCCAGCCGGTACTCCTCCTCGCCCGACACGTGCAGGGGGATCCGACTCGTGACGAGCAGGCGAAGACCGCTGCACGCAGCGAGCAGGTCGCTCACGGTCGGGGCCGCATCGAGGAGATGCTCGAAGTTGTCGAGGAGCAGCAGGAGCCGCCTTCCGCGGAGAAACCCGGCGAGGTCGTCCGGCGCTCCGACGACCTGTGCGACCTCCGCGGGCAGAAGCTCGCGGTCGGTGAGGCCGGCGAGCGGCACCCAGAAGACGCCGTCGGGCTGCGTGCCCACGAGCTCCGCAGCGACCTGGAGCGCGAGCCGGGTCTTCCCCGTGCCGCCAGGGCCGGTGAGCGTGAGCAGGCGCGTGCCGTTCGAGAGCCTTGCGACGAGCTCTTCCAGCTCGCGCTCCCTGCCCACGAGCGCGCTCGCCGCGATCGGCAGGTTCGTCGCGTCGAGCGTGCGGAGCGGCGGGAAGTCGCCCGCGCCGAGCTGGTAGAGGCGCTCGGCGCCGGTGAGGTCCTTCAGGCGGTGCTCGCCGAGGTCGCGGACCGCCGCGTCGGGATCGAGCAGTCTCCGGGTCGTCTCGGAGACGATGATCTGGCCTCCGTGCGCGGCGGCGGCGATGCGCGCGGCACGGTGCACGTCGAGGCCGACGTAGCCCTCGTCGGTCACGATCGGCTCGCCCGTGTGGATCCCGATCCGCACGCGGACGGGGCCGCTTACGAGCGCCTGCCGCCCGTCGGCCGCCGCGGCGACTGCGTCCGTCGCCCGCGGGAAGGCGACGAAGAAGGCGTCTCCCTGCGTGTCCACCTCCACCCCGCCGTGCTCGGCGAAGGCGACCCGCAGCGCACGCCGGTGGTCGGCGAGCAGCTCGACGTACGCGGAGCCGTGCTCCTGGAGCAGCCGCGTCGAGCCCTCGACGTCGGTGAACAGGAACGTCACCGTGCCGCTCGGCAGGTCCCGTCGGCTCACAGCGCGATCATCGCACCGGCAGACCGCTAGCGACCGCCCGGGCTATTCGGGACGCAGCTCGACGAAGCCGGCCGCCGCGAAGTCGCCGTCGAAGGCGAGCGCCTCGCCGATCCGCAGCTTTCGCATGAGCGCGAAGCTCGTCGCATCGACGTAGGAATACGGCCGCTCGTCGTGGCGCCCGAGCCACGTCCAGGCTTCCTCCTCGAGCTCGAGGTCGATGCGCTCGACGTCCAGACGCGCGTCTTCGCGGATGCCATTCAGCCACCGCACCGCGCGATGATGGCCCGCACGATGCACGAGGAGCGTCCAGGCCTCGCCGAGGACGAGGTTCGACGTGACGACACGTGCGTCACGTAGGCGGTCCGCGAGCCGCACCGCGTCCGCGTGCCTGCGGTCACGCGTTACTGCTCGGGCTAACCAGAACGACGTGTCAACGAAGGCCACGCCTCCTCCGAGATCGGTCCGTAGAGGAACTCGTCGATGTCCTCGACCGGCTCCACGTCGTCGAAGGTAGGGAGACGCCAGAGCCCGTTGTCGAACGGCTCCGACAGCTCGTGTTCCACTGCAACGCGGATGAGCGCGCTCTTCGAGGTGCCGCGCGCGGCGGCTTCGCGCTCGAGCCGGTCGTCGAGCTCGGGATCGATCACGACCTGGATCCGTCGCATCCTCGCCATGGTTACACACTAATGCTCAAGAGTGTGTAACGCAACGGCATAAGGCACACACGCGCGCACCGACGACTCCTCACCGACACGAAAGGAGTCGCATGATCCAGAACCTGATCCAGATCGGCGAGCCGGCGGAGCACCGCGGGATCGTCGTCGCCCCGCTCTTCCCGCGGCGCGACCCGGTCGCGGCCTACGTCACGCTCGACGAGGCGCTCGCGGGCGGGCTCCGCATCGCCGAGACGAGCGAGTCGGGGAGCGTGCCCGAGCTCGTCGTCGAGAACCCGCTCGCGGAGCGCGTCCTCCTGTACGACGGCGAGGAGCTCGTCGGCGCGAAGCAGAACCGCATCCTCAACGTGAGCGTCCTCGTCGAGGCGAAGATCGACGCTCACGATCCCGGTCTCCTGCGTCGAGCAGGGGCGCTGGCGGCGCGAGTCCGCGCACTTCCTCGCGGGGTCGCACATCTCGCACGCGGAGCTCCGGCGGCGGAAGGCCGAGACGCAGGCGGCGCGGCCGCTCGCGCGCGGGGTCGCGCAGAGCGAGGTGTGGGACGCCGTGCAGGAGAAGGCGACGCGGATGTCCGTCCACTCGCCGACCGGCGCGAGCCGGGACCTCTACCGGCGCTACGAGCGCGAGCTCCGGGCGCTCGAGGGCGCCTTCCCGGCGCAGCCAGGACAGTGCGGCGCGATCCTCGCGATCGGGGGACGACCTGTGCCTCGACCTCGTGTCCCGGCCGGATGCCTTCGCGCGCCTGTGGCCGAAGCTCCGGGCCGGCTACCTGCTCGACGCGCTCGAGCGGCTGGACGGGAAGCCCATGCCGCAGACGGAGATCGAGGCGTTCGTGGCCGGGGTCGACGGCTCGCTGCAGAGCACGGCAGCCGTCTGCCGGGCTCGGAGAGGACGTCCGCCTCCGCGGCGAGCGCGTGCTCGGCTCGGGGCTCGAGCTCGAGGGCGAGCTGATCCAGCTCTCCGCGTTCCGCAGCGACGACGGCGGCCGGCGGGCGTTCGGCCGGATCGCCCGGCCGAGCCGGCGGGGCGCGTAAGGACGGTGGACGTACGAGACCGCGAAGTCGCGGAGCTCCTCGAGCGCTTGCTCGAGGAGATTCGCGCTCTGCGCGAGGAAACGACGCGGCAGAGCGGGCTCCTCGAAGCCGTGCTCGCTCGGCTCGCCTCGCTCGAGCGCACCCAGTACAGCTGACGATGCAGTCGCGGGCGCGCTAGGCGGGCCGGGCGAGCTGCTCGTCGATCCAGCCGTCCGCCGCGGCCGGCTGCATGCCGAGCGCCTGCGCGATCTCGACGGAGAGGAGCTTCCGCGCCTTGACGAAGAGCTCCCGCTCCCCGGCCGAGAGCTGCGGCTTCGATCCCGACGCGAGCCGCATCCGCTCGCGCTGGGCCCCTTCGCTCACGATCTCGGCGAGCTGGATGGGATCGGCGCCGGTGAGCTTGTCCAGCGTCGCCTGCCGACGCGACAGCCACGGGCCGATGTTGAGGACGCGATCGGCGCGAAGGACCTTCCGGACGCGGCGCACGTCGGCCTCGCTCGCCAGCGACCTGAGCTGCTCGCGGGCGCGCTCGAGCGGCAGAGTCACCGTGAGACCGTCCTCGAGCTCGATCACGACGACCTCCCGGGTGGCGCCGAGGACGGGTTGCTCCTCGCGTGCGGCGATACGCCCGATCCCGTGGGTGCCGTACACGACGAGGTCACCGACTGCGAGCTTCACCCCCCACAGCCTACTCGGCGGGTCTGCGATCCCCTTCGGCCGGAGTGCCGCACGTACAATGCGGACACACGGGACGAATACCGAAGACGCCGTCTGCGTCCTCCTTATCCGTTCATCGCAGGGAGCGAACGAGAGGCGGTGTGTCGATGGAAGAGAGTCCCCACCACGTCACGCGTCGGCGCGAGAACGAGCAACGGGTCGCAGGTCGCCCGGAGGCCGATGCCCAGGGCCTCGTCGAGTTCGGATGCGAGTGCATGAAGAGCGACTGCGAGCGATCGGTGAGGGTGCCGTTGTACGTCTACCGGCGCATCCTCGAGGCCGGCGATCAGTGTCTCCTGCAGAACGGCCATCACGCGTTCGCGCACTACCGCACGATCGTGTCCTTCGGCCTGATGAGCATCGAGGAGCGGGTCGGGTCGATCTAGGATCGTCCGGATGGAGCTGGAGGAGTACCGCCGCGCGTCCCTCGAGACCTGGGACGCAATGGCTCCGGGATGGGAGCGCTGGCGCACGTACGTGGAGAAGACCTCCGCACCCGTCGCCGAGTGGTTGATCGAGCAGCTCGCACCTCGACCCGGCGACACCGTCCTCGAGCTCGCCGCCGGGCCGGGCGACACCGGCTTCGAGGCCGCGGCGCTGCTCGGCGAGAAAGGACGGCTGCTCTCGACGGACTTCTCGCCGGCGATGGTCGAGGTCGCCCGCCGCCGCGCCGAGGAGCTCGGGCTCACGAACGTCGAGCACCGCGTCATCGACGCCGAGCTCATCGAGCTCGAGGACGACTCGGTCGACCGCGTGCTCTGCCGGTTCGGGTACATGCTGATGCCGGATCCCGCGGCCGCGCTCGCCGAGACGCGCCGGGTGCTGCGCCGTGGCGGGCGGCTCGCGCTCGCGGTCTGGCGCGGGGCCGAGGAGAACCCGTGGATCTCGATCGCCGGTCGCCTGCTCGTCGAGCGTGGGCACATGCCGCCTCCCGAGCCGGGAGAGCCGGGCATCTTCGCGCTCGCGAACGACGGTCGGTTGCGTGCGATCCTCGAGGAGGCGGGCTTCCACGTGCACCGCATCGAGGACGTGCCCGTGCGGTTCGACTACCGAGATGTCGACGACTACGTCGTCCGCGCGCAGGACACCGGTGGCCGCTTCGCGAAGGTCTGGCGCGCGGCGCCGGAGGACGAGCGCGAGGCGATCAAGTCGGAGCTCGAGCGCGCGTTCGCGCCGTACGCGGTGGACGGGAAACACGAGCTGCCGGGCCTCGCGCTCTGCGTCGTCGCGGAGTGACGACGCGTCCACGCGAGCGGGCTCACCTCGCGTACGTCGAGGTGAGCCCTGGCGTCGCCCGTCGTCTGCGACCTCCTTTCGTCGGATGCACCTTCACGGTGCCGCCCGCGCCTGAGACGCCGCTGAGCCGGAACTAAGAAGCCTCGAAGCGCGTCAGTCGCGGTGCGGCTCCCCGTCACGAGACCTTGAAGCTCCCGCGCATGAACGACGAATGCGGGTCGCAGACGAACGTGTACGTGCCCTTCTTGAGCCTGAGCACGACCGACTTCGACCCGGTGAAGCCGACCCCGGTGATGACCTTGTTCACGCCCGGCCCGCTGATGTGGAAGTCGTGCGCCGAGGACCGATCGCTGACGACGAAGCGGTACGGGACGCCGGCCTTCAGCTTCGTCACCTTCTTGCCGTCGAGCTTCATGCCGATCGTGAAGCCGGGCCCGACCGAGGCCAGGATCGTCTTCGGCGCCGCCGAAGCAGTGCCGGCGAGAACGAGAGAGAGGGCGACGAGCGCGATCGCGGCGCCGATTCCGAGAGTGCGTGACATGCGTGCCTCCTTGGTGGTGTTCGGGAGAGCGTCGGGCCTGCCGCCTACGAGGCCGTTACCGGCTCGTTACCGCCGATCGCGTCGAGTGCAGACAAACGCCCCGGTCCCGCTCGTCGCAGGACCGGGGCGTTCGTTCGGCTGCTAGACGCAGTCGGCCGCGATCGTGTCGAGGGGATCCGGCACGATCGTGTCGCCCGCCCCACCGCAGCTGATCTGGTCGGCTCCGGGGCCGCCGCTCAGGAAGTCGACGCCCGGGCCGCCGTTCAGCGTGTCGTTGCCGAGACCGCCGAGCACCGCGTCCTCGTCCGCACCGCCGTCGAACGTCAGCAGGATCGCCGATGCGGCGAGCGTCCCGGCGCTCAGCACGTCGTCGCCGGCGAGGCCGTTGACGATCAGCCGGTCGCTGCTCGCCTCGGCGTGGACGATCGTGACGAACGGCGAGAGGCCGACGACCGCTGCAGCGCCGTTCGCGCCGAGCACGCCCACGAGATCGTCACCGTTCGTCCCGTTCACCGTCACCGTGTCCGCAGCGCCGTCGCCGGCGCTGCCTCCGAGCGCGGCGGCGAGATCGACGTCCAGCTCGACGACGTCGGTCGCCGAGAGGTCGTTGAGCACGGTCGCGTCGGCGCCGCCGAGGGCCCGCAGATCGACCCGCTCGGTGCCGTCGACGTCCATGACGATGTTCCCCTGGGTGCGGAAGAAGCGCAGACGCTGGCCGCTGGCGGAGGCGTCGAAGCTCTCCGCTCCGGCTGCGCCGTTGAAGACGAGCGCGTCGAAGCCGTCCTGGCCCTCGACGACGTCGCTTCCGTCGCCCGGATCCCAGGTGAAGCTGTCGTCACCGGAGCCGAGGGAGGCGATGTCCGCTCCCTGGTTGCCGTCGACGCTGTCCGCGCCGGAGCCGCCGGACAGGGCGTCGATGCCCGCCCCGCCGAGGAGCTCGTCCTCGTCCGGCCCACCGTCGAGGGCGAGCTTGATCGCCGATGCGGCGAGCGCCGCCGCGTTCACGGAGTCGTCCCCCGCGAGGGTGTTGACGAGGAGCGTGTCGCTTGCAGCCTCGGCATGGATGATCCGGACGCGCGCCGCCAGGCCCGCGACGGACGAGCTCCCGTCCGCCCCGGCGATCTCGAGCGCGTCGTCACCGTTCGTCCCGTTCACCGTCACCGTGTCCGCAGCGCCGTCGCCGGCGCTGCCTCCGAGCGCGGCGGCGAGATCGACGTCCAGCTCGACGACGTCGGTCGCCGAGAGGTCGTTGAGCACGGTCGCGTCGGCGCCGCCGAGGGCCCGCAGATCGACCCGCTCGGTGCCGTCGACGTCCATGACGATGTTCCCCTGAGTGCGGAAGAAGCGCAGCCGCTGACCGCTGGCGGAGGCGTCGAAGCTCTCCGCTCCGGCTGCGCCGTTGAAGACCAGCGCGTCGAAGCCGTCCTGGCCCTCCACGACGTCGCTTCCGTCGCCCGGATCCCAGGTGAAGCTGTCGTCACCGGAGCCGAGGGAGGCGATGTCCGCTCCCTGGTTGCCGTCGACGCTGTCCGCGCCGGAGCCGCCGGAGAACCGCTCGACGTGCGAGCCTCCTCGCAGGTCGTCGTTGCCGCCGTCGCCCGCGAGGGTGGTGCCCTCGGTGTCGGTGAAGACCCCGTTCGCCTCGTCGACTCGCACGAGGTCGTTCCCGTCGCCGGCCCCGACCACGATGCGGTCGAAGCGGTCGCGCCGCAGGTTGTGGCCGACGAGGCCGTCCCGCGTCACCACCTCGAGCACCGTCGGGTCTCCGGACCGGAGACGGAGCGCGATCTCGTCGCCGCCGGCCGTGCCGGAGACGACGAGGGCGCCCTGCTTGATCTGCGCCTTCACCTTGTCCTTGGCCGGAGCCGCGGACGCGTAGCCCGCGAGGACGGCCATGGCGACGGCGAGCACGGTCGCCGCACCCAGGGCGAACAGCCACTCCCTGAACATGAAGTGCTTCATCGGTACCCCTCTCTCTTGGTTGTGCGCCATTGGACCGAGCAGGGTCGCGCGTGCCTGCTACGGCGCCGTTACCGGCGCGTTACCGCAGCCGGCCCGCCTGAGAGCAGGCTCTAGCCCGCCGGAGTCGGTGCCGGCTCGCGCGGGAAGCCGAAGTCGGTTCGGCCGCGGGCGAGCTCGGCTTCGAAGCGCTCGTCGCCGAGCCGCTTGCGAAGTCGCTCGGACACGCGAGTCATGTCGTCTCGCTCCGCCTCGGGAAGCCGGGCGTGCACGGCAGCCCGGGTCGCCTCGGCGAGGCCGAGGATCCTCGCGGCTTCGGGAGCCCGGTCTCCGAGCGAGAGGGCGCCCGCGAGCCCCTCGAGGGTGCGTGCAAGCAGGCGAGGCTCGCCGACCCGCTGCGCCCAGGCGAGCCCCTCCTCCTGGAGACGCTCGGGCGCCGTCCTCGTCCCCGCTCTGTTCTGCGAGATGACCCAGCTCGCGCAACGTCACGACCATCGCCACGCGGACGGCGCGGTTGTCGAGCCCGTCTGCGACCGCTTCCCGGACGAGCGCGAGGGCCTCGTCGTACAGGCGGGCCGCCTCGTCCGGATCGTCGCGCCAGGCCGCGAGGTGCGCGGCCCCCATCGATCGGTGCCAGCAGAGAATCGAGGACTCCCGCTCGGCGAGCCGGTCGCACTCGTCGAACAGCGTCTCCGCGGTCTCCAGGTCACCGGCGCGGAGCCGCGAGAGCCCGTAGTGGTACAGGAGCGGCACGGCCTCCTCGTGGAGATCGCGCACGCCGGCCGCGAGTGCGCGCTCGTAGACGCGCATGGCCTCGTCGTAGTCGCCCACCGCCGCGAGGGCGTGGCCGAGAGTCTCACTCGCGTTCACGATCCCCCAGAGATCGCCGCTCGCTGCAAAGGCGTCGAGCGCCTGCTCGGCACGGCTCCGCGCCTCGGGGATGTCTCCCGAAGCGAAGGCGGCCACGCCGCGGTAGTGGTGGAGCATTCCCTCGTACCAGCGCTCGCCGTGCCGGACGGCGTACTCCTCGGCCGGAGCGAGGTCGTCGATCGTGACGTCCGGGTCCCCCGCGGCGAGTCGAGCCTGGAAGCCGACGGTACGCATCCTGGCGATCTCGGCCTCGTCGCCGGCCTGCTCCGCGACCCGGAGGCCGGTCGCCGCCACCTCGACCGCCTCCCCCGGGTGCCCCTCGCGGATGAGGAGGACAGCGAGCGCGCGCATGCAGCGGAGGCGGCGCTCGAGCGCGCCCCCGGGAAGAGCGAGGGCCGCCTCGACCCGCCTGCGATCGTCCCTCCCACCCGCGAAGAGGAAGCCAAGCGTCCCGAGCGCCGAGGAGAGGGCGAGCGCGAGGTCGGCGTCACCGAGCTCGAAGGCGAGATCCGCGGCGGCCTCGAAGTCGGCGCGCCTCGGCACGAACGCCCGCGTGCCAGCCTCGAGGCCCTCGGTCCATACGCGCGCATGGCCCGACTCCGCGATCCGCATCGCCCAGGCCGCGTGTCGCCTCGCGACGTCGAGTCGCTCGCCACGCGCATCGGCCTCGGCGCGTGCGAACTCGCGCAGCGTCTCGAGCAGCCGGAAGCGGTCGGAGCCGGTTGCGTTCGTGACCACCATCGAGCGGTCGACGAGCGACGCGATCAGGTCGGCGACGTGCGACGCCTCGACCTCGTCTCCCGCGCACACCTCCTCCGCGGCCCCGATCCCGAACGACGACGGGAAGACGGAGACGCGGCGGAAGAGCGTTTGCTCGCGCGGCCCGAGGAGTTGATAGCTCCACTCGACGACGCCCGCGAGCGTGCGTTGGCGCTCGGTGACTCCCTCCGGCCCGTGGCCGAGGAGCGCGAAGCGATCGGCGAGCCGCTCCGCGATCTCCTCCGGAGAAAGCGTCCGCACGCGGGCCGCCGCGAGCTCGAGCGCGAGCGGGAGCCCGTCGAGGTGCACGCACACGTCCGCGATCGCGCGGAGAGTGCTCTCGTCGAGCTCGAGATCGGGTCGCACCGCTCGAGCCCGCTCGACGAAGAGGCGAACCGCCACGGAGCCCGCGATGTCCTCCATGCTCGCGTCGCGATCGGGAAGGGCCAGCGGCGCGACCTCGAGGACCGACTCGCCGGGCACGCCGAGGGGCTCGCGGCTCGTCGCGAGCAGCCGGATCCCGGGACACGCCGCGAGGAGTGAGACCGCAAGCTCTGCGACGGCCCCCGCAAGGTGCTCGCAGTTGTCGACGACGAGGACGAGCTCGCGCCGACGCAAGTGGCTCTCGAGGAAGACGAGCGCCGACGACGGCTGGCCTTCGAACTCGGACGTGCGGATGCCCATCGCCTCGGCCACGGCCTCCGCCACCCTGGCAGGCTCTCGAATCGGCGCGAGCTCGACGAGCCAGATGCCATCGGAGTACTTCGAGGCCACGGTTCGGGCGGCCTCGAGCGCGAGGCTCGTCTTGCCGACTCCACCGGGGCCCGTCAGCGTGACCAGCCGCCGGGCGGCGACGCAGTCGAGCACCAGCGAGCGGTCGTCCTCACGCCCGACGAAGCTCGTGAGGCGCTCCGGGATGTTCGTGCGGGCGGGCTCCGCGGTCAGCTCGGGCGCGCGCTGGAGCATCAGCCGCTCGAGTCGACGCGACTCCTCCTCCGGGCCCAGGCCGAGCTCGCGAAGCTGCTCGACGAGGCGTCGGTACGCGGCGAGCGCGTCGGCGTGACGGCCGCTTCGGTACAGCGCCAGCATCAGCAGCCTCACGAGCGGCTCGCGGAGAGGATTCTCCACGACGAGTCGTTCCAGGTCCGGCAACGCCTCGTTCTGCCGCCCGAGCTCCACGAGCGCCGACGAGCGCTGCTCCTGCGCCTGCAGCTCGAGCTCCCCGAGGCGCCGGATCTCCGATTGGGCGAAGTCGAGGTACGCGAACTCCGCGTACGGCTCGCCGCGCAGGAGTCCGAGAGCACGGTCCGCCTGCGCGAGCGACTGCTGCGGCGGGAGGCCGCGAGCTTCGGTCACGAGACGCGCGAACCGCTCCGCGTCGACGTCGTCTGGACGGGTCACGAGTCGGTACCCGCCCCGGTCGCGCGCGATCACCGATGCCGAGGCCGCGACACGTCCGGGATCCAGCTCCCTCCGCAACCGGGAGATGCGGGCCTGGAGCGACCGTGCGGCCGACGCTGAAGGCGACTCACCCCAGACGGCGTCGACGATCTCGTCCATCGAGGCGGACCGCCCGCGGCGCACGAGCAGGTAGGCGAGAACCGCCCGCTCCTTGGCCCCCTTGATCTCGAGCGGGCCGTCTACCCCGACGACCTCCAGGGAACCGAGGACCCGGAACTCCACACGCCAGATGCTACGCCCGGTCGGGCTACTCGCGGCTCGACGCGGCCCAGAGATTGATGCTGCTCTCGGTCGCGTGCCGGTCGATCTCGGCGAGCTCGTCGTCCGAGAAGCCGAGGTTCTCGGTCGCGCCGACGTTGTCCTCGAGCTGCTCGACGCTCGACGCGCCCACGAGCGTCGAGGTCACTCGCAGGTCGCGGAGCGTCCAGGCGAGCGCCATCTGCGCGAGGGTCTGGCCGCGGCCGGCGGCGATCTCGTTCAGGGCGCGGATCTTCGCGAGCGACTCCTCGGTGAGGAGGTCGGGCGAGAGCGAGTACGGGCGGTCCGCGCGCGCGCCCTCGGGGATCCCGTCCAGGTAGCGGTCGGTGAGCATCCCCTGCGCGAGCGGGGAGAAGGTGATGCAGCCCACGCCGAGCTCGCCGAGCGCGTCCAGCAGGTCGGGCTCGATCCAGCGGTTCAGCATCGAGTACGAGGGCTGGTGGATGAGGAGCGGCGTCCCGAGGTCTCGCAGGATCGCGGCGGCCTCCCGCGTCTTCTCGGCCGAGTACGACGAGATCCCCGCGTACAGCGCCTTCCCCTGGCGGACGGCCGTGTCGAGGGCGCCCATCGTCTCCTCGAGCGGCGTCTCCGGGTCGAAGCGGTGCGAGTAGAAGATGTCGACGTACTCGAGCCCCATCCGGACGAGGCTCTGGTCGAGGCTCGCGAGCAGGTACTTGCGCGACCCCCATTCCCCGTACGGCCCCGGCCACATGTCGTAGCCGGCCTTCGTCGAGACGACGAGCTCGTCGCGGTAGGGGCGGAGGTCGTCGCGGTAGACCCGGCCGAAGTTCTCCTCGGCGGAGCCGTACGGCGGTCCGTAGTTGTTGGCGAGGTCGAAGTGCGTGATCCCGAGGTCGAACGAGCGGCGGACGATCGCGCGGCTCGTCTCGAGCGGGCGGTCGTGGCCGAAGTTCCACCACAGGCCGAGGGAGATCGCGGGGAGCTTCAGCCCGCTGCGGCCGGTGCGACGGTACGGCATGCGGTCGTAGCGGTCGTCCGCGGGCGCGTACGTCACGCGCCGAGAATAGTCCGGGATCGCTAGCGGCGGCCGAGGCCGTCGCCGAGCCCGACCTCGGTGAGCAGGCTCCGGCCCCAGGCGAAGCGCGTCTCGTACCAGCCGGTCATCGGGACGAGGGTCGTGCCGCGGTCGGACGAGTGCACGATCCAGCCGTTGCCGAGGTACATGCCCATGTGGCCCACCTCGGCGGGCTTCGAGAACGTCCCGCGCGCGCCGAAGAAGACGACGTCGGCGGCCCGGAGACTCGAGCGAGCGACCCGCGCAGCGCGCGGCACCTCGCCGCTCATCGCGTACGTCGTCCGTCCCTGGAGCACGGTCGCGAGACGCGGCGCGCCGGCGTACGGCTCGAGCTTGTAGACGCGCCAGACGAAGCCCGAGCAGTCGAACCCGCCGGGCAGGAGCCTGCCTCCGAGCTGCTGCGGCCGCTCGGACGTGCCGGCCCACACGTACGGGGAGCCGACCAGCCGGAGCGCGCGCGCGAGGACGGCCTGCTGCCACTGGTCGAGCGCAGGGAGCCAGAACGCGTCGGCCGCCCGCCGGACCGCGTCGACCTCCGTCGGCTGCAGCGCGAGCAGCCGCGCGAGCGAGTAGGCAGCCTCGGCGCGCGTTGCGGGCTGCGAGAGCTGCGGCTCGAGCTGATCCTGGTCGCGCAGGTGGTTCACGCGCAGGCCGAGCAGGCGCGCCACGGTCTCGGTGCCGAGCGAGGCCTTGGGCGCGAGACCCGCGCTCGTCGCCGCATAGCGGATCCGGCGCGCGGAGACGCGGAGCCCCGCGGCGGTGACGAGCGCAGCGTCGAGCTCTCGGATGGTCACCGGCCGGTCCGGGTCGTCGTAGCGGAACGGAACCGCCAGGGTTCCGAGCACGGTGCCGAACTCGCTCCACACGAGCGGGTCGTCCGGGCGGAAGCCCTCGACGCTCGTCCCCAGCAGCCCGGCGTCGACGACGGCCCGAATCTGGGGGGCGGCCCAGGAGCGCGCCGCGTTCGGGCGCGCGTCGGCGGTGCCCGCGGCGACCGCGAGGGCGGAGAGTGCGCAGGCGAGGACGATTCGCCGCATGCCGTCGATATCGGCAACGTCCGCCCCGGTCCACACCCGCCGCGAAGAGGTGACAGTCACCGGCTACGAGGCAGGCGGTACGCTGCTCCACATGGGCGCCACCGCCGGGAGCCGCTACGCGAACAGCCTCACGGGGTCGTGGCTCGCCGAGCGGCTCGGCGTCGACCCGCTGAGGATCGAGGCGATGCGGCGAGCGGGAGAGCTGATCGCGGTACACGAGCCCGGGTCACCCGACTGGCACTACCCCGCCTGGCAATTCGACGGGTGGACGCCGCGGCGAGGCGTCGTCCGCGTCGTCGCGGCCGCCCGCGAGACCGGGCTCGACGAGACACGTCTGTACGAGGTCCTGACGAGCCCACTCGGCCTCATGGGCGACGGCAAGCTCGCCGACCTCCTCGTCGAGGGACGTGACGACGAGGTCGTCGCGGCCGTCCGGGCGGCCGGCGCGTAGCCTCAGCTGCGCGCAGCGGCCGCGCGGACGATCGCGACGTCGCCGCTCACGGTCTTGATCTGGAGCGGCACGACTGGTCCCTGAACGGTCTCGGCGTCCTCCGCCGGGTCCGACTCCGGAGGGTGCTCGTCGTCGGCGAGTCCGAGCTCGGACTCGAGGTCGCCGGAGACCGAGGTCGCGTCGATCCAGACGCGCGTCCCGCGGCTCACGCCGATGCGCGCGTCGCCGGAGACGGACTGGAAGGTGACCTCGCCGGCCTCGACGGACTCGATGCGCGCATCCCCCGACGTCGTCGTGAGCGTCAGCGGCCCTCGAACCGAGATGATGCGGGCGTCGCCGGAGACGGCGCGCGCCACGAGCGAGCCCTCGACGCGCTCGACGCCGATGTCGCCGGAGACGGTGTTGACCGTTCCGTCGGCCTCGATCGCGGCGACGACGACGTCGCCGCTCGCGGTCTTCACCTGAAGCTCCTTCAGAACCGCGCCCAGCTTCACGTCGCCGGACGCCGTCCGCACGGACACCTTGCCGAGGTCACCCTCGACGCGAAGGTCGGTCGAGCCGCCGGACAGGTCGAGGTCGGCCCCGGGCGGGCACGTGATCCGGACCTCGACGTCGGCGCCCCAGCTGATCCGGATCGGGCCCCAGCGGATGCGGTCCTTCTCCTCGATGACGATCCGGTGGCCGCCGGGACGCTCTTCCGCCCGGATCTCGACGTTCTCGAGGGCGTCGGAGCCACGACGGCCGGTCGGGACGAGCTCGACGCTGGTGCGCGGCTCCTCGGCCGTCGTGACCCTGACGCGTCCACCGGGGAGTCGGATATGGAGGGAAACGCTCCCTGGCGTGTCGAACACGGGCATCGTCGTCACCGGTTCCTGGGCGCACCGGCGGTGCGGCGGACCCGCCGGCCCGCGGTGACCTTGCGGGTCTTGCGCACCCGGTCACCGGGGTCGAGGAGGGTGGCGTAGTCGAAGGGAAGTGGGGCGAGAAGCATGACGTCCTCCTTTCAGCCCTGGGCGTAGCCCTGCATTCGGTTGCGGCCGGGCTTCCGGGTCGTTCGCGCGTGGAGCGAGTGCGCGATCGTCCGGACGAGCCAGGCGTTGGTGGAGATGCCTTCCTGGGCGGCGGCGGCCTCGACGGCCGCCTTCAAAGACTCGGGGAGCCGGAGCGAGATGCGGCCGGACAGCTCCTCGCCGACGGCGAGCGGCGTCGCGTCCTGGCTCTCCTCGCTGACGACGACGAGCTCCGGGTCGCGGCCGGCGAGCCTCACCTCGATGCGCGCGGTCCCGAGCTGGCCGGAAAGCTCGAGCGCGGCCTCGCCGAGGAGGTCGAGCAAGCGCAGGTGGAGCGTCGAGCCGAGCGCGTCGCTCAGCCGGCGCGCCGCCTCCGCCGTCGCCTCGTCGCCGATGCTCGCGGTCGCGGCGAGATCCTGCTGGATCGCGTCGATGTGGCTGTCGAGCTGCATCGCGACATCACTATGACATCATATTCGATGTCTGTCAAGGGCATGCAGACATCGATGTGCGCACAGGAGTGGCAGACCGCTGTCATGCGGCGTGGTTGTGCGGAAAACTCGCGTCCAGCGAGTGCTAGGAGAGCTGCCAGACGTCGCCGCGAATGATCGGCGTCGCCTCGCCGGCGGCGTCGAGCCCGTCCACCTCGACCTCGGGGCCGCCGATCATGAAGTCCGTGTGCACCCCGGAGACGTTGACCCCGGCCGCGAGCCACTCCTCGGGCGGCGAGCTCCCGTCCAGGTCGAGCGCGACGGCCTCCTTGATCGCGCCGCCGAAGGCGATGTGGCAGGCGGCGTTCTCGTCGAAGAGCGTGTCGCAGAAGGTGAGGCCCGTCTGCTTCACCGGCGAGGACCCGTCGACGAGCGCGACCTCGCCGAGGTAGGGCGCGTGCTCGTCGGTCGCGAGCTGCTCGCGGATGACCTCCGCCCCGGCCGAGGCGTTCACCTCGACGATCTTGCCCTCCTCGAAGCGCACCTCGAGGTCGGAGACGCGTGTGCCGGCCGCCACGAGCGGCGCCGTGGAGCGGACGTGGCCCTCGGCCCGCCGCCAGTCGGGCGACGTGAACACCTCCTCGGTGGGCATGTTCGGGACGTGCTCGATCCCGGTCTCGGTCTCGAGCGACCCAGCCGTCCAGCGCGAGGCGGGGAGCAGGCCGATCGTGAGGTCGGTGCCGGGACCGCGGAAGCGGACCCGGTCGAACGCGCGCTCGTTCAGCCCGGCCGCCCTCGCTCGCAGGCGCTCGACGTGCTCTCGCCAGGCCGCGACCGGGTCGGGCTGGTCGAGGCGGGTGGCCTTCGCGACCGCGTCCCACAGCCGCTCGACGTCCGGCTCACCGAAGACCTGCGTCGCCCAGCCCGCGTTCGGCGCGGCGACGATCGTCCAGCTGAACCGCTTCGCGCCGATGTGGTCGAGCGTGGCGGCGCGGATCTCGCGCGGGTCGGCCTTGCCCACGAGGGACGGGTCGAGGTCGGACAGGAGCTCGGGATCGGGGTTCCCGGTGAGGGCGATCAGGGTCGGGCGTTCCTCGCCCCAGCGCTTGACCCAGTCGAGCATGTACGGCGGCGACCAGCCGAGCTCGTCGGCGGGTCCGTGCTCGATCGAGGCGCGGCGCACGTGCAAGTCCGAATAGAGGACGATGACGTGCCTCGCGCCGGCGCGGTAGGCCTCGCGCGCGACGGCGCGCGCGATCTCCGCGTGCTCGACGAGGCAGGTCACGACGACGTCCTGGCCCTCCTGAACGTTCGCCCCCACGCGGACGGCGAGCTCGGCGTAGCCCTGGAGGCGCTCCTCGGCGTTCACGGCCGCGACCCTACCGGACGCCGGGAAGCATCGATGACTGTCACCGCGGTGACTGTCACCCGCTTTTCGGTGGAGCTACTCGCCCCAGTCGAAGTCGCGCGGGCGACCCGTCCAGAGCGCCTCGTCGAGGGCCGCGCCCTCGACGTTCTCCGCCGTCTCCTCCCCGGGCCAGGGCAGCCGCGTCGAGCTCAGCTGGTCGGCCGGCTCCCCGTCGAGCGTCTCCTCGATCCGCGCCTGCTCCTCGCTCTTGAAGAGCGGGTGGTTCTCCATCGGGTCCTCGTCGAGGTACGGGTCGAGAGCCATGTCGCCGTCCAGGCCCGCGTTCCGGGCCTTGAGCGCCAGATGCTCCTTGATCGCCTCGGCGAAGAGCGAATCCGTTTCGACAGCAGTGAGGTCTTCGAGGTCGGACATGCTGGTCAAGCGGGCGCGATTCTACCTGACCGCCCGGCGACCGGACGCGTGGGGTAGAGAATGCCCGGCGGCGGGTATCCTCGTCGCATGCCGTTGCTCTTCAGGGCCGTGACGCTCGTGCTCTTCCTGTTCAAGGTCTGGAAGCGGCTGCCCGCGAGCCAGCGGCGACGGCTGCTCTGGGCGGCCGGTCGGCACGGCCCGCGGATCGCGAACTCGGTCTACCGGCGCTCGCGCGCCCGCGCGTAGGCGCTAGCCGGTCGCGAGGCCGAGCGCCTCGCGGACGATCCGGTCCTGCTCGTACTGGTGAAGCGTCGGGTAGCCCTCGCTCGGGCTCGCGCGCCAGGGACGACCGACGTAAGCGACGCCTCCGACGCCGGTCGCGCCGGCGGCGGCCTCGTCGAGCCGGTGGCGAAGCGAGCGCCACGCGCCCATGTTCTGCGGCTCCTCCTGTGCCCAGACGATCTCGCGCAGCGACGGGTAGGACGCGACGATCGCGGCCAGCGCTTCGAGCGGGAACGGGTACAGGCGTTCGACGCGAGCGATCGCGACCGTGGGCGTCGCCGCCCGCGCCTCGTGGCCGACGATGTCGTAGTAGACCTTCCCGCTGCAGAGCACGAGCCGCGTGACCGCGCTGCGATCCTCGACCGGGTCGTCGATGACGGTTCGGAACGAGCCGCTCGAGAGCTCCTCGAGCGTCGACGTCGCCTGGCGGACGCGGAGCAGGCCCTTCGGCGTCAGGACGACGAGCGGGCGCGCGGTCGCGTCGAGCGCCTGGCGGCGGACGAGGTGGAAGTACTGCGCGGCCGTCGTGCGGGTTGACGACGCGGATGTTGTCCTGGGCCGCGAGCTGGAGGAAGCGCTCGAGCCGTGCGCTCGAGTGCTCGGGGCCGTTGCCCTCGTACCCGTGCGGGAGGAGGAGCGTGAGGCGCGAGGTCTGCTGCCACTTCGAGCGCCCCGAGACGATGAACTGGTCGACGACGATCTGCGCTCCGTTCACGAAGTCGCCGAACTGCGCCTCCCAGACGACGAGCGCGTCAGGTGCCGCGATCGAGTAGCCGTGCTCGAAGCCGACGGCGGCGAACTCGGAAAGCGGGGAGTTGTAGATCTCGAACGACGCGGCCGCGGTCGAGAGCGCCTGGAGCGGGGTGTGCGTCTCCCCGGTCACCGGGTCGTGAAGCACCGCATGGCGGTGCGAGAACGTGCCGCGCTCGGTGTCCTGACCCGAGAGGCGGATCGGGATGCCGTCCTCGAGGAGGGACGCGAACGCGAGCGCCTCCGCGTGCCCCCAGTCGATCCCGCCCTCGCGGAGCGCCTCCTCGCGGCGCTCGAGCTGTCGGGCGAGCTTCGGGTTCACCTCGAAGCCCTCGGGGACGCGGAGGAGCTGCAGGTCGAGCTCGCGCAGGCGCTCGGCAGGGACGGCCGTGACGACCGCCTCGCCGGTGTCCGTCCTCGTCTTCGCCTCGGTCGGCGGCACCGGCGGCGCAAACGTCGTCCGCAGCTCGTCGTGTGTCGTCCGCAGGACCTCGATGGTGCGGTCGAGCAGCGTCGCGGCCTCCTCGACCGGAAGCGCGCCCTCGGCCACGAGGCGGGCGGCGTACGACTCCCGCACGGGCGGCTGCGCGTCGATGCGCGCCGCCTGTAGCGGCTGTGTGTACGCAGCCTCGTCCTGCTCGTTGTGGCCGAACCGGCGGTACCCGACGAGGTCGACGACGACGTCGTGGCCGAACTCCTCGCGGTAGGCCAGGGCGAGCCTGATCGACGCGAGCGCGGCCTCGGGATCGTCGGCGTTCACATGGACGATCGGCACGTCGAACCCCTTCGCCAGGTCGCTCGAGTAGCGCGTCGAGCGGCCTTCCGCGGGATCGGTCGTGAAGCCGATCTGGTTGTTGGCGATCACGTGCAGCGTGCCGCCGGTCGAGTAGCCGTCGAGCGAGTGGAGGTTGAACGTCTCCGCGACGACCCCCTGACCCGCGAACGAGGCGTCGCCGTGGATGAGGATCGCGAGCGCGACCGAGGGATCGTGGATCCCGGCGCCGCGCGAGCGGTCCGTCTGCTCGGCACGCGCGAGCCCCACGACGACCGGGTCGACCGCCTCCAGGTGGCTCGGGTTCGCCGCGAGCGTGACCTGGATCTCGCCCGTGCGCGTCATCCGCGACTCGGACGCGGCGAGGTGGTACTTGACGTCTCCGGTGCCGCCCTCGGGATCGGTGACGAGCGCGTCGATCGTGCGCTCGCCCTCGAACTCGCGCAGGAGCGACGCGTAGCTCCGCCCGACCGTGTGGGCGAGGACGTTGAGCCGGCCGCGGTGCGCGATCCCGATCACGACCTCGTGCGCGCCGCTCACCGCGGCGAGCTCGAGCGCCTCGTCGAGCATCGGCACGAGCGCGTCCAGCCCCTCGATCGAGAACTGCTTCTGGCCGATGAACGCGCGGCGCAGGTACGTCTCGAAGGCCTCGACCTGCGCGAGCCGCTCGAGCAAGGCGCGGCGCTCCTCCGCGGTCGGCGGCTGCCGGAAGCGGCCGGACTCGATCGCGCGCCGCAGCCACGTGCGTTCCGCGTGGTCCGAGATGTGCTCGATCTCGTAGGCGATCGTCCCGCAGTACACCTCCCGCAGCCGCGGGAGCACGTCCGCGAGCGTCTCTCCTTCGACGTGCACGCCGAGCACGGACGCGGGGATCCGCGCCTGCAGCTCGGGCGTGAGCGCCACGTCGAGCTCGCTCTCGTCGAGGGCCGGGTCGCCGAGCGGCTCCGAGCCGAGCGGGTCGAGATGGGCGGCCAGGTGCCCGTGCGAGCGGATCGCGTCGACGAGCGCCATCGCCGAGGCGACGGCGCGGACGAGCTCGTCGTCCGCGACGGGCGGCTCCTCCACAGGCGCTGCAGGAGCGCTCGGTGCCGCGACGGCGGTGGCGGCGCCGTTCCCGCCGTCGGACGGGCGCGCCGACACGAGGCGGGCGAGGCCGGGCAGCGTCGCGAGGAGCTCCTCGTCCGCCCGCTCGAAGAGGGCGCGCCACGCGGGATCGACCGCCTGCGGGTTCTCGAGGTACTGCTCGAGGAGGAGGCCGACGTACCCGGCGTTCAGGCCCGACGGCTGCTCGGAGCTCGCCATCACTGCGGTTGTAGCAGGAGGCCGCTCAGAAGATGGGGTTGTCCGTCCAGACCGCGACGAGCATCCCGAGGAAGAACGAGGAGCCCGCAACGGCGACGGAGATTGCGGCGAGCGTGCGATGCGACTCGGTCATCCGGGCCGCGATGAGGGCGACGACGATCGCCGCCGGTGCGAGGAGGCCCGGGCTACGCACGATCGCGATGCCGGCGAGCGCGAGGGAGAACGCGCACAGGTATCCGGCGATCATGTCCGCCCGCCGCTGCTGCGGGATCGCGCTCATGCGCGCGCTCCGAGCGCGGGCCGCACCGGCATGAACGGACGGTAGGGCCGTCGGGGCGAGTAGCTCGAGGCACGCCGCCGCTTCCAGTCCTCCCAGCCACACGGCGAGAGCGGAACGGGCGCGAGCGCCTCGTCCGGACCGCCCTCCGGGAGGGGCTCGGCGCGGATCGCCCACCAGACCACGCAGCCGAGGTAGACCACGGGAATCTTGAGCACGACGAGCATGAACAGGGCTTCCCAGACGGACACCGAGTCCATCGCCGGAGTGTACGGGATGCCGGTTCGGGTACCCGTCCGCCTTCTAACACCGGCCTCACATTCCACCCGCTAGGGTGCCGGAAGCCTTTTCTGCCGCCGTTCCGGACCCGCCCTGTCAAGGAGTGATCCTGTGAGACGCACCCTCCGCCTCGCCGTCGCGCTGTGCGCACTCGCCGCCCTCGCCGCCCCGGCCGCGCTCGCAGCCGAGCGCATGTGGGTCGGCTTCCACGACGACCCGAGCTTCCGCTGGGCCGGTGACCGCACGAGCCTCGTGCAGTCGTCCGCGAACAACGGCGCGTCGATCATGCGCCTCCTCGTGCAGTGGAACCTCGTCGCGCCGGAGCGACCGACGATCGCGTCGGACCCGTTCGACCCCGGGTACCGGTTCGACGACCTGGACGAGGCTCTCCGCGAGGCCCAGCGGGCCGATATGGAGGTCATGCTCACGATCTCGGGAACGCCGCGGTGGGCGAGCGGGGCCGGGGCAAATCGCATGCCGAGGCGCGTCTCCGACCTCACGTCGTTCGCGCGCGCGATCTCGTCCCGTTACTCGGGCCGCTTCGACGGCTATCCCTTCGTGCGCTTCTGGTCGGTCTGGAACGAGCCGAACCTGACCCGCTTCCTCGCGCCCCAGTTCAACGCGCGCGGCAAGTCGCTCGCCCCGGCGAACTACGCGAAGCTGTACGCGGCCGCGTATACGGGCATCAAGGCCGGGAACCCGCGCGCGCTCGTTGCGATCGGCGAGACCTCGCCACGCGGGAGCGACAAACCGGGCGGGCTGCGTCCCGACCACTCCCCGGGCCGCTTCGCGGAGCTCGTGGCGAAGGCGAACCCGCGCCTGAAGTTCGACGCCTGGTCGCATCATCCGTACCCCTTCAACCCGCGTGCGAAGCCGAGCCAGGTCGTCAGGTGGCCGAACATCACGCTCTCCTCGCTACCCCGGTTCGAGACCGAGCTCAAGCGCTGGTTCAAGAAGAAGACGGTCCCGATCTGGATCACCGAATACGCTCACCAGACGAACCCGCCGGACTCCTTCGGCGTCTCCTTCGCGACGCAGGCCGCGTACATCCGGCAGGCGATCGCGATGACGAGGAAGCTGCCCTACGTCGGGATGTTCATCTGGTTCGTCTACAAGGACGACCCGGGGCAGCAGTGGGACTCGGGACTCTATTCCCGGGGCGGCTCCGCGAAGGGGTCGTCGCCGAACGCGTTCGCACGGAGCGCGAAGCCCCTCGACGCGCGGAACGCCGTCTACACGTTCCGCGCGGGGACGCTGACCCCGAACGTCACGCTGTACACGCGGCGCTACTGCGTCGGCGACACGACCGGCGAGGCGATCGGGATGACGTGGCGTATCTTCATCGGGAACCGGCTCGTCGCTGTCGGCCAGCAGACGTCTGCGCTCCGGATCGACTGCACGATCACCGCGCGGCTCCGCTTCCCACCGGGCGGCGTGCGCAAGGGCGTGACGTACACGGCGACGTTCGCCATGAACGACATCAACGGGATCGTCCTCAACCGCAGGCTGACGATCCGCGCGAAGTAGCGCTCGTCTGTGCGCAAGATCGGAACCCGCGAGCGCGGGTTCCGATCGCGCAGGATCCCTGAAGCGCGGCCCGCTTCGCGGCCGCGGTCGCTGCGTGGGCCGCTCAGCCGTCTCGCATGTGCGCAAGATCGGAACCCGCGAGCGCGGGTTCCGATCGCGCAGGAGTCCCTGAAGCGCGGCCGCTTCGCGGCCGCGGTCGCTGCGTTGGCCGCTCAGCCGTATCGCTCGTGCGCAAGATCGGAATTCGCGAGCGCGGTTCCGATCGCGCAGGATCCCTGAAGCGCGGCCGCTTCGCGGCCGCGGTCGCTGCGCGGGTCAGCCCTCCCAGACGAGGACCTGCATTCCCTCCCACCACTGGGGGAAGCCGCGGCCCTTGCCCTCGATCGTGAGCAGACGCCGCGCGCGAGGCTGCCCGGCGAGATAGTCGTCGATCGCCCGCTCGACGTCGGTCCAGTCCGTGTCGTCGAGGATCATCAGCGCTCCCGGGACGAGCAGCGGCTCGGCGATCCGCAATCCCTCGACCTGCGAGTCGTAGTCGTGGGCCGCATCGTAGTACCAGATACCGACCCGCGTGCCGTCGAGCGCTCCCTGCGGGACGAGCTCGAACGCGTCGCCGACGTGGAGCTCGGGACGCGGGAGGCCGAAGCGCTCGAGGTTCGCCTCGACCTTCTCGAGACCGGAGCCCTCGAACGCGAAGCTGTCGACGGCGAGGAAGCGGTGCCGCTCGTTGCCGAGCATGGCCGCGATCAGGCTCGCGCCGTGGAAGACGCCGACCTCGACGTACGCCTCGTCCGGGCCGAGACAGGAGGCGGCCAGATTCAGGAGGGCGAGGACGTTCTCGGACGCGAGGTTCTCGACCTCGAGGACCGGCGCGAAGCGGCGATCCCGCGGATGCTCCGAGCGCGGGAAGTCGTCGAAGAGCGCCGGGAGCTCCCGCAGGAAGCGGTCGGCGTCCACGGCTCGCTACAGGTGGCTCGTCACGCCGGCGAGGCTCGGCTCCTCCGACGGCGGCTCGTACCACGAGTAGGCGTAGTGGCCGTCGTCGAGGTCGCGCGCGAAGGTCGAGAGCCGCAGCGGCCGGAACGTGTCGCACATGACCGCGAGCTCGGTCGTCTCCGCGACCCCGAGCGACTTCTCCGCGAGGCCCGGCTGGGGCCCGTGCGGGAGACCCGAGGGATGGAGCGTGATCGCCCCCACCGAGATCCCCTTGCGCGACCCGAAGTTGCCGGAGACGTAGTAGATCATCTCCTCCGACTGCAGGTTCGAGTGGTGGTACGGGATCGGCACCGCGTCCGGGTCGAAGTCGAGCTTTCGCGGGCAGAACGAGCAGATGACGAAGTTCGGGCCCTGGAACGTCTGGTGCGAGGGCGGCGGCTGGTGGATACGGCCGGTGATCGGCTCGAAGTCGTGGATCGAGAAGGTCCACGGGTAGAGGTAGCCGTCCCAGCCGACGACGTCGAACGGGTGGTAGTCGAGGACGTAGTCCTGGTAGCCGCCCCGCACGCGCACCTTGACGAGGAAGTCGCCCCGGTCCCGGTGCGTGTTCAGCTCGGTCGGCGGGTGGATGTCGCGGTGGTAGTAGGGGGCGCCCTCCTTGATCTGCCCGTACTCGTTGCGATAGCGGTGGGGGATCTCGATCAGGCCCGGCGTCTCGAAGACGAGGTAGCGCTGCGGCCCGTCGGGAACGAAGCGGTACGTCGTCCCGCGCGGGACGACGACGTAGTCGCCGTCCTTGTACGGCACGTCGCCGAAGATCGTCTCGAGCGTCCCCGAGCCCTCGTGGACGAAGATCACCTCGTCGCCCTCGCCGTTCCGGAAGAAGTAGTCCATCGTCGACTCCGGGCGGCAGAACGAGATCTCGACGTCGTCGTTCCACATCAGCGTTCGGCGCCCGGCGATCTCGTCCCCCTGCGGCGGGACGTCGTACGTGTTCTGGAGGCGGTGAGCGTGCGTCTCCGGCACCCACTCCTCGCGCTCGATCGGCGTGAAGGGGCCGAGCTCCTTCACGCGGCACGGGGACTGGAGGTGGTAGAGGATCGACTCGTTCCCCGAGAAGCCCTCGAGGCCCATCACCTCCTCGGTGAGGAGCGTTCCGTTGTCCCGGAACACGATGTGACGCTTGCGAGGAACGTCTCCGCGGCGCTGATAGAAGGGCATGGCCGTCCCTTTCGAGGTCGCTTTCGGTCAGGGCCAGAGTACTCTGCAGGGGTCCGATGGGTCGCTGGCTCCCGCTCGCCGCGCTCCTCGCGCTCGTCTTCGCCTCGGCGGGCTCGTCCCGCCCGCCCGCTGGCCCGGCCGTCACGCACGGCGTCGTCGTCGGCGACGTGTCCGCGCGGTCGGCCGTGCTCTGGGCGCGCGCGGACCGCGAGGCGACGCTGCACGTGCGGCTCTCCGGCGGAGCGCACCGCGCGATCGAGCCCGTGACGGTGGAGGCGGACGACGACTTCACGGGGCTCGTGCGGCTCGACGGCCTCCGGCCCGGGCTCTCCTACGACTACCGCGTCTGGTTCCGGAGCGGCAACCGCAACGGGCCGGTCGTCGTCGGCTCGTTCTGGACGCCGCCCCCCGGGGACGACCCGGCGCCGGTGCGGCTCGCCTTCGGCGGGGACCTCGCGGGGCAGAACGTCTGCCGCGACGCGGTAGAGGGCTTCCCGATCATGGACACGATCCGCTCGTGGGCGCCGAACGTGCTCGTCGGGCTCGGGGACATGATCTATGCCGACAACGCCTGCGAGCCGACGGGCCGCTACGGGAACGCGCAGCTCGGAGGCCTCGGGATCGCGACCGATCTCGCCGGGTTCTGGTCGCACTGGCGCTACAACCGCGCCGACCCGGCGTCGCAGCGGCTCCTAAGGAGCACGAGCTACGTCGGCGTGTGGGACGACCACGAGGTCGTCAACGACTTCGGGCCGCTCACGGACGCGCCGGCGACGCCTCCGTACACCGGCGAGCACCTGCTTCCGCTCGGGCTCGCCGCGTTCCGCGACTACACGCCCATCGCGGGGGAGACCCTGTACCGGTCGTTCCGCTGGGGCAGGCACCTCGAGCTGTTCGTGCTCGACACGCGCGGTCGCCGGGACGCGAACTTCGCGCCCGACACCGGGCCGCAGCCGAAGTCGATGCTGGGGCGCGAGCAGCTGGCCTGGCTGAAAGCGGGCCTCGCCGCCTCGGACGCGACGTGGAAGGTCGTCGTCTCGAGCGTCCCGATGTCGATCCCGACCGGGTTCCCGCCGACGAACGGCCGTGACGGCTGGGCGAACTTCGACCAGCAGACCGGCTTCGAGCGCGAGCTGGTCGACATCCTCCGCTTCCTCGCCGACCGCGGCATCGACGACACGTTCTGGATCACGACCGACGTGCACTTCGCGGAGGCGTTCCGGTACCGGCCGTTCGCCGACCGGCCGTCCTTCGTCGTCCACGAGCTCGCGACGGGGCCGTTGAACTCCGGGATCTTTCCGAACCGCGCCTTCGACGAGACGCTCGTGCCGGAGCGCCTCTTCTTCTACGGGCCGGAGACGCCGGAGGCGGTGACCACGTGGTCGGAGGCGAAGCGCTGGTTCAACTTCGGGACGCTCGAGGTCGCGCGTGACGGAACGTTGACCGCGGGCATCGTCGACACCGCGGGCGGGGTGCGCTTCTCCGTCGAGCTCGAGCCGTAGGCGACTGTCACCGGCACCGCCGGTGACAGTCACCAGCTCGTCGCCTTCTTACTCCGCCATCGAGGCGTTCGGATCCGTCTGCCAGAGGCCGAACTCATTGCCCTCGACGTCCGTGCAGACCGCGAACCAGCCCATGCTCGGCACCGGCAGCGCCTCACCCGCCTCGCCGCCGAGCTCGCTGACGCGACTGACGCCAGCCTTGATGTCGTCGACGTCGAAGTACACACGCGGCCCGCGCTTGTCGCCGTCGGCCTCCATGATCGCGCCGCCCTGCGCATCCGAGAACTGCGTCATGTGGTACTCGGTCGGCGAGCCGGGGTACTCCTGGAACTGCCACCCGAAGAGCCCGCCCCAGAACTCCTTCGCCTTCGCCGTGCTCCCGGCCGGGATCTCGAGGTGCACCATCTGTCCTGCCATTGCGACTCCTCTCGCGTCGGTTGTCTCTCCTACGACGACGAACGAGGGTCGGAATCATCGACAGACGCCGACGAAGCCGAACGTCGATCTCGACAGACGGTGCTAGCGATTCCCCCTCGCGGCTTGGATGGAGCCGAGGGGGATCGAACCCCTGACCTTCCGGATGCCATCCGGACGCTCTCCCAGCTGAGCTACGGCCCCACGAGCGCACCCAGTCTAGCCGCGAAGTCGAACTCATCGGCCCAGTTCACTCCTGCGCGTTGGTTGTTTCGGCTGGGCGCGATCCGAAGCATCACCTGGAGACGACCGTCGAAATGCTCGGCACCCAGTAGGAAGCACCGCTCGAGCGCGGGGCAGTATGCGGCGACCGCGTCAATCTCCGAGGACGTGTAACACCTTCGCACAAGGCCGTCCCGTGCCCGCCGACTCGAATAGCAGCGAACGAGGACAACGTCTCCCTGCAGAGGCGCCCATTTGCACTGCGTCCGTACGAGGTGCGTCCCGACCTCGAGGATTAGGTCGTACCGGCCGCCTTCGACGACTGGTCTGTAGACGCCGACGCCGAGCTTGACAGCGGCGTGCACGATCGCGGATTCGGCAACCGCGCCCTTCTGATCGGTCGTCAGCATGAGAGCAGGGTAGTTGACGATTGGGACAACACGAACGCGGGTAGGCTTGCGACATGGCGGTGTGGCGTCCGAACGTCTTCACGCGCATCGCTCGCCGCGTCCGCCAGCTCTTCTCGAGCGGACGTCCTCCGGCGGACGTCGACGACGAGCTCGAGGGCGGCGTCGGCGTCCGAGAGCCCCGCAGGCCGCACCGACCGAGCCAGAGCGGCGCCGTCGCGCTCGAGCCGCCGCCGACGGCGAAGCGGGACGTTCGCGCGATCGGCGAGGAGCGCGACTAGCCGACTGCGGCTTCGAGCTCGACCGACGGCACGTCGCTCCACAGGTCCTCGAGGCGGTAGAAGCCTCGCGTCTCCGGCGTGAAGAGGTGGAGGACGACGTCGAGGTAGTCGGCGACGATCCAGTCCGCCTCCCGGATCCCGGCGCTCGACCGGGGCAGGAGCTTCTGCTCCTTCTTCAGCGTGCCCGCGACCTCGTCGTAGATCGCCTTCGTCTGCCGCGCGTTCCGCCCGGTCGCGATGACGAAGAAGTCCGTGAAGTCGCAGACGCCCCGCATGTCGAGGATGGTGACGTCGGTCGCCAGCTTCTCCTGGCAGAGAGCGGCGGTACGGCGTGCTTGCTCGAGTGGGGTCAGTCGGTCTGCGTCCTTTCTTCCTCGGCCGCAGTGTACTCCGCGCGGGCGTAGAGGCCGAGGCGCGAGATCGCTTCCGAGACGCGGGACGGCACGAGGCCGTCGATCGCCTCGCCGTTCGCGACCCGGGCGCGGATCGCCGTCGACGAAACCGCGGACGGCTGCATCTCGAAATACTCGATGCGGTCGGGCGCGGGGAGTCGAGCGCGTGCGTCCCGCAGCCGATCCTCGGGCACGCCCGGCCGCATCGCCACCCCGATCCGCGCGAGCTCGAGCACGCGCTCCGGCCGCTTCCAGCTCGGGAGGTCCGCGAGCTCGTCCGCGCCGATCAGGAAGACGCTGTCATCGGGCAGCAGCCGCTCCTCGAGGGAGTCGACCGTGCGGGCGTGACGGTCGAGCTCGACCTCCGCCTCCGGCACGTCCTCGAAGGCGAGCCTCGTGAGCTCGAGACGCACGTGGGCCGGCGTCGTCGTCCGCTTGTGTCCCGGGTCCTCGACGACGAGGACGAGGAGCCGGTCGAGGCCGAAGTGGTCGATCGCAGCCCGGGCGAGCGCGAGGTGGCCGACGTGCGGCGGGTCGAAGGCGCCTCCGAGGATCCCTGCTAGTGCCACTCGAGCTCCTCGTTGCCGACCTCGACGGTCGCGCCGCGCTTCACGCCGACTCTGCGGAGCGCCTCCTCGAGCTCGTCCGGCGGAGGAGGCGTCCCGACGACGCGGTAGCCGCGGTCGGTCCTGAGGATGCGAAACCGCGGACCACGTCGGGCCTTCGGCCGATACTCGAGGAACTCGGGGAGCACGTGCTCAGGGGCCACGGTGCTCGCGACCGGGCAGAGCTCGAACAGCGCCCGCTTCAGCTGCTCGATCCCTTCGCCGGTGGCGCACGAGGTCGAGACGACCCCGACGATCCGGTCGTTCTCGAGGGTGAGCGCGGGGCGATGGTCGAGGAGGTCGACCTTGTTCAGGACGACGAGCTGGGGCCGATCGTCCAGACCTGCGCCGTACGCGGCGAGCTCGCGATCGATCGTCGCGAACCGCCCCTCCAGGTCCTCTTCGGAGGCGTCGAGGACGTGGACGAGGAGGCGCGCGCGCTCGAGGTGAGCAAGGAACTCGTGGCCGAGGCCGGCGCCCTCGGCCGCGCCCTCGATGAGGCCGGGGACGTCGGCGACGGTCAGCTGCCTCGTCGCGTCCGGGCTCTCGACGGTCCCGAGGACGGGCTCGATCGTCGTGAACGGGTAGTCCGCGACCTTCGGCGTCGCGTTCGAGATGCGGCGCAGCAGCGACGACTTGCCGGCGTTCGGGAGCCCGGCGAGCGCCGCGTCGACGACGAGCTTGAGGTGCAGGACGAGGTCGGCCTCGTCCCCGGGCAGGCCGGTCTCCGCGAAGCGGGGGGTCTGCCGCGTCGGCGTCGCGAAGCGGGCGTTGCCGCGCCCTCCCTGGCCGCCACGGGCCGCGACGACGCGCGCGTCGGGGGTGGCCAGATCGGCCACGAGCCCGCCGTCGGGGTCGAGGATCTGCGTCCCGACCGGCACCCGCACCTCGATCGTCTCGCCGTCGGCCCCGTGCTTCTTGCTGCCTCGTCCGCCTCCGCCGCGCTTCGCCTCGACCCAGCGGATGCGCCGGAAGGAGGAGAGATCCCTGAGAGCGGGATCGGCCGCGACGACGACGTCGCCGCCCCGGCCTCCGTCCCCGCCGTCTGGCCCGCCCTTCGGCACGTATTTCTCGCGTCGGAAGCTGAGGGCGCCGTCACCGCCGCGCCCCGCGACGACGTGGATCTCGGCTCGGTCGTTGAACATCTGACGGGCCAGCCTACTGCGGGCGAGGAGCGGGGCCTCACGGCCGCGCCGACGACCTCAGGCCCGTGACCGGGCGCGCCACCGCCGGGCTGCCCGGGCACCGAGCCACGTGAGGCCCGCGACGAACAGCGACACGACGGCCAGGAAGCCGAGATCCCCGGCCGCGAGACGGGACTCGCCCTCCTCCGGCTCCGGGACGATCGCCGCGACCCAGAAGATCGCGATCGCGAACAGCGCGGCCCACCACCAGGGCCGAGCCAGGAACGTGGCGAGCGCCCCAAGGGCGACCGGGACGGCGAGCACGGCGAGGAGGAGCAGGAGCTCTGCGATCGCGATCGTCGGTGGTTCAGCTCACTCCGTCGCGGCTGCGACGGAGATGAAGCGCTTGTCGCCCGAGCGGCGGAACTCGACCGTCCCCGCGCGGAGCGCGAAGATCGTGTCGTCGCGGCCGAGGCCTGCACCGGGGCCCGGTCGGAACTTCGTCCCACGCTGCCTCACGATGATCATGCCAGCCTTCACCGGCTGTCCCGCGAACACCTTGACGCCGAGTCGCTTCGACTCGGAGTCGCGACCGTTGCGCGAGGAGCCGAGGCCTTTCTTGTGCGCCATCTACGCCTCCTCCTTCTTCGCTGCGATCGCCGACTCGATCGCGGCGAGCGCACCCTTGCGCTGCGCGTGACCCTGCTCGTACTCGAGCGCGGCCGCGAGCATCGGCGCGTTCCAGCCCGGTGCTGCATCCTTGATCTCCGCGACGGTCAGGTCCTCGTACCCGGACGGCATGCCCTTCGGGCGCGCGCTCTCCTCCGGAGCTTCGGCAGCCGCCTTCTCGGGCTCCGCCTCCTTCTTCGCGGCCTGGCGCTTGCCCGCGCCGATCGACTCGATCTGGATCTGCGTGAGCGACGCCCGGAAGCCGGTGTGGCGCCGATAGCCCGTGCGCTTCTTGTACTTGCCGATCCGGATCTTCGGGCCCTTGACCGCCCCGAGCACGGTCGCCGTGACCTTCACGTCCGGGTCGAGCATCGGCTCGCCGTCTCCGCCGACGAGCAGGACCGCGGGGGTGATCGTCGCGCCGTCGTCCTGGGCGAGCCGGTCGACGAGCAGCCGCTCGCCCTCGCGGACGCGGTACTGCTTGCCGGCAACCTTGATGATCGCGTAGGTCACGTGAGTCTCCGTGCGTGAGAAACGCGGGCGCGAGCCCGCGAGCGGCAGCATGATAGCGGACGGGCGGCGCTCATCGCCGCCGGTCGAAGTCCTCGATCCACTCGGACATCGGCACGTACTCCTCGGCCTCGGGAGCGTCGACGACGGCTACCGCCTCCGCGGGCGCCTCCGCCGCATCCTCTGCCCCGGCGCCGGTCGCCTGGCCGTTGGCCGGGGTCTTGCGGCGCTTCCGCCCACCCCGGGTCCCGCGCCTCGTTCGCTTCTTCGCCGGCTCGCCATCGGACACGGCAGCCTCGGGGTCGGACCTCGAGTCGGGCAGATCGGGCGCCGTCGCCGGCTCTGCCGGCTCGACCGTCTCGGCCGGCTCGGTTGCCCCGGCCAGCTCCTCCTCCGCGAGGCCCGTAGGCGGCACGTGGATCTTCGGCCTCCGGGCTCGACCGTCCTCCTGCGGGGCTGCGGCCGCCTTGGCCTCGGTCTCGGGCTCACCCTCGCCGTCGACCTTCGCCGTCGGGGTGGTCGTCTTCTTCCGGCCCCGACCGCCGCGGGTCCCACGGCGGGACTTCTTCTTCGGCGGCGCCGGTTCGGCGGGGCTCTCGTCGACCTCGACCGCCTCGACGACCTCCGGCTCGGCCACTGTGTCGTCGGCAGCCGGCTCCTCGACCTGGGCCTTCTTCTGCCGGCTCCTCGGAGAAATGGCCGGCTTCTCCGGCTCGGCCTTCTTCGCGCTCGCGACGCGGGTCGGCTTCTCGGCTTCGGCCTCGAACGTGATCGGGGTCGGCGCGACCGTGCCGTCGGCGAGCGCGGCGTAGGCGACGCCGTCGAGCACGCGTCCGACGGTCACCGAGACCTTCTTGCCGACGAGCTTCGCCGCGCCCGAGACCACGACGTTCCAGCCGTCGACCTTGCCGACGCCGGCGGCCGCGTCGTACAGGCCGACCTCGACGAGCTTCAGGTCGAGCGTCGCGCCCTCCTCGAACGGCGCCTCCGGCTGCAGCGTCTCGAGCTTGCCCTGCTTCAGCACCTCGAAGTGGTCGAGATGCACGTGGCCGTTCTCCGCGGCGGCCTCGACGAGGTAGAAGCGCCGGCGGGCAGCGGCCTCGATCGCCTCCAGCCTCGCTCCGCCCGGGCCTGCGAGGAGCGAGCGGATGCGCGGATGCACCTCGACGCGGAAGCCCTGCACGCGCGAGCCCTTCGCGAGGTCGCGCAGCCTGCGCTCGATGTCGAGCGCATGGCTCGCTTCCGAGACGACGAACCCGTCGCCCGCGCACACCGAGCACTTCGTGGTCAGGATCTCACGCGGGCCGTCGGTGACGTTCTGGCGCGTCATCTCGACGAGGCCCAGCGGGGAGATCTCGACGACGTACGTCTTCGTCCGGTCGCGCTCGAGCTCGCTGCGCAACGCCTCCTCGACCGTCTCCCGGTTCTTCGGGTTCGACATGTCGATGAAGTCGATGACGATGATCCCGCCGATGTCGCGGAGGCGAAGTTGCCGCACGACCTCCTTCACCGCCTCGAGGTTGTTCTTCACGATCGTGTCCTCGAGCCGGCCCGACGAGCTCTTGCCACGAGAGCCGACGAAGCGGCCGGTGTTGACGTCGATGACGGTGAACGCCTCGGCGTAGTCGAAGACGAGGTACCCCCCGGAGGGAAGGTCGACCCGGCGCTCGAGCGTCGAACGGATCTCCTGCTCGACCCCCGACGCCTCGAAGAGCGGCGCCTTGTCGCGGTACCGATGGACGCGCTCGATCATGTGCGGCGAGGTCTTCTTCAGGTAGCTGACGATGCGCCGGTGCGTGCGGTCGTCGTCGATCTGCGCGCCGACGAAGTCGCCGGCGAAGAGGTCGCGGACGATGCGCAGCGGGAGCTCCGCCTCCTCGTACACGAGCAGCGGCGCCGTCGCGCCCTTCGTCTTCGCCTGGATCGTCTTCCACAGGCGCTGCAGGAAGACGAGATCGCGCTCGATGTCCTCGGCGGACGCGCCCTCGGCGGCCGTCCGGACGATGATGCCGCCGCCCTTGGCATCGAGCCCCCTGACGATCTCCTTCAGCCGGGTCCGCTCCTGGTCCTCGAGCCGGCGCGAGACGCCGGACCCCTCGCCGTTCGGGACGTAGACGAGGAAGCGGCCGGGCAGCGAGATCTCGGTCGTCAGGCGCGCGCCCTTCGACTTCATCGGGTCCTTCACCGCCTGCACGAGCACGGTCTCGCCCCGCTTGATCAGGTCCTGGATCTTGCGGGCGCCCTTCCGGCCCTCGAGCTCGGGCCCGACGATCTCGTCGACGTACAGGAACCCGTTCTTCTCGAGGCCGATCTCGACGAATGCCGCCTCCATGCCAGGAAGCACGTTGTCGACGACGCCGAGATAGATGTTCCCCGCGATCGAGCGCCGCTCCGGGCGCTCGAGGTAGACCTCGGCGACGCGGTCGTCCTCGAGGATCGCGACCCGCTGCTCGCCGACGTCGACCGAGATCAAGAGCTCGCGCTTCGCCTCGGGCAGCGGCGCGCGCTTCGTCGGCGTCCGCCGGCGGCCGCTGCCACGGGCGGGCTTGCGCTCCGGCTTCCGCTCGGGCCGCCGCTCCTGCTTGCGAGCGGGTGCGCGCTCCGGCTTCTCCGCCGGCACCTCGGCCCGGGCGGGCACCTCGTCGGCTGCCGCCTGCATGCCGGGCTTCTTCCTGCCGCGTCCGCCGCGGCTACCGCGGCGGCGCTTCTTCTTCACCGGGTCGGTTGGGCCAACGGCCTCCGACGCCTCCGTGGGCACCTCAGACGGTGCCTCGACCTCCGTGACGGCCGTGTCCGCGGACACGGCGTCCTCTTGCTTCTTCCCGAAGCGGAACCAACGTAGTGCCAAGGTATGAGTCTCCTCGTTCGATCGCGCGCGGGCAGGCAGGATCCATCGTGGTCCCGGGCCTGGCGCTGCGCGTGTTGAAAACAGTGGTCATGTGACCTGGGACGAACGGTAGCAGCAGCGGAGCGAGGCGACGGCGCGCGGCAGGGGCGAGCCGTCGCTCGCCCCTGCTCGGAGTGCCCGTCTCACGCGGCGGCAGGCCGCAGCCGTGATCTGCGGGCCCCCACCGCGCGCAACCGCTGGGACAACCGCGCCCACGCCCACGGCTCGAGCTCCGCGTACCGCGTCTCCAGCTGGCCCCGAGTGGCCTCGAGGTACTCGAACCACGCGTCGGCTTCCTCGAGCTGCAACAGCTCCTCGGCCAACTCCGTGTCCGGCATCGTCCCTCCCATGAGGTCGCTCGCGGCGCATGCTAGGTCCCGGTCCGGACGGACGTCCGTTCGCGGGGGGAAACGATGTTTCCCCCCACGTGCCCCCCTTCCTCTCGTGGATGGCACGGAAGCAACCGCGACTGGCCTCCCGGCCGGCAAAGCCGGCCTCCGGCCGCATCAGAAGAGCGCATAGCACCGTGAGAACCTGTTACTCGCGAGAGGTGGTACGAGCCTGGAGCTCCTGCACGGCTCTCGTGACGGCCCAGGTGCCCCCCGCGGCCACGGCCGCGTTCACGAGCGGGGCGGGCAGCATCCCGCGGGTCGCGCGTGCCGCGGCACGGAACGCGAAGCTCGACGCGAGGACGAGCGCCGCGACCCCCGCAGCCGAGCGGGGATCCGTCGCGCCGGATGCCTCCGGGTCGAGCGCGCGCAGCCGCGAGAGCGCGCGCACCTGCTCGCGCGCGAGCGCCGGCCGAGCCGGCCCGCGAGCGCCGAGGAAGCCGAGGAGCGCGGCCCGAGCGACCGTGCCGCGCGTGAGGTCGGCGGCGACCGCCTCCTGCAGGGCGGGGACGCGAGCGGCCAGCGCCGGTGCGCCCTCGACCGCCTCGCCGATGCGGCCGGCGATCTCGTCCACCGGAAATCCTTCGCCGGGGCGGCACTCGACGACGAACGGCGAGAGGACGAAGGGCTTCGTCCACTCACCCTGCGGCCAGAGCTGGACGAGCACGGTCGGGATGCCCTCGCGGTCGGCGGCGCGAACGAGGGCGGTGTCCTCCGGGCTCGGGTCGCCGGCGATCACCCGCACGACCACCGCCGCGCCGGCGACGCTCCGACCCTCGCGGGCGACAACGGCGCCCGGCTCCGCACCGGCGCCGAGCTGACGCGCCAGCTGCTCGGCGAGCATGCCGCTGACGACGACGGGCCCCGCAGCCTCCTCCGGCTCGTCCCGGAGCTCGCTCCAGAGCCCCTTCCCTTCGAGGAGGCCCTGGCGGATCCCGGCCGCGACGCTCACGGAGCGGGACGCTCCCCGAGGCGGCCTCGTGCGTGGATCGACTGCAGCACGCCGATCAGGAGGAGGTTTGCGACCATCGACGACCCGCCGACGGTGACGAACGGGAGCGGGATACCGGTCACCGGCGCGACGCCCATCGTCATGCCGACGTTGACGAAGACCTGGAACAGGAACGCGAAGACGAGACCGCCCGCGACGACAGCCCCGTACAGGTCTCCGGCGACGGTGAGCACGCGCAGGCCGCGCCAGACGACGAGGAGGTACAGGAGCAGCAGGATCGCGCAGCCGACGAAGCCGCGCTGCTCCGCGAGGGAGGCGAACGCGAAGTCGGTTGCATGCTCGGGGAGGTAGTCGAGCCGCGTCTGGCTGGCCTCCACCACTCCGCGCCCGGTGAGCCCGCCGGAGCCGACCGCGGTGATCGACTGGTCGAGGTTGTACGTGACCCCGCCCGGGTCGGCGTCCGGGTCGAGCGTCAGTCGCGCGGTCTGGTACGGCTTCAGCACCTGGACGCCCGCGGACGGGAGGATCCAGAGCACGGAGGCGATCCCGATCGCTGCGAGGGCGACGAGCACGAGCAGGTGCCGCCAGCGCACTCCTGCGAAGAACAGCACGGAGAGGAGCGCCGCGCCGTAGACGAGGGCGGTGCCGAGGTCGGGCTGGAGGAAGACGAGAAGGATCGGCCCGGCGGCGAGCCCGAGCGCGTACAGGATCGTGCGCCAGCGGTTGATCCTGCCCGCGCGCTCGACGAGGAAGCCGGCGAGGGCGAGAACGAACAGGACCTTCCCGAGCTCGGAAGGCTGGAACTGGATGAAGCCGAGGTCGATCCAGCGCTTCGACCCGCGGATCGTCTCGGCGGCGACGAAGACGACGACCATCAGCCCGAGGGTCGCCCCGTACACGAAGCGCCAGTGGCGGCGCACGAGGTCGAGCGGCACGAGGATCGCGAGCGCCATCCCGGCGACGCCGAGCGCGGCGGCCACGCCCTGCCGGACGACGAAGTAGCTCTGGTCACCGGGGACGTCGAAGCGTGTGATGCCCGAGACGACCCAGAGCCCGTACCCGACGAGGGCCACCGCCGCGAGGAGCAGGATCCAGTCCAGCCGCCGGAGCAGCGCGACGAGCGCGGGCTCGGCGCGGCCTCCGGCCGGACGCAGCCTCGGACGTTCGGCAGCCTCGATCATCAGTCGGTGCTCACGAGGATGCTCGGCGGGGCCTTGGTCTTGAAGAAGGACTCGAAGACGCGGAGCGCGGCGGGCGCCGCGGCGGTCGACCCGTGGCCGCCGTTCTCGATGAGCGCGCAGACGACGAGCTTCGCGTTGTCCGACGGTCCCCAGCCGCACCACCAGGACTGGTCCTCGAGATGGCCCGCAGGGTAGCCCGGCAGCGGCACGACCTTCTCCGCGGTCCCCGTCTTGCCCGAGATCGGGATCGCGTAGTTGCCGAAGACGCCCGACGAGGTGCCGCTCGCGCCGTGCGTGGCGCGGAAGAGCCCGTCGCGCACCGCGGCGAGCGCGGCCGGGTCGACGCCGGAGGGCTTCGGCAGCGGGGGCGCGAAGCGACGCAGGACGACGCGCGGAGACGCCTTCGCGCGCGGCTGCTCGACGCTCGACACGAGGTGCGGCGTGACCACGCTGCCCCCGTTCGCGAGCATCCCGTAGAAAGCCGCCATCTGCAACGGCGTCACGAGCAGGTCCTTCTGGCCGATCGAGAGCTGGATCGAGTCGCCCGGGTTCCAGGCCCGGTCCCAGTCGCTCTCGAAGGTCTTCTTCCGCCACTCGGGGGTCGGAAGCAGGCCGTCGGCCTCGCCGCCGATGTCGAGCCCCGTCGGCTGCCCGAAGCCGAACCGGCGGGCCCACTGCTGCATCCGCACACGCCCCTCCGAGCCCCGCTCGTAGAAGCGGTTGCCGATCTCGTAGAAGTAGGTGTCGCACGACTCGGCGAGCGCCTCGGGCAGCGTCATCGGCCGGTTCACGAACGGGTTCCAGTTGCGGAAGCGCTGGCGGTCGAGACCGTACTCCGCGGAGGGCGTGCACTGGAGCGAGTCGTACGCCGAGAAGACGTGCTCCTGCATCCCCGCGAGGGCCGTGACGGGCTTCCAGGTGGAGCCCGGCGGGTACAGCCCAGCGGTCGCCCGGTTCAGCCCGGGGTAGTTCGCGCGCCTCGCCGCCTCCTCCTCGAGGAGCGGCGCAAGCTTCTCCGGGTTCGTGCGCCCGACGTAGACGGATGGCTTGTAGCCGGGGGACGAGGCCAGCGCGAGCACCGCGCCGTCCCTCGGGTCGAGCGCGACGATCGCCCCGCCGTTGGCGGCCCAGTGGTCGTCCGCGTGCGCGAGGTCGATGCCGTACCGGAGCGCGAGCTCGGCCGCCCGCTGGAGCTTCACGTCGAGCGTGAGCCGGAGGGCGTAGCCGGCGCGGACCTCCTTCCGCAGCTCGCGCAGCGACTGGGGCCGCCCGAGCGAGTCGACGCGAATCTGGTAGCGGCCGTCCGCGCCGCGGAGGTACGTGTCGTACGCCGCCTCGATCCCCGTCTTGCCGATGCGGTCTCCCGCCCGGTAGCCGTCCCGCCGGAGCCCCTTCAGCTCCTCGGGCGAGATCTCGCCGGTGTAGCCGAGGATCTGCGCGGCGAGTGCTCCGTACCGGTAGTCGCGGAGATAGACCTGGGCGATCTCGACTCCCGGGAACTCGGCCTGGTGCTCGAGCAGGTAGTCGACCTGGGCCTCGTCGACCGAGGTCTTCACGATCACCGGCGTGAGCGGGTCCCCGCGCCGCTCGTCCACCTCGCGCGACAGCGTGCGCGGGGAGACGTGGAGGACGGCCGCGAGACGCTCGACGAGCGTGTGCCTGCCCTGCCTCGGCATGTCTCCCACCCACAGCCGGACCGCAGTCCCGGCGACGTTCGAGACGACGACGCGGCCGTGCCGGTCGAGGATCGGCCCGCGCGGCGCCTCGATGCGCACGATTCGGAGCTGGTTGTTCTGCGCCGCGTTCAGGTACTCGTCCCCGGAGAGCACCTGGAGCGACCAGAGCCGCAGGAAGAGGACCCCGAAGACGACGAGCGCGAGCGCGCCCAGGATGCCGACGCGGAGCGCGAGCGGCGGCGTCAGCCGGTACGGCTCGCGGACGCGCGGGTCGGGCGGGAGGAAGCGCCCGGAAGGCGAGCGCCGCTCGTGGTACGCGCCGCTCTCGCTAGACAACGAGCTCGACCTCGCCGGTGGGCTCGAGCGCGGAACGCTCGCGGACGAGCGCCCGCAGGAGCGCGTACACGGGCAGCGCGAGCAGGAGGTTCAGGACGAGCTCCGGCGCCAGCGACGAGACGAGCGCCTGCCGCGCGTCGACCTCGTCCCCGAGCATGTAGTGCAGCACGACCGAGAAGAGCGCTGCGAGCACGGTGATGACGCCGACGGCGACGAGCGGGGCGACGCGCCGTCCCCGCGCAGTCGTCTCCCCGTACCGGCCGGCCCAGAAACCGGCGAGCGTCAGCACGAGGGAGGTGACGCCGAGCGTGTCGAGCGTGAGGAGGTCGATGACGAGGCCGCCCGCGAACCCCGCGGCGGCGCCGGCGATCGACCCGCGCATGAGCCCGAGGCACACGACGACCACGAGCAGGAGATTCGGCGACCCGCCGCCGACGAGCAGCGTGGAGAAGAGCACTGCCTGCAGCAGGGCGGCCGCGAAGACGACACCGGCCGCCCGCAGCGCGTCGCCGGCGGTCACGGACGCTCCTTGGGAACGAGCACGATGACCGCGTCGAGGCCGCCGAAGTCGACGAAGGGGTCGATCTGCACCTGCTGGAAGAGGTCGGTGTCTGTCTGGCCGACGCTCGTGACCTTGCCGATGGCGATGCCCTTCGGGTAGAGCGAGCTCAGGCCCGCGGCACTCCAGCCGCTCGTCACGATCTCGTCTCCGACCCGGACGACGTCCTGCTTGCGCACGCGGTCGAGGACGAGCGTGTCGCGCGTCCCTCGCGCGTGGAGCACGATCCCCTCCGCGCTGGTCCCGAGGTCGACGGCCGACACGGCGGCCTCCTGGTCGGTGAGGAGCTGGATCCGCGCGGTTCCTCGCGTGACGCGGGTGACGATTCCCACGAGCCCGTCCGCCGTCACGACGGGGTCGTTGACGCGGACGCCGTTCCGCGAGCCTGCCGCGACGACGATCGCCTGCGTGAAGGCGTTCGGCGGGCGGCCGATGACCTCGGCCGTGACGGGGTCGAAGCCTTCCGGGAAGCGCGGTCCGTCCAGGTACTGCAGGAGCCGTCGCAGGTAGTCGTTCTCCTGGAGGGCGAACTCGTTCTGGATCGCGCGCTGGCGAAGGTCCCGCACCTCGGCGCGGTAGCGCTCCGCGTCGGAGCGGGCAGTGAGCAGGCTGTCGACCCAGCCGTACGCGTCGCGGAACGGCTGCGCGACGCGCTCGACGCCGACCGCGAACGGCCGCAGCACCGTCGCGCCGGCGGACTGCACTCCTGACAGCGGCCCGTCGTCGCCGGAGCGGAACGACATCGTGATGAGCACGAGCGAGGCCAGCACGAGCACCCCTACGACGAGCCGGCGGCGGAGCGGTCCGGCGCCTCGAGAGCTCATGTGGGTCGACGGGATGCGCCGGACGGTCACGCCCAGCGCCGCCGAGCGCGCGCTGCGTCCCCTGGGCACGACAGCCGAGTGTAGCGGGGTCCCAGGCCGCATCCCGGCCGGAGAAGCCGGTTAGCGCCGCCGCAACAACCGCGGCGAACTCTAGTACCGGAGCAGGCCGTTCCGGCGGGCGCGGCTCCGGTTCGTCCGGTGGATCACGTCGAACTCCTCGAGCGAGCGCCCGGAGCCGACCGCGACGCAGGTGAGCGGGCTCTCGGCGAGGTGCACGGGCATCTGCGTCTCGTGCCGCACGCGCTCGTCGAGCGCTTGCAGCAGCGCCCCGCCGCCGGCGAGCACGATGCCCCGGTCCATGATGTCCGCCGCCAGCTCGGGCGGCGTCTTGTCGAGCGTCGACTTCATCGCGTCGATGATCACGGTCACCGGCTCGTCGAGGGCGCGCCGCACCTCCTCGGACGAGATGATGACCGTCTTCGGAAGGCCGGTGAGCATGTCGCGGCCGCGCACCTCGGCCTGGAGCTCCTCCTTCAGCCGGTGCGCGGAGCCGATCTCGAGCTTGATCTCCTCGGCCGTCTGCTGCCCGACGAGGAGCTTGTACTCCTTCTTGATGTGGTTGACGATCGCCTCGTCCATCTCGTCGCCGCCGACGCGCATGCTCTGCGAGACGACGATGCCGCCGAGCGAGATGACGGCCACCTCGGTCGTGCCGCCGCCGATGTCCACGATCATGTTCCCGGTCGGCTCGGCGACAGGGAGCCCCGCACCGATCGCCGCGGCCATCGGCTCCTCGATCAGGTACGCCTGCCGTGCGCCGGCGGAGAGCGTCGCCTCCTCGACCGCGCGCTTCTCGACGCCCGTGACCCCGGAGGGCACGCAGACGACGACACGCGGGTGCGCAAAGCGGTGCTGGTGCACCTTCTGGATGAAGTGGCGGAGCATCTGCTCCGTGACGTCGAAGTCGGCGATGACGCCGTCCTTGAGCGGGCGGATCGCGGAGATCGTCCCGGGGGTGCGGCCGAGCATTCGCTTCGCCTCGACCCCGACCGCGTGCACCTCTCCCGTGCGCTGGTCGATCGCGACGACCGACGGCTCCGAAAGCACGATGCCGCGGCCGCGCACGTAGACGAGCGTGTTCGCGGTGCCGAGGTCGACGGCCATGTCGCGGCCGCCGAAGCCGGTAAGGGTCTTGAACCAGGCCACGAGGAGAAGCGAGTCTACCTACGCGGTTTCCAGCAAATTCGGCGCGTGTCGCTCGAGGAGCGAGAAGAGGAGCGCGCCCGGGAGACCGACGACGTTGAGGTAGTCGCCGTCGATCTCCTCGACGAGGCGACCGCCGAGGCCCTGGATCGCGTACGCGCCTGCGCGCCCCTCCCACTCGCCGCTCTCGAGGTACGTCTCGACGAGCTCAGGGGTCAGCGGCCGGAACGTCACGTCGGTGCTCTCGACCGCGACGAGCTCGAGGCCAGGGCCCAGCAGGCAGACGCCGGATACGACCGTGTGCGTGCGCGCGGACAGGGCGTCGAGCATGTGCCGCGCCGCGTCTCGGTCGGCCGCCTTCGCGTAGACGCGCCCATCGAGCACGACGGTCGTGTCGACGCCGAGCACGAGCCGTCCCGGCTCGAGGACGGATCGCGCCTTGCCCTCCGCGTGCCGGCGGACGAGCTCGGCCGGGTCGGCGTCGGGCGGGTCGTCCTCGACGTAGTCCGGCGCGATCGCCACGAAGGGGATCCGGAGCTGCTCGAGGATCGCGCGCCGCTGCGGCGAGGTCGAGGCGAGGGTCAGGACGTCTTGCGCGCTACCCAGATCTCCTCCGCCGGCCACTTGCGCGCCCATTCGGGATCGTGGTCCGAGTAGTACACGTGGCGCGCGGCCCCCTCGGGCGCCTGGATCTCCACGAGCCGCTCGATCTCGAAACCGGCGCGCCGCAGAACATCGACCCAGTTTCCGTACGTCAGCTGGAACTCGACGCCGCTGTCCGGCGTCCACTCGAAGCGGTGCATCCCGAAATACGGCCTTTGCAGCTCCGTCAGGGCGTCGCCGACGTCGGGGTAGAAGAGCACGGCGAGTGGCGTCCCGTGCATGAACACGAGGCGGCCTCCAGGCCGCAGGAGCCTCGAGGCCTCGGGGATCCAGAGGTACGGGTCCGACCAGTTGCTCGCCCCGTGCTCGGACAGGGCGACGTCGAAGCTCGCGTCCGGGAGCGGCACCTCCTCGGCGCGCGACTGCACGAGCGGGAACTCGATGCCGGTGGCCGCCATGCACCGCCGCGCGGTGTCGAGCTGCGCGGGCGTGACGTCCACGCCCACCGGCCGCGCCCCTCGCTTCGCGAGCCAGGCCGAGAAGTACGCGGTTCCGCAGCCGAGCTCGACCACGTCCAGCCCGTGCACGGCGCCGAGCACGTCGAGCTCGTCCTCGCGAGCGCCGAAGACCCCCCAGGTGATGTCGTCCTTCTCCCAGGAACGGAGCGCATCGTCGTTCGTGTACTCGCGGTTCGACTGCGTCCAGCGCTCGCGATTGCGAGCGACGTAGTCCGGCTCAGGCAAGGCCGTCGGGGAAGAAGAGCGCGAGCTCGCGCCGCGCGCTCGCCTTCGAGTCCGACCCGTGGACGATGTTCTCCGAGAGCTCGAGCGCGTAGTCGCCGCGGATCGTCCCGGGCGCCGAGTCGAGCGGGTTCGTCGCGCCCATCATCGCGCGCACGACGGAGATCGCCGACTCTCCGCTGATTGCGAGAGCGAGCACCGGGCCTGAGCTGATGAAGTCGACGAGCCCGGAGAAGAACGGCTTACCCTTGTGCTCCGCGTAGTGCGCGCGGCCCATGGCCTTCGAGACCCTGAGCAGCCTCGCGGCGCGCAGCTCCAGGCCGCGGCGCTCGAAACGGGCGATGATCTCGCCGGCCAGACGACGGCGCATGCCGTCGGGTTTGACGAGCACGAGGGTGGTCTCGCGGGCCATCGGGCGGCGGAGTCTAGACGACCGCGCGGGGCTACTCGCGACGCTGCGAGCGGCGCTGTCGCGCCGACAGGTCTTCGAGCGCCGGGAACCCGGGCACGATCTCCGTCGCGCAGTACGGGCAGACCTGCCAGAGCGACTCGAGTGGCTGCCCACACGACGGGCACGCCTGCTTGAGCCGGGTCGTGCACACCGGGCAGACGACGTACGTCGACTCGACCTTCGCGCGGCAGACCGGGCAGCGCTGGTCGATCAGCGAGAGCCGCTCCTCCATCGCCTTGATCTCGAGCTCCCGCTCGCGCACGTCCTGGATGTACTCCGGCGGCCGGAAGAAGAGGTAGACGATGGGGCCGAGGAACGGGGGGACGAAGCCGATGACCGTCGCGAGCGCGACGAGCCACGGGTCGTCGATCCGGCGGCGGGCATCCTTGAACGTCCAGTACGCCGTCGCGAGCCAGAGCACGACCACGAGTGCGATCCCGGCGTTCCGGGCGAGCGTCCAGTCTGCGGAGTCGACGGCCTGGGCGAGCGGCATCGTGGCGAGCGTCATAGTAGAAGCTTGCCCACCAGATAGCCCAGCCCGAACGCGATCCCGATGATCGCGATCACGAGGAGCGCGGCGAAGGCGAGGACGGAGAGACGCTCACCTACTCGCGCCATGCCGCTTCCCGCTCCGCCTGGACGAGGTCGCCGAGCAGGTAGAGAGAGCCGGTCACGAGCACGGGCCCCCCGAGCTCGTGGGCCCGCGCCAGCGCGGCGACGGGCTCCGCCACGGCGTCCACGTGGGCGAAGTGGCGACGCGCGAGGTCGGCGAGCTCGCCGGCCGGAAGCGCACGGTCAGACGACGACCGCGTGGCCACGACGCGCGTCCCCACACGACGTAGCTCGCGGAGCATCGCGTCGGCGTCCTTGTCCCGAAGGATCGAGAGGACGATCGCGTGGTCGCCGGGAGGAAGCCGCTCGACCAGGTAGCGGGCACCGTCGGGATTGTGAGCACCGTCCCGGACCTCGCCCTCCCGGACCTCGAACCGACCGGGCAGGGACACGTCGGGAGCGGCCTCGAGCGGGCGCCCGGCGAACGCCTCGGCGGCCTCTCGTGCGCCGCCGATCCTGACCTCGTTGCCCTCGACGAGGTACGCGAAGGTCGCGTCGGGGAGGACGACGATCGCGCCCTCCTTCGCGACCGCGAGCTTCTCCCGCGCGATCGCCTCGACGCGTGTCGCCGAGGACGTCCGTGTGCTCGAGGCCGACGTTCGTGAGCAGGACGACCCGCGTGCGCAGGACGTTCGTGGCGTCGTGGCGCCCGCCGAGGCCCGCCTCGACGACCGCAGCGTCGACGCCGGCACGTTCGAACGCGGCGAGGGCTGCGGCGGTCACGATCTCGAACTGCGTCGCCCCGATCCGCTCCGCCGGCTCGCGGACGCGCGCGACCGCCTCCTCGAAGTCCGCCTCCTCCCCGTCGAGCCGGATCCGCTCGCTCCAGCCCGCGACGTGCGGCGAGATCGTGGACCCGACCGAGAGCCCCTCCGAGAGGAGCAGCTGCTCGATCGTGACCGTCGCCGTGGACTTCCCGTTCGTGCCGACGACGTGGACGGCTGGATACGCGTCCTGCGGGTCCCCCAGCTCCGCGAGCAGCGCGCGCATGCGGTCGAGCCCGAAGCCATCGCGCGGCCACGGCGAGAGCGAGTCGAGCCACTCGACGGCGGTCATCCGGCCCATCGTAGGGCGGCTCACCGGCGTTCGGCGCGTCAGCCACTTCGGGCGCAGCATTGAGCGGATCTTGAGCGGGACAAGCCATGTTCGATGCGCACACACCCCGATCCGCCGTACGCCTACCGAGGAGAAGAAGGCAATGACTTCCAGAAGAGTTCTACGCACGACGTCGGTCTGCGCCTTGCTCGTCGCGGCCGCCGGAGTCTTCGTGTCGAGTCCGGGCGCGTCCTCCGCCACACCGTCGGCCCCGACCGGGTCCGACGACACTCACGGATCCGACGGGCGACGGGCAGGGCGGCCCGGACGTCACGCGAGTCGCGATCAACGGGGATGCGACGACCGGGATGATTCAACTCACGGTGACCGCGCCGGGCTTCTCCCCAGCGGCTCCGGATGACCGCGAGCGGGACATCCTCGTGTCGGCTCGACACGGATCAAAACCGATCAACGGGAGATCGCGGAGGACGGAACGGAGTACGCGCTCGAGGCCTGGAACGACGCGTCCGGGAAATGGTGGAACATGCTCCGCTGGAACGGAGCTACGTGGGAGTCCGTGCCTCCATCGGCGTCCATGCGGGTAACTGGCACGAGCGATTCCGTGACCTTCGCGGTGAGCACAACGGATATCGGCGGTGGGAGCAGCTTCCGCTTCTACGTCGTCGCAGGCACCTGGAACTCGACGACCGAGACTTTCGACACCCGTGACGAAGCGCCCGACACCGGCTGGTGGAGCTACGACATCGCCGCGTCGACGCCGCCCGAGAGCGGAACGACGTCAGCCTGGGTGTCCGCGCACCCACGACGACGCCGCGCTCCGCGGTCGCCGGGAAGCCACTCGTCGTCCGTTTTCCCGCCGAGTTCTTCCGGACGAAGACGATCGTCGTGGTCGATCTCGAGACGGGTGAAACGCGCGAGGACCTGGTGGTCAGCTGGGAGCCCGTTACGAGCGGGAAGTTCACGGCGCGGGTCACGGTTGCCGGCGCGACACTCCAACGCAGCGGCGCCGTCAGGCGCGGTGACCTCCGACTCTCACTCGCCGTTCCGAGTACCGCCCGCGGGAAGGTCGTGCGGATCGCCGTCAGGGTCACGGCCACCGACAGGGAAGACGGGCAAGACACTACCGCCACGAAGGTCGCGACGTTCCGGGCGAAGTGACGACGAGGAGAGAGCCCCGCTCACCAGCCTGAAGACGCACGGCCATCCCCGAGGTTCACGTCAATGCGGTCAGCCGCCGAGGGCCTCGAGCTCGCGGCGGTAGCGCTCGAGCTTCTCGCGCTCGGCCTCGACGACCTCGGCCGGCGCGTTCGCGACGAAACGCTCGTTGGCCAGCATCCCCTCGGCGCGCGCGACCTCCTTGCGCAGGCGCTCGAGCTCGGCGTCGCGCCTGTCGTCGACGCGCGCACGTTCCGGACGAACCACCGCCGCGAAGATGCGCCGCTCGTCGTCGGAGCCGAGCTCGACCTGGACGCCGCTGCGGCGGAAGATCTGGGCCGCCTCCTGGATGCGGTCGAACGCGCCCGCGTCTCCGGCGAAGCGCCCGTCCGGCTCCGGCCACGGCGAGACGATCAGGCGCGACGAGCGGTCCGGAAGCTGCGTCCAGATCTCCTCGGTGACGTGCGGCATCACCGGATGCAGGAGCGCGAGCAACCGCTCGAGCGCGGCGAGCGCGGTCGCGGCCGCTTCCGGGTCGTCCTCGTACAGCCGCGGCTTGATCGCCTCCGCGTACCAGTCGCAGAAGTCGTCGAACGTGAGGTGGTAGAGGATCGCGGTGGCGGGCGCGAGGTCGAGACGGCCGAGGCAGTCCTCGAGCTCCGCCCGCGCCGCGTCGAGCCGTGCGAGGATCCAGCGCTCCTCGAGCTCCCTCGGCACCGCCTCCGGCCGCGCGTCACCCGCGTTCGCGAGGATCAGTCGCGCGACGTTCCAGAGCTTGATCGCGAGCCGCCGTCCCTCCTCGATCGAGTCGAACGAGAACCGCGCGTCCTGGGTCGAGGTGACCTTGAGCAGCCCGTAGCGCGTCGCGTCGGCGCCGTACGGCTCGAGCGCGTCCTCGGGATCGATCCCCGTGCCGAGCGTGCGCGACATCCGCCTTCCCTCGGGGTTGAGCAGCGTCGAGTGGATGAGGACGTCGTCGAAGGGCTCCTCCCCGAGCAGCTCGAGCCCCGAGAAGATCATGCGCGCGACCCAGAGGAAGATGATGTCCCGCGCGGTCGTCAGAACGGAGCCCGGGTAGTACTCCGCGAGCTCGGGCGTCTCGTCCGGCCAGCCGAGGGTCGCGAACGGGTACAGCGCCGACGAGAACCACGTGTCGAGCACGTCCTCCTCCTGGCGGAGCTCGGCAGAGCCACAGTCGGCGCATGCGCTCGGCGCGTCCTCGTCCACCGTGAGGTGACCGTCGGGGCAGTACCAGACGGGGATCCGGTGGCCCCACCAGATCTGGCGCGAGATGCACCACGGGCGGACGTTCCGCATCCAGTCGAGATAGACGCGCGCGAAGCGCTCGGGCGTGAAGCGGACGCGGCCCTCCTCGACGGCGGCGATCGCGGGCGCCGCGAGCTCGTCCATCGCGCACCACCACTGGAGCATGATCAGCGGCTCCACGCGCGTGTGGCAGCGCTCGCAGGTGGGAACCGCGTGACGGTACGGCTCCTGCCGCTCGAGGAGGCCGCGCTCTCGCGCCCACTCGAGCACGCGCTCGCCCGCCTCGTCCTGCGTGAGCCCCTCGAGCTCCCCCGCGTCTGCGCTCATCCGGCCGTCGAGGCCGATCACCGCGAGCTCCGGAAGCCCGTGCGCACGCCCGATGTCGAAGTCCATCGGGTCGTGCCCGGGCGTCACCTTGAGCGCGCCGGTACCGAACTCGGGGTCCACCTGGGCGTCCGCGACGATCGGCACCGTCCGTTCGACGAAGGGCACGATCGCCTCCTTCCCGACGAGACCGCGATACCGCTCGTCGTCGGGGTGCACGGCGACCGCGACGTCGGCGAGGATCGTCGCCGGGCGGACGGTCGCGATCGTCACGTGCCCCGAGCCGTCGGCGAGCGGATAGCGGATGTAGGAGAGCGTGTCGTCGACCTCCTCCGGCGCGAGCTCGAGGTCGGAGAGCGCGGTGCGGTCGCGAGGACACCAGTTCGAGATCCGGTTGTCGCGGTAGATCCAGCCGCGCCGGTACAGATGGACGAACCAGCGGATGACCGCGCGGTAGTAGCCGTCGTCCATCGTGAAGCGCGTGCGGCCGTAGTCGAGGGAGGCGCCGACGCGGCGGAACTGCGCCATGATCGTCCCGCCGTAGCGGGCGAGCCAGTCCTGCACGTACGCATCGAACCCCTCGCGTCCGAGGTCGCGTTGGCTCTTTCCCTCCTTCGCCAGTGTCCGCCCGATCGCAGCCCAGGTCGAGATCCCGGCGTGGTCGTATCCCGGCTGGAAGAGCGTGTCGAACCCCTGCATCCGGTGCCAGCGGACGAGCGTGTCCTCGAGCGAGAGCTGGAGCACGTGGCCGATCGTCAGCGAGCCCGAGATGTTCGGGGGCGGGTGCATGACGACGAACGTCTGCTCGCGACGCGCGCCCGCGCCGGCGGCGTAGAGGCCCTCGGTCTCCCACGTCTCCTGCCAGCGCGTCTCGATCTCCGCCGGGCTGTAGCGCGGATCCATGGCGGGAGAGTCTAGAAAGGAGTCGCGGCGCTTCTCGCCTAGACGCGGCGGCGCCGCCGGGCTACCGGGGACAGCGAGGTGCCTTCGGCGTCGCGACGCATCGACTCAGGGTAGCGCGGTCAGCCGCGGAGGACGAGAATCGTGCTCGTCCCGTGCGCGAGAGCCGGCCCTGCGCGTCCTCGACTCGGGCCTCCGTCGTCGTCACGCGCCTGCCCGGGTGGACGATCGTGCCGGTGCAGCGGACGAGCCCGGTGTCCTTCGTCAGCGCGCGCGTGAAGCTCGATTTCACCTCGAGCGTCGTCCAGGGCGTGGGCTCGTCCTGCGTCGTGACGAAGGCGAGGCCCATCGCCGAGTCCATCAGGGTCATGGCGAGCCCAGCGTGGACAATGGCGATCGGGTTGTAGTGGATACTCGGCGGGTTCGCACTCGAAGACCGCCCGCCCACGTTCCGCCTCGACGAGCCGGAACCCGAGCGTCTCCGCGATCGGCGGCGGCGGGAGCTCGCCCGCGGCCATCAGCTGCATCAGCTCGACCCCGGAGTGGCCCGTCAGCGCATCGCGGAGCGCGAATGGGTACTCCCACGTGTAGGTGCGCGTGCGCTCGGCCGCCACGGCGCGAAGCGCTACCGGCCGACCGCGTAGCCCTGCATGCCGCGCGCGTTCGCGCCCGCTCGCCGCAACCGTTCGGCTCGCGCGCGACCGCGGTCACGCGGCCGAGCGACCATTCGGGCGAGAGCGTGACCTCGTGCCCGCGGCGCTCGAGCTCCGCCACCGTCCTCGAGCCGAACCAGGGGACTCGAGCGTGGAGCGATCTCCCGGACGAACCCGCGCGGGTGGAACGACGAGATCAGGTGGTCGGTGTGGAACTCGGGGGCGTCGATCGCCGCCTGCAGGTCGAGCCCGAGGTCGACGTCGCGCAGGAAGGCGTGCAGCGCCCACTGCTCCTGCTGGTCGCCACCGGGCATGCCCCCCACGCGAGGTACAGCTTCCCGTCGCGCAGCGCGAGCCCGGGGCAGAGCGTCATCCCCGCGGCCGCGCGCCGGGGCGGAGCGACGAGGGCAGCCCCTCCTCGAGCCAGAACATCTGCGCCCGCGTGCCGAGCGGCCAGCCGAGCGAGGGGATCACCGGCGAGCTCGTCAGCCAGCCTCCGCTCGGCGTCGCGGAGATCACGTTCCCGAAGCGATCGGCGACGTCGAGGTGCACGGTGCCCCGGCCCGGCTCGCCCGAGCCGACGGTCGCCTCCTCGGCGTGCAGGCTCGGCAGCCGGCCGTAACCCGGGAGGTAGTCCGCGGACGCGTCCTCCCCCACGAGCGCGCGCCGCGCGTCGTTGTACTCGTCGGACAGGAGGATGTCGGCCCGGACCTCGGCGTCCCCGTAGAGGGCGTCGCGATCCGCGAACGCGAGCTTCGCGCACTCGGTCACGACGTGCACGAGCTCGGCCTCGGAGAGCTCGGCGAGGTCGAAGCCCTGGAGCAGCGCGAGCTGCTGCAGGCCGAGCCGGCCCCGCGGCCCACGCGTAGGTCTTGCACACGGTGAGCCCGCGGTAGTCGTAGGTGACGACCGGCTCGAGCGTCGCCTCCCAGGCGGCCAGATCGACACCGGTCAGCAGCCCGCCCTCGGCGGCGGAGAAGCGGTCGATCTCCTCGGCGACGAAGCCTTCGTACCATGCCGTCCGCGCGCGCTCGATCTCCTCCTCGCGCGAGCCGCCGCGCGATTCCTCGACGATCCGGCGATACGTCGCCCCGAGCGCCGGGTTCCGGAACAGCTCGCCGGCGGGAGGCGCGGGCAGGTAGAGGTCGCGCGACCCGGGCCACGTCTCGAGGAGCTCGGCGGTGCGCTCGATCGTCGCGTGGATCCGCTCGTGGAGCGGGTAGCCGCGCTCCGCGTATTCGATCGCCGGCTCGAGGACGTCCTCGAGGCGCCAGGTACCGAACTCGCGCAGCAGCAGCAGCCAGCCGCCGAAGGCGCCCGGGACGCACGCGGCGAGAAGCCCCGTGCCCGGGATCAGGTCGTGCCCGAGCTCGCCGAAGCGCTCGATCGTCGCCGCGGCGGGCGCGACTCCCTGGCCGCAGAGCGCGAGCGGCCGCCCGTGGCTCTCCGACCAGAAGACCACCGGGACCTGCCCGCCGGGGCCGTTCAGGTGCGGCTCGACGACCTGGAGCGTGAACCCGGTCGCGCACGCGGCGTCGAACGCGTTGCCCGCCCCGCTCGAGCACGGACATGCCCACGGCCGAGGCGAGCCAGTGCGTCGAGGCGACCATCCCGAACGTGCCGCGGAGCTCCGGCCGGGTGGTGAAGGCCATGGACGCACTCTCATGTCGGCGTAGTCTTCGCCCATGCAGGTCTGTGTCCGCTGCGGCGCGGAGAACCCGGACGGGTCAAGTTCTGCAACGCGTGCGGCGCGCCGCTCGCCGAGGCGCCGCAGACCGAGGAGCGGCGCGTCGTCTCCGTGCTCTTCGTCGATCTCGTCGGCTTCACGTCGCGCTCCGAGCGGCTCGACCCCGAGGACGTCCGCGCGTTCCTCATGCCCTACTACGAGAGCGTCCGCGCGGAGATCGAGCGGCGCGGCGGCACCGTCGAGAAGTTCATCGGGGACGCGGTGATGGGCCTCTTCGGCCCCCCCATGGCCTACGGCGACGACGCCGAGCGCGCGGTGCGCGCCGCGCTCGCCGTGCGCGACTGGGCGGCCGACGAGGGCCTCCAGGTGCGCGTGGCGGTGAACACGGGCGAGGCCCTCGTCGCGCTCGACGCCGTCGCCGCCAGGGGCGAGCCGCTCGTCGCCGGCGACGATCGTGAACACGGCGGCGCGGCTGCAATCCGGTGCGCCGGTCGGATCCGTGATCGTCGGGGCCGAGACCCACGCCGCGACGAGGACCTCGTCGAGTACCGGCCGGGGCCGCCGGTCGTGGGCAAGGGTAAGTCGGAGCCGATCCCCGCCTGGCTGACCATCGAGGCCGTCACCGGCGCCGGCGAGCGGGTGCTGAGCCGCGTCCCCATCGTCGGGCGCGAGCGCGAGCTCGCGACGCTGGTCGGTATCTGGGAGCGCGTCGCGCCCGACGAGCGGCGCCCGCGGCTCGTGACGGTCGTCGGCCCGGCCGGCATCGGGAAGTCGCGCCTCGCGCTCGAGTTCTCGCAGCACGTCTCCTCGCTCGGCGGGCGGGCGCTCCGCGGGCGTTCGACGCCGTACGGGTCAGGCACGCCCTACAGCGCGTTCGGCCACCACGTCAAGCAGCTCGCGCACGTGTTCGACAGCGACGGACGAGGGGAGGCGCAGGAGAAGCTGCGCG
>CAVRPZ010000002.1:0-1254304 GCA_963723345.1 uncultured Actinomycetes bacterium | reverse complement strand
CTCGGGCCTCCGTCGTCGTCACGCGTCTGCCCGGGTGGACGATCGTGCCGGTGCAGCGGACGAGCCCGGTGTCCTTCGTCAGCGCGCGCGTGAAGCTCGATTTCACCTCGAGCGTCGTCCAGGGCGTGGGCTCGTCCTGCGTCGTGACGAAGGCGAGGCCCATCGCCGAGTCCATCAGGGTCATGGCGAGCCCAGCGTGGACGATGCCGATCGGGTTGTAGTGATACTCGGCTCGCTTGCACCGAACACCTGCCTGCCCACGCTCCGCCTCCTCGACGAGCCGGAACCCGAGCGTCTCCGCGATCGGCGGCGGCGGGAGCTCGCCCGCGGCCATCAGCTGCATCAGCTCGAGCCCGGAGTGGCCCGTCAGCGCATCGCGGAGCGCGAATGGGTCCTCCCACGTGTAGGTGCGCGTGCGCTCGGCCGCCACGGCGCACGCTACCGGCCGACCGCGTACCCCTGCATGCCGCGCGCGTTCGCGCCCGCTTCGGAGCAGGCCGTTGGCTCGCGCGCGGCACCGCGGTCACGTGGCTGAGTGACCATTCGGGCGAGAGCGTGACCTCGTGCCCGCGCCGCTCGAGCTCCGCCACCGTCCTCGAGCCGAACCGGGACTCGAGCGTGAGCGACCTCCGGACGAACCCGCGCGGGTGGAACGACGAGATCAGGTGGTCGGTGTGGAACTCGGGGGCGTCGATCGCCGCCGCAGGTCGAGCCCGAGGTCGACGTGCTCCAGGAAGGCGTGCAGCGCCCACTGCTCCTGCTGGTCGCCACCGGGCGTGCCCCACGCGAGGTACGGCTTCCCGTCGCGCAGCGCGAGCCCGGGGCAGAGCGTCGTCCGCGGCCGCGCGCCGGGGCGGAGCGACGAGGGCAGCCCCTCCTCGAGCCAGAACATCTGCGCCCGCGTGCCGAGCGGCCAGCCGAGCGAGGGGATCACCGGCGAACTCGCGAGCCAGCCTCCGCTCGGCGTCGCGGAGATCACGTTCCCGAAGCGATCGGCGACGTCGAAATGCACGGTGCCCCCGGCCCGGCTCGCCCGAGCCGACGGTCGCCTCCTCGGCGTGCAGGCTCGGCAGCCGGCCGTAACCCGGGACGTAGTCCGCGGACGCGTCCTCCCCCACGAGCGCGCGCCGCGCGTCGTTGTACTCGTCGGACAGGAGGATGTCGAGCCGGACCTCGGCGTCCCCGTAGAGGGCGTCGCGATCCGCGAACGCGAGCTTCGCGGTACTCGGTCACGACGTGCACGAGCTCGGCCTCGGAGAGCTCGGCGAGGTCGAAGCCCTGGAGCAGCGCGAGCTGCTGCAGGCCGACCGGCCCCGCGGCCCACGCGTCCGTCATGCCGCCCGCGAGCCCGCGGTAGTCGTAGGTGACGACCGGCTCGAGCGTCGCCTCCCAGGCGGCGAGGTGCCCGCAACTGGTCAGCAGCCCGCCCTCGGCGGCGGAGAAGCGGTCGATCTCCTCGGCGACGGAGCCTTCGTACCATGCCGTCCGCGCGCGCTCGATCTCCTCCTCGCGCGAAACCTCGCCCGATCCCCCGACGATCCGGCGCCAGGTCGCCCCGAGCGCCGGGTTCCGGAACAGCTCGCCGGCGGGAGGCGCGGGCAGGTAGAGGTCGCGCGACCCGGGCCACGTCTCGAGGCAGCTCGGCGGTGCGCTCGATCGTCGCGCGGATCCGCTCGTGGAGCGGGTAGCCGCGCTCCGCGTACTCCATCGCCGGCTCGAGGACGTCCTCGAGGCGCCAGGTACTCGAGAGCCGCGCAGCAGCAGCAGCCAGCCGCCGAAGGCGCCCGGGAGGATGCGGCGAGCCCCCCCGTGCCGGGGATCAGGTCGTGCCCGAGCTCGCCGAAGCGCTCGATCGTCGCCGCGGCGGGCGCGACTCCCTGGCCGCAGAGCGCGAGCGGCCGCCCGTGGCTCTCCGACCAGAAGACCGCCGGGACCTCCCCGCCGGGGCCGTTCAGGTGCGGCTCGACGACCTGGAGCGTGAACCCGGTCGCGCACGCGGCGTCGAACGCGTTGCCGCCCCGCTCGAGCACGGACATGCCCATGGCCGAGGCCAGCCAGTGCGTCGAGGCGACCATCCCGAACGTGCCGCGGGGTTCCCGCCGGGTGGTGAAGGCCATGGACGCAGGACTCCAGCGTTGGTGCAGCCTCTGCCGCATGCAGGTCTGTGTCCGCTGCGCCCCGGAGAACCCGGACGGCGCGAAGTTCTGCAACGCGTGCGCCTCCCTGCTTGCCGAGGCGCCCGCGGACCGAGGAGCGGCGCGTCGTCTCCGTGCTCTTCGTCGATCTCGTCGGCTTCATCGATGTCGCGCGTCCGAGCCGGCTCGACCCCGAGGACGTCCGCGCGTTCCTCATGCCGGACTACGAGAGCGTCCGCGCGGAGATCGAGCGGCGCGGCGGCACCGTCGAGAAGTTCATCGGGGACGCGGTGATGGGCCTCTTCGGCGCCCCCACGGCCTACGGCGACGACGCCGAGCGCGCGGTGCGCGCCGCGCTCGCCGTGCGCGACTGGGCGGCCGACGAGGGCCTCCAGGTGCGCGTGGCGGTGAACACGGGCGAGGCCCTCGTCGCGCTCGACGCCGTCGCCGCCAGGGGCGAGCCGCTCGTCGCCGGCGACGTCGTGAACACGGCGGCGCGGCTGCAATCCGGCTGCGCCGGTCGGATCCGTGATCGTCGGGGCCGAGACCCACGCCGCGACGATGCGACCTCCGTCGAGTACCGGCCGGGGCCGCCGGTCGTGGGCAAGGGGAAGTCGGAGCCGATCCCCGCCTGGCTCGCCGTCGAGGCCGTCACCGGCGCCGGCGAGCGGGTGCTGAGCCGCGTCCCCATCGCTCGGGGCGCGAGCGCGAGCTCGCGACGCTGGTCGGGATCTGGGAGCGCGTCACCGACGAGCGGCGCCCGCGGCTCGTGACGGTCGTCGGCCCGGCCGGCATCGGGAAGTCGCGCCTCGCGCTCGAGTTCTCGCAGCACGTCTCCCTCGCTCGGCGGGCGGGCGCTCCGCGGGCGTTCGACGCCGTACGGGTCGGGGCACGCCCCGACAGCGCGTTCGGCCACCACGTCAAGCAGCTCGCGCACGTGTTCGACAGCGACGGGCGAGAGGAGGCGCAGGAGAAGCTGCGCGCGACGCTCGTCGAGCTCGTCGGTCTGGGAGGATGAGGGCGCCGAGCACGCGCGCCCACCTCGCGCTGCTCCTCGGGCTCGGCGACGACGGCCACGGTCGGCGACCGCGCAGACCTCCTCTTCTCCGCGCGCGTCCTGCTGGAGACGGTCGCGGCCCGTGAGCCGCTCGTGCTCCTGTTCGAGGACATCCACTGGGCGGACGCGAGCCTGCTCGACCTCATCGAGACGCTCGCCTCCCGCGTCCGCGAGGTGCCGATCCTGCTGCTCGCGCTGACGCGACCGGAGCTGCTCTCGGAGCGGCCGGGCTGGGGCGGCGGCCTCCCGGCCTATACGGCGCTCCAGCTCGAGCGGCTGCCCGACGAGGCGTCCACCGCGAGCTCGCCGAGGGGCTGCTCGAGCGCGCGGGGCTCGAGCCCGCGCAGGTCGAGGCGGTCGCGAAGACCGCCGAGGGGAACCCGCTCTTCATCGAGGAGCTCGCCGCGGCGCTCGCCGAGCGGACGACCGGCGATGCGGACGAGCTGCCGACGACCCATCCGCGCGATCATCGCCGCGCGCCTGGACGCGCTGCCGGCCGACGAGCGCGCCGCGCTCATCGACGCGGCAGTCGTCGGGCGCGTCTTCTGGAAGGGCGCGCTCGCTTGTATCGACGACGGGCGCGACCTGACGGCGCTGCTCGGCTCGCTCGAGCAGCGCGACCTCGTGCGCCGGGAGGCCGTGTCGAGGATCCAGGGCGACCAGCAGTTCGCGATCAAGCACGGGCTCATCCGGGACGTCGCGTACCAGATCCTCCCCCGGGCGGGACGACGCGAGCGGCACGCGGCGGTCGCGGCGTTCCTCCAGGAGAAGACCGGTGACGTCGGCCAGGCGACCGAAGCGCTCGCGCACCACTGGCAGGAGGCGGGAGAGAACCAGCGAGCCGTCGACTGCCTCCTCGTGGCCGCCGACCAGGCCGGCCGCGGCTGGGCGAAGGCGCATGCGGTCGCGCTCTACCGCGCCGCGCTCGGCCTCATCCCCGCAGACGAATCGCGCCACGCGGAGGTCAAGCGCCAGCTAGCCGTCGCGCTGATGGCCGTCTACCACGTCGACGACGCGGAGCACCTCCGCTCGGGCTGAGACGGAGCCGCGGCTCGTCGGCCCGACCTAGCCCGGATCTTCCGTCAGCGGGAAGTCGTCGGGAGTGACGTCGCCGGCGATCTCGAAGACCTTCTCGATCGTGTGGTCGCCCATCCGCTGCGCGTGCTCGCGGACCATCTCCTCGCTCGGCGCCGAGTAGCCGCAGAACGACTTCGGCGTCCCGTCGCCGTCGAGCACGACGTGGCTGTGCTCCCACACGATCTCGGGGTAGTGGTAGTGGCCGATCGCCTTCGAGCGAGTGGCCGCCGCCGGCACCAAGTCCATGTCGACCGTGTAGGTGCGTTCGATCAGGTATCTAGGCATCGCGCGATCGTACAGCCCGCGCCGCGCAGGAGCTAGCCCTAGGCGGATTCTTCGGCGAGCTCCTCGAGCTCGTCCTCGAGCGCGGCGCCGGCGCTCGTCACGAGCGTCGGCTTCAGGCCCTTCGAGATCGTCTCCTTCGTGATGACGCACTTCGTCACGTCGGTCCGCGAGGGGAGCTCGAACATGACGTCGAGGAGCGCGGTCTCGATGATGGAGCGCAGGCCGCGCGCGCCGGTCTCACGGACGAGCGCGTGGTCCGAGATCTCCCAGAGCGCGTCCTCGGTGAAGACGAGCTCCATGTCGTCGTACCCGAAGAAGCGCTGGTACTGCTTCGTGAGCGCGTTCTTGGGCTCGATCAGGATCTCGACGAGGTCCTCGCGGGTGAGCTGGTGCACCGCCGAGATCACCGGCAGGCGGCCGACGAACTCGGGGATCAGCCCGAACGCCATCAGGTCCTCCGGCATCACCTGCGTCAGCATCTCGGCGCTTGCCTGGGACGTGCGGGAGCGAATGTCCGCGCCGAAGCCGACCGTGTTCTTGCCGATGCGGCGCTGATGATCTTGTCGAGCCCGGCGAACGCGCCGCCGCAGATGAAGAGGATGTTCGTCGTGTCGATCGAGAGGAACTCCTGGTGCGGGTGCTTGCGCCCGCCCTGCGGTGGCACCGAGGCGACCGTACCCTCGAGGATCTTGAGGAGCGCCTGCTGGACGCCCTCGCCGGACACGTCCCGCGTGATCGACGGGTTGTCCGCCTTGCGCGCGATCTTGTCCACCTCGTCGATGTAGATGATCCCCGTCTCGGCCTTCTTGATGTCGAAGTCGGCTGCCTGGATCAGCTTGAGGAGGATGTTCTCGACGTCCTCGCCGACGTAGCCGGCCTCCGTCAGCGCGGTCGCGTCCGCAATGGCGAAGGGGACGTTGAGGATACGAGCGAGGGTCTGGGCGAGCAGCGTCTTCCCGCACCCGGTCGGGCCAAGGAGGAGGATGTTCGACTTCTGGAGCTCGACCTCCGCGTCCTCGAGCCCCATCCGCACGCGCTTGTAGTGGTTGTAGACCGCGACCGCGAGCGTGCGCTTCGACTCCTCCTGCGAGACGACGTAGTCGTTGAGGACGGAGTAGATGTCGAGCGGCTTCGGCAGGTTGTCGAGGTCGAGCTGGGTCGGAGACGTCAGCTCCTCGTCGATGATCTCGTTGCAGAGGTCGATGCACTCGTCGCAGATGTAGACGCCCGGTCCAGCGATGAGCTTCTTGACCTGGCGCTGGCTCTTGCCGCAGAAGCTGCAGAGGAGCTGCTCGTTTCCCTCACTCGCCCGAGCCATCGTGTCTCCTTTTACTCCGTTTTCACAGTCTGTGGAAGGGGGCCGTCGCGCCATCAGCGGTGCTCGATCACCCGGTCGATGATCCCGTACTCCTTGGCCTCCTCGGAGGTCATGTAGAAGTCGCGGTCCATGTCCTTCGAGACCTTCTCGAGGTCCTGGCCGGTGTGCTTCACCATGATCTCCTCCATTAGGCGCTTGAGGCTGATTACCTCCCGCGCCTGGATCTCGATCTCCGTCGGCTGGCCGTGGAAGCCGGCGGTGCCCTGGTGGATGAGGATCTTCGAGTGCGGCAGGGCGCTTCGCTTGCCCTCGGTGCCGCCCGCGAGGACGACAGCCCCCATCGACATCGCCATCCCGACGCAGATCGTCTGGACGTCCGGCTTGATGAACTGCATCGTGTCGTAGATCGCCAGGCCCGCGTACACGATGCCGCCCGGCGAGTTGATGTAGATCGAGATGTCCTTGTCCGGGTCCTCCGACTCGAGGTGGAGGAGCTGGGCGACGGTGAGGTTCGCGATCTGGTCGTCGATCGGGGTGCCGAGGAAGATGATCCGTTCGTTGAGCAGGCGCGAGTAGATGTCGAACGAGCGCTCGCCGCGCGAGGTCTGCTCGATGACCATCGGGATCAGTGGGCTCATTCGCTCTCCTTGTTGCCGGGGACCCACAATTTCGTGTCGCCCTCGGCCTTCTCCTTGTCGGGGGTCCAGAGCTTCTCTCTCGCGGCCGCGAGGTCCGGCGCGATCGGCGTGACGTCGGCGGCGAGCCGGTCGAGCGCCGCGCGCAGACGCAGGTCCTCGCGGATCGACTCCTGCTGCCCGTGCGCCCATACGTCCGCGACGAGCGCGTCCGAGTCCTCCTCGCCCGCCGCCTCGGCCTCCTCGCGCAGGTAGGCCTTCACCTCGTCGTCCGTGACCTCGATCCCGGCCTTCGCGGCGAGCGACTCGAGCGCGAGCTCGCGGGCGACCGAGACGGCTGCCTCGAGGACCATCTGACGCTGGAGGTCGTCCGTGCTCGTCCCGCTCGCGGCCAGGTAGGACTCGAGCGAGGCGCCGCGGCGCTCGAGCGAGCGCACGAACCCGGTCAGGAGGTCGGTGGCGCGCGTGCGCACGAGCGTCAGCGCGGGCTGTACCTCGGAGGCGCGGACGAGCTCGTCGACCGCGGCGATGCGGAAGGCGGAGTCGATTTCGGCGTCGAGCTGCGCGCGGAACGTGCCCTCGATCGAGCCGCGCAGCTCGTCGAGGGTGTCGAACTCGCTCGCGGCGCGCGCGAGCTCGTCGTCGAGAGGCGGCAGGACCTTCTCCTGGACCTCGCGCACGACCACCTCGACGCTCGACGACGTCCCGTCCGGGCGAGTCAGCGCGATCTCCTTCGTGTCGCCCGCGGAGGCGCCGAGCAGCGCAGCCTCGAGCTCGCCCGCCATCCTGCCGGAGCCGAGCTCGACGATCGTGTCCCGCTGCGCCTCGCCCTCCGGGTCGACGAGGTCGACGACGAGCGTGTCGCCCTCGCGCGCGGGGCGGCCGTCGGCGGGAGCGAGCTCGGCGACCGTCTCGCGCAGCGCCTCGAGCTCGGCGTCGACCGCATCCTGCGGCACGTCGACCTCTGCTCGCGGCACCTCCAGGGTCGTCCAGTCGACGAGCTCGGGCAGCGGCTGCACCTCGACCGTCGCCGCAAAGCTCCACGCGTCGTCGGCGTTCGCCGGAAGCTCGAACTCGTACTGGGGCTCGGCGACGGGGCGCACGCGGTTGCGCGCGGCGGCGCTCCAGAACCAGCCGCCGATGTGGCTCTCGACCGCCTCGGTGTAGATGCGGTCCTTGCCCAGGCGCGTCACGAGCACCTGCGTCGGCACCTTGCCCTTGCGGAAGCCGGGGATCTTGGCGCTCTCGGCCAGATCCGACAGCGCGTGCTCGACCGCGTGCTGGACCTGCGCGGGGTCGACCTCGACCGTCAGGCGGACGCGGTTCTCGCCGATCTCCTCGACGGTCGCAGTGCTCACGGAGCCATTCAACCAGCCCGGGATAGAGTCACGCCGCGTGACGGAGCGGTACGACGTGGTCGTCGTCGGCGTCGGCGGGATGGGCAGCGCCGCGCTCTACCATCTCGCCCGCCGCGGCAAGCGCGTCCTCGGGCTCGAGCGGTTCGACGTCCCGCACGAGCACGGCTCGTCGCACGGACTGACGCGGATCATCCGGCTCGCGTACTTCGAGCACGTCGCCTACGTCCCGCTCATGCGGCGCGCGTACGAGCTCTGGCGCGGGCTCGAGACGGAGGCGGGCGAGCAGCTCCTGCACGTGACCGGCATCGTCGAGGCGGGAGACCGCATCTACGCGGGCACCCTCCGCGCGTGCCACGAGCACGACCTCCCGCACGAGACGATCGACGGCCGCGAGGCCGCCCGACGGTTCCCCGCGTACCGTCTTCCCCCCGAGCTGCCGGTGATCTTCCAGCCGGACGGCGGCTTCGTGCTCCCCGAGCGCTGCATCGTCGCGCACGTGAGCGGCGCCCTCGCCGCGGGCGCCGTCGTGCGCGCGCGTGAACGCGTCCTCGAGTGGGAAGACACCGGGAACGGTGTCCGCGTCACCACCGAGCGCGGCGTCGTCGAGGCCGACCGCCTCGTGCTGACGGCCGGCGCCTGGTCGCAGGAGGTCGCCCGCCTCCCGGCGGGCATGGTGCGAGGCGTGCGCCAGGCTCTCGCCTGGCTCCAGCCCTCGCAGCCGGAGCTCTTCGAGCCCGGGCGCTTCCCTGTCTTCAACCTCGCACTCGACGGCGAGCACTTCTACGGCTTCCCGGCGTTCGGCATCCCCGGCTTCAAGCTCGGCCGCTACGACCACTTCGGCGAGGGCGGCGACCCCGACGCGATCCCGCGCGAGCCGACTCTCGACGACGAGGCACCGCTGCGCGCGTTCGCCGAACGGTACTTCCCCCTCGGCGCGGGGCCGGCGCTCGCCCTCAAGACCTGCCTCTTCGAGCCCTCGCCGGACGAGCACTTCCTCGTCGACCTCCACCCCGATGCGGCGAACGCCGTCCTCGGCGCAGGCTTCTCGGGCCATGGTTTCAAGTTCTGCTCGGTCGTCGGCGAGATCCTCGCCGACCTCGCGCTCGACGGCGTGACGCGCCACGACATCGGCTTCCTGCGCCTGAGCCGCTTCGACTGAGCCCTATCCTTGCCCCACGCGGGCGTGGCGGAACTGGCAGACGCGACGGGTTTAGGTCCCGTTGGGCCGCGAGGCCCTTGGAGGTTCGAGTCCTCCCGCCCGCACTCCGTGGCGCAGAGGTCCCTCGAGCGCGGCCGCTTCGCGGCCGTCGTCGCGCCGCCGCGGCCGAGCTAGTAGCTGCGGACGAGGAGCGCGAACGTCTCGCGCACGCTCTCGGCGACGAGGCCGAGCAGGAAGACGATGACGAGGACGGCGGCGGCGCCGAGCGCCTCCCCGGTCGCCGACAGCACGAGGAGCGCCGTGAAGCTGCCGAGGACGAGGAAGGCCGTCGAGAAGGGCCGTCGGGTATACGTGCCGAGCCCGAGCCCGACGAGGAACGCGGCGCCGAACACCACGATCCCGAGTGCCATGCGGCGAGGGTAGGACCCGGGTCGGACGACGCGGACCTACGGCGGGGCGGCTCCTCCAGGCCGGTCTAGACTCGGCGCGATGGCGAACCTCCACCTCGGCTTTCGCCTCGATACGTCTGGCAAGCCAGCCCCCGACCGGCTGGTCGTCGAGTCGGGCGACCTGACGACGCACGCCGCGATCCTCGGCATGACGGGCTCGGGCAAGACCGGCCTGGGAATCGTGCTCATCGAGGAGGCCCTGCTCGCCGGTATCCCCTGCCTCGTGCTCGACCCGAAGGGCGACATGGGGAACCTTCTTCTCACGTTCCCGGATCTCGACGCGGCGAGCTTCCGCCCGTGGGTGAACGAGGACGACGCGCGCAGCGAGGGCGTCTCGCTCGACGAGTACGCGCAGCGGACGGCGACGATCTGGCGGAAGGGCCTCGAGGACGCCGGCATCGGCCACGACCGCATCCGCGCCCTCCGCGACGCCGCCGAGTTCGCGATCTACACCCCGGGCTCCGATGCCGGGATCCCGCTCAACGTCGTCGGCTCGCTGCAGGCGCCCGCGCTCTCGTGGGACACCGAGGCGGAGACGCTCCGGGACGAGATCGAGGGCACCGTGACGAGCCTGCTCGGCCTCGTGGGCATCACCGCCGACCCGCTCTCGAGCCGCGAGCACGTGCTTCTGTCGAACCTGGTCGAGAACGCCTGGCGCTCGGGCCAGGGCCTCGATCTCGGCACCCTCATCGGCCAGGTCCAGACGCCGCCGCTCCGCAAGCTCGGCGTGTTCGAGATCGACGCGTTCTTCCCGCCCAAGGAGCGCACGGAGCTGGCGCTGAAGCTGAACGCGCTCGTCGCCTCGCCCTCGTTCGCGGCCTGGGGCGCGGGCGCGGCGCTCGACCCGGCGACGCTGCTCCGGACGCAGGACGGGAGGCCCCGCTGCGCGATCGTGTACCTCGCGCACCTGTCGGAGCCGGAGCGGCAGTTCGTCGTCACGCTGCTCCTCTCGAAGCTCGTCACCTGGATGCGCGGCCAGCCGGGCACCTCGGACCTGCGGACGCTCGCGTACATGGACGAGGTCTTCGGCTTCGTCCCGCCGACGGCGATGCCGCCCGCGAAGAAGCCGATCCTCACGATCCTGAAGCAGGGTCGCGCGTTCGGCGTCGGCATGGTGCTCTCGACCCAGAACCCGGTCGACCTCGACTACAAGGCGATGGCGAACGCGGGCACGTGGCTCGTCGGACGGCTCCAGACGGAGCGCGACAAAGCCCGGGTCCTCGAGGGCCTGCGCTCGGCGGCGGGCGACGCGGACGTCGGCGCGCTCGACGTCGCGATCGGCGCCCTGCAGAAGCGTCAGTTCCTGCTCGTGAGCGCGAAGAGCTCGGCGCCCGCGCTGTTCGTGACCCGCTGGGCGATGTCGTACCTCCGCGGCCCGCTCACGAAGGACCAGATCGAGACGCTCACGGAGCCGGCGCCGGGCCCAGCCGCGGAGTCGGCGGCACGGCCGGCTCCGCCCGCCGAGCCCGTCGAGGCGGCGGCGGACGAGAGCGCCCTCGCGCCGGCAGTCGCGGACGGCATGCCCGTCCGCTTCCTCGACCCGGCGGCGCCCTGGGCGGCTCGGATCGGTGCAGCGTCCGACGGCGGCCGTCTGCACGCGTTCCTCGCCGCGCGCGTCTCGCTCCGCTTCGACGACGCAAAGGCCGACCTCGACCACACGGAGGAGTGGGAGGCGCTCTATGGCCCGCTCGACGAGGGGCTCGACCTCGACTCGGAGACCCAGGTCGACTACGACGACCGGGACTTCCGCACCGAGGCGCCGGCCAACGGGGGCTACGTGCTCCCGCAGGCCGCGGTCGGCGAGGCCGCTTTCTTCCGGGACGCGTCGTCGGAGATCGAGCGGAGGCTCGTCGACAACCGGACGCTCGAGATGGAGCGCAACCGCTCTCTGAAGCTCTACTCCCGGCCGGGCGAGACGCCCGAGCAGTTCGCCGCTCGGTGCGACCAGGCGGCACAGGTCGAGGCCGATCGCGAGACGGCGAAGATCCGCGACCGCCTGGAGGCGAAGCGCGACCGGCTCGAGAGCGCGCTCGAGACGGCGCGGCGCCGGGTCGAGGAGGCCGAGACCTCGGCTCGTTCGCACCAGACGACAGAGCTCCTCGCGGGAGCGGGAGCCGTGCTCGGCGCGCTGCTCGGGGGGCGCCGGAGCACCCGCTCGATCGCGGGCTCGGTCGGAAGCGCCGCCTCGCGCCGCGGTGTCAGCGCCCGGGCCGAGGAGCGCAAGCAGACTGCCGAGGCGAAGGTGGAGCAGAAGTCGGACGAGCTGGCCGACCTCGAGCAGCAGCTGCTCGACGAGATCGCGGAGATCGACGCGCGGTGGCAGGAGACCGCCGCAGACGTCGAGACGGTCTCCGTCCGAGCGGAGGCAACCGACGTCCGAGTGATGCAGCTCACGCTCGTCTGGGTCCCGACGAGGTGACCTCACACGGCCGGAGCCCGCTCGCGCGGCCTCCGCCGTGGCGAGAACGCTTCGTGCTGCTAGACCGTCGGACGGCCGACGGGCGTCGCGATCTGTCCTGTCGGGGTGGCGGCATCGACCGCGCGAGGAAGCTCGCGCGACAGCTCGTCGGCGACCTCGTCGGACGACTTGCCGCTCTGCTGCGCGATCCGGTCGATCTCGTCCTGGCCGAGCCCCTGTTTGATCTCGTCCCGGCTGATCGGCTCGTTCTCGCCCGTGCCAATCCAGGACTTGACCTTGTCTCCGAGCCCCGACGAGTCGAACTTCCTCTCGAGCTCCTGGAGGTCGTCGCCGTACTTCTCCATCAGCGAGTCGAATGCGCCCATGACAACTCCTTCGGTTAGATGGCGGCTCGATCTCCTGGTACCCGCGTTCGCAGTTCCTAAGCACACGAAGAGGGGGCACGCAGCGAGAGCCGGCCGATCGCTCGAACCGCCGGGCATACTGGCGCGCGGGGCCCCGTAGCTCAGTGGATAGAGCGGCAGACTTCGAATCTGCGTGCGGAGGTTCGACTCCTCCCGGGGCCATTCCGCTCAGCCCACCGGCTCCCATCGGATGGGCGGAGACAAGGGATCGGCGTACTCGAGGCTTGAGCAGTCACGCGTCGTCCGGCGGCGCGCTGCCGTGTCGATGGACCACCTTCCACTGTCCGCCCTCGCGCCGGTAGATCTGCGTCACGCGGAGCGTGTAGGTGCGCGGCTCCCCGTCGACGACAGCCTGCGTATGCTCGTACCCCGTCGTGTAGGCCATGTCGCCGTCGACCTCGGCAGCGACGAGTTCGACGCGGTACGACGAGCACCCGGAGAAGCTCCGCTCGAGCGCGGTGAAGAGCTCGTCGACCTCGACGCGTCCCGTGGCGCTCTGCCACGCGCCGAGGACGGTCACCGGCTCCTCCCTGGACCAGATCTCGCGGCGAGGACCGGCATCGCCCTCGTGCAGCGCGACCTCGGCGTCCCGGACGCGGGAGCTCACCCACGCGAGGAAGTCGTCGCGATGGCCCACCCTCTGATCTTCCCAGGCGGCGCCGATTGGTGACGCACCGAGCTCGGCATCCCGAGAGGGACGAGCACCGACGGCTGGTTCGTCGTGAATGTGCGAGACGCCGAATGATGTTCACGGAGACGCGGGGCGGGAGCAGCCGCCGCCCTGAGATCGCCTCCCTGGGCTTAGCGTCCCCCGCAATTGCGTTCGCGCGCCGCTCTCGTCAGATTGGGCGGGATGACACATGCGATCCTCGGCAGGGACGTCGAGCTCGGCGCAGTCTCCGCCTTCCTCGACCGTGCGCCGGAGGCTCCGGCGGCCCTCGTGCTCGAGGGCGACACCGGGATCGGGAAGTCGACGCTCTGGCTCGCGGGCGTGGACACCGCGCGCGAGCGTGAGCACTTCGTGCTCGTCGCACGGCCCGCCGAGGCGGAGCAGGGCCTCGCGCACGCCGGGCTGGGCGATCTCCTCGAGGACGTGCTCGACGAGGTGCTGCCCGAGCTACCCGCACCGCGACGTCGAGCGCTCGAGGTAGCGCTTCTCCTCGAGGAGGAGGCCGGCCGGGCGGACCCGCGCACCATCGGCGTCGCCGTGCGGAGCGCACTCGAGATCCTGGCCGCCAAACGGCCGGTCGTGCTCGCCGTGGACGACGTCCAGTGGCTCGATCCGTCCTCGGCGGGCGCACTCGTGTTCGCGCTTCGGCGGCTCGACGTGCAGGCCGTCCTTCTCCTGCTCGCCCGTCGCCTCGGCGACGTCGCGGAGACGCCGGATCTCGAGCGGGCTCTCCCTCCCGAGCGCGTCGAGCGGCTGCACGTCGGCCCGCTCAGCCTCGGCGCCATCCACCGGCTCCTCCAGGCACAGCTCGCGCTCAAGCTGCCACGCCCGACCCTCCTGCGCGTGCACGAGGCGTCGGGCGGAAACCCGTTCTACGCGGTCGAGCTCGCGCGGGCTCTGGGCCCGGACGTCCACCCGACACAGCCGCTCCGTGTTCCGGAGACGCTCGAGGGGCTCGTTCGCGCACGCCTCGAGGAGCTGCCCACGGACACGCGAGAGGCGCTGCTGCTCGCAGCCGCTGTGGCCCGTCCGTCGACCGAGCTCTTCGCAAGCCTGGACGTCCCCGAGCACGTGCTCGACAGCGCGGTCGCCGCACGCGTGATCGAGTGCACGAACGGGACGATTCGCTTCACGCATCCCCTGCTCGCGTCGATGGTCTACCACGGCGCATCCGCGCACGAGCGACGGGCCGCGCACGGGCGCCTCGCCCACGTCGTCGCGGATCCGCTCGACCGCGCGCGCCATCTCGCGCTCTCGACGGAGATCCCGGACTTCGAGATCGCCGGAGCTCTCGAGGAGGCCGCGACCCTGGCGAGCACCCGTGGCGCAGCGATCGCCGCCGCCGAGCTCGCCGAGCACGCGCTTCGGCTCACGCCCCCGGACGCTACCGCCGACCGGCATCGTCGTGCGCTCGTCGCGGCGCGCGCCCAGCGCAGCGCGGGCGAGTGGACGCGCGCGCGACGGGTCCTCGCCGATCTCCTCGCCGAGTCGGGAGGGAGCCCCTTGCGCGCCGAGGCTCTCGTCCTCCTCGCCGAGCTCGAGAGCGAGCGTCGTTCCGTCCCACTGCTCGAGGAAGCCCTGCGCGCGGCGGCTTCGAGCCCGGCGCTGCGGTCGGTCATCCATTGTCGGCTCGCGTGGGCGAGCTCCGGGCCAGGGTTCGACCACGCACGTACAGCGCTCGAGCTCGCCGACGGGCTCGACGACGACTCGCTGCGAGCACAGGCCCGCGCGATGCAAGCCGTCCTCGGCTGGTTCGCCGGCGAAGCGGAAGCGCCGGAGGATCTCCTGGAACGGGTCCGCGACTTCCCGAGCGCGGTCGGTGGCGAGTTGCTGGTGCGGGAGGCGACGCTGGCTGTCGCGAACACCCTCGCGCCCGCTTCGAAGCGGGACGAGGCCCGCGCCTCGTTCGAGCGCGAGCACGAGAAGTGGCGCGAGCGGGACGAGCCGAGGAGCTCCCGCGCGCTCTGGGGTCTCGCCTGGGTCGAGTTCTGGGCTGGACGATGGGAGCTCGGGGCCGAATACGCGGCTCGTGCCCGCGACATCTCCATCCAGTACGGGCTCGAGATGCCGCAGGATCATTTGCCGAGTGCGGTCATCGCCGTCCATCGAGGGCAACTCGATCTCGCCCGGGAGCACTCGGAACGAGGTCTCGAGCTCGCTCACCAGCAGTTCCGCGGACGGCCCGTGCAGCTCATGGCCGTCCTCGGGCTCGTCGCCCGCGGGAACGGAGATCCGCCCGCGGCCGAGAGATGGTTCGACGAGGCCGGCCGACGGACCGCGGAGCTCGGATGGGGGGAGCCGAGTGTCCGCTGGTGGACGGCCGACCATGCGGAGATGCTCCTCGAGGACGGTCGGATCGACGACGCCGTTCGAGTGGTCGACGTCTGGGTGGCGGACGCCGAGCGGGTCGCCCGCGGCTGGGTGCTGGCGCATGCGACCCGCAGCCGCGGTCTCGTCGCCGCCGCGGAGGGGGACGTCGCCGGTGCCGCTTCCCTCCTCGAGCGGGCGATCGTGCAACACGAGGAGGTCGGCGACCCCTTCGGCACGGCCCGGGCGCTGCTCGGCCTCGGCGTCGTCCGGAGGCGGGCGCGGAAGAAGCGAGACGCCCGCGACGCGATCCAGGCGGCGCTCGACGGGTTCGAGCAGCTGGGCGCAGCCATCTGGATCGAGAAAGCTCGCGGCGAGCTCGGCCGTATCGGGGGGCGCAGGCGGGAAGAGGGGCTCACGCCCGCCGAGCTCCGCGTCGCCGCCCTCGTCGCGGAGGGCCGCACGAACCGGGAGGTGGCCGCCGCGCTCTTCGTCACCGAGCGGACGGTGGCCAGTCACCTTTCCCACGTCTACGCCAAGCTCGGCGTGCGGTCGCGGACCGAGCTCGCGCGCCAGCTGCGCTGAGCGTCTCGTCGCGAAAGTTCCGTGGTTCTGACGTTGTACATGCTGCGGATTGCCCCGTAGAGTCGGACTACTCGCCAAGGCAGGCTCATCCGGAAAGGAGGAGCAATGAGAGCGAGATTGGTCTTGGCTTCCTCCGTCTTCGTCCTCGGCATCGCCGTCTATGCCGGGACCGTCCTCGCGACGCCACCGACCGCCGTGACGCCGACCATCTACGGGGTCGGAACCATTCCTCCGGTCGCGACGAGCGGCAGGATCGGCGCGTGGGCCGCGAAGATGAACATCAGGGGAGCATCGGACCTCCACGTCCTCTCGAACAGGATCGCGCCGGGCGGAACGTTCGGGTGGCACAGTCATCCGGGGCCGAGCTTCGTGATCATCAAGTCGGGGACGGCGACCGTCTACCTGGGCGCCGATCCCCGGTGCCGGCCACACCGCTTCCGCACGGGATCGGGGTTCGTGGACAAGGGCAAGGCGGTGCACATCGTGCGGAACGAGGGCAGAGTCGACCTCGTGACCGTCGTCGTCTCGTTCACTCCGAGAGGCGCGGAGCGGCGGATCGACGAGGCAGACCCCGGCACCTGCCCGTTCTAGGCGCGACCGGCGGAGGGTGGGCCCACGTCCCGCCCTCCGCGCGGCCCGAGTAAGACGAGGCGATCGCCGAGCAAAGTTCAGACGTTCTGACGTTTCCACCGCGTGGGCGCAGCAGTAGCGTCGAAGGATGCCGAGCTACCTCGTCGAGACCTACCTTCCACGTGGCGGCGCAGGAGAGCGCACCGCGCGGGAGCGGCGGGCTCGCTCGGTCGCCGAGGCGCTGACGCGGAAGGGGACGCGCGTCCGCTTCGAGAACACGATCCACGTCCCCGAGGACGAGATCTGCTTCTTCGTCTTCGAGGCCCCGTCGAGCCGGGATGCGGCGCTCGCGGCCCAGCAGGCCGAGCTCGCCCCGCTTCGGGTCGTCGAGGCCATCTCGTCCGGAAAGGGATGAGCATGCAGACGAACTCGCAGGCCCGGTGGAAGCTACCCGCCGGCCTCGCGCTGGCGGTGCTGACCGTGGCGGCGGTGGCGTTGATCCCGACCGTTGCCTTTGCCGGCCACGATCGGGCAGCACCCGCCGCAGCCACGCACGACCACACGATGGCCGGGCACGCCATGGCTGGGCACACAATGGCCATGCTCAGCGCCGGGCTCGAGGACGAGCTCGCGCAGGTGCGCCGAGCGACGGCTCGCTACCACGACCTCGACGTCGCGCTCGCGGCCGGGTACGAGCTCGGATGGGTAAACGGCTCCGGGGCGCGGATCATCACCGGCTGCGTCGCGGACCCGAACGGCACGGGGGCGATGGGCTACCACTACTTCCACCCGCAGCTCATGGCCGACAACGCTGTGAACGCGCTCGAGCCCGAGGTGCTCGTGTACGAGTCGGGGCCGAACGGCAACCGGGAGCTCGTCGCCGTGGAATGGGTCGCTCGCGGCCCGAACACCAACCCGCCCGGGGTGAGCTCGCCGCCCTCGGTGCTCGGGATGCCGATGCACATCCTCGTCCCGGCGGTCGGCTTCTACATCATGCACGGCTGGGTCTGGAAGCCGAACCCGGCGGGGATCCTCACGGACTGGAATCCGGAGGTCAGCTGCCCCTAGCGCGAGCGCCGCTGGGAGGGCGGACCCCGTCCGCCCTCCCAGCGTGTGCGGCTACGGGCAGGGGGCCGTGAAGGGCCCGAGGTTGCGCGTCGCGGTCGTGAACTGGCAGCCGTAGGTCGGAGACGCGACGACCGACGGGGTGAGGACGTCGTCGCCCGACGGGTGCACACCTGCCTCGACCCAGCGGACGAGATCCGTGAACCCGTCACCAGCTCCCGGGCCGTGAAGTCGCAGTGCCCGACGCTGCGGATGGCGCCGCTGGACGACGCGGTCCGAAAGGCCGGCAGCGGCGACTCGCCGAGCGTGGACCTGCTCCATCGAGAACGGCACGAACAGGTCGCCGAGGCCGTGCAGCGTAAGCACCGGGACCGACGGCGTCCCGTTCACGACCGGGACGTTCGCGACACCGTGCTCGACCCTCCCGGCGGGTGTCTGCGCGACGCGGAGCACGGCGGCGTTCAGCGCCTGCTCGGCGGGGCTGAGCGCAGGATCCGTGTCGAACTGGTACACGGCGTCGGTGTTGTCGACGACGACGCCGGGCGAGCGCGGCACCGTGCCGTCGAGCGCGCCGAACTGGAGCAGGAAGGTCGCCCACGCGGGGAAGGCCGCGTCGAAGAGCGGGCGGTCGCCACCCGACCGCAGCTCCGTCAGCGCCTTCAGGTTCTGGCCGGCAGGCGTGAGGACGAGCGGCCACGGAGCGCCCAGGGTGCCCATGATCTGCGGCACGGCGACCGTCGTCCACGCGACCGGGTCCGGCGGGAAGGTCGTCGGGACGCCGGCGAGCGCAGCCGCGACCAGGTTGTAGTCGAGGTAGAAGTCGAAGAGCTCGTGGTCGCCGAGCACGCCGCAGATGGGCATCGCCCCGTCGTATGCCTGCGGGTACTGCTCGATCGCCGCCGCCGTGACGTGGCCGCCCATCGACGCGCCGGTCAGGTACGTGAGCTCCGGTCGCCCGACGATTCCGTTGAAGCGCTGCGTGAGCGCGTGGGTGTCCTTGACGCCGACCTCGACGTCGTACTCGTTCCGCGAGTAGCTCGACGCGGCCCACGCGTAGCCGTTCGCGGCCAGGAACGCCCGCAGCGGATGGTTGTCGACCGTGAGCTCGAGCCCGCTTCCGCGGAACCCGTGCGCCCACATGACCAACCGGTGGTTCCAGTTCTGCGGGACCTCGATGCGGTAGCCGGCGCCCTTGTGGATCCCCCAGTAACGGTCCGTGGGGACGCCGGGGAGTGCGGCGAACGGGAGCTTGGCCTCGTCGACGAAGTACTCCGGCGGTGGATCCGCCGTCGCCGGGCCTGCCCAGGCGCCGTCACCGCTGCCACCAGCACCGTCAGGATCGCGATCAACCGAATAGCACCCCCTCATGGGCGCCTCCCCTCGATCGACGACGCGCAGGGCCTACCACCCTCGCCTCGTCAATCCGACCGGGGACGAACACGGTAGTTACCGTGTGACAGGTCGACAGAAGGAGGGGGAACTTCGATGCTTCGACACCTTCTCGCAGTCGCGGCCGCGTCGACGCTCGTCGGCTCGGCTGCCGCAGCGACGAGCCAGTCCTTCCCGAGCACGATCGACCTCCCGGACGGGTTCCAGCCCGAAGGCATCGCCACAGCGGGCGAGCAGTTCTACGTCGGCTCGATCCCGACCGGCGACGTCTACCGCGGAAGCCTCCGCACGGGGCAGGGCTCGCTCTTCGTGGACGCGCCGGCGGGGCGGCAGGCGATCGGGATGAAGGCGGATCGCGGGCGGCTGTTCGTCGCCGGCGGCCCGACCGGTGACGCGTACGTCTACAACGCCCGAGGCGGTGCCACGATCGCGACGTACGAGCTCCCGACGAGCGGGGCGACGTTCGTCAACGACGTCGTCGTCACGAAGCGGGCCGCGTGGTTCACCGACTCGCAGCGCGCGGCGCTGTACCGGTTGCCGCTCGGCCCCAACGGACGGCCCGGCACGGCCGCGTCCATCGCGACGGTGCCCCTCACCGGCGCCTACCAGCACGTCGACGGCGCGTTCAACCTGAACGGGATCGCCGCGACCACGAACGGGAAGACGCTGATCGTCGTGCAGTCGGCGACCGGGAGGCTGTTCACCGTCACCCCGAGCGGCGCGACCAGGGCGATCGCGCTCGCCGGTGGCGAGAGCGTCCCGAACGGCGACGGCCTCCTGCTCGACGGGAAGACGCTGTACGTCGTGCAGAACCAGCTGAACCGCGTCGCGAAGATCGCTCTCGCCGCGAACCTGCGCTCGGGCCGAGTGGTGACCCGGATCGCGAGCCCTGACTTCAGCGTGCCGACGACGGTCGCCGAGCTGGGACGCCGGCTCTACGCCGTGAACGCACGATTCGGCACACCGAGCCCGTCCACGGCCGACTACTGGGTCACGCAGGTCAGGAAGTAGCGGGCGAGCCGACGCGAGCGGACGCGATCGCCACTGGCGTGCGGCGGCCTCGAGCCTGCAGCGCAGCGCCCGCGCTGCAGGCCGAGGTCGCCCGCGATGGCGTCGACACGGTCCGCGCGCCGGACCCGCCATCGGGCGGTCTCGTCCGCCGACCGCCTACCGCTTCCCCCCGTAGCGGCGCTCGCGCCGCGTCTCGCGCGCACGGGCGCGCCAGCGCCGCTTGAGCTCGCGGTGCTCGCGGGAGCCTCGGCGCATGCCGACGTGGCGCAGCTCGCGCTGGAGCTTGAGGTAGCTCGCCCAGCGTGCCGGGTCGAGCGCGCCCGACTCGAGAGCTTCCCGGATCGCGCAGCCGGGCTCGGTGTCGTGCGCGCAGTCGTTGAAGCGGCACCGAGCCGCGAGCTCGGCGACGTCGGAGAACGCGCTGTCCACGTCGCCCTCCCAGACCTGGAGCTCGCGGAGCCCGGGCGTGTCGACGAGGATCGACCCGTCGCGGAGCACGAGCAGCTGACGATGGCGCGTCGTGTGACGGCCGCGGCCGTCTCGTCGGAGGTCGCCGGTCGGCATGAGCGTGCGACCGGCGAGACGGTTCACGAGCGTCGACTTGCCCGCGCCGGAGGATCCGAGCAGCGCGAAGGTCCGGGCAGGCCGGAGGAAAGCGCGGACCTCGTCGATCCCGTGCCCCGTCACGTTGCTGACGGCCAGCACGGGCACGCCCACGGCGACCGCCTCCGCCTCGTCGAGCTTGCGCAGGTCGTCGCAGAGGTCGAGCTTCGTGAGCACGACGACGGGGTCGGCTCCGCTGTCCCAGGCCGCGGTCAGGTACCGCTCCAGGCGGCGCGGGTTGAAGTCCTGGTCGAGCCCGGCGACGAGGAAGAGCACGTCCACGTTCGCGACGAGCACGTGCTCCTCTGCCTTGAGCCACGGGGTCTTGCGCGAGAACTTCGTGCGGCGCGGGAGCACCGCCTCGATCGCGGCCCCGTCGCCGGGCGCATCACAGACGGCGACCCAGTCGCCGACCGCGGGCATGCCGCCCCAGAGCTCGTCGTCCCGGAGCTTGCCGCGGGCATGCGAGAGCCGATCGCCGCGGGTCCCGCGGACGTAGTAGCCGCCGCGGTGCTCCGCGACGACGCGAGCGGGCTCGAAGCCCCGCTCGGAATGGGTTGTGAAGGCCGCCTCGAGCTCGTCGGTCCAGCCGAGAGCGGCCAGGGTTGGATCGAGCAACGCTGACTCCTCTTCTCGAAGGTGAACCTGGCCGCGGCTCGTCGCGGCGAGGAGGGTCAGCGTGGGTCGCGAGACCTAGATCCGCGCAGCGTCGAGCCGGAGGGAGATGTCGTATGCGACTTTCACGAGCACGTCCTCCTCTCGCTCGACGGGACTCGTCCAGGGTAGGGGTCGTCGCCCCGCTCGTCAATGCCGGGATATCCTCGCCCTCCGATGACCGAGGCCCAGCCCACCAGAGCGACCGCACCCCCTCCTGCGCGGGGCGCATCGTGGAAGCGCTGGGCGGCCTGGACCGCGGTCATCGTCGCGGTCGTCCTCGTCGGCGGGTGGATCGGCGCCGCGTTCATCCCGCGCTGGTGGTCGCAGCGGATCGCGGACCAGGTGGAGGGGAGCATCTGGTCGGGGAGCTCGCTCGGGGTCTTCTACGGCTTCGTCTTCACCTTGCTCCCGCTGCTCGTGATCGCCTGGGCCATCCGCAAACGCCGCTCCTGGAAGGCGTGGCTCGTAGTTGGCGCCGCCGCGATCGTGCTGGCGCTGCCGAACCTGTTCACGCTCGGGATCGTCCTCGGACGCGGGAACGCGGCCCACGCGGGCGAGCGAACGCTGGACGTCGAGGCGCCCGGCTTTCGCGGGGGCACGGCCGCCGGCGCGATCATCGCAGCGCTGTTCGTTCTCGGGATCTCGTGGCTCCTCCGGTCGCGTCGGCACGCGCGCGACGAGCTCGATCGCGTTCGGTCCGAGGAGCGTGACGCCGCGCAACCTCCCGCCCCCGACGCGTAGTCTCCACGGGGTGCTCGACCTCACGGAGACGGTCAACGAGCAGATGCCGCTCGGCGCGACACTCGGTATCCGCACGAGCGGCGGCCCGGACGAGGTCGAGGCGACGCTCGACTGGGCGCCCGGGCTGTGCACGGCGGCCGGCGTGCTGCACGGCGGCGTCCTCATGGCGCTCGCCGACTCGGCCGGGGGTGTGTGCGCATTTCTCAACCTCCCCTCGGGAGCGCACACCGCGACGATCGAGTCGAAGACGAACTTCTTCGGCGCGGTGAAGGAGGGGACGGTCCGCGCGCGCTCGCGGCCGCTGCACCGGGGGCGGACGACGATCGTCGTCGAGACGGATCTCTTCGACTCGTCCGACCGCCACGTGGCGAGGACGACCCAGACGCAGGCGATCCTCACCTCTTGACGTGACGCGGCCAATCCCGGTTTGATCCCTGCCAGGGCGATGTCCGAGCTGCAGGCGCGTGCCGAGACGATCGACGGGCTGCCCGCGGGGGGCGACGTCCCCATGGTCCGGCTCGAGGGCGTCCGCAAGAGCTTCGGCGACAACCTCGTCCTCGACGGGATCGACCTGACCGTCGCGCACGGAGAGGTCCTCGTGATCATCGGGCCGAGCGGGAGCGGGAAGAGCACCCTCCTCCGCTGCGTGAACCTGCTCGAGCCGATCCAGGCGGGGAAGGTCTTCCTCGAGGGCGAGGAGATCACGCGCAAGGGTGCCAACGTGTCCGCGATCCGCCAGCGGATCGGGATCGTCTTCCAGCAGTTCAACCTGTTCCCCCACCTGACCGCGATCGACAACCTCACGCTCGCGGCCCGACGGATCCGCAGGATGCCCCGCGGCGAGGCCGAGCGGCGCGCGCGAGAGCTGCTCGCGAGCGTCGGCCTCGAGGAGAAGGCCGACCAGCACCCGCACCAGCTGTCCGGCGGCCAGCAGCAGCGGGTCGCGATCGCACGCGCGCTGATGATGCAGCCGCACGTGATGCTCTTCGACGAGGTCACGTCGGCGCTCGATCCCGAGCTCGTCGGCGAGGTGCTCGTCGTCATGCGCGACCTCGCCCGTGAGGGGATGACGATGCTCATCGTCACCCACGAGATGCAGTTCGCCCGGGAGGTGGGCGACCGCGTGGTGTTCATGGACGGCGGGAAGATCGTCGAGGAGGGCCCGCCGCTCGACGTGCTCGACAGCCCGAGGCAGGAACGAACGCAGAGGTTCCTGCGCAGGACCCTCCAGCTCGCTCACTCGCTGGAGGAGCTCACCATCGACGAGGAAGGAGTTTCCGAATGAGACGACTTGTCGTCGTCGTGGCAGCAACGGCCCTCGCAGGCCTGCTGCTGGCGACCTGGGGAGGCGCCGCCTCCGCCCGTGAGGCGGGCCCGGCGTCCGCCGAGCAGAAGCGACCGAAGCTGCCGCCGCTGCCGGCGAACATCAAGGAGCGGGGCTACTTCAACATCGCGGTCAAGTGCGACTCGCCCCCGTTCGGCTACATCGACGTGCGTGGGCGCAACGCCGGCTTCGACGTCGAGATCGCACGTCGGTTCGCGGCCTTCGCGTTCGGCAAGCGCAATCGCGCGCGGCTCTCGTGCGTGACGACGCCTGCACGCGAGCCCGCGCTCACGTCCGACCGTGTGGACCTGGTCATCGCGACGTTCACGTGGACGCAGGACCGCGAGACGCGGATCGACTTCTCGCGGGCGTACTTCAAGGCCCAGGGCAGGTTGCTCGTCCCGAACGCCGCGCCGAACAACTACCTCTCCCAGCTCGCCGGCAAGACGATCTCCACGACGACCGGCTCGATCTACGACCGGTGGATGAAGAACTGCTTCAAGGACACGAGGGTCATCGCGACGGACGGCTTCACGAACGCGCTGCTCGAGTTCAGGAACGGCCGGGCGGACGCGCTCATGTGGGACGACACCGTCCTCGTCGGCGTGGCGGCGACGGACCGGAGCGTGAAGCTCTCGAGCGACACGTTCCTGGCACTCCCCTACGGCATCGGGATGAAGCAGGGGAACACGGCGCTCAAGCGCTGGGTCGACGCACGCCTCACCGTGCTGAAGCAGCGCGACGCGTTCAACGCGATCCTGAAGGAGAGCGTCCCGGCCAGGGAGTTCGCGCGGTTCCAGCGGAGCATCCTACGCCCCAACAACACGTTCGCCTACGTGCAACGCGACGAGACGTCTATTTGCCCGTAGCGGGCACGATCGGAGACGTCGGAGGAGCGGCCGCGCAAGCGGCCGCTCCTCCCTGCTCGTGACGGTTCAGCTCGCGATCGTCGCCTCGTTCCTCGGCGACCTCTGGTCGTTCGTCCAGGAGAACGCGGACGAGCTCGCGGCCGGCTTGCGCCGAACCCTCACGGTCTCGGCGATCGCGATCGTCGGGGCGTTCTTCATCGGGCTCGTGCTCGGCGCGGCGCGGGCGCACCGCATCCCCGTCGTGAGCCAGCTCGCGGCGATCTACGTCGAGATCATCCGGAACACCCCGATCCTCGTCCAGATCTTCTTCCTCTACTTCGGGCTCGCGACGCTCGGGGTGAGGGAGATCCTCGGGACGGGCGTCACGGTCGACTTCCGCCTCGAGGCGTTCACGGTCGCGTGGCTCTCCGTGATGATCTGGGGAGGCGCGTTCAACACGGAGAACTTCCGTGCCGGGTTCGAGGCCGTCCCGACCCGATACCGCGAAGCGGGTCTCGCTCTCGGGTTCGGCCGGATCGCGACCTTCCTGAACGTCACGTTGCCGATCGGCGGCCGCATCGCGCTCCCGTCGTCCATCAACACGTACATCAGCGTCCTCAAGAACACGTCCCTGATGTACGCCATCGCGTACCCCGAGCTGACGACGACGGCGCTGCAGATCAACGCGTTGACCCTGGAAACGGTCGAGACCTTCACCGTCCTCGCCGCGACGTACCTCGTGATCGTCTGGTCGATGTCCGCGGTGATCCGGCTCATCGAGTCGCGCCTCGCACTACCGAAGGAGCGCTAGGTGCCGGACTGGGTCGGGCCCGTCGCGCGGTACATGTTCCAGGAGGGTCTTCGGAATACCCTGCAGATCGCCGTGATCTCGCTCGTCGGCAGCATGCTCGTCGGGATCACGCTGGGGACCTTGCTGACCATCCGCTTCCTCCCCCTGCGCAGCCTGATCCGCCTCTACATCGAGGTCTGGCGCGGTCTGCCCATCCTCGTCACGATCTTCATCATCTTCTTCGCGCTGCCCGCGGTGAGCGGCACGTTGCGGTTCAGCGCTCTCACGGCGGCCGCGATCGGCCTCATCCTGTGGGGGAGCGCGCAGGTCGCCGAGGCGACGCGGGGCGCGGTCGAGTCCATCCCGCGCGAGCAGCACGAGGCGGCCGCGGCGCTCGGCTTCGGCTGGGTCGGCCGGCATGTGTTCGTGATCCTCCCGCAGGCCCTCCGGCGGCTCCTCCCGCCAATGGTCAGCCTGCTCGTGAACATCATCCAGAACACGACGATCGCGCAGGTGATCGGGGCCGCGGAGCTGCTCGAGACGGGCGAGCGCCAGGTGGAGCGCCTGACCTTCGAGGGCCAGAACCACTCGCTCGAGATCTACGCCGCCGTGATGGTCGTCTTCTTCGTCATCTCGTTCCCGCTCACCCGGCTCGCCGCGTACCTCGAGCGCCGGCTCGTGTAGACAGGATCGCGCCGGAGCGGCGCTATCCTGTCCCTCGCCGCGGTGGCGGTAGCTCAGTTGGTAGAGCCCCGGGTTGTGGTCCCGGTGGTCGCGGGTTCGAGTCCCGTCCGCCACCCCTCGAAATCAGCTGGGACGAGCCAGGTTTCCGGAGAGCGGATCATTGCCGATCCTCGCGACTGCGCGCATGGCAACGCTTTGGCAACGACTGTGCTGGGGGTGGAAATGACTCGGTCCGCATGCCCTGACGCGACGAGCGTTTGAGCTTGAGGACACATCGGGTAGGTCCTACGAGTGCGCGAGACCTCAAGGAGGAGTCATGGGAACGAAAGTCCATGAAGTGATGACCGATCGCCCGCGCTGTGTGACCCCGGAGACGCCGATCTCCGAGGCCGCACAGCTCATGGCGAGCGAGGACATCGGCTCATTGCCCATTCTCGATGGTGAGCGGTTGGCCGGCGTGGTTACCGACCGAGACATCGTCATCCGAGCAATCGCGAAAGGGAAAGACCCGCGGGGCATGCCGGTGCGCGAGGTTGCGAGCGGTGAAGTCGTCAAAATCCACGCGGAGCAAGACCTCTCGGACGCTCTCAAGCTGATGGCAAGTGAGCAGGTGCGGCGACTTCCTGTTGTGGACGACGACGGCAGGCTGGTTGGCATCCTGGCACAGGCGGACGTGGCGGCTGAGGCGAAGGAGAAGGTCGTCGGCGAGATGGTCGAGGAAATCTCGAAGTCACCGACGGGTCCGCGGCTGTAGGTCTCAAACCTGGTCTGCCGCAGACGTGGACGGCAAGCTCTAAGAACCGCCCGTCTATGCGTTGAGTGCAGCACGCATCCGTTCCAGCCGTGCCGTGTCGCCCTGAACGCGGGTACCGCGCGAGGCTTGTCCGAAGGTATGCTGGTTGAGCGGCCCCGCGAGAGGACGTGAGATGCGCTCCGGACTGCGCAACTACTGGCGTGATCCCGGCTACTGGCGATGGTGGTGGCAAAATCGGGTCTCCGGCACCACCAAGGGCGCGCTTCTGGTGTGCGTCGCCGCGCTGCTCGCGTTCGCGGGCTTCGCGAGCGCCGGGAGGCTGACCGAGGAGCCTTCGGCACAGGTCTTGACCACGGAGCGCATGCTCACGGTCGTGCGCAAGGTTAAGGGGGGCGTCGTGACCGAGGTGCAGACGGTGACGGGCACCGTGAGCGCCCCCGCCGAGACGGAACTCGTGACGGTGAGGCGGAACGGGCGCACGCTCGTCATCCGCAGGCCCTCGGAGACGGTTACGGACACGGACACGGTGCGCGGCCGCGTTCGAGAGCGTGTAGTGACGGATACGCGCACCGACACGGTTGTGCAGACGAATACGGTGGATCGCCCGACGACCGTGACGACGCCCGGGACGACCGAGACGGTGACGACCCCGGGAACGACCCAGACGGTCACTCACGAGGTGACACAGCCGGTCCAGACGGTGACGGAAACGGTGACGGAGACGGACGCGCTGGTCATCGTCACGGTGACGGAAACCGTCACGGTGACGGAAACCGTCAAGAAGTGACAGGCGCGGGCTGCCAGAGGACGTTCAGGGACACGCCCCGAACGGCCATCTAGGCAGTCCGCAAGTCGGGTGTCAGCTCACGGCGAACGCGAAGGGGCCGAGCAGCGAGCCGAACACCGCGGCGCCTACGCTGCGCGGGCACCGCGCCCGGCCCCGCCCGACACGCGGACACACGCGAGCGCGGTTGCCTAGATTGCCCTTCGGGACGTGTCCAGGGACGGAAGAGCCGGGGGGAGCCGCCATCGTGACGATCCAGCGCCACCGATGAGCTTCCCCGGTCCCCCTACCTCCGGCGAGGGGGCCAAACCGGAGCTCAGGCTGTGTACCCATCGGGCCGCAGGAGTAACTGCGCGCCGTCGGCAACGCCGCTGGCTATTGACTTCGGGAACACTGTTGTCCGGCCCGAGTGGCACACCTGCCTTCGCGGCAACGACCTGCAGCGAGCGGCCGCTCGAATGCCACGTTTCACGCCTCCGGCAGAGTTGACGACTGGCCGTCCGCCGCGGAATGCTTCGGACGTGGACGACTACGAGCTGATCGCGCAGGAGTTGAGCGAGCTCGGCGAAAAGATCCGCGGCCTCGACGAGCGCCTGGCCGAGGTCGAGAGGGTGAATGCGCGGCTCGAAGACGCGGCCCTTTCGACGGCTCGCTCCCTGGGGGAGATCTCCCGGCACTGGGACGCCGTGTACGAGGCGATGCGCCGTGCCGAGGGCCAGGCGCAGAGCTCCGGTTCGGATCGCTGACGCCGTGGAGAAGGGGCTTTCGGTGAATCCGGCACGACACCAACGCAACTGCCCACACACGACTGAGGGAGGCTTCACGAAATGGATGACCACGGATCCTCACCCGCCTCCGACGGCACCGACACCTACGCGGAGGATCGGAGGACCCGTCTCCATCGGAATCGCCTCGTGGGCTTCTCGCTGTGCATCCTCCTCTGGGCGCTGAGCGTCGTTCCACTGGCACGCGAGTCGATGAACGGGCGTGAAGGCGCCAGCAGCGTGGCCGTCTATCTGGCGGTGGCTGCCATCAGCCTTGGAGCCGCGGCCGTGCTCCGGGGTCTCTACGTCCTCCTCAGGAAGGGCCGGCTCTGGTCACCGTGGGTGTTCCTGATCGCGTCCGTCCTCGCGATAGCGGGCTGGGTAGTCCAGAGTGCCGGGGAGAAAGAGATCCCGATAGCGGGCATAAGCCCCGGACTCGAGTCTCGAGACCCGGGCGGAGTCCGCGCAGCGCACCTAGTGCGTGGGAGCTCGGCGCTGGATGTGACGCTCGCGGGTTACAGCTGAAACGAACGAGGGCCCGGCTCTGCCGGGCCCTCGCCCACGAGGTACGGGAAGATCTAGGCGCGCGTGACGCGGGGACTCTGAGCAACCACCTCGCCGCTCGTGATCTTGGGCTCGTTGGGGATCGCCGTCTCGAGCTTCTCGTCACGGATCCAGGTGGCGACGACGTTCGAGGACTCCTTGCCCTGCTCGACCGTCTCGAAGAGGCCGAGTGAGCTGAAGACGCCGTTGCCGGCCTCGATCAGGTAGTAGCCGGCGAACCCGGGCAGCGTGCTGAGCTTCGGGACGAGGCTCTCGTTGACCTTCCTCGTCACCTCGGCGGTCCGGGCCTGGTCTACGCCGTCGTAACGGCGGATGGTTGCGTGCATGTGCTGCTCCTTCAGTTCCGATCAGGACGGAGAGTCCGAACGAACTCTCTGCGGCACTCGGGCCGGTGGGACAGGCGACGAGGACTGAGGCCCTCGGCGTCTTCAGGGACACCCGACGCGCTGATACCAGCCTAGCTGCGATCGGCACGCGCTGTGTTGCGTCTCGAAGTCGGTCTCCGGCTCGAACTACGGCGATGCCCCGCCCTCGTCTTCCCACGCGTCCACTGCAAAGGCTCTGGACGAGACGTGCTCTTCCGGGCGGGAGCCCGCGGTCAGTGATCTCTCCGGGACGGCACGCGAACGCTTGTAGCGGCCGTAGGACGCTATGGCGACGAGGTCGTGTCGACGGCTGCCGGGAAAGTACTCGGCCACGAAGCGCTCCCAGTCGAGGCCCTCACCCGCGGCGGGTTGCTCGACGGCGAGATCGCGCTCCTCGTCGGCGAGGATCGTGGACCTGGCAACGGAGGGCATAGCCCCTCTCTTTCCGCTCGACCCGGCGCGGTGGCACGAGTTCGGTCAGGGCGGAGGGATGAGCTATGGAGGTAGGGGACTCAGTCTAGCCCGTTGCGCAGAGCGTGTCGCCGCGGCCCCCCTCGCGGGCGCGGCAAGGCGGCGCTTCGCGCTATCGCGGCATCACACCTGCGGCAGCTCGACTCGGTCCTCCTCGCCGATCTCCCTGAGCACCCGGGCGGGGTTGCCGACGGCGACGATTCCTGCCGGGAGGTCGCGGGTCACGACCGCGCCCGCGCCGACGACCGTGTCGTCGCCGATCGCAACGCCTGGACAGATGATCGCCCCTCCTCCGAGCCAGACGTTGTCCCCGATCGTGATCGGCTCGGCGTACTCCCAGCCGAGGCGACGCGGCGCCGGGTCGATCGGATGAGTCGCGGTCAGGAGCTGGACGTTCGTGGCGAGCTGGCACGCGGTGCCGATCCGAATCGGCGCGACGTCGAGCATGACGCAGCCGTAGTTGACGAACGTCCGCGCGCCGACGGCGATCATGCTCCCGTAGTCGCAGCGGAACGGCGGCTTCATAACGACCCCCTCTCCGACCTCGCCGAGGAGGCGGCGCAGCAGCACGAGGCGCTCCTCGGCGGCCGCGTGGGGCGTAGCGTTGTAACGCTCGACGAGCTCCTGGGCACGGGCGTGATCCGCCGCGAGCTCCGCGTCGTCGGCGAGGTAGAGCTCCCCCGCAGCATTCGCTCCTTCATCTCGGACATCGGCTTCCTCGCGCTCGGGGGCCGGCCTCGCGCCGAGCCCGGGTCACTAGCATCCTGCCGTGCGGCACACGCGTCACGGCTGGTGGCTCGAGGAGGCCGGCGAGGTCGTGCCGACCCGGCCGCTCGACGGGGCTGCCCGGGCCGACGTCGTCGTCGTCGGCGGCGGGTACCTCGGGCTCTGGACGGCGTGGCATCTCCTCGACCTCGAGCCGGAGCTCGACGTCCTCGTGCTCGAGGCCGCGGTCTGCGGGCACGGGCCGAGCGGGCGGAACGGCGGGTTCTGCGAGACGCTCTGGGGCGACGCACCGACGCTACGCGAGCGCGTCGGCGACACGGCGACCCTGGCGGTCTGCCGCGCGTCCGAGGACGCCGTCCGCGGGATCGGCTCCTGGTGCGACGCGAACGGCGTCGACGCCCGGTACCGCGCCGCGCCGCTGCTGCGCGTCGCGACGACGGAGTCGCAGCTCGGGTCCTGGGACGACTCCGTACGTGCGGCGAAGGAGCTCGGGGAGCCAGAGGAGATCGCGCCCCTCGGCGCCGAGGACGTGCGCCGACGCTGCGACTCGCCGCTCTTCCTGGGCGGCGCGCTCCAGCGGCTGAACGCGACCGTCCAGCCCGCACGGCTCGCCCTGGGACTCCGGTCGAAGCTCCTCGAGCGCGGGGTCCGCATCCACGAGCGGACCGAGGTCACGGGCCTGCGGGAAGACGGCAGCGTCACGACCCGGAGCGGTCGCGTCCTCGCGGGGTCGGCGATCCTCGCCGTCAACTCCCGGGCGGTCGGGTTCCCGGGCCACCGGCTCTCGCTCGCCGTCGCCTCGAGCCACATCGTTCTCACCGAGCCCGTGCCGGACGTGCTCGACGAGCTCGGCTGGACGGGCGGCGAGGCGATCGTCGACTGCCGCACGCTCGTCCACTACACGCGGACGACCGAGGACGGCCGGATCGCCTTCGGCTGGGGCGGGGGCGCGATGGGCTACGGCGGGCGGACGTCGGCGAAGCTCGAGCTCGACCGCGACGTCGTCGCCGCCGCCAGGAGGAGCCTCGTCCGCTTCTTCCCGCAGCTCCGCGGCCGCGCGGTCACGCACGCCTGGGGAGGGCCGATCGACGTCTCGCCCACCCACCTGCCGATCTTCGGCAGCCGCGGCCGCACACACCACGGGTTCGGATTCACCGGGAACGGCGTCGGGCCCTCGTACCTCGGGGGCGAGATCCTCGCCCGGCTCGCCCTCGACCGGCGCGACGCCCGCACCCGGCTCGCGCTCGTCGAGCCGAGACGCACGCTCTTCCCGCCGGAGCCGCTCCGCTACGCCGGAGGGTCGGCGATCCGCCGCGCGCTCCTCGCGAAGGACGCCGCCGAGGACGACGGCCGCACGCCCGAGCAGGGCGACCGCGCTCGTCGCGTCACTCCCGCGGCGGCTCGGCCTGAACCTCCCCCGCTGAGACCGGGGCTCAGTCCGCCTTGCCGATCTGGTGGTGCCACGGCCGCCACCAGCGCGTGAGATCCGCATGGTCGCTGCCGCTCTCGCGGGCCTCGACGAGGATGTCGCGGTGGTTCGGCTGCCCGAGGCGTTCGTGCGTCCAGACGACGACTGCGTCGTTGCCGTCGAAGTAGCAGAAGATCCTGCCGCCGGGCTTGCCCGGGCCGTGCTGCCACGGTCGCTCACCGCCCCAGGAGAACGCCGTGCACCTGCCCGAGTTCCGCTCGACGTCCCCGTGCAGGCCCAGCTGCGCCGCGTACGCAGCGCGCAGCGCCGCACCGCTCGGATACATCGAGATCTCCCAGCGGTCCGGGAGCCCGCTGGGCGGCAGACAGACCGCCGTCTGTGTCGCCGACTGCTCGGCAACCGTCTGCACGTGACAGTCCTCCCACAGCCGCGGTGGGACGAGAACGTCGAGGCCCGCGTCCGGCGGGAGCGCCGTCGTCCCCCCGGACGTGACGGAGCCGCCCCCGGTCGTCACCCCTGGGGAGGCCGTGCCGGGCTCGCCGTGATCGTTCGTCGTCAGGTAGACGACGCCCGCCGCGGTGACGGCCGCGATCGCCACGATCGTCGCGACGAGCTTCCAGCCGAGCGTGCGGCGCTGCTTCCCGAAGGACTGGAACACCCAGCGGCCCGTGACCGGAACGAACTCGTCGGAGTGCACGTGCAGCACGTGGACCGGATCGGGGATGTTCTTCAGGCGGACCCGCCCTCGATCGGTGAACGTGAGCCCTGCCATGCGGCCGGCCAGCCGGTAGGTCGACTCGCTGACGAGCACCTCGCCGCCGTGAGCACGCCCGCAGAGACGCGCGGCGACATTGAGCGCCGACCCGCGGAAGGTGCCGTCCTCGAGCGGGGCAGCTTCCCCCGACTCGATCCCGATGCCGACCCGGAGCGGGAGGGCATTGTCGAGCTCCGTCTCCTCGTCGAACTGCTTCTGGAGGTCGACCGCGGCGCGGATCGCCTGACGCGCCGAGGTGAAGACCGCGAGCGCCTCGTCGCCGCGGATCTCGACCATGTCCCCGCCGTGCGCCTCCACGCCGTCCCCGACGAGGCAGGCGAACTTCCCCGCCAGACGGGCGGCGGCCTCATCGCCGAACTCGTCCGTGTAGCGCGAGTAGCCACGGATGTCGGCGATGACGAACGTGCGCACGCTTGCCTGCGCGTCTGTCACCCCGCCGACAGTATGCGCCCTCTGCCACGGGTTGTCTGTCACCCAGCGCACACTTCGCGCCGCCGATCGCCCGGCAGTCGATCGGCAGAATGACGACGTGCCGGAGGCGGGCCTGCTGATCACGACCGTCGTGGGGAGCTATCCGCAGCCCGGCTGGCTGATCGACCGCGATCGGCTCGGCGAGCGCCTGCCGCCGCGCGTCCGCGCGACCGAGCTCTGGCGCGTGGAGGAGGCGTACCTCGAAGACGCACAGGACGACGCGACGCGCCTCGCAGTCTCCGACATGGAGCGCGCGGGAGTCGACGTGATCAGCGACGGCGAGATCCGGCGAGAGAGCTACTCGAACCGCTTCGCGACGGCGCTCGAGGGGGTCGACCTCGACGAGCCCGGCGTCGCCCTCGACCGCACGGGGCACGAGAATCCCGTGCCGCGCGTCGTGGGCCCGATCCGGCGGACGCGCCCGGTCGAGGTGCGCGACGTCGAGTTCCTGCGCTCGCTCACGGACCGCCGGATCAAGATCACCGTGCCGGGCCCGTTCACGATGACGCAGCAGGCCCAGAACGACCATTACGCGGATGACCGCAGCCTCGCCCTCGCGTATGCGGAGGCCGTCAACGAGGAGCTCCGCGACCTCAAGGCGGCGGGCGCGGACGTCGTCCAGATCGACGAGCCGTATCTCCAGGCGCGGCCCGAGCCCGCTCGCGAGTACGCGGTCGAGGCGATCGACCGCGCGCTCGCCGGCATCGACGGGGACACGGTCCTGCACACCTGCTTCGGGTACGCGCACATCGTTCACGAGCGGCTGGCCGGCTACCCGTTCCTCCGCGAGCTGAACGCGTGCGCGGCAACGCACCTCTCGCTCGAAGCCGCGCAGCCCGGGCTCGACCCCGAGGTCCTGCGCGACCTTCCAGAAAAGGTGATCGTGCTCGGCGTCCTCGACCTCGGCTCGAGCGAGGCCGAGACGGCCGAGGTCGTCGCCGACCGGATCCGACGGGCGCTCGACGTGCTGCCGCCCGAGCGGCTCGTCGTCGCGCCCGACTGCGGGATGAAGTACCTCCCGCGCGAGCTCGCGTTTCGCAAGCTCGAGGCGCTGGTTGCCGGGGCCAGGCTCGTCCGGGAAGATCTCGGCCTCTGAGTGGAGCGCCCCGTGGACACGCCCGTAAGCCGCATCGCCCAGGCCTACCCCGACCGGGTCGAGGTGCGCGGGCGCGATCTCGCGGGCGACCTGATGGGGAGGGTCGGCTTCACCGAGTACTTCCATCTCCTGCTGACCGGCCGGGAGCCGACGGAGGACGAGCGCTTCTTCCTCGACCTGCTGCTCGTCTCGATCGCGGAGCACGGGATGATGCCGTCGAACGTCGCCGCCCGGATGACGCTCGCCGCGGACCCCGGGTCGCTGCACGGAGCGGTCGCGGCCGGGATCCTCGGCGCAGGACCGGTAGTCCTCGGCACGGCCGGCGACTGCGCGCGGGTGCTCGAGGAGGCGCAATCGCGCGTCGCCGCCGGCGCGACGCCGGAGCAGGCCGCTGCGCACGTCGCGCGCGCGCTCCGGGCCTCCGGGGCGAGAGCCCCGGGTTTCGGGCACCCGATCCATCGCCCGCTCGACCCGCGCGCGGAGCGGATCCTCGAGCTCGCGGACGCCCGCGGCGTGAGCGGCCCCCGCGTCCTCCTCGCGCGCTGCCTCCGCGAGGCCGTCGCGGAGGTTTGGGGGAAGCCGCTCCCGATGAACGTCTCGCTGCCGATCGCGGCGGTGCTGCTCGACCTCGGCTACACGGAGACCGCCGTCAGGGCGGTCCCGATCCTGGCCCGCACGGCCGGCCTCCTCGCGCACCTCGCCGAGGAGGTGCAGCTGCCGACGGGGCTCGCGCTCGCAGCTGCCGCCGAGGGCGCCGTCGAGTACGAGCCGCCGGCGGAGTGATGCTCGCGCCCGAAGTCGAGGCGCGCCCGTGGGCGGACCAGCTCGGACTCGACGACGAGAGCTACCGGCGGCAGCTCGCGTACCTGCTCGAGCGCTCGCCGTTCTACCGCGAGAAGCTCGGGCTCGGCTCGGCCGCAGACGCGGGCGGGCTCGCCGACATCGACTCGCTCCCGCTCACGGAGAAAGCAGAGCTCAAGGCCACGACGACAGCCGACAACCCGATCGGCGCGCACCTGTGTGCGGACTCGTCGGAGATCGTCCGCATCTACTCGACGAGCGGCACGACGGGTACGCCGAGCTACGTCCCGCTGACCGCCGAGGACCTCGAAGGCTGGGTGACCAGCTCGACGCGCAGCTACGCGGCCTCCGGCGTCCGGCCCGGGCAGACGATCGTGTCCACTTACGACGCGGGCCCGTTCGTCGCCGGCGCCGCCCTCGCCGCCTTCGAGCGCATCGGTCTCCGCCACCTCCCTGTCGGCACCGGCAACACGGAGCGCCTCCTGCAGGCGATCGAGCTTCTGCGCGCCGAGGCCGTCGTGCTGACGCCCTCGTATGCGGCTCACCTCGTCGACGCCGCGGCCGACCGCGGCCTCGACCTTCCGAGCTCGAGCGTCGAGCGTCTGCTCGTCGCGGGCGAGCCCGGCGGCGGCGAGCCCGCGTTCCGCGCGCTGCTCGAGGCGGGCTGGGGTGCCAGGGTCACCGAGGCGATGGGCATCGGCGACATCGGCCCGTCGCTCTGGGGCGAGTGCGAGGAGCAGGACGGGATGCACCTGGGAGCGCGCGGCTTCGTCCATGCCGAGCTGATCGACCCCGACACGGCCGCGGCACTCCCGCTCGAGGACGGCGCGTCGGGCGAGCTCGTGCTGACCCACCTCCGGCACCGCGCGGCCCCGCTCCTGCGCTTTCGCACGCGCGACCATGTCGAGCTCCGGACGAGTCCGTGCGCGTGCGGGCGCACCGCCCCGCGCGTGCGGTGCGTCGGGAGGACCGACGACATGCTCGTCGTGCGCGGGGTCAACGTCTTCCCGTCCGCCGTCCGCGACGTCGTCGCGGCTTTCGCGCCCGCAGTCAGCGGCCACGTCCTCGTCCGGCCGGCGGCACCCGGCGTCAAGCAGGAGCCGCCGCTCCCGGTGTCCGTCGAGCTCGCCCGCGGCCACGCGGGCGACGAAACGCTGGCCGACGCGATCCGCGACAGGCTGCGGAGCGTCCTCGTCGTGCAGACCCGGGTCGACCTCCTCCCCTGGGGGAGCATGCAGCGCAGCGAGTACAAGTCGAAGCTCGTGGAGCGCTAAGGTCGCGCAGATGCGCAAGCTCCAGACGCAGGGCGTCCACCACATCACGATCGTCGGGGCCGACCGGCAGACGTCGATCGACTTCTGGGAGGGCGTCCTCGGGATGCCGTTCGTCTTCGAGCAGCCGAATCTCGACAACGAGGCGGAGAGCCACCTCTACTTCGACCCCGGCGACGGCCGGCTCATCACCGTCTTCACGAACGAGGAGCGTGAGGCGGACCCGGGCTCGATGCTGCGCGAGCCCGGGTACGTCCACCACCTCGCGTTCTCGCTCTCACAGGCGACGTTCGCGCAGGCCGTCGAGCGGCTCGACGAACGCGGGATCCGGCACTCGGGCGTGAAGGACCGCGGCTTCATGGACTCGATCTACTTCGACGACCCGCTCGGGCTCCTGATCGAGCTCGCGTCGTACCGGTTCGAGCCGCCGCCCGGCTTCTCGCACGCCGAGGTGCTGCTCGAGGCGCACAGGATCCGAGTGGAACGCGACGACTACAACATCGCGCGCGAGCACCTGGCCGACGCGATCGAGGCGCTCGTCACGCGGTCGCGCGCGTCGCTCTCCGACGACCGCGCGCCGAAGGATCCCTACTCGTAGCGAAGGAGGAGCACATGGCAACGAACACGCTGAGCATCCTCAAGCCGAGCGTGAACAACCTCACGACCCGGATCTTCGTCCGCGCCGCCGGCCTCGACTTCGACGAGCTCGACGTGTGGGGGAAGAAGTCGACCCCAGAGTTCCTCGCGAAGGACCCGGCCGACCTCACGCCGCTGCTCGAGGAGGCGGGGCTGCCGAAGGGCTCGCTCTGGGAGAGCTGCGCGATCATGCAGTACCTCTGCAACAAGCACGGCCTCGACCGCTTCTATCCGACCGACCCGGGGGAGCGGGCGATGGTGGACAGCGCGATGTTCTACCTCATCGGCACGCTCTACCCGCTGCTCGCACGCGCGACGTACCCGAAGCTCGGGTTCGGCCAGTACGCCGGCGAGGTCGCGACCGCGGAGGTCTCGGACGAGCTGAAGGAGAAGGCCCGGCACGACGCCGAGGCCGCGCTCGCGGGGCCGCTCGACGTCTACCGCGCCTGGTTCCTCGACGGGAAGACGTTCATCGGGGGGGACACGCCCTCGATCGCGGACATCCGCTTCGCCGCGACGCTCGAGTTCCTGCGAGCGATCGACTACGACTTCCCGGCCTGGGCCGAGGAGTACATGACCGCGATGGAGGAGGCGCTCGGCGACGCATACACGGAGCCGGCGGCGGACGTGCGGGGATACATCGACTACGTGAAGTCGCAGAGCGCGTAGAGGCGACCGGCGAGGTCGGCGCTCCCCCGGGATGCCACCGACACCGCTCTGGGCCGTCCGCTGCAAGCGCCGTCGGGCGAAGCACGACTCGGGACCTCGCAAGGCGTCCACCATCAGGCACGTCGTCGTCCACTCGACGGAGGGCGGGACCGCGGCGAGCGTCGCGGCGTACTTCGCGACGACGGCGCGCGCCTCGACGCAGCTCGTCGTCGACGACCTCGAGTGCTACCGCTGCGTGCCGGACCTCGTGATCCCGTGGGGCGCGCCGGGAGTCAACACGTCCGGGCTCCACGTCGAGCATTGCGGATTCGCCCGCTGGACCCGGGAGACGTGGCTCGAGCACGACGAGATGCTCCTCCGCTCGGCGGCGAAGGCGGCGCTCTGGTGCTGGACGTTCGGGATCCCTCGCCGCTGGCTGACCGTCACGCAGCTCCGCGAGGGGAAGGCGGGACTCTGCCGGCACGCGGACGCCTCGCGCGCGTTCCCGACACGCGACCCGCACACCGATCCCGGCGCCGGGTTCCCGAGCGACGTGTACCTCGGCCACGTCCGCGAGCAGTACGCCGACATCCGCGCTGCGCGGGCCGAGTCCTCGGCGCTCTGAGTCGCAGGCTCGCTCAGCCCGGAGCGGCGGCCCGTGCGACGTCTCCGAGGAGCGCCGCCAGCTCACGCGGACGCGACCACATCGGCCAGTGGCTCGTCGGCAGGTCGACCCAGGTGAGGTCGCGGAGCTCGGCGAAGCCGCCGAGCCACGCATAGCCCTCCCCGAGCGCGGCCCGGTACTGGTCGGAGCTGAAGCCCGTGCACACGGCCGTGCTCGGCACGTCGAGGCGGGCATCGTTCGTCAAGTCGGGCACGGCGCGCAGGATGCCGCCCGGCTCGGGCACTGCTCGCCGCCGGAACTCCTCGAGCTGCTCCTCTGTGAGGCCGTCCAGGTTCTCCTCCGCCGCCAGCTCCTCCGCCGAGGGCAGGGGCAGCTCGACGCCGTCGAAGGCGGGATCGAGGGCGCCGGTCGCCGGCCCCGAGTCGACGTACACCAGCGCGGCTATCCGCTCGGGGACGCGGTCGCTCGCCGCGTAGCCGGCGCCCCCGGCGCCGCTGTGCACGGCGAGCACGACCGGCGCCCCCGCCGCTTCCACCACCTCGCAGATCGCGTCGACGTGGTCGGGGAGCCCGATCGCGGAGCGGTCGGCGGCGACCGACTCGAGGCCGGGCAGGGTCAGGGCGAGGACGTCGTGACCGTCTGCGCGCAGGACATCCGCAACCTCGTCCCAGGCCCAGGCGCCGAGCCAGAATCCGGGGACGAGCACGATCGGCGCGGGCATCCCTCCACTCTAGGAGACGAGCTGCCTGCGTACTACCGCGCGTCGTACTCGATCCAGTCGACGAGGGTGAAGCGGTCGGTCGCGGGCCGCTCTCCGGCGAGCCAGGAGGGGAACCACGCGTTCACGAACAGGTACATCGCCGAGTTCGTGACGCCGCTCGACCAGCGCTGCAGCTCGACGCCGTCGACGAGGAACCGCACCAGACGCGGGTCGTACTCGATGGCGTACTCGTGGAAGTCCGCGGTCGCGTCGAAGCAGAGCAGCGTCGTCACGGTGTTCGTCTGCGCCGCCGGAGTAGGTCGAGAGCATCACGCGACGGCCCCGCGCCCAGTGCGTGAGGACGTGGGCCAGGAGCACGATGGCCCGTTGCCTGCGCGCCGGCGAGGCGCGCCGCACGCACCGTTCGGTCGAACGGAGGTCGGGCTCAGGCGTGCGACGCGCGCCAGCCGCCGGGGGCATACGACGTGCGAGCGGCTTCGACGTACGGCACCGGGCTGACCACTGCCCCGATCTCGACCTGGACGTGGGGCTCGACGGTGGGCTTCGTCGTGCCGCCGTCCTCCTCGCCCCAGACGAACGTCACCTCGGTGCCGGGCTCCGCGTGCTCGGCGTCCAGGACGGCCAGGGTCAGCATCTTGCCCTCGTTGGCGCTGTAGCCGATCCAGGTGGAGACGCCGACCGTCTCCCCGTCGACGGTGACGCGGTCGTACTGGTGCATCGAGTACACCGCCGAGGGCCAGTCCATGAACTTCGCGCGGTCGCCCTTCTCGAACATCGTCCCGAGCGTGCGCGTCACGTCCTCGTCGTCGAGCGCCAGCGTGACCTTCCGCCGCTGGTTCCGCTCGGCCGCGTCCTCCAGGGCGTCACGCCCGACGAAGTCGTGGTCGAACTTGACGTAGCTCCCGTAGCCGAGGTCCCACGGCGTGAAGTAGTAGTCCTCGATGTCAGGCGAAACGAAGCTGCCGCCGATCGAGGCCGAGCCTTCGTAGCCGGTCGCCGGCAGCCATTCGCGGTAGGCCCTCATGCTCGCGCCGGAGTACACGGCCGGAAGCGGTGAGGGAATCCAGCCGGACTCGAGCGTGTTGGACGAATACGCACGTCCGCCGGCCCGTCGGAGCCCGAACTCCTCCCCCGCCGCCAGGAGCCTCTCGAGCACCGCTTCTCTGTCGTCCCAGGGGCCGAAGAGCTCCCAGCCCGGCTGGCCGACCATGCCGTGGCGGAGCGCGCCCGCGGTCCTCCCCGCGATCGCGACCGTCGTCGTGTGGAAGAACTGGAGCTCGGGCGTCGGACCGCCGAGCGCCTTCTCGATCACCTGCATCGCGGTCGGGCCCTGCAGCTGGAAGCGATAGGACCTGCGCCGACCGTCCGTGCGCAGCGCGGTCCTCGGGTCGAGGTCGACCGCGACGTCGTAGCCGCCGGTCTCCGCGTGGTACTGGATCCAGTTGAGCGCCGGGGCGCGACCGACGAGGTTGAAGCGGTCGTCCCCCAGCGCGAACAGGATCACGTCCCCGACGACGTAGCCCTCGGGGCTGCATGGCACGAAGTGCTTGGCACGGTCGCCGCCGAACCCGTCGAAGCTGTTGACCGCGAGGCGCGAGAGCAGTGTCAGCGCGTCCGGGCCGTCGAGCGCGAGATCGTTCATGTGGAACGACTGGTCGAAGAGAACGCAGGTCTCCTGCCAGGCTCGTTGCTCGTCACGCCAGTTCGTGAACTCCGGCGGGACGCCCGGGAACACGTTCGCCCCGGTCTGCGAGTTGCGGAGCAGCTCGACGGGGCTCTCGGCCGCCGCCAGCAGATCTTCGAGGCTCCGATGATTCGGGGGCACCGCGACGCGCATTGTCGATGCCGCCTGGAAGATCGTCAACAATCCGCGTCATGCGAGCCCGGACGACGCGGAGCACCCGCCGGTGAGCGCCCCTGTCGTGGCCGTGCTCGGCCTCGGCGAGGCGGGCGCCCGAATCGCCGCGGACCTCGTGGCCGCCGGCGTCGAGGTGCGCGGATACGACCCGCTGGCCACGGCCCCGGCTGGCGTCGCCAGGGTCGACGACCCCGCCGCGGCAGCGTCCGGAAGCGCGGCCGTGCTCGCGCTGACGACCGCGTCGACCGCGCTCGCCGCAGCCGAGTCGGCATCAGCTGGTCTCGAGAGCGGCGCGATCTATGCCGACCTGAACACCGCGGCGCCCGCTGTGAAGCACGAGCTCGCCGCAATCGTCGCCGACGCCGGCGGACGATTCGCGGACGTCGCGCTGCTCGGGCCGGTGCCGGCGCGCGGCCTCGGCACCCCGGCGCTGGCGTCGGGCTCCGGCGCGCAGGCGTTCGCGGAGATGCTCGGCCCCCTCGGTATGCCCGTCGAGGTCGTGTCGGACCGTCCCGGGGATGCGGCAACCTTGAAGCTGCTGCGCTCGGTCTTCATGAAGGGCCTCGCGGCGTCCGTGCTCGAGAGCCTGACCGCGGCAGAAGCCGCCGGCCACGCGGACTGGCTCCACGGCGAGATCGCCTCCGTCGTCGGCGAGCCGGTGCTCGAGCGGCTCGTCGAGGGCAGCACACGACATGCGGCGCGTCGGGTCGAGGAGATGGAGGCGGCCCGCGAGCTGCTGCTCGAGCTCGGAGTCGAGCCGCGAGTCGTCGCCGCGAGCGCGTCGGTGCTCGCGGAGATCGCCGCAGGCGGGCGCTAGGGTTGGCTCGTTGACGACGCAGCAGGCCGTGGGAACATCGCCCAGCGCCCGCGCACGTGCTCTCGTACGCGGCGCGTACGACCTGCACGTCCACGTGGCGCCGGACGTCCCGAGGCGACGGATCGACGACCTCGGGCTCGCACGACGCTTCGCGGAGCTCGGGCTCGCGGGCTTCGCGCTCAAGTCGCACTACACATCGACCGCCGAGCGCGCGCAGGTCGTGTCCGCGCTCGTCCCGGAGGTCGAGGTCGTCGGCACGCTGACCCTCAACTGGGCCGTGGGCGGAATGAACGCCCTCGCCGTCGAGATCGCGGCGCGCGAGGGGGCGCGGATCGTCTGGATGCCGACGGTCGACTCGCCTGCGGAGACGGCGGGCAGGACCGAGCCGCAGGACGGGGACAAGGTCCCGCAGTGGGCGCGGCTCCAGCATGAGCTGCGCAGCCTCGGGCTGAGCGTCGAGCCTGTGCACGTCACCGGTCCCGACGGTGAGCTCTTGCCCGCGACGCGGGACGTCGTGCGGGCGATCGCCAGGCACGCGCTCGTCCTCGCGACAGGGCACCTCGCCCGCGACGACACCTTCGCGGTCGTCGACGCCGCGCTCGAGGAGGGCGTCGCCGACATCGTCGTCACGCATCCCGAGTTCCCGTGCCAGGACTTCTCGATCGAGGACCAGCGGGCGCTCGCCGAGCGCGGCTGCCTGATCGAGCGCTGCCTGACCACTCCGTTCAGCGGCAAGACGACGTGGGAGCACGTCTTCGAGGGCGTGCGCGCGGTGGGGGTGGAGCACTCGCTCTTCTCGAGCGACTGCGGCAACCCGGACTATCCGGCCGTCGAGGACGGGCTCGCGCTGTGGGCGGACCGGCTTCTCGGAGCCGGTTTCGACGAGGCCGAGGCGCGAGAGCTGATCGTGACCCAGTCGCGAAGGCTCGCAGGGGCGGAGTGACGCGCAACGCTCGTCTCCGGCTCGCGTTCGCCAGCAGGATGGCGAACGGAAACCATGGTTCCTCCCGCGAAGTCCCCTTCTTCCTGTGGTCGTGGGGAACCTCCCGGTTCCCCACACCAACACCCCTCCACGCGGCTCATCGGCTGACCCGGGTCAGCCGATGAGCCGCAAGCTCCTCGTGATCGGGGCGCACTCCGCGGACTTCGTCTGGCGCGCGGGCGGCGTCGTCGCGGTGACGAGCGCGGCCGGAGGGACGGCCCGTGTGCTCGCGCTCTCGTACGGCGAGCGCGGGGAGTCGGGCGAGCTGTGGAAGGAGCCGGACCAGACCGTCGAGCGGGTGAAGGAGATCCGGCACGGAGAGGCAGAGCGCGCCGCGGCGGCGCTCGGCGCCGAGTTCGAGTGCCTCGATCTCGGTGACTACCCCCTGGAGATCGACAAGGCAGGACTCGTCGCGATCGCCGACCGCATCCGCGAGCTCGCGCCCGACGTGCTGATCACCCACACCGACCGGGACCCGTTCAACCCCGACCACGCAGCCGCGTTCTTCGCCGTGGAGAAGGCTCGGGCGCTCGCCGCCGGCGCAGGCGTCCCGAGCGCATTCGAGACCGTCGAGCCGCCGGAGCTGCTCCTGTTCGAGCCGCACCAGCCCGAGCTCTGCAGCTTCGTGCCGACGACGTTCGTCGACATCACGCCCGTCATCGAGCAGAAGCGGGCCGCGATGGCTGAGATGAAGGCTCAGGCGTACCTGCACACGTACTACGAGCAGCGGGCGGAGCAGCGGGGAAACCACGCGCGCCGCTCGTCGGGCAACTCGGCCATCCGGTACGCCGAGGCGTTCCAGCGCGTGACGCCGCAGGTCGTGGGCGCGTTGTGACCGACGCGTTCGCCGAGCTGGCGAGTCTCGGGACGGCGACCGTCCACGAGGCCGCCGGGCGCTCGACGGTCGTCGACCTGCCCCTGATCCAGATCGTTCCCGGCTCCCGTGCGGCCGGGCCCGCCAGGACCGTGCGCTGCGGACAGCACGACAACCTCATGGTCCATGCGGCCGTCGCGGAGGCGCTGCCGGGGGAGGTGCTCGTCGTGACGATGCCGGAGCCGGCGCCGGTCGCGCTCGTCGGCGACCTCCTCGCGACGCAGGCGCGGGGCCGCGGGGTCGCGGCGCTCCTGGTGGACGCCGCGGTGCGCGACGTGGACGAGCTGCGCGAGCTCGGCCTCCCCATCTGGGCGCGCCACGTGCGCGTCTCGGGGGCCGACAAACGAGCTCCCGGAGCGATCGGGGAGCCGGTCGAGGTCGGGGGCGCGACGATCCGTCAGGCCGACCTCGTCGTCCTGGACGCCGACGGGGCGGTCGTCGTCGAGCGCGAGCGCGTCGAGGAGGTGCTCGTGGCTGCGCGCGAACGCGCCGACCGCGAGCGCGTCAAGCGCGCGAAGCTCGAGGCGGGTGAGCTCTCGTACGATCTCGACGGCCTGCGACGCCTCGTCGAAGGATGACGGAGGCCGTCCACGACCTCGCGCGGATCGGGCACGCGGAGCTCCTGACGCCGGCGCCGGAGGAGAGCCTCCGGTTCTTCGTCGACGTGCTCGGCATGGAGGAGGAGGCGCGCGAGGGGCAGTCGGTCTTCCTCCGGGGCTGGGGCGACTACCTGCGCTACAGCCTGAAGCTGACGGAATCGCCGCAGGCGGGGCTCGGGCACGTCGCGCTGCGAGCGTGGAGCCCGGAGGCGCTGGACCGGCGCGTCGCCGCCGTCGAGGCCGCGGGACGGGGAGTCGGCTGGATCGACGGGGACGTCGGTCACGGCCCGGCGTACCGCTTCACGGACCCCGACGGCCACGTGTTCGAGCTCTACTTCGAGGCCGAGCGCTACGAGGCGCCCGAGCACCTGCGGCCGTCGTGGCGGAACCAGCCGCAGCGCTACGTCGGCCGCGGCGCGGCGGTCAAGCGGCTCGACCACGTCAACGTGCTCGCGGCCGATGTACGCGCGAACCGCACCTTCGCGGAGGACGTGCTCGGCTACCGGCTGTACGAGCGGATCGAGCTCGACGACGGGACCGAGACGGGCGCCTGGCTCAGCCTCTCGATCGCCGCGCACGAGCTGATCTACGTCGCGGACGCGTACGGCGCGACCGGCCGCCTACATCACCTTGCGTTCTGGGTCGACACCCGCGAGGAGTGCCTGCGCGCCGCCGACGTCTTCGTCGACGCCGGCGTTCCCATCGAGGCGGCGCCGTCGAAGCACGGGGTCGCGCAGGGCTTCTTCCTGTACGGCTTCGAGCCCGGAGGGAACCGGATCGAGGTCACGACCGGTGGATACTTCGTGTACGACCCGGACTTCGAGCCGATCACGTGGACCGGGGAGGAGCGCGCGCGCGGCCAGTACTGGGGCGTGAAGACGATCGAGAGCTTCCACACGTACGGCACTCCGGACGTCGTCGGCGAGGGCTGACGAGGTGGCCTCGCTCCGGGACGCCCTCGCGCAGCCGGGAGGCTTCGTCGTCGCAGCCGAGCTCGTCACGAGCCGCGGCCCGATCACGTCGGAGGGAGGGGCGAGGGTGCTGGCGCTCGCGAGGGACCTCGCGGCAGATCCGAGGATCGACGTCCTCTCGATCACGGACAACCCCGGCGGGCACGCGATGCTCTCGCCGGACGCGCTCGGGACCGACCTGATCTCGCGCGGGCAGGAGGTGATCATCCACCTCGCCTGCAAGGACTGGAACCGCAACGCGCTCGAGAGTCGCGGCTGGCAGCTCAGCTCGGCGGGCTTCCACAACGTGCTCGCGCTGTCCGGCGACTACCCGGTCATGGGCCATCGGGGCCTCGCCGCCCCCGTCTTCGACATCGACTCGGTCGGGCTGATGAGCCTCTTCGCCCAGATGAACGCAGGCCTGCCGGACACGCGCAGGCCGGACTCCCGGCTGCAGCGGACGGACTTCTTCCTCGGCGGCGTCGTAACGAACCACAAGCGGCACGAGCGCGAGGTGATGCCGCAGTACTTCAAGCTGCGGAAGAAGGTGCGCGCGGGCGCGCGCTTCGTGATCAACCAGGCGGGCTGGAACACGCGGAAGGACGACGAGCTGATCCGCTGGATCCGCCGGGACGGACTCCCCCTCCACGTCCTCGCGAACGTCTATCTGCTCTCGCGCACGGCGGCGCGAGCCTTCCACCGCGGGATCATCCCCGGCATCGTCGTCGCCGACGAGCTGCTCGCGCTCGCCGAGCGGCACGGCGCCAGCCGTGACAAGGGTCGCGCCTTCTTCGTGGACCTCGCATCGAAGCATCTCGCCGTCGTGCGCGGCCTCGGCTACGACGGCGTCTACCTCGGCGGCCACATGCCCGCGGAGACGTTCGGGGAGATCATCGACCGGGCCGGGGCCCTCGCTCCCGACTGGCTCGAGCTCGCGCGCGAGATCCAGTTCCCGCGCCCGGGGGAGTTCCACTACTTCGAGCGCGACCCGGAGACCGGGCTCTCGTCCGACGACGTCGACGCCGACTACCTGGAGTCGAAGCGCCGGCGGCGGACCGAGCTGCCGGTCTCGGTCACGTATCGGGTCAGCCGGCGGGTCCACGACACGGTCTTCGCGAGCGACGCGCCGCTCTTCCAGGCCGGGCGGAGCGTCTACGGGCGGGTCGAAGAGGTCCAAGAGTCGTGCGGAAGCTCGCCCACGCGCTGGAGCAGGCAGCGAAGGTGCCGCTCTTCGGCTGCAAGGACTGCGGCGACTGCTCGCTTCCGGAGATCGCGTACGTCTGCCCGGAGTCGCAGTGCGCGAAGAACCAGCGCAACGGCCCGTGTGGCGGGACCCGCGACGGCCTCTGCGAGGTGTACGACACGGAGTGCATCTGGTCGGAGGCGTACGAGCGGCTGAAGGCCTACGGCGAGGAGGAGTCGATGCTGGACGGCCCCGTCGTGGTCAAGGACAACGCGCTCGCGGGGACGAGCGCCTGGGCGAACGCGTTCCTCGGCCGCGACCATCAGGCGGGTGAGGGCTCCGAGCCGGGCTCACCGTGACGCAGGGGCGTGCTTCCTTAGTATCCGCCCCACGCGGCCGGCGTACGACGTGGCATCCGGCCCTGGCGAGACAGCGGGACACGGGCGAGCCGTGTCTCGAGGAGGAGGTGGGAGAGCATGACCTTCAAGAGCCTCGAAGAGAAGCTGCAGGCCGTCGGGAGCGCCGTGGAGATGGCCCGCGACTCGCAGATCGGGCCGTACGTCTACCCGGCGGTTCCCGCCGAGTTCTCCAACTGGCGCGACGAGCAGGTGGCCTGGCGTGAGACGTCTGCGCTGTTCGACCAATCGCACCATATGCTCGACCTCCAGATCGAGGGCCCGGACACGGTCGAGCTCCTCTCGCACGTCGGCGTGAACACGTTCGAGAGCTTCGTCCCGAACAAGGCGAAGCAGCTCGTCGCGTGCAACGACGACGGGTACGTGATCGGCGACGGGATCCTCTTCTTCCTGGACCAGGACAAGGTGCGTCTCGTCGGGAGGCCGTCGGCGCACAACTGGGTCCAGTACCACGCGGAGACGGGGAGCTACGACGTGACCTTGTCGCGGGACGAGCGGACCGCGGTCAACCCCACGGGCCGGCGCGAGCTCTACCGGTTCCAGGTCCAGGGCCCGACGGCGCTCGACGTCCTGACGAAGGCGAACGGCGGCTCGCTCCCCGAGATCAAGTTCTTCAACCTGGGCGAGCTCACGATCGCCGGTCACGCTGTGCGCGCTCTCCACCACGGCATGTCCGGGGTGCCCGGGCTCGAGCTCTTCGGCCCCTGGGAGGACCGGGAGGACGTGCGGGCCGCGATCGTCGAGGCCGGGCGCGACTACGGTCTGCGTCAGGTCGGATCGAGGGTCTACGCCACGAATACCCTCGAGTCCGGCTGGATCCCGTGCCCGCTTCCCGCGGTGTTCACCGGCGACGACCTCAAGGCCTATCGCGAGTGGCTCCCGGCCGACGGGTACGAGGGCACGGGCTCACTCGGCGGCAGCTTCTACTCCGACGACATCACGGACTACTACCTCACGCCGCACGACCTCGGCTATTGGCAGTTCGTCAGATTCGACCACGACTTCGTCGGGCGCGACGCCCTGCAGGCGATGGGCGACGAGCCGCGGCGTCGCAAGGTCACGCTCGCCTGGAACGGCGAGGACGTCGCGAACGCGCTGGGGACCCTCTTCGAGCCCGGAGAGCCGGCGAAGTACATCGACGTCCCGCTCTCGAACTACTCGACCTGGCCCAACGACAGGGTGCTGCGCGACGGCGCGCCGGTCGGGGTCTCGACGTTCTCGGGCTACAGCTACAACGAGCGCTCGTTCCTGTCGCTCGCGGTGGTCGACGTCGACGTCGAGATCGGGGCCGAGGTGACGCTCGTCTGGGGCGAGGAGGGCGGCGGCTCCGCGAAGCCCGTGGTCGAGCGGCACGCGCAGACGGAGATCCGAGCCATCGTGAGCCCGTGCCCGTACGCGGAGGTCGCGCGCTCGTACCACGAGGGGTGGCGCACGAAGGCAGGGGTGGCCTGAGGCTCGAACGGTCTCGCCGTCGCGCGGGGTTCAGCGACGATCGTCGACGACGTAGTGCGCCGCCGTGTCGAAGTCGGGCGCCTCGGGCCGGAGCCGCATCGAGAGGCCGATCTGCTCGGCGCGGAACCCTCGTGCGAGCAGGCGGCGGTACGCGTCGAGACGGCCCGTGTTGACTCCCGCCACGAGACGGCCGAGCCCCGACTCCGCCGTATACGCCTCGCAGGCGTCGAGGAGTCGCTCGAAGCGCTCTCCCCCGCTCTCACCCGGGCGGGCCGCCGCGAACTTGACGTAGCACGTGTCGCCGCCCGCCTCGCTCCCGGCACCGCAGTGGCACACGGCCACCCCCTCCAACGTGCCGTCGCGCCGTAGGAGCACCGTGTCACCGATGCCCTGGTCGAGCGCCGCTGCGATCTCCAGGTCGACGTCGAGCCCAGGGAAGACCTGGTCCGTCAGACCCCGAACCTCGTCCAGGACGTCCCTGCGCCTGGTCGCCGGCTCGCTCGAGACGAGCGCGTACGAGGCGCGCGCCGAGGGGCAGATCTCCTTGGAGGTCACGACCGTGAGTGATCCGGGCCAGAAGCCGTGCTTCTGGTAGAGGCCGAGGTGCTTGGGGCTGTCCGCGAAGGTGAAGAGCCCGGCCTGACGGAGACCCCAGCGCCCGAAGGCCTCGAGCACGGGCTCCAGCAGCCGGCCTCCGATGCCGCGATCCCAGAGGCCGGGTTCCACGGTGAGCGGGCCGAGAAAGCCGAAGGAGCCCCAGCGCGCCGCGAACAACGATCCCACGACGTCGCCATCGACCTCGGCGGCCCAGGCGCACTCCGGAGCGGCACGGAACCTCGTGCGGACGAGGTCGCGGTCGCCGAACGCGGCGCTCGGATCGGGGAGGCCGCGAATCGTCCCGAACGCCAGCCGCAGCACCCGGTCCGCAGCGTCGAGGTCGTCGGCGCGCATGGGCCTGACGTGCACGGCGCTCGGGAGCCGCACGGCTCCGACCTCGGGCGACATAGGGGTCAGGATGCAGCGGCTGGGAGACGCAGCAGCGTCGATCCCGGAACCCGCTCGAGCAGGTGGCGATTCTGGACGGCGATGTCGAGGTTCACGCGGGCGATCCGCGCGTGCTCTCGCGCGATCGCGTCGGCACGCGCGCCCTCGCGCCGGCCGATCGCGTCGACGAGGGCGCGGTGCTGGTGCTGCGCGACGAGGAGGATCTCCCACGACTCCGGAAGGGCGGCGTGCACCATCAGCAGGGCACTCGGCGGCGCGAACGGGAGGGCGAGCACGTGCTCCAGCGCCCGGGTCAGCTGCACGCTCTTCGCCAGGTCGAGGAAGCCATCGTGGAACTCCTGATTGAGCCGGAGGTAGTCCATGAAGGCATCCATGCTCCGGTTGCGTACGACTGCGTCGAGCTCGCGGCAGCACGCGCGGAGGGACCCGAGCTCCTCGACCGACTCGAGGCGCTCGGCCGCGAGACGTGCGGCAGTGCCCTCGAGCACTCCGCGAAGCTCGATCGCGTCGTCGATGTCGGTGCGGGTGAACTCGCGGACCACGAAGCCGCCGCCCGGGAGCGTCTCGAGGAGCCCCTCGTGCTCGAGCGTCATCAGGGCGATCCGGAGCGGCGTCCTGGAGACACCGAGCTCCTCGACCAGACGGAGCTCGGGAACGCGCTCGCGCGGCTTGAACGCACCGTCGAGCAGGAGCTCGCGCAACCCGAGTGTGGCCTTCGTCGTCTGCGAGTTCGCGTGGTCCCCGCGCGGCACGCCCGGCAGCGTAACCCCGGCCGGGCCGTAGTGCGTGCGATCAGCGCTCGGACGGCGCCGGCCTGGGCGGTCCGGTATCGCGTCTGCGCCGGCGGCCGATCCGACGCACGAGGGTGACGACCGCCGGGACGACACCGCGTCTGAAGCCGAGGAAGATCGCGATCACGAAGACGCCGTACAGCGCCTCGCGCAGCTGGATGACCTCGAATCCCAGGAACTCTCCTTGGGCCGTGGCCAGCCGCTCGTCCACGAGCGCGAGTACACCTGCCCCGATCACGGGCCCGACCAGCGCGCCGAGCCCGCCGAACGCCACCAGCACGAGGACGCGAACGTCCACGTTCTGGAACGCGTACGTGTCCGGGCTGACGAATCCGGAGCTGTACGCGTAGAGCGCGCCGGTCAGCCCGATCATCGCCGAGCCAACGGTGGCGGCGTAGATCCGGTAGCGCGCCACGTCGATGCCGGCCAGTTCCGCAGCCATCTCGTCGTCCCGCAGGCCACGGAACGCCCAGCCGACGTGCGAGAGCTGCAGCGTGCGGAAGACGACCAGGAAGGCGACGACCACGCCGGCGAAGAGGTAGAAGCCGCCGACCTGGTCGTCGGCGATGCCGGAAGGGGCCCCCGTGATGACGAGACCCGTCTCGCTTCCCGTCAGGTCGCGCTGGCCGAGGAGGAAGTTCGCGAAAGCGAGCGAGAAGACCAGCGTCACGATGCCCGTGAAGATGACGCCGAGCGAGCGCCGCACCGCGATCCAGCTGAGCAGGCCGCCGATGAGCGCCGCGCCCGCCACCCCGGCTGCGATCGCCGCCGCCATGGGAAGCGAGGACCGGTCGGCGAGGATCGCCGTCCCGTAGCCGCCGATGCCGGCGAGGGCGCCGACGCAGAGGAAGAGCTGGTTCGTGCAGCCGAAGATGAGGTTGAACCCGATCCCGTACGAGGCGAAGACGAGGGCCTTCACCGCCAGCGACGTCGTGTACGGCGAGTCCCCGAACCAGACCGCTGGGAGGACCACGAGGATCGCCGCCACCGCGGCGATCGGAAGGAGGGCGCGGCCGACGAAGCCGGCCAGGCGCAGCCCGCGACCCGGCGCGGTTCCCGTCGACTCCACCGTCTCGCTCACCGCCCGAGCAGCCCCCGAGGCCGTACGAGGATGGTCAGCGCGGCGACGCCGAGAAGGATCACGCTCGTGACGTACTGGCCGATGTAGTGGGCGCTCAAGGCGTTGACGACGCCGAGGAGCACGCCCGCGAGGAAGGCTCCGGCGACGCTGCCGAGCCCACCGACGACGGTGACGATCAGGGCGAAGGTGGTGAGCTCGAAGCCCTTGTTGACCTCCAGCGGCCCGTTCATCGACTGCGTGATCGCGACGACTCCAGCCAGCGCGCCGGAGAGGGCGAAGACGACCGTGCGGACGAACGACGGGTTGATGCCGACGAGGCGCGCGCCGGTCTCGTCCTGGATCACCGAGCGGAGGCCGCGCCCGAAGGTCGTGAGGCCGAGGAACACGAGCAGCACCGCTCCGACTGCGAGCGCGATCAGGGACGCCCAGATGCTCCCTCGCGACATCGGCACGCCGAGGATCGAGACCGGCTCCCCGGTGATGCTGATGAAGAGCGCACCGGTGGGATAGCGCGCGGTGAGCAGCCCCCCGATGACGAAGGCCGCCCCCAACGTCAACAGCAGGCCCAGGAGGATCCGTTCCTCGCCGTGCTGGCGGTAGACGGGTCGCAGCAGCGTCAGGTCGAGCAGGAGGGACACGCCGATGGCCGCGAGCACGCCCACGACGGCGGCGAACGCCTGCGAATGGCCACGCTCGAGGACGAGCGAGGCGATGATGGCCCCGAGCACGACGATCTGGCCGTACGCGAGGTTGATGACCCCGCCGAGACCGTAGACGAGCGTCATCCCGACGCCGAGCAGGCCGAACGCCAGCCCGATCACGATCCCGTCGAGGATGACCGCCTTCATCGGTCAACCTCCGTTGGCCAATGAAGGGGGAGGGACGTGGGGAACCGGGAGGTTCCCGACGTCGTCGAGAAGAAGGGGGCAGGCGGGGGAAACATGGTTTCCGCCGCCAACGCGAGCCGAAGGCGAGCGTTCATGCGACGCCCAGGTACGCGCGGCGCACCTCCGGGTTCCGCTCGAGCTCGTCGGAGGCACCCTCGAGCCGGATCCGGCCGTTCTCGAGCACGTACCCGCGGTCGGCGACGGACAGGGCGAGCGGGACCTGCTGCTCGGCGATCAGCAGCGTGATTCCCTGCTTCTTCAACTCCCCGAACGCCTCGAACGCGACCTGCGCGATCTTGGGCCCGAGGCCGGTCGTCGGCTCGTCGAGCATCAGCACTCGCGGACGCGCCATCAGCGCGCGGCCCACCGCGAGCATCTGCTGCTCGCCGCCGCTCAGGGTGCCGGCCTGCTGACGAGGCCGCTCCTGCAAGCGCGGGAAGAGGCTGTGCACGAGCTCGAGCGTCGACCGGTCCGGGCGGCCCGGGTACGCACCGAGGTCGAGGTTCGTCTTCACCGTCATCGCCGGGAACAGGTGCCGCTCGGCCGGGACGTAGGCGATGCCCGCGCGCGACCGGCGGTGGGCGGGGCGGCGGGTCAGGTCCTTCCCGTCGAGGACGATCCGGCCCCTCAGCGTCGGCAGGAGCCCTGCGATCGCGCGGAAGAGCGTCGTCTTCCCGGCGCCGTTCGAGCCGACGATCGCGACCGCCTCGCCGGTTCCGACCGAGACGTCGACGTCCGCCACGACCTCCTCGCCCAGGTACCCGGCTGCGAGGCCGGTCACCTCAAGCAACTCGCGCCTTCCCGAGATAGGCGTCGACGACCTCGGAATCCCGCATCACGACGCCGGGCGCGCCCTCGGCCAGGACCTTGCCGAAGTTGAGGACGATGGCCCGCTCGGCGAGCTCGATCACCGCGCTCATCACGTGCTCGACGAGCAAGATCGCGGTCCCGAGCTCGTCACGGACGTTCCGCACGATCTCGACGGAGGCGGCGAGCTCGGTCTCGTTGAGGCCGGCCATGACCTCGTCGAGCAGCAGCACCTCGGGCCGACCGGCGAGGGCCTTCGCCAGCTCGAGGAACCGCAGCTGATGGAGGTTCAGGCTGGAGACCGGCTGATCGGCCCGCTCTCGGAGGCCCACGAACGCCAGCGACTCGGCCGCCCGCTGCCTCGACTCGCGCTCCCCGAGGACACCCCGCGTGACGCCGAACATCGCGCCGAGGGCGACGTTCTCGAGGACGGTCAGCGACCCGAAGGGGAGCGGCTTCTGCATGGCCATCGCGACGCCCTTCCTCCGAACCCGGTGGGCGGCGAGGCCGTCCACCCTCGCACCGCGCAGCCGGACCCTGCCCCGTGTCGGCCGCTCGAGCCCGACGACGACCTTCAGCAGCGTGCTCTTGCCGGCCCCGTTCGGACCGACGACGGCGACGATGTCGCCGTCGTCGATCTCGAACGTGACGCCGTCCACGGCCGGGAGGCCGCCGAAGCGCTTCGTGACACCGTCGACCTCGAGGAGCAGGTGCGCGCCTCGGGCCTACGGGCGATAGGGCGTCAACGGCTGCGACTTGAAGACGACCCTCGGCCAGAAGGTGGTGGAGGCGGTGTTCAGGCCCCGCTCGGGCGGCGCGCCCTTGGTCAGGATGGCGAACTGCGGCTGGGCTCCCCTCAGCTCACCCCATGCCGTCCAACGCAGCGGCCACGCGTACCCCGGGATGTTGAACGTGTGGGAGTGGACGTAGGCCGCGATCCGCTGCCTGTTCGGTCCCACCTTGCTGATCGCCTCCGCGACGACCTTCACGTACCCGTAGCCGGAGAGCGCGTCGTCCTCGAAGAACTCGTTCTGCGGGAACGTCCGCAGGTAGCGCTTCGCCAGGGCCTTGTACTCCTTGGACCCGGTGGCCATGCACTTGAAGTCGCTCCAGCGGCCGAAAGCCGCCGAGCCCGCGTTCTTCGCCGTGAGCGAGTACGGCCCGTACGCGCCCACCACCGGCGCCTTGATCCCGAGCTGTCCCGACTGCGCCAGGATCAACCCCGATCCCGGCGGATGACCGGTCGCCACGATCAGCGACGAGCCGGCCATCTCACGCAGATAGGGCGTGAAGTTCGTCGTCGGCAACGGCGCAACCTTGATGTTGAACCTGATGTTCGGCGCCTTCTTCGCCTCGTCCTCGAGCGAGGACTTGAACGACTGGCCCCACGCGTAGTCGGCGATGATCACGCCGACCTCTCTGATGTCACGCCTCTGCACGAGCTGCACGACCGAGACGGCCACCATCGCGGCCGCCGGCAGACAGGTGCGGAACGTGTACCGGCTGCTCGAGGTCAGGATCTCGTTGTTCCCCGCCTTCGTCAGGAACAGCGGCACCTTCGCCTCCTCGGCAAGCCGCGTCGTTGCCAGCGCGATCGGGCTGCCGATGATGCCGCCGACCGAGACGACGTTCTCCTGCTGGGTCAGCCGCCTGAAGCCGTCGATCGCCGCGGTCGTGCTCGTGGACTGGTCGTCCGCGACGACGAGGTTCAGCTTTCGCCCCTGCCCGCGCCCCTTGACGCCGCCCGACCTGTTGATCTCGTTCACCGCCAGTGCCGCGCCGGCGCGCACCTGGACGCCCCACGGGACGAAGTTCGAAGCACCTGGACTGAGCGGAGTGAGCACGCCGATCTTGATCGGCCGCGCCTGCGCGGGCCCACTCGACCCGCCGTACGCGCTCGCCCCGCTCAGCGCTGCGGTGAACAACGCGACGCCTCCCACGGCCGCAATCAACCTGTACCGCTTCACGACCACCCTCCTTCCGTCCTGCCTGCCGACGACCAGGCCTGCCGACGACGAGCCACACTCGCCCCGGCTCCCCGGTTGGTCAAACCACCCCGAACCGACCACGCGTTCGGTCGGTACCACTGGCGACGCACCGCTCCCGAGGTTGCGCGGACCGTGGGACAGTCCCAGCGGCCCGGCGAGCGCGTCCCGAGGACATCGGCTCATGTATACAACACCCGCCGTGCCAGCGTCCAGCGGCGCTTCGTCAGGCTCCAGGTTTCCGGTGTTTGCATACAACCGCGGTAGGCTCACGCTGATTCCCGACGAAACGGACGTGACGGATGGCGATCGCGAGCGGCCCCATCGAGCCCGAGGAGGCGGTGTCGACGATCCGCTCCGGCGACACGGTCATGGTCGGGGGCTTCGGACTGGTCGGCGCGCCGCTCACTCTCATCGACGCGCTCGTCGAGAGCTCCGACGCCGACGAGCTGACGATCGTCTCGAACAACATCGGCGAGCCGGGGCGCGGCCTCGGGAAGCTGCTGCGACAGGGAAGGATCAAGCGCGGCATCTCGTCGTACTTCACGTCGAACCCCGAGGCGGTCGCGGCGGTGAACGGCGGCGAGATCGAGGCCACGCTCGTGCCACAGGGGACGTTCGCCGAGGCGATCCGCGCGGCCGGCGCCGGGATCGCCGGCTTCCTCACGCCCGTCGGCGCGGGCACCGTGCTCGCGGAGGGCAAGGAGGAGCACGTCGTCGACGGTGTGCCGCACGTGCTCGAGCGCCCGATCCGCGCTGACGTCGCGCTCGTCTACGCAGCCCGCGGCGACGAGCTCGGCAACCTCTGGTACCGGCGCACCGCGCGCAACTTCAACCCGTTGATGGCGACGGCTGCACGGGTGACAATCGCCGAGGTGAGAGAGATCGTGGCAGCAGGCGTGCTCGAGCCGGAGTCGATCCACACGCCGCACCTGTACGTCGACGAGCTCGTGCTCTCGCGATGACGGACGACGTCCGGATCTCGATCGCTGCCCGCGCCGCGCAGGAGCTGCGACCGGGCGAGGTCGTCAACCTCGGCATCGGCATCCCGAACCTCATCCCCGGGCTGCTCGGGGGAACCGACGTCTTCCTGCACACGGAGAACGGGCTCCTCGGCGTCGGGCCGCGGCCCGGCGAGGACGAGCTCGACCCGGATCTCATCGACGCGGCGAAGCAACCCGTCACCGCCCTCGTCGGCGCTGCGTACTTCGACAGCGCTCAGAGCTTCGCCATGATCCGCGGCGGCCACGTCGACGTCGCGGTGCTCGGCGCCCTGCAGGTCTCGGTCTCCGGCGACATCGCGAACTGGGCCGTCCCGGGGAAGGACGTGCTCGGCGTCGGTGGGGCCATGGACCTCGTGGTCGGAGCGCGCCGCGTGATCGTGACGATGACCGCGACGTCGTCGACGGGGGAGCCGAAGGTCGTCTCCGAGTGCACCTATCCGCTGACGGCGCGCGCCGCCGCCGACGTCGTCGTGACCGAGCTCTCCGTCTTCCGGCTCCGAAATGGAGCGCTCGTCCTCACCGAGCTGCTCGGCGACGCCACCGTCGAGCGGGTCCAAGCCGCGACCGGCGCTCCCTTCGACGTCGACCTGGAGGATCGCCGTGCAGCCTGAGACAACGGCCTTCCCCCGCATCCCGGAGAGCGCGCTGACCGCGACCGATCCGCCGAACGACTATCCCGACTACGTCGGCACGCGGCTCCGCGCGCCGAAGAACCCACTCGTCCTCCTCCCCACGTCGCTTTCCGAGCTGACCGGCCCCGTGTACGAGAACGGCGCTCTGGGCGAGACCGACGCCGACCTCACGCGTCAGCACGCCGGCGAGCCGCTCGGCGAGCGCATCACCGTCACGGGTCGTGTCCTCGGTTCCGACGGGAGGCCGCTGCGCGGACAGCTCGTCGAGATCTGGCAGGCGAACGCCGCCGGGCGCTACCGACACTCGGTCGACACGCACGACGCGCCGCTGGACCCGAACTTCACGGGGTGCGGGCGTTGCCTGACCGACGACAACGGTGGATACCGATTCACGACGGTGCTCCCCGGCGCCTATCCGTGGCAGAACCACCCGAACGCCTGGCGTCCGAAGCACATCCACTTCTCGCTCTTCGGGCGCGCGTTCCCCGAGCGGCTCGTCACCCAGATGTACTTCCCGGGCGATCCTCTCTTCCCGTTCGACCCGATCTTCAACTCGATCCGCGACGAGCGCGCGCGACAGCGGCTCGTGTCGACGTTCGAGCTGGAGCTCACGCAGCCCGACTGGGCGCTCGGGTTCCACTTCGACATCGTGCTCGGCGGCCGCGCTCCAACGCCGCTCGAGGAGCCGCACGATGACTGAGCTCACCCCGTCGCAGACCACCGGGCCGTACCTGACGATCGGGCTCCTCGGCGGCCCCATCTCCAGCAGCCTCGTCCACGAGTCCGATCCACGCGCGCTCCGCATCTCGGGCGTCCTCCTCGACGGGGCCGGTGAGCCCGTGCCGGACGGCCTGATCGAGATCTGGCAGGCGAACGCGGCCGGCCGCTACGCGCACCCGGCCGACGACCGCGACGAGGTCGCGCTCGAGAGCGGCTTCACGGGCTTCGGGCGCTCGGGCACCGAGGACGGCGGCCGGTTCGAGTTCCTCACCGTGAAGCCCGGACGCGTGCCCTGGGTGGACGGCCGGCTCCAGGCTCCGCACCTGCTCGTCGGGGTGTTCGCCCGCGGCCTCCTCAAGCGCGTCGCGACCCGCATGTACTTCCCCGACGAGGAGGCGGCGAACGCGGAGGACCCGGTCCTTTTCGCGCTGGAGCCGGAGGAGCGGGCGACCCTCGTCGCACTCCCGCAGGACGGCGGGCTTCGCTTCGACATCGTCCTCCAGGGCACCGGCGAGACGACGTTCTTCGCGGTGTGACGCCGTTCTCGGCCATCTTCGTGCGGCAGGAGCTGCGGGAAGCGGTCTCGGATCACGCGTGGCTGCAAGGGATGCTCGACGCCGAGCGCGCGCTTGCCAGGGCGGGCGCCGCGGTCGGCCTCGTCCCCGAGGACGCCGCCACCCGGATCGGAGAAGCCTGCCGCGCCGAGCGCTACGACCCCGCGCGCCTCGCGGAGGACGGCCGCGCCGCCGGGAACCCGGCGGAGCCGCTCGTTCGCGAGCTCCGGGACGCGGTCGGGGACGAGACCGCCGGCTACGTCCACCTGGGCGCGACGAGCCAGGACATCGTGGACACGGCGGCGATGCTCGTCTGCCGTCGTGCCACCGGGCTCGTGCTCGCGGAGCTCGATCGGCTCGCCGACGGCTGTGCCGCGCTCGCCGATGCTCATCGCTCGACTCCGATGGCCGCGCGCACGCTCCTCCAGCAGGCGGTGCCCACGACCTTCGGGCTGAAGGCGGCAGGCTGGCTCGCGTCGGCGCTCGAGGCGCGTCGGAGGCTCGCGACGGTGCGGGCGGAGCGGCTCGCGGCGCAGCTGGGCGGCGCCGCGGGCACGCTTGCCGCTCTCGGAGACGACGCGTTCGAGGTCGTCCGTCGCTACGCAGAGGAGCTCGGGCTCGCGGAGCCCCTGCTCCCCTGGCACACGAACCGCCAGCGCGTCGCGGAGCTCGCCGCGGCGCTGGACGGAGTCGCGGGCGCGGCCGCGAAGGTCGCTGGCGACCTCGCCCTCCTCGCCCAGAGCGAGGTGGGCGAGCTTGCCGAGGCGTCGGACGGAAGGTCGTCCACGATGCCCCAGAAGCGCAATCCGGTCCGCTCGACGCTCGCGGTCGCGTGCGCACGCCTCGCGCACGCCCATGCGGGTGTCCTGCTCGGCGGGCACGCCCACGAGCACGAGCGGGCGGTGGGCGGCTGGCACGCGGAGTGGGAAGCGCTCTCCGGCGCGCTCGCGTTCGCCGGAGGATCGGCGGCGGCCGCCGCCGACGCCGTCACCGGCCTCGAGGTCGACGCCGGCCGGATGCGGGCGAACCTCGAGGCGAGCGGCGGCCTCGTCGTCGCAGAGCGCATCACGTTCGCCCTCGCTCCACGCCTGGGCCGTGCCCAGGCACACGACGTCGTCGCCGAGGCGGCGAGCGCGCGCTCGTTCCGCGAGGCACTCCTCGCCGACGAGCGGACGGGTCTCTCGGCGGACGAGCTGGACGCGCTCCTCGACCCGACCGGCTACCTGGGGTCTGCCGAGGCGCTCGTCGACCGGGCGCTCGGCGAGTACGAGGCGGCGCGGGCGTGACGCTCGACCATCGCCTCCACGGTCCAGAAGACCTGCCGGTCCTCGTGCTCTCCAACTCTCTCGGCACCACGCAGGATCTCTGGGGTCGGCACCTCCCTGATCTGGCTCGGCGCTTCCGCGTCCTCACGTACGACCACCCCGGGCACGGGTCGTCCGAGCTGCCCGAGCAGCCGTGCACGATCGAGGCGCTGGCAGGCGCTCTCATCGCGCTCCTCGACGAGCTCGGTCTCGACCGGGTTTCCGCCTGCGGCGTCTCGATCGGGGGGATGGTCGCGATGACGCTCGCGCTCGAGGCGCCCGAGCGCGTCGACCGGCTCGTTCTCGCCTGCACGTCCGCCTACCTCGGGGCGCCGGAGCCGTGGGACGAACGTGCCAGGGTCGTCCGCGCCGACGGGCTGGAGGCGATCGCGGACGCTGTCGTCGGACGCTGGTTCACGCCGCAGCTCGCGCAGGACGAGCCGGAGACCGTCGCACGCTTCCGCGCGATGCTCACCAGGACACCGCCCGAAGGCTACGCAAGGTGCTGCGAGGCCCTCGCGGCGTGGGATGCCCGAGAGCGGATCGCGGCGATCGCGGCCCCGACGCTGGTCGTGGCCGGAGCCGAGGATCGGGCGACGCCGATCGAGCACGCCGAGCTCGTCGCCTCGGGGGTCCCGGGTGCGCGGCTTCACGTCCTCGAGGGCGCAGCCCACCTGGCGAACGTCGAGCGCACAGGGGAGTTCACGAGCGCCGTGCTCGAACATCTCGGACAGGAGGTGCCGGTGTGAACGACCAGGGCATGCGGACCAGGCGCGAGGTCCTCGGAGACGAGCACGTCGACCGCGCGATCGAGAGCACGACGGAGTTCACGGCCGACTTCCAGGATCTCGTCACCCGCTACGCGTGGGGCGAGATCTGGTCGCGACCGGGCCTCGACCGCCGGACGCGGAGCTGCATCGCGATCACCGCGCTCGTCGCGACCGGCCGCGAGCACGAGCTCGCCATGCACGTGCGCGCCGCGCTCCGCAACGGGCTCGGCCCCGACGAGATCAAGGAGGTCCTCCTCCAGTGCGCCGTCTACTGCGGCGTTCCCGCGGCCAACGGCGCATTCGCACTCGCTCAACGCGTGCTGGAGGAGGAGAGCGACCGGGGGTGAGCATCGCTCGCCTCCGGCTCGCGGTCGTGGAGGAGACCATGCCTCCCCCAAGTACCCCCTTCTCGAGCGCGTGGGGAACCTCCCGGTTCCCCGCACCCCTCCCCGCTCACGGGCCGAAAGAGGGTGGCCCGTGAGCCGGCGCACGCAGGTGGGCATCGTCGGCGCCGGCCCGGCGGGTCTCACGCTCGGCCAGCTCTTGCACCTCGAGGGCATCGACACGGTGATCCTCGAAGACCGGAGCCGCGACCACGTCGAGGCCCGCGTCCGCGCGGGCGTGCTCGAGCAGGGCATCGTCGACCTCCTCGTCGAGGCGGGCGCGGGAGAGCGCCTCCAGCGCGAGGGCCTCGTCCACCGCGGCATCGAGCTGCAGTTCGCGGGCGAGCGCCACCGGATCCCGCTCAGCGACCTCGCCGGCGGGCGGGCGATCGTGATCTACGGCCAGACGGAGGTGGTCAAGGACCTCATCCGCCTTCGCCTCGAGACGGGTCTGCCGCTCCACTTCGACGTGGCAGGCGTCTCGGTGCACGACCTCGAGACCGAGCGCCCGCTGATCAGGTACCGGCACGAAGGCCACGACGAGGAGCTCGAGTGCGACGCGATCGCCGGCTGCGACGGGTTCCACGGGATCTGCCGACCGAGCATTCCAGCCGGCGTCCTGTCCGAGTTCTCGCGCGAGTACCCGTTCGGCTGGCTCGGGATCCTCGCCGCTGTCGCTCCTTCGAACGACGAGCTCGTCTACGCCCACCACGAGCGCGGCTTCGCGCTTCTCAGCCTCCGCTCTCCCGAGCTCAGCCGTCTCTACGTCCAGTGCCGACCCGACGAGAACCTCGCCGAATGGCCCGACGATCGCGTCTGGGAGGAGCTGCAGGCGCGGCTCGGCCTCGAGGGCTGGGCGCTCGCAGAGGGGCCGATCCTCGAGAAGGGGGTGACCGGGATGCGCAGCTACGTCTGCGAGCCGATGCGCTACGGGCGCCTGTTCCTCGCAGGAGATGCCGCACACATCGTTCCGCCCACCGGCGCGAAGGGGCTCAACCTCGCGCTGCACGACGTGCGGCTGCTCGCGGAGGCGCTGGTCGAGTGGTTCCGGTCGGGGAAGACGGCTGGTCTCGACGCCTACTCGGCCGCGTGCCTCCGCCGGGTCTGGCGAGCGGAGCACTTCTCCTGGTGGATGACCCGGATGCTCCACCGCGCCGAGGACGAGGACGCATTCGACCTGAAGCTCCAGCTGTCGCAGCTGCGCTACGTGACGACGTCACATGCCGCTGCCGCGTCGCTCGCGGAAAACTACGTCGGGCTCGGGGGCACGTGAGGCTCCGCCGCTCCAGTCGCTGAATCGGAGACGGGCTCCGTGTTCGTCACGGACGAAACGCCATAGGCCTCCTCGTTGGTCGGAGACGTCGCACCTTCCGCTTTGGCCTTGCGCTCGGCCGCCGCCGCATACTTCTTCTCGAGCTTGGCCGCGCGACGCACTCTGACCTCACGCTCGCGCGCCACCTTCGACATCGTCTGTCGCTTACTCTTCATCCGTCTCCTCTCGCAGATCTCGTTGCCCTGGTGTCGCCAGGGTGTCGGGCGGGTCTGCAACGAACTGCTTGTAGGCGCCGCCATGTCGTTTCGCGATCTCGTGCAGACGACTTGCGTAGCGGTCGCGCTCGTCTGCCGGGAAGGGAAGTTGGCGCCTGCCGACGATGAGCCATCCCTGGATGTCTTGCAGCACGTCGGTGACGAACCCGACCGCGCGCGTGTCGCGGGCCGCCGCCCTGGCGGCGTCCAAGTCGTCGAACTGTGCCTCGAACCGGCCGCGCAGGAGGCGTATTTGGCCGTCCACGGCACGGTCGTCCTGGGTCGTCATCGAGGCGCCCGCACCGTCACCAGCGCCGCGAGTCCCGTCGCCGAACACGAGCGAACGTCCATGCTCCGAGGGCACAGAGACCCACGGCGAAGCCCACGGCGAAGACGACGATCCCGGTCACTCCGTCGTGCCCGGTGCTACCGGGGGATCGGACCCTCGCTCACCAGGATCGCCCTCCCCTGGCTCGGCTCCTGCCTTGCCCGCCTCGCGAGCGAGCGAGCCTCCTCGGGCTCGCGGGAGGTTCCATGCCTCCTGGTCGCGCTCCCAATCACGCACCCCCACCGGCGCTCGTGCGGTTTCGGTGAGCGCTTCGGTGAGAGAACGTGCCACGAAGAAATTCTCCTCCCTGTCAGGCTCAGACCTGGCGCGACTCGAAGTGAGAGCAGCAGCGGAGGAGGGAGCTGTGTGCGAACCAGGGTATCAGGGACGTCGTCGAGCCCTGGTCGGGGTGCCTGTCCTCGTGCGCCCGCCGACGAGCGCGTGGCCTTCCGCGCGAAACGAGCGCAACGCGGCCCGTTTGCGCCGGAGAGCCCTACTCGCCCCGAGGGTCGGCGTCAGGCGCGCGCGAACCGGGAGGTGCGCGTAGTGCGGGATCCTCGAGCATCTCGCGGAGATCGCGGCAGCGCTCGTACCAGCCCCTGAACTGTCGTTCCGCGAACCGCGTGAACTCCACGACCTCGTCGGCCACAGCCGCCTCGTTCGCTCGCGCCGGCACGAGCTCCTCGTAGACCTCCAGGCGCTTGACCAACTCTTCGCTTGCCCGTCGAGCAGCTGTATAGAGCTGTGTCAAGTCCGGGTCGGGGTTCACCGGGGAGCCTCCGCGTTCGTTCGCCGACGACCACCGACGCTATCAGGGCGTGGAGGAGGTGCTGTGCCTGGCGCAGGGCAGCTCACGCGTCACGGAGACGATGCCGGGCCAGGGCGGCTACGATGAGATCCCGAGCCTCTCCTCCGCTCTGACCGTTCCGGCCATTGCGCCGAGCGGCGGAACAGGTGAGGTTCTCATGCAGGTCACACGCAGCTTGGCCGCAAAGATCCGGAAGTGGTTGGGACTCGACAGGCGCCCGAGGGGTGTGCCACGCGGTTTCGGCGCGTCGTAGTCGCCCGGGAGGAGGTCGAACAATGATCGAAGGCCTTCCCAAGAACCTGTCCGAGCTCGACCACGAGCAGATTCGGCAGGCAAGGCAATGCCGCGACGAGCGCATGACGCGTCTCTTCCGTGATTGGCCGGCGCTGAACAAGGCCGACATGCGAGAGCTCAGGACGCTGAGCGTCGAGCGTCTGCGCCTTGCGAAACATGTCGGCCACGTTCGGCATCTGCGCGCGCTTCGCTGAACATCTCGACGTAAGCGCGTGGCCCTCTTGGCCCCCGCGAGCAGCGCGCTGGCCCTAGACCCCTCGAGCTCGCTCGGCAGGGCCAGCGGATCGAATACGAGCAGTCGCTCTCCGTCGTCGATCGCGTGGAGCTCGCACCGCTCCATCCTGGACGGAGTCCCACGCGAGCGCGAGAAAGAACGTGGAGGTGTCCAGGAGACATCCCGCAAGAACTCGTTCATGCAGAGCCGTCGCGAGCCGACCGCCCGGCGCGTCAGCGCCGGGCGGTCGGCGCACCCCTCGCCTAGCGAGGGATCAGCACCTGGTTGATGGCATGAATGACGCCGTTCGATGCAGCGATGTCCGTCTTCACCACCCGTGCGCCACCGACGAAGACCTTGCCTTCGACGACGCGGATCCGGACAGCCTGCCCGTTGAGCGTCTTTGCCGAGCGCAGCTTGACCACTTTCGCCGCAGGAACCTTGCCGGCGATCACGTGGTACTTGAGCACCGACCTGAGCTTCGCCCGATCGGCGCCGAGCGCTGCGAGAGTCGACTTGGGCACCTTCGCGAAGGCCGCGTCGGTCGGGGCGAGGACGGTGAACGGCCCCTTGGCCTGGAGCGCGCCGACGAGGCCCGCCTTCTTCAGGAGCGAGGTGAGCGTCGTGAAGTTGCCCGCGCCGGCGGCCGTCGAGACGACGTCCCCTTCCTTGCTGGTGTTCGCGGAAGCAGACGCTCCCATCGCAGCAGCGGCAACCGCCGCGACGGCGAGCAGCGCGAGGATGAAGCGTGCATTTCTCATGTCGATAGTCCTTTCTCGTGTGTGTGCGGTGGTGTGTTCCGTCAGTGCGAGGCCGACGAGGTCCTTGCGGGGAGGGTCGCGGCGGCCGAACGTCGAGTCGCCAGCGAGACGACGCCGTAGACGCCGGCCAGGCCGACGAGCCCGTAGACGATCCGGCTCGCGGCGTTGGTCTCGCCGAACTCCATGCCGAAGACCGTCGCGACGAGATCGAACTCGGCGATCGCCACGAGACCCCAGTTGAGGGCGCCGACCAGGACGAGCACTGCAGCGAGCAGGTCAATCTTCTTCATTGCTGTTCACCTCCTGTCAATGATTTGTTCAGATGCGGCACAGTACCACCGGCCGGATGTTCTTGTCAAGGTTTCGTACAGATTCTGTATATTTGGGGCATGTCAGAGCCAGCGCAGCTGCGGATCGGCGAGCTGAGCCGACGCTCGGGAGTCAGCCCCGAGCTGCTTCGCGCCTGGGAACGCCGCTACGGCTTGCTCGAGCCCATCCGCTCGCCCGGAGGCCTCCGCCTCTATTCGCTGGCCGATCTCGAGCGCGTCCGCGTCATGCAGCAGCACCTGGCAGACGGGCTGGCCGCCGCCGAGGCTGCCGCTGCGGCGGTACGCGGCCCCGGCGAGAGCACACAGGTCGCCACCGCTCGTGCGTCGTCGATGGCCGCCGTCGGCCAGCTCGCGGCCGCGCTCGAGGGGTTCGACGAGCCTCGTGCACACGCGATCTTCGACCGACTCCTCGCAGAGGTCACACTCGACGTGTTCCTCTCCGAGATCGTCATGCCGTACCTGCGCGACCTCGGAGCCCGGTGGGAGCGTGGCGAGGTCACGGTGGCGCAGGAGCACTTCGCATCCAACATCGTTCGCGGTCGTCTGCTCGGAATCGCCCGGGGCTGGGGACGGGGACTGGGTCCCCGCGCGCTCCTTGCCTGCGCCCCGGGAGAGCAGCACGAGCTCGGCCTCCTCGCCTTCGGTCTCGCACTGCGCACGCACGGGTGGCGGGTCGAGTACCTCGGAGCGGACACCCCCCTCGACACCATCCGGGGCGTCGCCGAGTCCCTCGACGTCGATCTCGTCGTCGTGAGCTCCGTGACGCCGGAGCGGGTTGGAGAGCTCGCCGCGGACCTCCGACAGATCGCGCGCCAGCGGCGGCTCGCAGTGGGCGGCGCCGGAGCCGAAGGCCTCCGAACGACGGGCCTCGATGCGCTCGCGCTGACCGACGATCCGGTCCGGGAGGCGGAGCGGGTGACCGCTCTTCTCCACTCGGAGTGAGCCCTCGCGTGCCCCGCCGCCTCGAAGCCTGGAGCTCCGTGCAGACGAGGAGCGAGGACGGGACCTACGCGTCCGTCCAGCGCGCGAGCTCCGCCCGGCCCGTCGTCGAGCGATCGGATTCGGGGGCAAGAGCCCTCGGGCAGCGATACTGGCGCGAAGCAGTGCGCGCCAGCCGGGGACTGGTCCGCTGCCGCCAGGAGACGGAGGGAGTCGAGCTGCGCCTGCTGGGACGAGGCCCGGCCCTCCTCAGCTTCGGGCCTGCCGAGACGTCCGTCGGGGACGAGCGGGTGAGCTGCACCTACCCGATCCGCGGTGGCGTGCTCGCGCGCCGAGAGGGCGGCTCGCTGGCCCTGTCGCAGGTCGGCGCCGTGGACGTCGAGCTGCGCGCGGAGGTGACCGAGTTCGTACCACGGCTGGGAGCGACGCTCGGATTCGCGCAGCAGCGACTCCATGCGGCGATCAGCCGGCGCTACTTCGCCCGACTCATCGCCGAGGCACATTCGTGACGGTCGCGGTGCTGGGAGCGTCGGGCGTGGTCGGCACGGCCCTCGTCTCGGCCCTCGCCCGTTCCGAGGAGGTGGTCGCCGTCTCGCGGAGACCCGATGCCTCGCCGGTCGAGGGTGTACGGCCGATCGCTGCCGACGTCACTGACTCCACATCGGTCCGCCGGTCGCTCGAGGGCGTCGAGGTGGCGTACTACCTCGTCCACTCCCTGGGGACTCCGGACTACGCGGTGGTCGATCGCCGAGCAGCCGAGACGGTCGCCCGCGAAGCCGAACACGCAGGTGTCTCCCAGCTCGTGTACCTCGGAGGCCTCGGCGACGACCGGCCCGACCTGTCGCCGCACCTGCGAAGCAGGCTCGAGACGGCCGTTGCGCTCTCGTCCGGCGCCGTTCCGCTTACGACGCTGCGCGCGGCCGTCGTGATCGGCCGTGGCAGCGCCGCCTTCGAGACGATCGTCTCGCTCGTCGACCGGCTGCCGGCGATGATCGCGCCGAGATGGGTGTCGACGCCCACCCAGCCCATCGCCCTGGCGGACGTCGTCCGTTACCTCGTCGGGGTCGCGCGCATGCCCGAGGCCCGGGGTCAGAGCTTCGACGTCGGCGGTCCGGACGTGCTCAGCTACAAGGAGATGATCGAGCGGATCGCGCACATCCGCGGCCGGCGGCGTCTCATCGTCGAGGTGCCCGTGCTGAGCCCCAGGCTCTCCTCGTATTGGCTCCACCTCGTCACGCCGGTGAGGGCGGGTGTCGCGCGCCCGTTGATCGAAGGTCTTCGCAACCCGACGGTCGTACGCGACGATCGTCTGCGCGCTCTGCTCCCGTTCCCGCTCACCTCTTTCGAGGACGCCGCACGTGCTGCTCTCTCGAGTGGCTCCATGGCCGGCTGACCGATCCCGTCGCCCCGCCCGAGCGGCCCGGTTCCCGACGGGAGCTCAGCCCATCTCGAGTGCGACCGGGACGCCCCTCCTGCCCATCGTGCGCAGGTGCCGGAAGTGCGACCGGAGGGCCGAGCGCAGCGAGCGCTGGGTGACGTAGCGGACACCGTGTCGCTCGGCGTTCCGCTGGACGATCGTGGCGATGTGCGCGTAGTGCGTGTGCGGCACCCGAGGAAACAGGTGGTGCTCGATCTGGTAGTTGAGGCCGCCGACCACCCAGCCGAGCACCGGGTTGCGCGGGCAGAAGTCGACCGTCGTCTCGACCTCGTGCACCGCCCAGAGCCGCCGCTCGCTGGCGAGCTCCTCGGCCGAGGCGAAGTCGGCTTCCTCGACGCAGTGTGCGAGCTGGAAGGTCACGGCCATGATCAGGCTCACGACCATCGAGTAGACGAGATAGCCGCAGAGGACTGCCCACCACGGATAGACGAGCATCGGCACGACGATCGCCCACCCGACGAAGATCACCTTCCCACCGACGAGGCCGGCGAGATCCCAGCGGCGCGGCATGCGCAACGCGCTCGTCCCGATGCTTCCCCGGGCCAATGCGGCGACGTCGCCGACGGTCTGCCAGCGGAGCGCCATCACGCAGTACAGCGCCCAGATGTAGTAGTGCTGCAGCCGGTACCAGGGACGGGGTGCCTGCACGGGCGTCAGTCGCGCGAACGGCACCTGCGTGATGTCGGCGTCGTAGCCGTCGACGTTCGTATAGGTGTGATGGGCGACGTTGTGCTTCACGCGCCAGGCGTAGCTCGAGAGCCCGAGTAGCACATCGGCCGTCCAGCCCATCAGGTGGTTCAGCCGGCGTGTCCGGAAATAGGCGCCGTGATTGGCGTCGTGCATCACGCAGAACGCGATGAGCGAGGTGCCGAGGATCAGCCCGCCGAAGCTGACGAGACCGAGCCACGGGCCGGGTTGGCCGAGCACGAGCGTCAGCCACGACGCGGACAGGACGACGAACGCGACGATCCCTTTGGCATACAGCTCGACGCGTCCGCGCACCCGGGTACGCCGGGCAGAGAGATACTCCTCGACCTCGCGGCGCGTCTGCTTGATGAAGTCGCCGCCGTTGTCGAACGAGAGCTTCGGCGGGGAGGCGCTCCCCAGCGGCCCCATGTCGGCGATGGCACAGCTCCTTCCGCTCGATCCGCGTGGCGGGCACTTCGGCGCCGTCCACGTCGACCTTCCGTGCAGCTCGCTCGAGCCCTGGCTCGAAGTGAGACGGGGGCGCACCGCCTACGGCGGTGCGCCCCACGAGCTCAGACCGACGCGACGACGCTGACGCTGCGCGCCTGCGGGCCCTTCGGGCCCTGCTCGACCTCGTACTCCACCTTCGCGCCCTCGGCGAGGCTCTTGAACCCCTCGCCGCCGATCGCGCTGTGGTGAACAAAGACGTCCTTGCTCCCGTCGTCCGGCGACACGAAGCCGTAGCCCTTGTCGTCGTTGAACCACTTCACGGTTCCGGTTGGCATATCTCCACCTCCTTCGACTGCTTCATGAACGTGCAGCGGAAGGCGTGTTAAGCCAAGACCGGTACTCGCTCTGATTCCTGCGATCGCCACCACAGTACCAGCCGACTCGAGGAGGCTCTTGGCGCTCGCCGCTGCGGGCCGTGAGTTCGGCCCAGCTCAGCAGAACCCGACCGAGCGACCGAGTGCCACGTGAACTGCCGTGTCGACCGGGCGCGGGCGCCAGCTCGACGTCGCCGACTCAGCTCGCGAGCGCGCCGGCGTAGATCTGCCAGGCGAGCGCGCTCTTCGCGGTGAGGCTGAGAACCAGGTAGCCCCACTCGCCGAACACGTAGCTGCGCCAGGCGCCGATCCGGCGGTACTGCAGCCACATGTTGACCGCGAAGCAGTTGAAGAACAGGAACAGGGAGACGAAGATCGCCCACACGAAGCCGGGCACACTCCCGTCGATCTCCGCCCCGACGAGCGAGATCCCGATGACGATCCACGGGACCGCGCCGGCAATGCATCCGAACCAGAACGGCAGCCAGTCGGGCCGATCGCGGCCCACGTTCGTGCGCTCCATGAGGAGCCCGAAGAGGATCATCGCGGCGTTGACACCCGCGACGGCCACGAGCGCACGGAGATCGGTGACGCCCGCGAACGCAGCGATCAGGACGACCATCAGCGAGGCGCTGAAGGAGTACTCGATCCAGCGCGCGTAGTTGATCCCGCGGCGGAGGTTCCGCTCGTACCAGGACACGACTCCCGGCGAGGCGACGAGCAGGTGATCCAACGCCGCCAGCAACAGGAACGCGGCCACGCACCAGCGCACCGGGAGGTCGAAGAGCGTCTCCGTCGGGCCGAGCGCGGAACCCGGCGGGCCGTCCGCCCACTGCGCCGTGATCGGTATCGCAAGCGTCGCCCCGAGGACGACGATCAAGACGGCCTGGCCGCCATGGAGTGCGGCGAGGGCGAGGTTGCCGGAGCGCAGACGGGTCATGACTTCTGCAGGAGAACCTACCGATGAGTCAGGGAGCAGCGATCTCTTCCGTCGGTCACACAGAGGGATCGGCCTCGGCAGCTTTGAGAAGGTCGAGTGCCTCGGCTCGGGAGCTGACGCCAAGGCGGCGGCGGGCGTTCCTCACGTGTGTCCGGACTGTGTGCGGGGAGAGAACGAGTAGTTCGGCGACTTGATCTGTTCGGAGTCCTTCGCCGTAGAGGCGGAGAATCGCGAGCTCGCGTGGGCGGAGGTCGGCGCTGCGGGCTTGCGCGGCCTCGCCTACGTCCGTGTTCACGCGGGCCACCTCGAGAGAACGGCTTCGAAGGAACTGCGGGCTCCGCTCGATGTTCTCCAGGGCGTGGCCGAGCTGCACTGATGCGGCGTTGAGCAGCGTGAGGTCGTCCTCGGGCGGACGCCGCTTGCTGCGCGCACCGATCGTCAGAATCCCGATCCGTTTGCCGCCGGCCTCGAGCCACCGCACCTCGACCCAGTGGAGGCCGAGCGATCCGAGGGCTGTCGGCGGCCCGCTTTCGATCATCGTCTCGAGCCGGCGTAGGGTGATCGGGTCCAGGGCGAGGCGTCGAGTCTCGGCGGGGCGAAGGCCGCTAGCGGCGACGAGGTGGAGCTTGGCGTCTGCGCCGAGCAGTCGGATCGTGGCTACGTCGGCCTGTAGGGCGGGGACGAGGGCATCGGCAACCTGCTGGAGGGAGGAGACGAGGTTGTGGCCGGGAACGGCGGCGATCTCTTGCTGCAGGGCCACGTGCCGCCGTTCGCGCTCCTCCAGGAGATGCCGGGCGCGAACCTGGTCGGTCGTGTCGACCGCGAGCGTGACTACGACTGGGCCCCAGCGGTCGGTGTCGATGCGACGGAGGGTTGCGCTCCACCAGTTCGGCTCCTGCCCTGGGGAGTCGTGACGGAACTCGCGTAGGTGACGCGGCCTTCCGGTCGCGGCTACGTCTGCGACGAGTGCCGCCAGTTCATCTGCTTGGCCGAGCGGCTGGCGTTCGTCCTTGTGCGATTGGATCAGCTGATCGAGCGGCAGGTCGTGACCGGCGAAACCCGGAAGTGGGGGGCTGGCGTGGAGGATCTCGAGCGTGTCGGCGTCGTTGACGAGCAAGCCGACCGGCAACTGGGCGTGGAGTTCCTCCAGCAGGAGCAGGTCGGTGACGTGCACGTGCGCGCTCGTCCGCCTACCTGTCGCGCGGTTCGTGCTAGTCGAACCTTTGTGCAGGGATGAACGGGTCACCGAGCACGATCCCTTCGGGAGTGATTCTGAACTCGCGGGTTTCCGGTTCGTGTCGGCTTGCGCGCGTCTTCAAGACGGTGAGGGCGCGCCGAACGGTTGCTTGGTCGCGGGTGTATTGGAGGAGCACGACGTTGTCGGAGAGGTGTGAGACGCCGAACTCGGAGAGTCGCCTCACGTGGAAGAGGTCTGGTAGCTCCGAGGTCATGAACACGCTGACTCCCTGGCGGGAGAAGCGCTGGACGAGCGAGTACATGTATTCGCGGAACCGGATCTCGTCCGGCGAGGCGAGCTTGAGATCGGTGAGGCTATCGATGAGGACACGGCGTGCTCCGGTGCGCTCCACCGTCTCGAGGAGGTCATAGACCCACTCGTCGATGTACATGTCGACAGGCGAGCGGTACATCAGCTCGACGCCCTCCTCGTCAACCGACCACCCGAACCCCTCGACGATCCGCGCGAGCTGGGTCGGGTGTTCCTGGAGCGTCGCCAGCACACCGGGTTCGCCCTGACGGACGCCGTTGAAGATGAAGTGCAGGCCCATCAGGGTCTTGCCGCAGCCCGAGGGGCCAGCGCAGAGCGTGGAGGCGCCGGGCCAGTAACCGTCGGCGAGCATGTCGTCGAGGGCGGCGATCCCGGATGAGTGCCTGGCTCCGTCGAGCGGGTAGCTGGTCATGTCGATCTGGTCGGCCAGCCGCGGGAAGACGTCGATCCCGTTGGCCGAGAGGCGGTAGGCGTGCTGGCCGGGAGCGAATTCGCTTCCCCGTAGCTTGAGGACGCGGAGGGAGCGCGTCTCGCGCTCGGACGCTCGCGTCGTGGAGAGGCTGATGATGGCGTCGGCGACCGCGAATTCGGGTGCCACGGCGATCTCCTCTTCGCCGTACTCGCCGATCCAAAACGACGAGGCCGGGAAGGCGGACAGGTGGCCGGCGAAATCGTGGAGGAAGCGGCGAAACTCGGCAGCCTCCGCGTAGGCAGAGAGCGCCTTGAAGCTGTCGATCACGATGATTCCCGGGCGGCGCTCCTTGATCAGCGCGGTCACCTGCTCGAGGACGCCGGCGAGGCCGCGCTCGTTGAGAGCCGGGCCGAGGTCCTCGTAGAAGACCGAGTTGCCGACCGCTCCAGGGTCGAAGAAGCGGAGGCTCTGGCCGTAGCGGAGGATCTTGTCGAATGGTTCCGACACCGTGGCGAGGTACAAGCCGGGCCGCTCGATCGTCGCGTTCGCGAACAGGTATTGCTGAGCGAGGATCGTCTTGCCGGTTCCCGGAAGCCCGATGAGCATGTTGATTGCGTCCACCGGGAGGCCGCCCCCGAGCACGCCGTCGAGGCGGGAATGGCCGCTCAGGAGACGCTCGCTCATAGCGATGTCGCGCCTTGCAGGAAAGCGCTCTTCCCGAGCAAGTCCTTGACGGTCGAGACGAACTGCAGCGGATCGAGTGGCTTCCGCAGAAAGGCGTCGGCGCCCGCTGCGAGCGCCTGGTCGCGCGCGTCGAGCGTGGAGATCACCAGGCACGCAGGCACTCCGGCTTCCTTCAGACGCTGGCACAGATCGGCGCCCGTACCGCCGGAGATGAGCAGCTCGATCACCGCAAGCTGGGGTAGGCGTTGCTCGAGCTTGAGCGCTGCGTCATCGGCATCGAGGGCGAGAGCCACCTCGTAGCCCTCGGTCTGGAGGAAGAACTCGGCGAACTCGGCCGCGTACGGATCACGCTCGGCGAGCAGGATCAGAAGGCGAGGCGCCTGCTCGCTCGCATCCGTTGACGCGAACGCCGCTGCGGCGCGCGAGCTGCTCGCCGAGCAGGCGATGGGCCTCGGCGGGCTGCAGCCCTCGATCGAGTCCCTCCTTGACGAAGCGGAGCTGCTCGACCTGTCCGCGTGTGTAGAGCCGATGGCCGCCGTTGCTGCGCTCGGGCTTCACGAGCCCATAGCGCTCTTCCCAGTTTCGGATCGTCGCGGCCGGGACGTCGAGCATGCGCTCAACGGCGCCAATGCTGTAGATCGCGAGCTCGCCGTGCTGCATGACGACCATCTTACTTCATCAGTACTTCCAGCTGCCAGCGGATATTTCTCATCATAATTCGCCAAATACCTCATCAAATACCTCATCAGATCGGCCATAGTTCATCAGAACTGAGCTACGGTGGCAGCGTGATGAGACATGAACAAATCAACACCGCTCCGCCCGAAGCAGGTGCTGCGGGCTGGAGGCCAGCTGAGGCCCTCGAGAGCGAATTGCCGCAAGCCCGAACCGTGCAAGCCGACTTTTCGCTGGCCCTCGAGCGGTATGGGAGCGAATCAGCGGTCCTCGTCCTCGCTGGCGAGCTCGACCTCTTCCGCGCCCCGGCGATCGAAGACGCGTTGGCAGAAGTGCGCCACCTGACCGTCGACCTTCGCATGGTCACTTTCATCGACGCGACCACGCTCGCCCTGCTCCTCGGCGCGAGCCGACGCCAGCAGGCGCACGGGGGCGAGCTGCTCGTCCTCGTCGGGCCGCAGACGCCGATGACTGCGTTCGAGGCGACGGGCTTCGATCGTCTTCTCGCAATCAGGCGACTGGACGACGAGCCAAGAACCATCGCTCCATGCACGGCAAGTAGCGAGAGGACTCGTTTGAGTCCTCCGCCTCATACGACCCTCAAGAGGAGGAACAGCAATGGCAACAATGGAAACCACTGAGCGGGCGCGCACGAAGACACCGGCCTACGTCGGCGATCGCACCACCGACGAGACCAAGCACTCGCTGAAGACCACCGAGTTCTGGGCGATGGCCGGCCTCATCGTGGCCATCCTGGCTGCCTCGGCCATCTCCGACTCACTCGACGATGTCCGCGCCTGGACGCTCGTCGCCGCGGTCGGGATCGGCTACATGATCAGCCGCGGCCTCGCCAAGTCGGGCACCAAGTACGCCGGCGGCGAAGACCCGCTCAACAACCGCTAGACGCACGCCAGTCACGGTCTGTGCTCGGGGCCCTCGCCCCGAGCACATGCCCCATTGCACGACAAGCCGGCGGCGAATCGCCGCGCGACGAAGCAACGGTGGGCGCGACAGCGGTGTCCAAGACCTCAGACGAAAGGAGCAGGGCGCATGGCGACTGAAACGAGTGGCAGTCACCCGAGTGGGGCTGCAGCAGAAGTGAAGGACAAGGGCGAGGAGCTCGTCTCCGCGGCCCAGGAGCAGATCACGGCCAAGGCCCATGAGCTGGGCGGAGAGGCCAACTTCCAGATCCGTGAGCAGCTCGACCAGCGCTCGACCCAGGCGGGCGAACAGCTGCAGTCGATCGGAAAGACCCTCCAGTCCGGGGCCAACCAGCTGCGCAGTGAAGGCAAGGATGTGCCGGCAAGGGTCGTCGAGGAGGTCGCTCGGCGCGCCGACGATGTAGGCGGTTACCTCCAGTCCGCGGAGGCCGACCGGATCCTCGGCGACATCGAGGGATTCGCCCGAAGGCGTCCCTGGCTCACGGCGGGCGTCGGCGCCCTCGCGGGACTCCTGGCCTCACGATTCGTGAAGGCCTCGGGCAACCGCCGCTACGAGGGTGCGCACAGCAACGGCAGCGGCTACTCGCCTTCGATGCGGAGCCTGACGAGCGGGGGTGCGTAGATGACGATCATCGACGGCGACGTCGTCCGTCAGCGCTCGACCGTCCAGCTGGTCAAGGATCTCACGCATCAGGCGACCACCCTGGTTCACCAGGAGATCGAACTCGTGAAGGTCGAGCTGAACGAGAACCTCGAGCTCGCGAAGGCCGAGTTGGCCGAGAAGGGAAAGAAAGCCGGGGCGGGCGTCGCAGTACTCACCGCGGCGGGAGTCGCCGGCCTTCTCGCTCTGGGTACGTTCACGGGGTTCCTCATCCTCGCGCTCGATGGCGTGATGCCCAATTGGGCGGCGGCGCTGTGTGTTGCCGGGCTATGGGCGCTCGTGGCGGTGCCTCTGGCGCTGTACGGCCGCAACAAGATCCAGGACGTGGGCACGCCCGTGCCCGAAAAGACAATCGAATCGGTGAAGGAGGATGTGGCATGGCTCACACATCAGACCGAGCTGAAGAGCGAGATCGAGCAGACCCGCGACCAGCTGAGCGAGACCGCCGACGCGCTCGCGTACAAGGCTGACGTGCCGACCAGGACAAAGGACTGGATCGGGGAGAAGAAGGACGCCGTCGTCTCGACGGTGAGCGGGGTCACGTCGAAGGCAGGCGAGATCACGCCCGACGGTGCGGAGGTCAGTCAGAGCATGAATCGCATGAAGCGGCTGGCAGAAAGGAACCCGGTCGGACTGGCGATCGGCGGTGCAGCGGTCGGTTTCATCGCGGGCCTGCTCGCGCCCTCCACTCGCATGGAAGACGAGCGGATCGGGCCAATGGCCGACGATGTGAAAGCGACGGCGGCGGACGCGGGACGGGAAGCTTTCGAGCGCGGGAAAGATGTCGTGCAGGAGGCCGGCGCGACAGCCATCGAGACGGCGAAGGAACGCGGTCGCGAAGAGGGTGAGGAGTTGTCCGAGAGCCTGCAGGAAAAGGCTCGCGAAGTTGCGCCGAGAGAGACGCCGACTGCTGGCCCCGCGCCTTCGGCCACCCCTCGGTAACCGCGACGTCGCCGACCATCAAGCCGGCGTGAAGTCAACGATGCGCAAGCCGAAGGAACCAACCTGCAAACGCCACGCGGCGTTTGCAGGTTGGTCGGGTCGGGTGAGTCCGTCCAGTGGAACCGCATGATCCGCTTCGCCCGAAGACGTTGGCCGGCAGTCGCGTTCGCGTCTACGGCTGCTCGCCCGGCTGCCTGCTGCTCTCCCTCGCGGTGTCGGTCCTCCTCACGATTCTCGTCAACATCCTGATCCGGCTGCTCTAGACGCTCCGTGACGACGCCGATCAGCCCATCCGTCGTCACCGAGTATCGGCCGGAGTTCCTTCCGGCGTACGTCTCGAACGGAGTCGTCGGGCTTCGCGTGCCTCGAATCCCGCAGATCGACGGTCTGGCAATCCTCAACGGCTTCGCCGGCATCGACGGCGACAGCGGGGCGGAGGGGTTCGCGCGCGTGCCCTACCCCCTGGCCGGGGATCTCGAGCTGAACCGTGTTTCGCTGAAGACGGCACCCGAGCGAGCGCAGCTTCGCGAGCAGTCGTACGACTTCGGAGCGGGTGAGCTGCGAACGGTCTTCGATTTCGACGCGGGGGGCGTGGGGGCCGAGCTGGAGGTGCTCACGTTCTGTAGCAGGACGATGCCCATGCTCGTGCTGCAGGAGGTGCGCGTCTCCGTGTCTCGCGCGTGCGATGTCGTCTTGACCGCCGGCGTGGACACCAGCGGGGTGCCCGGCACGCTGAAGGCGCGGTCCACCCGAACCCGCGGCACGGAACAGCAGCCGGTCGACGGCTCGCTCCGCTGGGAGAGCCACGGCGGCGTCGGCCTCGCCGGAGTCGCATACGTCACGGAGTTCGCTGGCGCGGAGGCCGAGCGTTCCGTCGACGAGAACGAGGTCGCTCCGCTCGCCACCCGGTACTCGTTCCGGGGGCGCTCGGGGAGGCGGTACCGGCTTCGCCAGATCGCGGCCATCGTGTCGGACGCCATGCACCATGAGCCCGATCTGCAAGCGGTGCGGCTCGTGTTCGCCGGGCACGGAGCGCGGTTTCGACCGTTTACGCGCCGAGAACTCGGCTGCGTGGGACGAGATCTGGCGGGGGCGCGTCCAGGTCGACGCGCCAGCGCGCTGGCAGGCGATGCTCGACGCCGCGTACTTCTACCTGCAGACGTCCGTCCACGCCTCGTCGCCCGCCAGCACGTCGCTGTTCGGGCTCGCCTACTGGCCGAACTACCACTACTACCGCGGTCACGTCATGTGGGACATCGAGATGTTCGCCGTTCCGCCGCTCGTCCTGACCAACCCGGATGCGGCCCGATCGCTCCTCGAGTTCCGGGCGGAGCGCCTGCCGGCGGCTCGCCACAACGCTTCGATGTCGGGCTACCGCGGAGCGCAGTTCCCGTGGGAGAGCAGCCCTCGATACGGGGAGGAGTCAGCGCCCGGGGAGGGCGCCGCGAGCGCCCACGAGCACCATGTGAGCCTCGACGTCGCCTTCGCCTTCAGTCAGTTCCTGCATGCCACACACGACTGGGAGTGGGGCCGAAAGCGGGCCTGGGACGTTCTGGCAGACGTCGCCACGTGGATCGTGAGTCGGGGAGTCGAGACGGAGCGAGGATTCGAGATCCACGGCGTAAACGGCATTGCCGAGCGCGAGGAGAACGTCGAACAACAACGCTTTCGTGAACATGGCGGCAGCGGTCGCGCTGCGAGAGGCCGTCGCGCTCGCCCGACCGCTCGGCCACGTGGCCGACCCGCGCTGGGAGCACCTCGCGCGCACGATTTTCCTGCGGATCGACCGGAACGGCGTCATCCGCAACCACGACCTGTACCGGGCGAGCGAGGAGAAGGGCGAGACGCCGGAGGCCGCCGCCGGGCTCTTCCCGCTCACGTTCGAGTGCAGCGCAGAGGTGGAGCGCGCGACGCTCGACTTCTACCTGCGCCTCGCGGACAAGTACGTGGGCGCCCCCATGCTCTCCGCGCTGCTCGGTGTCTACGCAGCTCGCCTCGGGGACCGGGAGCGTGCGCTCGAGCTCTTCGAGCGGGGCTACGCCGACTTCGTGATCGATCCTTTCGCGCTGACGACCGAGTACGCGCCCGCAGTTTTCCCCGAGCAGCCCGTCGCAGGACCCTTCACGGCGAACCTGGGCGGCTTCCTGACGAGTTGCCTCTACGGACTCCCCGGTATCCGGATCGGGCCGGGTGAGCCCGAGAGCTGGTGTGCGCGTCCGGTCACGTTGCCGAAGGGCTGGACCGAGCTCCATGTCGACCGCGTCTGGGCGAGAGGCAGGCCTCTGCGGCTCACCGCGCGGCAGGGAGACGACCACGCGGTCCTCGAGCGCGATCCGTCGTAGTACGCCAAGGCGGCGAGCGACGACGTCGCCGTGGGCACGAAGCCGAGTCCAGCGGGCAGCGACCCGCAGGCGACGTGTGCCTTCACCTGTCACGCCCCGTCCGCGCGGCGCATCAGTCGGCTGCCCGTCGAGGGCTTGCGCACCCGACGGGAGCGCGGAATGACCGCATCCGCGAGCTGTTCGACCTTCCAGTGACCTATCGACGACGCCGCCCCGTGCGCTGCAGACGCTCACGCCTCGTCGAAGTCGATCTCCTTCCTGTCGCCGCTCTTCGGCGGCTTACCTGTGACGGCCCCGAGAACGATCTCCGCGAATTGGAGGACTTTCGGCTTCTTGTCCTCCCAGTACTCGGCCTCGTCGACGTCCACACGCAGCAGCCCGAGATGCGGATCGTCGACGCCGCCGGGGAACCACGCCTCCGCGAACGTGTTCCACAGCTCACGGGCCTTCACCTTGTCCTCCACGAGTTCGCCGCGGCCCACGACAGACAGGTAGAGGTCCTTGTTCGGAGCCGCATAGCTCAGCCCGACGCGTGGGTCTCGGGCGAGCGCCCGGGCAGCCGAGGCCTGGTTCGAGATGAAGAACCAGAGGCTTCCGTCGAAGTCGTCGCCCTGCGTCCACATCGGGCGGCTGCTGAGCGAGCCGTCCGTGTCGACGGTGGTCATCATCGCCACCCGGACATCTTCGATCCTCTCCCAGAGCTCTTGGTGATCGTCGCTCATTCGGTCCGAGTCTTCCATCGGTCGCTGTCCCTCCTCGATCGCGTGGTCAGTGCTCGAGGGGTTTCCCGAGCCACCTCGTCCGGAAACGGAGCTCTGGCCTTAGCGGTCGCGAGCGGCCGATCGGGAAGACGCTCGAAGGATTTCCAGCGCGCGCAGCGTCGACCGCTCCTTGTCCTTCACCTCAGGAGTTCTCCCCGTGCCGTGAGCCCGCGGCCGTATCCCTTCTCCCGAGCAAGCGATGCCGATCGGGCGGTCGATAGTGTGCGGCGTGGCACTCGTGCCGCAGCGCGACGACAGTGTCCGGACAGCCGAGGTCATCGCGGCGCTCTGCCTGGCGACCGATCTCGGCATGGCCTTTCCTTTCGAGCACGGCTTACACAGGACCCTGATCGCAATGCGCCTTGCCGATCGCCTGGGCGTCGACCGCCGGACCGCCTCCGAGACGTACTACGCCTCCCTGCTCTCCCACGCCGGCTGTACGACCGAGGCACACATCGCCGCAGAGGTCTTCGGCGGCTCCCTGACCACGAACCTGAACCCGGTCATGTACGGGTCCACGCGAGAGGTCGTCACGGGGCTGCTGCGCGCGCTCCCGGATCCTGGTGGCTCCGCGCTCGTCCGCTTCGCGCAGACGACCCGTCGGCTACCGAGGATGGCTCGTGAGCAACGTCCGGCCCTCTCCGCCGCTTGCGAGGTCGCCGGAATGCTGGCAGAACGTGTGGGCGCTCCGTCCTCGGTGCCCGAGTTGCTCGCACAGCTGACCGAACGCTGGGACGGCAAGGGACCACTGCGCCGCGCCAAGGGCGAGCAGATCCCCTTACCGATGCGGATCGTCCACGTGGCGGCAGACGCGGCCTTCCAATGTCTGCTCGGCGGCGTGGAGCGGGCCGCTCACCTCGTGCACGAGCGCGCCGGCCATGCCTTCGACCCGGAAGTCGCGGCGTGCTGCGCGGAGCACGCGTCGGAGCTCCTCGCGATCGAGGAGGGCGGCTCCTCGTGGGACGACGTCCTGGCGTGCGAGCCGTCCCCACAGCTGGCCCTGGACGGGGAGAGTGTCGATCGGGCTCTCCGTGCGATGGGGAACTTCGCCGACCTCGTCTCTCCGTGCCTCTCCGGGCATTCCAACAGCGTGGGAGAGCTGGCGGGCGTGGCTGCTCAGCGCTGCGGGATCGATGCACTGGGTGCCGTGACGATCCGGCGGGCGGGGTTCCTCCACGACCTCGGCCGCGTTGCGGTCCACCCACGCATCTGGCAGAAGCCGGGGCCGCTCACGGCCGACGAGTGGGAGCAGGTGCGGCTGCACCCGTACCACACCGAACGTGTCCTCTCCCGCTCGCCCTTCTTCTCGGCGCTGTGCCCGATCGCGGACGCTCATCACGAACGGCTCGACGGATCGGGCTATCACCGAGGTGTCAATGGCTCCGCGCTCGGGCTGCCTGCGCGACTCCTGGCTGCCGCCGACACCTACCACGCGATGACCGAGCCGCGGCCGTATCGGGAACCGCATCCGCCCGAGGAGGCTGCGCGGCTCCTCGCCGAGGAGGTGAGCGCCGGAAGACTCGACGCGCACGCGGTCACGGCGGTACTCGAAACGGTGGGTCAGCGGACCCCACGCATGGAGCACCCTGCGGGGCTCACCGAGCGTGAGGTCGAGGTCGTCGCCTTGCTGGCGCGGGGTTTGCAGACGAAGCAGGTTGCGCGAGAGCTTGGAATCTCGACCAAGACCGCGGACCGGCACATCCAACACGCTTACCGCAAGATCGGCGTCTCTTCCCGTGCTGCTGCAACCGTGTATGCGATGGAGCACGGACTGGTCGCATGGGGAGAACTCCCGATTCCAGCGGCGGCGAGACCGTCGTAACGTCGACTTGAGATGTTCGACAGCACATCGCAGATGCTCGGGCTCGCCGCGACCGGGTACGGCGTCTTCGCGGCGCTGACGGCACTTCTTCAGACGAGGCAGATGCTTCGGCGCCGCGCGTCCTGTGACATCTCGGCACGCTTCTTCGCGGCCTACACCGGCGGCTATGCGATCTGGCTGCTGTACGGGCTCAGCGTGGGGGACGTCCCGTTGATCGTCGTCGACGTCGCAGGGCTCCTCTGCGGGGGCGTGACTCTCGCCGTTGCCCTCTCCCTTCGCGGCTCGCTCCTCCACCCCGCGACCTGGGTGAGCTGTCGCGCCAACTGAGTCGAGATGAGCGCGGCTGATTCCGGCCGCGTTACCACGCACGACTGCGAGCCGGGCCTGACTGCCCGTGACCCGATGTCCGGTCGCCGGCGCACATGCGAGGGTTCGACGACCTTGACCACGAGGTCCTCGCTTTCTCCAGCGGGCGCTCCATGCGTTCCAGACCGATACCAGCTCCCAGAACCGGCAGCGAGCGGCACGGGAGAGGCGGTTATCGGCATCCGCCCCGACTTCGGTTCGATGGATCCGATGCCGACGACCGTCTCACAGCCGCGTCCGACGTGGCCGCGCCCCGACGAGGGCAGGGAGAACCGGCGATGCGCCCGGGAGGATTCGAACCTCCGACATTAGAAGGCCGCGCCGGCGGTTCTGCGTCGTTTCGGCTGAAGTCGCGTAGAGCCTTATTAACACAGGCTCTGCGCCTGATCGGGCGATTCCGTCCCACATGCCCTGCCTAGGGCGTCTCGGGCACGTTTGGGGCATGTGTGGGGCACGCCGGCGAGGTGAGGTGAGGATCAGAACCCAGGTGTGTCAGCGCAGCGGGGCGCCGCGACGGGCGAGGAGCTCGACGAGCTGCCCGGGGGTGGGGCCCGTCACTACGGAGTTGTCTTTTATCCACTCCTGGTTCGAGCGACAGTACGCTCGCGAGGCGGGGGCACGCTGATCGTGCGCGTGCAGCCGTGGCTATAGAGCCGCGGCCTCCGGCGAGCTAAGCAGGCCGTCGACTTCCGCGACCGCGGGAGCGAAGCCCATCGACGCGAAGAACTTTCGGGCTTCGCGCAGCGATTGATCTGCACCTGCTTTGCCGAGCGCGCGTAGACACCGACCCTGCCCGAGGAGCGCGTAGGCGCGCTCGGGCACGTCGCCGAACTCGCGCCACCGCTCGGCGGCCTCCGCGTGGGACGCGGCGGCCTCCGCGTACTGTCCGGCGGACTCGCTGAGCGAGGCACGGCAGGCGCACAAGGCATGCTCGGCGAGCGGCATGCGCGGCTCGACCCCGGCCACGAGCCGCGCCGCGAGCTCGGGCTCTCCGAGAGCGAGCGCGGTGCGCACGAGCGGTGGCAGAAGCGCCGCGGCATACGGATCGGCTTGGAAACCGGCGACCTCAGCTAGCTCGACGAGAAGGGATCTCGCCTGCTCCCCTTTGCCCTGGGCGAGAAAGAGCGGTGCGGCGGCACCGAAGGCAAGCGCGTAGTCCTGTGGATCACCACTCTCGCGTGCTGTCGCCACGAGCTCGTCCACCGCAGGGGCCACGTCGTGCTTCCCCAGCTCGACGAGCACCCGCAGCTGCACGGAGCGCGGCTCGGTCCAGTCGATGTGACCTGCTGCCAGCAAGCGCTCCGCCGCCGCCGTCGCCTCGGTGAGCGCCTGCTCGGTCCGCCCGAGCTCGGCGAGGAACGTCGTCATCATGCCGCCGATCGAAAGCGCAAATTCGGTGATACCGCGGCGACGGCAGAAGTCGAGGCCTTCCCGGCAGACGTCGAACGCCTCCTGCGGCCCTTCGTACGACCAAACAGCCACGGCGAGGTTGTTGTGCAAGACCGCGGCGGTACGGCCTTCCCCCTGCTCGAGCGCGAGGGCGCGCGCCCGCCGCATCTCCTCGACTCCTTGTCTCTCCCCCAGGTACGCGCGAGAAAGCGCGCGGTAGCCGAGCGCACGTGCCGGCTCGGGCAAGCCCAGCTCGGCGGCGAGAGCGAGCGCCCGCTCGGAGCCCGCAACCGCCTCTTCGTACGTTCCGGCGACATACCGCCTCGAGGCCAGCTGGATCCAGGCGGCGACGAGCTCCGGGCCTGGGGGCTCGGCTTCGAGGAGCTCGAACGCGTCCGCGATGGCGTCCTCGTGGCGCGAGTCGCCTAGACGCGTGAGCACGTTCGCGAGCGCCGTCAAGACACGACCGGCAGCCACGCGCTCATCCCGCTCCCGGTAGAGCGCGAGCGCCTCCTCGAGTGCCGACCGCGCCTCCTGCAGCCGGGCCTGCTGCTGCGCCGCGTGCGCCCAGCGTTCGAGGAGGGAGCCGCGTTGAAAGTGGCCTGGCGGAGAGAGGTCCAGTGCTCGCGCGAGATGCCCCTCGGCGCTCGCGACGTCGAGTGGCAGCGCCCGCTCACCTGCGAGCACCAGGTAGTGGATTGCCTGCGCCTCGAGCTCCGTCGATTCGTCCGAGCGGGCCACGGCGCTCGTCAGCTCGAGCGCGGTCAGGTAGTGGTATGCGAGCACGTCGGCGAGGTCCTCCGCCCGATCGCCGGCCTTCCTCTGTATCCAGTCGGCGGCTGCCTGGTGGCGGGCGGCGCGGGCTGCGCGCGGGATCTGCGCGTAACAGACGTCCTTCACCAGCAGGTGCCAGAACCCGTACTCGCGCTCGCCCTCCATCGAGCTCGTGCGCGCCGGGCGGACGAGCTCCTTGCGCGTGAGCTCGTGCATCGCCAGCTCGACCTCGCGCGCATCGCGACCGCCCATCTCGACGAGCGCACCCGCCCAGAAGACGCTGCCGACGACCGCGGCGTCCTGCAGCAGCTGCTTGCGCTCCGGAGGGAGCGTGTCCAGCCGCGCGGCGATCAGCGCCTGCACCGAGTCGGGAAACGGGATGTCCTCAAGCGTGCCGGAGAGCAGGTTCCGGTCGGCCAGCAGTCGGGCGAACTCCTCCGCGTAGAGGGGATTCCCGCCCGCACGCTCGAGCAGCGCCCGCTGGGTCGCCGCTGGCAGAACGGCCTGCTCAAGGAGCGACGACAGCAGGCGCGCCGTCTCGACGTCCGTGAGCGGCGCGAGGTTGATCCGTTGCGCGTTCCTCGCGTCGGCTCCGAAGTGCGCGTGCTCCTCGTACAGCTCCGGGCGAGCCGTGCACAGAACGAGAAGAGGGACTCCCTCCGCCCAGTCGGCCAGATGCTCGAGGAAGGAGAGCAGGGCGGCATCGGCCCAGTGCAGGTCCTCGAACACGAGCACCGTCTCGCGGCCGGAGGCCAAGAACTCGAGGAAGCGGCGCCAGGCGGTGAACGACTCCTCCTGGGCGACCGGGTCGCCGCCGACCCCGACGAGCGGCGCCAGGCGGGCCTTGAGCCATGCGAGATCGGGGTCATCGTCAGGGAGCGCGGCCGCGAGCTTTGCCTCCGCCTCTTCGGGCGAGTCCGACTCGAGGATCCCGCACTCCGCCTTCACGATCTCACCCAGCGCCCAGAACGCGATTCCCTCGCCGTACGGCAGCGAGCGCCCCTGCCGCCAGCGGACGAGGCCGGGACGGTCCTCGATGTATCCGAAGAGCTCCCCGCAGAGCCGGCTCTTGCCGACGCCGGGCTCACCCACGATCGTCACCAACTGGCAGGAGCGTTGCTGGACGGAGCGCTCGAACATCCCGATCAGGAGCGTCTTCTCGAGCTCTCGACCGACGAGCGGCGTCGTGTGGGTGCGCGTCACGTCCGACCCGAAGCGCGCGAGCGCGCGAAGGGGACGATAGATCGCGAGCGGCTCGGCCTTGCCCTTCACCGTCACGTGCGCGAGCTCCTCGTAGTCGAAGACGCGCTCCGTCTGCCGGTATGTCGGCTCCGAGCAGGCGATGCCGTTCACCGGCGCTTGCCCCTGTAGCCGAGAGGCGGTGTTGACGACGTCCCCGGTGACGATTCCCTCACCCTGCTCGGGCCGCGCGCCGAGAGCAACTACCGCCTCGCCGGTGCCGATGCCGATGCGCACCTGGAGCGAAAGCGTCGGGTCCGCCTTGTTCAGCTCCTCGATCGCCTCCAGGATGCGGAGGCCCGCCCGGACGGCGCGCTCGGCATCGTCCTCGTGCGCCACCGGCGCCCCGAACACCGCCATCACGGCGTCCCCGATGAACTTCTCGACGGTGCCGCCGTAACGCTCGATGTCCTGCCGCAGGCGGGCGTGGTAGGGGCGGATGCGGGCGCGGACGTCCTCGGGGTCAGCCGCTTCCGAGGCGGCGGTGAAGCCGACGAGGTCGCAGAAGAGGACGGTCACGATCTTGCGCTCCTCCTGCACCGCCGCCGGCTGCTCGGTCAGCGGCGCCCCACAGAACGGGCAGAACGGGAACTCGCCCGGAAGCTCTTTGCCGCAGGAGGGGCAGGTCGGCACGGCGCGCAGTCTATGGCCGTGCGTGGGCGAGGGGCTCGCCGGCTCAGACCGAGACGACTCGCACCTCAAGAACATTCTGATCGCCGGCACATTCGAGCGAGTTGGCACCGCGCTGAGTGTCGCGCTAGCCGTGGGCTTCTCGACCGGCCCGCTCATCGGGGTGCTGGCAGGCCCCGGAGGCGGCCTCGTGATGGTCGCGATGCTCGCCGTGATCCATCGCGTGCCCGCCGTCCGGCACGTCGTGATGGAACTCATGCACCGGATCACGGGCCAGTAATCGTCCGGACGTCTGGGGCACCAGTGGGGAACGGTCGCGAGGCACGTGAGGCGGGCTGCTGATCCGAAACGAGCCTGCAGCAGGGGAGAAGGGCCCATGCGCCCGGCAGGATTCGAACCTGCGACCCGCGGATTAGAAGTCCGCCGCTCTGTCCACTGAGCTACGGGCGCCTGCGCGCAGGGTACTCCGCTCCCGTGTCGACCTACGGCGCGCGGAGCTCCGGAGGTGCGTCGAGGTCTGCGCGGCGGTCCTCCTCCACGAGGAAGCGGAGGAACCAGTACGCGAAGACGGCGAAGAAGACGACGGCCTGCTCGAGCGCCATCAGGATCCCGCCGAGCTGCTGGTCGCCGAGCGGCGTGAGCCCCCAGACGCGGTGGTGGGCGGCGACGTAGAAGTCGTAGATCGCGTCCGGCACGAGGGCCATCACGAGGCCGATCGGGCTGCCGAGGACGAAGGCCGCGAAGGTGTACCCGGCCCGGGTCCCCGACCCCAGCCCGTGCGGCGCGTCCTGGACGACGCTCCACCACATGAGGACGCCGGTCGCGAAGTAGCAGGCGTGCTCGAGGTGGAGCAACGAGCCCTGATGCTCGAGCGCGGTGTCGTAGATCCACGGGAGGTGCCAGAGCATGTAGTTCGCGAGCCAGAGCGGGAGCGCGACTGCGGGGTGCGTGAGCGCGCGGGTGACCGAAGGCCGGGTAACCGCGGCCGCGAGCGCCGGCGGGATGCCCAGCACGACGAGGAGGGGCGCCCACTCGGCCAGCACGACGTTCTGCAGGAGATGGACGGTGAGGAGATAGTGCATGCCGAGCGTGTGCACCGGTGTGACGCTGACCGCGACGAGAAGCGCCACCGCACCGAGGAAGCACGCGATCCGCCACCACGGCGCGGCGTGCCGACGGACGCCGACGAGGTACGCAACGGTGAGGAACGGGACGACGACAAGGGCCTCCGGATTCCACGACCACGCGTACGGATACACGGCGCTACGCTAACCGGGCGCGGGTGTAGCTCAGTTGGTAGAGCGCCAGCCTTCCAAGCTGGATGTCGCCGGTTCGAGCCCGGTCGCCCGCTCTCTCGGAACCCGCCGCGCCGTAGCATTTGACACATCTGGCACAAGGGCGTAGCGTCGGCCATTCAGCGGGTCGAGTCGCGCCCATACGTCCCCTGAGGCAAGCCAGCCACCGTTGCAGTGGCCCTTGCGACGCCAAGCCCTCTTTCCTCGCTGTAGCAGTGGCCCTACTCCAACTGGAGCCGGGAATCAGGGGAAGGAGGAAGGAGATGGACAGCAAGGCCAGGATCAACCGGAGAACGGCGATCGGCGCGGCGCTCGTTGGGGCGTCCCCGCTGCTCTTCCCAGGGCGGGTACGGGCGCAAGGGACGGCTGCGCCCGCCGATCCCTTCGTCGTCCTGCTGAAGGGGCTGTATCAGCCCGTCGTTCACGGGCCCAATTTCGGCCTGTCCGCGGTCGACCTGAGCGATGGCTCGTACTCGACAACGAAGATCTACCCCGTCAGCGGAACTCCGGGCAACACGAACCTGAACAAGGCGATCGGCGACTTCTACGTGCAGCTCGCCGGGTCGTTGTGTGCCTACCACATTCCCGGAGGCTCATTTGCGATGCGGTTCACAGGGAGCGACGCCGCCTTCGAACCCGACGGAGCGGGCGGGCGTTTCCTGGTAGGAACCTTCGAGCTCGACGTAATTGAGGGGACGGGGATCTATCGATCCGTTGTGGGCGGCCACAACCACATGGTCGACAGACTGCACTTTCTCGCTCCTGGCGACGGTTCCGGCGGCATCGACGAATTCTGCTTCTGCTTCGTCAGCAGCCCATGACGCCAGTCGAGACGAGATACCACAGGGACGGCCCGCTCCGGCGGGCCGTTCGCCTTGACGGGACGGGGACACGCTGGCGATCCTCCTCGCGCCGACAGTCCGACCCGTCGAGCTGCAGGCGCTCGACCGCGTGGAGCGGACGAGTCCTCGGTCAGGTTCTTGGTCAGGTTTTCTTGTCCGTTCCTGTCACCTACTGTCACTCGGCCCGCCTGGACCCCGCATTAACGGAGCCAAATAGCGGCTCCTGACCATTGCTGTCACCCTGCGCGCTGTCCCTTCCAAGCTGGATGTCGCCGGTTCGAGCCCGGTCGCCCGCTTCGCCGTCCGCCGCAGGCGTTCAGGCCTCCTTGACGACCGTGTACCAGACGCGCTCGGCGACGTCGACCACGACCTCGCCGATGCGGGCGACGCGGCGATAGAGCTCCCGGCGGGCGAAGACCTCCCGCAGGTCCTCCACTTCGACGAGAGCCGCCATCGCGTCGCGATAGATCTTCTCGATCTGGCGCTGGGCGCGGAGCGCCTCGTTCGCCTTCTCGGTGGCCGCCTCCGAGTCCGAGCCAAGCAGGTGCACGGCGTCGGACACGAGGTGCACCGCGCGGGCGAGCGCCTCGCACATCTCGGCGAGCGGCGCGTCGGGCGGAGTCGCCATGACCTCGCTCTCGCGGACGAGGTCCTTCGAGAGGTTGAGGATCCAGTCGATCCCGCGCGAGAGCGTGTACAGGTCCTCCGGCTCGAGCGGCGTCGTGAACGCCGTGGTCAGCGCTCGCTCGAGCGCGCGCTTGTGCTCGTCGCCCCGGTGCTCGAGGGAGCGGACCTCGCCGGCTCCCGCCGCCTCGCCGTGTGCCCAGGCGACGAGGCGGTCGACGCCCTCCGTCGTCACGTCCAGCTGGAGACGGAGGAGCCCGATGACGTCCGGTGACTCCGGCAGGAACCAGCGCTGCACCTTCACGAGATGACCCTCCACGCGGAGACCAGGGCGGCGGCGACGAAGGCGGTGGCGGGCACAGTCGTGACCCAGGCTATCCCCAGCTGGCGTACCACCGACCAGCGGATCCGACTGTAGCGGCGTCGTCCCAGGCCCGCCCCGACGACCGACGAGGAGACGACGTGCGTCGAGGAGATCGGGGCGCCGACGATCGAGGCCCCCAGGATCGCGGCCGCCGACCCCGTCTGGCTCGCGAGCGCGTCCAGCGGCCGGAGGTCGTAGATCCGCCGGCCGATCGTCCGCACGATCCGCCAGCCCCCGACGAGAGACCCTGCCGCCATCGCGAGCGCGGCGGCGAGCGTCACCCAAGGGGGCGAGTCGAGGGACGAGGTCACGCCGTCGGCGAGGAGGACCGCGGCCACGACGCCGACGGCCTTCTGGGCGTCGTTCGCCCCCTGCCCGATCGAGAGCAGCGCGGACGTGAGCCACTGTGCGTCGCGGACGGGCTCCGAGAACCGGCGCGTGCCGCGCCGGAGCAGCCTGCGGAAGACCCGGAGGACCACGAGGGCCGTGACCGCGCCCACGACCGGCGAGGTCGCGAGGACGACGAGGATGCCGACGACCCCGACCGGGCGCAGGCCGTCGAGCCCACCCCAGTTCACGGCGTCGAGACCCGCGGCCGGGATCGCGGCCCCGACGAGCCCGCCGATCAGCGCGTGCGTCGAGCTCGACGGGATCCCGGCATACCAGGCAGCCGCGTTCCAGACGAGGGCTGCGGCAAGCGCGGCCGTCACGACCTCGACCGTGTCGATCGGCTCCACGTCGACGATTCCGGCGACGGTGTCCGCGACTGCGGAGCCGACGAGGAAGGGCCCGACGAGGATCGCTGCGGTCGCCATCACGAGCGCAGGCCCGGGTCGCCCCGCGCGCGTCGCGATGAGCGTCGCGATCGAGTTCGCGGCGTCCTGCACGCCCGTCGTGAACGCGAAGGCGAGCGCCAGCACGACGACGAGGACGACGGCCCGCATCCATGGCAGGAGCCTAGGAGAACGCCGACTTTCGTCGAATCCGCGTCGGGCAAGCGAACTGGAGGCGCGACATGGATCAGCCGCTCGGCATACGACTCGTCTCGGAGGCGCTCGGGACGTTCCTCTTCTTCTTCCTCGGCTTCAGCGGGATCGCGGTGCTCGTGGACGTCGGCCCGGAGGCGATCACGTCGCTCGGGATCGCCGCGGGCTTCGGCTTCGGCCTCACGCTGGCGATCACGGCCTTCGGCCATCTCACGGGAGGCCACTTCAACCCGGCGGTGAGCGCGGGCCTCGCCATCGCCGGGAGGTTCCCGGCCAGGGACGTCGTCCCGTACTGGGTCGCCCAGCTCGTAGGCGGGTTCGGCGCCGTGCTCGTGATGGGCATCGTCTACTCGAGCGACGTCATGGAGTCGCTGCACACCCAGCCCGGCAGCGGCATCGACGACTGGGCCGCCCTCGTGCTCGAGATCGTCGCGACCGCGCTCTTCGTGATGGTGATCCTCACCGTCGCCACCGACGAGCGGGCGGCGTGGAAGGGAGTGATGGCGCCGTTCCTCATCGGGCTCTTCATCTTCACCGCGGCGGCGACCGTCGGGCCGGCCTCGGGAGGCTCCTTCAATCCGGCCCGCTCGCTCGACCCGGTGCTCTGGAACCAGGAATGGAGCGACGTCTGGATCTACATCGTCGGCCCGCTCGCGGGCGGCGTGCTCGGAGGCGCGATCTGGGCCTACGTCGTCGGCCGGCGAGAGCCGGTCTCGGCCTGACCGCACTGCCCGATCGGCGCAAGCGAGGGGCGCCCGCGGCGCCCCTCGTCGTCTAGCTCGTCGGCGTGACGAACACGCCGACTGCGAACACGAGGCAGACGGTACCGAAGACGAGCGGCCCGAGCACGACGATCGAGCGCTCGCCCTTCGCGAGCGCCGCGACGGCGACGCCGCCCGCGACGATCCCCGTCAACACTCCGGCGGCGCTCGACACCACGAGCACGAGCAGAGCGCCCCAGCCCAGATCGGCGGCACCTACGAACACGAGCCCCCCGACGGCCGCGAGCACGCCGATCACCGCACCCACGAGCCACGCCGACCAGCGGCCCGCCCTCGTGGACGGCGGCCCGATGATGCGGTGTAGCAGCGACCTCCCTGCTCCTACGCCAGCCGGAGCTGTCGACATGTGGTACCTCCCCTCGACTGGAGTATGCACCACCGACACGCTCGAGAATGCCGCGCTGCCGGGACGGGAGGGGATGTCGTGCTACCGGCCGCTCGCGGAGAAGTGCTGGTAGTCCTTCACCGCCGCCCAGCGTCCGCCCCAGCCCCACCCGATCGCGTCGAAGGCCCGGACGGCAGCGCCGCCCTCGTACGCCATGCCGGGCCGCCGCCGCGAGCGGTCGAGGTACGGGACGCTCGCGCGGTGCGAGGTGCGTCCGCCGGAGACGTACGGGTTCTCGATCGGGTTGAGATCGAGCGCACGTCCGTACGCATGCTCGGACCAGCGGCGCGAGCCCTCGACGTAGCGGCAGTTGAACGCGGAGGTGTTGTCCGCCTCGATCGAGCGGAAGTCGCTGCCGCCGTACGCGTCGACGGGGAGCATGCGTCGCACGGGGAAGCCGGCCTCGTAGAGCCGTCGGAAGACGGCGACGACCTCGAGCGCGACATCCCGGTGGACGACGAGCTGCCCTGTCCGCACCCTCCCGTCGAAGCCGCGGTGCGAGAGGCGGAGGAGCCGGAGGTCCCGGAGCGCGACCGGGCAGCCCGGGCCGCCACGAGACCGCAGTCATGCGCTTCGCCTGCGCGGCGTCGATGCGCGAGATCGTCCCGCGGAACCCCGGCGCGGACGCGTCTGCCGACGCTCCCGACATGAGCACGAGCGCCGCCGTCGCGACGAGGACGATGGGCCTCACGAAGTCGGGGCGGCCGGATCCGAACCGGCGACCTCCCGCTCCCAAAGCGGGCGCTCTACCAGGCTGAGCTACGCCCCGTGCGCGACAGTGTAGGGCGCTAGCCTGCTGGCGATGGTCGACGCCCCCACGCTGCTCCCGGAGGGGCGCACCGACGATCGGACGCGGCTCGGGTACGCGATGGTCGCGACCGCCGCCACGCTCTTCGCGGTCAACGGCAGCGTGTCCAAGGTCGTCCTCGACTCGGGGCTCTCGTCGCTCGAGCTGGCGCAGATCCGCGCCACGTGCGCCGCGCTCGGCCTGCTCGCTTTCCTCGTCGCGTTCTCGAGGACGAGCCTGCGGGTCGGCCGCCGCGAGCTCGCCTTCCTCGCCGTCTTCGGGATCGTCGGCGTGGCGTTCGTCCAGTGGCTGTACTTCGTCGCCATCCACAACCTCCCGGTGGGCGTCGCGCTGTTGATCGAGTTCACGGCCCCGCTCTTCGTCGCGCTCTTCGCGCGCTTCGTCTACGGGGAGCACATCCGCCGGCGCATCTGGGTCGCCGTCGTGCTCTGCATCGCGGGGCTCGCAGTCGTCGTGGAGGTGTGGACCGGCGTCGCCTTCAGCACGGTGGGCGTCACCGCCGCCCTCGGCGGCGCGCTCGGACTGACCGCGTACCTGCTGATGGCCGAGCGCGAGCGGCGGCACCGCGACCCCGTCTCGCTCTCCTTCTACGGCTTCCTCTTCGCGGCGGCGCTGTGGGCAGTCGTGCAGCCGCTCTGGGAGTTCCCGTGGGAGGTCCTCGACGACACCGTCTCGCTGCAGGGAAACCTCTCCGAGCACTCCGCGCCGGTTTGGGCCCTCGTCGGGTTCGTCGTCGTCGTCGGGACGATGGTGACGTTCTCGCTCCTCACGGCCGCGCTCCGGCACCTGAGCGCGACGCGCGCCTCGATCGTCGCCACCCTCGAGCCGGTCGTCGCGACCGCGGTCGCCTGGGCGTGGCTGGGCGAGACCTTCGGCCCCGCGCAGCTCGTCGGCGGCGCCGTCGTCCTCACCGGGATCTTCCTCGCGCAGTCCGCCCGCTAGGTCGTGCCCTGCGCAGGGCCGGGCTCCGCGAGCGCGGATCCCGGTTCGCGAGGATCCCTGAGCGCGGCCGCTTCGCGGCCGCGGCGTCGGGCTCGAGTACCCTGTCGCGGTGGTTCGTCGCGTACTCCTCGCGTCACCGCGCGGCTACTGCGCAGGGGTCGAGCGCGCCGTCGAGACCGTCGAGCGCGCACTCGAGCACTACGGCGCGCCCGTGTACGTGCGCAAGCAGATCGTCCACAACATCCACGTCGTGCGCGACCTCGAGGCGCGTGGGGCGATCTTCGTCGACGAGGAGACCGAGGTGCCGTCCGGCGCGACGGTCGTGTACTCGGCGCACGGCGTCGCTCCGACCGTGTTTCGGAACTCGGAACGGCTCGGCCACAACGTCATCGACGCGGTGTGCCCGCTCGTGACGAAGGTGCACGTGCAGGCGCGCCGCTACGCGGACGAGGGGTACACGGTCGTCCTCATCGGGCACGCGGGTCACGAGGAGGTCGTCGGGACGATGGGCGAAGCCCCCGAGGCGACCGTGCTCGTCCAGACCGTCGAGGAGGCCGAGGCGCTCGAGCTTCCCGCCGACGCGAAGCTCGCGTACGTCACGCAGACGACGCTCTCCGTCGACGAGACCGGCGAGATCATCACCGCGCTTCGCCGCCGGTTCCCGGAGATCCGCGCGCCGCGCAAGGAGGACATCTGCTACGCGACCTCCAACCGCCAGTGGGCGGTGAAGGAGATGCTCCCCGAGATCGACGTCCTCCTCGTCATCGGCTCGCGGAACTCGTCGAACTCGAACCGCCTCGTCGAGACCGCCCGCGCGGCCGGAACGGACGCGTACCTGATCGACGACGAGTCCGAGATCGAGGAGACGTGGCTCCAGGAGGCGGCGACCGTCGGCATCACCTCGGGCGCGTCCGCACCGGAGAAGCTCGTCAGCCGCGTGTGCGACTGGTTCCGCGAGCGCGGCGTCGACGACATCGAGGCGTACCGGCTCGTGGAGGAGGACGTGACGTTCCGGCTCCCCGTCGAGCTTCGTCGAGAGCTCGAGCTCGCCGCGCAGAGCTGATGCGCGTCGCGTCCGCGCTGGTCCTCGCGGCCGCTCTCGCCGCAGGAGGCGTCGTCGGGTAGCTCGTCGCCCGCGAGACGGCGTCCGCGGAGGCCGTCACCGAGACCGCGACCGCCGCCGTCCCGGGCCAGGGCCTTCCGCCAGCGGTCGAGAAGACGCGCGTCGCCCTACTCGCGGCCGCCCAGTCCGGCGACTACGAGGAGCTGCGCTCGCTCGTGCCCGCGAGCCTCCGCTACACGTTCGGAAGCCCTGTCGAGGGCGGCGCGGTCGGCTACTGGCAAGACCTGGAGCGGACGACCTCCGCCCGGCCACTCGAGACGCTGGCCGAAATCCTGCGGATGCCGTACGTCCTCTCGCGCGGCCTCTACGTCTGGCCGTGGACGTACACGATCGAAAGCGCTGCCGACCTCTCGGCGCACGAGCGAGAGCTCCTCGCGCCGCTCGGGCCGGTCGCGACGCTGTTCCCGCCCGGGTCGGGCTACCTCGGCTGGCGTGCCGGGATCGAGCCGGACGGCGACTGGGGGTTCTTCGTCGCGGGCGACTGAGAGCCGCACCGCCGATGACTCACCCGCAGGGTGACTGTCACGCGCTTTTCTCGAACCGCAGCTCGGCGCCCGCGGCCTCGACCGAGACCGCGAGCGTCTCGCGCGCGATCCAGTCCTCGTGCTCGAGGAGGTCGGCGTCGGCCTCCGGGATCGTCAGCCGGATGCGGTCGGTGAGCTCGAGGCCGGCGTCCTTGCGCATCGTGTTCACCGCGTGGATCAGCTCGTAGACGCGCCCCTCGCGCTCGAGGTCCTCGTCGAGTGCCAGGTCGAGGGCGACGGTGACGCCGTCGGACGCAGCCACCGCCCAGCCCTCCTTGCCCCGACGTTCCACGAGCACCTCGTCGGGCGTGAGCTCGTGGCCCGCCGCGCGGAAGCTGCCCCCCGGGAGCTCCTCGAAGTCCCCGCTCTCGAGTGCGGAGCGCACGGCGGCGAGCTCCCGTCCGAGCTTCGGCCCGAGCACCGGGAGGTTCGGCTTCACGCGCAGCTCGCTCGCATCGACGTCGCCGAAGGTGACGTCCTTCACGCGCAGCTCCTCGGCGATCTCGCCCGCGTGCGCCTCGGCCAGCCCCGCTCCTGCGACGACGAGCGCGCGCAGCGGCTGGCGGAGCTTGACGCCGGCGCTCGAGCGAGCCTGTCGCCCGAGCTCGACGACGCGACGGAGCCCGGCGACCTCCTCGAGGAGCGCCGCGTCGGGCGCGGACACCCGGGGCCAGCCCGCGAGGTGGATCGACTCCGGAGCCTCGTCCACGGGCGCGGTCAGCGCTCGCCAGAGGTGGTCGGTGAGGAACGGCATGAGCGGCGAGACGACGCGCAAGCCCTGGACGAGCGCGTACCAGAGCGTGGCGAAGGCGACCGGGTCACCGTCCCAGAACCTGCGCCGCGAGCGACGGATGTACCAGTTCGAGACATCGTCGACGAAGGACTCGTACGCATGCACGACGCTCGGCGTGGACCAGCTCTCGTACCCCGCCTCGGCCTCCGTTACGAGCAGGTGCGTTCGCTCGACGAGCCAGCGGTCGAGCGGCTGGAGATCGCCCGTCGGCCCCCCGTCCAGGTCGCTCCAGACGGGAGACCAACCTCCGATCGAGGCGTAGTCGCCGAGGAACTTCGCCGAGTTCCAGAGGGTGAGGAGCCACCGCTGGATCTCGTGCGCCGGCCCGAAGCCGAACAGCATGTTGCGATCGGACGGCTGTGACGCGCACTGCCAGCGGATGACGTCCGCGCCCATGCGCCGAAACGCATCCTGCGCCTCGATCATGTTCCCCCACGAGCCGTGCATCTCCCGGCCGTGCTCGTCGAGCATCTTCTCGTAGCCGAGGACCTTCCGGAACGGCGCACGGCCCACGAGCGCGACCGACATGAAGAGCTGTGAGTAGAACCAGAGCCGGATCTGCTCGCGCATCTCGGAGACCCAGTCGGCCGGGAACCACTCCTCCCAGTACGAGTGGTCCGGGAGATCGGCCGTCGTCAACCCCTTGGCGGCGCCCGTCGCATAGCCCTGCGTCACGAACTCGGGGCTCTCCCAACCGAGGGTCGAGAAAGGGACGATGCCCGCGTCGAGCCAGACGTCGCCGACCTCCGGGATGCGCCTGACCGTCCCTCCGCACGAAGGACAGCGGATCGGGACCTCGTCGATCCACGGACGCCGGAGCTCTTCGAGCTGATCGAGCCCCGAGAGCGCGAGCCCCTCCAGCTCGGCCTTCGAGCCGACGACCGTGACGTGGCCGCAGCTGCACTCGTAGATCGGAAGTGGAAGGCCGTAGTAGCGGCGGCGCGAGATGTTCCAGTCGCCCATGTTGCGGAGCCAGTCGTCCATGCGCTTGCCCATGTACTCCGGCGTCCACTCGACCGTGGCATTCGCATCGAGCAACGGCTGGCGGAGCTCGTCGACCGCGATCATCCAGTCGTCCGTCACACGCCAGATGAGCGGCGTGTCGCACCGCCAGCAATGTGGGTAGCGATGCAGGTACGTGCCCGCCTCGAGGAGCACGCCCTTCTCGGCGAGCCAGCCGACGATCTGGTCGGCCGCTTCGGTCGTCGAGAGCCCGTGGAGCCACCCGTACGTGTCGTAGAAGCGGCCGGACTCGTCCACCGGGCTCAGCACCGCGAGCCCGTGCAGACGTCCGAGCTCGAAGTCCTCCTGGCCGGCACCCGGCGCGATGTGGACGATGCCCGAGCCCTCCTCGAGCGAGACGTCGTCCCAGGGGATCACGCGGTGCTCGACCTCCGCTGCCGGACCAAGGTCGTCGAACGGCCCCCGGTAGCGCAGGCCGACGAGCTCCGCCCCGGGTGCGCGACGCACGAACCGCTCGCCCGGGTAGCGCGCTATCGCAACCCACTCGCCGTTCTCCCTGAGCCCGTACTCGGCGTCGGGCCGGACCGCCGCAGCGACGTTCGCGGGCAGGGTCCAGGGCGTCGTGGTCCAGACGACGAACGACTCGCCCGGCCGGTCCTCGAGCGGTAGTCGAACGAAGAGCGACGGGTCCGTCTTGTCCTGGTACACGCCGGCCTGCGAGAGCTCGTGCTGCGAGATCGACGTGCCGCAGCGGGGGCACCACTCGGTCGAGCGGTGGCCCTTGTAGAGCAGTCCGCGCTCGTGGATCAGCCTGAGGAAGTGCCAGATGTACTCGATGTTCGTGTCGGAGAACGTGAAGTAGTCCGCTCCCCAGTCCATCCACTGGCCGAGACGCTTGGAGCCCTTCGTGAGCTCCGTCGCGGACCAGATGACCTTCTCCCGGCAGCGGCGCGCGAACTCCGCGAGCCCGAACTCCTCGATCTCGCGCTTCGAGTTGAGCCCGAGCTCGCGCTCGACGCCGACCTCGATCCAGAGGCCCTGGCAGTCGAAGCCGTTCTGGTAGCGCTGCTCGAAGCCGCGGAGGGCCTTGTAGCGCTGGAACACGTCCTTGAGCGTGCGGCCCCACGCCGTGTGCACGGCGAGTGTCTTGTTCGCCGTGACCGGCCCGTCGACGAAGCTGAACCGCGGGCCGCCCCGGTTCTGCTGGCGAAGCTTCTCGAACGTCCGCCGGCGCTCCCACAGCTCGAGAATCTCGAGCTCGAGGGCGTCGTGATCCGGCTTGTCCGGCAGTGATGGGAAGATGCGCGCCACGACGGTCAGTGTAGGAGGTCGCGCTTCGGGAAGGATCGTGAGGGCGGGAGCGTTAGCCTCTGAGCAACGCTCATACCTCGGAGAAAGGATCGAAAGGTTCAGATGGCAATCGACGTGACAGAGACGACGTTCGAGCAGGAGGTCCTGCAGAGCGACACACCGGTGCTCGTGGACTTCTGGGCGGAGTGGTGCGGGCCGTGCCATGCGGTCGCTCCCGTGCTCGACAAGATCGTCGAGGAGCGGAACGGCGAGCTCAAGCTCGTGAAGGTCAACATCGACGAGGAGCAGAGCCTCTCGCTCCGGTACGGGGTCATGTCGATCCCCACGATGATCCTCTTCCGGGACGGCGAGCCCGCCTCGGCGGTCGTCGGCGCCCAGCCGAAGGCAGCGATCGAGCGCTCGCTCGGCCTCGCAGCCGAAGCGGCCGCCTGACGACCCGGCCTGGCCCACCAGGCCGCCCAGCGGCACCTCCGTCGTGGGGAGTATGCTGGTTGTGAAGCGCGGTTTTCCAGGAATTTCGTTCGAGGCTTCCCCCTCCCCCTCCCCTAGCCGAAGGGCCGGAATCCCGGCCCTTCGGTGCGTCAGTGGCCCGCACGCGCCCAGGCCCGGAGGCTCGGCGCGAGCCAGCGGAAGGCGATCTCGTCGTCGGGAGGGAGGTCGTCCCGCTCGAACCAGCGGAGCTCGGTGACGTCATCGGCCGCCGTCGGCTCCCCCTCCCCGGCGGTCGCCTCCCAGACGAGGTTGAGCACCGCCGGCGCGTCGTCGTCGAGGCCGTATGTGTCGATGAAGGTCCCGACGAAAGCCCCCGGCTCGACGTCGAGCCCCGTCTCCTCACGCAGCTCCCGCCGCAACCCGTCGAGCGGGTCCTCTCCCTCCTCGAGGAACCCGCCGAGCGAGTCCCACAGGCCCGCGTCGGGCTCGAACGCGCGGCGGCCGAGCAGGACGCGCCCGCGCGCGTCGACGAGGAACGCGGACACGGCCGGCGACGAGTGCGCCCAGTGCTCGAAGCCGCACGCCGGGCACTCGACCCGACCGTCGGCGTGGGCGAGCTGAGTGGCGCAGCGCGGGCAGTGCCGCCAGCCGTCGAGGACGCCCACGCGGGTACCGTACCGCCGTGTTCCCGCCGCTCGCCTCCGGCAAGCGCCCACCCCCGACGCATCGGCAAACACGGCGCCGATGAGTCCCCGCCACGTCCCCGCCAGCGTCACCGAGCTCGCGCGCGTGGGCCTGTTCGCCTCGCTTCCCGGCGAGACGCTCGGCAAGCTCGCCGAGCGGATGCAGCGAGCCGAGGTGCCGGCCGGAACGGTGCTGATCCGTGAGGGCCAGCCCGGCGACCGCTTCTACGTTCTCCTCTCCGGCGTCGCGGGCGTGTCCCAGTCGTCGTTCGGCGAGCGTGGGATCATCCGCGCGGGCGACTTCTTCGGCGAGGTCGCGCTCGCGATGAACATCCCCCGCACGGCGACGATCACGACGATGACGCCCTGCGTCGTCGCGAGCTGCGACGCGACGGCGTTCGACGAGCTCGTGCGACCGATCTTCGCCGACGACGGCGAGCCCCTCTAGCCCGTCGCGGCCTCGTCGACCACCGCGTCCGAGAGCGCGGGCCACGCCTCCTTCGCCCAGTCGCCGAACGCGCGGTCGGTCAGCGCCGCGCACGCGAGGCGTCGCTCGGGATCGACCCACAGGAACGTGCCCGAGCCGCCGAAGTGGCCGAACGCCCGCCGGGACACGCGCGAGCCCATCCACGTCGGCGGGGCAGTCGCGAGCTGGACGCCGAGGCCCCAGTCGAGCGGGTCGAACCTGCCCCAGTCGGGAAGCACGCCGGCGAGGCCGGGGAACTGGACGGCGGTCAGCTCGTCGAGCGTCTCGCGGGCGACCACGGTCGGCTCGAGGAGCTCACGGGCGACGGCTAGCACGTCGGCAAGCGACGCACGCATGCCGGACCCCGGGTCGCCGCTCGGGTCGAGGCCCAGCCCGAGCGGCTCGACGACGGCGGCGCGCACGTACTCCGCGAACGGCATCTCGGCCCGCTGCTCGAGGTGGGCCCCCAGCACGCGGAAGCCCTCGTTCGAGTAGACGCGCCGCGTTGCCGGCGCCGCGATCGGAGTGTCGCCCTCGAACGGCAGCCCGGACGCGTGAGCGAGCAGGTGCCGCACGGTCGAGCCCGGAGGGCCCTCGGGCTCGTCGAGGTCGACGACGCCCTCCTCCGCGGCGACGAGCAGGGCGAGGGCGGCCACGGGCTTCGACACCGACGCGAGGCGGAACGACTGCGCGGCATCACCCTCCGTCTCGACCCGTCCGTCGACGAGGACACCGGCGGCTGCGAGCGGCACCGGCCAGTCCGCGATCTGGCGGAGTGCCTCCACGCCGCGCGATACTAGCCCCCTATGGAGCGGCGCCTGATCTCGGGACACTCGCCGTACGAGCCGGTCGTCGGCTTCTCGCGAGCGGTCGTCGCCGACGGCCACGTCTACGTCGCCGGGACCGCCCCGATCCCGGCCGACGGCTCCCCGCCGCCGGACGACGCCTACGAGCAGGCGCGCCTGTGCCTCCGCATCATCGCCGGCGCGCTCGAGAGCGCGGGCGTCGGCTTCGAGCAGGTCGTGCGGACACGTATCTACGTCACCGACGCGGGGCACGCCGACGCGGTCGGGCGCGCGCACGGCGAGGTCTTCTCCGAGATCCGCCCGGCGAGCACGATGGTCGTGACGAAGCTGCTCGACCCGGCCTGGAAGGTCGAGATCGACGTGGACGCGGTTCTCGGGTGACGCCGAGGCAGGCGATCCCGCCCTCGATCACCGGGCTCGACGGGGCGCCTGCCGAGAGCGTGCTCGACCACGCGTTCGGGACGGGCGACCCGTACACGCTCGGCGTCGAGGAGGAGTATCAGCTCCTCGACTCCGGCACGTTCGACCTCGTTCAGCACATCGACACGATCCTCGCGGCGGTCAGCGGGCACGAGCTCGAGGAGCAGATCAACGCCGAGCTCATGCAGTCGGTCCTGGAGATCGCGACGCCCGTCTGTCGGACGGCCGGCGACGTGATGGCGGCGCTCACGACGCTCCGGGGGTACGTCACCGGCGTCGCCCAGGAGAAGGGGCTCCGCGTGGGGTCCGCGGGCACGCACCCCTTCAGTCTGTTCGAGCGCCAGCGGATCACGGCGAGGGACCGCTATCGCGCGCTCATCGACCAGCTCCAGTACGTCGCCCGGCGCGAGCTCATCTTCGGAATGCACGTGCACGTGGCCGTCGACGACCCGGAGAAGGCGATCCAGGTGGTCAATGGCCTGCTGCCGCAGCTCGCCCCGCTCCTCGCACTGTCGGCGAGCTCGCCGTTCTGGCGCGGGGAGCCGACGGGCCTCGCGTCGAGCCGCCAGATGGTCTTCTCGGCCTTCCCCCGCTCGGGGCCGCCGCCTCGGTTCCGCGACTACGCCGACTACGCCGATGTCGTCGGCCGCCTGGAGCGGTCGGGCTGCATCGCCGACTACACCCACATCTGGTGGGACATCCGTCTGCACCCACGCCTCGGGACGGTCGAGATCCGCATCTGCGACGCCGTCTCCCGGATCGAGGACGCGGTCGCGATCGCCGCCTACTGCCAGGCGCTCGTGAAGCAGCTGTGCGAGCGCTACGAGGCGGGCGAAGAGATTCCCTCGTACCACCGCATCCTGACGAGCGAGAACAAGTGGCTGGCCGCGCGCTACGGGCTCCACGCCCCGGTGATGGACCTCGCCACGGGTCGCCGGAACCGGGTCCCGGTCTCGCGGCTGATCCGGCGCACGGTGTCGGAGGTCGCGCCGCACGCGAGGGAGCTCGGCTCGGAGCGCGAGCTCGAGGGCGTCCTCGAGATGGTCTCTCGCGGGAACGGCGCCGACCAACAGCTCCGCATCTACAACGCGAACCGCGACATCGTCGAGGTCGCCCGCGAGATCTCCGAGACGACGGAGGCGCTGCCGGCCGCCGCGTAGCAGCAAGGCTCGCGCCCGCCACCGAACCGCGACGGCGTCCGCGGCGAACGACCTCCGACACCAGCAGGTCGTTCGACTCGAAGGAGCCCCACATGCGGTTCATCCCCACACGGCTTCATGCGCCGCTCGACTACATCGTCGGCGTCGCGCTGATCGCCGCGCCCTGGATCTTCCAGTTCTCCGACGACACCGCGGCCACCGTGGTCCCGATCGTGCTCGGGATCGGGCTGATCGCCTACAGCCTGTTCACGGACTACGAGCTCGGCGTCTGGCGCACGTTTCCGATGAGCGTCCACAACCTGTTCGACATCGGGGCGGGCGCACTCCTCGCTGCGTCGCCGTGGATCTTCGGCTTCGCCGACGGCGGCGCGAACGTCTGGGTTCCCCACGTCGTCGTCGGGCTCGCCGCGATCTTCCTCGGGCTCACGACGAAGCAGCGCTGTGGCTACCGCTACCGCCGGAGCGCTCCGGCCACGTAGCACGCGCCCTCGAACGCGGCCGGCACACGCCGGCCGCGTTCGGCGCTCGTCGGCTCGCCGGGCGAGCGGGCTGTGACGGAGGCCCCGGCGACCGCGCCCTCGACGTCCAGGTGTGGACGGCCCCCCGGCGAGGCGTCCCGCTCGCTGACGGAGTCGCTCGGCGCGGGCTACGGGCCGAGCAGCCCGACCGTCATCGCGGTGGTCGAGCTGCCACGGCGAACCGGGCTCGATGCGCTCTCCGCAGCGTGCGCACGCGACGGTGCCCGTTGCGACGACCGGGATGAGCCGGCGGCGCATGGCCTCGTGAGCCTGACCGTATAGCCCGACGGGTACGGGCGATTCTTCCGGGTGGGCACGGCTCCATCGCAACCGAGCCCGTCGGCTGAGAAGGCTCATTCGAGGGATAGCGCCCTGCCCCGTGCGGGGGATACCGTGCGATGGACACGCTGGGACACAAGGGGAGGAGACGCGGCCTCGCTCACCGCGGGGCCGCAACTGGGGATGAATACGACGAAGCTGATTGCTCAATGGACCATGAGCGGGGCTCGGCGCGGTGTCGATGGTCGCTTTCGACCGACCGCTGACATTCGCGCAGTGATCGCAGACAACCAGCCAACGCCCGAGCCAACGACAGCCGCACGCTCGTTCCTGATCAAGGGAGCGGACACAGACAGCTGGCAACCACTCGAGGGAGGGAAATAGCTGTGTATAGCGCCTGGAAGAGGTCGCACGACTTCGCGGAAGGTGCGTGCCCCGAGTGCCAGGGATCGTGCTACATCCCCGCGCCGAAATCGAGGGAGCGCATCGTGAACCAGTGCCCGCAGTGCGAGGGCACAGGCAAGGAGGCACCGAAGAGAGCTGCGTGACGTTGCGGAGCTGCTCGGGAGAGAAACTAACGGCGGGGGTGCTGCTCGGGCTGTAAAGGCGGAGGGCGCTGCTGTCGTCCGCGTCGTTGATTCGACCATCGGCGGGAGCATCCAACTCGTGCAGGGTCGGGCCGGAGGAGCGGTGCTTCGCAATCGGGTCGAGGGCGACATCCAGTTGTTCTCCAACCGGGGGGCGTTCACGGTGACCCGCAACCGGGTCGACGGGAACCTGCAATGCAAGTCGAACCAGCCCCGGCCTACCGGAGGTCGCAACGTCGTCGAGGGCAACAAGGAAGACCAGTGTGCTCGCCTCTGATCCGTCCCCCCGGCTGACAATCAGCGCACCCCGAGCACCTGGCCGATGCCCGGACGAATGAGCACCTGCGGCTCGGTCCGCCTCGCAGCCAAGACCTCGGAGTAGTGCTTCTCGATCGACGAGCGGCTTGCCTCAGTGATCGCCCTCTCGAAGTTCGCATCGGTGTGCGGTAGCCGACGATCCGCTCGGGGCCATCCCAGATTGGCGGGCGGTAGTCGTCTATCTCACCGACGGCGGCGCGATCGGAGGATGGAACCGCCGCCGGTGAACTTGCGGGCTTCTTCTCGATCGGCCGGAGCGACAAGACCTCCGCGCATGGCTCGGCAGGCTGCACGCCGGGGCTCAGCACGCTCACCTCCTCCACGAACGCTCTGGCGATGACGTCGGCGCGTGTACCGCAGATTTCGGCGCTCGGCGGACGGGCACAACGCGGTCGGGCATCGCCGGCGAACACGAGCCTCTCTCGCTCTTGGTTTCTTGCTCCGTAGATCGAGGGCACGCACCGCGCATGCCGGCCAAGGGTTCGTGATCCGCTTGCTAGTTGAACCAAGTCGGCGACTCGACACGAAAGCCCGTTGACCTCTTCGAGGACTGGCCCGAGATAACTGGAGGCCGAGGCGACTAGGGCCACCGCTCGCCGGGTACTCGGTTTCGATGGTGTCGTCGGACGATTCCCGGCAGTCGCTCGTCCAGCGGGCGTTGCCGGTCTATCTGGCGCTCGTGCTGGCAATCCTGACCATCGTCGGCCTTCTCCTGCTGTTCATGGTCCGCCACGTCGTGCTCGTCCTCTTCGTGAGCACGCTCTTGGCCGCGACGTTGACCGAGCCGAGCGAGTGGCTGCACCGACGCTTTCGCCTGCCGCTCGGGCTGGCTGCCGTGCTGATCTACCTCGCGTCTTTCGCGATCCTCGTGGGCATCGGCTGGTTCGCGGTGCCGCCCTTGCTCGGCCAGGTCGTGGAGTTCGCCGAGCGCGCTCCGGAGTACGCCGACCGTTACGACGGAGTCCGCGAGGCGTACGCGGAGCTCCGGGCCGACTTCCCCGCGCTTCCGCCGTTCGAGGAGCAGCTTTCGCGGCTTGGTAACGCCATCCTCGATCGTGCGGGCGAGCGCGCTGCGGCGCTTCCCGGCGACGTCTTCTCGATCTTCATCGACCTGCTCGCAGTGTTCTTCATATCGCTGCTGCTCCTCACGAGCCGGATGCGGATACGCGACTTCGTCCTCTCCCTGACCCACCCCGACCATCGCCGCCGAACTGGCCTCATCCTCGACCGGATCTGGCTGCGACTCGGCCGCTACCTCTGGGCGAAGGTGATCGTGATGGCGATCGTCGGAGTGCTCACGTACTTCTCGCTGATCGCGATTGGCGTGCCCTTCGCGATTCCGCTCTCCGTGATCGTGGCCCTCGGGGAGCTGATCCCCCTCGTCGGCAGTTGGCTCGCGCGCATCCCGCTCCTTGCGATCGCCGCGCTCGACAGCCCGCGGACGTTCGTACTCACCTTCGTGGCATCGATCGTGATCCAGAACCTCCAGGGGTACGTGATCTCTCCTGTCGTCGAGGGCGATCAGCTTGAGATCCACCCGTTGCTCGTGTTCGTCGCAGTCCTTGTCGGAGCCGCGCTCGGCGGGGCCGTCGGCGCGTTCGTCGCCGTGCCCGCCGCGGCGATCGTCGATCTCCTCGTGCAAGAAGTCGCCGTCCCGTGGCGCCGCGCGCAGCTCAGGGGCTCCGCTGCGGGCGCCCCGCGCCGACACGCGGCACGGGCGCCGTGAGCCCCGCAGCGGGGGTAGCTCAGTTCAGCCCGCCTTGTTTTCCATTTCGCCCGGAAGCTCCACCTTCTCGCGCGCCGTGAGTGGGTTCACGACTCTCAGCCGAGATGTCGTCGGAGGCGACCCTCTAGGCACCGCCTCCTTCGCTGTTACGGTCTGCCCGTGCTCGGCCCCGGCGACCGCGCCCCCGACGTCCAGGTGTGGACGGCCCCCGGCGAGGCGTCCCGCTCACTCACGGAGTTGCTCGGCGCGGGCTACGCGCTCCTCTGCTTCTACCTCTGGGACTGGTCGCCGACCTGAACGAACGAGATCCTGCTCCTGCGGGACAGGGGCGACGACCTCGCGGCCGCGGGCGTCCGGCCGCTCGCGATCTCGCGCGACTCGGTCTGGTCGCACGCGGCCTGGGCGCAGTCGCTCGGCGTCGACGTCCCGCTCCTCTCCGACTGGAACGGGGACGCCACGCGCGCGTTCGGGGTCGCCGTCGAGCTCGGTGGGATGCAGGACGTGGCGGCGCGCTCGGCGTTCCTCGTCGAGGACGGAGAGACGATCGTCGAGGCCTGGATGCTCGGGCGCGAGCTGCCCGACGTCGACGCGGTGATCGCCGCCGCGACTCGCTAGGTATGGGGCGCTTCCAGCGGGACCGGAGCGCGGGCGAGGAGCAACGGGCGACCACGCTCGAGCTCTTCTACGACCTCGTGTTCGTGTTCGCGATCACGCAGGTCTCGCACATCCTGCTCGAGGACGTGAGCTGGACGGGCGCGGGCGAGGCCGCCCTCTGCCTCCTCGTCGTCTGGTGGGCGTGGAACTACACGACGTGGGTCACGAACGAGCTCGACCCGGACTCGGTCGTCGTCCGCCTCCTCCTGATCGGGATCATGCTCGCGAGCCTGCTGATGGCGGTCGCGATCCCGCAGGCCTTCGGCGCGCACGGGCTCCTCTTTGCCGCCTCCTACGTCGCCATCCAGGTCGGGCGCCACACGTTCCTCACGTTCGCCTCGGCGAGCGCCGGCACCATCGAGCGCGAGCGGGCAGGCCGGATCCTCGCGTGGTTCGGCGTCGCAGGCGTGCTCTGGATCGCCGGCGGCGTCACGGACGACCCGCTGCGAGCCGCGCTCTGGCTGGCGGCGCTCGCGATCGACTACACCGCCCCGCTCGTGACCTTCTGGATCCCGGGCCGGGAGCGGCTCTCCCCGACCGCCTGGGAGGTCGAGACGTCGCACTTCGCGGAGCGCTTCCAGCTCTTCGTGATCATCGCCCTCGGCGAGACCATCGTCATCACGGGCGCGACGACCTCGGAGCTCGAGGTCGACCTCGCGAGGGTCACGGCCTTCGGGCTCGCGTTCCTTTCCACTGCCGCGCTCTGGTGGCTCTACTTCGGCTACGTCGCGACGATCGCGGAGCGGCGGCTCGAGCTCGCCGCCGCGCACCGGACCGAGCTTGCCCGGGACGCGTACACGTACCTGCACGCGGGGATCGTCGCCGGGATCGTGCTCGCGGCCGTCGGCGACGAGCTCGTGATCGCCCACCCGACGGAGCAGCTGCCGCACGACGAGCTCGCCGTCGTCGTCGCCGGCCCGGCGCTGTACCTGCTCGGGCACGTAGCAATGCGCCTGCGCATGGCCGGATCCGTCAGCGCGCGGCGGCTGGGCGGCGCGCTTGCCTGCCTCGCGGTCGGGCTCGTCGGACTCGCCGTCCCGGCCCTCGTCGTCGCAGCGCTCCTCGTCGCCGTCCTCGTCGGGGTGATCGTGCTCGAGCGCATCGCTGAGGCGCGGCGCAAGACGCGCGGCGCGCCGTCGCCACTCCAGCGGGTCGAGGCCTCCGCGGCCGCGTCGAGCGAGCCGTAGCGGACTCAGTCGACGACGGCGGGCTCGGCCGGAGCGAGCTCGACGCGGTCGACCCGTTCGAGCCACGGTGTCGCGCGTAGACGCTCGAAGATCGCCCGGGCCTCGCCCAGGAGAGGCTCCGCCTCGGACGAACGTCCATTCGCCGCGAGCCACTCGCCGTGCTCGAGCCGGACGACGGCGAGCTCGAACGGCCGCTCGATCTCCTCACAGATGCTTGCGGCAGCAAGGAACCCAGCGGTCGCGGTGTCGCGGTCGCCCTTCAGCGCGGCCCGTCGGGCGCTGAAACGGGCACCGACCGCACGGAGGGAGGGGGTGAGATCGCCGGGAGGGAGCTCCTCGACGATCGCCATGAGCTCGGCCACCTTCGCCTCGTCGACAAGGACGAACGCCGCTTCGAGGGCGACAGCCAGCGACGTCGGGAGCTCTCGAATCCCGAGCTCGCCCCGGTCGGCGAGAGCCTCTTCTGCCGAGGCGAGCGCCTCGCGCGGCCGTCCGTCGGCAAGAAACACGTCGGCCTCCGCGGCGCGGAATCCAGCACGATCCTGAACCTCGTTCCAGTCGATGACCTCCCGGACGGCCGCTATCCGGCGGGCGACTTCCGCGCGCTCTCCCCGATGCAGGTAGACCCACGACAGGTAGAGCAGCTGGAAAGGGTCCGGGCTGTCGAGCAGCGCTTCCACTACGAGCGCCTCATCCCACTCTCCGATGGTCTCGAGGATGCCGGCGGCCCACGTGCTCAATCCGGCCTCGGCGCCCCGATCGCCGACCTTCCGGGCCAGCTCGACTCCCGCACGGCTCAGGTCGAGAGCCTCGCGATACCGGTCCCAGGTGTAGACGAGTGAGACGAGGTTGAAGTACGCCCTGAGAGCGGCTTCGAAGCGGTCGTGTGCGAGCGCCGTTTCGAGCGCATGGTGCACGAGCAGCTCCGCTTCCTCGTGCCGGCCGCGTGTCGCCAGGATGACGCCCTTCGTATTCAGTCCGTGGGAGATCACCTCGGGCAGCCGCAACGCCTCGGCGATCTCGAGCGCGAGCTCGTTCCGCACCAACGCGTCGTCTACGCGGCCGGCGAAGAGGAGAGGTCGACTCAGCTGGACGGCGAGGGTCGCGAGATCGGCGTCGCGCTCCTCGTCGGCGAGCACCGCAAACGAGCGCTCCATCTCGACGATCGCCCGCTCGATGTCGCTCTCCTGCTGCCAGATCAGGATTCCGAGCTGGGCCGTGACACGCGCGGCCGGATGCGTGAGGCCGATTTCCTGGAAGCCCGCGATCGCCTGCTCGAAGTGCGCCCGCGCCGCCTCCGTACGCGCACCGAGCATCGCCATCCGGCCCGCGCGCTCGTGGAGCTCGGCGCGGTCGAGCGGGCCGTCTGCAAGCTCGAGCGCTTGCTCGTAGTAGCGCTGAGCGCTTTCCTTACCGGCAAGAGAAGCGGCTCGGTCGCCCGCCCTGACGAGGGTCGTACGTGCCTTCTTCCCGATCTCGGTCGCGTCGACGGCGCTCGGTTCGAGCTCGAGCGCGGTGAGGTAGTGGAACGCGACGATCTCGGCCGTCTCCTGCTCGCTCTCGGTCCACTCCTGCTCGAGCTGCACCGCCACGGCGAGATGTCGGGCCTTGCGCTCGCCCCTGGGCATCGTCTCGTACGCGACCTGGCGGAGCAGATCCTGGAGGAAGCCGTACTGTCCGCGCTCGGGAGAGCGCGGGTCCGCCTGGAGCGAGAGAATCTCCTTGCGCACGAGAGCGGTGAGCACCCGCTCGACCTCGGCCTCCGGAATGCTCGCCACCGCGGCCAACGCACTCCGTGGGAACGTCTTCCCCACCACCGACGCGTCCTGCACGAGCTGGCGTTCTGAGTCGGTCAAGCCGTCGATGCGGGCTGCGACGAGCGCATGGAGCGTCTCGGGGACCTCGAGCGCCTCGATCGGCCCGGTCACCTCGTACCGTGCCCCCTGTTGCTCGAGCAAACCGCGGTCGAGAAGCATCCGGACCGTCTCGACCGCGTAGAGCGGGATACCCTCGGCGCGATCGAGCACCTGGCGGCCGATCTCGTCCGGCAAACCCGGGACGAAGCCCTCGAGGAGCTCGCGCATTGCGGCTTCCGCAAGCGGCTCGAGCGAGAGGGTCGTCGAGTTGCGCGAGCTTCCCCAACCCGGATGCCGCTCGCCGAGCTCCGGTCGCGCGAGGGCGAGCACGAAGAGCCGGTGGCTCCGCGACCAGTCGAGCAAGTACTCGACGAACTCGAGCAGCGGCGCGTCGGCCCACTGCATGTCCTCGAAGACGAGGACGACTGGATCGCGCTCGGCGAGACGTTCGAGGAAGAGCCGCCAGCCGGCGAAGAGGTCGGCTGGGTCTCCTTCGCCGACCGCTTCGAGCGCGAGCAGCCTTGCCAGTCGCGGCTCGATCCATTCCCGCTCCTCCGGATCGTCGACGTACTGCTCCAAGGCGGACTGCAGCTTTGCGCGGGCTGACTCGGGCTCCTCCCCCTCCGCGATCCCGGCCCGCATGCGCACCATCTCGGCCAACGCCCAGTAGGAGACGCCCTCGCCGTAGGCGAGGCAGCGACCGCGGTGCCACTGCACGACCTGGGCCACTCCGTCGAAGTACTTCTGGAGCTCCCAGGCGAGCCGGGACTTGCCGATGCCGGCGATGCCCACGATCGAGACGAGGTGTGCCTTGGACTCGTCGGCGCTCGCATGGAAGAGCTCCTTCAGGAGGCGAAGCTCGCGCTCACGACCGACGAACGGGGGCTCGAGCGTGTCGGACTTGAGGCTTCCGCCCCGTCCGGCGGTGACGCGGACTGCGCGCCACAACGGGAGCGGCTCGGCCTTCCCCTTCAGCTCGTGCGCGCCCGCGTCCTCGTACGCGATCGCGGCCTCCGACGCGCGTCGCGTCGCCTCGCCGACGAGGACGGCGCCCGGCTCTGCGAGGCCCTGGACGCGGGAGGCGGTGTTGACGAGATCGCCTGCGACCATCCCCTGGCCCTGTGCGCCGAGGGTGACAGCTGCCTCACCCGTGAGAACGGCGGCACGGGCGGCGAGCGTCGGAGCCCCGATTTCGGCGCCGAGCGCGGCGACTGCGGGAGCGAGGTCGAGCGCGGCACGCACGGCTCGTTCGGCGTCGTCCTCTCGTGCCGTCGGCGTACCCCAGACGGCCATCACCGCATCGCCGATGAACTTCTCGATCTCGCCGCCGTAGCGTTCGACGATCGTGCGCGCGACCTCGGCGTAGCGCGAGAGCAGGTCGCGCACTTCCTCGACGTCACGCTGCTCCGAGAGCGCCGTGTGCCCGACGAGGTCGGCGAAGAGGACGGAGACGAGGCGGCGCTCGACACCCGGCGCGGGCGTAACGGCCTCCGCCACAGGGACGGCTCCGGGCTCCAGCGCGGTGCCGCACTCGCCGCAGAAACGCTCTCCGGGCTCGTTCGCGGAGCCGCACGAGGGGCACGAGACGGCCAGTGCGGCCCCGCACTCCGCGCAGAACTTCCTTCCCTCGCGATTGTGACTGCCGCACGCCGGACAGGTCGTGCCCGCTGTTACGTGTTCGACCACGCGTCGCAGAATAAGCCGGTTGAGGCGCAGCCCCAAACCACCCGGCTCGGCGCCTGGGGCTACATGCCCATCGAGTGGTACCCGGCGTCGACGTAGAGCGTCGTGCCGGTCACGTTCGCCGCCTCCTCCGAGAGGAGGTACGCGGCGGCGGCGCCGCAGTCGTCGGCGTCGATCTGGCGGTGGAGCGGGGCGCGCTGCTCGAACAGCTCCTCCATCGTCGTGAAGCCCGCGATCGAGCGGGCGGCCAGCGTGCGCACGGGCCCGGCGGAGACGGCGTTCACGCGGACGTTCTTGAAGCCGAGGTCCCAGGAGAGGTAGCGAACGGTGGAGTCGAGCGCGGATTTCGCCACGCCCATGACGTTGTAGTGCGGCACCGCGCGCACGCCGCCGAGGTACGTCATCGTCAGGATCGACCCGCCGCCGCGCGCCTCCATCAGCGGCTCCGCGGCGCGCGCACAGGCGACGAGCGAGTACGCGCTGATGTCGAGCGCCAGCCAGAAGCGCTCCCGCGGCGTGTCCACGAAACGTCCTTCGAGGTCCTCCGCCGCCGCGAAAGCGACGGAGTGGACGAGGACGTCGAGCCCGCCCCCGAAGGTCTCGCCGACCTCGGAGAAGACGCGCGCCACGTCGTCGTCCGAGCGGACGTCGCACTCGGTCACGAGCGGGCTCTCGACGGTTGCGGCGAGGTCGCGGACGCTCTTCTCGATCCGCTCTCCCTGGTACGTGAACGCGACCTGGGCGCCCTCCTCGGCGAGGCGGCGGGCGATGGCCCACGCGATCGAGCGCCGGTTGGCGACCCCGAGCACGAGTGCGTGCTTCCCCTCGAACCGACCGGCCACGCGGCGATCCTAGACGGTAGGGTGCCGCCGCGATGGAGCGACGGGTGGCGGTCGTCACGGGGGCGTCCTCGGGCATCGGCGAGGCGATCGCGCGGGAGCTCTCCCGGCGCGGGTGGCGCTGCGTCCTCCTCGCGCGGCGCACGGAGCTCCTCGAGGCTCTCGCGACGGACATCGACGGCGAGTGGGAGGCGTGCGATGTCGCCGACCGGACGCAGGTCGACGAGGTCGCGGCGCGCGTCCTCGCGCGGCACCCGGCGATCGAGCTGCTCGTGAACAACGCCGGCGTTCCCGCCCGGGGCAGCTTCCTCGACATCGACCCCGAGCGCGTCGAGCACGTCATCGATGTGAACTACCTCGGCGGAGTCTGGTGCCTGCGGGCGTTCGAGCCCGGGCTCCGCGTGGCTGCGGCAGAGGGTGGCGCCCACGTGGTGAACGTCGTGTCGGTCTCGGGGACCGTCGCCTTCGCTCCGGCCGGCGCGTACGCAGCGGCGAAGCATGCCCAGCTCGCGTTCTCCCGCTCGACGGCGGCGCTGCTCCGCTCGAGCGGGATCCGCGTGCACACGATCCTGCCCGGCTTCGTCGAGACGGAGGGCTTCCCGCAACGCGCGAAGCTCCGCAGCGCTCTCCTCCGCCACTTCGTGATCGAGGCGGACGACGTCGCCAAGGCGGTCATCCGCGCAGTCGAGCGGAACAAGGGCGAGGTGACCCTGCCCTGGTTCCCGTACCGACCCGTCTCGATCTTGCAGGCACTCCTGCCGGGGCTCGTCCACCGGATCGCGGCGCGGGCGACCGCGCACCGCGACGAGTGAGCTACGACGGTCCTGGCTTGCGCGCGACGTACCAGCCGATCTCGACCTCGTAGGGCGCAGCAGGCGCCGGGCCGCGGATCTTCGACCGCTCCTCCTCGGGCACGCCCGCGAGGTCGAGGCGCTGCTCGAGGTCGACCTGCTCTCGTGTCACCTCGGACGTCAGCAGCACGAGGTCGTTCGCGTCGAGGTACCCGCGGATGTCGGCGTCGGGGAGCAGGCGCTGGTGCGAAGCGTCGCGCAGCCGCTCGAACCGGTCCATCTCGAGGCTTCGCAGCGGGTCGATCGAGCCGAGCTGGTCCGCGATGAACAGCCGCCCGCCGAGGCGAGTCACACGCGCGAGCTCGGACACCGCCAGCTCGGGGCGGCGCAGGTGGTGCAGCACGCGGTGACAGGCCGCGATGTCGAACTCGCCGTAGCCGAACGGCAGCGCCATCGCGTCCGCCTCGAGGAACCTCACGTTGTCCGGAGCCGCCGGGCGCGCAGCCTCCAGGTAGTCCGTGCGCGTGTCGACGCCGACGACCTCGGCGACGAGCGGCGCGAGCGCGAACGCGAGCGCGCCCGTGCCGCAGCCGGCGTCGAGGACCGCCTCGTTCGCGGAGAACGGGCCGAGCAGCCGCCGGACGCGCTGGGCGAGGTCGGACGCCCGCTCCTCCTGCAGTGCCTGTCGCAGCTCGACGCTCAGCGGGCCGCCTCCGCCGACGCGAGGGCGCGCGCGAGCTCGAGCGCCTCCTCGCGCGTGGCGATCGTCCCCGCTGCCCGCTCCTCGTCGATGATCGCGAGGATACGTCCGATCTCGGGCCCCGGTTGCAGGCCGAGCTCGTCGCCGCGGACGAGCGGCTCGGCGGGCTCGGCGCGGCGGGCGGCCTCGACGACGCCGGCGAGCTCGGTCGCGCCGACGAACGCGAGGGCGTCGAGCGTCCAGGGCTCGGTCTCGCGGCGGAAGCGGTGGATCGAGCGCGGGGATGCGTCCGCGGGCGGGCGCGCGCGCAGGAGCACGTTCGCATACCGCCGCAGGTCTTTCGAGATCGGCAGCTCGGCGAGCTGCTCGCGCAGGACGGCGACGAGCCGGAAGTCCGGATCGTCGCGCGCGTCGATGCGCTCGTCGATCGCCCCGCGGAGCTCCGGGAGAAGCCCGACGTCCGCGAGCCGACGGAACCCCGCGGAAGAGAGCCGGCGCAGCTCCGCGAGGATCCGCTCCCCGGCCGCGCGGGTCACGAGCGCCGTCGAGCGGCGCAGGAGCGCCTCCGTCTCGCCGTCGAGCGCGAACCCGAGCTCGTCCTCGAGCCGCACCGCGCGCAGGAGCCGGAGCGGGTCGTCGTCGAAGATCGTCGCCGAGACGGCGCGCACGACCCCGTTCGCGAGGTCGGTCTCGCCGCCGTGCGGGTCGCACCGCTCTCCTCCCTCGACGCGGACGGCGATGGCGTTGAACGTGAAGTCGCGGGTCGCGAGGTCGGCCTCGATCCCGTTCGGCAGCGGCGTGAAGTCCACTGTGCGCTCGGTGCCGTCGACAGCGACGCGCCACGCACCGTGCCGCTCGGAGAGCGGGAACGCGGCCCCGCCGACACGGCGCGCGTAGCGGTGCGCAGCGTCCCGCGGTTCGCGGCAGGCGACGTCGAGGTCGAGCACCGGCCGGCCGAGGAGCTCGTCCCGGATCGCGCCGCCGACGATCCATGCCTCCTCGCCGGCGAGGACCTCGCGGACCTGCTCATCCATCGCGCACCAGCCGCTGCGCGCGGCGCGAGCGGGTGTTGAGCCCCGTCGCGATCTCGTACCCGATCGTGCCTGCGACCCGCGCATGCTCCTCGATCAGAACGCCGTCCCCGACGAGCGTCACGGGCGTCCCGAGGGCGAGCTTCTCCGGCAGCTCGACGCCGAGCGCGTCCATCGAGATCGTGCCGACCACGCGGCAGCGCCTGCCGGCGACGGCCACCTCGGTCCCGGTCATGTCACGACGGAACCCGTCCGCGTAGCCGACGGGAACGATGCCGATCCACGTGGGCTCGTCCGCGACGAAGCGCCGGCCATATCCGGTGCTCTCCCCGGGAGCGAGCCGCTTGACGAGCGCGAGGAACGACTCCCAGCGGAGCGCGGGCTCCAGCCCGTCCGCGGCAGGGTCCCCGCCGAACGGGGAGATCCCGTACAGCGCGATCCCGCAGCGCACCGCGTCGAGGCGAGCCTCCGGATGCCGGAGCGTTCCCGCGCTGTTCGCGAGATGCCGGGTGAGCTCCCCGAGCCCGTCGGTCGCCGCGCGAAATCGCTCGATCTGCACTGCGCTGAAGCCGGGATCGCTCTCGGCCGAGGCGAGGTGGCTCATGACCGCGACGACGTCCCGCGTCGGCGCCGGCAGCTCGGAGAGCCCCCACCGGCCCATGCCCGTGTCGAGCTTCAGGTGGACAGGGAGCCCCTCGGGGACCCGCCCGTCCGCGGCGACGAGCTCGAGCCTGGCGGCGCGCGCCTCCGGGACCTCCTGCTCGCCGACGGGGCCCATGACGACGATCCGCGCCTCCCGCAACGCGGTACGGACGTGGAGCGCCTCCGGGACCGTGGCGACGCAGAGCGCGGCCGCGCCGCCCTCGAGCGCGGCGCGTGCGACGTCCACGGCGCCGTGGCCGTACCCCTCCGCCTTGACGACCGCCCACAGCTCCGCCGCGCCCGCGGCGCGCTTCAGCGTCTCGGCGTTCCGCCGGACGGCGCCGAGGTCGATCGTGAAGCTCGAGCGCTCCATGCATGCATTCTCCGCGATGCCGCGTGCCGGTCAGCGCTCGAGGGCCGCCGGGAGGGCGTCGAGCAAGTCGCCGGCGACGAGCCCGGCGCGGTGCGGGACGTGGTCGGCGGCACGGGCATGCGCGACGGCGGCGGCGGCGGCCGCCGTCCGGGGCTCGAGGCCCTTCGCGAGGAACGCGCCGAGGATCCCGGTGAGGACGTCGCCCGTGCCGGCGGTCGCGAGCGCGGGCGGGCCGAGACCGCACACGACGACGCCCCCGGAGGGCGCTGCGACGATCGTGTCCGGCCCCTTGAGGACGACGATCGCGCGAAAGCGAGCCGCGGCCGAGCGGGCGGCCTCCAGGCGGTGCGCGCCGACCCAGGCCGAGTCCGTCTCGAGCAGGCGTGCGAGCTCGCCCGCGTGCGGCGTCAGCACCGTGGCAGCGGACCTCGCCACCGGCTCGAAGCCGTCGAGCGCGTCAGCGTCGACGACCGCCGGGAGGTCGATCGTGCGCAGCAGGTCGCGGACGAGCGCGCGCCGCGCCTCCCCCCGCCCGAGCCCCGGCCCGAGGGCGAGCGACCCGGCCCGCTCGGCCGCGGCCGCGATCGTCTCGAGCGCGGTCTCCTCCGTCCACCCGAGCTTCACCGGCTCGAGCGCCAGTGTCTCGACGACCGGGAGCGACTCGGCCGGGACCGCCAGGGTCACGTAGCCCGCGTCCGCGCGCAGCGCGGCAAGGGCCGACAGGCAGGCCGCGCCGGTCATTCCGGGCTGGCCCCCGACGACGAGCACCGCCCCCGCCGTGTACTTCGTGTCGCCGGCTCGCCGCAGGGGCACGAGCTCGAGAAGCTCCCGCGTCGCCAGTCGATGCTCGGTCTCGAGCTCCTCGAGACCGATGTCCGCGACGACGACCCGCCCTGCCCGGTAGCGGCCCGGCGCGATCGCGAGCCCCACCTTCCACGCGTGGAAGGTGACGGTGAGGTCGGCGTCGACGGCGACTCCCGCGATCTCGCCGGTCGAGGCGTCGACGCCCGATGGAAGGTCCACCGAGACGACGGGCGCCTCGCCGGCGTTGATGCGCTCGATGAGCGCAGCCGCCTCCGCCCTCGGCTCGCCGCGGAACCCCGTGCCGAAGAGGGCGTCGACGACGACGTCGTGGCCCTCGACGTCCTCGGTCTCCTCCGCCTCGAGCCCCGCCTCGCGCAGGACGCGCGCCGCCACGCGACCGTCGCCGCCGTTCGAGCCCCCGCCGCAGACGCACGCGAAGCGGCGCGCCTCGGGGTAGGCGGCCATCGCCTCCCGCGCGACCGCTGCGCCCGCCCGCTCCATCAGCTCGGGGACCGACTCCGGATAGCCAGGGTAGCGCTCCTCGGCGCTCCGCATCTCGTCCGCCGTGCACAGCGGCTCGAGCATTAGATGCCCGGCGAGACGACGCAGATCGCCGCAGCGAGCTCCCGCGAGTGCGTCATCGAGAGGTCGATCGCGCCGGCGCGCACCTTCTCGGCGAAGGCTGCGGTACGTCCGGTCAGCCGCACGCCCGGCTTCGGCCTCCCGACGATCTCGACCTCCTTCCACGTGAAGCGGACGCCGCAGCCGAGCGCCTTGCCGACCGCCTCCTTCCCCGCGAACCGCGCCGCGTAGCTCTCCGCCGGGTTCGCCCGCGAGTCGCAGTACTCGCGCTCGGCCGGGGTGAAGCAGCGCTCGCGGAAGCCCGGCCGCTCGAGGGCGCGGCGGACGCGCTCGATCTCGATCAGGTCGACGCCGACCTTCACCGCGCGAGCCCGCCGCTCAGGTCCTGCTCGAGGAGCGCGGGAAACTGCGCGAGCGACGAGACGATGATGTCCGGCGACGCATCGGTGGTCTCGAGTGTCTCCGGCCGGAACTTCCCGGTCCGCACGACTGCCGTGCGCATCCCGAACAGGCGCGCGCCGCGCACGTCGGCCTCGACGTCGTCGGTCACGAGCCAGGTGAGCTCGGGCTCCGCGTCGAGCGCGTCGAGCGCGGCGGCGAAGTAGGACGGGCTCGGCTTCCCGAGAACCGTCGCCTCGACGCCGGTGGCGTACTCGAGCCCGGCGACGAACCCGCCCGCGTCGAGCATCGGCCCGCGGCTCGTCTGCCACCACTTGTTCTTGTGCAGGCAGTAGAACGCGGCGCCCAGGCGGATCTCCTCGAAGGCCCGGGCGAGGTTCATGTAGCTGAAGACCTGGTTCGGCTCGACCGTCTCGTCGCAGCCTCCGATCAGCACCGCGTCGACGTCGTCACCGACGAGGTCGAGCCGGTCGAGGTCGGGGACGATCGCGGCCATCACGAGGGCGAAGACTCGCTTGCCCGAGAGCTCCCGCGCGGCGGCGCCGGGCGTCGTCTGCAGCTCGTCGTCCTCGAGCGCGAAGCCCATCTCGCGGAGCTCGCTCGCGAGGCGCGATCGCGGGCGGGTCGAGTTGTTGGTGACGAAGCGCAGGAGGTGCCCGCTCGAGCGGAGCTCTGCGACGGCGTCGGCGGCGCCCGGGATCGGCGTTCCGGAGACGTGGAGCACGCCGTCGACGTCGAGCAGAATGCAGGCCATGGGGCGTGAGTCTAGTGGTCCCATTTCAGTGGTTGGCGCGTGTTGCCGCGAAGGGGCGCGAAGCGGCTCTGGCACTAAGCTTGCGGCTCGCCCTGCGCGCGCGATCTGGCTTCGCTACGTCGGCCCGTTTCAGATGGTTTCGGGTCCCGTTTTGGTCCCGCTGCGGACGGCGCTCCGGCTGAACTGAACGCTCGATCCGAGCGCGCGATACGTAGTCGCTACGAATGCGAGCGCGACACGTCCTCGCGTGGAGTCGCCAACGAGGCGCGATCACCGGAGGGGACGATGACGACGACGTACATACCCGAGTACCCAGGGGTGTTCTCCTGGGCGCGCTCGTCGCAAGCCTGGATGGCACGAGAGAGCCGGAGCCCGTCCTGGCGCTCCGGGCTCTCTGGTTCGGCGTTCGCTCAGTCGCTCGTCGTCAACGAGATCGCCCGAGTAGCGCACTCGCCAAGAACGAGCGAGACGAGGAACCACTTGTGCGCCTGGCACCAGTCGGCAGCACCGGGCCAGGCGCACGCTTTGCTGACGGCCGTCAGATCTTCAGACGGCCGGGCACACCTCTTCCTTACGGCCCACCAGCGTTCGAGACGCTGCTCGCGGCGTCCGAGAACAGGTCACGAAGGACGTTCCTGAGGAAGAAGAGTGCGATGATGATGGCGATCGCGAGGAAGCCGAGCAGGATTGCGTACTCGGTCGTCGTCTGGCCATCCTCGCCCTCCCGAAGCTCGGCCAGGGCGACCTGGAGCCGAACCAGCGGACGCATCAGGATGTCGGTCATTTGGAGGTTCCTCCTCCGGTTGCAAGGAGCGCAGCTGCACTCCTCTTGGCAAGTGACGCAGCATGCACTTGTGATCGGACGGGTACCGGCCGCGAATACGGGGCGAACAGGGTTAGAGAAACCAGAGATTGCTCCTCCGGAACCGTTGACGACGGTGTCTGTGGGGGAGTACGTTCGGGCTGACGCGGACACGCGTCGGCTATAGAGGGGAGAGGAAGATGGGTAAACGTCGTTTGGCGGCCACGTTTTCGGTTGCCGCCGCGCTGATGCTTCCTGCAGGCGCTCTTGCCTACGGGCCAGCACCGCCTCCAGGGAACCCGGACAACAACCCACAGCTCGACGCTTGCGGGAATGCCCTCGACCGGCAAATAGACAAGGGCGTAACGGCTGGCGGAGGGCCGAAGGCAGGCGAACCCGGGCCGCTCAACTGCGATCACTTCTTCCAGGGAACGGGCGCGACCGGAAACGGTTGGCCGCCGCCTCCGTTCCAACCCTAAGCACGACCGTCCAGCGAGGGCCGACACGCCGTGGCGCTCGCTCCCGGCACCAATCCAGGGGAAGGGGAAAGCATGCTTCGGCGCGCTACAGCGATCGCGCTCTTCGCGATCGTCCTTGGCGTCTTCGCGCAAACGGCGTCAGCAGATCCAGTGAACGCGAAGAAGGCGCAGTTCTTCACCGCGGTCTGCGGTTCGAGTCAGCTCCAAGTCGTGGTCAACGGTACTGGCGCATTCACTCCCGCCCATGTGATCGGGAGCACGGCAGTCTTCGTGCCGACGGCCTTCGACATAACGATCACGTTCACCCCGTCAAACGGAGGAGAGCCCGAGGTTGACACCGAGGACTCCGCGAAGGCGCACCAGCCACAGAACGCTGTCACCTGCGAGCTCCCGGCTGCGCTCAACACGGTCGTCTTCCCGGAGGGCACCGTCACGATCTCCGGAACGGTGACCGGGTTCTTCACACCGAACAACTAGTCAAGTTCGGGTTGAAGTGAGGAGGGCTGCGTCCGAGCGGCCCTCCTCCGTGATGTCTTGTCGGTTCGGGCGGGCGACTCTGGATGGCCTGAGAGCACCGTCCTGGCACTCCGCCTGTTCTTCGCACAAGAGCGAGCGTTCTGGTATCTCGCTGGTATCTCGACGGACCCAGTATTCACGAGCGAGCGAGCGAAAAGTCCGGATTACCAGCGCTTTCTCGTACCCGAGCAGCGAAGAGACGCCTGTGGCGCGTGAGTCCATTCGGGTCACGCGCTCCGTCCTGCTCCCCGTCGAGGAGATCGAGATCCGCGTCTCGCGCTCGAGCGGGCCCGGCGGACAGCACGCCCAGAAGTCGTCCACGAGGGTCGAGGCGGTGTTCGACGTCGAGGCCTCGACCGCGCTCTCCGAGCGGCAGAAGCGGCGCGTCGTCCAGCGCGCGGGGCCGGTGCTGCGCGCGGTGGCCCAGGACGAGCGGAGCCAGCTCCGGAACCGCGAGCACGCGATCGAGCGCCTCGTCGAGAAGCTCAGGGAGGCGCTCGCCGTGCCGAGGCGCCGCGTGCCGACGACGCCGACCGCGGCGTCGCGGGAACGGCGTCTCGCTCAGAAGCGGCGGCGCGGCGAGGTCAAGCGCCGCCGGCGTGCCCCGGCGGATGAATGAGCGTCGGCCTCGCACCGCCGGTCCCCTGCGAGCGGCGGCCCGCGGCGATCTGCGCCGGCGGCGTCACGAGCTCGTGCGGCTGCCCCGTGTGCTCGCAGATGGCCGCGAGGTCCGGGTCCCAGTGCCAGAGCACGACCTCGGACCCCGCGTCCTCCGCGCACGCCGCGATCAGGAAATGGGAGATGCTGTGGCGGTGGGCGCCGGGTGCCGCGAGCGCGAGCTCGCTCTGCACCTCGAGGGCGCGGCCCGTCGCACGCTCGCGGAGCGGGAGCCAGTGCAGCTGCCCCCAGAGCCTCGTCCAGTCGCGGACGTACGCCTCGCCGTCCGCAGGCCCCGTGAGAACCTCGAGCGCGACCGGCACGCAGGTCGCGAGCTCGCTTCGGCGCAGGCGGTCGACGAAACGCCACGACAGGTCGCCCGCCTCGGGGCGGCGACGACCGGACCAGACCGAGCTGTCCGCGAGGTAGAGCGTCATCGAGCCTCGCGCGGGTGCCTCGATCGCTCGAGCATGTCCCATCGCGGCACGCTCTCTCGGCCGTCCTCGACGTAGCGAACCGCGCGGTCGAGCGCCGCTCGGCGATTGACGTCCTCGAGCGCGCGGTTGAGCGTCTCCTTGAAGCCGCGCGTCCCCAGGTTGGTCTCGGCGGCGTGGAACGCGTCGAGGTCGATCTCGACGGTGGTGCGGTGCATGCGTCCTGTATCGGACGCTTGCGCCATTCCCTGTACCTGGACCACCCTTCCCGGCCGGGGCCGTAGACTCGGCGCGTGGGCGTGCTGCAGTTCGCGTCGCTGCTCGGAGAGCTTCCGCGCGAGCGGACGAGGCTGCTGGACAACCTCGGCCGCATCCGCCGCGAGGTCGGCCCGATCACGCCCGAGCTGTCGGACGCGCTCGCCGACCACATGTCGATCCGCCGCGGGGAGGTGCACGAGGTCGTCTCCTTCTACTCGTTCCTCCAGCTCCCGGTCGACGTCATCCGTGTCTGCACGGGGCCGGTGTGCGACTGCTTCGGCGCGCGCGGGCTGCTCGAGGAGAACCCCGGGGCGGTCGAGGTCGCGTGCCTCGGGCACTGCGACCTCGCGCCGGTGCTGACGCGCGGCGACGAGATCGTCCCCGCGGTGACCCACGCCACGAACGATGGTCCTGCCGTCGGGCTCGGGACGCGCGACGAGACGCTCGCCGACTACGAGGCGCGGGGCGGCCTCGACCTGCTCCGCGCCCTTCCCGCGCCCGGGCGTATCGTCGAGGAGCTGAAGGCCTCGGGGCTCACCGGCTACGGCGGGGCGGGCTTCCCGACCGGACTCAAGTGGGAGGTCGTCTCGCAGCAGCCGACGCCGCGCTCCGTCGTCGTGAACGCCGACGAGGGCGAGCCGGGGACGATCAAGGACCGGTACGTGATGGAGCTCCGCCCGCACCTGCTGGTCGAGGCGACGCTGATCGCGATGCGCTTCGCGCAGGCGGATGCCGGCTTCGTCTACCTGCGCGAGGAGTACGCGACGAGCCGAGCGAGGCTCGAGCAGGCTATCCGGGAGTTCCGCGAGGCGGGCCTCCTCGACGGGCAGACGCTGGAGCTCGTCGTCGGCGCCGGCGCGTACATCGCGGGCGAGGAGTCGGCGATGCTCGAGTCGATGGAGGGCCGGCGGGCGATGCCGCGCCTCCGGCCGCCGTTTCCCGCGCAGGTCGGCTACCTGGGGCGACCGACGCTGATCAACAACGTGGAGACGCTCGCGCACGTCCCGGCGATCCTCCGCCGCGGCGGCGCGTGGTGGGCGGCGCTCGGGCGGCGGAGGGCGTCCGGAACGAGGCTCTGGTCCGTCTCCGGTGCGGTCGCGCGACCCGGGTGCTACGAGGCGCCGAACGGGATCACGGCGCGCGAGCTCGTCGAGGAGCACGCAGGCGGCTTCGCCGGCGAGGTGGGCGCGGTCGTCCCCGGCGGCGCCGCGAGCGGGATCCTGCCTCCGGACGCGCTCGACGCCCCGCTGACGCGCGACGGGCTCGCGGAGTACGGCGCCGGGGTCGGGTCGGCTGCGCTCCAGGTGTTCCCCCCGACGTACTCCCCGCTCCGTCTGCTCGGCGAGACGATGCGGTTCTTCGCCGAGGAGTCGTGCCAGAAGTGCACCCCGTGCCGGATCGGGAACCGCGCGCTCCACCACCTGTGCGAGGAGCTCGAGCACGGCCGCGCGCCGATGACGCGGGAGAAGGTCGACGAGTGGCTGCTCGCGATGGAGAAGACGTCGATCTGCGGCCTCGGCCAGGCGTCGCCGATCCCGGTGCGGAACGCCATGCGCTGGTGGCCGGACCTCTTCCAGCCGCTGGAGGAGGCGGCGGTACAGTGACGGACGTGGTCGAGTTCACGCTCGACGGCCGGACCGTCGCGGCCTCGGAAGGGGAGCTGCTCGTGCACGCAGCCGCACGCCACGGCACGTTCATCCCCACGCTCTGCCACGACGACAAGCTCGATCCGTACGGCGGCTGCCGGATGTGCGTCGTCGACGTCGAGGGCTCCCCGCGGCCGCTCCCCGCCTGCGCCACTCGCGTCGCGGAGGGGATGGTCGTCTCGACGAACGGGCCGATCACGGGCTTCCAGCGCACGCTCACCGAGATGCTCCTCTCGGAGCACCTGAACGCCTCGCCCGGCGGCCGGCCGAACGAGCTCCTCGAGCTCGCGAACGAGCTCGGCGCCGACGCACCGCTCGTTCTCCCCGACGCGAAGCGGAAGGAGTACTCCGACCGGAACCGGCTCATGGGCTACGACCCGGACGCCTGCATCCTCTGCAACCGCTGCGTCCGCTACACGCAGGAGGTCATGCAGTGCTCCGCCCTCTCGCTCGAGGGTCGCGGCGGCGAGGCGAGGATCGTCCCCACCTGGGAGCGCTCTTGGCTCGACACCGAGTGCGAGCTCTGCGGCGGCTGCCTCTCCGTCTGCCCGACGGGCGCGATCTACGAGAAGTTCCTCGAGGGCGAGGGCGTCGAGGAGCGCAAGCTCGAGCAGGTGCGTACGACCTGCACGTTCTGCGGCGTCGGCTGCCAGATCGACCTCAACCTCGAGCCGGAGACGAAACGGATCGTGAAGGTGACGTCGAAGGACGAGTATCTCCCCAACGAGGGGAACCTCTGCGTCAAGGGGCGCTTCGCGTTCAACTTCGTGCACCACCCGGACCGGCTCACGCAGCCGCTCGTCCGCGGCGAGGACGGGGAGCTGCACGAGACGACCTGGGAGCACGCGCTCGAGACGACGGCCAGCGGCCTGCGCCGCGCCATGGAGACGCATGGTCCGCACTCCGTCGCCTTCCTCTCGTCCGCGCGGCTGACGAACGAGGAGAACTACCTCATCCAGAAGCTCGCGCGGGCGGTGGTCGGGACGAACTCGGTCCACTCCTGCGAGTCGACCTGACACGCTCCCACCCTCTACGGCCTGGTCAGGTCGTTCGGCAGAGGAGCCAGCACCAACTCGATCCCGGAGATCGAGAACGCCCGCTTCCTGTTCGTCATCGGCTCGAACACGACCGAGGCCCATCCGGTGCTCGCGCTCCGGATCAAGAAGGCCGTGCGGAAGGGCGCCACCCTCGTCGTCGCCGACCCGCGGAAGATCTGGCTGACGAAGCTCGCGAAGCGCCACCTCCAGCTCCGACCCGGCACGGACGTGTGGCTGCTGAACGCGATGATGCACACGATCCTCACCGAGGGCTTGCAGGACGAGGCATACATCCGCGACCTGACCGAGGACTTCGACTCGGTCCGCGAGGTCGTCCTCCGTTACTCGCCCGAGGAGGCCGAGAAGGTCACGGGCGTACCGGCAGACGACATCCGCGCCACCGCACGCGAGTACGCCGGCGAGAAGCACGCCGCGATCTTCTACACGCTCGGCATCACCGAGCACGCCTGCGGCGTGGACAACATCTGGTCGCTCTCGAACCTCGTGCTGATGACGGGCCACCTCGGCTACGAGTCCACCGGTCTCAACGCGCTCCGCGGCCAGAACAACGTGCAAGGGCTCAACGACTCGGGCGCGAACCCCTCCTACCTCCCTGGGTACCAGCCGGTGGACGACCCCGAGATCCGGCGGAAGTTCTCCGAGGCGTGGGACGCGGAAGTACCGACCCGGCCGGGCTACCGCCTCGACCAGATCGTCTCCGGCCTCCACGACGGTCGCGTCAAGGCGATGTACCTGATCGGCGAGAACCCGGCACAGACCGAGCCGAACGCGCACCATGTCGAGGAGGGGCTCGCGGGGCTCGACTTCCTCGTGTCACAGGACATCTTCCTGAACGACTCGAGCCGGAAGTACGCGCACGTCGTGCTGCCGGCGTCGAGCTTCGCGGAGAAGGACGGGACCTTCACGAACACGGAGCGGCGAGTGAGCCGCGTGCGAGCGGCGGCGCGGCTTCCCGGCGCGGCGAAGGTCGACCGGGAGATCGTCCTCCTCGTCGCGAAGGCGCTCGGCGCGAGCTGGCCCGAGTACCCGGACGCGGGCGACGTGTGGGACGAGCTCGCGGACCTCTCGCCGAACTGGTACGGCATCCGCTACGACCGGCTCGAGGAGAACGGCATGCAGTGGCCGTGCACCGACCTCGACCATCCGGGCACGCCGTACCTGCACGCGCCGATGCCGGCGCGCACGTCGGGCCGTGGGAAGTTCTTCCCGGTCGAGTACCAGCCGCCGATCGAGGAGCCCGACTCCGAGTACCCGTTCGTGCTCTCGACCGGGCGCACGCTCTACCACTACAACTCGGCGAACATGACGATGCGCGAGCCGGGGGTCGTGGACAAGCAGGCGCGGCCGTTCTTCGAGATCCACGCGCACGACGCCGGCGCGCTCGGGATCGCCGACGGCGAGCTCGCGCGGCTCGTCTCCCGGCGCGGCGAGGTCGAGGCCGAGGCGCACTACTCGGAGCGGGTCTTCCCCGGCCTCGTCTGGATGGCGCTCCACTTCGCCGAGCAGAAGGTGAACTGGTTGACCCACGACGTCGGCGACCCGCTGATCGGCACGCCGGAGTACAAGGTCAGCGCCGTGCGCGTCGAGTCGATCGCCCCCGCGACGGTCGATGCCGGCTAGGACGCTCGGGGAGCCCCGCCTCGACGTCGACTCCTGCGAGTCGACGCAGGCGCTCGTCGACACGGAGCTCCCCGAGGGAGCGATCGTCGTCGGCGACCATCAGACCGCCGGGCGCGGCCGCCTCGGCCGGACGTGGGAGGCGCCGTCCGGAACCTCGATCCTCTGCTCGGTGCTCCTCAAACCGCCCGGGACACGGCTCCTGCCCGAGCTCTCGCTGGTCGCCGGGGTGGCCGTCGCCGACGCCATCGAGCTCGAGGTCGGGCTCGCGACCCAGCTCAAGTGGCCGAACGACGTCATGCTGCGACGGACGAAGGTCGCGGGCTGCCTGGCAGAGACGAAGGACGGGGTCGTCGTGCTCGGCATCGGCGTGAACGTGAACCAGACGAGCGATCAGCTTCCCGAACGAGCGGGGTCCCTGCGGACCCTGACCGGCCGGGAGTGGGACCGCGAGGAGCTGCTCGCGACGCTGCTCCGCGAGCTCGGCCTCCGCTACGGCGAATGGCTCGCGGGCGGGCTGGACGCGGTCTACGACGGACTCGCACCGCGAGACTTCCTCCGCGGCAGACACGTGACCGTGAACGGGACGAGCGGGGTCGCGGTCAAGATCGACCGCGAGGGGCGTCTCGAGATCGACGTCGGCACCGGCGACGTCGTCGCCGTCGACAGCGGGGAGGTCGTCTATGAACGGTGAACGGGAGCGGCCCGACCCCGACCTGCCCCAGGACCCGGGAATCCCCGGCACGAAGGTGCCGGAGGAGCTGCCGCCGCAGGACGAGCCCGAGGTGGAGCGCGTTCCCGACACCGGCCGTCCCGACGTCGACGACGAGGGCCACCGGGCGCCGAACGGGCCGGAAGCCGACCGTCGTCGGGCGTGACGCACGACCTCCACGCGCTCTCCCTGCGGTTCATGGAGGCGGTCCGCGACCGCGAGCTCGACTGGCTCGACGAGCATCTCGGGGAGGAGTTCACACTCACGACGGGCCGCCCGGGGGCGCCCGTCCGCGGGCGCGCGGAGTGGCTCCGGATCACCGCCGAGCGGTACGTGGTCGAGGAGTTCGCGTTCGAGACCGTCGAAGCGCTCGACTACGGCAAGGTGGGCGTCGTGCGCTCCCGCTATCGCCAGCGCGGGTCGCTGGACGGCGACAGCCGGTCGCAAACCTTCCTGATGACGGACGTCTGGGTCGAGCGGGAGGGGCGGCCCCAGCTCGTCACCCGGCATGTCTCTCCGCTGGCCTAGCGATCGCCGAAGACGACCGAGATCACGACGTAGATCGCGAACGCGATCGGGACGATGAAGGACGCCAGCCTGCGGCCCCGTGAGCGCCCGGTGCCGACCTCCTCGTCGTCCCCGAGGTCGTACGGCTCGGTCTCGTAGGGCTCCGTCTCGAGCGGTTCGGTCTCGTAGGCGTCCTGCTCGAAGATTTCCGGCTCGAAGGTCTCCGGCTCGAGGGCGGTCGTGTCCGCCGGGAAGGCCTCGGTCGCGGCAGGCGCACGCGCCTCCTCCCGCTCGACGTCATCGACGAGGCTGTCCTGGAGGTCGAACAGGCTCGGCCACTTCCCGCACGTGCGGCAGGAGTTCGCGACCGGCTCGTTGACCGTGCCGCACTCGGAGCACCGCCAGGGGGCGTCGGGCATGACCCGAGGATAGAGAGCGCCGCGGCGCTAACGCGTCATCCGAAGCGGGATCTCGACCAGGTTGATCCGTGAGCCGTCCTCCGCCGAGCGCTCGAACACGATCAGCGCGCCGAGGCCGTCGAACGGCACCGTGTACGCGTCCGTCGTGAAGTCGAACGTCCCACGCGTTCCGCTGCCGGAAGTCGCGGTGACGAAGCTGTCGTCGACGATCCTGCCGTCGGTGTCGGTGAGCTCGTACTCGAAGTTCGCCTCGAACGTGTTCGCGGTGCCCGAGGCCTGCAGGGGGCTCGCGACCTCTTCGAACGCGAGCGGCGACTCGACGAGGATCGCCGGCGTCTGCTCCTCGAAGTCAGCTCTCGTCACGATCTGCTCCTGGACGTCGACCCGCTCGACCTCCGGGAACTGGGTCAGCGTGTAGACGACCTGCGCCAGCCCCGCGGGTGCGAGCTGGACGTCGAGCTGGAGCTCGGCGACGCCGTCCTCGATCGCGACCTCGGCATCCTCGTCCGTGTCGGGGATGGCCGTAGTGAGATCCAGGTCCGTCTCCTCCTGTGCAGTCGGCCCCTGGAGCAGCGCCGCGATCGCCGCGGTCGCCTCGCCGCCCGTCGTGTCGACCTCGCGGCGCACGGGCCAGACCTCGCCGTCACGGAGGAAGTACACGCTGACGTCGGCCATCTGCGCAGGGGCGGTCGTCGTCTCTGCGCCGCCGGCCTCGTCGTCGCCGCCGCAGCCGGCGAGGAGCGCGAGCACTGCGAGAGCGAAGGCGACGCGGGTCACGGCCAGAGGGTAGACGCGGGCCGCGGGTCGGGGACGACCGCCGCGATGCGCCGCCGCAGGTCGGGATGGTCGAGGTCGACCGCGAGGCCGAGGGGGCCGGCCGTCTCCTCCTCGAGGCCCTGGAACAGGTCGATCGTCTCCCAGAGGGCGCGCGCGACGTCGCGGACGTCGTAGTGCGCGTATGCCCGCTCGAGCGCTGCCAGCGCTCCGGGGTCACCCCACCGCTCGAGGAAGCGGCCCTCGTGCCACGTGTCGGCCGAAGGGTCGACGGCGCGCGCGTGCCACTCGAGAAGCGTCACGAGCCGCCACTTCAGGTACCCGTCGAGGCACGAGATCGCGGTGAAGACCTCACCTCGCCGCAGCTTCCTCGCGGTCCACAGGGCGTGGTACCAGAAGTCGCTCGCGAGCTGGGTGAAATCCGCCGCATCGGGGAGCTCCCGTGGCTCCGGCGGGCGTGCGCCGGCGAGCACGTCTCCGATCCCGACCTCGTCGTGGAGCACCCGGTAGCCACGCGGAGAGGACCGCGCCGACCCCGGGCGCGACGACGAGCTCGGGCGCCGCCGCCGCCTCGAGCAGCGGGAAGTCGACCTCCACCCCGTCGTCGTAGAGCACGCGCCGCTCGACTCGATCGCCGAGCGCGGTGGGTTCGAGGAACGTGAGGACGGGCTCGCCGAAGCGCGCGATCCACGCGTCGTCGGCGGCGTATCGGCCAGGGTCGTCGACGAAGAGGAGGAGGTCGAGGTCGGACCAGCGATCGGCCGGCGTGTCCGTGCGCGCGTACGACCCGACGAGCACGACCGCTCGCACGTCGGCGGTCCCGCGCGCCCAGTCCGCGACCGCCGCCAGCACGAGGTCGTGGCGGGTGTTGACGTTGAGGAGGAAGGAGTCGCCGAGCTCGACGACGTTCTCGTTGACGCCCCGCAGGGCCAGCTCGCCGCGCGCGACCCGGGCCTCGAGCTCGGGCAGCATCGCCTTCGTGTAGACGCCGGGGAGCGGCCCGGTCTGCGGCACGGCGTCGGCCTCGGCGAGCCGGCGCAGCGCGTCGGGCGTCACGAGCGGGCAGTCGACGGGAAGGACGAGCGCGACGTCGTGCGTCGCAGCACGCAGCCCCGCGATCACGCCGAACACGGGCCCGCGCTCGTCGGCGCCGTCGTCGAGCATCGGGAACGGCAGCTCGAGGCCGTCGGATGCCTTGCCCACGGCGAGCACTTCCGCGCACGTCTCCTCCAGGAGCCGCCTGCCTCGCTCCGCGAGCGTCTCGCCCGCGATCGTCGCGAGCGCCTTCGGCGAGCCGAAGCGCTCCGACGCGCCGCCGACGAGGAGGATCCCCGTCGCCGCTAGACGATCCGCCACGGCGCCGTGTAGACGGTGACGCGCCCGTCGCGCACGAAGCCGCAGAGCGTGACGCCGCGGTCCTCCGCGAGCTCGATGGCGAGGGACGATGGCGCGCCGACCGCGACGAGGACGGGGCAGCCGGCGACGGACGCCTTCTGCACGAGCTCGAACGAGAGCCGCCCGCTGACGCAGAGCACGTGCGCCGACAGCGGGAGGAGGCCGTCGAGGAGGGCCCTCCCGACGACCTTGTCCAGCGCGTTGTGCCGGCCGACGTCCTCGCGCGCGAGGAGGAGCTCCCCGGCGGGTGTGAAGAGCCCGGTCGCGTGCAAGCCGCCCGTCGCGGCGAACGCCGCCTGCGCCTCGAGCAGCCGCGCCGGAAGCGAGGCGACCACGGCCTCCTCCACCTCGACCGCGCTCTCGACGCGCGGCGCCGCGACGCGCACCGCCTCGACGGCCCCTTTGCCACAGACGCCGCACGACGACGAGGTGTAGAAGTGCCGGCGCATGCGGTCGGGGTCGAAGCCGCTCGCGTCGACGTCCACGGAGTTCGCGGCAAGGTCGTCCGGGAGACGAGCGCTCGCCGGCTGCAGCCCCTCGGTGAGGCAGAAGCCGAGCGCGAGCTCCTCGTCGTGGCCCGGCGTCCGCATCGTGACCGCGACCGGCTCGCCGCCGATCCGGATCTCGAGCGGCTCCTCGACCGCGACGACGTCCTCGACCTGGCGGCGTGCCGGCAGTCGCAGCGCATGGACGCTGGACGTGCTGTACGGCGGCGCCCGCACTGGAGGCTCGTGGCTCACGCGGCAAGCGTACGCGGGGCGGGCTACTCGACCGTGACCGTCTTGGCCAGATTTCGTGGCTGGTCGACGTTCAGCCCGCGGAGGCGGGCGATCCGGTACGCGAGGAGCTGCAGCGGGAGGATCGCGAGCACGACCTGGAGGAAGGCCGGCGTCTTCGGCACGTAGATGACGTCGTCGGCGTGGTGCTGGATGTCCTCGTTGCCGTCCGTCGCGATCGCGATGACGTGCGCCCCGCGGGCCCGGACCTCCTGGATGTTCGAGACGATCTTGTCGTAGACGTGGATGTTCGTCGCGACGACGACGACCGGCGTCTGCTCGTCGAGGAGGGCGATCGGCCCGTGCTTCATCTCGCCCGCGGAGTACGCCTCGGTCGGGATGTAGGAGATCTCCTTCATCTTGAGCGCGCCCTCGAGCGCGACGGGAAGGCCGATGTGGCGCCCGAGGTAGAGGAAGAAGTGGGCGTCGTGGTAGCGGCGCGCGATCTCCTCGATCGGGTGGTCCGCCTCGAGGAAGGCCTGGACCTTGCGCGGGAGCTTGTAGACGTAGTCCAGGATGAACTCGATCTCGCCGGCGGGCAGCGTCTCGCGGATCTGCGCCAGCTTGAGCGCGACGAGGTAGAGCAGCGCGACCTGCGCCGTGAAGCACTTCGACGACGCGACCGACACCTCCAGGCCCGCACGCGTATACAGCACCGAGTCGACCTCGCGCGTGACCTGCGAGCCCATCATGTTCGTGATCGCCACCGTTCGCGCGCCCTTCTCGCGGGCGAGCTTGAGCGCCTCGATCGTGTCGCGGGTCTCTCCGGACTGCGTGATCCCGATGACGAGGTCGCGCTCGTTGATGACGGGGTTGCGGTAGAGCCACTCGCTCGCGATGTCGAACTCGACCGGCACGCGCGCCCACTCCTCGATGACGTACCGACCGACGACGCACGCGTGGTACGCGGTGCCGCAAGCGAGCAGGACGATGCGGCGGAGATCCCGGACCTCGTCGTCGTCCATGCCCAGGCCTTCGAGCACGAGCGTCCCGTGACGCACCCGGTCGCCGATCGTCTCCGCGATCGCCTCGGGCTGCTCGAAGATCTCCTTGAGCATGAAGGTCTCGAACCCGGCCTTCTCCGCGCCCTCGTCGTCCCAGTCCAGCTCGACGGCCTCGTGCTCGACCGCGTTGCCCTCGACGTCTACGAACGTCGCCCCCTCCGGGGTGATGGCGACGATCTCGCCGTCGCCGGGGAACTGGACGACGCGCGTCTCTCGCAGGAACGCCGCGGCGTTCGAGCCGAGGAACATCTCCTCCTGCCCGACGCCGACGACGAGGGGCACCTGGTGGCGCGCTGCGACAAGGACACCCGGGTGGTCGCGGTGGATGACGACGAAGGCGAAGTGGCCCTCGAGCTCCACGAACGTCTTGCGGACGGCAGTGACGAGGTCGCCTTCGTAGTGCCGCTCGACGAGGTGCGTCACCGTCTCCGCGTCCGTCTCGGAGCGGAACGTGTGGCCGTCCTCCGCGAGGCTCGCCTTCAGCTCGCGGTAGTTCTCGACGATCCCGTTGAGCACGATGGAGACGCGCTCGGCCTCGCAGCCGGCGAGCGGGTGCGCGTTCTGCTCGGTGACGGCGCCGTGCGTCGCCCAGCGCGTGTGACCGAGGCCCGTCGTCGCGACCGAGCGGTTCGTCCCGGCCGCCTGCCGCAGGTTGTCGAGGTTCCCCACCGCGCGGACGTAGTCGAGCCCGTCGCTCTCGAGAAGCGCGATCCCGGCCGAGTCGTAGCCCCGGTACTCGAGGCGCTCCAGCCCCTGCAGGAGCAGCGCCTTGCACTCACGCGACCCGACGTACCCGATGATCCCGCACATGCGGCCCCTCCCTAAGAACGCGTAAGAGCCCGGCGGCGCCCAGCGTCGGGCTCAGCCGAGCTCTCTTTCCACGAGCGCGGCGATGCTAGCACAGAGAACCTCTGCATCTTCCGCATTTTGGGACTCCGCCAGGACGCGGACGAGTGGCTCGGTGCCCGACGGCCGCACGAGCACACGGCCGCCGTCGCCCAGCTTCGCGTCGAGCCGGTCGACCTCGTCGAGCAGCGACTGCGGAAGCTCGCGACTCCGGACACGGACGTCACGCTTCGCCTGCGGGTAACGCGGCATCAGCGCGGCCGCCTCGGAGAGCGTCCGCCCCTGGAGCGCCCCGCAGAGCAGGAGCGCGCCCGCGAGCCCGTCGCCCGTCACGTGGTTGCCGAGCCAGATCACGTGGCCCGACTGCTCCCCGCCGAGGAAGGCCCCCTCCCGGCCCAGGGCCTCGAGCACGTACCGGTCGCCGACCGGCGTGGTGACGACCCGGACCCGGTGCTCCTCCATCAGCCGGTGGAAGCCGAGGTTGGTCATCACGGTCACCGCGACCACGTCGACGCCGAGCGCGAGCGCGAGGATCGCCAGGATCTGGTCGCCGTCGAGGGGCTCGCCCCGCTCGTCGACGGCGAGCATGCGGTCACCGTCTCCGTCGAACGCGACGCCGAGGTCGAGCCCGTGCATGCGGACGTGCCTCCGGAGCGCCCGGAGATCCGTCGCGCCGCAGCCGACGTTGATGTTCGCGCCGTCGGGCTCGACGCCGATCGCGTGCACGTCGGCGCCCAGCCGCTCGAACGCCGAGGGCACGAGGGCCGAGAACGCCCCGTTCGCGCAGTCGACGCCGATCCGGAGCCCGGAAAGGTCCGTGCCGAAGGCCTCGAGGACGTGCGCGAGATACCGCTCGCCCACGCCCGCGACCTCCTCGACCGAGCCGCCGTCGCCCGCCGGGGCGTCGAAGAGCGCCTCGATCGCCTCCTCATCCTCGTCGAGGAGCTTGCGGCCGTCGCCGTCGAACAGCTTCACGCCGTTGTACTCGGGCGGGTTGTGCGAGGCCGAGATCACCGCGCCGAGGTCCTCGGCGAGCAGGGCCACGGCGGGCGTCGGCAGCACACCGGCGAGAACCGCTGTCCCGCCCGCCGAGACGATGCCGCGGGCGAGGTCCTGCTCGAGCGCGGACCCGGAGGAGCGCGTGTCCCGCCCCACGAGGACGCGACTAGCCCCGGCCCAGAGCGTGGCCGCGCGGCCGACCCGCTCGACGAGCTCGGGCGTCAGATCCTCGCCCACGACACCACGTACGCCGTCGGTGCCGAAGTAGCGCCGCGCCACGGCGCGGGCCTACCGCTTCGAGAACTGGGGCGCCTTGCGCGCCTTGTGCAGGCCGGCCTTCTTGCGCTCGACGATGCGCGCGTCGCGGGTAAGGAAGCCCTGCCGCTTCAGCGCCACTCGCACCTCGGGGTCGGCCTCGACGAGCGCGCGGGCGATCCCGTGGCGAACCGCGCCGGCCTGGCCGGACGGGCCGCCGCCACGCACCCGGACCCGGAGGTCGTACGTCCCCGAGGCCCCCGCCACCTCGAGCGGCGCGAGGACCATGCGCTGGTGCGTCGAGCGAGGGAAGTACTCCTCGAGCGAGCGTCCGTTGATCCACGTCTTGCCGTCGCCGGGACGGAGGATCACGCGCGCGATCGACGTCTTGCGCTTCCCGGTGCCGAGGTACTGGGCGATCTCGCTCACGAGAGCTCCATTGGCTTCGGGGACTGCGCCGTGTGCGGATGGTCGGGGCCCGCGTAGATCTTCAGCTTCCCGATCTGCGCGGACGCGAGCTTGTTCTTCGGGAGCATGCCCTTGACCGCCTTCCGGAGCACCTCGGTCGGCCGGCGCTCGAGCTGCTCGCGGAGCGTCCTCTGCTTGATCCCGCCCGGGTAGCCCGAATGGCGGTAGTAGATCTTCGTGTCGAGCTTCGAGCCGGTAACGGCGACCTTCTCCGCGTTCACGACGACGACGAAGTCACCGGTGTCGACGTGCGGCGTGTACTGCGGCTTGCCCTTGCCACGGAGGGTGTCCGCGATCCGCGTCGCGAGACGGCCGAGCGTCTGCCCCTCGGCGTCGACGAGGAACCACTCGCGCTCGATCTCTCCCGGCTTGGCCGTATAGGTCTTCATCACAGAAAGAGGGCGGACTCGATGCCCGCCGGCGGCCGATTGTAGCAAGCCAGGCCCGGCCGAACGTCCTGCCGAGAGCAGGACCGTCGCGTCTTGCATTCGGGCCGAACATCACCTTCAGTGCGGAGAGGCGGCGAGAGGACGCCTGCCTGCGGCTAGGGGAGACGAAAGGGGAGAACTGTGGCAACACCTGACCAGATCCGTCGGCGCGGGCGGTGGTCGCTCGTGCTCGGGACACTTGTCGCGGCGTTGATGGTTGCGGCCGTGGCGTGGGCGGACCCGATCGCGAACAACATCGACACGACCATCGACCCAACGCTCGAGTCGGTACCGATGATCACGGGCGCGTCCGTGTCCGTCGGCTTCTATGACATCTCGTCGAACACCGATCCCGCCGACGACGGTGGGAGCGGCTGCAACTCGACGGGGTCGGTTCCGTCGACCGTCACGCTGTCCGTCCCGGCAAACGTCACCGCCACGCCGTCGAGCTTCAGTCTGGTCGGGTGCGGACCGGCGAACGCCAGTGCGGTGTCGTTCACGTCGGGCGTGCCCGGGACGTACACGATCAGTGTTGCGACGGTGACCGGGGGCAAGTCCGGAAGCACCTGGAACACCGCTCCTGCGAGCTTCACGCTCCAGGTGGACCCGCCACCGGTGACCGACTCGACGCCGCCGGTCGTCACGCCGAACGTCAGCGGCACGCTCGGGAACAACGGCTGGTACACGAGCGACGTCACCGTCACGTGGACCATCGTCGACAGCGAGTCGGCGATCTCGTCGTCGTCGGGCTGCGGCCCCACGACGATCACGAGCGACACAACAGGCACGACGCTGACCTGTACCGCGACGAGCGCAGGCGGCACGGCTTCGGAATCCGTGACGATCACGAGGGACGCGACTGCTCCGAGCGTCGTTCTGAATCCATCGGACGACAGCTGCTCCGTCTCGGGGAACAACGGCTGGTGCCGCGGCGAGCAGACGGCGGCCTTCACGGCGAGCGACGCCACCTCCGGGCTCGACCCGGACGGCGCGGCTTCGCGTGACTTCACGAAGTCGACGACGACGAACGGTGCGGCCGTCAACCTTGCTTCCGGCGCGGTGAGCGACCTGGCCGGGAACTCGAACCCCGGCATCGACGCGGGTCCGTTCGAGATCGACTCCGTCGCCCCAGCCGTCACGTGTCAGTCGCCCGCACCGGCGTTCATCCTCAACCAGCCGGGCGCGGAGGTCTCCGCCTCGGTCGCCGACGCGACCTCATTGCCGGTGAACACGACCGAGTACGGCAGCGCCGACACGTCCTCCGCTGGATCGAAGGCCGTGAGCATCACCGGTCAGGACAATGCGGGGAACGGCGCCTCGGCGAACTGCGCGTACACCGTCAGCTTCAACTTCGCCGGCCTGTTCGCGCCGATCGACCGGCCGAACGTGATGAACATGTCCAAGGCCGGCCAGGCGATCCCGCTCAAGTGGCGGCTCACGGACTACCTCGGCAATCCGGTGACGAGCCTCACCTCGGTCACCGTCGCCGTCTCGTCGATCTCGTGCTCGCAGGGCTCCGAGAGTCCGGACGAGCTCGAGGAGTACGCCTCGGGATCCTCGGGGCTACAGAACCTGGGGGGCGGCTACTACCAGTTCAACTGGAAGACGCCCACCAGCTATGCGGGCTCGTGCAAGCAGCTGAACCTCAACCTCGGCGAAGGCACCGTCCGCACGAACCTCGCCCTCATCACCTTCAAGAAGTAAGGCCGTCGATACGCTCGACCCGACGAGGGGCGCCGCGAGGCGCCCCTCACTCGTTCACCCGCTCGGCTCGAGCGCGGCAGCCGGGGGTCGTCGCCCGACGAGCAGCGCGAGCGCAGGGACGACGACGGCGACCGTGCCACCGACCGCGATCGCGACCGCACCCCACTCCGAGTACACCGCACCGCCGAGCAGCGCGAGAGATGCCGCGAGGAGCCCGGCGGTGAGGTCGGTGAAGCCGACGAGCCGCCCGCGCTCGACGGGCGTCGCGTGCGTGACGAGCTCGGCCGAGGCGGCGACGTACGAGAGATTCCAGCCGAGCCCGAGCAGGAAGAGCGAGACCGACATCCACCCGATGGACTCGACCCAGGCGAGCATCAGCGTCGACACGGACATGATCACGAGACCCGAGACCAGGCACGTGTGCCGCCCGATGCGGTCGATGAGCTCCCCGATGACGAGGACGAGCGCGTACATGCCGACGATGTGGAGGCTGATGACGGTGAAGACGTCGGCCTGCTCGTGGTGGTGGCCGACGACGATGTAGCCGCTGAGGTTCATCACGGAGACCATCACCGCGAAGCTCGCGAGCGCGGCGATCACGGCCGACGGGACTCCCGGCCGGCGCAGGATCTCGCCTAGTGGAGCTGCCGGGACCGCAGGCCTCGCGTCCGGGTCCGCGAGCTCGAGCTCGAGCGCGATCGTCCGCGGGTCCGGGCGGATCGTGAGCGCGAGGAGCACTCCGACGAGGGCGATCGCGGCGGCCGCGAACCAGGGCACGACGAGCGTGTCCAGCTCCAGGTCCTTGCCGGCGAAGAGCGGCCGGAAGACGAGCGGGCCGAGCGCGGCCCCGAAGAGCGCACCGAACAGCACGTACGAGATCGCCCGGGCGCGCCGCTCGGGTGGGTACATGTCGGCCGCCGCCGTGCGGGCGAGAAGAACCGCGCCGTTCATCGCGCCGACCCCGACGAAGCCGAGGACGACGGGCGCCGAGCTGTCGATCGCACAGCCGACCGCCGTCAGCGCGCATCCGGCGGCGCCGATGGCGAAGCCGCCTGCGATCACCGGGACCCGCCCGATCCGGTCCATCAATCTTCCGGCAGGAAGAGCGGCGAGGGCCCCTGCCGTGATGAAGATCGCGGGGCCGAGACCGAGGATCGACTCGATCCCGGTGACGAGGACGAGGGTGATCGTCGCAACGGCCACGGCGAGCTGGAGAACGCCCGAGAGGACGACGAGGCATGCGCTCAGCAGGAACGTGTTACGCCGAACCGGGTACGAGATGCCCGCGATCGAGCAATTCAACCAGCCCGGCTCGGAACTCCCGCGCGCCGCCGTGGGACGGGTGGCGGACGTGGTGACCGCCGAGCGCGCCGTGTGCCAGGCGCCCCACGGCGACGATCAGCCTCCCGTGGGCGAGCGAGCGCGCGATGCGTGCATCCCCGCTGCGACCTCGGCCCGCGTCGGCCGCCGGTTCGTCGTCTCCGTCCCGGGGTGCGTCGGCACGACGTTCCAGAGGAGGACGAGCTCCCCGAGACCGAGCTCGGATAGCACCCGATGGACGATCGTCGCGCTCGCCTCCGCACGGCCGCGGCCCGTGAGCTGGCGCTCCGAGGTGAAGGGGATGCCCGAGACGCGTGCGCCCCGGTATCCCGCTGCTTCACCGACGAGCAGCACCGGCGCGCGCCGACGCGAGGCCAGGTACGCGCGCAGGCGCTCTCGGAGCACCGGCGAGTCGCGGTACTGGTTGTACGTCTCACCGATGCGCGCGGCCGCGAGCTCGTCCACGAATGCGGCAGGCGCTACGATGGGACGAGCGTAACGGGGAGCTCGGGGCGACCGGGCTGAGAGGGCGGCTGACCGCGCCGCCGACCCGCAGAACCTGATCTGGGTAATGCCAGCGGAGGAAGGCGTGTCGAAGAAGATCGTGGTTGTGGTCGCGGGCGGCGAGCCTCCTCGCGCCGAGGCGGCGCTCGCGGTGCCGCTCGACGCGGAGGTGATCGCGGCCGACGGAGGGCTCGAGCACGCTCGCGCGCTCGGGCTCGACGTGACGGTGGCGGTCGGCGACTTCGACTCCGCCTCCGTGGAGGCCGTCGCCGCCGCCAAGGCCTCGGGCGTCCGCGTGATGCGCCATCCCGCGGAGAAGGACGCGACCGACCTCGAGCTCGCGCTCGACCTGGCCGTGTCCTCGGGTGCCTCCCGGATCCTGGTGCTGGCCGGCGATCGGGGCCGGCTCGACCACCTGCTCGCAGGACTGCTCCTGCTCGGTCACGCGAGATACGCAGACGTGGAGATCGATGGGTACGTCGGCGCGGCGCGCGTGCACGTCGTGCGCGGTCGCCGCACGCTCCCGGGCGAGCCCGGCGAGCTCCTCTCCCTGTTCGCGCTGCACGGCGAGGCGACCGGCGTGACGACCGACGGCCTCGCCTACGAGCTCGCTGGCGAGACGCTCGAGCCGGGCTCGAGCCGCGGCGTCTCCAACGTGCTCACCGCTTCGGAGGCGAGGGTCTCGGTCGAGCGGGGAACGGTTCTCGCCGTGTTCCCCGGTCGCGAGGAGGAGCGCACGTGAGGCGCCGGCTCCTCGCCCTCGCAGTCCTCGCGCTCACGGTCGGCGCGGCCGCCGGGTGCGGCGGGGACGACGACACGCCGAAGGAGGTCGTGCTCGTCACGCACGACTCGTTCGTGGTCTCGAAGGGCGTGAAGGCGGCCTTCGAGCGGGAGAGCGGGCTCACGCTCCGCATTCTCCAGTCCGGGGACGCGAGCGAGATGCTCACGAAGGCGCTCCTCACCGCGGGCAACCCGCAGGGCGACGTGCTCTTCGGCGTCGACGACAACCTGCTCTCGCGCGCGCTCGACGGCGATCTCTTCGAGGAGTACGAGTCGCCCGGGCTCGCCGACGTCGACGCCCGGTACCTCCTCGACCACGAGCATCGCGTGGCGCCGATCGACCACGGCGAGGTGTGCCTGAACTACGACAAGGCGTGGTTCGCCGAGCGCGGGATCGCACCGCCCGAGTCGCTCGACGACCTCGCGTCGCCACGGTACGACGGGCTCCTCGTCGTCGAGAGCCCGGCCACCTCGACCCCGGGGCTCGCGTTCCTCCTCGCGACGATCGCGCACTTCGACGAGGACGGCTGGCAGAGCTTCTGGCGCCGCCTGCGCGCCAACGACGTGCTCGTCGTCGACGGCTGGGAGGAGGCGTACACCACGAGGTTCTCCGGCGCCGCCGGGAGCAAGGGCGACCGTCCGATCGTCGTGTCGTACGCGTCGAGCCCTCCGGCCGAGGTCTTCTACCGTTCGCCGCGGCCGACGGACGCGCCGACGGCGGTCGTGGAGTCGAGCTGCTACCGGCAGGTCGAGCTCGCCGGGGTCCTGCGCGGCGCGCAGAACGAGGACGGCGCCCACGAGCTGATCGACTTCATGCTCTCGAAGCGCTTCCAGGAGGACATCCCGCTCTCGATGTTCGTCTTCCCGGTCAACCGCGAGGCGGCGCTCCCGCCCGTGTTCGAGCGCTTCGCGGTCGTGCCCGAGGATCCCCTCGAGCTCCCGCCGAGCGAGGTCGAGGCCAACCGCGACGACTGGATCGACGCGTGGATGCGGATCGTGCTCCGCTGAGCGGCAGAGGCTTCAGGGCGCTCAGCTACGGCCTGCCGCTCGCGTTCCTCGCGCTCTTCTTCGTGTTCCCGCTCGCCGCCATCCTCGAGCGCGGCCTGCGCTCGGAGGGAGACCTCGCCTCGCCGCTCGACGTCGTCACCGACCCGGTGACCCGCGAGATCGTCTGGTTCACGGCCTGGCAAGCGGTCGCCTCGACCGCGCTGACGATCGCAGTCGCGTTCCCCGCCGCGTACGTGCTCGGGCGGTTCGCATTCCCCGGCCGCGCGCTCGTCCGCGCGCTCGTCGTCGTGCCGTTCGTCCTGCCCACCGTCGTCGTCGCGCTCGCGTTCCTCGCGCTCCTGCCGGACGGCCTCGAACGGGGCTGGGCGGCGATCCTCGTCGCCCACGCGTTCTTCAACGTCGCCGTGGTCGTGCGCGTCGTCGGCACCTTCTGGGCGGGGCTCGACCCGCGCGTCTCCGAGGCGGCCGCAACGCTCGGGGCGGGGCCGTGGCGCCGGCTGCGCGAGGTGACGCTGCCGCTGCTCGCACCGTCCCTTGCGGCCGCCGCCGCCGTCGTCTTCCTGTTCTCGTTCACGTCGTTCGGCGTCGTCCTCATCCTGGGAGGGCCTTCGTACGCGACGATCGAGGCGGAGATCTACAACCAGGCCGTGCGGCTCTTCGACCTGCGGGCGGCCGCGATCCTCTCGCTCGTCCAGCTCGCCTGCGTCGCGCTCACCGTGTGGATCACGCTGCGGCTCGAGACGAGGCTCTCCGTCGCCGGGCACCTCCGCGGCGAGCGGGAGACGCTGCGGAGGCCGAGCACGCCGCGCGAGTGGGCCGTCGTCGTCGGGAGCCTCGGCACGCTCGCCGTCTTCCTCGGGCTTCCGCTCGCCGTCCTGGTCGAGCGCTCGCTCGCCGTCGGAGACGGCCACGGCTTCGACGCGTACCGGGAGCTGGCGCGCCCGACGTCGGCGCTCCTCGCGACCCCCTGGGAGGCGATCCTGAACTCGATCGTCTACGCCGCTGCCGCGACGGCGATCGCCGTCGTCGTGGGAGGACTCGCCGCGTTCGCGATCGCCGGGCGGAGAGGTGCGCGCGTGCTCGACGGGCTGCTCATGCTCCCCCTCGGCGCCTCGGCCGTCATGCTCGGCTTCGGCTTCGTGATCGCGTTCGACCGCTGGCCGGTCGACTTCCGCTCCGCGCCCTGGATCGTCCCCGTCGTGCAGGCGCTCGTCGCGCTGCCCTTCGTGGTCCGGGCCGTGGCGCCGACCCTCCGCGCGATCGACGAGCGCCAGCGGGAGGCCGCCGCGCTCCTCGGCGCCTCGCCCGGACGCGTGCGCCGGGAGGTCGACCTTCCGATCGTCGGTCGTGCGCTCGCGGTCGCGGCAGGCTTCGCGTTCGCGATCTCGCTCGGCGAGTTCGGCGCCACGGTGTTCCTCGCGCGGCCGGACAACCCCACGCTCCCGGTCGCGATCTTCCGCTTCCTCGGCCGCCCCGGCGAGCTGAACGCGGCGCAGGCGTACGCGCTCGCCGTGATCCTCATGGGCGTCACGGTCATCTCGGTCTTCCTCGTCGAGCGGATCCGCCGGCGCGGGGACGGAGGATGGATCTGATGCTCGCCGTCGAGGGCGTGAGCGTGCGGTTCGGGCAGGTGGCCGCGCTCGACGGCGTCTCGCTCGCCGTCGGCGACGGGGAGGTCGTCGCCGTCCTCGGGCCGAGCGGGTCGGGGAAGAGCACGCTGCTGCGCGTGGTCGCGGGCCTCCAGCGACCCGACTCGGGGCGGGTGCTCCTGGACGGCGAGGACCTCGCGCCCGTTCCTCCGCATCGCCGTGGGATCGGGCTGGTGTTCCAGGACCATGCGCTCTTCCATCACCGTGACGTCCATGGGAACGTCGCTTTCGGCCTCCGCATGCGCGGGGACGACGCGACCGCGATCGACCGCCGGGTCCGCGAGCTCCTCGACCTCGTCGGGCTCGCCGGCTACGAGCACCGTGCCATCGCCACGCTCTCGGGCGGCGAGCAGCAGCGGGTCGCGCTCGCGCGCGCGCTCGCCCCCGAGCCGCGTGTGCTCCTCCTCGACGAGCCGCTCGGCTCGCTCGACCGGCGCCTGCGCGACCGGCTGCTAGAGGAGCTCGGGCGGATCTTCGCGGAGCTCGGCGTCACGGCCCTGTACGTGACGCACGACCAGGCGGAGGCGTTCGCGCTCGGAGAGCGCGTGGCGGTCATGCGCGCGGGGCGCGTCGTGCAGGTGGGAACCGCGGACGAGCTCTGGGGGCGCCCCGCCGACGAGGACGTCGCGCGCTTCCTCGGGCTCGCGAACGTCGAGGGCGGCCGGGTCGTCCGACCCGAGGCCGTCGCGCTCATCCGGGTGGGCGAAGACGAGGACGGCGACGGCGTCGTCGAGTCGGCCGTTCGGCAGGGGCCAATGGTCCGCGTCGTCGTTCGGCTCCACGACGGACGCGAGCTCGAGGCCGCGGTCGGTTCCCTCGATCACCCCCGGCCCGGAGACCGGGTCGACGTGGAGGTCGACCCGGCAGGCATCGTACGAATCCCGTGATCAGGCGGCGCGTCATCGTCCACGGCTTCGTGCAGGGCGTCTTCTTCCGCGACACCCTGCGACGACGGGCGGGTCAGCTCGGCGTCTCGGGCTGGGCCCGCAACAACCGCGACGGCACGGTCGAGGCGGTCTTCGAAGGCGAGCCCGCTGCCGTCGAGCGAATGCTCGAGCTCAGCCGCGAGGGGCCGCACGGCGCCCGCGTCGATGAGACGGACGTGACGGACGAGGCGCTCGAGGGCCTCGCGGGCTTCTCGATCCGCTGATCCCTACCAGTGCTCCCAGCGAACGACCTCGTCCGGTGCGCGCCGCGGCTGTGTGCGCCGACTCGTGACGGTGCTCCAGCCGGGGTCCGGCGCGGGAGCGCCGATCGTCACGAGGGCGACGAGCGCGACGTCGTCCGGGATCCCGAGCGCATGCCGCACCTTGTCGGCGGCCGGCCCCTCGATGCCCGAGACCCCGGCGGCAAGCCCCTCGTCGATCGCCGCGAGCAAGAGGAGCATGAGTGCCGCGCCCGCGTCCACGAACCAGAACGGGACCGGCCAGTCGATCTCCTCGCCGTCAACGAGCTTGTCCGGCTCCCGGTACCGGTCGTGATAGTCGTCCACGCGCGTGAGGACGAGCACGTGTACCGGAGCGCTCTCGAGCCACGGCTCTTCCTCTCGTGTCGTCCATCCCGCCTCGGCCATGATCCGGGCGATCGCGTCGCGACCCTCGGGCTCGGTGACCACCAGGAGTCGCTGCCCCTGGCTGTAGCCCGCGCTCGGCGCTCGCCGGACTGTCCCGACGATGCGCTCGACCTGCTCGCGCGACACGGGTGTCGGTGCGTAGTGGCGGACCATGCGCCGCTTCGGGAGGAGTTCCCTGAACTCCATCAGCGCCGGAACCTCGCTTCGACCGAGCGGGCGCGGTCGAGCGTCACGTGGCAGTTCGTCGTGCCGCGGCAGGCGCCTCCCCAGCCGACGAACCGCGCGCCCGGCGCCGGAACCGCACGGAGCGAGACGCGCATCCCGCGGTGGAAGAACGCGGAGCAGCGACCGGAGCACGAGAGCCCGCGCGGCGTGCTGAGGACACGACCGGGGCCGGTCACGACGACCGAGAGCTTGGCCTTGGCCGGCCCGAAGCCGCGATCGAGGTAGCGGCTGACGGCGAACTCCGCGCAGCCGAGGATATGCGCGTGGAAGTAGTCGTCCGAGCCGACGTCGAGCACGGCCGGCCGCCACGGCTCGTCGCCGGCGTACATCAGATCCCTCGGGCTGTCCGAGACGTGGCCGTCGCGCGTGTGGTTCGGCGCGCACGACGGGACGTACCCCATCGTGTGCATGAGCTCGTGCAGGATCGCGAAGTCCATGATCTGCAGCCCGGCGCGCGAGCGCTCCGGCTCGTAGCAGGTCGATCCGGGCCCGTACGTCGCCCGCAGGTAGAGCGCCGCCACCGCGCCCGGAAGCCTCGGCGGCCAGGCTCCGCCCCCGCACGCGGCGGTGCTGGACCCGTCGTAGAACGCGGCGTAGACCTTGCCCGAGCGGACGATGCCCTTCGCGCGGAGCTCGTCCTCGAGCGCGTCCCGCAGCTGAAGGCCGCGGGCGGCGAGCTGCGCGTCCGTCCGGGAGAGCCGCACGAAGGTGACGTCGAGCTGGCCACTCGACGTGTCGAGCCGGAGCCCGTTGTTGAAGGTCTGGCCGCGCAGCCAGCGCTGCCAGTTCGCGAACGAGGCGGCGATCGTCCCGTTCGTGTCGAGCCCGCGGTCCGTGCCGTCGGAGGGGAGGAGGTACAGGGCGTGGACCTGCGGCCCCGTGACGTCATCGCTGCGGTCGGTCGTCGCCCGCGGCTGCGCGTCGGGTGCCGCGCTCGAGGACGACGCCGACGCGAGCAGCGCGAGCGCGACGCCCGCCGCGACTCCCCGGGCGGCTCGCCTCACTCCCACTCGATGGTCGCGGGAGGCTTCGAGGAGACGTCGTACACGACGCGGTTGACACCCGGAATCTCGTTGATGACGCGGCTCGAGACCGCTTCGAGCACGTCGTAGGGGAGGCGCGCCCAGTCCGCGGTCATCGCGTCCTCGGAGGTGACGGCGCGGATCACGATCGGGTACGCGTACGTCCGCTCGTCCCCCTGCACGCCGACCGAGCGGATCGCGGGCAGCACCGCGAAGCTCTGCCAGAGCCCGCGGTAGAGGTCGGCTCGGCGGATCTCCTCGAGCAGGATGGCATCCGCGCGCCGCAGGATCGCGAGCCGCTCCTCGGTCACCTCGCCGACGATGCGGATCGCGAGGCCTGGTCCGGGGAACGGCTGCCGCCACACCATGCGCTCGGGGAGCCCGAGCTCCTCGCCGACGCGGCGGACCTCGTCCTTGAAGAGCAGCCGCAGCGGCTCGACCAGCTCCATGCGCATGTCCTCGGGGAGCCCGCCCACGTTGTGGTGCGACTTGATCTTCGCTGCGACCCCGTCCTCGGCGCCGCCGGACTCGATCACGTCCGAGTACAGCGTCCCCTGGACGAGGAAGCGGACGTTTCCGAGCTTCCTCGCCTCCTCCTCGAACACGCGGATGAACTCCTCGCCCACGATCTTGCGCTTCTCCTCGGGATCGGAGACGCCGGCGAGGCGCGAGAGGAAGCGCTCCTGCGCCTGCACGTGCACGAGCGGCACGCGGAAGTGGCCGGAGAAGGTCTCGACCACCTGCTCGGCCTCGTTCTCCCGCAGCAGCCCGTGGTCGACGAAGACGCAGGTGAGCTGGTCGCCGACCGCCTTGTGCACGAGCAGCGCTGCGACGGCCGAGTCGACGCCGCCCGAGAGCGCGCACAACACGCGCTCGGAACCGACGGCCGCTCCGACCCGCTCGACCTGCTCCTCGATGACGGCGGCGGGCGTCCAGATGGGCGGCGCGCCGGCGACCTCGTACAGGAAGTTCTTGAGGATGTCCTGGCCGTGGGGCGTGTGCACGACCTCGGGGTGGAACTGGACGCCGTACAGCCCGCGCTCCCGGTCCTCGAACGCGGCGATCGGCGTGGAAGGCGAAGACGCCGTCACGGTCGCGCCCGTCGGCGGCGCGGTCACGGAGTCGCGGTGGCTCATCCACACCACCTGGTCAGGTGGCAGGTCGTGGAAGAGCTCGGATTCGAGCGCCGCGAGCTCGGCCTTGCCGAACTCGGACGCATCCGTCCGCTCGACGGCTCCTCCGAGGTCGCGCGCCATCAGCTGCATCCCGTAGCAGATGCCGAGCGTCGGGATCCCGAGCCGGAAGATGCCGGGGTCGACGTCCGGGGCCCCTTCCGAGTACACGGAGGCGGGGCCGCCGGACAGCACGATCGCCGCCGGATTGCGCCGCGCGACCTCCTCGGCGGAGAGCCGGTGGCCGACGAGCTCGGAGTAGACGCGCGCCTCGCGCACCCTCCGTGCGATCAGCTGGCTGTACTGGCCGCCGAGGTCGACCACCAGCACGGGGCGCTCCTCGGAAACGGTCTCTGGCGTCGGGAGCGGAACGACGTTCGCCAAGGTCAGCCCCTGCGGTAGTTCGGCGCGTCCTTCGTGATGGTGACGCCGTGCGGGTGGCTCTCCTGGAGCCCGGCCGGCGTGATCCGGGTGAAGCGCGTCCTCGCCTTCATCTCCTCGATCGTGCCCGCGCCGCAGTAGCCCATCGCCTGCCGGAGGCCGCCGACGACCTGGTGGACGATCGGTGCGAGCGGCCCTTTGTAGGGCACGCGCCCCTCGATACCCTCGGGCACGAGCTTGTCCACGTCCTCGACGTCGCCCTGGAAGTAGCGGTCCTTCGAGAAGGAGCGCGCCTTCATCGCACCGAGCGAGCCCATCCCGCGGTACTCCTTGAAGCGCTCGCCCTGCGCGACGATGACCTCGCCGGGCGCCTCGTCGGTGCCGGCGAGCATCGACCCGAGCATGACCGTGTCCGCGCCGGCGGCGATCGCCTTTGCGATGTCACCGGAGTTGCGCACGCCGCCGTCGGCGATCACGGGGACGTCGTGGTCGGCGAGGGCCTGCGCCGCGTCGTAGACGGCGGTCACCTGCGGGACGCCGACGCCCGCGACGACGCGGGTGGTGCAGATGCTGCCGGGTCCGACCCCCAGCTTCACCGCGTCGGCGCCGGCGTCGACGAGCGCGAGCGCGCCGTCGCCGGTGGCGACGTTGCCGGCGACGAGCTCGACGTCGTGCGCGGACTTGATGCCCCGCACCACATCGAGTACGCCGTGCGAGTGCCCGTGCGCGGTGTCGACGACGAGCACGTCCACCTCGGCCCCGACGAGCGCCGCGGCCCGCTCGAGCGCGTCGGGCCCGACGCCGACCGCCGCGCCGACGCGCAGGCGGCCCTGCTCGTCCTTCGTCGCATCCGGGTACTTGATCCGCTTCGAGATGTCCTTGACGGTGATGAGCCCCTTGAGCCTCCCGTCCGCGTCGACGACCGGCAGCTTCTCGACCTTGTTCCGGTGGAGGATCGCCTCGGCCTCCTCGAGCGTCGTCCCCACGGGCGCGGTGACGAGGTCGCGGCTCGTCATCAGCGCCGAGACCGGCTGCGAGATGTCGGTCTCGAAGCGGAGATCGCGGTTCGTCAGGATCCCGACGAGCACCCCTGCGTCGTCGACAATGGGGACGCCGGAGATCCGGTACCGCTCCATCAGCTCGAGCGCATCCGCGACGAGGTCGGTCGCCCGCAGGGTCACGGGCTCCACGATCATCCCCGACTCGGAGCGCTTGACCTTGTCCACCTCGGCGACCTGGTCGGCGATCGAGAGGTTCCGGTGCACGATCCCGATCCCGCCCGCGCGGGCGAGAGCGATCGCGAGCCGCGCCTCGGTGACCGTGTCCATCGCGGCGGAGATCAGCGGGATGTTCAGCGGGATCGCCGGGGTCAGTCGCGTGACCGTGGAGACGTCGTTCGGCAGAACGTGCGACTCGGCCGGGAGCAGGAGGACGTCGTCGAACGTAAGTCCCTCCTTGCCGAACTTCCGCTCGAAGGAGACGAGACGCTCGATCTCGTTTTGGCGAAGCTCGGTCTCCATGCGAGGACGTTACCAGCGACTCTCGACGGCGATCACGCGACCTCGAGCCCGAGCACTGCGAACAGCTCGCGCGCTCGCTCGGCACCCGTCACGTCACCCTTCGCGTCTCTGATCGCGAGCGCCTCGGCGGCGAGCGCCTGCGCCTCGGGCGTGCGACCGGCGAGCTGGAGCACCTCGGCAAGGTACTGGCGCGCAATCGCGCGCATTACCTGGAAGTCGATGCCTCCCGTGAGCTCCACTGCGTGGCGGGCACGAGCTTCCGCCTCGTCCAGCCGGCCCTCGCGCGCGAACAGGCCGCCCTCGATCGCGTCGCAGAAGACGAAGTTGACGACATCGTCTTCTTCGGTGGTCGCACGCGCCTCTGCGCACAACGTGCGAGCCTCGGCGTAGCGTCCTCGCCCGTACAGGAGATCGGCGAGGGTGACGGCGACCGTCGGACGGAAGGCTCGGTCCCCGATCCGCTGGAGCAGCGCGAGGCCGTCTCTCAACTCGCCCTCGGCGGCTGCGACATTCCCGAGGTCCCCCGCCCGTAGCTCGACCCAGGCCTCACTCATGGACATCCCGCCGGCAATCACGAGCACTCCGGCATCGTGGTACTCCTGCCGTGCACCACCGACGAGCTCGCGTGCCAGCCCGAAGTCGCCCTTCATTGCGTAGAGACGACCGAGGACGCCGCGCTCCCATGCCTGCGCTAGCTGTCCGCTCTCGCCCGCCCGGAGCGCGTGAATCGCTGCGATCCCTTCGTCGACGGGCGTGGGGCCGAACACGTACGTCGCGAGGAGCCTTTCGCGAACCGACACCGCAACTCGACCGTGGCTCGCTCCGGCACGTTGGAGATGCCCGAGCGCACGCCTGCACGCCTCCGCCGTGTCCTCGGCGTGGCATTGGTTCCAGGCATCCCACGCGACGCTCCACCAGTAGAGCGCAAGCCCGTTGTCGTCTCCCGCCTCCTCGAAGATCAGGCGTGCCTCTTCTCGCCAGGCAGCCCGCGCATCGATCGCGACCACACCACCGGCGCCCCACGCCGCCCGCATCGCCAAGGCGTGTGCTCTCGTGAGTCGGTCGGGGGCGGTGAGCGCCTGGTCGAGAAGCTCCCAGCCCTCGTCGCTCCCGCCACCCCACATGACTGCGGACGCGAGCTCGGGCGCCAGCGCCAGCCGCGCCTCGTCGTGCTCGGGCAGCAGGGCCATTGCACGCCGCAAGAGCGAGCGTCCCGCGTTGAAGTCGCCACGGTCCAGAGCGCCCCGTCCTGCTGCGCCGAGATGGCCCGAGGCTCGCCGCGCCAGCATTTGGAGCCCGGGGTCGGAGCTGTCGAGCTCGGCCCGGTACCGGTGGGACTGCTCGAGGTGGTAGCCGACGATCTCGTCGCCCTCCACGAGGACGTGCCCCGCGAGCCATTCGGCGAAGCGCTCGTGCAGCTCGGCACGCGTCGCCTTCGGAAGCGATTCGTACGCAGCGTCTCGAATGAGGAGATGGCGAAAGCGGAAGCCTTCGTCCTCGGCGAACGTGGGCGCCGTCGAGCGGATCAGCTCCTTGCGGACGAGCGTCGCGAGATGCGAGTCGACCCCCGGTCGCACGGGCTCGGGCGACAGCTCCGCGACCGCCCCGCGATGGAACACCTCCCCCTCGACGGCGCCGCGCTCCATCACGACCCTCACCTCGCCGTCGAGCGAGTCGATGCGCGCCTGCAGGAGCGCCTGGATCGTCGGGGGCACGGCCACGTGGTCGGCACCGTGCTCGCGCACCATCGCCAGCATCTCCTCGACGTAGAGCGGGTTCCCGGCCGAGGCGGCGGTGATCCGCTCTCGCAGCTCGGCGTCGAGCGGCGCGTCGGTGACGAGGTGCTCCATCAGCTCCTCGCACTCGCCGGACCCGAGCGGCTCGAGCAGGAGCGACGTGGCGTTGACCTTCCCTCCGCCCCAGTCGGGGCGGAGATCGAGAAGCTCGGTCCGCGCGATGCAGAGGAGGAAGATCGGCGCGTCGCGCGAGTAGTCGGCGACGTGCTCGACGAGATCGACGAACACGGGCTCCGCCCACTGCAGGTCGTCGATCACGACCACCTGGGGACGCTCCGCCGCGCGGGCCTCGAGCAGCCTGCGGAACGCGAGCTGGGTCTCCGGCGGCGAGGTGCCGATCACGGATTCGGGCGCCACGCCCATGGCGATCAGCATCTCGACGAGCGGCCAGTATGTGATCCCCTCCCCGTAGGAGAGGCAGCGGCCCCTGAGGACGTCGGCCGAGTCGCCGACGCGCTGGAGGAAGTCGGCGACGAGGCGGGACTTGCCGATCCCGGCCGGCCCGAGCAGCGTGAAGAGACGGCAGGTGCGGTCCGCGACCGCGTCCTCGTAGTCGCGCCAGAGCCGCTGCCGTTCGCGCTCCCGGCCGACGAGCGGGGTCTCGAGGTGGCGTGCGACGCCCGCTGCCTGCGCGAGCACCTCCACGAGCCGGTAGGCCTCGACTGGCTCGGACTTCCCCTTGAGCGCGAGCGGCTCGACGGGCTCGACCCGGACCGCGTCGCGGACGAGGAGCCGCGTCTCGGCGCCGATCAGGATCTCGCCCGAAGCCGCGGCCTGTTCGAGGCGGGCAGCGACGTTGACCGCGTCGCCGGTGACGAGGGTCTCGGACTCCCCTCCGACGACGACCTCGCCCGTGTTGACGCCGATACGGGCCTCGAGCCCGTGCTCGGAGATGACCGCCCGCATCTCCGTCGCCGCCCGCACGGCTCGGAGCGCGTCGTCCTCGTGCGAGGCCGGAATGCCGAAGACCGCCATGACGGCGTCGCCGACGAACTTCTCGACGGTGCCGCCGTGCCGCTCGACGATGCCCCGGAGCGCCTCGAACGTGCGCGCCAGCCGGGCGCGCAGGGCCTCGGGGTCGGTCGACTCGCCGAGCGCGGTCGAGCCCACGAGGTCGCAGAAGAGGATCGTCACGACCTTGCGCTGCTCGCGGGCCTCCTCGAGCGCGAGCGGGGAGGCGCAGGACATGCAGAAGCGAGCCTCGGCCGGGTTCTCGACCCCGCAGCTCGGGCACGCCGCCACGGCCCGGAGTCTATGAGCGCCGCGCGGAGCGAAGGTCGTCGAGCACGCCGCGCGAGCGTGCGGCCCAGACGACGTTCTCCTTCTGCTCGTGTAGCGAGACCGCGCGCTCGAAAGCAGCCGCCGCCTCCTCGACCTCTCCGGCACGAGCGAGCACCTCGCCGAGTGCGTCGAACACCGCCGCCTTCACGACGAGGTCGATCGGCTCCACGAGCGCGACGGCTTCGCGCACGAGCGCGAGCGCCTGCGCATGTTCGCCGCGCGCGGACAGGACTCGTGCAAGAGCCGCGCGCCAGCGCGGCTGGGCGTCCAGATCGTCGGCGCCGGCGATCGCGCGGACACCCGACGCCAGCGAGCTCGCCTCGTCGTAGCGGCCACCGAGGAGCAGCACCTGGGCGAGCAGAGCGTCCATCGTGCTCTGCTGGCCGGTATCGCCGACCTCGGCGACGAGGTCGTGCCCTCGCCGGAGCAGGTCCTCCGCCCGGTCGAGGTCGCCGGAGATCAGCTCCCCGTATCCCACGTCCATCGAGTAGGACGCCACTTGCAGCCTGAGGCCGAACTCCTCGATCAACGCCCATGCGTGCGAGCTCGAGTTGCGAGCCTCGTCGACCTTGCCCTGGAGCGCCTCGCACAGAGCGCGGACCTGCAACGCATGCGCCCTCTGCGCCGCGTTCGTCGCCGCGTTCTCGATCATCGTCGTGCAGAACTCGACACCCTCGGACGCCGGCGTCGGCCCCCAGGCGATCAGCCGGAGCCAGGCGTTCGAGGCCTCGCGTTCGAGCGCCATGTCGCCCGCCCGACGCGCGAGCTCGACCGCCCGGCGAAGGTCGACCGCCCCCTCACCTGCGTGACCGGCCATGAACCGGCACGTCCCGATCTCGATGTGGACGCGCGCGAGGTTCGGCAGATCGCCGGTAGCCTCCATCCACGCGGCGATCTCGAGGGCCTCCGCGAGCTCGTCCTCGACGCGGGCGTCCGGGTCGGTCCTGGTTCGCAGGCTGTTGGACGCGAGCCGGGCTCGAGCCTCGAGGACCCGGTCGCCGAGCATGCGTGCCCGCTCGATCGCGGCCCGCAAGGGCGTCTCCGCTCGCTCGAGCTCACCCCTGCGGACGAGCGCTTCGGCGAGAACGATCCTCGCCTCGATGTTCGCCGGCTCGTCGTCGGGAAGCAGGTCGACACCCCGTTGCAGGAGGGCGACGGCACCGGGAACGTCCGCGCGACCGAGCGCGCGCTTTCCCGCAGCGACGAGCTTCGATCCGGCCCGCCCCGCGAGCTCACGCTCTGCGTCGCCTTCCCGACCGAGGTCCACGCGCAGGTCGAACGCCTGCTCGAGGTGGTAGCCGACGATCTCGTCGAGCTCGAAGGTCGCTCCCGCGGAGCCCTCGAGCCAGCCCGCCAGCCGCTCGTGGAGACGCGCACGCTGCTCCTTCGGCAGCGCGCCGTAGGCGGCGTCCCGGATCAGCAGATGGCGGAACCGGTACGCGTCGTCGCCGGGGAACAGCGTCGACGTAGGCCGGATCAGCTCTTTGCGGACGAGGGCTGCGAGGTGGTCGTCGAGCGAGTCGTGCGCGTCCGGCGGGACGAGCTGGGCGACCGTGCCTCGGTGGAACACCTCGCCCTCGATCGCGGCGTGGCCGACGACGAGACGCTCCCCGTCCGCCAGGAGGTCGAGCCGCGCCTGCAGGAGCGCGTGGATCGTCGGTGGCACGAGCAGCTCGCCCTCGCTCGAGCGCTCGCGGACCATCGCGACCATCTCCTCCACGTAGAGGGCGTTGCCCTCGGATGCGGCCGAGATGCGCCTGCGCAGGGCCTCGTCGAGGTCCGTGTCGCCGAGCAGAAGGTCGATGAGCGCCTCGCACTCGGCGTCGTCGAGCGGCTCGAGCAGGAGCGACGTCGCGTTGAGCTTGCCTCCGCCCCAGTCGGGTCTCGCGTCGAGCAGCTCGGTTCGCGCGACGCAGAGAAGGAAGATCCGCGCGCTTCGCGAGAGATCGGCGACATGCTCGACGAGGTCGACGAAGACGGGCTCCGCCCACTGCAGGTCGTCGATCACGACCACCTGAGGGCGCTCCGCCGCGCGGGCCTCGAGCAACCTGCGAAAAGCGACCCTCGTTTCCTCGGGCGTCGACGCCACGATCGTCTCGGGTGCGACACCGAGGGCGGTCAGGATCTCGACGAGCGGCCAGTACGTGATGCCCTCCCCGTACGGCAGGCAGCGGCCACGCAAGACGTCCGCCGAGTCGCCGACGCGCTCCAGGAAGTCGGCGACCAGGCGCGACTTGCCGATCCCGGCCGGCCCGAGCAGCGTGAAGAGCCGGCACGTTCGATCGGCGACGGCGTCCTCGTAGTCGCGCCAGAGGCGCTGCCTCTCTCGCGCGCGCCCGACGAGCGGGGTCTCGAGATGGCGGGCGAGCGGGGCTGCGTCGTGGATCACCTGGAGGACTCGGTGGGCCTCGACCGGGGCCGACTTGCCCTTCAGCTCGAGCGGCACGAGCGGGTCGAGCCGGACGGCGTCGCGGACGAGCAGGCGCGTCTCGGCGCCGATCAGGATCTCGCCCGACGCCGCGACCTGCTCCAGGCGGGCCGCGACGTTGACGGCGTCGCCGGTGACGAGGGTCTCCCCTTCTCCGCCGACGACGACCTCGCCGGTGTCGATTCCGATCCGTGCCTCGAAGCCGTGCCCGGCGATCGCCGCCCGCATCTCGTCGGCTGCGCGAACGGCACGCAGGGCGTCGTCCTCGTGGGAGGTCGGGATCCCGAAGACGGCCATCACCGCGTCGCCGACGAACTTCTCGACGGTTCCCCCGTGGCGCTCGAGGATGGACCGGAGATCCTCGAAGTAGCCGCGCATGCGGGCGCGCAGCGCCTCGGGGTCAGTCGACTCGCCGAGCGCGGTCGAGCCGACGAGGTCGCAGAACAGCACGGTCACGACCTTGCGTTGCTCCTGCGCCGGCGCCGACACGGTCAGCGAGGCGCCGCAGGAGCTGCAGAAACGCGCATCGTCGGCGTTCTCGTGCCCGCACCTGGGGCAGGCGGCCATCCGCGGAGTGTAGGGCCGTCTAGGTGCGGGCAGGCTGCAGCTCCGCGACCTCGACGTTCGCCGCGATCGTCCCCACCACCTGGGGGTCGAAGCGCCCCGCACCGACGTCCCGCACCGAGGAAGCTCCGGCGGCGACCGCGAGCCGCAGCGTCTCCTCGGGCGAGCGCTCGTCGACGACCGCGGCGAGGAACTGCGCGAGGAGGACGTCGCCCGCTCCCACGCGCGAGATGGGCTCGACGTGCGGCGCGAAGGCGCGCAGCCTCCGGGTCTTCTTCCCGAAGCGGAGCAGCGCGAAGCAGCCGTTCTCGAGGGTGATGAGGACGTTGCGCGGCCCCATCTCGGCAATCGCATCGAGCGCCATCAGGAAGTCGTCGTCGTCCTCGAGCTCCTGGCCGACGAGCTGCTCCGCCTCGCGCTGGTTCGGGGACACGAGGAAGGGCCCGGCCTCGACGCCGACGCGCAGCGGCTCGCCCTCGCTGTCGAGGACGACCCGCACGTCCCGCCGCGCGAGCTCGCGGACCGTGTCCGCGTAGAACGAGGTCGTCACCTTGCGCGGCAGTGAGCCCGCGAGGACGACGAAGTCGGCGCCGCGCGCGAGGTAGTGGAGCTTCTCGACCAGCATGTCGAGCTCGGCCGGGGAGACCTCGGGCCCCCACTCGTTGATCTCGGTGTACGTGCCCGAGGTCGGGTCGACGACGGCGGTCGACGTCCGCGACTCCGCGGAGATGCGTACGAAGTCGTTGAGGATCGCCTCGGCAGTGAGCTCCTCGACGATCCGCGTGCCCGTCCGGCCACCGCTGAGGCCGGTCGCGACGACGGGGACGTCGAGGCGCTTCAGCGCGCGCGCGACGTTGATCCCCTTGCCACCCGCGAGCGTCAGCACGTCGCTCGAGCGGTGACGGAAGCCGATCTGGAAGACCGGCACGGTGAGCGTGCGGTCGAGCGCGGCGTTGGCGGTCACCGTGACGATCACGTGACGAGCTCCCAGAGGTTGCCGGCGGTCGTGCGCACATACCACCAGGCCTTGCCGAAAAGGCCTGGCTCCGAAACGTCGGACGCGGCCACGAGGTTCGACGACGCGAGCAGCCGGTCGCCCGCGTACACTTCGACGCGGCCGAGGGAACGCGCCCTTCCGCACCGGAACCCCGACTTCATCCGGCACGACGACGCGCTCGACGAGGGACGTGCCCTCGAGCACCGTACCGGCGATCGTCCGGGGTGCGACGAGCTCGACCCTGGGGCGCCCGTAGCCCGTCTCGGCCTCCGCGTAGACGCGGCCCGAGTCGACGACCGCGACGCGCCGGTACCGGTCGAGCCCGTACTGGAGGAGCGTTCGCAGGGCCTCGTCCCGTGCCGCTGGGCCGCTCGTCCCGAGCACGGTCCCGTAGACGGTCGCGCCCCGGGCGGCCGCGCCCGCGGCCTGCGACCAGCCTGCGTCGTCCGTGTGCCCGGTCTTCCCGCCGACGAGCGGCGGCCAGCTCGCGAGCAGCTCGTCCGTGGAGGGAAGCTCGCGCCCGCCCGGGAGCGACACCGACGTTCGCCCGAGCGCCTCGTGGACGAAGGGCACTCCGAGGGCGTAGCGGACGAGGAGCGTCGTGTCGCGCGCGCTCGAGACGTGGCCTGCGACGTCCAGGCCGTGCGGGTTCGCGAAGTGCGTGTCGGCAAGCCCGAGCGCGCGTGCCTTCGCGTTCATCGCGGCCACGAATCGGGGCTCGGAACCCCGCCCGACGTGGAGGGCGAGCGCCTCGGCGGCGTCGTTCGCACTCCAGACGAGCATCGCCCGCAGCAGGTCCGCGACGGTCAGCCGCTCACCCGGCCGCAGGAACGCCGTCGATCCGCCGAGCTCGGCAGCCCGCGACGGGATCGTCACGACGTCCGCCAGCTCGGCTCGCTCGAGCGTGACGATCGCGGTCATCAGCTTCGTGATGCTCGCGATCGCCCGAGGCTGACGCGCCTGGTGCCGTGCGAGCACGACGCCGTCCACGCCGACGAGGTAGTAGGCGGCAGCGGCGACGCGCGGCTGACCCGCGGTCGGAGTGAGGTCGTCGCCCGCGGCCCGGACGGGCGCCGCCAGCAGCGCGGCGACGGCGACGACGGCGAGCAGAGCCCTGCGCAGCACCGGCGCGACATGCTACCGCCCGCATCTCCGGACGACGGTCGCCGCGGGTGACGGTTCACGTGCTCGGCTACCAGCCCGAGACTGCCCACACCTGGGCCGCGAGCCGCTCGGCCTCCGCCGCGGCCGCGGCGCGCCAGTCGTCGTCGGTCTCGCGGAACGCGTAGATGACCGAGCGCGACGCGGTGACGAGCGCGCTCGCGGGGCCGCCCGTGAACGCGCGGGCCACGTCGGCGGGGGTCGCCCCCTGCGCGCCGACGCCGGGCAGCAGCAGCGGTGTCTGCGGCATCAGCCGCCGCGCCTCGGACACGCCGCGCGGGTACGTCGCACCGACGACCGCGCCGATGCTCGAAAGGCCGCGCTCGCCGACGAGCGGCTTGCCCCACTCGCCAACGAGCTCCGCAAGGTACTGCCAGAGCATCCGCCCGTCGGAAAGCGTGAGGTCCTGGACGTCCGCCGCGCCCGCGTTCGACGTCCTCACGAGGAAGAAGACGCCGGCGCCGTGCCTGCGACTCGCGGCGAGCAGCGGGTCGACCGAGTCGTCACCGAGGTACGGGCTCGCCGTCATCGCGTCCGCGAGCGGCGGCAGTCCGTCCCGGGGCTCGAGGTAGGCGACCGCATACGCCCGCGCAGTCGAGCCGATGTCCCCGCGCTTCGCGTCGAGCAGGACGAGGAGCCCGATCGAGCGCGCGTGGTCGCAGACCTCCTCGAGCGCGCGAACGCCGTCCGCCCCGAGGGCCTCGAAGAACGCGGACTGCGGCTTCACGGCGACGACGTACGGCGCGACCGCCTCGGAGATCCCCTTGCAGAACCGGGCGACCGCGGAGGCAGCGGCGGCGCGCCCGAGGACGGCCTCGCCGCGCAGCTCCATCGGCAGCACGTCCAGCCGGGGATCGAGACCGACGACGAGCTGCGTGCGCTTTCGCTCGACCGCCTCCACGAGCCTGTCGCCGAAGTGCAGATGCTCCTCCATGCCCGACGAAGGGTAGGCGCCGAGCCCGCGGCACCCGGCGACAAGCGCCCCTGTCGTCACGCTGCGAGGATCTGCGCGGCGTCCAGGGAGACGATCCTGAGCTCGGGGCCCGGCCGGCGGACGAATCCGGAGACGACGATGAGCTCTTCCGCGTCCTCGGGGTCGAACGACGGCTCGGCGAATGCGGCGTCGGCGAGCCCGGCCTCCACCTCGAGCCGCCCCGCGTCGCCGGGAGTGAGCGTCCTCGCAGCTACGACACGCCCAGCGGCGACGAAGAACGCGCGCCGCATCCCCGGCTGGCGCGCCGGGGCGAGGAGGCAGAGGCGCGCAGCCCGGAGCCGCTCGAGCTCGCCCACGCGCTCGACGACCTCCTCGAGCGCCGTCAGGCGGTCGCGCACCCGCGCCGCGTCCTCGAAGCGTAGGTCGGCCGCGAGGCGGCGCAGCCGGGCCCGGAGCGGTGGAAGCGCGTCCGCGAGGTCGTCGCCCTCGAACCCGTCGAGCGCGCGCGCCGCGAGGCGCGCCCGCGCCTTGCTCCCGAACGGCCCGAACGGCCCGGGCTCGGAGACGACGGCCCACCGGTCCCCGCGCAGCGTGAGGTAGGCCGCCCGCCCCGGCTTCCCGCGCGCGTTCGCCGGCGGCCGCAGCTCGCGGATGAGCCGGAGCTCCTCGAGCGCCGCCTCGAGCTCGGAGCCGAGGGGCCGCCACTCGATCCGCTCGAGCGCGCCGAGCGCGGCCTCGACCGCGGGCCGCTTCCGGGCGCCGGAGAAGTACGAGCGAAGCCGCGCGCGCAGGTCCCGCGCCTTGCCGACGTACAGCACGGTCTCGTTCCGGTCGCGGAAGAGGTAGACGCCCGGCGAGCGCGGCGCACCCGCCGCCAGCGCGCGCTTGGTGCCGAGCTTGCGCGCGCGCGGCGCCGCCAGCTCGACCACGTCCGCGATCGTTCGCGCGCCCCGCTCCTGGGCGAGGCCGAGGAGCGCGACGAGGATCTCCGCGGTCGCGAGGGCGTCGGCGAGCGCGCGGTGGCACGGTCGCGAGGAGGTGCCGAAGAAGTGCGCGAGCTGAGCGAGCGAGTAGCGCTCGCTCCGCTCGCGCAGGAGCCGACGCGCGAGCCACACGGTGTCGACGACGGGCGCCGCCACCCGCCGCCCGGTGAGACGCTCGACCTCGCGGTCGAGGAAGCCGACGTCGAAGCGCGCGTTGTGCGCGACGAGGGGCGCCTCGCCCGCGAAGCGTAGGAAGCGCGTGACGGCCAGGCGCGCCGGCGGCGCGCGGCGCAGGTCGGGATCCCGGAGGCCGGTGAGCGAGGCGATCTGGCGCGGGAGCGTCCTGCCCGGGTTGACGAGCGTCTCGAAGGTCTCGTCGATCTCGAGCGCGGACACGCGCACGGCGCCGATCTCGCACATCCGGTCGCGCCCCGCGGCGAGGCCAGTCGTCTCGAGGTCGAAGACGACGAGCTCCGCCTCCTCGATCGCGATCACGGCAGTGGGATCGCCGGCGAGCCCGACGCGGGCGCCGAGCCAGGCGAGGCGCGAATCCCCGGCGACGACCTCGTCGAGGAGCGAGCGCGCGAGCGCCTCGGGCGCACGCTCGAGCGCGAAGAGGGCCCTCGCCGCCTCCTCGGAGGCCACGGGCCCGCGCCGGGCCTGGACGAGCTCGACGAGCCGATCGGCGGCGTCGAAGGAGAGCTGCATGCGTCCCGAGGCTAGCGAACATATGTTCGTATCTCAAGCTTCGCGGGCGCAGGAAGACGGAGAGGGCCGCCGCAGCGGCCCTCTCCGTCGAATGCTGTCGGGCGGCTAGCCCTTGACCGCGGACTTGAGCGAGCTTCCGGCCGAGAACTTCGGGACCGTCGTCGCTGCGATCTGTACCCGCTCACCCGTGCGCGGGTTCACGCCCATGCGCGCGGCGCGGGCCGAGGTCGAGAACTTGCCGAAGCCCGTGAAGGTCACCGAGTCGCCGTTCTTGAGCGCCGCGGTGATCGTGTCGAGCACCGCGTCGACGGCCGTGCCCGCATCCCGCTTGGACAGACCGGCCCTGTCGGCGACGGCGTCCACGAAATCCTGCTTGGTCACGTGTCCTCCTCCTGACGTGGATTCGGTTCCAGGAAACCGAAGGACCCTAACAGCCCTTCGTATTTGGCTCAACCACCGCGCTTTGCGGCGGTTTTTCGCATTCCCACGAGCTCGTCGGCCCGGAAGAGCGCGCGGAGGCGCACGCCGACGCGTGCGAGCGCGTCGGATCCGCCGTCCTCCCGGTCGACGACGCAGACCGCGTGACGGACGGCCAGCCCCGCCTCGCGCAGGGCGGCGACGGCCTCGACGAGGGCGCCGCCGGTGGTGACGACGTCCTCCACCAGGCACACGAGCTCGCCGCTCTCGAACGGCCCCTCGATGCGATTCGCCGTGCCGTATTCCTTGGTCTCACCGCGCACGATGATGAAGGGCAGATCGGACGCCAGCGATGCCGAAGCGGCCAACGCGACGGCGCCGAGGGCGGGGCCGGCAAGCCGCACCGCCTCGGGCTCGAACTCCCCCACGGCGTCGGCGAGACGCTCGCCGAGGGCGCGCAGCAGCCCCGGGTCGGTCTCGAAGCGGTACTTGTCGAGATACCAGGACGAGCGCTTCCCCGAGCGCAGCACGAAGTCGCCCTCGAGCAGCGCGCGGTCGACGAGCAGGCGCCCGAGGTCGTCGTCGCTCATGGGGCAACCTTGGTTGCACCATGAGCGTGGAGGGGTGTGGGGAACCGGGAGGTTCCCCACGTTCTCCGAGAGAAGGGGGCACGCGGGGGAAACAGGGTTTCCCCCGCGACCGCGAGCCGCGGGCGAGTGGTGCTCATGCGCGGATCGCCTGGCGCGCTCCCGCGGCGAGCTTCTCGAAGGCGTCCGAGTCGGGCGCGAGCACGATCGACGATCCGTCCGCGTACGAGGCCGTCGCACGCTCGGGCGGCTTCCTCGCCCCGAAGAAGGACCGCCACGCCCACACGGCGAGCGCGGCCAGCACCACGAGCCGCAGCAGGCGCCTCACGCGTCCGCCGCCTTCGCCCTGCTCCGCCGCTTCGGCTTGTCCGGCTCGATCCGCTCGAGGCAGGTGCGGAGGTCGTACGCGACGAGGCCTGCCGTCGGCTGCGGCCCGGTCACCGCCGCGATCGTCCGTCCGCCCTCCCGCAGCACGAAGAGGGCGCCCTCCTCGAGCTCGACCTCGACCCGGGTCACCTCCTGCGGGCTCGAGCGGAGCTCGAAGGCGGTCGCGAGGACGTCGAGCGCCGCGCGCGCGAGCGTGGTCGCGGCCGCATCGCCCTCCGGCCTCGCAGCGAGCACCGAGCCGTCGGCGCGCAGCACGACCGCGCGCTCGACCTGCGACGAGAGCTCGGTGAGCTCGGCCAGCGCCTGGGCGGCGTCCATCGGCGCCGAACCTATCAGCGCAGATCGGAGTCCGCTGAAGCGCGGACTCCGATCGCGCACGACCCCACGGGCCGTCGCTTCGCGGCGGCAGGCGCTCCTGCATCACGAGCGTCTCGTCAGTGCTGTCGCCAGCGCCCGCGCGGCCAGGGCTCGATGCGAGTGCTCCGCCTTCCAGTCGTTCCCCAGCTCTGCGACCGTGCGCGACTCCCCGAGCGGGACGAAGACCGGGTCGTAGCCGAACCCCTCGGCGCCGCGCGGCGCGTCCGCGATCACACCTTCGAGGGCGCCCTCCGCCACCGTCTCCGACCCGTCGGGTGCCACGGCGACGATCGTGCAGGCGTAGCGCGCGCGGCGATCGTCGACGCCCTCGAGCTCGTCGAGCAGCCGCGACACGCCGTCGTCGGCCCAGCGCGCGGACTCGACGCCGGGCCGTCCACCGAGAGCGGCGACCTCGATCCCCGAGTCCTCGCCGGCGACCCAGGTGTCGCGATCGGCGTGAGCCCGCCCGTGCCGGGCCTTGATCCGCGCGTTGGCGAGGAACGTGCTCCCGTCCTCGACGGGCTCGTCCGGGGCGACGTGGAGGGCGATCTCCCAGCCCGGGAGCGCGTGCCGCAGCTCCCGGAGCTTGTTCGGGTTCCGGGACGCGAGGACGAGCTTCACGCGCGGGGTGCGGCGGCCGCCTCGTGCTGCGCCACGGTGAGCTCCGCGATGCCGCCGGCCGCGAGGTCGAGGAGGCGGTCGAGCAGCTCTCGCGAGAACGGGTCGCGCTCCGCGGTCGCCTGCACCTCGACGAGCTCGGCCTCGCCGGTCATGACGACGTTCATGTCGGTCTCCGCGGACGAGTCGTCCTCGTAGTCGAGGTCGAGGAGCGCCTCGCCGCCGACGATCCCGACCGAGACGGCTGCGACCGAGCGCGGCAGGGCCTTCGAGAGCCCGAAACGGTCGAGCGCGCGGCTGGCGGCGATCCAGGCACCCGTGATCGACGCGCAGCGCGTCCCGCCGTCGGCCTGGAGGACGTCGCAGTCGAGCCACAGCGTGCGCTCGCCCAGCGCTTCGAAATCGCACACCGACCGCAGCGCACGGCCGACGAGGCGCTGGATCTCGACCGTGCGGCCGTCGGGCCTGCCGCGCGAGACAGCGCGCGGCGTGCGCTCGCCCGTCGAAGCGGGGAGCATCGAGTACTCGGCCGTCATCCACCCGCGGCCGCTCCGGTACAGCCAGCGGGGCACCCCCTCCTCCACCGTCGCCGTGCAGAGCACGAGCGTCTTCCCCTGGCCGTAGAGGACCGAACCGTGCGGCTGCTCGAGGAAGTCGGTCCGGATCTCGAGCGGGCGGAGCTCGTCCGGCCGCCGGCCGTCCGCTCTCACGTCCTCGGACCCCTCCGGCTCCCGCCCGGAACGTGAGACATCACGCGGCCGCGGCCTCGAGCGCGGAGACCTCGACGTGCTCGGCGGCCTCGAGCGGGAGCTGCAGGAACCTCCGGCCCGTCTCGCGGAAGACGTCCGGGTCGCCCGTCGTGAGGAACCGGTAGGCGCCTTCCCTGGCGTCGTCGTTCTCGATGCCCTTGCGCGCCAGCATCTCGGCGACCTCGCGCGCGGTCTCCTCCGCCGAGAAGACGAGCGTCACCCCGCGGCCGAAGACCCGTTGCAGGATCGGCCGGATCAGCGGGTAGTGCGTGCAGCCGAGGATGACCGTGTCGACGCCCGCCTCCTTGAGCGGCGCCGCGTACTCGCGGACTGCGTCTCCGGTCTCCTCCCCGAAGGGGTCGTCGCCCTCGATCAGAGGGACGAGCCGCGGGCAGGCCACCGAGACGACCTCGGCGCCGGCGTCGAGCGCGCGCACGAGCTCCGGGTAGCGCCCGCTCGCGACCGTCGCCTCGGTCGCGAGGAGCCCGATGCGGCGGTTGCGCGTGGCGAGGACGGCGGCATGCGCCTCCGGGGCGAGGACGCCGACGACCGGGACCGAGAGCCGGCGTTGGAGATCGGGGAGCGCCGCCGCCGTCGCCGAGTTGCAGGCAGCGACGACGAGCTTCACTCCGCTGCCGCTCGAGGTAGCCCGCGATCTCGGCGGCGAAGCGCCGGATCTCGTCCAGCGGGCGCGGCCCGTACGGGAGCCGCGCGCCGTCCCCGAGGTAGACGAAGTCCTCGTGCGGGAGCGTGACGAGGCACTCGTGGAGGACGGTGAGCCCGCCCATCCCGGAGTCGAAGACGCCGATCGCGCGACGGTCCATCCGCGGGATTGTAGGAAGGGGGGCAGGACCTCTACGCTGGAACGCGTGCCCAAGCTCGTCCTGACGGCGGTCGTCGCCGCGCTCGTCCTCGTCGCCGCCGACGCGCCCGCGGCTTCGTTCGCGCGGCAGGAGCTGTCGATCCCGATGGACGACGGCACCTCGATCGCGGCGACGCTGTACGTGCCAGTCGGGGCGACGCCCGCCGGCGGCTGGCCCGCGGTCGTCTTCCTCCACGGGCTCGCCGGCGACCGCGGTCAGACGAACGCGATCGTGGAGGGCTACGGCTTCGTCGGCCAGGACTACGCCGTGCTCACCTTCGACGCGAGGGGCCACGGGCAGTCGGGCGGGCTCGTCGGGATCGACGGGCCGCGCGAGGTCGCCGACGTGCGCGCGCTGCGCGACTGGCTCGCCGCACGGCCGGACGTCTCCGACACGCGGATCGGCGCCTGGGGCGTCTCCTACGGCGGCGGCGCGGCGCTCAACTCCCTCGTCGCGGGCGTGCCCTGGGCGGCGGTCGTCGCCGTCCAGACGTGGACCGACCTCTACACGGCGCTCGCGCCGCAGGGGCTCCTCAAGTCCGGGCTCGTCGCCGGCCTCGCCGCGTCGATCCCCGAGTCCAGACGCGACCCTTCGCTCCTCGGCCTGCAGGCGGCGATCCTGAGCGGGAATGCCGCCCCCGCGCGCGCGTGGGCGGCGGAGCGATCGAGCCTCGCGAAGCTCGGGTCCGTCACGACGCCGGTGCTGATCGCGCAGGGCCGCAGGGACTTCCTCTTCGGGATCGGACAGGGAGCGACGGCGTTCGAGCGGCTGCGCGGGCCGAAGGCGCTCTACGTCGGCCTCCACGGCCACACTCCGTCCTCGTTCCCGGCCGCGGACACGAGCTACCTGATGGGGCAGGCGCGCTCGTGGTTCGACACGTACCTCCGCGGAGCGCCACCGGCGCATCCGCCCGCGGCGGTCGCGGTCGCCTCCGAGCGCTTCGCGGGCGAGGCCCGGTGGACGACATCGCCCCCACGCACGAGCACGACGACGGTCGCGCTTCCCGGCGTCTCGACGTTCGCACCCGGCGGGAAGGCCGTCCGCACGACCACGCGCCTGCGGAGGGCGATCGAGGTCTTCGGCTCGCCGACCGTGCGCGTGCCCGTCGCCGCGAGCGGCGGTTGGTCGCGCCTCGTCGCGGTGCTGACCGCGAGGACGCCGCAGGGGAAGGAGCTCGTCGTCGGCGCCGGCGGGATCCCGACCCGGGGCGGCTCCCGCACGGTCACGATCCGCCTCTTCAGCCAGGCGACGTTCGTCCCGAGGCGGTCACGCCTCACGCTGACGCTCGCGTCGTCGTCGACGGCGCAGTCGAGCTCGAACCTCCTCTACCTCGACCTGCCGACGCTGCCGTCGAGCGCGCGGGTGCGGATCGGGACCGCGGTGCTCGGGCTCCCCGGCCTACGGGTCCCCGTCACCGGGTAACGACGTCACCGTCGGGCGCCCGCGAGCGCCTCGCGGGCCGCAGCGCGCAGAACGGACGCGGCGTCCCCGTCCGCGTCGAGCGGCAGCACACCGGGATCGGCACCGGTGAGCCCCGCGTACACGACGAGCGCGGCGAGCGCGGTCCCGAGCACGCTCGGGTGGAAGCCGTCCGGTCCGTGAGCTCCAGCCCGGGCTCCCGACGCCAGGCCGCGCGCCAGGCGGCCCCGGCCGGCAGGAGGATCGCGTCCGCCGCGCCCGCGGCGGCGGTGTACGAGGCGATCGAGGCGGGGAGCGCCTGCCGACGCTCGGCCTCCGACCAGACGCCGAGAAGGGCGGGGCGCGCGCCGTGCGCGCGCACCTCGTCCGCCCACCGCCGCGACCACGTCCGCAGGTGCGCGCGGCTGTCCGGGAGCGAGGACGGCCCCTGCTGGAGCACGATGGCGTCCCACGGCCCCTCCGCGAGCGCCTCACGCGCGCCCGTCGAGCGCCAGTGCTCCTCGAGGCTGACGCCGCCCGGAGCCACCGTCCGCGTCTCGACCGGCCGCCGCCCCGCCTCCGCGGCGAGCGCGCGGACCGCCGCGGGGAGATCGTTCGTCGCCGTCAGGCTGTTCCCGACGAAGAGGACGCGCAGCGGCCGCACCGAGCCGCCGTCGGCGCCCCCACACGCGCAGCCGGCTGCGACGAGCACCGTCGCCAGGAGCGCGGACGCCGCGCGGATCAGCCTACGCTCCACGCGTGCCCGCGACCGTCCGCCTGGGAACGTGCAGCTTCGCCGACGAGGGGCTGCTCAAGGCGTGGTACCCGCGCGGTGTCTCGACGCCGAAGGCGCGACTCGCCTACTACGCCGAGCGCTTCGACACGGTCGAGGTCGACTCGCCCTTCTACCACCTCCCGGACCCGGCGGTGACCGGCCGCTGGGCGCAGCGCACGCCGCCGGAGTTCGTCTTCCACGTGAAGGCGCACGCGACCATGACGCACCACGAGCCGGCCGATCAGGCGCAGGCGTTCGCCGAGTTCCGGTCGTCCCTCGAGCCGCTCGAGCTCTCCGGGAAGCTGCGCGGGATCCTGCTCCAGTACCACCCGCGGTTCGTGAAGTCGCCGGAGGCGAAGGAGGAGCTCTCGTGCGTCCGCGATCTCCTCGACCCGCTCGTCCCGCTCGTGGAGTTCCGCCACCGCTCCTGGCTCGAGGAGGACGAGCGCGCCGACACGTTCGCGTTCCTCGAGCGCAGCGGGCTTGCCTACGTCTCGGTCGACGCCCCGCCAACACGTGCCTCGAACGTCCTCCCGCCCGTCGCCGCAGCGACGCACCGGACCGCGTACGTTCGGTTCCACGGCCGCAACGCGAAGACCTGGAACATCCGCTCCGAGAAGTCCTCCGACCGCTTCGACTGGATGTACTCCGCGGAGGAGCTCACCGACTGGGTACCCAAGGTCGGCGAGCTCGCGGAGCGCGCGGACGAGGTCTACGCCCTGTTCAACAACAACCGGGACGACTACGCGCCGCGGAGCGCTGCGATCTTCCGTGGCCTCCTGGACGCGGCCGGAATCTCGGCGACGGGCGGCATCGAGCCGCCCCCGCTCGCGCCGACGCTCTTCTGAGCGTGGCCCGTGACCTCGGCGTCGAGCTCCTGCAACACCAGCTCGTGCTCCAGGCAGAGCGGGCCCATGGTCAGCGTCTCGCATCCGGGCGCGGTGCACTTCGTGACGATCGGCATGAGTCGGTCGTTACCCCCTCACAAGCCGTCCTAACCCGCCTCGAGCAGTGACGGCCTCGCCGCTCGAGGCACGGATCATCGACCCTCCTCCGCGATGTGTCAAGCGGAAGAGTCGTCGCGCCGTCGCTACTAGAGTCGCGGCGTGCGCGTTCTCTCGGTCACGCATGGCCCGAGCGTCCCGGGAGGCGTGTTCGAGGAGGTCGTGGAGGCGGCCGGGCACCGGCTCGAGCGCTGGGACGTCCCGGCGCGCGACGCTCCCGGCCGAGCCGCTGCCTACGACGCGGTGCTGGCGTTCGGCGGCTCGATGCACCCGGACGAGCACGACCGGCACGACTGGCTCGCGACGGAGGAGGCCTTCCTCCGGGAGGTACTCACGGAGGGCGTCCCGGTCATGGGCGTCTGCCTCGGTGCGCAGATGCTCGCGCGCGCGACTGGGGCGACCGTCGCGCGAGCGTCTGCGCCCGAGATCGGCTGGCACGCGGTCGAGCTCACGCCCGCGGGCCGTGCCGACCCGGTCCTCGGCGTGCTGCCGCCTCGGTTCGACGCGTTCCAGTGGCACCACTACGCGTTCGAGGTCCCGCCGCACGGAACCGCGCTCGCGCGGAGCGACGTCTGCACGCAGGTCTTCCGGCTGGGTCAGGCATGGGGGCTGCAGTTCCACGCCGAGGTGACACGCGCGATGATCCACGAGTGGGCTGCCGAGGGCCCCGGCGACCTCCCGCTGCCGGCGGCGGACTTCCTTGCCGAGGCGGACCGTCGGATCGAGAGCTGGAACGAGCTCGGGCGGGTGCTCTGCTCGGCCTTCCTCGACGAGGCTACGCGCGGACGCGATCAGCCGGCGACGAGCTCGACGACCTCGTTCGCAGCCGAGGCGTAAGGCAGGAGCACGCGGTCGGCGCCGGCCGCGAGGAGCCGCTCGACGTGGGCGCGCCGGTGCGCGGCCACGGCGACCCGCCCTGTGTACCCGCGCTTCGCGAGCGCGTCGAGCAGCGCGAGGTTCGCATCGGTGCGGCGGATGGTGCTCACGATCCACCCCGACTCGGGGAGCGGCAGCACGTGCGCGAGCTCGGGATCCTCGGCGTCGCCGTACAGGACGTGGAGACCCGCCTGCGCCCAGCGCGAGAGCGCGACGGGGTCGAAGTCGACCCCGAGCACGCGAAGGTCCCGGTCCTGCAGGCCGGAGACGACACCCTCGCCGAAGCGTCCGAGGCCGACGACGACCACGTCCGGCGGCGCCTCGCGCTCAAGAGGTGCGTACGCCGTCGGGCCGCGCTCGAAGAGCTCGAGGGCGGGAGCGAGCCGCCGCGAGATCGGTTCCGAGTTGAGCAGCAGGTAGGAGGAGCCGGCGATCGTCACGAGCGCGACCACCGTCATCAGCGTCGTCGTCTCCTCGTCGATGTGGCCGTAGCGCAGGCCGAGAGCCGCGAGGATGAGGGAGAACTCGCTGATCTGGGCGAGCGAGAGCCCGGTCTCGAGCGCGACACGGCTCCGGTACCGCAGCGCGCCGAGCAGCGCGACGATGACCACCGGCTTCGCGACCAGGACGAACGCGGAGAGCAGGAGCGCGACGGCGAGCTGGTCGACCGCATCGCCCGGCTGGAGCCTCGAACCGAGGTCGATGAAGAAGAACAGGAGCAGGAAGTCGCGCACGGTGACGAGCCGCGACCCGATCGCCTCGCGGTACGGCGTCGAGGCGAGCGAGAACCCGGCGAGGAAGGCGCCGACCTCGGGCCCGATGCCGACCGCCTCCCCGGCCGCAGCGACGCCGACCGCCCAGGCGATCGCAAAGAGGAGGAGAAGGTCCGGGTTGCGCGCGAGGGCGTGGAGCAGCGGGCTCAGCGCCCAGCGCATCAGCGCGGCGAGCACCACGAGGAGCGCCGCGCCCCAGAGCGCGACGCTCGCGAGCGCCGCCCCGAGCGACCCGGAGCCCTCCTCGCCCGCGGTGGCCACCGCGATCATCACCACGACGACCACGAGGTCCTGGACGATGAGGATGCCCACCGCGAGGCGGCCGTGGAGGTCGTCGATCTCGCGCCGGTCGGAGAGCAGCTTCACGACGATGACCGTGCTCGAGAGGGCGAGGCCGATGCCGACGTAGAGCGAGGCCTCGACCTCCATCCCGACGGCGAGCGCGAGAAGGGAGCCGGCGGCCGCGATCAGGGCGACCTGGACGCCGCCCACGACGACCGCGACCGGCCCGAGCTCGCGGACGACGTGCAGGTCGAGCTTCAGCCCGACGACGAAGAGAAGAAGCGCGACCCCGAGCTCTGCGAAGAGCTCGAGCTCGCTTCCCGGCTGGACGACGCCGAGGACGCTCGGGCCGACGACGACGCCCACGGCGACGAACGCGACGACGACTGGCTGGTGGAGCCGGATCGCGACGAGCCCCGCGAGCGCGGACACGAGCAGGATCACCGCGATCTCGGCGAAGACGTCGTCCGGGAAGCTCACGCCGAGAAGCAACCCCGGGAGCGAGCCGGCTGTCACGCGCCGCCGCTACTGCTCGACCGGGAGGTCGGGGTCACGCGACCACTCGTGCCACGAGCCCTCGTAGTTGCGCGCTGCGTAGCCGGCGTCGCGAAGCACCTGGGAGGCGAACGCCGAGCGGCTCCCGGAGTGGCAGTAGGCGACGATCTCCGCGCCCTCGGGCAGCCCGACGAGGACCCGCACGTCCTCGGCGCAGCGGCACGCGAGCAGCTCGTCGAGCGGGAGGTTGCGCGCGCCGGCGATGTGCCCCTGGCGGGGGTCGCACCCGTAGCCGGACGCGCCGCCGAACTCCTGCGGGCTGCGGACGTCGAGGATGGCGAGGCGTCCGTCGTCCAGCCGTCCGCGAAGCTCCTCGAGCGTCACGCCTTCCACTGGTGGAGGAACTCGAGCAGGACGGCGTCGAACCGCTCGGGCTGGTCGAGGGACACGAAGTGGCCCGCGCCCGGGAAGATCTCCAGCGATCCCTGGAGCGCGCTCTCCGACACGGTCAGCGCCTCGTCGACCGAGACGTGCTCGTCCCGGTCGCCGATGCAGACGAGGATAGGGCCGCCGAACGACGCGACGACGACCGTGAGGTCGAGGCGGTCGCGCATCGCCTCCTGGGCGACGGCGAGGTCCTCGTTCGTCGGCTCCCCGTACACCTGTGGGCGCGCGTTGTCCGAGCGGAGCTCGGCGATCTGGTCCTCGCGGTAGCGCCGGCGGTCCCACGAGTCGGCGTCGGCGCGCGAGCCCACGAGCGCCATCCCCACCACCCGCTCGGGCGCCCTGCGCGCGAGCGCGAGCGCGCAGTAGCCCCCCATCGAGGCGCCGACCGCGACGAACGGGCGGTCGTCGTCGCGGAGGAGCTGCGCGGCCCAGCCGTCGATCGAGGGGCCCCGGCCGTACAGGCGCGGCGCCTCGACCTCGTATCCCTCCGCCCCGAGGAGCGCGACCTGGCGCTCCCACATCCGCTCGTCGCGCGGCCAGCCGTGCAGCAGGACGACCTTCACGCCCGCCCCACCCTGACGGAGCCGTCGAGCTCGGGCGCGTCCGCCCACCCGTGGCTCGTGCCCTCGATCCCGAGCGCGGCGGCGAGCTCGGCGAGCAGCTCGCGTGCCGGCGGCAGGTCCGCAGGCGTCGGAGCGGTGCGTGCGATCCGTCTCACAGCCTCGGGATCGGCACCGGTGAGCCTGTTCACGACCCTCGGGTTGGCGGCGAGCCCGACCACGTCCCCCGGTGGCAGCGGCCCGTAGAACTCCGGCACGGACAGGTACTCGTCGACGATGCTGCCGCGCTCGAGGAGGATCATGCGCAGGAGATCGTCGCGCTCGATCCCGAGGAGCAGCACGACGGCACCCGTCCGGTCCGAGATCTCCCGCGCGAGCCGGCGGAGCATCTCCGGGTTGCGGTCGCAGACGTCGTCGTACACGGCGATCCACCCGTGCCGCGGCGGCGCGACGAGCGAGCCGCGCGAGGCGCCCGGAAGTCGCGGGACGAACTGGCGCACTGCTCGCTCGACGGCGCTCAGGTCGTCGGTCTGGACGTGGATCGAGCCGAACGAGGCCGCCTCCTGCTGCCCGAGCCGCGACTCGAGGTCGGCGACCGACTGCGTCATGACGACGACCTCGTCGCGGAAGCCCCACCGCGCGTACAGCGACCGGGCGACCCTGTTCGACGCCATCACCTCGAGATCGAGATGCTCGGCCCCGCCCTCGGCGACGGCGGCGAGGACGTCGCGCATCAGCTCCGTGGCCACTCCGGAGCGCCTCGCGTCCTGCCGCACGTAGAGGTCGGTGAGCGTCGCGAGCGACGGCGTTCGCCGGCGCGCGAGCGCGAAGCCGACCGGGCGTCCGTCCTCCTCCGCCACCACCGCGACCTCCCCGGCGAGGATCTCGGCGACCTCCGCGAGCTCCGTCTCCTCGTCCGCGGGCCCCTCGTGGATCGGCGCCGGGACCTCGTGGTCGAACTCGCGCCACATCTCGGCGATCGCCTCGAAGTCGTCGGGTCCGGCCCTGCGCGTGGTCATGCGTTCATTCTCGCGGCCGTGAGCAGGTAGTGCGCCGAGAGGTTGCGGAAGGGTGCGAAGCGCTCCCCGAGCACGCGGACGTCGTCGATCGAGAGCGGCCGGCCGCCCGCGCAGAACGTCGACACCGCCTTGCGCAGGCCGAGGTCTCCGGCCGGCCACGCCTCCGGTCGCGCCAGGTGTCGCGCGAGGAACCAGTCGGCAGTCCAGCGGCCGATGCCGGGCAGCGCGGTGAGGGTCTCGACGACCTCGTCGTCGGTCAGCTCGGCGAGCAGGTCGAGGTCGAGGTCCGAGCGCGCGAGCCCGACGACGTACTCGGCCTTGCGTCGCGAGAACCCGAGCGAGGGGTACTCGTCCGGGTCGGAGGCGGCGACGCGCTCGCGCGTCGGGAACTCCCACGCCACGTCGTGGCGGGTCGCCGAAGCGCTCGACGAAGCGGCCGCGGATCGCGGCCGCGGCGAGCAGCGAGATCTGCTGGGTCGTCACGGCGACGACGAGCGCTTCGAACGCGTTCGGGTGCAGCGGCGGCCGGAAGCCCGGCAATGCACGGACGATAGGGCCGAGCACCTCGTCCCGAACCGCCCAGGCGCGGAAGGTATCGAGGTCGAAGGGGAGGCCGAGCAGGTGCCCGGCCTCGGCGGCGATCGCCGGGCTCCCGGGCTGGAGCCGCACGCCTCCCGCCGCAGGTTCGACCCGGACCTCGCGCCCCTGGAAGACGCGGTGGAGCCCGCCGTCGTCGAGCACGGTCGCGCCGTCCGTCCCGAAGTCGCGGAAGCGGGCGGTCGAGAGGGCGAAGTCGTACGGCTGGGGGATGCGCACGTGCATGCGCCTCAGAGCGCGCGGGCGAGGTCGTGGAAGTCCTCGAAGGGCTCGAACGGGGCTCCGCGGGCCTCGAGGTAGCGCACGAGCCCGTCACGCGCGAAGACCCGCGATGCCGCGAGTGCCACGCAGCGGTCGGAGAACCCGTCCCCTGCGTAGGCGAACTCCTCCAGGCCCGCGACGTCGGCCCGCTTGCACGGCTCGCCGCACACCGGGCACGGCTCGTCGTTACGGAAGAGGGTCACCCAGCCGTCGGCGCGTGGGTCGAGCCGGTTCGCGCGAACCTCGAGCTCGACCCCCTCGCGCGCCAGCACGGGCTCGATCAGCTCGTGGAACCCGCTCGAGAGGACGAGCGGCCGGTGCTCGCGAGCGAACGCGGCGAAGCCGTCGCGCACCCGGACCTCCTCGAGCACCCACTCGACGACGTCGGCGAGCGGAGCGCGCACGCTCCGGAACTCCCAGGCGATGACCTCGTGCAGCGTGAGCCCGCGTCCGAGGCGCCGCTCGGCCTCGTCGTAGATCGTCGCGTCGCCGAACTCCTCGAGCACGAGGTGGAGGCCGTCGACCTCCGTCACCGTGCCGTCCCAGTCGAGGACGACCTTCACGCGGAGACGCTCTGCACGAGCGCGCCGATGCCGTCGACGTCCACCTCGACCGAGCTCCCGGCGGCCACGCCGTCGACGACCCCGAGCCGGGGGCCGGCGAGCAGGTCGCCCGGCCGCAGCGTCGTGCCGGCGGCCGCGAGCTCGCGTGCGACGTCCCAGTCGAAGCCGCCGAAGCGGGCGCGCAGGCGCTCTTCGCCTTCCACGCGCACGACCCCCTCGACTCCGTCCGGCTCCAGCGCGTCGCGCGTCACGAGGAGCGGCCCGAGGCCGAGCGCGAAGTCGCGGTCCTTGGGCGGTGGCCGCCGGGGATCGCGCCACTCCGCGAAGATCGTCAGGCCGCCGAGCGCGCCGTCCGCCCCGATCACGCCGGCGAGCCGCGGGAGCACGGCGAGCGGTGTCGATCCGTTCGACACGTCCGCGCGCGGGCCCGTGATCGCGGCCGGGTTCGCGAACGCGAACGACCCCTGGCTCTCGAACACCCGCACCGCGGGCGGGTGGAGCACGGGCGCGAGCAGACAGAGCTCGTCGAGCGCGTACACCGCGTGCTCGCGCGCGCCCCCGCCGCCGGTGAAGAAGGACTGGAGCGTCTGCGCGGCGAGGTGGACGACGCGCTCGCCCTCCACTCGCCCCACCCAGCCGCGCTCCAGCGGGTGATCCAGCGGATGGAACATGCAGAGCCGCACCCCCTACGGCTCCGTGTGCACGACGACGTCGGCGATCTCGGGGACGGCCTCGCGGATGCGCTCCTCGACGACGCTCGCGCGCGCATGCGCATCCGAGAGCGGCTCCTCCCCGGCGACGGCGAGGGTGAGGAAGGCGACGATCCCGTCGTCCGTGCGGACGAAGCGGAGCTCCCGTGGCGCGCCCCCCGTCTCCTGGCGGACCACGCGCTCGACCGCCTCCGCGTCGATCGCCACCTCCTGCGCCTCGGCCGCCTCGGTGAGCGGCTCGAGGTGCGTGCGGACGTCCCCGACCTCCGGGACCGCGTCGCGGATCGCGTCCTCGACCTGCTCCGCGATGGCGTGCGCGCGGTCGAGCTCGAGGTCGCCCGGGAGCTTCAGGTGGAGCGAGACCTCGACCCGCCCGTCCACGTCCAGCACCGCCAGGTTGTGGATCTCCCGGACGTGCGAGACGCCGAGCGCGGCCGCGAGCGCCCGCTCTCGGACGCTTTCCTCGCCGCCGCGCGGCTCGACGTGGACGACGACGTCGACCTCGGGCAGCCGATCGTGGAGGACGGCCTCGACGCGGTCGGCGGCGGCGTGCCCCTGCCCGACGGCCGCGCCGGGAGCGACGCCGATGACCACGTCCGCGAAGTGCGCGCCGCCCGCCTCGCGCACTCGGAGCCGCCGGAGCTCGACCGGCGGGTCGAGCTCCGCGATCGCTGCTCGAGCCTCGTCCTCGGCGTCCACCGAGGCCCGGTCCATGAGGACACCGACGTTCCGGGCGAGGAGCCGCGCAGCCGCCACGATCACCAGAGCTGCGACGAAGAGCGCGGCGATCGAGTCGCCCGCGGGGAAGCCGACGGCCGCGGCGCCGAGCCCGACGAGAACGGCGAGGGTGCCCACGAGGTCGCTTCCGAAATGGAGCGCGTTCGCCTGCAGCGCCTCGCTCCGGTGCTCGCGCGCCGCCCGCCGCGAAACCTGCGTCCGCGATGCGTCGATCGCGACGACGAGCGCGACGGCCGCGAACGTCCAGATCGTGGGCTCGACCTCGAACTCGACCGCGCCTGCGAGCCGCGCGATCGCGAGCCCGGCGATGACGAGGCTGACCGCGATGAGAAAGCCCGCCTCGGCAAGCGCGGCGAGGTTCTGCGCCTTCGCGTGCCCGAAGGGATGGCCGCGGTCGGCAGGCCTGACCGCCACCGAGACGGCGAAGAACGTGACGAGCGCCGCCGCCAGGTCGGTCCCGGAGTGCGCCGCCTCGGCGATGAGCCCCAGGCTCCCGCTCGCGATCCCGGCCACGAGCTTGATCGCGATCAGCAGGCACGCGGCCCCGACCGAGACGAGCGCGGTGCGCCGCTGCGGGGACATGCGTGAAGGCTACGGGGTCGTGCACGGGCCGACCGCGCCCTATCCTCCGGGCGTGAGAACCTGCCCGACCTGCGGGCGCGAGAACGCGGACGACGCGCGCTTCTGCTCGCAGTGCGCGACGCCGCTCGAGGGAGCGCCGCCCGAGCGCGAGGAGCGCAAGGTCGTCACGTGCCTCTTCTGCGATCTCGTCGGCTTCACGGCGCGGGCGGAGCGGCTCGACCCCGAGGACGTCCGCCGGCTGCTCCAGCCCTACCACGCCCGCGTGCGGTCCGAGCTCGAGCGCTTCGGCGGCACCGTCGAGAAGTTCATCGGGGACGCCGTCATGGCCATGTTCGGCGCCCCGCTCGCCCACGAGGACGACCCCGAGCGAGCGGTGCGCGCCGCGCTGGCCATCCGGGAGGCGCTCGCGGAGGACGGCGACCTCGAGGTCCGCATCGGGATCACGACGGGTGAGGCGCTCATCGCCCTGGACGCCCGGCCGGAGACCGGTGAGGGCATGGCCTCCGGAGACGTGGTCAACACCGCGGCACGTCTCCAGGCCGCGGCTCCGACGGGATCGATCCTCGTCGACGAGACGACCTACCGTGCGACCGACCGGGCCATCGAGTTCGGGGACGCTCCGGCGGTCGAGGCGAAGGGCAAGTCCGAGCCGATCTCCGTGTGGAGCGCACTCCGGGCCAGGGCGCGCGTCGGGGTCGAGCGGGCGGGCGGGGCGGAGCTCGTCGGCCGCGAGCGCGAGCTCACGCTGCTGCGGGAGACGTTCGCGCGCGTGCTGCAGGAGCGCTCCGCGCAGCTCGTGACCCTGGTCGGGGTGCCGGGCATCGGCAAGAGCAGGCTCGTCTTCGAGCTCTTCTCGGCAATCCAGACCGGTGACTTCGGGCTCGTCTACTGGCGCCACGGGCGATCGCTCCCGTACGGCGACGGCGTCACGTTCTGGGCGCTCGGCGAGGTCGTGAAGGCCCAGGCGGGGATCCTGGAGTCGGACGGCACCGACGAGGCCGCGGGGAAGCTCGGCCGGGCGGTGTCCTCGGTCGTATCCGACCCGACGGAGGCTGGCTGGGTGGAGCGCCACCTCCGCGCGCTGGCCGGGGTCGAGGCCGAGAGCGCACTGGAGGTCGCCGACCGCGGCGAGGCGTTCTCCGCCTGGCGACGTTTCCTCGAAGGGCTTGCCGAGCAGCGCCCGTTCGTCGTCGTGTTCGAGGACCTGCACTGGGCCGACGACGCGATGCTCGACTTCGTCGACTACGTCGCCGACTGGGCGGGCCACGTGCCGCTCCTCATCGTCTGCACCGCCCGCCCGGAGCTGCTCACGAGGCGGGCCGACTGGGGCGGCGGCAAGGTGAACTCCTCGACGATCCTCCTGTCACCACTCGACGACGAGGAGACGGCGACGCTCGTACACGCCCTGCTCGGACGCTCGGTCCTCGATGCCGAGCTGCAGTCGCGGCTGCTCGAGCATGCCGGCGGGAACCCGCTCTACGCCGAGGAGTTCACGCGCATGCTGAGCGAGCGTCCCGGCAGCTCGCTCGTGCCCGAGACGGTCCAGGGCCTGATCGCGGCGCGCCTCGACACCCTCGAGCGCGAGGACAAGGAGCTCCTCTCGGATGCGGCGGTCATGGGCCGGAGCTTCTGGCTCGGCGCCCTCGGCCACGAGCGCTGGAGGCTCGAGGAACGGCTGCACCGCCTCGAGCGGGCCGAGTTCGTACGGCGGGAGCGGCGCAGCATCGTCGCCGGCGAGGTCGAGTTCAGCTTCCGCCACGCGCTGATGCGAGACGTCGCCTACGAGCAGATCCCGAGAGCGCAGCGGGCGGCGAAGCACCTGCGTACGGCCGAGTGGATCGAGTCGCTCGGCCGGCCCGACGATCACGCCGAGATGCTCGCGCACCACTACGGAGCAGCCCTCGAGTACACACGCGCGACGGGCTCGGGCACGAGCACGTTCGAAGATCGCGCCCGCGCGGCCTTCCGAGAAGCGGGAGAGCGCTCGGTCGCGCTGCACGCCTACCACCGGGCGGTGCACTTCTACGAGCGCTCGTTGGAGCTCTCGGGCACGCCCGAGCCGCACCTCCTGCTGAGCTATGGACGCGCCCTCGCGGTCGCCGGCGACGAGCGCGGCACCGCAACGCTCGAGGCCGCTGCCGATGCGCTCCTCGCGGCAGGTGACCGCGACGCCGCCGCCGAGGCGCATGCGTTCCTCACCGAGGCGCTGCACCTGAGCGGCCAGGGGGAGGCGGCCTACCGCCACATGGGACGTGCCCTCGAGCTCGCCCGGGACGCCGCGCCGTCGCCGTCGAAGGTGCGCGTGCTTACGGAGGCGTCACGCCTCCTCGCCCTGGGCGAGCGCGACGAGGCGCGGGAGGTCGCACAGCAGGGGTACGACATGGCCAGCGCCCTGGCACTCACCGGCCTGGCTTCCCGCGCCCTGACGAATCGGAGCCTTGCCAAGGTCAACGCGTTCGACCTGGCAGGCGCGATCGCCGATCTCGAGCTGAGCATCGAGCTCGCCCGCTCGGTCAACTCGCCGGAGGAGGCTCGGGCGCGCCACAACCTCGGCTCGAGCACGTGGTTCGCCGGTGAGCTGTCGGGTGCTACGGCGCAGTTCGCCGAGGCGGCGCGGGTCGCCGAGCGCTTCGGCTGGCTGCAGTTCGCGCTCGCGAGCCGCTCCGTGCTCTGCGGGACCCTGTACCCGATCGGAAGGTGGACGGAGGCGGTCGAGCTCGCGAACGAGCTCATAGAAGGGCTCGCGGCGATGGGCGCGACCTACTTCGAGTACCACGCGCGGTCGGCGCGCGCGCGCATCGCGCTCGCTCGCGGCGAGGACGAGCGCGCGCTCGCGGACGTGCGACGCGCCGTCGAGGTCGGCCGCGCCGCCGGCGACGCCCAGGTCCTCAGCCCTGTCCTCTCCCAGCATGCCTTCGTGGCGGCGGAGCTCGGCCTGCTCGACGAGGCGAGGGCGGCTGCCGACGAGCTCGCAGTCTTGGTCGCCGGTTTTTCGCCCGTTCACGTCCACCGGACGATCGACATCGCATGGGTTGCGGCCCGGTTGGGCAGCGTCGAGCCGCTTCGACGCCTGACACTGTCGGCGCCCGAGGGGTACGTGTGGCGCACGGCTGTCCTCGCGATCCTGGACGCGGACTACGAGCGTGCGGCGGAGATCCTTGCGGAGATCGGCCACGTCGACGCGGGGTACGCACACCTGCGTGCGGGCGAGCAGCACCTCATCGGCGGCCGCGCGGCGGAGGCGGACGCGCACCTGCGCGAGGCGATCGCCTTCTTCCGCCCGCTCGACGCGACGGCCTACGTCCGCCGAGCCGAGGAGCTGCTCGCCGGTGCCGGCCTAGAGATTCCCGCGTAGCGCCTGCTCCCGCTCGATCGCCTCGAAGAGCGACTTGAAGTTCCCGATGCCGAAACCGCGCGAGCCGTGGCGCTCGATGACCTCGAAGAAGAGCGTCGGGCGGTCCTGCACGATCTTCGTGAACAGCTGCAGCAGGTAGCCCTCCTCGTCGCGGTCGGCGAGGATCCCCATCGACCTGAGGTCGTCCCAGTTCTGGTCGATCTCGCCGACGCGCTCCTGGACGATGTCGTAGTAGGTGTCCGGCGTCGCGATGAAGAGGACGCCGTGCTCGCGGAGCGCCGCAACCGTGCGCACGATGTCTTCGCTCTGCATGGCGACGTGCTGGACGCCCGGGCCGCCGTGGAACTCGAGGTACTCCTCGATCTGGCTCTTGCGCTTTCCCTCGGCCGGTTCGTTGATCGGGAACTTGATCTTCCCCTCGCCGTCCGTCATCACCTTCGACATCAGCGCGGAGTACTCGGTCGAGATGTCCTCGTCGGAGAAGTGCGTGAGCTGGGTGAAGCCGAGCACGCGTGCGTAGAAGTCGACCCACGCGTCCATGCGGCCGAGCTCGACGTTGCCGACGACGTGGTCGATCGTGACGAGCCCGACGCCGCGCCCCGGACCGCCGTTCGGCTCGACCGCCACGTACCCGGGCAGGTAGGCACCGGCGTACTCGGCGCGGTTGACGAAGGTGTGGATGTTGTCGCCGTACGTCGCGATCGCTGCGAGCTCGACCCGCCCCGTGTCGTCCTCGACCCAGTGCGGCTCGACGACGCCCCGCGCTCCGCGCTGCACCGCCTGTCGGTACGCGTTCGACGCGTCCGGGACGGCGAGCGCGACGTCGCGCACGCTGTCGCCCTTCGTCGCCGCCCAGCGGCAGATCTCGCTGTCGGCCCGCAACCCGCTGGTGAGCACGAAACGGATGTCGCCCTGCTCGAGGACGTACGAGGCCCGGTCGCGGACGCCCGTCTCGGGGCCTGCATAAGCCGTCCGCGTGAACCCGTAGGCGCTCTCGTAGAAGTACGCCGCCTGCTTCGCGTTCCCCACCCAGATCTCGAGGTGGTCCCAGCCGTCGATCGGCATGAAGTCGTGGTCGCTCATGCGTCGGATTCTAGGACGACCTCGGGGTGCGCGCGCGCCTGCGCGCGACGACGAGCCCGAGCGCGATCAGGGCGCCACCGACCACCTGGAGCAGAGCGAGCGGCTCGGAGAGCAGGAGGACGGCGAAGAGGGCGGCGACGAACGGCTGCAGGTTCACTGCGAGCGTCGCGCGCGCAGGGCCGACACGATGGAGCGACCGGAACCAGAGGACGTTCGTCAGGACGAGCGGCCCGAGGGTCGCGAAGAGGAGCAGCGCCCAGACCTCCCAGCCGAGGCTCCAGTCCTGGTCGGCCGTCTGCGGGATCCCGGTTAGGGCAATCGGCACCCAGGCCGCGGGGATCACGACCGCGCTCACGCGAAGCGGCGAGTACGTCTCCATCAGCGGCGCGGCCGCGATCGAGTACACGGCCCAGGTGGCGCAGACCGCGAGCCCCAGAAGGACCCCGCTGTACCCGCCGGAGACGTGCCCCGCGGAGCCGACCGCCACGAGCGCGACGCCCACCGCGGAGACCGCCGCGGCGACCCAGAAGCGGCGCTTCAGGCGCTCCCGCCCGAGAGCGACGCCGAAGAGCGCCGTGAAGATCGGGATCGCCCCGAGGAGCAGGCCGATGGTCGTCGCGGTCGTCACGTCGAGCGCGAGCACGAACGAGAGCTGGTTCAGCGAGAGCGCGCCCGCGGCGACTGCGAGCGCCGGCAGGTGTCGCCGCTCGATGCGCAGCGACCGCTCGGCGAGGAGGGCGAGCCCGACGAAGATGACCGCCGCGAGCGCGTAGCGGACGGTCGCGTACGCGATCGGGGCGAGGCCGTGCTCGAGGATGTACTTCGTCACGCTCACGTTGAGCGCCCAGAGCAGCACCGTCGCCAGCAGCATCAGCTCGACGGTCGACGGCCGGCGCACGCGGCGGACGCTACCCGGGCCGACGTGCTAGGAAGACGCCACCGAGCGAAGGGAGGAGCGATGTCCGCCGGCGACCGCCGCGAACGCTTCCGCGAGCTGCACGCGGGGCCGGAGCTGTTCGTGATGCCCAACCCGTGGGACGTCGGGTCGGCGCGGCTGCTCGCCGCGTGCGGCTTCCGGGCGCTCGCGACGACGAGCGCCGGCTTCGCCTGGGCGCTCGGCAAGCACGACCAGCAGGTGACGCGCGACGAGCTGGTCGCACACGTGGCGGCGCTCGGTGCGGCGACCTCGCTCCCGCTCAACGTCGACAGCGAGCGCTGCTACCCGGACGACCCAGGTGGGGTGACGGAGACGGTCCGGCTCCTCGCCGAGGCAGGGGCGGCCGGCTGCTCGATCGAGGACTACGACCCCGCGACGGGAGCGATCGACGACGTCGCGGCCGCGGCGGACAGGGTCCGGGAGGCGGCCGAGGCCGCGCATTCGCTGGCCGAGCCGCTCGTGCTCACGGGACGCGCGGAGAACCACATCCGCGGCGTCGACGACCTCGACGACACGATCGCACGGCTCGTCGCGTACCGGGACGCGGGAGCGGACTGCCTCTACGCACCGGGGCTCCGCGACCTCGGGCAGATCCGGGCGGTCGTCGAGGCGGTGGGTGCGCCGGTGAACGTCCTCGCGCTCCCGGGGGGACCGGCGAGCTCCGAGCTCGCCTCCGTCGGCGTGCGGCGGGTCTCGACCGGGAGCCTGCTCGCGTCGGCGGCGTACGGCGCGCTCGTCGTCGGCGCCCGCGAGCTGCTCGTCGAGGGTACGTCGCGCTACGGCGAGGCAGGTGTCCCGCGCGACCTGCTCGAGGCCGCATTCGGCTAGGTTGTCGCCCGTGGCGGAGCCGACCATCGACGACATCGACGCCCTCGTCGGCCCGGCCACGCCGCACTTCGCGTACCAGCTGCGCGCGCGCGTCCGCGAGCTGATCGAGGAGCTCCCGCCGGACCACCCGGTGCGTCGCCACGGCGAGGAGCAGATGGAGCTCCTCGACCGCCTCGGCCACGCCTCGTCGCTCGCCGGAGACGCGCCGCTCGAGCCCCGCAGCCGGATCGGCTGGGAGACGATCCCGTCCTCGGCGCCCGCCTCGAGCCCGCTCCCCAAGCGCTACTCGGCCGGCGACGCCGAGCGGGCGTGACCCGAGACTCGGGCGGTACCTTCGAGGGTGCGTCGGTGCTCGTCACCGGCGGCACCCGTGGCATCGGGAAGACGACGGCACTCCGCTTCGCCTCGCTCGGCGCGACGCGTATCGCACTCGGGTACATGCGCGGCGACCGCGCCGCGGAGGAGACCGCCGCCGAGCTGGCCGCCCTCGGCGTCGAGCCGGTCCTCGTACGCGGCAACGTCGCCTCGACCCGCGTCGCGGAGGAGGTCGCGGCGCTCGGTCGGCTCGACGTCCTCGTCCACGCCGCGGCGACCGGCGTCATCCGGCCTGCGCTCGAGACCGAGGAGAAGCACTGGGACTGGACGCTCGCCGCGAACGCGCGCGCCCTCCTCTCCCTGACGCGCGCCGCCGCGCCGTCGATGCCCGAGGGCGCGGCGATCGTCGCGATCTCGAGCCTCGGCTCGACCCGCGTCCTCGAGGACTACGCTCTCGTCGGGGCCTCGAAGGCGGCGCTCGAGGCGCTCGTCCGCTACCTCGCGGTCGAGCTCGCGCCGCGCGGGATCGCCGTGAACGCGGTCTCGGCGGGCGTCGTCGAGACCGGCGCGCTCGAGCACTTCCCGCGCAAGGAGGCGATGCTCGAGCTCGGCCGGCGGAACCCCGTCGGACGCCTCGTCACGCCCGAGGACGTCGCCGCCTGCGTGACGTTCCTCTGCTCGCCGGACGCCGCGATGATCCGCGGCCAGGTGCTCGTGATCGACGGCGGCGGCAGCCTGCTGCTGCCGATGGACTAGCCCTTTCGGGGCAGGAGGCGCCCCGCGGTCGCCCTCGCGACCGTCGTCGCGAGCGCCGGGTTCTCCTGCAGCCGGCGGAGCGAGTACTCGTACCAGCGGTCGCCGTAGGGCACGTAGACGCGGAGCCTGTGGCCGCCTGCGACGAGCTCCGTCGCGCGGCGCTCGCGGACTCCGAGGAGCATCTGCAGCTCGTACGAGTCCCGCGGCATCCCCTCGACCCGTTCGAGCGTGCGCTCGAGCAGCCACTCGTCGTGGGTCGCCACGGCCGGGCAGCACCCCGCCTCGAGCAGCGCGTCCAGCACCCGCACGAAACTCGCCCGGATCTCGCCCCGGTCCTGGTACGCGATGGCGGGCGGCTCGACGTAGATGCCCTTGCAGAGACGCACGCTCGGCCGCAGCTCGGCGAGCGCGGCGACGTCGTCGAGCGTGCGGCGCAGGCACGCCTGCAGCACGACCCCGACGTTATCGCGGCGGGCCTCCCTGAGCTCGCGGTAGAGCAGGAACGTGTCGTCGGTGCAGCTCGAGTCCTCCATGTCGATGCGGACGAAGATCCCCCTCGCCGCGGCGTCGGCGACGACGGTGGCGAGCAACGAGTGGCAGAGGTCGAGGTCCACCTTGAGCCCGAGTGCGGTCAGCTTCACCGACACGCTCGCCTCCAGGTGGTCGCCCGCGATCGCGTCGAGGACGGCGTGGTAGGCGGATGCGACGGCCTCCGCCTCGGCGGGCCGCCGGACCTCCTCCCCCAGGACGTCGACCGTGGCGAGCTTCCCCTCCGCGTTCAGCCCGGCGACGGTCCTGCGGGCGTCGTCGAGCGTCGCGCCCGCGATGTACGGTGCCGACAGGCGCTGGACGACCGAGCGCGGCACGGCGGGCAACAGTCGGACGATGGCCCGGTCGACGACTCTCACCGCGGCGCGATTCTACGAGGGCGCGGGAAGCGGTTCGGTTGCGCCAGCGGACGCCGGCGGGCTACTGGCGCATGAACCCCTGGCGGGCCGCGGAGACCAACGCGACCGCCTCGGGGAAGAGCACGCGCATCGCATCGCGGAGCGCGATCGCCTGCGCGTCGGAGGACCCCTCCACCTGGACCCGGGAGAGCGCCGCGGACGTGAGCTCCACCGCCGTGTTCAGCGTCAGCGTCGCGAACTGCTCCCGCTGGGTGTCCTGGACGGTCTCGGCCTGACGCTCCGCGAACTCCCGCAGCGCGCCGAGCAGGTCCTCGGGATCGCCGCCGAACGGGAAGAAGCCGCCGCCTCCGCTCTCCATGACGACAGCGTACCCGCGAGGCCGTCGCCCGCGCCTCGCTCAGCCGGAGAGCTCGACCCGGTATCCCGCCTCGACCTCGCGCTGGAGCTCCGAGACGGCCGCCTGGGCTCCCTGGAGCGCGGTCGAGAACGGCGACGGGGCGATCGGGTCGAGCTGACGCTCGAGGCGGCGGGTCGCCGCGCCGATCGCGTCGAGCCGTTCGGGCGTCGCGAGCTGCGGCGGTTCCCCGAGGACCTCCTGCAGCGCCCGCGCGGCGGCCTCGGCCTCCTCGATTCCCTCCGGCGCCTCGGTCTCGCGCAGCTCCACGAGACGCGCGACGAGGGACCCGACGTCCCCGCCTCCGGCCGAGTCGAGGGCGATCTCGCACAGTGCCGCGATCGAGACCGCCTCGCGAAGCGCGGGCCGACTCCGGACCGGCGACCCGTCCGCCGCGACCGCGAGCCAGCTCCGCCGGCCGTCGCCGTCGTCGAAGGCGCACAGGTACACGCGCTCGCCGGAACGCGGCTCGGTCGGGAGCACTGCGGACACCATGTCCTCCGCGTCAGAGTGCGCGGCTGCGAGGGCCGCGATGCCCTCGAGGTCGTCGACGAGTGCCACGTCGCCAGAATACGAACCGATGTCGTCCGTGGACGCCCGCGACCTCTTCGCGCCGCTCGGCCCGACCTACGACCGCGTGGGCGCGACGCTCTCGCTCGGTCAGGACCCCAGGTGGCGCCGGTTCCTCGTCGGCCGTCTCCCGGAGGACGGCGGCGAGGTCCTCGACGTCGCGACGGGCACCGGCCTCGTCGCCGCCGAGCTCCTGCGCCGCGGCTACCGCGTCACGGGCCTCGACCAGAGCCCCGGAATGCTCGACGTGGCGCGTCGCCGGTTCGGCGACCGCGTTCCACTCGTCGAGGCGTCCGCCGACGCGCTGCCGTTCGCCGACGGCGCGTTCGACCACCTCACGTTCACCTACCTGCTCCGTTACGTGGAGGACCCCGGAGCGACGCTCGCCGAGCTCGCCAGAGTGGTGCGACCGGGCGGGGTGGTCGCATCCCTGGAGTTCGGTGTCCCCGGCTCGCTCGCCCGGCCCGCCTGGGAGGCGTACGTGCGCATCGTGCTCCCGCTCGCGGGGAAGGTCGTGCGCACGGGCTGGGACGAGGTCGGAGGCTTCCTCGGGGGCTCGATCCGGAGCTTCTGGGCCCGCTACCCGCTCGAGCGGCAGCTCGCGCTCTGGGGCGCGGCAGGCGTCCGCGACCTCCGGGCACAGCGGCTCTCGCTGGGCGGGGGGGTCGTCGTGTGGGGGACGCGGGCGTGACGGCCCCGCCCGAGGCGCGGCCCGCCTTCTACGCTCTCGAGCGCGGCGGCTGGCGCGACTACGTGACGCTGCTGCACCCGCCGTACACCGCCTGGCACCTCTCGTACGTCGTCATCGGCGGCTGTCTCGCCCCAGCCGTCGCCTGGGGGAGGCTCGGCGCGGCCGTCGCCGCGTTCGCACTCGCGGTCGGAGTCGGCGCCCACGCGCTCGACGAGCTCGCGGGGAGGCCTCTCCGGACGGGGATCCCGGACGCGGTGCTCGTCGCACTCGCCTCGGTCTCGATCGCCGCGGCCTGCGCGATCGGCCTCGTCGGCGCGGCGGCGTTCGACGCCTGGCTCGCCCTGCTCGTGCCCGTCGGGCTCTTCCTCGTCCTCGCCTACAACCTCGAGCTCCTGGGCGGCCGCTTCCACTCGGATCTCTGGTTCAGCCTCGCGTGGGGCGGGTTCCCGCTCGTCTGCGGCTATGTGGCGGTTGCGGGCGACCTGCAGCTCGCAGCCGTCCTCGCCGCGGGCTTCGCCGTCCTCCACTCGCTCGCGCAGCGCGCCCTCTCGAGCCACGTCCGCTTCGTGCGACGACGCGTGGTCGCAGCCCGGGGCGAGCTCGAGCTCGCGGACGGTGCGCGTGAGCGGATCGACGCGGAGCGGCTGATCGCCCCCGCCGAGCGGGGGCTGCGCCTGCTGACCGCCGCCACGGTCGTGCTGGCGGCCGCGCTGGTCGTGGCGCGGCTCTAGACGGTCGATCGGTGATCGTCGCCGATGCGGGGATGGCAGGGACCGAGGGGCCGCCATCTAGCATCAGGGCATGTCGACGGCCGCGTGGATCCTCGTCGGCGCGCTCGTCGCGGCGCTCGTTCTCGCCGCCGTGCTCGCGAGGTCGCTTCGCCGCGCCGGGGCGAGCGCGGCGCGGACGGAGGCGATCGTCGCCGAGGCGCGCAAGAGCGTGCGCGCCGCCGCGGACGACGAGGCGACCGTCCAGTCGGAGCAGCTTCGGGTCGCGATCGCGCGCGCCCATGCGGACGCGCTCTCGACGTACGCGAGGGAGGAGCGGAGGCTCTCGGACGAGCGGCGCGGTGAGCTCGCTGTCCGCGAGCGCGAGCTCTCGGAGCAGCTCGCCGAGACGCTCGCGGCGGTGGAGCGCCGGGTCGAGGAGCGGCTCCGGGCGTGGGAGGCCGACCTCGAGCGCGCCCAGCGCGCGCTCGCCGGCGAGGTCTCCGCCCTCGAGCAGGTACAGCGGCAACGGATCGCAGGCGTCGAGGCGAGGATCGAGGCGGAGGCGGCAGAGCTCGGGACGACGGTCGAGCAGCAGCGCGCGGCGGGCGCGCGCCTCCGCGAGGAGCTCGAGGCGACGACGAAGGACGCGCTCGCGGCGGCCCTCGAGGAGCTCCAGTTGCAGGCCGACGACCGCAGGCGCGCGATCGAGGACATCACCGAGCGCCTGCGCCAGCACGAGCATGCGGTCGCGGAGCAGGTCGACCGGGCGGAGAGTGACGCGCGGGCGCGGATCGAGAGCGCGTTCGCCGAGCTCGAGCGGCGCCAGGTCGTCGAGCTCGAGCGGGCGACCGCGCGGGAGGTCGACCGGCTCAGCGAAGCGGGGGCGCTCGAGTTCGAGAACCGGATGCGCGCGATCAGGGAGGAGGCTGCGGACCGCCTCCGGGAGGAGCTCGACAAGACCTCCGAGACCTTCCTCCGCCGCGCCGACCTCATGATCGCCGATCAGCTCCAGCAGGCCGCGGACGCCGCAGCCCAGCGTCTCGACGACCGAATCATCGAGCTGGCCCGACGCTTCGAGGCCTCGCGCTCGTCCGCGGGGGTGTAGACCGGGCGCGAACGGGGCAAACCAGCGCGGGGAGGGAACGTCTCAGTGACGACGAACCCACGCGCATGGCCGAGACGACCGAGACACCCATCTGGCACGAGAACGAGCCCGCCAAGGTCGAGAGCTGGAGGCTGCACATCCTGCTCGAGGCCGGGTACCCGGTCCATCTCGCGGAGCGCCTCGCGGGGAGCGAGGTCGATCTCCACACCGCGGCCGAGCTCGTGACCCGCGGCTGCGCGCCGACGACGGCGGCCGAGATCCTGCTCTAGGAGGGCTTGGCGGAACGGGCCTCGTCGCCGGGGTGCCGCTGGTCGCCGCGAGGCGAGGACGCAGGGAACCCCAAGACTGGACGAGGACGCGGCATCGCGGCGAGCAGCGCTCCCCCGGGGCACACAGAGCCTGTTCCGGCAAGCCCTCCTAGCCCGTCGCGCCCGCGGTTACGCTGGCACGGTGACGGCGGAGGCCGCCGACCGCGGCGAGCGCAAGGTCTACTCGGTGTCCGGGTTCAACCGCGGCATCGCGCGCGTCCTGGGACGGCTGCACGCGGTCTGGATCGAGGGCGAGGTCACCGAGCTCCGGCGGAACGAGGCCTGGGCGACCGTGTTCCTCACGCTCAAGGACCCGCGGACGGGCGCCACGCTGAAGGTGACGATCGCGCGGCGGACGTTCGACCGGCTCGACCTCGCGCTCGAGGAGGGCGAGGCGGTGCAGGTCGAGGGCCGCGCCGAGCTGTACGAGCTCAAGGGAGAGCTCGGGCTGCGGGGCTCGCGGATCGAGCGGGTCGGCCTGGGTGGGCACCTCGTCGCGCTCGAGCGGCTGAAGCGCCAGCTCGCCGCCGAGGGCCTGTTCGCACCCGAGCGCAAGCGGCGGCTCCCGCGCGTGCCTCGCGCGGTGGGGATCCTCACCGGCGCCGACGCGGCGGCCCGCGGCGACCTCGTCGCGACGATCGGCCGACGCTTCCCCGCTGCGAAGGTCGTCGTCGCCGAGACGCGCGTCCAGGGGAAAGGAGCACCGGCCGCGATCGTCGCCTCGCTCCACGCGCTCGCCGGGCACGCCGAGGTCGACGTGGTCGTGCTCGCCCGCGGCGGGGGCAGCTTCGAGGACCTCCTGCCCTTCAGCGACGAGCGGGTCGTGCGCGCGGTCGCGGCGACAGCGGTCCCGGTCGTCTCCGCGGTCGGGCACGAGCAGGACGCGCCGCTCTGCGACCTCGCCGCCGACGCGCGGGCCGCGACGCCGACGGCGGCGGGGGCGCTCGTCGTCCCGGACGAGGTCGAGCTCCGGGCCGCGCTCGAGGCGTGCAGGCGCCGGCTCGAGCTCGGCGTGCGCGGGCTCGTCGAGCGCGACCTCGCCAGGGTCTCGCGTCTCGGCGAGCGGCTCCGGAGCGCGCCGGGGCTCCTCCTCGAGCGGCGCCGGTCGTCGCTCGACCACTGCGGCGCTCGGCTGCAGGCGCTCTCGCCCCTCGCGACGCTCGGGCGCGGGTACGCGATCGTGCGGGCGGGGTCGGAGGCCCTCCGCGATGCTGCCTCGGTGGCCGCAGGCGACCGGCTCGAGATCGAGCTCGCGAGCGGCGGCCTCGGCGCTGTCGTCGAGGAGGTGCGCCCGTGAGCACCGCTCACCCCTGGCTCGCGCTCGAGGGGGAAACCCTGTTTCCCCCGCGAGCCCCATTCTCCGGGAGATCGTGGGGAACCTCCGGGTTCCCCACACCCCTCCCGGCTCACGGGCGCGGCCCGTGAGCGAGGAGCGCCCCTTCGAGGAGCTGCAGAAGGAGCTCGAGGACGTCGTCGCGCGGCTCGAGCGCGGCGACGTCGCGGTCGACGAGGCGATCGCCCTCTTCCGGCGAGGAGAAGAGCTCTACCGCGCGTGCGTCGAACGCCTGCAGGCAGCGGAGCTCAGGATCGAGGAGCTCGCGCCGCCCGACGCCCGTGCGTGACACGGCGAGGGCGGTTCGTGTATGAATCGCCCCATGGCGAAGCCGACACCAGACCTGCTGCGCAACGTCCCGCTCTTCTCCGGCCTCGACGACTCCGAGCTGGAGAGCCTCGCCGACGAGTTCAACGAGCGGCGGTTCGCCGCCGGCGACACGATCGCACTCGAAGGCGAGGGCGGGCTGATGTTCTTCGTCGTCGACAGCGGCGAGGCCGCCGTCGAGGTGCACGGCGAGGAGGTCGCGACGCTCGGCCCCGGCTCCCACTTCGGGGAGATCGCGCTGATCGACCGCCGCCCCCGCACTGCGACGGTCACCGCGCGCAGCGACCTGAAGACGTTCGGCCTTCCCGTCTTCGTCTTCCGCCCGTTCGTCGAGGCGCGTCCGGCCGTTGCGTGGAAGCTGCTCGAGGCGATGGCCGACCGCCTGGCCGCCGCCGAGAGCCGCTAGGCGGCGAGCCTCAGGCCGAGCTCGACCAGGTCGCGCTCGGCGCGGGAGGGGTTCCCCGAGAGCGCGACGGTCTCCGCGCCCGGGACGTCGGCAGCGACGCGCCCGCCGAAGACGACGCAGCGGACGGCCGCCGCGGCCGCCCGGCGCGCGACCTCACCGGGAGCCTTCCCGGCGAGGGTCGTCGCGTCGACCTCGCCCTCGCCGGTGACGACGAGGTCGTGGCCGGGCAGGAGCTCGTCGAAGCCGAGCAGGTCGAGGACGGTCGCGGCCCCGGGAGCGAGCTCGGCGCCGAGCAGCGCGAACGCGGCTCCGAGCCCGCCGGCAGCCCCGGCGCCCGACAGCGCGGCGTACCGGCGCAGCTCGGCGCGCTCCGCGAGGCGGCGCTCGAGGACAGCGACGTCCTCGGCCGAGGCGCCCTTCTGCGGGCCGAAGAGGCGCGCCGCGTCGCGCAGCGGGACGTCGACGTCGCAGAGGGCGACCGCGGGAACCGGGAGCTCACCGAGGACCTCGAGCAGCCCGGCGCCGCCGTCGACGGTGGCGGTGCCCCCGAGCGCGACGACGAGCGAGGACGGCGCGCCCGCGAGCGCGGCCGCGACGAGCTCGCCGAGCCCCCGGCTCGAGGCGGCGAGCGGGTCTCGCTCCTCGGCCGCCAGGAGCGGCAGCCCGATCGCCGACGCCGCCTCGACGAGCGCGCGCCCGTCGGGCAGGAGCAGCCAGCGCGCCGCAATCGGCCGCCCGAGCGGGTCATGCGCCGGCGCCTCGTGCCACGTGCCGCCGAGCGCGGCCTCGAACGCCTCCGCCGTCCCTTCGCCGCCGTCCGCGACGGGGAGCTTCGTCGCCTCGACCCCGTCGAGGCCGCGTGCGAGCGCGGCCGCTGCGGCGGGCGCGGAGAGGACGCCCTTGAGGCTAGCGGGGCACAGGAGCGCCCTCACGGGCCTCCTCGCGGTCGAGCTCCTCGACCATCTCCTGCACGCCCTCGGTCGCGTTCTCGGCGGACTCCTCGTCCTCCCGCATCCGCCGGAGCATCGCGACGGAGATGCCCTCCCGGGCCAGGGCGATCAGCCCGAGCCCGATGCCACACGCCATCTCGATCGCCTGCAAGGCGAGGCCGTAGGCGAAGCCGATCGCGTACGGCACGCCGTAGTTTCGGAGCGGGAGCGCGACCGCCGCCTGCACGAGCCCGACGTTCCCGGGCCAGAGGGGCACGATCGTCGCGATGTTCATGAGGACGAGGACGAGCCCCGCCGCCGGAAGCGGCGCGTCGATCCCGAACGCCTTCATCGCTGCGTAGACCGCGAGCAACTGCATGAGCCAGCCGAGGCACTGGAGGAAGACGGCGCCCGCGAGCGGGACCGGCGCCTTGAGCACGGAGAGCCCGTTTCGCGCCATCGCCAGCATTTGACGGACGGTCCCGGCGCTGTCGCGGGCCATCGGCCTGCGATGGCCGCGCGCGCCGAGCCAGGCGAGCGTGAAGAGTGCGAAGCCGACCGCGGCGACGATCAGGAGGGCGACGAGCGCCCAGTGCGGGACCTCCGCGGTGAGGAGCACCCAGACGACGAGGATCGTCGCCGGCACGAGGTCGAAGAGGCGGTGCGCGAACACGGTCCCGACGAGCGCCGCGCTCGTCCCCGGTGGTGCGTCGGGGAGGTGACGGCGCAGCGTCGCGACGCGGGCGAGCTCGCCGAGCCGGCCGGGAACGACCGCGTTGGCGAACAGCCCGACGCCGAACGCGGAGAGGACGTGGACGAGCCGCGGCTGGTGCCTCGCGGGCAGCGCCTGCCCGATCGTCAGCTGCCAGGAAAGGGCACGGAAGAGCGTCGAGACGACGTTGAGGACGAATGCGAGCACGATCCAGCTCCAGACGACCAATCGGAACGCCTCCCACACCTCGCCCCAGTCCGGCCCGCGCCACCAGATGACGACGAAGGCGAGCGTCGTGAGCAGGAGGAGGACGACAGCCTGGACCCACCCCTTCCGCCACGCGCGGGTGATCCCGGTCACGCCGCCCTGGCCTTCGCCTCGACGCCGGCCACCTGCTCGTAGATCTCCACGAGGCGGCCCGCGATCCGCGGCCACGCGTAGCGCTCGGAGGCGATCTCCCTCGCCGCCTCCCCCAGCGCCCGGCGGCGCTCCTCGTCGGCGACGATCGCCGCGACGGCCTCGACGAGCGCGTCCGGGTCGTCCGGGGGGACGGCAACGGACGCCGCTGGGTCCAGCACCTCGCGGTAGCCCGGGATGTCCGAGGCGACGACGGGGAGCGAGCACGCGAACGCGCGCGTCAGCACCATGCCGAAGCTCTCCTGACCGAGCGAGGGCGCGACGAGCGCCTTCGCGCCGAGAAGTGCGTCCGTCAGCTCGTCCTGGCTCAGGAACCCGACGACGTCGATGCCCTCGTCCGGCACCCGCAGCCGGGCGAGGAGGAGCCGGACCGCGAGCGGGTCGGCGCCCGCAACGGTCAGCCGGAGGGCCGTGCGTCGCCGGATCTCCGGCCAAGCGCGCAGGAGCACGTGCAACCCCTTCCGCGGCTCCTGACGCCCGGCGAAGACGATCCGGTGCCCGCGCCCGCCCGCGGGCGCGTCGTCGGGGACGAGGACGCCGTTCGGGATGACCTCGTACTCGCCCGGGAGCCATCGCTCCTGCGACGCCCGCGCGCGCTCGGAGACGGCGATCCGGTGGTCGATGCGGTCGATCAGGAAGCCCCACAGGGGCCCGCCCATCTTCATCCAGCCGAGCTCGCCCGACGCGTGGAAGGTCGCGACGACCGGCGTACGTGCGAGGAGCAGCGCGGCGGTGCAGATCGCCGGCGTCATCGGCTCGTGCAGGTGGAGCACGTCGAAGCGCTCGCGCTCGAGCACCGCGCGCATGCGGAAGTACGCCCGGGGCGAGAGGACGATGTTCGGGAGCGAGCCGTTCGCGGGGACGATCACCGAGCGCCCGACCGGGAGGACGTTCGGCGGCGGGCTGTCATGCCGCCCGACGCGGGGGTGCAACGCGCGTGTGAACTGCCCGGGCGGGTCGTTGCCCATGACGAGCCGGACCTCGTGCCCGAGGTCTTCGAGCGCCGCGGCCTGCAGCTCGGCGTGCTCCACGACCGCGCCCCAGAACGACCAGGAGAACGGGACGACGATCCCGATCTTCACGGCCGAGACACTAACGACCGGAGTTCGGCTCGGGACGGGCGGCGCTGTCGCACGGCCCGAGGTGCGCTCGTCGCTACGCTGGACGTCATGCGCCTGGACGGCATCCACCACGTGACGTGCATCACCGGCGACGCGCCGCGGAACGTCGACTTCTACACGCGCGTCCTCGGCCTCCGGCTGGTGAAGAAGTCCGTGAACCAGGACGACGCGACCGTCTACCACCTGTTCTACGCGGACGAGGAGGGGAGCCCGGGAAGCGACATCACCTTCTTCGAGTACCCGGGAGTGCGCCGCGGACGTGCCGGCGCCGGGATGATCCACACGGTCGCCTGGCGCATCGCCTCCGAGGATGCGCTCGCCTTCTGGAAGGAGCGGCTCGGGCCGGAGACGACGGTACTCGCCCGCGACGGCGAGGGGCTCGCCTTCGAGGACCCCGAGGGTCTGCGCCACCGGCTCGTCGTCTCGACGACGGAGGACGCACCGCTCGTCGCCGACCATCCCGAGGTGCCGGCGGAGCTCGCGCTGCAGGGCTTCGACGGCGTGCGTGCGTTCACAGCGGCACCGCAGGCCAGTCGCGCGGTGCTCGAGGACACGCTCGGCTTCGAGCCCGCCGGCGACGGCTGGGAAGCACGCGGCGAGACCCGCAGCGGGCTCTATGCCTACGACGAGCCGCCGGCCGAGCGCGGGCTCGGGGGCGCCGGAACGGTGCATCACGTCGCCTGGTCCTCGACGATCGAGGAGCACGAAGCCTGGCACGAGCGGGTCACGTCCGCCGGCCTGCACCCGTCGCCGATCATCGACCGCTTCTGGTTCCGCTCGATCTACTTCCGCGAGCCGAGCGGAGTCCTCTTCGAGATCGCGACCCTCGGGCCCGGCTTCTCGGTGGACGAGGACGCCGAGCAGCTCGGCGAGACGCTGGTCCTGCCGCCGGCGTTCGAGCACCTGCGCGCGCAGCTCGAGCCGATCCTCACGCCGTTACCCGACCCGCGCCCGTGGGCGCGGACCGGGTGAGTCGGCGTTTGACGCTCGGGCGCGAGCGGTAGAGACTGCGCGCCCACATGTTCGAGGGTGAAGGCCTCGCCGAGCTCCACACCCACCTCGGAGGCTCCGTGGCCTCGGACATCCTCTGGAGCCTCGCCCACGAGCAGGGGATCGCGCTTCCGGTCAAGGACTTCTGGGAGTTCGACGCGCTCGTCACGGTCTCCGACCCGCGCGGCGTCCCCGGCCTGGACGCGCTCGACCAGATCTACCACTGGACCGAGCTGATCCAGTCGTCGCCGCTCGCCGTCGAGCGCTCCGTCCACGCGGCGATCGGGGGCGCCTACCGCTCGCAGGGGATCACGACGCTCGAGCTCCGCTTCAACCCGATGAAGCGGAACCGCGGCGGCGAGCGCGACCTCGACCACATCATCCTGGCCGCGATCCGCGGCCTCGACCTCGCGAGCCTGGAGTACCCGCAGGTGCGGGCGGGGCTCATCCTGATGATGGACCGCACGTTCGACCGCCGGCTGAACGAGATCATCGTCGAGAAGGCGATCCGCTGGGCGAACCGGGGGATCGTCGGTGTCGACATCGCCGGCCCCCGTCCCGACGGGGCCCGCTACGAGTACACGCAGCTCGCGCCGATGGTCGAGACCGCCCGCGAGGCAGGGCTCGGGGTCACGATCCACGTCGGTGAGGAGGGCGGCGACGTCGGACGCGAGGAGATCGCGGAGGTCGTCGAGCACCTGCGCCCCGAGCGCATCGGGCACGGGATCCTCGCCGCGGGCGACCCGGAGCTGATGCGCGCTCTTCGTGATGCAGGCACCGTGCTCGAGATCTGCCCCACCTCGAACCTCCTGACGAAGGCGCTCGCCGACGAGACCGCCGTGCGCGAGACGCTGCGCCGGTTCGTCGAGCACGGCGTCGCCTTCACGATCGCGACGGACGGCCCCGAGATGATGCGCACGCACCTCCGCGACGAGCTCGAGCTCCTCCTCCGCATCGAGGCGCTCGACGAGGACGAGCTGCGGAAGGCGAACGCCCGCGGCCACGCGGCCGCCTTCCGCCGCCGCGCGCCCGTCGCCGTGTAGGCGCGCACCGCCCACCGGCGGAGCCGTGAACCCGAGCCTGACGATCGAGGCGCTCGCGACGCGGACCGCGCGCTTGGCGCTCGACCCGCAGCTCTCTACGCGCTGACCGAGGCCGCGAGCTCGCGCAGGAGCTCGCGCACCTCGCCGGGCCCGACGACGTGGACGTGTTCACGCGGGCCGTTCGCCGAGCGCGCGCTCGGCCGGAGGCTACCGACGTGCCCGGCCACGGATCCCGTCGGGAGCGCGTCGAGCAGATCGTGGTCGGTCCGGTCGTCTCCGAGCCCCATCACGAACCGGGTGGGCTCCTTCCCGTTCGGGAAGACGCTCCGCACGTAGACGCCCTTGTCCACCCCCCGCGCGCGGACCTCGATCACGCGGTGCCCCTGGAGGATCTCGGCCGGCGCGCCGGCGAGATGCTGGCCGAGATCGTTCAGGAGCTCGTGTGCCCGCCACGACCCGTATTCGGGCTCGGCCTCGCGGTAGTGCCAGGCGATCCCGCACGCCTTCCGCTCGACGTGCGCCCCGGGCACGTCCTCCGCGACCTTGCGCATGAGCCGCTCGATCGGGCGCATCCAGCCGAGGTCGAGCTCGACGAGCGTGCGCCACTCCCCACCGGGCTGCCGCGCGAGGTAGCCGTGCTCGGCGCACAGGTGCACCGGGAGCTGGCCGAACCACTGCTCGAGGTTGCGCCGCCGACGCCCGCTGACGATGTGGACGTCCGTCCCCGGCAGCGCCGCGAGCTCGCGAAGCAGCGAGCGGATGTCCCTCGTCGGCACGGCGAGGTCGGGGTGCGGCTCGAGCTCGCGGAGCGTCCCGTCGTAGTCGAGCAGGATCGAGCGCGACTCCGCCCGCCGGAACTTGCGGAGGAGCTTCTCCTTCACCCGGCCCTCGACGTCGGGCGGCACCGCGTGACGGCGGTCGCGCACCGCGTACCGTCCGAGCCGGGTGAGGAAGCCGTCGGCCCACCTGCGCGTGTCGAGCGCCTCGACGCGCCGCGCCATCGTCTCGAGGCGACGGCGGCGCTCGGGTTGGTCGAGCTCGAGCGCGGTGCCGAGCCGCTCGACGACGCCGTCGACGTTCCACGGGTTGACGAGCAACGCGCCGGGCAGGACCTGCGCCGCCCCCGCGAACTCGGAGAGGAGCAGGGCCCCGCGCCAGCGACCCGAAAGCCCCGGCGACGTCTGGCAGAGCACGAACTCGTGCGCGACGAGGTTCATCCCGTCGCGAAGCGGCGTGACCATCATCACGTCCGCCCGGCGATAGAGCGCGACGAGCGCGGGCTTCGAGATGTTGCGGTGCAGGTACTCGACCGGCGTCACGCCGGGTTGGCCGAAGCGCCCGTTGATGCGCGCGATCAGGAGCTCGATCTCGTCTCGCTGCTGCCGGTACTCCGGGCTCTCGAGCCGCGAGGGGACGAGGACCTGCAGCATCGTCGTCGTCCGCGCGGTCGCGGGATCGCGCTCGAGGAGCCGCTCGAACGCGGCGAGCTTCTGCGGGATCCCCTTCGTGTAGTCGAGCCGCTCGACGCCGAGGATGAGCTTGCGGCCGGCGTACTGCTCGTCGAGCTGCGCGAGCAGGCGCGCGCTCTCCGGGTCCTCCAGGGCTTCGCGGAACCCGACGGTGTCGATGCCGATCGGATCGACCCCGATCCCCACGCGGCGCCCGCCGACCTCCATCGAGTCGGGTTCGGAGTCGAGCCCGAGGACGCGGAGGCACGACGAGCGGAAGTGCCGCGCGTAGTCGCCGACCTGGAAGCTGACGTAGTCGGCGCCGAGGATGCCGCGCAGCACTTCCTCGCGGGCGGGGAGCAGCCGATAGACCTCGGAGGACGGAAACGGCGTGTGCAGGAAGAAGCCGATCGAGAGGTCCGGCGCGCGCCGCCGCAGCATCGCCGGCAGCAGCATCAGGTGGAAGTCGTGCACCCACACGCGGGAGTCGGGGCCGCAGTGCTCGAGGACGGCGTCGGCGAAGCGCTCGTTCACGTGCACGTACCGCTGCCACGCCTCGGGGGTCAGGCGCAGGCGGTCGCCGAAGTAGTGCAGCAGCGGCCACAGCGTGTCGTTGCAGACACGGCCGTAGAAGTCCTCCTCCTCGTCGGCGGAGAGGAAGACCGGCGCGAGGTTGTCGTCCTCGAGGCGCTCCGTGACCGCGGTCTGCAGGTTCTCCGGGACGACCGTTCCCGGCCAGCCGATCCACACCGAGTCGCCGCGAACGGCCCCGAGCGCGGCCGCGAGCCCACCCGCCGACGGCTGAACCTCGAAGCCGTCGTCGGATAGCGCGAACCGGACGGGGAGCCGGTTGCTCGCGATGACGAGCGCGTGTTGTCCGGTGTGCCGAGCCACGTTCGCCTCTCTCGTTCCGGGACCCTTGCAGGTAGGTACAACCTACGCGTCCGCGAATAGCTTCACGTATGGCACACGCTCGACCTCGTCTCGCGTTCGCGGGAGAAACCGTGTTTCCCCCGCGTACACCCTTCTTCCCGAGCACTCCGGGAGCCTTCCGGTTCCCCACTCCCCTCCCCGCTCATGGGCCAGGCAGGCTTCCCCCATGAGCCACGGCTTCGGCATCATCGGCAACTGCTCGTACAACGCGCTGCTGCATGACGGATCGGTCGAGTGGCTGTGCTGGCCGCGCCCGGACTCGAGCTTCGTGTTCGGGCCGCTGCTCGACCGCGAGCGGGGCGGAGCCTTCGCCGTCGAGGGCGTCGACGCCGACGAGGTTCGCCAGGAGTACGTCGAGAACACGAACGTGCTGCGCACCGTCTTCGCCGGGCCGAACGGGGCCTTCGAGCTCCTCGACTTCGCTCCGCGCTTCGCGCTCTACGACCGGTTCTTCAAGCCTTCGATGCTCGTGCGCATCATGCGGCCGCTCTCCGGAGAGCCGCGAGCCTGCGTGCGCTGCCGGCCGACGTACGAGTACGGGCTCACGAAGGTCGGGTCGTGGCGGGCCTCGAACCACATCGAATACTCGGGCTTCCCAACGCCGGTACGGCTGACGACGAACGTCCCGCTCACCTACGTCGAGGACGAGCGCCCCTTCCTGCTCGACGCCGACCGCCACCTCGTCGTCACCTGGGGCGAGCCGCTCGAAGCAGGGCTCGAGGAGACCGCGGAGCGGTTCCTCGAGCGGACGCTCGACTACTGGCGCCGCTGGGTGAAGGGGACGCGCGTCCCGCGCGACTACCAGAGCGAGGTGATCCGATCGGCGCTCGCGCTCAAGCTCCACCAGTACGAGGACACGGGCGCTCTCCTCGCGGCGACGACGACGAGCCTGCCCGAGCATCCCGGGTCGGGGCGCACGTGGGACTACCGCTTCTGCTGGCTGCGCGACGCGTACTTCACCCTGAACGCGCTCGAGCGCCTCGGCCACTCCGAGGAGATGGAGCGCTTCCTCGAGTATCTCCGCAACATCGCCGAGGAGGGCGAGGGCGTTCTCCAGCCCGCCTACCGCATCAACGGCGCCGCACACGCGGACGAGCGCGAGCTCGAGCACCTGTCCGGGTTCAACGGCGACGGGCCGGTGCGCATCGGCAACCAGGCGTTCGAGCACGTCCAGAACGACGTCTACGGCGAGATGGTGCTCGCGGTCAGCCGACTCTTCCTCGACACGCGCTTCGTCGGCGAGATCCCGCCGCAGACCGCCGTCGGGATCGTCCAGGACCTCCTCGACCAGATGGAGGCGCGCCTCGAGGAGCCGGACGCCGGCCTCTGGGAGTTCCGGGAGCGCACCCGGCTGCACTCCTTCTCCGTCCTCATGCACTGGGCCGGAGCCCGGCGCGCGGTCGAGGTGGCGGAGGCGCTGGACGCCGAGGAGCTCGCGGCCCGCGCCCGGGACGTCGAACGGCGCGCGGGCGAGCTGCTCGACACCCGCTGCTGGAACGACGAGGTCGGCGCGCTGACCCAGGTCGCCGGAGGGAGCGAGCTCGACGCAGCGCTTCTGCTCGCGGTGCATCTGGGGTACCTCGCGCCCGACGACCCCCGGGCGACCTCGCACGTGGACGCGACCCGTGCGCGCCTCTCGGTCGACGGCGGCCTGCTCCGCCGGTACTCGTCCCCAGACGACTTCGGCGTGCCACACGCGGCCTTCACCGTCTGCACGTTCTGGCTCGTCGAGGCGCTCGCGATCCTCGGGCGCACCGACGAGGCGCGCGAGCTGTTCGAGTACCTGCTCTCGCTCCACAACGGGCTCGGCCTCTACTCCGAGGACATCCTCCCGGACACGCTCGAGCAGAGCGGGAACTTCCCGCAGACGTACAGCCACGTCGGGCTGATCAACGCGGCGTTCAGGCTCTCGCGGCGCTGGGACTGAGGGTCCCCAGCGCGCGGTACGTCTCGCGCGCGGCCTCGACGCCGAGCGGGAAGGTCTCCAGGAGCATGCGCTCGTTCGGGGAGTGCGTGTGGCTGTCCGGGAGCGCGAGGCCAGCCATCACGGTGGGGATCCCGCGCCGCGCGAGCGCGGCGACGATCGGAAGCGTCCCGCCGGCGCGAACGACGAGCGGTGGGCGCCCGAACACGCCCGCGAACGCCTCGCGCGCGAGCCGCAGCGCCTCGGTGTCGCGCGGCAGGATCGCGGGCGGCGTCAGGTCCGATTCCACCTCGAGCGTCGCCCCCTCGGGCAGTGCCTCGCGCAGCATGCGTTCCGCGGCCGCGGCGAGCATCTCGGGGTCCTGGCCCGGGGCGACGCGGATCGTCACCCCGGCCGTCGCCGACGAGACGAGCGTCGTGTTGCGGAGGCCGGGCTTGCCGCCGAGGATGCCGGTCACGTCGAGCGAGGGCTCGACGAACGCGCGGACGTAGAACTCCTCGGCGGCGCGCGGGTCGAGCGGGACGGCGCCGACCCGCTCCAGCTCCTCGGCTCCCGGCGGCAGCTCGCTCCAGCCCGCGAGCTCCTCGTCGTCCGGCAGCGTCACGCCCGCGCGCAGCGGCTCGGGAAGACGACCGTCGCGCGGATAGAGCGCGCCCAAGGCCTGGGTCAGCGCGTGGATCGCGTTCAGGGCCGTCCCGCCGTAGTGCCCCGAGTGAAGGTCGCGCTCGCCGGTTCGAACGTCGAGGTCGAGCGCGACGAGGCCGCGCGTCGCGACGACGAGCTCCGGCCGGTTGCGCCGCTTCATCCACCCGTCGAGGATCACGCAGGCGTCCGCAGGACCGTCGTCGGAGTCGAGGAAGCGGATGATCGCGTCGCCGCCCGTCTCCTCCTCCCCGTCGCACACGACGCGAACGGTCACGGGAAGGCTGCCGTCGCGCACGAGCGACGCGATCGCCTCGAGCTGCATCCAGAGCTGGCCCTTGTCGTCGGCCACCCCGCGCGCGTGCAGCCATTCGCCGCGCACCTCGGCGGCGAACGGGTCGCTGTCCCACAGCTCGAGCGGGTCCGGCGGCTGGACGTCGTAGTGCCCGTAGACGAGGACGGCCGGCGCTCCGGGCGGGCCCGCGATCTCCGAGACGACGAGCCGGCCTCCCTCCCGGACCTCCGCCTCCCCGCCCAGCTCGCGGACCCTGGCGGCGACCCACTCGGCCGCGCGGGTTACGTCGGCAGCGTGGGCCGGGTCGGCGCTCACGCTCGGGATCGCCAGGAGCTCGCCGAGGTCGTCGAGCCAGCCGTCGGACAGGGGCGGCGTCACGCGTCGAGGCTAGTCGATCAGGCCAGCCGTTCGACACGAGCACGAACCCGAATCGTCCTCGCGGAGTGCCCGCACGATGGTTGGCGTTCTCACAGGAATGCCGGGTCGCACGTTCCCCTTCTCATGACGGCTCCCGTGCGGCACGTCTGGGCGGCGCTCATCGTCGTCTACGTCGTCTGGGGCTCGACGTACCTCGCGATCAAGGTCGTCGTCGACACGATGCCGCCTCTACTCTCGGCGGGGAGCCGCTTCCTCGTCGCCGCCGGCGTGCTCGCCGCGATCCTCGCCGCCAGACGGACGAGCCTCCGGATCGGCGCTCGCGAGCTCGCCGCGAGCGCCGCAGCCGGCGCGCTGCTGCTCACGCTCGGCAACGGGATGGTGCACGTCGCCGAGACCCGCATCGACTCCAGCGTCGCGGCGATGATCGTCGGCACGGTGCCGCTCGCAGATCGTCGGCATGCGCATTCTCGCCGGCGACAGCCCCTCGCGGTCCACCCGCGTCAGCGCCCTCGCAGGCCTCGCGGGCCTCGCGCTGGTCGTCGCACCGGGCCTGGGGGCGGGCTCGACCGCGCTCGGGCTCGCGGTGATGATCGCCGCCACCGTCTCCTGGGCGCTCGGATCGTTCCTCTCGGGCCGGTTCGGTCTTCCCGGCAACCCGTTCGTCGCGGCCGTGTACGAGATGGCAGCCGGAGGGCTCTTCCTCGTGCTCGCGGCGGTCGCGTTCGACGAGCCTTCGCAGCTCGATGGCTCGTCGTTCACCACCGCGTCGGTCTCCGCCTGGCTCTACCTGGTCGTCGCGGGCTCGCTCGTCGGCTTCTCGGCGTACGCATGGCTCCTCCGCGTTGCGCCGATCTCGCTCGTCGTGACGCACCAGTACGTGAACCCGCTGTCGCGATCGCGCTCGGCATGCTCCTCCTCGGCGAGCGCCCGAGCCCGTGGACGCTCGCCGGAGCGCTCGTCGTCGTCGCGGCGGTGTACGCGGCGATCCGGGCCGAGTCGCAAGAAGCGTCGGTGCGAACGGCAGCGGCAGCGAGGGCGAAGCGGTCGCCTTCAGGGGTTTCACCGCGCTCGGAGTCCGCGCTAGCGGACTCCGGTCTTGCGGAAAGTTAGAGCCGGCGACCCTGCAACAGCAACGCAGCGACCGCGAAGCGGTCGCCTTCAGGGGTTGCACCGCGCTCGGAGTCCGCGCTGGCGGACTCCGGTCTCCGGAAGGCTAGAGCCCGTCGACCTGCGATCGTCGCGCCGCGAGGAACTCCAGCAGATCGGACCGCGTGAGAATCCCCGAGGGCCTGCCCTCGCTCACGACGACGACCGCCCCGGATCCGCCCGAGAGCCCCTCGTACACCTCGTCGATCGACGCGTCGGCGTCGACCGCCGGGAGCGGCGGCTGCATCGCGACCGCGACGTCCTCGCTCAGCGCGTCCGCGTTCAGGAAGACGCGCTCGAGGAGGCCGCGCTCCTGCAGCGACCCGACGACGTCCGCCAACGAGTCGACAGGCTCGCCGCGGACGACGGGCACCTGCGAGATGCCGTATCGCTGCATCGCCTCGATCGCGGCCCCGACCTTCTCGTGCGAGCCGACGGTGACGAGGTCGGGCACCTCGTGGCCGACACGCCGGAAGCGGAGCACCTCCTCGACCGCGGGCGGCGGCGTCGTCCGCTCGAGGAACCCGTACTGGATCATCCAGTTGTCGTCGTAGAACTTCGACAGGTACGAGCGGCCGGAGTCGGGAAACATCATCAGGACCCGCGACTCCGGGCCGAGCCGCTTCGCGACCTGGATCCCCGCCCACGCGGTCGAGCCGGTCGAGCCGCCGACGAGGAGCCCCTCCTCCCGCGCGAGCCGACGGGCCGTGACGAACGAGTCCCGGTCCGAGACCCGCACCCACTCGTCGACGACCTCGGGGTCGAGCGTGTCCGGCCAGCACTCCTTCCCGATCCCTTCCACGAGATACGGGCCCTCGGGGTGCTCGGCGTCGGCCGTGAAGACCGAGCCCTCTGGATCGACCGCGATGATCCGCGCCTTGGAGCCCTGCTCCTTGAACCAGCGGCCGACGCCCGTGATCGTGCCGCCGGTGCCGACGGAGATGACGACCGCGTCGATCTGGCCCCCGTCCGTCTGCTCCCAGAGCTCTGGCCCCGTGGTCTCGTAGTGCGCGTCCGGGTTCGCCGGGTTCGAGTACTGGTCGGGCTTGAAGCCGCCGGGGATCTCCTCTGCGAGGCGGTCGGAGACCGCGTAGTAGCTCTCGGGCGAGTGCGGGTCGACCGCGGTCGGCGTGATCACCACCTCCGCGCCGTACGCGCGGAGCATCGAGATCTTCTCCTGGCTCATCTTGTCGGGCATCACGAAGATGCAGCGGTAGCCGCGCAGGGCCGCCGCGATCGCGAGCCCGACGCCCGTGTTGCCGGAGGTCGGCTCGACGATCGTCCCTCCCGGACGCAGGCGGCCCTCGCGCTCGGCGGCCTCGATCATCGCGAGGCCGATCCGGTCCTTCACGGAGCCGCCCGGGTTCAGGTACTCGAGCTTCGCGAGCAGCTCGCCGGGGACATCGCGGCCGATCCGCTCGAGGCGGACGATCGGCGTGCGGCCGACGAGCTCGAGCACGGTCGGGTACGCGCGGCGCGACATTCCGCGGAAGCGTATCGGCCTGGCCATGCGCTCCCGGCCCACCGGTGCGTAGGTTCCCGCAGCGCGATCAGCGGCGCCGCCGATGGCGCTCGCAGGCACCGCTGCCACGGTCGACCTGTGAAGCCGGGCCGCGAGCACCGCCCCCTGTGCACGATCGAGCTGATCGCAGAGGGACACGCCGAGCGCTGCCCCGGCGAGGAGTGCGCTTTCTGGGAGCACGGCTGCGTCCTCGCTCGCGTCGAGACCCACCTCGCCGACCGGCCCGAGGTCGCCCGGGTCCTCGTCGACCTCCGGCGCGAGCTCGAGGCGGGCCGCCAGATCGCGCTCGAGGAGGCGCACATCCGCTTCGCCCACGTCCTCAACGAGGACGAGGGGATCGAATAGCTGACCCGCGGCCTAGTGCCGGAAGTGGCGACGGTGCGTGAAGACCATCGCCGCCCCCGCCGCCGACACGGCCTCGACCACCTCCGGGTCGCGCTTCGACCCGCCGGGCTGGACGAGTGCGGTCACTCCGGCGTCGAGCGCGAGCTGCGGGCCGTCGGCGAAGGGGAAGAAGGCGTCCGAGGCGAGCACCGACCCCGCGAGCGAGTGCCCGAGCTCGCGCGCCTTCTCGACCGCGATCCGCACCGCGTCGACACGGCTCATCTGGCCGGCGCCGATCCCCAGTGTCCGTCCGTCGCGCGCGATGACGATCGCATTGGAGGTGACGTGCTTCACGACGCGCCACGCGAACAGGAGGTCCGCCCACTGGGCCTCGGAGACCTCGCCGCACACGACGTCCATTCCCTCGCGGCCCTCGATCCTCGGGTCCCGCTGCTGGACGAGCAGCCCACCGATGACGCGGCGATAGTCCCGCTCGACCTCGTCCGGCGCCCGCTGCTCGGTGTGGCCGAGGACCCGGATCGAGGCCTTCTGCGTGAGCGCCGCCAGCGACCGCTCGTCGTAGCCGGGGGCGAAGAGCACCTCGACGAACTGCTCCGCGAGCGCCTCTCCGAGCGGCCCGCTGACCGCCCGGTTGAGGACGACGACGCCGCCGAACGCGGAGACGGGATCGGCCGCGAGGGCCCGCTCGTACGCATCGTCCGCCGTGTCCGCGACGGCGACGCCGCAGGGATTCGCGTGCTTCACGATCACGCAGGCCGGCCCTTCGAGCTCGCGGACGAGCAGGCGCGCGGCGGAGAGGTCGTTGAGATTGTTGAAGGAGAGCGGCTTGCCGTGCAGGTGCTCGACGAACCCGAGCAGGTGCGAGCGCGCTCCGCGCTCCGCGTAGTACGCCGCCTGCTGGTGTGGGTTCTCGCCGTACGAGAGCTCGAGCGCGCGGTCGAACGCCGGCACGAACGTCTCCGGGAAGCCCTCGCCGCGCTGGAACCAGCGCGCGATCGCCGACTCGTAGGCGGCGGTCCTCGCGAACGCGATCCCTGCGAGCCGCCTCCTCGTCTCGGCCGGCACCGTCCCCGCCCCCGCCCGGAGCTCCTCGAGGACGGCGTCGTAGTCCTCGGGTCGGCAGACCGGGATCACGTGCGGGTGGCTCTTGGCGGCGGCGCGCAGCATCGCAGGCCCCCCGATGTCGATCGTCTCCAGTACCTCGTCCTCCTCGACGCCCGAACGGCCCGAGACCGCCTCGAACGGATAGAGGTTCACGCAGACGAGGTCGAACACCTCGATGCCCTGCTCGTCGAGCTGCCGCACGTCCTCGGGAACCTCGCGCCGGGCGAGGATCCCGGCATGGATGCGCGGGTGCAGCGTCTTCACGCGGCCGCCGAGCAGCTCGGGGAACGCGGTGACCTCCTCGACCGGAGTCACGTCGAGGCCCTCGAGCTCGAGCGCGGATGCCGTCCCGCCGCTCGCGACGAGCTCGAACCCGAGCTCAGCGAGCCCGCGCGCGAACGCCGCGAGGCCCCGTTTGTCGTAGGCGGAGATCAGCGCGCGCACAGCTCTCGCACCACCCTCGGCAGCAGTCGGTGCTCGGCCGCGTGCACGCGCTCGCGCAGGCTCTCGACGGTGTCGCCCGCGAGCACGGGGACCGCCTCGCTCGCGATCACGACGCCCGTGTCGACGCCCTCGTCGACGTAGTGCACGGTCGCCGCGGCCTCGGGCGCCCCGGCCGCGAGCACGTCCTCGAGCGAGTGGACGCCCGGAAAGGCGGGGAGCGGCGCCGGATGGACGTTTACGACGCGGCCCGGGAAGCGCTCGAGGAAGCGCGGTCGCAGGAGATGCATGTACCCGGCACAGACGACGAGCTCGACCCCGTGCGATTCGAGCCACTCCCCCATCGCCTCGTCGCGCGCGTCCCGGTCCGCGTAGGCGTCGAGCGGGAACACGGCCGTCTCGGCCCCGGCCGCCCGCGCCCGCTCGAGCGCGCGCACGCCGGGCTCGTTGGAGGCGACCGCGAGGACGGGCAGGCCGGCGTCGAGCAGGGCCTGCAGGTTCGTCCCCTCGCCGGAGACCAGCACCCCGATCACGCGCGGGCGACCCTCCCGACGACGAGACCGTCGCCCGGGTCGGGGAGCACCGCGAGGAACCCGATGCCGAGGTTGAACACGCGGCGCAGCTCGTCCTCGCCGACGTGGCGAGCGAGCCACCCGAACACCGGCGGGCGCTCCCACGCGTCCCAGTCGAGCTCCGCCACGAGGCCGTCCGGGAGCACGCGAGAGAGGTTGCCGAGGATCCCGCCCCCCGTGACGTGCGCGAACGCGTGCGCGTGGTCGCGGAGCCGCCTCACCTCGTCGAGGTAGCAGCGAGTCGGCGCGAGCAAGATCCTCCCGGTCGTAGCCCTCCTCCTCGAGCACACGCCGGACGAGCGTGAACCCGTTCGCGTGCAGGCCCGCGGAGGGAAAGCCGACGACGACGTCTCCGGCCTCGACGCGGGAGCCGTCGACGAGGCGGTCTCGGTCGACGATCCCGACGCAGGTGCCAGCGAAGTCGAGCTCGCCGTCCCGGTAGATCCCGGGAAGCTCTGCCGTCTCGCCGCCGACGAGGGCGACGCCGGTCGCGCGACAGACCTCGGCCGCACCCTCGACGAGCTCGGCCACCTGCTCGAGGTCGACGCGGTTCGCGGCGACGTAGTCGAGCAGGATCAGCGGTTCGGCGCCGGTCGTGGCGACGTCGTTGATGCAGTGCGCGGCGAGGTCGGACCCGCAGGCGCGGAGGGCGCCACGCTCACGGGCGAGGACGAGCTTCGTGCCGACCGAGTCGGTCGAAGCCGCGAGCAACCGCCGCTCGTCGAGCGGGTGCAGCCCCGCGAACGCGCCGAACCCCACGGCGCCCGTGGACTCGACCGCCGCACGCAGCCGCTCGACGACCGCGTCCGCCTTGTCGATGGAGACGCCCGCGGCCGCGTACGTCTGCTTCCCGCGCGCCCACGCCCCGAGTCTACGTCGCACCCGGGGTCCGTCCGACCGCTGGTCGACTCTTGGAGGAACCTACCGCGGCAGCCAGGGCGCGCAGTCCGGCCACTAGCCGCCGGCCCACCGGATTCCCTCCCCCACCCCGCGAAGCCCGTCTCTCCGGAGGCGGGCTTCGTCGTGCGGACGGCGGCGGTACGGTGAGCGCCCGTGGACGAGCCGTCGCTCCTCACGAGCTGGACGTTCGAGCCGCTGCAGCTCGCGCCCATCGCGCTCGTCGCGATCGCGTACGCGGTGCGAGCCCGCACGCTCGCCAGCCGCGGGCAGCCGGTGCCCGGCTGGCGAGTCGCGCTCTTCTCGCTCGGGATCGCGCTCCTCGTCGTCGCGGTCGCGTCGCCGATCGCGGAGGTCGGCGAGGAGGAGCTCTTCTCCTTCCACATGGTGCAGCACCTCCTCCTCGGCGACCTCGCGCCTCTCTGTCTGCTCGCGGGCCTCACCGGCCCGCTGCTCCGCCCGCTCCTCGCGCTGCCCGGAGTGATGCGTCTGCGCGTGCTCGCGAACCCGTTCGTCGCCCTCCCGGTCTGGGCGGCGAACCTCGCGCTCTGGCACCTCCCGGCCTTCTACGAGGGCGCGGTCGAGAACAGCGCGGTGCATGCGCTCGAGCACGCGGCCTTCTTCAGCGCGGGCCTCGTCCTCTGGCTCCCCGTCCTCGAGACGCTCCCCGCCCCCGAGTGGTTCGGCACGGGAGCGAAGCTCGCGTACATCGTCGGCGTGCGCCTCGTCGGCACGCTGATCGGCAACGTGTTCATCTGGGGCGGCGGGCCGTTCTACGACGTCTACGAGACGGGCGACGACTACCTCGGCCTCTCGCCGAGCGCTGACCAGAGCCTCGCCGGCTCGATCATGATGCTCGAGGGCTCGCTCGTCACCATCGTCGCCATCGCGTGGCTCTTCCTGCGGATGGCGCAGGAGGGCGAGATCCGACAGGACCTGATCGAGCGCGGGGTCGACGAGCGCACGGCTCGGCGAGCCGTCCGCTACCGCCGCTGGCAGGAGCTCGGCGGGGAGCCCTAGGCGACCGGGCCGACCGCTCGCCTCGCGAGCCGGCCGACGGAGGCGAGCGCCGCGAGGACTGCGCCGCTCGCGAGGGCCAGCGCATTCGTCGTCGCGCAGGCTCGGCACGCATTGCAGCAGACGGCGGCCATCGGGGCCTGCTCGCCGTACTTCGCGGCGCCCTCGTACAGACGGCTCGTCCAGATCGTCTTCACGACGAGGAGCGTACTCCTCGCTCAGGCGACCTGTGCGTCCGAGCCCTCGAGCAGGCCGTTGACACGCCGCCAGCCCCGGAGCCACACGGCGTCCTCGGTGTCCTTCCAGAGGTCCCAGTAGACGCGGGACATGGCCTGCAGCAGGAACTCGTTGTGCCCCTCCTCCATCAGCTCCTCGCCCAGCTTCACCGCCGAGCGGAGGTCGCCGTCGTCGGCGTGGAGCGCGACGGCGCACGTGTACGCGGCCCGGGTCGGCCCGGCGCCGGCGTCGAGCGCCACCGCGGCGTCGATCGCGACGCGGGCGAGCTCGCGACTGCCGTCGGCGCGGAGGCGCGCCGCGAGGGCGACGAGCGCCCATGCCCGCGCCTCGCGGCCAGGCTCGACCGCCGCCCGGATCGCGAGCTCGATCGCCGTGCAGCCGCGCTCCGCGCGCAGGCGCTCGCGAAGCCCGTCCAGGAGGATGTGCGCGATCGTCGGCCCACCAGCCACGGCTTCACCATCGGCAGGCCGGACGGCGCTCTTGAGACGCTGGTCGAGGGACGACGCGCAGTCGCCCTGCGAGTGCCGCAGCGCGTCGAGCCGGCGCTCGACGCCGTCGGAACCCGTGTACGACCACCAGGTCCAGCCGTTCGTCGACGGCTTCGCACGGCCATCGCGGTATCCGCGCTTGCTCCGTGCCGCCGAGCAGCCTGCGGTCGACGGCGAGCGGAACGTTCGTACGGCGCCCTGGGTAGGGTTGCGGCCTCATGATCGGGACGCTTCTCGCCACGGGGCTCGTCGTGGTGGGAGCGGGGAGCGTCTTCGCGTTCTTCCCGCGTATGTTCAGAACGGGGCTCGCCGCCCAGGCGCTCGGGGTGGCGCTCGTGGGGATCGCCGGCATCGTGGTGTTCGGAACGGGGGAGGAGCTCGGCGCGTCGTTCACGAGCGAGCTGGAGCCACGGCTCGGCGTCGATCCCACGAGCGGCTACTTCCTGTTCGTGCTCGGCCTGGTGGGAGCTCCGGCCGCCGTCTTCGCCACGCGCTACCTCGCCGAGGACCCCGTCGGGCGCATCATCGCGGGGCTGACCGGGGTCTTCCTGCTCGTCCTCGCACTCGTCGTCTGCGCCCGCGACCCGCTGACCTTCCTCGCAGCCTGGGAGCTGATGACCCTCGTGCCGGCCGCGATCATCCTCGTCGGGCGCCACGACCGGGAGGCGCGGAGCGCCGTGTACGCATACATCGGGCTCACCCACCTCATGGGTGCGGGCACGTGGATCGCGGTACTGCTGCTCGCCGACGCCGGCGCGTTCGGTGGCGAGGCCACGGTCGAGGCCGGGTCGAGCACGCAGATCGCGATCGCGGTGGCAGCCCTCGTCGGGATGGGGACGAAGGCCGGCCTCGTCCCGCTGCACACGTGGCTGCCGCGAGCGCACCCGATCGCGCCCGCGCACGTCTCGGCGCTCATGAGCGGGGTGATGATCAAGATGGCCGTCTACGGCCTCGTGCGCGTCCTCGTCGAGTGGCTGGACGAGCTGCCCACGTGGTTCGGCGCCGCGGTCGTCATCGTCGGCGGCGCCTCCGCGCTGATCGGCGTCGTGTACGCGATCTTCCAGCACGAGCTGAAGCGCCTGCTCGCGTTCCACTCGATCGAGAACGTCGGGATCATCGTGCTCGGTCTCGGTGCATGCCTGCTCCTGCACGCGCGCGGCGCCGACGACTGGGCGGGCGTCGCGCTCGCGGCGGCGCTCCTGCACACGCTCAATCACGCCGTCTTCAAGGGCCTCCTGTTCCTCGGTGCGGGCGCGTTCGAGAAGGCGACGGGAGCGCTCGAGATCGATCGCCTCGGCGGGCTCCTGCAGCGAATGCCTCGGACAGGCGGCGCGTTCCTCGTCGGGGCGATGGCCATCGCAGGGCTCCCACCTCTCAACGGGTTCACCTCCGAGTGGCTCACACTCCAGTCGCTGCTCGCCGTGCCGGCGAACGGGGGCGTCGCCGCGGGCATCGTGGGCGCGCTCGCGCTGGCCGCGCTCGCCGCGACCGCTGCGCTCGCGGTTCTCTGCTTCGTGAAGGTCGTGGGGCTCGTGTTGCTCGGCCGCCCACGACGTCCTCGCATCGAGGAGGCCGTCGAGGCGCCCGGGCCGATGTGGAGCGCGGCGGCGTTCCTCGCCGTCGCCTGCGTGGTCCTCGGGATCGTCCCCGGCGTCCTTGCGGGTCCCCTCGCGGGACTCGCGCCCTGGCCGACCGACGATGCGGCGGGCTACTCCGTCGAGGTGCCGTGGAACGACGCGCTGCCGGCGCCCGGGATCTTCCTCGTGCTCCTCGCGGGCACTGCGCTCCTCGCCGTCGCACGTGGCCGGCGTCGTGCCGCGATCGCCCCCAGCTGGGCCTGCGGCCAGCTCGTCGGGCCCGAGCTCCGCTGGACGAGCGCCGGCTTCACGAAGCCGCTTCGGCTCGTGCTCGAGGCGGTCCTGCGCCCGACGCGCGACATCACGCAGTCGGTTCGCGGCGGCGTCCTCCAGGGGGTGCGCTACGAGGGCCACGTCCCCCACCTCTTCGACACGCACCTCAACCGGCCGATCACGCGCATGGGGCTGTGGGCGGCCGCCCGCGCGCGGCGCCTGCAGAGTGGGAGCCTCACCGCCTACGTCGCATACCTCGTGGCGCTCGTGCTCGTGCTCCTGATCACGGTGCGCAGCGGAGCGGTCGGATGAGCGGAGCCTCGGTCGCGACGGCAGCCGTCCAACTCCTCGGAGGGCTCGCGCTCGCGCCACTCCTCCCGGGCCTCGTCCAGCACTGGAAGGCGCGCCTGCAGGGCCGGCGCGGGCCGTCGCCGCTCCAGCCGTACCGGGAGCTCGCGCGGCTATGGTCGCGCGCGGGAGTCGAGGTGGACGGGACGACGCTCGTCTACCGCCTCGCCCCGTCCGCCGCGGCCGCTGCGGTCCTGGCGGCCGTGCTCCTGGTCCCCGCGGCGGAGAATGCGCCGGAGCTCGGCGTCGGTCACAGTCTGTTCGCGCTCGGCGGCCTGCTCGCCCTTGCTCGATTCGCCGTCTGCGCCGCCGCCTGGGACACAGAGAACGGCTTCGCGCTCATGGGCGCCAGCCGCGACCTCACCGTCAGCGTCTTCATCGAGGCCGCGCTCGTGCTGTCGCTCTCGGTCGGCGCGCTCGTCGCCGGCACGACCGACCTCGCGGGCGTCATCGCGGGGACAGCCGGAGGGGACTCATGGACGACGCCCGGCCTCGCGCTCGGTGCGGTCGGGTTCGCGCTCGTGATCCTCGCCGAGACGGGTAGGCAGCCCTTCGACAACCCCGACACGCATCTGGAGCTGACGATGATCCACGAGGGCCCGGTGCTCGAGTACGGCGGGCGCGACCTCGCCCTCCTGCAGTGGGGGGCGGCTGCACGGCACTGGATCGTCCTCGTGCTCGCGGCGCAGATCTTCGTGCCGCACGCGGAGAACGCGTGGCTGCAACTTGCGCTCCTGCCGGTCGTCGTCGTCGTGCTCTGCGGAGCGCTCGCGCTCGTGGAGACGCTCGTCGCGAAGATGCGGATCCTCCTCGCACCCCGTCTGCTCGCGGTCGGGGCAGCGGCTGCGCTGCTCGGCGTCCTCACCTGGCTGATCGAGGCAGCATGACGGGGTTCCTTGCCTGGGTGCTCGTCGCCTCCGGGCTCGCGGTCGTCGTCGTGCGCCGGCGCTCGGTCGTCGTGGGGATCGTCACGGCCCAGGCGCTCGTGCTCGCGATCGCGGCACTGGCGGAGGCCGAGAACACCGATGACGCGCTCGCGAGCGGCGCGCTCGCGGTGCGCGCGGTCATCCTCGCCGCGCTCCTCGCCGGGGTCGTCGCCCGGACGCGCGAGCGGCTCCCCGTCCACGCGCGCGTTCCTCCGCTGCTGCGCGGCGGGCTCGCGGTGCTGCTCGCGCTCGCTCTCGTGTGGCTCGTGCCCGAGATCGGGCTCGACTCGCGCAACGCCGAGCGCGCCGTGCTGACCCTCATCGCGTTCGGCGTCGCCACCGCGGGTCTGAGAAGAGCCACCGTGCTGCAGGTGCTCGGGATCGTCCTCGTCGAGAACGGCCTCGCCCTCGCGGCGCTCGAGCTCCCGGGCGAGGAGGCCGCAGCCGCGATCGAGATCGGCGTCGCGGTGGACCTCCTCCTCATCTCGATCGTCGCGATCGTCTTTCACCAGCGGATCTTCGGCCTCTTCGGCGCCGGGGACACCGCGGCCCTGAGGACGCTCCGTGACTAGCCGCGAGTGGCTCGCCGTCGCTGTGCCGTTGGTGCCGGCCGCGTCGGCGGTCGTCGTGAGCATCGCGCCCCGGCGCGCCATCCCGCCGATCGGCCTCACGGCAGCGGGCGTCTCGGGGCTCCTCGCGATCGCGTTCGCAGCCGGTGCGATCGCGACGGCCGATGACCCGATCTCGACCGACTGGCTCGTCGTCGACGCGACCGCCGGCCTCTTCGTCGGCGTCATCGGCGTGATCGGGATCGCGAGCGCACTCACGTCGCCGTCGTACCTCGGCACAGCCCACACCGAGCTCGTGCGTCAGGAGCGCAGCGCGCGCCTGTACTACGGCACCCTCCTCACGTTCTGGGCCGTCCTCGTCGCCGTGCCGCTCAGCGGGAACCTCGGGATCGCGTGGCTCCTCATCGAGGCGACGACGGCCGCGTCGGCGCTCCTCGTCGGGTTCAGCGGCCGCGCGACCGCCGTCGAGGCGGGCTGGAAGTACCTTGTGCTGACGACCCTCGGGCTCGGGTTCGCGCTGCTCGGGATCGTGCTGCTCGCGCCGCACGTGGATGGCGGGCTCGGGGCCCTTTCGTGGAGCTCGCTGGCGTCGGTCGACTCCGCGGACGGCGTCTCCGCGGCGTTCGTCCTGCTGCTCGGGGGACTCGCCGCCAAGATCGGCTGGGCCCCGGTGCACAACTGGCTGCCGGACGCACACTCGGAGGCACCTCCGCCGGTCTCGGCGCTGCTCTCGAGCGCGCTCCTTCCGTCCGTGCTCGTCGTCGCCTGGCGCTCGGACCGGGCACTGGCTCCGGCTGTCGGCGAGGAGCTGGCCGAGGGGATCCTCGTGGCCTTCGGTCTCCTCTCGCTGGCCGTCGCGGTCCCCTTCCTCTGGCGCTCGCTCGCCTGGAAGCGCCTGCTCGCGTACTCGAGCCTCGAGCACATGGGCGTGCTCGCCCTCGGGTTCGCATTCGCGAATCCGCTGGCGATGGCCGGTGTCGTCGTGCACGTGACGGGGCACGCGATCGCCAAGGCGCTCGGCTTCTACGCTGCCACGCCCTTGCTGACACACGTTCCCGGCGCACGCGGTCGAGCTGCGACCGGCATCGGCCGCACCGCGCCGTCGCTCGGCGCCTCGATGGGGATCTCGCTCGGGACGCTCGCGGGGCTGCCGCCGTCGCCGCTCTTCGCAAGCGAGGTGCTCATCCTCGCGGGCGGATTCGTGGCGGGCAGGACGTGGGAGGCCGCCACGGCGGCGATCCTCCTCGCCCTCGGCTTCCTCGGGCTCGGGCACGCGCTGCTCGAGACGGTCGCGGGGAAGGCGCGACGCCGCGCTACCGAATCTCCGGTCGGACTGCGCACCGTCGTCGGGCTGACCGCGGTCGCCACGGTCACGCTCCTCGCGCTCACCGCCCTCGCTCCGTGGCTGCCTGGATCGGAGCTCGTCGAGGCGATGCTGGAGATCGCATGAGCGCCTACCGCGAACGAATCGCAGAAGCGCTCGAGGGCGGATGGTCGTTCGCCGCCCTCTACGCCGTCGTGACGGGCGGACCCGTCCGCGTCGTGCTCGTGAACGATGGCGGGAAGCTCCGGGCCGAGACCGTCGAGCTCGTCGCCGGCGCCGTGCCGTCGATCGTCGATCTCGTCCCCGCGGCCAGCTGGGACGAGCGCGAGGCGCACGACCTCTACGGTGTGCGCTTCGAGGGGCACGAGCCACTGCGGCCGCTCGTCGACCACGATCTCGACATCGCGAGCTGGACCGTGCCGGTCGAGGGTCGTGACCCGTACCAGGTCGCAGTCGGCCCGATCCATGCAGGTGTCATCGAGTCGGGCCACTTCCGCTTCCACCTCGTCGGCGAGAAGATCCTTCACCTCGACGCGCGCCTCTTCTACAAGCACCGCGGCCTCGAACGAGCGGCCGAGGGGTCGAGCGTCGTGAACGGCTTGCGCTACGTATCGCGGGCGTGCGCAGCGTGCGCCGTGACGAACGGTGTCGCCTACGCGCAGGCGGTGGAGGTGGCGCTCGGCCTCCGGGCCTCGACCGAGCTCGCCCGCGCCCGCACCATCCTGCTCGAGCTCGAGCGCGTGTGGAGTCACCTCAACGACATCTCGGCGGTGTGCGCCGGCACCGGGCTCGCCGCGGGTGCGCAGCGCTTCGCAGGGCTCACCGAGCGGGCACGGCGGCTCAATGCGCGCCTCACCGGCCATCGCTTCCTCTTCGGCACGGTCAGGGTCGCGGGTAGCGACGTCGAGCTCGACGCCGACGCGGTCTCGTCTGCGCGGGAGGAACTCGCTCGCCTCCGCGCCGAGGCAGCCTCGGGCTGGCGCGAGCTCGTCTTCAACCGCTCCTTCGACGATCGCCTCGTCGACGTCGGGATCGTGCGCGCAAAGGATGTGCGGCGACTCGGCGCGACAGGCCCGGCGGCGCGTGCGGCCGGCGTGGCCGTCGACGCGAGGGCGGCCGCCGCGAGGCTCGCGTATGACGACTTCGTCCCGGTCACCTCGAGCCGCGGGACGGGCGACGTGAAGTCCCGCCTCGAGCAGCGGCACGTCGAGCTCGTCCAGTCGTTCGATGTGCTCGAGTCACTGCTCTCTGGCCCGCTCCGGCCATCCGCCGCCGAGAGCGGCAGGCCCGAACGCGCCCTCGCCGCATCCCGCGTCGAGAGCCCGCGCGGAGCAACCCTCTGCGTGGTGGAGCGCACCGGCGATCGCCTCGAGCGCATTCACCTCCGGACGGGCTCGTACGCCAACTGGCCGGTGGTCGCGTTCGCGGCTACCGGGAACATGCTTCCGGACTTCCCCCTCATCAACAAGAGCTTCGAGCTCTGCTACGGCTGCGCCGACCGCTGATGCTGACGCTCCTCAGAGATCTCCGCCGCCTGCGTCGCGAGATCGGGCTGCCGCGACCGGACCGCGGCCGCAGCCTTGCCGCGCGCCACGTCGACTGCGGCTCGTGCAACGGCTGTGAGCACGAGCTCATCCTCACGTCGAGCCCGTACGCGGACCTCCAGCGTTTTGGCATCGGGATCGTCGCCTCACCCCGGCACGCGGACGTCCTGCTCGTCACAGGCCCCGTCACCACCCGCATGCACGGACCGCTCCTCACCGCGTACGCCGCGATGCCAGAGCCGCGGCGCGTCGCCGCCCTGGGAGACTGCGCGATCGGAAGCGACATCCTGGGCTCGCCCGACGAGATCGTCGGCCCGGTCGACGCGGTGCTGCCGGTCGACGTCCGCATCGCCGGGTGCCCGCCCACACCCGACGCTATCGCCACCGCGCTCCTCGAGCTGATCGACTCGGGCGGTCGCTAGGCGGGCGCGGGCTCGAAGCGGTGCTTCTCGACCCTGCGCGGGACCTTCGTCGGGTACTCGCGCGTGAAGCAGGCGCGGCAGACCGAGTCCTCGGGAAGCTCGGTCGCGGCCTGCATGCCGTCGACCGAGAGGTAGTGGAGCGAGGTGGCGCCGATGTGCTCGCGCATCTCCTCGACCGAGCGGTGGGCGGCCGCGAGCTCGTCCTCGTCGGCCATGTCGATCCCGTAGAAACACGGGGAGACGACCGGCGGCGACGAGACGCGGATATGCACTTCCGCGGCGCCCGCGTCGAAGAGCATCTGGACGAGCTGGCGGGTCGTGTTCCCGCGGACGATCGAGTCGTCCACGACCACGATTCGCCGGCCCTCGACCTCGGAGAGCGGGTTGAACTTCATGCGGATGCCCTGCTCGCGCATGCCCTGCTCGGGCTGGATGAACGTGCGGGCGACGTAGCGGTTCTTCACGAGCGCCTCGTTGTAGGGGATGCCGGACGCGCGCGAGAAGCCGATCGCGGCCGGGGTGCCGCCGTCGGCGACGCCGATCACGAGGTCGGCGTCGGCGGGAGCCTCCTCCGCGAGGCGCTCACCCATGCGCACCCGGGCGCCGTGCACCTCGACGCCGCCGACGCGCGAGTCCGGTCGGGCGAAGTAGACGTGCTCGAAGATGCAGAGCGCGTTCGGGCCGGTGGGCACGGCCTGGGCCGCGTGCAGGCCCTCCCCGTCCACCCACACGACCTCGCCCGGCTGCACGTCGCGGACGACCTCGGCGCCGATCAGGTCGAGCGCGCATGTCTCGGACGCGACCACCCAGTCGTCGCCGATCCGGCCGAGGGAGAGCGGACGGAAGCCTCGGGGATCGCGGAACGCGAGCAGCGTGTCGTCGACGAGCGCGGTCACGGAGTAGGCGCCCTCGAGCCGCCGCATCGTGTTCGCCACCGCCTCGACGAGCGGGGCCGGGTCGCGCGCGATCAGCGCCGCGATGAGCTCGGTGTCGGAGCCCGACGCGGGCCGGATGCCGTCCGCTACGAGCTCGGCGCGCAACTCCTCGACGTTGACGAGGTTCCCGTTGTGCCCGAGCGCGATCGTCCGCGCGCTCCCGTGGTGGATGTGCGGCTGCGCGTTCGACCACTTGTTCGCGCCGGTCGTCGAGTAGCGCGTGTGACCGATCGCGACCTCGCCCGGGAGCGCCTGCAGCTGCTGCTCGTCGAACACGTGAGCGACGAGGCCCATCTCGCGGACGACGGTGAGGCGTCCGCCGTCGGAGACCGCGATCCCCGCAGACTCCTGGCCCCGGTGCTGGAGCGCGAACAGGCCGAAGTACGCGAGACGCGAGACGTCCCGCTCCTCGGAGCGTATGCCGAAGACCCCACACATCAGATGCTCTCCCGGGCGTCCCGCGGATGGGACACCTCGACTCCGAACAGGGTAGCTCCCCCGGCCGTCCCCGCGCAGCGGAGCGGTACGCCCAGCTCGTCCGCGAGACGCTCGAGGCCCGCCGCGCCGCCGGGCGCGCAGGCGAGCACCGCGCGGCCGCCCACCTCGCCGAAGAGCTCGAGCGGGTCGTCTTCGAGCTCGAGGTGGGCGCCGAGCCCGGAGTGGACCGCCGACTCGGCGAGGCAGACGGCGAGACCGCCCTCGGAGGCGTCGTGGACGATGGTGCACTCCGGCGCCGCGCGCCAGAGAAAGGAGACGAGCCGCGCCTCCGCTTCCAGGTCGAGCGGGCCCGGATCGCCGCCGACCTCGCCGAAGCGTGCCTGGTACTCGGAGCCCGCGAACGTGAGCGCCGTGCCGCCGGCGACGAAGATCGCGTCTCCCTCGCGCCAGCCCTTCGGAACGCGCCGCACGTCGGGAACGAGGCCGACCGCGCCGACGACCGGCGTGGGCGGGATCGCGCGCCCGTTGGTCTCGTTGTACAGCGAGACGTTCCCGGACACGACCGGCACGCCGAGCGCGTCGCAGGCGGCAGCCATGCCGTCGATCGCCCGGGCGAGCTCCCACCCGATCTCGGGCTTCTCCGGGTTGCCGAAGTTCAGGCAGTCGGTGACACCGAGCGGCTCGCCGCCTGCGCAGGCCACGTTCCGCGCGGCCTCGAGCACGGCGAGCGCACCCCCGACGAAGGGGTCGAGGGCGGCGATCCTGCCCTGGCCGTCGAGGGCGAGGGCGAGCCCGCGGAGCGACGGACGCAGACGGACGACCGCGGCGTCGAGGCCCGGTCTACGGATCGTGCGCGAGCCGACGAGCTGGTCGTAGCGCCGGTAGACCGGCTCCCGGCTCGCGAGCGCCTGCGAGGCGAGGAGCTGCAGCAGCGCCTCCCCGGTGGAGGGATGGTCGACGAGCTCGCGGGCGGGCGTCGGGGACCGCGGCGTCTCGCCGACCTCGTAGCGCGGGCACTCGTCGGTGAGCAGGCGCGCGGGGATCTCGCCGACGACGTCCCCGTGCCAGAACGCGCGCAGCTCACCGGTCGAGGTGACCTCGCCGATCACCGCGTGCTGGAGCTCCCAGCGGTCGAGCACGGCCTCGACCGCCTCGAGCATCTGCGGCCGCACGATCGCCACCATCCGCTCCTGGCTCTCCGAGATCATCACCTCCCATGGTTCCATTCCCACTTCGCGGACGGGCACGCGGTCGAGGTGGACGTCGATGCCGAACTCGGCGGCCATCTCGGAGAGGGCAGAGGCGATCCCCGCGGCGCCGCAGTCCTGGAGCGACTCGACGAGCCCCGAGGAGACGATCTCCACCGACGCCTCGATCAGCTTCTTGCCCGTGAACGGATCGCCGATCTGCACCGAGGGCCGCTTCTCCGACGCGTCCTCGTCGAGCTCCTGGCTCGCGAGGACGGACGCGCCGCCGATCCCGTCGCGCCCGGTCGTGGCCCCGTACAGGAGGATCGACTGCCCGCTCCCCGTCGCCTTCGCACGGGTCACCCGGTCGGACGGGAGCAGGCCGACGCACATCGCGTTCACGAGACAGTTGTCCCGGTAGGCCTCGTCGAAGACGGCCTCGCCGCCGACCGTGGGCACGCCGACGCAGTTGCCGTAGTGGCCGATACCGCCGACGGCGCGCGAGAAGTGCCAGTCCGGCTCGGCGAAGCGGAGCCCGTCGAGCAGCGCGACCGGTCGGGCGCCCATCGCGACGATGTCCCGGAGGATGCCGCCGACGCCGGTCGCGGCGCCCTGGAACGGCTCGACCGCGGAGGGATGGTTGTGGCTCTCGACCTTGAAGGCGACCGCGAGCTCCTCCCCGAGGTCGAGGACGCCGGCGTTCTCCCCCGGCCCCTGGAGCACGCGCTCGCCCGTGCTCGGGAGGCGCTTGAGGAGGAGCGCGGAGTGCTTGTAGCCGCAGTGCTCCGACCAGAGGAGCGAGAAGACCGCGAGCTCGAAGTCGTTCGGGTCGCGGCCGAGCAGGGAGCGGATACGCTCGTGCTCCCGGTCGGTCAGGCCGAGGGCGCGATGGAGCGGCTGCTCTGCCACGCTGCTCATCGGCGGCACCACCGCCGATGAGCGTGGAGGGGGCGGGGGAACCGGGAGGTTCCAGCGGTCGTCGAGAAGGGGGCGCGTGGGGGAAACCTGGTTTCCCCCACGACCGCGAACCGAAGGTGAGCGGTGCTCAGGGTGTGAGCTTATCGCCGGGACCCGACCGCCAGGCGCCGGCGAGCGACGACAGGAGTGCCGCCGCGGCTGCGGAATACCTCGCCGGTAGCCTCACGACGTGCGCAGCTACTGGCCGCTGATCCTGCTCCTGGCGTCGATCTGGGGCGCCTCCTACCTCTTCATCAAGGTCGCGGTCGAGGACGTCGAGCCCGCACCGATGATGGCGGTGCGGACGCTGCTCGCCGGCCTCGTGCTGGCGGTCTACCTCGTGACCACGCTCGGCGCGAGCCGCGCCGCCCGGGAGCTGCGGGCCGGCTGGCGGCCGGCGGTCGTGCTCGGCGCGTTCAACGCTGCGCTCCCCTTCTGGCTGATCGCCTGGGGCGAGAAGCACATCGACTCGAGCGTCGCGGGGATCGCCCAGGCGACGGTGCCGATCTTCACCTTCGTCCTGGCCGCGCGGTTCCTCCCGGCGGAGCATGTCGGGAGGGCCCGGCTCGCCGGTATCGCGCTCGGGTTCCTCGGCGTCGCGCTGCTCGCCGGGTTGCACCCCGGGGGCGGCTGGCTCGCCACCGTGGGGACCCTCGCGGTCGTCCTCTCCTCGCTCTCGTATGCGGCGAGCGGCGTCTACGGCCAGCTCCGCGTCCGGACCGTCTCCGGGCCCGTGCTCGCGACCGGCTCGATGCTCGCGGGCGGCGTCATCCTGCTTCCGTTCGCGCTGCTGCAGCTCCCGGACGACGTTCCGTCGGCCGAGGCGACCGCGTCCATCCTCGCGCTGACGCTTCTGGGGACGGCGCTCGCTCAGCTCGTCCTCTTCCGCGTGCTCCGGCTGTACGGGTCGCGGAAGCTCTCCGTCGTCACCTACCTCGTGCCGGGCTTCGCCCTCTTCTACGGCGCCGCGGTCCTCGACGAACCGCTCAGCGCCGCCGCCCTGGGCGGGCTCGCGCTCATCCTCGTCGGGGTCGCCCTCGGCTCGGGCCAGCGCCTCTTCGGCTCCCGCGCGCAGGAGTCTGCCGCATGACGGTCGCGATCCGACGGGCGACGCCCGAGGACGTGGAGTTCCTCGTCGAGCTCGTGACCCACGAGGACGTCGAGCCGTTCCTCGCCTCGATCCGGGCGAAGGTGGGCGGCGAGATCCTCGCGGAGGTCGAGCGCTCGCAGGAGGAGCCCGAGGCGTTCGGCGTGTTCGTCATCGAGGTCGACGGCGTGCGCGCGGGGACGATGCGGTTCGAGCGCGCGAACCGGCGGAGCCGGATCGCGGACCTGGGCGGCCTCGCCGTGCACCCGGACTTCCGCGGGCACAGGGTCGCGGACGAGGCGGCGCGACTCTTCCAGCGCCACCTCGTCCGCGACCTCGGCTTCCACCGGCTCCAGCTCGAGGTGTACGGCTTCAACGAGCGGGCGATGGTGCACGCGGAACGCTCCGGCTTCACCCGGGAGGGTGTGCGGCGGAAGGCGTACCTCCGGGACGACGGCTGGGTGGACGGTGTGCTCTACGGGCTCGTCGCCGAGGATCTCGAGCCGGGCTAGCGAACGGTTCCCGCCGGGTCGCGGAGGAACGACTCGAGCAGTGTCCGCACGCGTGCCGAGCCCGCGACGAGCGCGACCCCGTGCAGCGACCCGGGCACGACCTCGACCCGCTTCTCGGTCGTCCCCGTAGCCTCGAAGAGCCGTTCGGCGTCGGCCGCGAAGTCGTAGGGCGTGTTCTGGTCCTCCGCCGCTGCGACATAGAGCGTCGGGACGCGCAGGCGACCGGCGGAGGGCACGGCGTTCAACCGGCCGGCGATCTCGGCGGGCGCGGACACGGCGACCAGTCCGGCGATCGGCGGGCGGGCGCTCGCGGTGCCGACGATGCCCGCGATCCCGCCGAGCGACGCGCCGACCACGACGACCCTGCGCGCTCCGAGCGAGCGCACAGCTCGCACCGCCGCGACGACGTCGAGCCCGAGCCGCCCGTAGGTCGGACGCCCCTCCGAGGAGCCGTGGCCGCGCAGGTCCAACGGGAAGGCGAAGAAGCCCCGCGCAGCGAGGCGCCGCGCGTACGGCGCCCACTCGCACAGGTCGCCGTTCGACTGGTGCGCGAGGACGACCGTCGTTCGCGCGCCCGGCCGCTTCCCGCCGAAGCGGTGGCCGACGAGCCTGGTCCCGTCCACGGCGCGGAACCGGAGCTCGTTCGCGCTCACGCAGGCGTGCCCGGGAGCGGAGGACGCGCCGCCGGCGAGCGCCGACGCCGCGACGAGCAGCGCCGCCAGTGCGGCCGCCCCCCTCACAGGCCTCTGAGCGCCCGTCCGAGCACCGGGTCGCGCTTCGCGAAGTAGTCGGTGGAGGTGAGTTCGACGCGGACGTCCGGGTCCACCGCCAGGCGTCGGTCGCCGGGCGCTCCACGCTGCACGTACGTCGTCGCCACGTGGACGTTCCACCCCGTCGCAGGCAGGGTCACCGACGTCGCGTCCCCGTACTGGTTCACGCCGCCGCCGGTCGGCTCGCCGACGAGGAGCGCCTTCGTGAAGCGGTCGACGTCCGCGGCGAAGTTGCCGGCCGCGGAGAACGTCGCCCTCCCGACGAGCAGGTACAGCCGTCCGCGACGGTTCACCCTCGGCGACGCGAGCGCGGCGAGGAGCGGGGAGTACGTCGTGTTGTCGCCCCCGCCGTTCAGTCGAACGTCGACGACGACGCGCCGCAGGCGCGGGTCGCGCGCGAGTCGCACGATCCGGTCGGCGACGCCGGTCGTCGGCGCGAGCACGGCGTTGTAGCCGACGTAGAGCGCGCGCCCGGCCGCGATGCGGCGCGACCAGAGCGGACGGTCCATCTGCGCCAGGTAGAGCGGTGCCGACGCGCGGGGTGGGAGCGCCTGGTAGACGCCATGGAGCGGGCTTGCGAACGCCTGCGCGAACGCCTCGCGCGCGATCGGGGCGAGAGTGGCAGTCACTCGCTCGCCTCCCGCGCGCTCGAAGGTCAGCTCGCGCGGCCCCGTGCCGCCCTCGACACCGAGCCCGTCCAGGACCTCGGCGACGAGCGTGAAGTGCGGCGCCTCCCCGCGGAGGAAGGACGCATTGTCGTGCGGGACGAGCGGGCGCACGAGCTCGAGGAGACGGCCGACCGCGACGCCCTGCACGGCGACGAGCCGCAGGCCCACGAGCCCGCGGTCACCCGCCTCGTCCACGACGAAGAGCCCGTCGGCGAAGTCGTAGACGCGCAGCGGGTAGAAGTGGAGCGAACGGCGGTGCTGCGCGTCGAGCGGGAAGAGGCCGGTGTGCCCGTTCCGGACGCCCGGGAGCGCGGCGATCCGCATGAGCCCGACGAGGAGCTCGTTGTCGCTCAGCGCGGGCGCCCGGCGGGCGAGGGACGCGACCTCGGAGCGGAAGCGGACACGCGAGACGTTCCGGAACAGGTTGGGATGGTTCGCCTCGAGCGCTGCGCCGAGCGCGCGCACGTCCGCGGCAGCGCCGGGCGGCGCAGAAGGCCCGGCGTGCGCCCCGGCGGTGACCACCACGGCGAGGGTCGCGAGGAGCACGCCTGCCTTCCGCATCGCCTGGGATGATGCTATGACGGAGTTGACATGTCAAGATTGACATATTAAGCGATGTCCCTCCGCCATGCCCTCCTCGGAGCCCTCGCCGACCGGCCGCGCACCGGGTATGCGCTCCTCAAGCACTTCGAGCAGTCGCTCGCGTACGCGTGGCCCGCGAGCCACAGCCAGATCTACCCCGAGCTCGCCCGGCTGCTCGAGGCAGGGCTGATCGCGCAGACCGATACGGGGCCGAGGAACTCGCGGACGTACTCGGTCACCGCGAGCGGGTTGGCCGAGATCCGGCGCTGGCTCCGGGAGACGGAACCCGACCGGCGGGTCCGGAGCGACGGAGCACTGCGCACGTTCTTCCTCTGGCTGCTCGAGCCCGAGGAGGCCGCCCTCCAGCTCGAGACCGAGCGCGCCTACTGGCGCGCCGTGCTCGACGAGTTCGAGCGGATTCAGGACGAGCCGACCGGCGACGACCGCAAGTCGCGCACGTTCCGGATCGCGCTCGAGGGCGGCATCGCCGGCGTCGAGGCGCGACTCGCGTGGCTCGAAGCGGCCATCGCCGAGGTCCGCTCTCCGGAGTGGGCCGCCCGCGACCACCGCGACTGAGAAGGCGCGAGCCGTCAGGCTCGGGGGACGACGAGCCCGGACTCGTACGCGACGACGACCGCCTGCGCGCGGTCTCGCAGCCCGAGCTTGCGGAGCACGTGGCTCACATGCGTCTTCACGGTCTCGTCGCTGAGCACGAGCCGCTCCGCGATCTCGCCGTTCGAGAGGCCCTCGGCGACGAGGCCGAGGATCTCCGTCTCGCGCGGCGTCAGCGCCGAGAGCGAGTCCGGCCGCAGTTGACGCGGTCGGAGGCGGGCGAACTCGGCGATCAACCGCCTCGTGATCGCGGGCGCCAAGAGCGCTTCGCCGGCGGCCACCACGCGCACGGCATCGAAGAGCGTCTCCGCGGGCACATCCTTGAGCAGGAACCCGCTCGCCCCCGCCTGCAGCGCGTCGTAGACGTAGTCGTCGAGGTCGAAGGTGGTGAGGACGAGGATCCGGGGCGCCTCCTCCGTCGACTCCACGATTCGCCGCGTCGCCTCGATACCGTCGAGGACGGGCATGCGGACGTCCATCAGCACGACGTCCGGCCGCTGCTCGGCGCTCATCGCCACCGCCTCCGCCCCGTCGGCCGCGCTCGCGACGACCTCGATGTCCTCCTGCGTGCCGAGCAGCGCGACGAAGCCTTCGCGCACGACCTGCTGGTCGTCGGCGACGAGCGCGCGGATCACGCGCCGGCCTCTCCGACGGGCAGCGCGACGTCCACCACGAAGCCGCCGCCCTCGGCCGCGCCGCACGAGAAGGTCCCGCCGGCGAGCGTGGCGCGGTCGCGCATGCCGACGATGCCGTGGCCGGTCAGCAGCTCCTCGGCGGGGCCTGGCCCGTGGTCTCGCACGCGCAGCTTCAGCGTGGCGTCGTCGTAGGCGACCTCGACGTCCACGTCGGCGCCAGGGGCATACCGCCGTGCGTTCGTCAGCGCCTCCTGCACGATGCGATACGCCGCGAGGTCGATCCCCGCCGGGAGCGGCACGGCCTTGCCCTGGAGCACGAGGCGGACGCTCGAGCCCGCGTCTCTGGCGGTGTCGACGAGCTCGCCCAGACGGTCGAGCCCCGGCTGGGGCGTGCGGTCGGCCTCGCCGTCCACGTCCTCGCGGAGGACCCCGAGCAGCCGCCTCGTCTCGGTGAGGGCGTCTCGTGCGGTGGCTGCGATCGCCTCGAATCGCTGCCGCGCGTCGGCGGACAGCTTCGGCGACGTGAGCCGAGCGGTCTCGCTCTGCACCGCGATCACGGACAGGTGGTGGGCCACGATGTCGTGGAGCTCGCGCGCGATCGCCGCACGCTCCTCCATCGCCGTCTGCTCGCGCGCGCTCTCCTCCATCGCGGCCTGGGTCGCGTCGAGCGCGGTCACCGCCTGCGCCTCCTTGCGGCGCGACTCGCCGACGAGCACGGCGGCGACGAGGAGCACGAAGGGCCCGATGCTCGCAAGGTCGACCCTGCCGCCGTCGAAGGGCACGAGCGCATTGGCCAGGAAGAGGACGAGGACGGGCACGGCCCAGAGGCGCCCCCGCCGGGCGACCAGGTGCCCGACCGCGTACAGCATCACCCCGAGCGCGCTGAGCGTGACCGCCGTGTCGGGGCTGACCAGGATCACGAACGAGAAGAAGCTCGCCGCGGCGGCGCCGAGAGCCGGGAACCGATCCGTGGCGAGGAGAGGGACGACCGCGAGCACATTCAGCAGGACGGCCGCCGTTGGATCGCGGCCGCTGCTCTCGAACAGGAGCTCGGGGTTGTCGGGCGTGTACAGCGTCGCCTCGATCGCCGCCGTCATGGCCAGGACGAGCGTCAGGACCAGCGGGCCGTCCCGCCCCGACAGGAGACGCCGAACCGACTCGACGATGTCCTCGAGCGCGCGCGGAAGCTCCACGCGAGCATTGTCGTCCCCGCCGCCCGGCACCGCCTCACGCGCTGCCAGGAACTTCCACCTCACCCCACCGGGTGAGGCACGGCCTCCGCCTCACCGGAGGGTCGGTGTCGAAAGTCACCACCGCCGCGCGACGCGCTCGAGGCTCCGCACTCGTACCGTCCCTGAGGATGGAGGCGGTCGTCGAGACCAGCGGGCTCACCAAGCGATACGGCCGCACCGTCGCGGTGGACGATCTCTCGATCGCGGTCCGCCCCAGCCGGATCACCGGCTTCGTCGGGCCGAACGGAGCAGGCAAGACCACGACGATGCACCTCCTGCTCGGCCTCGCCTCGCCCGACGCGGGCGAGGCGCTCGTGCAGGGCAGGCCGTACCGGGCGCTGCAACGGCCGCTCACCGTCGTCGGAGCGCTGCTCGACGCGCGGGCCTTCCATCCGAGCCGGTCCGCACGAAGCCACCTCCGCTGGCTCGCCCAGAGCAACGGGATCCCTGCCGGCCGGGCCGACGACGTCCTCAGGCTCGTCGGGCTCTCGAAGGTCGCCAGGAGGAGGGCCGGCGCGTTCTCGCTCGGGATGCGCCAGCGCCTCGGGATCGCGGGCGCGCTGCTCGGCGATCCGTCGATCCTGATACTGGACGAGCCGACGATCGGCCTGGATCCCGAAGGCATGCAGTGGATGCGCGAGACGCTGCGCCGCCTTGCCTCGGAGGGCCGGACCGTGTTCGTCTCGAGCCACCATATGGCCGAGCTCGAGGACACCGCGGATCACCTGATCGTGATCGGACGGGGCCGCCTGCTGGCCGACGTCTCCGTGAGCGAGCTGATCGCGAGCGCCTCGGGCGAGCGGGTCGAGCTCAGGACGCCCGACGCCCATGCCGCCATGAGGCTGCTGGCGGGCATCGGAGCCACCGCGGTCTCGAGCGGTCGCGACCGGGTGGCGGTCCAGGGCCTCCCCGCGCACCGGGTCGCCGAGCTGCTCGTCTCCCGGCAGATCAGGCTCGAGGAGCTCCGCTCGAGCCAAGCGACGCTCGAGGAGGCCTACTTCCGGCTGACGCGGGACGCGGCGACCCACACGACGGTCGGGATCGGCTCGGAGAGGTCCGTCGCGTGACGCGCACGCTGCACTCGGAGTGGACGAAGCTGAGGACGCAGCGCGGAGCGGTGGTCGCGCTCGTCATGACGGGCGTCCTCATGGTCGGCTTCTCCGCGTTCTTCGCCTCCGAGCAGGAGACCGACACGAGGTTCGCCGGCGACGACGACCTCGTCCAGTTCGGCCTGATGGGGATCGCCTTCGCGGAGATCGCGGTCGTCGTCCTCGGTGCCTCGCTGATCACGGCCGAGTTCGGGACCGGGATGATCCGGACGACGCTCACCGCGACGCAGCAGCCGCTCCGGGTGCTCATGGCGAAGGCCATGCTCCTGAGCCTCCTCGTGCTCCCGGTCGCGCTCGCAGCGTCTGCGGGCGGGTTCGTCATCGCACAGGAGCTCCTCCGCGGCAACGGCTATGCGCCGCCGGCGTATCCGGAGGTGTCGCTCACCGATCCGAGCGCCGCCCGTGCGGTGGTCGGGACAGCGCTCCTCCTGACGGCGTACGCGCTCACCGCCCTCGGCCTGGGCACGATCCTGCGGCACTCGGGCGCGACGATCGCGACCGGCGTCGGACTGCTCTTCCTCCCGCTCCTCTTCCTCGGCGCCTTTCCCGTGTCCTTCGCGCGCCGGATCGAGCAGGTCACGCCCCTCGCCGGCATGGCGATCCAGTCGAGCGGCGACCGCATGCTGAGCGCCTTCGACGGTCGCTCGGGCATGCCGATCCAGCCCTGGGCGGGCCTCGGAGTCGCCTTCGCCTGGGCTTTCGGCGCACTGGCGCTGGGCTATGCCGCGCTGCGCCTGCGAGACGTCTGACGTCGCGCGACGGGTAGGCTCGCGGCATGGCTTCCTTCCTGCACACGATGGTCCGCATCACCGATCCGGAGCGCAGCCGCGCCTTCTACGAGGCGCTCGGGTTCCGCTTCAGCCGCGACATGGACATCGTCCGCTCGGGCGAGCTGGAGGCCACGAACTACTTCTTCTCGATCGGCGACCAGGAGAACGTCCTCGAGCTGACGTTCAACCACGACGGGCGCACGTACGAGCTCGGCACGGGGTACGGGCACCTCGCGATCGGCGTCGACGACCTCGACTCGACGCTGGCCGCCCTCGCGGCCGAGCACGGGATCGAGCCCGAGCGTCCGCCGTACCGCGTGAGCGAGGGCGGATCGCGCATCTGCTTCGTCCGCGACCCGGACGACTATCGCATCGAGCTCATCGAGCGCCGGTAGCGTCGCGCGCGAGGTCGACGAGACGTGGTCGAGGCCGACGCCCCGCAGCCCGCGCTCACGGGAGTGCGCTGGACGCTCGTCGAGCTGGACGGCCAGGCGGTGGTCGACGACGTGCACACGCCGTACCTGGAGCTCGACGCCGAGGCGTCGACGCTCTCGGGCTCCGGCGGCTGCAACCGCCTCGTGGGAAGCTACGAGTCGAGCAGCGACGGCATCCGCCTCGGGCCTGTCGCGACCACGCTCCGGGCCTGCGACGAGCAGGTCATGCGGCGCGAGGCTGCGTTCCTGGACGCGCTCGAGGCCGTGGACGGCCTCGAGCTGGACGCCCTCGGGCTCGCTCTGCTCGCGGACGGACGGGTGCTCGCGCGTCTCGTGCGCAGGCCCTAGGCGCGCCCGTCGCGCGGTGACGATCTGCGGTCCGCCTCGTGCGATGACCTGCACCGCTGTATAAGAGGGCCTGTCCCCCCGACATGGAGGAGGTCTCGTGCTCGTAGCTGCCGACTATCCGTTCCTCGACATCCTGTGGACGATGCTCATCTTCTTCCTCTGGATCGCGTGGTTCTGGATCCTGATCACCGTGTTCGCCGACATCTTCCGCCGCCACGACACGTCCGGCGTCGGGAAGGTCCTCTGGCTCATCTTCGTGATCCTCGTGCCCTTCCTCGGCGTGTTCGTGTACCTCATCGCGAACCACGACGGGATGACGAAGCGGAACATCGAGCGGGCGCAGAGCCAGCAAGCCCACATGGACGACTACGTCCGCTCCGTCGCCAGCAGCGGCGGCGCAGCGGCCGAGATCGAGAAGGCGAAGGGCCTGCTCGACTCGGGCGCCATCACGCAGGCCGAGTTCGACTCCATCAAGGCCAAGGCACTCGGGTAGGCCGAGTACGGGGTGGAGAGGGCTTTCGCGCCCTCTCCACCCCGCCTCGCCACGATCGCCACAGGCGGGACGACCCGGGACGCGTGCCCTGACACGGCCGCCGCGCTCTGTCTCCGATTCGGCACGAAGGCGTCCACCACGCGTGATTCCTCGCCGCCTACGCTCGATGCATGAGCACGGTGGCGCGAGAGCGAGCGGCGAGTGCAGCAACGCCGTGGGGCCCGGCCTCGATCCTCGAGGAGGTCTCGGTGCCGCAGAGAGCGGGAGAGCGGCGGTTCGCCGTCGTCGTGCAGCTCCTCGAAACGCGGAGCGGCGAGCGTCTCGTGCGGTTCGCGTACACGACTCGGGGATCCGCGAGACGGGGTCCCGTCACGATGCGGGCGCGCGACGTCGAGCGGCTGCGGGCGGCGCTCGCGCGCGCGCCCGTTCTCGGTGCGGCGCTCGGGCTGGACGGATGAGCCGGGCGGGCGAGAAGGACGGAGGCGGTGCGCGTGCCGGCGACGACGTCGCTTACGCGGCTGCGAGGAGATGGCCCGCCGCCGCGTCGACGAGCGCCGCCAGCAGGAGCCCGCCGTCGGCGGATCCGAGCAGCGGGTCGACCGCGTGCTCGGGGTGGGGCATGAGACCCATGACGTTCCCCACCTCGTTGACGACCCCGGCGACATTGCCGAGCGAACCGTTGACGTCCTCCGTGTAGCGGAGCACGATCTGGCCGCGCGCGGCGACCCGGACGAACGTGCCCTCGTCGGCGTACCAGGCGCCGTCCCCGTGCTTCACGGGGATCGTCAGCTCCTGCCCCTCCTCGCAGCGGCGCGTGAAGAGCGTCGCGGCGCTCTCGACGCGGACGCGGGTGTCGCGGCACACGAACTCGAGCTGGCGGTTCGGGCGCAGCGCCCCCGGGAGCAGGCGAGCCTCGCAGAGCGTCTGGAAGCCGTTGCAAATGCCGAGCACGGGCCCACCGGCGCCCGCGAACGCGCGCACGGCGTCCATGACCGGCGACACGCTTGCGATCGCTCCTGCCCGGAGGTAGTCGCCGTACGAGAAGCCGCCCGGCAGCACGACCGCGCCGGTCCCCTCGGGGAGCGTCGTCTCGGCGTGCCAGACGAGACGCGGGTCCGCGCCCATCGCACCGAGCGCCCAGGCAGCGTCGTGGTCGTCGTTCGACCCGGGGAAGACGACGACCGCGACGGCAGGGCGATCGCTCACGCCTCCTCCACCCGGATCTCGACGCTCTCGATGAGCGGGTTCGCAAGCAGCTCCGAGCACATGCGCTCGACCTGCGTGCGCACCTCGGGCTCGTCGCCCGCGTCGAGCTCCACGTCGATCACCCGGCCCACGCGGACGCTGCCGACTGCGAAGCCGAGCTTCCGAAGCGACCCCTGCACGGCCTCGCCCTGAGGGTCGAGGATGCCCTCCTTCGGCCGGACGAGCACGGTCGCCTTCACGCGAGCACGACCGTCGGGTCGTCGAGGTACCGGTCGAACGGAATCCCCGTGAGGAGCTCGAACGCCTCGACGTAGCGGGCGCGCGTACCCGAGACCACCTCGTCGGGGAGCTCCGGCCCTGGAGGCGTCTTGTCCCAGCCCGTCGCCTCACACCAGTCGCGGACGAACTGCTTGTCGAACGACGGCTGCGCCCGGCCGGGCTCGTAGCCCGAGGCGGGCCAGAACCGCGACGAGTCCGGGGTAAGCGCCTCGTCGCCGAGCACGAGCGCCCCGTCCGGAGCGACGCCGAGCTCGAACTTCGTGTCTGCGAGGACGATCCCGCGCGCCTCCGCGTGCGCCGAGGCGAAGCGGTAGAGCGCGAGCGAGGCCTCCTTCGCCGCGCGATACCGGTCCGCTCCGCAGAGCTCGGCCGCCTGCTCCTCGTCGATGTTCTCGTCGTGCCCCTCCGTCGCCTTCGTGGCTGGGGTGAAGATCGGCTCCGGCAGGCGCTCCGACTCGCGCAGTCCCGTCGGGAGCACGTGCCCGCAGACCGACCCCGACTCGCGGTAGTCCTTCCAGCCGGACCCGGCGAGGTAGCCGCGGACGACACACTCGATCGGAAGCATCTCGAGCCGGCGGCAGACCATCGCCCGTCCGTCCGGCTGCACCGCGAGCAGGTGGTTGGGGACGATGTCGCCGGTCCTCGCGAACCAGAAGGCGGACAGCCCCGTCAGCACCCTGCCCTTGTCCGGGATCGGCGTAGGGAGCACGACGTCGAAGGTCGAGATGCGGTCGCTCGCGACGAGCAGCAGACGCTCGTCGTCGAGCGCGTAGATCTCGCGGACCTTCCCGCTGGCGACGTGAACGGCGTCAGGCATGGACCCCCTCCTCCTGTCTCAGTGCGTGGAGTCGCTGGAACACGGCATCGACGTTGCGCGTGTACGCGGCGAGGTCGAACACCTCGCCCAGCTCGACACGGCCGGCAATCGCCGCGTCGCCGCGAACGAGGTCGCGGAAGTCGAGGCCTTCGTCCCAGGCTCGGAGCGCGTGCCCCTGGACGGAGCGGTAGGCCTCGTCGCGCGCGAGCCCCGACTCGACGAGCGCGAGCAGCAGCCGCTGGCTGAAGAAGAGCCCTCCGGTCGACTCGAGGTTCGCTCGCATGCGCTCCGGGCGGACGACGAGACCGCCGACGAGCCAGGTGAAGCGATCGAGCATGTAGTCGACCGCGAGGAACGCGTCCGGGAGCACGACTCGCTCGGCGGACGAGTGCGAGATGTCCCGCTCGTGCCAGAGCGCGACGTTCTCGAGACCGACGAGCGCGTACCCACGCACGAGCCGCGCGAGGCCGCAGATCCGCTCCGCCACGATGGGGTTCCGCTTGTGCGGCATCGCGGAGGAGCCCTTCTGGCCGCGCCCGAACGGCTCCTCCACCTCACGCACCTCGGTGCGGGCGAGGTGCCTGACCTCGAGCGCGAAGCGCTCGAGCGACGAGGCGAGGAGCGCGAGCGCGGAGACGAGCTCGGCGTGGCGGTCCCGCTGGAGGATCTGCGTGGAGGACGGCGCCGGCTCGAGCCCGAGCGCCTCGCAGGCGAGTCGCTCGACCTCGGGCGTCGTCGACGCGTACGTGCCGACGGCACCCGACAGCTTTCCGACCCGTAGTCCTTCCACCGCCTGCTCCAGCCGCCTGCGATCGCGTGCGAGCTGGAAGGCCCAGCCGGTGAGCTTGAGGCCGAAGGTCGTCGGCTCCGCGTGGACGCCGTGCGTGCGGCCGATGGTCAGCGTGTCGCGATGCTCGTCCGCGCGGGCCACGACCGCGTTCAGCGCGGCCTCGACTCCGTCGAGCACCAGCGCGCCTGCGTCCTGCACCGCGAGCGACAGCGCAGTGTCGATCACGTCCGACGAGGTCAGGCCGTAGTGCAGCCACCGCCCCTCGTTGCCGACGCTCTCCGCGACCGCGTCCACGAAGGCGGCGAGGTCGTGGTTGGTCGTGCGCTCGATCTCGGCGACACGCTCGGGCGTCGGGGTGCGCGCCCTGGCGCGGATCGACTCCACGGCCCGCGCCGGCACCACCCCGGTCTGCGCCCAAGCGTCGAGCGCAGCCAGCTCGACCGCAAGCCATCGCGCGAGCGTCGCCTCCTCCGACCAGACGCGTGCCATCGCCGGTCGTGAGTAGCGTGCGATCACCGCGTCCATTCTAGTCGCGACCCCTCGACGGATGGTCGTGAGCTACCTGGCACGAAGGCGTTCCCCACCCGCGCACGGTCCGTGAGTAGGCTCGACAGCGGGAGGAGGCGCGGGGTGGCCCCAATGGAGACGTGGCCGAGAGAGGCGCGTCCTCAGCCGACGAGCGAGTACGTGCGCCCGCGTGCGACCTCTTCGGCGATGTCGCTCCGGTGGCGGGCGCCGGCGAAGTCGATCTCGGCGACGGCGTCGTACGCGGCCTCGCGCGCGACTGCGAGCGTCTCGCCGAGCCCCGTCACCCCGAGGATCCGCCCGCCGTTGGTCACGAGCCGGTCGCCGTGGAGCGCGGTGCCCGCCTGGAACACGAGCGCGCCGGCGGCCTCGGCCCGCTCGATTCCCGTGATCGGCGCGCCCCGGTCGCCCTGCTCCGGGTAGCCGGACGCCGAGACGACGACGGTGACGGCCGCGCCCGCCGCCTGCTCGAGCGCAACGCCGGAGAGCTCCCCGACGGTCGCGGCGGCCAGCGCCAGTGCGAGATCCCCGCCCACGAGAGGAAGCACGGACTGCGTCTCGGGGTCGCCGAAGCGGCAGTTGAACTCGAGAACGCGCGGGCCGTCGCCGGTCAGCATGAGGCCGGCGTAGAGGAGACCGACGAACGGCGTTCCGCGGCGGGCGAGCTCCTCGAGCACGGGGCGATGGATCGTCTCGACGAGCTCGGCGACCTCGGCGTCGCCGAGCCCGGGCACGGGCGCGTACGAGCCCATGCCGCCGGTGTTCGGGCCGGTGTCCCCGTCGTACGCGCGCTTGAAGTCCTGGGCGGGGACGAGCGGAACCGCCTCGCCGCCGTCGCAGAGCGCGAACAGCGACGCCTCGGGCCCCTCGAGCAGCTCCTCGACGACGACGCCGGCCCCGAGCTTGGCGACCGCGCGGAGCGCCGCCTCGACCTCCGCCTGCGACCGGCACACGTGCACGCCCTTCCCGGCGGCGAGGCCGTCCGCCTTCACGACGCACGGTGCGCGCGCGATCGCGAGTTGGGCCGCGGCGGGAACCCCTGCCGCCGCCATCACCTCCTTCGCGAACGACTTCGACCCCTCGATCGCCGCAGCGGCGGCGCTCGGCCCGAAGACGGCGATCCCGGCATGGCGGAGCGCGTCTGCAACCCCCTGCACGAGCGGCGCCTCGGGCCCGACGACGACGAGGTCGACGTCCAGGGAGTGCGCCAGGCCGAGGAGGCCCTCCGAGTCCTCCGCCCGGATCGGATGGCACTCACCGAGCGCGGCGATGCCCGGGCTCCCGGGCGCCGCGTGCAGCTCGACGGCGTCGGACCGCGTTAGCCTCCACGCGAGCGCATGCTCGCGCCCGCCCGACCCGACCAGGAGAACCCGCACCGGCCGAGTCTAGTGACGCCTACACACGCGCTCGCCTACGATCTCCGCGTGGACGACGCCGCCTTCCAGCGTTGGCTCGACGACTACGTGGAGGCCTGGGAGACATACGATGCCCAGGCGATCGGCGCGCTCTTCGCCGAGAACGCCGTGTACCGGTACCACCCGTGGGACGGACCCGGGGGCGAGCTCGCCGGACGCGAGGCGATCGTCGCGTCGTGGCTCGGGGACCGCGACGAGCCGGGCTCCTGGACGGCCGAGTACCGCCCGTGGCTCGTCCTCGGCGATCGTGCCGTGGCAGTCGGCGTGTCCCGCTACCTCGGCCCGGACCGTGAGACGGTCGAGCGCGAGTACCACAACGTCTTCCTCTGCCGCTTCGACGCCGACGGGCGCTGCTCCGAGTTCACCGAGCACTTCATGCGCCGCACCGACTAGGACGCAGCGCCGTCAACCGAGCGCCAGCACGCGCTCGCGCTCGGCTCCCGTGCCGACGAGGGTGACCGGCACGCCCAGGGCGTCCTCGACGAAGGAGACGTACCCCTGCGCCGCCGCGGGCAGCTCGTCGCCGATCTCGCGCTCCCAGCCGGGCAGCCGCTCGAACACCGGCCGGCAGTGGTGGAAGTCGCTCTGGTGTGCGGGGAAGTCCGCAGTCTCGGTGCCGTCCTGGAGCCGGTAGCGCACGCACACCGGAAGCTCCGCGAAAGCGGACAGGACGTCGAGCTTCGTGACCGCGAGCGACGTGATCCCGTTCACCCGCACCGCGAAGCGCAGCGCGACGAGGTCGAGCCAGCCACATCGGCGCTCGCGTCCGGTGACCGTGCCGAACTCCTGTCCGAGCTCGCGCACGCGATCGTGGTCGGGCCCCTCGATCTCGCTCGGGAACGGGCCCTCCCCGACACGCGTGACGTACGCCTTTGCGACGCCGAGGACCTCGTCGATGCGGTTCGGGCCGAAGCCGAAGCTGACCGCGGCGCCTGCCGCGATCGGGCTGGAGGAGGTCACGAACGGGTACGTCCCGTGGTCGAGGTCGAGGAGCGTGCCCTGCGCGCCCTCGAAGAGCACGCGCTCGCCCGCCTCGAGCGCCCGGTCGACGAGGAGCGACGTGTCTGCGACGTAGGGGCCGAGTCGCCGCGCGTGGCCGAGGTGGGCCTCGACGACCTCCTCGACGTCGAACGGCTCGAGATCGTAGACGCGCTCCAGCCAGACGTTCTTCTCGGCGACGGCGAGCTCGAGCTTCTGACGGAGGATCTTGGGGTCGAGCAGGTCCTGGACCCGGATGCCGATCCGCGTCGCCTTGTCCGCGTACGCGGGCCCGATCCCGCGGCGCGTCGTCCCGATCTGCAGCCGACCGAGCCGGCGCTCGCGCGCCCCGTCGAGCGCGACGTGCCACGGCATCACGAGGTGCGCGTTCCCCGAGACGAAGAGCAGGCCCTCCGTCCGGTGCCCGCGGCCCTCGAGCTCGTCGAGCTCCTCCGCGAGAACGCCGGGATCGACGACGCACCCGGCCCCGATCGCGCTCCGCTTCCCGGCGACGATGCCGCTCGGGATCTGCCGGATCTTGTACGTCTCGCCGTCGACGACGATCGTGTGGCCGGCGTTCGGGCCGCCCTGGTAGCGGCAGACGAGGTCGGAGCCCTGCGCGAGCAGATCGACGATCTTCCCCTTGCCCTCGTCGCCCCACTGCGCCCCGACGATGACGGTCGCGGGCACGGGCGGGAGTGTTGCACGCGGCGTGCGACCCAGCCGCCGAACGCGCCTAGGCCGCGGGCGCGCAGGCGCCCGCTACGCCGCAGCCAGGTCTGCGAACTTCGCGTACCGGCGCAGGAACGAGAGCTTCACCGTGCCGGTGGGGCCGTTCCGGTGCTTCGCGAGGTGGATCTCGGCGATGCCCTGCTGGTCGGACTCCTCCCCGAGGTAGTACTCGTCCCGGTAGACGAAGGCGACGAGGTCCGAGTCCTGCTCGAGGCTGCCGCTCTCGCGCAGGTCGGAGAGGATCGGGCGCTTGTCGTGGCGCGACTCAACCGCGCGCGAGAGCTGCGACATCGCGACGATCGGGACGTCGAGGTCGCGGGCGAGCACCTTGAGCGCGCGCGAGATCTGCGACACCTCCTGGACGCGGTTCTCGACGGTCGCGCCCGAGGTCATCAGCTGCAGGTAGTCGACGAGGATCAGGCCGAGGCTCGGCTCCCGCGACTTGAGGCGACGCGCCTTCGAGCGCAGCTCCATGATCGTCGTCGAGCCGGTGTCGTCGACGTAGATGGGAGCCTTCATCAGCCGGTCGCACGCGGTCGTCAGGCGCGGCCAGTCGTCCGGCGCCAGCCGGCCGCTTCGGAGCCGCTGCGACTCGACCTTCGCCTCGCTGCACATCATCCGCTGCGTGACCTCGGCCTTCGACATCTCGAGCGTGAAGAGCGCGACGGGGGTCTCGGAGCGCACGCCCAGGTTCGCGGCGATGCAGAGCCCGAGCGCCGACTTCCCCATCGAGGGCCGCGCCGCGAGGATGACGAGGTTCCCGGGCTGGAACCCGGAGGTCAGGAGGTCGAGCTCCCGGAAGCCGCTCGGGATGCCCGTGATCTCGGATCCGGCCTCGTAGAGCTGCGTGATCCGCTCGAAGCTCTCCTTGAGCAGCGTCTCGATGTGCGCGAAGTCGCTCGTCACCCGCTGCTGGCCGAGTTCGAACACGACCTGCTCGGCCCGGTCCACGAGGTCCGTGACCGCGCCCGGGCGCTCCTGGCCGAGCCGGGTGATCTCCTGCCCCGCGCGCACGAGCCCGCGCAGCGTCGCCATCTCCTTGACGATGCGCGCGTAGTGCTCGACGTTCGACGTCGACGGGACGAGCGCCGCGAGCTCCGCCACCTTCGCCTGTCCGCCGATCGCCTCGAGCTCGCTCCGCTCGTCGAGCTCGTTCGCGAGCGTGATCGCGTCGACCGGCTCGCCCTTCCCCCAGAGCCCGAGCGCCGCCCGGAAGATCTTCGCGTGGCTCTCGCGGTAGAAGTCCGCCGCGCTGAGGATCTCGCTGACCGTCCCGACCGCCGTCGGCGAGAGCAGCATCGCACCGAGGACCGACTCCTCGGCCTCGAGGTTCTGCGGCGGGACGATCGCTCCGAGGCGATCTGCCGCCCGGGTCAGCTCGGCGGAGCCCATCGGCCCGGGAGTCAAGCCAGCCTGCCGGACGGCGTCCAGCGGGAGCGTGTCTGCGGAGGCGTGCAGGGAGAACGGAACATACGTTCTAAGGTTATCCCCCGCCCAGGATGCCCTGTCGACAGGCTCTGCCGAGTTGTCCAGCCGGAAACGTGCGCTCGGAGCGGAAAATCCGGCGAGCGCTCAACAGGGTCTGTGGAGAAGCGCGGTGGCTCAGCCCGTCGCGGGGGCGTCGCCGTCGCTCCGGGCGTCCGCGCCTTCGGGCTCGGCGCCGTCTGCGTCGCCCTCGACGGGCGCGGGCGCGGGCTCCGGCTCGGGCTCCTCCTCCGCGATGAGCTCCGCGACCGCCGCCTCGGCCTGCTCGTGCGCGGCCTCGGCCTCGGCCTCGGCGCTGGCGGCGGCCTCGGCCTCCGCGGCCTCGAGCTCCGCGAGCTGCTCCTCGGGCGGCAGCTCGCCGCCCTCCGGGACGACGAGGGTCTTCACCTCGACCTCGACGTCCTGGAAGAGCTCGATCGGGATCGTGTAGCGGCCGATGCGCTTGATCGGGTCGATCGCGATCTTGCGCCGGTCGACGCGGACCTTCCGGGCACGCCAGATCTCGTCGGCGAGGTCCGTGGGCGTGACCGAGCCGAAGAGCGACCCGGTCGGGCCCGCCTTCACCTCGAACCGGAGCACGGTCTTCCCGAGCAGCTCGGCGATCTCGTGCGCCTGCTCGGCCGTCCGCGCCTCGTGCTTCGCGCGCTCCGCCTCGACCCGCTGCAGCGCGGCGACCCGGGCAGGCGTGGCCGTCTCGGCCATCCGCCTCGGGAGCAGGTAGTTCCGTGCGTAGCCGCGTGCGACGTCGACGACGTCGCCGCGCAGCCCGAGCTTCTCGACGTCCTGCAGGAGGATGACTTCCATCACTGCGAGACGTAGGGGAGGAGCGCCATCTCGCGGGCGCGCTTCACGGCCGCGGCGACCTGGAGCTGGTGGCGGCGGCAGGCGCCGGTGATCCGGCGCGACCGGATCTTCCCCTTCTCCGACAGGTAGCGCCGGAGCTGGGCGATGTTCTTGTAATCGACCTCGTCGACCTTGTCCCGGCAGAAGTGGCAGCTCTTGCGCCGGCCGGGGGCGGCGGCCGCTCCGGGTCGACGCCGGGTCGGGGGCTTCTTCGTGGCCATGCGTGTCTCCTAGCGCGTTGGTGTACGCGAGCGCAGCGGCCGCGAAGCGGACGCCATCAGGGGTTTCCCGCCCCAAGGATCCGTGGCGCGGCCGGAACCCGCGCTCGCGGGTTCCGGTCTTGCGCAGAATCCGGAGGCTCCGGGAGCAGTGTCAGGTCTGCAGATCAAAACGGAATGTCGTCGTCGGCAGGGGACGAGGGGAAGTCGTCGCCGCCCGCGCTCGCAGCGCCCGCGGGGACGTACGCGCCCTCGGAGTCCTGCCGCCCGCCGAGGAACTGGACCGTGTCGGCGACGATCTCGGTCGCCTGCCGCTTCGTGCCGTCCTGCGCCTCCCACTCGCGCCACTCGAGCCTGCCGTCGATCGCGACGGGGCGCCCCTTGGCCAGGTACTGGGCGCAGTTCTCGCCCTGCTGGCCCCAGACGGTGACGTCGAAGTAGTTCGGCTTGTCGACCCACTGGCCCGCCTCGTCCTTGCGGCGCGTGTTGACCGCGACCCGCAGCGAGCAGACCGGGGTCCCGGAGGGCGTGTGCCGGAGCTCGGGATCCCTCGTCAGGTTCCCGACGAGCACGACCCGGTTGATGTTGGCCATCGCTACTCCTCCTCTTCTCCGACGTCGGATGCGCTCCCCGCATCCTCGCGCGTCGGCGCACCAACCGCTACGGGCCTCGCGGGACGCCCCTCGATCCGACGTGTCGCCATGTGGCGCATGACGCCGTCGTCGATGCGGAGGACGCGCGAGACCTCGTCGAGCGTGGGCGCATCGCACGTGAACTGCAGCAGGTGGTAGCTGCCCTCGCCCTTGTGGCCGATCTCGTAGGCGAGCTTGCGGCGACCCCACACGTCGTGCAGGTCCCACGAGCCGCCGGACTTCTCCACGAGCTCGCGCGTCCGCGCGACGATGTCGGACTGCCGCGCGTCGTCGAGGTCGGGGTCGAGCAGCAACAGGATCTCGTACTCGGTCACGTTCCCGTGTTCTCCTTCCTTCGGTCTGGTCGGCCTCGCCGCTCCACGGCCCGCCGGGAACGGGCGGACGCCGGTGCGAGGCAGGAAGCCGCGGGATTGTACCTGCAAGCGCGCGCCTGGATCGCCCTCTGGCGCCGGCGGTACCATCGGCCCATGCGCAAGCTCGCGACGTGGGTCGTGGTCACGCTCGGGATCGCCGCCCTGCTCCATCGCTTCAAGCGGCGGCGGGCGACCGCTGCCGAGCCCCCGGCGCCGATCGTTCCCGCGGCCGACCCGGCGGACGAGCTGCGGAGGAAGCTCGCGGCGTCGCGCACGGAGAGCGCGGCGCTCGATCCCGTTCCCGAGACAACCGTGACCGAGCGGCGGGCCGAGGTGCACGACGAGGCTCGCGCGGCGCTCGACGAGATGCGTTCACGCGCGGAGCCATAGCCGGTGGCCGAGCCGAGCGAGACGACGCTCGCGTCGCGCGCGTCCGAGACCCCCTCGGAGACGGAGCTGCTCGGCGCCGTCCGTGCGCTGTCCGATCAGGTCGGCGGCCTCCAGGCAGAGCTCCAGTCGCTGCGCGCCTCGTCGAGGCCCCTGCCCGGCGGCGAGGGGGACGTCGCCGGCTGGGAGGTCGACGCTCCAGCCCGCCGCGACGGGAGCCTCTGGATGCACTCGGTCGCGAGCCCCGGGGCGGGGCGCCCGGCCGTACCGCGCCTCCTCGTCGAGATCCTCTTCCTCGTCGCCGTCGCATGCCTCGCCGCCGTCGCCAGGCTCGAGACGCCCCTCGTCATCGCGGTCATGGCCGGCGCCTGGGCTCTCGTCGCCGCCGCCGAGTGGGCGACCGACCGCTCGGCCCGACTCGGTGCCGAGGCGGCCTTCGGGAGGTCGACTCCGGCGGGCAGCGTCGGGTCGTGGTCGCCGCCGCAGTCGGCCGGGTACGAGGTCGCCGCCACCGAGCCCACGGCGAAGCTGCCCCCACCCGCGGCGGATTAGGGGAAGTACGCTCCCGCGGTGCGGACGGCCGCCGTCGATCCCTCCGGGCACGACGGCTAGAGGCACGCCGTGCTCTTCCCCACCGCGACCTTCACGATCTTCTTCCTGATCGTGCTCCCGCTCTCGTGGCTCCTCATGCCGCGAGGGGAGCGCTGGCGGCCGTTCATCGTCGCGTCGAGCTACGTCTTCTACAGCGCGTGGGACTGGCGGTTCGTCTTCCTGCTCGCGGCGTCGACGGTCTGGAACCAGCAGTTCGCGCTCGCGATCCACCGCCGGGACGACGTCCGCAGGCGCAAGCGCCTCCTCGTCGCGGCCGTGGCGGGGAACGTCGCGCTCCTCGGCTACTTCAAGTACTACGACTTCTTCGTCACCTCGACGAACAACCTGTTCGCGCTCGCCGGGGTGGACGTCCCGGTGGAGACGCGCTCGATCGTCCTCCCCGTGGGGATCTCGTTCTTCACGTTCATGGCGATCAGCTACCTCGTCGACGTGTACCGCGGCGACTTCCGGCCGACGAGCTTCGGCAAGTTCGCGGCGTATCTCTCCTTCTTCCCGCACCTCGTCGCCGGCCCGATCGTGCGGCCCGGCGAGCTCGTCCCACAGCTCGACACGCCGAGGGACCCTCGTTACCTCGACAGCTCGCGCGCCTTCTTCCTCATCGGCACCGGCCTCTTCATGAAGGTCGTGATTGCGAACTACCTCGCCGCGAACATCGTCGACCAGGTGTTCGGCGCACCCGGCCAGCACTCGTCGCTCGAGGTGCTCGTCGGCGTCTACGCATACGCCGTCCAGATCTACGCCGACTTCTTCGGCTACACGAACATGGCGATCGGGATCGCGCTGCTCCTCGGCTTCCGCTTCCCGCAGAACTTCGACGCCCCGTACACGGCGACCTCGATCCAGGACTTCTGGCGCCGCTGGCACATGACGCTGTCGCGCTGGCTCCGCGACTACGTGTACATCCCGCTCGGCGGCAACCGCGGAAGCCGCCTCTTCACGTACCGGAACCTGATGCTGACGATGCTCATCGGCGGGCTCTGGCACGGGGCCGGGTGGACCTTCGTCGCGTGGGGGGCGATCCACGGGACGGCGCTCGTCGCCGAGCGCTCGTGGACCGGCCGCCCGGGCCGGGCCGAGCGCCCGCCGACCCGCTGGCGCCGCGCAGCGCAGCGCTTCGTCACCTTCCAGGTCGTCTGCTTCGCGTGGATCTTCTTCCGCGCGGACTCGTTCTCGGACGCCCGGGACGTCCTCACGCAGCTCTTCACGGCCTGGGGCGAGCCGTCCCCGCTCGTCACGGGTGGCGTGCTCGCGGCGATCGCGGTCGGGATCGGCTCCCAGTACCTCCCGCGGAGGCTCCCGCTCGTCCTGATGGCCCGCTTCTCGCGCCTGCCGGTCCCGGCGCAGGCGGCCGTGCTCTCGCTCGCGCTCCTCGCGACGCACGCGATGGGCCCGGAGGGCGTCGCCCCGTTCATCTACTTCCAGTTCTGAGATGGCAGGCGAGCCCCAGACGAGACAGCGCAGGCCCGGCGCCCGGCTCGGGGAGGGAGGCAGGCACCTGCAGTCGGCCGGAGCCGCGATCGCCGTCACCTTCGGGGCCGTGCTCGTCAGCCTCCTCCTCAACGCACCGGGACTGCACAAGTCCGCCCAGATCCAGCCGGAGGGGTGGAAGCGGGACGTCGCGCTCGCGGTCACCGGGCCGCTCGAGTCGGTCAGCGGCGCACTGCTCCTCGACCAGCCGCGGCGCGGACTCAAGGCCGCGCTCGGCCGCTCGGAGGACGACGAGATCGACACCGAGGTCGGCGGGCCGCCGAGCCCGTCGCCCGGCCGACCGTCGAAGCCGGCTTCGCCTCCGAACCGCGAGCGCTTCACCCCGGAGCGTCCGCTCCGGTTGTGGGTGGCGGGTGACTCGCTCGTCGTCGTCCCGGGCGAGTCCGTGCTCCGCGCCGCGGGCTCGAGCCGGGTCCTCGAGCCCGTCGGCCCCGTCGAGGGCCGGATCGCGACCGGCCTCGAGCGCCCCGACGTCTTCAACTGGTTCAAGCGCGTGCGCACGGAGCCGCGCGAGACGAGAGCGCGCGCGATCGTCCTCATGTTCGGCGGCAACGACGACCACGGGTTCATGACCGGGCTGCCGGAGGGTGTCGACATCGGCTCCTTCGGGAGCGAGAGCTGGACGACGGAGTACCGCCGGCGGGTCGGCCTCGTCATGGACGCGGCGACCGAGCGTGGCGCGTATCTCGTCTGGATCGGGCTCCCGATCACCGACGACGCCGAGCAGACGCGCCGCTTCGACGCGATCAACGCGATCGTGCAGTCCGAGGCCGCGAAGCGCCCGCGACGGGTGTCCTACCTCGACACGTACTTCGTCTTCGCCGGCGACGACGGCGGCTACGCGCAGTTCGTCACCGACCCGTCCGGGAAGCTCGTGAAGATGAGGGCGGACGACGGGGTGCACTTCGAGCGCCCGGCGGGCGACCTCATCGCCCGCGAGGTGCTCCGCCGCCTCAACCGCCGTTTCGACCTCACGAGCTGGCGGACGCGCTCGGGCTGACGCGCGAGAGCTCGGAAGCGATCATCTAGCCTGCGCCTCGGAGCGGCATGGGCCCGGTGGCCCAGCTGGTCTTCAAAACCAGTGCGGTCGTGCAGCCCACGGCTCGGTCGGTTCGACTCCGGCGCCGCTCCGTCCGATCAGGTCGCGTATCGATCGCTCGGCGCTGCCGCGCGTCAGCGACAGACGCGCCGATCCTCGGTGCCCGAGAAGGGGCTCCCGTTCGTGCCCACCGACTCCTGCCACGGGAGGCAGCCGTCGTTCTGAGCCATACCCATCAGGAGCGTGGCGAGGAGGAGGACACCGGCGACGACGGCCGCGACGAAGAGCTTCTTCATCGACCTGACAGTAGCCTCCGGGGCGGCGGGCTTCCACCCGTCGCCACCCGACAGACGATCACGCGGCGAGCGCGCCGGGAGGCAACTGGCCGGGTGGGCCGAGCACGGTGATCCCGTTCGCCGCGGCGAGCATCTCGACGATGCGATCGCTCTCGTGCTTCTCGCGAGCGCCGGGCGCGGGACGCGCCACCGCGGCCACGAAGCTCTCGTAGAGGTCGACGGAGCGCACGAACGACGCCGCGAGGTAGCTCGTCCGATCAGCGTCCGCCCGGTGCGCGTGGGCGACGCCGGCGGGGGCGAGGAAGGTCTCGCCGGGGTTCAGCCGGACCGTGTCCGCGCCGACGAAGACCGTGAGGGCGCCCGTGAGGACGTGCAGCGCCTCGGGCTCCTCGTGGACGTGCACGGGCGTCGTCTCGCCGCGATCCGCCGCGAGCTCGACGACCGCCATGCTCGCACGCCCGGCGAGCTTGCCCCGCGCGGCCGCGAGCTCCTCGACGAGCGAGCGCAACATCGTGTCGGGCGCGTCGAGGTGCATGCCGAGAGCTTCACCTCCCGCGCGGGCGTGCGGAAGACGGTCTGCCGGCGTTTCGCCGTGCGGTTATCCGTACCGCGGTCCGGCACGCCCACCGCGGCCCGGGAACGCGTCTAGCTGTGGTCGACCCAGTCCCCGCGCCGCGCGAGCGCGAGGCAGTCGGGAATCCCGATGTGGTACGCAGGGGGCGCGAAGCGCCGCGTGAACGCGAAGGCGAGGTCGCGGGCGACGAGCGCCCGCTCCTCCCCGAACCCGAGCCACTCGGCGCCCCAGCGGACGGCGTCGTTGGCGAAGCAGTTCGCGAGCCGCTCGTCCCGCACTCCCTGCCGGTGCAGCGACTCGTGCAGCAGCACCGAGTACGCCGCCGCGGTGACGACCGTGTGCCGGCCGGCGAGGAACGCGCGGATGCCGACGCAGGTCCCGCCACGGAGATGAACGTCACCGCCGCCCGCGTAGTACGCGATCACCTGCCCGGCGGGCACACCGAAACGGCGCTCGAACGTCCGCTCGAACGACGCACGGCTGCGGTAGCAGCGCACGTACACGCGCAGCACCGAGCGCAGCCGGGGCTTCGGACGCTCGGTGACCGCCTGTCGCAGCGTCTTCCGCGCGATGTCGCCGAGCTCGCGGTCGTAGACGAAGGAGGTCTGCGCGCCGGCGTCCTGGACGGCCGTGCCCGACAGGACAGCGGCGAGCAGGAGGCCGAGCAGTGCGCGCGTCACCTCTCGTCCACGGTACCCGCCGTACTACGCTCCCGAACCGTGGTGACCTCGATCGCAATCTCGCCGGACGAGCATCGCGCCCGCTGCGACGCGCTCCTCGAGCGGGCGCGGGCGGAGGAGCTCGCCGGCGTCGTGCTCTTCGACCCCTCCTACGTCCTCTACTACTCCGGCTTCGCCTTCGTGCCGACGGAGCGGCCGATCGCGCTCGTCCTCTCCGGAGTGGGCGAGCGGGCTCTCGTCGTGCCGCGGCTCGAGGTCGAGCACGCGCAGTCCCGCTCGACGCTCGACCGAGTCGCCCACTACGACGAGTACCCCGGTGACCCGCGAGCGGAGGACGTGCTCGCGCGGACGCTCGCCGACCTCGGCCTCGCCGGGAAGCTCGGCGCCGACCAGGACGGCTACCCATGGATCCTCGGCTACCGCGGCCCCACGCTCTCCGAGCTCTCGGGCGCGGACGTCGTCCGTGTCGCGCCGGCAATCGAGGAGCAGATGGCCGTGAAGTCCGAGGCCGAGATCGCACTGATCCGGGAGAGCGTCCGCTGGGGGAACCTCGCACACCGCCTCCTCCAGCGCTACACGCGCCCCGGGGTCACCGAGACCGAGGTCTCGCAGCGCGCGAGCGACGAGGCGACGTTCGCGATGCTCGACGCGATCGGAGAGGTCTATCGCGCACAGAACGCCTTCGCGAGCGGCGCACATGCCGGCTACCGGGGCCAGATCGGGCGCAACTCGGCGATCCCGCATGCGCTCGCCGGCAACATCGCGTTCCGCCCGGGCGACGTCCTCGTCACCGGTGCGAGCGCGCCCGTCTGGGGCTACCTCTCCGAGCTCGAGCGCACGATGATCGTCGGCGAGCCGACGCCGGAGCAGGAGCTGCTGTTCGCCCACATGAAGGCGGTACAGGAGGTTGCGTTCGAGGCGATCCGCCCGGGCGCCCGCTGCTCCGACGTCGACATGGCAGTTCGGGGGTACTTCGCGCAGCAGGACCTCTTCGCGCACTGGCGCCACCACACGGGCCACGCGATCGGGCTCCGCTACCACGAGGGGCCGTTCCTCGACACGGGCGACCACACGGAGATCCGGCCCGGGATGGTCTTCACGGTCGAGCCTGGTTTGTATGCGCCCGAGATCGGGGGCTTCCGTCACTCGGACACCGTCCTCGTGACCGAGGACGGGATCGAGATCCTCACGTACTACCCGCGCGACCTCGCGAGCCTCGTCATCCCTGCCTGACCGTCGCGCCGGCGGGCGGGCTCGAGGCTGCTCGACGGCGGTACGCTTGCGGGAAAGACGACGAGGCAGGAGGTGCGCAGATGAGCGCCGCGGTGACGACGGAGCTGAAGACGATCGGGCACTGGATCGGAGGCGAGCCCGTGGCCGGCGCGTCCGGCCGGACGGGCCCGGTCTACAACCCGGCGACGGGCGAGCAGTCGGGCGAGGTGCAGTTCGCCTCCGTCGAGGAGATCGACCGCGCCGTCGCGGCCGCGAAGGCGGCGTCGGCGACGTGGCGCACCTTCTCGCTCTCGAAGCGGGCGGAGCTCTTCTTCCGGATCTACCAGCTCGTGGACGAGCACCGCGAGGACCTCGCGCGCCACCTGACCGCGGAGCACGGCAAGGTCCTCTCGGACGCGCTCGGCGAGGTGCAGCGCGGCATCGAGGTCATCGAGTACGTCTGCGGCCTCCCGGAGCTCCTCAAGGGCGAGTACTCGGAGCAGGCGTCGACCGGCATCGACGTCTACTCGATCCGCCAGCCGCTCGGGGTCGTCGCGGGGATCACGCCGTTCAACTTCCCGGCGATGGTGCCCATGTGGATGTGGGCTCCCGCGATCGCGTGTGGGAACACGTTCGTCCTGAAGCCGTCGGAGAAGGACCCCTCCGCCTCGCTCCTCACCGCGGAGCTGCTCAAGGAGGCGGGCCTCCCCGACGGCGTCTTCAACGTCGTCCAGGGCGACAAGGTCGCGGTCGACGCGCTGCTGCAGCACCCCGACATCGCCGCGATCAGTTTCGTCGGCTCGACCCCGATCGCGCGCTACGTCTACGAGACCGGCACGAAGACGGGGAAGCGCATGCAGGCGCTCGGCGGCGCCAAGAACCACATGATCGTGCTCCCGGACGCCGACATCGAGATGGCTGCAGACGCCGCCGTGAGCGCGGGCTACGGCTCCGCCGGCGAGCGCTGCATGGCCGTCTCGGTGGTGGTCGCGGTCGGTGACGCAGGCGACGAGCTCGTCGGCGCGATCAAGGCGCGGCTGCCCAAGGTCAAGGTCGGGGACGGCCTCGACCCCTCGTCGGAGATGGGGCCGCTCGTGACGCGCGAGCACCGCGACAAGGTTGCGTCGTACCTCGACTCGGGACCGGCGCAGGGCGCCACCCTCGTCGCCGACGGACGCGAGACGGCGCCCGACAACGGCGGCTTCTTCCTCGGCGTCTCGCTGCTCGACGACGTCACCCCGGAGATGGACGCGTACCGCGACGAGATCTTCGGCCCGGTGCTGTCCGTCGTCCGCGTGCCGACGTACGACGAGGCGCTTCGGCTCGTGAACGAGAACCCGTACGGCAACGGCGTCGCGCTCTTCACGCGTGACGGCGGCGTCGCGCGGCAATTCCAGTTCGACGTGAACGTGGGGATGGTCGGGATCAACGTCCCGATCCCCGTGCCCGTGGCGTACTACTCGTTCGGCGGCTGGAAGAGCTCACTCTTCGGCGACCGGCACATCTACGGCCCGGAGGGGATCGACTTCTACACGAGGACGAAGGCGGTCACGAGCCGCTGGCCCGACCCGGCGACGAGCAAGGTCGACCTCGGCTTCCCGCAGACGCGGTAGCTCCCGCTCAGCCGAGCGCGGCAGCGATCCGTCGCTGCTGCGCCCGGGCGAGCGCCATCGTCCGCGCGGTGGTCAGGCGATAGGCCGCCATGCCCGACCAGGCGCGGCCATAGCGCCAGTAGACGAGCGTGAACCGGCCGAACGAGTAGACGGCGCCCTCGGAGCCGATGCGTGCCCGAGCCCGGACGAGGCCCTTGATCCCCGACTTCTGCGTCTCGCGGTCCACCCAGCGATGGAGCGCCTGCGCCCCGCTGGCGCTCTCGAAGAGGTCGGCGCGCGTCTCGATCGAGGCGTCGTCGCTTCCCTCGTAGCGCACCTGGTAGCCGGTGACGCGTCCCCAGCGCCGGAACAGCGACCGCGTCTCGGGGTGGTCGCTCGCCTCGCGCTCGTTCGTGCGGAGCCCGGTCTCGTCGGGGTCGACCCGGAATCCCGCCGGCACTTGCGCCGGGCCGATGACGAGCCCCTTCGGGTCGACGGTCGCCGCTCCGGCCGGGAGCGCGACGGCGGAGGCTGCGAGGACGACGACCGCAAGACGAAGCACCGTCGCAGTGTGCGCGAAGATCCGGCGATCCGGTAGTCAGGCGCGCTGTGCCGAGCGGCGGAGGACGCGCCCGTCACCGACGCGCCGGGTGAGCCCGTCCGCGTCGAGCCGCTCGAGCAGGAGCTGCGCGTCGCGACGGCCGACTTCGAGCAGGTCGCGGTATCTGGCGAGCGTGATCTCGCCGTGTGCCCGTGCCTCGCCGAGCGCGACGTCCTTCGCGACCTCGTAGGCAGCCGCCCCGACGGCGTAGCCGCCTCCGAGCCGGACGAGGCTCCCACTCGCCTCGAGGAAGCGCGCGAGCTCGTCGTCCGCGACCTTCGTCGCGCGCACGCCGGCCGCGGCGAGCTCCCGCTCGAGCTCCTCCGCCTCGGCGTCGCGGCCCGCGAGCGTCGCCGTTGCGCCCGGCACGTAGATCTTCGCGCCGCGCCGCTCGAACGGGAGCAGCGGCAGGACCTGGGCGGCCCATGGCTCCGCAGGAGGCGGGATGCCCGGGTCGATCGGATCGGCCGCGACGATGCGCGCACGGAGGTCCTGCTCGAGGCCTTCGAGCCAGGCGCGCGAGAAGATCCACGGACCCGCCCGCACGAGCCCGACCGGCTCGCCGTCGAGCACGTGGCGCAGCGAGTCGGCGAGCACCGGGGAGGAGACGGTCGCCGCGACGTCCCCGTGCTCGATCCTCTCGACCCTGACGAGATCACGGTGCCGGGGCGGCGCAGGATCGAGCACGACGCCGCCGGCGAGCGTCGCCTCACCGCGCAGGATCACGCGGTCGCCGCGCGAGGCGACGACCGGCGCCGAGAGCCGGAGCTGCGCGTGCGCGTCTCCGAGGCGGACGACGCGGGCGAGCGTGCTCGCCGTCCCGAGGTGGACGTGCAGCCGCGTGCCGTCGGGGATCGACTCCAGCTCCTCGAGCACGACGTCGAGGCGGTACGAGAGCGGGTAGGCGCCCGGGGCGACCAGCGCGTCGCCGCGCCGGATCTCGTGGCGCTCGACCCCGGGTAGGCCGACGGCGACCCGCTGCCCTGCCTCCGCCCGCTCGACGTCCCGGTCGTGCACCTGGACGCTGCGCACGCGCACGGCGCGGGCGCCCGGCTCGACGCGGAGCTCGTCCCCCGACCCGATCGAGCCCGACCAGAGCGTCCCGGTGACGACGGTCCCGATGCCCCGTAGCGAGAACGAGCGGTCGACGTACAGCCGCGTCGGGCGGTCCGAGCGCTCACGCTCGGCACCGTCCGCGGCACGTGCGAGCGCGGCACGAAGCTCGTCGAGCCCACTGCCCTCCTTCGCGCTCACGGAGACGACCTCGGCGTGAGGCACGAGCTCCCGCGCCTCGTCGACCGCGAGCTCGAGCGCATCCGCGTCGACGGCGTCCGCCTTGGTCACGGCGACGACGCCCCGCTCGATCCCGAGCAGCCGCAGGATCGCGAGGTGCTCGTGCGTCTGCGGGCGTGCGCCCTCGCCCGCATCGACGACGAGGAGGAACAGGTCGATGCCCGTCGCGCCCGCGACCATCGTCCGCACGAGGCGCTCGTGCCCGGGCACGTCGACGACCGACAGGCTGCGCCCGTCCGGCAGCTCGAGCGGCGCGTAGCCGAGCTCGATCGAGATCCCGCGCCGCTGCTCCTCGGGCAGCCGGTCCGTGTCCTTGCCCGTCAGGGCCCGCACGAGCCACGTCTTGCCGTGGTCGATGTGGCCCGCGGTGCCGACGGTCAGCGGCACGACTTCTCCCAGCCGCGGGGCAGCTCGGGCCGATCCCATGCCGGGTCGGGTCGCCAGGAAGGCCAGGGCTCGTCGAACGGGGGCTCGTGCTGTCGTGCTCGACGGACGACGTCGAGCCCCTCCGTGCGGAGTCTGGACGCGAGCGCGTCGTCGAGCACCCCGCGCGCGACGAACGTCTCGAGCTCGCCCTCGTCCTTCCAGTGCCAGCTCCCGTCGACGGAGATGACGACGTCGAGAACGAGGTCCATCGTCTCGAAGCCCATGCTCGTGCGCCGGAACGGCTCCTGGAGGTTGACGTACCACCCCAGGTGCTCTCCGCCCCGCCAGGAGCACCACACCGCGTGCCACTCCCCGGACCGCATGAGCACGAGCGTCGAGACATCCCACTCCGCGTCCTCGAAGTCCCATCGTCCGAGCCGGGCGCACTCGGCGAGCCGCTCGCCTCGAGATGTCTGGGAAGGACTCCCCGGGGCAGGGATCGCCCGCTTGAACCGCGTGCCGAGAGGAAACCAGAGCGCGACACGGTCGCCCGTGTCGACGACGACCCTCATCGGCCGAGCCGACCATACGCGGCCGTCCCACACGTCGTGGTGGAGGACCGTGTCCCCGGCCATGAACCTCACCGCCGGGCAGCGACCACGGCGGCGGCGACCTCGTCCACCTCGGTGTCCGTGAGCGTGCGGCAGTCGAGCAGCGTGCGGCCGTCGCGGACGATCGCGATCACCGGCGGCTCGCCGCGACGAAGCGGTTCCGCGAGCGATTCCTCGACCGCGCAGGCGGCACTTGGCAGCTCGGCGAGCGGCAGCGCGCCGCCACCGACGCGCGCGACCGTGTCCTCGACCTCGCCGCCGACGAGCCCGGCGAGGCGCTCGGCCCGTGCACGCACGCGCTCGACCGGCTCCTGCAGCATGCGGAGCACCGGGATCCGCCCGCGCGTCTCCGGCGCGAGCGCGAGCCCGAGGGTCCCCTCGAGCGCGGCCAGCGTGAGCTTGTCGGCGCGGAGCGCCCGCTGGAGGGGGTGCCGCCGAAGCTGCTCGACGAGGTTCGCCCGCCCGACGACGATGCCGGCCTGCGGGCCGCCGAGGAGCTTGTCCCCGGAGAAGCAGACGAGGTCGGCACCCGCGCGGAGGCTCTCCGCCGGGGTCGGCTCGTCGCCCACCGGCGAGAGCGCGCCGGAGCCGAGGTCGTCGACCAGCGGGAGCCCATGCCGCCGCGCGACCTCCGCGAGCTCCCCGAGCCGCGGGAGCTCGGAGAAGCCCACGAGCCGGAAGTTCGACTGGTGCACGCGCAGGAGCAGCGCCGTCTCCGGCCCGATCGCCCGCTCGTAGTCGGCGGCCCGCGTCCGGTTCGTCGTTCCTACCTCGACGAGCCGGGCACCCGAGCGCGCGAGCACGTCGGGGATGCGGAACCCGTCCCCGATCTCGATCAGCTCCCCGCGCGAGACGACGACCTCGCGTCCCTCCGCGAGCGCTGCGAGCGCGAGCAGGACGGCGCCGGCGTTGTTGTTGACGACGAGCGCCGCCTCGCCTCCGGTGAGCGTCTCGAGCAGAGCTGCGAGGTGCTCCTGGCGCGACCCGCGCTCCCCTCGCTCCAGGTCGTACTCGAGCGTCGAGTACGCGCCGCCCACCTCGACGACGCGAGCGATCGCAGCGTCCGCGAGCGGTGCGCGGCCGAGGTTCGTGTGCACGAGGACGCCCGTCGCGTTCAGGACGCGCCGAAGCCGCGGCCGGCGAGCGGCAGCGAGCTCCGCGAGCACCGCCTCCGCGAGCGCGCCGGGGTCACGGCCTGCACGGATCTCCTCGCGCGCTCGCTCGAGGACGACCCGCGCCGCGGCGGCGGCGATCCCGTGCGGCTCGCCCGCCAGGCGCTCGTCGGCGAGCAGGCGGTCGACCGAGGGCAGGTCCCGAAGCGTCGGCCTTCCCGGCATTGGGTCAGTGTCCCCTCGCCGCCGCTACGCCGCAAGGTCGGGGAGCAGCGCGTGCAGCAGCGAGGTCAGTCTCGGCCCCGCCTCCGCCGCGACGGCGAGCACCGCCCTCGTGGTCGAGCCGGCCGTGGACCACCCCCGCCGCCATGTTCGTGACGACGGAGATGCCCAGGCAGCGGACTCCCATGTGCCTTGCGGCGATGACCTCGGGCACCGTCGACATCCCGGCGAGGTCGCATCCGATCGCGCGCATGAAGCGGATCTCGGCCGGCGTCTCGAACTGCGGTCCGAGCCACGCGCCGTACACGCCCTCGCCGAGCTCGAGCTCGAGCCCGGACGCCGCCTCGCGTGCGCTCGCTCGCAGCCGTGGGTCGTACGCGTCGGACATGTCCGGAAAGCGCGGGCCGAGATCGTCGTCGTTCGGTCCCACGAGCGGCGAGGCCCCGAGCAGGTTGACGTGGTCGGAGATGAGCACGAGCTGGCCGGGCCGCAGCCCCTCGTCGATCGCGCCGGCCGCGTTCGTCACGACGAGCGCCCGCACCCCGAGCCGACCGAGCACGCGCACTCCGAACACGGCCCGGTCGGGCGGGACGCCCTCGTACAGGTGCGCCCGACCCTTGAGCACGGCGACGGGCACACCGTGGATCGTCCCGAGGACGAGCACGCCTGCATGGCCGACGGCAGTCGACGTCGGCCAGCCCGGGATCTCGGCGTACGGGATCTCGACACGGCCTTCGAGCTCGTCCGCGAGGCCGCCGAGGCCGCTGCCGAGCACGAGCCCGACCCGGGGCTCGAGCCCTGTCTCCTCCCGTATCCGCGCGACGGCGTCACCGACGCTCACGCGGAGCCCTCGGCGACGCGCTCGTCGTAGCGCGTGACGACGAGCTCGACGACCTTCGCCGGGTCGTCGGTGACGAACAGGAGGTCGACGTCCTCGGGCGAGATGAGGCCGTCGTCGAGCATCTCCGCGCGCAGCCACTCGAGGAGCTCCCCCCAGTAGTCGGAGTCGAAGAGCACGACCGGGAAGTGGCCGATCTTCCCGGTCTGGATCAGCGTCAGCGCCTCCCACAGCTCGTCCTGGGTGCCGAAGCCGCCGGGGAAGATGACGAACCCCTCGGCCGCCTTCACGAACATCACCTTGCGCGCGTAGAAGTGATGGAACGTCAGCGCGATGTCGCAGTACGCGTTGGGGCCCTGCTCGTGCGGCAGCTCGATGTTGAAGCCGACGGAGAGCCCTCCGCCGTCCTGGCAGCCCCGGTTCGCGGCCTCCATGACGCCCGGCCCTCCCCCCGTGACGACGGCGAATCCAGCCTCCGCGAAGGCCTTCCCGGTCGCCCGCGCGTGATCGTACGTCGCCGAGCCGTCGAGGACGCGCGCGGATCCGAAGATCGACACCGCGGGCCTGTCGATGCGCTGGACGGCCTGGAAGCCGGCCAGGAACTCCGAGGCGATGAGCGAGACGTCGCTGACGAGCGTCTCCTCCGTGCGCCGCAGGACACGGCGGTCGAGCTGACCGATCTTCGCCATCAGAGCTCCCGTTCGACGTGCGTCGCCGAGACGGCGAGCGCGAGCACTCCGATCAGCCCGAGGTAGACGACCGCCACGACCGCGCGCTGCCACACCGCGAGCCGGTAGTACTCCGCGGCCTCGCCGCGCTCGCGCCAGCGGCGCCAGAGCTCGAGCGCGCCCACGATCACGATGATGATCAGGATCGGGTTCGGGCTGACGACGGCGATCGCGACCATCATCAGCAGCCCGAGGAGCCAGATCGCCGGATGCAGCGCGCCGACGGCCCTGCCGCCGTCGAGCGGCACGATCGGGATCAGATTGAAGAGGTTGAGGAAGAACCCGACGAAGGCGAGTGCCATGAGCAGGTCGGAGCCGCTGACGTCTGCGGCGACGAGGAACGCCGCCGCGCCCACCGACCCGAGGATCGGCCCCGCGAGCGCGACGCGCGCTTCCTTCCACGCGTCGTCGGGGAGCTGCTTCATCCCGATCACGGCCCCGAGGAAGGGGATGAAGAGCGGCGCGCTCGCGGGCACGCCCTGACGGCGCAGCTCGAGCACGTGGCCGAGCTCGTGCACGAAGATCAGCGCGACGAACCCGACCGCGAAGGGCAGCCCCCAGATCCAGGCATACGCCGCGATCGAGACGAGCATCGAGGCGGCCGTCGTGAAGACCTTCAGCTTGAGGAGGACGGCGCCGTACTTCAGCACGACGAAGCCGACCGCCAGGATCGGCGCGAGGAACCTGCGGACGAGCTCGCGCAGCCCCATCCCGGGATGGACCGGCTCGTAACCGCGTTCGCCGTCCTCCGTCGGAGCGGGGTCCGGGAGCGTCGGGGGCTCCGGCGCCTGCACCGACTCGTACCGCCAGTCCGAACGGGGGTCGCTCACGTCCTAGTTGTAACCGAGCGGGTCGTGGGCGCCGTGGCTCGAGCCCGCGGTCGACCGCATCGGCCACCGCTCGACTCCCGCCCGCGCGACCTCAGCCGGCTCGCGGCTCTTCGAACCTCACGAGCCGCGGCCGATCCACTCCTCGCCTCCCACGTAGAGCTCTTTCTTCCACAGTGGGACCGTGACCTTCAACTCGTCGATCGCCTCGCCGCAGGCGGCGAGCGCGGCCGCCCGATGCGGTGCGGAGACGGCGATGACGACGCTCGTCTCGCCGATGTCGACGCGCCCCACACGATGGTGGATCGCGACCGCGCACAGGTCGTGGCGCCGCGTCAGCTCCTCTGCGAGCCCGGCCATGACCTTCTCGGCCATCCCCTCGTACGCCTCGTACTCGAGATGCAGGACCTCGCGGTCGCGCGAGCGCCGCCGGGTCGTGCCGACGAACGTCGCGATCGCTCCGGCCTCGTCCGTTCGCACCTCGGCGACGGCGTCCTCGACGGACAGCGGCGTCTCGGAGAGCCGGAAGGCGCCTCCGGAGACGGGCGGGATGACGGCGACCTCGTCCCCGGCGGAGAGCCGCCTGTCCGGGGCGGCGTACTCGCGGTTGACCGCGTACAGCAGCCCCGAGGGCTCGTCGCCGAGGCCGAGCGCGGGCCAGACGTCCCCGAGCAGCGCGCCCTCCGAGAGCTCGAGGTCGACGCTCCCCGACCCGGCGCGCTCCCGCAGCGCCGCGAACAGCCTCACGCGCACGTGCACGCGAAGGAGCGTATCCGCCGGTTGCCAGGCGGCCTCTGACATGTTAGGTCCCGCACATGGCCACCGCGCTCACCGCGACGAGCCTCCACGACCGGGTCTACGAGGAGCTTCGCGCGCGCCTGCTCACACGGCGGCACGTCCCGGGCGAGAAGCTCAGCCTCCACGAGCTCGCCGCGGAGCTCGGCGTGTCCCGCAGCCCCGTCCACCACGCGCTCACGCGGCTCGTGTCCGAGGGGCTGCTCACCGTGAAGGCGCGCCGCGGATACTTCGTGACCCCCGTGACCGCCGACGCGCTCGCCGAGGGCTACGAGGTGCGCCTGGCGCTCGAGTTGCACGCGGCGGACAGCGCGGTCGGCCGCGTCGTCGACGAGGATCTGCGCGCGTTTCGCGCCCTGCTCGAGGACACCGCCGCCGCGATCTCGCACGAGCAGTGGGACGGTGCGAACGCGGCCTTCCACGAGCACCAGATCGACCTCGCCGCGAACGCGCTCCTGTCGCGCTTCTACCGCGAGCTGTCCGTGAACCTGATGATGCAGGTGATCCGGGGCGGGCATCTCGAGGACCACGCGGGCCTCGTCACCGAGCACGGGCGCATCGTCGAGGCCTTCGAGGCGGGCGACCTCGACGGGGCGAAGCAGGCCATCCGCGCGCACGTCGAGACCGGCAAGCGCATCGCGCTGGATGCGATCGAGCGCGCGGGTGGCGTGCTCTGACCGCGCGCGCTACACCGCCACGGGCTGGGCGAGGGGCAAGGCGATCGGCATGGGCGCACCGATGACGAAGACCTGAGGCCCGCCCGGCTCGAACGGTCGCTCGAAGGTCGAGACCACCGTCGACGACGAGAACGTCCCGAAGACGCGAAGGACGTCGTCGCCCACGTTGCGCAGCCCGTGCGGCGCCATGGGCGGCACCAGTGCGACCTCGTGCGTCCGCAGCAGGCCGATCTCGTCTGCGACGCGCGCCTCTGCGGTGCCCTGCACGACGACGAGCAACTCCTCCGCGCTGTCCGTGTGCACCGGCAGCTCCGCTCCCGGGTCGAGCTCGAACAGCACGCTCGCCGTGCTCGCGGTACCGCTCGAGCTGTGGAAGGGGAAGCTCACGCGCAGGCCGGGACCGCTCGGTGCGAGCTCGAAATCGTCGAGATCGATCGTGAACATCGCGTTCTCCTTTCATTGCACATTGATGTGCCGCGATTCTAGGACGGCCGCTCCCCGGCGTCAAGGAATCGGAGTACACTTCTGTGCAATGAAGCGCAGTTATCGGTTGAAGGAGCGCGCGCGCCGGCAGGAGGAGACCCGCCGCCGCATCGTCGAGGCGACCGTCGCCCTACACACGTCCGTCGGCCCCGCCAGGACCACGATCTCGGCGATCGCGGACGGCGCAGGCGTCGAGCGACACACCGTCTACGCACACTTCCCGAGCGACCGCCCGCTCTTCGAGGCCTGCTCGGCGCACTGGCGCGCGTCGCACCCCTTTCCCGACGGCAGTCGGTGGCGTTCGCACGAGGATGCGGGCCTTCGCTTGCAGGCCGCGCTCGATCAGCTCTATGCCTGGTACGAGGAGGTGGAGGACGATCTCGCGCTCTTCGACAGGGACGCGGCGGTCCACGCCATGACCGGAGAGCTCCAGCGCAGCCGCCAGGCGGTGCTCGCCGAGCTCCGCGACGAGCTCGCCGGAGGCCGACGACGCCGGAAGGCCGTCCGCGCGGTGATCGGCCACGCACTCGACTTCGAGACGTGGCGATCGCTCACGAGGCGTCAGGGCCTTACGCGCAGGCAGGCCGTCGACGCGATGTCGACGCTGGTCGCGAGCATCTAGATGGTTGCTGCCACGATCTCGCGCGTCCGGATGCGCGATCTGGCACGTCCAGGCCAGCGTCGACGTTGAAAGCGGCGACGACGTGATGATCACCGTCTCCGGTCCGCTGGACTGACCTCGGACGAGGCGCACCGAGGCACCCACGGTCTACGCGGCGGGTTGACAGGGTCGAACCTTCCTCAACCTTCGGAAACTGCCGGCGCCGGAGCCTGCACGCTCCCCGCCCCGCGCGAGCAGGTCCCCATATTTCGCGTCTCTCTTCTGGCTCCGACGAGAGTCGGCGTGAAAGAGCAGCGATGAAGGCGAGGGCGATCGTGAGACCTGCGTCGTGGTCCTTCGCGTGCGACGAGAAGCGGGGGACGGTCTCGTCGTCCGAGCCGGGTCAACCGCCCGCGCTGGAACAAGCGCCAGCGCTCGGCAACACTACGAGCCGTGAAGGCATGCCCAACGTGCGGGGCCGACGTCCCGGCAGGCGCGCGCTTCTGCCCCACGTGCGCGGCGCCGGTGCAGGCACAGCCGGAGCAGCGGGAGCGCAAGCTGGCGACGGTGCTCTTCGCCGACCTCGCCGGCTCAACGGAGCTCGGTGCTTCGGAGGACCCTGAGCGAACGCGCGCGCTGCTCGACCGCTTCTACGAGACCATGGCCGACGAGATCGAGACCGCGGGCGGCACCGTCGAGAAGTTCGCCGGCGACGCCGTGATGGCGGTCTTCGGTGCGCCGGCGGCGCTCGAGGACCACGCCGAGCGGGCCCTGCATGCCTCGCTCGGGATGCAGCGACGGCTGAGCGAGGTCTTTGGCGACCGGCTCGCGCTGCGCATCGGCGTCAACACCGGCGACGTCGTCGTCGGCAGGCCGCGGGAGGGCAGCTCCTTCGTCACGGGCGACGCGGTCAACGTCTGTGCCCGGTTGGAGCAGGGTGCGGCGTCTGGCGAGATCCTTGTCGGCGCCCGCACGGTCGCCGCGGCACGAGGCGCCTTCGAATTCGATGCAGCACGGACGATCGAGGCAAAGGGCAAGCCGGCTGGAGTGGAGTGCTCCCCGCTCCTCCGCGCCCTCTCGCTGATGCGGCCACGCGGCGTCGGAGGGCTGGGGCGCGCGTTTGTGGGCCGCGACGATGCGCTGCGCGCCCTCGAGCGCGCGTACGCGGAGGCGCTTGAGGACTGCCTGCCGCGGCTACTGACGATCGTCGGTGACACGGGGGTCGGCAAGACCCGCCTCGTGCGAGAGTTCTGGGAGCGTCTCGGGGCCGAGTCGCCGGACGCTCTACGCCGCGTCGGCCGCTGCCTCTCCTATGGCCGCGCCATCACGTACTGGCCGCTGGCCGAGGTGCTCAAGGAGCACTTCGGCATCATCGAGACGGATCCGCCGGAGGTGGTGCTCGAGCGTCTTGGAGGGCGCCGGATCCTCGGGTTGACACTCGGTCTCGACATCGAGCACGGCCTGCACCCCCTCACGGCCCGCGACCGCTTCCAGGACACATGGGTGGAGTTCGTCGAGGAGCTCGTAGGCGCACGACCGCTGGTGATGCTGATCGAGGATCTCCACTGGGCGGAGGAGCAGCTGCTGGACCTGCTCGAGCGCCTGGTTCGCGACGTCCGCGGACCGTTGCTGCTTATCGGGACGGCGCGTCCCGAGCTGCTGGAGCAGCGTGCGGGTTGGGGCGCTCGTGCTCATGGGATGCTCCTCGAGCTCGAGGCGCTTGCGGGGGAGGACGCCGTTCGCATGCTCGTCGAGCTCTTGGGCGGCTCGCTGCCCGAGCAGTTGCGCGACGTCGTGCTCGAGCACTCCGAAGGCAACCCCTTCTTCATCGAAGAGCTCTTGGCGACGATGGTCGACAGGAACCTGATCCGGCGGGAAGACGGTGTCTGGCGGATGGCCGAGTTGCCTGCAGGATTCGCCGTCCCCGACACCGTGCAGGCGGTCATCGCCGCGCGCATCGACCTGCTCGGGCCGGCGGAGAAGGAAGCGCTCCAGGCGGCTTCGGTGATCGGCCGGGTCTTCTGGGCCGGCCCCGTCTACGAGCTCGTCCAAGGAGCTGGGCCGGACCTCGGCGTTCTCGAGGAGCGCGACTTCATCCGCCGAAGGCTTGGCTCCTCGCTACCGGGCGATCGCGAGTACGCGATCAAGCATGCGCTCACGCGGGAAGTGGCGTATGCGAGCGTGCCTCGGCAGAGGAGGGCGCTGCTGCATGCGGCCTTTGCCCGCTGGCTCGAGCGCGGCGGCGCAGGCGACGAGCACGCCCCGCTCCTCGCCCACCACTACGCGGAGGCGGTGCGTCCGGAGGACGTCGACCTAGTCTGGGCCGACCGCGAGAGCGAGCTGGCGGAGCTGCGAGGACTGGCGCTGGCCTGGCTGCAGCGGGCGGCAGAGCTTGCAATCGGCCGTTTCGAGATTGAGCAGGGCCTCGCGCTCCTTCACCGCGCGCTGGCACTCGAGCCAAGCGAGGACCAGCGTGTGACGCTCTGGCGCGCGATCGGCCACGCGAACGTGCTCAAGCTCGACGGCGAGGCCTTCTGGACGGCGATGCTCAACTCGCTCGACGGCAGCGACGAGGCGACGGCGGCTGAGACGTACAGCGAGCTCGGGTTCCAGTCGACCACACGGGTCTCGATGTGGAAGCGGGCGCCCGACCGTCAGCTGATCGACGAATGGATCGACCGGGCACTCGAGGTCTCCAAGCCCGAGTCGCCGGCACGGGCGAAGGCGCTGATCGCGCGCGCGACCTTCGTGGGTGACGACGCGGGCACGGCCGCGCGCCAGGCGAGCGAGCTGGCTGACCGGCTCGGCGATGACGAGCTGCGCTCCTGGGCCTGGGGGGCACGCTCCAGTGCAGCGCTCGTGAGAGACGACTTCGAGGAGGCCTTCCGCTGGGCGCACCAGCGGGTCGAGCTCGCGCCGCAGCTCGACGACCCCGACCACGTCTCGCTGATCTACTTCTTCGCATCCAGCCCATACGTCGCCACCTGTCACCTCGACGACGCGCGCCGCCTGGCCGAAGCGCACGACGTGGTGACAGCGACCCTGAGTGCCCACCATCGTCTCCATGCTGCCTGGCTGCTCGTCGACATCGAGCGCAGTCACCGGCCGCTGGAACGCCGTCCACGCGCTTACGAGTCGCGCAGAGGAAGCCGTCGCTGCCAACGTCGCCACGCCCTGCGGCACGAGTGCCTTGTCGCTGCTTGCGTGCGCCCTCGCTGCCGCCATCCGCGGCGAGCACCAGGAGTCGCGGCGCCTGGAGCGGGCAGCACACGAGCTGGCCATGGAGGGGTACGACCCGCTCCTGAACCCCGCGCGCGTGGAGCTGGCGCTCGTGCGGGGTGATCTGGACGAGGTCGAGCGCAGACTGAGCGAGTGGGTTCTTCCCGTCCGTGACCGCCGCGACAGCCTCATCACTCGAGTCAACGCGCTCGTCGCGCTGGGCCGGTACGAGGAGATCGAGCAGGAGGCGCCGCCGCTCCTCCGCCCGCGGACCTACCCGGAGCCCTTTGCCATGCGGGCGCTTGGCTATGCGCGCAAAGACGCGGGGCTGATCAGCCAGGCGATCGAGCGCTTCCAGGCCATGGGTCTCGAGTGGTACGCGCAGCGGACTCGTCAGCTGCCCAGCCGCGTTTTTCGCTAGCCGACGGTCTCCGTCAGGCCAGCGGCCTCGCAGGTTCTGTCGGTGCAGGGACTCAGGAGCGGGTGGTCTTCGAGGGAGCGACACGGCGACCAGCGAGGTCGTGGGGCCAGAAGAGAGGCCGGGGACGGGTGCCACCCCGCGCAGTTGTCGCAGTCCCGGGCGAATTACTAGGCCCTCAGTGGAGCAACTGCACTTTCCTCAACCGCTGGGAGCCCGGCGGAGACACCCCGCAGCCCCGCGCTATCCGTCCCATGACTCGGGTCCCTCGTCCCGGCCATCAACCATCTAGCCTTCGCCGCATGGCGACTACCGAGGATCGTCGGCTGACCGACTCCGGCATCGAGATCGCGCCGGTCTACACCGCCGACGACCTCCCCTCGCACGCGCTCGAGCTTCCGGGCGAGCACCCGTTCACGCGCGGCCCGTACGCCACGATGTACCGGGGCCGTCCGTGGACGATCCGCCAGTACGCGGGGTACGGCTCCGCGGAGGAGACGAACGCGCGCTTCCGCTACCTGCTCGAGCGCGGCCAGACGGGCCTCTCGGTCGCCTTCGACCTGCCGACGCAGCTCGGGTACGACTCGGACGACGCCCTCGCGAACGGGGAGGTCGGGAGGACGGGGGTCGCGATCGACTCGGTCGCCGACATGGAGGCGCTGCTGGAGGGAATCCCGCTCGGCGAGGTGTCGACCTCGATGACGATCAACGCCCCGGCCGCGCTCTTGCTCCTCCTGTACGAGCTCGTCGGGGAGCGCCAGGGCGTCGCGGGCGACAAGCTCCGTGGGACCGTGCAGAACGACGTCCTCAAGGAGTACGTCGCGCGCGGCAACTACATCTTCCCGCCGCGCCCGTCGATGCGGCTCACCACCGATCTGTTCGCGTACTGCGCAGAGCGGCTCCCGCACTGGAACACGATTTCGATCTCCGGCTACCACATCCGAGAGGCAGGGGCGAGCGCCGCCCAGGAGCTCGCGTTCACGCTCTCGAACGGGATCGCGTACTGCGAGGCGGCGATCGCGGCCGGGCTCTCCCCCAACGCCTTCGGCGAGCGGCTCTCGTTCTTCTTCAACGCGCACAACCACTTCTTCCAGGAGGTCGCGAAGTTCAGGGCCGCACGGCGCCTGTGGGCGCGGATCATGAGCGAGCGCTTCGGCGCGACGAACCCACGCGCGACGGCGCTCCGCTTCCACGCCCAGACGGGCGGCTCGACGCTGACGGCGCAGCAGCCGGAGAACAACGTCGTGCGCGTCGCGATCCAGGCCCTCTCGGCAGTCTGCGGGGGCGCACAGTCCCTGCACACGAACTCCTTCGACGAGGCGCTGGCGCTGCCGTCGGAGCGCGCCGCACGGATCGCGCTCCGCACGCAGCAGGTCCTCGCCCACGAGGCTGGGGGCACCGACACCGCCGACCCGCTCGGAGGCGCGTACTTCGTCGAGGCCCTCACCACCGACCTCGAGGAGCGGGCGCAGGAGCTGATCGAGCGCGTCGACGACCTCGGCGGCGCGGTAGCCGCAATCGAGCAGGGCTTCGTCCAGGCGGAGATCGAGGCGTCGGCGTTCCGCTACCAGTCGGCCATCGAGGCCGGCGCCACCGTCGTCGTCGGCGTCAACCGGTTCGCCGAGGACGAGGTGGAACGTGTCGAGCTCCTCCAGGTCGACCCCGAGAGCGAGCGGCGCCAGCGCGCGCGCACCGAGCGCCTCCGGGCGGAGCGGGACGCCGCCGCAGCGGACGCCGCGCTCGCAGAGGTGCGGCGGGTGGCCGAGACCGACGCGAACCTGTTGCCGCCGCTGCGCGAAGCGCTCCGCGCCCGCTGCACCGTCGGCGAGCTCTGCGGCGCGCTGCGCGAGCTCTGGGGCACCTATGACGCGCAGCGCGCGTAGCCGCCGCGCGACGAGGATCGCCCTCGGCGTCGCGTCGCTCCTCGCGCTCGCGATCCCGCTCGCGACCCTCGCGTCCGCGAACCGCGCCTCCGCGCCGTCGGCCGACCCGAGCTTCACGCGAGAAGTCGCCCCAGTCGTGCGCGAGAAGTGCACCGGCTGCCACCGCGTCGGTGGCATCGCGCCGTTCCCACTCGAGACCGCGAGACAGATCTCCTCGCGGTCCGACCTGATCGCGGCGGCCGTGGCGTCGCGCGTCATGCCCCCCTGGCCCCCGGGCCCGCGCTCGCCCGCCTACGTCGGCCAAGCCGAGCGCACGCTGAGCGCGACCGAGCGTTCCACGCTCCTCGCGTGGGCGCGCGGGGGCGGCCGCGTCGACGGCCCCGCTCTCGGACGCAAGCCGCTGGAGCCGATCGCCCCACGCGCGGGCGAGACCACGCTGCGTCTGCAGATCCCGACGGCGTACCGGCCCCGCGGCGCGAGGGGGGCGACCGACGACTACCGCTGCTTCCTGCTCGACCCGAAGCTGGCCGAGGACGCTTTCGTCACCTCCGCGCGGATCGAGCCCGGCGTCCCGAAGGTCGTCCACCACGTCATCCTCTTCCGCGTCGACCCGTCGCAGGTCGCGGCCGCGCGGCGCGTCGACTCCGGCTCTCGGGGGCCGGGCTGGAGCTGCTTCGGCGGGACCGGGCTCCCGGCGGGTAGCTCGGCGTCGATCCAGGAGTCGCTGAACAACGCGAACTGGATCGCCGCCTGGGCGCCCGGCTGGGGCTCGGGCCGGGTCCCGGACGGCACCGGCGTGCCGCTCCCCGCCCGCAGCCGCATCGTGATGCAGGTGCACTACAACCTCCTGCAGGGACGAGGCCGCGACCGGTCGCGGGCGATCCTGACGACGGCACCCGCATCGGCGGCGCTCACGCCGCTGCGCACGATGCTCCTGCCCGCCCCGGTCGAGCTCGCGTGCGCGAAGGGCGAGCGCGGTCGACTGTGCTCGCGCAGCGAGGCGCTGTACGAGCTCGGCCGCAAGTACGGGACGACGGCCGCCTTCGTCCCCGCCGGGCTCCTGATCCTCTGCCGCGGCAGCGCGACCGCGCCGAAGCCGAGCCGGGTCTCGACCTGCGACCGCCGGTTGACCGAGCGCACGACGATTCACGTCGCGGCGGGGCACATGCACCTCCTCGGCGCCGCGATCCGCCTCGAGCTCAACCCCGGCACGCCCCGCGCGCGCGTGCTGCTCGACATCCCTCGCTGGGACTTCCGCTGGCAGAACGCGTACACGCTCGCAACGCGGGTTACGGTCGGGCCCGGCGACGTCGTCCGGGTCACGTGCCGCCACGACGTCCACAAGCGGCAGCACGGCGGGCACGGCGTCCCGAGGACTCCGCGATACGTCCTCTGGGGCGAGGGCACGACCGACGAGATGTGCCTGGGCATCCTGCAGGTGACGCGCGGGTAGGCAGCGCGCTGCGGATCCTCCTCGTCTCGCAGATGTACCCCGGCCCGGACGATCCGGATCTCGGGGTCTTCGTCGCCAACCTCGAGCGCGAGCTCGTGGCGCGCGGGCACGAGCTCGAGCGGGCGGTCGTCGACACGCGGTCCGGGGGCAGGAGACGGCACGCCGCGCTCGCGTGGGACGCGATCCGGGCTGCCCGGCGCTTCCGGCCCGACGTCACGTACGCGCACTTCCTCGCGCCGGCGGGGCTCGTCGCCGCGCTTGCCTCGCGGGCGCCTCTCGTCGTGACCGCGCACGGCCAGGACGTGAGGAACGTCGGCTCGATCCCCGGCGCCCGTACCGCGACCCGCTACGTCGTCCGCCGTGCGGCGGCGATCGTCGCCGTCTCCGCCTGGCTTCGACGCGAGCTCGAGCGAGCGGTGCCGGAGGCGGCGGGACGAGTCGAGGTCGTCGACTGCGGCGTCGACCTCGAGCGTTTCGCGCCGCGCGACCAGGGGGCCGCGCGTGCCGAGGTCGGCCTCCCGGCGGAGCCCGACGGGACGTCCTTCCTCTGTCTCGGCACGCTCACCGAGCGGAAGAACGTCCTCCGCCTCGCCCGCGCATTCGAGCACCGGGGCGAGGGCACGCTGACGTTCGTCGGCGACGGCCCCCTGCGGGAGGCGCTCACCGGCCGTGAGCGGGTCCGGCTCGTCGGCCGCGTCGCCCACGACGCCGTGCCCGCCTGGCTCGCCGCGTGCGACGTCCTCTGCCAGCCCAGCCTCGTCGAGCCGTTCGGGCTCGCGACCCTCGAGGCGATGGCGTCGGGGCGCTCGGTCGTCGCGACCCGCGTCGGCGGGCCCCCGGAGTTCGTCACGCCCGAGGCGGGCGTCCTGGTCGACCCGCTGGACGAGGACGCGCTCGTCGACGCCCTCGCCGCGGCCACGGAGCTGCCGCGGCCGAACTTAGCCGCACTGACGGCGGCAGAGCCGCACGACGTCAGGCGGCAGGCGGAGCGGGTGGAGTCGATCCTCGAGCGAGCCGCTGCAGGTCCTCGAGCCTGACCTCGACGAGCGGCCTGACCGAGTCCTCGAGCCCGGCCTCTCGCGCGACGGCGAGCGCCTCCTCGTAGGTCTCGCGCACCTTCGCAGGGTCGACGCCCTGCTTGAGGCGGTTGTCCCCGGTCACGAGCAGCTTCTGGATCCGCGCGCGCGCATCGTCCGGCTCGGCCATCGGAGGAGCGTAACGACGCTGCTACCCTGGCGAGTCGATGCCGTGGCTCCAGATCTCGGCCGTCCTCCAGGTGCTCCTGAGCGCCTTCCTCGTCACGCTCGTGCTCATGCACTCCGGGCGCGAGGCGGGAATGGGCGGCCTCGGCTTCACCCCGCACTCGCAGGGCGGCACGCACATCGTCGAGCGCAATTTGACGAGGCTCACCGTTGTCGTCGCGACGGTGTTCGGGGCCAACACGCTGATCCTGTTCCACCTTCTCTAGACTGTGATCCCATAGCGCGCGCTGGTGGCGGAATTGGTAGACGCGCTAGGTTGAGGGCCTAGTGGCCGCTTGAGGCCGTGGAGGTTCAAGTCCTCTCCAGCGCATGGGAATCGAGGGGGAGCGGAAGCTCCCCCTCGCGATCGGAGGGTCGATGCGTCTGTACACGGATCTCGCGCCCTGGTTCCACCTGCTGACCCACCCGTCGTCCTACGGAGACGAGGCGGCGTTCGTGACCCGGGTCGTGGAGGAGGTCGTCGAGGGCGAGGCGCGCACGCTGCTCGAGCTCGGCTCGGGCGGGGGGAACAACGCCTCGCACCTGAAGGCGCGCTTCGAATGCACGCTGTCTGACGTCTCGCCGGACATGCTCGCCCTGAGCAAGACGCTCAACCCCGAGTGCGAGCACCTCGTCGGCGACATGCGCACGCTCCGCCTCGGGCGGACCTTCGACGTGGTCTTCGTCCACGACGCGATCTCGTACCTCACGACGGAGGACGACCTGCGCCAGGCGATCGAGACGACGGCGGCCCACGTGCGCCCCGGCGGCGTCGTCGTCCTGACCCCCGACGCGACGACCGAGATCTTCAGGCCGGGCACCGACCACGGGGGGCACGACGGCGAGGACGGGCGCAGTCTGCGGTTCCTCGAGTGGACGCATGCCCCCGACCCGGCGGGCTCCTCCACCTACACCGTGGATTACGCCATCGTCATGCAGGCCCCGGGTAAACCACTCGAGATCGTCCACGACCGGCACACGCTCGGCGTCTTCCCGGAGGCGACGTGGAGGCGCCTCCTCGCCGACGCGGGGCTCGAGGTCGTCGAAACGACCATCGAGAACCCGTACGCGCACGAGCAGGCGGCATTCGTTGCGCGGCGCCCTTCCGCTTGACGCCGTCCGGAAGGACCTCTACTCTCGATGTCGAACATACGTTCGTCACCGAGACTGGAGAGCCCCGATGTCGACCGGAAACCCGCTTCTGACAGCGCGTCAGCAGGAGATCTGGCAGTTCCTCGCCGATTACGTCGACGAGCACGGCTATCCCCCGACCGTCCGCGAGATCGGGGACGCCGTCGGCCTCGCCTCGCCCTCCACCGTCCACGCGCACCTCGCCAACCTCGAGCGGGCCGGCCTCCTCCGCCGCGATCCGACGAAGCCGCGGGCGCTCGAGCTCGTGGGGCGCAAGCGCGAGGAGCCGGCCCGGAGCGAGCGCGACGTCCCGCTGCTGCCGCTCGTCGGGCGCATCGCCGCCGGCGGCCCGCTGCTCGCGGAGGAGTCGATCGAGGACCAGATCGCGGTGCCCGAGCCGCTCGGCCGCAACGCGGACTTCCTGCTCCGCGTCACCGGCGACTCGATGATCGAGGCGGGGATCCTCGACGGCGACGTCGTCGTCGTCCGCCGCCAGGACGACGCGCGCGACGGCGAGGTCGTGGTCGCCCTCGTCGGCGAGGACGAGTCCGCGGACGAGGCGACCGTGAAGACGTTCCACCGCGAGGCCGGTGGGCGCATCCGCCTGCAGCCCCAGAACAGCGCGCTCGACCCGCTCTACCCGGAGCACGTGCAGATCCTGGGGAAGGTCACCGGGGTGTTCAGGAGCCTCGGGTGAGGAGCCGGGCATGACGGTCGCTCCCCTCGCCAGGACCCTCGACCAGGAGCTCGCGGCGCTCCTTCGCGGAGCGAGCCTCGAGTGCCTCGTCTGCGGCGAGTTCGTGCTCCACGCGCGCGGCGCGCTCGCGTGCCCCGAGTGCCGCTCGATCCTCGCCGAGGACGTCGAGTCCGCGCTCCGGCTCCCCGAGCTCGCGCGGCTCGCCACCGGCTGACGCCGCACGGCCGCGCGCCAGAACTGCCCGCGTGGGCGGGAGACCGTCCGCGCGGGCAGGCCAATCTCCCGGAACGGGGCTAGAATGCGACCCGCAGGCCGGGTGGCCGCGGGCCCTCTCCACTCCACGAGCGGAAGGGCTCGAGGAAAGTCCGGACACCGCAGGGCAAGGACGCTGGGGAGACCCAGGCGGCGAAAGCCGACGGAAAGTGGAACAGAAAGGAGACCGCCTGCCTCGGGCGACCGAGGTCGGTAAGGGTGAAAGGGTGGGGTAAGAGCCCACCAGCGGTCGTGGCGACACGGCCGGCTCGCCAAACCCCGTCCGGTGCAAGGCGAAGCAGGCTCCGCTGACGCGGCCCGCCGAGGAGCCGGGTGCGCCGCACAGAGAGATGGTCACCCACGACAGAATCCGGCTTACAGGCCTGCTACGGAGGAGCCCCGCGAGAGCGGGGCTCCTCCATTGTCGGGCCGGTCGGAGGCGTCTCCGACGCTCTGCGCGAGCGGGGATCGTTCGGCTACCGGACGCGCTCGTAGACGAGGACGAGCACGCCGTCCGGGCCGACCGGCCTCGACTCGACGAGCCGCCAGTCCGTCTTCTCGCTGGTCTCGCCGAACAGGCGCCGTCCCGTGCCGAGCACGACCGGGAACACCATCAGGTGGAGCTCGTCGACGAGGTCGTTCTCCATGAGCGCCTGCACGAGCCGGTGGCTCCCGGGCACCTGGACGATCCCGTCGGTGCTCTCCTTGAGCTTGGCGGCCTCCTCGACCGCGTCGCCCTCAAGCACGGTCGTGTTGTTCCACTCGGGGTCCTCGAGCGTCGAGGAGACGACGTACTTGGGCATCGCGTTGAACTTGTCCGCGAACTCCCCCTCCCGCGAGGGCCACGCGCCGGCGAAGCTCTCGTAGGTGACCCGCCCGAGCAGGAGCACATCGGTCTCCAGCGTCTCCTGGAGCTTGAACTGGTTGCCGTCCTCCCCGCGATCGAACTCGAAGCTCCATCCGGGGTACTTGAACTCCTCTCCGCCGGGTGCCTGCATCACGCCGTCGAGCGATACGAACTCGGTCACGACCAACTTGCCCATCCGCACTCCTCCGGTTGCTGTCGGCAGTGGGACCGGCCCGCGGCCGGCAACTCATCGTTCGTCCGTTCTATCCGTCGTGGACTCACAGCGCTGACGGCCGCGGGCGCGGGTCGCATACGCTCATGCTGACCGTTGGCCGCGCCGACCGACCATCCGACCGACCAGCACGAGCGCCTCCGCGTCCTCGTCGAAGCGGGCATCTCGCTCGCATCCGAGCTCTCGCTCGACGCGCTCCTGCAGCGGATCGTCGACACCGCGGCGGAGCTCACGGACGCCCGCTACGCGGCGCTCGGCGTCGTCCATCCGTCCGGGCGGGGGCTCGAGCGGTTCCTGACGACCGGCATCGACGAGGAGACGTCTGCCGCGATCGGCCAGATCCCGCAGGGCCGCGGGATCCTCGGCGTCGTGATGCGGGAGACGAAGCCGCTCCGCCTGCACGAGATCGCCGACGATCCGCGCTCGGTCGGGCTGCCCCCGAACCACCCTCCGATGCACACGTTCCTCGGCGCCCCGATCCTGCTCAGGGGCGTCGCTTTCGGAAACCTCTACCTCGCGGAGAAGCGTGACGGCGGCGACTTCACCGAGGACGACGAGGACCTCATCCAACTGCTCGCGGCACAGGCGGCGGTCGCGATCGAGAACGCCCGCCTGTACGAATCGTCGACCCGCTGGCTCCGCCAGCTCGAGTCGCTCAACGAGATCGGGAACGCCCTCGCGATGCAGCTCGAGCTCGAGCCGCTGCTCGCGATCGTCGCGACCCGTCTGCGCGAGCTCGTCTCCGCGAGGCTCGTGCTGATCGCGCTCCCCGACACGGACGACGCCCTGCGCGTCGCTGCAGCCGACGGCGACGTCGCCGCGACGCAGGTCGGGACCAGGCTCGAGCTGCACGGGTCGAAGGTCGGTCGCGTGCTCGAGCGCGGGCGCGGCGAGCGAGTCGACTCGGTGCGCGACGATCCCGAGGTCGACCAGCTGACGGCGCGCGAGCTGGGGATCACGACCGCCCTCTACGTGCCGCTGATCGTCCACGGCGCCGCGATCGGCGTCGTCGCGGCGCACGACAAGCTCGGAGACGACGGGAGCTTCGACGACGACGATCTCCGCCTCGCGGAGTCCCTCGCCGCGCGGGCGGCGATCGCGGTCGATCTCTCCGAGCGCGTGACGCGCGACGCGATGCGGAAGGTCGTCGAAGCCCAGGAGCTCGAACGGAAGCGGCTCGCGCGGGAGCTCCACGACGAGACGGGGCAGGCGCTGACGTCGATCCTGCTCGGCCTGAAGTCGCTCGAGCAGGCGGTGGACTCGGACGAGGGCCGCCAGGGAGTCGCCTCGCTGCGCGACCTCGTCGTGTCCACGCTTCAGGATGTGCGCCGTCTCGCGGTGGAGCTCCGGCCGGCCGCGCTCGACGACTTCGGACTCGCACCGGCACTCGAACGGCTCGTGGACACCTACGGTCGACAGGCAGCGGTTCCCGCCCACCTCGAGATCCGGCTCGGGGACGACCGCCTGCCCCCCGAGATCGAGACGACGCTGTACCGGATGGTCCAGGAGGCGCTGACGAACGTGGCGAAGCACGCGGACGCGACCTCGATCAGCATCCTGCTCACGCGCACCGCATCCTCCGTCAGGCTCGTCGTCGAGGACGACGGCGCGGGCTTCGATCCGCGCAGCGACCCCGACGAAGGTCTCGGCCTCCCAGGGATGCGCGAGCGCGTCGCCCTGCTCGACGGACGGCTGCGGGTCGAGTCGGCGCGTGGGAAAGGCACGACGCTCGTCGCGGAGGTGCCGGTCCGATGACGATTCGCGTGCTCGTGGTGGACGACCACGCAGTCGTGCGGAGCGGGCTCCGGCGCGTCCTCGACTCCGAGCAGGACATCGAGACCGTCGGGGAGGCCGCGAGCGCCGAGCGGGCCGTCTTCGAGGCGCTCGAGCACAAGCCGGACGTCGTCCTCCTCGACGTCGTGATGCCGGGCAAGAGCGGGATCGAAGGGATGCCCGCGCTCCTGCAGGCAGTCCCAGAAGCGAAGGTGCTCGTCCTCTCGATGCAGGACGACCCGCGGTACGTGCGGGAGGCGTTCGAGGCCGGCGCCAGCGGGTACGTGCTGAAGGAGGCGGCGGACACCGAGGTCGTCGGCGCGGTGCGCGCGGTCGCCGCAGGTGAGCGCTACGTGCACCCCGCGCTCGGCGCTCGGCTCGTCGCCGCCGAAGCCGAGGAGCGTAAGCGGGTGGAGTCCGATCCGCTCTCCGAACGCGAGCGCGAGGTGCTCGCACTGCTCGCCCTCGGGCACACGAACCAGGAGATCGCCGCGCTGCTCTACATCTCGGTGCGGACCGCCGAGACGCACCGGGCGCACATCATGCAGAAGCTCGGGCTCGCAAGCCGCGCGGAGCTCGTCCGCTACGCGCTTGACCACGGCCTGATCGAACGCTGAGGCGCCGGCTCAGCGGATCACGAGCACGTCACAGGGCGCGTCCCGCAGGACTTCTGCGCTGACCGACCCCGGCACCGAAGCGTCCGTGCCATCGCCGCTTCGCCGCCCGACGACGACGAGGTCCGCGCCGAGCTCGCGCGCGGCCGTCACGACCTCCTCGGCCGGTGCGCCCTGCCTCTCCAGGTAGGTCGCCGTGACCCGGTGGGCGAGCAGGCGCTCGTGAGCCTGGTCGAGGAGGGCACGCACGCTCCCGTTCCCCTTGCGACCGACGCTGACGACCGCGAGCGTCGACCCGTACCCGGTCATCCGCGCCGCGACGTCGAGCGCGCGCCAGGCCAGCTCCGACCCGTCGATGGCGACGAGGATGCGTCTCGGTTGCACGACCATGGCAGCAGGATGCCGCCGCGCGCGGGACGCGACGTCAGCAGCCCGTCCGATCCGCGCGTGGGAAACTACGCAAACCGAAGGGGGCGGCCGTAGCCGCCCCCTTGTCGGTACTCCGGGAGGTCGGAGCACGTTCGATCCGGGACCTCCCTCTGTCCCCGGATCAGCCTGTCGCCGTCGCCGCCGGGAGCCTCCCCGTCGCCGACTCCTTGACCTCCTCGCGCCGGCCGAACACGGCGAACGCGAGGATCACGAGCCCAACGCCGGTGAGCAGCAGCGCCACCCCGACGACCATGCCGAAGAGCGAGAGCTGCTCGGCCATGTAGCTCATGTTGAGCGCCGTGGACAGTGCGGTCTCGGTGACCCACTGGTTGCGATAGCTGTTCGAGACCGGCTTGCCCGTCTCGTCCGTCAAGGCCGCGGTCTCGTCACTCGTGCCGGCGGGATTGGTCGGATCGTCCTTCGCCAGGAACCTGCCCATCTGGGCGTACGTGAGGTGCTCAGGGTTCCACTCGCCGTTGACCGTGTGGTAGCGCATGATGTTCGCCTGCGCCCGTGCCTGCTCGCCGGTCTGGACCTGCTCGCCGGCCCACTGCTCCGCATACTTCGCGACCGCCGGGTCCTCGACGGACCCGAACGTGATCTGCTCCTGCTTGAGGCTGTCGCGAACGGTGTTCCGCCCGTCGACACCCATGTAGATCGCGACGACGCCGAATGCGATGAGGATCGCACCGGCAACGAAGCCGCCGATCTCCCAGAACCGCTTGCCAGTCATCTGCTCTACCTCCCGGTAGTGCCGTTGGAATATGCGGCGCAGTGTCCGCCCGTCCGGGTCGAGAGGCATCGCAAAAAGAACGCCTGCCCGCTGCGTCGAAAGCCGCCGCCTTGGTGGGGGAAAGTACGTAGCCCCGGTTACCAGGACTTCGCGCGGGTGGCGACCTCGGGGTGTCGGAGGCGCACGCGCGCGTCCACGGCCACGCACCGGTCCGGAAGGGCCAGTACCGGGTTGAGGTCGAGCTCGGCGACCGACGGATGGTCCTCGCCGAGCCGGGCGAGCCGGTGGACGAGCTCGGTCAACGCAGGCACGCTCGCCGCCGGCGCGCCACGGAACCCCGCGACGAGGCGCCCCGCTTTGCCACCCGTGACGAGCTCCTCCGCATCGACGTCCGTCAGCGGGGCGATCCGGAACCTGGCCTCGCCGATGAGCTCGGCGAAGACGCCACCGGGGCCGAACGCGACGAGGGGGCCGAACACCGGATCCTGGACGATGCCGGCGAGAAGCTCCGCACCGCTCGCGATCATCGGCTGCACGACGACGGGGACACCGATCCGCGCGACCGCCTCTCGGACGGCGGCCCCGTCCGCGAGGTCGAGCGCGATGCCGCCGGTCTCCGTCTTGTGCGCCCCCGGCGTCGCCGTCTTCACGACCGCCGGATAGCCGAGCTCGCTCGCGGCCTCGGCCGCGTCGTCGACCGACCGCGCGACGCGCTCGGGCACGAGCGGAATGCCGTGGGCGAGCAAGAGCTCACGCGTGTCTGCGGGGTCGAGCCACACGTCCTCGGCGTGCGCGAGCGCGCGGTCGACGACCGCCTGCGCGGCCTCCCGATCGATGCCGTCGAGCTCCGGCACCGTCCCCTGCGGACGGCGCAGCCACTCGGCGCGCTCCGCGGCGCGGCCGAGCGCTCGGGCGGCCGACTCCGGGTAGGCGAAGGCGGCGACGTGGCGGGATCCGCGAAGCGCGGCGGGGACGCCCTCGGAGGACATCACCACCGCGAGCACGGGCTTGCCGGCCGCTGCTTCCCGCGCTGCTTGCTCCACGGCGGCGGCCACCTCGTCCGCCGTCCCGCTCACGGCCGGCACGAACAGGACGATGACCGCGTCCACGGCCGGGTCGGCGAGCAGCAGCGGGAGCGCGGCCGCGTACGAGCTCGGCGTCGCGCCGCCGAGCATGTCGACCGGGTTCGCAACGCTCGCCTCGGCCGCGAGCTCGACCCGCAGAGCCGCGACCGTCTCCTCGCCGAGGGAGGGGAGCTCGAGGCCCGCGGCCTCACAGGCGTCGGCGGCGAGGATCCCGAGCCCACCCGCGTTCGTCAGGAGGGCGACGGAGCGGCCGGAAAGACGGGGCTGGCTCGAGAGCAGCGTCGTCGCGTCGACGAGCTCCTCGAGCGAGGCGGCACGGATGACCCCGGCCTGGCGGAAGAGCGCGTCGGCCGCGGCCTCCGACCCGGCGAGTGCGGCGGTGTGCGAGCTGGCCGCGCGCTGACCGCTCGCCGAGGTCCCCGCCTTCAGCGCGAGGATCGGCTTGCGGCGCGCCACCCGGCGGGCGAGCCTGCCGAAGCGGCGCGGGTTCCCGAACGACTCCACGTACAGGAGGATCGCCTCGGTCGTGTCGTCGTCCTCCCACCACTCGAGCAGGTCGTTCGTCGACACGTCCGCCTTGTTCCCGATCGAGACGAATGCCGAGAGGCCCATCCCGCGCGTGACGGCGGCTTCGAGCAGCGCGAGCCCGAGCGCCCCGCTCTGCGACGAGAAGCCGATGTTGCCTGGCGGCGCGGCACGGCTCGCGAACGTCGCGTTCAGGCTCGGCCCGGCGACGGCGATGCCGAGGCAGTTCGGGCCGATGAGGCGCGCGCCGTGGGCTCGCACGAGCGCGAGGAGCTCGTCCTGCCTGGCAGCACCTTCGGTCCCGACCTCGGCGAAGCCGGCCGAGATGACGACCAGCGCCCGGACGCCCTTGCGAAGCGCGTCTCCGGCAGACTCGAGCACGGCGTCGGCCGGGACGCTGATCACGGCGAGGTCGACCTCGTCCGGGATCTCCGCCAGGGTGCGGTATCCCCGGACGCCAGCCACGGGGCTGCCGTCGCGGTTGACGGGGTACGCGGTCCCGGCGAAGTCGGCCTCGAGGACGTTGCGGAAGAGCTCGCCCCCGATCGACCCGCGTCTGCGCGAGGCACCGACGACGGCGACGCTCCTCGGCTCGAAGAACGGGCGGAGCGAGGCGGTTACGGCGACGTGGTCGCGCTCGTCCAGCCGCTCCTCGTACCGCTCCGTGCGAGCGATCGGGAACTGGATCTCGATCTCGCCCCCGGCGAGCTCGCGCGTCAGCTCGAAGCCGAGGCCCTCGAAGACCCCGAGCATGTTCCGGTTGTCGGCGAGGACCTCGGCGACGAAGCGGTCGATCCCCTCGCGTCCAGCCCGCAGTGCGAGCTGCTCGACGAGGCGCGTCCCGATGCCACGCCGCTGGTACGGGTCGGCGACGGCGAAAGCCGCCTCGGCAGCGGCCGGATCGCGCAGCCGCTCGTAGTTCCCGACTGCGACGACGACCTCCCGCCCGTCCTCGGCGAACGTCCCGAGGAGCGCGCCGCGCTCGACCCAGTCCGGCTCGAGGAGTTGCTCGACGAGCTCCGGGCCGAGGCTCGGAAAGCCGTGGAAGCGCAGGTAGAGGCTCCGCTCCGAGAGTGCGCCGAAGAACTTCACGAGCTCCTGCTCGTCCTCTCGGCGCGGCGCGCGGAGGCGCAACGTCGACCCGTCTCGCAGGATGACGTCGGAGACGTCCGTAGTCACAGTGCCCATTCTCGCGGCTGCGACTTCGCCTGCGTCCGTGCGCACGTCCGTCCCGGTTCGGGTTGTCACGGATCGTGCCGGTTCGGGCCGGCGCCTAGCCGGCGTCGAAGCCCGAGATCGCGGCCTCGACGAGCCCGGGGAGCGTTTCCAGGTTGTAGCCACCCTCGAGCACGACGCCGGTACGGGGAGCGAGCGACGCGCAGCGGCGCGCGAGCTCGCGGTACCCGTCCGCGGTCAGCTCCATCCCCGCGAGCGGGTCGGCCACGTGTGCGTCGAACCCCGCGGACACGAGCACGACGTCGGGTGCGAACGACGCGACCGCGGGCTCGACGAGCTCGGCGAACGCCCGCTCGTACTCGCGGTCGCCCGAGCCGGCGGAGAGCGGAACGTTGAGCGTGTGCTCGTCGCTCGTCCCCGGCCCGCCGCTCCCGGGCCAGAACGGCCACTGGTGCAGGGAAACGACGAGCACCGTGGGATCCGCCCGGAAGAGCGCCTCGGTCCCGTTTCCGTGGTGGACGTCGAAGTCGACGATCGCAACGCGTTCGAGCCCGAGCTCCGCCTGGGCGTGACGGGCGGCGATGGCGGCGTTGTTGAAGATGCAGAACCCCATCGCGCAGGCCCGAAGCGCGTGGTGCCCCGGCGGGCGGACGAGCGCGAACCCCCCGACCTCGACGGCGCGGATCGAGCACCCCGCCGCGAGACGTGCGGCCTCCCACGTGGTTGGCCCCGCGAACGTGTCGCCGTCGAGCCAGACGTCGTCACGGAGCGCGTCCACGGCCCCGATGTAGTCGGCCGAGTGGACGCGCTCGACCTGCCCTCGCGTGGCCGGCGAGCACTCCGTGAACCCGGAGAAGTGCTCGTGCAAGCGCCGGATGCGATCCGGGCTCTCGGGATGGAGGTGCGGGCCGGTCGGATGCAGGTGGGCGAGGGCGGGGTGGCTGATCAGCTCCACGAGGCCGCCGCCTCCTCGAACCGTCGCGCCTGGCCTTCGAGCCCGAGCGCGCGCACGTGCGCGGCTGCTGCCGTCCAGTCCGGCTCGACGTCGGGGAGCGGCGGGAGCGGAGCGCTACGGTCAACCGTCGCCATGCTCCGGAAGAGTCGGAGCACGTCCGCCTCGGCTTCGAACCTCCCCGCCTCGAGCATCGCCTCGAGCGATCCGTACTTGGCCAGCAGCTCGGCCGCGCGCTTCTCGCCGATCCCGCGCGCGCCCGGGATCTTGTCCGACGGGTCGCCGCGGAGCGCGATGAAGTCCGGCACCTGTTCGGGCTCGACCCCGTAGCGTTCCCGCACGCCGTCCGGGTCGACGCGCGTCGGCGCCTCGCCCCGCACCGGCTGCAGGATCGTGGTGCGGTCGCTCGCGAGCTGGAAGGCGTCGCGGTCGGACGTCGCGACGAGCGCCGTCCCGCCCGCAGCCTCCTCGTAGGCGACCGCAGCCCCGAGGAAGTCGTCGGCCTCGTACCCGGGCTCCTTCGCGGACGCGAAGCCCGTCGACGTGACGACCGCGGGGAGGAGGTCGAGCTGCTCGAGGAGCTCGTCGTCGAAGACCCGTCCGCTCTGGTACGCGGGAAAGGCGGTGTGCCGATACGTCGGGACGTCGAGCCTGTCCCACGCGACGAGGACGGTTCGCGGGCGCTCGCCCTCCCAGAGGCGGAGCAGCATGTTCGTGAACCCGACGAGCGCGTTCCCGGGCCGGCTGTCCGCCCGCTTGATCGACTTCGGGAGCGCGTGGTACGCCCGGTGCGCGAACGAGTCCCCGTCCACGACGAGGAGAGGGCGCCTCACGCGAGCGCCCTCTCGAGCCCGGCGATCGACTCCTGGAGCCGGTCGGTCGCGACGCGAGACCGCTCGGCGAGCGGGAGGCCGTCCAGGTCGTGGAGCTCGACCGGTGCGCCGTACGCGACCCGGAGCGGTCCGAGCCGAGCGAGCCGGTCCGTCCCGGCGATGCCCGCCGGCACGAGAGGCACGCCCGCCTCGAGCGCGATGCGGGCCGCGCCCGTGTGCCAGCGGGCCTCGTGTCGCTTCCGCATGCCCTTCCGCCTCCTCGTGCCCTCCGGGAACATGACGACCGCGTGGCCCGCGCGGCAGAGTTCGATCGCCCTGTCGATCGCCTCGGCGTCCCGCTCGCCGCGGCGCACGCGGAAGCCGCCGCCCGCGGTGACGATCACCCCGAGCGGGAACCAGAAGAGCTCGGACTTCGCCATGAAACGCAGGAAGCGGCGCGGAAAGAGCGGGATCCCGAGCGGCCACGGGTCGAAGTTCGACCAGTGGTTCGCGGCGAGCACGAGCCCACCCTCGCGCGGGAGGTTCTCGAGGCCGGTGGTGCGGAGCCGGAAGGCCCCCCTGACGAGGGGCCAGCTCGCGACCGCGACCGCGGAGTAGAGCCAGCTCGGACGTGGCGGGCGCGACATCGGCGCCAGTATCGCCCCAACGTCGCGGCGCAGGGCGGTCGCTATGGTGTCGCGCCGATGGGCAAGAGCCTCGTCATCGTCGAGAGTCCCGCGAAGGCGCGGACGATCGCCGGCTACCTCGGCGGCGAATACGCCGTCGAGTCGAGCATCGGCCACGTCCGCGATCTCCCGAACCGAGCCTCCGAGGTCCCGAGCGCGAAGCGGAAGCAGTTCGGAGCCCTCGGCGTGGACGTCGAGAAGGGCTTCGAGCCGTACTACGTCGTCGACCCGGACAAGAAGAAGGTCGTGACGGAGCTGAAGAAGCGACTCGCCGAGGCCGACGAGCTCCTGCTCGCGACGGACGAGGACCGCGAGGGCGAGGCGATCGCCTGGCACCTCGTCGAGGTGCTGAAGCCGAAGGTCCCGGTGCGGCGCATGGTCTTCCACGAGATCACCCGAGACGCGATCACACGAGCTCTCGGCGAGACGCGGAGCATCGACCAGCGGCTCGTGGACGCGCAGGAGACGCGCCGGATCCTCGACCGCCTCTACGGCTACGAGGTGTCCCCGGTGCTCTGGAAGAAGGTGACGCGCGGGTTGTCGGCAGGACGCGTGCAGTCGGTCGCGACGCGGCTCGTCGTCGAGCGCGAGCGCGAGCGGATCGCCTTCGTGCCCGCCGGCTACTGGGACCTCACGGGAACGTTCGACCCCGGCGGGTTCGCGGCGAGGCTGGTCGCCGTGGACGGGAGTCGCGTCGCCCAGGGCCGCGACTTCGCACCCGACGGGAAGCTCCGCGACGAGACCCTCGTCCGGCTCGACGAGGACTCCGCTCGCGCGCTCGCCGCGAGCCTCGAGAAGGCCGCGTTCCGCGTGGGCGGCGTCGACGAGAAGCCGTATCGGCGGAAGCCGGCCGCTCCGTTCCGGACGGCGACGCTCCAGCAGGAGGCGAGCCGGAAGCTGCGCTTCTCGGCCCAGACGACGATGCGGGTTGCGCAGCGTCTCTACGAGTCGGGCTACATCACGTACATGCGCACGGACTCGACGACCCTCTCGGAGTCCGCGCTCGAGGCGGCGCGGTCGCAGGCACGCCGGCTCTTCGGGGAGGACTCCGTGCCCGCGGCTCCTCGCCGATACGGACGGGCCGTCGCGAACGCGCAGGAGGCGCACGAGGCGATCCGACCCGCCGGGGACACGTTCCGCACGCCGCAGGACCTCCGGGGCGAGCTCGGTCGGGACGAGCACGCCCTCTACGACCTCATCTGGAAGCGGACGCTCGCCTCGCAGATGGAGGACGCGCGCGGGCAGACGGTCTCGCTCCGTATCGCCGCGGCGACGTCCGACGGGACGAGCGCCGAGTTCGGCGCCTCGGGGACGGTGATCACCTTCCGCGGCTTCCTCGCCGCCTACGAGCCTGGGCGCGACGAGCCCGCCGAGGACGACGAGGAGCGCAGGCTGCCGCAGCTGTCCGTCGGGCAGGAGGTCACGCTGCGGGCGCTCGGGGCCGAGGGGCACTCGACGACGCCGCCGCCGCGCTATACCGAACCCACGCTCGTCAAGGCCCTCGAGGACCGCGGCATCGGGAGGCCCTCGACGTACGCGGCGATCCTGTCGACGATCGTCGACCGCGGGTACGTCTTCAAGAAGGGCACCGCTCTCGTGCCGACGTTCGTCGCCTTCGCGGTCGTGAACCTCCTCGAGCAGCACTTCGGACAGCTGGTGGACTTCGACTTCACCGCCCGCATGGAGGACGACCTCGACCGGATCGCCGCGGGCGACGAGGAGCGCGTCGACTGGCTGCGGCGGTTCTACTTCGGCGACGGCGGCGATCCGGGCCTGCACCACCTCGTCACCGACCACCTCGACGAGATCGACGCGCGGGCGGTGAACTCCATCGCGATCCCCGGCTCCGAGGCCGTCATCCGCGTCGGCCGCTACGGCCCCTACGTCGAGCGGGGGGAGCAGCGCGCCAGCCTGCCGCCGGACCTCGCGCCCGACGAGCTGAACTCGGAGAAGGCCGAGGAGCTCCTGAGCCGCCCCGAGAGCCGGTCGCTCGGCACGGACCCGGAGACGGGCAACGAGATCACGGTCCGGTCGGGTCGGTACGGCCCCTACGTGACGGAGGTCCTGCCCGAAGGGTCCGAAGAGAAGCCGCGCACGGGGTCGCTCTTCGCCTCGATGTCACCCGAGACCGTGACGCTCGAGGACGCCTTGCGCCTGCTCTCCCTCCCGCGCGTCCTGGGCACCGTCGACGACGAGGAGGTGACGGCCCAGAACGGGCGCTACGGCCCGTACGTGAAGAAGGGCAAGGAGTCGCGGTCGCTCGAGAACGAGGAGCAGCTCTTCACCGTCACGCTCGAGGATGCAGTCGCGCTCCTCGCGGAGCCGCCCAGGCGGCGGGGGCGCGGAGCGGCCAGGGGGCCGCTCCGGGAGCTCGGCACAGACCCTGCCAACGGGCGCCCCATCGCGCTCCGCGACGGCCGTTTCGGCCCGTACGTGACCGACGGCGAGACGAACGCAAGCCTCCGGAAAGGCGATACCGTAGAGGGGCTGACGCCCGAACGGGCGTTCGAGCTCCTCGCCGAAAGGCGCGCTAAGAGCGCGTAAAGCCGCATTCGGGGGGGTTTTCGCCGTCCGTCGGACGGGTCATGATCTAACTGCCTGCGACGCGCCCCGTCTCAGGTTGTGTGGGTCTCCGGGCTCCGGACGTCGCCGTTCCGAAACCGCAGCCGCCTCGAGAGCGGAATACCAGGAGGGAGCGCTGACGTTTACGAGCTTGTGACACCTCTCGATGGTGGATCGTCCTGGAATCAACCCGAAAATCTTCCTACACTCCGTAAGTTTGTTGCTGGACTGAACGACCGAAGCGAAAGGACTGAAACAGCACTTTGACGCAGAACCAGCTCATCGAACTGCTCGAGTCCGAGCATCTGAAGGCGCTGATCGAGCGCGCCGAGGAGCACGGCGGTCATCTCGAGCCCGCTGAGCTCGAGGCGTTCGTGCTCGAGCACGACCTCGGCGAGGACGAGGCCGAGCTCCTCCAGCGCGAGCTCGAGGCCCACGGGATCGAGATCCCGCAGGCCGACGGCGAGACAGCGAAGGAGACGGCGGCCGCGGAGAAGCCGCAGTACGAGGCGGGCGCGGTCTCGGGCGCCGCCGACAGCCTCCAGCTCTTCCTCGCGGACGTCGGGCGCCACAAGCTCCTCACCGCTGCCGAGGAGGTCGCCCTCGCGAAGCGCATCGAGCGCGGCGACCCGGTTGCGAAGCGGACGATGATCGAGTCGAACCTGCGACTCGTCGTCTCGATCGCGAAGGGCTACCGGGGCCTCGGCGTGCCGTTCCTCGACCTGATCCAGGAGGGGACGCTCGGGCTGAACCGCGCCGTCGAGAAGTTCGACTGGCGCCGCGGGTTCAAGTTCTCCACGTACGCGACCTGGTGGATCCGCCAGTCCGTCCAGCGCGCCGTCGCCAATCATGCCCGCACGATCCGGGTGCCGGTACACGTCGTCGAGCGCCAGCAGAAGCTCTCGCGCGCCGCGCGCCGCCTCGAGGTCGAGCTCGGACGCGACGCGACGAAGCAGGAGCTCGCCGAGGCGACGGGCCTCCCGATCCAGCACGTGGACGAGGCGCTCGGCGCCGCGCACGCCTCGGTCTCGCTGAACCAGACCGTCGGCGCGGACGACGAGGGCGAGCTCGGTGATCTCTTCGCCGACCGCGAAGCGGCCGACCCCTTCGACGAGGCCGAGGAGTCGCTCCGCCGCCAGAGCATCCGACGGGCGCTCGACGCGCTGCCCGAGCGCGAGCGGCGCATCCTCGAGCTCCGCTTCGGGTTCGAGGGCGAGCCGTGGACGCTCGAGGCAATCGGCCACGAGCTCGACCTGACACGCGAGCGCGTGCGCCAGCTCGAGGGTCAGGCCCTCAAGCGCCTCGAGGCGCTGCGCGATCTGGCGGGCCTGGCGGCCTGACGCAACCAGGTGACTGTCACCGCGACAGCGGTGACAGTCACCCGCTTCTCGTCGCGACCTCCGCTCGCCGTCGCTCTGCCTCGGCGAGCGACTCGTCGTCGTACAGGTGGCATTCGACCGTGACGCCTTCGTGGGCGAGCGGTCGCGGTGCAATGGGATCGTGCCACTCGACGTCGACGTGGTCGCCGTCGGTGGTGAGGCGCCTCACTCCGGCCCAGAACGGCTCCGAGGGGTCATCCTCCCGCACCGTCTCGAGCAGGCCGAGGACCTCCACGGACGTGTGACCCTGGCCCGGCCTTCAGGCGCGCCTTCACGGCGGGTGTGTCGAGGACGGCGAGGTCGTCGATTATCGCTCGCTCGGACTCGTACTGCGAGGCTTCCTGGTGCGCCCAGCGGGTCTCGAGCAGGTCCCGGAGGTCCCGCGACTCCCAGCCGCAGACCTCGAACGCATTCGGGCACCGGGGATGGAAGGCGCAACCGAGCGGCGGCCGGGCAGCGTCCGGCACCTCGCCTCTGGGCAGGTCGCGGGGCACGCTGCGGCGGGGGTCCGGTTCGGGGATCGCTCTGAGCAGCGCCTTCGTGTACGGATGCTTCGGATCCTCGTAGATCGCCTCGGCGGGACCGATCTCGACGACGCGGCCGAGATACAGGATCGCGATGCGGTCGCAGAAGAACTTCGCGGTCGCGAGGTCATGCGTGATGTACAGGTACGTGAGGTCGAGCTCGCGCTTCAGGTCGAGCATGAGCTCCAGGATCTTTGCCCGGACGCTCATGTCCAGCATCGATACGGGCTCGTCGGCGACGAGCAGCACCGGGTTGAGGATGATCGCCCTCGCGATCACCGCGCGCTGCTTCTGGCCGCCCGAGAGGTCGGACGGATACTTGCTCATGAATTGTTCGGGCGGGGCGAGCCCGACGGTCACGAGGGTCTCGGCGACGCGTCGTCGGCGTTCCTGCGCGCCTCCGATCTTGTGGATCTGCAGCGGGTGGCCGACCGACTGCTCGATGGTCATCGCGGGGTTCAGCGATGCGTGCGGGTCCTGGAACACGATCTGCATCTCGCGCCGCACCGCGCGAAGCTCGCGCTCGGACATGCGCGTGATCTCGCGTCCCTCGAACTCGACGCTTCCGCTCGTCGCCGGCACGAGTCCGAGCAGGGTTCGCCCGAGCGTCGTCTTCCCGCTCCCCGACTCGCCGACGAGCCCGAGGACCTCGCCCTTGCGGAGATCGAGCGAGACGTCGTCGACCGCCTTGACGTGGCCCGCCTCGCGTCCGAGCAGCCGCTGCCCGAAGCTCCCGCGAATCGCGTAGTACGTCTTCAGGCCCCGGATCGAGACGAGGACCTCTCCGTTCGTCCGCTCGTCAGGCTTCGTCTGCAACCGCGATCTCCTCGCGCTCGAGCGCCATCTCCCCACCCGCGGGGATCGCCTGCTCCGGGCCGTGGAGCCAGCACAGGACCCTGCGGCCGTCGTCGAGGACCTGCTCCACCGGGTCCTTCAACGCGCACACGACCATCGCGTCCGGGCAACGGGGATGGAAGCGGCACGCCTGCGGAGGCTCGATCAGGTCGGGCGGGGCGCCAGCGATGGAGTGCAGCTCCGTCGTCTCCAGGGAGATCGTCGAGCGGAGGAGCTCCCGGGTGTACGGGTGGGCCGGCTCGGTGAAGACGTCCCGGGCGTCGCCCTCCTCCGCGATCTTGCCCGCGTACATCACGGCGACGCGGTCGCAGGCCTCCGCGACGATCCCGAGGTTGTGCGTGATGAGGAGGAGCGCGGTCCCGAAGTTATGACGAAGGTCGGCCAGGATGCTCAGGATCTGCGCCTCGACGATCACGTCGAGTGCCGTCGTCGGCTCGTCGGCGATGAGCAGCTTGGGGCGAAGGACGAGCGCCAGCGCGATCATGATCCGCTGGCGCATGCCCCCCGAGAACTCGTGCGGATACTGACGGAAGCGGGTCGGCGGGATGCCCATGCTGCCGAGCGTCTCCAGTGACCGCTTCTTCACCTCCTGGTCGGTGAGGCCGGGCTCGTGCTGCTCGAGCGTCTCGCGGAAGTGGTCCTCGATCCGCATGAGCGGGTTGAGGCGCGTCATCGGCTCCTGGAAGATGAGGCCGAGGTCAGGGCCGCGAAGCCGACGCAGCTCCCTGGCCGCCATGCCGACGAGGTTCCGTCCGTCGTAGAGCACCTCCCCGTCCGAGACGGCCCCGTCGGGCAGCAACCCCAGGATCCCGCGGCCGAGCGTCGACTTTCCGCAGCCGGACTCGCCGACGAGGCCGAGCACCTCCCCCGCCCCGATGTCGAGCGAGACCCCGTCCACGGCCCGTACGGAGCCGCGTGGCGTGCCGTAGTACACGCGCAGGTCGCGCACCGAGACGACGGGCTGTGCGATCACTCCACCTCCGCCTCGGCGACGCCCGGGGGTGCGAGGTTCACCTTCTCGTAGCGCCGCTTCCTCAGCACCGGGTTGATCGTCTCGTTCAGGCCCTCCCCGAGCAGGGTGAGGCCCGTGACGAGAAGCACGATCGCGAGACCGGGGAAGAGCCCGGTCCACCAGATTCCCGACGCCGCGTCCGAGACCGCGCGTTGGATGTCGTAGCCCCACTCGGCTCCTTCCGTGGGCTGAATCCCGTAGCCGAGGAAACCGAGCGCCGCGAGCGTGAGGATCGCATCGGCCGCGTTGAGCGTCGCGAGCGGCGGGACGTTCTGCACGACGTTGAAGAAGACGTACTTGCGGATGATCGTGAACGGCTTCGCGCCCAGCGCGCGCGCTGCCTCCACGAACGGCTCCTCCCGGATCGAGATCGTGTGGTTGCGGACAACGCGGAAGTAGAGCGGCACGTACACGACCGTGATCGCGATCGCGGCCGTGAAGATTCCCTGGCCCACCTTGTCCGCGAGCAGGAACGCGATGACGATCGCGAGGAGGAGGAACGGGAAGACGAAGAGCGCGTCCATCACCAGCACGAGCACGCGGTCGAGCTTTCCTCCGAAATACCCCGAGAGGAGCCCGAGCGGGACGCCGATCGAGATCGAGAAGAAGAGCGAGATCAGGACGACCTTGAGCTCGGTCTGCGTGCCCCAGATGATCCTCGAGAGGACGTCGGTGGACTGGACGTTCGTGCCCATCAGGTGATCGCGGGACGGCGCCTCGAGCTGTACGAAGCGCCCCTCGTCCGGCGAGCGGAACTGGTCGAACTCGTAGGGCGCGATGACCGGGGCGAGCAGCGCGACGAGGATGAACGCGAGCGTGATGCCCGCACCGAACCAGAGCATCCAGCGCGTCATCCCGCGCGCGTCGGCTATCGGCGCGAAGGCGCGTCGCACTCCGACCAGTCGCCGTGGACGCGGTGGGATCCGCTCGACCTGTGCGGGGACGGTCATCAGTACCTGATCCTCGGGTCGATGTACGCGTTGACGAAGTCGATGACGACGCTGACGACGACCACGACCAGGGCGAAGACGATGATGATCCCCTGCACCGCGGGGTAGTCGCGGTTCTCGAGATAGGAGATCAGCGTCTTGCCGATTCCGGGCCAGTTGAAGGTCGTCTCGGTCAGGACGGCGCCCGAGAGCAGGAGCGCAACGGTGAGCCCCACGACCGTGATGACGGGGACGAGCGCGTTGCGAAAGGCGTGGTGGTAGACAACGGAGCGCTCGTCGATGCCGCGAGCGCGAGCAGCCTCGATGTAGTCGTCCTTCATCGTCCGGATCACGTTGACGCGGATGAGGCGGATGAAGACCCCCGCGGTCACGAGACCGAGCGTGACCGCGGGCAGGATCAGGTGCTTGACGACGTCGACGAAGGCGTCCCCGTCGCGGTCGATGAGCGTGTCGATCGTATAGATGTTGGTGTGCGTGTCGATCGTCGCATCCGTGAGCGGGCTCGCGCGACCGGACGTCGGCAGCCAGCCGAGGTACGAGCCGAAGAAGAGCTGTGCCATCAGGCCGAGGAAGAACACCGGCATGGCGTAGATGAGGATCCCGAACAGCCGGCCCCCTCCGTCGATCCACGTGTCCCGGTATCGGCCGGCCAGGAGCCCGAACGTCACCCCGACGACGATCGCGACGATCATCGCGAAGAACGTGAGCTCGAGGGTTGCCGCGCCGTTCTCGCGGATGATCTCTCCGATCGGGCGGCTGTCGGTGATGGCCGTGCCGAAGTCGCCCCGGAGGACGTTGCCGAGGTACTCGAGGTACTGCACGTAGAGCGGTCGGTCGTAGCCGAGCTCCTCCTTGATCCGCTCGACCTCCTCCTGGGGCACCCTGCCCCCCAGGGACGCGGAGATCGGATCGCCGGGAGCGACCCGCATCAGCAGGAAGACGAGCGTCAGCAGGATGAAGACCATGGGGATGACGAGCAGGAGCCGCGTGAGCAGGTACTGCCTCAGCGATGTTCCCTTCCCGCCCATTCAGCCTCACTCCGCGTGTTCGGCGCTCACGCGCAACCGTAGACCCAGCCGACGCGCTCTGCACGCGCTCGTAGAAGCGACGAGCGATCGGGGGCGCCGCCCGAGGCGACACCCCCGAATCGATCGGGACTAGCTCTTCGAGATCTTCCAGTACCGCATGATGACGGCGGCGTCGAGCGTGTTCGGGATCCCTCGCACGTTCGACCGTCCGACCGCGATCATGCTGCTCTGCCAGTACGGGATGATCGGGACGTCCTGTGCGGCCAACGTCTGGATCTGCCGGATGACAGCCAGCCGCTTGCGCTCGCTCGTCGCAGCCTTCTCGAGCCTGAGAAGCCTGGTCATCCTCGGGTTCGAGTACCCGTTCTCGGTGAAGTTGCCCGGCTGGTAGAAGGACAGCAACGTAGTTCTCGGGGTCCGGGTAGTCCGGGAACCAGCCCAGCTGGTACGCGTTGTACTGGTTGCCGAGCACGCTCGATGTACTGCGCCCACTCGGACGACTTGAGCGTCACCCGGAAGACGCCGCCTCTCTCGAGGCCTCTCTTCATCTCCGCGTACTCGTCGGCCGAGGCGTCGCCGTAGTGCGTCGGCGTCCACCAGACCTCGATCGGCATCGGCATCGAGATCCCGGCACGCTGGAGCTCTCGCCTCGCGGCCGCGATGTTCGGTGCACGGCCGTAGCGAGTCGCGAACGCGTCGATGTGCCCCGGAAGACCGGCCGGTGGCATCGAGTACAGCGGCTTGACGGTGCCGCGGTAGACCCTCGATGCGATTGCCGCCCGCGGCATCAGGTACGCGACCGCTCTACGCACTGCGACGTTGTTGAACGGCGGGCGCTCGACGTTGAACGTGAGGTATCGGATGATCGAGCCCGCGCCCTGGTGCACCCGTACGTTGCGGGAGCGGCCGAGCGACGTCAGCTCCGTCGGCGTGAACGTCTGGAACGCCATGTCGATCTCGCCGCGCTCCACCGCGAGCTTCATCGTCGACGACTTCGTGTAGTAGCGAAGGATGAGGCCGTCGTTCCTCGCCTGAGGGCCCCAGTAGTCGTCATACGGCTCGAGGACCGCCTGCTGGCCCGGCGTGTAGCGCGTCAGCCGGTAGGGGCCCGTCCCGATCTGCGGCTGGTTGTTCTTCTGCAGATGGTTGGCCGGATACACGCTGCTGGGGACGATTCCGGCAGCACCCGTCGTGAGGATGAAGCGCCACGTCGACTGCGGTGCCTTGAGGTTGAAGGTTACGACGTAACGCCCGTTCGTCCGGACGCTCTTGAGGTTGGTGAGCAGCGGGGACGGCGTGTTCGCAGCCGCCTCCTTGATGACCTGCGGATGCAGGACCCTGTCGAACGAGAACTTCACGTCCGCCGAGTCGAACGCCGAGCCGTCGTGGAACGTGACGCCACGCCGGAGCGTGCAACGCCACGTGCGGGTGTTGCCGCGTGGGGCGCAGCCCGTGGCAAGCGACGGCACGATCTTGGCGCTGTTCCTCGCGTCGTACAGGTGCTCGAACATGTTGAACCCGAGCGTGGCCGACCCGTAGTCGTAGTTGCCCGCCGGGTCGATGTTCGTGACCGAGTCCGTCGTGCCGCTGATGAGCACGCCGGACTGAGCGGCCCCCCCGAGGGCGGACTGCCCAGCACCGGCGCCGAGAGCGGCGACGGCGAGCACGACGAAGGCGGCCAGTACTCCAAACCGCCAACTCGTCTCTCTTCGCTGCATGTGCTCCCCTTTCTCCCGTGTCAGGGAACGTCGAGAAGTGGAACGGCCCCGCTCACTACGACGCCGATCGCGCCGAAAGGTCGGGCGCATGCGCCCGCACGGAGGTTGGCCGTGCCAAGAGGAAGTGATGCTCCCACCGAACGCGGGAAAGCCTACGCCATCGCGCATGTCGCGCGCCGCGGATCCGCTGCCGCGGGGCCTCCCCCGTTCGAGCGATAGAACCTGCGTCGACCTAAAGCGGTTCCACGGGCAGGCCGATACGGGAGACGTGGACGCCGCCGAGCGCAAGCAGATCCTCGACCGCTACCGCGACCACAGCCGCCGTTTCGAAGCGGCTGCGGCACGCCGTAGCTCCCGCCGCCACGGGTCGGTCATCCCGTTCACCCCGCCGACCACGCGGGAGCTCGGTCAGGATCCGACCGCTCGCGAGATCGAGGTGCTCCAGCTCGTCGCGGACGGGCTCGTCAACCGCGAGATCGGCGAGCGCCTCTACCTCTCGGAGGAGACGGTCAAGTCCCACGTGAGGCACCTGCTGGCGAAGCTACAGGCGCGCAGCAGAGCCCACGCCGTAGCGGTTGGCTTCCGGCGTGGGCTCATTGCGTAGCTACTCAGCTGCAGCTAGAGAGACACGTCAGCATCCCGACATCCACCGGGCCGTTCCCCCGGGAAGGTGACCCCCCGAAAGAGGGATGCCCACCCCCGATGGAGAACCGAGGATGAGACGGCTCTTACCAGACCTTCAAGCCCCTGGCCATAGGCAATGACTCCTCGATTGGGAACTGACGGCAACCGCATCGTATACCCCGTTCGAGGGATAGTTCAAGGTGCTCGTGACCTCGGGCCGCACGCGCGAACGCTCGTCTATGTCGTCGCGCTGATGCTTGCAGCGGCCATGACCGCCGTTTCGCTTCTCATCGCCGGGTACACGGTCGAGGCACCGGCGACGGTTCTCGTGCTCGCCGCGACAGCAGCGATCGCCGAACGAAGCAGCGTTCGGTTGTCGCGAAACGCCGAGCTGTCGATTTCACTCGTCCCAACTGTGCTCGCCGCCGTCCTGTTCGGTCCATTGGCCGCCGGCGCGGTTGGCGCCGCGTCCATGCTTGGAGACCCAGAGCTCACATCGCGGAGCCGTGATCGTGCTCCACGACTCAAGTGGGCGACATACACGAGTTCGCGGTTCGTCTCCGGCGCCATCGCTGGCCTCGCTGCCCAAGCAGTCGTCACGGTCGTCCCGTCGACGTTCGGAGGATTGATCGCTGCGACGCTGGTTGCCGCATTCGTCAACGAGGTGCTTGACCTCGGCTTTGGCGTTGTCACGGCTGCGGTTCGTGGCGGTTCGGTCGCAGACACAGCCCGCGCAGTAACGCCTCTTCTCTTCTTGGTACCGCCCATCTACGCTCCGTTCGTTGCCGTTCTCGCATTCATGTATGTCGAGGTCTCGCCATGGACCCTGGCGCTCTTCCTCGTACCCGCGACCGCAGCTCAGCGCCTCTACGGCCTCTACCAGGAGCAGCGTCGCCTCGCTGGAGACCTCTCGACCGCCAACGAGACGCTCGAACGCGCGAACCTCCAGTTCGCAGCCGCCCTCATCGCAACGCTCGACGCGCGGGATCGGTACACCGCAGGGCACTCCGCCGCCGTTGCGATCTACTCCCGCGACGTGGCCGAGCGTATGGGGCTTTCACCCGAAATGCAGGAGCACGCGTACCTCTGCGGTCTCGTCCACGACATCGGCAAGATCGGCCTCCCGCCGGGCCTCCTCGAGAAGCCCGGCGCGCTGACGCTCGACGAACGCCGCCAGATGCAGGAGCACTCGGCCATCGGCGAGCGCATCCTCGGGCACGTCCACGAGTACTCGGAGATCGCGACCGTGGTCCGTCATCATCACGAGCGCATCGACGGACAGGGCTACCCCGACGGCCGCGAAGGCGACAGCATCCCGCTCGTCTCGCGCATCATCGCCGTCGCAGACGCGTACAACGCGATGACCTCGGACCGACCGTACCGTGACGCGATGCCGAGTCGCGTCGCGCGGCTCCGACTCGCGCAGGCGGTGGACAGCCAGTTCGACACGGCGGTCGTCGCGGCCTTCGAGGCGATCCTCGCCGGAGCTGCCGAGGACTACCGACTCGCGACGCGTGCAGACTTCCTCGAGTTCGCCCAGAGCACGTATCAGTCGTCGACGGAGTCGGTGCTGCCCATCGCCGACGTCGCCTGATCGGCTCGCTCTAGGGCGGCCCGGACTGCGAGTGCGGTACGCGACCGCGTTCCCAGCTTGTCGTAGATGTGGTGAGCGTGCACCTTCACGGTCGACTCCTCGATGAAGAGCACGTTTGCGATCTGGCGATTCGAGAACCCCTCACACAGGAGCGCGAACACCTCGCGTTCTCGGGGCGTGAGCCTCCCTCGCGGATCAGTTCCGACGGGCTGTCCAACCGCCTGGGCGACATCCTCGTCACCGACGCTCTGCATTAGACCTGCCACGCGATCACGGTCGTCCCCTCGGAGTACGACGGCGAGCACCTCTGGCGTAGAGCGATACACCGTGACTAGTAGGTCGAGAGCTCCCGTCGTGAACGCAACATCGACCAGACGGCCAACAAGCCTGATCGCTCCGTCCACCTTCCGTTTGAGACTTGTGATTGCGTCCACTGCTGCGATCAGCACCGCCGGCTCGACCGCGGAGGACGAACTCCGGATCTCATCGACCGTGACCTGTGCTTGATCAAGTCGTCCGGCCGACGCCAGCACCAGCGCACGCGATGCCAGAACTTCGGCTCGTGCAGCGGGCAGGGACTCACCAAGCTGCGGCATCGGGACGGCGAGTGCTTCCTCGTGGCCGCCTTGTTGAATAAGCAACCGAAGGCGAATGGCCACGCAAAGGTGCTCGGCGTATGCGTTGCGTCGCTCACGCGAGACCCGTAGAGCGTCGTCGAGGTAGTGCGACGCGTCCCGCCACTCGCGGCGACCCGCATGCGCCATCGACAAGACGCTGAGTGCGTATGGCAGAGCGAAGTCAAGCCTGTACCGATGCAAGGTCGCCAGAAGGTGTGTCGCTTCCTCGAGAGCCTCGTCGTACCTGGCGGACAACGCTAGAGCAGCCGAGTACACGTTCCGGAATGCGGACTCGACCAATGGATCATGCGTCGCGTCGACCAACTCAAGCGCGATGTCCGCCTGTGCCAAGTCCAATCGGCCGAACTTCAGCTGAGAGCTGAGCGCATACGCGGCCGCTCGAACGACGTCCCGCGGGTTCGCAAGAGTCAAGCCTGCGCTCATCGCTGCAAGGGTCGCCACCGCATCAGGCCTCTCCAGTTCGATCGAGCACATGACCTGGCCCCACTTGGCGTCGCGCCGTTCGGACTCGGTCTCCGCGGCCGCTTCGGCTCGGCGGAAGAGCTCGAGCGCATCCTCTTCGCGCGACGCAAGGTGGGCGGCGCGTCCCGCGACGGTGAGCGAACGAAAGTGCAGCGCCGACTCGTCGGAGGTGGCGGCGACCTCCGCGTGAGCCTGCGCGACCGCGTGACGGCCTTGCCGAAGCGCCACCTCCGCCCGTGCGAGGGCGACCGCGGGCGTCTCCACCTCGAGCTGCGTGGCGACCTCGCACCACGTCTCGATCGTCGAGAGCCTGGCCGTGTCGAGCAGCTCGTCGAGCGCGTCGAGGAGCAACGGCTCCAGCTCGTCCACGAGGCGATTCCGCGCGATCAGGTCGAAGGCAGCGTCCCAATCCGGTCGTTCGCGGTAGTGATCGAGGCAGCGCTGCACCGAGGCCATGTCGACGTCGCCGCCGAACTCAGAGCTCCGCTCCTCGAGGAACGAGCGCGCGAGCGGGTGCAGCTCGAGGAAGCTTCCGTGCTCGACGAGGACTCCGACATCGAGCGCCGCCTGGCAGATCGCCTCGGCGTCGTCCGCGAGCAGCGCGCTCGCGAGATCACGGTCGAGTACCGGAGCGAGCGACATGAGCGCCAGCCCGTCCTGCACCTCGTCGCCGAGCGCGTCGAACACCTCCTCGGCGAAGAATCGATAGAGCGCCTCGGGAACCTCCGCCCAGTCGTCGGCGACGTCCGCCGACGAGACGGCCGCCAGCCCGATCACCGCGGGCCAGCCACCCGCAAGGGCGACGAGGCCCGAGGCGGCAGAGGAGGCGTCGCCCAGCACCTCGGCGGCCTCGCTGCTGTCCATCGCAAGGGCGACCTGGTTCAGCTCGAAGACGTCGCCGTACAGCAGCGCGCGAGTCGTGACCCACGACGGGCGCTGGCGGGTGGCGATCAGGACCTGGATGGGCGAAGCTGCGACGAGCGCCGCGACGAATCGCTCGGCGTCGTGGGAACCGACAACCTCCTGGTACTCGTCGATGACGAGCCACGCACCCGGAGGCCAGTCGCCGAGGTCCTCCCCGAGGATCTCGGCGAGCGTGTCGACGTTCTCGGCAGCTGCGGAGACGGCGCGCAGGTGCGCCCGCAGTCGCTCGTCGCATCCCGCCACGACCGAGGACGATGCCCGGGCGAGACCGAGCGCCAGCGCCGCAACGTCCCTGGACGAGCGACGGACGACGAACCAGGCACCCCGTCGTCCGTCGCGATCGACCCAGTGCTCTGCGAGTGTCGTCTTGCCGTACCCGGCGGGGGCGACGAGCAGTTTGACGTGCGCGTTCGAGGCGTCCAAGAGCGCTTCGAGCCTGCGCCGCTCGACGATCCTTCGGCGCTGGAGTCGGGCTGTCCCGGTCGTCCCCATCTCGAGAGAGGCCCCCTCGATCGGTGCCTCGACCCTAACACCCCCAGACGAGCGGTAACCCGCGATCGCAACGACGACCGCGGGCTCCGTTCAACGTGGCGGCCCGGCGCCGAGCGCCCAGCGATGCCCCGCGGTCAGCGGATCCTCGCCCGTGAGGAGCCGGAACGCGACCGGGATCTGACGCCGGCGCCGAACGCCCAGCTTCTGTCGCAGGACGTCGCAGTGCGCCTTCGCCGTTCTGGGGGAGATCCCGAGCCGCGCCCCGACCTCGTCGTTCGAGCATCCGGCTGCGATCAGTGCGACGACCTCCCGCTGGCGCTCCGTGATCGCCGTCGCCCGTCTCTCCGTGGCTAGCTCGATCATGGCCACGACGCTACTCCCTCGATCGAGGGACGACTATTGGACGGCAGGTGTATCGCGCGGTGTATTCCGCCGCGACGACGCCAGAGCCGGGTCGCGCCCCGCTCTCAGACGCCCGGCCTAGCCCTCGAGGTCGTACGTGCGGGCGTCGCCTAGACTCGTCGGCGGGGATGGCGCTGGAGCTCTACATGGTCGGCGTGATCGTCGAGGACATGGGCCGCGCGGTCGAGTTCTACCGCCGCCTCGGCCTCGACGTCCCGGACGGCGCGGAGGAGCAGGAGCACGTCGAGGTCGGGATGAGTGGGTTGACGTTCTTCATCTCGACGAAGCACGCGAACGCCCGCTGGGACCCCGCACGCATGGACGCGGCGGGCGGCTACCGCATCGTGCTCGAGTTCTACCTCGAGAGCCGCGAGGTGCTCGACGCGAAGTACGCGGAGCTGACCGGCTTCGGCTACCCGAGCCATTGCGCGCCCTACGACGTCACGCCCGAGCTCCGGTTCGCAATGGTCGACGACCCGGACGGGAACACGATCCTGCTCTCCGCGTCCGTCGAGGCGCCGACGTAGCGCGGGAGCCCGCTCGGGCTCCCGCTCCACCGTGCTCCCTCGGGACTGCCGCTCAGAACGACGCCTTCGCCGAGCAGACCTCGCGCGACGGGCTCGTCGCCCGGGCGCGGAACGCGTCCTTGCCGGCCGTGTTCGCAGCCAGGACGCGCGCCTCGAACGACCCGCTCCTGCCCCGGGTCACACGGCTCATCCGCGCGATCCGCCGCCCGTTCTGGAGGAGGACGACGTTCCAGCGAACCCCGGTGCGGTTCTGGTCGACCTCGAACTCGACCTCGATCCGCCCGTCCTCGTCGCTCAGCTTCAGCTTCGACGTACTCGACTTCGTGCACGTGCCGCGAACGAGCACGTCCCCGTCCTTGGCGCTGCCCGCCGGCGCGGCGGCGAGCGCGATGGCCAGCCCGGTCAGCGCGGCCAGGATCCCGAAGCTCCATCTCTTCATCGTCGACTCCTCTCGACTCGTGGCGTTCACGTGCCGAAGCCTGTCGCGCACGGGGTCTCGGAGACAATTGGACATAGGTCGTACGCCCGTGTCCCGCGATCCTCCCGGGCGCGATACTCACGGCGTGTTCCGAGCCCACGGTCGAGACGTTGCAGAGTCGGACGCGCCCTCGGTCGCGGGCGCCGTCGCCCAGTTCGCGCTGACGGGTCTCGTCGTGCTGGCGCTCTTCCTCATCGGCTCGGTGCTCGTCTTCCGAGACCTCGGACGGGGCGAGGCCCTGCGCGACGCGCGCCAATTCGCCATGCTCACCGGGCAGGGCATCGTCGAGCCGGCGCTCGCGGACGGCGTGCTCCGGTCGAGGCCCGATGCGCTCGGCGCGCTCGACCGGATCGTCCAGGAACGCGTGCTCGGCGAGCGCGTCGTCCGGGTGAAGATTTGGGACGCCACGGGACGCGTCGTGTACTCGGACGAGCCGCGCCTCATCGGGTCGACGTACGCCCTCGACAACGCGAAGCTCGACGTCCTCCGTACCGGCTCGACGCGCGCCGAGCTCAGCGGCCTCGAAGGGCCCGAGAACCGGTTCGAGCGCGGCCAGGGCCGCCTGTACGAGGTCTATCTGCCGATCAGGGCGCCCGACGGGACGCCGCTCCTCTTCGAGACGTACCAGCGCAGCTCCGCCGTCACCTCGACCGGGCGCAGGATCTGGCTCCCCTTCGCCGGCCTCCTACTCGCGAGCCTCGTCCTCCTCTGGCTCGTCCAGGTGCCGCTCGCCTACCGGCTCGCCCGCAGCCTCCGCCGCAGCCAGCAGGACCGCGAGGCGCTGCTCGTCCGCGCGGTCGAGGCCTCGAACGACGAGCGGCGGCGCATCGCGGCCGACCTCCATGATGGCGTCGTTCAGGATCTCGCCGGCATCTCGTACTCGCTGGCGGCCGCCGCCGACGCGCCGTACCCGCAGGTGCCTCCTGCGTTCCGCACGACACTGCGGGAAGCAGCCGTCGGGACGCGCGACAGCATGCGACGAATCCGCTCCCTGCTCGTCGAGATCCACCCGCCGAACCTCCGAGCCTCCGGGCTCGAGGCCGCGCTCGCGGACCTCGTCTCGCCGCTCCCGTCGCGGGGGATCGAGGTGTCCCTCGACGTCGACGACGCACCGCTCGGAGCGGAGACGGAGCTGCTCTTCTACCGCGCGGCCGGAGAGGCGGTCAGGAACGTCGAGCGCCACGCCGGCGCCCGCAACGTTTCGGTCCAGGTCGCACGATCGAACGGGCAGGCGCGGCTCGCCGTCATCGACGACGGCGCCGGGTTCGCCGAGGAGGACCGCGAACGCAGCCGTTCGGAAGGCCACGTCGGGCTCTCGCTGCTCGAGGAGCTTGCTTCGCGCCTGGATGGGACGCTCGAGGTCCGGTCCGCTCCCGGAGAGGGCACGTCGTTCGTGCTCGAGGTGCCGGAGCGGTGATCCGCGTCGTCGTCGCCGACGACCACGCGGTCGTGCGGGCCGGGCTCGCTCAGCTCCTCGCGACGTTCGCGGGCGTCGAGCTCGTCGGAGCCGCCACGGACGGCGAGGAGGCGGTGGCGATCTGCGCCGAGCGGCAGCCGGACGTGGTGCTGATGGACCTGGAGATGCCCGTGCTCGACGGGATCGAGGCGACACGGAGGATCCGGACCGGGCAGCCCGGAGTCGCGGTCGTCGTCCTCACCTCGTTCTCGGACCGCGAGCGGATCCTCCGCGCGCTCGACGCCGGTGCGGCCGGGTACCTGCTGAAGGACGCAGAGCCCGCCGAGCTGCGACGCGCGATCGAGGCCGCGGCGCGCGGCGAGGCACCGCTCGACCCGAAGGCCGCCCGTGCCCTCCTCAGCGCCCGAGCCGGGCCCGGTGCCGCGGAGTCGCTGTCGGAGCGCGAGCTGGAGGTGCTGGCGATGGTCGCGGAGGGGCTCCCGAACAAGCTGATCGCGCGCGAGCTCGCAATCAGCGAGAAGACGGTGAAGGCGCATCTGACGAATGTCTACCGCGAGATCGGGGTGACCGACCGCACGCAGGCGGCGCTCTGGGCCCAGCGCAACGGCGTCACCCGCACGACGTCGTAGGACCGATGTCCGATTGCGCGTACCCCCTCGGCGGGGCACGATCGGCCCATGTCCCGCACTCGCCCGATACGGGCGGTCGCCGTCATTCTCGCCGTCGTGGTGGCCGGGCTCGCGCTGCCCGTTGCCGCGGCGGCGGACGACGAGCCGCGCGACGACGTCCGCCGCATCGGGTCCTGCACGCGCTCGAGCACGATCGAGCTCGAGCTCCGGGCCGACGACGGCGCAATCAGGGTCGAGCTCAGGATCGAGACGGGACGGCGCGGCTCGAGGTGGGGAGTGATCCTCCTGCACGAGCGTCGGACGGCGTTTCGCAGCGTCGTCCGCACGCGGAGCAACGGCTCGCTCGAGCTCCGTCGCAGCGTCCCCGACTGGTTCGGCACGGACACGGTCGTCGTCCGCGCCACGGGGCCGCGGGCGGAGACGTGCCGCGTCTCTGCAGCTCTGCGGTGAGCCCCGGCCCCGTCACGTCACACACGAGCGAATGTCCAAGCCAACGAAGGAGGAGTAACACATGCGAAAGGCACTGTTCAGGACGGTCGCGGCGAGCATCGCGGCCGTCGCGCTGCTCGTCACCGCGACCGCCCTCGCCGCGCCGCCGAAGGTCGTGGGCAAGGTCGGCCCCGGGTACACGATCGGCGTGACGGTCGGCGGCAAGCGGGTGAAGTCCCTGAAGGCCGGCGAGGCGTACCGCTTCGTCGTCACCGACCGCTCCGAGGACCACGACTTCCGTCTCGTCGGCCCCGGCGTGAACAGGGTGATCACGAGCGAGGGGTTCGTCGGCACGAAGACCGCCGTCGTCACCCTCCGCAAGGGAACGTATCGATTCTTCTGCGCCCCGCACGCGGAGCACATGCGCGGGACGTTCCGGGCCGTCGCCTGACGGAACCAAGCGTCGCACGACGCCTCCGCCCGTGGACGACGCGGGGCGGAGGCGGCGGCGGCTTCGCGCAGAGTTCGGCGCCGAGCGCCCCGTTACGTGGCGGGCGTGGGTCTCACGCGGACGAGCTTCGCGTAGGCGATGTAGCGATGGCTCGCGAAGAACCGGGGCCAGCAGGCCTGCAGCGCGATCTCCTCGCGCCCCCGCGACTGCAGCACCTCGAGCTGGTTCGCACGGACGATCCGGTGGCCGGTCACGACGTACCGGAACGTCCCGTATGGGACCTCGAACGTCACCGGGTCTCCCGGCTTCAGTTCGTCGATGTCGGAGAAGGGCGCGCCGTAGGTCGTGCGGTGGCCGGCGACGTAGGTCAGGCGCCCCTGGCCTGGGAAGCCGGTCGGCGGATGCAGCCCCGGCCCCTTCTTCAGCGACTCCGTGTCCGTCCCGAGGACGACCCACACGCGCAGCCCGAGGCGGGGGACGAGGAGGCGGCCGATCGGTTCGCCGATCCCCGTCTCCCTCCGGTAGGCGGCCGCGGAGCGCCGGTAGAACGCTGCGCGGTCCGCCGCGTGCGGCCGCGTCGCGGCAGGCGGGAGGTGTTGGGCCCGTTCCTCGTACGCGGACGCAAGGTGCGCCTGCTCGCGCTTGTTGAGGACGAGCGTGAGCGGGTCCTGCCACTGCCAGACGGTGACGACCCAGGCGAGCACGAGCAGCCCGCCGAGGGCGAGGAGCCCGCCCGTGGCACGCAGGACCACGCGCAACGCGGACCGGCCGCGCCGGTCCTGCGTGGCGCCGCGCGGAGCTAGCTCAGTTCCCGCGCCGTCGGGTCCGGTAGACAACGACCAGCCCGAGCCCGAGCATGCTCGCGCCGATCACGGCCGGAACGACGAGCGCCGCGCCGGTGAACGGGAGCAGCCCGTCGTCGGTCGACTCCGCGGACGGGGGCGTGAACACGCCGGGCTTCACCTGCGTGGACTCCGTCTTCGTTCCGGCCGCGGGGGCCTCGCTCCCGTACTGATCCTGCGCGGGCGTCTGCGCGAGGGCAGCGCCGGAGAACGCCAGCACCCCGGCGAGCATGACGACTGTCAAGACCTTCCTCATCCCAGTTCCCCCAGTTCCTTTTCCCAGCGGGTTCGGTACCCCTCAGGTTCAGCGTGAAACAGATTGACGGCGAACGCAAGTCTAGCTGCGAAACGGGCGGAGATCACGCGCCCGCCTCGAGCTCGTCGAGGAGGCGCTCGCGCGGGTTCAGAGCCCGGGCTCGACGAAGCGCGGCCGCACGCTCCTGTCCCCGAGTCACGGCCGCGAGCTCGTACCACGTGCGCCAGTTCACAGGTGCATGGCGGGTCGCGCGCCGGAACGTCTCCGCCGCGGCGCGCCGGTTCCCCGAGCCGACCTCTGCCCTCCCCAGGAGCAGCAGCGGCTCCACCGACCATGGTGCGAGGCGCTCTGCCCGGTGTGCATCCCTGGCCGCCTGGGCGTAGTCGCGTGCGGCGGCGGCGTCCGCGCTCGCCGCCTGCGCGCTTGCCCCGAGACCGAGGCCTGCCGCGACGGGAACGAGAGTCACGACCGCAGCGAGTAGCCCGATCCGACGGCGCTCGAACGTCCCCGGCGGGCGAGCGTCGCCCGAGGCGACGATCGCTGTGGCGGCCGCGAGCGCGACGAGCGTGAGCACTGGGAACTCCCAGTCCCAGTCGAACCCGGCGTGGACGGCATAGACGGCGACGACTCCCGCCGCCGCGGGGACGAGCGGTCGGCGCCGGAGCCCGACGGCAAATGCGAGCGGCATCCCGACGATCGCCACCACGAGAGCCAGGCCGAGCGGGCCGTACTCGGCGAGCGTCTCGACGTAGAGGCTGTGCGCATCGCGGATGACGCCGGCGTACGGCCGCTCCGCGAGCCAGTAGCGCCGGTAGCTTCCACCGCCCGACCCGACGAGGGGATGCTCCTCCGTGACGTCGAGCGCGACCCGCCAACCGTCGACGCGCCCGTTCCCGGACAGGTCGAAGAGGCGGTCGTTCAAATTCCCGGCGGTGGTCCCAGTGGGCGGCGCGGAGAAAGACCGAGCGATTGCCCGAGGTCCGCCAAGCGCGACGACGGTGAGTGCGAGCGTGGCGACGAGCGCTCCGGCGAGCGCGACGTTCCCGAACGTGACGGCGCGTCGGGAGACCGAGACACCGGGCGCGAACCCGGCGACGAGCGCGGCCACGCCCGCGGCGAAGAGCGCCAGCCCGGCGGCCGTCGCGGCGAGTGCGTGTCCGTCCACGGACGCCTGCGCGAGCGTGTGGCCCGGCTCCGTCAGCGGCCCGGACCGGGACGCGATCCAGACCGCGAGGGCAGGCCAGGGCGCGACGGCAAGAACGGTCACGACCAGCTGAAGCCGACGCGGATCGAGCACGAGGGTGACGACGAGCCCGGCGAAGAGCGCAAGCCAGGCTCCCCGGCTGAAGGTGAAGTAGAGGGTCAGCGCGAGCGGGACCGTCGAGCCTGCGGCGGCGAGACGCACGACGAGGCTCTCCGATCTCGCCGCGAGCGAGAGCGAGAGCAGGAGGCCGAAGGCCGCGAGAACGCCGAGCGCGTTCCAGTAGCCGACCGGCTCGGAGAGCCGATAGACGCTGATCGCGTCCAGCTCCCCGAACCGCTCCGGCAAGAGACGACCGGCGAGCGCGTCCAGGCAGACCACGCAGATACCCGCCCAAACCCCCACCAGAAGCCCGGGCACGCGCGGCTGGCGGACGACGAGCGCGAAGGCGACAGTGCCGGCGGCGTACGCGAGTCCGCGCTGGAACTCCGGCACCGCCTCACTGGGAGTGCCCCAGCCCGCGGAGAAGAGCGCCCACCCCGCGTACGCCGCGACGAGCGCCGGGAGCGCGAGCTCGCGCAGACCGAGGGCGGGCCGCGGCCGCACGACGAGCGCGACGGCGGACACCGCGAGGAAGGCGATCGTCAGGGGCCCCCAGGCCGTGGCGAAGTACCCGCCGTGCGAGAGACCGAGGCCTGCGACGAGCAGCGCCGCCCCGACCCCCACGAGCCACGACTCGAGGACGCGGACGCGCGTGGACACGCCCTCCGAGGGGCGCTCGAGCACTCGAGAGGCCGCCGGCTCCACCGCTTCGCCGTTCATGCGTCGTCTCAGAGTACGCGGCGACCCCGAACGCGTCGGGCCCAGGGGCACACCCGGGACGGGAACGCGATAGAACCTCCCTGTGACCGAGGGCCCGGCCTGGCTGAACGCGATCGGCCAGATCTTCCACGTCATCCCCGACCTCGCGACGCCGGAGCAGGTGCAGTCGTCCCTGCGCGAGATCCTCGACGACCCCGAGCTCGAGCTCTTCTGGTGGAGCCGCCACGAGCTGTGCTACGTCGACGTCCACGAGATTCGCCGCGACCTGCTGGCGGACAGGGCCACCCAGGTCGTGACGCTCGTCGAGTACGACACGCGCAAGGTCGGGGCGATCGCCCACGAGGCACGCCTCCTCGAGCGGCCCGAGTTCCTCGAGTCGTTCGTCCCCACGATGCGGATCGCGATGGAGCGCGACCGCCTGCACCGGGACCTCCTGCACACGATCGAGCAGCTGCGAGCGTCGCGCCTGCGCCTGGTGACCGCCGGCGACGCCGAGCGGCGGAGGCTCGAGCGCAACCTCCACGACGGTGCGCAGCAGCGCCTGACGGTCGCGCTCCTCGCCCTACGTCGGCTCGAGCAGCACGTCGAGGACGACGGGGAGACGGGACGGCTCGCACGGTCGGCGCGCGAGGCGCTCGAGGCGGCGATCGGCGACCTCCGCGAACTTGCACGGGGCCTGCACCCGCCCCTGCTCGCCCGGCGTGGGCTCGCGGCCGCGCTTCGCGCCGGTTCCGCCCAGTCTTCGATCCCGGTCGACCTCGACCTCGATGTCGGCGAGGACCTCCCGCCGGCGGTCGAGGCGGCTGCCTACTACGTGTGCTCCGAGGCGGTGACGAACACCGTGAAGCACGCGCAGGCCTCGCGCGCCTGGCTCACGATCAGGAACGCGGGAGGCGTGCTCGCGGTCGAGGTGCGCGACGACGGGATCGGGGGCGCACGCAGCGACGGCGACGCCGATGCAACAGGTCTCACCGGGCTCGCCGACCGCGTCGAGGCGCTCGGCGGGAGCCTCGAGCTCGAGAGCCCGCCCGGCGCGGGCACGCGGCTCGTAGCACGCTTCCCGCTCCGTCCGAAAGTGGACGCGTGAGCGAGTGGCACGGCCGGCGCTGCTCCGCCGCCGAGGCCGTGTCCGCGCTCCGGCCAGGAGACCACGTCTTCGTCGGCAGCGCATGTGCGACGCCGCGCTCGCTCGTCGCGGCGCTCGAACGGCTCGAACCCCCGATTCCGGGCCTCGTCCTCGTCCACTTCCTCACCGACGGCCTGGCCGTGGACGGCGAAACCACGGCGTACCGCCATCGCGCGCTCTATCTCGGGAGCGACGCCCGCGCGCTGATGCCGACGCGTTCGATCGACTACCTCCCCATCTCGCTTCCCGAGGTGCCGAGGCTCCTCCGCACGGGCCGGATGCGGCTCGACGCGGCGCTGATCCAGGTGGCGCCGCCCGACCCCGACGGCACGTGCAGCCTCGGGATCTCCGTCGATGTGACCAGAGCGGCGGCGCTCGCGGCCCGCACCGTCGTGGCCGAGGTGAACCCGGCGATGCCACGCACACGCGGCGAGAGCCGCATCCCGACCGACCGCATCCACCGCTTCGTCGAGGTCGACATGCCGGTCGTCGAGTACCTCCATCCGGAGGCCGAGGGCGTCGCGGAGCAGATTGCCCGCTACGTCGCGCGGCTCGTCGACGACGGCGCGACGCTCCAGGTCGGCCTCGGCCGCGTCCCGAACCGGATGCTCTCGTACCTCACGAACCGCCGCGAGCTCTCGATCCACTCCGACGTCCTCACCGAGCCAGTCGTCGACCTCGTCGCCACAGGAGTCGTCTCCGGGCCGGTCGTCGCGAGCATGGCGATGGGGACGCGTCGGCTGTACGACCTCGTCGACGACAACCCGCGGTTCGCCTTCCACCCGGTCGACGAGGTGTGCGACCCGGAGATCATCGCGGGGAAGACCCGGATGGTCTCGGTGACGCAGGCGTTCGGTATCGACCTCACCGGCCAGGTCTGCACGGAGAGCGTCGACGGCGAGCTCTACGGCGGCGTCTCGACCGGGCCCGCGTTCCACCGCGGCGCAATTGCCTCGGAGGGCGGTCTCGCCGTCGTGTGCCTCGCCTCCCGCACGCCGGGTGGCCGGCCGGCGGTCAAGCCGTCGCTCGATCCGTCGGAGGCAGTCTCGATCCCGCGCGCCGACGTGCACTGGGTCATCACCGAGTACGGGACCGCGTACCTCTTCGGGCGCTCGCTGGCGGAGCGCGCCGTCTCGCTGATCGAGATCGCGCACCCGGACGATCGCGAGTCACTGCTCGAGGCGGCGGTCGCACAGGGTCTCGTCGGCCCGAAGCAGCTTCTGCGGAGCCGCGGCGCGTACCCGGTGGCGGAGGAGCGCGACCTCCGTCTGCGCGACGACCGCGAGGTCCGCGTCCGCCCGACGCGCACGACGGACGCGCGGGCGATGCAGGAGCTCTTCTTCCGCCTGACCGAGGAGGACGTCCGCAGCCGCTTCTTCCAGAAGCTCACGTCGCTGACCGACTCGGTGGCCCAGCACTTGTGCAGCGTGAGCTACGAGGAGGAGATGGCGTTCGCCGCCGTCGTCGGGCCGCACGAGAGCGAGCGGATCGTCGCGACGAGCTGCTACTACCTCGACCCGTCGACCGGCCTCGCGGACGTCGCCTACCTCGTCGACCCCGAGTGGCAGGGAGCGGGGCTCGGGGCGATCCTCCACGAGCGGACGGTCGAGTACGCGCGCGGGCACGGCGTGCGCGGCTTCACGGCGGACGTGCTCGTCTCGAACGCCGCGATGCTGAAGGTCTTCCAGCGAGGTGCCCACGAGCTCACGAGCACGATCTCGGGCGGGAGCTACGAGGTGACGATGATCTTCCCGCCGCCGCCGTCGGGCTAGACGCGACCGCGGAACGTGTCGCAGGAGTTCGGCGTGCCGCCCTCGATGCCGCGCACGAACCAGCTCTGCCGCTGGTCCGAGGAGCCGTGCGTCCACGTCTCCGGGTTGACCTGGCCCTGCGTCTTCTCCTGGATGCGGTCGTCCCCGATCGCGGCGGCGGACGTGAGCGCGTCCTGCACGTCCGCGCGCGTGATGTCCTCGACGAGGCCAGTCCGCAGGGCGTTCGCGACCCACGCGCCGGCGTAGCAGTCCGCTTGTAGCTCGACCCGGACGGCACCGCTCTGAGGCCCGGTGTCGCGACTGTTCGCACGCTCGAGGCTTCCCGTCAGGTTCTGCACGTGATGGCCGTACTCGTGGGCGAGCACGTACGCCCTGGCGAGCGGCCCCGACGAGCCGCCGAACGACTCGAGCTCGTCGAAGAAGCCGAGGTCGATGTACACGTGACGGTCGCCCGGGCAGTAGAAGGGCCCGACGGCGGAGCTCGCGGTTCCGCACGCGGTCGAGGCACTTCCGTCGAAGAAACGCGTCGTGGCCGGCTCGTAGTTCCGGAGGGCCTTCGCCCAGTAGGCCTGCACGCTGTTCACGACCGCGAGGACGAAGCAGTCCTCGTTCTCGTTCGCGTCCGCGCCTCGTTGGCAATGCTCGAGCGTCGCCCCGGGCGCGGCGGTCCCCGCGCTCTGCCCGGCAAGGTCGCCGAGGCCGCCGAGATCGCCCCCACCGCCGAGGTTGCCCCCGAGAAGCAGGACCGCGAGGACGATCAGGATCGTCACGATGCCGCCGCCCCCGAGCGCCATCGGGGCGCCGCCGCCCATCCGTCGCCCACGGTAGTCCTCGACCTGGGACCGGTCGAGCTTCGCGTCCTTCCGGAATCGCACGACGCCCCTTATACCCCCGACCCTCGCAACGGTAACTACGCTCCTTCGCATGGACCGCGCGGTCGCGGCCACCGAGCTCGTGCCCCCCGTCGAGGGCTCGCCTCTCGCTCTCTCGCAGGTCGAGCTCGAAGACAGCGTGTGGGCGTCGTCGGAGGGAGACGAGGACACGCTCCTCTGGGTCGTCGAAGGCGCAGGCATGCTCTCGCTCGGCGGCGACTCGTTCGCGCTCGAGCCGCGGACCGCGGCACTCGTGCTCGCGGGGGAGGAGGCAACGGTCGAACCGTCATCTTCGCTGCGGCTCCTCCGGGCCACCGTCGGGCCCGGCGCCGACCGCCACGCGCCGCTGGGACGCCGCGAAACGACCGCCCGCCTCGACGATGCCGGCGCCGAGGCGGCGACCGGCACGCGCTCGTTCCAGCTCCTCTTCGGCCCGCACAACGGCTCGACGCGGGCGACGCTGTTCGCCGGTTACATCCCGCCGGGCAAGGCTCCCTGGCACTACCACCTGTACGACGAGATCGTGTGGGTCCCCGACGGGCCCGGCCGCCTCCATCTCGGCGACGGCGTGCGGGAGCTCGGTCCCGCGGCCGCGTTCCGGCTCCGGCCGCGCCAGGTGCACATCGTCGAGAACGCGAGCGGCGACCGGGAGCTCGCGATCCTCGGCGTCTTCACCCCCGCGGGCAGTCCGTCCGCGGCGTACCTGTCGCCCGAGGTGGCGGCGACGTACGCCTTCGCGGAGTGACGGTCGAGCGGCCCGTGCTGCTCTACGACGCGGGTTGCCGCGTCTGCCGGTTCGTCGCGCGTGCGGCGCTGCGCATCGATCGGCGGAAGGAGCTCGCGCTCCTCCCGCTCCAGGACCACGAGGCCGGCCGCTTCCTCGGCCCTCTCCCACCCGATGAGCGCCTCGCGAGCTGGAGACTCGTGCGAACCGACGGCTCGCTCGCCGGGTACGGCGCCGGCGTGAGCGAGCTGCTCCGCTCCATGTGGCTGACGCGGCCGCTCGGACGGGCAGTCGCCGTCGTCCCGGACCAGGCCCTCGACACGCTCTACGAGCACGCCGCGAGACGACGCGGACGACTCGGGCGGCTCGTCCCGCGCGGCACCGCGCCGCGTCGCTATCCCTGACGTACGCCGGAGGTCGCCGCTGCATCAGGACGGATTCGCGATCCGGCGATCCCAGTAGGGTCCTCCAATGACCGACTCCGACAGCAAGGCGTACGTTCGGACGCTCGTGTACGCAGCGCTGCTCGGCGTGCCGGTCGCATTCGCGGCCGTGCTGTTCCAGACCGCGATCCACGATCTGATCCACCTCGTATGGGAGGTGATCCCTGACGAGCTCGGCTGGAGTGAGCCTTCTTGGTGGTACGTCATCCTCGTACCCGGGCTCGGTGGGTTGCTGGTCGCCGCCGCCGTCCGGCTGCCCGGGCACGGCGGGCACTCTCCTCTGGAAGGCCTTGGGGCAGAACCGATTCCCCCGATCGAGCTCGCGAGCATCCTCCCGGCCGCTCTCGCGACGCTGGGACTCGGCCTCGTGCTCGGCCCCGAGGCGCCGCTCATCGCGCTCGGGCTGGGTCTGGGTGCGCTCGCCGCCAAGCTCATTCGATTGGAGGGCGCCGGAGCTCGACTGCTCGTCTTTTCGGGTGCATTCGCGGCGGTCGCGGCGCTCTTCGGGGGGCCCTTGATCGCGGCCTTTCTCCTGTTCGAGGTGACGGCCGCAAGCGGGAAGATCCCCCCACAGCAAATCGGTCGCGCGCTCCTGCCTGGGTTCGTGGCCGCCGGGACCGGGGCGCTCGTGTTCACAGGAGTCGCGGACTGGGAGGGACTGCACCAAGCGAATCTCTCGCTGCCTTCGCTTCCGCCGTACGAAAGCGTGCGCGTCACGGACCTGGCCTGGTGCCTCCTCCTAGCCGTCGCGGTCGCGGGAGTCATCGTCGCCGTGCGTCGTCTGGCGCATGGCATCGCGGCCCAGTCGGCCCTTGGGCCTGTCGCGCTCTTGGTCGTCGCCGGGCTCGTCGTAGGCACGTTGGCCGTGGTCTTTCGGGCGACGGCTGACCGGCCGGTGGACCTGGTCCTCTTCTCGGGTCAGACCGAGCTGCCAGCCGTTGTGGCCGAGGGATCAGCGGCCGTGCTGGTCCTCCTCGTGATGACGAAGGGTCTGGCCTACGCGCTGTCGCTCGGCGCAGGATTCCGGGGCGGACCCGTCTTCCCGGCGATCGCGCTCGGCGTCGCCGCCGCGATGGTCGCTGCGAACGTCCTCCCCGGGCTGCACACGACGCCGGCTGTGGCGACCGGGATCGCTGCCGGCACGACCGCCGTCCTGAGGGTGCCGTTCACCGCAGTGCTGCTCGTCTCGCTGCTCATGGGTCCGTCCGCGTTCGACGTCGCCCCGATCGCGGTGCTCGCAGCCGCCATGGCCTGGCTCGTCGCCACCTGGCTCCCGAACCCCGAGGACCGCGTGCAGGACCCCCTCGCCGAGGCTGCACCCGCCGGCTCCGCGTAAGACAGCGTCGCGCGGATCGGCCGGCGCCGACGTGCTCACCGGCCGATCCGCCCCTCCCGGGATCCGGAGACCTCCCGGGAGGGCGGAAACGCTCAGAATCGCAGCACGCCCGGCCGCGTCAGCGCCCAGATAACCCAGACCGCCAGCGCGATGTCGACGATCGTCCAGAACGGGTAGTACGGGATGAAGAAGAAGTTCGCGACCGCGCTCAGGACCGCGAGCATGAGCGCCACGACGCCCGCCCAGCCCTTCCCGGCGAAGAGCGCGATCCCCGCGAGGAGCACGACGATCCCGAGGATGAGATGGATCCAGCCCCACGCCGTCGTGTCGAGGTCGAAGGTGTAGTTCTGCGTCAGGACGTAGAAGTCGTCGTCGACGATCGCGGTCAGGCCGGCAATGCTCTGGAAGATGCCGATGAGGATCATCAGCACCGCCGCGAACATGACGCCGCCGACCGCGAACCCCGAGACCGGTGGCTCGGGCTTGTAGTCGCTCATGTGCTCCGCCACGCTCCTTTCGACCCCGCGTTTTCGACAGCGGGTGGACTCTAGGCGACGGCTCAGACGGCCGCGACAGCGCGCGCGAGCGAGTCGACCGTGAGCGGCGCTCCCGTTGCCTGCTCGACGAGGCGGTCCCACCGAGCCGACTGACCGGAGGCGAAGAGCCTCCGTGCGAGAAGCTCGCCGGCCTCGGGGCGGTCGACGAGGCCGCCCGCCTCGGCCCGCAGCGCGTCCCGCAACTGGAGCGCGACGATCGAGCCGTAGAGATATGTGTGGTAGTAGACCGGAGCGACGGCGATGTGGATCTTCGCCGCCCAGTCCGGCGCCTTCCGGTCCTCGGGCGGGGTGAGGAGCTGGTGGCGGGCGACGAGCTCCCACCATGCCGCGTCGAGATCCCCGTCGGGGTCGGCGTACAGGATCCGCTCGAACCCGGTCATCACGAGCACCCAGCGCGTGAAGACGAGGTGCTCGGCGGCCTTCGCTGCCCGCAGGCCGCGCGCGAGCGACTCCGCCTCGCTCGCGTCGACGCCGCGCACGCGCTCGAGCCACTCGCGGTCGCCCCCGAGGGCGCCGAACAGGAGCGCGGTCGCCTCGGTCGTCACGAGATGCGTGTCACGCAGGAGCCACGGCAGGGACTCGCCGAAGCCGAGGTCGTAGACGCCGTGGCCGAGCTCGTGGAGCATCGTCTCGGTCCACGAGTGGTTGTCGACGACGTTCGCGAGCACGCGCACGTCGCCGCCGCGGTCGACGTCGATGCAGAACGCGTGCTGGCACTTCCCCTGGCGCGGGTAGAGGTCGCTCCGGTCGAGGATCCCCGCGACCTCGAGCCCGATTCGCTCGAAGGTGCCACGTGCGAGCGCGACGACGTCCTCGCCTGCGAAGAGTGGGTCGAGGTCCACGCCGCCCTCGATTGGTGGCTCCTGAAAGAAGGGATCGGCGTAGTGCCACGGCCGCAGCTCCGAGACCGCGAGGCCGAAGCGCTCGGCGAGGCGGGTATCGAGCTCCGCTTTCCAGCGCCCGAACGGTTCCCCGGTCGCGCGGTCCGCCGCGGCGAGCGTCTCGACGAGCCTCTCCTCCTCCATCTCGTCGGTGGCGACGGAAAGTGCGAACCAGTCGCGGTGGCCGAGCGCCCGGGCGGCCTCGTTCCGGAGTCGGGCGAGCTCGCGGACGTCGTCCGCGACCGCGGCGCCCACCGTCTTCGACGCCTCCCACGCCTCGCGGCGCTCGGAGGAGTCGTCGCTCTCACGAAGGATGCGCTTGATCGCGTTGTCGTCCACCTCCTCGCCGCCGACGACACCGCGGTGCCGCGCGAATCGCGCCTCGACCGAGGCCTCGAGCTCGATGATGCGGGCGCGCAGGGACTCCGGGACCTGGTGCGGCAGCATGAGGTTGCGGAGCAACTCGAGCTGCCGCTCGACGAGGCCGTCCCCGTTCGTCGCGGCGCGCTGGACGCGGTCGAACAGCTCTTGCGCGGCAAGCGTGTTCGACCACTCGAGCTCGGCGTCCGCACGCCGGCGCTCCGCCTCGTCGGTCGCCTCGACGTTCGCGTCCCACCAGGCGACGTTTCGTGACCGGTCGAGGGGGGCGAGCATCGCCTGGGCCTCCTCGACGAGCGAGTGAGCGTCCGCCACGACGCCGAGCATACCGCCGGCGCGGCCGAGCTCGACGATCGCCGCGAGTAGAGTCGGGCGATGGCCACGGCCGGTACCGGCGCGCGAACGCTCCCCTGGGACTGGTACACGGACCCGGCCGTTCTCAGGCTCGAGCAGGAGCGGATCTTCAGGCGCTCCTGGCAGTACGCGGGGCGACTCGACGAGACGGCGCAGCCTGGCTCGTTCGCGGCGACGCGCGCCGGCGACGTTCCGGTCGTGCTCGTCAGGGACGAGGAAGGCACGCTGCGCGCGTTTCTCAACGTCTGCCGGCACCGGGGCTCCCTCCTCTGCGAGGGCCCCGGGGTGCGGAAGACGCTGCAGTGCCCGTACCACGCCTGGACCTACGGGCTCGACGGACGGCTCGTCAACGCTCCTCGCCTCGAGCGCGAAGGGGACATGGCTGACACGGACGAGCTCGGCCTCGTGCAGCTCCGCCTCGAGACGTGGGGACCGTTCGCGTTCGTCAACCCCGACGCCGGGGCGGCCCCGCTCACCGACTTCCTCGGCGACGTGCCCGCGCGGGTCGCGGCTGCCGGCGTCGACGTCGACGCGCTGCGCTTCCTCGAGCGCGCCGAGTCCGAGTGCGCGGCAAACTGGAAGGTCTGCGCGGAGAACTACCTCGAGTGCTACCACTGCCCGACCGCGCACCCCGGGTTCTCCGCGGTCGTCGACGTCTCGCCGGACGGCTACCTGCTCGAGGCGAGCGGCTGGCGCATGTCGCAGGTCGGGCCCGTCCGGCCCGACCCGCGGGGCACGTACGAGCCGTCGGGCGAGGTCGGCCGCGGGCAGTTCCACTTCGTCTTCCCGAACACGGTCGTCAACGTGATGCCCGGTCGGCCGAACCTCTCGATCGGGCCGATCGTCCCGGTCTCCCCCGAGCGCACGCACCGCGCGCTCGACTACCTCGTCGCCGACGATGCCGACGATGCGTGGGTCGCGGACATGCTTGCCTTCGACGCCCAGGTCGGCGCCGAGGACCTCGCGCTCGTGGAGCGCGTGCAGGCGGGCGTCCGCTCCGGCCTCCTCGAGAGCGGGCGGCTCCTGCCGTCCTCCGAGCGCCTCGTTGTGCGCTTCCAGGAGCTCGTGCTCGAAGCCCTCGCGTAGCCGGTCCTGGATCGTCGCCGTTCGGTTAACGTCCCGCGCGCATGAGGATCAGCCTCACGCCGAAGACGACCGAGTTCTTCACGCTCTTCGGGCGCGCGGGGGAGAACGCGCTCGAGGTGGCGCGGCTCGTCGAGCGCCGCTTTCGGGAGCACCCGAGCTCCGGCGTGACGCAGGAGCAGGTGAAGAGGGAGGAGACGCAGGGCGACAACATCACCCGCGAGCTCATCACCCTGCTCAACACGCAGTACCTGACGCCCTTCGACCGCGAGGACATCTACCTGCTCGCGACCGAGATCGACGACGTCGTCGACTACCTCGAGGAGGCGTCCGACCTCCTGGGGCTGTACGGGATCGAGATGCCGACGCGGCACGCCGTCGAGCAGTGCGCGGTGACCGTGCAGGCGTGCCAGCAGCTCGCTTTCGCCTGCGACAACCTCAAGGGCATGCGGGGCGTCGATGAGGCGCTCGTCGAGCTGAAGCGGCTCGAGGACGAGGGCGACCGGATCCTCCGCGACGCGCTCGGATCGCTGTTCCGGGACGAGCGGATCGACCCGCTCAACGTCATCCGCTGGAAGGACATCTACGCGGCGCTCGAGCGTGCCCTCGACGCCTGCGACACGGCCGCCAACGTGATCGCGAACATCCTCGTCAAGAGCAGGTAGCCCGATGGATGCGACCCTCGTCGCGGTCGTCCTGGTCGCGCTCTTCTTCGACTTCACGAACGGCTTCCACGACACGGCCAACTCGATCGCCACGAGCGTGTCGACGCGGGCGCTCGGCCCTCGCCCCGCGGTCGCGATGGCCGCGGTGCTGAATTTCGCGGGGGCGTTCGTGTCGTTCGAGGTCGCGGCGACGATCGCGAACGACATCGTCGACCAGGACGCGATCACGCTCGACGTCATCCTCGCGGGGCTCGTCGGCGCGATCACCTGGAACCTCGTCACCTGGTTTCTCGGGCTCCCCTCCAGCTCGAGTCACGCGCTGATCGGCGGGATGATCGGCTCGGCGGTGATGGCCTCCGGCTGGGACGTCGTCCAGTGGCAGGGGCTCAAGGACAAGGTGCTGATCCCGTCGCTCGCCGCGCCGTTCCTCGGCATCGTGGTCGCCTTCTTCCTGATCCTCGCGATCACCTGGCTGATCGCCCGGCGGTCGCCGTCACGGGTCAACCATTTGTTCCGCCGTGCGCAGCTGGTGTCGGGGGGGTTCGTCGCGTTCACGCACGGCACGAACGACGCACAGAAGACGATGGGGATCATCGCGCTCGCGCTCGTCGCGTCGGGTCACCTCTCGCCCGACTTCACGCGCCCGCCGTTGTGGGTCATCGTCTCGGCCGCGCTCGCGATGGCCGCGGGGACGTACGTCGGGGGCTGGCGCATCATCCGCACGCTCGGTCAGCGCATCGCCCGGATCGACCCCGCGCAGGGATTCGCCGCCCAGACCGCGTGCGCGAGCATCCTCTGGACGACCGCTCACTACGGCTTCCCGGTCTCGACGACGCACACGATCTCGGGCAGCGTGCTCGGCGCCGGGGCGATCAGGGGCTTCTCCGCCGTGCGCTGGGGCGTCGCCGGGAACATCCTCGTCGCCTGGGTGCTGACGATCCCGATGGCCGGGCTCGTCGGAGCGATCATGGAAGCGCTGACGCGGCTTCCCGAGGGCGACGTGCTCGTGTTCCTGCTCGCCGGGCTGATCGCCGCGGCGGCGTTCCTCGGGAGGAGCTACCAGACGAGGCGCCTCGCCCCGGTGGGCGCGCCCGCTCCGTCCGAGGCGTGAACGGGGCGGCCGTGCGGCCGCCCCGTTCGGCACGTGGTCGGTGGGTGGAGTCTCAGCCGCGGCGCGCCGCTGCGACGGCGAGATGGAAGCCCGTCCTCGCCCGCCTGAGCTGCGCCGGCGTGAGCGGGACGAAGCGAGCGCGCCTCGCGATGGCGGTCTCGCTGTCGAACACGAAGTCGAGGAACGCCTGCACCTCGCGCCGCTTGAACGACGAGCCCTTCGCATAGATGAAGAGCGGCCGCGACAGCGGCTTGTACGAGCCGTCGTGTACCGAGGCGACGCCGGGAGCGACGCACCGGTCGGTCTTCGGGTTCCGGATCTGGACGGCGTTCAGCCGGCTCTGGTTCTCGACGAAGTACGAGTAGCCGAAGTAGCCGAGGCCCCCGCGCTCGCCGGAAACGCCCTGCACGAGGACGTTGTCGTCCTCGGAGGCCTGGTAGTCGGACCTGCTCGCGCGTGCGCGCCCGTTGATCGCCTCCGTGAAGTACTCGAAGGTGCCCGAGTCCGTGCCAGGGCCGAACAGCTTCAGCGGCACGTCCGGGAAGGAGGAGCGAACGTCTTTCCAGTCGTCGATCTTCGAGCCGGGCTCCCAGATCTTCTTCAGCTCGGCCACCGAGAGGCAGGTCGCCCACGTGTTCTGCTGGTTCACGACGACGGTGAGCGCGTCGTTCGCGACCGTGAACGCCCGCCAGCCGCCGATCGCCTTGTCCTTGCACACCTGCGCCTCCCGAAGCCGCATCGGCCGCGACGCGTCCGAGAGATCGATCTCTCCGTTGCAGAAGCGCTGGAACCCTCCCCCGGTCCCGGAGATGCCGACCGTGACCCTCACCTTCGACGCGCCCGCCTTCGAGAAGAGCTCGGCGGCGGCCTGCGTGTACGGGCCCACGGTCGACGACCCGTCCGCGGTGATCGTCCCGGAGAGCTTCTTCAGGTCGAAGGTCGGGTTGCGCACCGTCGACGCCCCCACCGCGACGGAGACCAGCGCGAGGCACGCCGCGACTCCACCGGCCACCGCGAGAGCGCGGCGCCCCACTGACAGCTTCATGTCGTCTCAACTCCCGTGTCGATTCCCTTTGACGCGGCGATCGTCGCCGCGCCCACGAGCGCCGTGGGCAGAGGAGCCGTGAAGAGGTGGTAGGGAGGTGGTGAGCGCTACCCGAGCGGGCGCGGGTCGTGCGAGGCGTCCGTGAACTCGCGGAACTCGCCGGTCGCGAGGAAGGCGGCCTGCTCGCCGATGTCCACCGCGTGGTCGCCGATGCGCTCGAGGCAGCGCGACGCGACGATCGCGCGCAGGCCCCATTCGAGGTTCTCGGGGCCGAGCTCGAGCAGGCGCGACACGACGCGGCGGTTCGAGCGGTCGATCAGCTCGTCGAGGTGGATGAGCGACGTCGCAAGCTCCTCGTCGCGGGCGTGCAGCGCCTCGAGCGCGACCCTGATCATCTCCTCGCCCCGCTCGCCCATCTCGCGGAACGCGCCGAGGAGGACATCGTCCGGGGGGAGGTCGGCGGAGAGCTTCGTGAGCTTCGCGATGGTCGTGCAGAGGTCGCCCATGCGCTCGAGGTGGAGGTTCGAGTGGAGAATCGCGAGGACGAGGCGGAGGTCGCCGGCGACCGGGGTCTGGCGGGCGAGCAGGAGCTCGATCGCCTGATGCGTCCGCAGGTAGACCTCGTCGATGTCGTCGTCGAAGGCGATGACCTCGTCGGCGAGCTCGGAGTCCCGAGTCACGAGCGCCTCGACCGCGGCCCGCAGGGAGCGCAGGACGAGCTCCGCCTCGGCGTCGAGCAGCTGCTCGAGCTCCCTGAGCTCCTCCTGGAAGGTCGCACGCATCTGCGCCATGGCCTACCCGAACCTCCCCGTCACGTAGTCCTCCGTCCGCTTGTCGGCCGGCGTCGTGAAGATCTTCGCGGTCGTGTCGTACTCGACGAGGACCCCGCGCCGCGCGCTCCCGTCCTCGGCCACGAGGACGCTGAAGAAGGCGGTCATGTCGGCGACGCGCGCCGCCTGCTGCATGTTGTGCGTGACGATGACGATCGTGTAGTCGCGCTTCAGCTCGTGCATCAGGTCCTCGATACGCGTGGTCGAGATCGGGTCGAGCGCGGACGCCGGCTCGTCCATGAGGATGACGTCGGGCTCGACGGCGAGGGCACGCGCGATGCAGAGCCGTTGCTGCTGTCCACCCGACAGCCCGAGTGCCCCGTCCTTCAACCGGTCCTTCACCTCTTCCCACAGCGCAGCGTCGTGGAGCGCCTTCTCGACCCGCTCGTCGAGCGACCCCTTCAGCGAGAGGACGCGGGGGCCGAAGGCGACGTTGTCGTAGATCGACTTCGGGAAGGGGTTGGGCTTCTGGAAGACCATCCCGATCCGGCGGCGCACCTCGACCGGGTCGACGTCGCGCCCGTACAGGTCGGCGCCGTGGTAGAGCACGGTGCCGTCGACCTTCGCGCCGGGGATGAGGTCGTTCATGCGGTTGAAGCAGCGGATGAACGTGCTCTTGCCGCAGCCCGAGGGACCGATGAAGGCGGTGACCGTGTTGCGGTGGACGTCGAGCGTCACGTCCTCGAGCGCCGGCTTGCCGCTGTACGAGACGGCGAGGCCGCTGACCGCGAACACCTTCTCGCGCCGCTCGATCTCGTCGCGCTCGAGGCCGCGCGAGACCTGGGCGATGCGTGCGCTGTCGATCTGCGGGGACTCCATCTGCGTCATGTCCTCACCACTGCTTGCGGTAACGATTGCGGAGGAAGATGGCCACGGCGTTCATCGAGAGCACGATCGCGAGCAGCACGATCGCGCCCGCCGCGGCCAGGGTCTGGAAGGTCGGGTCGGGCTGCTTCGTCCAGTTGTAGATCTGCACCGGCAGCGCGGTGTACGGGCCGAGGAGCGTCGGGTCGAAGGCGACGTAGACGATCGCGCCGACCATGATCAACGGCGCCGTCTCCCCGACCGCGCGCGAGAGCGCGAGGATCGAGCCGGTCGCCATGCCGGGGATCGCGGCCGGCAGCACCTGACGCCACACGACCTGCCACTTCGTCGCGCCGAGCGCGAAGGCGCCCTGCCTGATCGAGTCGGGCACGGCGCGGATCGCCTCGCGCGAGGCGACGACGACGGTCGGCAGCACGACGAGCGTCAGGATGAGCCCCCCGGCGAGGACGACCCGGCCGATGCCGATGCCGCGGACGATGAAGGCGAGGCCGAGGATCCCGTAGACGATCGAGGGGACGGCCGCGAGGTTCTGGATGTTCACCTCGATGAGCCGGTTCCACCACCGCTTCCGGTCGGCGTACTCCTCGAGGTAGATCGCCGTCAGGACGCCGATCGGCACCGAGAGCAGGAGGACGATGAGGCCGAGGTAGAGCGTCGCGAGGATCGCCGGCCGAGCCCCAGCCTCCTCGGGCTGGGTCGAGGGCGAGTCGGAGAAGAGCTGCGCGTCGAGCTGGGGCCACCCGGTGACGAAGGTGTCGATGAGCAGGACGCCGAGCGTCCCGAACGCGACGAACATGGCGAAGAGCATCGCCGCCTCGAACGCCCGGTTCTTCCACACGCGGGACCGGGTCATCGACCGGTCTCCGGTCGATGAGTGGGAAGGGCTGTGGGGCACCGAGAGGTTCCCCACGCTTCTGGAAAGAAGGGGGCACGCGGGGGGAACATGGTTCCTCCCGCGAACGCGAGCCGAAGGCGAGCGTTGGTCACTCGTAGACCTCCCGGAACTTCCGCACGAGCCGGATCGAAAAGAGGTTGATCGCGTACGTGATCACGAACAGCGTCAGGCCGACCGCGAAGATCGTCTTGTACTCGAGCGAGCCCGTCGGCACGTCTCCGTTCCCGGTCGCGCCGATGAACGCGGTCATCGTCTCGATCGTCTCGCGCGGGTCGAACGTGATCTGTGGAAGCTGCCCCGCGGCGATGAGGACGATCATCGTCTCGCCGACGGCGCGGGAGAAGGCGAGCACGAAGGCGGCGATGATCCCGGAGATCGCCGCCGGGACGACGATCCGCGTCGAGACCTGCAGCTTGTCCGCCCCGAGCGCGTAGCCCCCCTGCCGCAGGTCCCGCGGCACGGCGGCCATCGCGTCCTCCGAGAGCGAGGCGACGGTGGGGATGAGCATGACGCCGAGGACGAGGCTCGCGGAGAGGGCGTTGAAGATCTCGACGTCGAGGCCGACATCGCGCAGAAGCGGGGTGACGAAGGTGAGCGCGAAGTACCCGAGCACGACCGTCGGGATCGCGGCGAGGATCTCGAGCACCGGCTTGAGGACCGACGCCGCCCGTGGCCGCGCGTACTCGCTGAGGTAGATCGCCACGCCGACGCCGAGCGGGAACGCAACGAGCGCGGAGAGGAGCGAGATGACGAACGTGCCCACGACGAGCGGGAGGACGCCGAAGTGCGCGGGCTCGAAGAGCGGCGCCCAGGTGGTACCGGTGAGGAAGTCCCAGAGGCTGACCTCCCCGAAGAACTCGCCCGCGGGCACGAGCAGCGAAACGACGATGCCAACCGTCGTAAGCACCGAGACGGCAGCTGCCAGGAAGAGGATCGCCTGGACGAGCTTCTCGCCCCAACGAATCCTCTTCCGGGGCAGCGCGACCGCGCCCGCCTGCCCGAGTGTCGCGTCCGCCGACGACACCTAGCTCGCGGCGTCCTCGAGCTTCGACTGCTGCTCGGCGAGCTGCGCGTCCGAGAGCGGGACGAACCGCGCCTCCTCGGCGATCTTCTGCTCGTTCTCGAGCATGTACTCGACGAAGTCGCGGACGTTCTCGTCGTCGTCGAACGAGCTCCGCTTCACGTAGACGAAGAGGGGTCGCGAGAGCGGGGCGTATGTGCCGTCCTGGGCCGTCGCCACGCCCGGCGCCACGCAGCCCGAGCCGCCGTCGACCTCGAGGGCCTTCAGGCGATCCGTGTTCTCCTCGAAGTACGAGAAGCCGAAGTAGCCGAGTCCGCCCCGCTCCCCGGCGACCCCTTGCACGGTGACGTTGTCGTCCTCGCTCGCGTTGTAGTCGGTCCGACTCGCGCCCTCCTCGCCCACAATCGCGCCCGTGAAGTAGTCGAACGTCCCGGAGTCGGTGCCGGCGCCGTACAGGCGCAGCCGCGCGTCGGGGTACGACGGATCGACCTGGTTCCAGCTCTCGACCTTCGAGCCGGGCTCCCAGATCGCCTTCAGCTGGTCGACGGTGAGGCAGTCGACCCAGTCGTTCTCGACGTTCACGACGTTCGTCAGCGCGTCGGTCGCGACCGTGAACTCGAGGTACTCGATCCCGGCGTCGGTGCAGGCGGCGGCCTCGTCGTCCGCGATCGGCCGCGAGGCGTTCGAGATGTCGGTCTCGTCGCGGCAGAAGCGCTCGAAGCCGCCTCCGGTCCCCGAGATACCCACGGTCACGTCGACGCCGCCCTGGGCCTTGAAGTCCTCGGCCGCCGTGGTCGTGAACGGGCCGACGGTGCTCGAGCCGTCGGCCGAGATCGTCTCTCCGCTCCCGCCGCTACCGTCCCCGCCCCCGCAGGCCGACGCGACGAGGACGAGTGCCGCGGTACCGGCGGCCACGATGATCAGTCTGCTCGGTCTCATGCCGCCAGTGTCCCCGCCCGATTGGGGTCGCCGGGGCGCCGTGCGGTGAAGATCCGGTGGAGATCCGGTGAACGCCTACACGGCCGGCGGGAACACGCAGCGGACCTCGAGGCCCCGGCCCCGGGCGCCCCGTGCTTCGACCGTCCCGCCCGCCTGGGTGACGACGTGCTTGACGATCGCGAGGCCGAGACCGGTCCCCCGCGAGGCCCTGGCGCGATCTGCGCGGAAGAAACGCTCGAAGAGTCGCGGCAGCTCGGCCTCCTCGACCCCGACGCCGTCGTCGCCTGCCGCGAGAACGACGGCCCCGTCGGGCAACCGCTCGGCCGACAGCCTGAAGACCGCGCCGGGGCCTGCGTAACGGACCGCGTTCTCTGCGAGGTTGCGCACGACTACCCGGAGCATCCGCGGGCGCACGGCGAGCTCGACGTCCTCGTCGCATTCGAGCCGGAGCTCGACTCCCGACCGGGCGGCGCGCTCCTCGAGCTCGGCGAGCGTCTCCTCGAGGACGGGCCGGATCGGCGTCGCGCCGAGCGAGACCACGCGCGCGCCGGACTCGAGCTCGCTGAGGAAGAGCACCTCGTCGATCAGCTCGGTGATCTGCTCGACCTCCCTCGTTGCGCGCTCGACGAGCGCGCCGATGTCCTCGCCCGGCAGCGTCGCCGTTTCGAGGAGCGTCAGCAGCCGAGCGAGCGGCGTCCGCAGCTCGTGCGACACCGCCGCCGTGAAGCCCGAGCGGAGCTCTTCGTACGCGGTCAGATCGCCCTCGCGCGAGAGGTAGACGAGGCGCTCCCTCCGGCCGTCGACCTCGTAGGGGACGACGAACGGAATGACGCCGAGGCCGCCGGACAGCAACGCCGGCGGCACACGGTCCCCCTCGCGGATGCCCTCGAGCGCCTGGCGCGCCCGCCTGCTCGCGAGGAGCACGCGGTCTTCGGCATCGAGGACGACGACGGCCTCCCGGCTCTCCTCGACGAGCGCGCGTGCCCGCGCCGCCTCCGCGTCCATGCGGCCGTTCTAACAGAACGTCCGCGCGTCGCTCGCTCGTCCGTTCACCACCTGGTCACCGTTCGGCAACCGCTTCGCGGCCCGCGCGAGGTTGCCGGGCCGCCAGAATCCGGTCGAGGGATGGCCAAGGTCCTGATCATCGAGGACGACGACGTCATCGCACGGGGGATGGCGCGTCATCTGGAGTCCGCCGGCTTCGACACCGTCGGCGTCGCCAACGGCGAGACGGGGCTCGCACGCCTCCGCTACGAGCGTCCGGACGTCTGCGTGCTCGACCTCATGCTCCCGGGGATCGACGGCTGGAGAGTGATCGAGCAGGCCCGCGACGAGGGCATCGGCACCCCGATCGTCGTCGTGTCGGCACGGGGGACCGAGCACGACCGCGTCCATGCGCTCGAGATCGGGGCCGACGACTACCTCGTGAAGCCATTCTCGATGAAGGAGCTCGCGGCCCGCGTCCGGGCCGCCGCTCGCCGCGGCGTGAGCGCCTCCGAGCAACGCCGCGGCGACGCGATCACGATCGAGGAGCTTCGGCTCGACCCCGACAACGTCCAGGCCTACGTCGACGGCGAGAGCGCGGACCTGACGCCCACGGAGTTCCGGCTCCTGTACACGCTCGCCAGGGAGCAGGGGCGCGTCCTCACGAGGGACGAGCTGCTCCAGCGGGTGTGGGGGCGGCGAGCGACGCACCGCGACCGCACCGTCGACGTCTTCGTCCGCAAGCTGCGCGAGAAGGTCGACCGCCGCGCCCCGCGGCACGACTTCATCCACACGCGCTACGGCGTCGGCTACAAGCTCGAAGCCGAGCCGAAGGTAACGACGACCTAGCGCGGAACGTCGGCGGTCCCCCGATCGGGGGCGACCGAGCTTCCTCGGATAAGCTTAGCTACGTTAATGGTTAGTGACGTTACGCTAAACGCGGAGCTGATCGCATCCGAGTTGAGGCCCGTCCTCCTGCGGGTGGCGCGCGAGCTGCGCAAGGAGACCGAGCAGCTCGGGATCACCGGGCACCAGGCGACGCTCCTCTGGCTCGTCAAGCGCAGCCCCGGGCTTTCGCTCGCCGAGCTCGCGGCCGAGGAGGGGATCTCGGCGCCGGCGATGTCGGGCCACGTCGACCGTCTCGAGAGAGCCGGGCTGCTCGAGCGCGTTCGCTCGACGGAGGATCGCCGCCGGGTCGGTCTCGAGCTCACGGACGAGGGCGCGAAGCTGCTCCGGCGGATCCGGGCCCGGCGCACGGGCTGGCTGACGACGCGCATGCGCGGGCTCGACCCGACCGATCTCGAGGCGCTCGAGGCCGCGCTCCCCGCACTGCGTCGCATCGTCGGAGACGACGCGTGAGCACGCTCGTCTTCACGCTCAAGGCGAGGACCTTCCGCAGCCTGCGCCGCCACCGCAACTACCGGATCTTCTTCACGGGCCAGCTCGTCTCGCTCGCCGGAACGTGGATGCAGAACGTCGCGCTCGCGTGGCTCGTGCTCGAGCTTTCGGACTCGGCGCTGGCGGTCGGCGCCCTCGCGTTCTGTCGCTTCGCTCCCTTCACGGTGTTCGGCCTCCTCGCCGGCGTCGTCACGGACCGTGTCGACTCCCGGCGGCTCGTGATGGCCACGCAGGCCGGCGCGATGGTCGTCTCGATCCTCCTGGCCGTCGTCACGCTCACGGGCACCGCGACGCTGCCTGTCGTGTTCGCGCTCGCCGCCCTCGGCGGCATCACGCTCGCGTTCGACGCTCCCGGGCGCCAGTCGCTGACCTTCCAGCTCGTCGGGCGGCGCGAGCTCCCGAACGCCGTCGCGCTGAATGCCGGGCTCTTCAACGGGTCACGTGTCATCGGGCCCGCGATCGCGGGCGTGATCATCGCAACGGCGGGCACCGGAGCCTGCTTCGTGCTCAATGCCTTCAGCTTTCTCGCCGTGCTTGCGGCGCTCGCGAGCCTTCGCACCGACGAGCTCCACGAGGTCGAGCGCGACCCCTCTGCGAGAGTCATCGAGGGCACGCGACGCGCGCTCGCGTTCGTCAGGCACGATCCAGAGCTCCGGAGCGTCCTCGTCGTCGTGACGATCGTGAGCACGGTCGGCTTCAACTTCCACGTGCTCGTGCCGCTGCTCGCCGGGGAGACCCTGCACGTCGGCCCCGAGGGATTCGGGTTCCTGTCGGCCGCCTTCGGCCTCGGAGCGCTCGTCGGCGCACTCGTGACCGCGACCTTCCGATCCGCCAGCTGGCGCCTGTTCGCGACGGGTGGCGCCGGCTTCGGCGTCCTCGCGCTCGCGCTCGCGCCGGTTCACAACGTCCTGCTCGCGGGCGGGCTGCTGCTCGGCGCCGGGATCTCCTTCACGCTCTTCACCGCGAACGCCAACGCCCTCGTGCAGCTCGGGGCCCCCGACCGCCTCCGCGGCCGGCTCATCGGGCTGTACCTCTTCGCATTCGCCGGAGTCGCGCCGATCGGCGGCCTGTTCGCGGGCTGGCTCGCGGACGTCGGCGGCACACAGCTCGCGTTCGCGGTCGCCGGTGGGACGTCGCTCGTGACGGTGGCGGTCGCGAACGCGAGGCGAGCGAGGTCTCCCGTTCCCGCGGCCACCCCTTGACTCTGACCTCGCGAAGGGCGTAGCGACGGCGGACTCGACAGGGAGGGGGAGATGAACATACGAAAGCGCTGGGTAGCGGGCGTCGCGCTCCTGGGTGCGACTGCGCTCGCGGTACCGGCGATAGTCGTGGCAGGGCCGGGCTCGAGCGCGGACGTGCGCTTCGGCAACAGCAAGGCAGGCAGCCCGTTCCCACCCGCGGAGCACGACAGCTCGTTCAACGGCGAGGACAACGTCATCCCACGGACGGTGGTGATCTCGGCCGGCGGCACGGTGTCGTTCACCGTCGACGGTTTCCACTGGCCGGTGCTCTAGGGGCCGGGAACGTCGCCCGAGGACATCCTCGTACCGGACTTCCCGCCGGAGGAGAACATCTTCATCAACGACTTCGGATCCGCGTTCGTCGCCGGCGCTCCGGGGCCGGTGTCGTGGACGAGCCCGCCGCTCACACAACGCGGGCGCTATCTGATGATCTGCAACGTCACGCCGCACTTCGCCTTCGCGAAGATGTACGGCTACGTCCAGGTGATGTAACGACTCGAGCCCCGGGGGGGCGCCCAGCGTGCCCCCGGGGCTCGGGTCAGTCGCCCGCGGGCGGCTCGAGGTCCCGGAGGTCCCAGAGCGGGCGGCCGAGCTGGGAGTCCGTGAACGCCATCACCGAGAGCTGGCCGGAGTCGGGATACTCGACCGCCTCCGGCGAGGGGCGGTTCGAGACCATCAGGTAGCGCACGGACGCGTCCGTGCGGTTGCTCAGCTGGTGCGCCCCGTCCGGGCCGACCGGGAAGTGCACGACGTCGCCCTCCTCGAGGATGCGCTCACCTGCCGGCTCGCGGAGCGTCGGGCGTCCGCGCAGGACGACGAGCAGCTCCTCGGCACCGTGGTGGAAGTGGTAGAGGCCGCTCGTCCCTCCCGGCGCGAGCTCGTACAGCGTCGCGCCGATCTTCTCGCCCCGCGGCATGCGCGACGCACGGTCGGCCGCCCACTTCTCCTTGCTCTCGTGCTCCCACTCGTCCGCCCAGATGTTCGGCACTCCGGCCACGTGCGACCTCCCTCGGCACGTCATGATCGATTCGATGGAGGCCTACCGCACGCCCGACGAGCGCTTCGTCGACCTCCCCGGCTACCCGTTCGCGCCACGGTATCTCGCGCAGGGCGACCTGCGGATGCACTACGTCGAGGAGGGATCCGGCGAGCCCGTGCTGCTCCTCCACGGCGAGCCGTCGTGGGCGTTTCTCTACCGCAAGCTGATCCCGCCGCTCGCCGCCGTCTCGCGCGTCCTCGCGCCCGACTACTTCGGCTTCGGCCGCTCGGACAAGCCGACCCGCAGCGAGGACTACTCCTACGACTTCCACTACGAGTCGATCGAGCGCCTCGCGGACGAGCTCGACCTGCGCGGGACGACGGTCGTGGTGCAGGACTGGGGCGGGCCGATCGGGCTGCGGCTCGCGGTCGAGCGCCCCAGGAGCGTCGCGCGGCTCGTCATCCTGAACACCGGCATCGGCGCGGGGCGCGCGCCTTCTCCGGAGTGGCTGCGTTTCCGCGCGTTCATGCGCCGCGTCGGAGACGAGATCGTGCCCGGTCAGCTCGTGCGGCTGTCCTGCGTGCAGCCACTACCCGAGGAGGTCGTCGAGGCCTACAATGCGCCGTTCCCGGTCCCTCAGTCGAAAGCGGGCGTGCTCGCGTTCCCGGAGCTCGTCCCGACCGAGGCCGACCACCCGTCGGCGGCGAAGATGCTCGAGGTCCGGGCCGTGCTCGAGCGGTGGGAGAAGCCGACGCTCGTCCTCTTCTCCGACTCCGACCCGATCTTCTCGCCCGCGGCCGCCGAACGCCTCGCGGCGCGCATCCCCGGCGCAGGCCCGGCGGAGATCGTCGCCGGCGCAGGCCACTTCCTGCAGGAGGACAAGGGCGAGGAGATCGCCGACCGGATCGTGCGCTTCCTCGACGAGAGCTAGCCGTTACCCGGGACGACCCAGGTGTCGCCCGAGTGCAGGAGCGCCTCGAGCTCGCCCTCGCCCCGGTCCTCCCGCGCGTGCTCGAGCTGCGCGCCCATCAGGTCGTCGTAGACCGGCCGCTCGACGCTCCGGAAGACTCCGAACGGGACGGCGCCGTCCGTCTCGAACGTGAGCCGGGAGAGCGCGAACGCGAGGCTCGGCTCGCGCTGGGTTGCATCGTGGACGAGGAGCGAGTCCTCGCCCGACTCGGCCACGTCCACGACTCGGGCCGAGCCGTCCGCGTCCTGCACGACCCCCTTCTCGCCCTCGGCGCCGAAGCGGATCGGCGCGCCGCTCTCGAGATAGATCCGGTTCCCCTTCTCCTCCCGCACGTAATCGAAGGCGCCGTCGTTGTAGATGTTGCAGTTCTGCAGGATCTCCACGAACGCCGACCCACGGTGCCGCGCAGCGGCACCGAGCACCTCGGTCAGACCCTTCTTGTCGGTGTCGATCGCGCGAGCGACGAACGACGCCTCCGCGCCGATCGCGATCGAGAGCGGGTTGAACGGGTAGTCGAGCGAGCCCATCGGCGTCGACTTCGTCACCTTCCCGAGCTCGGACGTCGGCGAGTACTGACCCTTCGTCAGCCCGTAGATGCGGTTGTTGAAGAGCAGGATCTTCAGGTTCACGTTGCGGCGAAGCGAGTGGATCAGGTGGTTGCCGCCGATCGAGAGCGCATCGCCGTCGCCGGTCACCACCCACACGGACAGATCCGGGCGGGTGACCGCCAGCCCGGTCGCGATCGCCGGCGCGCGCCCGTGGATCGAGTGCATGCCGTACGTCTGCATGTAGTACGGGAAGCGGGCGGCGCAGCCGATCCCCGAGACGAAGACGATCCGCTCACGGGAGAGCCCGAGCTCCGGCATGAAGCCCTGGATGACGTTGAGGATCGCGTAGTCCCCGCAGCCGGGGCACCAGTGGACCTCCTGGTCCGACTTGAAGTCCTTCGCCGTCAGCTGGACGAGGTTGCCGTTGCCCTCGGCCATGTCAGGAGTCCACCAGGGCCGTGATCGCGTCGGCGAGCTCCGCAGCCCGGAACGGGCGCCCGCGCACCTTGTTGTAGCCGACCGCGTCGACGAGGAACTCGGCCCGAAGCAGCATCCGGAGCTGGCCGAGGTTGATCTCGGGCACGAGCACCTTCTCGTAGCCCCGGACGACCTCACCCGTGTTCCTTGGGAACGGGTTCAGGTGGCGGAGGTGCGCGACGGCGACCCTCCGCCCGCTCGCGCGTACGCGACGCGCCGCAGCGCCGATCGAGCCGTACGTAGATCCCCAGCCCAGAACCAGCGTGTCGGCGCCATCGGGATCGTCCACTTCGAGCTCGGGGATGTCCGCCGCGATCCCTGCGACCTTGGCAGCGCGCAGCCGCACCATCAGGTCGTGGTTCTCCGGGTCGTACGAGACGTTGCCGGTCTCGTCCTGCTTCTCGAGACCGCCGATTCGGTGCTCGAGACCGGGAGTGCCAGGGATCGCCCAGGGACGGGCGAGCGTCTCGGCGTCGCGCCGGTACGGGAGGAAGCCCTCGCCGTCGTTCGGCTCCGTCGCGAACTCGGTCGAGATGTCAGGGAGCGACACGACGTCCGGGATGCGCCAGGGCTCGGATCCGTTCGCCAGGTAGGCATCCGAGAGCAGGTAGACGGGCGTCCGGTACTTGATCGCGATCCGCGCCGCCTCGATCGCGGCGTCGAAGCATCCTGCAGGCGTGGATGCGGCCACGACGGGCACCGGCGACTCCGAGTTCCTGCCGAAGAGGACCATCAGCAGGTCGGCCTGCTCCGGCTTCGTGGGCATACCCGTCGAGGGTCCCGCGCGCTGGATGTCCACGATCAGGAGCGGGAGCTCGAGCGTCACTGCGAGGCCCACGGTCTCCGACTTCAGGACGATGCCCGGTCCGGCGGACGTGGTCACGCCGAGAGCACCTCCAAAGGCGGCTCCGAGCGCGGCGCCCGAGGCCGCGATCTCGTCCTCCGCCTGGAAGGTCCTGACGCCGAACTGCTTGAGGCTCGCGAGCTGCTCGAGGACGTCCGAGGCGGGCGTGATGGGATAGGCGCCGAGGAAGAGCGGAAGACCGGAGAGCCTGCTCGCCGCGATGAGGCCATACGTGAGCGCCGAGTTTCCGGAGATCTGGCGGTAGGTGCCGGGTGCGAGCTTCGCGGGGGCGACCTCGTAGGACACGGCGAAGTCCTCGGAGGTCTCCCCGTAGTTCCAGCCCGCCTTGAAGGCCTTCGTGTTCGCCTCGGCGATCTCGGGCCGGCGCGAGAACTTCGTCTCGATGAACCCGAGCGTGCCCTCGACCGGGCGGTGGTAGAGCCACGACATGAGCCCGAGCGCGAAGAAGTTCTTCGAGCGCTCGGCCTCCCTCGACGTGATCCCGTCGACCTCCTTCAGCGCCTCGACGGTCATCGAGGAGAGCGCGACGGCGTGCACGTGGAAGTCCGCCAGCGACCCGTCCTCGAGCGGGTTCGCCCGGTAGCCCGCCTTCTGCAGGTTGCGGTCCGAGAACGCGTCGGTGTTGACGATCAGCGTCGCCCCCTTCGGCAGGTCGGCGACGTTGACCTTGAGCGCGGCGGGGTTCATCGCGACGAGGACGTTCGGCTGGTCTCCCGGCGTGAGGATGTCGTGGTCCGCGAAGTGCACCTGGAACCCCGACACGCCCGGGAGCGAGCCCGCCGGCGCGCGAATCTCCGCCGGGAAGTCCGGCAGCGTCACGAGGTCGTTCCCGAAGACCGCCGTCTCGCTCGTGAAGCGGTCGCCGGTCAGCTGCATGCCGTCTCCCGAGTCTCCTGCGAAGCGGATGACGACCCGCTCGAGCTGCTCGACGGGCTTCGCCTTGGCCATGGACGAGGTATAGCGGACGCGGAGGCGGCGCCGACGGGCGTCGGCCGCGTGCACGAGGCTCAGCTGAGCCTGTAGACGATTCGGCCGCGCGTGAGGTCGTACGACGAGAGCTCGATCCGGACGCGGTCGCCCGGGAAGACGCGGATGCGGTTGCTCTTCATCCGGCCGCCCATGTAGCCGAGCGCCTCGTGCCCGTTGTCGAGGCGGACCCGGAACATCCTGCTCCGCAGAGCCTCGACCACCTCGCCTTCGACTTCGAGCTTCTCTTCCTTCAGCGCGATGCACCCCTTCTCTGCGAGGAGCGCCGCGGCCGCCGGAAGGCGGCCGCGGTCTCGACGCTCCGACTACGCGGTGGGAACGACGTTCGTCGCCTCGGGGCCCTTCGTCCCCTCGCGCGCCTCGTACTCGACGCGCGCACCCTCGGCGAGGCTTCTGTACCCCTCCGACACGATGCTGCTGTGATGGACGAACAGGTCCTTCGTGCCCTCGTCGGGCGTGATGAACCCGTAACCCTTGCTGTCGTTGAACCACTTCACGGTTCCGGTTGCCATATGGAAAACACCTCCCTCACCTACTCACGAACGGGTAAGGAAAGCGCGAAAGCGCGCGAACCGGACTCGCTCTAGCTGGACGCGGGAATGGTAGCAACCGGCCGTCGCGCGGGCTCTCGCGTGTCGTCGCAACGCTAGCTCTCGGGCGGCTTTCCGTCGGGCTCGGGTTCGGGTTCCGGTTCCGGCTCGGGTTCGGGTTCGGGTTCGGGCTCCGCGTCGTCCGGGCGCTCGGCCCGCGAGGAGCGGAGCGCGACGCCGGCCGCGCCCCAGACGGCGACGGCGAGCCAGTGCACGCCGATCACGTCGGTCTGGAGCCCGAGCAGCAGAACGGCGGCGAACGCCGCGCCGAGCCACGGCTCGCGCCGCAGCAGGCCGACGAGCAGCGCGAGGTTCCAGAGCACGAACGCGACCATCCCGGCGAGGCCGGCGTCGATGCCGACCTCCGTGTACGTGGACTCGCCCGCCTTGATCTCGACGCCGGTCCGCTTGGCCACGACGCCCGCGTTCCCGAGGCCGTACCCCTGCGGGTGCTCCAGCACGGCGCGTACTCCGTCCCGGAGGTTGCGCCAGTGGCTGGCCGTCGAGGACTCCGACGGCGAGAAGGGGTCCGAGCTCGTCCCCGGCTCCTCCTGGGCGTTCTGGCGAAGGAACTCGAGCTCCTCCTCCGTGTAGCTCGTAGAGGGACCGATCGACGGGTAGACGGCGAGGAACGCGGCGCCGGCCGCGATTGAGACGGCGGCGAGGACTGCGGGCACGACCCGCCGCTGGGCGACTGCGAGGACGACGAGCCCCACGACGAGGGCGCCGAGCGCGGCGCGCGTGTGCGTGTACAGGAGGGCGGCGTACACGAGCGCCGCGAGCAGCGCCCACCACACGGTGAGCCGCCTGCTCAGCACGTACACGAGGGCCACGACGAGGACGTAGGCGCTGGCCAGCGGGGAGAGGAGCGTCGCGACGAGCCTGCGGATCGGGTTCTCCTCGTCGCCCGTGTTGTAGACCCAGTTCTCGGGGAGGCCGGAGAGGCCTTCGTAGTCGAGCTCCAGCTGCTCGCGGTACCAGCCGGGGACGCCCGACTCGCGCCAGGACTGCAGCGAGACGATCGCGAGGTCGACGAGCCCGGCGACTGCCACGACGACGGCCGCGACGACGATCGCGGCGCCCAGCCGCGACCGCTCCTCCCACAGGCGCGAGACGAGCCGGCCGAGCGCGTACGCGGCGACGGGCAGCAGATAGTGGCGGAGGGCGAGGAGCTCCCCGCGCGTCGTCGCCCCCCCGTCCAGGAGATCCTGCGGGAGGAGCGCGTAGACGACGACGATGCCCGCGTAGCACGCGGCGAGCACGTCCACGAGCGTCACCCTCGGCACACCGCGCGCGCCCCAGAGCGCGGCGGCGAGCGCCACGAGCAGGAGCACTTCCTTCCACGCGGCGGTGACGTCGAGCGCCCTGCCCCGAACGCCCGCCTCCCAGAGCTGCGCCATCGCGGCGTTGTGGACGACGAGCCCGAGGACGAGCGCGAGGAGGGCGGCGCCGGCGAAGCGCTCGCCGCCGCTAGTCAACGATGGCCACCAGCGTCAGCCCGAGGTTCACGACGCGAACGCGACCGGGGAAGAGCGATGCGAGCGTGCTCCGGGAAAGGAGGTGGAGATCCTTCGCGAAGCCCTTCCCCGCGAGATCGTAAGCGCGGTGGGCGACCGCATCCGGAAGCCAGTGCACGAGCGGGAGCCGCGTGTGCACCTCGATCGGGAAGCGACGGTTCGGCGTCGTCAGGAAGACGCGCCTGCCGACGCGGAGCGCCTCGAGGACGAGCCTGCGCTGCCGCTCGCGGTCGCCGACGTGCTCGATGACCGCGTTCGAGAAGACGACGTCGAACTCGCCATCCGCGAACGGGAGCGCGCACGCATCTCCGCGGACGTAGCGGACGGCCGGGTAGCGCTCACGGAACCCGGCGCCGTCGTGGAGACCGAGCGCGGTGATGCGCTCCGGCCAGGGGTACAGCTCCTCGAAGAAGTTCAGCGTTCCGCACCCGTCGCCTGCGCCGAACGCGAGCTCGTCCGCGCCCACGTCGAGCACCGTGGTCTCGGCGGTCGGCTGCAGCTCCTCGAGGAACAGCCGCAGCTTCCGTCGCCGGGAGCGCAGCGAGATCGCATCGGCGACACGCACCGCGTAAGTATCGAGTCAGGGCCTGCGAGTAGGCTGGCGAACGTGGTCGGGGCGACGATCGAGCCGCGCGGCCCGTACTCGCTGCGGCTGACGACGGGAGGCGCCTGGCGGGGCGCGTTCCCGGAGGGGCGCTGGGCTCGTGCGGAGCAGCTGCCCGACGGCCCCGTCGTCGTCGAGGCGTCGGACGAGCAGGCGGTCGCGGAGGCGCGGTTCGTGCTCGCGCTCGACGACGACACGGGCGAGTTCCACCGGCGCTTCGCGCGCGACCCGCTCCTCGGCCCGTCCCTCCACGCTCTGCGCGGGCTCCGCCCACGGCGACGCGCGACCGTCGCGCACGCGCTGCTCCGCGGAATCTGCGGCCAGCTGATCCAGGCGAGCAGGGCGCTCGAGATCGAGCGCGCCGTCGTGCGCGCGTGCGGCGAGGACCCGCCCACCCGGGACGCGCTCGGACGGCTCTCGCCCGCAGCCCTCTGCAGGCTCGGGCTCGCCGCAGGCCGCGCGGCGACACTGGTACGGCTCGCCCGGACGCTTGACCTCGAGGCACTGAAGGGTCGCCACGACGGGGCCCTGGCGCGGCTCGGCCGCGAGCGTGGCATCGGCCCGTGGACGGTCGGCGTGGTCGCGCTCCAGGGGCTCGGGCGCTACGACGCCGGGCTCGTCGACGACCTCGGGCTCGTGAAGCTCCTCGCCGCCCGGACTGGGCGCTGGCCGGGGCCCGGGGAGACCGCGGAGCTCCTCGCGCCCTACGACGAGTGGCAGGGGCTCGCGAGCGTCTATCTCCTCCGGGGCCTGAAGCTCGGCGTCGTCCCCGGCGCGAGCATGGACCGGGCTCGGCTTGTGCGCTCACGTCGAGCCGCCTAGGCCGGACGGCCGGGCAGCGACCCGGTCGTACACTCCTCGCATGGTCGACCCGCGCAAGATCGCGATCCTCGGGACCGGGCGGATCGGGGAAGCGCTCGTCGTCGGCCTCCTCTCCTCGGGCTGGCGCGAGCCCGGAGAGATCGCGGCGACGGCACGCCGCGTGGAGCGCGTGGAGGAGTTGCGGGAGCGCCACGGCATCGCCGCGACGCTCTCGAACCACGATGCGTCCGCGGGGGCGGCGCTCGTCGTCGTCGCCGTCAAGCCGCAGGACATCGAAGGGTTGCTCGGCGAGATCGGCGGCCTGATCCTCCCGGAGCAGACGGTGCTCACGATCGCGGCCGCGATTCCGACCGCGCGGATCGAGAGCCGGCTCTCGGGCAACGTGCCCGTCGTCCGGGCGATGCCGAACACGCCCTCGACGGTGCACGAGGGGATCGCGGGCCTGTGCGCGGGAGCACACGCGGGCGAGGAGCACCTCGCGCTCGCCGAAGAGACGCTCTCCCACCTGGGCGCGGTCGTCCGAGTTCCCGAGAGCGCGCTCGACGCGATCACGGCCGTCTCCGGATCGGGACCTGCGTACTTCGCGCTTCTCGCCGAGGCGATGATCGAGGCAGGGATCCTGCTCGGTCTGTCGCGCGAGATCTCGACGCAGCTCGTCATCCAGACGATGTTCGGGACCGCCAAGCAGCTCCGCGACGAGAAGATGCATCCGGTCGAGCTCCGCGAGATGGTCACCTCGCCGGGAGGGACGACGATCGCCGCGATCCGGGAGCTCGAGATGGCCGGCGTCCGTGCCGCCTTCCTCAACGCGATCCAGGCCGCGATGGTGCGGGCCCGCGAGCTCGCCGCCGGCGAGCCCTAGCGTCCAGGGAGCATCGGCGAGCTGAGCTCGACCGTCGGGCCGCGCGTCTCCGCGAGGGCCTGCAGGGCGAGCACCGTGTCCGCGACGGCGACGTCCTCGAGGAACTCGGTCCGGGCCTCGAAGTCCGCGAGCAGCGCCCGGATCGCCCCGTCGTAGCCGGGAGCGTCGCGGGCCGCGAGCGCCGCGAGCGAGTCGGCGACCGCGGGCGGGAAGTCGTCGCGCGCGACGAGCGTCGCGGCGAGGCGCCCGGAGGCCGCGTCGTCGCCCAGCACGAGGTAAGCGAGCGCAGCGGCGTAGCGACCGATGGGGCTCTCCGACTCCGCTGCCCCCGACTCGAGCGCCCAGCGTGCGTCCTCGCGGGCGCCGTCCAGGTCTCCCGCGATCAGCCGGGCCTTCAGCGCGCCGATCGGCCTGCCCCAGCTCTCCGCCGGCGCGTCGGACCAGCTCTCGCGGTACCGCTCGGCCGCGCGCAGGAGCCACTCCTTCGCCTCGTCTCCTCGACCCGCCATGAGGAACGAGAGGCCGGCGGCCCAGGCTGCGTTGCCGGTCCGCGTGAGCTGCCGCTGCCGCTCGTCTGGCGTCTCCGGCAGCCGCGACAGCCCGTCGTCGTGTCGGGTCGCTGCCCGCGCCGCGCGTTCCTCCCAGCCCGCCATCGTCCCCGAAGTATCGTCCCGTCGTGGCCCAGCTTCGCGACGTGGTCTACGTGGACGGCGCACGCACGGCGTTCGGGCGGGCAGGCCCCGGCGGCGCGTTCTGGAGGACGCGCGCGGACGACATGGCCGTGAAGGTCGTACGCGAGCTCCTGCGCAGGAACCCGGGGGTCGCCCCGGAGCGGATCGACGATGTCGTCTTCGCCGCGACCGCGCAGGTGGGCGACCAGGGCCTCACCCTCGGTCGTGACGTCGCACTCCTGGCCGGCCTCCCCTCCTCGGTGCCCGGCTTCGCTGTGGACCGCATGTGCGCGGGGGCCCTGACGGCGACGACGGCAGGGGCGGGCGAGATCGCGATGGGCGCCGCGGACGTCGTCCTCGTCGGCGGCGTCGAGCACATGGGTCACCACCCGATGGGCAACGACGTCGACTTCAACCCGCGCTTCGTCGCGGAGCGGATCGTCGACGAGTCCGCCGCGGTCATGGGGCAGACCGCCGAGAACCTCCACGACGCCTTCCCACACCTGACGAAGAACGCCGCGGACGCGTACGCGGTCGAGTCGCAGCGCCGCGCTGCGAAGGCGTGGGACGACGGCGTCATGGACGAGATCGTCGTCCCCATGTCCGTATTCGGGGAGGAGGGATGGACGCTCGCCGCCCGCGACGAGTTCCTGCGGCCCGAGACGACGCTGGAGGCGCTCGCCGGGCTGCGGACGCCGTTCCGCGTGGGAGGCCGCGTGACCGCGGGGAACTCGGCAGGCCTCACGGACGGGGCGACGGCGGCTCTCCTCGCCTCCGGGGAGACGGCGGAAGAGCTCGGACTCGAGCCGAGGATGCGGCTGGTCGGGTTCGCGTACGCGGGCGTCGAGCCGGAGCTCATGGGCCTCGGCCCCGTGCCCGCGACGGGCAGGGTGCTCGAGCGGGCCGGGCTCTCGATCGACGACGTCGGCCTCTTCGAGCTGAACGAGCCGTTCGCCGTGCAGGTGCTGACCTGGTGCGACGGCGTCGGGGTCTCTCCGGACGACCCGCGCCTCAACCTCTACGGCGGCGCGATCGCGTGCGGGCATCCGCTCGCCGCGACCGGCGTCCGACTGATGGCGCAGCTCGCCCACGGCTTCCGCGAGCGGCCCGATGTTCGCTTCGGGCTGACGGCGCTCTGCATCGGCCTCGGGATGGGCGCAGCAGTCCTCTGGGAGAACGTCTCCAACAGTGGCTAGCCCCACGCTCTTCAAGCTCCAGCGCATCGAGACCGCGCATGGGCCGGTCGCGCTCGTGACGGTCGACAACGGCGAGGACTGGCAGAAGCCGAACACGTTCGGCGAGGATGCGCTGCGCTCGCTGGAGAGCGTGCTCGACCGGCTGCGGACGCGCGACTGGCGTGGACTCCTCCTCACCGGGAAGCCGTTCGTGTTCGCCGTCGGCGCCGACATGGGCGAGTTCGGCGACATCACGCCCGAGCGCGCGCGGCTCGGCGGCGAGGCTGGGCACGAGCTCTTCGGCCGCATCCGCGAGCTCCCCTTCGTCACCGTCGCCGCGATCAACGGCGCAGCCCTTGGCGGCGGGGTCGAGATCGCCCTCCACTGCGACTACCGGACGATCTCGTCCTCGGTACGCCACTTCGCGTGCCCCGAGGTGTTCCTCGGGCTCATTCCCGGCTGGGGCGGCACGCAGCTCGTCCCACGCCTGGTGGGAGCCGAGCAGGCGGTGAAGTTCGTCGTCGACAGCCCGCTCCGCCAGAACAGGATGCTCACCGGCCCGCAGGCGTTCGAGGCCGGCTTCGCGGACCTCCTGCTCGAGCCGGTCGAGTTCCTCGACGAGTCGCTCGCCTTCCTCCTCGAGAAGATCGAGGAGGGCGCGGGCAAGCGGCGGCCGCAGACCGACCTCTCGGACGTCGCGGAAGTCTGCCGCAAGGCGCGCGCCCGGCTCGACGGGCAGGTGCACGGTGCCGCGCCCGCTCCGTACCGCGCGCTCGACCTCATCGAGGGCGCCGCCACGTGGTCGCTCGAGGAGGGCTACCGGGCGGAGGAGGACGCGCTCGCCGACCTCCTCCCGAGCCCACAGGCGCAGGCATCGATCTACGCCTTCGGGCTCGTCGAGCGACGCGCGAAGCGCGGAGTCGGGGTCCCGGACGCCGAGCCGCGCCGCGTCGAGAAGGTGGGGCTCGTCGGCGCGGGGCTGATGGCGCGCCAGCTCGCGTTGCTCGCGCTGCGCAGGCTCGAGGTGCCGGTCGTGCTCCGCGACCTCGCGCAGGAGCAGGTCGACGACGCGATCTCGTGGATCGCGGGGGAGCTCGACGAGCTCGTGCGCAAGGGCCGGCTCGGTGAGGCGAAGGCCCGCTTCCTCGGGTCGCTCGTCGGTGGAGGCACCGGGTGGGACGTCTTCTCCGGCTGCGACCTCGTCCTCGAGGCGGTGTTCGAGGAGCTGGCGGTGAAGAAGGAGGTCTTCACGGAGCTCGAGCGGGTCGTCGGCCCCGAATGCGTGCTCGCGACGAACACGTCGTCGCTCTCCGTGACGGAGATCGGCGCGGGGCTCGAGCACCCCGAGCGCGTCGTCGGCATGCACTTCTTCAACCCGGTCGCCGTGCTCCCGCTCGTCGAGCTCGTGCGGACGCCGCAGACGGACGACGCGACACTCGCCACCGCCTGGGCGGTGACGAGGAAGCTGCGCAAGACCGGGGTGCTCGTGCGGGACGCTCCCGGCTTCGTCGTGAACCGGCTGCTCGGCCGTCAGGGGTCGGTCGTCATGGACGCGCTCGACCACGGGAACACGGTCGAGGAGACCGACGAGGCCGTCCTGCGCATGGGCTTGCCCATGGCGCCGTCAGTCCTCCTCCAGCTCGTGGGGCCGAAGGTGGCGAGCCGCGTCCGCCGCACCCTCCACGAGGCGTGGCCGGACCGGTTCGTCCTCTCCCCGACCCTCGAGAGCCTCGCAGAGGGCGGTGACCAGGTCGTCGTCGAGCACGACCCACGGACTGTCGAGGAGATCCACGCCGCCGTCCTCGAGGTGCTCGCCGACGAGTCTCGGCACATCCTCGAGGACGGCGTAGTCGCGGAGGCCGCGGACATCGACACGTGCCTCCTGCTCGGGGCCGGGTTCCCGTTCTGGCTCGGGGGGATCACGAAGCACCTCGATCAGACGGGCGTCTCGCAACGGGTCGTCGGAAGACCGCTCGCCGAGATCGTTGGCTCCCCCGAGCGAGCCGTACCCGTTTCCCCGACCGCAACCTGAGGTATGCTCTGGACGTACCGCTCGCCGGAAATACAGGCGAGCGTCGACTCTTCGGAAGGAGCGGCACGGCGGCACGTGCTGCCTGAATGCACGACGTGACGATCACCGCGACGCTGACGTCGGACACACCTGAACGCCTGACCGCTGCGGCGAGACGCGCCGAGGCGTGGTTCGGCGAGCCGTTCCTGCACCCGGGCGAGGACCCGGACGTCGCGCTCGCAGCCGGCACCGCCCGCCGAGCCGCGCTCGACGACGCACTGGCCGAGGTCGAGGCAGGGCACGCGCAGCCGTCCGCGCGCTGGAAGGTCCGATACGGGTTGATGCTCGGCCTCGAGCGCGTGCTCACCGAGGATCAGCCGCGCACGGCCTCGGGCACCGAGCTCCGGCGACACCAGGTGGACGCGCTCGCAGGCATGCTCGCCGAGCTCATCGCCTCGACCCAGCGCGCCGCCGACGAGAACGGCAACGGGAACGGCGGCGGCAACGGACCGGCGGTGGTCGCCGAGCTCGAGGAGGAGCCCGAAGACGACTTCGACGCGGGCTTCGTGGACGAGGGCGCACTCGAGGACGGCTTCCACGGCGCCGACCCGGGGGCCGCGCGGCGCTATCGCTTCCGCCATCCGACGGCCTCGGGCAAGACCATCGCGGCCGCCGGCTTCGTCGAGGCCTCGCGGCGGCTGGGCGTCCTCATCCTCACACACCGCCGCCTTCTCGTCTCGCAGTTCACACACGACCTGACGACCGAGGGGTACGGGGACCGCTTCACGGACGCCGTCCTGAAGGGTCAGCGCGCACCTTCGGACAACCCGATCACGATCCAGACCTACGCGTGGTTCGCGCGGCACGGCTCGGAGCTCGACCGGAAGACGTACCACCTCGTCCTCTGCGACGAGGCGCACACCGCGCTCGGGGAGAAGACGAGCGCCGCGATCCGCGCCTTCCACGAGCCGCTCTACATCGGCATGACCGCGACCGAGCAACTGATCGCAAAGCAGGTCTCGGACGTCTTCCCGGCCTCCGTGGACGACCTCCCACTCGGCGACGCCGCGCGACGCGGCCTCATCGCACCGCTCCGCTGCCTTCGCGTTCCGCCCGCCGCGGCTATCAACTCGGTGCCGATCGTCGGCGGCGACTTCGAGGAGCGCGCGCTGGCCGCCGCCCTCGACCACGAGGCCCTGAACCAGGCTGCCGCGAGCCTCTACCGCGAACGCTTCGGCTCGACGCCGGGGATCGTCTACTCGGCGGGCGTCGAGCACGCGTACAACCTCGCGCAGGAGTTCCGCGCGGCGGGCCTCAAGGCGGAGGCCGTCTCCGGGAAGACTCCTCCGGCCCGTCTCGCCGAGACCCTCGCGGCCTACGAGCGCGGCGAGATCAACGTTCTCATCAACGCGCAACTCCTCGCCGAGGGGTGGAACTCGCCCCGCGCAACCGTGTGCATGCACCTCGCGCCGACCGCCTCGCGCCGCGTCTACCAGCAGCGGATCGGCCGCATCATGCGCATCCACCCGCGCAAGGAGGCGGGCGTCGTCGTCGACTTCGTCCCCAAGGCGTCGACCCACAACGAGCGGGTCGTCTCCCTGCACGCGCTCCTCGACGCCGATTTCTACCGCGAGGGCGCGCGCGTCACCCCGGCGCCGCGCCGCCGCCAGCAGCGCCGCGCCCGCCGCAAGCTCTCTCCGGTGCCGTGGCTCGTCCCGGTCACACCGGACGTCGCGCGCCGCCTCAACGTCATCCAGCGCGAGTGGCAGCGGATCGACCCGAAGTACCTCGACGAGGACGAACAGCGCTTCTGGGCGACGATCGCGGGCCGCCAGATCCGCTTCGACCAACGCGCGGAGTTCGCCCGGAAGTTCACCGAGGGACGGGCGAGCAAACCGGCCCTCGAGCAGTTCCTGTCGACGTGCGCCGCCGAGAACCCGAACCGCCGGCTGCGGATGACGGCGTTGCTCGACCGCGTCGCGACCCCGGTCGAGCGGGCCGACTTCGACGACCTCGTCACGCTCGTGACGCAGGCGCCGCCCTGGGAGAAGGACCGGGCCGCGGGCGTCCGCGTCCTCCTCCGCGCGATCGGCGAGGGGAAGGCTGTCGCGCCCGAGCAGATCCTCGCCCGCTGGACGTGGCGGCTCGCCCGGGCGACGCGGAAGGTGCAGGACCGCCGGGTCTCGACCGAGTTCCCGGAGGCGAAGCGCCTGCTCGGCGCCGCAGCGAACTCGCGCGGCTACCGACACGAGGAGAACGTCAACCGCCTCGTTCAGGTTGCGAGCTCGATGCCACTTCCCGTCGGTGCAGCTCTTCTCGCCTCGGCGGACGGCTACACGCCGCGCGCGAACGCGGCGCTCGACCGCGCACGCGAAGAGCTGGGCACGATCGGCGACATCGCGAACGCGCTCGCCGACAATCTCCCCGCCCCGAAGCTGACCGCGCGCAAGAGCAGACGCAGACGCCGTAAGCGCAAGGGCCAAGCCGTGCAGGGGACGGGCGCCGAGACGTCGGCGAACGGGGACGTCCCGGTGACGACGGAGCCCGAAGCCCCGCCCGAGCGCGGCGAAGACGCCGCCTGAACGCCGTCGCCTGCGCTTCTCAGGCGGAGGCGACCTCGAGCACGGCCTCGACCGTGGCCCAGTTGCGCGAAGTGGCGACGACGCCGAGCTTCCTCGAGGCGAGCAGCGCCCACAGCTTCGAGCGGGCGACCCCTTCGGGATGCCACGCGTAGACCTCGCGCCCGACGACGGCGAGCCGCTCGGGGGCGACGACGGCCGCTTCGAGCTCGCGGACGACCGCCCGCGGGAGGCGAGCCGCGAGGAAGGTGACCTGGTGGCGCTTCGGGTCCTCGGCCACCGTCCCGAGCGGGTTGCGGCCGACGACCTTCGCGAGCTCGGCGCGCGTGCGGACGACGACGTCGATCCGAAGCCCGAAGTCGTCCTCGATCTCCCGCTCGCACTCCCGCGCGACGCGGTCGGCGCCCTTCCGGCTCGAGAGCACGACGTTCCCGCTCTGCAGATGGGTGCGGACGTCGCCGAACCCGGCGGCCCCGAGCGCCTCGCGCAGCGCGGGCATCGCGACCCGGTTCCGTGAGCCGAGATTGACGCCCCGGAGGAGGACGACGTAGCGAGGCAGTCGCCTACCCCCGCTCGGGCGAGCTAGCCGCGCTCGCCGCCGCCGTTCTTCTCGCGCTCACGGAGGAAGCGCGCTATCTCCGCCGCGAGCGCCTCGCCCGACGGGATCGAGCCGGACTCCTCGAGCAGGTCGAGCGAGTCGGCCCGCTGCTCGAGCTCCTCGACGTACGCCGCCGTCTCCGCGTCGCCCGCGACGGCCTCCGAGACCTGCTCGACGTAGGAGTCCTCGGCGTCCGCGAGCTCGCTCACGTCGATCTCGAGGCCGAGAACGCCCGAGAGCCGGTCGCACAGCGCGCGGGCGGCACGCGGGCTCGGCGCGAGGGACACGTAATGCGGAACGGCCGCCCACAAGCTGACGGAGGGGATGCCCGAGCGCCGGCAGGCGTCGAGGAGGACGCCCACGATCCCGGTCGGCCCCTCGTAGCGCGAGAGCTGCAACCCGAGCTCGTCGACGAGGTGCGGATCGGTTGCCGCACCGGTCACCGGGGAAGGGCGGCTGTGGGGCACGTCCGCGAGCAGCGCGCCGAGCGTGACGACGAGCTCGACCCCGAGATCCCGGGCGACGTCGGAGACCAGATCCGTGAAGGTCCGCCAACGGTAGTTCGGCTCGACCCCGATGAGGAGCACGGCATCTCGGTTCGCCCCCGGGATCCGCGCGCGGAAGAACGCGTTCTCCGGCCAGTCGATGCGCCGCGTGGCGCCTTCGTCGAGCGAGACGTGCGGACGCGTCGCCTGGAAGTCGACGAAGAGCTCCGGGTCGATGTCCGCGAACTTCTGGGCGTTCCAGAGACGCGCGAGGTACCCGGTGGCGAGCGTTGCGGCCTGGCCGCCGTCGTTCCAGCCCCGGAAGGCGCCGATCAGGACCGGGCGCTCGAGGGTCGGCCGCTCGTACATGCGAAGCTCCCCTTCCATCGCGGGAGCTTACTCGCGCGCGAGTGCTCCAGGCGGCCGCCAGAGCGCGAAGGCGAGCGCCAGGCTGAGGACCCAAATGGCGGATGCGAGGAACACGTGGACGAGCACGAGCCCCCACGGGAGCGCGTTCCGATACTGCACCTCGCCGAGGATCGCCTGCGCGCCGAGGACGACGAGGAGGAGCGCCCACAGGCGCAGCAGGCCCGGGTAGCGCGCTCGGAGTCGCCACAGGAACCAGCCGACGAGAAGCACGCCGATCCCGAAGACCGCGGCGACGCGGACGTGCACGTAGACCGTGTCCGCGATCTCGAAGCCGAGTCGCTCGACCTCCTCGCTGGCCCCAGGATGCGGGCCCGAGGCGGTCGCGACAGCGCCGGTGACGACGAGCGTGGCGCAGACGGGGAGGCCGAGCCACGTCACGACCCGCCGGAGCCAGCGCGGGCCGGCGGGCGAGGCGAGCCCGGAGACGAGGCTCCAGGCCTCGACGACGACGATCGCCGCGAGCCCGAGAACGGTCAGCCCGAGCAGGAAGTGCGTCATCACCGCCAGCGGGTGCAGGTCGACCGCGATCGTGATGCCGCCCATCGGGATCTGGGCGACGGCGACGAGGAACGCGCCCAGCGCAGCCCCGCGGCCGATCCGCGAGAGCCCGGTGACCTTGCGCGCGGCCAGCCACGTCGCGAGCGTGAGCAGGATCCCGACGAGGGCGACCATGCGATTGCCGAACTCGACAAACGCGTGGTACCCCTGCTCGGGGTACGGCCTATCGCCGCAGCGGGGCCAGTTCTCGCACCCGAGCCCCGACCCCGTCAGCCGGACGAACGCGCCCGAGGTCACCACGAGGAAGACGGCGACGCACGACGCCGACGAGAGCCAGAGGAAGCGCGTCGAGTCGAGCTGACGGACGCGGCTGACCGCGGTCGTCGCCACTACCGGAGCACGACCCCGGAGCCCTCCCCGACGCTCCCGATCGCCGCGAGCGCGAGCCCCGCGGCCGCGAACGTCGCCGAGAGCACAGCGCCGCGCTCGGCGGGGAGCGACACCAGGAGGCCACCCGCCGTCTGCGGGTCGTATGCGAGCGCCTCGAGCGAGGGGGTCGTGCTGCTCTCGACGTGCGGGCCCGCGAAGTCCCGGTTGCGGCGGTCGCCGCCGGTCACGACACCGTGCTCCGCGAGAAAGAGCGCGCCAGGCAGCGCGGGGAGCGCCTCGGTCTCGATGATCACGCGGACGCCGCTCCGGTCGGCCAGCTCGTGCGCGTGGCCGACGAGGCCGAAGCCCGTGACGTCGGTCACGGCCGAGGGCGCGAACGGACGCAGGGTGTCCGCGGCCGCCAGGTTCAGCTCGACCATCGACGCGACGGCAGCGTCGAGAGCGCCCGGTGGCGCCTTCCCGTCGCGCACCGCCTGCAGGACGATCCCCGTCCCGAGCGGCTTCGTCAGGAAGAGCGCGTCGCCCGGTCGGGCGCCCGCCTTGGGCCAGATCGCCTCGGGGTGGACGGTCCCGACCACCGCGAGGCCGTACTTCGGCTCGGAGTCCCGGATCGTGTGGCCGCCGGCGAGAATCGCCCCGGCCGCACGGACCCGCTCGTCCGCTCCCGCGAGGACGTCCCCGAGCATCTCGGTCGGCAGGTCCTCCGGAAAGGCCGCGATCGAGAGCGCGAGCAACGGCAGCCCGCCCATCGCGAACACGTCGTTGAGCGCGTTCGTCGCCGCGATCGCACCGAACGTGCGCGGGTCGTCGACGAGCGGGGGGAAGAAGTCGACGGTGAACACGAGCGCCCGGTCGTCGTCGAGCCGGTAGACGGCCGCGTCGTCCGCGGGGTCGAGCCCGACGAGCAGGTCCTCCGCGTCGGCCGGGACGAGCCCCGCGAGGACCGACTCGAGCCGCGCGGCCGCGTACTTCGCCGCGCATCCTCCCGCCCGCGCGAGCGACGTGAGAGGGACGGTCTCCACGGAACGAACTCTAGGAGGTCGTGGGCCCCGCGCCGCGCGGGAGGAACTGCCTCCTCGACGGCGAACGAGGCGACGGAGAGATCCACACCCTTCTCCTCTCCCCCTGACGACGCGGCCGCCGCCCCCTCGGCGGCCGCACTTTTTCCGGAGCGTTGCTGCTCCCCTGGCTGCCCCGTCCTGGGATACTCGCGCGCGTGAAGTCGGCCCTCGTCACAGGAGGCTCGTCGGGGCTCGGTCTCGGGCTCGCCCGCATGCTCCGCGACGAGGGCTACGAGCTCACGCTCGTCGCGCGGCGCCCCGAGCCGCTCGAGGAGGCGGCGAACGCCCTCGGCGCGGACGCCATCGCCGCAAACCTGTCCGACCCGGACGAGTGCGTGCGGGTCGTCGCCGCGCACGCCGAGCGTTTCGGCGGCCTGGACGTCCTCGTGAACTCCGCGGGCATCGGGATCGGCGGCTCGTTCGCGGACCAGGACACGAAGCGGATCGGCCTCCAGCTCGACGTGAACCTGCGCGCGACGATGATCGTGACGCGGGAGGCGCTCCCGCTCCTGCGTGCCTCGAGTGGCCAGGTGATCACGCTGGCCTCGATCGCCGGGACGATCCCGACCCCCGGCCTCGCGGTCTACGGCGCGACGAAGGCGGCGCTCATCTCGTTCACGAACTCGCTCAACCGCGAGGAGGCCGAGCACGGGGTCCGGGCGACAGCGATCTCGCCCGCGTTCGTCGCGACCCGCATGACCGACTGGACCGGCATCCCGGGCGAGGAGATGATCCAGACCGAGGACGTCGTCGAGCTCGTACGCGCCGTCCTCCACCTGAGCCCGCGGGCACGCGTGCCGAACATCGTCGTCGAGCGCGTCGGCGACGTCGTCTGACCGCTCGGTCCGGCAGTCTGCTGCGTCAGAAGCGCTCGATGGGGACGTCGACGAGGTTGCCCCACTCGGTCCACGAGCCGTCGTAGTTCTTGACGTTCTCGTAGCCGAGGAGCTCGCGGAGCACGAACCAGGTGTGCGCCGAGCGCTCGCCGATCCGGCAGTAGGCGTGCACCTCCTTGTCCGAAGTGACGCCCTTCTCCGCGTACATCTCGCGGAGCTCGTCGACGCTCTTGAAGGTCCCGTCGTCGCGAACCGCGGTCGCCCAGGGAACGGACTGCGCGCCGGGGATGTGGCCGGCACGCGCAGCTCCCTCCTGCTCGTACCCGGGCGGCGCGAGGAGCTCGCCGGCGTACTCCTGCGGGCTCCGCACGTCCACGAGCGCGATCCCCGCGTCGCCGAGCCCGGCGAGCACCTCGTCCCTGCGCACGCGGATCGACTCGTCGCGATCCTTCGCCGTGTACGCCGTCGCGCGTCGGGGAGGAGACGTCCGTCGTCACGTCGCGCCCTTCGTCGATCCACTTGTGACGCCCGCCGTCGAGCAGCCGTACGTCCGCGTGGCCGTAGAGCTTGAGGTACCAGTATGCGAACGCGGCGAACCAGTTGTTCTTGTCGCCGTAGAGGACGACGCACATGTCGTTCGGTGATCCCGCGAGCCCCCATGAGCGTCTCGAACGCCTCCTTCGAGACGACGTCACGGACGAGGGGATCCTGGAGATCCTCCTGCCAGTGCAGCTTGACCGCGCCGGGGATGTGGCCCTCGTCGTACAGGTCCGGGTTCTCGTCCACCTCGGCGACGACGAGCTCTTCGTCCGCGAGGTGCTCGCCGAGCCAGTCCGTCGTGACGAGTGCCGTGTGGACGTCGACGGACATGCGGAGCCTCCTCCCGGTGGACCCGGCGAGCGTACCAACGGCCGGGCCGCCGCAGGCTTGATGGTTGGTGCGACGAGATCGCCAGCTCCGGGGCGCGAGCGGGCCGCTCCGGGGCGCGGCGGGAGAGCGGTGGCGCGGCTGGACGCCTCGGCGCCGCTCCCCGCGCGAAGCGCACGCCCGACGCCGGATCGCGCAGCCGGACGCGGAGATCGTGGCAGCGACCGTCTAGGTGCCGTTCTGCAGCTTCTCGCGCACGGTGTCCTCGAGCTCGTGCACCGAGACCGCGCCCTCGAACCGGTCGACGATCTTGCCGTCGCGGCCGACGGCGAACGTCCACGGCTCCGTCTGGAGCCCCCACTCCCGCACCCAGCGGTTGAAGCCCTTGGCCGGGTCGTTGTCCTCGTACACCTCGACGTGGATGAAGCGCACGTCGGTGTCCTCGAAGCGCTTCGCCGTCTCCTCGACGACGTCGACGACCGGGCCGCAGGTGCGGCTCGTGCAGAACTTCGGGGTCGAGAACGTGACGACGAACGGCGCGCCTGCGCGCAGCGAGTCGGCGACCGAGTGCTGGAGAAGCGTCTCGTCGGGCGGCATGCGGGTCGTGAGCTTCGAGAGGTCGCCCCCGGCCGAGGCGAGCGTCGGCGTCTCCGACGCGGGAGCGGGGTCCCCGACGTCCGGCTCCGGGTCTTCCTTCACGACGACGACGTTGCCGAGCGCCTGCACCTTGTGCTGACCGCCCTCGGGCTCGGCGAGCAGCCAGTACTTCCCCGGGCGCGGGAGCCGCACATCGGCGACGTAGATGTGGGTGGCGTCGGCCTCGGCGCCGCCGGGCACGCCGATCCGCTCGAGCTTCGCGGTCGTCTCGAGGAAGGGCTTCGCCTCGAGTCCGGTGGACACCCACAACCGCGCCTCCGGGAGCGTGGCGACGCGCCCCTCGGAGTCGACGACGAGGAACGAGACGCGGACCTTGCCCGGCTCGTGGCTCGACGTCCCGGAGACGATCGCGACGTCGTCCCCGGGCGCGCGCCAGAGCTCCTCGAGAGTCTTGCCCCCTCCAGGTTCGGCGTTCGTCGTCGCGTCCCCACCCGAGCCGCCGCAGGCGGCGAGGAGCAGGCACGACGCCGCGGTCAGTCCGACGGCCAGGCGCATACGCGCCCGAGTCTAGCCGGGCGACGTCGAGGCCCTAGTGACCTTCCGGCCAGGAGAAGGCGGCGATGTTCCCCAGCCATGCGGCCAGCAGTGCCAGGTTGACGGACAGGAACAGCAGGCGTGCTTTCATGGCGAACCTCCTCTCTCAGAAGCGGATTTCCTGGAGCGCCTCAGCGGCGTTCCGGTAGAGACGCGCGGCGTCGCGGTCCTGCCCGCGACGGGCCGCGAGGTCCCCGAGTGCGACCCACGCCTCCGCCCGGTGGCTGATCGACGCCATCTGCTCGGCAGCTGCGTCGGCCGCCCGGAAGCATCCTTCCGCCTCATCGAGACGCCCGCGCTCCATCAGCGCTCGCCCCAGTACGAGCTGCGACGGGCAGACCTCGTGGAGGTAGTCCTCCCGACCCTGCAGAAGATCGAGCGCCTTGCGTGCGAGCTCGTCCGCCTGGTCGTACTCACCACGGCGAAGGTGCACCGTGGCCAACCCACCGAGCGCCTGCGCGGCGTCCGCGTGGGAATCCGTCTCCAGCGCTCGCGCGAACGAGGACTTGAGGTGCTCGACCGCGCTGTCCTCGTCCCCGAGGAGCAGGGTCAGCCCCCCGAGCGCGAGCAGCAGCCGACCGACGTTCCGCTCGTCGTTCAGCTCCTGGTAGAGCTCCTTCGCCCGCTCGGCGTAGCTGCGCGAGAGCACCCAGTTGCCCTGCCTCTGGGCGATCAGCGATGCCTGGAAGTAGGTGTTCGCGATCGCGCGCCGGTCGCCGAGGTCCTGCGCGAGCTCGAGCGCGTGCTCGACGTCCTCGCGTGCGGCGACGTAGTCGCGTAGGCGGCGGTGGCACCGGGAGCGCCAGCCGAGGATGTCGGCCCGCAGGAGATCGCAGGGCAGCCCCGAGCGCTCCGCGAGCACGAGCGCCTCGTCGAAGAGGGCGACGGCCGTCGAGATGCTCGAGAGGCTCCACCTGCAGGCGCCTAGCCGGAAGAGGACCTCCGCGCGGTCGATGTCCGAGAACTCGGGCCGCTCGGCGAGCTCGCGTGCGCGGACGAGCAGCTCGACCGCCTCGTTCACCTCGCCGTGCTGCTGCAGCGCCCACGCCTCGCCGACGAGCGCGCGCAGCTCGAGCGCCGGCGCCCACGTGCCCTCGACCGTGCGCCGCGCCTCCCGGAAGGCCTCGACGGCGTCCGCGTCGGAGTGGGCCTCCGACAGCGCCTCCGCCCGGGCGAGCAGCGCTTCGACCTTCGTCCGCTCCTCGGTGGACACGCCGAGCGAGAGGAAGCCGGGGTCGACGTTCAGGCGCTCCGCGAGCCAGGCGATCGTCGCGTCCGTCGGCCGCGTCTTCCCACGCTCGATCTGGCTGATGTACTCCTTCGAGAACCGGCCCTCGGCGAGCGCGGTCTGGGTCAGCCCCGCGGCGATGCGCAGCGAGCGCAGGCGCCCGCCCAGGCGTGCGCCTGCATCCGAGATCGACGTCGTGGCGGTGTCGCTCATGCCCATCGGAGTGAACGTGCCGCCCGCGCCGGCCGCGCTCCCCCCGGAGGGGGATGTGGTCGGGCGCGAACGGTCAAGTAAGCGTACCGGAAATCACTTGACCGAGCTACTTGACTTTTCTGGACACGGCTCCTATAGTCAGGCCCATACCGCAGTCGATCGGACGCCAGGTCGTCTGCGTGGGCACCTCCGCCGGATCCGCCGACGGGCCCTTGGAAGAGCGTGGCTGGGCCGCAGAGCCACGATTCTCCGGCCCGTCGCCCCCGGAAACAGGGGTCGCCTCGAACGGAGAACGCCCCCGGAGCCGCAGCCGGGGGCGTTTTCACGTCCGGGCGCGTGGGTCTAGTGCGGGCGGGCGACGACGAGGAGGTACTCGTAGCGGTACTCGGCGGGCCCGCCCGTCGGCCCGGTATCCGCCTGGGTCGCGAACGCGAGCAGGTCGCGGTCGAGCGCCGCGACGCGGGCGGGCTCGTCCGCGAGCGCTGCGCGCAGCGCGACGAGGGGCCCGAACGTCTCCGCGAAGAGCCGGACGTACGCCGCCGGACTCGCGGCGCGCTCGACGTAGTCCGGGCGCGTGACCTCGAGCGACGAGACGCGGTCGCCGAAGAGCGCGCGCACGTGTCCCTCACTCCCCCATAGCGTCGGCGGAAGCGCGCCGGCCGGGGGCGGCGGCGCGTGGCGCCCGACGAGCTCGAAGAAGCTCCCGCCGAGCCCCTCGGGCGTAAAGCTCGCGAGACCGATCGTCCCGCCCGGACGGCAGACGCGGAGCAGCTCCTCCGCTGCCGCCCGCTGATCCGCGGCGAACATGACGCCGAAGGACGAGGTGACGACGTCGAACACGCCGTTCTCGAACGGCAGCGCCTCCGCGTCGGCCTCGACCCACGCGAGCTCGACGCCCAGCTCCGCTGCCTCCCTCCGACCTGCCGTGAAGTTCTCGGGGGTCAGGTCCGAGGCCGTGACGTCCGCACCCGCTTCCGCCGCCCGGAGCGCGACGTTCCCGCTGCCCGCCGCCACGTCCAGCACCCGCTGACCCGGACCGATCCCGCACGCGGCCACGAGCACCGGCCCGACCCCCCACACTGTCTCCTTCGCGAACCGGTGGTAGTCGCCGAGCGCCCACATCGCGCGCTGCTGCTCCTTGCGCTCACGGCCGGAATCGGCCGTCTGGGACTGACGAACGGCCATGCGTCCTCCCATCTCGTCGATCCTCGCGAGGGCTGCGACCTCGCCGAGCACCGCTCTCGAGCGGCCCTCCATCGCCGCGACGCTACGCCGCGCACGCCGCGCCGTCTTCGCCGGGACCGGCCATCTTCACGCGTCACGGGTGGCCGATCCTGGCTACGCACCGCGCGGCCCGGCGAGACCGGCTCTCACGGCGTGGGCAGCCGCGGCGGTGCGCGTGGGGACGTCGAGCTTGCGCAGGATGTTCGTCACGTGCCGGTGGACCGTGTGCTCGCTGACGACGAGCCGTTCGGCGATCTGCCGATTCGTCAGGCCCTCCGCGACCAGGAGCAGCACCTCGCGCTCACGGCGCGTCAGCTCCGACGCGAGGCCCGAGTCACCCCACGCCACGCCGACGAGCGCCGGTGCTCCGAGATCGCGCAGGGACGCGAGCGCCGAGGCGAGCTCGCGCTCGGCCTCGTCTCCGCGGGCGAGCGCGGACAGGCTCGCGGCGAGCTCGATCCGCGCGAGCGCGGCCTCGTACGGTGCACCGTGGCGCTCGAAGCCATCGACCCCGTCCTCGAGCAGCGCCCGCGCGAGGTCGTGCTCTCCACGCGCGGACGCGAGCATGCCCTCGGCGACGTCGGCGGCCGCCTGCAGCGGCTCGGTACCGACGAGCCGAGCTACCTCGCGGAGCTTCTCGAGGGCGGTGGCCGCCGCGTCGAGCGCGCCGTGCGCGATCCGCGCCCGCACGAGGAGCTCGAGCGCCGGGACATGAGCGAGCTCGCGCTCCGCAGCCAGCTGGCGCAGGACGCGCTCGAGGAGCTCCGTGGACCGGAGCGCATCCCCGCGATCGAGCGCGAGCCTGGCCCGCGCGACCTGCGCGCCCGCGCCCGCGCCGGCCCTCTCGAGCAGCTCGTCCGCCTCGTCCATCCGACCCTGTCGCCGGCGTAGCTCGGCGAGGCCCAGCAACGGGCCGCCGACCCACGAGGGGCGAGAGTGCGCGAAGTCGTCGACGGCGGCCTCGAGCGCCGACTCGGCCTCCTGCCACCGGCCCCGCCACAGGTGGACCGCGCCGTACTCGGCGCGGCAGAACGCGAGCATGTAGCGGCTCCCGAAGCGCTCGGCGAACTCGGCGATGCGGGCACACCACTCCTCGGCGCGCTCGAAGTCGCGCACTGCCGTGCACGCAGATACGAGGAAGCAGCACGCCCACGCGCCCGAGATCGGGATGTCCGCCTCGCCCTCGAGGGCGGCCGCCGCGGCCTCGTCGAGTCGGCGCATCCCCTCCGCGACCTGCGCGGCGGCGACGAGCGCGGCGCCGTCGAGCGCGAGGCCGAGCATCTCGAGGTCGACGACCCCGAACCGGCGACCGTGCTCGGCGGCCACGGCGGCGAGCCGTCGAGCCTCGACGAGATCGCCGCCCAGGTGCGCCACGTAGCCCTCGTGGAACGCGAGCCAGCCGTGGTCGGGCCCGGGCTCGAGCGGCTCGAGCAGGCGACGAGCGCGGCCGAGCCACCCGCTCGCCACCGAGGCGGCGCCGCGGAAGTCGAGCTCGTCCGACGCGAGCCAGGTCGCCATGCGAGCGGCGCTCGCAGCGTCGCCCCGCCGCCGGTAGAGGCGGTGGGCGCGCGCTCGCGCGTCGAACACGATGTCGGCGTCGTCGAGCCACCAGGCTGCCCAGCTCAGCCCCTCCCACGCCTCGGGGGTCTCGGCGGCCTCGAGCGCCCGCTCGAATGCGCTGCGCGCTGCGTTCCAGTGCCCGGCCCGAAGCTCAGCCCAGGCGTGCTCCGGTGTCCTGTCGCTCGGGAGCGGCACCGGTGCGCATTGTCACCCCGGCGCGGTCGGCGAGGCTCAGGCGACCGGCTCGGCGGCGGCGGGCGTCGTCGTGTCGGTGCCCTCGTGCGGGCGGACGAGCGCGAAGGCCACGATCGCCCCGACGACGGCGATCACAGCGGAGACCTCGAGCGCGCGCTGGAAGCCGACCATGAACGTCTCGGGCGTCGGTCGGCCGCCGATCTCGCGGGCCATGATCGCGCCCATCAACGCGATGCCGATCGCGCCGCCCGTCTGCCGGGACGCGTTCAGCACCGCAGCGCCCACGCCCGCCTTGTCGACCGAGACCGCCCGCGTCGCCGCCGCCGCGCTCGGGGTCATGGTCAGCGCCATCCCCACGCCACCGATCATCAGCGCCGGCAGCAGGTCCCGGAACGACGCGTCCTGACCCATGCGCGAGAAGTACGTGAGGTGGACGGCGATCAGCAGCAGGCCGGCCGTCATCAGGCCGCGCGAGCCGATCCGGTCGCTCGTCTTCCCCGCGATCGGCGCCACGAGGATGATCAGGACCGTCATCGGCAGGAACGCTGCACCGGCCTCGACGGCCGAGTAGCCGAGCACGTTCTGCATGTAGAGCGAGACGAAGAAGAACACGCCGAACATCGCGAGCGCGACGAGCAGGATCACGAGGTTGGCGCCGGTGTAGGTACCGCTCCGGAACAGCTCGAGGGGGAGCATCGGCGCGCGCTGGTAGCGCTCGAGCAGGTAGAAGGCCCCGAAGGCGGCGGCGGCGACGACGAACGCGCCGACGATGCGCGTCGACCCCCAGCCGTACGTGTTCGCCTCGATGAGCCCGTACGTCAGCGAGAACAGTGCGATCCCCGAGGTGGCGAGGCCCGGCAGGTCGAGGCGCTCGTGCGTCTCGTCGCGCGACTCGTCGATGAAGAGGTAGCTCGCCGCGATCCCGAGGATCCCGATCGGGACGTTCACGAAGAAGATCCAGCTCCAGTCGAGGTGCTCCGTGATGAGCCCGCCGACGAGCGGCCCGATCGCGAGCGCGAGCGCCGACGTCCCCGCCCAGATGCCGATCGCGGTCCCGCGCTCCTTCGGCGGGAACGTGGCGGCGATGATCGAGAGGGTCGCCGGGTTCATCAGCGCGGCCCCGCAGCCCTGGAGGACGCGGCCCGCGATGAGCTGGTCGCTCGAGCCGGCGAGGCCGCACATGAGCGAGGCGGTCGTGAAGACGACGATGCCGACGACGAAGATGAGGCGGCGGCCGTACGCGTCCGCGAGCTTCCCGCCGATGAGCATGAGCGCCGCGAACGTCAGCGCGTAGCCGGTGACGATCCACTCGAGCTCGGAGAGGTCGGCGTCGAGGTCACGCTGGATCGACGGCAGCGCGACGTTCACGACCGTGTTGTCGAGCATGATCATGAACAGGCCGAACGCGACCGCCGCGAGCGTGAGCCACTTGCGGTTCTCCTCTGCGAAGATCCGGGCGCGCATCGCGTCCTACCGTAGCCAGTGACCATCGAGCCGCGAGACATGAACCGCTTCACCTGGACGCCGAGTCAGGAACAGCTCGAGGCCGCGAACGTCACCCGGCTCGCGCGACGCCTGGGGTGCGCCGACTACCACGATCTGCACCGCCTCTCGGTCGAGGACCCCGACGGCTTCTGGCGCGCGGTGCGCGATGACCTCGCCCTCCCCTTCGCGCGCGACTGGGACGGTGTGCGCGACGACTCCCGCGGCATCGAGTGGACGACGTGGTTCACGGGAGCGAGGGTCTCGGTCGCCGAGGCGTGCGTTCATCGCTGGGCACGGGAGCGGCCCGACGCCGAGGCGGCCGTGCTGCAGGGCGAGGACGGCACCCGCGAGTCGCTGACCTGGAGCGAGCTCTCGCAGGAGGTGACGCGGCTCGCGGAGGGCCTCGCATCGCTCGGGATCGGGCGCGGGGACGCCGTCGGGATCTTCCTCCCGATGGCGCCCGAGGCGGCGATCGCGGCGCATGCGTGCGCCCATCTCGGCGCGGTCCAGGTCCCGATCTTCTCCGGCTTCGCGGCGCCGGCGATCGCGTCGCGGCTCGCGGACGCAGGCGCCAAGGCGGTCGTCACCGCCGACGGCTCCCTCCGGCGCGGCGCCACTCAGCCGATGAAGGAGATCGCGGACGAGGCGCTCGCTGCCGCGCCGTCCGTCGAGCACGTGGTCGTCTGGCGGCGGCTCGCGCTCGACGCCCCGATGACGCCCGGCCGGGACCACGACTGGGCGGAGCTCGTCGCGGATGCGCCCGGGAGGCTGGCGGCGCTCGAGGTCGAGAGCGAGGCTCCGTACCTCCTCGCCTACACGTCGGGCACCACGGGCCGCCCGAAGGGCGCGCTGCACGTCCAGGGCGGCTTCCTCGTCTCGATCGCGCGCGAGGCCGCCTACCAGGCCGACGTCCGTGCCGGCGACCGGGTCCTCTTCGCGACGGACATGGGCTGGATCATGGGGCCGTGGACCGTGGTCGGGGCCGGGGCGCTCGGGGCCACCATCGTCTTCATGGAGGGCGCGCCCGACTGGCCCGCCGACCGGATCTGGCGCCTCGTCGACTCGGAGCGCGTGACGATGCTAGGCGTCTCCCCGACCCTGATCCGCGCGCTCATCGCGAAGGGGGAGCCGACCGCGGACCTCTCCTCTCTGCGCGCGGTGACGACGACCGGCGAGCCGTGGAACCGCGGGCCGTACGACTGGCTCGACGAGCACGTGTGCGGCCGCGGTCGCATCCCGATCGTGAACATCTCCGGGGGCACCGAGGTTGGCGCGTGCTTCCTCTCTGTGACCCCGATGGCGCCCACGAAGCCGTGCTCGCTCGGGTTCCCCGCGCTCGGGCAGGACATGGACGTGCTCGACGAGTCCGGGGCTCCGGTGCGCGGCGCGGTCGGCGAGCTCGTCTGCCGGAACGCGTGGCCGGGGATGACCCGTGGGATCTGGGGCGATCCGGAGCGCTACCTCGACACCTACTGGCGGCGCTTCCCGGGCGTGTGGACGCACGGCGACTGGGCCTCGGTCGACGAGGACGGCTACTGGTTCCTGCACGGCCGCTCCGACGACACGCTCAACGTCGCGGGCAAGCGCATCGGCCCGGCCGAGCTCGAGTCCGCGGCCGTGAACCACCCTGCGGTCGCCGAGGCGGCGGCGATCGGCGTCCCGCACGAGGTGAAGGGCGAGGTGCCGTGGCTGTTCTGCGTCCTCCGACCCGGGGCCGAGGCGACCGCCGAGGAGGTCTCGACCGCGGTCACGGACGAGCTCGGGAAGTCCTTCAGGCCCGAGCGGATACTGTTCGTCTCCGCCTTGCCGAGGACACGTAGCGCGAAGATCGTCCGCCGAGCGGTACGCGCCCGAGCTCTCGGCCAGGACCCCGGGGACCTGTCGACGCTCGAGAACCCCGAGTCGCTGGAGGAGATCGCGAATGCCGTCTGACCGGCTCGAAGGGGTCGCCCTCGTGACCGGAGGGGGACGCGGGATCGGCGCCTCGATCGCCAGGGAGCTCACCGAGGCGGGGATGAGGGTCGCGGTCACGGGACGGACCCGCGAGCAGGTCGAGGCGGTCGCGTCCGAGACCGGCGGGCTCGCCCTCGTCGGCGACGTCTCCCGGCAGCCGGACGTCGAGGAGTGGGCGCGACGCACCGAGGTGGACCTCGGGCCGATCGACCTCCTCGTCGCCAACGCGGGCGTGTCGGTGCGCGACACGGCTGCCTGGGAGCTCGAGCCGGAGGACTGGTGGCACGTCCTCGAGGTGAACGTGCTCGGCGCGTACCTCTCCTGCCGGGCGGTGATCCCGGGGATGCTGGAGCGAAGACGCGGAAGGATCGTCCTCACCGGCTCGGGCGCCGCGTATCTGCCGGGCTCGAGGAACACGGCCTACTCGACGAGCAAGGCCGCCCTCTGCCGCTTCGGGGAGACGCTCGCGCTGCAGCTCGCCGAGCACGGGATCCCGGTGTTCTTCTTCAGTCCCGGGCTCGTCAGGACGGAGCTGACAGGCGACTCGTTCGGCGACGACGCTCCGTGGACGCCGCCGGAGCTCGCGCCGCAGCTCGTCCGCGTGCTCGCCTCGGGCAGGGCAGACGCGCTCGCGGGCCGCTACCTCCACGCCGAGCACGACGACGTCGAGGACCTGATCCGCCGCGCGGACGAGATCGCCGAGAACGACCTCAACGTGATCCGCCTCCGGCGCTGAGCGCTCCCAGCGCGCGACGGCGCTTAACAGGCTCCCAACCGCGCAGCCCCGTTCCTCTTCCCTACCCTGGCGCGAGTGCCCTTCTACATCTGCCCCAACTGCAAGCGCCGCTCGGTCGACACCGACGGCTACGAGGGGTTCTCCTCGCACGCGGTGCAGTGCAGGAACTGCGGGTTCGGCTTCCTCTTCGAGCTCCTCGAGGACTACTACCCCGCACCGGCGACCGGCTTCGTCGTCTGCGACCGCGAGGCGCGCGTGCTCGCAGCCGGCCGGGGCGTCTTCGAGCTGACGGGCTTCCGCGACGGCGACCTTCTCGGGAACGACGTCGTCTCCGCGCTCTCGCTCTCCGATCCGTCGCCGATCGAGGTCGTCCGCGAGTGGGGCGTGCGGAAGCTCGGGCAGCAGCTCGCGATCAGGACGAAGGCGGGCGTCGACAAGGACGTGACCGTCGACTTCTTCCCTGCCTACGACGACGACGGCGGCATGCTCCTCGCGCTGACGCCGCGCTAGCGCGGCGCGTCGTCACCCGCTCTTCGGCTCGATCCAGACCTGCCTCGCGGCCGCGAGCAGCTCGCCGTCGCCCGCGAAGAGGGCCGTGCCCGCGAAGAGCTTGCGGCCGTCCCCGCCGAGCGGCCACGCGACGGCGACGCACTGCTCGCCCGGCCCCGGGACACGGTGGACGTGCGCGGTCATCCGACCGAGGACGATCTCGCCTCGGCCCGCGACCCCGACCGCGTAGGCGCCCGGACAGTCGATCGCCGCCCATACGACCGCAGCGAGGGCTCGCGCGCCGTCCACGGAGAGGCAACGAGCGGTGCCCGGCCCGCAACCGCGCCCGCGTGCACGCCGAGCCCGTCGCCGTCCTCGCGCGTCCCGCATACGAAGCACTCGCGGAAGAGGGGGCTCCCGATCGCGACGAACCGCGTCCTGGCGTCCTCCGCCTCGGTGGCCGTCACCGGCTCGGGCACCTCGACGTCGAGCGCCGCCCCGCGTGCCTCGGCGACGACCGCCTCACCGTCGAGCAGCACGGCCGACCCGTCGTCCGCGCGGACCTGCAGCGGCCGCCCGAGCGGAGGTGGGAGCCGAAGCGTCACCTCGACGTCGTCGGCGTCGACGAACGCCGCGAGGCTGCCGCACGCGAAGCCGCCGTTCGCCGAGGTGAGCGGGCCGCGGAACCGCCGGTCGAAGGTGATCTCCATCGGCCCCGAGCGTACTTGTAGACTCGGTTTGTGACTGTGAGGCGAAAACCCTGAGACTCGCCCTCGCACAGCTGAACGCCGTCGTCGGAGACCTCGACGGCAACCGCGAGAAGATCCTCTCCTTCCTCGCCGACGCGCGCGCCGCCGAGGCCGACCTCGTCGTCTTCCCCGAGCTCGCAGTGACCGGGTACCCGCCCGAGGACCTCCTGCTCCGGCCCGGGTTCGTGCGCGCCGCGCGCGACGTGCTCGACGAGATCGCACGCGCAACCGAGGGCCTCGTCGCGCTCGTCGGCACGCCCTGGTTCGAGCGCGACCTCGCGAACGCCTGCGCCGTGTGCGCGGAGGGCGAGATCCGGGCGGTGTACCGCAAGCACTTCCTCCCGAACTACGGCGTCTTCGACGAGCACCGCTACTTCGCCGAGGGCCACGACCTCGTGCTCCTCCGCTTCGGGGACGTGCACGTCGGCCCGACGATCTGCGAGGACGTGTGGCAGCCGGGCCCACCCGCGACCGATCTCGCGCTCGCCGGCGCGCAGCTCCTCGTCAACCTCTCCGCCTCTCCCTACCACGTCGGCAAGGCGGAGGACCGGGAGGACATGCTCGTCACCCGCGCACGCGACTCGAGCGCCTTCCTCGCGTTCTGCAACCTCGTCGGCGGTCAGGACGAGCTCGTGTTCGACGGCCACTCGGTCGTCCTCGACGACGCCGGCGAGGTCGTCGCCCGCGCGCCCGGCTTCGCGGAGCACCTCCTCGTCTGCGACGTCGAGCCCGAGCTCTCGATGGGTCGGCGGTTGAGCGACGCGCGCAGGAGGGAGCTGGACCGCTCGCGCGAGAACGTGCCGCCCGTCGAAGTCGTCGAGCTCGCCACGATTTCCGAGCGCGGCGGGACGACGCCCGCCGAGACGGCGCCGTTCGAGCCGGAGCTCGAGCAGATGCGTCTCGCACTCACCCTCGGCCTTCGCGACTACGTCTCGAAGAACGCGTTCGGCGACGTCGTGGTCGGCGTCTCCGGCGGGATCGACTCGGCCGTGACGGCCGCACTCTGCGTCGACGCGCTCGGAGCGGGACGCGTCCACTGCGTCTCGATGCCCTCGCGCTTCAGCTCGAAGGGGACGCAAGCAGACGCGCGTCGGCTGGCCGAGGGCCTCGGCTGCGCGTTCGTCGAGATCCCGATCGAGGGCGTCGTCGCCGCCTTCCTCGAGGCGCTCGACGGGCCGACGGGCGGGCTCGAGGGCCTCGCGGCGGAAAACCTCCAGGCCCGCGTCCGCGGCGTGCTCCTGATGGCGCTCTCGAACACGCACGGATGGCTCGTGGTGTCCACCGGGAACAAGTCGGAGCTCGCGGTCGGCTACTCGACGCTGTACGGGGACATGGTCGGCGGGTTCTCCGTCCTGAAGGACGTGTTCAAGACCGACGTCTTCCGGCTCGCGCGTCACCTCAACGAGCGGGCGAGGCGGGAGCTCGTCCCGGTGACGACGATCGAGCGTGCGCCGAGCGCCGAACTGCGGCAGGACCAACGCGACGAGGACTCGCTCCCGCCCTACGAGGCGCTCGACCCGGTGCTCGAGGCCTACGTCGAGCTCGACCGCTCCCGCGAGGAGTTGCTCGAGGAGTTCGACGCGAGGGTCGTCGAGCAGGCGCTCCGGCTCGTCGACCGGGCGGAGTACAAGCGCCGCCAGGCACCGCCGGGCGTGAAGCTGCGGCCGAAGGCGTTCGGCCGCGACCGCCGCACGCCGATCACGAACCGCTGGCGCGGCTGAGGGCGGGCCATGCGAGCGGTACGCCGGCCCGCTCGGACGTGACCCGCCCGCTCAGGCATCTCGTGCCCCTCCCCGTGCCCGACCGCTCGGCCGCGGCGGCTACGAGCTCGCGTCCGCCGTGCGGCGCGGGCCCGGGTCGCTACGGCACGCCCTCGGCGGGCTGCCGCTCCTCGCCGCGCGCGACCTCGTGTACGACGACTCGTTCTACGAGGAGATCGATCGCGAGAGCATGGTGCTGCACGAGCGGCTCGCCGACGCCCTCGTCGAGCTGTGGGCCCGCGCACGGTCGTCGACGTCGGCTGCGCTCGGGTCGTCTGCTCGCGCGGCTCGCCCGCGCAGGAGTCGGGGTCCAGGGAGTCGAGGGCAGCCGGGCCGCTCTCCGTCGCGTCCGTCCTTCCATCCCGGTCGTGCGGGCGAACCTCGAGCGTGGGGTCCCGGCGATCGGCACCTTCGATCGCTGCCTCTGTCTCGAGGTCGCGGAGCACCTGCGACCGCGCAGCGGCCCCCGCTTCGTGACGGGCCTGTCCGCGCTGAGCGACACGATCGTGTTCACCGCGGCACAGCCCGGTCAGCCCGGGACCTCGCACCTGAACACGAGTCCGACGCAGTACTGGCGGTCACTCGTCGCCGAGGCCGGTCTCACGAGCGGTGCCCGAGAGGGCGAGCTGGCGTCGGCGATCGCCGACGTCCCGGAGCCCGCGTACTCCACGCGAACCTCATGGTCTTCGAGCGTGCCGCTTGACTCGCGTATTCGTAAGTAGTAACTTACGGTAAGTGTCTACTAACGGACACCCACTCGATGCACTGGGCGACGCGACCCGGCGGCAGGTCTTCGAACTGCTCCGCCGCGGGCCGTGCTCGGTCGGCGAGCTGGCCGCGGAGCTGCCCGTGAGCAGACCGGCCGTCTCGCAGCACCTGCGAGTCCTGGAGGACGCGGGTCTCGCCCGGCACACGAGGCACGGCACGCGGCACCTGTACGAGCTCGACGCGTCCGGGGTCGAAGCGCTCCGCGAGTGGGTCGACGGGTTCTGGGACGAGGCCCTCGCCCGCTTCAAGGCGGCGGCCGAGAGCAAAGGAGGAACGGCATGAGCGAGTCGCTCGTCAGCGAAGTCGTGCGCAAGGTCGTCACGGTCGACTGCGCGGTCGAGGAGGCGTTCCGTGTCTTCACCGAGGACGCGCTGAGCTGGTGGCCGGTGGCCACGCACTCGATCCACGGGACGGTCCGCGAGATCGTGTTCGAACCGGCCGAGGGCGGCGAGGTCTACGAGGTCTCGACCACCGGCGAGAAGGGGCACTGGGCGACGGTGACCGGATGGGACCCGCCCGCGAGGCTCGTCCTCGCCTGGAACATCCTCCAGCGGCCCGGGGAGCAGACGGAGGTCGAGGTGCGCTTCACGCAGGAGGGGGAAGGCACCCGCGTCGAGCTCGAGCACCGCGGCTGGGAGGCGCTCGCCGAGGGCGCGGCCGGGAAGCGCGCGGACTACGACACCGGCTGGGGCCACGTCCTCGGTCGCTTCGAGGCACGGATCATCTAGACGCCGGCGTCGATCGGTTCCGCGGGCGGCCCGTGCAGGAGGAGCTCGCGGACGAGGAGCGGGAGGCGGCGCGGCGCGAAGACCGTCGTCGTCGCCTCCAGCTCGCCGAGCGTCCACCAGCGGACCGCGGTCATGCCCTCGCTCCTGAGCTCGTCCCAGGTCAGGCGTGGGGACGGCTCGAACGAAACCGTGCGCACGAGGTAGTAGCGCTCGGTCTGCCCGTCCCAGCGGCCACCTCCGAGCGGGACCCGGTGCGTCCTCGTCCAGACGAGCGGGCCGAGCTCGAAGCCCTCGAGGCCGGCTTCCTCGAGCAGCTCGCGCCGCAGGGCCGCGTCGTCCGTCTCGCCCTGCTCGATGCCTCCGCCGGGCGTTGCCCAGACGATGCGGTCGCCGAAGTCGAAGCGCACGAGCAGGATCCGCTCGCGGTCGTCGACGACGATCGCCCGCGTCGCGAGCCGGAGCCGCGGAGCGCTCACCCGAGGTCCACGAGCTCACGGAGCGCGCGGAACCAGCGCAGGCGCTCGTCCCAGGACACCGCGGCGTTGGCGGGAGAGGTCGACGGGAGCACGAAGACCGCCGAGTCTCCCAGCTTCCGCTCCTGGAGGCCGAGGTCGGAACGCCCGCCGAAGACGCCGTTGTACGCCGCCTTCCCGACGAACGCGATCACCTGTGGACGGAGAGTCGCGGCGAGCTGCTCGAGCCGCTCGGCAGCCCCGGCGAAGTCGGCCCTGCGCAGGTCCCCCGAGCCACGGGTCGTCCGTCGCGCGGCGTTCGTGAGCCCGATCCCGAGCGCCGCGAGCTCGTGCGCCTCCTGCGGCGCGAGCAGACGCGGCGTGAAGCCGGCCGCGTGCAGCAGCCGCCAGAAGTCGTTGCGCGGATGGGCGAACGGAGCACCCGCCGCCGCGCTGGCGCGGCCGGGGTTGATCCCGCACAGGACGAGTCGCGCGCCCGGCTCGAGGACGTCGGGCACGGCTCCCGCGAGCTGCGTGCTCACGGGACGAGGTCGAGCACCTGCGGGATCGCGTCGACGCGGAGGCCGGACCAGTCGCCGAGGCCGTCCCAGCGAGGATCCTCGCCGCGCGGATGGACGAGCACGGGCGTCATCCCGGCGCGCTCCGCTCCGCGAAGCTCGTCGTTCGCGCCGTCACCGACGAAGAGGCAGTCGCTCGGGTCGACGCCGAGCCCGGTGCAGGCGAGCTCGTAGATCTCGCGATCGGGCTTCATGCAACCCGCGGTCGCGGAGAAGACCGCGGCGTCGAACAGTCCCGCGAACCGCGATTCGTCCCAGACGAGCGCCACCTCCTCGGTGCAGTTCGAGATGAGACCGGTCGCGATGCCACGCCGTCTCAGCTCGACCAGCGTCCTAATTGCCCCGGGCATCGGAATCAGCGCAGAGCGTGTCAGCTCGAGACGCCACGCGAGCACCTCGGCGACGTCGACGTCTGCGGCGACCGCCCGGTGCACGGCGCCGACTGCGTCTGCGATCGGCCCCGTCTCACGCTCGCGGTACCGCTCAACCCCGTACCAGTGCGCGTCGAGCTCCTCGACCGTGATGCCGAGACGCTCCGACCAGCGCCGGCGCAGGTCGTGAGACTCGTCGTCCGGCCACGCGGCGAGCGTCTGCCAGAGGTCGAAGACAACGGCGCGAACCACACCCGAATCCTGCCTGCCGGCCGGGGGAGCCGAGCTAGGCGGCTTCGGCTTCGCGCGCGTCGAGCCGCAGCTCGAGCAGGCGGCGCAGGCGCTCGCCCCGCTCGGAGGGGTCGTCCCGCGGATCGGGCTCCCGGCGGAGCACCTTCACCGTGTCCTCGGCCCACCGCCAGCCGTAGCAGCGCTCGTAGCAGTCTGCCTCGCTGAGCGTCCGGAGCCGCTCCACGCGCGCACCCTAGGCCACCTCCCGGACGGCGCGACTAGTCTCACCGGCACGATGGCGACGACTGCGAAGGCGTTCGAGTTCGACGTCGTGGTGGAGACGGACCGTACGGCACGCAGCTCCCTCGGCGGCAACGCGCTCGTGCTCGAGCCGGAGTGGTGGGCAGAGCACCTGCTGCTGACTGCCCTCGTCCGCTGCACGCTCGCGAGCCTCGATCACCATGCGCGCCGCGCCGAGCTCGGAGTCTCCGCGTCGGGAAGCGCCCACGGGCTCGTCACGAAGCGCGACGAGGACGGCCTGTACGCGCTCGTCGACGTCGACGTCCGGCTCGAGGCCGATCTGGCGCCCGCTCCTGCCCCGGAGGCGCTCCGCGAGCTGCTCGGCCGGGTCGAGCGAGGCTGCTTCGTCGGCAACTCGCTGACCGCGCCACCGCGCTATCACTGGACCGTCAACGGCGAGGATGCGCCCGTATGAGCACGACGACGCTCGACGTGCACGCGGCCCGCGCCCGCTTCTCTGCGCTGCGGCGGCCGCTCGCGTTCTTCGACGGCCCCGGCGGCACGCAGTGCCCTGACGAGGTGATCGAGGCGATCTCGACGTATCTGCGCGAGTCGAACGCGAACATCGGCGCGCCGTACGAGACCTCCCAGAGGACGATCGGGCTCGTCGAGCTCGCGCACGAGCGGGCTGCCTCGTTCCTCGGCTGCTCGCCGATGGAGGTCGCGTTCGGCCCGAGCATGACGGCGCTCAACTTCCTCCTCACGCGGGCGTTCGCGAGGACGCTCCGCCCGGGCGACGAGATCGTCGTCACCACGCTCGACCACGACGCGAACGTCTCCCCGTGGCTCGAGCTGGCCCACGACCTCGACCTCGTCGTGCACGTCGCCGGCGTGACGGACGACCTCGAGCTCGACTACGACCACCTGGCCGCGCAGCTCTCGGAGCGCACGCGCGCCGTCGCGTTCCCGGTGGCGGCGAACTCCGTGGGCACCGCGCCCGACGTCGCCCGGATCGTGGCGCTCGCCCACGAGGCGGGGGCGCTCGCGTGGGCCGACGCAGTGCACTACGCGCCGCACGGGCCGATCGACGTCGCCGGCTGGGGCGTCGACGTGCTCGTCTGCTCGCCGTACAAGTTCTTCGGGCCGCATCTCGGGCTGGCGTTCGGCAAGCGCGATCTGCTCGAGTCGTGGCGACCGTACAAGGTGCGTCCCGCGGCCAACGATCCCGTCGGACGACGCTTCGAGCTCGGCACCGCCCAGCACGAGCTGCTCGCGGGCTTCGTCGCGGCCGTGGACTATGTCCGCTCGCTGGGCTGGGACGCGATCGTCCGCCACGAGCGCGCGCTCGGCGAGCGCTTCCTGGACGGGCTCCCGGACGCGGTCGAGCTCTACGGCCTGCGGACGATGGAGGGCCGTGTGCCGACGTTCTGCTTCAACCTCCCGCGCCGGGCGCCGGAGGAGGTCGCGACGCTGCTCGCCGGGCGCGATCTGGCCGTCTGGCACGGCGACTACTACGCGGTCGAGACGATGAAGCACCTCGGTCTCGAGGGCGGAGCGGTGCGCGCCGGCATCGTCCACTACAACACCGAGGAAGAGGTCGACCGGCTCCTGGATGCGCTCGCCGACCTCGCGTGACGTGGCGACGAAGGACTACTCGGGAACGCCGCTCTCGCAGAAGCTCGGCGCAAAGCCTGGCGCGGGCGTCGTGGTGTTCTTCACCACGAGTCGCGACGACCTCGAACGGAGGTTCGAGGCATTGAAGGCAACGCTCGACCCCGCCGACGGCCTCTGGGTCGCCTGGCCGAAGAAGGCCGCGAAGGTCGACGGCGACCTCACCTTCGAGGCCGTGCAGGAGATCGGCCTCGTGCACGGCCTCGTCGACAACAAGTCATGCTCGATCGACGAGCGGTGGCAGGCGCTCCGGTTCGTCCATCGGCTCGAGGACCGCTAACGGCGCATCCTTCCGGTGCCCGTGCAGTCGGCGGTCACGAGGTCCGCGACGGTGAGGCGGGCGTCGGCGAGCCTGACCGTTCCGCCCGTCTCCCAGAGCACGAGATCGGCCCCGGTTCGCGAGTACAACCGACGGCCCCTCAGCTCGATGCCGGGCTGTGTGACGACGTGGTCGGCGACCAACGGCTTGCCGTCCCGGCGAAGGAGACGTCCCCCCGTGCCTACAGCGACGTCCTCGACAGGGAGGCCGTCGGGGTCCGAGGCGCCGATCGACGCCGCGCGATCGACGGACGAGTTGAAGAACTCGGTCAGGAAGAGCGCCTGGCGTGTCAGCTCGGTCCACGGACAGCGTTTCGACGCCAGGTAGAGCTTCGTCGTCGACCCGTCCGCGACGACATCGTCGACCCAGGTCCGGGTCGCGTCGTCGGCGGCCCTGAAGTCCGCCGGAGCATCGATCACCCGTTGCCAGGCGAGCGCCGCGCCGAGCAGAAAACCGGCGAGGACGAGGCCGGGCAGGACCGCCCACAGGCGCCTGGGAACGACGGCGACGGCGAGGGCGAGCACGACGACCGCCGCGGCGAACGCCTTCCGTCCGTCGACGAGCGGGTAGCCGTCGAGGAATGCCCACACGCCCGACCAGAGTGCGCTCGGAACGTACTCGACGACGGAGTTGCCCGCGAGGAGCCCGTAGGGAGGAAGCGACGGGAGGATCAGGGCGAGCCCGACACCGATCGCCGTCGAGAGGACCGGCCGCGGCAGACCCCTCGACAACCACGTCGCGAACAGGACGAGCCACAGCGGCGCGACGTAGAAGACGTATCGGTCGTGCAGCTCGTAGTAGCCGAAGGGCGTGCTCGCGAACGCAGCCGCGATCAGCAGGAGGACGGCGTTGACCGTGAGGAAGGCCGCGACGAACGCGCCCTCCGTCGTCGAGCCTCGACGTGCGGCGCGCACCAGGTCCGCGACGACGATGGGGGCGACGGCGAGCGGAACGACGAACAGGTACATCTCCAGCCCCGCGACGTGGTACACGACGAAGCGCCCGACCGAGATCAGGTCGTAGCCGCGCCACAGGTCCCCGTATCCGCCCAACGACTCCTCCGGCGACGACCAGCTGAGGAGCGGGCGCACGGCGAACGCCGCGGCCGCCAGGCCCAGCGCGGAGAGCGTCGGCCACAGCCTTCCCACGGCAGCCCGCAGTCGCGGGCGCTCGGCGTCGAGGGCCCAGAGGAGCAGGTGCCCGGCGACGAAGGCGGGCAGGAGCGCGGCGAACTGGGCGCGCGTCGCGTAGGCGAGCCCGACCGCGCCGATCAGCGCGAGCTGGCGACGGAACGAAGGGCGCTCGAGCGCGAGCACGACGGCGAGCAGGGCGATGCTGGACGTGAGGTACGCCGCGCTCTCCGTCAGCACGAGCGAGGTGTAGATCGAGGACGGGATCGCCACGGACGTCGCGGCGACGGCCACGCTCCACCAGCGCGAGAGCAAGCGCCGCGCGACGAAGAAGATCGGCACCGCCGCCAGCGAGAACAGCACCGCGTTCGCAAGCTTGAAGAACGGATACGCGTTCTCGACGCTTCCCGAGAGCGCGACGATCGGGGCGAGGACGATCGGGTAGAGCGGTCCGTACCCGTAGCCCTGTCCCCTGAGACCGAGCCAGTCGCCGTCAGCGAGTGCCCGTGCGGCGAGCGTGTAGCGGAGCTCGTCCGGATTCAACAACGGCATCGGGACGAGCTGCGCCGCCGCCCCGTACGCGACCGCCGCCAGGACGACGACGGCGCTCAGCGCGAGGGCGGGCCCTCGGGCGGAGCTGCGGTCGTCGCGGTCGAGAGCCTCGGTCATCGGCGGCCTCTCGTCTGCGGGCGGCACCCGTCGGACGGCATCAAGGCTAGCCGTCTCCATCCACGAGCCGGGTACCCGTTGTTCCGGCCGGCTAGTCCTCCACGACAGGCGCTTGCGCCTGTCCAGCGGTCGCGGTCGCTACTCGTACGCCTTCCGGGCCCGGTCCCAGGGCTCCTCGTCCCGGCGGATGATGTCGGGGTCGATCCCGCGGGACTCGGCGAGGTCGCAGGTGAGCCGCTGGAAGCGCACGATGTCGACGACGGGATGCGTCGTCGGCACCAGCGTCGCCTCGGAACCGATCTCCGCGAGCGCCCGCATCGCGCCGCCGGCCCGCTCCACGGCGCGGCCGTCCCCCTCGAGCACGAAGCACCGGACGGAGGCGTCGATCGCCGCGAGGTGTCCGTGCAGGAGCTGCTCGGTGTGATGCGCCTCCGCGGCGACGTGCGCCCCCTCGCGGAGCTTCAGCACCGCCTCGAGCGCGGTGCCGAGATCCGCTCCGGCGCCGGCGACGAGGAACCGCTCGTGCCCAGAGGGACCGAGCGGATCGGCCGCCAGCTCGCGCTCGACCGCGGCCGCGAGGCCGCTCACGTCCTCGCCCTGCAGCGCCCGTCCCGCGGCGACCGCGCACGTGTAGCTCGCGGTGTGGCAGTAGCTCTGCTCGAGCTCCGGCGTTGCGACGACGACGTGGTCGACCGCCCGCGCGATCGGGGTGTCGTCCGCACCGGTGACGAGCCACGTCTCGCCCGCGAACGCCTCGACCGCCTCGAGGGTGAGCCGCGTTCCGCCCTCGTGGCTGATCGCGACGAGGACGTCCGCGGCGGGCGCGTTCCCAAGCACGAGCTCGAGCGCCTGCGCGGCGGGACCGCATGCGAGCGCCGCGTGGTACGACGTTCCGCACCCGGTGAACAGCACGCGGGCATCCGCGGGCAGCCGATCCTCGCCCACGCGCTCCGGGACCTGCGCGAGCCAGGCGGGCTGTGCGGTGATGGCCGATCGCGTCAGCTTTGCGGGCACGAGCGCTGTCTATACCATCGCGCCGATGTCCGTCTTCGAGCAGACCCGTCTCGGCAACGGGATCCGCGTCCTGACCGCGCCGATGCCGCAGGTGAGCTCCGTCGCCTGCTTCATCATGCTCGCCGCCGGGTCGCGCTACGAGACCCCGGCCTCGCAGGGGATCGCCCACTTCGCGGAGCACATGTTCTTCAAGGGCACGGAGCGGCGCCCGACCGCACGGACGATCTCGACGGAGATCGACGGCATCGGCGGAGAATTCAACGCCTTCACCGGCAAGGAGCTCACGGGCTACTACGTGAAGTGCGCCTCGGAGACGCGCGACGTCGCGCTCGACGTTCTCGTCGACATGCTCCGCAACTCGAAGTTCGACTCCGAGGAGATCGACAAGGAGAAGGGCGTGATCCTCGAGGAGATGAACGTCTACCTCGACACGCCGCAGCGGTACGTCGGGACCGTCTACGACCAGCTGCTCTTCGGCGACCAGCCGCTCGGCTGGGACATCCTCGGCACGCGCGAGACGATCGAGGGCACGACCCGGGAGACCTTCACCTCCTACCTGGACAGCTGGTACTGGCCGGAACGGATCGTGGTCGGCGTGGGAGGGCGCATCGGGGACGGCCTCGTCGAGCGGCTCGAGGAGCTGCTCGGCGACATCGAGCCGCGGCAGACGGGGACGCGCGCGGACGTCGTCCTGCCGCCGGACGCCTCCCCGGTCGCGCTGCACACGAAGGCCTCCGAGCAGGCGCACCTCCTGCTCGGCGTCCGCGGCTACGAGCTCGGGCATCCCGACCGGTACGCCCTCCAGCTCCTCGCGGTCGTGCTCGGCGGCGGCATGTCGTCGCGGCTCTTCACCGAGGTGCGCGAGCGGCGCGGTCTCGCCTACTACGTGCACGCCGTGAACGGCTCGTACACGGACGCCGGCACCTTCTACACCGGAGCGGGGGTCGACGTCACCCGCATCGACGAGGCGATCGAGACGATCGTCGGCGAGCTCCGGAAGGTCGCGGCCGAGCCGGTGCCGGCCGAGGAGTTCGAGAAGGCGCGCGGCTACGCGAAGGGGAGGTTCGTGCTCCGGCTGGAGAGCCCGCAGGCGATGATCCAGTTCGGTATGCGGCGCCAGGTGCTCGAGAACGAGACCGAGGAGCCGGACGACGTCCTCCGCGAGCTCGACGCCGTGACGGCGGAGGACGTCCAGCGCGTCGCGCGCGACATGTTCGAGGGGAAGCGGCTCTATCTGGCGGTCGTCGGGCCGTTCGACGAGCCCGAGCGCTTCGAGCAGATCCTCGCCGCCTAGACGCCCTCGCCGTACTTCGCCTCCGCCTCTGCGCGCGAGAGCTCGACGAGCCGCTGCTTCTCGCGCGGGCCCCCACGCCTTCGCAGCTCCCAGAAGGCGCCCTCGTCGTCCACGTGGAGGTTGTCGCCTCCGGCGGAGGCGACCCACTTCATCGCGAAAAGCCGATTCGCGGCCGTGTTGCCGACGTACACTCGCCGCCCGTCCTCGAGCACGGCCTCGGGCGGGTCCGGGTCCGGCCGCCAGCCGCTCGCGTAGCGAAGCGTGTCGGCGATGTTGCGCAGCACGTCCTCGAAGCCCGGGACCTCCAGCGTGCCGCTCGACCAGCTCTCAGCGGAGCCGTAGCGGCGCTCCGCCTCGACCTCGTCGAGCTCCTCCAGCTGCGGTAGGCCTGACGCGTTCTCGAGCGTCGAGTGCTCCCACAAGGTCCCGTCGTCGTCCCGGAAGAGATGGGCGACGCCGCGCGAGGCGAGCCAGCGCATGCGGATCCGCGCCTCGTGCGCCTCGGCGCCGAGCAGCACCCGCCCTCCCTCCGACGTCGGCTGCGCGACGACGCCGCTCGGGTCCCAGGCGGGCCACCACTTGCGGACGGCCGCCTCCCCGGGCGGGGCGGGCCAGAGCTGCAGGCGGTAGCGGTCGCCGCCCTCCACCTCGTCCGCCTCCGCGAGGCCGGCGGCCGACGAGCGCACGCGGTAGCTGCCCGGTTCCACGTGCACGGGCCCGAGCTCGGCAGTGCCTCCCACCTCGCCGAGCTCGAGGCGTCCCGAGGGCACCTCGACGCTCACGTCGACCACGTGGTCCCAACCGTCGAAGTCGGCCGGCGGTTCGGCGTCCCACACCTCGACCCGAACCGGCACCTCGCAGTGGCCGACCGTTCCCACCGCGACGAAGCCGTCGGTGACGCCCACGTGGCGCTCGAGGCCCGGCCCGTCCCAGACGAGGTCGGCGCGCCACTCGATGGACGGGTCGACGAGGTAGAACTGGCTGCGGTCCGCGTAGAGCTCGGTCTCCACGACCTGCGCCGGCTCCATGGGCCGAGCGTACTCGCCCGGAGGTCACGCATACACTCGGCGCCGTGAGCGACGAGCGCGAGCTGCTCCGGCGGACGGCCGAAATCGCCGCGGACTTCGTCGAGTCCCTCGACCAGAGGCCGGTCTGGCCTCCGGCTTCCGTGGAGGAGCTGCGCGCGACGCTCGGCGGTGACCTCCCGGAGGGACCGACCGATCCGCTCCACGTGATCGAGGCGCTCGCGGACGCTGCGGAGAAGGGGGTCGTGGCGATCCCTGGCGGGCGCTACTTCGGGTTCGTCATCGGCGGCTCGGTCCCGGCGGCGCTCGCGGCCGACTGGCTCACGTCGACCTGGGACCAGAACGCCGGGCTCGTGGTCGCCGGGCCCTCGGCGGCCGTCGTCGAGGAGGTCGCTGGCAGCTGGCTCAAGCAGCTTCTCGGCATCCCGGCGAGCGCCTCGTTCGCGTTCGTCACCGGCTGCCAGATGGCGCACGCGACGTGCCTCGCGGCCGCACGTCACCACGTCCTCGCGCAGGTCGGCTGGGACGTCGAGCGCGACGGGCTCAGCGGAGGCCCGCCGATCCGCGTCGTCGCGGGCGCGAAGCGCCATGTCACGGTCGATCGCGCGCTGCGTCTACTCGGATTGGGCAGCGGCGCCGTCACCGTGGTGGAGGCGGACGAGCTCGGCCGGATGCGGCTCGACGCGCTCGAGGCGGCCCTTACGGAGGCCGACGGCCCCACCATCGTCTGCGCCCAGGCCGGGGAGGTGAACACCGGCGCCTTCGACCCGATTCCCGAGATCGCGAAGCGGACACGAGATCGCTCGGGCTGGCTGCACGTCGACGGCGCGTTCGGCCTGTGGGCGGCGGCCTCGCCAGAACGGCGCCACCTCGTCGACGGGGTCGACCGCGCGGACTCCTGGGCGACCGATGCCCACAAGTGGCTGAACGTCCCGTACGACTGCGGCCTCGCCTTCGTCGCACATCCCGAGGCGCACCGCGCGTCGATGCGGCTCACCGCCGAGTACCTCGTCGCAGTTCCCGACGCCGCCCGCGACCAGATGGACTGGACGCCCGAGTTCTCGCGTCGTGCCCGGGGATTCGCGGTCTACGCGGCGTTGCGCTCGCTCGGTCGATCCGGAGTCGCTGAGCTCGTCGAGGGCTGCTGCGCCCGCGCACGGCAGTTCGCCGACGAGATCGCGGCCTTGCCGGGGTGCGAGGTCCTGAACGACGTCGTGCTCAACCAGGTGCTCTTCCGCCTCCCCGACGACGAGACGACGAACGGCGTGCTTGCCGCCGTGCAGGCGAGCGGCGAGGCGTGGATGAGCGGCACGACCTGGGACGGCCACGCGGCCATCCGGCTGTCGGTCTCGAACTGGCGCACCACCGAGGCAGACGTCGAGCGCACCGTCGCGGCTTTCGCGGCCGCGCTCGTCCCTGCCGCACGATGACCATGTGTTGAGTACGCTCGGGCGGCTTGCCCGACGTGAACGTGAACGGCGTGCGGCTCCACTACGAGGAGCGCGGGGCGGGCGCGCCGATCCTCTGCCTCCACGGCGGTGGGAGTTCCGCGGTCTTCTGGGAGGACGCCGCGGAGCGGCTCGCCGGTCTCGGGAGAGTGATCCTCTACGACCGGCGCGGCAGCAACCGGAGCGAGCGTCCCGACCCGTACGAGACGACGAGCGTGCAGGAGCACGCAGACGACGCGCGCGAGCTCCTACGCGCGCTCGACGGACAACCGGCGATCCTGATCGGCCGGAGCTACGGCGGAACGGTGGCGCTCGAGCTGACGCTCCGCCACCCGGAGTCCGTCCGCGCGATCGCCCTGCTCGAAGCAGCTGCGGCGGGGCTGTCCGCGGAGTACGACGACTGGTTCACGTCGCTGCAAGAGACCGTCGAGCAGGTGGCCTCCGAACGCGGTGCCGAACGCGTCGGAGAGATCGTGCTTCGCGAGGTGTTCGGTGCCTGGGAGGGGCTGCCCCGGGTATGGCGCGACGTGTTCACGGCGAACGGCCCGGCGTTGCTCGCCGAGGTCCGCGGTGGCGAACGGCTCTCGGACAACGGACGGCTCGCCGATCTGCGGACGCCCGCCCTCGTCGTGACCGCGGACGACTCGCCGGAGCCGCTGCGGCGAGGGTCCGAGGCACTGGGACGAGCCCTTCCGCTCGCGCGCAGCGTTCGTGTGGAAGGCGGGCACGCGATCGACCCGGCGGGCACAGACGTCCTCCGCTTCCTCGAGGACGTCCTCGCGGCCGACGGCGCGACGGGCTAGTCCTCGGCGGGTAGCGCGACCGCGCGGTCCGCGATCTCGGCGACGACCGCGGGGTCGGCGAGGGTGGTCGTGTCTCCGAGGGGCCTGTCCTCCGCGACATCGCGCAGGAGGCGCCGCATGATCTTCCCGGAGCGCGTCTTCGGGAGCTCGGGCGTGAAGACGATGTTCGCCGGCTTCGCGATCGGGCCGATCTTCTCCGAGACGTGGTTGCGGAGCACGTCGAGCATCTCGACCGACCCGTCCTCGCCGCCCTTGAGCGTCACGAACGCGACGATCGCCTGCCCGGTCAGCTCGTCCGCGCGCCCGCACACGGCGGCCTCCGCAACGCTCGGGTGGTCGACGAGCGCCGACTCGACCTCGATGGTCGAGATGCGGTGGCCGGAGACGTTCATCACGTCGTCGACGCGACCGAGCAGCCAGAAGTCGCCGTCCTCGTCGATGCGCGCGCCGTCGCCGGCGAAGTAGAGGCCGGGGAAGCGCTCCCAGTACGTCGCGCGGTAACGCGCGTCGTCGCCGAAGATCCCGCGCGTCATCGCCGGCCACGGCCGCTTCAGCACGAGGTAGCCGCCGCCGCCCGGCCCCACCTCGTTCCCCCGGTCGTCCACGACCCCGGCTTCGATCCCAGGGAAGGGCTTCGTCGCGGAGCCCGGCTTCAGCGTCGTCACCCCGGGCAACGGCGTGATGAGGATCATCCCGGTCTCCGTCTGCCACCAGGTGTCGACGATCGGCGTCCGATCGCCGCCGACGTGCTCGCGGTACCAGATCCAGGCCTCCGGGTTGATCGGCTCGCCGACCGTCCCGAGCAGCCGCAGCGACGAGAGATCGTGCTTCTGCGCATGCTCCGGGCCCCACTTCATGTGCGCGCGGATCGCGGTCGGAGCGGCATACAGGGTCGTCACGCCGTAGCGCTCGACGATGTCCCACCAGCGGTCCTTGTCCGGGAAGTCGGGCGTTCCCTCGTAGAGGACGCTCGTCGCGCCGTTGCAGAGCGGGCCGTAGACGATGTAGCTGTGCCCGGTGACCCAACCGATGTCCGCGGCGCACCAGAAGACGTCGGTCTCGCGCTTCAGGTCGAAGATGTAGTGGTGCGTCGAGGCGATGCCGACGAGGTAGCCGGCGGTCGTGTGGGCGATCCCCTTCGGCTTCGCGGTCGTACCGCTCGTGTACAGCAGGTAGAGGAGATCCTCGGAGTCCATCGGCTCGCACGGGCACGAGGCGGGGTCGGCCGACTGGCCCTCGACGAGCTCGGACCACGTGAGGTCGCGGCCCTCGACCATCGGTACGGCGGCGCGCGTGCGCTGGCCGACGACGACCTTGCGCACACCGGGGCACGAGGCGAGCGCCTCGTCGGCGTGCGCCTTCAGCGGAACCGTCTGCCCGCGCCGCCAGCCCTCGTCCTGGGTGAGGAGCACCTCGCAGCGCATGTCGTTCAGCCGATCGGCGAGGGACTCCGCCGAGAAGCCGCCGAACACGACCGTGTGCGGCGCGCCGAGGCGCGCGCACGCGAGCATGGCGACCGGGAGCCCGGGCCCCATGCCCATGTAGATCCCGACCGGCGTCCCCTTGCCGACACCGAGCGCCCTCAGGCCGTTCGCAGCCTTGACCACCTCCTCGAGCAGCTGCGCGTACGTGATCGCCGCGCGTTCGCCGACCGGCTCGCCCTCGAAGTGGTAGGCGACCTTGTCGCCGCGCCCGGCCTCGACGTGACGGTCGAGGCAGTTGTAGGCGACGTTCAGCTTCCCGCCGCCGTACCACTTGGCGTACGGGAGCTCCCACTCGAGAAGCGACGTGAAGGGCTCGAACCACGTGACCCGCTCGCGGCCTTCCCGCTCCCAGAACTCCTCGAAGGGGACGTCGTAGAGCTCGGCGGTCGCGTTGGCCTGCGAGGCGAACTCCTCGGGCGCCGGATAGCGGCGCTCCTCGAGGAGCAGCGTGTCGATCGTGCGGTCGGTCACCGCGAAACCTCCAGGTCGTGGTGGAAGTCGGTCAACACCTCGCAGCCGTCCTCGGTGACGAGGACGAGGTCCTCGATCCTCACGCCGGCGACGCCCTGGCGGTAGAGCCCCGGCTCGATCGTGACGACGTCGCCCACCACGAGCTCCTGTCCGATCAGCCCGAGGCTCGGCGCCTCGTGGACCGCGAGGCCGACTCCGTGCCCGAGGCCGTGGTAGAAGCCGTCCTCGAGCACCGTCCCTTCCGCTTTCGTCAACTGCGTCGGGTGGCCGTGCTCTGCGAAGAGCAGCGACGCCTGGCGGTGGAGGTCGCCGCCGTTCACCCCCGGCCGCACGCCCGCGGTCGCCCGGTCGAGCGCCTCCTTGCACAGCCGGTGCCACTCGCGGATCTCGTCGGAGACGCGCCCCACCGCAAACGTCCGCGTCATGTCCGCGTAGCACGCCGACTCCAGATCCTGCGGGAAGAGATCGAGGAGGACGACGTCGTCCGCGGCGATCGGGCCGGTGCCCATGTCGTGCCCGACGGCGGTCTGCGGCCCGTGGGACACGATCGGGTCCGCCGAGAACGCCCCGTGCCGGAGGAACACCGACTGCACGCGCTCCTTCACGAGCTCACAGGTGAGCGGCTCGCCGTCGACCGCGAGCCCCCCGTTTCGCGACTCTGCACGGCGCAACAGGTCGAACGCCTCGCCCATCGCCGCTTCGGTCGCACGCTGAGCGCGCCGGATGCCCGCGAGCTCGGCATCACTCTTCGCGCGGCGCCGGTCGTCGAAGTGGTCCTGGTCGACGGTCAGCTCGACGCCGATCTTTCGCAGCTCGTCCGCGGCGGCGAGCGGGAACTGCCGGGGGACGAGCGCGCGCTCGAGCCCGAGCCCGCGGGCTACGCGAACGGTGAGCTCGTTGCGGTAGGCGTACGTGTCGAGCCCGGCGCGGAGGAGCTCGTCCGAGCCGAACTCCTCGATCGGGTGGACCTCGAGCCCGGCGCCCGCCTCCTCGATCCGCGGGATCTCCATCGAGTGGATCACGACGATGCGGCGTCCATCGCGCTCGGCGTAGAAGAACGGGTCCGGGATCGTCAGCGGGACCTCGTGCCGCATCTCGGGGACGCGCTCGGTGTCGCCGACGATCAGGACGTCGCTCATCCGGCGCCGATCCTACCCCGCACGGGTAGAGTCACCGTCCGTGAACGCCGACCTGCGCACGCTTCGCGAGCGGCTCGCGGAGATCTCGGACATCCAGCGCAGCGTGGCGGTGCTCTTCTGGGACCAGCGCGTCACGATGCCGCCGCTCGGCTCGCCCGCGCGCGCCGAGGCGGTGGCGACGCTCGGCCGCATCGCCCACGACCGGTTCGTCGACGACGAGATCGGCTCGCTGCTCGAGCGCCTGCGGCCGCTCGAGGAGTCGCTCGAGCACGACTCGGACGACGCGAGCCTCATCCGCGTGACGCGCCGCGACTGGGAGAAGGAGCGGCGCGTCCCCTCCGAGCTCCGCACGGAGATGCTCCGCGCCGCCTCCGACGGCCATCTGAAGTGGGTCGAGGCGCGGAAGAACGACGACTTCGCGGCCTTCCTCCCCGTGCTCGAGCGGAACCTCGACCTGAAGAAGCGCTACGTCGAGTGCTTCGAGTGGGAGGACTCGCCGTACACGGCGCTCCTCGACGACTTCGAGCCCTTCATGACCACGACCGAGGTCGCGGAAGTCTTCGACGAGGTCCAGCCCGTGCTCACCGAGCTCGTCCGCGAGGCACCGGACATCGACGCGTCGTTCCTCCACGAGCACTATCCCGTCGACCTCCAGCGCGACTTCGGCCAGCGGGTCGCAGAGACCGTCGGCTTCACCGAGGGCGCGTGGCGGATCGACCCCACCGCGCATCCGTTCTGCATCTCGTTCTCGACGCGCGACGTGCGCCTCACGACCCGTTACGACGAGACCGGGCTGCACTCGCTCTGGTCGACGCTGCACGAGGCCGGGCACGGCCTGTACGCGCACGGGATCTCGAAGAGGCTCGAGCGGACGCCGCTCGCGAGCGCTCCCTCCCTGGGGCTGAACGAGTCCCAGAGCCGGACCTGGGAGAACCTCGTCGGGCGCAGCCGCCCCTTCTGGACGCACTGGTACGAGCCGCTGCAGGCGACGTTCCCCGACCAGCTCGGGAGCGTCGACCTGGACGACTTCGTCGCGGCGATCAACCGTGCCGAGCCCGGTCTGATCCGTGTCGACGCCGACGAGACGACGTACAGCCTCCACATCATCCTCCGGTTCGGCCTCGAGCGGCAGCTGATCGAGGGGAGGCTGGCGCCGAAGGACGTGCCCGAAGCGTGGAACGAGGGGATGCGCGAGCTGCTGGGCGTCGACGTGCCGAACGACGCGAACGGCGTCCTCCAGGACGTGCACTGGTCGTCGGGCGGGATCGGGTACTTCCCCACCTACGCGCTCGGCAACGTGATCTCGCTGCTGATCTGGTCGGTCGTCCGCGACGCGATCCCGGACCTCGACGCGCAGCTCGAGGCCGGCGAGCTCGGCGAGCTCTCCGCCTGGCTGCGTGACAACCTCTACTCGCTGGGCCGCAAGCTCACGCCCAAGGAGACGATCGAGCGGCTCACGGGCTCGCCGACGATCGACCCGCAGCCGTACCTCGGGTACCTGCGCGACAAGCTGGCAGCACTCCCTGCCGGTGCCTGACGAGCTCTCGCTCGTCGTCAACGGCGTGCGGCGGTCGCTCGAGGTCGAGGCGCGGACGCTCCTCGTCCACGCGCTCCGGGACTCGCTCGAGCTCACCGGGACGCACGTCGGCTGCGACACGAGCCAGTGCGGCGCGTGCACGGTGCTGCTCGACGGCGCCGCGGTGAAGAGCTGCACGGTGCTCGCCCTCCAGGCCGACGGAGCCGAGGTGACGACGATCGAGGGGCTGGCGCCGGACGGCGAGCTCCATCCGATCCAGCGCGCGTTCGTCGAGCACCACGGCCTGCAGTGCGGGTTCTGCACGCCGGGGATGATCCTCACCGCCGCCGACCTGCTCTCGCGGGACCCCGACCCGAGCGACGAGACGATCCGGCGCGCGCTGCGCGGAAACCTCTGCCGCTGCACCGGGTACCAGCCGATCGTGGAGGCGATCCGTGCGGCCGGAGGGGCAACGTGATCCCGGCGCCCGTCCGCTACGTCCGCGCCGGTTCGGTCGAGGAGGCGCTCGCCGCTCTGGCCGAGCCGGACGCGAAGGCGCTCGCCGGCGGGCAGTCCCTCGTCTCGGTGATGAAGCTTCGGCTCGCGCGGCCGGAGCTCGTCGTCGACATCGGCCGGCTCGAGCTCGCCGGGCTCGACATCGCGGACGGCGAGCTGCGTATCGGCGCGCTCACGACGTGGTCGGACCTGGCCACGGCACCGGAGCTCCGTCGTCCCGCGCTCGCCGCGGTCGCGGAGTGCGCAGCCGGGATCGGGGACCTGCAGGTCCGGAACCGGGGCACGATCGGCGGGAGCCTCGCGCACGCCGATCCCGCCTCGGACATGCCCGCCGTCCTGCTCGCACTCGGCGCGCGGGCCTTGGTCCGTTCGACCGGCGGGGAGCGCACGATCGAGACGCGGGAGCTCTTCCTCGGCCCCTTCACGACGGCGATCGCCGACGGCGAGCTCCTGATCGAGGTCGCGGTCCCGCTGCCGCCCGCGGGCTCCGGCTCCGCGTACGCGTCCGTCGAGCACCCGGCCTCGGGCTTCGCGCTCGCCGGCGCGGCGGCGCTCGTGCGGCCGGACGGCTCGAGCGCTGTGGCCCTGACCGGCATCGGCGCGACGCCGTTCCTGCTCGACGGCGACCCCGAGGAGGCGATCGCCCGAGCGGAGGTGTTCGGCGACCGCTTCGCGCCCGCGGAGTACCGACGGCATCTGGCGGGAGTCGTCGTCGAGCGCGCGCTCGCGGCCGCGACCGCGCGAGCGAAGGAGGACTCATGACCGACGTGATCGGCGTGGCGCGTCCGCGCGTCGACGCGCCCGACAAGGTGACCGGAGCGACCCGCTTCGCGGCCGACGGCTACGTGCACGGCCTGCTCCACGCACGGCTCGTTCTCGCGACCGAGCCCCACGCGCTGATCCGCGGGATCGACCGCGAAGCCGCGCTCGCCGTGCCTGGGGTCGTGGCGGTGCTCGCCGCCGGCGACCTCCCGCTCGCGAGCACCGACAGCGACCGCACCGCCGAGCCGCTCGCGCGGGAGGAGGTCGTCTTCTCGGGGCAGCCCGTCGCGATCGTCGTGGCGGAGAGCGAGGCGGCGGCCGAAGACGGCGCCGAGGCCGTCGTCGTCGAGTACGAGACGCTCGAGGCGGTCCTCGACGTCGAGCAGGCGATGCAGCCGGGCGCGGCGCTCGCGCGCCGCGTCCAGGACGCCGGAGAGGGCGGAGACCTCGAGTCGATCCACGCAGGGGTCGACGAGGGTGAGGCGGCCGAAGAGGACGAGCAGCACTCGGCGAACGTCGTCGGCCTGGTCAACCGCAGCGCGGGCGACGTCGCAGCGGCGCTCGAGGCGAGCGACGCGGTCGTGTCCGCCACGTTCCGGACGCCGTGGGTCTACCAGGCGTACCTCGAGCCGCAGGTGTGCACGGCCTGGCTCGAGCCCGGCGGGAGCCTCGTCGTGTCGACGAGCACGCAGGGCTCGTTCGTCACGAGAAGCGAGCTCGCGCGAGCGTTCGACCTCCCGCTCGACCGGATCCGGGTCGTCGCGGAGCCGCTCGGCGGCGCCTTCGGGGGCAAGTTCGCGCTCGTCGAGCCGCTCGCCGCGGGCGCCGCCCTCGTCGTCCGCCGGCCGGTGCGCCTCGTGCTCACCCGCGCGGAGGACTTCCAGGCGACGAACCCGGCTTCGGCGCAGGTCACGCGTCTCCGAATCGGGGGGCGAAAGGACGGAACGCTGACCGGCATCGAGGCCCGCATGGTCGTCGACCGCGGCTCGAACGCCGGCTGGGGCGTCGAGGGCATCACCTCGCTCCTCGTCGCAGGCCCCTACCGGTGGGAGGCTCACGACCTCCGCGGCTACGGCGTCCAGACGAACCGGTTCACGTTTGGCGCCTACCGGGGCCCCGGGGCCCCGACGGCAGCCTTCGCCATCGAGTCGCTCCTCGACGAGCTGGCAGCCGAACTGGGGGTCGACCCGCTGGATCTGCGCCTCCAGAACGCCGTCGTCCAGGGCGACGTCGGCGTGAGCGGCAGCCCCTTCCCCGTCATCGGCGCGGTCGAGGTGCTCGAGCGGGTGCGGGAGCATCCGCTCTGGCAGGAACGCGGCTCGCTTCCGGAGGGCGAGGGAGTCGGCGTCGCCGCGGGCTACTGGCCCGGCGGGACCGAGCCTGCCGCCGCCGTCTGCCGCGTGGACAAGGACGGGACGATGACCGTCGTCACCTCCGCGGTCGACATGAGCGGCGTCTCCACCGGCTTCGCAGCGATCGCCGCGGCCGCCTTCGGGCTCCAGCCCGAGAAGGTACGCGTCGTCTCCGCCGACACGGCCAGCGGCCCGTACGCCGGCGCGAGCGGGGGCTCCAAGGTCACGTACACCGTCGGCGCCGCAGTCCTGCGCGCCGCGGGCGCGGCGCGCGAGAAGCTCCTGGCGGCGGCGTCGGAGGAGCTCGAGATCGCCCCGGGCGACCTCGAGGTCGTCGACGGTGTCGTGCGTGCGGTCGGCGCACCGGACCGCTCGATCACCGTCGAGGAGATCGCGAGCAAGGCGCTCCGCTTCGGCGGCCGCTACGAGCCGATCGAGGGGCACGGGGGCTCGGCGCAGGTTCGCGGCGCACCTTCGGTCAGCGCCCACCTCGCCCACGTGCTGGTCGACCGCGACACGGGTGAGGTGGAGCTGCTCCGCGTCGCGATCGCGCAGGACGTCGGCCGCGCCCTGAACCCCGCCCTCGTCGAAGGGCAGATGCGGGGAGGCACGACCCAGGGCATCGGCTGGGCCCTCTTCGAGGAGCTGACGCACGACGACGACGGGCAGCTCGAGACCGGCTCGTTCCTCGACTACGCGATCCCGGTCGCCGAGCGCGTGCCGGAGATCGACACGCTGATCGTCGAGGTGCCGGCACCGGACGGCCCGTTCGGGGCGAAGGGCATCGGCGAGGCCCCGGTCGTCCCCGCCGCCGCCGCGATCGCCAACGCGGTCGCCGCCGCGGCAGGGGTCCGGCTCCGCGAGCTGCCGATGACGCCGCCCCGGGTCTGGGCCGCGCTCGAGGCGAACGGCGCGGCGGGAGGTGATGCCTCGTGACGCCCTTCGAGCGCGCGCGAAGCATCGTCGGCGCGTGGGACGCCGAGCTCGCCGTCGAGCTGCCCGAGAACGTCCGCCTGATCGACGCGCACACGCACCTCGGCCACGACATCGACGGAATGGTCGGAGACCACGACGAGCTCATGCGGGTGCTCGACGCCTACGGCTTCGAGGGCGCGTTCGTCTTCTGCATGGACGAGCACGACCGCGAGCCGGCGTTCTGCGTCCCGAACGACCGCACGCTCGCGCACGCCGAGCGCTCGGGCGGACGGCTCGTCCCGTTCGTCCGGCTCGACCTCACCGAGCGGCCGCTCGACGAGGCGAGACGGGCGCTCGACCTCGGCGCGAGGGGCATCAAGCTCCACCCCCGTGCGCAGGCCTTCGCCCTCGACGACGAGCGACTCGGCCCGATCTTCGCGCTCGCGGTCGAGCGCTCCGTCCCCATCCTCATCCACGGCGGGCGTGGGCTCCCTCCCATCGCGGAGCACCTCGAGGCGCTCGTCAACCGCAACGAGGGCGTGCACCTGATCGTCGCCCACGCGGGTATCGCCGACATGGCGGGGCTGGCGGGGCGGCTCGGGGGGATCCCCGGCGTGTTCTTCGACACCTCGGTCTGGAGCGCCGTCGACCTGCTCGACCTCTACCGACAGGTCGCGCCGGAGCAGGTCGTCTACGCCTCCGACTACCCGTACGGCAGGCAGCCGAACTCGCTGCTCGTCGCGGTGCGGACGGCCAAGCTCGCCGGCTTCGACGACAAGCAGCTGCGGCTCATGCTGGGCGGCAACGCCCGCCGGATCGCCGAGGGCGAGGAGCTCGCGCCGCTTTCGACCCCGAAGGGTGCAACCTCGCTCGTCCAGCCGCTCACGTTCGCCCGCATCCACCAGTACATCTCGATGGCGGTGCCGCTCCTATGGCTCCGGCAGCGGGACGCCGTCGGCGCGATCGGCCTCGCCGTGAACGCCTCCCGCGAGCGCGGCAACGGGCACCACGAGGAGGCGGAGCGGATCCAGGAGCTCCTCGTCACGGCGCAGGAGCTGTGGCGCGACGGGGCGGAGCTCGTCTCGGACGACGAGCGCGTCGCCGCCTTCCGATCGGCGATCCAGCTCGTCAACCTCGCCGACATGGTCTCGCTGACGACGCGGGCGTAGCTGCGGCGATGCCGCGGCGCCGTGTCCGTCTCGTCAAGCCCGACGATGCCAGGATCGCCGGCGCCTTCGCCGAGCTCCGCGGGAGCCTGAAGGTGCCGATGGAGTTCCCTGGCCACGTCCTGGCCGACGCCGAGGCGGCCGCTCGTTCTCCACGTCTCCCCGAAGTCGATCTCACCGAGATCCCCTTCGTCACGATCGACCCGCCCGAATCGAGGGATCTCGACCAGGCTCTCCACCTCGAGCGCCGCGGGAAGGGCTATCGCGTCCGCTACGCGATCGCCGACGTCGCCGCGTTCGTCATGCCCGGAGGACCGATGGACGAGGAGGCCCACGCGCGGGGACAGACCCTGTACGCCCCGGACCACAAGGCACCCCTGTATCCGCCACAGCTCTCCGAGGGCGCCGGCAGCCTGCTCCCGAGCCAGACCCGCCCTGCTCTCGTCTGGGACATGGAGGTCGACGAGACCGGGGAGGGCATCGAAGTCTCCGTGAGCCGAGCGCTCGTGCGCAGCCGGGCGAAGCTGGACTACACCGGCGCCCAGCAGGCCCTGGACGCCGGCACGGCCGAGGACTCGCTGCAACTCCTGTCCGAGGTCGGAACGCTGCGCCAGGAGCGCGAAGCACGCCGCGGAGGAATCACGCTGCCGATCCCCGAGCAGGAGGTCTACCGGGACGGGAGCGGCTACGCGCTCCGCTATCGGGCTCCCCTTCCGATCGAGGGCTGGAACGCCCAGATCTCGCTGATGACCGGAATGGGAGCGGCCGAGCTCATGCTGAACGCGGGAGTCGGGGTGCTCCGCACGCTGCCGCAGGCCGATCGCGGAGCGCTCGCGCGTCTCCGGCGAACCGCCAAGGCGCTCGAGATCCCCTGGCCCGAAGACGTGACCCACGCCGAGCTGATCCGTCAGCTGGACCCGCGCGTCGCGGTGCACGCGGCGTTCGTGTCCGAGTCGACCGTCGTCCTGCGGGGATCGGGATACATCGCGTTCGAAGGCCAGTCGCCCGGCGAGGCTGTTCACGCCGGCGTCGCGTCCACCTATGCGCACACGACGGCACCTCTGCGCCGCCTCGTCGACCGCTACGTCGGCGAGGTATGCCTCGCCATATCGGGAACGGCGGACATTCCGGGGTGGGCACGCTCCGCGCTGCCGGCGCTGCCCGAGACGATGGACGTCTCGAACAGGCGCGCCCAGCAGTACGAGTCGGGGATCGTGTCCACGGTCGAAGCCGCCGTGCTCGAGCCCAGCGTAGGCGAGAGGTTCCAGGCGGTCGTCGTCGACGTCGACGAGCATGACGGCGGCGGGACCGTGCAGCTGAAGGAGCCCGCGGTCACCGCTCGCTGCACGGGCGACGACCTGCCGTTGGGCGAGCGGGTCGATGTCACGCTCGAAACGGCGGACGTCCAGCGACGGCTCGTTCGCTTCGCCCTCACGCCCTGACGGGCGCCGCGTCAGCGGGCCGCGAACAGCCGCCGCGGCCCCTCGACGCCCTTCAGCTCGTGCTCGCCGCGATCGTCGAACTCGAGCCCCGAACCGGCCACGAGGTCGCGCGTGGTCGAGCTCACGAGCACCTCGCCGGCGTCCGCAAGAGACATCGACGCGTGCACCGACGTGCACGGCGATGCCCCGAGGCTTGTCACCTCCGTGACGCTCGACCTCGCCCGTGTGGACGCCGGCCCGCACTTCGAGATCGAGCGCGCTGTAGCGCCTGGCGAATCCCGAGCGCGCAGCGGATCGCCCGCGCCGGCCCGTCGAAGAGGGCGAAGAACCCGTCCCCCGCCGTGTCGATCTCCTCGCCGGAGAAGCGGGCGAGCTCGGCCCGGACCGCGTCGTTGTGGGCCCGGAGAAGCGCTCCCCACGCCTCGTCGCCGAGGGCGCCGGCCCGCTCCGTCGACCCGACGAGGTCGGTGAACAGCACCGTGGCGAGCACGCGGTCCGAGCGAGGGCGCGGGCCGCACGCCCGTCAGGAACTCCTCGGCCTCGTCGAGTATCTGATCCGGGTCGAAGAGCGGCACGTGGTTGTCGCCCGCGAGCTCGACGAAGCGGGCGCCCGGAATGCGGGCTGCGATGTAGCGCCCTTCCTCGACGCTGGCGTCCAGGTCTCCCGCGCGATGGAGGACGAGCGTCGGGCACTGCACGCTGGGGAGCACGTCGCGGACGTCGGCCTTCGAGTTCATGAGGATGAGATCCCGCGCGCCCGAGGGGCTCAGGCTCGCTCTGCCGCGACGCTGGAACCAGGCGGCCGTCGGCCGCGTTCGCGTTCGGCCACATACCCGAGAGGTCGACGTTCTCCCCCCACGTCTCTTCGAGGTCGGCCGCCTCGCGGACTCGCTCGTCCCAGCTGGGCGCCCAGGGGTAGTCGTCGTCGGGGTCGCAGCGCTTCGCGTACGTCCCGTAGAGGACGAGCGCACGGGTCCGCTCGGGGTACGTGGCGGCGAAGAGGACGGACATCGGCCCGCCCTCCGAGTAGCCGAAGAGCGCGGCGGACTCGCTCCCCACGGCATCCATGACTGCACGGACGTCGTCCATTCGCGTCTCGAAGTCCGGGAAAGCCGACGCCCCGGTCGGAGAGGCCCGTGCCGCGCTTGTCCAGGCGGATGAGCCGGCGAACGACCCGAGGCGCTCGAGGATGCGCCGCACGCCGGGAGCTCCCAGTCGATCTCGAGATGGGAGAAGAAGCCGGGACGAGGACGAGGTCGAAGGGACCGTCGCCGGTCACCTGGTAGGCGACGTTGACGTCCCCGCTCCGTGCGTACCGGATCGGCGACCTCATCCGGTGAGCTCCCGGAAGCGATAGCAGTCGACCGTGTGGTCGTTCACGAGCCCGACGGTCTGCATGAACGCGTAGCAGACGGTCGGCCCGATGAAGCGGAAGCCGCGCTTCTTCAGGTCCTTCGAGAGCGCCCGCGAGAGCTCGGTCTCGGCCGGGATCTCGGACACGGAGCGCCAGCGGCCGACAAGCGGCTCACCCCCGACGAAGCTCCACAGGTACGCATCGAGGCTCCCGAGCTCGTCCTGGACCTCGAGCACGCGGCCGGCGTTGACGACGGTCGACTCGACCTTCAGCCGGTTGCGGACGATCCCCGGGTCGGCCAGCAGCCGCTCGACGTCGTTCGGCGTGAAGCGCGCCACCAGCTCGGGGTCGAAGCCGGCGAACGCCCGCCGGTAGCCCTCCCGCTTGCGGAGGATCGTCGCCCACGAGAGCCCCGCCTGCGCGGCCTCGAGGGTCAGAAGCTCGAACAGGTGGCGGTCGTCGTGCGAGGGGACGCCCCACTCCTCGTCGTGGTGGGCGAGCATCGCGGCGTCTTCGCCGGTCGTCCAGTCGCAGCGCGTTCGGGCCATGGCGCCCCGCTAGGATCGCACGCGATGCGCGCCGGGCTCCTCGTCGTCTCGCTCGCACTGCTGCTCGCAGGGTGCGGCGGGGACGACGGCGACGACGGCGAGACCACGACGTCGGCGGCAGCCGGATGCGAGTCCGTCGAGGCGCCGGCGCCGCGCGACGCGCCGCAGCTCACCGCGCCGACGGGCACGCTCGACCCCGGCAAGACGTGGTCGCTCACGTTCGAGACCTCGTGCGGCGACTTCACCGTCGAGCTCGACCCGTCGCTCGCGCCGGAGGCGACGAACTCGCTCGTCTACCTGGCTCGCGAGGGCTATTTCGACGACACGGTCTTCCACCGGATCGTCCTCGGCTTCGTCATCCAGGGCGGCGACCCGACGCAAACGGGAACGGGCGGGCCCGGGTACGCGACGCTCGACGTCCCACCCGGGGCGGCGCGGTACACGAAGGGCACGGTCGCGATGGCGAAGTCCGGCCTCGAGCCGGCGGGGACGGCAGGTAGCCAGTTCTTCGTCGTGACCGCCGACGGCGTCAACCTCCCGGCCGAGTACGCGATCGTCGGCAGGGTGGCGGAAGGAATGGACGTCGTCGAGCGGATCGGCGAGCTCGGCAACGCGGAGGAGATGCCGACGCAGCCCGTCGTCGTCCGCACGGTCACCGTCTCCGAGAGCTGATGTCCGTCGCCGCGGTCGTGCTCGCGGCGGGGGAGGCGACGAGGTTCGGCGCTCCCAAGCAACGGCTGCTGCTGCCGAGCGTGCTCGACCGGCTCGCGGCCTCCCCCGTCGACGAGGTCGTCGTCGTCGCGGGCGCGTACGCGCTCGACGCTCCGGACGGCGTCCGCGTCGTCGGCTGCCCCGACTGGGCTCGCGGTCCCGGCGCCTCGCTCCGCTGCGGCCTCGCCGCGCTCGGCCCCGAGGTCGAGGCGGCAATCGTCGTGCTCGCGGACGGCCCCGACCTCTCGCCCGCTGCCGTCGGTCGGGTGGTCGACGAATGGCGGTCGCGTGGCGGGATCGTCGCGGCCTCGTACGCCGGCGGCCGGGGCCATCCGCTCGTCCTCGGCCGCGCCGACTGGGGCGACCTCCCGGACGGTGGCCTGCACGAGCGGCCGGTGCGACTCGTCCCGTGCGACGACCTCGGAGCCCCCGGCGACGTCGACCGCCCCGAGGACCTCGCGTCGGCCTGAGGCTAGGCGGTGGCGTCGAGGCCGCGGAGCTCCTCGAGCTTCGCCATCAGGCCCGGAGGCATCCGCTCGGCCGCAGTCGTCTTCACGTATCGGCGGAGCGTCTCCTCGAAGTGGTACCGCCGCCGGCAGTAGTCGCAGCCCCCGAGGTGGTCCTCCGCCTCCCGCCACTCCTCGTTGGTGAGCGTACGGTCGAGGAAGTCCTGGAGGAGCTCCTCGCAGCGGGCGCAGGGGTCACCGCTCATCGGGCAACTCTGGTTGCACTATGAGCGTGGAGGGGTGTGGGGAACCGGGAGGTTCCCCGCGTGCTCCGAGAGAAGGGGGTACGCGGGGGAAACAGGGTTTCCCCCGCGACCACGAGCCGCAGGCGAGTGGTGCTCACGTGATCGCTTCCTCGGCGAGCTTCTGCTTCAGCGCCCGGCGGCCCCGGTGGAGGCGGGACATCACCGTCCCGATCGGGATGTCGAGGATCTGGGCGGCGTCCGCGTAGGTGAAGTCGCCGATGTCGACGAGCACGACGACCTCGCGGAACTGGGGCTGGATCTCGGACAGCGCGTTCACGACGGAATCTTGCGACAGGCGCTCGACGACGACGTCCTGCTCGAGCGCGTCCTCGCCCGCCGCCGAGGCCACCTTGTTCGCGAGGTAGTAGTCGGTCTCCTCGAGCGCCTGCATCTGCGGCGTGCGCTGGACGCGGCGGCCACGGTCGACGTTGAGGTTCGTGAGGATGCGCAGGAGCCAGGCACGCATGTTGGTGCCCTGGGAGTAGGAGCGCCAGCTCCGGAAAGCCCTCGCGTACGTCTCTTGCACCAGGTCCTCTGCCTCCTCACGCGAGCCGACGAGTCGTCTCGAGACGCGGTAGACCTGATCGGCGAGTGCGAGCGCCTCCTCCTCGAACCGGGCGCGATCGCGAGCTTCCGTCGCGATGCGGCGCGCCTCGGTGGCCGGCTCGGGCTCGCTCACCGGTCTACCGTACCGTTGCCCTACAGGAGACTGCAACGAGGCTTCGACGGGCGCTATTCCCGCTCGTCTGCCGCCTCGTGGAAGCCGGCTGTGGCGAGCACGGACACGATCTCGTCCCTCGACGTCCGGTCGTCGTCCCACGCGAGCGTCACCTCTCCGAGCAGATTCGCATTCGCAGCCTCGAGCCCGTCGTGGCCCCGCAACGCGACGGCGAGCCTGCCGACGCAGCGCTCGCAGCGCACGCCGCTCACGCGGAGCGTCTCGGTCACGACGGTCACGTGGACGATGCTACCGCCGCGCCGGACCGAGCCGCGGTCGCACTCCGCTCGAGGCGTACCCCGCCGGACGACGCTCGTCGGTCTCGGCAAGACCAGCGTCAGCGTCTTGGTGGTAGCGCCTTCCCCTTGACCGCGTGCACGGGACGGCCGGCAGCCTCCCACGCGTAGTACGAGGCGCTCGGCCCGAACCCGGCCTCGTAGGCGACGATCCGCGGATTCCTCCCGACCTCCTTCGCGCGCTGCGCGTGCCACAGGAGGTTGGGGTCGTCGCGCTCCTCCCACACGAGCACGAGGTGCGCGGCGGTCATGAAGTCGGCGACGAAGGTGCACCCCGTCGCCGGGCACGGGAACGGGTCGGTGCGGACGCAGTGCCAGCCGGAGTGGTCGCCGCCTCCGTCCTCGAGCCAGAGCTCCTCGTCGGTCTTCAGTGCCTCGTCGGAGAGGACGACCGTGCCGCGCCGGAGGTCTGGCTCCATGGGGGCACAATAGCCACGTGTCCCAGACGGGCTCCCGCGACTTCGCCGTCGTCCTCTCCGGGGGAGGCATCAACGGCGTGCTGCTCGAGCTCGGCTTCCTGAAGCGGTTGCAGGAGACGAAGCTCTGGCCGCGCGTCGGCTGGATCTACGGGACGTCCGCGGGGGCGCTGTCGGGCATGATGGCGGCGCTCGACCGACTCGACGAGCTCGAGGAGTTCCTGCTCGCGCTCCAGCCCGAGGAGGTGTTCCGGCCTCGGCGCGTCTGGCAGCTCCCGGGCGGCCTGCACGACTACACGCTCCCGGAGACCATCGCGAGCAGGCTCGGCGACGAGCGCGAGCTCGGGGCGGCGCTCGCGCGGGCGGACATCGAGCTCGTCGTGTTCGCGACCGACCTGACGAACCACCCGTACGAGGGCGAGACGCGCCACTACGAGCTCGTGTACGCGTCCCACTCGACCCCTCCCGAGACGATGGGACGCGCGATCCTTGCGTCGGCAGCGATCAGCGCGCTCGTACTCCCCGTCGCCGTCGACGGCGTCATCGCGACGGACGGGGGCTGGGTGCGCAACTTCCCACTCGACCACGCCTACCGCAACCCGCACGTCGATGCGATCGCGGCCTTCCGCTACATCGCGAGCTATCGCCCGACCGACCTCGCGTTCCTCGAGCGATTGCGCGAGCGGCTCGAGCGGTTCCGCGCCGTTCCTCCCGTCCGGGCGCTGCTCGCCGAGATCCGCCTCGCGGAGGAGCGGGCCGAGCGCGGCGAGCCAGCGCACTACGCGGAGCTGATCGTCCGCCTGATGCGCGTCGCGATCGCGCGGAACACCGTGCTCGAGGAGCGGCTCGCGGCCGACCGCGAGGCGTCGGTCGCGGCGCTCCACGAGCTCCGGGCGAGCGTCGAGGACGCGGCGCTCGCCTCGGCCCCTCCCTGGCGCCGACGGCGGCTCCACGCGGAGCTCGAATCGATCTTCGCCTCGGCACGATTCCCGTTCCGCCACGACCGGCACGTGCCGACGCTCATCGTCCGTGGCACCCCGGGCGACGACGGGCTCGACCCCACGTTCAAGGGCGAGCCCTGGCCCGAGGAGACGAAGCGAGGCCTGATCGAGCGCGGCTATCGCCTGACGGACGCCGAGCTCGCCGCGAACGGCGAGCTCGGCAAGAAGGTCGGCAGGGGCCCGGGCAGGCAGGCGGACCCCTTGCCGGAGTGAAGTCGGGCGCCCGGGGGCGAACCCCCCGGCGCCCGACCGTTTGCGGCTAACCCTGGGGGGAAGAGGGTCGCCGGCCGAGCGTGATGGTCACGCTCTTCTTCTTCGCGCCGCGGAACACCGTGAGCCGGACCTTCTGGCCTGGCTCGTGAGCGGCGACCGCGTCGCGCAATTCTTCGACCGACGAGATCGACGTGCCGTCGATCGCGACGATGATGTCTCCACCGAGGACGTACGTCTCGCCGGCGACGACGACCTCGGTGTCGCCGGCCCGCAGCCCTGCATCGGCCGCGCCGCTTCCGGATGTCACGGACGCGACGAGGACCCCCTGCCGGGTGGGGAGGTTGTAGGTCTCGGCCACGTCGGTCGTCACCGGCTGGCCGCTGATGCCGAGGTAGGCGTGGTCGACGTGCCCCTTGCGGAGGATCTGGGCGACGACGTCCTTGACCGTGTTCGACGGGACCGCGAAGCCGATGCCGACGTTCCCCGACGAGGTCAAGCCGCCGGTCTCGATCTGCGTGTTCACGCCGATGACCTGGCCCTTGTCGTCGAGGAGCGGACCGCCCGAGTTGCCGTGGTTGATCGGCGCGTCCGTCTGGATGACGTGGTCGATCGTGAACTGGTTCGGAGCCGTGATCAGACGCTGCAGGGCACTGACGATCCCGGCCGTGGCGGTCCGGTCGAGGCCGAACGGGTTGCCGATCGCGACGACCGGATCGCCGACTTGGACGGAGTCCGAGTTTCCGAGCGAGAGGGGGGTGAGGGCGGTGGCGCTCGTGTCGACCCGCACGACGGCGAGGTCGGTCGACGGATCCGAGCCGACGAGCTCCGCATCGACCGTGTCACGGTTCGAGAAGCTCACGCGGATCTCGTTCGAGCCTCCCTCGATGACGTGGTAGTTCGTGACGATGTGCCCGGCCTTGTCCACGACGAAGCCCGAGCCGAGGGCCCGACCCGCGGGAAGCGAGACGCCGGACCCGCTCATCGCCGTGATCTGGACGACGCCCGGGGCAGCGTGCTCGTAGATCTCGTTCACGCTCATCGCACGACCCGCGGCGGGAGCGGACTGCGCCGACGGCGACTCGGTCGTCTCTGTCACGACCGTGGTGTCGCCCTCCAGCCCTCCGAGCAGCGCGACGGCGCCGACCGCGACACCGCCGCCGAGGGCGGCGGCGGCGACGAGTGCGGCGTAGGGGCGTGCGGAGCGCAGGGTGGACGACATGCCGCACCGGTTATAGACGCCGGCGGGTGAACCGCAGGTTAGCGGCCGTTAAGCGGCGATTGCGGGGTGCCTCAGCCGACGACGATGCCGGTGACGTACATCGCGGCGACGCCTGCGAGGAAGCCGCCGATCGCGTACCCGGACGTCAGGCCGCCGGGCGCCGTGCGGGCGACGTACCGACCGACCTCGACGACGACCTGGAAGGCGGCGCCGGCTGCGATCGCGAAGAAGAGGGCGCCGAGGACGTCGCTCGACGTGTAGCCGCCGATCCAGGCGCCGAGGATCGCCGGCGCTCCGGCGACGAGCGCCAGCCCCGCGAGCACGAGAACGGTCACGCGGACCTTCGCGACGGGGGCCGCGATGCCGAGCCCCTCGGTCACGTTGTGGATCATGAAGCCGACGATCAGGAACGTCCCGAGCTGGAGCTCGCCGACGGCGAAGGAGGCGCCGATCGCGAGCCCCTCGCCGAGGTTGTGGACCCCGATGCCGATGGCGACGAGGAGCGCGAGCGCGAGGCCCGTTGCCGTGCCGCCCCCGCTCAGCCGCCCCGCGAGCGCGGTCATGCCGAGAAAGCTGAGCGAGACGCCGAGCAGCACGAGCCCACTGCCTCCGAGAGCCGAGGGCAGCGCTGCCTGCAGCTCGAACGCCTCCGTGAGCGCCTCCATGCCGAGGAAGGTGAGCAGCCCCGCCGTCAGCGCCATGAAGGCGGAGAGCCAGGCGGCGCTCGCCTGCCGGAGCGCGGGAAGCCAGAGCAGTCCGAGCGCGATGGGCAGGATCCCGACGAGCGCGCCGATCAGCGCATAGCCCAGGAAGCCCTGCGCCGACGGGGTCGGTGTCTCGATCGCCGCCGGGATCTCCTTCACGGTCTGGATGCCCGTCGAGCTCGTCACCCCGACGGTGATCGGGTCGTCCTCGACCCACTCGTAGGGGACGACGATGGTGCTCGAGCGGAGCCGGCCGAGGGTCGTCGGCCCGTCGACCGTGTACGGCACGATCGCGTCGTCGACGTTGACGTTCGCGATCGTCAGGTCGTCCGGCTGCGGGTTCCGGACCGTGATCCGGATCTCGCCCGGGGAGAACTCGACGCGGCGGATGTCGAACTCGTCAGCGGGCGGCGGGTTCGTGCCCACGAGGTCGACGAGCGAGGAGCCGCTCGTGACGACGGCGCCGACGGCGAGGGCGAGGGCCAGGACGGGGACGACCGCCCACAGGCGCCAGGCACGACCTTGCGCAGGACCGGAGTCCGCTAACGCGGACTCCGGTCGCGCGAAAGTCCCTGAAGGCGTCCGCTTCGCGGCCGCTGTGTCTGGGGCCTTCCCCTCGCCCATCTAGTCGACGACCTCGAAGAAGCCCATCCACCCGAGCTCCGCGAACTCCGACTGGTGCGCGTGGAACATGAAGCGCCCGGTGTTCGCGAACTGGATCTCGAGCACGCCCCGCTGGCCCTGGCACTGCATCACCGTGTCGGTGTATTCCCAGTTGTCGCCGGTGCCGGTCGGCTGGTAGCGGAAGAAGTCCCCGTGGAGGTGGAACGAGTTGATCAGGTCGAACTCGGTCAGGTTCGCGAGGTAGATGCGGACGAGCTCCGAGCGGCGCACGCGGATCGGGTAGCGCGCGTAGTAGAACGAGCGTCCGTTGACCGTGTAGAAGTTGTTCTCGCCGTCCGCGTCGGTGTCGTAGCCGTTCATGACCATCACGAGCTCGCGAGCGGGCGGGCGAGGCTCGGCCGGATCGACGATGAAGGCGCCGTAGAGCCCCTTGTGGATGTGCTTCTTGAGCGGGGTGGCGTGGCAGTGGTAGAGGTGGAAGCCGGCGGGCCGCGCCTCGAACTCGTACGTGAGCTCGCCGCCCGTCTCGACGACCTCGAACACGCCGTCCATGTTCGCGGGGTGGATCCCGTGGAAGTGGATCGTGTGCGGGTGGGAGCCGCGGTTCAGGAAGCGGACGCGCAAGGTGTCGCCCTCGGTCGCGCGGATCACCGGCCCCGGGATCGTCCCGTTGTACGTCCAGGCGGGGAAGAAGATGCCGGGCGCGATCTCGACGTCCGTGTCGACCGCGGTGAGGCTGTACTCGCGGACACGCCCTCGCTGCGCGGGGAGCGGTCGGGGCGGGTAGAGGAGCGCGTCGAGGTCGTTCGGCCCGCCGACGGCCGGTGCCTCCTCGCCGATCATCGCCGCATGCCCCGTCGTGCCCGGAAGATGGCTCGCTGGCGTGCGCGTCGCATGCGACGAGTGGTCGTGCGCGGAGTGGTCGTGCGCGCCTGCCCTCCCTGCCTCGGCCGACCCGTCGAGCGCGAGCTTGCCGACGAGCGGCGCCGCGGCGAGCGGCGCGGCTGCGGCGAGGAGCCGGCGTCGGGTGAGACGTGACGGGTTTTTAGCCATGACTAAATCCGATTCATACTGTAGTCTCAAAGTGAGATGCCCGCAACACCGGATCTGACCCCCGCCTCCCAGGACTACCTGAAGGCGATCTACGCGCTCGAGGCCGCGGGCGAGCGCGCGACCACCTCCGCGCTCGCAGCCCGGATGGGCGTGAGCGCACCGTCTGCGACCGCGATGGCGAAGCGTCTCGCGGAGCTCGGGCTCGTCGAGCGCGCGCCGTACCGCGGGGTCGTCCTGACCGACGAGGGACGACAGCGGGCGCTCGAGATGCTTCGCCATCACCGCCTGCTGGAGCGCTACCTCGCCGACCGGCTCGGGCTCTCTCTGGACGAGGTGCACGCGGAGGCGGACCGCCTCGAGCATGCGCTGTCGGAGGAGCTCGAGGCGAAGATCGACGCCGAGCTCGGGTTCCCGACACACGACCCGCACGGGGATCCGATCCCGGACCGCGAGCTCCGGCTCGTCGCCGGCGGCGGGCGGACCCTCGCGGACCTCGAGCCCGGCGAACGCGGCGCGGTCTCGCGCGTCCCCGACGGCGATCCCGACCTCCTCCGCTACCTCGACGAGCTCGGGCTCGTCCCCGGGTCGCGCGTCGAGGTCGTGGCGCAGGCGCCCTTCGCCGGGCCGGTCACGATCCGCACGCGCAGCGGCGCGCACGCGATCTCGCGCGAGCTCGCCGATCGGATCGGCGCGGCCGCCTAGCGGGTCTCGAGCAGCGCCGTCACGTGCTCGTGGACGGCGTCCGGCGCCTCGAGGTAGGCGAAGTGCCCGCAGTCCGGGAGCACGACCAGGCGCCCGTTCGGCATCGCCTGCGCGATGCGGGCCGTGAGCGCGACCGGGACGAAGTCGTCCTCCCCGTGGAGGACGAGCGTCGGGAGGTCGAGCTCCCGTAGCCGAGGGACGAGGTCGTACCCCTCCGAGTTCCAGGTGTCGTCGTACAGGCGATCCTCGATCGCTCTCGCCAAGAGGACGCCCTCGTCCGTGAAGTGCACGCGCAGCCGCCCGACCACCTCGTCGACCTGCTCCGGCCTGCGTAGCGCGATGCGAAAGTGGATTCGGTAGTACTCCGCCTCCGTCTCGATGTCCCCGGCCCGGTAGCCGGGGCTGGAAGCGATCGCCCGCATCGCCTCGACGTCACCCGCCGGCCGTGCGCGCAGCAGGTGCTCGCGGAAGGCCCGCACGTCCTCGCCGGAGGCGGGCGCCGAGTTCATGAGAATCAGGTGGGAGACGCGTCCCGGATGGCGTGTCGCGTACTCCATCGCCAGAGCGCCGCCCCACGAGTGACCGAGGACCGCGGCCGACTCCAGACCGAGGTGACGCCGCAGGCCGTCGAGGTCGGCGACCTCCGACTCGATCGTGACGTCTCCGGCGGCGACGCCTTCGGCGGACCTCCCGCGCCCTCGCTGGTCGTAGTAGACGAGGCGGAATGCGTCAGCGAGCCGGTCGAGCTCCGGAAGCAGGTACGTGTGATCGAAGTCCGGCCCGCCGTGCAGCACGACGATCGGCGGGCCCTCGCCGACGACCCGACAGTAGAGGTGGGCGTCGCCGACCTGCACGTGTCCTTCGAACGCGCCTCGATACCTGGCGGAGGAACCTGTCGACACCTCGGCCCCGCATGGTGTCACGGCCGGGCAGAACTCGTCGGCGTCGGGCTAGGCAGGGACGCCGGAGTGCTCGGCGAAGCCCGCGAACGCGGCGAGCAGGTCGCGGAGGTTCGCGACCCCGCCGTTCCCGTTGAACGTGAACCCGTCGCTCCAGACCTCGACCCAGTCGCCGTCGCCGCGCACGGTCAGGTCGCGGGGAAGCTCGGCGCCCGCGAGCGCCGTTCCCACGAGGTCGACCCGCAGCTGCCAGCCCGAGTCCTCCAGGGTCCCGATCGTGACCCCGTACTCCTGCTCCCAGTCACCGTTGCACTGCGCGGCATACCACGCGCGCAGCACGTCGAGCACCTCCCCCTGCACGGTCTGAGCGTACTCGGGACGGCGGGAAATGGAAGTCCCGCCGCTGCGGCGTCAGGCGAGCTCGAGCCCGACCGTCCTGATCTCCCGATCGCGCTCGGCGCCGAGTGTCTCGTCGAGCTTCCGCTGGAGGTCGCCGGACTCGAGAAGCTCCTCGGTGATGTCCGCGCCGCCGATCAACTCGCCCTTGACGAACACCTGCGGGATCGTCGGCCAGCCGGAGAGCGCCGAGAGCTCCTCGCGGATCCGCGGGTCGGGGAGGATGTCGACGGTCGTCACGGGCGCCCCGGCCGCATGCAACGCCGTGAGCGCGCGGTACGAGTTCCCGCACATGATCGCCTGCGGCGTGCCCTTCATGAATAGCGCCACCGGCTCGCCCTTGATGACGTCCTCGATCTGCTCGCGAAGCTCCTTCATGCCGTTCCTTTCGTCGGAACTCGGAGCGTGACGACGCTTCGTCGTCGGGGCGCGCCAGGCGCGTGCGCCGCAAGGACGCAGGGAGCCCCGACATCGAGATATCGGGGCGACCGAGGACGTCGCGGCGCGCCGCATGGTGCGTTCCGGGGACTCACGTCGTGTTGACGCTCCGAGTTCTAATGCGCAACTCGTGGATCGAGCCGTCCTTGAGCATCGGCTCGAGGACGTCGTTCACGCGGCGGTGCTGGTCGAGGAGCGGTAGGCCGTCGAACCCGGGGTCGGCGAGCGTCACCTGGAAGTGGTCTCCGCCACCGGTCCTGTCCTCGACCTCGAGCTCCGCAGCGTCCGGGAACGCGTCCGCGAGCACCGCCCGGATGACCTCAGCTTCCATCGCGGCCATGCTAGCCGCCGCTAGGCTCCGGTCGATGCGGCGCCTGCTGCGGACACTCCTGCTGCTCGAGGTCGGCGCCTGGCTGGGCATGATCTCGGCCGCCGCGATCGTGAAGCGCGCTCTGCCCTCGCGCGGGGACGAGGAGAGCGACGAGGTCTCGCTCGTCGCGGTCCTCGACGGGATCGACCTGAAGAGCCGCGCGGCGAGTTTCCGGGGCGGCTCGATGTTCGCCTGGCTCGGCGGTATCGCGGTCGACCTGCGCGAGGCTCAGCTCGCGCCCGACGCCCGCCTGAGAACGAACACGCTCTTCGGCGGAATCGCAGTGCGCATCCCTGCGGACTGGCAGGTCGAGTCGAGGGTGAAGACGCTCTTCGGCGGCGTCGACGTGAAGGCGCTCGGCGCGAACGATCCCGCGGCACCCACGCTGACGCTCGAGGGCATGGCGCTCTTCGGCGGGATCGCGGTCGGCGCGAAGCCCGAGACCACGGACCCGCCGGCGTCCGAGAGCTAGCCGAGCGCGCGTGCGCCGGCCGACGCGGTTCCTCGTCTCGCTTCCCGAGCGCCTCGTCCGCGCGCTCGCTGCGCTGACCGGCGGCACGATCCACGAGACGGCGGAGCTCCTCCTTCCCCGGCTCGTCCGCCGCTCGCGGCTGTACGAGGCGACGGCGAAGAACCTCCTCCGCATCACCGTCGAGCTCGTCGGCGGCGTCGAGCGCCCGCGGGCGGAGGTCGCGGACGAGCACGAGCCGTCCCCGAGGAGGCTCGCGGTCCGCAAGGGCGCGGGCAACGTCGTCGAGCTCGGCTCGATCTTCGCCTTCGGCTTCTCGCCGCTCTGGCTCCTCGCGGCCGCGGCGGACGTGACGCACGGCACGCGCGTCTATCTCGACGCGCTCGTGGGCGAGCTCAAGGACGCGGGCGTCGTCGCGAGGGACGCCGAGCTCGCGTCCGTCGACGACCTGCTCGCCTCGCTCGAGGGCGCGAGCGGGACGACCGCCCGCCTGATCGACATCCCGCCCCTCGAGGTGCAGGCGCTCCGGCAGTCCCTCTCCGACCTCCGCGAGAACGCCGAGGGGCTTCCGACCCCGGCCGAGCTGGCTGCGGTGTACACAGGCCTCGTCGACGAGGCTGACCGCGAGCAGCGGAGCCTGCTCGAGGTCTCGGTGGGGATGGGCCTCGCGTTCTTCAACTCGGCGCGCAAGGTCGGGAGGCAGCACGTCCTCGACCCCTACACGGAAGACCTGCGGCCCGTGCGCGACGAGGGGTTCGCGTCCTACGCGGCCCGCGTGGGGAGGCCGTACGCCCAGGCGGTGCTGCGCCACTTCGACCCGCGCCGCACGACGCTCACCGACCGGGGAATCGGCCGGCTCGGAGGGTCGAAACTGCTTGAATCGGAGGGGATGACGCACCCGGACAGCTTCGGCGCGAGGTCCCGGCTCAGGATCGGCGATCGCGAGGTCGAGATGTTCCGGGTCGACGCGCTGCAGGAGCGGTTCGACGTCCTCCGCCTCCCGTACACGCTGCGAATCCTGCTCGAGAACGTCCTCCGGCACGAGGACGGGGCCACCGTCACCGCCGCCGACGTCGAGGCGGTCGCGGCCTGGGTCGCAGCGGCCGAGCCGTCGCAGGAGATCTCGTTCGTACCCGGCCGCGTGCTGCTGCAGGACTTCACCGGCGTCCCGGCCGTCGTCGACCTCGCGGCCATGCGGGACGCCATGCGCGACCTCGGCGGCGACCCCGCCAGGATCAACCCGCAGCTCCCGGCCGAGCTGGTCATCGACCACTCGGTGCAGGTGGACGAGTTCGCGACGAAGCTCGCGATCAGCCGCAACGCGGAGCTCGAGTTCGAGCGGAACCGCGAGCGCTACGCGTTCCTGCGCTGGGGCCAGGGGGCGTTCGCGGACTTCAAGGTCGTCCCGCCGAGCACCGGGATCGTGCACCAGGTCAATCTCGAGTTCCTCGCCCGGGTCGTCGACGAGCGAAGCGGCACGGCGTTCCCGGACACGCTCGTCGGGACGGACTCCCACACGACGATGATCAACGGGCTCGGCGTCCTCGGGTGGGGCGTCGGGGGGATCGAGGCCGAGGCGGCGATGCTCGGCGAGGCGATCTCGATGCTCGTGCCACAGGTCGTCGGGTTCAAGCTCATGGGCGCCCTGCCCGAGGGCGCGACCGCGACCGACCTCGTCCTCACGGTCACCGAGCTCCTCCGCGAGACCGGGGTCGTCGGGAAGTTCGTCGAGTACTACGGCCACGGCCTCGAGGGCCTCCCGCTGGCCGATCGCGCGACGATCGGGAACATGTCGCCCGAGTACGGCGCGACGTGCGGCTTCTTCCCCGTGGACGGTGAGACGCTCCGCTACCTGCGGCTGACCGGGCGGCCGGCTGAGCGCGTCGCGCTCGTCGAGGCCTACTGCAAGGAGAACGCGCTCTGGCACGACCCGGACGACGCGCCGACGTACTCGCAGGTCGTCGAGCTCGACCTCTCCACCGTCGAGCCGTCGCTCGCGGGCCCGCGCAGGCCGCAGGACCGGGTGCCGCTGCGCGAGGCAAAGGACGCTTTCCTCCATTCGCTCCCCACCTTCGGGATCGAGTACGGGAATGCCCAGGACGCCGGCGTCGACGAATCCTTCCCGGCGAGCGACCCGCCGGCGACGATGGAGCCCGGCGCGATCAAGCCGACAGGCGAAGGCGTCGTGCCGAGAGTGGCCGCGGCGGTCGCGGACAGTGCGAAAGGCGTGCCCTGCGAGATCGACGGCGAGACGGTCGTCCTCGAGCACGGCTCGGTCGTGATCGCCGCGATCACGTCGTGCACGAACACGTCGAACCCTGCCGTCATGGTCGGCGCCGGCCTGCTCGCGAAGAAGGCCGTCGAGCGCGGCCTGAAGCGGAAGCCGTGGGTGAAGTCGAGCCTGGCCCCCGGCTCGAAGGTCGTCACCGAGTACTACGACAAGGCCGGCCTGACGCCGTACCTCGAGGAGCTCGGCTTCCACACGGTCGGGTACGGCTGCACGACGTGCATCGGGAACTCCGGCCCCCTCCCGGAGCCGGTCTCGCGGGCGATCGCCGAGGGCGACCTCGTCGTCTGTGCGGTCCTCTCCGGCAACCGGAACTTCGAGGCCCGGATCCACGGCGAGGTGAAGGCGAACTACCTCGCCTCCCCGCCGCTCGTGGTCGCCTACGCCCTGGCCGGGCGCATGGACCTCGATCTCGTCACAGAGCCGATCGGGGTCGGCTCGGAAGGCGAGGACGTGTACCTCTCGGACCTCTGGCCCTCGCCGGAGGAGGTGCGCGAGACGGTCGCCAGCTCGATCGGGGAGGAGATGTTCCGCGCGACGTACGCCGACGTCTTCACCGGCGACGAGACGTGGCGGGCGCTCCCGGTGCCCGAGGGCGAGCTGTTCGCCTGGGATCCGGCCTCGACGTACGTGCGCCGCCCGCCCTACTTCGACGGGATGTCACCGGAGCCGGGCGTGGTCGAGGACGTCGCCGGCGCTCGCTGCCTCGTGTGGATCGGCGACTCGGTGACGACCGACCACATCTCGCCCGCGGGTGCGATCCGACCCGACGCGCCGGCAGGGCGTTACCTCGTCGAGCACGGCGTCGAGCGGAAGGAGTTCAACTCGTACGGCTCCCGCCGCGGCAACCACGAGGTCATGGTGCGCGGCACGTTCGCGAACGTCCGGCTCCGGAACCTGCTCGTCCCCGAGTCCGAGGGGACGTGGACGGCCCATCTGCCGTCCGGCGAGGAGATGACGATCTTCGACGCCGCCGAGCGTTACCGTGCCGAGGGAACGCCGCTGATCGTGCTCGCGGGCAAGGAGTATGGCTCGGGATCCTCCCGCGACTGGGCGGCGAAGGGACCGAACCTCCTCGGCGTGCGGGCGGTGATCGCCGAGAGCTACGAGCGCATCCACCGCTCGAACCTGCTGATGATGGGCATCCTCCCGCTGCAGTTCCTCGAGGGCGAGAGCCCCGCGACGCTCGGCCTCACGGGGCGCGAGGAGTACGCGATCGAGGGCGTCGACAACGGCGCGGCCTCCGCGGTGACGGTCCGCGCGGACGGGAAGGAATTCCGCGCTCGCGTCCGGCTCGACACGCCGCGCGAGCGCGAGTACCTCCGCCACGGCGGGATCCTCCCGTTCGTGCTGAGACGACTGCTCACGGGCTAGCCGCGGACTTCTCTCAGGCGACGCGGAGCTCGGGCGGGAGCGGGCGCGCGTGGACGACGACGAGCGTCGTCGTCGGCCGCGTGAGGGCGACGTAGAGCTCCCGGAGCCCCTGGCCGCCGGCGGCTTCGTCGACGATCCGTGCAGGCTCGACGACGATCACGTGGTCGAACTCCATGCCCTTCGCCTCGCGCGGGGTCAGCACGGGGATGCGCGAGTCGTCGAACAGCGATCCCGCCTCGGAGTCGCCGCGCAGCGACGCCGGTGCGATCACGGCGAGGAGGCCGTCCCCGTCGCCGAGCTCCGCGGCCACGACGAACGCGGTCTCGAGCGGCGGGTCGCCGGCAACGAAGCGCGGGGGCTCGGCGCCGGCCCGGTACGCGATCGGCGGCTGGGTTCCCGGCGCGACGTGCTCGAGCAGGGGCAGGGCGAGCGCCATGATCTCGCGCGGCACGCGATAGGCGTGCTCGAGCTCCTCGATCTCGGCACGCTCCCCGCCCGGGAGCGCCGCCAGCAGCTCGCTCCAGCGGGTGTACGGGATCGGCCCCGTCGCCTGCGCGACGTCGCCGAGGAGCGTGAACGCGCCGATCGTGCGGCGGGCGATCATCCGCACCTGCATCGGCGTCAGGTCCTGCGCCTCGTCGACGATGACGTGCCCGTAGCGTGTCTCGACGCCTCGCAGCAGCGCGCGCGCCTCGTCGACGAGCGGGAGGTCGGCGGTGCTCCAACCGCTCCTCGATCTGCGAAGCAGCGACTGCTCGTCGTCGTCGAGGATCCCGTCGGCCGCTTCGGCGAGCACGTCGCGGGAGATGAACAGGCGACGGACGACCTGCTCGGGGCGCGGCGCCGGCCAGACGCGGTCGAGGAAGCCCGTGAGGACGCCGTCCTTCCGCAGCACCCGCTCGACCTCCTCGAACGAGCGCACGGCGAGCCCGCCGAGCGTCTCGCCGTAGTCGGAGTAGAAGCGCCGCAGCACGTTCATCCGGAACCGCTCGCGCGCCGCAGCGGAGAAGCCCAGCTCCCCCCGCGCCTCGCGCAGGATCAGCTCGACCTCGTCCGCCTCGATGCCCACGAAGTGCCCTTCGAGCCGGAAGACGAGCTCCTCGAATCGACCCTGCGACAGGAGCTCGACCGCGCGTCGCACGACCTCCGCCAGCCGTCCGTCCGCCTTGAGCCGCTCGACGTCGTAGGGATCCTGGAGCGTCGCCTCGATGCCGTCGACGAGCTCCGCGACGGCTCGCTGGTCGACGCTCTCCTCGCCGAGCGTCGGCAGCACGTGCGAGATGTAGTCCATGAACGTCGGGTTCGGCCCGACGAGGAGGATCCGCCGGAGCTCCTCCCGGTGCTCGAAGAGCAGGTACGAGGCACGGTGCAGCCCGACGGCGGTCTTTCCCGTCCCCGGGCCGCCCTGGATGACGAGCGGTGGCTCCGGTCCACGCGCGATCAAGCCGTACTGGTCGGCCTGGATCGTCGCGACGATGTCGCGCATGCGCGTGTCGCGGGTGCGCTCGAGCTCCTCGAGCAGGAAGTCGTCGACCGAGGAGGCCGCGTCCGCGAGCGAGCCGGCGAGCGCTTCGTCGCTGATGCCCGTCAGCGTCCGGCCCTGGAGCCGAAAGCGGCGACGGAGCGTGACGCCGTGCGGCTCGGCTGGCGTCGCCGTATAGAACGGGCGCGCGGCCGGTGCCTGCCAGTTGACGACGAGCAGCTCGTCGTCGTCGTGGACCCAGCGCCGGCCGACGTACAACGGATCGGGCACGGAGTCGAGGTCGATCCGACCGAAGCAGAGGATCTCCTCGGCGCGCTCGTAGGCGGCGAGGCGTCGGTCGACCCAGGCCTCGATCCGACCGGCGGCGATGTCGAAGCCTTCCTCCCCCACGCCCGCGGCTCCCACCGTGCGCAGCAGGGCCTGCCGCATGCGCTCCAGGCACTCGTATGCGCGATCGAGGTGAGCCTGCTCGGCAGGGAGGTCGGGGTGCGCCATGCTCGACCTCCTAGGCGGTCGGCTTCCGGGCGACGAAGATCGCCCAGCCGAGGAGCTCGCGGCCGTGACGGAGGTACGTGCGCTTCCAGCGCTGGTGCGCAGCGCCGACCTCGTCCGCGTCCGGGTCGCCCGGGTGCTCCTCGAGCCACTCCTCGACCGCGCGCCAGTGGAGAGTCTCGTACCGGTCCCAGTCGTCGAGCGACGAGTCGATCAGCGTGACGACCCGGAGCGCGCCGGACTCGACGATCGCGACGGTGCCGTCGAGCGAGGTGAACGGCTCGTCGCGCTCGTCGTAGTCCTCGGGCAAAGGCCAGGAGCGCCAGTACGGCTCGCCCACGACGACGTGCCCGCCCGGACGGACGCTCGGCTCGAGCGCGTCGAGCGTGGCGGCGAGGCCGCCGTAGACGAAGCTCGCGCCGAGGCAGAGCGCGGCGTCGAAGGCGTCCGCGGCGAGCTCCTCCCGGGAGGCGTCCGCCAGCCGGAACGAGACGAGGTCGGCGACCCCCGCGCGCGACGCACGCTCGACGGCGGCGGCGTAGAACTCGGGCGCGATCTCGATCCCCGCGACCGTGCACCCGAACTCCTGCGCGAGCAGGATCGCGGGACCGCCCCGTCCCGAGGCGATGTCGAGGACGCGCGAGCCGGGCGCCAGCCTGATCCGGCGGCCGAGCAGGCGGAGCTTCTCCTCGGAGGTCGGGTTCTGGAGCTCGTGGTCCCGCTCGGCCACGACGAAGTAGCGCGGGATCATCGCGTGATTCTCCCACGGGTCGGTAGCCTCACCCGCCGGTGGCCGCACCCGACAGGATCGAGGGCAGCTGGGGGATCGAGCCCGTGCCCGAGCGGCTGCGCGTGCTCGGCGTGCTCGACATGGGGCTCCTCTGGGGGAACCTCGGCGTGTCGCTCCTCGTCGTCGTCGCGGGGGCCGCGCTCGTCCCGGCGCTGTCCCTTCCCGACGCGCTGCTCGCGATCCTCCTCGGCTGCGTGCTCGGGAACCTGATGCTGGCGGTCGCGGGGGCCATCGGAGCCGACGCGCGCGTCCCGGGCATGGCGCTCATGCGGGCGCCGCTCGGGCGGCGCGGCTCGTACCTCCCGACCGGGATCAACGTGCTCCAGGGCGTCGGCTGGACGACGTTCGAGCTGTTGATCATCGCGACCGCGGCGGCCGCGCTCTCCGACGAGCTGTTCGGGTTCCGCGCGCAGTGGCTGTGGACGATCGTCTTCGGCGTGGCGGCGCTCGTCCTCGCCCTGCTCGGTCCGATCGGCTTCGTCCGCAGGTTCGTACGCCGGTTCGCGGTGTGGGCCGTGCCGTTCGCCGTCCTCTACCTCACGTGGTGGGCTCTCGACGGCGCCGACCTCCGCGCGCTCTGGGACACGCCCGGCGAGGGCGGGCTCTCGGTCTGGCAGGGCGCCGACTTCGTGGTCGGGATCACGGTCTCGTGGATCCCGTACGCGGCCGACTACACCCGCTTCGCGAAGACGAGGCGCGGGGCGTTCGCCGGCACCGGCCTCGGGTACCTCGTCCCGGACGCCTGGCTGCTCGGCCTCGGCGTCGTCCTCGTGCTCTCGCGCGACCTGACCGACCCCGCGGGGCTGCCCGACGCCGTCGTCGCGGGAGGGCTCGCCGCGATCCTCGCACTCTTCGCGCTGCTCGTGACCGAGACCGACGAGGCGTTCGCGAACGCGTACTCCGCCGCGGTCTCGCTCCAGAACCTCGTCCCCCGCGCGTCCCAGCCGCTGCTGATCGGGCTCGTCACGGCGACGGCGACCGCGGGCGCGCTCGTCGTCGACCTCGTCAACTACCAGAGCTTCCTCTTCCTGCTCGGCTCGGTCTTCGTCCCGCTCTTCGCGGTGCTGCTCGCCGACTGGCTCGCGGCCGGGCGCCACTACTCGGCGGACGACGTGTTCGACGCGCCCGCCTGGCGGCCGGGCCTCGTCGCCGCGTGGATCGGCGGCTTCGCGCTCTACCAGTGGCTCAACCCGACCGGGCCGGAGCGCTGGACGGACGTCGTGCGGAAGCTCGACCCCCCGGACTGGGGGCTGGGCGCGACGATGCCGAGCTTCCTCGTCGCGTTCGCGATCGCGAGCATCGTCGCCACCGTCTCCCGGCGCAGCGCAGAGGGCGCCGCGGCCGCATGACGACGATCGCGGCGATCGGGCACGTGACCCGCGACGTCGTCGCGGGCGGCGAGCCCAGGCCGGGAGGAGGCGTCTTCTACGCGGCGCGCGCGCTCGGACGGCTCGGGGCAGACGCGATCGTCGGGGCCTCGTGCGCAGCCGCCGACCGGGCTGCCCTGCTCCCTCCGCTCGAGGCGTTCGGGCTTCCCGTCACCTGGTACGAGTCGAGCGCGACGTCGGCGTACAGCTTCCACTACGAGGGGGACCGACGGATCATGCGGCAGGATGCGGTCGGCGACCCGTGGACCGCCGAGCAGAGCGTCGAGGCCGTGCGTGACGCACGCTGGGTGCACGTCGGCGCCCTCACGCGCACGGACTTCGGGCCGCAGACGCTCGCGGCGCTCGCCGGCGGCGGCCGGATGCTCCTCGTCGACGCGCAGGGGCCGATCCGCACCGCCGCCGTCGGGCCGCTCCGACGCGACGGCGACATCGGCGAGATCCTCCACCACGTCGAGGTCCTGAAGCTGAACGACGAGGAGGCGGAGGCGCTCGTCGGCAGCGCCGACCCGCGAGGCCTCCGCGCGCTCGGCGTCCCCGAGGTGATCCTCACCCTCGGCTCGCGGGGGGCGTGGGTCGTGACGCCGGACGCGCTCGAGCACGTCGAAGCGGACGCGCTCGAGGGCCCGGTCGACCCGACCGGGGCCGGAGACACGTTCTCGGCCGCGTACCTCGTCGCCCGGGCGGGCGGAGCCGAGCCGGTCGAGGCAGCCCGCGACGCGACGCGGACGGTCGCCGCGTTCCTCGCAGGCGAACGAGAGGGCTCCCCGTGAGGAGCCCTCTCGCTCGTCGCTGCTGTCCGGCCGCCTGCTAGGGCAGCAGCGAGTTGAAGCTCGGCGGTGCCGAGTCGATCGGTGGATGGTCCTGGTCGTGCGGGACCCCGACATGAACCGTCCCCATGCACGAGAGGCCGAACTCGTCGGTCACCGTGACGGCGATGCGGTAGACGCGACCGTCGCCGATGCCGCTGCGCTCGGCACGCAGGCGCACCTGGTTCGAGGCGGGTGCGAGCACGGCGTCCGGCGATTCGTCGCCGTCACCGAGCCCGTTGACCGGCTCGTCCTGGGTGACGCCGGTCACCGTCGTCGTGAGGTCGTCGCCCTCCGGGTCGCTCGCCCCGGTGACCGAGACCAGGCGGAGCTTGTGGTTCGGTGGCCAGAGCAGGTTCGGGCTCACGACGAGCCCGGTGCAGTCGGGCGGGGCGTTGACGTGGAACGTGCTGCACTCGATCACCGTTCCCGTCCCGCCGCCGTCCGACCCGGTCGCTCTCGCACAGACCTCGTAGTCCCCGGGAGCGAGCCCCGGGAACGTGTGGCTCCAGTCGACGCTCGCCGGCCCGATCTGCGGCAGGTCCGGCGCGATCTCGGCGTTCGTGAGAGCCACGAACGGCGAGTCGGAGGCACCGTTGAGATTCTGGTCGAGGCTGAGCGCGACCTCGGTCAGCCGGGACTGGATGACGCCCGGCACGATGTCCGGGAGCTCGGTCAGGTCGGCGACCTCGGTGCACGTGCCACCGGTCCCGGTCGCGATCTCGTCGAGACTCCCCTGGTTGGCCGTGCCGGTGTTCGTGCAGCTCGAGCCGCTCCCGATCGCGAACGTCTCGAAGCGCACGCCGGCCAACGCTGCGGCAGCAACGTCGTCCGTAACGTCGCTTCCGGCACTCGCAACGCCGTCGGACAGGAACGCGACGATCTTCGTGCCGGCGGAGCTGCTCACCGCGAGCGCAGTCGCCGCGGCGACCGCCGCCTCGAAGTTCGTGAACTGCCCGGCGTTCTTCACCGGCGGGAACACGGCCAGGCCGCCGTTCCCGCCGCCGATGTCCGAGAACGCGGACGACAGGGTCTCCTCCACGTCCGGCCCGCCCGCCGAGTTCGCGTCCGTGTCGGGGGCGGTCAGGGGCTGGTCGCCCGCCGCCGGCCCGACGTCGCCGTTCACGGCAATGTCGGCGAAGGCGACGACGCCCACGTCGAGCACCGTCTGTGTCGCGATCGCCGACTGATTCGTCGCCTTCGCGGCGGCGATCTCGCAGTCGAGGATGAAGTTCGCGTTGCCGTCGCCGTTCTGGTCGCCGCCGCACCCAGGGCCTTGATCGGTGCTGCCCGAGACGTCGACGACGTAGATGAGCGCGGTGTTGGGGACGGGTACCCCCTGGCCCACGCTCGCGGTTCCGCTCACGGGCACGTTCGGGCCGTTCACGGTCGCGCCGTCCGGCGGGCTCACGACGTCGACCGCGATGTTCGTCCCGCCCGGGAGCGAGCCGCTCGTGGCCGATGCTGCACTCGTGAACGCGAGCACCACGACGGCGGCCACGGCGAATTGGGCGAGGAGAACTCCTCGCCTCGGTACGGGCCTCTTCATGAAAGCCTCTCCCTGTAGCTGACGGCTGTCGTTCAGACCGTACGGCTCCCCGGCCAGGGCCACCAGACGGAGTCCGCCCGATTTCGCCGGGTCACCCTTCCTAGGCTTGCCGTCCTAGCGCGTCCGGGGTAGGAGGAGCCCAGGGCCCGTCTGGGGGGAGAAGTGGAGCAGATGTTGGGGGGAGAGCCGAGCGGTCGCCGATCGATCGTCGTCGCCGACGCCGACGACCGCGCTCGGACAGAACTGAGACGCGCGCTGACGGCCACGGGGTTCGACGTCGTCGAGGCGGCCTCGGGGGACGAGGCGCTCGCTGCTGCGCTCGACGACGCAGTTGCCCTCGCTGTCCTCGAGGTCCGGCTTCCGGGCCTGAGCGGCTACGAGGTCTGCCGACGGCTCCGCGAGGAGCACGGTGACCGCATCTCGATCATCTTCGTCTCCGCCGACCGGGTCGAGCCGTCGGACCGCGTGGCGGGGCTCCTGGTCGGCGCCGACGACTATCTCGTCAAGCCGGTGGCGCGGGACGAGATCCTCGCCCGCGTCCGCCGTCAGCTCGCGCGCGCGCCGGGGAGCGCCCCCCGCCCCAGGCTCACCTCGCGCGAGGGCGAGATCCTCCGGCTCCTCGCCGGGGGGCTCGCGCCCGCCCAGATCGCGAGCGAGCTCTCGATCAGCCCGAAGACCGTCGCGACGCACGTCGAGCACATCTACGCGAAGCTCGGCGTCCACACGCGCGCCCAGGCAGTCGCCCGGGCGTTCAGGCTCGCGCTCGTCGACTGAGCTACAGGCGGAACTCGCCGCGCGCGACGACAACTGCGCGCCCGCCGACTGCGACCCGCGTGAGCTCGCCGTCGCGCCGGTCGGCGAGCGCGAAGAGGGTCGACGGCCGGTCGATCTCGACGCCCTGCGAGATCTCGATCCACTCGCCCCAGTCGGCGAGCCCGTGCCGGCACACGTGAACCGCGAGCGGGCCGGCCGCCGACCCGGTCGCCGGGTCCTCGAGCACCCCCGCGACCGGCGCGAACATGCGCGTCTTCCACGCGACCCCCGAGCCGGCGAAGCAGCTGACGTAGACGCCGAGAGCCTCGAGTGCCGCGGAGTCGGGTCGCAACGCCGCCACCTCGCCCTCCGATCCGAGGGCGACGAACGTGAACCGGAGGCCGTTGTCGTAGCGCTCGACGGGGAGCCGTGACGAGTCGACGCCGAGGGCGTCGAACAACGGCTCGGGATCGGGATACGGCTCGACGCTGGGCAGGGGCTGCTCCATGCGCCCGAACGCGATTGCGCCCGAGTCGTCACGGTCGAGCTCGACGGGGACGATCCCGCTCGCGGTCTCCAGCTCCACGACGCCGCGCTGGAGCGGCGCGGCGAGCACCCAGGCGGTGCCGAGGCAGGGGTGGCCGGCGAACGGAAGCTCGGTCTTGGGCGTGAAGATCCGAATGCGCACCGTGCCTCCCTGTTCGGCCGGGAGCACGAACGTCGTCTCCGAGAACCCGATCTCGAACGCGAGCGCCTGCATCGTCTCGTCGTCCAGCCCTCGCGCGTCGGTGAAGACGGCGAGCTGGTTGCCCTCGAGCGCACGATCCGTGAACACGTCGGCGACGACGTAGCGGTACGCGGCCACGGCGGCACCCTACCCGGGTCTATCCTCGCCCGATGCTCGTCTTCCTCGTCCGCCACGCGCATGCGGAGCCGGGCGACCCCGACGAGCTGCGGCCCCTGTCGGAGCGGGGACAGGCGGAGGCGCAGGCGCTCGCCGCGCGCCTCGTCACGCACGCGACGCCGCCGCGGCTCGTCCTCTCGAGCCCCCTCGTGCGGGCCCGCCAGACCGCGGAGCACGTCGCGGGCGCGGTGGGGGCCGAGGCCCGTGTCGAGGAGCGGCTGGCGCCGGGGGCGACCGCAGAGCTGCTGCAGGACGCCGTCGCCGGCATCCAGGGACCGGTCGCTGCGATCGCACACCAACCGGACTGCTCGGAGATCGCGCTTGCCCTCACGGGCGCCGATCCCGGCTTCCCTCCCGCAGGTGTCGCCGAGCTCGAGATCGACCCCCCGTAGGCGCGATGCCGCCCGCGATCGTCGCACGGGACCTGCGGAAGGCGTACGACGGCGTCGAGGCTCTCCGCGGGATCAGCTTCGAGGTCGCCGAGGGGGAGGTGTTCGGCCTGCTCGGCCCGAACGGCGCGGGCAAGACGACGACCGTCGAGATCCTCGAGGGGTACCGTAGGCGCGACGCGGGGGAGGTCTCCGTCCTCGGCTACGACCCGGGCGAGGCTCCACGCGCCCTCCGCGAGCGCATCGGTGTCGTCCTCCAGCAGTCCGAGCTCACGCCGCTGCTGACCGTGCGCGAGATCCACCGTCAGTTCGCCGGCTACTACGCGAGCCCGCGGGACGCCGACGACGTCATCGATCTCGTGGGCCTGGCCGAGAAGCGCGACGAGCGGGTCAAGACGCTGTCCGGCGGGCAGAAGCGCCGCCTGGACCTCGGCGTCGCCCTCGTGGGCGACCCCGACCTCGTCTTCCTCGACGAGCCGACGACCGGGTTCGACCCGGCCGCGCGGCGCTCGGCGTGGGAGCTGATCCGGTCGCTGCGCTCGCTCGGCAAGACCATCCTCCTGACGACGCACTACCTCGACGAGGCGCAGCAGCTCGCCGATCGGGTGGCGGTGATCCGCGCCGGCGAGATCGTCTCGCTCGGCACTCCCGCCGAGCTGATCGGGGAGGCACGGACGACGGAGATCCGCTTCCGCCGCGACGGGGAGCTCGTCGTGCAGGAGACGGACGACCCGACGGTCGTCCTCCACGAGCTCACGAGCGCCGCGCTCGCCGAGGGCTGGTCGCTCGAGCAGCTCGAGGTGAGGCGCCCGACGCTCGAGGACGTCTACCTCGAGCTCGTCGGCGACGAGGGGGCGGAGGCGTGACGTTGCTCCTCCATCAGCTCCGCTTCGAGCAGCGAACCTTCTGGCGCAGCAAGGAGGCGGCCGTCTTCATCTTCATCTTCCCGCTCCTCCTCTACGCGCTGCTCGGATCCGTCTACGACGGCGAAATCGACGGGGAGCCCGCGGTCGACGTCCTCCTCGCCGGTCTCTTCGGCTACGGCGCGCTGAACACCGCGTTCGGCGGGCTCGCGATCATGCTCGTCGGGCGGCGCGAGCTGGGCATCCTCAAGCGGCTGCGCTCGACGCCGCTCCCGCCGGGGACGTACCTCGGCGCCCTCCTCCTGTCGACGCTCGCGATCTTCGCGCTCCAGTCGGTCGCGCTCCTCGCACTCGGCGTGCTCGCCTTCGACGCGAGCGCGCCCGAGAACCCGCTGGGATTCGCGGGCGCGATCGTGCTCGGCGTCGCCTCGTTCGCCGGCCTCGGCCTCGCCGCCGCGTCGCTCATCCGCTCGGCCGAGGGCGTGTCGGCCGTCGTGAACGTCGTCATCCTCCCGATGGCGTTCGTGTCCGGGGCGTTCGGGCCGACCTCGAGGTACCCCGGCTTCCTGCAGGCGCTCGCCGATGTCCTCCCGCTCACGTACTTCCTCGACCTCACGAACGGCGTGTACCTCCACGGCGACTCGCTGTTCGCAGACCCGAAGGCGCTCGCGATCGTCGTCGCGTGGGGCATCGCGGGTGTCGCCGTCGCGCGGCGCCGGTTCACCTGGGTCCCGCGGGAACGCTGAGGACCGCGAGGGCCGGGCATGCGCCCGGCCCTCGTCTCGGTTGCCGCTACCGGTTCTGGAGCAGCGAGAGGTAGTAGAGGAGCACCGCCACCGAGGCCAGTGCGCCCGCGACGTAGGTCCAGGCAGCTGCGGTGAGCGTGCTCTTCACGCCGGCCGCCTCGGGCGAGGCGACGAGGCCGAGGTCGCTCAGCTGCCGCTTCGCGCGGTTCGAGGCGTCGAACTCGACCGGCAGCGTCACGAGCTGGAAGAGGACGGCGATCGCGTACAGCGCGATGCCGACCCACACGAGCCCGAGCGTGCCGAGGATGAACCCGCCGAAGAGGAACAGCATCCAGATCCGCGACGCGAACGAGACGGCCGGGAACATCGCACTCCGGAACTGGAAGAACGCGTACGACTTCGCGTGCTGGATCGCGTGACCCACCTCGTGCGCCCCGACCGCAGTCGAGGCGACCGAGACACCCTGGTAGACCTCCGGGGAGAGGTGCACGGACTTGCTGCGCGGGTCGTAGTGGTCGGAGAGGGACCCGGGCGTCTCCTCGACCGGGACCTCGTTCAGCCCGTTCGCGTCGAGGATGCGCCGGGCCACCTGTGCGCCCGTCATCCCGTTCGCGACGGGGACCTCGAGGTTCTTGGCGAAGGTGCTCTTGACCCGGTGCTGCGCCCAGAAGCCGATCGCCATCGGAAGCACGAAGAAGAGAAGGAAATACATGGCGTGATCGTAGCGTCCGCGATCCCGGTCTCCGGGACCGCCCGAGCGGCTCTTCGCGTTCTTAACCCTCGCCGCGCAGCTGCTGGCAGGACTCGGCCGACGCGAACGCCTGCTCGAGCTCCGCCGACGCCTCGCCGAAGATCGACGCCGACTGGAGCGACGCGACCACGTCCCGCGCCTGCTGCACGAGCGCCTGCGCCTGCGGCACGAGCGCGGCGAGCGCCTGCAGGACCTCTGCGGGCGAGCCCGCCTCGAGGGCCTCCCCGGCCGCCGAGTCGAGCTCGTCGTAGCCGTCGCGCAGCCCGTCCGCGGAATCGTCCAGCGCCTCCTCGACCTCGTCGCCGGTCTCGAGGTCGGGCGGGCCGAGCCTCTGGAGGTCGTCGACGAGGTCGTCGGTCGCCGAGCGAGCGTCGTCGAGTGCGGCCTCGAGCGACTCGACGCTCGGCGCGCCCTCGCCGCCCGCGGCGATGCCTTCGAGCGAGGCCTGCCATTCGGACAGGCTCGTGCAGACCGAGCCGGCCCACTCGGTCGTGTCCATCGAGGTGAAGTCGTCGTCCGCGAGCCGCGCTGCGACGACCGCGCCGACGATGACCACGACGCCGACGACGACCGCCGCGATGAGCCAGTTCCTGCGCACCGGGCCCGAGTCTAGTGTTCCGTCGATGGCGAAGGACCAGGCTCCGGCCGTCGCCCGGCTCCTCCGCGAGGCGGGCGAGGCGCACCACGTCGTCTACAGGATCACGGACGGCGACGACCCGGACTGGGCCTCCTGGTACGCCGACTGGCTGCTCGACCTGTCCGAGCTGTCCGAGCTCCTCGGGGCACGTCCGGTGCGGAGCCACCTCGTGCACGAGTTCGTCGAGCTCGACCGCCGCTACGCGGAGGAAGGCCCGGACGAGCCGTGGCCGGACTGGTACGCGGCCAGCCTCGTCGAGCGGTTCGGCGCCTGAGGGCGCCTCATGCCTCGGCCTCGACGTGCCCCTCGATCTCGACGTGGGGCAGCCAGTCGAGCCAGGACGGCAGGTACCAGGCCCGCTCTCCGAGGAGCGCGAGCACCGCGGGCATGAGCACGAGTCGGATCAGCGTCGCGTCGATGAGGAGCGAGACCGCGACGCCGAACCCCATCTGCTGGAACTCGACCTGGTCGCCGGTCGCGAAGCCGACGAAGACCATGATGATGATGAGCGCCGCGCCCGTGATGATCCGGGCCGTCGAGCCGACCGCGTGGGCCACCGCGTCGTGCGCGGTCTGCCCGCGCGAATGGAGCTCGCGGATCCGGCTCATGAGGAAGACGGTGTAGTCCATGGACAGGCCGAAGAGCACGGAGAAGAGGAAGAGCGGGAGCCAGGCCGCGATCACCTCCACCTGGCTGAACCCGAGCAGGTCGTCGCCGAACCCCTTCACGAAGACGAGCAGCAGGAGGCCGTAGGCAGCGCTGACCGAGAGCAGGTTCAGAGCGATCGCGACGAGCGGCATGACGACGGAGCGGAACGCGACGGCGAGCAGGACGAAGCTCAGGCCCAGGACGAACGCGAACACGATCGGAAGCCACCGGGACGTCAGCTCCCGGTAGTCGATCGTCTCCGCCGTCTCCCCGGTCACCAGCGCGACGGCGCTCGTCGAGCCGAGGGCGTCGGGGACGGACTCGTCCCGCAGCTTCTCGACCGCGGCGAGCGCGCGCTTGTCGCGGCTGTCGCCGACGACGAGCGCCTCGACGAGCGCGGCCCGACCGTCGTCGGCCCTGCTGACCTCCACGTCCCGGAACTCGGCGTCCGCCCGCACCGCGTCGGCGATCCGGTCGATGCCCGCCGAGAGCTCGGGCGCGCGCACATCTCCCTCGACGACGACCTGGAGGTCGTCGACGGTGCCGACGCCGAAGGACTCCTCGAGCATCGTGAAGCCCTGCTTCGACGGGAACCGATCCGGGAGCGTGCGGATGCCCGAGAACCCCGTCTCGAAGTCGAGCACCGGCAGCGCCAGGGCGACGAGGACCGCGACCGAGACGGCGGCGCTGACGAGCGGCGTCCGCATCACGAAGCGCACGACACGAGACCACGTGCGCCCTTCCGTGCCCGCGCTGCGCTCGATCCGCCGGCCGAGCCACGGGATCCGCAACGCGTTCACGCGGTCGCCGAGCAGGCCGAGGATCGCCGGCAGGAGCGTGAGCGCAGCGAGCACCGAGACGACCCCGACGAGGATCGCCCCCGCCGCGAGGCTGCGGAGGATCGTGTCCGGGACGAGGACCATGCCGACCATCGCGAGGACGAACGCGGTCCCGCTGAAGAGCACCGCCCGGCTCGCGGTCGCTCCCGTGATCGTGATCGCGTCGAGCTCCGCGCGGCCGCGATTCCGCTCCTCCCGGTACCGGCTGACGATGAAGAGCGCGTAGTCGATCCCGAGCGCGAGCCCCATCCCGGTGAGCATGTTCACGACGAAGACCGAGAGGTCGAAGGCCTGCCCGACGAGCGCGGTCAGGGCGAGCGCGACGACGATCGCGACGAGCGCTGTCACCACAGGCACGAGCCCGGCGACGATCGAGCCGAAGACGAGGAGGAGCACGATGAGCGCGGCCGGGAGCCCGAACTGGAACTCCCCCTTCTGCAAGTCCTCCTCCGACAGCCGCTGATAGTCCTCGTCGGCGGTGAACTCGCCCGTGATCGCCGTCTCGAAGCCCTCACGCTCCGCCGCGTCGACGATGGCCACCACCTCTCCGATCCCGTCCTCCCCGCTCGGGGTGAGGAAGAGCGGGACGACCGTCGCGCGGTCGTCGGGTGAGACGAGCGAGCGGTCTCCGGTCGAGTAGGTGTCTCTCGCCGATGCGACGTAGCCGCTCGCCTGCAGCTCGAACGTGAGGCCCTCGACGTGCTTGCGGAACGCGGGCGCGTCCACCGTTGCGGTCGCCGAGCGAACGACGACGAGCTCGTTGACCGCCTCGGCCGGGTCGAACGGGAAGTGCTCCGCGATCGCGTCGTAGCCCCGGTACGACTCCGGGTCGTTCGTCATCTCCCCCTCGGTGGTCAGGGCCGACCCGAGGAGAGCCACGATGACGACGATCGAGGCCACGAGCGCGAGCGCCCACGCGCCGAGCGTCCGCCAGGGATGCGACGCGGACGCGTGCGCGAGCCTGCGGGTGAGATCGTTCACGTCCGCATCGAGGGTGACACCGGTGCCCGTCCCGGGTCAAGCGTCGCCCCCGGCTACGCTCGGGGCGGCCCCGATGCGCACCGCGATCCTCTCGGACATCCACGGCAACGCGATCGCGCTGCGGGCCGTCGTCGCCGACCTCGACGCGGAGGCGATCGAGCGCGTCGTCTGCCTCGGGGACGTCTGCCAGGGAGGGCCCGAGCCGGAGGCCTGCGTCGACCTGCTCCAGGAGCGGGGCTGGCCCACCGTGCTCGGGAACGCAGACGCCTTCGTGCTCGACGCGTCCACGGCCGAGGGGTCGACGGAGGCGGTCAGCGAGCGCCAGCTCGAGGTGCGGCGCTGGACCTACGACCGGCTCGGGAGCTCGCGACGCGACGAGATCGCGGCGTACGCGCCGACGATCTCTGCCGACCTCGGCGACGGGCGGATGCTCCTCGGCTGCCACGCGGTCCCGGCCGACTACGACTCGGTCGTCCTGCCGGTCGCGCCCGAGGACGAGTTCCGCGCCGCGTTCGGGTCGACCGGAGCGGACGTGGTCGCCTGCGGGCACATCCACCTCCCCTACGTGCGCCGCGTCGGCCCCGGCCTCGTGCTCAACGCGGGCAGCGTCGGGCTCGGCTACGACCACGAGCAGGACGCCGACGCCGTGCGATTCGACGCGTGGGCATCCTGGGTCGTCGTGTCCTCGCGCGACGGGCGGCTCTCGCTCGACTTCCGCAGGACGCCGTTCGACGCGCAGGCGGTCGCCGAAGCACACGTGTCCGGCGGGATGCCCCACGGGGACGAGTACGCGCGGGCCTGGGCGCGCGGCTGAACGCCGCGGGGCGAGTGGCTATCGTGGCGGCGGGCCCCCGTAGCTCAGTGGATAGAGCAGCGGTTTCCTAAACCGCGTGCGCTGGTTCGATTCCGGCCGGGGGCATCGGTCGCTGACGGGCTCGGTCGGCCGTCGCACTCTCCCGGGAACCGTCGTACTCCCGCCGGCGATACGCTGGCTCCAAGCGTCACACCGACAGAAAGGGGCGCGAGATGGGGCTGCTTCGCAACCGTGGGCCGGAAGGAACGCGCTACACGATGCGGGAGAAGATGTTCGCGATCGGGGACGACTTCTGGATCGAGAACGCGGAGGGTGAGCGAGCGTTCAAGGTCAACGGCAAGGCCTTGCGCATCCGCGACACACTCGTCCTGGAGACGCCGGCCGGCGAGGAGCTGTTCACGATCCAGGAGAAGAAGCTCAGCGTCCGCGACAAGATGGAGATCGAGCGCGACGGACGCACGGTGGCGACCATCAAGAAGGCGCTCATCAGCCCACTGCGTGAGCGCTACTCGATCGAGGTCGCGGACGGCCCCGATCTCGAGGCGAAGGGGAACATCGTCGACCACGAGTACGAGTTCAAGCGAGACGGCGACAAGATCGGCGAGGTCTCGAAGCGGTGGTTCCGCATCCGCGACAGCTACGGCATCGAGGTCGCGCCGGGCGAGGACGAGGCGCTGATCCTGGCGTGCACGGTCTGCATCGACCAGATGGCGCGGGGCTAGAACAGGCCGGCACGACGCGGAAGTCCCCTGCGCCGCCCGGCCAGCTGTGCGGCGAGCGCTACTGGATCTCGCCGCGCTCCCGCGCGACTTCGGCGATGCGATCGGCGAAGTCGCGGTTGAGCGCTGCCTCGAGCCGGTCGAGAGCCTCGGTCGAGAGCGCGGCGACCAGCCGGTCCGCGAAGTCGCGGCCGAGGGCCGCGGCGAGACGGTCGAGGGGCGGCTCCCGATCGTCCCCGCCGTCGCCGGGGAGCTCGTCCACGTCGGCGAGCAGGCGAGGCGACGCGGCGGTCGGGCGGGCGACCATGAGCGTGGCGGCGCTCATCCGCATGAGCATAGGCCCATCCGAGGAGGCTGCACAATCCCTGGCCTGAGGGAGGCGCTCACGTACATCCAACGTGCCGTCGACCGGGATGCGCGCAGCACTCGGCTTGGCACAGCGCGCGTAGACGAGGCTCGAGCGGAACCCGTCGGTCACGGACGCGCGGCTTCCCGGAACCACGTAGCGCCGCGAATCTGGCACGCTTGCCGTGCTCCCGAGAGGAGGTCGCGCATGAGGATCTGGGGCCTGTCGAAGAAAGCGGCGGACTACCAGCAACCCGCTCCCACGCCCGACGTGCGGTGTGACCACTGCAAGTACATGTTCCCCCGCCTCGGGCTGGGCGGGTGCCGGCTCGTCCGGGGGGTCATCCGGGGATCCGCCAGCTGCAAGGAGTTCATGCCTCGCACCAGGAGCTGACGCCGGCGCTCGGCGCGGGAAGAATGTTGCAGGGCTCGTTCGCCGTATCGCGCGGTAGAGCTCGAGCGGGCCCTCGCCCAGGTACGTCCCCGGGGACGCTCTAGCGGAAGCGCTGCTCGACGGCCTGCCGCGTTCGGTTGAGGGCCACTGCGACCTGCGACCAGGTAGCGCCTTGGGCACGAGCCTCCGCGACCGCGGCGCGCTCAACCTGCTGCAAGACCTCTTGCATCTCCGCCAGCGAGTCGAGGATCACGAGCGGCTCGTTGCTCGCCCGGACACGGAACATCGCCTTCCGGTAGCGACTGAGGACTTCCTCGGGAATCCGCTCGATCAACCAGGGGTGGTCGAAGCCGTCGCCAGAGGAAGGACTCATGGCCCGATCCTAGCGGAAACGTTGCGTCTAGAGCAACAGTGCACATTGACATCACAGGGCAAGTGATCTAGCATCCCGGCGGCAAACTACGGATGTGGGTCGGCAGACAGATCTGCGAGATTCAGCCGGTACATGCCGATACCGCCGGTGGCGGATCGGTGACTGCGGAAAACGTACGGGGACGTACGGGGAGGAACTGGGAATGAGACGAGGTATCTTCGGCGCGGCGGCGTTTGCTGCCGTCGCGCTACTTCTGACAATCGTTGGCGCTGCAGGCGCCGGCTCCTACACGACGGGCCTCGAGGCCTTCAATCTCGGCACGGTCGATGGGCAGGACGGTTGGCACAGCGCCGTGCCTGGCGACATCCCGGCGCTTCCGAACGGATACGACCAGGCGGTCGTGAACACCAGCTCGTTCGGCAGCCCGGCAGGGTTCGGCACCAAGGCCCTGCGCGTGTCGAACGCCTACACGGAACCGTCCGGTGAGTTCTTCTTCCAGACGTATTCGCCGTCAGTAGCGGATCCGGCTGGGGAGACCCAGACCAACCAGGTGTTCGACGGCACGTTCCAGTTCATCCCTACGACGAGCAGCCAGCAGTCCGACCTGTTCGTCAGCGTGAGCCCCGACAACGGCTCGGGCGGGCGGATGTCCTATGTCGGGCTCAGGGACACAGCCACTGGCATCCACATCAATTTCTACGAGACTGACGCGAACGGCGGCTTCGTCGAACACAGCGTTGGCGATTACGACCGCACCTCCGTTCACACCGTCAGGTTCCTCATCCAGACCGTTCCTGGCGTGGCCAACGACGTCCTCCAGCTCTTCGTCGACAACGTCGACATCGGCGAGCGGGACGGCCTCTGCTTCACCACCTGGGAGCAGTACTACCGAGAGGGCGAGAGCCACGAGCCGGGAGTCATCGACAGCTTCGAGTTCCGCACTGCCGGTGACGGGACCACGCTCGCCAACCTCGTCGGCCAGGGCTACCTGTTCGACAACGTGACCACCGAGACCCGTGCCGACAACGGCCCGGCTACCGACTGCGGCGCGCCCGCGACGGCGACGTTGAACGTGACGAAGTTCTACGACGCCAACGCCAACGGCACGAAGGACGGCACCGAGTCGGACATCACCGGCTGGAAGGTCCAGGTCGCGAACGGCTCCACCCAGGTCGGGACGACCCCGTTCACGGCCTCGGGTCTCGCTCCCGGCGACTACACCGCCAGCGAGTTCGACCCGATCGAGGCGAACTGGTTCGCGACGACGCCCACCTCGGTCGGCCCGATTACCCTCGCAGCGGGGGACGACGAGAGCGTGTCCTTCGGCAACGTCTGCACGGGTGACGGGGGAGGACTGACCATCGGCTTCTGGGGCAACAAGAACGGCCTGGCGCTCGTCGGGCCGGACGATCTCCAGATGCTCACGAGACCTCAACCTGCGTCAACGCGAACGGCACCGACTTCAACCCGACCACGACACGCGCAGTTCAAGACGTGGCTGTCGAAGGCTTCGGCCACGAACATGGCCTACATGCTGTCCGCGCAGCTGGCCGCGATGGCGCTCAACGTCTTCAACGACAAGGTCGACGGGTCGGCGCTCGTCTATGCGCCCGGCGTGACCGGCGCGAACGCCGCAGGCTTCATCACCGTCGACGCCCTCATGGCCGCGGCGAACGCGGAGCTCGGACTCTGCCGATAGCGTGACGAAGAGCGGCATCCCCGTACCGCAGCTACCAGCAGACGCTGATGAACGCACTCAACCAGGCGAACCAGGACAACAGCACGGTCTTCGTGCAGTCCGGCCCTTGCGCGTTCTCGTTCCCTGCGGCGGCGTGTGAGGCCGGCACCGGCAATTCGGGCGCGGGCTACAACGCGATCCCGACCGGCGTGGAGGACTGTGCCCCGCCGAGCGAGGGTTTCGAGGCCAACTCGGACAACGAGTTCGGGGACCGGGTGACGCTCGACACGACCGGCGGCACCAAGCTCGTGTCGATGACCGTGGACTTCCAGAGCTACGGGTGCAGCGTCAGCGGGCACTGGAACACGGCGAACTGCGTGACAACCGCAGGGAGCACGTTCACCGTCCCCGGCGGGATCACGGCGAAGATCTACTCCGTGGTGGGCGGCAGCCTAGGACCGGTGATCGCAACGTCGAACGTCCTGAACCCGAACATCCCGTTCAGGCCGACGGCGGTACCCGACTCAAGCTGTCCGAACAACCCGCCCGCTGACGCGGCCAACAGCCGGTTCCTCAACGGCGCCGGGCAGTGCGTCTACTCGCTCTCGGTGCCGCTCACGTTCACCTTCCCTGCCGGCACCACGTTCACCAACGGGCAGGAAGTGGTCTGGACGGTGCAGTTCAACACGACGCACGCGGGCTACGCCCCGATCGGCGAAGCGACCACGTGCTTCCCGACCAATCCTGGGTGCGGCTACGACAGCCTCAACGTCGGGGCGAAGAGCTACGTGAACGCGCCCTACGCCGGAACCGACGTGAACCCGACCTCGGTCTACCGGAGCCACGGCAACGCCAACTACGGCGCTCCGTTCGTCGCTCTGTCCGAAGACGCGGTGGGCTGGGCTGGCTACCGGCCCCTGGGCCAGATCGTCCTCGGAACGTAGGCAGATAGTCGAATCACCTAGAGCTTCAGAGCTCCGAAGATCGATTGCGAAGCGGCCCCCCACGGGGCCGCTTCGCGCTTTTCGCACCCACAAGCGCGCTTTTTCCAGGGCTTAACCGCGCCGACTGCTACCGTGTGCGCACGGTTCGGCAATCACGCCGTCCTGTGAGATGAGCTTCTCGTTCCTCCTTCGGGTGATTCGAGGTAGGCAAGTCTCGAACCCGTAAAGGAGTCGAACAACACCATGTCCCACCACTCGTTCCGCGAGCTCGGCGTGTCGCCGCCCGTCGTCGACGCGCTCGCCGCTCGCTCCATCCTCCATCCCTTCGAGATCCAGGAGCTCGTCCTGCCGGACGCGCTCGCCGGGCTCGACATCCTCGCCCGCTCGCCGACGGGGTCCGGCAAGACGCTCGCGTTCGCCGTGCCGATCGTCGAGCGCGTGACGACGAAGGACGCCCGCCCCTCGGCGCTCGTCCTCGTCCCGACCCGCGAGCTCGCGGCGCAGGTCGGCGCCGTGCTCCACCTGCTCGCCCCGGTCAAGGGGCTCACGGTCGCGACCGTGTACGGCGGGGTGCCGCTCCAGGCGCAGGCGAAGAAGGCCGCGAAGGCACACGTCCTCGTGGCGACGCCGGGCCGGCTCGAGGACCTCGTGACCCGCCGGCTCGTCGACATCTCGCAGGTGCGGACGCTCGTCCTCGACGAGGCCGACCGCATGCTCGACATGGGCTTCCAGCCGCAGGTCGACAAGCTCGTCCGCCGGCTGCCGCGCAACCGCCAGACGATGTTCTTCTCGGCGACGCTCGACGGCGCCGTCGGCGAGCTCGCCCGCGCGTACACGAACAGCCCCTCGCGCTTCGACGGGTCGCCCGAGCACCACGAGCCGGCGGACATCGAGCACTCGTTCGTGTCGGTCACCTTCGACACGAAGCTGGAGACGCTCGTCCGCCACCTCGAGGAGTCGGACGGGCTCACGCTCGTCTTCGTCCGCACGAAGCGCGGCGCCGACCAGCTGGTGAAGAAGCTGGCGCGCCAGCAGGTGGACGCGGTGGCGATGCACGGCGACATGTCCCAGAGGGCCCGTGAGCGCTCGCTCGCCCGGTTCGAGGAAGGCAAGGTGCGAACGCTCGTCGCGACGGACGTCGCCGCGCGCGGCCTCGACCTCGACGACATCACGCACGTCATCAACTACGACCCGCCGGCCGAGCACACGAGCTACGTGCACCGCACGGGCCGCACCGGCCGCGCGGGACGCAGCGGCAGCGCGATCACCTTCGTCCTGCCGGATCAGCAGGCCGACACGAGCCACGTCGCCCGCCGGCTCGGGCACGGCGAGAAGTACGAGGAAGCCGGCCTCCGCTCGGCCCGCCCGAAGCTCGTGTACTCCGGGCGCCGTCGCCGCGGCTCGAAGTGGTAGCGCGCTAGACGGTCTCGGGCGGCGGCGTCCACGGCCGCCTTCACGTCGTAGTAGTGCCTCCGGGCCTCCTCGAGCGTGTCGCCGATCGCCGTGAGCCCGATGCGGCCGGCGACGGCGAGCGCGCTGACCATGTGCAGGACGACGCCGGTCTCCGTCTCGCCGTCCCACCCGAGGCCTCGCTCGGCCACGACGTCCAGCAGGTCGTCGGGTGTCAGCGACGTGTAGTGCAGGGGAGTCGAGGTGATCGGTGGCGGCGTAGTGCTTGATGTCGCCGAGCCGCGTCCGCCACTCCCCGGCGAGCGGGTCGTAGACGCCGTCCGTCAGGCTCGTGAGCGCGAACAGCGGGTGGGTCGTGCCCCCGCAGCGGAGATTGATCTCGAGCGCGTACGAGCGCCAGCCGTTCTCGATCGGGACGGTCGCGAAGTCGACGGAGGCGCGCCCGATCACGCCCTCCCGCGCGAGCCGGCGCCCGACCTTCAGCCCCTCGCTCGCCAGCTGGGCCGCGTACGCCTGATCGGCCGGGAAGTGACACCCGAAGTACGTCTGACCGTGGGGGCCCCCGAGCACCTGGTCGTGGGTGGACATGATGTCGACCTGTCCCGCAGGGCTCATGCGGAGCTGCACGCTCGGGCTCCGGAAACGCGCCCCCTCGATGCGCTCCTCGATGATCCCGCCCTCGTCGTCGAGCGCGGCGAGGTACTCGTCGACGGCGAGCTCCGTGTCCTCGACCTCGATCGCCGCAGGCAGGTCGTCGCCGGCGGAGAGGTCGACGAGGGCGTTCCCGAGCCCACTCACACCCTTGTCGAGCTTGAGCACTGCGCGACGGGCTTCGGGGCGCCGCTTCCGCAGCTCGCGGACGGCTGCCGGAAGGTCAGCCCGGCCCTCCACGTCGTGCCCCACGGGGTGCGGCACGTCCTCCTCCTCGAACACCCGGCGGCTTCCCGTCTTCGTGCCGAGCCAGTTGAGCGCCGGGTCGGCGCCGTACGCCGGGAGGCCGAGCCGAACTGCGAGATCCACCTCGTCGTCGGTCATGCAGAAGGGCAGGAGAAAGGCGAGCTCGGGATCGCCGATCAGGCCGCGGATGCGCCGAATGGCGCCGGGCCGCGCGAGCAGCTTCCTCGACAGAGGCTCGTTGCGGCCGTCGACGAGCGAGACGGCGACGAAGCGGTCGCGGGCCTCGGGCGTGTCGAGCTCGGGGACGAGCCCGAAGTAGTAGTCGACGAGCCGCGGATGGATGGGCTGCGACGTCACGTAGACAACGCGCGACCGGGGCGCGCGGAGCAGGCTCAGCACGAGGCAGAGGAAGCGCTCCTCGTACGCCGGAAAGACCGGAACGAGGTGGTCCGGGACGTCGAGGCTGATCGAGTGCGCGACGACCACCGTTCGCTCGACGTCGCCGAGCGAGCGGAGGGTGACGCTGGGCCAGAGCTCGCGGAGCCTGGACTGAAGCTCCGCGAAGGTCGGCTCGCCCATCGCACGTAGGTACTGGGTTCGGTCGCGCAAGTCAAGAGCGGCGCGGGTGTTACGGTCCGTCGCATGGAGACGCCCACTTCGCTCGAGGGACGCGTGCTCGCGGTCGCCGGAGCGGGCGGGTCGCTGGGCCCGACCGTCGTCCGTCGGCTCGCGCGGACCGGGGCGCGCCTCGCTCTCGCGGGCCGAACCGCGGAACCGCTCGAAGCCCTCGCGTCCGACGCCGGGGTGGACGCGGACGTCACCGCGGTCGACCTCCTCGACCAGGCCGCGACCCGGGCGTGGGCAGACGGGATCGCACAGCGCACGGGTCAGGTCGACGGGCTCATGCACCTCGTGGGCGGCTGGCGCGGGGGAGCGTCGATCGAGGAGTCCCCTCCGGAGGACTGGGACTTCCTCGCGAGCCTGCTGATCGACACGCTGCAGAACGTCACCCGCGCGTTCACACCGCACCTGCTCGCGAGCGGACGCGGACGGTTCGCGATCGTCTCGGCAGCACAGGCCCAGGCGCCGACCCACACGAACGCGGCCTATGCAGCGGCGAAGGCGGCGGCCGAGGCGTGGACGCTCGCGCTCGCCCACCGGTTCCGAGAAACGGGGGCCACGGCGAACATCGTCGTCGTCGGCTCGATCGTCTCGCCCGAGATGCGGGAAGAGGATCCGGACAAGGACTTCTCCACGTTCACGCCCGCCGAGTCGATCGCCGATGCCCTCGCCTATCTCTGCTCCGACGCGGCCGCCCCGATGAACGGGCAGCGCCTGACGCTACGCGGCGCGGTGTAGCGCGCGCCGAGCGAGGTGCTCCCGGCGGAGCTGCAGGAGCGGGAGCGGCACGAGGCAGGCGAGGAGGAGCCAGAGGTAGACGACGGGCACCCCTGCCACCAGGCAGATCCCGAGCGCGGCGAGCTGGGTCGAGAGCCCGGTGTTCGCGAGGAACGAGAGCGTGAGCCGGTCGTGGTAGGCGAGCGTTGAGCGCCGCCTCGCCGCGGCGTCCTCCTCCCCGTCGAGGGCGCGCGCGAGCCTGCGCGCGGACGCGGCGCGCAGCAGGCGGTCCTGCGGCCCGAAGACGACGCGGTACGCGGCCTCCAGCGTTCGCTCGGCGCTGCCTCCCGAGCGCGCGGGCTCGGCCGTCGCGCGCCCGTGCGCCTCGCGGTGGAGCTCTGCGAGGTTGAAGTCGACGCCGAGGAGAGCGGTCGCCGCGAGGAAGGCGGCGAGCGCGAGCCACGGCTCCCCGGTCTCGGCGCCGAGCGCCGCGAAGACGGCCGCGTTCACGACGAGGTCGGCCTCGGTGTCGAGGTAGCGGCCGAGGAGGGTCACCCGCCCGGACGCCCGCGCCAGCAGTCCGTCGGCGTTGTCGAGCAGCGTCTTCGCCTGCAGGAGGAGAGCAGCCCCGACGAGCTCCCCGCGCGCGATCAGCAGCGCTCCGGCGAGCCCGATCGCGGCGTGCGCGAGCACCACCGCCGGAGGCGGCAGGCGCAGGCGGAGGAGCGCGGGCACGAGGAGGCGGGAGACCGGGCCGAACACCCACGCGACGACGAGCTCCGCCGCGGGGCGGTCCTTCTCCGCGCCGGCGAGAGGATGCGTCGCCTTGTCAGTCGTGACGGCCACCGTGGTCGATCGTAGATACTGGTCACATGGCCGATCCGGATGCCTGGAACGAGGTCGACGACGCCCTCGAGCGCACCTTCGAGTTCGACGACTTCCGCGGGGCGCTCGCGTTCGTGAACCGCGTAGGGGAGCTCGCCGAGTCGGAGAACCACCATCCCGACATCGCGATCCACTACAGCAAGGTGACGCTGCGCTGGTGGACGCACACGGCCGGCGGGATCACCGACCGGGACCGCGAGCTCGCCGAGAAGTCTTCGGCGCTCGCCCAGTGATCTAGTCGACGGGCGCCTTGACGACGACGACCGGGCACCGGGCGTGGCTCACGACGTGCCGGCTGACCGACCCGAGCAGCACCGACGCGATCCCCGAGCGCCCACGCGACCCGACGACGAGGAGCTCGGCGTCCGCGGCCTCGCGGACGAGCGCGTCGTCCGCGTCGCCCTCCAGGAGCTTCGACTCGAGGTCGTCCGGTGCGCCGTCGGGAAACACCTCGGCGAGCGCGGCGTCGAGCTCGGCCTTCGCAGCGGTGCGCTCGGCCTCCAGCTGACCGACGTAGTCGCCGGCCGGCATCGGCATCATCCCCGGCTCGCCGATCGGCGTCGGCGGGACGAACGTCCACACGTGCGCGGCGACGATCTTGGCTCCGCGGAGCTCGGCCTCGGCGGCGGCCCAGCGCAGCGCTTCGTGCGAGGGCTCGGAGCCGTCGACGCCGACGACGATCGTCCCGGGCATGGGCCCAGCCTACAGCGACCGGGGTAAGGTGGCGCCGTGCCCGGCTCGCGCGTGACCGTGTTCGACGTCGGGCCGCGGGACGGCCTCCAGAACGAGCCCGACGTGCTCGCGCCGGAGGTCAGGGCCGAGCTCGTCGACCGGCTCGTCCGCGCCGGCGTGCGCGCGGTGGAGGTCGCGAGCTTCGTCGACCCGCGCCGCGTGCCGCAGATGGCCGGGGCCGAGGAGGTCGTGGCCGCGATCGCGCGCGTCGAGGGCGTCGTCGTGGCCGGGCTGGCCCTGAACGAGCGCGGGTACGAGCGTCTGGCGGCGGCGGGCCTCGACGAGGTCCGGTTCGCCTTCGGCGCCACGGAGTCGTTCAACCGCCGGAACCAGAACGCCTCCGTCGACGAGTCGCTCGAGGCCGGAGCACGCATCGTCGCCCGCGCGAAGGAGGACGGGATCGTCGCGACGGTGAACATCAGCGTCGCCTTCGGGTGCCCGTTCGAGGGGCTGGTGGACGAGAGCCGCGTGCTCGAGCTCGCCGAGCGGGTCGCTGCGAGCAGACCCGACATGATCCTCCTCGCCGACACGATCGGGGTCGCGGTCCCGCGGCAGGTGCGCTCGCTCGTCGCGAGGACGGCGGAGCTCGGCATTCCCGTCGGTGGCCACTTCCACGACACCCGCAGCACCGGGTACGCCAACGCGCTCGCCGCCCTGGAGGCCGGGGCGACCGTGCTCGACGCCTCGGTCGGCGGGCTCGGGGGCTGCCCGTTCGCGCCGCGCGCCACCGGGAACGTCGCGACCGAGGACCTCGTGTACCTCCTGCACGGCGAGGGGGTCGAGACCGGGATCGACCTCGACGCCCTGATCGCGGTCGCCGCGTGGCTCGAGGAGCTCCTCGGTCGCCCACTGGAGGGCCAGGTCTATCGCGCGGGCAACTTCCCGCCGGCCGCCTAGAACGTCACGACCTGCTCGGCCCAGAGAGTCCAGTCGGTGAGCTCGTCGAGGCCGGAGTGGAAGGCGCCCGTGGCGATCCGGTCGTCCGTGATCCCACGCGCCTTCAGGCAGGTCCCGCAGCAGCCGACCGGCACCTGCTTCCTGGCGAGGCCCTTGATCATGCGCTCGAGGTTGTAGTACCCGTCGGGTGTCTGCTGCCCCGCGACGGCGCAGCCGACCGCGTCGCCCATGAGGAAGACGCGGAGCTCCACGTCGTCCCGCTTCGCGAGCGAGAGCGCGAGGCGGAAGGCGTTGTACGAGCGCTCGGTCCCGTACGGGGGGTCGTTGAGCACGAGGAGGTACCGCACGGACGCATCGTCCGCCCCCTCCGCGCCCGTCGCATCGTGGAGCACACCGGCCGGGCTTCGGAAAACCCGCGTCCTAGCAGCGCGCGGGCAGGATCGTGCCCCGGACCTCGCCGAGCTCGGCGTCGCCCGCGCGTCCGCGCAGCACGAGCTCGTCGCCGTCCTCGAGGAACGACCTCGAGCTGCCGTCGCCGAGCCGGATCGGGCGGGCGCCGTTCCAGGTCAGCTCGATCAGCGAGCCCTCGCTCCCCGGGCCGGGCCCCGAGATCGTCCCCGATGCGAGCAGGTCGCCAGTCCGCACCGACGCGCCGTTCACGGTCGCGTGCGCGAGCTGCTGGGGCATCGTCCAGTAGAGCCCGCGCGCGTTCGTCCGCGAGACGACCGAGCCGGACAGCTCGACCTCGAGCTCGACGTCGAGCGCCCAGCTCCCCGGCGCCCGCAGGTACGGCAGCGGCTCCGGGTCCTGGGCAGGGCCCGGGACGAACCGGTCCTCGAGCAGACAGAGGGGGGTCACCCACCCCGAGATCGAGGTTGCGAACGACTTCCCGAGGAACGGACCGAGCGGCTGGTACTCCCAGGCCTGGACGTCCCTCGCGCTCCAGTCGTTGACGAGCGCGACGCCGAAGACGTGGTCCCGGAACGCCGACACCGGCACCGGCTCGCCGCGGACGCTGTCGACCCCCACCACGAACCCGAGCTCGAGCTCGAAGTCGAGGCGCGCGCTCGGCCCGAACCGGGGGGCCGCATCCGCCGGCCCCTTCACCTGGCCGCAGGGACGGACGACGGGCGTCCCGCTGACGACGACCGTGCCCGCGCGGCCGTGGTAGCCGACGGGGAGGTGCCGCCAGTTCGGCAGCAGCGGCTCCGCGTCCGGTCGGAACAGGCGCCCGAGGTTCGTCGCGTGCTCGAGCGAGGAGTAGAAGTCGACGTAGTCGGCGACCTCGAACGGGAGCTCCGCAGACGCGTCCTCGAGGGGGACGAGGTCGGCGCCCGAACGGACGAGCTCCAGCGCGCGGGCGGTGACGTCCTCCCAGGCAGACCGGCCGCGCGCGAGGAACGCGTCCAGACCCGGCTTGGCGAACTCGGAGCCGAAGCCGCTGGCCGCGAGATCGAGGATCCCGCTGCCCACGCGGAAGCCGACACGCGGCGGCCGGCCCTCGTGGGAGAAGACCCCGAAGCCGACGGCGCCGGTCACGGGGGGAGCGCCCCGAGCGTCTCGAGCTCCTCGACGGGCTCGAAGAAGCTGCAGCTGCCGATCGAGTGCAGGAGCTCCCGGCGAGCCTGCGCGACCTCGTCGGCGGACGCCGCGCGATCGCGCCAGCGAAACGCCGCCGGCTCGAGCGCGAAGGCCGAGGCGTCCTGCTCCGAGAGCGCGCGCTCCTCGTCGCCGAAGACGGCAGCCGCGAGCAGGTTCAGGAACCCGTGCTCGCCGTCGGTCGCGATCGCGCGGTGCAGCCCCGCCGTCGCCTTGAAGACGAGCCCGCGATCCCGGCACGAGCGGACGAAGCGCGCGAGCTCCGCCACGCTCGGGGCCGGACGCGCCGCCGCAGCGGACCTTCGCGCGCAACCCGTCGGCCGGCGAGCTCGATCGAGCCGCTCGCTCGAGGGAATCGCCGGGCGACAGCTCGACGTACACCTCGGAGGCGAGATCGGCGAGCGCGTCGAGATCTCGGCCGCCGTGGCACCTCGAGCGCCTCGACGCCGTCGAGGCCGGACGGCGCCCGTCGAGCACGCGCTGACTCCGCGGCCGACGTCCGGCAGCTCCGCGAGACGCGAGGCCGGGCAGACGAAGCGGCCGAGCATGAACGCATGGGCGCTCTCCCGTGCCCGCCGGTCCTCCTCGAGCGCGTCCGGGAGCGCGAGCGAGGCGGGCGGAAACATGGGCGCGTGGTCGATCAGGCGCTCGAGGAGCGCGACGCGGGCGTCCCGGGTGCTCATAGGGCAACCTTGGTTGCCCCATGAGCGGGGAGGGGTGGGGGGAACCGGGAGGTTCCCCACGGTCTCCAAGAGAAGGGGGCACGCGGGGGAGACAGGGTTTCCCCCGCGACCACGAGCCGCAGGCGAGTGGTGCTCACGACCGCGGATCTTCGCAGAGCCGCGCTCAAGCGCAGGTCGGGGCCGTCCGATGACGAGTTCGGGACTCCACACGATGTCCGACCCTGCGCCCAGCCCTCGCGAGCCGTCGTCGCGGCCACCGATGAGCCTCGTCTCGGCAGGCTCTGCCGAGCCGTACCGCCGGCTCGCAGAGATCTTCCACGATGTCCTCTCCGAGCAGAGCCTCGACGCCCTGCTCGATCGCATCGCGGACACGCTCGCCGAGCTGATCCCGTACGAGGACGTCCACATCTACGAGGCCGACGAAACCAAGCGCGAGCTCATCCCGATGCTCGCACGGGGCGAGTGGGCCGACGAGGTCATGCGCGAACGCTTCGCCTACGGCGAGGGCATCACCGGCTGGGCCGTCGAGCACCGGGAGCCCGTCCTCGCGAACAAGGCGCACCTCGACCCGCGCGTCCGTTTCGTCCCCGGCACGCCGCTCGACCCCGAGGCGCTGATTGCGGTCCCGCTCGTCGCCCGGGGTCGCCTCAAGGGCACGCTCAACATCTACCGCGTCGGCGAGGAGGCGTTCTTCACGGAGGAGGAGTTCCTGCTCGCGACGCGCTTCGGCGACGCCGCCGCGCTCGCCCTGGACAACGCGCACATCCGCGCGCGCCTCGAGCACCAGGCCTCGACGGACGCGCTCACCGGCCTCTACAACCACCGCGCGTTCCACGACCGCCTGCGCGCGGAGCTCATCCGCGCCTCGGCCGAGCAGGACACCGTCGCGCTCGTGATCCTCGACCTCGACGACTTCAAGAAGGTCAACGACGTCTACGGGCACGGAGTCGGCGACCAGGTCCTCGTCCAGGTCGCGGACGTGCTGCGCGCGTCGGTGCGCGCACGCGACTCGGTCTGCCGCGTCGGCGGCGAGGAGTTCGCCATCGTCCTCCCGTCCGGCGACGTCGCCAGCGCGGTCGCGCTCGCCGAACGCCTCGGCGAGCAGCTCGCCGACGCTCGAGGTCGGCGCCGCCGGCACGGCTCACCGTCTCGCACCGGCATCGCGGTCGGCCCCGAGCACGCGGCCAACCCGCGCGAGCTCGTCGCCTGCGCCGAGGCGGCGATGATGACCGCGAAGTCGCGCGGGAAGGGCCTCGTCGTCGTCGTTCGACGAGACCGCACGCGAGCGCCCGACGGAGGATCGCGTCGCGACGACGTGCGCTCGATCGCGCACCTGAAGATGCTGCAGAGCCTCTCCGGGAAGCTCTCGCGGCTCAACGACGTCGAGCAGATCGGCCACACGATCGCCGACGAGCTGCGGCTCCTCATCGACTACCACAACTGCCGCGTCTTCCTCCGCGACGGCGACGACCTCCTGCCCGTCGCCTTCCGCGGCGACCTGACGGCCGCCGACCCGGGCACCGCGCGTCGAGGTGCTGCCGACCACGGCTCGGCCGGGCATCACCGGGCGCGTCGCGGAGACCGGCGAGCCGCTGCTCGTCGGGGACGCCGCGCGATCCGAGTTCGGCGAGCAGATCGCCGGCACTGCGGAGATCGACGAGTCCCTGCTCGCCGTCCCGCTCATCTTCGGAGTCGAGGGTGATCGGCGTCATCGTCATCTCGAAGCTCGGTCTCGACCAGTTCGACGCCGACGACCTGCGCGTGCTCGAGGTGCTCGCAGGCGCACGCGTCGGTCGCGCTCGAGAACGCCCGACTGTACGAGGCGCAGCGCCGCGAGGCCGAGAGCGCGACCGCGCTGCTCGAATTCGGGCGCGAGCTCGCCGGAGCCAAGGGGCCAGCCGAGGTCGCCGAGCGCGTCGTCGCCGGGTCCGCCCGCATCCTGTCCAGCCCGAGCGTCTCGCTCTTGCTCCAGGACGCAGAGACCGGCGACCTCCTCCGGCTGGCCGAGCACGACGGCGCAGCGTCGCGGACGGCCCGCGCTCGCGGTGCCGCGTGGAACCTCCTGGAGTCGTGGCTCGACCGGGCCGAGCCCTATCTCTCGCCGAGACCACGCCGGGCGATCGTCCTCTCCGACCCCCGGCACGGACGGCCCTTCGCGATCGCGCCGTTCGCGTCGACGGGCGCTGGGGCGTCATCGCCGCCGCACTTCCGCTCCTCGCGACTTCGGCGAGCGCGAGCTCGAGCTCCTCGGCGGAATCGCACAGCAGGCGAAGCTCGCGCTGCAGAACGCCGACGAGCTACGGGACGTTGGAGCGGACGTTCCTCTCGACGGTCGAGGCGCTCGTCAACGCCCTCGAGGTGAACGACGAGCATACGTCGAGCCACGGACGCACGATCACCGACCTCGCGCTCAAGGTCGGCCTCGAGCTCGGGCTCGGACCCGCGTGCCTGCAAGCGCCTCGAGCTCGGCGCGCTGCTCCATGACATCGGGAAGATCGGCATCCCCGAGGCGATCCTGGCGAAGCCGGGCCCGCTCACCGATGCCGAGCGCAGCATCGTGGAGAGCCACCCGATCCTGGGCGAGCGCATCCTGGCGCCGATCGAGCAGCTCGAGGAGGTTCGACGCATCGTGCGGAGTGCCCACGAGAACTTCGACGGCACCGGGTACCCGGACAGGCTGGCCGGCGAGGAGATCCCGATCGAGTCGCGGATCGTACTCGCCTGCGACGCCTACCACGCGATGACGACCGATCGCCCCTACCGCTCCTCGCATCGGGATCGACGAGGCGAAGACGAGGCTCCGGGAAGGGTCGGGTACGCAGTTCGACCCGAGCGTGGTCGCCGCGCTGCTCCGCGTGCTCTGACGCCGGCTAGGAGGCCCCGGCGGCCTCGGCCTTGCGGAGCCCGAGCAAGGCCCACGTCCAGAAGGCGACGCCCATCGCCGATCACGAGCGCGAACGCACCGAGGACGTGCGGCGCGTCGCCGGCGACGAAGCCGCGGCCGGTCTCGAGCAGGTACGTCACCGGGTTCACCGAGGCAGCGTTCTCGATCCACCCCTGGAGCAGGTCGAGCGGGACGTAGACGGGCGCGAGGAAGAGCACGAAGAACACGGGCATCTGCATGAGCGGGCCTGCCTGGATCGTGCGGAAGCGCATCGCGATCCCGCCCGCCCAGAAGAAGCCGCAGAAGTTGACGAGCATCGCGAGCAGGTAGAGGCCGACGAGGTCGACGGCGCCGCCGCCGACGTTCATCCCGACGAGGAACGCGAGGACCGTGAGCAGCACGGCCACGATGAGCCAGCGGACGAGCGCCGCGAGCGCGTAGCCGACCACGATGCCGCTTCGATGCGGCGCCGCGAGCAGCAGCCGCTTGGCGAAGCCCCCTTCGAAGTCCCGTGCGACCCCGAAGCCGGTGAAGACGCCGCCGAAGGCGGCTGCCTGCAGGAGAACGAACACGAACTGGAACGCGGTGTAGCCGGGCTCGTAGTCGAACCCGGGAACGTCGTTCAGCTGTGAGAGGCCGCCCGCGAACGCGGTGAAGAAGAAGAGCGGGAAGGCAATCGTCGGCAGGAGGATCTGCGGGTTCGTCAGCGCGTTCTTCAGCGTCCGCCACGCGACCCCCTCGACGACGTTCCAGTACCTCATCGCTAGGTCCTCGTCATCCGCGTCCGGAGGGCCCGCGAGGCGAGCGCGAGCGAGATGACGCCGAGCGCGATCACGAACCCGAAGCCGAGCGCGAGCGCCTGGGGATCCCAGCCCGTGATGATCAGGCTGCGAACGCACTCGATCATGTACGAGACGGGGTTGAGCGTCGCGGCGGTGCGGAACCAGTCCACGCCGATCAGGTCGCGCGGGGTGTTCATCGACGAGATGAAGAGGAAGACGAACAGGACCGGGAAGAGCGCCTGGATCGTCTCCCCCGAGCCGGTGCGAAACGCGAGCCAGGCGCCCAGGGCACCGAACGAGAGCGACACGATCGCCCCGTACACGACGAGGACGGCGATCCCGAGCGGCCCCGACTCGAAGGTGACGCCGGCGACGAGCCCGACGGCGATGTAGAAGAGCACCTGGACGATGCCGAGGACCACGATCCCGGCGAGCTGCCCGGTGAGGAGCGCCCAGTCGCGGAGGGCGGTGAGCGACAGGCGGTTGACGAACCCCGTCTGGATGTCGCGGGCGAGGTCGGTTCCCGCGTTCATCGTCGAGAAGAGAGCGCCCTGGATGAACGGGACCGCGAGCGCGAACGCGAGGAACGACTCCGTGGGGAAGCCCGGCAGGTCCGTCGACGAGCGAAGGCCGCCGGCGTTCACCGCCATGAGGGCGACGGGGAACACGAGCGGCGGGATGATGCTGGCCGGCTGCCGGGACGTCCGGACCACCGAGCGCCGCGCGATCGCGCCGACCTGGGTCAACGAGGAGCTCATCCGCGCCGCTTCTGATCGACTTCCGCCTCGGCCTCCTCGGTCGCGCCCTCGAGGGTCCGGCCGGTCTTCGCCAGGAACACGTCGTCGAGCGTCGGCGCCCGCAGCTCGAGGTCCACGATGTCGACGCCGTCCGCGTCCACGGCGCGGACGATGTCCGTCAGTCCGAGGCCGTCGTGCAGGCGCACCGAGACGTCCCGCATCGTGTCGAGCGGCTCCCCGAAGCGGGCGAGGAACGCGGCGATGCGGGGACGGTCCTCGTCGCGACGGGGTATCGCGTGCACGCTGGGCCGGCCGATCTCGGCCTTGAGCTCGGCGGGCGAGCCCTCGGCCACGATCTTCCCCTGGTCGATGATCCCGACGCGATCCGCGAGGACGTCGGCCTCCTCCAGATACTGGGTCGTGAGGAAGACGGTGACACGGTCCTCGCGACGGAGGAGCGAGACCTCTTCCCAGAGTGCTGTCCTGCTCTGCGGGTCGAGGCCGGTCGTCGGCTCGTCCAGGAAGAGGATCCGCGGCGAGTGAACGAGCGCGAGCGCAAGGTCGAGGCGGCGTTTCATGCCGCCCGAGTACCCGGCGACCTTGCGATCGGCCGCGTCGGCGAGCCCGACCCGGTGGAGCAGCTCCTCGGCGCGCGGGCCACGCTGGTCCTTGCGCACCCCCTGCAGCGTCGCCTGCAGGCGCAGGTGGTCGCGGCCGGTCAGGAGAGGGTCGAGGGCGGCTTCCTGGAGCGCAACCCCGATCAGCGAGCGCACCTTCGGGCCCTCCCGGACGACGTCGTAGCCGCCGACCCGGGCCGTGCCCGCAGTGGGCGGAAGCAGCGTCGTCAACACGTGGACCGTCGTCGACTTGCCCGCGCCGTTCGGGCCGAGGAAGCCGTAGATCTCGCCCGGGGCGACCGCGAGGTCGATTCCGTCCACGGCTCGCGGGCCCTTGCGGTACTCACGGACGAGGCCCTCGACCTCGATCCCGTTCTCCCGCGTCACCGTCGAACCCTAGCGACGGCGCGATGCGTGGGGCATGCCTCCCGGGCGCTACACGGGCTCGAGCGGCAGCTTCGCCGCGACGACGCGCCGTCCGCCGCGGGTGTAGACGAGATCGACCGAGTCGTTCTGGCGATAGGTCCCGGCGATCCCGACGAAGATCGACGTCCAGCGCCAGAAGCCGAGCTTGCCCTCCGTCTTCAGCTCCCGGTCGAAGACGAGCGTCCGGCCGTCCACCTCGAAGTCGTCGCCCTCGCGCTGCGGGACGCCGTTCACGTACACCTCGAACGGCCGCACGACGTCTCGCGGCAGGCGGACGCGGGTTCTCGTGGTCGCATCCTCCGGCACCTTCATAGAATGGCAGGCGGTGCGCGCGCTCCTCGTCCTCGCCGGCTCGCTGCTCGCCCTCGCCCTCGCCCCCGTCGCGCTCGGGGACAACGGCGGCTTCACCCCGATCGAGCCGGCGTCGCCGAACGCGGAGGGCATCGAGCGCAGCTTCCTCTTCGTCTCGCTCTTCATCCTCCTGATCTTCGTCCTCGTCGAGACGCTCCTCGTCCTGTTCGCCGTCCGCTTCCGGCGCCGGCGCAGGGACCGGTTCGAGGACGGCGCCCAGATCCACGGCGCGACGAAGCTCGAGCTCCTGTGGACGCTCTTCCCGGTCGTGGTCCTCGTCGCGATCGGCGCCTTCGTCTTCTACGAGCTCCCGGGCATCGCGAACGTCCCCTCGGCAGCTGCGGGCGACCGGCTCGAGGTCCGCGTCACGGGTCGTCAGTTCTACTGGCAGTACGAGTACCCGAACGGCGTGATCGCGATCGACACGATGCGCGCCCCCGCGGGCGTGCCCGTGCGGCTCGAGGTCGTGTCCCCGGACGACGACGTCATCCACTCCTGGTGGATCCCGGCGCTCGGAGGGAAGATCGACGCGATCCCGGGAACCGTGAACGAGACCTGGTTCGAGGCCGACGAGCCGGGGGTCTACACCGGTCAGTGCGCGGAGCTGTGCGGGCTCCAGCACGCGCAGATGCTGGCCTCGGTCGAGGTGCTCCCCGAGCCCGAGTTCGACGCCTGGCTCGCGCAACGGAGGACGGAGCAGACCGCCGGGACCTCGGAGCTCGGCGAGGAGACCTGGGCGGGCGTGTGCGCGAAGTGCCACGGGCTCGGCGGCGAAGGCGGGATCGGCCGCCGGCTCGTCGGCTCGCCGCTCCTCGGCAACCCGCAGACGCTCGAGACGATCGTCCGCAACGGACGGGTGACCCGGCGCGGGCAGATGCCGGCGGTCGGCTCGGGCTGGACGAGCGAGCAGATCGACGCGCTGACCAACTACCTCGAGGAGAACCCGCCCGGTGGCGGTTAGCCCCGCACCGACCCCGGTCCCCGCCTGGCAGCGCGGCAGGGTCACGAGCTGGCTCGTCACGACCGACCACAAGCGGATCGGGATCCTGTACATCGGGACGGCGCTCGTCTTCTTCGTCCTCGCCGGCCTGATGGCGATGGCGATGCGCCTGCAGCTCGCGCAGGCGGACGCCGGCCTGATCGGCCCGGAGCGCTACAACGAGCTCGTCACGATCCACGGCACGGCGATGGTGTTCCTCGTCGTCGTCCCGATCCTCGCCGGCTTCGGGAACTACCTGCTGCCGCTCATGATCGGCGCCCGCGACGTCGCGTTCCCGCGGCTGAACGCGCTCTCGTACTGGCTCCTCCTCCTCGGCGGCGTCGTCCTGATGCTCTCGTTCTTCGCCAGCGGCGGGGCGGCGCAGGCCGGTTGGACCTCGTACCCGCCGCTCTCCGTCGAGCAGGCGGGCACCGGGCAGGACCTGTGGATCCTCTCGCTGCACATCCTCACCGCGTCGTCGCTCGCCGGCGCGATCAACTTCATCGTCACGACGCACAGCCTGCGAACGCGCGGGATGACCTGGACGCGAATGCCGCTCTTCGTCTGGTCGATCTACGTCTTCGCGTGGCTGCTGATGGCAGTCCTCCCGACGCTGTCCGCCGGCCTCACGCTGCTGCTGCTCGACCGCGGCATCTCGATCGGCCCCTGGGACGTGCAGACTCACTTCTTCGAGCCTGCCGAGGGTGGAGCGCCCGTCCTCTACCAGCACGCGTTCTGGTTCTTCGGGCACCCGGAGGTGTACATCATGGCGCTCCCCGCGTTCGGGATCGTCTCCGAGGTGCTCCCGGTGTTCGCTCGCAAGCCGATCTTCGGCTACAAGGCCGTCGCGTTCTCGACCGTCGCGATCGGCTTCTTCTCGATGCTCGTGTGGGCGCACCACATGTTCACGGTCGGGATGCCGAACGCGCTGAACGGGTTCTTCATGGTCGCGTCGATGATCATCGCCGTCCCGACCGGCGTGAAGATCTTCAACTGGCTCGCGACGCTCTGGCGCGGGAACATCAGCTTCGACACGCCGATGCTCTTCGTGCTCGGGTTCCTGTCCATCTTCACGATCGGCGGGCTCTCCGGGATCTATCTGGCGGCGTTCCCGATCGACTGGCAGGTGCACGACACGTATTTCGTCGTCGCGCACTTCCACTACGTGATCCTCGGCGGAGCGGTGTTCGCCGTGTTCGGCGGGCTCTACTACTGGTGGCCGAAGATGTTCGGGAAGATGCTCGGCGAGACGCTCGGGAAGTGGCACTTCTGGCTGATGTTCGTCGGCTTCAACCTCACCTTCTTCCCGCAGCACCTGCTCGGCCTGGACGGGATGCCGCGGCGGATCTACACGTACTCGGACGAGGGCTGGGAGGGATACAACCTGACCTCGACGATCGGCTCCTGGGTGATGGGGATCGCGATCGTCCTGTTCTTCGTGAACGTGCTGCGGACGTCGCGCAGCGGCGCCCGGGTCGGCAACGACCCCTGGCAGGCGGACACGCTCGAGTGGTACACGACCTCGCCCCCGCCGCCCCACAACTTCGACGAGGTGCCGTACGTGACGAGCGCGCGGCCCCTCTACGATCTCCGACGGAGGCTCCGTGAGCAGCGTGGCGCTCGCACTTCCTTCTGAGCAGGCCCGGACCGGGCCGCTCCTCCGCCTGTCCGCGGCGGCCGCCGCCGTCGGCACCGGGCTCGTGGTCGCGAGCGCGGTCCTCGAGCTCGGGACCGCGCACTGGGGCATCGTCGGCCTCGCACTGCCCTTCCTCGTCGCGAACGTCGTCCTCGCGCGGCTCTCCTACCCGCGCCTCCTCGCCCGGACGCTCGCCGCGCTGGTGCTCTTCCTCGTCGCGGTCGCGCTCGGGGGGGTCGTCGCCTGGAGCGGGAGCGCACGCTGGGCCGTCGCCGTGCACGTGGGCGCCGCGGCGGTGGCGCTTGCCGCCTCGCTCGTCGCGCTCGCCGGGACGCTCCGCGGCGCGCCTGCGCCGCGCGCGTCCGCGCGCGACTACCTGACGCTGACCAAGCCGCGCATCATGACGCTCCTCCTGCTCACCGGTGCAGCCGGGATGTTCGTGGGCGCCCAGGGCGTCCCCCCGCTCGAGCTGTTCGCGGTGACGATGGCCGGGCTCGCGCTCGCGTGCGGCGGCGCGTCGGCGCTCAACCACGTGCTCGACCGGGACCTCGACCAGCTCATGGGCACGCGGACGCGGAACCGACCGGTCGCGTCGGGGCGGGTCACTCCCGCCCAGGCGCTCGAGTTCGGCCTCGTGCTCTCGGCGCTCTCCTTCGCTCTCCTCGCCTCGGCCGTGAACGTGCTCACCGCGACGCTGGCGCTCGTCGGGAACCTGTTCTACGTCGTCGTCTACACCCGCTGGCTCAAGCGCTCGACGCCGCAGAACATCGTCATCGGCGGTGCCGCCGGCGCCGTGCCCCCGCTCGTCGGGTACGCGGCTGCGACCGGCGATCTCGGCCTGCCGGCGCTCTGGCTCTTCCTGATCGTGTTCCTGTGGACGCCGCCCCACTTCTGGGCGCTCGCGCTGATGATCAAGAAGGCGTACGCGGCCGCCGGCGTCCCCATGCTCCCCGTCGTCCGCGGCGACCGCGAGACCGCCCGCCAGATCCTCCTCTACTCGATCGGCCTGGTGGCCTTCACGGTCGTGGTCGGCCTCTGGCTCGGGCCGGTGTACACCGTCGCGGCCGCGGTGCTCGGGGGGATTCTCGTGGCGCTCGCCGTCCTCCTGCGCCGCGACCTCTCCACGGCGCGGGCCCAGGTCCTGTTCCACTACTCGCTCGCGTACCTCGCCCTCCTCTTCGTCGCGGCGGCGATCGACCCCCTGGTGACATGAACAACGCTCGTCTGCGACTCGCGTTCGTGGGGGAAACCAGGTTTCCCCCACGTGCCCCCTTCTTCCGGAGAGCGTGGGGAACCTCCCGGTTCCCCACACCCCTCCCCGCTCACGGACGAGGAGCCCGTCCGTGAGCAACCACGACGACGATCTCGCCCGCAAGAACCTCCGCTTCGGGTGGGCCCTGTTCGGCCTCTTCTGGCTCCTCTTCGTCGGCACCGCGATCGTCTCGGTGCTGTACCTGCAGCTGGACTGACCATGGGCGAGGCCGGACTCAGCTCGCGCAGATCCCGGTCGCGCGAGAACACCTGAGGGCGGCCGCTGTCGCTCGTGCACGCACCTCACACGCATCGGATGCGCCCCTCGGATGCTCCGCCGGGCGTGTTCCTCGCGCTGCCCGAGGAGTCGCCGGAGGGGATCCCGCTCGCGGTCAAGGACCTCTTCGACACCGCAGGACTCGCCACCACGTACGGCTCGCCGCTCTTCGCCACCCACGTGCCGGAGGAGACGGCGCCGGCGGTCGCGGCACTGGAGTCCGCAGGGTACGGCGTCGTCGGGAAGACGAACCTGCACGAGTTCGCGTACGGCGTGACCTCCGAGAACCCGCACTTCGGTGTCGTCCCGAACCCCGGGCATCCCGGCCGCGTCGCCGGCGGGTCGAGCGGCGGCAACGCCGCCGCGCTCGTGCTCGGCGCAGCCGACCTCGCGCTCGGGACCGACTCCGGCGGCTCGATCCGGATCCCTGCGGCGTGCTGCGGGATCGTCGGCTTCAAGCCGACGTTCGGCCTCGTCTCGCTCGCAGGCTGCTTCCCGCTCGCCCCGAGCTTCGACCACGCGGGACCGATGGCGCGCGACGTCCGGGCGTGCGCCGATGCCATGCGGACGCTCGCTCCCGGGCTGGCCCCGGTCGACGTCGGTTCGCTCGGAGAAGTTTCGATCGGGGTTGCGTGGCTCGAGGGCGCGGACCCGCTCGTTCGGGCGCAGGTCGAGAAGGCCGCCGGGCTCTTCCCCGCACGCTCGCCGATCGAGCTGCCGCCGCCCGAAGGGATCGGCAGGCTGTTCATGCGCGAGATCGCCGGGGTACACCGCGAGCTCTTCGCCGAGAACGCCGATCTGTACGGCGAGGACGTCCGCATCAAGATCGAGCGCTGCCTCACGGTCACAGACGCGGAGGCCGAGCGCGGCGCGCGTCTGCGCGAGGAGTACCGCGAGCGCGTCGACGCGGCGATCGAGAGCGTGGACCTCGTTTTGACACCCACGCTTCCGTGCGTTGCGCCCAGGGTGGGCGCGGGTGGCATCGGCGACCTCGACGTGCGCGAGGCGATCGTCAGCCGCACGTTCCCGGTGAACGCGCTCGGCTGGCCGGCGCTCGCGCTTCCCTGCGGCGTCGCGGAGGACGGCCTGCCCGCGTCGGTCCAGCTCGTCGGGCGGCCGGGCGCGGACGCGCTCGTGCTCGCGGTCGGCGCCCTGCTCGAGCTTGCGCTCGCGTGAGCACCTCCGCTAGCCGGGCTGCGTAGAAACCCGCAAAGAGGCGGGTGGCGGCTGCGGAGGCAGGCTCGCGTGCCCGGATCTACGGTGCCAGGGATTTCGACTCCGGGAGGACTTGTGACCAGCTACTCCGCATCAGGCCGTACGTACAGGCGCCCGACTCCGGACCGGGGAGGCTCTGGCGTTCTCGTGAAGGTCGTCGCCGTCTTCCTCGGGATCGCGGTCGCGGTCCTGTCGATCGTCGCCGTCGTCCTCGTTCGGACCGCCGACGACGCCCGCGACGACGCGAGCGCGAGCATCGCGACCACCGGCCACTCGTCCCACTCGGCCGACAGCAACGTCAGCCTTCCCCTGCAGAGCTTCGCCGGGAAGACCGGCGAGGACGCGGAAGCGCTGGCGCAGGCACACCCGGCCTACGACGCAACGCTCCCGGGCGCGCCCGCCGGCGACCTCGTGAAGGTCGAGATGGTGCTGAAGGACATGGTCGTCGAGATCGCGCCGGGCGTGAAGTACAACACCTGGGCGTTCGACGGTCACGGCGCCCCGGGCCCGATCATCCACGTCCGCGAGGGCCAGATGGTCGAGATGACGCTGACGAACGGCGGCTCGATCCCCCACTCGATCGACTTCCACGCGGCTCGCATCGCGCCGAACCTCGCATTCCGCGACGCCGCGCCCGGCGAGTCGTTCACCTTCAGGTTCCGTGCAGGCGACCCCGGCGTCTACATGTACCACTGCGGTACGAAGCCCGTGCTCGCGCACATCGCGAACGGCATGTACGGGGCGATCATCGTCGAGCCGAAGGCGGGGCTTCCGCGGGTCGACAACGAGTACGTCCTCGTCGGCAGCGAGTGGTACCTGAACGGCGACGGGATCTCCGAGCCCGCTTCGCTCGACATGACGAAGGCGCGCACGCGGATGGCCGACTGGGTGACCTTCAACGGCTACGCCAACCAGTACGTGACGCACCCGCTGACGGCGAGCCCGGGCGAGACCACGCGCTTCTGGGTCGTCGCGGCCGGGCCGACGAACAACGTGAACTTCCACATCGTCGGCACGATCTTCAACCGGGCGTGGGTGAACTCCGATCTGGAGAGCCCGCCCCAGCACGGCGTCCAGACGGTGGTCGTGCCGGCCGGCGGCGGCGCCGTCTTCGACGTGAAGATCGACGACGTCGGCCTCTACCCCGTCGTGAGCCACGCGTTCGCGGACGTCGACCTCGGCCAGGTCGGCCTGCTCAAGGTCGGCAACCCGAAGGGGACGATGAGCCACTAGGACGCGGGCCCGCTCGCCTCGATCCCCCTTGTCGAGGCGAGCGGGGCGCGTGGTCAGACCGACGGCTGCGGCGAGGGTGTCCCCGGGACGCCCTCGTCGCGCAGCCGGCGGATCAGGTCGTGGAGGTCTGCGATCTCCTGCTCGAGATCCTTCTGCCGCTCCTCGAGCGCGCGCAGCAGCTCGTCACGGCTCGGAGCACGCCACTCACGCATTCGCCGTCCGTGCCTCCGGCACATGGTCACCTCCTCTCCTCGCGGCCTCGTCGAGGAACGCCGTCAGCCCCTCGCGGAGCGCGCCGAGCGAGCCGAGCCACTCGGCGAGCAGCGCTCGCCCGTCGTCCGTCAGCGTGTACGTCCGCTTCGCAGGCCCCGGCAGGTCCGCCCGCCACTCCGAGCTGACGAGCCCGTCGTCCTCGAGCGCTCGCAGCGTGCGGTAGAGATTGCCGACGTCCACTCGCTCCTCGCCGACGAGCGGCGGCAGCCGCTCGAGGAGCTCGTAGCCGTGCGTCGGCCCCGCCGCCACGAGGACGAGCAGTGCCGGCTCCGCGAAGCGCTCGACGCGCGCCCGGACCGCCCAGCTCCCGTCGGCGAGGCGACGGCGGTTCCGGGGACGCAACCCGCGACGGCGGTGCATGCGCCCAGTATATGTGAATTACATATGTCTTACATCACGCGACGAGCGCGGCCCGCTTCGCGTCGATCCCGGCCCGCAGCGCGCGGAAGGAGTCGGAGAACTTCTCGACGCCTTCGCGTTCGAGCGTCTCGACGACGTCGTCGTAGTCGACGCCGGCCGCCTGGAGCTCGTCGAGCAGCGCCTGAGCGTCGTCGACGTCCTCGGTCAGCGTGTCCGCGACCTCACCGTGGTCCTGGAAGGCGGCGATCGTCTCGGCCGGCATCGTGTTGACCGTGTCCGGCCCGACGAGCTCCTCGACGTAGAGCACATCGCGGTACGCCGGGTTCTTCGTCGACGTCGAGGCCCACAGGCAGCGCTGCGTCCGCGCGCCCCGCTCCGCGAGAGCGTCCCAGCGCGGCCCCGAGAACACGTCGAGGTAGTGCTGGTACGCGAGCTTCGCATTCGCGATCGCGAGCTTCCCCTGGAGGTCGGTGCGGCCGATCTCCTCGAGCCGCCGATCCGTCTCGGTGTCCACGCGCGACACGAAGAAGCTCGCCACCGAGATCACCCGGGAGGGATCGCCCCCGCCCTCGACGAGGCGCTCGAGCCCACGGACGTACGCCTCGGCGACCTCCGCATGCCGAGCGAGCGAGAAGATCAGCGTGACGTTGATCGAGTGGCCGCCTGCGATGCAGTCCTCGATCGCACCGAGGCCGGGCTCCGTGCCTGGGATCTTCACGTACGCGTTCGGACGGTCGACGAGCCCGTGCAGCCTGATCGCCTCGTCGTAGCTCGCGTCGCGGTCGTAGGCGAGGCCCGGGTCGACCTCGATCGAGACGTAGCCGTCCACGCCGCCGGAGCGCTCCCAGGCCGGGCGCAGGAGGTCGCACGCCCGCGAGACGTCCTCGACGGCGAGCTCGAGGAAGATCTCCTTCGAGTCGTCGTGCCGCGTCATCGCGTCGCGCAGCTCGTCGTCGTACCAGTCCCCCGTGGACAGGGCCTTCTCGAAGATGGTCGGGTTCGAGGTGACGCCGACGACCGCGTCCTCCTCGATCAGGCGGGCGAGCTCCCCGGTCTCGAGCAGCTCGCGCGAGAGGGAATCCATCCAGACGCTGACGCCGTGGGCCGAGAGGTCGTGCAGCCGACTGCTGGCCATCACCGAAGACTACCCGGCGGCGGACGAGGGAAACGCGGCCCTAGAATGACCGGGATGTCCACCGCCGAGCGCAGAAGCGAGCTCGGTCAGCAGCTCCGGGTCGATTCGATCCGGATGGCCGCCGCGGCGAAGTCGGGGCACCCGACCTCCGCGATGTCCGCCGCCGACCTGATGGCCGTCCTCGTCGACGGCTACCTGCGCTACGACTTCTCCGAGCCGAAGAGCCCCGCCAACGACCGCCTCGTCTTCTCGAAGGGGCACGCGTCGACGCTGCTCTACGCGATCTACCGGGCGGCCGGCGTCATCTCGGACGAGGAGCTCCTCTCGTATCGTTCCTTCGGCAGCAAGCTCGAGGGGCACCCGACGCCGGTGCTGCCCTGGGTGGACGTCGCCACCGGATCGCTCGGCCAGGGACTCCCGATCGGAGTGGGCATGGCGCTCGCGGGAAAGCGCCTCGCCCGGCTCCCGAGCCGCGTGTGGGTGCTCTGCGGCGACAGCGAGATGGCCGAGGGCTCGATGTGGGAGGCATTCGAGCACGCGGCCCACTACGAGCTCGACAACCTCACGGCGATCATCGACGTCAACCGACTGGGCCAGCGCGGGGAGACGATGGTCGGCTGGGACCTCGACGTGTACGTCGAGCGGGCGCACGCGTTCGGCTGGCACGCGATCCCGATCGACGGCCACGACGTGGACGCGATCGACCGCGCGTACGCGGAGGCGATCGCGACGACGCGTCAACCGACGGTGATCGTGGCCCGGACGATCAAGGGCAAGGGCGTGAAGGCCGTCGAGGACGTGAACGGGCTCCACGGCAAGCCGCTCGACGACCCCGAGGAGGCGATCGCGGAGCTCGGCGGCCTGCGGGAACTCCGGATCGAGGTGACGAAGCCCGAGCCGGGTGAGCCACACCGCTTCGAGACCGGGGAGCTCGAGCTCCCGCGCTACGAGGTCGGAAGCGAGGTCGCGACGCGGAAGGCCTACGGCGACGCCCTCGCGGCGCTGGGCTCCGCCCGCGGGGACGTCGTCGTCCTCGACGGCGAGGTCTCCAACTCGACCTTCGCCGAGACCTTCGCGAAGGCGCACCCCGAACGGTTCTTCGAGATGTACATCGCCGAGCAGCAGATGGTCGCGGCCGCGGTCGGGCTGCAGACGGTCGGCTGGCGACCGTTCGCCTCGACGTTCGCAGCCTTCATGTCCCGCGCGTACGACTTCGTCCGCATGGCGGCCGTGAGCCGCGCCCGCTTCGTGCTGAGCGGGTCTCACGCAGGCGTCTCGATCGGCGAGGACGGCCCCTCGCAGATGGGGCTCGAGGACATCGGGATGTTCCGGGCCGTGCACTCGAGCGTCGTCCTCCATCCGTGCGACGCGAACCAGACGGCGAAGCTCGTCGCAGCGCTCGCCGACGTCGACGGGATCGCGTACCTCCGGACACTGCGTCCCGCGACGCCGGTCCTCTACGGGCCGGACGAGGCGTTCGAGATCGGCGGCAGCCGCGTCCTCCGTTCCTCGGACGAGGACGAGGTCGCGCTCGTCGGCGCGGGCATCACCGTGCACGAGGCGCTCGCCGCGGCGGACCTCCTCGCCGAGGACGGTGTCTCGGCCCGCGTGATCGACCTCTACTCGATCAAGCCGCTCGACCGCGAGACGCTCCTCGCCACCGCCGAAGCGACCGATGGACGGATCGTCACCGTCGAGGACCACTGGCCGGAGGGCGGGCTCGGGGAGGCGGTGCTCGCCGCGTTCGCCGACGCGGAGGAGCGGCCGCGCGTGGTCTCGCTCGCGGTCCGCGAGCTGCCGAGCTCGGGGAAGGCGGACGAGCTTCTCGCCGCGGCCGGGATCGACGCCGACCACATCGCGGCGGCCGCCAGGCAACTCGTCGCCGAGGGCTCCACCCGCATCTCTCGCTAGCGGAGCCCGGACATCGCGGTCCTGATCGCATCCGAACTCCGCAAGGAGTTCTCCGGAGACCCGCTCTTCGACGGCGTCTCCTTCACCGTCGGGCGTCGCGACCGGCTGTCGCTCGCCGGACCCAACGGCGCCGGAAAGACGACGTTGCTCCGCGCGATCGCGGGCGAGACGTCGCTCCAGGCCGGCAAGCTCGCCTTCGCGAAGGGCACGCGGATCGCGCTCCACGACCAGCGCCCCCCGCTCGAGTTCGACCAGACGCTGCGCGAGTACGCGCTCTCGGGAGCACGCGACCTGCTCGAGGCCGAGGCGGACCTCCGCAGGCTCGAGGAGGCGATGTCTGCGGGCGCACACGACGACGTGACGCTCCGCCGCTACGCGGACGCCCAGGCGAGGCTCGAGCACGCGGGCGGATGGGGCTGGCGCGACCACGCGGTGGCGACGATCCGCGGCCTCGGGTTCGTGGAGGACGACCTCGACCGGCCGCTCGGCACGTTCTCGGGAGGGGAGCTCACGCGCGCCTCGCTGGCACGCGTCCTCGCCGGAGGGCCGGACCTGCTCCTCCTCGACGAGCCGACGAACCACCTCGACGTGCAGAACCTCGAGTGGCTGGAGCGGGAGCTCGAGACGATCGACGCGGCAGTGATCCTCGTCGCCCACGACCGCTGGTTCCTCGAGGCGGTCACGACGTCCGTGCTCGAGCTCGCGCCCGCGCGAGCCCACTACTTCGCCGGCCCGTGGCACGAGTGGAGACGCGAGAAGGCCGCTCGCGCAGCGGCGGCGGAGAAGACCGCCGACCGAGTGGCCGTGGACATCGAGCGCCTGGAGCGGTTCGTCGCGAGGTTCCGGTACAAGAAGTCGAAGGCCAAGCAGGCGCAGGCGAAGCTCACCCAGATCGGGCGCCTCGAGCAGGAGCGCTCCAAGGCGGCCGAGGAGCTCGTCGCGCTCACGCGCAAGCGGCGCACGCTCGGCTTCGACTTCCTCCGCCCCCCGCGGACGGGGCGCGTCGTTCTCGAGGCCGAGGGGATCGGGCTCTCGGCCGGCGACAAGGTGCTGCTCGAGGACGCGACGCTCGTCGTCGAGCGCGGCGAGAAGGTCGGCCTCGTCGGACCGAACGGGAGCGGGAAGACGACGCTTCTGCTCGCGCTGCTGGGCGGCCATCCGCTCGCCGCGGGGGACGCGCGGCTCGGCCACGGCGTCGTCCCCGGGTACTTCTCCCAGCAAACGCTGGAGCTGCCGTCGCAGGGCTCCGTACTCGACTGCGCGGCGGCCGCCACCGGGCTCCCCCGCCCACAGGCGCAGATGCTTCTGGGCCGCTTCCTCTTCTCGGGGTGGGAGACGCACGAGCGCGCCGTCACGGCGCTGTCCGGCGGAGAGCGGAGACGGCTCGCGCTCGCCCTGCTCGTCGCGTCGGGGGCGAACTTCCTCGTCCTCGACGAGCCGACGAACCATCTCGACCTCGAGAGCCGCGAGGCGCTCGAGACGGCCCTCGAGGCGTTCCCGGGGACCGTGCTCATCGTCTCGCACGACCGTGCCCTGCTCGACGCGGTGCCCGACCGGATCGTCGCGATCGAGGAGCGCTCGCTGCGCTCGTACGACGGTGGCTGGGCCGACCTCACGCGCGAGCGGAGTGCGCGTGAGCAGGACGCTGCCGCCCCGGCGGTGAAGACGCCGCGCTCGCGTGCCCCGCGCGCCGAGCGCCGGGAGACCTCGGAGCTCGAGCGGCTGGAGGCGACGATCGCCTCGACCGAGACCAGGGTCGCCGAGCTCGAGGGGAAGCTCGCGACCGACTGGACGAACATGGACGTGCTCGCGGCGCACCGCGCCGCCCGCGACGAGCTCGCCGAGCTCCTCCGGCGCTGGGAGGTGCTCTTCGAGGAGCCGGACGCCCGGTGACGCGAAGCGCTCCCGGCGGCGTAGAGGGGACATGCACGCGGTGAGCATCGACGCGCCCCGCCCTGCCAGCGCGGAGGCGCCGTCCTTCCCCGCCGTCGCCGAGGAGCTGCTCGACGACGTCTACGGCTACCTGCTCTACCTGACGAAGGACTGGGCGCTCGCCGAGGATCTCACCGGCGAGACGTTCGAGACGGCCCTTCGCCGCTGGCGGAAGTTCGACCCCCGCCGGGGCACGGCGCGCTCGTGGCTGCTCGCGATCGCGCGCTCGGCGGCGCTCGACTGGTTCCGCGCCGAGTCGAGACGGCAGCGGCGCGAGCAGCGCGCGGGAGCACGCGAGCCGCGCGACGCCGGAAGCTCGCTCGGCGAGGGCCTGTCGCCCGAGCTCGAGGACGGGCTCCGCTCCCTGACCGCCGGCGAGCGCGAGGTGATCGCGCTCCGCATCGTGCTCGAGCTCGACGGCGAGGAGACCGCTCGCCTGCTCGGGATCAGTCCGACCGCGGTCTCCACGCGGCTCCACCGCGCACTCGGAAAGCTCGAAGAGAGGATGAGACGCCATGACCCCGTCGCCTGACCTGATCGACGAGCTGCAGGCCTCGCGCCCGGCGGCGCCCCCAGCGCTCAGGGCGCGCGTCCGCGAGACCGCTCGCACGCAGCGCGCCGCCTCGCCGTGGGAACGGTTCCGCCTTCCGCTCCGGAGGGTCGCCGTGGTCGCCGTTCCCGCCGCGCTCGCCCTCGCGCTCGTGAGCGCCGGGGCGATCGGGCTCTCGCGGTCCGGCGTCCAGAGTGACGTCCTCTCCGACGCGGCAGGGCCGGTGGTCGAGGGGCCCGAGTCAATCGAGAAGGAGACGCTCGGCGCGACCGATCTGGGAGCGGGCGCCACGAGGGACTCGGCGGTCGGGCCCACGACCGGGCGCGCCCAGCGCGTCAGCGCGACGCTGACGGTCGAGGTCCGCGACTCCGACGCCGTCTCACGCGCGGCCCAGGACGCGCTCGACCTCACGCGCTCGCTCGGCGGCCACGTCGTCAGTGCGTCGGTTGCAACCGGCGAGCAGCCGAGCGCGACGATGACCCTGCGGGTGCCGGTCGCCAAGGTGCAGCAGGCGATCGCCGGGCTCTCGGGGCTCGGCCGCATCGTCTCGCAGCAGGTCACGATCGACGACCTGCAGGCCGACCTCGATGCGCTCGAACGGCGTCAGGCCTCGGTACGCGCCCAGATCGCCCGCATTGCGGCTCGCCTCGGGACCGGCGAGCTCGATACGGAGACCCGCGCCGTACTCGAGACGAGGCTGCAGCGGCTCCAGGGCGAGCTGCGCGGCCTCCGGCGGGACATCGGGTCGACGAGCGCCGAGGCCAGGATGTCGACGATCGAGCTCACCGTGGTCACCCCCGGTGCGCTCGGCGCGGCTCCGGTGCCTTCTCGTCTCGACCGCACGCTCGACGAGGCCCTGAACGTGCTCGTCTGGGAGGGCGTCATCGCGCTCGCGCTCGCGATCGTCCTCGCGCCGATCGCGCTGCTCGGGATCGCCGCCTGGCTCGGGCAGCGCCTCTACCGCCGCCGCGAGGACGAGCGGCTCCTCGCCCAGTCGTAGAGGGGAGGGCGCGCCGGTTCCGCCGCCCTCCCCTGAGGCTCGCGTCCTAAGACGTGCCGCGCAGGTCGACCTCCACGACCTGCGGTCGTGGTCCGAGGCCTGGTCGGCGAACTCCGCGTTGACGTGGACGACGTCGTAGGTGATGGGGAACCGCTCGAGGTTCTCGCTGACGAGGATCTGGTCGAGCACCTGCGAGTTGCCCTCGAAGACGTACGAGTAGCGCTCCGACTTCGGAATCGCGTTCATCAGCGATGTGAGCATGCCGCCCTCGAGGATCGAGTCCGTCTGCGAGAACTCGAAGTCGTCGATGTCTCCGAGGACGATGACGTTCGCGTTCCCGTCCACGTCCAGGATGTCGTCGACGAAGTCGTTCACGACCTGTACCTGGCCACGGCGGGCCGGCCTGAGAGCGGCGAGTCTAGTCGCCCTTTGCAGGCACGTCCACGGGAGTCAGGTCGAGCGCGAGCCCTCGCCGCCGAGCGTGGCGAGGAGCGCCTCCGCGACGACCTTGAGCGGCCGGCCGGAGATCTGGCTCGCCTTCCGCAGGCGCGCGAACGCCTCCTGCTCGCTGAGCCCCTCACGCTGCATGAGGATCCCTTTCGCCCGCTCGATCGCCTTCCGCGCGGCGAGCGCGTCCGCGAGCGACTCCGCCTCTTCGCGAAGCGCCGCGAGCTCCTCGTGACGGGCGCGTGCAGTCTCGATCGCGGGTAGCAGGTCGGTCTCCCGGAACGGCTTCACGAGGTACCCGAAGACGCCCGCCTCGACCGCGCGCGCGACGACGTCGCGCTCGCCGTACGCCGTCACCATCACGATCGGGATCGGCCTCTCGTCGAGGATGCGCCGAGCGGCCTCGATGCCGTCGAGACGCGGCATCTTCACGTCGAGGAGGGCCACGTCCGGCACGGTCTCGCGCGCGAGCAGGACCGCCTCCTCGCCGTCGCGCGCCTCCGCGCAGACCTCGAACCCTGCGCCCTCGAGCAGCCCCTTGAGGTCCAGGCGGATGATCGTCTCGTCCTCGGCGATGAGGACCCGCGTCACGCCGGGAACACCACCTCGGCTCGCAGGCCGCGGTCGCTCTCGAGCGCGAGCGCTCCGCGCAGCTCGTCGCGGACGAGCGCGCGCACGATCGAGAGCCCCGTCCCGGATCCCTCGCCCCGCATGCCGTCTCCGTCGTCCGCGATCGTGAGCACGACGTCGCCGTCGCGCCGCGTCAGCGCGATCGCGATCCGGGTCCCGCCGTGCTCGAGCGCGTTCTGGAAGAGCTCGGTGAAGACGAGCGCGAGCGCGGTCGCCTGCTGGCCGCCGAGCGACACCTGCTCGAGCTCGGCGGTGACCTCCTTCCCTGCGACGAGGCCCTGCACGAGCATCGCGCGCAGGCGGTCGACGAGCTCGGAGAGCTCGACGTCGTCCTCCCGGTGCTCGGTGAGAACCTCGTGCACCGCCGCGATCGCGAGGATGCGGTTCACGGAGTCCTGCAGCGCCTTGCCGGGCTCGATGTCGTCGGCACGCGCCTGCAGCCGGAGGAGCGACGCGACGGACTGGAGGTTGTTCTTCACGCGGTGGTGGATCTCCTGGGCGAGAACGCCGCGCATCAGCGCCCGTCCGTGCTCGAGGGCGACGGCCGCGTGGTGCGCGATCGCCTCGAGCAGCGCGCGGTCGTCCCCCGAGAACGGCGTGTCGCGGTCGCAGACGAGCTCGCCGATCTGCCGCCCCTTCCAGCGGAGCGGCAGCCGGAGCGCGTAGGCGCCCGCTCGCCCCCCGGGCCACGCGATCTTCCCGTCCTCGAGGACGAGTGCAGCGCCGGTCGCGTGCAGCGACTCCATCGTCGTCTTCACGATCGCCTCCAGCGACTCCTCGAGGTAGAGCGACTCGGACACGGCCTCGGAGATGCGAGCGAGCGCCTCGAGCTCGACGACCCGCCGCTGGGCGGCCGCGTACAGCTTCGCGTGCTCGATCGTCTGCGCGACCTGCGAGGCGATCGCGACGAGGAGCTCGACCTCGTCGTCGGTGAACTCCCGCGGCTCGCGGGTGCGGACGTTGAGCGCGCCCTCGAGCTTGTCGCGGGCGAGGATCGGCACCGCGAGGATCGACTCGTACTCGTCCTCGGGCAGGTTCGCGAAGAGCTTGAAGCGCGGGTCGAGGTGCGCCTGGGCGGAGATCATCACCGGCGCCCGCTCGACCGCGGCCGTGCCGGTGATGCCCTCGCCCGGCCGCATGCGCGGCGTCCGCGTCATCTCCTCGACCCGGCTGCCGTGGGTCGCGCGCAGCACGAGCTCGCCGGCGCCCTCGTCGTACAGGTAGACGAAGCACGCATCGGTCCCGAGAGCGTCCGCGACCTTGCTGGCGACGAGCTCGAGCACCTCCTGCAGGTCGAGCGACGAGTTGACCGCGGAGATCGTCTCGGTGAGAAGTCGGAGGTGCCTGGCGGTCGTGTCCACGGTGCCCATTGTCATAGGATCCTCGTTGCCGTGAGCTTCGACGACTGGATCCTCGCGCTCCACGTCCTGAGCGCGTTCGCATTCGTCGCAGGGATCATCCTCTTCTGGACGCTCATCGTCGCCGTCCGTCGGACGGACACGCCCGAAGGAACGATCCGCATGGCGCCGATCGTGAAGGTGGGGGGCGCCGCAACGGGGATCGGGGCGATCGGGACGCTCGTCTTCGGCATCTGGCTGGCCTTCTCCGTCGGCGACTACGACATCTGGGATCCGTGGATCATCGCCGCGCTCGTGCTCTGGATGGCGACCGGCGCGGTCGGCGGGCGCACCGGCAAGGCGTACATGGAGGGCATGAACAAGGCGCAGGAGCTCGAGCGGGCGGGCCAGACCGGGCCGAGCGCCGAGCTGCTCGCGCTCAATCGCACGCAGAACGGGATCGTCCTGCAGTCGATCGCGTCCGTGCTCCTGCTCCTCCTCCTCGTCGACATGATCTGGAAGCCGGGCGCATGAGCAACGCTCGCCTTCGGCTCGCGTTCGTGGGGGAAACCGGGTTTCCACCACGCGCCCCCTTCTTCTGGAACGCATGGGGAGCCTCCCGGTTCCCCCTCGACGCTCGTGCGCCGGGGAGCGGCGCATGAGCACCGTCCTCGCGCTCAGCCGCCCGACCGAGTGGAACCTCCCGCTCTTCGTCCACGTGCTCGGCGCGATGATCCTCGTCGGCGGTCTGCTCGCCGGCGCGAGCACGCTCGCCTTCGCCCGCGGGGACGCGCGCCTGCTGCGGCTCGGCTACTGGACGCTCCTGCTCGTCGCGCTGCCCGGCTACCTCGTCATGAGGACCGGGGCGCAGTGGGTCTACTCGAAGGAGGGGTGGGACGACCTCCCGGACGAGGCTGTCCCGACCTGGATCGACATCGGGTTCATCATCGCCGACCTCGGCGCGGTGCTCGTCCTGCTCGCGCTGATCATCGGCGGCGTCGGCGTCCGTCGCCTCCGCGACGGCAAGGGCGCCGGGTTGCTGAAGATCTCGATGGTGATCGCGCTGCTCGTGCTCGTCGCCGCGCTCGTCGCCGTGTGGGCGATGGCGGGCAAGCCCGACTAGTAATGCGCAAGACCGGAATCTGCGAGTGCAGATTCCGGTCGCGCGAAGATCCCTGAAGCGCGGCCGCTTCGCGGCCGCTGAGCGCACCCGACCCTCGAGGGTGTTGTGAGGCGCCCCTCCCGTGCGCAGTGGGTGGCGGCCGGAGGCCGGCTCTGCCGGCCGGGAGGACAGGAGCGAGTCGTCGCTGCCACGGCGCAAGGGAAGGGGGGCAGGTGGGGGGAAACCGTCGGTTTCCACCCGCCACACACGCAGAACGACCACGGGCTCCTCACCTGGGAGCCCGCGATCGGCCGTCAGATACAGCGCGCGCCGCTCGCCTTGCGACGCACCCTGCAGGGCGAATAATCCGACTTTCGCAGGCTCCGCGCAAGTGTCTTTTCGAACCTCGTCCTCGAGGCGACTCACAGCGACGCCAGGTACTTCTCCTTCTCCCACTCGGTCACCTGGACGCGGTACTCGTCCCACTCCTTGCGCTTGAGCTCGACGTAGCGCGGGAAGATGTGCTCGCCGAGCGCCCGTGCCATCAGCGCGGAGCCCTCGAGCTCGTCGATCGCCTCGCCGAGCGTCGCGGGGAGGGACGTTATCCCCTGCTCCTTCCGCTCCGAGGCGGTGAGGCGGTAGAGGTTCCGCTCCATCGGGTCCGGGAGCTCGTAGCCCTGCTCGATGCCCTCGAGGCCCGCGTGCAGCAGCGCGGCGAACGCGAGGTAGGGATTGCACGCCGGGTCGGGGCAGCGGATCTCGGCCCGGGTCGACTGCTCGGAGCCCGGCTTGTACAGGGGGATCCGGACGAGCGCCGAGCGGTTGCGCTGCGACCAGGCGACATAGACGGGCGCCTCGTACCCGGGCACGAGGCGCTTGTACGAGTTGACCCACTGGGCGAGCACCGCCGACATCTCGCGCGCGTGCACGAGCAAGCCGGCGATGAACGCCTTCGCCGTCGCCGAGAGGTGGTGCTCGTCGCGCCGGTCGAAGAACTGGTTGCGGCCGCCCTTGAAGAGGGACATGTGCGTGTGCATCCCCGAGCCGTTCTCGCCGAAGAGGGGCTTCGGCATGAAGGTCGCGTAGTACCCGTGCCAGGTCGCGACCTCCTTGACGATGAGCCGGTACGTGATCGTGTGGTCGGCCATTGCGAGAGCGTCGGCATAGCGCATGTCGATCTCGTGCTGCGAGGGCCCGACCTCGTGGTGGTGGTACTCGATCGGGATCCCGACCGCCTCGAGCGCGGCGATTGTGTCGTTCCGGACCTCTGTCGCCGCGTCCTGGACTGTCATGGCGAAGTAGCCGCCCTCGTCGATCGTCTGCGTGCCGCGATCGTCCTCGAAGAGGAAGTACTCGAGCTCAGGGCCGACGTTGAAGGCGTCGAAGCCCATGCCCTCCATGCGCTCGAGGGCCTTGCGCAGCGCGTAGCGCGGGTCGCCCTCGTACGGCGAGCCGTCCGGCGTGACGACGTCGCAGATCATCCGCGCGACGTTGGAGCCGACCGCATGCCCGTGCTCGTCGATCGGCCTCGGCATGAGCTGGAAGGTCGCCGGGTCCGGGATCGCGACCATGTCCGACTCCTCGATCGCGTTGAAGCCCGTGATCGACGAGCCGTCGAAGCCCATCCCGTCGTTCAGCGCCTCCTCCATCTCGGCGGGAGTGATCGCGAAGGACTTCAGGTGCCCCTCGAGGTCGGTGAACCAGAAGAGGACGTGCTCGACCCCCTCGTCCCTGATCCGCTTCAGCGCCGCGCGCCGCGCGGCGACGCTCGACGTCGCGCGGTCCTTGCTCCTCACCATCGTGCTCCCGGCTCCCTTCCCGCGAGCCTGCGTCCTCGGTCGTGCCATGGAACCTCCCTTGAAATGGAAAAAGCCCCGGACGGCAGAGCCGCCCGAGGCCTCGTTGCCTCACACAGACCGCGGCAGTCTAGCGGGCGGTCGCCGGCTCTGCAGCGAGCTCCGGCTCGACCCCCTGGTGCCGAAGGGCCCGGCCATAGAGAACGAGCGCGGGCAAGAGGGCAAGCGCTCCGGCGGCGAGCGCCGCGCGGATCCCGAAGACGTTCCCGACCGCACCGAGCGCAGGCCCGCCGCCCCACTCGCCGGCCGAGTCGCCGAGGTTCGTCATCGAGATCACGGTCGCGCGCACGCTCGAGTCGTCGATGCTCGTATTGAGCCAGGTCGAGTAGATCGGCCCCACGAGCGAGCGCAGGACGCGGGTCGTCCAGTACGCGAGAACCGCGACGCCGAACGCTCCCGCGAACGCGAACGCGAGCGTGCCGACGACGGTGAGCGCGTCGAAGCCGAGGAGCATCCGCGTCATGCCGACACGGCTCAGCCGCTCGAACCGGCGGCGAAGTGGCTGGGCGACGAAGATCGCGAGCAGCAGCACCCCCGCGTTCAGGACCCCGAACCAGACGACCGGGTCGAGGTCGCCGAGTCCGGGCACGCCGATGTCAACGAGGAAGTGCGCCTCCCACAGCCGGTCGAAGGCCTCGCTCCACATGCCGCCGAAGAACGCGATGCCGACGATCAGGAGCAGCATCGGCCGCGCGCGGATGAGCCGCCCGCCCTCGGCGCCGGTCTGCGCCATCGAGCGCACGGCGCCGACCTGCCCGCGCTTCGCGGGACGGAACCCCGTCTCGGGCATCACGAGCGCCAGGATCACGCCGAGGCCGACGAGCACGACCCCGCCGGCCACGATCGGGAGCCGGAGGTCGACGAGGGCGAGTCCGATCGCCACCCCGATCCCGAGCAGCGCGCCCGCGCGCGCGACCTGCGCCCCGCGCTGGTAAGGGCCGGCGACGTTCTCCGTGCCCAGCTCGTCCGCCAGCCACGCGTCCTCGGCGCCGCTCTTGAACGTCCACCCGAAGCCCATCACCGCTGCGGCGATCAACACGACGAGGACGCCGGAGGCGAGGCCGGTCGCCACGAAGCCGAGCCCGAGGATCAGGGCGCCGACGACGACCGAGGCCCGGCGGCTGTACGTGTCCGCGACGATGCCCGTCGGCACCTCGAAGAGGAAGTACGCAACCTCGAGCGCGGTGCCGGTGAGCACGAGCTCGAGCGGGCTCATCCCGAGCTCGGTGACGAAGAAGACCGCAGCCACCGTCCAGCCGAGGGAGAACGCGAACGCCTCGACGCCCCGGTAAAGCAGCCAGGTGCGCTGGGCGTCGAGGCGGCGCATGGCCTACGCGGAAGCGCCCGAGTAGCGCCGGAGGCCGAAGCGCCAGAACCAGCGCGTGAAGCCGAACAGGACGGCGGCGAACACGACCGCGAGGGCGAACGTCTGCCACTGGAGCCGCGAGGTGACCGCCTGCGCCGGAACCGTGACGGCGAAGGCGACCGGCACGAGGAACGTCACGCTGTAGCGGAGCCAGCCCGGGTAGATGCCGATCGGCCAGCGGCCGGTCTGGAACACGCCGTCGAAGAGGTCCGCGACGTGCCACATGTTCACGACCCAGAAGGCCCCGGTCGCGATCACGAGCCAGAAGCTGTAGATCATCGCCGCGCCGAGGAGGAGCGCGACACCGAATGCAAGCGCGTCGAGCACGCCGAGGTCGGTCGTGATCCGGGAGAGCCCGACACCGAGGACGGCGAGCCCCGTGATCAGGTCGACGACCTGCCAGATGCGGACCTCGCGCACGCTCACGAGCACCTGCGCGTCCTCCGGCTTCGTCAGCGCATGGTCGAGCTTGCCGTCGCGGACCTCGTCGATCAGCCGCATCATGTTCGGCTGGATGGAGACCTTGATCGCGCCGCCCATGAGGATCTGGATCCCGAGGAGGCAGAGGAGCTCCGACTGCGACCAGCCGTTCAGCTCGTCGGTGTGCGAGTAGACGAGCGCGATCACGAGCAGCCCGACGACGAGCGCGATCGCGGACTGGAAGAGCTGGACGACGAAGTTGACGCGGTACTGCAGCTCGTTCAGCACGCCGACCTTGAAGAACAGCCAGCTCACCCGGAGCGTGTTCATGCCTCAGCCCCCCACGGCTGAGTAACGCTTGATCGCGTGCTTCCAGGCGACCCTGAAGATCGCGAGGCCGATGAGGGTCCAGAGGAGCTGCGCGCCGAGGCCGCTCAACAGCTCCTCGTTCGAGAGGTCGCCGACGAGGGCCTCGATCGGAAAGAAGAACGCCCACTGGAAGGGAAGGAAGCGCGAGATCTCCTGCACCCAGTCGGGCATGAGCGGCAGCGGCACGAGCCGGCCGGAGAGGAGCAGCTCGGTCATCATCCACAGGTCGAAGATCGCCGCGCCGCGGGTCGTCCAGAAGCAGAGCATCCCGAGCGCCTCCTGGAACATCGTCCGCAGTAGGTACGCGCCCCAGATCGCGACCGCGAAGACCGCGATCTCGGCGGGCCGGGGGTCGAGGACCGGATCGAAGACGAGCGAGAGCCCGATCGCGAGCGGGATCCAGAGCACGATCACGACGACTTTCCAGCCGGCGAAGAAGGCGATGTCGTAGTGCAGCGGCAGCACCGGCCGCAGCAGATCCTTGTTGAGCTCGCCCTCGCGGATCCGCTCCTCCCAGAATGGCGCGCCGAAGACGATGTTCATGTTCCGGACGAGCGTCCAGACGATGTAGTACGCGGCGAAGTACCCGGCCGTCAGCCCCTGCACCGAGCCGCCCTGCTGGTCCGCGATCGTCGTCCAGACGACGAGATAGATGACGGGCTCCGCGACCATGCCGAGCATCCAGAAGTAGTTGGCCGTGCGGTACTGGAACTGCTGCTGCACGGCGAGGCGCATCGTGGTCAGATACAGATCGACCATCGAGCGCACGCGGCCGGCCTCGCGGAGCGGGATCGTCTCCACGTGCGTCGTCATCCCGCGTGCTCCTGCGCGAAGACGAGCTCGATCACGTCCTCGATCGGCGGGTCCTCGATCGTCAGGTCGAGCACCGACTGGTCCGCGAGCAGCCGGGCTGCGACCTGCGACGTCTCCGCTTTCGGCACGCGCAGGGTCACCCAATCGCCGTCGCGGTGGAGCACCTCGCCGTAGCGGTCGAGGTCGACCTGGCCGTTCTCGAGCGCGACGCCGATCGTCTTGTAGGCCGCGAACTGGTCGGCGAGGCCGGTCAGCGCGCCGTCGTACAGGATCCGGCCGTGATGGATGACGATCACGCGCTTGCAGAGCGCCTGGACGTCCGCCATGTAGTGGCTCGTCAGCAGGACCGTCGCCCCGTGCCGCCGGTTGTACTCCGCGACGAACACGCGAATGCGCTTCTGCATCGTCACGTCGAGCCCGATCGTCGGCTCGTCGAGGAAGAGGACACCGGGCTGGTGGAGGAGCGAGCCGACGATCTCGACCTTCATCCGCTCGCCGAGCGAGAGCTGCCGCACCGGCTTGCGCACGAGGTCGCCCACCTCGAGCAGCTCGATGAGCTCGTCGCGTGTCGTCAGGAAGTCCTCTCGCGGGATGCGGTAGATCGCGCGGTTCAGCTCGAACGAGTCCAGCGCGGGGAGGTCCCACTGCAGCTGGTTCCGGTTCCCCATGACGAGCGTGATGCGGCGAAGGAAGTCCTTCTCGCGCTTCGAGGGGACGTGACCGAGAACGAGCGCCTCCCCGTCAGTCGGGTAGAGCAGGCCCGAGAGCATCTTCAGCGTCGTCGTCTTCCCCGCGCCGTTCGGCCCCAGGAAGCCGACGATCTCGCCCGGCTCGATGTCGAAGGAGACCCCGGCGACAGCCTCGACCTTCCGTGTCTTGCGGCGGACGAGACCCTTCGCCGCAGCGCGCAGGCCCGCCTCACGCTCCGGGACGTCGAAGACCTTGCGGAGCTCGGCGACGTGGACGGCAGCCTCGGACATCAGTGCTTCTCCCAGACCGACACGTGCTTCGTGCTCTCTGCCGTAAACGGCTCGCGACTCCAGCCGCCCCAGCGCTCGCGCAGCGACATCCCAGCGATTCGTGCCATGAGGTCGAGCTCGGCCGGCCACACGTAACGAAACGGCGGCGAAAAGACGTCCACTCCACCGTCCTCGATCCAGTAGTGGTGCGAGACCGAAGCCTGCGTGACGACGTCGATTTCGTCGAAGCCCAAGTGTTTCGGGCTCACGTCGAACGCCTGGAATCGCTCGCCGGGAGGCAGCCGTTGCCAGCCCGGCACGATCACCTCGATCAGAAACCGGCCGCCGGGCCGGAGATGCGCCGAGGCGTTCTCGAAGCACGCCACCTGCTCGTCCTGCGTGGTCAAGTTCATGATCGTGTTGGCGACCAAGTAGACGAGCGCGTATGTACCCCCCACCTTCGCCGTCGCGAAGTCTCCGATCGTCACGCCGATCGTGTCGCCGCCCGGCTTCGCGCGCAGTCTGGCGACCATCGCCTCGGAGAGGTCGATGCCGCGAAGCGAGACGCCCCGCGCGCCCAGCGGCAGGGCGATCCGTCCTGTACCGATCCCGAACTCGAGCGCTGGACCGTCGCCGGCCACCTCGACGAGGAAGTCGACGATCGCATCGACGACCTCGGCGGTCGACGTCGTACGCTCGTCGTACCGCGCGGCGACCGCCTGCCCGAAGTGGTTCTCCATCAGCCGCTCCTCTGCGCAAGATCAGGATCCGCTGACGCGGATCCTGATCGCGGTACGACCCCTGAAGGCGGCCGCTGCGCGGCCGCTGCCGCTCCGGTCACGTCAGCCGCTCCTCTTCAGCTTCCCGTGCTTCTTCGCGTACCGCTCGCCCCGCGAGAAGATCCAGAGGCCGAGCGGGATCGAGACCACCCCGATGACGAGCAGCGGCCAGATCTCGTCCCACATCGTCGACAGCCCCTGGCCGTCGAGGATCGCCGCCCGCGCCGCCTCGAGCGCGTACGTCGCCGGCGAGATCTTCGCGAGCCACTGCATCCACGTTGGCAGGACCTCGACCGGGTAGTAGACACCGGAGACCACGAGCAGCGTCCCCTGCGCGATCCAGCCGAGCTGCGTCCCCTTCTCGGGCGAGATCAGCGGCAGGACCGACGTCATCATTCCGATCCCGAGGAACGAGATCGAGGCGATCGCCAGGACGACGAGCGCCGCCATGAACTCGGCGTCGGGCACGGACAGGTCGAAGAACCACACGCAGACCGTGAACAGGAAGACCGCCCGCAGGAGCCCGTAGAGCACCGAGAACACGCCCATGCCCGCGAGGTGCATCGAGCGCGAGAGCGGAGCCATGAACGTGTACTCGATCGTCCCCTCCCAGCGCTCCCAGGCGACGGTCTCCATGAGGAACTCGAAGAGCACGCCGAGGTAGGCCCACACCACCGCGCCGATCAGCAGGCTCGTGGCGACGCGGTTCACGTCGAGCGTCCCGCCCTGCGCCTCGATCCCCTTCGCGATGAAGACGATCGTGAGCGTGTTCGCCACCGTCCAGACGAACCACGCGAGGTCCCACCAGATGTAGCGCTTCGTCAGGTAGTAGTTGCGCTCGACGACGCCGCCGGCGCCGACGAGCTCCGCGCGCAGCGTGGTCCCGATGGTGCTCATCTACGCCATCACCTCCCGGTCGTCGTCGTCGTCCTCCTCGGCCTCGAACTCGCGGCCGGTCGCGGCGAAGAACGCCTCCTCGAGCGTGCTCGCCCCGTACCGCTGCTTCAGCTCGTCCGCCGGCTCCAGCACGAGCAGGCGCCCGCGGTCGAGGATCCCGACCCGTTCCGCCAGCACCTCCGCCTCGGCGAGGTCGTGCGTGCAGAGGAGGATCGTCGAGTCGTGGTTCGTGCGGATCTCGCGGATGAACTCCTGCACCTCGAGCTTCGAGCGCGGGTCGAGCCCGGTCGTCGGCTCGTCGAGCAGCAGGACGACCGGCGAGGTGAGGAGCGCGCGGGCCAGCGCGACCTTCTGCTGCATGCCACGGGAGAGGTTCTCCATCGACTCGTCGCGCCGGTCCTCGGGGAAGCCGACCCGCTCGAGGATCTCCGGGATCCTGTCCCGCGTCTGGCCGGCGGACATCCCGTAGTACCGCGCCGCGTAGCTCAGGTTCTCGGTCGCGGACATCTTCTTGAAGAACGACGCCTCGACCGACACGCGGTTCACGAGCCGGCGCACCGGGCGCGCGTCGCGCACGACGTCGTGGCCGAAGATCTCGGCCGAGCCGCCGTCCGGCAGCAGCAGCGTGGAGAGCAGGCGGACGAGCGTCGACTTCCCCGACCCGTTCTGGCCGAGGATCGCGACCGTCTCGCCCCGCTCGATCGCGAACGACACATCCTCGAGTGCGATGCGCGTGCGGCGGCCGAAGCGACCCTTCTTGCGATCGCGGATCCTGAACTCCTTGCGGAGCTCCCGGACCTCGACCGCGAGCTGCTGCGGGCGGTGACGCACGGCCTCGATGGGTACTGCCTCCTGCACTTCGCTCATCTGATGCTCCTTCGAAGAACTGCGTAGCGAGAAACGGGCAAGCACGGGCCAGGCCCTGAGGAGGGCCACGGCAACGGGTATCTCAGCTACTGGCGAGGCGCATCAAGCCGCGCACGATAGCACCCGCGCCGGCTCCGCTCAACCCCGCGAGCTACGGGCTCGCCGGGTCGAGGCACGTCCCCCCGAGCTGCGGCAGCGCGGTCGCCGCACACACGGGAAGGGGAGCACGGGCCCGGGCGGCGGCGATCACGAGGCGGAATGCCTCCGCGGTCAGGGCGGGGGCGTCGAGCTGGATGCCGTGACCCGCGTGGTCGGCGCGGACGAGGATCGACGACGTCGACTGGCGCGCAACCTCCTTCTGCCACTTCGACCACAGCGCCTCGAACTCGGGGGGAGCGTCCGGCGGGCCGTTCCCGTGAGTCAGGAGGACCAGCGGACGCGCGCCCAGGTCCCGCGACCCCGCAAGCTCCGCACCCGCGGCCGCCAGGTAGTACGAGTCGGGGAGCCCCGGCCCTCCGATCAGGTCGAGGGGCGGAAGGCCGGGCGGGTTCAGGAACGGGTCGCCGGGCAGCCCGATCGGGGTCCCGTCCACCCCGACGAGCCCCGTCACCTCGTCGGGATAGCGCATGGTGTAGAGGCGGTTGAAGAAGCCGCCGAGCGACCACCCGCCGAGGACGTAGGGCGGCTGGAGCCCGGCTCCGGCGAGCAGGCGGTGCAGCTCCTCGACGACGCGCACGGCCGGGACCGGTCCGGACGGGCGCCGGTCGTCGCTCGCCCCGAGGCCCGCGCGGTCGTACGAGCAGACGCGGGTCGTCTTCGCCAGCCTGGGCTCGAGGAGGTACCAGGCGCTCGAGCCCCAGCCGGCTCCGCTTTCGAGGACGACCGTCGGGGTGCCCCTCCCACGGCACATGATCGCGAGCTTGAAGCCGCCGACATCGATCTTCCGCGAGACGACCGGAGACGGCTTCGGCGCTCGCACGAGGCGACCCGTGTGACAGTGAAAGCCGTAGCGGTGGTACTGGCGGTCGAGCGAGCGCTTGCATGTCCGCCCCGCCTTCAAGCAGGACCACTTGCCGTCGATCCGCGCCGCGACCGACCCCTTCGGGCACGGCTTCTGCGCTGCCAGCGCCCGGGCCGACGGACCTGACGACGCGGCGACGAGGATCGATGCCAGCGCCAGCAGGAGAGCCGAGGCCGAGACGATCCGACCCATGCGGCGACTATCCGCCCGCCGGACGCGGTCTGTCAAGCCATCGCCCGGCTAGGCTCCGCGCGTGGACGCGAGCGTGCGCGCGGAGCGCGACCCGACGCGACGCGCGTTCTGCTCGGAGACCTCCCGCGAGCGCGGGGAGCCACTCGGAGCCACCGCGAGCCGTGTCGACCACTGGATCCTCGTCGAATACCGCGGCGGCTGGCTCCGCGACCCCGTCGACGGCAGCCTCCTGTCACACGAGCTCAAGGCGCACTTCCGCGCGCAGCGAGACGCGCTCGGTCACGCGCGCGTTCTCTTCGTCAGGAAGCCCGAGCGCCACGAGGAGGCGGGCCGCCGCGTCCTGTTCGGAAGCTCGAGACCGGGCGAGGAGCGGCTCCTAGAGCTCGAGGTCGAGCATCAGGAGGATCTGCGTGGCCTCGACTTCGCGGCCGCACTCGCATCCGGCTCGCCCGGCACGCCGGTCGAGGGGCCGCTCTTCCTCGTCTGCACGCACGGGAAGCGCGACCGCTGCTGCGCGAGATACGGACGCCCGCTCTACGAGGCCCTCCGCGAGCGCGCCGGGCTCGACCGCGTCTGGCAGTCGAGCCACGTCGGCGGCGACCGGTTCGCGGGCAACGTCGTCGTGCTTCCGCATGGGCTCTACTACGGCCGCGTCGGACCCGGGGACGTCGACGAGCTGCTCGCCGCGCACGCAGCGGGGAGCATCGTCCTCGACCGGTTCCGCGGCCGCAGCAGCTACGCGTTCCCCGTGCAGGCCGCCGAGCAGGCGATCAGGGAGTCCGCCGGGTTCGTCGGGATCGGCGATCTCACCTTCCTCGGCTCGCGACGGGTCGGCGACGGCGTCACGCGCGCCCGCTTCGACGCGCCTGGGTCGACCGTCCACCAGGTGGACGTCGTCGGGACGCTCGACGACGAGCCAGCCTACCTCACGTGCGGGTCGGACGAGCCGCGCCGCGCACGACGCTGCCGCGTCGTGCGGCACCGCGTGCTCAGCCGCTGACGCGCAGGAAGCCCTCGCGGACGAGGCGACGTACGAGGACGAGCCGGCCCTCGAGGTCGAGCCCGCCCGGGAGCTCGGAGACACGGATCGGCTCTTCGCGCTCGAAGCACGCCTCGACGTCGACCGCGGCGTGCGTCGGGAACCGGATCGACTTCCCCTCGAACACGAGCGCGACGCCGTCGTCCACGTGCTCGAGGTCGGCGACGACGGTCGCCCGCCGCTCGACGAGCGACTCGTCGCTCAAGCGCCCGAGCGAACGGAGCTGAGAGAGGCCGTCTTCGCGGATCGGCCGCCGCGAGTCGAGGAACCTCCGACGGCGCCGGCGATCGACCGCCTCGGGACCGAGTCGCTCCGCCAGGAGCTCCGCGAGCTCCGACGCATCCCCGCCTCCGTCGGCACCTCGCCGGAACGCGAGTTCTTCCTCGCACTCCGCGAGGGCGTCCTTCACCGCGTCGAGCCACGTGTACGCGGTGATCCCGATCGTCAGGTGCAGCGAGTCGCGCGCAGACGTCTCCGCCTCGTGGAGCCAGCCGCGCGGGAGGTAGAGCGTGTCTCCCGCCCGGAGCTCGAGCTCGTCGATTGGCGGGCCGTGCTCGCCGAGACCGGACGAGTAGCGCTGGTGCTTCAGCGGCAGCTCGAGCAGCGGGTCGTAGAGACGCCAGCGCTTCTCGCCCGCGACCTGGAGCACGAGGACGTCGTGCGTGTCGTGATGGACGCCGAAGCCTTGCGAGCCGCGAGGGGTGTAATACGCATTCGCCTGCACCCCGTGTCCGAGCGCTTCCTCGAGGAGGCGGCAGAAGACGGCGAGCGGGTGCCAGTCGACGTGCAGCGCCTGGAGCACGATCGTCGCCCCGGCCTCCCATGCGGCGAGCACGCGCGGGACGTCGGCCGTCGCCGTGAACGGCGGCCGCCAGGAGACGTCGCTCGTGTAGGAGCCCACGGCGAGCGGCCCGCCCTCCCGGACCAGGCGGAACGCCGGGTACCGGATCGCCGTCGAGCAGACGAGCCGCTCGACATCCGCCTCCGAGAGGAGGTCATCGAAGCGGCCCTGCTCGTCGCGCGGCACGACGAGCGGCCGCCGCTCCCAGTGCTCGCCGAAGAACGTCTCGGAGTCGACCGGGTCGAGGCAGCGCGCGAGGGCCGCCCGCGCCGCGCTACGACCCGTCGGTGTCGTCTGCGTCGGCGTCGGTGTCGTCCGCGTCGGCGTCCGTGTCGTCGGCGTCGGTGTCGTCGGCGTCCGCGTCGGCCGCATCGGAGTCGTCCCCGTCCGCGTCCGCCTCGACCTCGAGCCTGCTGCCGTCGGTGTCGAACGTCTGGATCTCGTCGTCGCGCAACGTCGTCATCGCTTCCTCCTCGTCGGCGTCGGGTGCTCGTGAACGCTAGCGCGTTCGGTGGGCCGCGTAGAGTCCCCACCGTGAGCGCGGGACGACACCGCAGCCGGAGGCTGCACCGCGCGCTTGCCCTCTCGGTCGGAGCCGCAGCCGCGCTCGTGCTCGCCGGCCCCGCCCTCGCCGGCCCGGAGGAGGACCTCGCCGCGCGCTACGCGCCCGTCGTGCGACTCGTCGAGCAGCTCGAGGAGTGCGGCCCGGGGGAGCCCTACGAGCCGAGCGACGTCGACGCGTACCTCGACGAGGAGACGGTGTCGCTGCGCGGCCCCTGGCGGAGCAACGACCTCGTCGAGATCGCCCCGGGCGCGCGCGATCTCGGACAAGGCCTGTACGAGTACAACCTCGACTTCCCCGGCGACGCGCTGAACCCCGGCTGCGACTACGAGCGCTGGGCGCGTCGCATCAGCGAGGACACGGACCCGACCGTGTACGCCCACGTCGTGAGCGAGCCCGAGTCTCCGGGCCAGCTGGCGCTCCAGTACTGGCTCTTCTACGCGTTCAACGACTGGAACAACCTGCACGAGGGCGACTGGGAGATGGTCCAGCTCCTCTTCGACGCGGCCACGGTCGAGGACGCGCTCGCGGGAGCGCCGACCGAGATCGGGTACAGCCAGCACGAGGGCGCGGAGCGCGCGGCGTGGGACGACGACAAGCTCGAGCTCGTCGACGGCACGCACCCGGTCGTCCACCCCGCCGCCGGCTCGCACGCGAACTTCTTCGACGAGGGCCTCCACCTCGGCCGCTCCGCCGAGCAGGGGGTCGGATGCGACGACACGACCGGGCCGACTGTCGAGCTTCGGCCCGAGGTTCGGACGATCCCGAGCGATCCCGCGGCGGCGAGGGACGCATATCCGTGGATCGCCTTCGAGGGCCGCTGGGGAGAGCGCCAGAAGGCGTTCTACAACGGGCCGACCGGCCCGAACCTGAAGAGCCAGTGGACGTCCCCGATCGCATGGACCGAGGCGTGGCGCGACCGCAGCTATGCCGTGCCCGCGGGCGGCCATCTCGGGTCGGACGCGACCGACTTCTTCTGCAGCGCCGTGGCGAGGGGGTCGTCGTTCCTCGTGCGGGTCGCGAACGACCCGGGGACGGTGCTCGCGGTCCTGGGCGTGCTGCTCGCGCTCGTCGTCTACGTGCTCACGCGCACGACGTGGCATCCGACGGCGCCGTTGCGCATCGCGCGCCGCCGCTCGTGGGGCCAGACGCTCACGGCCTCGTGGCGCATGTACGCGTCGCGGCCGCTGCTCTTCGTCGGGATCGGGCTGATCACGATCCCGGTCTCGTTCGTCATCTCACTGCTCCAGTCGTTGATCCTGCGGGCGCCTCTGATCGGAGTCGACACGCACGGGGAAGGAGGCGGGCTGCGGGTGGCGTTCGCCGTGTGGCTGGGGACCGTGCTCGTGCTCGCCGGGTTCGCGCTCGTCCAGGCCGCGACGTCTCGGGCCCTCGTGGAGATCGACGCGGGACGCAGCGTGAGCCCGATCCCGGCCTTCCGCATGGCGCTCGACAGCATGCGCCCGCTCGTAGGCGCGCTCGCGATCGCCGTCGCGGTCGTCAGCCTCCTGAGCGTCTCGATCTTCCTCGTCCCGATCGCGATCTGGCTCGTCGTGCGCTGGGCGCTGTTCGTGCCCGTCGCCGAGCTCGAGCAGCACTCGGCGCTCGGCACGCTCCGCCGGAGCGCGCAGCTCGTCCGGCTCCAGTGGTTCAAGGTCGGCACGCTCGTCGTCGTCGCCACCGCGCTCGCGCTCGTCACCGGGCCGTTGGTCGGCGCGCTCCTGATCCTCGTCGCCGATCTCCCGTTCGGCTTCGTCAACATCGTCGCTGCGCTCCTGTACGCGGTCGCCATGCCGTTCCTCGCGATCACGACGACGTACGTCTTCTTCGACTCGCTCGTGCGCGAGCGGCTGGTGGAGAAGGCGCCCGCCGAGCTGCCCGCCGAGGTCACGCTCTGATCCCGTCCGCCGGACGGGCTACAGTGCCTATAGGTGCGGAGCCGGCGAAAGGCTCCCCACCGAGGCGACGTGGCCTCGGAGCTCTGTGTGAGCCCCGGGGCCTTTTCGTTGGTCCATGGTGCTGTCCAACAGTGGAGGTGACGACGATGTCGGAGGTCGAGGAACGGCACTACCTGCGGAACGGCGGCGAGACGCTGCCGGACGCGCGCGAGGCGCTCGAGTGGGCCTCGGAGACGAGGGCGGCGATGGTCGACCTCAAGTTCTGCGACCTCCTCGGGACGTGGCAGCACGTGACCCTGCCGCTGGCCGCCTTCGACGAGTCCGCGTTCGACGACGGCCTCGGCTTCGACGGCTCCTCGATCCGCGGCTGGCAGGCGATCCAGGACTCCGACATGCTGCTGATGCCCGACCCGTCATCGGCGATCCTCGACCCGGCGACCGAGGCACCGACGCTCTCCCTCGTCTGCGAGATCGCCGACCCGATCACGCGCGAGCCGTATGCGAAGGACCCGCGCGGCGTCGCCCGCCGCGCCGAGGAGCACCTGCGCGCCAGCGGGATCGCCGACACCGCGTACTTCGGGCCCGAGTGCGAGTTCTTCGTCTTCGACGAGGTGCACTACGACCTCGCGCCGAACCGCTCGCACTACTCGGTCGACTCCGAGGAGGGCTACTGGAACTCGGGCCGCCCCGGCCTCGGCTACACCGCCCGGCCGAAGGAGGGCTACTTCCCCGCGGCGCCTTCGGACACGCTGCATGATCTCCGCACCGAGATGGTGCTGACGCTCGAGCGGATCGGGATCCCGTGCGAGTTCCACCACCACGAGGTCGCGTCCGGCGGCCAGTGCGAGATCGACCTCCGCTTCACGACTCTCACCCGCATGGCCGACCAGGTCATGGCCTACAAATACGTCGTCAAGAACGTCGCCCGGCAGCGCGGCAAGACCGTGACGTTCATGCCGAAGCCGCTCTACGGCGACAACGGCTCGGGCATGCACACGCACCAGTCGCTGTGGCGCGAGGGCACGCCGCTGATGGCGGACAAGTCCGGGTACGCGGGGCTGTCGCAGCTCGGCAGGGCGTACGTCGGCGGCCTCCTCGCCCACGCCCCCGCGTTGCTCGCCTTCTGCGCCCCGACGACGAACTCGTACTGCCGGCTCGTCCCCGGCTACGAAGCGCCGGTCAACCTCGTCTACTCGCAGCGGAACCGCTCCGCCTGCATCCGCATCCCGATGTACTCCGAGTCGGCGAAGGCGAAGCGCATCGAGTTCCGGCCGCCCGACTCGGCCGCGAACCCGTACCTCGCGTTCTCGGCGATGCTGATGGCGGGGCTCGACGGGATCGAGCGCGGCCTCGACCCCGGCGCGCCGGCCGACTACGACCTCTTCGAGGAGGCCAACGGCGACGTCCCGCAGGTGCCCGGCTCGCTCGCGGAGGCGCTCGACGCCCTCGAGGCGGACCACGCGTTCCTGCTCCGCGGCGAGGTGTTCTCCGAAGAGCTGATCGAGACCTGGATCGCTTGGAAGCGGGAGAACGAGATCGACCCGGTGCGGCTGCGCCCGCATCCCGCCGAGTTCGCGCTCTACTTCGACTGCTGACCAGCAGCAACCGGCCGCGGCGCCGGTCGATCGCACGCATGCAGCGCGTGATCGGTCGGCGTCGGGGCCGGAACGAACGGGCCCGTGTCCGCCGAAGCGCCCTCGCGACGGCTGAGGAAGAGGAACGGCACGGCAACGAGCTGGATGACGCCCCCGACCACGAACGAGGCCCCGTAGCTGTACGCGTCGGCGGTCCGCCCCAGCACCGGCTGGATGACGACGCCACCCGAGCTGCCCATGAGCGAATCGAACGACAGCACCGTCGCGCGCTGCTTCGAGGGGATCATGTCGTTGAGGTACGCCTGTCGGATCGGCATGCTCGCGGCGAAGATCAGCCCCCACAGGACGACGAGCACGAGCGCGACCCAGAACGCGTTCGTGAGCCCGAGCAGGACGAGGATCACGGTGCTCGCGACGCCTCCGAGGATGAGCGCCGTCGTCCGCTTCCCGAACAGGCCGCGGATCCACGGCGCGGCGTACCCTCCCGCGATCTGCGCGCCGGCGACGGCCGCCGCGGCGAGCCCCGCGACTGCGTACGCCTGCGAGTCTCCGTAGAGCTCGAGCAGGTACGGCTGCAGGGCGTAGAAGGTGTAGAAGCCGACCCCTGAGGCAAACGGGGCGGCGAGCATGACCCAGCGGACCGGGCGGCTCCCGAGGCCGTACTCGACCGACGCTCCGAGGACGTCCCGCACCGCATCCAGCGGTCGCTTCGCGGGCTCGGGCGCGAAGCCGAGGTCGTGCATCATCCGGAAAGCGACGGCGAACATCACGAGCAGCACGAGGACCCGGAGGATGAACGGGACGCCGAGCGACGTCGCCTGTGCGATCACGCCGCCCGCGAGCGAGCCTCCGAGCATCGCGGCACCCGAGACCATCTGCCCCCGGCCGAGCACCGGCTCGAGCCCACCGTCGTAGTCCGCGTAGTGCAGCGCGTCGACGAGCCACGCCTCGACGGCGCCCGAGAAGAACGTGAACCCGAGCCCGAGCAGCACCGACACGAGCGCCCACAGCGAGAACGGCGCCTCGAGCACCCACAGCAGGTAGTAGAGGAAGGTCGCGCCGGCAAGCGTGATCGTCCCGAGCAGGTACGACGTTCGCCTCCCCCAGGTGTCCGCGACGACGCCGGTGGGGATCTCGAAGACCACCATCCCCGCGGTGAAGAAGGCGTTCGCCGCGAAGGCCTCGAGGTTGCTCAGCCCGGCGTCGAGCAGGAACAGCGTGTTGATGCCCCAGATGAACGACGCCGCCAGCGTGTTCCCGAGCAACAGGACGAGATACGTGCGTTGGATGCTTCTCGCGAGCTCGTTCATCGGGCGTTCTTCTTCACTATGGACTGCCCGAGCGGCTGGTCGTCACCGGACGGTCCCGTGGAAATCGCCGTCGGACCGCGACGCTCGAGCGCGAGTGCCGAGACGACGATCGCCACGAGCACGGCGAGCTGGGCCGTCGTGGCGAGCTCGGTACCGAGCGGGATCGTCGCAACGGCTGCCACGGCTGCGGCGAGCCGACCGCGGCTCATGTCGAGGCCGAGCGCGCCCCGAAAGCCGAGGTCGCAGGCGAGGAAGAGCCCCACCCCGAGGGCGAGCTCGCCGGCCGCCCAGGCGTCGAGCGGATCGTACGGGTGCGCGATCGTCTCCTTCAGGCCGGCCGCGAGGGCGACGACGCCGAGGAGTAGCCCATAGTGCCAGTACCCGAAACCGACGAGCGCGAGGGAGGGACGTCGGGCGGGCGTGGCCTCTTCGAGCGCAGACTCGATCTCCGCCTCGCTGCCGAAGTACGTCCACCAGAGGCTCGCGCTCAGCCCGAGGGCGAGGAGCGCCGCCACGACGAGGCCCCCGTCGAGCGCCATCCCGGCCGCGCCCACGCCGATGACGACGACCGACTCGCCGAGCGCGATGATCACGACGAGCCCGTGCCGCTCGACGAAGTGCGGTACCGAGATCACGAAGTCCTGGATCCCGCTGAGCCAGGGGGTGAGCCAGACGAGGCAGCCCGCGGCCCAGGAGATCCACTGGATGCTCCCTCCGAGGAGGCCGCCCACGAGGACGAGCCCGGCGGTGACGACGTTGTACGAGCCGAGCCGCAAGATCGCCTGCGCCTCAGCGACGGAGGCGCCCCGCATGTACATCGCCGTGTGGAGCGCGACGACCGCGAGGTAGGCGAGACCGAAGGCGAGCCCGTCCCCGTCGTACGCGTGCGGGATCGCGAGCGCGATCACGAGGAAGCAGCCCATGCCGCCCAGAAGGAGCAGGCGGAAGCGGACGCGGTCGGTCGAGATCGCGTTCGTGAGCCAGGCGTAACCGTCGTACATCCACCAGACGAGAGCGAGCATCACCGCCGCCTGTGCGGCCGCCCCGACATCACCGCCGCGGGCGAGCACGCCGGTCAGCTGGGTGACCGTGAAGACGAAGACGAGGTCGAAGAAGAGCTCGAGCGTGGAGACCCGAACGCTCCGCTCGGCGACCGCCATGGCGACATCATCGCCGAGGTGGAGCGGGGCGCCGCGAGGCCCAGACCGCGGCGCCCCGGTGTCCAGATCAGCGGAGGGAGAACGTGACGGAGACGGTCGCGCTCGTCTCCTGCTCGCCGGGGACGATCGGCATCGAGGCGTCGAACGTCGCGCGCTCGGCGTAGGGGAGGGGCATCGCGGCGGAGCCTTCGACCATGGCGGTGATCTCGCCGAGCGAGCGGCCCGCGGCCTTCGCGAGCACCTGCGCGCGCTCGCGTGCCTCGGCGACGGCCTTCGCGAGCGCCTGCCGGTAGAGCTCCTCGGCGTTCGTCGAGCTCAGTCCCGGGCCTGAGAGCGAGTTCGCGCCGGCCCCGACTGCCGCGTCGATCAGCGCGGGCGCGTCGTCGGCGTCGCTCACGGCGGAGATGCTGTTCGAGGCCGAGTAGCCGTCGATGGTCGCGTCCTCGCTGGAGGCGGGATAGACGCTGACCCACTCGGTCGCGATCTCGCGTGCGCGCGCCTGCCGCAGCGCGTTGATCACCTTCCGCATCGCGTCGGCGTTGGCGGCGACCGCAGCCTTCGCGGTCGGGGCACGGCTCTCCACCCCGAACGACATCTGGACCTCGTTCGGCACCGCGGTGACGGTGCCGACGCCCGAGGCAGTGACGGTGTTCTCGCCATCGGCGGCGTCCTGTGCGCCGGCGAGCTCCGGCAGGCCGACGGCGCCGGCGAGCGCGACGACGGCCAGGCCGGCAGCAGCAAGGAAGACAAGGCGTTTCATCGGAGAACCTCCGCGGTCGGTGTCGGCGGATATACGCCGCCGGCCGTGCGCCCCGTCACAGGGTCAGGCGCTCGCGACCTCGAGCGCCGCCCGCTCCGCGTCGGTCAGCGGCCGCGGGCGGCCGCTCTCCGGATCTCGCGCGACGACCACCGTCTCGCACTCGGCAACGATCTCGCCCGACACGGTGCGGATCTCCTCGCGGAGCGTGATGCTCGAACGACCGATCCGATCGACGCCGCACGAGACGAGGACGTGCCGGTCCTCGAAGCGGAGCTCGCGGCGGAAGTCGAGCGCCAGCCGCACGAGCACGTAGTCCCACGGCTTCGCCTCCGGGAGCACGCGCTCGAAGAAGTCGTCGCGGCCGACCTCCAGGTATGTCGCGTACACCGCGTTGTTGACGTGGCGGAGCCCGTCCAGGTCGCGCCAGCGAATCTCGATCTGCTTCTCGTGGGCCACCGCGCGCGCAGACTAGAGGCTGTCGAGGGGCGGGGGCGAGGCTCGGCGACCGCGCCTCGGGTAAACGCCCGGAAATCCCCGGTAAACGGCTGCTACGCTGCGCGCGCGGTGGAGCGCGTCCTCGTCCTCAACGCAAGCTACGAGCCCTTGAACGTCTGCTCGCTCCGCCGTGCGCACGTCCTCGTCTGGAAGGGCAAGGCGGAGATCCTCGAGAACGTCGACCGGCCGCTCCGCTCGGCGACGACGAGCTTCGCCCGGCCACACGTGATCAGGCTCGTGACCTACGTCCGGGTGCCCCGGGGCGTGACCCGCCGTATCTCGCGGCGCGTGCTCTTCGCCCGCGACGGCTGGCAGTGCGTCTACTGCGGCTCGGGGAGCAACCGGCTGACCCTCGACCACGTCGTGCCACGCTCCCGGGGCGGAACGTCCGTCTGGGAGAACGTCGTCACCTCGTGCGCTCCCTGCAACCACCGCAAGGGCGACCGTCTGCTCGAGGAGACGAGCATGACGCTGCGTACGACGCCACGACCGCCGACCCCAGTGCTCTTCATCCGCCTCGCCGCCGAGCACGTCCCCGAGACGTGGTTCCGCTACCTGCCCGGCCTCGAGCTCCCCTCCGTCGCTGCCGCCTGACCTCCATTCGGAACCGGTAAGCACCAGCGCCTGTGGTGCCTCCGTCGCCGAGGAGTCGACGCGTTCCGCTGATCCGTGCAGCCGGCTTCCGCGGCCGGAGGCCGGCTTCGCCGGCCGGGAGGCCAATCCAGCAGTGGAAAGTGCGCGACGGTGAGGAAGGGGGGCTCGCGGGGGGAAACATCGTTTCCCCCCGCGCCGCCTAGCGGGACATCGCGCGCTCGACCGCCTCCTGCTCCTCGGGAGAGAGCGCAACCGGTGAGCGCCCGCGGTCGAGATCCTTGACGTAGATGCGCGCGTAGTCGCGGCCCTGGATCGCGGTGACCACGGTGCCGGTGCGGGTCGCGTCGAGCATCGCGACCGAGGCCGACTGCTGCCCGCCGGTGCCCTCGTAGGCGTCGTAACGGACGACGGCGGTGTTCGTGACTGCGCCGTCGACCCTGCGGTCGACGCGCGAGAGGGCGGCAGCCACCTCGTCGACGGCGCGGTGCAGGTCGTCGACGCGCGTCTGCAGCGAGACCACGAACTCGAGGAGATCTGCGCCGCCGCCGCCGAGCACTGCCGCCTGCGCGGCCTGGACGCGCGAGAGTCGGCGCCAGAGCAAGAGCGCGATCAGGAGCGCGAGCACCGCAACGGCGCCGGCCGCCGCCGCTACCGCGAGCGACGCCGTCAAAGCGTGAAGATGACCGGGAACTCGGCGGTGTTGTTCGCCGTGTTCGTCTCACCCGGCACGGGATCGACGTCGACCTTGACCGTGGTCTGCTCCTCGAACGGCACGAGCGCCCCGACCTTCAGCGTCACCGTCTTCGTCTCGCCCGGGTCGATGAGCGGGATCGTCACGGTCCGGACGATCGGATCGGGCTGCGCGGGGATCGTCAGCGTCACCTTGACCTGCACCTCCTGGCTGTCCCCGGTGTCCTCGACCGCGACCTGGAAGGCGAGCTCGTCGGTCACGGTGATCGTCGTCTCGGTCCCGGTGGAGAGGAGCTGGCCGCCGGGTAGCACCTTCACCGACGCGATACCGCTGCCGTGCAGACCGGACGGCGTGCCGCCGGTCGACGCTCCCTGGATCCGCTGCCAGATCGCGGCCAGGGCGCTCGCGCTCGCCAGCTCGTCGGCGCTCACGAACTCCGACCCCGGCGGCTGGACGCCTTCGATCCCCTCCGACTCGAGCACCGACGTGGCAGCGGCCTGGAACGAGTCGGACCAGACGACGTCGCTCGCGGTCAGGCGCTGCGTCTGGACGGCGAGATTCTGTCCGGCCGTCGTCGCGTCCGTGTCCTCCGTCGTCTCCTTGAACACCGTCTGTAGGCCCCTCAGGCCGTTGACGCGGAACTGCAGCGCCTCGACCGCGCCTTCGTGCGCGCGCACGAGCGGGCCGGGAGGATCGAGGTCCTGCGCTCGCTGCACCTGGTTCTCCGCAGTCTGGATGTAGCCGTTGAGCTTCGCGTCGAGGTCCTCCTGCTTGAGGCCGGGCGTCGTCAGGGTCGTGCCCAGGTTCTGGCCGAGACGTGCGGAGGCGTTGCCGATTGCACCGATCTCGGTCGTGTAGTCGCCGTAGCGCTCCTGCTTGCGGTCGGACGCGCAGCCCTCCGCCCAGACGACGACGAGCACGACGATGAGGATCGCGAGCGCGACCAGCGCTACGAGCCGGAGGAGCGGCGTGAGGTTCCCAGGGCGCCGGAAGCGAGGGCCGCGGCCGCGCGGAGGTCGGTCGCGCGGCGGGCCGCCCGAACGACGCTCTTCGGGCTCGTCCCACGACGGCGGCTCCTCCTCGTCGAAGAAGTCGAAATCGAGGATGTCTTCGTCTCTGGTGCTCACCGGACCGCCAGCCACTCTAAATGGTTGATCGGAAATTCACGCGGGCCGGATGACGGCCACGACGCTGCGCCGGATCACCACCCGCGCGCGTCGCACAGGCTTCTAGCCTGCACGACGCGTACGTACGGCGCCCGGCTTGGTCGTCGACCGCCCCCGACTGCGCGCCAATTTCCGATCAATCATCTAGACGAGGCACGGGAGCGCAAAGGGGTGCAAAACGCGCTCGCAGGAGTTCCCGTGGCGATGGCCAAGAGGGCCGATACCGGTGACCTCCGTCGCATTCGCCCCCTCCGCGCGAGAGCTCGTCTTCGGCCGCTATCGGCCGCTGCGCCCGCTCGGGAGCGGCGGCTCCGGATCGGTCTGGCTCGCCCTCGACGAGCGAAGCGGTCTCGACGTCGCGCTGAAGATCATCCCGCGCGAGGGGAAGGCCGCCGCGCGCGCCGAGCGCGAGGCGCTCGCGGCGAGACGGCTGCGCCACGACCGCTGCGTCCGCTCCTACGACGTGGGCCACGACCCGAGCCACGTCTACATCGCCTACGAGTACGTCCCGGGGCGCACGTTCCGCGAGGCTCTCCGCACGGGCGAAATCTCGGACGAAGAGGCGGTCGAGCTCGCCGCCCAGGTGCTCGACGCGCTCGCGCACGCTCACCGGGCCGGGATCGTCCACCGCGACGTGAAGCCGTCCAACATCCTGCTCGAGGACCGGGACGAGCTCGCCGCGCGCCTGCTCGACTTCGGTCTCGCCCAGTTCGACGGCGCCGACACCCTCACCGCCGTCGGCGACGTTCCCGGGACGCTCGCCTACATCGCACCCGAGCGGCTCGCCGGCGAGGACGCGACGCCGGAGAGCGATGTCTGGGCAGTCGGTGTCGTGCTCTGGGAGGCCCTGTCCGGGCGCCACCCGTTCTGGGGCGTCCCGCTGCAGGAGGTCGCGGTCGCGATCGGGGCCGGCGCGCCACCGCTCGCCTCCGAGCGCCGCGACCTTCCCCGGGGTCTTCTCGCAGCGGTCGACGGGGCCCTCGCCCGCGACCCTGCCCGACGCCCTCGCGCCTCGGCCCTTGCGGCCGACCTGCGGCGATCGCTGCGCGCGGCCCCGCGCCGCGAGCCGAGGCAGGCGAAGCAACAGCCGGCCGTCGTCGACGGCCGTCCACTCCCGCGCGTCGTCCGGCGTGTCGCACCCGTCGCCCTGGCCATGATCGCCGCGGGCCTCGGGGCGACGCTGCTCCCGTTCTGGCCGTCCCTGCTCGTCGCGGCGATCGTCGTCGGGGCGGGCGTCGGCGCGTGGCTCGCCCCGCGGGTCGGGCTCGCGATCGGGCTCGGCGCCCTCGTCTTCCCGCTCGGGAACCTCGCCCAGGGCACCGCCGTCGTCTACGGGGGCCTGGCGGTCGGGCTGCTCCTGCTCTCGTGGCGCGACGCGCGGTCCGGGCTCCTCTTCGTCCTCGGCCCGCTTCTCGCCCCGCTCGGCCTGCTCGCGCTCGTGCCACTCCTCGTCCAGCCCGCCCGCGGTGCGCTCCGGCGCGGCGTCCAGGCCGCGCTCGCGGTGCCGGCGGCCGCGCTCGTCGCGGGCGTCACAGGGGACGACCTCCCCCTCGCGGCAGGCACGGCGAGCCCGCTCGCGATCGCGCCCGTCGACTCGGAGCGGGAGGTCGCGCTCGCGGTCTGGGGCGAGCTCGCGCTCCATCCGGTCGTGCTCGTCGGCGCCCTCGTCGCGGCAGCCGCAGCCGTCGCCCTCCCCTCGGCGCGGCGCTGGCGGTACGGCGCCGCCGGGATCGGCGGCACGCTCGTGGTCTGCGCCGCGGCGACGGGAGCCGGCCCCGCCGCGCTCCTCGTCGTCGGCCTCGCGTGGGCGCTCGCGGCCAATCTTCCCCGAGGGACCGCTCGCTAGACTCGTCGCGCGGGCGGAACGCGCCTGCGACATGGCATTGCTGCGCACCATCGAGTCGAAGATCGAGGGCCTGTTCGAGGGGGTCTTCGGCCGTGCGTTCCGCACGCACGTGCAGCCGATCGAGCTCGCGCGGAAGCTCGGGAAAGAGATGGACGACCACAAGACCGTCTCGGTGTCCCGGGTCTACGTGCCGAACGAGTACAGCGTCTACCTCTCGACGCAGGACCCGGAAGCAGTTCTCCGGCTACGAGCCCTCCCTCGTGGCAGAGCTCCAGGAGTACCTCGCCGAGCACGCCCGCCGCGAGCGCTACTCGCTGCTGACCCCGCCGCGCGTCGTCGTCCTGACCGACGACGACCTCGCGGTCGGGGAGTTCGGGATCGGCACGAGGCTCGTCGCCGACGAGGTGTCGGCGGAGGCGCCGCCCCCGCCCGACCTGCCCCTCGAGCAACCGGAGCACACCATGGTGTACCGGGCGCCGGCGCAGGACCCGGAGCCCGCGCCGGAGCCCGAGCCCGAGCCCGCGCAGGCGACGGTGACGTTCGACCGGAAGACGCGCGTCGTCAGCGCGCCCAGGGCCGTCCTCGGCCGCTCCCGCGAATGCGATGTCCGTCTGCCCGACGCGAACAGCTCGCGGCGACACGCGGAGATCCGCTACGAGGAGGAGGCGTGGTGGATCGTCGACCTCGGCTCGACGAACGGGACGCTCGTGAACGGCAAGCGGGCCAAGAGAGAGCGGCTCCGGGACGGCGACGTCGTCACGCTCGGCTCGACGGACATCGTCTTCGGCATCCGTTCGTGACCGTCCTCGCGCTCGCCTCGGACGAGACGCTTCTGATCCTGAAGGGAGCGTTCCTCGTCCTCCTCTACCTGTTCATCGTCCTCATCGCGCGCTCTGCGACGAAGGACCTCGGCGGCGCGCCGCAGGAGAGCATCATCCTCGGCGCCGCGGAGGCGGCCGAGCTGCGCGCGCAGGTGCCCGTCCGCCCGGCGGCGTTTCGCGTCCTCGAGGGGCCGGGGCTGCGGGCGGGGAGCACGATCACCGTCACCTCCGCGACGGTGGCCGGCAGGGACGCCGGCAGCGGGATCCTGCTCGACGGCGACGACTTCGCTTCCTCGCGTCATGCGAGCATCGAGCCGAGGGCCGACGGCGTGTGGGTCGAGGACCTCGGGTCGACGAACGGGACCTTCGTGAACGGCGAGAAGATCACAGGCAAGACGCTCGTCCGGGCGGGCGACGCCGTCCGCATCGGTCAGACGGAGCTCCGGCTCGAGCGATGAGGCTCGGGCGCGCAGCCGCCGTGACCGACACCGGGCGGAGGCGCCTGCGGAACGAGGACGCCTTCGTCTGCGAGCCACCGCTCTTCGCCGTCACCGACGGCATGGGCGGAGCCCGCGCGGGCGAGATCGCGGCGGAGCTCGCAGCCACGGCGCTGGAGGAAGGGGCCGGGCACGTACGGGGAGCCGACGCGCTCGTCGCGCTGGTCGAGGAGGCGAACCGGAGGATCTGGCAGCGCTCGGTCGAGGATCCGAAGACGACCGGGATGGGCGCCGTCGCAACGGTCGCGCTCGTCGACGAGGACACCGGGATCGTCGCGATCGGGCACGTCGGCGACTCGCGCGGCTACCTGGTGCGCGACGGCGCGATCGAGCAGCTGACGCGGGATCACTCCCTCGTCGCGGAGCTCGTCGAGAGCGGTGTGCTCACACCGGAGGAGGCCGAGCACCATCCGCAGCGCTCGGCGATCACGAGGGCGCTCGGCACCGAGCCGGAGGTCGAGGTCGACGCGTTCACGGTCGACGGCAGGCACGGCGACCTCTTCCTCCTCTGCTCCGACGGGCTGTCGGCGATGGTCGCGGACGAGGTGCTCGCCTCGACGATCGAGGCGGAGAGACGGAACCTGGAGCGGGCCGCCGACGCGCTCGTCGCCGCGGCGAACGCCCGCGGCGGCGAGGACAACATCACGGTCGTCCTCTTCGAGCTCGTCGAGGCTGCGGAGGGCGCGAGCGAGGACGGCGTGGCGCCGGTTCAGGCGGTGCCTGGGCCCCAGCCCACGGAGGACGGGCCTACGCCGGAGGTCGACACCCCGTCGCAAGGGAGCGAGGCGGCGGCACCCGAGGCGACGCGGCACGGCGCCGGCCCGGGAGGCCGCATCGCCGCGCTCGTCCTCCTGGCCGCGCTCCTCGCTATCGCCGTCCTCGCCCTCTACACGGGCATCAACAGGTGACCGCGCGCAACCGCGAGCTCGCCGGGCTCGTGCTCGCCGCCGTCCTCGCCGGCGTCGCCCTCGCGAGCGTCACGATCGCCCGTGACGCCGAGGCCTCGACGAACGCGGTCGTCTGGGGCGCCCTCTTCCTCGGCCTCTACCTCGTCGCCCACGTCGTCGCCCGGAGGACCGTGCCGGACGCCGACGGCGCGCTGCTCCCGCTCACGGCCGTCCTCACCGCTTTCGGGCTCGCCGTGAACTACCGGCTCGACCCGGACGACGGGGGGCGGCAGGCGCTCTGGGTCGCGATCGGCGTCGGCGTCCTCGCCGCAACGCTGCTCTGGCTCCGGCACGACTACCGCGTCCTCGAGCAGTACCGGTACCTGTTCGGCGTCGCCGCGGTCGTGCTGCTCCTGCTCCCGTCGGCGCCCGGCCTCGGAGAGCGGGTGAACGGGGTCAAGCTGTGGGTGCACGTCGGCCCGCTCCAGTTCCAACCGGGCGAGCTCGCGAAGATCTGCCTGATCCTGTTCCTCGCCGGCTACCTGCGCGAGAAACGGGAGTCGGTCGCCCGCGGGCGGCTGAAGGACCTCGGCCCGCTGCTCGCGATCTGGGGCGCCGCGATGCTCGTGATCGTCCAGACGAACGACCTCGGGAGCGCGCTCCTCAACTTCGGGATCTTCCTCGCCATGCTCTACCTCGCGACCGGCCGCACGCTGTACGTCGGCGTCGGGCTCGTGCTCTTCGTGGCGGGCGCCGCGGCGCTGTACAACGCGCTCGACCGCGTGCAGAACCGGGTCACGATCTGGCTCCACCCGTGGACGGACGAGCGCGTGTACTGCGCGCTCAACGGGAAGCTCGAGTTCCGCCAGGACTGCGCCTCGTACCAGCTCGTGAAGAGCCTCTACTCGATCGCCCACGGCGGCTTCGGAGGCACCGGCCTCGGTGAGGGCACGTTCGAGTCGACGGACGGCACGCCGCTGATCCCGTTCCTGCGCACCGACTTCATCTTCTCCGCGATCGCCCAGGAGCTCGGGTTGATCGGCGCCGCTGCGCTGCTCCTCTGCTTCATGCTCTTCGTCGTCCGCGGCATGCGGATCGCCCTCCGCGCCGAGGACGGCTTCTCGAAGCTCCTCGCCGCCGGCCTGACGTTCGGCTTCGCACTGCAGACGTTCATCATCGTCGGCGGCGTGCTCCGGGTCGTGCCGCTGACCGGGATCACGCTCCCGTTCGTCTCGTACGGGGGCACGAGCGTCGTCGCGAACTTCCTGCTGCTCGCTGGACTCCTCCTCGTCTCGCAACGCGCGAACCGGCCCCGATGAACCCGCGCATCGTCAGGCTCACGTACGTCGCGATCGCCCTGGTCGGCCTGCTCGTCGTCATGACGACGTACTGGCAGACCTGGGCGGCGCCGGGCTTGGCGGCGAGGCAGGACAACGCGATCAAGCGCGTGGCCGAGTTCTCGGTCGACCGCGGCCTGATCTTCTCCTTCCAGCCGCGGAAGCGCCTCGCCCGGAACGTGCAGCGCGAGGTCGGGTCGGAGACGCTCTACTTCCGCCGGTACCCCTTCGGGCCACTTGCCGCGCACGTCGTCGGCTACTCGACCGTCGGGCGCTCACGGACAGGGCTCGAGCGCTCGCTGAACGACTACCTGACCGCCTCGAACGCGAACCTCTCCACCGCGCTCGACAAGGCCCTCGACGAGCTTCGCGGCAAGCCGGTCGAGGGCAACAACGTCCTCACGACCCTCGACCTCGACGCGCAGCGGGTCGCGCTCGAGCAGCTCGGCACGCGCTGCGGCGCGGTCGTCGCGTTCGACCCGCGCACGGGGAAGGTGAAGGCGATGGCGTCCTCGCCGAGCTTCGACCCGAACCGCGTCGAGGACGACTTCGACAGCATCTCCGCGATCACCGCCGACTGCGCGCAGCCCTCGCCGCTCCTGAACCGGGCGAGCGCGGGGCTCTTCGTGCCCGGGTCGACGTTCAAGGTCGTGACGGCGTCCGCTGCGCTCGAGTCCCGGAAGTACACGCCGTCTTCGACCTTCTTCGACCCCGGCTACTGCACGGTGTACGGCAAGCGGGTGAACAACTTCGACACCTCCTCGCCCTTCGGGACGATCACGCTCGAGAACGCGCTCGCCTACTCGGTCAACTCGGTCTTCTGCAACATCGGGAAGGCGCTCCGGGCGAAGGCGATCCTGGAGACCGCGAAGCGCTTCGGCTTCTACGAGCGGCCGCCGCTCGAGACGCCGGCCGACGAGCGGGCGCCGAGCGGTCTCTACCGTGACGGCAGGCTCTACTACCCCGTCCGCGACTCCGACGTCGACGCGGGGCGGATGGCGTTCGGGCAGGAGCGCCTGCTCGTCACCCCGCTGCAGATGGCGATGGTCGCCGGCACGATCGGCGTCGGAGGCCGACTGATGGAGCCGCAGGTCGTGGAGCGGATCGTCGCTCCCGGAGGAAGGGTCGTGCTCCGCCAGCGCCCGGCACTCATCCGACGCGCGGTGAGCCCCGAGACCGCCGACGCGGTCGCGCGCATGATGCGCCTCGCGGTCGAGCGCGGCACCGGTACCGCGGCGCAGATCCCCGGCTGGTCCGTCGGCGGCAAGACGGGGACCGGCGAGACGGGTGTGCCGGGAGCGAACACGACGTGGTTCATCGCCTTCGCGAGCCGCGACGAGGACACTCCCGCCGAGCTCGCCATCGCCGTCGTCCTCGAGAACCAGGAAGGGACGGGCGGCGTCACGGCGGCCCCGGTCGCGAAGGCGGTCATGGAGGTCATCCTGGGGGGCGCGGAGAATCCCTAACCTACTGTGCAGCCACCGATGACGACGCAGGACACCCTCTCCGGAACGCTCTTCGCGGGGCGCTACCGCGTCACGAGGAAGCTCGGTGGCGGCGGGATGGCCGACGTCTACCTCGCCGAGGACCAGGAGCTCGGACGCAGGGTCGCGATCAAGGTCCTTCACGCCCGCTACGCGAACGACGAGCAGTTCGTCGAGCGCTTCCGGCGCGAGGCGACCCACGCAGCCGGGCTCTCGCACCCGAACATCGTCTCGATCTTCGACCGCGGGGAGACGAACGGCTCCTACTTCATCGTCATGGAGTGCGTGGAGGGGAAGACGCTGAAGGAGCTCGTCCGCAGCAGAGGCCCGGCCCCGATCCCGCGCGCGATCGCGTACACGCGCCAGATCCTCGCCGCGCTGCGCTACGCGCACCGGAACGGCGTCATCCACCGCGACATCAAGCCGCACAACGTGATCGTCGACGCCGAAGGCGTCGTCAAGGTGACGGACTTCGGGATCGCGCGCGCGGGTGCGAGCCAGATGACCGAGGAAGGCGCGATCATCGGCACAGCGCAGTACCTCTCCCCCGAGCAGGCGCGTGGCGCGCCGGTCGACCAGACCTCCGACCTCTACTCGACCGGGATCGTCCTGTACGAGCTCCTGACGGCAGAGGTGCCGTTCACCGGCGAGACGCCGGTCGAGATCGCGATGAAGCACCTGTCGGAGATCCCCGAGCCTCCCTCCGAGATCCGGCCGGAGATCCCGCCCGACCTCGACCTGGTCGTGCTGCGCGCGCTCGCGAAGGAGCCCGCCGACCGCTACCAGTCCGCCGTCGCGATGGACGCCGACCTCGAGACGGTCGCTCGCGGAGGCCACGTCCCGAGCGAGACGGCGGAGGCGGCCACGATCGTCCTCTCCGGCGCGCGGACCGTCGATCAGGCGACCGCGGTCACGCAGGTGAGGCGGCGCGCGCGGGCCGGTGCGGCCGGGTATCCACCGGACTTCGACCCGAGGCCGCGCAGGCGCAACCTCTGGCCGTGGCTCATCGGTGTCGGCGCTGCGCTCGCGCTGCTCGTAGCCGGCATCTTCCTGTGGGGCCCGATCCAGGACCAGCTGAACGGCGCCGACACCGTCGCCGTGCCCTACGTCGTCGCCCTGAACCAGGCCCAGGCCGTCGACCAGATCACGGAGCGAGACCTCGTCCCGCAGGTACGCCGCGTGGCCAACTCCGACGTCGAGGAAGGGCTCGTCTTCAAGCAGGAGCCGACAGAGGGCACACGCGTCGACACGGGGACCGTCGTCGTCATCGAGGTCTCCTCGGGCAAGCCTCAGGTCACGATCCCGAGCGTCGTCGGGCAGACGGCCGAGGACGCCGTCGCCGAGCTCACGCGCGCGGGCCTCGTCGCGCGCGTGGTCGAGGTGAACTCGGACGAGGAGGAGGGTCGCGTCACCGCCCAGAACCCCGGCCCGGGGACGGTCGTCGTCGAGGACACCCAGGTCCGGATCAACGTCTCGAAGGGGCCGCGGCCCGTGGAGGTGCCGAACGTCGTCGGCAACCCGTACGACCAGGCCGCCTCCGTGCTCCAGCGCGCAGGGTTCGGCGTGACCCGCGTGGACGTCGCCTCGGATCAGACCGCCGGCATCGTCGTCGACCAGGACCCGGCCGGAGGGACCTCGAGCTCGAAGGGCGCGACGGTCACGCTCTCGGTCTCCAGGGGGCCGACGACGTCGGCCGTGCCGGACGTCACGGGTCAGGACGTGTCGGTGGCGCAGACGATCCTCGACGACGCGGGCTTCCGCACCCGCGTCGAGTTCGAGGACACCGACGACCCCGCCCTCGACGGCATCGTCACGTCGCAGGACCCGGCCGGCGGGACGCAGGCGAAGCCGGACTCGATCGTCGTCCTCTTCGTCGGGCGGTTCGTCGGCATCACGACCGAGAGCACGCAGACGACGCCCACACCGTGAGCTCGCGCCTGCGCGTCGCCGTCCTCGCGGGCGGGCGGTCGAGCGAGCACGAGATCTCCCTCGCCTCCGCACGCTCAGTGGCAGCCGCGCTCGACCCGGCGCGCTACGAGACCACGACGATCGAGATCGGCCGCGACGGACGCTGGGAGCTCGTCGCCGGAGGTCACGCGCTCCCCGAGGCTGCGGAGGCCGTCGAGACCCTCCCGGTCCTCGCGAGCTCGTCACCCGCCCGCGCTATCGGGGAGGTCGACGTCGTGCTGCCGATCCTCCACGGCCCGTTCGGCGAGGACGGCACGGTCCAGGGGCTCCTCGAGCTGGCCGGCGTCGCGTACGTCGGTGCGGGCGTCGCAGCCTCGGCATTGTGCATGGACAAGGACCTGTGCAAGGCGGTCCTCCGCGACCGCGGGATCCCGGTCGCGCAGAACGTCACGCTCCGCGACGGCGACCCGCCCGAGCATCCGTTCCGGTACCCGGTCTTCGTGAAGCCCGCGCGGCTCGGGTCGTCGGTCGGGATCTCGAAGGCGCACGACGAGGCGGAGCTCGAGTCCGCCATCGCGCTCGCACGGCGCCACGACGACAAGGTGCTGATCGAGGAGCTGCTCGACGGGGTCGAGGTCGAGTGCGGCGTCCTCGGGAACCGCGACCCGATCGCGTCCGCCGTCGGCGAGATCGTGGCGCACGCCGAGTGGTACGACTACGCGGCGAAGTACGACGAGGGCGGGATGGAGCTCGTCGTCCCTGCGCGGATCTCCGACGGGGCGACCGAGCGCGTCCGCGCCCTCGCGATCGAGTCCTTCGTCGCCACCGAGTGCGAGGGGATGGCGCGCATCGACTTCTTCGTGGCCTCGGGCGGCGAGGTCGTCGTGAACGAGATCAACACGATCCCCGGGTTCACGGCGACGAGCGTCTACGCCAAGCTGTTCGAGGCCTCGGGCATCCCGTACCCCCAGCTTCTCGACCGGCTCGTCGAGTTGGCGCTCGAGCGGCACGAACGACGCTCGAACCTGGAGTACTGAGCCGCGCGCCGGAACGGCGCCGAGCGCGGATTCCGTTCGCGCACCATGTCCGAAGCCGCCCGCTTCGCGGGCGGCTCGCGGCGACTCCGCTCCGGCGTCGTTCAGTCGAGGACGGCCGCGAGGGCCTCTTCCCACACGTCGAGCCCCTCGTCGAGCTCGCCGTCCGGGATCGTCAGCGGGCAGAGCACCCGGATGCAGTTCGCGTACACGCCGGCCTTCATCAGGATCAGGCCGCGCCCGAGCGCATCGTCGACGATCGCGGTCGTGAGCTCGGGCGCGGGCGCCTTCGTCGCCGCGTCATCGACGAGCTCGATCGCGAGCATCGCCCCGAGGCCGCGGACGTCGCCCACCTGCGGCCAGCGAGCCTGCCAGCCGAGCATCCGCTCGCGGATCGTCTCCCCGACGACGACCGACCGCGTGACGAGCTCTTCCTCCGCGAAGACGTCGAGCACCGCGAGCGCGGCTGCGAGCGCAACCGGGTTGCCGACGAACGTGCCCCCGATCGCGCCCTCGTGGGCGCCGTCCATGATCTCTGAGCGCCCGACGACCCCGGACAGCGGGAGCCCGCCCGCGATCGACTTCGCGAGCACGATCAGGTCGGGCTCGACGTCGAAGTGCTGCATGGCGAACATCCGGCCCGTGCGCCCGTAACCCGTCTGGACCTCGTCGGCGACGAGGACGATCCCGTGCTCGTCGCAGATCGCGCGCAGCCCCTGGACGAAGGCCGGATCGGCCGGGACGAACCCGCCCTCGCCCTGCTGCGGCTCGAACACGATCGCGGCAACGTGGTCGGCGGCGACGTGCGTCGACAGCATCCGCTCCAGGGCGGCGAGCGCGGTCTCGGCGTCCGGGCCGCGGTACGCGTTCGGGAACGGTGCACGGTAGACCTCCGGCGCGAACGGCCCGAGCCCCTTCTTGTACGGGTGCGTGCGCGAGGTCATGGTCAGCGCGAGGAGCGTGCGTCCGTGGAACGCGCCCTCGAAGGCGATCACGGCCTGGCGCTTCGTGTGCAGGCGCGCGAGCTTCACCGCGTTCTCGACCGCCTCGGTCCCGGCGTTGAAGAACGCCGCGCGCGTGTCGCCCGAGATCGGGACGAGCACGCCGAGCCGCTCCGCGAGCTCGACGTACCCCTCGTACGCGACGACCGTGAAGTCGGTGTGCAGGAACCGGTCGGCCTGCTCCTGGATCGCCTTCACGACCCGCGGGTGGTTGTGCCCGACGTTCATGACGCCGACGCCGCCGACGAAGTCGAGGAACGTGTTGCCGTCGACGTCGGTGATCCTCGAGCCCTGGGCGCGCGCCGCGACGATCGGTGCGTGCACGATCAGCGGCCGCGCGACGGCGCGGCGCTCGCGCTCGAGGATCTCCCGCGCGAGCGGGCCGGGAACCTCGGTGCGGAGCTCGATCGCGCGCACGGCCACCATGCTCGGAGCTTACCCGTGCCCTCCGTCGACTCCCGCCTCGGCGGCGCTTGACGCGCGCACTCCGCGTCACTAGGCATCCGGGTGAATGCACGAGCGCGACCTCGGCAGCGATCCGCACGTCGCACTGCAGGCGTGGCTCGCCGAAGCGGAACGGGTGGCCGACCGGCCCCAGGTGATGACGCTGGCGACGGCGACGCCCGACGGGCTCCCCTCCGCACGCATCGTGCTGCTTCGCGGGCTCGACGAGGGCGGGCTCGTCTTCTTCACCAACCGCGAGTCGCGGAAGGGCGAGGAGCTCCGGGCGAACCCGCGCGCCGCCCTCGTACTGCACTGGTGGGACCTGGGAAGGCAGGTCCGCGTCGAGGGGGCCGTGGAGGAGATCGCCCGGTCCGACTCGGCCGAGTACTGGGGGACCCGGCCGCGCGCGAGCCGGGTCGCGGGGTGGGTCTCCGAACAGTCGCGGCCGCTCGCGAGCCGGGACGAGCTCGACGTCGCCTACGCGGACGCCGAGGCGCGCTTCGCTGGAGGAGACGTGCCCCTCCCCGACCACTGGGGCGGATATCGCGTCGTGCCGGAGATCGTCGAGTTCTGGCGCCATCGCGAGAACCGGCTGCACGACCGCGTCCGCTTCACGAGGGAGCCCGACGGCTGGCGCCGCGAACGGCTCGCTCCCTGACGCGTCGCTAGGGCGCCGCGAGGGCGCCGTCCGTGTAGACGCCCTGCGCGTTCCAGAGGAGGTAGCCCTTGGCGCCGGCACGCCGTGCAGCCTCGATCTGCTCGCGCACCTGCTCGATCCCGTACGGGTGCTCGAAGCTGAAGTCCTGGACCCACGGGACGAGGAGCACGTCCCGTCCGGCGAGACGTCGCTCGAAGCCACGGAGAGCCCGGGTGACGGTGGCTCCGGGGGAGGCACCGGGATCGGGGAGGCCGAGCTCGCCCTGGCCGAAGAGCGACGGGTACGTCATCGGGTACACGTGGTCGAGATGAGGTGCCATGCGCCGCGGGAGCTGCCCGATGCCGAGGTCTCGCGCAGCGGAGAGCCCGAAGACGGCGGCCGAGACGCGGGTCCCGAGCGGCCGCAGCCGCCGCGAGGCGTAGCGCAGGAACGCCGGCACGGCGTCGCCCTTCGCCAGTCCCCGCGGGTTGCGGTACACGGCCGCGTCCACGTCCCCGTCGGAGGGGAAGCGGACGTAGTCGAAGAGGATCTCGTCGAACCCCGCCCGCGCCGCAGCGACGGCGATGTCGACGTTGTACTTCCACACACTGCGGTCGTACGGGTTCGTCCAGCCGAGGCCGGCGGCATCCCTCCAGACCGATCCGTCACCGCGGCGCGCCGCGAGGTCCGGCCGGCCGAGGGAAAGCATCGGGTCCTCGAAGACGACGACGCGCCCGATGAGGTAGAGGCCCCGCGCGTGGATGAGCTTCGCCGCGGCGCGCGCCTCGTAGTAGTCGCGCGCAGCGCCGACCTGGCGCGCGAGCGGCACCGAGCGGGGGACGAACCCGACCTCGCCGTTCTCGTCCTTCACGTCGAGCTCGATCGCGGTCAGGCCGTCGCGCTCGAGGCTCGCGTACTCGCGGAGCTTCCCCGGCAACGACGCGAGGCCGAGAGTCACGTGGACGCCGCGGATCTCCACCGGGAGCGGCCGCGGCCCGGACGCGCCCATCGCCGCGAGGGTCGTCTCGCCCCCTTGCGCACGGGGCGCAGGGGTCGCGCCGCCTACGAAGCGCGCGCCGGCGCCGAGCAGGAGGACGCCGACGAGCAACGTGCCCGTGAGAAGGGCTCGCCGCAGGCGCTTCCTGCGCCTCGAAGCCGCCCGACGCTCGCGAAAGCGCTCGTTCGGGTCGATGGGTGGGAACAGCATCGACACCGGGGCATGGACCTTACCGCAGTGGCGAGGGCGCTCGACCGTCCATGTGACAAGTTGGCACAAGCCGCTCGCGCCTAGAATCGCCGCGTGGTCCTGTCCGACCGAACGATCCGACGCCTCCTCGCCGAGGGACGCATCGGGATCGCCCCCTACGAGCCCGACCTGATGCAGCCGTCGAGCCTCGACGTGCGGGTCGACCGCTACTTCCGGGTGTTCCGCAACTCGCGCTACCCGTACATCGACGTGAAAGCCGAGCAGGAGGAGTTGACCGAGCTCGTCGAGGTCGAGGACGACGAGGCGTTCATCCTCCACCCCGGCGAGTTCGTCCTCGGCTCGACCCTGGAGCGCGTGACGCTGCCGGACGATCTCGTCGCGCGGCTCGAGGGGAAGAGCTCTCTCGGCCGGCTCGGGCTCCTGATCCACTCGACCGCCGGCTTCATCGACCCGGGCTGGGACGGCCACGTCACGCTCGAGCTCTCGAACGTCGCCAACCTTCCGATCACGATCTACCCGGGGATGAAGATCGGGCAGCTCTCGTTCGTCCAGCTGTCCGAGCCCGCCGAACGCCCGTACGGGTCCGAGGGCATCGGCTCCAAGTACCAGGGCCAGAAGGGCCCGACGCCGAGCCGGTACTGGAAGAACTTCTCGCCCGACGGCGGCTAGACGTCGGTGTCGCAGGGCAGCTCGCCGGCGTCGCGGTCGAGCTTGCCGAGGAGCTCGACGAGGAGCGACTGCTCCTCGGGCGTGAGCCCCCGCCCGAAGTGCTGCTCGATCTGCGGGAGGTGCGTCGCGCGCGCTTCGCGGAGCTTCGCGAGGCCGGCGTCCGTGAGCACGGCGTAGACCACCCGACGGTCGCCGTCGCATGCCCCCCGCTCGACCCAGCCCTGGCGCTCGAGGCCGTCGAGCAGGCGGGTGATGCCGGATGCGGTCAGGAGCACCTGCCCGGCGAGGTCGACGCGCCGCAGGCGACGGTCCGGTGCACGTGCGAGCCGCAGCAGCACTTCGTAGTCGCTGATCGTGAGACCGTGATCGGCGGAGAGCTGCGCGTTGAGCGACCGCATGGCGGTTGCGTGCGTGCGGACGAGCGCGACGAACGCGTCGACGCCCAGAGATTGCTCGCTCAATAGTTGACTCTGCATGCTTTCTCCGCTATAGTTGCTTGCGTAGTCAATAGTAGCGTACTCAAAGGAGGGAGCGCAATGTCCATCATGACCGAGCAGCGCGAAGCGATCATCCCGGCCGGTGAGTGGCATCTCGACCCGGTCTGGTCGTCCCTCGAGTTCGAGGTGAAGAAGCTCGGGCTCATGACGATCAAGGGCCGTGTCCCGGGCTTCACGGGGACGATCCGGGGCGGCGAGTCGCCGTCCATCGAGGGCGTCGTCGACGCCACGAGCATCACGACGTTCGACGACACGCGCGACGGTCACCTGCAGTCGCCCGACTTCTTCGACACCGCGCGCTACCCGGAGCTCCGGTTCGAGTCGACGTCGATCTCGAGCCGCGACGACGAGCTCGTCGTCGAGGGCGATCTCACGATCAAGGGCGTCACGAAGCCGGTCGTGCTGACGGGCACCTTCGTCGGCGAGGCAGCCGACCCGTGGGGCAACGACCGCCTCGGGCTCGAGCTGGAGACGACAGTCGACCGCACCGACTTCGGCCTGAATTGGAACGCCCCGCTCCCCGGCGGCGGCTTCCTGCTCCCGAACGAGGTCGTCCTGAAGGCCGTCTTCGCGGCGGTGAAGGCGGGCTGACGATGAAGGTCCTCGCCATTTCCGGCAGCCTGCGCGAGGCGTCGTACAACACGGCCCTCGCACGGGCCGCCGCCGACCTCGCTCCCGCGAGTGTCGAGGTCGAGCTCTACGACGGTCTCGCGCTGGTCCCCCCGTACGACGCGGACGCGGACGGCGAGGATGCCCCGCCTGCGGTCACCGACCTGCGCACGCGCATCGCCGGCGCGGACGCGCTGCTCTTCGTGACCCCGGAGTACAACGGCTCGATCCCCGGCGTGCTGAAGAACGCCGTCGACTGGGCGTCGCGCCCGCCTCGCGGCGGCGCGGCGCTCTGGGGCAAGACCGCGGCGATCGCCGGCGCGACCACCGGCCAGTACGGCGCGATCTGGGCACAGCAGGACCTCCGTCGCGTCCTCGGCATCGCCGGGGCGCGGGTGGTCGACGGCGAGCTGCCCGTCGCACGTGCCCAGGACGTCTTCGACGAGACCGGCGCGCTGCTCGACGAAGGCGTCGCGGCACGGCTCGCGGGCCACCTCGCCGCGCTCGTCGCGGAGGCGGCGCCGGTCGCCGTCGCCGCCTGATTTCGATCTGCCTCCGAGAAAGCCGAGGGGCTGCGTGAGCAGCCCCTCGAGCTCGGTGACCAGCGTTGGAGTAGTAGAGGCGCTTCCGGCAGGCGCGTCGGCCTGCGGCGCAAGCTGCGAGCCCCCTACGCTGGCTAGGCGATTCCCGGTGGTCCCGGGGGCACGCCTCTACCCGCTGGTACCTCCACTGCCGGTACTGTCGTCGCTCAAGCCGGACCACCTCCTTTCCGCGGTATCGCCAGCATACGCACTTCAAGCGGATGGAGGACGGGCGAGAGCGCGCTCGGCGATCGCCGCGGCCGAGGCGAGCGTGTCGAGGTCGCCCGGACCGAGCGCGTCGAGCAGGCCGGCGAGCTCCGCGATCCTCCGCTCGCGGCCCCGCTCGAGGAGCGCGCGGCCCCGATCCGTCGTCCGGACGAGCACCGACCTCCCGTCGCGTTCGTGCGCCTCGCGCGTGACGAGCCCGTCGCTCTCGAGTGCGCGCACGAGGCGGGACATCGTCGGCGCGGACACCTGCTCCGCGCGCGCGAGCCGGCCGACGGTCGTCGGGCCGCCGAACACGAGCACGGAGAGCGCCGAGAGACGGGCGGCCGTGAGCCCGCTCTCCTCGTCGACCCGGCGCACGCGGCGCAGCACGTGGATCGCAGCGGCATGGAGCCCCTCGGCCACCTCGCGGGGGTCCGGCGCACGCTCGCTTGACACACTCTCCTTAGCCATGCTACATAGTTCGTTAGCAAGGCTAAGTATACCGAGGAGGACGGATGCCAACCCTCGAGAGCATCGGCCAGATCGCGATCCCCACGCACGACCTGCCCCGCGCGGTGGCGTTCTACCGCGAGGCGCTCGGCCTCGAGTACCTGTTCGAGGCCGGCCCGCTCGCGTTCTTCATGTGCGGCGACGTACGGATCATGCTCGCCGTCCCCGAGAGCGAGGACGTCGACCACCCGAGCTCGATCGTCTACTTCCGCGTCGCCGACATCGCCGCCGCCCGCGACGAGCTCGTCGGACGCGGCGTCCCGTTCGACGACGAGCCGCACCTGATCGCCCGGATGCCCGACCACGAGCTGTGGATGACGTTCTTCCGCGACCCTGACCGGAACCTGCTCGGCCTGATGAGCGAGGTGCGCTGAGCCTCAGGCGCGCTCGGCCAGTACGACGGTCAGCTCGAGACCGCGGTCGAGGGGAACCGTCACGCTCGAGAGCGTGGGATCCGTCTGGCGCGCGGTCGAGTACGCGGCGAGCGTCTCCGCGTGGGAGAGCACGTTGTCCGCGACTACGATTCCGCCCGGCTCGAGCAGGGGCCGTACGAGCCCGAAAAGCGTCTCGTAGTCGTCCTTCTCGGCATCGAGGAAGACGACGTCGAACACGTCCTCGATGCCACGTAGGGTCTCGTGCGCGTCGCCCTCGACGACGTCTGCCCACTCCTCGAGCCCGGCATCGGCGACGTTCGCCCGCCAGGCAGCGGCGCGCTCCGAATCCTGCTCGAGCGACACGACCCGGCCGCCGAGCACGCGCGCACCGGCAGCGAGCCAGATCGACGAATAGCCGCGCGAGCCGCCGATCTCGAGCACCTCGACACCGGCCTGGCACGCCGCGAGCGCGAACAGGAACCGACCGGTCGCCGGGGCCACCTGGCGCGAGCGCCGCTCGGGCGGAAGGCCCGCCTCCCGCTCCGCGCGATCCTCCTCCTCCAGCCGCGTGAGCGCCGCGAGGACGCGGTCGTCGAGCATCGTCAGCCTTCCTCGACCTCGACGACGACGACGCCGTCCCGCACCGACACCGGGAAGATCCGCACCGGCTCGAACGCGGGAAGCGACATCGGGATCCCGGTCTCGAGGTCGAAGCGCGAGCCGTGGCGCGGGCACACGACCATGCACAGCTCGGGCTCCCACTCGCCCTCGCAGAGCGGACCGTCGTCGTGGGAGCAGCGGTCCTCGATCGCGTGGAACGTGCCAGCGCAGTTGTAGACGCCGACCGTGATCGGGCCCGCGGGCACGAGCCGCATCGTCCCGGGCGGGAGCTCGTCGACGGGCGCGACCTCGATCTCCGCCACGGGCGGGGCCTAGTCGAACACGAGGTCGCGGACCGAGGTGCCCCATTCCTCCGGGAGCGGCGTGCCCTTCGCCTTGTGCAGGGCGAGCTTCAGCACGCCGAGGCCGAGGATCGCGCACTTGAGACGGACCGGCGTCAGCGGGATGCCGAGCTCGTCGAGCAGCTCCTCCTTCGGCATCGACGCGACCTCCTGCGCGGTGCGGCCCTTCACGAGGTCGGTGAGCATCGATGTCGCCGCCTGGCTGATCGCGCAGCCGCGCCCGTCGAACCCGACCTCCTCGATCACGTCGCCGTCGCCGAGCCTCACCGAGACCGAGACCTCGTCGCCGCAGAGCGGGTTCTGGCCCTCCGCGCGCGCGTCCGCGGGGTCGAGGAGCCCGTGGTTCCGCGGGTTCTTGTAGTGGTCGAGGATCAGCTCCCGGTAGAGCTGCTCGAACTCGCTCATCCCCCTGGACCCACCGCGAGCGGCACGCTCATCCGAGCGACTTCTTCACCTTGTGGAGGCCATCGACGAGGCGGTCGATCTCCTCGGGGATCGTGTACAGGTAGAAGCTCGCGCGCGTGGTCGCCGCGACGCCGAGCTTCGTCATCAGCGGCTGCGTGCAGTGGTGGCCGGCACGGACGGCGACGCCTTCCCAGTCGAGCACCTGCGCGACGTCGTGCGGGTGGACGCCCTCGACGTTGAACGAGACGATCCCCGCGCGCCGCTCCGGCGGGGGCCCGTAGGTCTCGACCCAGGGAAGCTCGCTCAGCCGGCCGAGGGCGTACTCGAGAAGCTCGTGCTCGTGACGCTCGACGGCCTCGAGCCCGACCTCGGAGAGGTAGTCGACGGCTGCGCCGAACCCGACCGCTTCGGCGATCGCAGGCGTCCCCGCCTCGAACTTGTACGGCAGCTCGTTCCACGTCGTCTTCTCGATCGCGACGGAGCGGATCATCTCCCCGCCGAGGTTGAAGGGCGACATCGCCTCGAGCAGCTCGCGCCGTCCCCAGAGGGCGCCGGAGCCGCTCGGACCGCACATCTTGTGCGACGAGAGCGCGAGGAAGTCGCACCCGAGCGCCTGCACGTCGAGCGGCCGGTGTGGCGCGGCCTGCGCTGCGTCGACGACCATGATCGCGCCGCGCTCGTGCGCCCAGGTACCGAGCTTCACGGCGGGATTCACCGTGCCGAGGGTGTTCGAGACGAGGTTGCAGGCGACCACCTTCACCGTTCCCTCGCCCTCGACACCGGCGAGCGCGTCGAGATCGAGCTCGCCGTGCTCGTCGATCGGGATCGCGCGGAACGCCGCTCCGGTGCGGTGCGCGACGTACTGCCAGGGCACGAAGCTCGAGTGATGCTCGAGCTCGGTGACGAGGGCGACGTCACCAGGGCCGAGGTTGTCGAGTCCCCACGCGTAGGCGACGAGGTTGAGGGACTCCGTGGCGCTGCGGGTGAAGATCACCTCGCGCTCGGACGGTGCGTTGACGAAGCCGGCCACCTTGCTGCGTGCGGTCTCGTAGCCCGTCGTCGCCCGCTCGGCCAGGCGGTACACGCCGCGGTGCACGTTCGCGTAGGAGTGCTCGTAGAAGTCGCGCATAGCGTCCAGCACCTGGCGCGGCTTCTGGGCCGACGCAGCCGAGTCCAGGAAGGCGACCGGCCTCCCGTTCACGAGCTCGTCGAAGACCGGGAAGTCCGCGCGCAGACGATGCGCGTCGAGCGCGGGCTGCGTCGTCACTGCCATCAGCTCATCGTACCCCTGGGCGCCCGGCTCACCCGAGGTCGACGCGCCCGTTCGTCGCCGCGCGCTCGGCGGCGCGGCGCTGCCGCTCGACGGCTTCGGACGCGAGCTCGAGCAGTTCGCAGACGCGGTTCAGCCGTACCCGCTCCGAGACCTCGGCGAGGAGTTCGAGCTTTACCTCCGGGGCGAGCTCGACCCGTCCGGCGAGAGCGAAAGAGAGCTGCTCCGCCTCGGCCGACGGCACCTCGACCTCGCTTCCCGTCGCCGTTCGGAGCCGCTCGAAGAGAGCGAGAGCCCGCGCGACCGCGTCAGCATCGGCCGGGTCGTCGTCGTCGACGACCTCGGCGACGTCGCCGGTCTGGAAGCTCCGGCCGTCCGTCAGCTCGAGCAGCCGGAACCGCTCGCGACCCTGCACGACGATGTTCAGCCGACCGTCCTCGAAGCGGTCGAGGACGGAGACCACGCCCGCTCTCGTCCCCAGCTCGCGAATGCCGTCGTCGTCCGCGTAGACGAGCCCGAACTCGCGCTCGTCCTCGAGGCACTCCCCGATCAGCTCCTGGTACCGCTCCTCGAAGATGTGCAGCGGCAGCTGCTCCTCGGGGAGGAGGACGAGCGGCAGCGGGAAGAGGCCGAGCTCGCTCATGGGCCGACCGGCCCGTGAGCGGGGAGGACCGTGGGGAACCGGGAGGTTCCCCACGCTCTCGAGAGGGCACGTGGGGGAACCATGGTTTCCCGCACGACCGAGAGCCGAAGGCGAGCGGTGGTCACGGGCGCGTCAGCGCCGCGTACTGCCACACGAAACCACGGCGTCCACCCGTCGCGGGAACGAGCCCGGCGGCCCCGGCGGCCCCGAGCAGAGCGGCAGGCGGGTGGACGAAGGCGCGGTACGACCGCCGCAGCATCCACATGCCGGCGTTCAGGCCGCGGATCAGTGCGCGTACCCAGAGCACGTCGCGGGGAAAGCTGAGAACGAGCGTGCGCCTGGCGTGGCTCGCGGCCTCGCCGGTGAGGGCGATGCCGTCGGGCGTACAGCACACGACCCGGTTCAGGATCACGATGTCGGCAGGGGCGACCTCGTCGGGTCGGTCGAGGATGTCGACGACCCTGAAGCTCGTCTGCTCCTCGAAGCCATGCTCGCGCGCGAGCTCGAGCGCATACGGCTCCCACGCGGGCACGAGCTCGACGACCTCGCACGCGGCGGCGCCCGCGGCCACGAGCTCGCTGCCGATCGTGCCCAGCCCGCCTCCGATCTCGAGCACGCGGGCGCCGTCGACCCCCACGCCGACCGCGGACTCGAGCATTCGGAGCTCGAGCTCGTCCAGGCCCCGCCGGCGGTAGCGCGCGAGGGTGCGCCGCGCGATCCGCGGCCTGAACACCTGCTCGCACGGACCAGCCCGGCAGCAGCCCGTCATCGGCTCACGCCGTCGCGTCGAGCTCGAGGGCTGCAGAGTTGATGCAGTACCGCTCGCCCTTCGGCCCCGGGCCGTCCGGGAAGACATGCCCGAGGTGGCCGCCGCAACGCGCGCACATCGCCTCGGTCCGGACCATGCCGTGGCTCCGGTCGGTCTCGGTCACCACGCTCTCGAGCGACGTCGGCTCCACGAAGCTCGGCCAGCCGGTGCCCGAGTCGTACTTCGCGTCCGAACGGAAGAGCTCGGCGCCACACCCGGCACACCGGTAGACGCCGTCCGCGTGCTCGTCCCAGTAGGCGCCGGTGAACGCGCGCTCGGTGCCCTTGTTGCGCAGAATCTCGTACTGCTCGGGCGCCAGCCGCGCCCGCCACTCCTCGTCGCTGAGCTGGATATCGGTCTCCATGGCTCGAGGGTACCCGCCTAGAGGACGACGAGGGAGACCGCGACGAACTGCGTCACCGCGGCCGCGATCACGAGGACGTGGAACACCTCGTGGAAGCCGAACGTCGCCGGGAAGGGGTTCGGCCAGGTCGTCGCGTACGCCAGCGCGCCGAGGGTGTAGAGCGTCCCGCCCACGATCACGAGCACCGCGGCGGCGACCCCGAGCTCGGGGAAGAGCCGCGGCGCCGCGACGACGCCGACCCAGCCCACGAGCAGGTAGGCGATCGCGGAGAGCCAGCGCGGCCCCTCGATCCAGGCGAGCTCGAGAGCGAGGCCGAAGACGGCAGCGGCCCAGACCGACACGAGGAGAACGATGCCGATCGTGCCGTCGAACGCCACGAGCGCGAAGGGCGTGTACGTCCCCGCGATGAAGACGAAGATCATCGCGTGGTCGAGCCTCCGCGCGCGCAGCCGCGCCGCCGCGCTACGCCAGTGGACGCGGTGATAGAGGGCGCTCGCTCCGAACATCGCGGCCAGCGCGGCCGCGTACACCCAGACGGCGACGCGTTCGAGCAGGCCGTCGGCGAGCACGACGAGCGTCGCCCCGGCGGCGACCGCGACGAAGAACGCGTACTGGTGGAAGACCCCGCGGAGGCGAGGGACGAGCGGGACGTCCATCGGGGAATTCTGCCCGCTCGCGGCCGGGCGGGCTACCCGCGACCGAGAAGGCTGCGCCACCATGCCCGGAGCGCCTGACGGACGAAGGACGCGTACACCTCGACCGAGAGCGGCGCGCTCCCGGGATCCGGCACGTCGAACCAGCGGTGCGGTCGCTCCAGCCAGCTCGACGCCACACCGGTGTGTCGCTCGCGGAGGACGAGCGAGTCGCTCCTGGGGCGACCCACGCCGAACCGTAGAGCCCGTGCTCGCTCCCGCACCCAGCCCGGGTCCGAGCCCGACCAGGGGTGCTCGACCAGGACCGGGTCGAACCACGGGACGACGACCCCGTCCTCCGCGTGGAACGACATGTCCGCGTTCACGCTCCAGCAGACACTCGCTGCCCGCCCTCCCCTCGAGATCGCCTCGACACCTCGCTGCGGGATCCGAGCCAGCCGTTGTTCTCGGCCGCCGGCACCGCGCCGTCGAGCTCGTCCACACGAGCGACGTCGAGCCCGTCAGCTCGTCGAAGGAAGCGGCGAACGACGCCGTCGCCCGGTCGAGAGGTCCGCCCCGCCGCGCACGGAGAACGTGGTCGACAGGGACGCCGACCGCAGCGGTGAAGCACGCCGCGGAGAGAAGGTCTCCGTCCGCTTCGACCCGGTCGCAGTACCGTCGCCCATCCAGGCGAAGGATCGCGCTAGCCCTGAGGGATGCGAGCCTCGAGCGCCTCCGCGAGCGCCTCGCGGACCGGCTCGAGCTCGACGCGGTCGAGCACGTCCTGGAAGAAGCCCCGCACGATCAACCGCTCCGCCTCGGCGCGCGAGAGACCACGCGTCATCAGGTAGAAGAGCTGCTCGCGGTCGACCTGGCCGAGGGTCGCCCCGTGCGTGCAGCGCACGTCGTTGGCGAGGATCTCGAGGCCGGGGATGGAGTCGGCGTGCGCGGTCTTCGAGAGCAGGAGGTTGCGGTTCTCCTGGTACGCGTTCGTCTTCTGCGCGCCCTCCTCGACCCGGATCATCCCGCGCCAGACCGCCCTCGCCGTGTCGCGAAGCGCTCCCTTGAACGCGAAGTCGGACGTCGTCGACGGTGCCATGTGCTCCTGGAACGTGTCGTAATCGAGGTGCTGCGTGCCGTCGACGAAGTAGGCGCCCGTCACGCGGGAGGTCGCACCCGGCCCGGCGAGGTCGTTCTGGATCCGCACCTTGCCCTTCGCGGAGCCGAAGCCCGCGGCGACCCAGTCGAGCTCCGCGTCGCGCTCGACCCGGGCGTGGTGCGAGGCGAAGTGGTACGTGCCCCGCGAGAGGTTCTGCACCGAGACGTACTCGACCTTCGCAGCCTGCTGCACGACGATCTCGACCGCGGCGTTCGAGTACGACGCGAGCTCGGGCGCAGCAGAGGCGTACTCCTCGATCACCGCGAAGCGGCTCTCGGGCTCGGCGACGATCAGGAGCCGCCAGAACAGCGAGCCTCCCTCGACGGCGTTCACGATCCGCACGTAGAGCGGCTTGTCGAGCACGACCCCGCGCGGCACGTGCACGAGGAGCCCGTGCTTCCAGAGCGCCGCGTTGTGCGCCGCGAACTTCTCGTCCCAGCCGACGAGGGAGTGCAGCAGCTCGTGGTCGTCGGCGAGCGGTTCGAACCGCACGCCGCCCGGCGCCCGCTCGATCTCGATCCCGCTCTCGCCGACGTGCGCGACCCCGGCGACGTCGAGGTCGAGCATCGACGGCGCCGCGGCGATGCCGGACCCGCCGTCCGCAGTCCAGGCGTCGGGGTCGAACCCGGCGAGGTCGGTGAAGCGCCAGTGCTCGTCCCTCGTCGTCGGCAGCGGCAGCGCCTCGTAACGCTCGAGCAGCTCGGTCCTCGTCATACGTCGAATCGTCGGTGGAGCATGAGCGCGTTGCCGTCGGGGTCCTTGAACCAGGCCTGGCGGCAGACGCCCGTCACGATCGTCTCGCCCTCGAACTCGACACCCTTCGCCTCGAGCTCTGCCCGCGCCGCGTCGACGTCGGAGACACGGAGCGCGAGCCCCGCCGGCGAGGCGGCGAACGGCTGGCCAATGCTCGAGGGGTCGAAGATGTCGAGCGTCACCTGGCCCGCACGGAGCTCCAGGTCGTGCTCGCCCTCGGTCTCGACCTCGAGCCCGAGAACCTCGGTGTAGAACCGCTTTGCGCGCGCGATGTCCTCGGTGAGGAACGACACGAAGTCGACGTGCTCGACCTGCATCACGGCATCGTCCCGTCCGGGTACGGCGCGTAGCGGTGATGGAGGAGGATGCGGTTGCCGGCGGGATCGGTGACGCCGGCGCCCTGGCAGGCACCCGAGTCCCACACCTCGCCGACCTCGAGACCTGCCTCCTCGAGCTTCTCCTTCGCCGCTGCGACGTCGGGGACGCGGAGGGCGATCGTCGCGGGCGGGAGCGCCGTGAAGTCGTAGTCGTGCGTGTGCGGCGTCATGACCGCGAGCGTGACGTTGCCGACCTCGTACTCGACCCAGTCGTCGCTCGGCGAGTTCGGGCTCCGCTCGAGGCCGAGCAGTTCGCCGTAGAAGCGATTCGCCTCCTCGATGTCCGTCACCGGGACGCGGATGTAGTCGACGCGGCTGACGCCGATCAAGCCGCCGGGCTCTCCGCGTACGGCGCGTAGCGCTTGTGCAGTGTCAGCGGGTTGCCGTCCGGATCCGTGAAGTTGGCCATGTGACAGACGCCGGTGTCGAAGGTCTCACCTTCGAAGTGGACGCCCTTCGCCTCCAGCTCGGCGCGCGCCGCGGGCACGTCGTCGACGCGGAGCAGGACGATGCTGTTCGCCTGCGGCTGATACTCGACGCCGAACCACGCCGGCGCCCAGATCGCGAAGCACGTGTCGCCGACCCAAAACTCGGAGCGAGCGTTGTCGTCGGGACGAAGCCCGAGGGTATCGACGTAGAACTGCCTCGAGCGCTCTACATCCGTGGACGGGATCCCGACGACGTCCACCTTGCGGATCGGGCTAGCCAACACACTCGAGTCCGCTTGCGGACCCGAGTCAGCCAACAGAGCCTTCCATCTGCAGCTGGATGAGCCGGTTCATCTCGACGGCGTACTCGAGCGGGAGCTCCTTCGTGATCGGCTCGACGAAGCCGGAGACGATCATCGCGGAGGCCTCCGCCTCGGTGAGGCCGCGGCTCATCAGGTAGAACAGCTGCTCCTCGCCGATCTTCGAGACCGTCGCCTCGTGGCCGAGGTCGACGTCGTCCTCGTCCACCTGGATGTAGGGATACGTGTCCGAGCGCGACTCCTCGTCGAGGATGAGCGCATCGCAGACGACCTTCGAACGCGAGCCGTGCGCGCCCTTCGCCACCTGCAGCAGCCCGCGGTAGCCAGCGCGCCCGCCATCCTTCGAGATCGACTTGGACGTGATCACCGAGGACGTGCGCGGGGCGACGTGAACGACCTTGCCGCCGGCGTCCTGGTGCTGGCCCTTCCCCCCGAACGCGATCGAGAGCACCTCGCCGTGCGCGCCCTCGCCCATGAGCCAGACCGCCGGGTACTTCATCGTCACCTTCGAGCCGAGGTTCCCGTCGACCCACTCCATCGTCGCGTCCTCGTACGCGACCGCGCGCTTCGTGACGAGGTTGTAGACGTTGTTCGACCAGTTCTGGATGGTCGTGTAGCGATGACGCCCGCCGCGCTTGACGACGATCTCGACCACCGCCGAGTGCAGCGAGTCGGACGAGTAGATCGGCGCGGTGCAGCCCTCGACGTAGTGCACGTACGCGTCCTCGTCGACGATGATCAGCGTGCGCTCGAACTGGCCCATGTTCTCCGCGTTGATGCGGAAGTAGGCCTGGAGCGGCATCTCGACCTTCACGCCCGGGGGCACGTAGATGAACGAGCCGCCCGACCAGACCGCCGAGTTCAGCGCCGCGAACTTGTTGTCGTTCTGCGGGATGATCGTGCCGAAGTACTGCTTGACGAGCTCCTCGTGCTCGCGAAGGCCCGAGTCCATGTCGAGGAAGATGACTCCCTTCGCCTCGAGGTCGGCCTGGAGCTTGTGGTACACGACCTCGGACTCGTACTGCGCGCCGACCCCGGCGAGGTACTTCTTCTCCGCTTCCGGGATCCCGAGCTTGTCCCACGTGTCCTTGATCTCGGAGGGCAGGTCCTCCCAGGACTCCGCCTGCTTCTCGGTGGGCCTGATGTAGTAGTAGATGTTCTCGAAGTCGATCCCGGAGAGGTCCGCGCCCCAGCTCGGCATCGGCCGCGCGAGGAAGTAGTCGAGGCTCTTGTGCCGGAACTTCCTCATCCACTCCGGCTCGTTCTTGTGCTCGGAGATCGCCTCCACCACCTCGTGTGAGATACCTCTCCCGGACTTGAAGAAGTAGTCCTTCGCCTCGTCCGGGTTCGAGAACCCGTACTGGTAGTCGGAGCGAATCCCGCGTACGACATCGGTCTCGTGCGTGCTCATGCGTCACCTCCGACGCTCGCCGGAGTGAACGCCTCGTAGCCCTCGGCTTCGAGCTTGTGGGCGAGCTCCGGACCTCCTTCGGCCACGATACGCCCGTCGACGAACACGTGCACGAAGTCGGGCGTGACGTAGTTGAGTATGCGCTGGTAGTGCGTGATGACGAGCGCGCCCATGTCGGGACCGACGAGGGCGTTCACGCCATTCGCGACGATCTTGAGAGCGTCGATGTCGAGGCCGGAGTCGGTCTCGTCGAGCACCGCGATCCGGGGCTTGAGCAGCGCCATCTGCAGGATCTCCACGCGCTTCTTCTCGCCGCCGGAGAAGCCGTCGTTCAGATACCGCGACGCAAGCTCTCGAGGCACCTTGAGATCGGCCATCGCGGCGAGCAGCTCGGTGCGGAACTCCGGGATCGGAACGGGGTCGTCCTCACCGCCCGCCCGCGCCTTCCGGAGCGCGTTGATCGCGCTTCGGAGGAAGCTCGTCACGGTGACTCCCGGAACGGCGTGCGGGTACTGGAAGGCGAGGAAGAGCCCGCGCTGGGCGCGCTCGTCGGCGCCGAGCTCGGTCACGTCCTCGCCGTCGAGGACGATCTGGCCATCCGTCACCTCGTACGCCGGATGGCCCATCAGCGCGTAGGCGAACGTCGACTTCCCGGAGCCGTTCGGTCCCATGATCGCGTGCTTCTGATTCAGGTCCACGGAGAGGTCGACCCCCTTGACGATCTCGGGGCCTCCTTCCAGCGCGACGTGAAGATTCGTTATCTCGAGAAGTGCCATTGGAAGAGGGCCGGGCGCCCGGTGCAGGCTGCCCCGCCTTTGCGCATCGTAGCCGGACCGGGCTCTGGGGACTCCGGTGGTAAGGTGACCCCATGCCGTTCGGCATCTCGATCTGGGAGATCATGATCCTGCTGATCGTGCTTCTCCTCATCTTCGGCGCGAAGCGCCTGCCGGAGATGGGACGCTCGCTCGGCAAGGGCATGCGCGAGTTCAAGGACTCGGTCACCGGCGTCGAGGAGGCGGTCACGACACCGACTCCGACGAGCACGACTCCGACCAACCCTGTGCCCGCACCGCCCGCCGAGCTCCCCTCCGCCTCGAGCGAACCGGTCCCGCCGACCGAGAGCGCGGCCGAGAAGTCGGAGCGGGAGACCGTCGGCTAGCTCCACCGGGCAGTGAGACGCTGGTTCCCGCGTCGCCTCCCGCACGGTGAGGAGGCCACGCTCGTCGAGCACCTCGACGAGCTCCGCTCGCGGCTCATCATCGCGCTCCTCGCACTCGTTCCAGCCTTCCTGCTCGCGTTCGCCTTCCACGAGCAGATCATCGACTGGCTGATGGAGCCGCTCCCGGACGACAAGCGGCTCGTCACGCTCGGCGTCACGGAGCCGTTCACGACCTCGATCAAGGTGAGCCTGCTCGCCGGGATCGCGCTCGCGCTCCCCGTGCTCCTGTGGCAGGTCTGGTCGTTCCTCGCCCCCGCGGTCGAGGTGCACCAGCAGCGCGTCGTCCTCGGGTTCGTGGCGCTCGCCACCGGCCTCTTCGCGTGCGGTGTCGTCTTCATGTACTACGTCGTCCTCCCGCGCGCGCTCGACTTCCTGACGACGTTCGACGACGAGATCTACGACAACCAGATCCGCGCGAGCTACTACCTGTCCTTCGTGTCGTGGACGCTCCTCGCAGGGGGGCTGGCGTTCCTCATGCCGATCTTCGTCCTCGGGCTCGTGCGCCTTCGCGTGCTCACGTCGTCGCAGCTCCGCGCGAACCGGAGCATCGCGTTCGTCCTCCTCCTCGTCTTCGCGATCCTCCTGCCGACGGTCGATCCGGTCTCGCTCGCCTTCGAGGTGATCCCGCTCGTCCTCCTGTTCGAGCTCTCGATCTGGCTCTCCGTTCTCCTGGAGCGTCGCTGGCAGCGCGGGTGGGTGGACGACCTCGCCGCCGACCTGTGAGGGTCGTCTCCGCCGACTGGGTGGTCCCGGTCGACGGCGACGCGATCCCGGACGGCGCCGTGGCGATCGCCGACGACGGGCGGATCGCAGCCGTCGGCCCGCGGAGCGAGCTCGGTGACGGTGAGCACTTCCCCGAGGCGGTGATCCTGCCCGGCTTCGTGAACGCCCACAGCCACCTCGAGTACGCCGTGTACGCGGGGTTCGGCGACGGGCTTCCGTTCGGTCCCTGGATCGCGCTGCACGTCGAGCGGAAGTCGAGGATCGACCTGGCCGAGATGGAGGCGGTCGCGCGCCTCGGCGCGCTCGAATGCCTGCGGTCCGGGATCACGACGGTGGGCGACTGCAGCTTCAGCGGCGCGGCCGCGACCGCTTGCGCCGAGCTCGGTCTCGGGGCGATCGTCCATCTCGAGGTGTTCGGCGCGGACGCGTCGCCGATCCACGAGCGCTTCGGGCCGATGAGCGAGCGGATCGCGGACGCGCTCTCGGGGCGAGTTCGCCTCGGCATCTCGCCGCACGCGCCGTACACGTGCACGATCGACCTGTACCGCGCGAGCGCGGAGCTCGGCCTCCCGGTCGCGACGCACCTCGCCGAGAGCGAGGCGGAGACCGAGTTCCTGCGCACGGGGTCCGGCAGCTGGCGGGACCTCGCCGCGCTTCTCGTGCGCCCGCCCGGGACGACCGGCATCAGGATGCTCGCCGAGGCGGGGCTCCTCGGGCCGCACGTCCTCGCCGCGCACTGCGTGCAGGCGGATGCCGAGGAGATCGACCTCCTCGCGGCTCACGACGTCGCGGTCGCGCACTGTCCGCGTTCGAACGCGCTCCTCGGCTGCGGGATCGCGCCGCTCGCGGCCCTGCGGGAGGCGGGAATCCGCGTGTGCATCGCGACGGACAGCCCCGCCTCGACGCCGTCCTTCGACATGTTCGACGAGATGCGGGCCGCGATCGCCGGAGCGCGCGCTCGGGAGCGCAGGCCGGACGCGCTGACGGCACCCGAGGCGCTCGAGCTCGCCACGCTCGGCGGGGCGAGGGCGCTCGGGATCGCGGAGGAAGCGGGCTCGCTCGTGCCGGGAAAGCGGGCCGACCTCACCGTGCTCTCCTTCGCGGGCACGCCGTTCGTCCCGTGGGAAGATCCCGTTACGGCGACGGTTCTCGGCGGCTCGCCCGAGCACGTCGTCGCTACTCTCGTGTCCGGCGAGACCCGCTACGAGAAAGGAGGGAAGGCATGGCTCGAGCTGATCGACGGCGCGCGCAGCGCCCGCGGCCGGCTGCTGTCACACGGCGGCCCGAGGTCGTGATCGAGGACACCATGTTCTTCCCCCGCCTGCGCCGCCAGGCGAAGTGGGTCTTCCTCTTCCTCGCGCTCGTCTTCGCGCTCGGCTTCGTCGGGTTCGGCGTCGGCGCCGGTGGCGTCGGCGTGGGCGACATCTTCCGCGACGCGGGCGGAGCCTCGGGCGTCCCCTCGGTGTCCGAGGCGGAGAAGCGCGTGTCCGAGAACCCCAGCGACCCTCAGGCCTTCCGCGACCTGGCGACTGCACAGCAGGCCGACGGGAACACCGACGGCGCGATCGAGGCCCTCGAGGAGCTCGTCGCGCTGCGTCCGAAGGACGTCGACGCACTCCGCGAGCTCGGCGGCCTCTACCTCACGAAGGCCGGCGAGGCACAGCAGCGCGCGCAGATCGCGCAGTTCCGTGCCGCGTACCTGACACCCAACGCGAGCGTCACCGGCCTCTTCCAGCTCGACGGCAAGACGCTCGACCCGGACCCGATCACGAGTGCGATCAGCGGCGAGCTCTCGAGCGAGTACCAGCTCGCGGCCGCGGATGCCCAGCAGGCGGCCTCGAAGGCCGTCGACTCGTACCGCAAGATCGCAGCGGCGACGCCGAAGGACCCCAACGTCCAGCTCGAGCTCGCGCAGGCGGCACAGGGGGCCGGGGACTTCGCGACGGCCGCCACCGCGTACGAGACGTTCCTCCGGCTCGCGCCGAACGACCCGACCGCCCCGGAGGTGAAGCGCATCCTCCGGCAGCTGCGCCAGCAGCTCACGCCAGCGGGTTAGACTCGCGCTCCGTGAGGATCGCCGCACTCCTCGGAGCCGCGTGCGCGGCGGCTGCGCTCGCGCTCGGCGGGTGCGGCACCGGCGGGTACACGAGTGGCGGGAGCCAGGGAGCCGGTAAGCAGCTGTTCGTGCAGGCATGCGGGGGCTGTCACGTCCTCGCGGACGCCGGCACCGCAGGCACCGTCGGTCCGAACCTCGACGACGCCTTCGCCCAGGCGCGCGAGGCCGGCATGACCTCCTCGACGTTCACCCAGGTGGTCAAGGGCCAGATCGAGTACCCGATCACCCAGACGTCGACGGGCGCTCCGGGCATGCCGGCCGTCGACACGACGCTGCCTCTCTGCGACGACGTCGAGGGCGACGCATTCTGCGTCGACGACCAGGGTCAGGCGGCCTCGGACGTCGCGACCTATGTCGCGGCGGTCGCCGGGACCGGGGCGACCGCGGAGAAGCCGACGGACGGGAAGACGATCTTCGCCCAGACGTGCGGCTCGTGCCACACGCTCGCCGACGCCGCGACGACCGGAACGGTGGGACCGAACCTCGACGCCGCGAAGCCCTCGCAGGCGCTCGTCGTCGACCGCGTGACGAACGGCCAGGGCGCCATGCCCTCGTTCAAGGGCTCGCTCGACGCCGACCAGATCGCAGCGGTCGCCGAGTACGTGTCGGGCGCGGCCGGCAAGTAGCCCCACCCGGAGAAGCGGGTGACAGTCACCTTCGGTGACAGTCATAGCCGTCGGCGCTACGGCGCGGCTTCGTGCGCCTCGAGGTCGACGACGACGTGCGTCACCGGCACGTCGAAGCGCTCGCGGACGGCGGCCACGACCCCGCGCTCCAGCCAGTTCGAGCGGCCCTCGGGGTGGGTGGAGACCACGATCTCGTCCGGGCGGAACAGCCGCACGCCGTCCTCGATCGCGACGAACGGGTCGACGTCGCCGACCTCGCCGTGCGCCTCGATCCCGACCGAGGCGAGCCGGGAGAGCGTCGCGTCCAGTCGCTTCTGGGCCTGCGCGCGCGCCGGGTCCTCGTCCGAGGTCCACGTCTTCAGCCTCGAGTTGAGCGCGGGGCAGACGACGAAGAACTCGGCCTTGCCGCCGAGCGCGAGCTCGGAGATCGCGCTCATCAGCTCCTCGCCTCCGACCGTCTCGTTCGCGACGACGAGGACGCGCCGCTCGTCGGGCGCGCCGACGTGCTCGATCGGCTGCGGCGGCGTCGCGGGCGGCCGCTGGCGGAGGTACAGCCAGACGGCCCCCGCCGCGAGCACGAGAAAGGTCAGCAGGCCGAGCCAGGGAGCGATCCACGACGCGGCGACGATGAGCGCGAACGCCCCGATCGTGACGAGCAGCAGCCTGAACGCCGCCGCTTCACTGCGAAAGGGGCTCTCCATGGGCGCTCCTCAGATGAGGTAGACGGCGGAGTAGACGACGATCCACATGATGTCGACGAAGTGCCAGTAGATCCCCGGGAGCTCGACGCCGTGGTGGTGCTCCGGCGAGTAGTGCCCGCGGAAGCCCCGGACGATCACGATGCCGAGCAGCGTGAGACCGACCGCGACGTGGGCGCCGTGGAGGCCCGTGAGGCCGAAGAAGACCGAGGCGAACGCGCCGTCGCTCGTGTTGAACCCGACGTTCAAGTACTCGACGACCTGCGTCATGAGGAACGCGAGCCCCATCACGAACGTGAGCACCATCCCGGCGAGGAATGCCTTCCGCTCGCCCCGCTTGATCGACTGCAGGGCCCAGTGCATCGTGAAGCTCGAGGTGACGAGGATCGCGGTGTTCACCCCCGCGACGAAGACCGGGAAGTGGTAGGGCTCGGGAGGCCACTCGGCCGGCGCGTCCGGATTGACGACCCGCACGAAGAAGTAGGCGGTGAAGAACGAGCCGAAGAGCATCGCCTCGGAGGCGATGAAGAGGAACATCCCGAGCACGCGGGCGTCGACCCGGGAGCTCTTGTTGGCCTCGGGGGGGCCGTGGTGCTCGTGCAGCGCCTCGGCGTGACTCATGTTCCGCTCTCCGGAACATGAGCGGGGAGGGACGCGGGGAACCGGGAGGTTCCCCGCGTTCTACAGAAGAAGGGGGCACATGGGGGAAACCTGGTTTCCCCCACGAACGCGAGCCGCAGGCGAGCGTCGGTCACGCGGGAGCCTCAACTTCCTCGCGGGCGACCACGACATGCTCGACCGGGAGTCCGCTCTCGGAGCGCAGGCGGCCGACGAGATCGCGGCGCAGCCAGGACGAGCGCTGCGCGCCCGGGAACGTGGAGACGATGATCTCGTCGACCCGCTCGTCCTCGACCTCCTGCATCGCGGCCGTGAAGGGATCCGGGTGCGCGATCTGCCCGTGCGCGTCGATGCCCTCCGCCCGGAGCGTGGCGAGCGCGGCCCGCAGCCGGCGCTCGGCTTCCGGATGCTCGGCCCTGGTCGGATCGCTCTGGGGGCAGACGAGGAGGAACGCAGCGTCGTCCCCTGCCCGGGCACGCGCACGAATGCGCTCCAAAAGCGGCTCGCCGAGCACGGTCTCGTTCGCGACGACGAGGACGTTCACGCCCGTGCGCGCCGTCGCGTCCGCGACGACGTGCTCGACCGGGCGGTCGCCGGCGATCCGACGGATCTCCTCGACGAGGTTCTTCCGGAGCCAGCCCGACTTCGTCTCCGGATGGGTCGAGACGATGATCTCGTCGACCTCCTCCGCCGCGAGGACGTCCTTCACCGCCGCGAGCGGCTCGTCCTCGAACACGCCGCCGTGCGCGGGGATGCCGGCCTCGCGCAGCGCGGTCAGCGTGCGCTCGAGCCGACGGCCCGCCGCGGCCCTCCGCGAGTCGCGGTACACGACGTAGCCCTCTTTCGGCTGCGAGACCGGAGCGACGACCGCCACGCGGATCGGCCCCTTTCTCGCGCGGCGCTCGACCGCCGCGACGAGCTCGCCGCCGACGAGGGTCTCGTTCGCGACGACGAGCACGGAGGCGGGCGTCTCTTCCATCAGGCGTGGACCTCCTGCGCCTCGCGTGCGGGGCTCATCACCGCATGGCGCGCCCCGGGCACGCCGTACTCGTACGGTCCGGCGACGATCTGGGGGATCTCGTCGAAGTTGAAGATCGGCGGCGGCGAGGAGACCTGCCACTCGAGCGTGTGTGCGCGCCAGGGATTCGAGCCGGCGGCGGGGCCGCGGACCCAGCTCGTCGTCATGTTGTAGACGAACACGACGAACGAGGCGCCGAGCACGAACGAGGCCGCCGTGATGACGAAGTTGACGTCGCCGAAGGCCTCGTCGTAGTCGAACACGCGGCGCGGCATCCCGCGCAGCCCGACGTAGTGCATCGGGAAGAAGGTGAGGTTGAAGCTGACGAACGTGAGCCAGAAGTGCCACTTCCCGAGCCGCTCGTCGTACATGCGGCCGGTCATCTTCGGGAACCAGTAGTAGATCCCGGCGAAGATCGTGAACACGGAGCCGCCGAAGAGGACGTAGTGGATGTGCGCGACGATGAAGTACGTGTCCGAGGCGGCGATGTCGATCGGGACCGAGCCGAGGTAGATGCCCGACAGCCCGCCGATGACGAACATCGTCACGAACCCGAGCGCGAAGAGCATCGGCGTGTTCAGGTGGATGCGGCCGCGCCAGAGGGTGGCGGTCCAGGAGAAGATCTTGATCCCGGTCGGGACCGCGATCAGGAGCGTCGTGATCATCATCGGCACCCGCAGCCAGTCCGCCATGCCCGCGACGAACATGTGGTGCGCCCAGACCGAGAAGCCGAGCACGAGGATCCCGATGAGGGAGAGCGCCATCAGCCGGTAGCCGAAGATCGGCTTCCGCGACATCGTGGAGATGACCTCGGAGACGATGCCGAATCCGGGCAGCATCATGATGTACACGGCCGGGTGGCTGTAGAACCAGAAGATGTGCTGGTACCCGAGCACGTAGCCGCCGTTGTCCGGGGTGAAGAAGCTCGTGTGCATGATCCGGTCGAACATCACGAAGAACTGCGAGCCGGCGATGAACGGGGTCGCGATGACGACGAGCAGCGAGGTCGTGAAGTTCGCCCAGACGAGAAGCGGCATCCGCCAGAAGGTCATGCCCGGCGCCCGCATCGTGATGATCGTGACGAGGAAGTTGAGGGCCGTCATGATCGACGACGCGCCCGCCCACTGCACGCCCATGTTGAAGAACGTCTGCCCGAGGGGCTGGCCCTCGGCGAGCGGCGCGTAGCCCGTCCAGCCGGCGCCGAACGCCCCGCCGGGGGCGAGGAAGCTCGCGACGAACATGACCCCGGCGATCGGGAGCAGCCAGAAGGAGAGCGCGTTCAGCCGCGGGAAGGCCATGTCCGGCGCACCCAGCATCAGCGGCACGGCGAAGTTCGCGATCCCGGCGAACGCCGGGATGATGAACAGGAAGATCATCAGCGTCGCGTGCACCGAGACGAGGCCGTTGAACGTCTGCGAGTCGACGAACTGGAGCCCGGGCTGCGCGAGCTCGGCCCGGAAGAACATCGCCATCAGGCCGCCGATCGTGAAGAAGAAGAACGTCGTGACGAGGTACTGGATCCCGATGACCTTGTGGTCCGTGTTGACGCGGAAGTAGTCCCGCCAGCTCGTCGCGCCGTGTCCGGAGTGGTCCTCAGGCCGGGTCGGCCGGCCGGAGACGTAGTGGAGCCAGTAGTCGAACGCGCCGATCCCGGCGAGGAAGCCGATCGGCGCGAGCGTCATCGCGGCGACCGCGAGGACGACTTCCGTGTTCCAGACGGGGTCCCAGCTCCACCACCAGCGCAGCGCGCAGACCAGAAGCGTGCCGAGGCCGAAGAAAAGGAGCCCCATCCAGGCGCCGCGGACGAGGCCGGGTCCGAACACCAGCCGCCGCGTCGGGCCTGGCGGCGGCTCGAAGTGCGCCGGGTAGGTCTCGACCGCTCCCTCGTGCGTCGCCGTCACGCCGCCTCCTCCCGCAGCCACGCAGCGAACTCCTGCTGCGTGACGACGCGGGCCTTCGCCCGCATCGTCGCGTGCCCGAGGCCGCAGAGCTCGGCGCAGACGACCGCGAACTCGCCGGTCCGATCGGGCGTCACCAGGATCGTCGTCTCGATCCCCGGCACCGCGTCCATCTTCTGGCCGAAGTTCGGGACCCAGAACGAGTGGATCACGTCCACCGAGGTCATCGTGAAGCGCGCCTCTCGCCCGATGGGCAGCACGAGCTCGCCCGACTCGAGGTCGTCGTAGTCGGAGTAGACGAACTTCCATGCGAACTGCTGGCCGATCGCCTGCACCTCGAGCGGCCGGTTGCCCGCCTCGCCGTTCCGGGCGAGCACGACCGCGCTCACGATCCCGATGGCGGTCACGAGGACGGCCGGGACGGCGGTCCACAGGATCTCGAGCCCGGTGTGGCCGTGGATCGGCGGGCCGTCCGCGTCGTCGTCGTCCGGGACCCGCCACTTCCAGACCGAGAAGATCACGAGCGCCGTCACGAGCGAGAAGATCACGATCGAGATCACCGTGGCGAACCAGTAGACGGCCTGGATGCGGTCGAACTCCTCGGAGGCGGAGGTCGGCAGCCACTGCAGGAGGACCGCCGTCAGCGTGAGTGCCACGGCGATCACGACCCCGATCGCGACGAGCTGGACGATCCCCTTCAACCGCACGGAGCAACGAGACTACTCCACGCGCGAGCTATCGTGCCACGGCACCCGGCCGCGCCCGCCCTCCCTCCATGACTCGCTCTCCCAAGGTCTTGCTGCCCGCCGTGACGGCCCTCTGCGCGGGCACCGCGCTGCTCGTCGTGCTGGGCCTCGGCGGCCGCGACGGCCCACCCGCCGCGGACCGCGTCACCGGCACGGAGCAGGCGCGCGGGCCGCTCGGCTCCGGTAGACCCGTCGTCCTCGCCTTCGGCGGCGACGTCCACTTCGAAGGCGTTCTCGCAACGAAGCTCGCTGCGTCCCCGTCGACGGTGCTCGCCCCGATCGCACCGGTGCTCGGGCAGGCGGACATCGCCGTCGCCAACCTCGAGACCGCGGTCACGGACGGCGGCTCCGCCGCCGCGAAGACGTTCACGTTCCGGACGCCGGCGACCGCGTTCGCGGCGCTCCGCGGAGGCTCGGTCGACGTCGCCTCGATGGCGAACAACCACGGTATGGACTTCGGAGACGCAGGCTTGCGCGACTCGCTCGCGGCGGCGAGACGGCATCGGTTCCCCGTCATCGGCATCGGGCGAGACGACCGCCAGGCATACGCGCCGTTTCGCCGTACGGTCGACGGCCAGCGGATCGCCGTCATCGCCGCGACCCAGGTCCTCGACGACCACCTCATCGCGGCGTGGACCGCCGGGCCGGGGAAGCCGGGGCTCGCCTCGGCGAAGGACGTCCCCCGGCTGCTGCGCGCGGTGCGCGAGGCGCGGAGGACGTCCGACACGGTCGTCGTCTTCCTCCACTGGGGCGTCGAGCTCATGGGCTGCCCGAGCTCCGCCCAGCGAACGCTCGCTCGTCAGCTCAGCCGCGCCGGGGCCGACGTCGTCGTCGGCGGCCACGCCCACCGGCTCCAGGGGACGGGCCGGATGGGCGGAGCGCTCGTCTCCTACGGCCTCGGGAACTTCGTGTGGTACGGGACGAGCGAGCTGTCGACCCGCACCGGGGTCCTCGTCGTGACCGTCACCGGCCGCCGGGTCGACCGTTACCGGTGGGTGCCTGCACGGATCGTCGACGGCGTCCCGCGCCCGCTCGCCGGCGCCGAGGCGCGGCGGGCGGTCTCGTCGTGGCGCGAGCTCCGCGGCTGCACGGGCCTCACGCGCTGACGGTACCTCGAACGGGGGCGCGGATCCCTCCGCTCAGGGACGGAGATGCCCCGTCCGGGTGACCACGCGGCCGCAGGGCCCTCGGATCCTGCGACAGGAGGCTCAGCGGCCGATGCGAAGCGAGGATCACACACGACTCCCGGCGGGGACCGCGACGAGCTCGACAGGCCTCACGCGTCGACAGCTCGTGGTCGTCGGGCTCCTCACCCTCGGCCCGCTGCCGCTCCTCTCGTCGACCGCCGCGGTCGTCTCGCTGCCGGGCCTCGTCCAGCGCGCCGCGACGGCGCTGATCCCGTTCACCACGGGCGCGCTCGGCACGAACGAACGCGTCGTCGGCCCGCGCGTCGAGATCGAGCTCGCCGAAAGCCCAGGTCGCACGCTCGTCGCGCGCGAGCGCCCGTCCACGACGAGCACGCGCGCCGCACGCCGCACGTCGGGCACGCGGACGCCCCCGCGCCCAGCTTCCCCGACCGGAGACGGCACGAGCGACCCGGTGCGCCCGGCGACCGCGCCGGAAAGCAACCACGACCCTGGACCTTCCGGCGAAGCCGAAGCAGGGCCCCCTCCGGCGACTTCCGCCGCTCCGGAGCCTCCTCCACCCACCGCAACGCCACCCCCGGCCGCTCCCCCGCCCGCACCGTCGCCGCCGCCCGTGCCTCCACCTCCCGTCGTGCAGCTGCCCACGCTTCCCCCGCCCCCGAAGCTCGAACCGCTGCCGGTCCCGCTCCCGCCGCTTCCCCTGCCGCCGGTGTCGGATCCGCTCCCCTTCCCCCCGTCGGCGCCTGAGGTGTCGATGCGGCTTCGTCGCACCCCTCAGCTCCGGCCGTCGCTCTTCGAGCGAGAGCGGCCGCCTCGCCTCGTCCTCCGCTTCGCCATCGTCCTCTCGCTCTCGCTCGGCGTCGCCTCCGCGCTGATCGTCGTCGTCGTTCGCGTGCACGCCACCGCCCAGGCGGAGCGGGCCGCGATCGTGCACGCGGAGCTCGTCGCCTCGACGCTCGTCGAGGGCGCGATCACGGCACGGGACGTCTCCGCGCCTGTATCGGCGACGCGTCGAGCCGAGCTCGACGCGGTCTTCCGACCCGACGTGCTCGGGTCCGGGATCGCGGCGGTCTCGATCCTGCGCAACGACGGTCTCGTCACGTACTCGACCGACGAGCGGACGATCGGCCGACACGTCGGTCGCGCGCGGATCCAAGAGACTCGGGACGGCGCGATCGTCAGCGCCGTCTCGCAGCCCGACCCGGGCGAGGCGCGCGAGAAGACGCTGGAGACGACCGCTCCGCTCGGGCGTGGCTCGCAGGGTGGAGCGCTCGTCATCGCACAGAGCTACGGGCCGATCGCCGCAGCGTCGCGCGCCGCCCAGCTCCGCGTCGGGGCGGTCCTCGAGGGGCTCCTGGTACTCCTCGTCCTCGTCCTCGTCCCGCTGCTGGCTCGGGTCACCAGACGGATCGAACGACAGATCGACAGGATCCACGCGCAGGCGTACTACGACGACCTGACGGAGCTGCCCAACCGCGCCCATCTCCGGGAGGCGCTCGATCACGCACTCCAGCGCGCGGCCGAGCAGCACCGTGCGCTCGCGGTCCTCCTCCTCGACCTCGATCGCTTCCGGGAGGTCAACGACACGCTCGGGCACGACGCTGGAGACGAGCTGCTCGTCGAGGTCGCGGCCAGGCTACGCGAGGCCATCGGGCGAGAGCGGCTGCTCGCGCGGCTCGGCGGGGACCAGTTCGCAGTCGTCCTCGAGCTCGACGGCGCGGACGACGGAAGCGGGCTCGCCCGGGCGGTGCGGAGCGCGCTCGAGCCGCCGACGGTCGTCGCGGCCCTGGCGCTGGGGATCGAGTGCACGATCGGTATCGCCCTCTACCCCGCCGACGGGGGAGACCCCGAGACGCTCCTGCGCCACGCGGAGGTCGCGACCTACACGGCGAAGGACCGTCACGTGGCAGTGCTGCGCTACGACCGGACCCACGACCCCCACGATCCCGCACGCCTCGCGCTCGTCAACGACCTGCGCGGGATCGGGGACCGCGACGAGCTCGAGCTGCACTTCCAGCCGAAGGTCGACCTCGCCCGGGGCGTCGTGGTCGGCTACGAGGCGCTCGCCTACTGGCAGCACCCGTCCCGAGGGCTTCTGCCTCCCGGCGCCTTCGTGCCGATCGCTGAGCGCACCGGCGCCGTGCGGCACCTCACCCGAGCGGTTCTCGGCTCGGCGCTCGAGCAGCTGCGCGAGTGGAGCTCGCTGCACCCGTCCCTCGGCGTCGCGGTCAACCTGTCGGCCGTCGACCTGCTCGACCCCGAGCTTCCCGACGTGCTCGGCGGCCTGCTGCGACGCACCGGCGTCGACCCGCGCCGCCTGTGCATCGAGCTGACGGAGAGCGCGGTCATCGCGGACCCCGAGCGCGGGCGATCGATCCTCGACCGGATCGCCGCGACGGGGGTCGCGATCTCGATCGACGACTTCGGAACCGGCCACTCGTCGTTCGCATACCTCAAGCAGCTGCCGGTGACGGAGCTCAAGATCGACCGCAGCTTCGTGACCGGGATGGCGGCCTCCCCCCACGACCGCGTCATCGTCGAGGCGGCGATCCACCTCGGCCACAGCTTCGGGCTCGAGGTCGTCGCCGAGGGCGTGGAGACGACCGAGACGGACGAGATCCTTCGCGAGCTGCGCTGCGATCGTGCGCAGGGATACCTCTACGGCCGGCCGGAGCCCGCGCGCGTCGTCACGGCGCTTCTCGCGAACGACGACCGCGAGGCCGCGTAGGCGTAGGCGTAGGGGCCTCGGGACGGGGCTACACTTGCTCGTCCCGGGCCGTTAGCTCAGCTGGTAGAGCAGGGGACTCTTAATCCCAAGGTCGAAGGTTCGAATCCTTCACGGCCCATCACCGAAAGCGCTGCAAGTGCGCACTTTCTTGCTTCGAAGCGACGTCCACGCCGGGTTCGATAGTGAACCTGGGCAACGGGCTCGTCAAGGTCTACGTCGGACGTGGAATCTGGCAGACGGTCTCTCCGGGCGAGTAACGCAGCTGCTGGGACTCTGAGCGTCTAGTCGATGGACTTGGTTCGGCTTTAGCGAGGACGAGCTGTGGCGAGCGGGGGCTATCCAGTCGGCAGCTGCGGCACCCAAGCGGGGGCGTTTTCCAGGCCTCGGAACGAAGGATATGAGCCTTGCTTCGTCCGCGTGAGACGACGCCGTGCCGAGCCGTCGGGACGGGTCACGTAGACGTCGCCGTGGCTCAGGTATGCGATCCACTCCCCATCGGGCGACCATGCGGGGCTGCCCGCACCGGCGGGTGTGACTCGACGCCTGCCGGATCCGTCCAGATTCGCGACGTAGACGCCTTGACCGCCGCGAGGCATTGCGCCCTCGAAGGCAAGTCGGCTGCCGTCCGGCGCCCACGTCGGATTCGAGTACTCCGCATCCCCATACAAGAACGATGCGTTTCCGGGGAGTTGTGCAAGATCGCCCGTCGGGCGGCCGGACGCGTCGACCACGCCGAGAGCGAAGGTCACCGTCCCGCCTTCGCACCCGCTCGACCAGGTGAAGGCAATTCGGTCACCGTCCGGCGAGACTGCGGCGTCGTACTGGCCCCCGCCCAAGCGCGTCACGCGGCGAAGGTCTCGTCCACTCGTCCGAGCGCGGAAGATCACCGGGCACTCGACGCCGTATCTACCGAGAGGCACATCGTGCGAGAACAAGATCGTCTCTCCGTTGGGTGACCAGGCGGCGCCGTAGTCGTCGCCCCGCGTGAGGCTTCTCCGTCGCTTCCCGTCTACGCTCATCGCCCAGATCCGGCCGCGCGACGCGAAGTCGGGCCATCCCGTGCCGCCGTAGTAATGAGCCCCCCGCGGCGGCTGTGTGTACGCAATCGAACGGCCGTCGTTCGAGACCGCAGGGTGGAGCTCGAAGGTCCGGGTCTTCGTCAGCTGAACCTTCCGGGAGCCGTCGACCGCTACGGCATAGAGATCGCCCTTGCGCTCGAAGACGATCGCCTCTGAGTCTGCACTCCGCTCACGACCCCCCGCACTTCCTTGACCCGCGACGAGCGCGACTACGACGACGAGCAGACCACACGGAACGCTCTTGTGCATCTCCGCACAATTATCGCTCCAAGTCGCCTGGCGAGAATCCTCCTTACGGTGACGTCTCGAGCTCTCGCTCCTCGATCCGTAGGTAGCTCGAGCTGGCGTGAGCGTCGGCTACCCGACCCACAGCAGGAACCCGCGCTTCTATCGCGCCAACCGCGCCACGTGCTCCCGGACGAGCCGCGCGAGCGCGTTGGCGCCGGCGGCGTTCAGGTGCAGCCCGTCCTCGCGGAACCACGGCCTCCCGCGGCTCAGCGCCTCCCAGTCCGCGACCTCGACCGAGCGCCAGCGCCTCGCCTCGCGACGGATCGCGGCATTGGTCGGCCGGTACACCGGATTCGCCTCGCGCAGCGTCACCCAGACGACCCCGGAGGCGCCCTGGGCCCGGGCGGCGCGGATGATCCGGCGCATCCCCGCCCGGTAGCCCGTCGAGCCCTCGTTGTAGCCGACGTCGACGACGAGCACGTCCCCGAGGGAGCGGCCGCGCGCATGCACGGCCTCGAGTGCGGTCGTCGGAGCCTTTCCCTGGAACGAGCAGCCCGTCGTGACGAGGCGGCGGCAGACGGCGAGGTCGAAGCTCGTGTCGAACGAGCGGGTGAGCACCCCGCGCGCGGAGGGCACGTAATCGAGCGAGGCCGAGATCGAGTCGCCGACGAACGTCACGTCGGCCATTGCGGCGGGGGCGGCGGTGCCAGACGTCGACGCGAGACCCGTGAGCAGCGCGAGCACGGCCGCCCACGCCGCGACGGCTGCGGTGCGCGGAGCCATGCGGTCGAGTATGCCGACGCCGCCAGAGGCAGCCACCCGAGATCTCGACGCTGCTCTCGCTCCCCCCGGTTGCCTCCGTAGGCTTCGGCGCGTGAAGATCCTCAGTGTCGTCGGGAACCGCCCGCAGTTCATCAAGTCTGCCCCGCTCTCCAGGGTCCTCCGGGAAAGCGGCGTCGAGGAGGTCGTCGTCCACACCGGGCAGCACTACGACCGCACGCTGTCGCAGGTCTTCTTCGACGAGCTGGGGATCCCCGAGCCGCACCACCGGCTCGACCTGCACACGGCCGACCCGTCCTCGATGGAGCCCGCGATCGCGGCGTCGTGCGGGCGGAGTCCCCCGACCTCGTCCTCGTGTACGGGGACACGAACTCGACGCTCGCCGGTGCCCGCGCCGGCGTCGATTCCGGCGTCCCCGTCGGACACGTCGAAGCGGGCCTCCGCAGCGGTGACCTGACGATGCCGGAGGAGCACAACCGCATCGAAGTCGACCGCATCGCGTGGCTCCTCTTCTGCCCGGACGACCGCTCCCGCACGACCGTCCAGGAAGAGGGTGTGCTCGGTCGTACCTACGTCGTCGGGGACGTGATGGCGGACGCCGCGCGCCTGTTCGCCCCTATCGCTCGCGAGCGCCACCCCGTCCCGCTCGAGCCTCGGAGCTACGTCGTCGCGACGATCCACCGCCAGGCGAACGTCTTCCAGCCACGGCTCGGACGGATCGTCGACGGCCTGAACCGGATCGAGGGCCTCGTCGTGTTCCCGGCGCATCCGCGGACGCGAGCGCAGATCGAGCGCGAGGGGCTCGAGCTCGAGCCGCACGTTCGCCTGACCGAGCCGCTCAGCTACCTCGAGCTAGCCTCCCTCGCGTCGCAGGCGCGCGTGATCGTGACGGACTCCGGCGGCCTGCAGAAGGAGGCGTACTGGTACGGCGTGCCCTGCGTGACGGCGAGGCCGTCCACGGAGTGGGTGGACACGGTCGCCATGGGTGCGAACACGCTCGTCGACGACGACCCGGATGCGCTGGCCGCGGCCGTCCGGGATGCGGTCCTCCCGGCGCGCCTCCCGGTGCTCTACGGGGACGGGCACGCGTCCGAGCGGATCACCCAGGTGCTCCTCGCTACGATGCCGGGCCGATGAGACGGGACGTCGCCATCGTCGGCGCCGGGTATGTCGGCGTGCCGCTCGCGCAGGTGTTCGCGGACGCCGGGAAGAGCGTCGTCCTCGTCGACATCGACCCAGAGCGCGTCGACCGCCTGAACCGCGGCGACAGCTACATCGAGGACGTCCCCTCCGAGGAGCTCGAGGCGCTCGTCGAGAGCGGCCGCTTGACCGCGACGACGGACTACGACGAGCTGCGGGAGGCGGACGCGATCGTCGTCGCGCTCCCGACCCCGCTCTCGCGGCAGCGCGAGCCGGATCTCCGGATCCTCAACGCCGCCTCGGCGGAGATCGCGACGCGCCTGCGGCCCGGGCACCTCGTCGTGCTCGAGTCGACGACCTATCCGGGGACGACGCGAGAGCAGGTGCTGCCGGTCCTCGAGGCCGGGAGCGGCCTCACGGCAGGCGAGGACTTCCACCTCGCGTTCTCGCCCGAGCGCGTCGACCCCGGCCGTGAGGACTGGACGACGAAGAACGTCCCCAAGGTCGTGGGCGGCATCACCGAGGCGTCGACGGAGGCGGCGGTCGCCCTGTACGCATCCGCGGTCGACGTCGTCCACCGCGTGTCCTCGCCCGAGGCGGCCGAGCTGACGAAGCTGCTCGAGAACATCTTCCGCTCGGTGAACATCGCCCTCGTCAACGAGCTCGCACAGCTCTGCGACCGGATGGGGCTCGACGTGTGGGAGGTCGTCGAGGCGGCAGCGACGAAGCCGTTCGGCTTCATGTCCTTCCAGCCCGGGCCCGGCCTCGGCGGGCACTGCATCCCGATCGACCCGTTCTACCTCACGTGGAAAGCGCGGGAGTACGGCTTCTACACCGAGTTCATCGAGCTCGCGGGGAAGGTGAACGAGTCGATGCCGTACTTCTGCCGCTCGCTCGTCTCACAGGCGCTCAACCACTCGCTGGAGCTGTCGCTCAAGGGCGCGCGGATCCTCGTCGTCGGCGTCGCCTACAAGCCGGACATCTCGGACACGCGCGAGTCGCCTGCGGTGAAGCTGATGGGGCTTCTCCAGACGGCGGGCTCGGAGGTCTCCTACCACGACCCGCACGTCCCCTCGCTCGCCGAGAACGGCCTGGCACTGGCCTCCGTCCCGCTCGACCCGAGCGCGCACGACTGCGTCGTCGTCGTCACGAACCACTCGTCGATCGACTACGACCGCCTCGTCGAGGACGCGAAGCTCGTCGTCGACCTGCGGAACGCCACGGGCGCCAACGGCAGACGCTCGGACAAGGTCTGGAAGCTGTGAGGCGCACCCGCGTCCCGGCGAAGGCCGGACCGTGAGGGTCGGCCAGGCCGGACTCGGCCCCTGGGGGAAGAACCTCGCCCGCAACTTCGACGACCTGGCCGAGCTCGCCTGGGTCTGCGAGGCGCGGCCGGACCGGCTCGAGGAGGCGCAGAGTCGCTTTCCGCACGCCCGGACGACCGAGCGCTTCGAGGAGATGCTCGCCGACGACAAGCTCGAGGCGGTGATCGTCGCGACCGACGTGCCGACGCACTACCGGCTCGCGAAGCAGGCGCTCGAGGCGGGCAAGCACGTGTTCGTCGAGAAGCCGCCGGCGATGCGCGCGGAGGAGATCGACGAGCTCATCGGCCTCGCGGCCGAGCGCGACCGCGTCCTCATGCCGGGGCATCTGCTCCTCTACCACCCGGGCGTCCAGAAGCTGAAGCAGCTGATCGACGCCGGCGAGCTCGGCGACGTGCTGTGCGTGTACGGGAACCGGCAGAACCTCGGCATCGTCCGGTCCCACGAGAACGCCCTCTGGTCGCTGGGCGTCCACGACCTCTCGGTGATCCTCCACCTGCTCGACGAGGAGCCCGAAGAGGCGATCGCGCTCGGGCGCGCATTCCTCCAGGAGGGAGTCGAGGACGTCGTCTTCTGCTACCTGCGCTTCCCCTCCGGGAAGATCGCCCACATGCACCTGTCCTGGCTCGACCCGCACAAGATGAGGAAGATCACCGTCGTCGGACGGGAGAAGATGGCGGTCTTCGACGACATGGAGCTCGATCGCAAGGTGACCGTGTACGACAAGTCCCCAGAGGAGCCCGAGGTCGGCGCCACCTTCGGCGAATGGCGGACGCGCACCGGCGACATCTTCAGCCCGAAGATCCCGAACGACGAGCCGCTCCGGCTCGAGTGCACCGCGTTCCTCCGCCTCGTGCGCGGCGACGGCGACCGCCGAAAGGTGGCCGAGGACGGAGCACGCGTCGTGCGCGTGCTCGAGACGCTCACGAACTCGCTCGATGCCGACTGAGGTCCACCCGACCGCGATCGTCTACCCGGGCACGGTGCTCGGGGAGGACGTCACGGTGCTCGAGCACGCCGTCGTCGGCAAGCAGCCCGTCCTCTCCCCGCGATCGACTGCGAGGCGTGAGCCGCTGCCCCCGCCGAGCTCGGCGAGGGGACCGTCGTCTCGACCGGAGCGATCGTCTTCGCCGGCTCTCGGATCGGAGCCCGCGTCATCCTCGGCGACCAGTCGTGCGTTCGGGAACGGGTGACGATCGGCGACGACGTCGTCCTCGGCCGCGGCTCCCTCGTGGAGAACGACACCACGATCGGCGCGATGTCGAGGATCCAGGCGCATGCGTACATCACCGCCTACTCCACGCTCGAGGACCACGTCTTCGTCGCGCCGTGCGTCGTGACCACCAACGACGACTTCATGGGCCGCACGGACCAGAGGCTCGAGCTGATGGCGGGCCCGACGATCAAGCGGGGCGCCCGCGTCGGCGGCGGTGCGATGCTCTGCCCCGGGGTCGTGATCGGCGAGGAGGCGTTCGTCGGCGCGGGAGCGGTCGTGACGAAAGACGTCCCGGATCGCGCGGTCGTGGTGGGGAACCCGGCCCGCATGCTCCGCGAGGTGCCCCCGGAGGAGCTCCTCGGCGGCGACGTCAGGCCTTGACGACGATCAGTCGGTAACGGGCGAGCCCGGCGCTCGACATGCGCACCTGCACGAAGTACCGGCCTGTCTCGGGAGCACGGTAGGTGAAGTACTGCCTCGCTCCGGGGCGGGCGGACACGCGCACGCGCAGGCGCACGCTCCCGACGTCCTCGATCGACCGCGTCTGCGGGAGCCACAGCGCCATGCTGAGGTCGTAGCCCTTCTCCGGCCCCTTGAGCCCGACGTACACGGGCTGGCCGCGCTTGAGGCTGATCGCGTACACGTCGTCCTGGTCCTCCCAGAAGTCCACCGTCGCATCGATCCGGCGTGTCACGCCGAAGAGCTCGTACGAGCGCGGGCCGGCGTCGTCGTTCGCCTCGTAGCGGTCGCGGAGCGGGAGCGGCCCGTTCAGGGCGGCGATCGCCGCCGCGACGTCGAGACGGCCCCAGCCGGAGAGCGAGTCGCGGCCGGCGGAGCAGCCCGCACACCCGCTCGCGGGCGTCGAGTCGACGGCCGCGGAGCGCAGGATCGCCGTGACCTGCTCCGCCCGCAGCGACGGGCGGAGGCTGAGGAGGACGGCTGCCGCTGCACTGACCTGCGGCGTCGCGAACGAGGTGCCCTGCGCCTCCCGATACTCCTCCGGCCCGCAGCTCGAGTAGCCCTGCTCCGAGCAGGCGGGGAACCGTTGGGTGAGCGGGCGCGGGAGGATCGAGAGGATCTGCAGGCCCGGCGCCGCGATGTCGTTGTAGACCGGGTCGCGGTTCGAGAACTTCGGGACGGCGCCGTCCTGCGCGAGCGCGCTCACGCCGAGCACGTGCGGCAGTGCCGCGGGATAGCTCGCGTAGCGCCACGGCGTCGCCGGCGCTCCGTCGCCGTTCCCGACGGCGGCCACGACGACGGCGCCGTTCGTCACCGCGTACGCGACGGCGTCGGCCTCTAGCCGCGAGAAGCTGTCGCCGTTCGGGTCGAGCGGATCGCGGATGCCGCCGAGGCTCATGTTGATGACGCGGGCTCCGTTCTCGACCGCCCAGCGGATCGCCTTCGCCTCGGCCTCGATCGAGATCGTGCGCTCCTTCGTCACGACCTTCGCGACGAGGAGCTCCGCGGACGGCGCGAGCCCGGCGATGCCGATCCCGTTCCCGACGCCCGCGGCGATGAGCCCGGCCACGAACGTCCCGTGCCCCAGCGTGTCCGTGCCCGGCGGCCCGCCGACGAAGCTCTTGGCGGCGAGGATCCTCCCCGAGAGCTCCGGATGCGAGACGTCGACCCCCGAGTCGATGACCGCCACGGGGACCGGCTCGAGTGCGGGCAGCGTCAGCCAGGGCTCGTAGAAGCGGCTCTGCGTCAGGTACCACTGCTTCGGAACGAGGGGGTCGGCCGGCGTCAGCGCGAGGTGGCGCTCTGCGAGGGGCTCGACGTAGCGGACGCCGGGGATGCGGACGAGGGCGGCGCGGGACGGGGCGTCGACGACGAGCGCCGGGATCGGGGCGAGCCGCTCGGGCCGCGACCCCGCCCGGCGCTCGACCGCCGCGGCGACCACGTCGGTGTCCGCACCGCGCTCGAGCCCGACCGCGTAGCGGACGGCCTGCGCCGGAGCCGAGAGCGCGAGCGCGGCCGCAACGACGGCGAGGAGGACGAGGGCGCGCCTCACCGCGTCACCACCAGGACCGGCGTCACGCCTTCGGCCCACGTGCCCGTCCTCGCCACGCGGGCGCGGTAGCTGCCGGGGACGACGTTCAGCATCGCGCGGAACGCTCCGTCTGCGCCGACGGTCGTCGCCCCGACCCCGTCCCACGCGGAGCCGACGCGGCGCTCGACCGTGACGCGGGCTCCCTGCAGGCGTGGCCGCACCGTGCCCTCGAGTGCCTTCGGCTCGCCCGAGTCGCGCAGCTGCACCCTGGGAGCGACCTGGACGAGGATCGCGGGCGACCCCGCCCCCTCGACCTCGATCCGGTAGCGCGTCGTCCGCGTCGGCGACACCTCGAGCGAGACCGCGCCGTTCGCCGCACGCGCGAGGCGGCCCAGCGACGTCCAGCCCTGGCCATCCGCCGAGGCCGCGAGCGTGGGCGAGGCGAGCCCGCGCGCGATCCCCGACAGCCGCAGCGCCGAGCCGAAGACGGCGGTCGAGCGGGGCTGGTCGAGCCTGAGGACGCCGACCGTGATCCACGTCGAGCGGAGGCCGAGAGCCGTGCGGACGAGCGAGCCCGGGGCGCTCGTCACGCCCTCGGTCGTCACGAGCCGCAGCGACCGGACGTGGCCGGACGGCGTCGGGACGGTGGCGGCGTCGAGCACGCGGGCGTCGAGGTCGAGCTTCGACTGAACCGTCCGCGCACCGAGCAGGACGGGGCCCCAGCGGTGATTGGGAGATGCCCTGTCCCACGGGTCGGGCCGCGAGACGAGGTAGGGGACCGAGAACCCGAAGACGTCGGCGGCGCTCGCCGTCCTCCCACCCGAGGACGAGAAGTAGTAGGTGGTCGCGATCCGCCCGCCGTAGAGGACGACGTCCCCCGCGGTCGCGCGCACCGCGTCCGTCGTCGTCGGCTTCTCGCCCGCGACCCCGAGGTACACCTGGCTGCGCACGTCCGAATACAGGTCGAAGGGCTTGCCCTCGACCTTCGTCGCGAGCGCGTAGGAGCGCGCGGCGACGGCCTGGGCACGCAGCGCCTCCGTCGGCCACGTATGCGGAACCTCGCCGGCCACGACGCCCTGTAGGTAGGTCTCGAGGGGAAGCACGTTCACGACGCGCAGGAACCGCTTCTCGACCGCGACCTCGACCTGGCCGCGATAGAGGCGGCCGTCGAACGAGAGCGGCGCCTTCCCCGGCCGGACGGTCAGCGGGGCGGTCGCGCGGACGCGGCCCGTCCCGGTGCGGACGACGAGGCCTGGCTTGAGCGGGAGCGCGCCCGCAGGGAGACGGTACGTCTCGCCGTCGCCGTCGACGACGCTGAACGGGACCGGCGACGACAGGGTCACCGCGCGCCGGCCCTCGGCGAGCAGCACGCGCACCTGCTTCGTGCCGGCCCGGCCGACCTCGGTCCCGTAGTAGTAGTGGGCGAGGATCTCCTCGTGGTCGTGACCTTCCCTCGCCATGCCGTAGGCGCCCCACTGACTCATCCCGACGCCGTGCCCCCAGCCGCGGCCGGACACGACGAAGAGGGCCTCGCCCGGTGTCGGCTCGGGGTCGTCGGACTGCGCGGACGCCGCCGAGACGAAGGGGACGAGGAGCAGGGAGAGGGCGAGGAGAACGCGCATGGCCGCGGGTCAGGCTAGCTCCGAACGGTTAACCAACTGTGTTGTCGGCAGCCAGCCGCGGGCCGATGAGGGCCCGACGCCGAACCATGGTAGGGCAACGCGGCCCGGGACGACGGGCGGCGGTGCGCGGACAGTTCGTCGTGCAGCAGACAAAGCGGCCGCGAAGGGGCCTCGGGTCAGGGGTTTCCACGGCCGAAATCCGCACTCGCGGATTCCCGCCTGCGAAGGTCAGCTCCAGGCGGTCTCGGCGACCGGCGCGCGGCCCCGGAGCGGCTCCCACCAGCTCCGGTTCGCCGTGTACCAGGCGACGGTGTCTGCGAGCCCCTCGCGCCAGTCGCGCTCGGGCTCCCAGCCGAGCTCGCGGCGGATCTTCGACGCGTCGAGCAGGTAGCGGCGATCGTGGCCGGGCCGGTCCGGGACGATCGTCTTCAGCGACGGAGGCTTGCCCGTGAGCTCGAGCACGAGGTCCGCGACCTCCTCGATCGTCGCCTCGACCCCCGAGCCGACGTTGTACGTCTCGCCCTCACGCCCGTGCCGCAGCACGAGGTCGATCGCGGCGCAGTGGTCGAGCACGTGGAGCCACTCGCGCTTGTGGCCCACCGAGGCGTACAGCGGCAGGGGCTCGTCGTCGAGCGCGTGCGTCGTGAAGAGCGGGACGACCTTCTCCGGGAACTGGTACGGCCCGTAGTTGTTCGAGCAGTTCGTGATCGTGACCGGGAGCCCGAACGTCTCGGAGTACGCCCGCACGGCGTGGTCCGCACCCGCCTTCGAGGCGTTGTACGGCGTCCTCGGCCGGTACGGCGAGTCCTCGGTGAAGACCTCCTCCGAGTCGAGGGGCAGGTCCCCGTAGACCTCGCAGGTCGAGACGTGATGGAAGCGCTCGACGCCCGCCGCTCGGGAGGTGTCGAGGAGCGTCTGCGTGCCGAGCACGTTCGTCCGGAAGAAGCGCGTCGGATCGACGACGGCGAGGCTGTTGTGCGACTCCGCGGCGAAGTTGACGACGACCTCGATGCGCTCGTCGCGGAGCGTGGCCTCCGCCAGCTCGCGATCGCAGATGTCGCCCTGCACGAACACGATCCGGTCCTCGACCGCCGCGAGATTCGGCCGGTTGCCGGCGTACGTGAGCAGGTCGTAGACGACCATGTGGTCGTCCGGGTAACGCTCCATCCAGAAGTGGACGAAGTTCGAGCCGATGAAGCCGGCGCCGCCGGTGACGAGGAGCCTCATGACGCGGACAGGCTAGTCCTTGCGCAAGGGTCACGATCGGCTGGCGCAGATCGAGACCCGCGCGAAACCCCTGAAGCGCGGGCGCTCCGCGGCCGCGGTGGCACCTTCACTCATAGGTGTTACCGGGCGCGAGCCGGGCGAGGCAGTCGCGGACTCCCTCGCGCCAGTGCGGGAGCACGGGCGCGCCTGGGCGCTCGCTTCGGAGGACGGCATACGCGGGACGGGGCGCGGGACGGCCGAGCTCGTCGGTCGAGATCCTGCGCACGCGGCACGCGAGGCCGCTCTCCTCGAAGACGGCCTCGGCGAGGTCCGCCCACGTGCAGTCCCCCGCCGCGGCGAGGTGCCAGACTCCGCGCGGCAGCTCGGCATCGACGACGTCCCTCGTGGCCCGCGCGAGGTGGCCGACGTAGGTCGGGCACCCCCGCTGGTCGTCCACGACCGCGACCTCGTCCCGCTCCGAGCCGAGGCGGAGCATCGTGCGTACGAAGTTGTGACCGGTCGGGCCGAAGAGCCAGGACGTGCGGACGATCCACGCATCGGGCCCTGCGGCGGCCTCTGCATGGAGCTTCGTCCGCCCGTACGCCGAGAGCGGACCGGGGCCGTCCGACTCGACGTACGGCTCGCGCTTCCGGCCGTCGAACACGTAGTCGGTCGAGTACGCGACGAGGGGCGCTCCCAGCGCCGCGGCATTCGCGGTCCCGCCCACGTTCACGGCGGCAGCGGCTTGTGGGTCGTCCTCGGCGCCGTCCACGTCCGTCCACGCGGCCGCGTGCAGGACGAGGTCGACCGGGCCTACTTCCCGCGGGGCACGGTGCGTCACGTCCCAGTCCTCGTGTGCGAGCGCGACGACGACGTCGTCCGCGAACGCCTCGACGAGCGCGCGGCCGAGCTGGCCGCCGGCGCCCGTGATCAGGACGCGACGGCGTCCCGCGCTGACAGGATCGGTGTGCTCGTGCTCCACAGGTGCGCTACGCGCGGGTCGTTCCAGGGAATCGTGTGCTCGTCCGGGTCGGCCGGGTCGTACTCCTGCGTGACGTGGTACGCGAAGAGAACGTCGGTCAGCGCCTCGAACCCGTGCGCGTGGTGACCCGGGACGTAGATCGCGACGCGATTGTCGTCGCCGATGTCCTCGGTGAACGTCTCCCCGGTCGTTCGGTCGAGGACGACGACGCGGGCTGTCCCGCTCAGGCACGCGAAGAGGTCGTCCTGGCCGTGTTCGTGGAAGTGGAGGCCGCGGACGACGCCCGCGCGGGACGCGGACAGGTTCGTCTGCACCATCGGCTTCGGCAGCACGCTGTCCCGGCGCAGCTCGCAGAACCAGCCGCGCTCGTCCTCGTACACGCGCAGCGGGAGGCGGCGGATCCCCTCGATCACGAGCGCTCCCCCTTGTTGGCGCCGGTCGCCTCGATGCGCCGCCCGATGTCGGCGAGGTGCCGCCAGTGCTTGCCGGCGTCCTCCCACCAGCCCTCCACCTCCCGCGCCTGGAGGCGGCCCTCCAGGGCGTAGTGCCGGTTGACGTCCGTGATCTCGAGCTCGCCGCGACTGGACGGCTCGAGACGCGCGATGACGTCGAAGACGTCGGGCGGGTAGCAGTAGAGGCCTACGACGGCATGCGCGGAAGGCGGGGCGTCGTAGCGGAGGTCGACGACGCCGGCCTTCTCGACGATGTCCGCGACGCGACCGTTCTCGTACACGACGACGCCGAAGTTCTCGGGGTCGTCGACCGTCTTGACGAAGATGCACGCGTCGTTCGCCTCGAGCGCCCATTCCTGCAGGGGCGACGACTGCGCGAACTCGAAGATGTTGTCGCCGAGGACGACGACGAGCGGCGCACCGGCCGCGAAGTCCCGCGCCATGCCCACGACCTGCGCGATCCCACCCGGCTCCGTCTGGACCTTGTACGTGAGATCGAGCTCGAGGATCGGGTCCCCGCCCCCGCGCGGTGCCAGGCGCCCGTCCCCGAGCAGGTCGATCATCTGGCCGGCGTGGCCCTTGCCGGTGACGAGTAGTACGTCTCGGATCCCTGCGAGCTGCAGGAGCTGGAGCGGGTAGTAGATCATCGGCCAGCTCCCGACCGGCAGCAGGTGCTTGTTCGCGACGCGCGTCAGCTCGCCCAGCCGGGTCGCTTCTCCCCCGGCGCAGATGAGGCCCTTCGGCTGCATCGCGGGGATGCTAACCGCGGCGCGGCGACGGCTCCCTGGGGCCGTCCCCGGTCCGCGAGCGGTGGTCGAGCGGGGAGGGCGCCACGCGCACGAGCCGGGCGACGCCGCCCGGGAGCCACCAGTTCCACCTGCCGAAGAGCTTCATCGCGCTCGGCACGAGGAGGGCGCGGACGACGGTGACGTCGATGAGGATCGCGGCCGCGAGCCCGAGGCCGAACTGCTGGAGGCCGACGAGCGAGCCGGCGACGAAGCCCATGAACGCCGCGAACATGATCAGGCCGGCCGCGGTGACGAGGCGCCCCGTCCTCGTGAGGCCGAGGACGACCGCCTCCTCGTTCGTCGCGCCGTCGTCCCAGGCCTCGCGCATCCGCGAAACGAGGAACACCTCGTAGTCCATCGAGAGACCGAAGAGCACCGCGAAGAGCATCACCGGGATCCAGCCCTCGATCTGGTCGTACGCGATCAGTCCGAACGGCTCGCCCGCGCCCCACTTGAAGACGATCACCATGAGCCCGTACGCGGCGCCGATCGAGAGCAGGTTCAGCAGGATCGCCTTCAGCGGGAGCACGATCGAGCGGAACGCACGCACCAGCAGGAAGAACGTCGCGACGAGCACGGCGAGCACGAGCCACGGGAACGCCGAGTAGATGAGGTCGAGGAAGTCCCTGCCTCCGGGAGGGCCGCCCCCGGCATACACGGCGACGTCCTCGGGGAAGCCGGCAGCCGGGACGATCCGCGAGCGCAGGCGCTCGACGAACTCGAGGCTCGAGGGCTTCCCGTAGTCGTCGCGCCCGACGACCTCGACGTTCAGGTAGCGGAGGGTCGGGTCGATGTGCTGCGCGCTGCGGCCGAAGCGGACAGCCGCCACCTCGGGATCGGCCCGGAGCCGGCGCAGCAGCTCGCCGACGGCAGGGGTGACGGCCGGGTCGGCGACGCCTCGCTCGCGGCCCGTGTCGACCACGATCTGCGCCGGAGCAGTCGCGCCCGCTCCGATGGCCGCCGCGAGGACGTCGTAGCCCTGCACCGCCTCGACGTCCCGGGGAATGCCCTCGTTCGACCCGGGCCCTACCTGGAGGGCAAGGACCGGCGCGGCGAGGAGGAGCAGGAGCCCGGCCGTGAGCGGCGCCACGATCGTCGCGCGCCGCATGATCCCGCGGGCGAGCCAGGGCCAGAAGCCACGCTCATGGTCGCTGCGCCGCTCGAGCCACCTGCGGGGCAGGAGGCCGATGCCGTCGAGCCGGGCACCGGCGAGCGAGAGCACGGCGGGGAGGAACGTGACGGCCGCGACGACCGAGACCGTCGGGATGATGAGCCCTCCCAGGCCGAAGCCGCGCATGAAGGGCAGAGGCATGAAGAGCAGGAGCGCGAGGCCGATGCCGACGGCGGTCCCACTGAAGAGGACGGCCCGGCCGGCCGTCGTCATCGTGCGCACGATCGCCTCGTCCCGCTCCGCGCCGGCCTTCAACTCCTCGCGAAAACGGTGCACGACGAGCAGCGAGTAGTCGATCGCGATCCCGAGCCCGATGAGCGTGACCATGTTCTGGAGGTAGGTGGACAGCTCCAGGAAGTTGGCGGCGATCCAGACGAGCCCGAGCGCGGTCGGGATGGTCACGACCGCGAAGGCGAACGGGATCAGGAACGCGAGCGTCCCGAACGTGAAGACGAGGATCAGGAGCGCGATCGGGACCGCTACGAGCTCGCCCTTCAGCAGGTCCCGGGCGAAGACCGGGTCGAGGTCGTGCTCGATCGCCGCCTGGCCGGTGACGTACGACGACGCGCCCGGGATCGTGTCGATCGCCTCGCGCATGTCGTCCGTGTAGCCCTTCGAGTCGGCAGGCTCGAGCCTGGACACGATCTGAGCGACGACGACGTCGTCCGTCGCCGCCGAGACCGAGACGAGGCGCCCGGTCGGGAGAAGGGCCGCCGCGCGCCGGGCGGCGAGCCGTACGTCGGGCACGAGCGTCCGGGCGTTGCCGTCACCCGCTGCGACGATCGTGAAGGACCCTGTCGAGCGCTGGCCGAAGTGGTCCTCGAGGATCGCCTCCGCCCGGTGCGTGTCCGTTCCCGGCAGCAGGAAGCGGTTCGTGAGGAGGTCGGAGAGCCCGGACGAGGCGACCGCCGAGGCCGCGAAGATCACCGCCCAGGCGCCGAGGACGGGCCAGCGGTGGCGGAGGACGAGCCGTGTCAGCCGCTCCATCAGGGCGCGCGGCGATCGCGCTCCCGCCACCTCCGGCGGGCCGCCTCCTTCCGCGCCTCGACGCCCGGGACCGCGCGCACCGCGGCGATCCAGACGTACGTCACTGCGCCGAGAAGCGCGGCGAGGAGGGTTAGAACCCGCCTCGGGTGGAGAAGCACATACAAGACCCCCCGCACCCGCGCGATCGTAACCGACATACTTCCCCAAGCAGTCGAAGAAAGGTGGCACGGAATGGCGAAGACCAAGGACAAGAGCACCGTCGCGGTCGACACGCTCAGGCCGTACGTGAAGCGCGCGATGGAGGACCCGGAGCTCCGTGACGATCTCGTCGCGGCGTTCGTCGCGGCGCGCAGCCTCTACGGCCAGATCTCGAAGGGCGAGGGCATGCGCGGGAAGGCGGAGAAGATCTCCGAGAAGGACTTCCAGAAGCAGCTCCAGTCGCTCGTGTCGGACGTGACGGAGGCGAGCGACCGGCTCAAGGGCGAGAAGGAGCACAAGACCCGCAACCGCGTGATCCTGCTCACCGGCGTGACGCTCGGGGTCCTGTACAACCCGTGGACGGGCCCGGCCACGCGCGAGTGGATCATGGAGCGCATCGCCGGCGGCAACGGGGACGGGTTCGAGGACTTCGCGGAGGCGATCTCCGAGGAGGCCGAGGAAGTCGCCGCCATGGCCGGCGACGGCAGCGAGTCGTAACGCCTTCAGCGTCGCGGCCCGGCCCGGCCGTGACGCCGTCGAGCTAGCGCCGAAGCGCGCGTTCGAGCGCGCCGGGAACGAGCCCGCTCGTCGACGCGATGTCCTCGGCCTGGAGCAGCACGGCACCGGGTGGGGGCAGCGTGGTCCGTCCCGGTCGAGTCGGCACGTAGACGCGCCCGGCCGCGAACGAGATGTCGTCGGCGCGTCGCCATGCGAGGAGGATCGGGTAGGGCGCGACCACCCCGTCGTAGCCGAGCCCGATCATCGAGGCAGGGTGGATCTCGAAGTGGAGGTGCGGAGACCCTCCGTCGGCATCGCCGGTGTCGCCGACGAAGCCGATGACGTCCCCGGCTTCCACCCGACGCCCCTCGACGGCCAGCGGCGTGTACGCGGAAAGGTGCGCGTAGTAGAACTCGTTGCCGAGCCCGTCGCGGAGCCAGAGCCGGTACCCGCCGAGGCGATTGAAGCCGATCGTGTGCAGCGTGCCGTCGGCGACCGCGAGGACGGGAGCGCCCGAGCGGGCGAAGAGGTCCTCGCCGTGGTGCCAGCCACCCTGCACCGTGGGCCGGGGGCCTCCGAAGCTGTCCCCGAACGAGGCAGTGCCGAAGATCGGGAAGACGTAGCCCCCCGCCGAGAGCCGCGCGCTCACCTCGGGCGCGACGAGCACCGGGCCCCCAGGCACCGTGTCCCCGACGTCGCTCGGCTCGGGCGCGGACGGGAGCGACGGCCTCGGTGTGGAGGGGCGCGGGCCGAGGTCGGCGCCGCGCGGCGGCGGGCCGGCCGGCTTCAGCGCGACCGCGGTCGCCTGGGCGCTCGCGACCACGATCTCGCTTCCGGCAGGAAGACCGCCGTGGTCGGCCGTAAGACGTAGCCGCAGCGCGACGACGGCCCCCTGCGCTGCAGCGGGCTTCTTGCGAGCGCCACTCGTGTCGGAGAGGACGACGAGCGAGCCCCAGTCGCCGAGCCCCGCGGTCGACCCCGGAGCGCTCGAGACGTCCTGGCCGAGTGCGCGCAGCCCGTCGACGGTCGAGCCGGACGCGCTTCCGCCCGCGGTGCGCGCGCTCGCGCCGGCCGTCGTCGACGCACGCACGCGGCCGGCGACGACCTCTCCGCCGAAGAGCGAGACCACGATCACCTCCGCCGACGCCTGCGCGGCGGCGGCCTCGCCGGGCTGCGCCGAGACCTTCGCCCGCGAGCGCCCGACGCTGACGATCGAGCCGTCGTTCGGGTACTGGAACGACTGGACGTCCGAGCTGACGTTCGTCGGCCACGTGAGCTCCCCGAGCGAGACGGTCGGCTGACCGGGGATCGTGACCCGGACGAGGACGGCGCTCGCGCCCGTGGACGCGGTCCGGGACGGGGGCGCGGCTGCTGCCAGCGCCGCGGAGAGCGCGAGAGCCGCCCCGGCGGCCGCGACGACGCGGATCACGGTGTCTCAGGGTAGCGCGACCGGTCGCTGCGTCGAATCCGCCAGACGAGCTGGAGCGCGACGGCGAACAGGAGCACCGCGAACAGCCGCCGCAGCCCGGTCTCCGGCAGGGACGTCGCGACGCGCGCGCCTACCTCGACGCCGACGACCGACGCGAGACCGACGACGGCCGCGGCGCGGGCCCGCAGGTGGCCGTAGCGCCGTTGACTCCAGGCACCTGCGGCAACCGTCGGAAGGATCGCGAGCAGCGAGGTCGCCTGCGCCTCGAGCTGCCCCAGCCCGAGCAGGACGAGCGTGGGCACGAAGAGGATCCCACCGCCCACTCCGAACATGCCGGCGAGGACCCCCGCCGCGAGGCCGAGTGCGATCGCGAGGACGACGGTCGTCCCGCTCACGTCGCGAGAAGCAGGGTGCCGACGAACGCGAGGAGCAGCGCGAAGCCGTACGTGAGCGTGCTCGTCCGCACCCGCTGCTGCAGGGACGTGCCGGCGATCGCGCCGACGGCTGCGGGAAGGCCGACGAGGGCGGCGTACCCGACGTCGACCTCGCCGCGAAGCGCGAAGACGACGACACCCGCGAACGCGGTGATCCCGATCGCCCCGAGCGAGGTCGCCGTCGCCTCGCGCTCGCCGAGGTGCGCGACGAGGACGAGGAGCGGGACGGCGATGATCCCGCCGCCGACGCCGAAGAGTGCGGAGAACACCCCCGCCACGATCCCGATCGCGGCAAGACGCGGAGTCCCGGAGGGGAGCGTCAAGTGCGAGCCGCCAGGTGAGCGACGACGTGCTCGGCGTCCTCTCCGACCCCGCACAGCAAGGCGGACTTGCGCTTGTGGAGCCAGTTCAGGCCGACGACGTAGAGGCCGGGGTGTGGAGTGACGCCGCGCTCCTGGACGGCCCAGCCGTCGCCGTCGACGAGCGGGAGGTCGACCCAGGAGTAGTCGGGCCTGAATCCGGTCGCCCACAGGATCGAGCCGATCCCCGCCTCGACGAGATCGAGCTCGTCCGTCTCCGCGACGCGAGGCGACGGCTCGCCGGGCTTCTCCGGCGCGGGGACGTCGAGGCGCTCGGCCGCGATGTGCTCGTCGATCGTCTGCTCGAGCTCGGCGACGAACGCGTCGCCGAACGCGAGGCTCTCCTCGAGCCCGGGAGCGAACGACACCCTCGAGCCGTCGATCCGGGCGACGCGCCCGGTGAGGTGCGCGCCGCGCGAGGCGAGCCAGCGCGGATGGCAGTCGTGCCCGCCGTCGTTCCCGGACACGGGCGGGTTGCACGCGAGCCTCGCGCTCGGGGAGGGCAGGTCGGCGACGGTCTGATCCAGGACGCCCGTCACGAGGAGCCAGCGCACGATGTCGCGGCCCCGGTAGCGACGGGGAAGCCACGGACAGCGGCCCCCCGCGAGGTACACGTCTCGCCCCGCGTCGAGCAGCTCGTCCGCGATCTGGCACCCCGACTGGCCGCTCCCGACGATCAGCACGCCGCCCGCGGGGAGCTGGTCCGGGCGTCGGTAGGCGCTCGTGTGCAGCTGGAGGACGCCCGGCGCCGACTCCGCCCCCGGCGCGGCGGGCGTCGGCCGCTGGAACGCTCCCGTCGCGAGGACGACGTTGTCCGCCTCGATGTCCCCGGCCGAGGTCTCGAGGGCGTAGCGGCCGTCTCGCGCTCGGAGCGCCGTCACGGTCACGCCCTCCCGTACCGGCGAGCGGAACGAGCGGGCGTACCCCCCGACGTACTCGATCATCTCGTCGAGCGACGAGAAGCCGTCGGGGTCGTCGCCCGCGTACTCGAATCCCGGCAGCTGCTGCGTCCACCTCGGAGTGTTCAGGAAGAAGCCGTCCCAACGCGCGCTCCGCCAGGTCTCTCCGACACGTCCGCGCTCCAGCACGACGTGCTCCCGGTCCCGCGCCGCGAGAAAGTGGCTCACGGCGAGCCCTGCCTGCCCGGCGCCGACGACGACCGACTCCACGCGCTCGGGCATCAGGCCGAAGCCTCGCGACGCAGCACGTCCCACGCAAGCCGCACGTCGTCCTCCGTCGTCCGGAAGTTGCCCACTGCGAGGCGCAACGCGAAGCGGTCGGCGAGGCGCGCGTGGGAGAGGAACACCTCGCCCGACGCGTTCACGCGCTCGAGCAGGCGCTCGTTGTCCTCGTCCGAGCCCTCGCGTCGGAAGCAGACGAGCGAGAAGTGACGCGGGGCGACGACGTCCCAGCCGGGCTCGTCGCGCACCCAGCCCTCGAACAGCGCGGCGAGCCGGAGGTGCTCGCGGATCCGCTCCTGGAGCCCGCTCCGCCCGAAGCAACGCAGCACCGCCCACAACTTCAACGCGCGGAAGCGCCGGCCGAGCGGGATCGATACCTCGCTCAGGTTGACCGCGTCGTCGGGCGAGCGCAGGAACTCGGGCACGAGGCTGAAGGCCGCACGGAACTCGTCGGGCCGCCGCGTCCACAGCGCGGAGCAGTCCATCGGGACGCCGAGCCACTTGTGCGGGTTGACGCCGACCGAGTCCGCCTGCTCCCAGCCCGAGAAGTGCCGGCGCAGCTCCGGGCAGACGGCGGCCGACCCTGCGTACGCCGCATCCACGTGCAGCCACGCCCCCGAGGCCGCGCACGCGTCGGCGATCGCGGGCACCGGGTCGACCGCCGCCGCCCCGGTCGTCCCGATCGTGGCGACGACGGCGCAGGCGTCGTCGAGCTCGAGCCGCTCGGGTCGCAGCCGGAACTCGTCGTCGACCGGCGCCTTGCGGAGCTCGAGCTCGAGGAGCCTCGCAGCCTTGTCCGCGGCCGAGTGCGCATGCTCCGAGCAGACGACGACGCGCCGGTCGGGTCGCCGGGCGCGCGCGACGGCGAGTGCCGAGAGTACGCCGGTGGAGGCCGTGTCCTCGAGGTGGCCGCGGAACTCCTCCGGAAGTCCGAGCAGCTGCCGGAGCCAGTCGAGCGTCACCTCCTCCAGCTCCTGCAGCGCGGGAGAGGTGCGCCAGAGGATGCCGACCTGGTTGAGGCCGGCGACGAGGAGCTCGGCCAGGACCCCGGGCTCGGATCCGGTGGTCGCGAAGTACGCGAAGAAGCGCGGGCTCTGCCAGTGCGTGACCCCGGGCAGGAGGACGGTGTCGAGATCGGCCAGGACCGCGGAAAAGGGCTCCGGCTCGTCCGGGGGCTCCGCCGGGAGCGCGGCCGCGATCGCACCGGGGTCGACACGAGCGAGGACAGGTCGCTCCCCGACGCTCTCGAGGTACGAGGCGACCCATTCGAGGGCGAGCGCGCCGTCCTCGCGGAACGTGCTCACGTGCGCTTGGTCCAGCGCTCGATCTCGCCCCACGGACGGGTGTTCAGGATCTGCTCCTTCGTCAGCCAGGCTCGCCGCGCCTGCGCGATCCCGAGCTCCGCATAGCCGAGCGCACCGGTCGAGTGCGCGTCGGTCGTGACCGGCACGAGCACGCCGGCGTCCCCCGCGAGCCGGGCGTGCGTGTCGCGCAGGTCCAGCCGGTCCGGCTGCGAGTTGATCTCCAGCGCCGTCCCCGTCTCGACCGCGCGCGCCACCACACGCTCGACCTCGACGGAGGCGCCGTCGCGCTTCAGGAGGCGCCGGCCGGTCAGGTGGCCGATGCAGTCGACGTGCGGGTTGTCGATCGCGGCGAGGATTCGCTCCGTCGGGTCCCGGTCGAATGCCGTGTGCAGCGACGCGACGACCCAGTCGAGCCCAGCGAGGACGTCGTCCTCGACGTCGAGCGTGCCGTCGGCGCGGATGTTGACCTCGATGCCCTGCAGCACGCGGAAAGACTTCAGGCGCGCGTTGACCCCATCGATCTCCTTGCGCTGGGCCTCGAGGCGCCCGCCCCGGAGGTAGTGGGAATGGTCGGTGATGCAGAGGTAGCGGTAGCCCCGCGCCTTTGCCGTCGTCGCCATCTCCTCGATCGAGCCCTTCGCGTCGGAGGACCAGGTCGAGTGGCAGTGGAGCTCTCCGCGCAGGTCGGAGAGCTCCACGAGCGGCGGCAGGCCTCGCTCCCGCGCTGCCGCAAGCTCTCCGTCCGCCTCCCGGAGCTCGGGCGGGACGAAGGCGTAGCCGAGGTACTCGTACAGCTCCTCCTCGGTCGCGTGCGTCACGACCTCGTCGGTCTCGACGGTCGTGACCCCGTACTCCGAGATGGAGAGGCCGCGGCGCTGTGCGTCCTCGCGCAGCGCGACGTTGTGGTCCTTCGACCCCGTGAAGTGCTGGAGCACGTTGCCGAAGCACTCCGGCGGCACGACCCGAAGGTCGAAGCGGAGCCCCTGATGACCGACGACCGTCGCCTTCGTGTCGCCGCGGGCGACGACCTCCGAGACCCAGTCGGCGTCGCAGAAGGCGGCGATCAGGGCCGGTGGGTCGGCCGAGGTCGCGATGAAGTCGAGATCGCGGACGGTCGCCTTGCGTCTGCGGACGCTGCCCGCCTCGGAGACCGCGATCGCGGCGGGGTGCGCGCCCAGCTCGTCCACGACTCGGTGCACCGCCGGCAGAGCGACGCCGAGGAGCCCCCTGTCCTCGGCCGGCTTCTTCTTCCCGGCGCCGGCGGCGAGCGCCGCGAGGATCTTCTCCTCGCTCCGCGCTCCGAGCCCGGAGAGCTCGCGGAGCCGCCCGTCCTCCGCCGCCGCCTGGAGGCCGTCGAGCGTCGTCACGCCGAGCTCGGTCCAGATCCTCGCCGCCGTCTTCGGGCCGACCCCGGGAAGGCGCAGGAACTCGACCACGCCGGCCGGCACCTGCTGCCGCCGCTTCGCGAGCGCGTGCATCTCGCCGTCCTCGACGACCTCGACGACCTTCTGCTCGATCGTCTTCCCGATCCCGGGCAGGTCGGTGGCGCGGCCGGCGAGGGCGAGCTCGGCGACCGGACTCGGCGTCTCCCGGATCCGCGTCGCCGCGCGGCGGTACGCGATCACCCGGAACGACTCCTCGCCGAGGATCTCCGAGATGTCCGCTAGCAGGTCGAGCTGGTCCGCGAGCTCTCCGTTCCGGGGCAGCGTCCTGGCCATCCGGCGATGATACGGCGATGCCTCGAGCGGTCGTCTGCCTGCCCACCTACAACGAGCGCGAGAACCTCGAGCCGATGGTGCGAGCGCTCGGCGAGGTGCTCGACACGACGAGTGACCGCGTGCTCGTCGTCGACGACGGCTCGCCGGACGGCACCGGAGAAATCGCCGACCGGCTGGCCGCAGAGCTCCCGTGGGTCGCGGTCCTCCACCGCGAGAGCAAGGAAGGGATCGGTCCTGCGTACGTCGCGGGCTTCCGGCGGGCGCTCGCGGACGGCGCCGAGCTCGTCCTCGAGATGGACTGCGATTTCTCGCACGACCCGAAGGACGTCCCGAGGCTGATCGCAGCCGCGGACGAGGCGGACCTCGTGCTCGGCTCGCGCTACACGGCGGGCGGCGGCACCGAGAACTGGGGCCTCCTCCGGAGGATCGTCTCCCGCGGCGGCAGCCTCTACGCGCAGGTGATCCTCGGCGTGGCCGTGCACGATCTCACGGGAGGGTTCAAGTGCTTCCGCCGGACGACGCTCGAGACGATCGACCTCGACGCCGTCTCGGCGCGTGGCTACGGGTTCCAGATCGAGACGACGTACCGTGTGCTCCGCGCGGGGTTGCGGGTGCGCGAGATCCCGATCCGCTTCGTCGACCGGCGGGTGGGCGACTCGAAGATGACCGGCTCGATCGTCGCCGAGGCGATGCTCAAGGTGCCCGTGCTTCGGTGGCGCGCACTGACGGGGCGCCTGTGATGGACGAGGTGACCGACGAGACGTTCGCGGACGAGGTGCTCGCGTCCCCCGTGCCCGTCCTCGTGGACTTCTGGGCGCCGTGGTGCAGGCCGTGCGACGCGATCGAGCCGCACCTGCGGGCGATCGCGTCGGAGCACGAGGGTCGGGTGCGCCTCGTGCGGATCGACGTCGACACGAATCTCGAGGTGCCGAGCCGCTACGGAGTCCTCGCGCTTCCGACGGTGATCCTCTTCTCGGGAGGCGAGGCGCGCGAGACGGTCTACGGCGCACGCTCCCGCGAGCGGTACGACCGCTTGCTGGAGCACCTCGTCTAAGGTCGCCTGGTGAGCTGGTTCCGCCGTCGCGGCCGGCAAGACCCACCGCGCGAAATGGACACCGAGGTGGACCCGGAGGTCGGAGGCGACCGAATCGTCTTCTGGAAGACCAAGGAGCAGGTGGACGACACCGACTACGGACCCGTCTGGATCGCGAACGCGAACGACCCCGACGAGACGCTCGAGGATCCCGGTCTCTGGCTGAGCTGGGAAGAAGCCGAGGAGTTCGCGCGGAGGCGCCAGCTCCCGCTCGAGGACGTCTGACCGCCGACCGCTGCGACACTGGAGCGCATGGTGACCGACGTCGCGGCCGGCTGGGCCGACCTCCTCGGCGAGGAGGAGGTCGCGCACCACGGGCTCGAGCCCGCGCGCGCGGCGCGAAGCGAGCCGCTGCCGGACGACCTCGACCCCAGGGTCGCCTCCGCCCTCCTCGGCGCCGGGATCACCTCGCTCTACCGCCACCAGGCCGAGGCGTGGGAAGCGGCGCGGCGAGGCGAGAACGTCGTCGTCACCACGGGAACGGCGTCGGGGAAGTCGCTCGCCTTCAACCTGCCGGTGCTCGACGCGATCGCGCGCGAGCCGAAGACGCGCGCGCTCTACCTCTACCCGACGAAGGCGCTCGCGCAGGACCAGGCGCGCGCGCTCTCGGAGCTTCGGCTGAAAGGCCTGAAGCCCGCGATCTACGACGGCGACACGCCGCCCGAGACGCGCTGGCAGGTCCGCAAGTGGTCGAACCTGGTCCTCACGAACCCCGACATGCTCCACCTCGGCATCCTCCCGCACCACGACCGCTGGGGCGACGTGCTGCACAACCTCCGCTACGTCGTCGTCGACGAGGCGCACGTCTACCGCGGCGTCTTCGGCTCGCACGTCGCGAACGTGCTGCGACGGCTGAGGCGCCTCGCGCGCGTCTACGACGCCGACCCGCGGTTCGTCCTGACCTCGGCGACGATCGCGAACGCCGGGGAGCTTGCGCTCGCACTCACCGGCGAGCCTGCGACCGTCGTCGAGCGGGACGCGTCCCCGAAGGCCGAGCGCGAGGTCGTCGTCTGGAACCCGCCGTTGCTCGACCCGGAGCTCGGCCTGCGCGCGAGCCCGCTCGGCGAGGCCTCGCGGCTCCTCTCTCAGCTCACCATGCGGGGGCTCCGGACGATCTGCTTCGCGAAGAGCCGCAAGGCAGCGGAGCTGATCCACCGCTTCACGGTCGAGCGCGTCGACACCGCGACCGCGGCGCGCCTCGCGCCCTACCGGGCCGGGTACACGCCCGCGCAGCGCCGCGAGATCGAGCGGCGGCTCGTCGAGGGAGAGCTCCTCGGTGTCACGGCGACGGACGCCCTCGAGCTCGGGATCGACATCGGCCTCCTCGACTGCGCGCTCTCCGTCGGCTTCCCCGGTACCGTCGCCTCGCTGCGCCAGCAGTGGGGCCGGGCGGGACGCCGCGGGCGCGGCCTCGCGGTGCTCGTCGCAAGCGAGGACGCGCTCGACCAGTTCTTCGCGCGGGAGCCCGAGGCGCTCCTGTCCCGAAGGGTCGAGGCCGCGATCCTCGACCACACCAATCCGCGGATCCTCGACCCGCACGTGCTCGCGGCGGCGTTCGAGGCGCCGCTCGGCGCGGACGACGCGGACACGCTCGGGCCGGAGGCGCTGCGTCGGGCGGCCGAGCTCCCCGAGCTCGAGCACATGTCGGCCGGGTTCGTGTGGAAGGGCCGCGACTATCCCGCAGCGCGAATCTCGCTCCGCTCGGGCGACGTCGACTCCTTCACCGTCGTCGAGCGTGAGTCGGGCTCGCTCCTCGGGATCGTCGAGCGAGACCGCGCGTACTCGACCGTCCACCAGGGCGCCGTGTATCTCCACCTCGGCGAGCAGTACCTCGTCGACGAGCTCGACCTCACCGCCCGCGTCGCGCTCGTCTCGGCCGCGAGCGTCGACTGGTACACGCAGGTGAAGAAGGAGACCGAGACCACGATCGAGGAGGCTGACCGGGTAGAGGGCCGCCTCGGCGTCGACCTCCACTTCGGCCACGTCTCGGTGTCCGAGCAGGTCGTCGGGTACGCGAAGAAGGCCGTGCGCGACGGCTCGACGATCGACGTCGTCCCGCTGCTCATGCCGGAGACGACGTTCGAGACGGAGGCCATCTGGTTCTCGCCGGAGCCGGCGCACCTCGAGGACCTCGACGGCATGCCGACGCTCCTCGGGACCCTCCACGCAGCCGAGCACACGCTGATCGCCCTCCTCCCGCTCTGGGCCATGTGCGATCGCTGGGATATCGGCGGCCTCTCGACGAACGTCCACTACCAGACGGGCCGCCCGACGATCTTCGTCTACGACGGGCACGCCGGTGGGGTCGGCATCACCGCGCGCGGCTTCGACCGTTTCGAGGGCTGGGTCGAGGACACGGCGAACCTCCTCCGGCGCTGCCCGTGCGTGAGCGGGTGCCCGTCCTGCGTCCAGAGCCCGAAATGCGGCAACCTCAACGAGCCTCTCGACAAGGCCGGCGCGCGCACGCTACTCGGGCGGATGCTGGCAACCTGAGGCGCGGCCGTGTCGATCTCGGGTCTTGCCGCTCGTCGTCACGGTGAGGCCCACGAAAGGAGGAGGGTGTGAAGTTCATGGCCCTGATCTACGCGGACGAAAGCGTCTGGGAGACGTTCTCGGATGCTGACCGGGAGGCGGCGTACGCGAAGTACCGCGCGTTCGCGGACGAGGCCGGCGCAGCAGGCGTGCTCGCAGGCGGCGACGAGCTCGCGCCGACGCGGGACGCGACCACGGTACGCGTGCGCGACGAGGAGACGCTCGTCACGGACGGCCCGTACGCGGAGGTGAAGGAGGCGCTCGGCGGCTTCTTCGTGCTCGAGTGCGGGTCCTCGACGAGGCCCTCGCGTACGCGGCGAAGATCCCCGGTGCCGAGCATGGCTCCGTCGAGGTCCGCCCGGTGTACGTCGACCCCGCGGAGGTGCAGCTGTGAAGTACGCACTGCTCATCTACGGCGACGACTCGGCCTGGGTCGACCTCCCGGCCGAGGAGAAGGCTGCGCTCCGCGCGGAGGAGATGCCGCAGTGGATCTCGCTCTTCGAGGAGCTCGCGAAGGTGGACCCGGAGTCTCGGGCCACGAGCTCGACGGGCGCAGGACCGCGAGGGTCGTGCAGGTGCGCGACGGCGAGCGGATCGTCACCGACGGCCCGTTCGCGGAGACGAAGGAGATCGTCGGCGGCGTATTCCTGATCGAGCTTCCCGACCTCGACGAGGCCATCCGGCTCGCCGCGCTCATACCGACGGCGAGGCACGGCTCGGTGGAGATCCGCCCCCTGGTGGAGTGACGGTCGAGCAGGCCTTCCGCGAGGAGTGGGGACATGCGGTCGCGATCCTCGCACGCGTCCTCGGCGACCTCGAGCTCGCCGAGGACGCGGTGCAGGACGCGTTCGCGACGGCACTCGAGCGCTGGCCCCGCGACGGGACCCCCCGCAACCCCGGCGCGTGGATCGTCACGACGGCGCGCAACCGGGCGATCGACCGGATCCGCCGCGAGCGCGTGTTCCGCCAGAAGGCCGAGCTGCTCGCGCGGCTCGAGGAGCTTCCGGCGGACGAGGACGACGTGACCGCGATCCCGGACGAGCGACTGGCCCTCGTCTTCACCTGCTGCCATCCGGCCCTCGCGGCGGAGAGCCGGATCGCGCTGACCCTGCGCGAGGTCGGGGGGCTCGCGACGGCGGAGATCGCCCACGCGTTCCTCGTCTCCGAGTCGACGATGGCACAGCGGCTCGTGCGCGCGAAGCGCAGGATCCGCGGCGCGGGCATCCCGTTCCGCGTTCCGCCCGACCATCTCCTCCCGGAACGGCTCCGGTCCGTGCTCGCGGTGCTCTACCTCGTCTTCAACGAGGGCTACGCGGCCAGCTCGGGACGCGAGCACGTCCGCGGCGATCTCTGCGACGAGGCGATCCGGCTCGGCAAGCTGCTCGCCGTCCTGATGCCCGACGAGCCGGAGGCGCTCGGCCTGCTCGCGCTGATGCTGCTCCAGGACTCGAGGCGCCTCGCCCGCATCGGCCCCTCCGGCGAGCTCGTGCTCCTCGAGGACCAGGATCGCGCGCTCTGGGACGAGGGGAGGATCGGAGAGGGCCTGCGCGTCCTCGAGCGCGCGGTCTCGCTCCGGAGACCGGGCCCGTACCAGCTCCAGGCGGCGATCGCGGCGGCGCACGTCGAGGGCCGCCCGTGGGCGGAGATCGCAACCCTCTACGACCGCCTGGTCGAGCTCGATCCCTCTCCGGTGGTGCGGCTCAACCGTGCGGTCGCGATCGCGCTCTCGGGCCGGGTCGACGTTGGCCTCGCGCTCGTCGACGAGCTCGAGGGTCTCGGCGACTACCACCTGCTGCACGCCGCCCGTGCGGATCTCCTCCGCCGCCTCGATCGTCGCGAGGAAGCCGCAGACGCGTACCGGCGGTCGCTCGAGCTGACGGCGAACGACGCCGAGCGCCGGTACCTCGAGGGCCGGCTACGCGAGGTCTCGTAGGGCCAGCTCGACCGCTTCGGCGGGGCTCGACGCGACCTCGACGCCGTCGGTCGTAGGTGCCCCTGCGAGCGCGACGACGCGCCGTCCGAGGCGAAGCGCGAACGCGATCTCGGCGAGTGTCCCGTAGCTCCCGCCTACCGCGACGACGGCGTCGCCGGACGCGGCGACCGCGAGGTTGCGCGCGTGGCCGATCCCCGTGACGACGACGTGGTCGGCCCAGCGGTTGGCATCCTCGCGATGCTCGCCGGGCAGGATCGCGATCGTCGTCCCTCCCGCGCCCTTCGCTCCGCGGTGCGCGGCGGACATCACCTCGCCGAGGCCGCCGGTGACCACGGTGCAGCCGCGCTCGGCGAGCAGCCTTCCGACCTCCTCGGCGGCGCCGTCCCACTCCGCGCCGCTCCCGATCACCGACACCTGGACGGCCACGGTCGGTAAGCATGACGGAGTGGACCGGCGCGAGGCACACGGAGGGACGCTCGTGCTCGGCGGTGGGTTCGCGGGCAGCTACGTCGCCCGCTTCCTCGGCAAGCTCGGCGCCACCGTCGTGTCCCCGGACAACTACATGACGTACACGCCGCTCCTCCCCGAGGCCGGCGCCGGAACGTTGGAGCCGCGCCACGTGGTCGTCCCGATCCGCCAGATGTGCCCGCACGCGGAGCTCGTGCTCGGGCGGGCGGTGGCACTCGACGAGCAGCGGCGGGTCGTCCTCGCCGACACCCTCGCCGGGACGCTCGAGCTCGCGTACGAGCGCCTCGTCATCGCGCTCGGCGCGGTCACGCGCTCGCTGCCGATCCCCGGCCTCGTGGAGCACGGCCTCGGCTTCAAGGACCTCGCGGACGCGATCTCGCTCCGCAACCGCCTCCTCCAGCAGCTCGAGCGTGCGGCGATCGACCCGGCCGCGGTGGGCGAGCTCGGGTTCGTCTTCGTCGGGGCCGGGTATGCCGGCGTCGAGGCGCTCGGCGAGCTGAACGACCTCGCTCACGACGCGCTCCGCCTCTACCCCGCACTCCGCGGTGTCCCCCAGCGCTGGGTGCTCGTCGACGCGGCGCCGAAGATCCTTCCGGAGATCCCACGCCGGCTCGGCGAGTACGCCGCGCGCCATCTCGAGCGACGCGGAGTCGAGATCCACGTGTCGACGACGCTCGACTCCTACGACGGCCGGGTCGCGGTGCTGTCCGACGGCACGCACGTCCCCGCGCGGACGCTCGTCTGGAGCGCGGGCGTCCGTCCGAGCCCGCTCCTCGCGGAGCTCGGACTGCCCCTCGACGAACGGGGACGCGTCGTCGTCGACGAGACCCTGCGCGTATCGGGACGTGACGCCGTGTGGTCGCTCGGCGACTGCGCCGCCGTGCCGAACACGAAGACGCCCGGCGTCTTCGATCCTCCGACCTGCCAGCACGCGCTGCGCCAAGCCCGGCGGCTCGCGAAGAACCTCACCGGCCCGCCGAAGCCGTACGGGTACCGCATGCTCGGCCAGGTCGCGACGCTCGGCCGGCACAAGGGCATCGCCGAGATCCCCGGGCTTCGCCTCCGCGGCTTCCTCGGCTGGTTCGTCGCACGGACGTACCACCTGTACCAGCTCCCGCTCGTCTCCCGGAAGCTGCGGGTCGTCCTCGACTGGACGGTGGCGCTCTTCTTCCGCCGCGACGTCGTCGAGCTCTCCGTTCTCGGCCACCCCCGCCGCCCGGGCGACGGCTAGCGGAGCCGCTTCAGCGCCTGGGCGAGCGACTGCTTCCCCGAGAGGACGCCGGCGAACAGGTCGCCGTCGCGCGCCACCCGGTCGAGCACGGCGTCCATCGTGAACGCCGCCGGGTCGAGGCCCTCGTGGACCTCGTCCCAGCGGAGCGGCGTGGAGACAGGTGCTCCCTCGCGCGGCCGGACCGAGTAGACCGACGCGTTCGTCGCGCCGGGGCGGTTCTGGTTCGCGTCGACGAGCACGCCGCGGCGTTTGGCCCTTGCCCACTCGGTGGTCACGAGCCCCGGGTGCGCGCGGGCGAGCGCGCCCGCGACGATCGACGCGAACTCGCGCGCCTCGCCGAACGTGTGGCGCCGCGCGACCGGCACGAGAACGTGCATCCCTCGCGACCCCGACGTCTTCGGGAACCCCTCGAGCTCGAGCAGCTCGAGCGTGTCCCTCACGAGCCGCGCCACCGTCACGACATCGCCGAAGTCGGCGTCCTCGGACGGATCGAGGTCGAACATGACCCAGTCGGGTCGCTCCGGTCGGTCCACGCGCGACGACCACACGTGCATGTCGATGCAGCCCATGTTCACCATCCACAAGAGCGCGAGCTCGTCGTCGACGAGCGCGTAGTCGATCACCTTCTGCTCACCCTCCCGGGTGGACGCCGGGAGCGGAACGCGCTTGATCCACGCTGGCATGTGCGACGGCGACTGCTTCTGGAAGAAGTGCTTGCCCCGCCAGCCGTCCGGGTAGCGCTTCATCGTGAACGGCCGCCCCTTGAGGTGCGGCACGAGCACGTCCGCGACGTCCCGGTAGTAGGAGACGAGATCGCCCTTCGTGATCCCCTCGTCGGGCCAGAACGGCTTGTCGAGGTTGCTCAGCCGGAGCTCGCGGCGGCCCTTCCGGAGCACCGGCGGAAGCGGTGCACGCTCCTTGCGCACCTCGGAAGCCTGCTTGTCGTCGCGGAGCCCCGCGTACACGGGCGCGCGCAGGCGGCCCTCGCGCGTCCACTCGACGAACTCCACCTGTGCCACGAGCTGCGGCTCGACCCAGACGACGTCGCCCCGGCGGACGCGCGGCATCTTCGGGACCTCCGCGAACGGAGACGTCTCCCGCCGGAGGGGCGCGAGGAGTCCCAGCAGCCGCTCGATCTCGGGCTCGCTGAACCCGGTGCCGACGTTGCCCGCCCAGCGCAGGTTGCCGGCTTCGCGCACGCCGACGACGAGGGCGCCGAAGCTCCCGGAGCGGCGACCCTGGCCCTTCGTGTACCCGGCGATGACGACTTCCTGACCCTGCCGCACCTTCACCTTCCGCCAGTCCGGGCTGCGGCGGCCCGGCTGGTACTGCGAGCCGACGCGCTTGGCGACGACGCCCTCGAGCCCCTGCACCCGCGCGGCCTCGAGCAGCGCCTGCCCGTCCTCGAAGCGGGGAGAGACGACCACGGCGCCGGCGCCGGGCTCCACGACCTGCTCGAGCCGCGACCGCCGGTCCTCGAGTGGCAGGTCGACGAGCGGCTCCGAGTCGAGCTCGAGGAGGTCGAACAGGACGATGACGAGCGTCCCGCTCCCGTTCTGGAGGAGCGAGAAGCGGGACCGTCCCTGCTCGTCGAGCGCGCAGATCTCGCCGTCGAGGACTGCGTCCGGCGCGCGCACGCCGCGCTCGACCGCACGGGCGGCCTCCGGGAAGCGGCCGGTGAGGTCGTTCCCGTTCCGGCTCGTCAGGAGCGCCTCGCCGCCCGAGACGGTGACGATCGCCCGGAATCCGTCCCACTTCGGCTCGTAGACCCAGTCGTCGCCTCGCGGGAGAGCGTCGGAGGACGTGGAGAGCATGGGCCAGTAGCGGGCCGCCGCAGCCTCGGCGCCGTCCTTGCGCAGGAGGAGCCAGTTCTTCTCGTCCCCGTCGAGCCTCGCCGGGACGAGCGTCCACGTCCCGTCCAGGCGGTCGCCGTGGAGGCGGACGGTCAGCCCGCCGTTGCGCTTCTCCTCGAGGAGCTCGTACGTGCCGCGGTCCCAGATCTCGACCGTCCCGGCACCGTACTCGCCCGCGGGGATCGTCCCCTCGAAGTCGCCGTACTCGAGCGGGTGGTCCTCGACGTGCACTGCGAGGTGACGCTCGCCGCGACGGAGCGGGATGCCCTTCGGGACCGCCCAGCTCGGCGAGCGCACCGCCCCGCTCGAGGCGGAAGTCGTAGTGGAGGCGACGCGCGTCGTGCCGCTGCACGACGAAGCGCGGCCGGTCGCCGGAGTCGGCACCCTGGCCGAAAGGCTCGGGCGTCTTCCCGGGCCGGCGTTTCCGCCGATACTCGTCGAGGGCCACGTCCTGTGGATTGTCGCCTGAAGCGCAACGGTTTCTTCACCAACTGCACGCAGATTCGACGTTTTCCCTGCTCAGACCGCGTTTCCGGCCCGGGGATAAGCCTGTGGAACCTGTGGAAAGCCGGACCTAGACCTAGGTCGTGGCCAGGATGCCCATGACGCGGTACTTGGCACGACGCTCGCGCCTGCGGCGCTCCGGATCGAGGGACTCGACACCCTCGAGCGCGGCGAGAATGCCCTCGCGGAGCATCAGCGCAGCGCCGTCGGGGTCCGTGTGTGCCCCGCCCTCGGGCTCCGGGACGACGGCGTCGACCACTCCCAGCTCCAGGCAGTGCGCGGCGTCCGGCTTGAATGCGGCAGCCGCCTTGCGCGCCTCGCCCGCGTCCCGCCAGAGGATCGCTGCGCAGCCCTCGGGCGAGATCACCGAGTAGATCGCGTTTTCCTGCATGAGCACGCGGTCGGCCACGGCGATCGCGACGGCGCCCCCGGAGCCCCCCTCACCGATCACGCAGGCGACGGTCGGCACCGAGAGTCGCGCCATCGCCGCCTGCGAGCGCGCGATCGCGCCTCCCTGCCCGTGCTGCTCGGCCGCCACTCCGGGATACGCGCCGGGGGTGTCCACCATCGTGACGAGCGGGAACCCGTGCCGGTCGGCGAGCGCCATCGCCCGCATCGCCTTGCGGTAGCCCTCCGGATAGGCCATTCCGAAGTTGCGCTTCGTGCGCTCCTTGAGGTCGCGCCCCTTCTGGTGGCCGACGAGGACGACGGTGCGCCCGTCGAGCTTGGCCGACCCCGGTAACGAGCGCCGGGTCGTCGGCGCGGCCGCGGTCGCCGTGCAGCTCGAACCAGTCGTCGAGGATCCGCTCCACGTAGTCGAGCGTGTACGGGCGGTCCTGGTGACGCGCGAGCTCGACGGAGCGCCAGATGTCCTCGACGGTCGGCTCCTGGCGGAGCCGGTCGAGCTGGCCCTGCAGGCGCTCGAGCTCGCCGCTCAGCTTCGCCCCCCGCAGGAGCTTCATGCCGCCGAGCTTGCTCAGCCGCTCCCGCAGGCGGATCTCGGCCTCGCTCGGCACCTACTCGCCCTTCCGGAACAGCCGGAGGAGGCGGGACAGCGTCGGCCGCAGCTCGCTCCGCGGGACGATCGCGTCCAGGTGGCCGAAGCGGTAGTTCGACTCGGCGAGCCCGAAGTCGTCGGGAAGCTTCTCCCGCGTCGTCTGGGCGACGACGCGCGGGCCCGCGAACGACATCAGCGCGCCGGGCTCCGCGAGGACGACGTCCCCGAGGCTCGCATAGCTCGCGAGGACGCCGCCGGTCGTCGGGTGCGTCAGCACGGAGAAGAGCGCACCCCCCGATTCGTGTAGCTCCTCGATCGCGCAGATCGTCTTCGGGAGCTGCATGAGCGCGAGGATCCCCTCCTGCATGCGCGCGCCGCCCGAGGCGGAGACGGAGACGAGCGGCACGCCGCCCGCGCCCGCGCTCTCGCACGCCCGGGCGAACTTCTCTCCGACCACGCTCCCCATCGAGCCCCCCATGAACGCGAAGTCCATGACCGCGAGACGGCACTCCTCGGCCTCGACCGTCGCGCGACCGCAGACGATCGCGTCCCCGAGCCCGGTCTCCATCTCGGCCTCCACGAGCCGCTCGGTGTACGGGCGCAGGTCGAAGAAGCCGAGCGGGTCCGCCGAGCGAAGCTCTGCGTCCTCCTCCCCGAACGACCCGGCGTCGACGAGCTGTGCGATGCGGTCCCGGGCGCCGACGGGGAAGTGGTGGCCGCACTGCGGGCAGACGCGCAGGCTCGTCGCGAGCTCGTCGTCGCGGTAGTGCGATCCGCAGCGCGGGCACGTGTTCGGGATGGCTCTTGCCGGCCGGGGCGTCCTCGGCGCGCTTGCTCTCGATCTCGACGTCCACGCGACCCTGCCCCGATGACATGCGCTGGATCCTAGATGGCTGCGAGTCAGAGCCCCGCCGACGCGAGGAGACGCGTGACGACGGGGACGTTCCGCGGATCGGCGAGGAGCCCCGTCACCCCGATCCCGGCGACGGCGGTCGCGGCCACGACCGCGCGGAGGACGGCCTCGACCTCGGCGACGCCGGGGCCCGCGGGCTCGGGCATGAACATCGCGGCCTCGCCCGGGTCGAGGACGTCGACGTCGAGCGCGACGTAGGCGGCGTCCACGCCCGCGAGCGCGCGCTCGAGCGAGTCGTCGATCCCGGCCCGCGCAACGTACTCCACCTCCCCCGGATCGAGGTTGCGAGCACCGACGAGGGCGACGTCCTCCGGCGCGACGGCGCCGCCGTCGAGGAGCATGCGCAGCGGCATCCCCCAGAGGTTCCCGCTCGGCGACGTCTCCGGTGTGTTGAGGTCGCCGTGCGCGTCGAGCCAGACGAGGCCGAGCCGGCCGCTTCTCGCCGCGAGCCCGCGGACGGCGCCGACATGCGCGCAGCAGCAGCCTCCGAGGACGAGCGGCCGCTCGGGAAGCGCAGTTGCAAGCGCGGCGGTCTGCTCGTCGAGCGTGTCGCGCTCGATCGCCCCGGTGTCCGGATACGGAAGCTCGAGGCGCGCGGCCTCCACCATCGCCTCGCCGCCCCCGCCCCAAGCGCGCGGCACGCGCACGAGGCCGGCGGCGAAGGAGCGCCCGCAGCGATGGCACTCGTAGCCGGAATCGAGGGCGACCGCGGTGAACGTGCGGCAGTCGGGGCAGCGTGCCCGGAGCGTGGACGTCAGCGTGCCTCGGGGACGAGCTCGTCGAGCGCGTCCGCGAGCCCGGTCAGCGACGAGAGCGTTCGCGAGGGGCGTGGATCGGCCGGCTCGGCGAGTCGGTTGATCCAGATCGTCGGGATGCCGAGCTCGGTCGCGGTGCCGATGTCGTGGTAGAGGCTCTGCGCGACGTGCACGTGGCTGGCGGGCTCGGACCGCGTGTGCTCCCGGAAGACCTCCCAGTGGCGGCGGGCGGGCTTGTAGGAGCCGATGTCGCCCGCGACGATCGCTGCGCCGAACGGGACGCCGATCGCGCCGATCGAGGCGTCGATCAGGTCCCGGTCCGTGTTCGACAGGATCGCGAGCCGCCAGCCACGCCCTCGGGCCTCCGCGAGCGCCGGCCGAACGTCGTCGAACACGGGCCACGACGGGAGCGAGCGCGCGAGCGCGCTCGTCTCGCCCTCGGGGAGCGTCAGCCCGGCCTCGTCCGCGAGCCGCTCGAGCGCGACGGTCAGCACCTCGCGGTACGACGACCCCGGGCTCGCCGCCTGGATCTCTGGCTCGAGCTCGTAGTAGCGAGCGAGCAGCCGGTCGGCTCGCTCGACGCCGAAGAGGCTCTCGAGCTCGGCGTGGATGCCGCCGTTCCAGTCGACGAGAGTGCCGTAGCAGTCGAAGGTCGCCCAGCGCTCGGCCACGCGCCAAGCCTAGTCTGTCGGCGTGGTCGAGATCCGCAAGCTCACGGCGGAGGACTGGCCGGCAGTCGAGGTGATCTACGCGGACGGGATCGCGACCGGCGATGCGACGTTCGAGACGCGGACGCCCTCATGGGAGGAGTTCGACGCGGGCAGGCTCCACGGGCACCGTTTCGTGGCCGTCGAGGATGGCCGCGTCGTCGGCTGGGCGGCGCTCTCGCCGACCTCGGCGCGGGCGTGCTACACCGGGGTCGTCGAGCACTCGGTCTACGTCGACCGTGCGCATCGTGGCCGGGGCGTCGGGCACCGGCTCATGGAGTCGCTCGTCGCGGGCGCGGACGCCGCGGGGTTGTGGACGATCCAGACGAGCGTCTTCCCCGAGAACGCCGCCAGCCTGGCGCTCCACGAGCGGCTCGGCTTCCGCGTCGTCGGGCGCCGCGAGCGGATCGCTCGCCACGACGGTGTGTGGCGGGACACGATCCTGCTCGAGCGCCGCTCGCCGGACGTCGCGTAGAACGTCTAGGACGAGGCGCCGTTCCAGCGGCGGAACACGACGCACGCGTTGTGACCGCCGAAGCCGAACGAGTTCGAGACGCCGATCTCGACCTGCTGCGGCCTCGCTTCGTTCGGGACGTAGTCGAGGTCGCACTCGGGATCGGGCTCCTCGTAGTTGATCGTCGGGGGGAGGATGCCGCGCTGGAGCGCGAGGATCGTGAAGATCGCCTCCACGGCCCCTGCCGCGCCGAGGCAGTGACCCGTGGCGCCCTTCGTCGACGACACCGGCGTCGCGTGCGCCTTCTCCTCGCCCAGCGCGAGCTTCAGCACGCGCGTCTCCGCCGGATCGCCGAGCGGCGTGGAGGTGCCGTGAGCGTTGACGTAGCCGACCTCGTCGGGAGAGATCCCCGCGTCGGCGAACGCCATCCTCATCGCGCGAGCCGGGTTCGACCCGGACGGGTCGGGCTCGGTCACGTGCTTCGCGTCCGAGGAGACGCCGTAGCCGAGCACCTCCGCGTAGATCTTCGCGCCGCGCGCGCGAGCGTGCTCGAGCTCTTCGAGCACGAGCATGGCGCCGGCCTCCCCCATCACGAAGCCGTCACGCTCCGCGTCGAACGGCCGCGACCCGCCCTTCGGGTCGTCGTTCCGCTGCGAGAGAGCGCGCATCGCGTTGAAGCCGGCGACCCCGACCCGCGTGACCGGCGCCTCGGTCCCGCCGCAGAGCATCACGTCCGCGCGGCCGAGGCGGATCGCGTCGAGACCGTCCCCGATCGCCATGTTCGAGGCGGCACAGGCCGTCGCCTGAGTCGTCAGCGGGCCCTGCGTACCGAGCTCCATCGACACCCATGCTGCAGCCATGTTCGGGATGATCTGGACGATCGCGAACGGCCCCACTCGATCCGGGCCGCGGTCGAGCAGGAGCTCGAAGCAGTTCTCGAACGCGCCCAGGCCGCCGATCCCGGTCGCAACGGCGGCGCCGACGCGGTCGGGCTCGGCCGCGATCGAGAGGTCGCTGTCCGCCTCGGCCATGCGGGCGGCGGACAGCGCCATCTGCGAGAAGCGGTCCATGCGCCGCGCCTGCTTCCGCTCGATCCACCGCGTCGGATCGAAGTCCTTGAGCTCGCACGCGAAGGTGACCGGGTACCCGCTCGCGTCGAACTGCGTGATCGGGCCCGCCCCGGACTCGCCGGCGAGGAGGTTGTCCCAGGTCGTGTCGGGGTCGTTGCCGAGCGGCGTCACCATCCCGATGCCGCTGACGACCACCCGCCGCCTGCCGTTCCGTGTCGCGTCGCTCATGTCGTTCACATCCCCAGCCCGCCGTCGACGAGGAGCACGGCGCCGGTCACGAACGCGGCGTCCTCGGAAGACAGGAACCGTACCGCTCCGGCGACGTCCTCGGGGTCCCCGAGCCGGCCGAGGGGCGTGTTCTCGAGCATCGTCGCGGTCGCGTCCTCGGGCAGGACCTCCGTGAGCCGCGACTTCACGTAGCCGGGCACGACGACGTTCGCGCGAACGTTGCGGCTGCCGAGCTCGCGGGCGAGCGCCTTCGTGAACCCGATGATCCCCGCCTTCGAGGCGGCGTAGTTCGTCTGGCCCCAGTTCCCGTGGAGACCGACGATCGAGGAGATGTTCACGATCGAGCCCGAGCGCTTCTTCATCATCCCCCGAACGGCGGCCCGGCACGTGTAGAAGCAGGACGCGAGGTTCGTGTCGATCACCGTCCGCCAGTCCTCGTCGGACATGCGCACGAGCAGCCCGTCCCGGGTCACCCCGGCGTTGTTGACGAGCACGTCCACGTCTCCCGCCTCCTCGACGAGCGCCCCGGCCGACTCCGCGTCGGAGACGTCGGCCTGGACCGCGCGCGCGCCGATCTCGTCCGCGAGCGCCGCGGCCTCGTCCGCCCCGGTGCGATAGGAGAGCACGACCGACGCGCCTGCGCGCGCGAGCTCGACCGCGATCGCCTTGCCGATCCCCCGCGAGGCGCCCGTGACGAGCGCGTTCTTCCCCTCGAGTGAGCAGAAGTCGCCGGCGGTCACCTGGCGAGCGCTTCCTGAGCGCGCTCGAGGCTCTCGATCCCGTTCACCGAGATCGTCTTGACGCCGCGGTCGATCCGCTTCACGAGTCCGGAGAGCACGTTCCCCGGCCCGACCTCGACGAACGTCGTCGCTCCGCTCCTGATCAGCTCGGTTGCGGCCTGCGTGAAGCGAACGGGCGCCGTGAGCTGGTCGACGAGGAGCGCGGCGAGCTTCTGTGCCGGCTCCACCTTCGCCGTCACCGTCGACATGAACGGCGCCAGCGGCTCCGCGAAGCGGACGCGATCGAGCGCCGGCCGCAGCCGGTCGGCCGCCCGGGCGACGAGCGGGCTGTGGAACGCGCCGGAGACCTTGAGCCGAACGGCTCGTCGGGCGCCGAGGCTCTCCGCCTCGGCGCAGCACTCCTCAACGGCGTCGAGCTCGCCCGAGACGACGATCTGGCCGGGGCAGTTGTAGTTCGCCGGCCACACGCCCACGATCCGCCGGCAAAGCTTCTCGACCTCCTCGTCCGCGAGACCGAGGATCGCCGCCATGGCACCGGGACGCTGACGTGCGGCCTCGGCCATCGCGAGCCCGCGCTCGCGGACGAGCCCGATCGCCTCGGCCGGCCCGAGCACGCCTGCGGCGGACAGCGCGGCGAACTCCCCGACCGAGTGCCCGACGACGACGTCGGCCTCGAGGCCGCGCTCGCGCATCGCTGCGAGGATGGCGAGGCTGGTGGCGACGAGCGCCGGCTGCTGGACCTCGGTCTCGACGAGCTCCTCGAGCGGGGTCTCGAAGCACAGGCGCTCGAGGTCGAGGCCCGAGGCCTCGGACCCGAGACGGTAGACCTCGCGCGCAACCGGGAACGCCTCCGCGATGTCCCGCCCCATCCCCATCTCGAGGGACCCCTGGCCGGGGAAGCAAAATGCGACCTTGCTCATGAGGGCCTCCCGTTCGTCCATTCGATGAGCGCCGAGCCCCAGGTGAGACCCGCGCCCATCCCGGTCATGAGGATCAGAGCGCCGTCGTGCAGGCGCCCTTCGACCCGCGCGTCGGTGAGCGCGAGCGGGATCGAGCCGGACGATGTGTTGCCGTAGCGGTCGACGTTCACGACGGTCTTCTCCGGGGGGATCCCGAGCTTACCGGCCGCGTAGTCGATGATCCGCTTGTTCGCCTGGTGCGGGATGTACACGTCGACATCCTCGACGGTCTTGCCGCACTCCGCCAGGATCTGCTCCGCCGAGTAGACCATGATCCGCGTCGCGAACTTGAAGACCTCCCGGCCGTTCATCTTCACGAAGGCGTCCGGGTCGTCGAAGTGCCTCGAGCCGGATCCCGGCAGCCAGAGGTTCTTGCCGCCGCCGCCATCGGCGCCGAGCTCGAAGCCGAGGAACCCGCCGTGGTCGACCGGTTCGAGCACGACCGCGCCCGCACCGTCCCCGAAGAGGACGAGCGTGGAGCGGTCCTGCCAGTCCAGGATCTTCGAGAGGACGTCGCCCCCCACGACGAGGGCTCGCTCGGCGAGCCCGGCGGAGAGCATCGCGTACGCCTGCGCGAGCGCGTAGACGAACCCGGTGCAGCCCGCCAGGAGATCGTAGGCCGCCGCCTTCGGCATCCCGAGCTCGTCGGCGAGCAGCGCCGAGGAGGTCGGGAACATCATGTCGGGCGTCACCGTCGCGCAGATGAGGAGATCGACGTCGGCCGCATCCACACCCGCTTCGTCGAGCGCCGCCCGGGCGGCGGGCAGGGCGATGTCGGTCAGGGCCTCGTCCTGGGCGGCGATGCGCCGCTCGCGGATCCCGGTGCGCTCGAGAATCCACTCGTCGGAGGTGTCGACGATCTGCGCGAGCTCGGCGTTCGTCAGCACCCGCTCGGGGACGTGCGTGCCGAGACCCGTGATCCCGATCCGCGTGCCTGCGGCGACGCCGATCATCGCTCCACCGCGAAGGTCAGCGTGCCGCGGGCGGCGAGCTCGTCGCCCACGTGGGCGGTCGCTCGGCCCCGGCCGATCGGCCCCCGCACCGTGTCGATCTCGCAGACGAGCGACAGCGTGTCACCGGGCTCGACGACGCGCTTGAAACGACAGTCGTCGATGCCGGCGAAGAAGGCAATCTTGCCCCGGTTCTCTTCCTCGATCAGCACCGCGACGGCGCCCGCCTGCGCCATCGCCTCGACGATGAGCACGCCCGGCATCACCGGCCGCTCCGGGAAGTGGCCCGGAAACCACCAGTCGTCCGCGCGCACGTCTCGGCGCGCGGCCACGCGGCGTCCGGGGTCGAGCTCCGTGACCTCGTCGATGAGCAGGAAGGGCGCGCGGTGCGGGAGGATCGACTCGATCACGTCCTGGCCGAACGGCGCCGCGGGGAGCGTGTGCTGCACGGCGCGAGTCTACTCGCGCGACCCCGCGCTCCTTGGCGGCGGAGCCCGGAAGACCGCTGCGCCGCGATTGCCCGCCTCGTCCCAGGCAACGGCCTGCGCCCGTGTGACCGCACCTCGCCAGCGAACGCGAACCACACCGGCCCTCGACACCGTCTGCCGCACGGTCCTCCCGTTCACGCGCATCGTCAGCGCGGCAGGCTCGCTGACGCGGACCCGGAGTGGCAGGCCGGACAGGAACTCGACGCGGGGCGGAGTCGTATCCGATGCGAACGGGACCGCGAATGACGTCGTGGAGGCCTCGTCCTCGGCCTCGACGACCGCCGAGTAGACGCCGTCGCGGACACGTCCGCTCGCACGCATGCCGTCCCAGGTGAGCCGCTGTCTGCCCGGGAGGAAGCTCGAGGAGAGTGGCGTCGCGACCCAGCGGCCGTCGCGAAGGATGCGCACGCGGACGTCGGCAGGGACGGTCAGCGAGAAGGTCACCCGCAGCAGGTCGCGACGACCGTCGCCGTTGGGCGAGAACACGGCCGGCGAGACGGCCACGAGGCCGAGCGTGCGACTCACCGCGAGCGGGACCGACTGCTCGAGCTCCACGCCCGCCGCCGTCCTCCCGGCGAGCAAGACGCTGTAGCTCCCGTCGGGGAGCGCGGTGCCGTCGACGACGACCGAGTGCGTCCCGGGCTGCGTCCACACGCGGTCGACGAGGGTCGCAACGACGCCCCCGATCGCGTCCGTCACCGTGACCGTCAGATTCATCGCGGCGGTCAGCCGATAGGACACGGTGGACGTGTCCGCCTGGCCGTCGCCGTTCGGAGTGATCGCCTCGGGCTCGGCCGCGACGTCGACGATGGCGGGCGCCTCGGCGCCTCCGACGCGCAGCGGGCCGGTCGCGGGGCGGGCACCGGCCGCGCTCATCGACCACGCATACCTGCCGGGCGTGGCCGAGGCCGCGTTCCAGCTCCAGTCGATCGTCGCGGAGGTTCCGGTGCCGCGCGCCACCTCGGCGCCGTCCGCATCGGTGACCGCGACGACCCACGCCAGCGAGGACGAGAGCCGGCCCCGGAAGCGGGTCACGCGTCCGCTCGTCTCCACCCGCGGCTCGTACAGCTTCGGCAGCCCGATCGCGTTCGCCGCGGCTGCGAGCGCCCCGAGCCGCGCGTAGAGCTGGTCGCCGGGGCACTCGGTGAAGCCGGTGTCGCGGTGGCCGGAGACCGACCGCAGGAGCACGGGGATGCCCCTCGCGTAGCGCTCGCTGCCTCCGGAGATCACGGTCGAGAGGGCCGCCGGATCGACGTGCGCAAGGTCGAGCCTCCAGGCGAGAAGCTTCGCAAGGGCGTCCTGGGCGGGCTTGGGCGGCGCAGCGCTACCGTAGGTCCCGAGCAGCGCGACCCCGACGGAGCCGGTGTTGAAGCCCAGGGCGTGGGCGCCGACCACGTTGCGGTCCATCCCCCCGTACCGCCCCTCGTAGATCGTTCCGAAGCGGTCGACGAGGAAGTTGTAGCCGATGTCGTTCCAGCCGTTTCCCTGCACGTGGTAGAGCTGGATCGCCTTGACGACCGCCGCGGCCTGCGCGCGGGTGTAGTCGTTCCTTCCCGCGGTGTGGTGGACGACCGCGAACCGGATCGCGGGGGCGTACGTCGGAGGCCCGCGACGGATCGATTCGTTCGCTCCCCACGACAGCCTGGGGACGATCGGAGGCGCGGACGTCGCCGCGGGAGCGCGGTACGGCACACCGAGCTCGGGGCTCCAGACGAGGTAGGCGCGCACGCGCGAGACGCGGCCGGTCGTGCGCGTCTCGAGGCGGTCGGACGGACCGACCCACCACGGGCTCCCGATTCGCCATCCGGCGCGGGAAGCCGCCTCGCTCGAGCCTGGATCCGGCCCGTCGTCGGCCTCCGGCGCCGCCTGGCGCCAGCGGCTCCACCGGCCTTCGAGCGACCGCGTCCGGAGCTGGACGCTCCCCGGGCCGCGCCAGTGGATCCCGACGAGCGTGAAACGCCGCGCCGTCGCGTCGCCCTCGACGGAGCGAGCTTCGGCCCCGGGGGCGATCTCGACGGCACCTATGGCGGGAGCCCCGAGGGCTGCCGGCGCAAAGGCGGCCGCGAGCGGCGCGGCGACGAGGAGGGAGAGGGCTGCGCGGCGCATGGGGGAGGCCGTGTCAGGGTGGCCGTGGCTGCCTTCGCGGGCAAGGGTGGAGAACCCTCCGCTGATAGAATCCTTACACCGGTGCGGAGCCGCTCTTTGCGGGGACTTCTCGTCGCGATCGCCGCGCTCGTGCTCCTCGTGCCGACGACGGCCGCAGGGCAGGACGGGCGGCCGCGAGTGCTCGCCGTCCACCTCGACAACGACATCAACCCGGTCACTCAGGAGTACGTCGACGGTGCGGTCGACCGCGCCGAGGACGAGGGCTTCGCCGCGGTCGTCCTCGTCCTCGACACGCCGGGTGGGCTCGCGTCCTCGATGCGCGGGATCGTCAAGCGTTTCCTCGCCTCCGAGGTGCCGGTGATCGTGTACGTCGCGCCGCCGGGGTCGAGCGCGGACTCCGCGGGAGCGGTCATCGCGATGTCGGCCGACGTCGCGGCGATGGCGCCGCAGACGAACATCGGCTCGTCGACGCCGATCTCGCTCGGCGGCGAGGACATCTCGAAGGACCTGCGACGCAAGATCGTGAACGACGCGTCCGCGTACGTGGGCGAGCTCGCTCGGGAGCACGACCGGAACGTGCCCGCGGCCCGGAGGATGGTCACCGAGGCCGCGAACTACGGCGCGCGCCAGGCGAAGGCCATCGGGCTCGTCGAGGTCGTCGCACCCACGTTGCCCGCCCTGCTCGACGAGGTCGACGGAATGAAGACCGTCCCCAAGGGCCTCGTCCTCGAGACGGCGGGGGCGGAGATCGAGGACGTGGAGATGAGCTTCTGGCAACGCGCGCGCGACCTCCTCGTCGACCCGAACCTGATCGCGCTCATGCTCTCCATCGGGCTGCTCGGCATCGTCGTGGAGCTGTGGAACCCGGGTCTCATCCTCCCGGGCACCGTCGGGGTCATCTCGCTGATCCTCGGCCTGTACGGGCTCCAGGTCCTCCCGGTGTCGATCGCAGGCGTGCTGCTCATGATCCTCGCGGCGGCATTCTTCGTGGCCGAGGCCTTCGTGCCCACCCACGGCGCGCTGACCGTCGCCGGCGGCGTGACCTTCGTCCTCGGGGCGCTGATGCTCTTCGACCCCGCCGGAGACGCGTACCAGGTCTCCCTGCCCGTCGCGCTGGCGATCGCCGGGACCCTCGCGGTCCTCCTCGGCGTCGCACTCACGCGCGTCGTTCGCGTCGCCCGCCGACCGGCCGCCGTCGGCGCCCAGGGCCTCGTCGGCGGCGAGGCGGTCGTGCGCCGGGACGGGCTCGTCTCCGTGAACGGCGAGCTTTGGCGCGCGCACGCCGCGGACGGCGCGCCGCTCGTCCCAGGCGAGCACGTGCGCGTGGAGCAGGTCGAGGACGACCTCCGACTCCTCGTAGGATCCGTGTCGTCACCGAACCGGGAGGAGTCGTCCTGATGGAAGTCGGCCTGATCGTCCTCGCAGCCGTCGTCGTCATCCTCGTGCTGTTCCTGTTCGCGGCGGTCAAGATCGCCCGCGAGTACGAGCGCGGCGTGATCTTCCGCCTCGGGCGCCTGCTCCCGGAGCCCAAGGGCCCCGGCCTGTTCCTCCTCATCCCGATAGTCGACCGCATGGTCAAGGTCGACCTGCGCACGGTGACGCTGAACGTCCCGCCGCAGGAGGTCATCACGAAGGACAACGTCCCGGTACGCGTGAATGCGGTCGCGTACTTCCGCATCGTCGACCCGAACAACGCGATCACGCAGGTCGAGAACTACATGGTCGCCACGTCGCAGATCGCGCAGACCACGCTGCGCTCGGTTCTCGGGCAGCACGTGCTCGACGAGCTCCTCTCGGAGCGAGACAAGATCAACGCGATCCTCCAGACGATCATCGACGAGGCGACCTCCCCGTGGGGCATCAAGGTCTCCGTGGTCGAGGTCAAGGACGTCGAGATCCCCTCGACGATGCAGCGGGCGATGGCGCGCCAGGCCGAGGCCGAGCGCGAGCGGCGGGCGAAGGTCATCTCCGCCGAGGGCGAGTTCCAGGCGTCGGAGCGGCTCAAGGACGCGGCGGCGGTCATGGCCCAGGAGCCGATCACCGTGCAGCTCCGCTACCTGCAGACGCTGCTCGAGATCGGCGCGTCGAACAGCTCGACGGTCGTCTTCCCGATCCCGATCGACCTGCTCACCGCGCTCGCGAACATCGCGGAGGGGACCGGGGCGAGCGGGGACGGGACGAGAAGCGGCTAGGCCCCGGGCTCGGGCGCCTCGGCCTCGAGCTCCGGCACCTCGGGCGGGGCCTCGCCCCCGGCGATCGGCACGACGTCCGTCTCCTCGTCCGGCCCAACGACCGGGGCAAGGGTCGACACCTTCTCGCCCTCGCGTAGCCGCATGACGATGACCCCTTGCGTCGCTCGACCCGAGCGCTTGACGTCGTCGACGGACATGCGGATCACCGTGCCTCCGTCGGAGATGAGCATCACCGCGTAGCCGTCGCGGACGATTCGTGCGCCCGCGAGCTTCCCCTTCGCCTCGACGAGCTTTGCGGTCTGGACGCCGAGGCCGCCGCGGCCCTTCACGGGATACTCGGAGACGCGCGTCCGCTTCCCCCAGCCGTTCTCGGTCACGACGAGCAGGTCGGCGTCGTCCTTGGCGACGTCCACCTCGATGACCTCGTCGTCGCCGCGCAGCCGCATGCCCTGGACGCCCGAGGCAGGACGACCCATCGCCCGGACGTCCTTCTCGCGGAAGCGGATCGCCTGCCCGCCGCGGGAGACCATGAGGACGTCCTCGTTGCCGTCGGAGAGGCGCACGCCGACGAGCTCGTCGTTCCCCCGCATGCCGATCGCGATGATCCCGTCGGCCTTCAGCGGCGTGTTGTAGGCCGCGAACTCGGTCTTCTTCACCATGCCCTTCCTCGTCGCGAAGACGAGGTACTTCGCCTCCTCGAAATTGCGGGTCGCGATGACCGCCTGCACGTACTCGTCCTGGCGGAACGGGAGGAGGTTCACGATCGCGCGGCCCTTCGACTGCCGGGAGCCGAGCGGGAGCTCGTGCACCTTCAGGCGGTAGACCTTGCCGACGGTCGTGAAGAAGAGGATGTAGTCGTGGGTGGAGGCAACGAAGAGGTGCTCGATGTAGTCGTCCTCCTTCAGGTCCATGCCCATGACGCCGATGCCGCCCCTGCGCTGCTCGCGGTAGCTCGTCACCGGTAGCCGCTTGATGTAGCCGGACTTGGTGATCGCGATGACCATGTCCTCTTCGGCGATCATGTCCTCGAGCTCGAGCTCGCCCTCGCCGGCCACGATCTCCGTCCGGCGCTCGTCGGTCTTGCCGTAGATCTCCCTCAGCTCGAGGAGCTCCTCGCGAACGAGGCCGTCGACGAGCGCGGGGTCGCCGAGCAGAGCCCGCAGCTCTGCGATCCGCTCCTGGAGGTCGGCGTGCTCGTCCTCGACCCGCTTGCGCTCGAGCCCGGTGAGCGCGCGGAGACGAAGGTCGAGGATCGCCTGCGCCTGGATCTCGGAGAGCTCGAAGCGCTCCATCAGAGCCGCCCGAGCCGCGTCCGTGTCGTCGGCGGCGCGAATGAGCGCTATCACCTCGTCGAGGTTGTCGAGCGCGATCAGGTAGCCCTCGAGCACGTGCGCGCGATCGAGCGCCCGCCGCAGCTCGTACTTCGAGCGCCGGGTGACGACCTCGCGCTGGTAGTCGAGGTAGTGCCGGACGAGCTCGAGCAGGGAGAGCGTCCTCGGCACCCCGTCGACGAGCGCCACGGCGTTGTAGCCGAAGGTCGTCTGCAGCTGCGTGTGCTTGAACAGCTTGTTGAGGACGACCTGCGGGATGGCCTCGCGCTTCAGGTCGACCTGGATCCGCATCCCCGAGCGGTCCGAGTGGTCCTTCACGTCGGAGATCTCGGTCAGCACCTTGTCGTTGACGAGGTCGGCGATCTTCTTGATGACGCCCGAGTCGCCGCCCTTCTTCACGCCGTACGGGAGCTCGGTGACGATGATCGCGTTGCGCCCGCCGCGGAGCTCCTCGACGTGCGCCCGGGCGCGCATCACGATGCGACCGCGGCCCGTCCGGTACGCGTCGCGGATCCCCGACCGGCCGGCGATCATCGCGCCCGTCGGGAAGTCCGGCCCCTTCACGTGCTTCATCAGGTCCTCGACGTTCGCGTCGGGCTTGTCGATGAGCGCCACGATCGCGTCCGTGACCTCTCCGAGCCGGTGCGGTGGCATGTTCGTCGCCATCCCGACCGCGATGCCCGCGGAGCCGTTGACGAGCAGGTTCGGGAACCGCGACGGCAGGACCGAGGGCTCGCGGCGAGACTCGTCGTAGTTCGGGACGAAGTCGACCGTGTCCATGTCGATGTCCCGCAGCATCTCGGTCGCGAGTCGCGTGAGCCGACACTCGGTGTAGCGCATCGCAGCTGCGGGGTAGTCGTCGATGTTCCCCCAGTTGCCCTGCCCGTCCACGAGCGGGTACCGCAGCGAGAACGGCTGCGCCATGCGAACGAGCGTGTCGTAGATCGACTGGTCGCCGTGCGGGTGGTAATAGCCCATGACGTCCCCGACGACGCGGGCGGACTTGAGGCGGGGCCGGTTGGGCTGGAGCCCGGCCTCGTGCATCGCGTAGAGCACTCGTCGATGCACGGGCTTGAGCCCGTCCCGTACGTCGGGCAGCGCCCGCGCGACGATGACGCTCATCGCGTAGTCGAGGAAGCTCGACCGCATCTCCTGCTCGAGCTCGCGCGACTCGATCCGGCCCGAGCCCAACGGTTCGACGACGTCAGACATCGTGCGTGGGGGAACCCGTGGTTCCCCCACGGACCCCCTCCTTCACCGCCTTCCACGGAAGCGGTGGCACTTCGCCTCCCGGCCGGCAAAGCCGGCCGTCGGCGGCAACCGTCGACAGCACCGCAGAGATGTGAGAACCGGCCCTACACATCCAGGAATCTGACCTCCCGCGCGTTCTGCTCGATGAACTGGCGGCGGGGCTCGACCTGGTCGCCCATGAGCGTGGAGAACATGCGGTCGGCTGCCGCCGCGTCCTCGACCTCGACCCGGATGAGCATCCGGTTCGCGGGGTCCATCGTCGTGTCGGCGAGCTCCTCGGCGTCCATCTCGCCGAGCCCCTTGAACCTGCTCACCTGAATGCCTTCCTTCGCGAGCTCGAGGGCCTCCGAGCGGAGCTGCCCGAACGTGTCGGCGTGCCGCGTCTTCTTGCCGAATGCGATCTCGAAGGGCGGGCTCCCCACGATCTCGACGAGGCGCGTGTACGTCTTCCGGGCGTTGGCGTAGATCGGCGAGGTGAGCAGTGCGCTCGGGACGACGACGCTCGCCGCGGCGCCGGTCTCTCGCTCGACGACCTTCACCCGGGTGCCCGTCCTCGTCGGACTCGATGATCGCGAGCTCGTACCCGTTTGCATCGCGCTCGGCCAGTGCTCCCTCGACGTCCACCGCGTCGGCCTCGACGAGCCGATGGTCGACGACGAAGTTGGCCGCGGCGGGCCCGAAGTCCTCCCGGAGACGTGACACCCAGCCGTCGAACTCGTGCAGCACGCGCGTGAAGCGGCCGTAGCGCGCCTCGGTGAGCTTCTGGGTCTCGCCCGAGCGGTCGGTGACGTCCATGTCCTTGACGCGTTCGCGGACGAGCATGTCCTCGAGCTGGGACTCCTTCTCGACGTACCGCTGCTGGCTCCCGATCTTCACGCGATAGAGGGGCGCGACCGCGATGTACACGTGGCCCTGCTCGACGAGTTCCTGCATCTGGCGATAGAGGAACGTGAGGATCAGGGTGCGGATGTGGGCCCCGTCCACGTCGGCGTCCGTCATGACGATGATGCGGTGGTAGCGCAGCTTCGAGATGTCGAACTCCTCTGCGATGCCCGTACCGATCGCGGTGATGATCGCCTGGATCTCCTCGTTCGAGAGCACCTTGTTGATCCGGTTCTTCTCGGCGTTGATCACCTTCCCGCGGAGCGGCAGGATCGCCTGGAAGCTCCGGTCGCGCGCGTCGACCGCCGAGCCGCCGGCCGAGTTCCCCTCGACGAGGAAGAGCTCCGCAACCTCGGGGTCCGAGATCTGGCAGTCCGCGAGCTTCCCGGGCAGCGAGTTCGACTCGAGCGCGCTCTTGCGCCTCGTCAGCTCGCGCGCCTTGCGCGCCGCCTGGCGCGCGCGCGCGGCCGACACCGCCTTCGTGAGGATCTGCTTCGCATCCGTCGGGTTCTCCTCGAGGTACTCGGCGAGCTTCTGGTTCACGGTCGTCTTCACCAACGTCTCGATCGGCGGGTTCCCGAGCTTCGTCTTCGTCTGCCCCTCGAACTGCGGGTTCCGGAGCTTCACCGAGATGACGGCAGCGAGGCCCTCGCGCACGTCCTCGCCCTCGAGGTTGTCCTCCTTCTCCTTCACGAGCCCCTTCTCGCGCGCGTAGCGGTTCAGTGTCCCGGTGAGCGCGGCCTTGAAGCCCGAGAGATGGGTCCCGCCCTCGGTCGTGTTGATGTTGTTCGCGAAGGAGAAGACGGACTCGACGTACGAGCTGTTCCACTGCATGGCGACCTCGACCTGGCTCTCCTCGGCCTCGCCCTCGAAATAGACGACGTGCTTGTGAACCGAGTCCTTCGCGTCGTTGACGTGGGCGACGAAGTCGCGGATACCGCCCTCGTAGTGGAATTCCTCCGTCTTGCCCCCCGCACGCTCGTCGCGGACGACGATGCGGAGCCCCCGGGTGAGGAACGCCGTCTCGCGCAGGCGCTGCGAGAGCGTCGCGGCGGAGAGCTCGGTCTCCTCGAACACCTCGGGGTCGGGCAGGAACGAGATCGTCGTCCCCGACTCGCCCTTGCCGGCAACGCCGGTTGCTCGGAGGTCGGTCGTGGGCTCGCCCCGCGAGAACTCCTGGCGGTACACCTTGCCGTCCCGCCGCACCTCGGCGACGAGCCACTCGGAGAGCGCATTCACGACCGAGACGCCGACGCCGTGGAGGCCGCCCGAGACCTTGTAGCCCTCGCCGCCGAACTTCCCGCCCGCGTGCAGCTTCGTCAGCACGACGGTCAGCGCGGGGAGCCCCTGGTCGGGGATCACGTCGACGGGGATGCCCGCACCCGCGTCGCGGACGGTCACGGAGTTGTCCGGATGGATGGTCACGTCGACGAGGTCGTTGCGGCCGGCGAGAGCCTCGTCGACGGCATTGTCGACCACCTCGTAGACGAGGTGGTGAAGGCCCCGCGGGCCCGTCGACCCGATGTACATCCCGGGTCGGAGACGGACCGGCTCGAGGCCCTCGAGGACGGTGATGTCTTTTGCGGTGTAGGCTGCTTCGGCCATCAAAAAAGCCCTGCAAATCGCCGTATTGCGGGGCAGTCGAAGTCTATCAGAAACCGCGGTCGGACCGGGCCCTGCCGAGGCTCGCGCGAGCCGCCCGCGACACCAGGTCGCGAAGCTCCGGATCGTCGATCGCGCTGGCTGCGGAATCGGCCTCTGCGGAGGCCCGCTCCGAGGCATGCGGCGGCGGGGCCGGGGCGCTCGCGGTCGCCTCGACCGGACCGGGCTCGGGCACCGGGCCGACGCGGAAGCGGAGTGCGGTGGGCACCTCGTCGCCGAGCGCGGCGGCCAGGCGAGCGCGGATCTCCGGGGCGAGCCGGTCGAGCTCGAAGGCCCAGGTCGCCGAGCTCGTCGCAACGTGCAGCGTGCCGTCGCGGCCCAGACGGAGCGGCCATGCCTGCCGTGCCACCGCGTCACCGACCGCGCGCGGCCACGCCGACGTGATGTGCGAGAGCGCGAGCACCTGGCCCGCCCCACCCCGCGACAGCTCTCGCTCGACGTTCCTGCCGATGCGCTCCATCAGGCGGCCCGCACCTCGCCGGGCGAGACTGCGAGGTGCTGCGCGGGCTCCGTCGGGAGCGAGCCGGCCGCCGTCGTCGTCACGACCGTCTGGCCGCCTCCCGCGACGATCTCGCCAAGCACCCGCCTCCTGTCCTCGTCGAGCTCCGAGAGGACGTCGTCGAGAAGCACGAGCGGGTGGGCGTCCGAGCGGAGCGACAGCGCCTCGGCCTCGGCGAGGACGAGCGCGAGAACCGCGATCCGCTGCTCGCCCTGCGAGCCGAAGCTGCGGAGGTCCCGTCCCTCCGAGCGCAGGCCGACGTCGTGGAGGTGGGGACCCGCCCCGGTGACGCCGCGCTCGAGATCCTTCTCGAGGCGTGCCTCGAGGTCGGCGGCGGTGGCAGGGTCCCCCTCGTACGTCGCCGTGGCCGACGGCAGGCCGAGGCGATCCGCGAGCGCGGCATACGGCGCGGCGAGCGCGGCGAGCGCCGTCCTGCGTCCCTCCACGAGCTGCGCACCGAGCGATGCGACCGTCTCGTTCCAGGGGTCGAGGGCCTCGCGTGACGAGACGCCCGCAGCGAGGCGCCGAAGCGCCGCGTTCCGCTGACCGACCGCGGCGGCGTACTCGACGGAGAGCGTCGCCCGCGCCGGGAAGAGCCGGCCGAGCGAGCGGTCGAGGTACGCCCGGCGAGCGGCCGGGCCTCCCTTGACGACGGCCAGGCGGTCGGGCGTGAACACGAGCGTCTGCAGTTCGTGACGCAACTGCTCGGACGAGCGAAGCACGGTCCCGTTGAGGCGCGCACGGCGTGCCTCCCGTGCGTGGAGCACGACGTCGGCCTCGAAGGAGTGCGAGCCGTTCGCCCCCGCGAGCGCGACACGACCCGCGTCGGCGCCGAAGCGGATCAGCTGGGCGTCGCTCCGCGCACGCGGCGAGAACCCCTGCGTCCCGACGTGGAGTGCCTCGAGCAGGTTCGTCTTCCCGGCGCCGTTCGGGCCCGTGACGAGCACGACTCCGGGCTCGAGGGCGAGCTCGAGCCGTGGATACGAGCGGAAGTCCCTGAGCGTGACCGCGCGGACGATCAGGCCGGGCTCGCTCAGCCCGCGAGCCGGATCGGCATGATCAGGTACCAGAAGCTCTCGTCCGGGGACACGATGAGGCCCGGCCGCAAGGGGTTGATGAGCTTGAGCTGCACAGACTCGGTCGACACGGCCTCGAGCCCGTCGCGGAGGAAGTCGGGGTTGAAGCCGATCTCGAGCGGGTCGCCGGCGTACTCGATCGGAAGCGACTCGTGCGCCTCGCCGACGTCCTGCGTCTGCGCGGAGACGCCGAGCTCCCCCTCCGCGAACCGCAGGCGCAGTGGTGCGTTGCGCTGGGCCATGACTCCAGCGCGGCGGATCACGTCGAGGAGCGGCGCCCTCGCGGTCGTGACCTCCGCCTCGAAGGTGTCCGGGAGAAGCTGGTCGTAGTTCGGGAACTGCCCGTCGATCCGGCGGCTCGTCAGCCACACGTCGCCCGCGGAGAAGATCACGTGGTTCTCGTGCCCGCCGAGACGTACGTCCTCGGCGCCGGCGGCGAGTCGGGCGAGCTCCTGGAGTGCCCGAGCGGGGATGATCGCCTCGAGGTCGGGGCCGGATGCCTCGAGCGAGGTCTCCTTCACCGCCAGCCGATACGAGTCCGTCGCGGCCATCACGAGCTTGTCGCCCTGGAATTTCACGAGGATGCCCGTCAGGACGGGCCGCGACTCGTCACGCGACGCCGCTCGCGCGACCTTCTCGATCGTCGCGAGGAGCGCCGGCGCTGCGATGGCGTGAAGCGGGACGTCGAGCGGTGGCAGGCGCGGGAAGTCCTCCGCGCTGAAGACGTTGAGCTTCGACGAATGGCTCCCCGACGTCACGGAGAGGACGCCCTCGCCTTCCTCGTGCACGAGCGTGACGGTCTCGTCGGGGAGCAGGCGTGCGAGATCGCTCAGGAGGCGCCCCGGGACGACGACCGCACCGTCGCCGGAGACGTCTCCCGTGACCGTCGCGCGGAGCGAGATCTCCATGTCCGTCGAGGCGAGCGTCAGCTTCCCCTCCTCCGCCTGGAGGTGGATCCCGCTCAGGACCTGCACCGCGCCGCGCGTCGAGATGCCACGGGACACGATCCCGAGCGCGTCTGCGAGATCGCTCCTCGCGCACGTGGCGCGGAGCCCGGTGGAGATCGCCATGTCTGTGTTCATGTATTGAAAGAAAAGAAGGTCGTAGTGCTAGTAGGAGTGTGAACGACGGGGAAGATGGTCGCAGAGCGGGCCGAGAGCGGGGAAAACACCTGTGGGCGAACCTGTGTCCCGCCGTGCACGGGTTCCACAGGCAGCGTCGGGGCGGCGGACGGGACCCACAGTTCAGCGCGCCTGCTTGATGCGCGCAGTGAGTTCTTGCACGAGGTTGTACACAGAGCGGTCCTCGCGGATGAGACGTGTGATCTTCGACGTCGCGTGGATGACGGTCGTGTGGTCACGGCCCCCGAACTCTTTCCCGATCTTCGGCAGCGAGGAGTCGGTGAGCTCGCGCGACAGATACATCGCGACCTGACGCGGGTACGCGACGGCCTGCGAGCGGCGCGGGCTCACGAGCTCCTCGAGCGTGACGCCGAAGCGCTCGGAGACGGCCTCCTGGATGCGAGGGATCGTCACCTCGGGCGCCGCGCTGCCCTGCGGGAAGACGTCCTTGAGAACGTGTTCGGCAAGCTCGACCGTCATCGGCCGGTCGGTCAGCGACGAGAACGCGACCACGCGTGTGAGCGCCCCCTCGAGCTCCCGGATGTTGGAGGAGACGCGGCCGGCGATGAACGTGAGCACCTCGGGGTCCGTGACCGCGATGCTCTCGGTGTTCACCTTCTTCCGCAGGATGGCGATCCGCGTCTCCAGATCCGGCGGCTGGATGTCCGTGAGGAGCCCCCACTCGAATCGCGACCGCAGCCGCTCCTCCAGCGTGGCGATCTCGCGCGGCGGCCGGTCGGAGGAGATGATGATCTGCGCGCCGCCCTCGTAGAGCGAGTTGAACGTGTGGAAGAACTCTTCCTGGATCCGCTCCTTGCCCTCGAAGAACTGGATGTCGTCGATGAGCAGCAGGTCGTAGTTGCGGTAGCGCCGCTTGAATCCCTCGATGCGCTTGTCGCGGAGCGAGTCGATGAAGTCGTTCATGAAGATCTCGCTCGTGACGTACCGCATCGTCAGCCGGCGGGAGTGCTGGCGCACGTAGTGGCCGATCGCCTGGAGGAGATGCGTCTTGCCGAGCCCGGTGCCGCCGTAGATGAAGAGCGGGTTGTACGCCTGCGCAGGCGCCTCCGCGACCGCGAGCGCCGCGGCGTGCGCGAAGCGGTTCGAGGACCCGATGACGAAGAGGTCGAACGTGTACTTCTTGTTGAGCTCGGCGTCCGGCGGCGGACGGTCGGGCGCGTCGGGGACGTGCTCGGGCGGCGCGGGCTCGGCGCCCACGGGGCTCGCGGCGGGACGGGCGCGACCGCGCTCGACCGCGAACGAGACGGGCACGTCGCGACCGAGCGACTCGCGCGCAGCGCCGGCGACGAACCCCTGGAAGTGGCTCTCGATCCAGTCTCGCGTGAAGTCGTTGGGCACGGACACGAGGAGGCCGTCGTCGTCGAGCGAGCGCGGCTCCGCGTGCGCGAACCACGTGTCGTAGGTCGTTTCGCTGAGCGTCTCCCTCAGCCTGCCGGCGATGGCGTCCCAGAGGCTGTCGGCGCTCGTCTGTGTTGCGTGCTCCACCCGTCCTCGAGCTCGTCGCGGTCCCGCAGAACGGCGAGCATAGCAACGTTTGCGCGCGCGCTCAAAGGGCCCGAGAGGGCGACCTGTGGATGAATAACCCGGCGATTTGCAGGGATTTACAGCATTCCACATGATTTTCCACAGGTGTGGATAGCACTCTGCTTGTTCGCGTTCGAGACAACGCAGCGCTCTTCTGAGCAGCGGTTTCCAGCCAGCGTCCCGTCGCGGCTTCTGTGGAAAAGTTGGGTTCGGGAGGCGTCGTCTATACTCCGCTGCTCGGTCGCTCCAGGCCTCCTTCCTCAGACCTCGAACCGTGAAACGCACCTACCAGCCGAACGTCCGCCGTCGCAAGCGCAGGCACGGGTTCCGGGCCCGCATGGCGACCCGGGGAGGCCGCGCGATCCTGAAGCGGCGCCGCGCAAGAGGGCGCAAGCGCCTCTCCGCCTGAGGGCGCTACGCGCGTGCAGCGCCGTCACCGGCTCTCCCGCTCGCGGGACTTCGACGCCGTCTACCGGCGCGGGACGTCTGCCTCGACGCGCTACCTCGTTCTCCATTGGTTTCCGCGGGAGGAGGACGGGGACAGCCCGTCCCGCCTCGGGCTCGCCGTGCCGCGGTCGGTCGGCTCCGCCGTCGTGCGTAACCGGGTGAAGCGACTTCTGCGCGAGGCCTGGCGGGCGCTCCTCGACGAGATTCCGGCTGGCCACGACTACGTCCTCGTTGCCAGGCCCGGGCTCGCGGAGCCGGCCTCCACGCGCGGGCCGGAGTGGCTCGCCACCGAGATCGCCGAGGTTCTCGCGAAGGTGCGGTCGTGAAGTACCTCGGCATCGGCCTCGTCCACGCCTGGCGGTGGACGTTCGGCCTGCTCACCCCGAGCGGCACGTGCAAGTACCACCCGTCGTGCTCGCAGTACGCGCTCGACGCACTCCGTGAGTTCGGGCTCGCCCGCGGGTCCGCGCTCGCGGGGTGGCGCATCCTCCGCTGCAACCCCTGGAGCCACGGAGGCGTCGACTACGCGCGCGACCAGACGCTCTTCCCCCTCTTCCGCTCCCGGAAGGCGCGGACGTGATCGTCGGCGGGATCCTCTCCCCGATCGAGAACGTCCTCACCGACGTCCTCACGTGGCTCCACGACTCGGGAGGGCTCACGTGGGCGTGGTCGATCGTCGCCCTGACGGTGATCGTCCGCATCCTGCTCGTGCCGCTCGCGATCCGGCAGATCCACTCGATGCAGAGCCTTCAGCTGCACGCGCCGGAGATGAAGGCGATCCAGCAGCGCTACAAGGCGGACCGCCAGAAGCAGAGCGAGGAGCTCATGAAGTTCTACCGGGAGAACAAGATCAACCCGTACGCCTCCTGCCTGCCGATCGTCTTCCAGATCCCGATCTTCATCGCTCTCTTCTACGTGCTGAAGGACTTCGAGAAGGAGATCTTCCCGCAGTTCCCGGAGTCGACGCTGCAGTGGCTGAACCTCGTCGACATCACCGAGCCGACGAAGGACGGCTGGGGCCCGGTGCTGCTGCTCGTCTACGTCGCGAGCCAGCTCACCTCGACCTGGCTGATGTCGACGCAGATGCAGTCCACGGCCCAGCGCGTGATGATCATGGTGCTCCCGATCGTCTTCATCCCGTTCATCCTCAACTTCCCGTCCGGGCTGATGATCTACTGGCTCACCACGAACCTCTGGACGACCGGGCAGGGCATCGTGACCCGGCGGCTCATGCCACGCCCCGCCACGCCGCCGAAGCGCTCGAGCAGGACCCCACCGAAGGAGGAGGACGCCTCGGCCGATGCAGGCGAGTCGACGACGGCAGCCGCGACGGCCTCGGCCACGTCGCGCCGCGTGCGCAAGAAGAAGAAGGGCGGGCGACCGCGGCGATGAGCGACAACGGCACGGTTCGGGTCGAGGCGACCGGCGAGACCGTCGGCGAGGCGAAGTGGGCGGCTCTCCGCCAGCTCGAGCAGCTCGTCCCGGGCCTCGATCGCGAGAGCGTCGAGTTCCAGGTCGTCACGGAGGGAGAGCGCGGGCTGCTCGGAGTCGGGTACACGCCTGCCCACGTCGTCGCGATCGCGGCGGCGGAAGCCGGGCGGCCGCCCGAGAGCGCCGCGACCGCGACGGCCCGCGAGTTCGTCGAGCGTGTCGCGTCGGTGATCGGCGCGAGCGTGACGACGTCCGTCGACGAGCGCGAAGGCGTCGTCACCGTGACGTGCTCGGGGCCGGACCTCGGGCTCCTGATCGGAAAGCACGGCCAGACGATCGACGCGATCCAGTACCTCGCGAACGCGATGGCCCGCACGGCCGGGGAGTCGCACGACGTCGTCGTCGACGCAGCCGGCTATCGAGCGCGGCGGACGGCGTCGCTCGAGGCCGTCGCCCAGCGCTCGGCACGACGTGCCGCGGCGACCGGGCGCAGCGTCGATCTCGACCCGATGACCGCCGTCGAGCGGAAGATCGTCCACGAGGCGCTCAAGGACGACCCCGAGGTCGAGACCTCGAGCGAGGGCTCGGAGCCGAACCGCTACGTCGTCGTGCGTCCGCGGCACACCGCGATCTGAGTGTCCGGCGACGTCCTCGAGCGTTGGCTCGAGGGGGTGCTCGCGACGCCGGGCCTGACGGCGATCGACGACCCGGCGGAGGCGCGCCGCGTTTTGCTCGAGGACGCGCTCCGTGCGAGCGGCCTCGTCGGCGCGGTCGGCGGTCCCGTCGTCGACGTCGGCTCCGGAGGCGGCTCGCCAGGGATCCCGCTCGCGGCAACGCTGCCCGAGCTGGCATTCACGCTTCTCGAGGCGGAGCGTCGCAAGTGCGAGTTCCTGCGAGAGGCGACCACCGGGCTCGCAAACGTCGAGGTCGTCTGGGGCCGCGCCGAGGAGCAGGCGACGGACGCGTTCGCAGTCGCACTGGCGAAGGCGCTCGCGAAGCCGCCGGTCGCAGCGGAGCTCTGCCTGCCCCTCGTGCGCGAAGGGGGTGTCGCCGTTCTCTGGGTCGGCGAGACGGCGGATGCGGAGCGCGTGGTGCGGGCCGCCGAGCGTCTCGCTGCCTCGCTCGAGGACGATCGGGATGGCCTGCTCGTCCTCCGCAAGCTCGGGCCCACGCCGCCCGGGTTCCCGCGCAGGCCGGGGATGGCGAAGAAGCGGCCGCTGGCATGACGCACCGGGACGAAGGCGTCCGGCCGCAGCACTAGCCTGAGCACGTGCCCGCCCGGGTCTACGCGGTCGCCAACCAGAAGGGCGGCGTCGGGAAGACGACGACTGCCGTCAATGTCGGCGCCTGCCTCGCCGAGGCCGGCGAGCGCGTGCTGCTCGTCGACCTCGACCCGCAGGCGAATGCGACCTCGGGGCTCGGGCTCCGCGCCAACGGCGTCTCGACCCACGACCTGCTCGACGGCGCCCCGCTCCGCGAGATCGCACGTCCGTCGGGCCAGCAGAACCTCGACGTCGTCATGGCGAAGAGCGACCTCGCGACGGCCGCGGTCGAGCTCTCGGCCCGTGAGGGCGGGGAGCGGTACCTCGCGGAGGCGCTCGCCGGAGAGCTCGATCCGTACTCGTTCGTCTTCCTCGACTGCCCGCCCTCGTTCGGGCCGTTGACCGTGAACGCGCTCGCCGCGGCGACCCGCGCGCTCGTCCCCGTCCAGGCCGAGTACTACGCGCTCGAGGGGCTCTCGCAGCTGCTCGGGACGATCAACCTCGTGAAGGCGCGCCTCAACCCCGGGCTCGCCGTCGCAGGGATCCTGCTGACAATGGCGGACGGGCGAACGCGGCTCGCGGCCGAGGTCGAGGCCGAGCTGCGGCGGCACTTCAACGAGCTCGTCTTCACGACGACAGTGCCCCGCTCGGTGCGGCTCGCAGAGGCGCCGAGCCACGGGCTTCCCGCGATCGCCTACGACCGCCGCTCCGCCGGCGCGCAGGCCTACTGGAAGGTGGCGATGGAGCTTGTCGAGCGTTCCTAAGGAGCGGCGCGGCCTCGGCCGCGGCCTCGAGGTCCTGTTGGGCGAGGGGGGGCAGCCGGAGCTGCTCCACCTCCCGGTCGAGTCGATCCACCCCAACCCGCGTCAGCCGAGGCGCCGCTTCGAGCCCGAGGCAGCGGCGGGCCTCGCGGCCTCGGTGCGCCACCAGGGGATCCTGCAGCCCGTCGTCGTCCGCCGGCGGGCCGGGGGCGGCTACGAGCTCGTCGCGGGCGAGCGGCGGTGGCGCGCCGCGCGGTCCGCGGGCATCCCGACGCTGCCCGCGCTCGTGCGCGACGTGGGCGACCGGGACTCGCTGCTCCTCGGCCTCGTGGAGAACGTCGCCAGGGAGCAGCTCTCCCCCGTGGAGGAGGCGCGAGCCTATGCCTCCCTCGTCGACGAGTTCGAGCTCACGCTCGGTGAGCTCGCCGAGCGGGTCGGGCGCTCGAAGTCGAGCGTCTCGAATCGCCTCCGTCTGCTCGAGCTGCCCGAGGAAGTCCTCTGGATGCTCGCCCGAGGCGACCTCAGCGAGGGGCACGCCCGCGCCGTGCTCTCGCTTCAGGACGACGATGCTCGTCGCCGGCTCGCCCGCCGGATCGTGCAGGACGGCCTCACCGTCCGCGCCGCCGAGCGCGCGGCTCAGAACGGCGGCGCCCGCCGCCGCCCGCGTAGGTCGAGCTCCCTCGACCCCTCACTCGTCGATCGCGTCCGCACCGCCGCGACGGGGCTCACCGGATGCCCGACACGGGTCGTGAACGGGACGCTGCAGATCGCCTTCGGCGACGACGCAGGCCTCGCCGAGCTCGTCGAGTCGCTCGAGGCGGCAGCAGTCCGAAGCGGCTGATCCGCGCCGATGTGGACGCGGCCGAAAGCCGGCTCTGCCGGACGCGCCGCGTCGGGGAAGGAGCTCGACCCACCTTGCGAGGAGGCGGTAGCTGCAAAGCGGCCGCAAAAGCGGCCGCCTTCAGGGGTTTTCCGCGACGGGAAACGCCATTCGGCGTTTCCCGTCTGCAGACAAGGTGGGCGATCCTGGACTCGAACCAGGGGCCTCCGCCTTATCAGAGCGGCGCTCTAACCGACTGAGCTAATCGCCCGGGGCCGCAACTGTAGCGGAGGCCTCGCGTCTAAGATGGGCGTGGGCCCGGCGATGCGAGAGATGACCCTCTACGGTGTGAGCTTCGAGCCCATCGGCAAGCAGCCGATCGTGCTCCTGAAGACCGCCGACGACGACAAGTTCCTCCCGATCTGGATCGGGCACGCCGAGGCGGCGGCCATCTTGATGAAGCTCCAGGGCGCGACCGCGCCCCGCCCGATGACGCACGACCTCTTCACCGACGTGATCTCCGAGCTCCAGGGCGAAGTCGTGCGGGTGACCGTCACCGAGCTCAAGGAGAACACGTTCTACGCGCAGATCACGATCGTCCAGGACGGCCGCGAGCTCGAGGTCGACTCGCGCCCGTCAGACGCGATCGCGCTCGCGGTGCGTTGCGACGCGCAGATCTTCGCGACCGACGACGTCATCGACGAGTCGGCGATCGACTTCCAGGCCGACGACGAGGACCAGCCCGGCTTCGTGACCGCGTCGAGCCTCGCCGACCTCGACCCGGGCGAGTTCCGCAAGTTCCTCGAGACGGTGACCGTGGAGGAGTTCGCGTCCAGCCTTCGCGAGCATCTCGCCGCCGAGGAGGGAGACGAGCTCGAGGGCGAGGAGGACGAGGAGGACGAGGAGCCGGCCTGACGCCCGTCAGGCGGCAACGGTGATCGAGAGGAGCAGCGCCGTCCCGTTGAACACTCCGTGGAGGAGCATCGACGGGTAGACGCTTCCCGTTCTCGAGCGGAGCCAGGCGACGACGATCCCGAAGATCGTCAGGACGGGGAGCCCCGCGACGAGACCGTGGGCGGCGCCGAAGAGGACGCCGGTGACGAGGATCGCGACCCAGGTCCCGTACGGCGCGAGCAGCGTGAACCCGAGCCCGCGGTAGGTCAGCTCCTCGACGACCGGTGCGAGGACGGCCACGACGAGGAAGAACGCCACGAAGGCGCCCGCGCGGCTCGAGTCCCAGTCGTCCGGCACGAGGCCCTGCTCGTCGCTGGCGTCGAGGAACGGGGCGAGGGCGGCGCTCGCGGCCCAGATGGCGAGGAGCGAGAGGAATGCGAGCCCGAGCGCGCGCGGCCACGACCCCGGGCGTCGCAGCGCGAACATCTCACGCCTCGGGAGACCGCGGGCGATGAGCAGGAGCACGCCGAGCATGAGCCCGTACTGGACGAGGGCTGCCACCGACGACGACCAGCGATAGGCGAGGTCGTCCGGCGTCTCCGTATCGGCGAGCCTCGCTGCGTACGCGAGCGCCGTCAGCGCGAGCACGAAGACGAGCCAGCCGGCCAGCCTGCCGGGCATCCGGGACGTCGGGCCGGCGGCCATGGGCGGGATTCCAGCACGCGCGGCCGAGGTCACGACGGCTGAGGAGTCCTGCTCGCGCCGCCGAAAGGCGACGAGATCATGGCTAGCATCAGCTCATGAGCCCGGCTCGCGGCAAAGGCCCGCTCGATCCGGACACGCTCGTCCTGCGCGGACGGCACCTGCGCGCCGCGCGCCGACGCCGACGCCGGCACGGCGCCATCGTCGCGTTCCTCGTCATCGGCGCCATCGTCGTCGCGGGCGCCATCGGCGGCTCGGCCGCGGTGTTCGCGTACGGGTCGTCGTGCGATCTCGACGCGCTCACGCCCGTCTCGATCGGGCGGAACAGCTTCGTGTACGCCGCCGACGGCTCGCTGCTCGGCTCGATCCCGGCCGAGCGAAATCGCCAGCCCGTGGCCGCCAAGGACATGTCGCCATGGGTGCGCAGGGCGATGGTCGCCGTCGAGGACCGGCGCTTCTACACGCACGGAGGCGTCGACGTCGAGGGGATCGCGAGAGCCGCGGTGACGGACATCAAGGCGGGCAGCGTCGTCGAAGGAGGTTCGACGATCACGCAGCAGCTCGTCCGCAACCTCTACATCTCGCGCGAGCGGACCGTGCAGCGCAAGCTCAAGGAGGCGTGCCTCGCCGCGAAGCTCGACGGCGCCTGGTCGAAGGACCGGATCCTGACGACCTACCTGAACCAGGTGTTCTACGGCAATCAGGCGTACGGGATCGAGGCCGCGGCACAGACGTACTTCTCGAAGCCCGCGCGGAAGCTCTCTCTCTCCGAGTCCGCCCTGCTCGCCGGACTGACGCGGGCGCCGTCCGTCTACGACCCGTTCATCTCGCCTGGCCGGGCGCAGGCGCGACGCGCTGTCGTGCTCCGGGCGATGCTGGAGACGGGAGCAGTAACGCGCGCGCGCTTCCGGAAGGCGAACCGGTCGGATCTCGCACTGCGACCCGGGAAGCTGTACAGCCAGATCCGCGAGCCGTACTTCTTCGGGTACGTGCGCGACCGCCTCATCCAGGTCTACGGAGCCGAGCAGGTGCGCTCGGGTGGCCTCAGCGTCTACACGACGATCGTCCCGCGGTACCAGCGCCTCGCGGAGGAGGCGATCCGCGACACGATGAACAGGCCGACCGACCCGGCGGCGGCGCTCATCTCCATCACGCCGCGCACGGGCGCGATCCGCGCGATGGCCGCCGTCATCCCGAACAGGCCGAAGAACCAGTTCAACCTGCTCTCGCAGGCGCGGCGGCAACCGGGATCGACGTTCAAGACGTTCGTCCTCGCGGCGGCCGTGGAGATGGGGGTCAACCCCGACTCGACGTACTACGTCTCCGCCCCGTTCACCTACAAGGTCCACCCCGCCGGCAACTGCGACGACGGCAGCTGGTGGTGCGTCCACACGTACGCGAACGACTACTACGGATGGAGCTCGATCCGCAGCGCGACGATCCGATCGGACAACTCCGTGTACGCGCAGCTGACCCTCGACGTCACACCTGAGCGCGTCGCCGAGGTCGCGCGTCGCATGGGCGTCCGCTCGCCGCTCGACGTGCGAGGCGCGTACGTGCCGGCGATCGGGCTCGGCTCCGTCGCGGTGTCGCCGCTCGACCTCGCGTCCGCCTACGCGACCCTCGCCGCCGGAGGCGTCTACGCCGAGCCGACCGCGATCCGGCGCGTCGTCCTGCCCGACGGACGGGAGGACACCGAAGCGGGCTGGGGCACGCCGAAGCGACGCCGGGCGATCTCGGAGGGCGCCGCCGCAGTCGTCACGCGGATCCTCGAGCAGAACATCCAGTCCGGGACCGGAACGCGGGCGGCCTTCGGCCGTCCGGCGGCAGGCAAGACGGGGACGAACGAGGAGCACAAGGACGCCTGGTTCGCCGGTTACACGCCGGACCTCGCGACCACGGTCTGGATCGGGTTCACGAAGGGCGAGATCCCGATGGAGAACGTGCACGGGATCGCCGTGAGCGGCGGCAGCTTCCCAGCCGAGATCTGGCGTCTCTTCATGCAGCCCGCGCTCGAGGGGACCGAAGCGACGCGCGTTCCCGGAGCCCGCGCGCTGGCCTACGTGGCAGCCCTTCACGAGGGGTGAGTACGCACTGACCTACGACCCGAGCGCCGTGCCGGACGCGACCACGGAGGAAGAAACGACCGAGCCGGAGAAGCCGGCCGGGCCTCCCCCTCGCGGGATCGGCTAGGCGCGCATGGCAGAGCTCCTCGGTCTCGAGGAAGCGCTCGAGCGCGTCCTCGGACGCGCACGCCCGCTCTCCGCGGAGATGGTTCCCCTCGCGCGGGCGGCCGGACGCGTCCTCGCCGCCGACGCGGCCGCCGCGGCCGACCTCCCGCCCTTCGCGAGCTCCGCGATGGACGGCTACGCGCTGCGGGCGAGCGACACGCCGGGAGCGCTGCCGCTCGCGTTCCGGGTCGCTGCGGGCAGGCCCGCGACGGAAGTCCTGCCCGAGCGCTCGGCAGCCGCGATCGCGACGGGTGGGGTCGTCCCCGAGGGCGCTGACGCCGTGGTGCCCGTCGAGCTCGCGGCGGAGAGGAACGGGCGGGTCGAGATCCACGATGCCGCCCTTCCCGGCGCACACATCCGCCCGCGCGGAGGCGACGTGCAAGCGGGAGAGACCGTGGTCGAGGCGGGACGCCGGCTCGGCGCGGCGCAGATAGGCGCACTCGCCGCCGCCGGTGTCGCGCACGCCGAGTGCGCCGTTCGCCCGAGCGTCGCGCTGCTCGCGACGGGCAGCGAGCTGCGCGCGCCGGGAGAGCGCCTCGGACCGGGCCAGATCTACGAGTCGAATCGTGTGCTGATCGCGGCGGTGCTCGAGTCCGCCGGCGCGATCGTCGAGCAGCTGCCGGTCGCCGCCGACGAGCCGCACGCGCACGAGCTGGCGATCGCGCAGGGGCTCGAAGCCGACGTGCTCGTCACGTCGGGCGGAGTCTCCGTCGGTCCGCACGACCTCGTCCGCCGCACCGCCGAGAAGCTCGGTGTCGACGAGGTCTTCTGGGGCGTGGCGGTGAAGCCGGGGAAGCCGCTCTCGTTCGGCGTGCGCGGGGAGACGCTCGTCTTCGGGCTGCCGGGGAACCCGGTCTCCTCGCTCGTGGGCACGCTTCTCTTCGTGCGTCCCGCGGTCCTCGCGCTCCAGGGCCTCGCCGACCCGCGGCCCCAGCTCGAGGCAGGGCGGACGTCGATGGCGCTTCGCCGAAACGAGGCGCGCGACGAGTTCCTGCGCGCGCGGCGGCGATTCGCGGAGGACGGTCTCGTTCTCGAGCCGGTCTCGGGGCAGGAATCGCACATGATCGTCCGGGCCGCGCTCGCCGACGCGCTCGTCCACGTCCCGCGCGGGTCGGGCGAGATCCCCGCCGGGGCGGCCGTGCGCTACCTGGCCCTCGCGTAGCGGGAAGCACGGGAGAGCGACGAGCGTACGAGCCCCGGAGGCGGGTGGGCCATCCCGGCCGCGTACGGCCGGTACCGTCCCGTCGCCAGCACGCCGAGCTGTGAGGCCCCCGCGAGCCAGGCGAGCGCGAAGAGCACGGACCCGAGCGAGACGTAGCCGACGGTCACGAGGGAGAGGACGTACAGCACTGCGTCGAAGGGGCCGATGTCGAGCTCGCTCGCGAGGACCGCCAGCCCCACGAGCGGCCCGAGCAGCCCGCTGACGTAGAGGAGCCCCCGGGACCATGCGCGATCGGTCGCGGGGAGCCAGAGCCAGGCATAGAGCGACGGAAGGACGAACACGAGCGCGTACGGCTTCAGGAGCGCGAGCCCTACGCCGACGAGCGCGATCCAGGTCAGGGCGACGACGTAGCCCGCGAGCTGCTCCTCGGGAGCGGGGCTCTGCGCGGACACGAGGCGGCGCCGGGCGGTCAGCCAGCCGAGGACAGCCGCGGCGGAGAGCAGCACCAAGCCCGCAACGGGCCAGTCGGAGACGGGAGGCGAGTGCGGCGAGAGCGCGAGCGGCGCGCCCCTCGGGAACACTCCCATCAGCGCCCCGAGGCCGAGGAGCAGCCCCCAGTAGATCCAGAGCAGCAAGCGCGCGCGCAACCCGCGAACGGCCGGGCCGAAGGCGAGCCCGCGGCGCCGGCTTCGCGCGACGAGGTCCACGACGCCGAGCACGAACGGCACGATCGCGACGACGAGCATGAGCCGCACCGCCCAGCCGCTCGCCGCCCGCTCGTCGAAGAAGAGGCTGTCCGGAGTGCGAAACGCAGCGCCGACGCTCGCGTCGATCGAGCTGACGAGCGCCTCGGTCGCGCGGCCGAGCCCACCGACTGCCACCGCCGCCCGAGCGGGATCGTCGGTGCTCTGCGGGCCGCCCGCGGCGATGGTGACGGCCGAGAGTCCGACGTCGAGGAGCGGTCCCTGCTCCTCGGCCGCGTACGGGATCCCGAGGTCGACGAGCTGCGCGAGCACCGAGGACAGCTCGGGCGGTCGCCCCGTCTGCTCCTCGACGCGGGCGGCGGCGGTGCGTACGAGCGTGCGCGCCGGCGAGGCGGGCCGGTCTCCGGCGACGGCGATCCGGGGTCGGCCCAGGCGGTCGAAGCCGTCGAGGACCACCGCCGCGATGGCGGTCTCCGCGTACGGCGACGTGCGGGCAAAACGCCGCGCGCCGGCCCCGCCGTAGGCGCCCGCGTCCGTCGACACGAGGACGAGGGTGCGCTCCGGGAGCGCGGTCGGGGCAGACTCCTGCGGCGCGAAGCCGCGGGCGAGCTCGATCAACGCGGCCGTTGCAGCGGCGTTGTCGCCGACAGGGTTGTCGACGCCTGTGTTGTCACGATGGGCGAGGAGGACGACCGCCTCCGCGGACCGGCCCGGGATCACCGTGACGACGTTGCGGAGCTCCACGCTCCCGAGATCGGGAAGGTCCTCGGTCCACACGTCTTCCTCGGTCAGGAGGCCGACCCCGGAGATCGTCTCCGTGTACCAGCGTGTCGCGCTCTCGGCGCCGATCGTGCCGGGGACGCGGTCGGGGTTCTCGGTCGAGAACCGCGTCGCGAGGCCGACCGCGGCGGCTCCGTCGAAGAGCGGGTCGAGCTCGGAGCGAGGCAGAACGCCCGTTGTCGAGATCGAGAACAGAACGGCGAGCAGCGCGGGCGCGATCACGACGCACGCGACCCGCACGAGACGTGTGTTCACGGGACGCGAGACCGTGCCGCGGCGCGGCCGCCGCCTCCGCCCACGGGGCCGAGCCGCTTCCATCGCGGGGCTATAGTAGGCGGGCAGGCAGCCGCGGGCCGGCGCGATCGCTCCCATGCCAGACGCCTCGACCATCCTTCTCGTCGACGACGAGGACTCGATCCAGACGCTCTTGACGTTTCCGCTCGAGCGCGACGGCTACCGAGTCGTGCAGGCGCGGGACGGCGAGGAGGCGCTTCGCAGGTTCGCCGACGACGACGTCGACCTCGTCGTCCTCGACGTCATGCTCCCGCGGCTCGACGGGCTGGAGGTGTGCAAGCGGTTGCGCGCGGAGAGCAACGTGCCGATCATCATGCTGACCGCGCGCGGCGAGGAGCTCGACAAGGTGCTCGGCCTCGAGCTCGGCGCCGACGACTACATCACCAAGCCGTTCTCGATCCGCGAGTTCCGGAGCCGAGTCCGCGCACTGCTGCGACGCGCGGCGAGCCCGGCGGCGACGCGGGAGCGACAGGAGGTCATCGAGCACGGAGACGTCCGGATCGACCTTCCGCGCCGGGCTGTCGAAGTGCGCGGCGAGGCGGTGCAGCTCACGTTCATCGAGTTCGAGATGCTCGCGCTGCTGGCCGCGAGCCCCGGTGTCGTCTTCTCGCGCCGCGAGCTCCTCGAGCGCCTGCGCGGCGGCGCCGACTACCGCGAGCCGCGCACGATCGACGTCCACGTCCGTCACCTTCGCGAGAAGATCGAGCAGGACCCGAGCAACCCGGAGCTCATCCTCACCATCCGGGGGGCCGGCTACCGCTTCAGATCCGAGTGAGGCTTCCGGGCGGCATCCGGGTCCGGATCGCGCTCGTCCTCGTGGCGATCGTGGCCGGGGCGCTCGGCACCGCGTACCTGATCGTCGTCCCGTCGCTGGAGCGACGGCTCGTCGACGCGCGCCTGTCCGAGCTCGAGGAGCTCGCCGTGCCGCTCGCGGAGAGCCTTCCCGGGAGCCGCTTCGAGTGGCCCGAGACGGTGGAGCGGTTCGACGTGGCCACGAACACGCGCGTCGTGGCGTTCGACGTCGTCTCCCGCACGCCGCCGGCGCTCCTCGCGCTCGCCGACTCCCGTGCATCCGGCCGCGGCAGAACGCGGACGCTCGCCGACGACGAGGTGGCGCGCCGCGCCGTCACGACGGGCGAGGTCGAGCGCGGCAGGGTCGTGTCCGACATGCAGGACTACGCGGATGTCGCCGTGCCGAAGGGCGAGGACGTGATCCTGCTCTTCCGGGCGCCGCTCGCGGACTCGCTCGCGACCGTCCAGCTCGTGAAGCGGCGCCTCCTGCTCGCGACCGGCTTCGCGCTCGCGCTCGCGCTCGTCCTCGGGCTCACCGCTGCGGGGATGCTCGCCAACCGCCTGCGCCGGCTCGAGACGGCTGCGGAGCGCATCGCGGGCGGCGACTTCGACGTACCGATCGTCGACCACGGCGACGACGAGATCGGGCAGCTCGCGCACGCCTTCGACCGCATGCGCGTGCAGCTCGCGCAGCTCGACGACGCACGCAAGGAGTTCGTCGCCAACGCGTCCCACGAGCTGCGGACGCCGATCTTCTCGCTCGGCGGCTTCCTCGAGCTGCTCGCCGACGAGGAGCTCGACGACGAGACCCGAGCGCCGATTCCTGACGACGATGCAGGAGCAGGTGGAGCGCCTCGCGAAGCTCTCGACCGACCTGCTCGACCTCTCCCGCGTGGACGCGGGACAGCTGCGTGTCGCGGCGGAGGACGTCGATCTCGCCGAGGTCGTGCGCGGCCTCGCCGGGGAGCTCGAGCACATGGCCGCGACCTCGGAGCATGTGCTCGAGGCGCGCAGCGACGGCCACGCGTGGGTGCTGGCGGACGGGGAGCGCGTCGCGCAGATCGGGCGCGCCCTACTGGTGAACGCGCTCGTGCATACGCCCCCCGGGACGCACGTCCGCCTGGGCGCGAGCCGGCGCGGCGACCGCGCGGAGCTCACGGTGGCAGATGACGGCCCCGGGATCCCGGAGGCCCAGCGCGAGGCCGTGTTCGAGCGCTTCTACCGCGTCGAGGGCGGGAAGGCGTCCGGCAGCGGCCTCGGGCTCGCGATCGCCCGCGAGCTCGCGCGGCTGATGGGTGGCTCCGTCCGTCTCGAGTCGGCGCCGGGGCGGACGGTGCTCACCCTCGAGCTTCCCGCCGGGCCCGGCCGCCCGCCGGCGCACGCCCGGGCGTTTTCACGTGAAAACGCGGCGGGATCCGGTCGCGGAGAACGCTGACCGGGGACGGCGTCCCGGCGCGGTCTACGATCTCGCCGATGAGCGGTCTCTCCCACGTGGACGACACGGGCGAGGTGCGGATGGTCGACGTGGGCGGAAAACCGCTCTCCCGACGCCGTGCGGTGGCGCGCGCACGCGTGCGCATGGCTCCGGAGACCGCGGGACAGCTGCGCGAGCTGCCGAAGGGCGACGCGCTCGTGACCGCGCAGCTGGCCGGGATCATGGCGGCGAAGCGCACGGGCGAGCTCGTCCCGCTCTGCCATCCGCTCCCGCTCACGCACGTGGAGGTCCGCCTCGAGGTCGCGGAGCGGTCGGTCGAGATCGAGGCGTCGGCGGAGACGACCGCGCAGACGGGCGTCGAGATGGAGGCGCTCGTCGCGGCCACGATCGCGGCGTTGACCGTCTACGACATGGCGAAGGCCGTGGACAAGAGCATGGAGATCGGGGACGTGCGGCTCGTCGAGAAGACGAAGGAGCCGGCCGAGTGAGGGCCGCGGTGCTCACCGTGTCCGACGGCGTGCACGCGGGCGAGCGGGAGGATGCAAGCGGTGATGCGCTCGAGACCCTTCTCCGCGAGGACGGCTTCGACGTCGTCCGCCGCGTGGTACCCGACGAGCTGGAGTCGATCGCCGAGGCGATCGCGGAGCTCGCCCGCGAGGCGTTGCTCGTGTTGACAACGGGAGGGACGGGCTTCGCACCGCGAGACGTCACGCCCGAGGCGACCTCGTCCGTCGTCGAGCGGGAGGCGCCGGGCATCGCCGAGGCGATCCGCGCCGACGCGCTCGCGCGCACGCCGCACGCGCTGCTCTCCCGTGGCCTCGCGGGTCTCAGGGGCGGGACGCTCGTCGTCAACCTCCCCGGCTCGCCGGGGGGTTGCCGCGACGGGTTCGCGGTGCTGCAGCCGGCGCTGCGGCACGGCCTCGAGCTCGCGGCCGGCGACCGGTCGACGCCGCACCGGCAGACATGAGCGCGACGAGCGCAGCGGCACCGCTCCCGCGCCGGCTCGCGTCGCTCGTCCGGATCGAGCACACGGTCTTCGCGCTCCCGTTCGCGTACGTCGGCACGTTCCTCGCGGCGAGGGACTGGCCGGGGCTCGGCGAGATCCTCTGGATCACCGTCGCGATGGTCGGCGCGCGAACGGTCGCGATGGCGCTGAACCGCCTCGTCGATGCCGAGCTCGACGCGAAGCAACCCACGGACCGCGACGCGCGAGCTGCCGAGCGGGGCGCTGTCCCGCGCGCAGGTGCTCGTGCTCACCGCGGCCGCCTTCCTCGTGTTCCTCCTCGCCGTCTTCCAGCTCGACCCGATCGTCCGCTGGCTCTGGCCGATCCCGGTCGCGATGTTCTTCGTCTACCCGTACCTGAAGCGGTTCACCTGGCTGTCGCACGTCTGGCTGGGCGCCTGCCTCGGGCTCGCGCCCGTCGGCGCCTGGCTCGCGGTCTCGGGCACCGCGCCGTGGGAGGCGTGGGCGATCGGCGGCGCGGTGCTGCTGTGGGTCGCGGGCTTCGACCTCTTCTACTCCCTCTTCGACCTCGAGCACGATCGCGCGGCCGGGTTGCACTCCTGGGCCGTCCGTTTCGGCGTCCACGGCGTGTTTCGTGGGGCGCGCGCCTTCCACCTCGGCACGCTGGCGCTGCTCTCCGCGGCCGGCGCCGGGCTGGGAGCCGGCGCCTGGTACTGGATCGGGGTGCTCGCCGTAGCGGCGCTGCTCGCGTACGAGCACGCGATCGTCCGCCCGGACGACCTCCGCCGCCTCGATGCCGCTTTCTTCACCGTGAACGGGGTCATCAGCGTCGTCTTCTTCGTCTTCGTCGCGCTGGACGTCGTCACGTGATCCGCGCGCGGGGGCTCGAGAAGCGCTACGGAAGGCGCCGCGCGCTCGCGCCCGTCGACGTCGACCTCCCGCGGGACGGAGTGCTCCTCGTCACCGGGCCGAACGGCTCCGGCAAGACGACCCTCCTCCGCCTGCTCGCGGGCCTCGCGGCGCCCACGCGCGGCTCCGTCGACGTCGGCGTCGACCGCAGCCGCCTCGGGTTCCTCGCGCACGAGCCGCTCGTCTACCGCGAGCTGACGGCGCTCGAGAACCTCGACCTCTTCGGACGGCTCTACCGGGTCGCCGAGCGGCGCGAGCGGGCGGGGATGCTGCTCGAGCGCTTCGGGCTCTGGGAGGCGCGGAACGAGCGGGTGGCAGCGTACTCGCGCGGCATGGCCCAGCGGCTGGCGCTCTGCCGGACGTTTCTCCACGAGCCGGACCTGCTCGTCCTCGACGAGCCGTACGCGGCACTCGACGAGCAGGGCGCGGCGCTCCTCGACCGCGAGCTCGACGAGCTGCGGGGCCTGCGCACGATCGTCCTGTCGACGCACGAGCCTCGCCGACTCGAGCGCCTCGCGACGGCGAGGCTCGCGCTCGCATGAGCTATCTCGCGGACGTCGCGGCGCTGACGCGAAAGGATCTCCGCGTCGAGCTTCGCGCGCGGGACACCCTGCCCGCGATGCTCCTCTTCGTGCTCTCCACGCTCGTCGTGTTCCACTTCGCGCTCCCTGCCGGGACGGCGGACGACGCGGCGTATGGCCTTCTCTGGGTCGCGATCGTGTTCACCGCGCTCCTCGGGCTCGCGCGCGCGTGGGTCCCGGAGCAGGAGCACGGGGTCCTCGACGGCCTCGTGCTGGCGCCGTGCGACCGCAGCGCGATCTGGCTCGGGAAGACGCTTGCGACGCTCGTCTTCCTCCTCGCCGCGCAGGTCGTCGCGCTCCCCGCGTTCGTGCTCTTCTTCGCACCGCTCGACGCGACCGCACTCGCCGGCGTGCTGCTCGCGAACGTCGGCATCTGCGCCGTGGGGTCGCTGATGGCCGCGATGGCAGCTGCCGGCCGGGCGCGGGAGCTGCTCCTGCCACTCCTGCTGCTGCCGCTCGTCATCCCGCTCGTGGTCGGGGGCGTGGGCGCCGCGATCTCGCCCGAGGGAGAGCGGTACCTGCTCTTCCTCGGCCTGTACGACGGAGTGTTCGCGGTACTCTCGTGGGCGTCGTTCGAGTACGTCGTCACCGAGTGATCCGCTGACCTCCTCGTCCCCGATCCGCAGCCTGCCGTTCCTCGCCGCCGTCGCCGCGGCGCTCATGGGCGTCGCGATCGTGCTCGCGCTCGTCGTCGCCCCCGAGGACGCCGACCAGGGGCTCTCGCAGCGGATCTTCTACATCCACGTCCCGATTGCCCTGACGTCGTACTTCTGCTTCGGCCTCGGGGCGTGGAAGGCCCTGCTGCTCCTGTGGCGCCGGGACTCCCGCTACGACCTCGAGAGCTACGTCGCGATCCATCAGGGCACGATCTTCGGCGCGCTGACGCTCGTGACGGGGTCGATCTGGGCGAAGGCGTCGTGGGGAGTCTGGTGGGAGTGGAGCTCGAACCAGCTCGTGCTCTTCCTCGTGCTCTTCCTCTTCTACTGCGCGTACTTCATGCTCCGCTTCTCGCTCGAGGACGGCCCACGCCGGGCGCGATCCTCGGCGGTGTACGCGCTCTTCGGGATCGTCCTCGTCCCGATCAGCTTCCTCGCCATCAGGCTGGCCGAGGACTTCATCCACCCGACGGTCTTCACGCGCGAGGGCCCGCAGATGACCGGGACGATGTTCACCGCGTTCTGCGTCTCCTGGGCAGCCGTGACATTCCTCGCCTACGTGCTCTACCGCGTCGAGCTCGCGGGCAAGCGGCTCGACGCGGACCTGCGCGAGCTCCGGGAGGCGCTCGCCCCGTGAGCACCACTCGCCTGCGGCTCGTGGTCGCGGGGGAAACCCTGTTTCCCCCGCGTGCCCCTTCTCTTGGAGAACGTGGGGAACCTCCCGGTTCCCCACACCCCTCCACGCTCATAGTGCAACCAAGGTTGCCCTATGAGCGGCGGCGAATACCTGGCGCTCGCGTACGGCGTCGTCTTCGTGGTCGTCCTCGCGTACGTGGCGATCATCGCCGCCAAGCTCGCGCGGCTCCAACGCGAGACGAGGGAGATCCTCGAGCTCGCGCGTTCACGCGAGGCGCCGCCGCGCTCGGCGGAGCCCGTCGTGCAGGAGATCTCGCCCACCGCGTGATCCGCCGGGCGCGGCACTGTGCTGCGCGGGTGCCGAGCGTCCCCGGCGGGATCGGAGAGACGGGGGCCGCGGTGTCACGCGGTCCTCTCCGCAGCAGGCCGTTGCCGCTGCAGGCGCCCACCGCGTTCATGCGCATTCGTCCGCACGGGGCGAGGCTGTGCGGTCAGGCTCGGAGAGACCCGCCGCGCCGGTGCGCTCCGGCGCGCGCTGTGCGCCGCTAGGGCCTCGACCGGGAGCGCGCTACGCTCCGCCCGTGTTCATCACGTTCCTGAGCGACTTCGGGCTCCAGGACGACTTCGTGGGTACCTGCCACGGCGTGATGAAGCGGATCGCACCCGAGGCGCAGATCATCGACATCACGCACGGCATCCCGCCCCAGGCGGTGCTGCAGGGCGCGCTCGTCCTCGCCAACACCGTTGGCTTCATGCCGCTCGGCGTGCACCTCGCGATCGTGGATCCCGGCGTCGGAGGCCCGCGCCGGCCGCTCGCCCTCCGCGACGGCGAGGGTCGAGTGTTCGTCGGGCCGGACAACGGCCTGCTCCTGCCGGCGGCGAACCGGACGGGCATCGTCGAGGCGCACGAGCTCGCGAACCCCGCCTACGCCCTCGAGTCGATCTCGCGCACCTTCCACGGTCGCGACCTCTTCAGCCCTGCGGCGGCCCATCTCGCACTCGGGGTCCCCGTGGCCGAGCTCGGCCCGCCCGTCGATCCCGAGGGGCTCGTCGACCTCGACGTCCCCAAGCCGGTGCTCGCCGACGGGACCGCGGTCGCGACCCTGCTGTACGTCGACAGTTTCGGCAACATCGCGCTCAACGTCACCCGCGACGACATCGAGCGGATCGGGATCGTCTCGGGCACGCGGGTCGAGCTCGAGCTCGCGGGCGAGCGCTACTACGCGGTCATGGCGAGGACGTTCGCGGACGCGCGGGCAGGCGACGTGATCCTGTACGAGGACAGCTACCGGAACATGTCCGTCGCGATCTCTCGAGGGAGCGCGGCGCGCATGCTCCACGCCGCGCCGGGCCAGACGATCCGGATCTCGACCGCTCTCTGAGCCCTACGCGAGAGGCGGGCGGCGGTCGCGCCACGGCCGAGCGCGCTCGACCTGCGCCGCCAGGCGGAGCAACAGCGCGTCGCCGGCGGGAGGGCCGATCGCCTGCACGCCGACCGGAAGGCCTCCGTCCGTCCAGTGGAGCGGGAGCGACATCGCGGGCTGGCCCGTGAGGTTCACGATCGACGTGAACGGCGTGAACGCAGCGTTCCGGAGGAGCTGCTCGGTCGCACCGCCCTCGGTCTCCTGCCAGCCGATCGGAACCGGCTCGAGCGCCAGCGTCGGCGTGAGGACGACGTCGACGTCGGCCCAGAACGCGACGACCCGCCGGGCCAGCGCGTGCAGCTGCGCGACTGCGCGCCCGTACGCGGCTGCGCTCGTCGTCTGCGCCGACTCGACGAGCTCCCGGTTGAGCGGGGTGAGCAGCGACAGGTCGTCGACGGGATCGAGCGCCGGGCCGACCTGCCAGATCGTGAGGAACGTGTGGATGAGGTCCGGGTCCTGCCAGTGAGGCGTCGCTTCGCCCACGTCGTGCCCGAGCTCCACGAGGAGGTCCGCCGCCGCGGCGAGCGCCTCGGAGCACGCCGGCGCGACCGGCGCCTCGATCGGCGGGGTCGCAGTCACGGCGACCCGCAGCCGACCGGGGTCGGCCCCCACCTCGTCGACGAACGGGCGCTCGGGCGGCGGCGCCCACCACGGGTCGCCCGGCTCATAGCCCTCGAGGACGTCGAGGAGCGCGGCCGCGTCCTCGACCGTCCGCGCCAGCGGTCCGCCCGTGGAGAGACCTTCGAGCGCGCTGAACGGAGCGGCGGAGACGCGGCCCCGGGAAGGCTTCAGGCCGAAGACCCCGCAGCACGAGGCGGGGATGCGGATCGAGCCCCCGCCGTCGGAGCCCTGCGCGACCGGGAGGAGGCCGGCCGCGAGCGCGGCCGCCGCGCCTCCGCTCGATCCGCCCGGCGTCCGCGTCGGGTCCCACGGGTTCCGGGTCGAGCCGTTCAGGTCGGACTCCGTGAACGCCGTCGTGCCGAACTCCGGGGTGTTCGTCTTGCCGAGGACGATGAAGCCCGCCTCCCGGAGGCGCCGCGCGACGGCGGAGTCGAACGGAGGCACGAAGTCGGCGTACGCGCGTGAGGAGTACGTCGTGCGGATGCCCTTCGTGGAGGTCAGGTCCTTGAGGCCGATCGGGACGCCGTGGAAGGGCGCGTCTCCCGGCGTCGCGTCTGCCGTGCGAGCCTCCTCGCGCGCCTCCTCGGCGCGCACGGTGACGAACGCGTTCAGCTCCGGGTCGATCCGCTCGATCCGCTCGAGGTAGAGCTCGACGAGCTCGCTCGACGAGACCTCGCGTCGCCGAATCAGCCCGGCCTGCTCGGTCGCGGGCACGAACGCGAGATCCATCGATGGCGAGGGCCGGACTTGAACCGGCGACACCACGGTTTTCAGCCGTGTGCTCTACCAGCTGAGCTACCTCGCCGCGGCACCGCAGTGTACCCGCGCCCCGCGCCGCTAGCCTTCGGCGCCGTGGAGAGCAGCGGCAAGCGGGAGGTGGCCATCATCGGGGCCGCGCTCGACCTCGGGCAGGAGCGCCGCGGGGTCGACATGGGCCCCTCGGCGATCCGCTACGCGGGTCTCGCGGAGCGTCTCGAGAGCCTCGGGATCGCTGTCCGCGACAACGGCAACGTTGCCGCGGCCGTCCCGGAGGCGACTGCGCCCGGCGACGAACGCGCGCGGTTCCTGCCGGAGATCCTGGAGACCTGCGCGCGGATCGCCCGGGCGGTCGCGGAGGCGTCTCGCGCCGGAGCGACCCCGCTCGTCCTCGGCGGGGACCACTCGGTCGCCCTCGGGACGCTCGGCGGGCTCGCCTCGGTCCACGGGATCGGCGGCGTGCTCTGGATCGACGCCCACTCCGACATCAACACCCCCGAGACGAGCCCGAGCGGGAACGTCCACGGGATGCCCCTCTCGGCGGCGCTCGGTCTCGCCGGCGACGCGTTCGCGAGCGACGCCTGGCCGCTTCCGGCGGTCGACGCTCCCCGCGTCGCGCTCCTCGGCGTCCGTGAGCTCGACGACGGTGAGCGTGGGCTTCTCCGGGACGCGGGCGTGCGCGTCTTCACGATGAGCGAGATCGACCGGGTCGGCGTCGAGCGCGCCGTCCGGGAGGCGCTCGATCGCATCGCGGGGCCGGGGTTCGTGCACGTGTCACTCGACATGGACGCCCTCGACCCCACGATCGCCCCCGGCGTCGGGACGCCGGTGAAGGGCGGCCTCACGTATCGCGAGGCGCACCTCGCGCTCGAGCTCGTCGCGGAGTCCGGGCTCGCCGGATCGCTCGAGGTCGTCGAGGTGAACCCGATCCTCGACCGCGAGAACCAGACCGCGACGACGGCCGTCGAGCTCGTCGCGAGCGCGCTCGGGAAAACGATCTTCTGACTCGGAGGAGACGACCTACACGCCGATAGCTCACACCGATCCGGGCGCGAAAGGGCCCGGCTCCAGGTGTCCCGCACAACCGGAAGTCGGTGTTACCGAATTCCGGTTGCTGCGGAGAACGCAGGGATCACGTCCTTCCCGTAGGCGCCGAGCACCTCCTCCTGGCCCTCGGTCATCAGGTAGATGTTGAACTGGTCGACCCCGACGGACTCGAGCTCCTTCAGCTTCGCGGTCGCCTGCTCGGGGGTGCCGAGCACGCAGAAGCGGTCACAGATCTCGTCGGTGACGAACTCGCCGTGCTTCGCGCCGACGCGCGAGTGCTCGTTGTAGTCGTAGAACTTCCGCACCCGCACGTACTCGGTCAGCTCGTGCGGGATCTCCGACTCGAACCCGTAGCGCTCGATCAGGTCCATGACGTGGTTCGAGACCATCGCCGGGAACCAGCGCACCTGCTCACGCGCGCTCGCGATGTCGTCCGAGATGTGGCTCGGCGCCGAGACGATGCACTTGAGCTCCGATGGGTCGCGCCCTGCCTCCTCGGCTGCGCGGCGCGCCGTGTCCATGATCCACTGGATGATCACGGGGTCGGCGAGCTGGATGATCACGCCGTCGCCGACCCGCCCCGCGACGGCGAGCGCCTTCGGCCCGTAGCCCGCGACCCACATCGGGATCTCGGGCAGCTCCGGCCGTACCCACTTGAGCTGGAGCTCCTTGTCGTTCCAGTCGACCGTCCGCCCGTTCATGAAGTCCTTGATCATCCGGCAGCGCCGCTCGAACTCCGCGACCTTCACCGGCTTCTGACCGATGTAGCGGCGGGCGGAGTCCCCGCGCCCGATGCCCATCACCATGCGGCCGTCGGAGATGTCGTGGAGCGTCGCGTAGCCGCTCGCGAGCACCGTCGGCTCGCGCGTGCCCGGGTTCGTCACGCAGTGGCCGAACTTCATCGTGCTCGTCGCCTGCACCGCGAGGGTGAGGAGGGGGAACGACTCCTGCCAGAGGACGTGGGAGTCGTACGTCCACCCGTACTCGAAGCCGTGCGACTCGGCGAGCTGGAAGAGCTCGACCAGGCGGTCGGAGGGCGGATCCGGCAGGACGGTGACGCCGAAGCTCAGTGGCATGTTCGTCTCCTTCGCTCGTCGAGAGGACGATTATCGCGCCACAGCGGGGCTCGGCGGAGCACGACGAGCGCAGCCGCCGAGAGCGCGGCGATCGCCGCGAACGCGAGCCGGCCGTCGCCGGGGAGCTCGAAGGCGAGGCCTGCGAGCGGGGTGCCGACGAGGATGGCGAGGATCGCGGTGCCGTTCACGGCCGCCATCGCAGCCGCCGGTGCGTCCGGGCGCAGGCGTTGCGCGGCTGTGAAGACGACCGCAAAGGGTAGACCCGCGCCGAGGCCGAGGACGAGCGCGGCTGCTGTCGAGAGCCAGAGCGGCCCGCCGAGCGCGAGGATCGCGGACCCGCAGGCGACACCGGCGACGCCGAGGACGGCGACGCGTCGTCCTTTCCCCATCGCCACGAGCCAGCTTCCCGCGGGGCGGGTGAGGATCCCGGCGAAGAGCACGAGGCCGGCTGCGACCCCCGCGGCAGCGGTGCTCGCTCCCTCTCGCTCGAGAAGCGGTACGGCCCCGGCGCCGAACCGGTCCGCGCCCCTGCCGGCAGGCAGCTGGACAAGGAGGTGGGTGACGAAGAGCGCGGTCGTCAGCAGTCCGATCGCGGCGAGGGAGACTCCGTACTCTGCGCTCAGCGGGTCGGCGACCGCACCGACGTTCGAGACGTTCCAGGTGAGGCAGCCGCCGACCGCGAGTCCGGCGCCGACGGCGATCGCACGCGTGCGGTCGGGGCCGCGCGGCGCGGCCTCGGTCAACGACCTGCGCCGCTCGAGACCCAGTCCAGCGTCTTCGTGGCGAGACGGTCGAGCGCCGCGACGGCGAGCTCGAGATGCGGCTCCTTCGTGTCCTCGAGCTTCGTGTGCGAGAGGCCGCGGAGGCTCTGCACGAAGAGCATCACCGTGGGGACGCCGGCGCGGGAGATCTCGGCGGCGTCGTGCAGCGGCCCCGAGGGCAGCCGCTGGGAGCTCCCTGCCACCTCGTTCACCGCCTCCTCGCAGAAATCGAGGAGCGTGTCGTCGAACAGGATCGGTTCGATCGACCAGATCTTCTCCCACGCGACCTCGATCCGCTCCTCGCCCGCGAAGCGCTCGCTCGCGGCCTGTGCCTCGGCGAGCATCGCCGCGAGGCGGGTCGTGTTGAGGTCGCGCTGATCCAGGAGCTGCTCGGCGGTCTCGACTACGGAGGTGACGATCCCCGGCTTGCACGAGACGTTCCCGGAGGTGCACACGGCGCCGCCGCCGGTGCGTCGTGCGATCTCGCGAATCTCGAGCGCGAGCTTCGCCGCACCCGCGAGCGCGTCCCTGCGATCCGCCATCGGCGTCGACCCCGCATGCGCCGCCTGGCCGCGCCAGGTGATCCGGTGTCGCTCGACGCCGAAGGTCCCCAGCACGACGCCGAGAGGGAGGCCGAGCGACTCGAGCACCGGGCCCTGCTCGATGTGGAGCTCGAGGTAGGCGGCCGCGGAGTCGAGCTCCACGTGCGCGTCGAGCGCGTGGTCGAGGTCGACGCCGTGCTCGGCGAGGGCGTCCGGCAGGCGCACGCCGCCCGCGTCGACGAGCTCCCGCAGCTCGTCCTGGTCGGCCATCGAGCCGGCGGCCGCGCTCGAGCCGAAGAGGCTGCGACCGAAGCGTGCGCCCTCCTCGTCCGCCCAGTTCACGAGCCGGACTGCGACGGGAGGAGTTCCCTGCTCGGCGATCCGGCGCAGGACCTCGACCCCCGCGACGACGTTGAGCGCGCCGTCGAGCCAGCCGCCGTCCGGGACGGAGTCGATGTGACCGCCGATGAGGACGGCGCGCTCCGACGCGCCCGCGAGCGTGAACCACTGGTTGCCGGCGGCATCGATCGTCTCGACGGCGCCGGTCTCGGCGACCTTGTCGCGGAGCCAGGCGCGCGCCTGCTCCCAGGTGTCGGTCCACGCGACGCGCTGGGCCCCGTCCTCGTTGCCCGTGAGCGCTCGCAGGTCCTTCAGCTCGGCGACCGTTCGCTTCGGGTCGAGCGCCACGGCGCGAGCTTATCCGCAGGCGGCGGCTGTGGTGGAATAGCGCGATGGCCCACGCCGCTTCGGCCGCTCCGGCACGTCCTCCGCTGCTCGACCCGACGCGCGTTCGGAGCGTAGGGATGAGCGCAGGTCTCTTCCTCGCGGTGCTCGTAGTGCTGTGGGTGCTCTGGGAGGGTTTCAAGGCGTTCGGGGAGGCCGTCGACCTCCGGCTCGGCCAGTTCGAGCCGAACGACCGGACGATGCCCCACCTCCACGACATCGTCGGGACGCTCTTCGAGCCCTCACGGCGGAACGGCCCGCTCCTGATCGACATCCTCTGGGACGCCGCGCTCTTCACCGCGAAGGAGGCCGCCGTCGGCTTCGCTCTCGGCGCGCTCGTCGGCTTCGCCCTCGGCGCCGCGCTCGCACACTCGGGCCTGCTCCAGCGCGGCTTCCTGCCGTACATCATCGCCTCGCAGACGATCCCCATCCTCGCGGTCGCCCCGATGGTCGTCGTCTGGGTGAACCCGAGGCTGCCGGCGAGCCTCAAGGACTGGGGCGCGGTCGCCGTGATCGCCGCCTACCTCACGTTCTTCCCGGTCACGATCAACACGATGCGCGGCCTGACCTCGGTCGACCCTCGCGCGCTCGAGCTCATGCGCTCCTACGCCGCGACGAACTGGAGCGTGCTGTGGAAGCTCCGGGTCCCGGCGGCGCTGCCGTTCATCTTCGCGGCGCTCAAGATCGCCGCGCCCGCGAGCGTCGTCGGCGCGATCATCGGCGAGCTGCCCGCCTCGATCCAGAGCGGACTCGGCGGCGCGATCCTCAACTTCAACCAGTACTACATCACCGCTCCCGAGAGGCTCTGGGCGACGAACCTGATCGCCGCTTGCTCGGGATCACGTTCTTCCTCCTCGTGCTGCTCGCCGAGCGGATCGTCGTCCGTCGCGCGCCGGAGCACGTCGGCTGAGATGAGCGGGCCTGTCGTCTCCCTGCGCAGCGTGACGAAGTCCTTCGGCGCCGCCGGCGTGACCGCGCTGCAGTCGATCGACCTCGACGTCGGCCCGGGCGAGTTCGTCTCGCTGATCGGGCCGTCCGGCTGCGGCAAGTCGACGCTGCTCCGCGTCGTCGGCGACCTCGTCGAGCCCACCTCCGGGACGTCGTCGTGAACGGCAAGAGCGCGCGCCAGGCCCGCCGAGACGGCGACTACGGCATCGTCTTCCAGGACGCCGTCCTCTACGACTGGCGCACCGTCTCGAAGAACATCGCGCTTCCGCTCGAGCTGCTCGGCTGGAACAGGACGAGGAGAGCGGAGCGCGTCGAGGAGCTGCTCCGGCTCGTCGAGCTGCAGGGCTTCGGCAGCCACCATCCGTGGCAGCTCTCGGGCGGGATGCAGCAGCGCGTGGCGATCGCCCGTGCGCTGTCGTTCTCGCCCGCGCTCCTGCTCATGGACGAGCCCTTCGGGGCGCTCGACGAGATGACGCGAGAGCGCCTGAACGGCGAGCTGCTGCGCATCTGGGAGGCGAGCGGGAGCACGGTCATCTTCGTCACCCACTCGATCGCCGAGGCCGTGTTCCTCTCCACCCGGGTCGCGTCATGTCGAGGCGCCCGGGTCGCATCGCCGCGATCGTCGACGTCGACCTCCCCCAACCGCGGACCGCCGACACGCGGGAGGAGCCCCGCTTCTTCGAGCTCGTCACCGAGTGCGGGATCGGCTGCGCGAGGGCGGGCTCGACGAGGAGAGCACCGCCCCCGGGGAGGGTGAGCTCCTCGTCGGCGAGGAGACGGCGTGAGCCGCGCCAGGCGCCATGCCTACCGGTGGCTCCCGGCGCTGATCGTCTTCTTCGCCTCGATCGTGTTCTGGGAGCTCCTCGTCCGCCTCTTCGACATCCAGAACTTCCTGCTCCCCGCGCCCTCGGACATCCTCGCGACGCTCCGCGACGACTGGAGCGAGCTCTGGAGCGCCGCGTTCTTCACCTTCCGCGAGGCGCTCGCCGGCTACGTCATCGGCTGCACCGCCGGCTTCCTCGCCGCGGCTGCGATCGCGCGCTTCCGCCTGCTGCGGACTGCGGTGATGCCCTACGCGATCGCCGCCGGGGCGATCCCGATCATCGCCTTCGCGCCGATCACGAACAACTGGTTCGGGGTCACGGGCATGTCGTCGAAGATCGCGATCGCCGCGATCCTCTGCTTCTTCCCGATGCTCGTGAACACCCTGAAGGGCCTCACCTCGGTGCCTGCGTCCTCGATCGAGCTCATGCGCTCTACGCCGCGAGCGAGCTCACGATCTTCCGCCGCGTGCGCCTGCCGACTCGCTTGCCGTTCGTGTTCTCGGGCTTGAAGGTCGGGACCGTCCTCGCGATGATCGGCGCCATCGTGGGGGACTACTTCGGCGGCGCGCCCGGCGCGCTCGGCGTCGAGATCCGTCGCTGGGTGGGGATCTTCGCGTTCGACCAGGCGTGGGCAGGGATCGTGCTCGCGAGCGTCCTCGGGATCCTGTTCTACGGCTCGGTCGCCGCTGGCCGAGCGGTTCGCGATGGGTTGGCATCCCTCGTGCGCGGTGCCAGACCGGAGTAGGGTTGCACCGTTCGTACGGAGAGGCTCGAGCGAAGGAGGGAGACTCAGAGATGAGGAGCCGGAAGTGGACGGTCGCCGGCGCGCTCGCGGTTGCCGTGATCGCGCTCGTGCGGCGGGCTGCGGCGGGGACGACGACGAGATCGGCGGCGGAGGATCTGACGCCGGTGACGCTGCAGAGCAAGTGGGTCGTGCAGGCGCAGTTCGCCGGGTACTACGCGGCCGTGGACCAGGGGTACTACGAGGACGAAGGGCCTCGACGTGACGATTCGCGCCGGGCGGGCCCGACATCGTGCCCGAGCAGGTCGTCGCCGGCGGCCAGGCGGAGTTCGGCATCGACTGGCTCGACAGCCTCCTCGCGACGCGCGACCAGGGCCAGGACCTCGTCAACATCGCCCAGGTCTTCACGCGTTCGGGCATGACCGAGCTCACGTGGGCGGACAGCGGCCTCGACGACATCACGAAGCTCGAGGGCAAGAAGGTCGGCGTCTGGCTCGGTGGAAACGAGCACAAGCTCTTCGCCGCGCTGACGAAGAACGGCATCGACCCGCAGAAGGACGTCGACATCGTCGCGCAGCCGTTCGACGATGAACCTCTTCCTGAACCGCGAGGTCGACGCCGCGGCGGCGATGACGTACAACGAGCTCGCGCAGGTGCTCGAGGTCGAGAACCCGGACACCGGCGAGCTGTACACCGAGGACGAGCTGAACGTCTTCAAGATGTCCGACCTCGGGACGGGCGCGATGGAGGACGGCGTCTTCGTCCGCGGCGACTGGATCGCCGACGAGGCGAACCAGGACATCGCGAAGCGGTTCCTCAAGGCGAGCTTCCGTGGCTGGATGTACTGCCGCGACAACCCGGACGACTGCGTCCAGATCGTGCTCGACAACGGCCCCACGCTCGGCGGAGGGCCACCAGGCGTGGCAGATGAACGAGATCAACGCGCTCATCTGGCCGAACACGCTCGGCATCGGCGTCATGGACCCGGCCTCGTTCGACCTGACGAACCAGATCGCGACCGACTACGGGATCATCAAGAAGCCGGCCACGAGCGACGCGTACCGGACCGACCTCGCGGAGGCGGCCCTTGCCGAGCTCGAGGACGAGGACACGACCGGCGAGGACTGGGAGAAGCCGACGGTGGAGGTGACGCCGGGCGGCGAGTAGCCGAGAAGCGACCGCTCACGGGGCCACGCGCGACGCGTCGCGTGGCCTCGGCGGGCGACCGAGGAAGGAAGTGAGATGACGTGTCGGTTCTGATCAAGGGCGGCCGGATCATCACGGCGGCCGACGACTACGTCGGCGACGTGTACGTCGAAGGCGAGCGCATCTCGATGGTCGGCGAGTCGCTCGACGTGGACGCCGACCGCGTGATCGACGCCGCGGGGAGGTACGTGCTCCCGGGCTGCGTGGATCCGCACACGCACCTCGACATGCCGTTCGGGGGCACGGTCACGATCGACGACGTCACCTCGGGACAGACGGCCGCGGCCTTCGGCGGAACCACGTGCCACGTCGACTTCGTGATCCAGCCTCCGGGGTCGTCGTTCGCGGCCGCGCTCGACGACTGGCGCGCGAAGGCGGACGGCAAGCAGGTGATCGACATGGGGTACCACATGGCGGTCACCGATCTCCGCGAGGGTGGCTCGCTCGAGGAGCTCGCGCGTCTACCGGAACAGGGCGTCACCTCGTACAAGCTCTTCATGGCCTACAAGGGTGCGCTCATGGTCGACGACGAGACGCTCTTCCGGACGATGGAGGTCGCGGCCGAGACCGGCGCGCTCGTCATGGTTCACGCCGAGAACGGCGATGCGATCGACGTCCTCGTCGAGCAGGCGCTCGCCGCCGGGAACACCGCGCCGCACTTCCATGCGCTGACGCGTCCTCCGGAGACGGAGGGGGAGGCCACGAACCGCGCAATCCAGCTCGCCCGGGTCGCCGGGGCGCCGCTGTACGTCGTCCACGTCTCCTGCAAGGAGGCGGTCGACCCGATCGCGCGCGCGCGCGAGCAGGGCTGGGACGTGTGGGGCGAGACCTGCACGCAGTACTTCTTCGTCGACTACACGTACCTCGAGCGCCCCGACTTCGAGGGCGCGAAGTACGTGTACACGCCTCCGCCAAGGCCGATCGAGAACCAGGAGGTGCTCTGGCACGCGGTCCGCTCGGACATCCTCTCCGTCGTCTCGACCGATCACTGCGCGTTTCTCTGGGACGGGCAGAAGACGATGGGGAAGGACGACTTCTCGAAGATCCCGAACGGCGGGCCGGGGCTCGAGAACCGGCTGCACATGATCCACGAGTTCGGCGTCAGGGCCGGTCGGATCTCGCTGAACCGCATGGTCGAGCTGCTGTCCACGAGCCCGGCCAAGCTCTTCGGCCTGTACCCGCGGAAGGGGACGATCGCTCCCGGGTCCGACGCGGACATCGTCGTCTTCGACCCCGAGAAGCGCCACCTGATCACGGTCGAGACCCAGCACTCGAAGTCCGACTACAACCTGTACGAGGGGACGGAGGTCACCGGGTCGCCCGAGACCGTGCTGCTCCGCGGCACGGTGCTCGTCGACGCGGGCGAGCTCGTCGTCGAGCCGGGTGTCGGCCGGTTCGTCGAGCGCGCGGCGTTCGGGCAGGAGCTCCTGCCCGCTGCGACACGCTGACGAAACGAAGCGCGGAGGAGCGCCGGACACCTTTTCCCTTGTCCGGCGCCCACCGCGCACTCCTCGTCAGCGGCGTGCGCCGGCCACCGGGAGTGGGCCCTGCGGGCCCGTGGCCACCGCTGCGTCGTGCGGGAGCGACGTTCTGGCGATCGCGCCCTGCGGGCCCGTGGCCACGTCCGCCCCGTGCGGGAGCGACGCCGTGGCTCGTACCCCGCCGGTTGGCGCCGACCCCGCGTACAGCGACGCGAAGTCGAACCACGGCGTGATCTCCGGGTTCCGCCCGTACGCGTCCCAGATGGGAATGAACCAGGACGGCAGTGCGACTGACTCGGGGCTCGCGCTCGGCGGCGACGCGGACTCCTCGGCGCTTCGCCAGCCGTTCCTTCGGACGATCACGTACGTCTCCATTCACTCCTCGTGCGTTGCTCGACCCCTCCACCGTAGGAGGCGACCGTCGCGGCGGCATCGGTACGAGTACCTACATTGGTCGTTCCGGCACCGGTCTCGGCCGAGCGCTCCCCGGCCGCTGCCGTGGGCCGCGTCTCCCCCGGCCGGGATACGATCGAGCCGGAGAGCGACGCGAAGGGAGCGAGACATGGCCACGGTCGAAGCGAACCCGAACCTCGGCGCGCAGATCGTCGACGACGCGAAGGAGTTCGTCCTCTACTCCTGGTCCGTGCAGGACGCGATCGACCCGATCGCGGTGGCCGGCGCCGAAGGGCGGCACTTCTGGGACTACGACGGCAGGCGCTACCTCGACTTCGCCTCGCAGCTCGTGAACGTGAACATCGGGCACCAGCACCCGAAGGTCGTCGCGGCGATCAAGGAGCAGGCGGAGAAGCTGTGCACGATCGGCCCGCCGATGGCCTCGGAGTCGCGGTCGCAGCTGGGCAGGCTCCTCGCCGAGGTCACGCCCGGCGACCTCACGCTCTCCTTCTTCACGAACGGCGGCGCCGAGGCGAACGAGAACGCGGTCAAGCTCGCGCGCCTGTACACCGGCCGGCACAAGATCGTCGCCCGCTACCGGTCGTACCACGGGGCGACACATGGGGCGATCACGCTCACGGGCGATCCGCGTCGCTGGCCGGCGGAGCCTGGCATGGCCGGCGTCGTGCGCATGCTCGACCCCTACACGTACCGCTGCCCGGCCGGGCACCCGGACCCGTGCCCCGTCTGCACGGGCACGCCGCACCTCGAGGAGATCCTCGAGTACGAGGGGCCGCACACGGTCGCCGCGGTGATCCTCGAGACGGTCACGGGGACGAACGGGATCATCCCCCCGCCGGACGGCTACCTGCGGGCGATCCGGGAGACCTGCGACCGGCACGGCATCCTCCTGATCCTCGACGAGGTCATGGCCGGGTTCGGCCGCACCGGGCGCTGGTTCGCCTGCGACAACTGGGACGTCGTCCCCGACATCCTCACCGTCGCCAAGGGGATCAACTCGGGCTACGTGCCCCTCGGCGCGATGATCGCCCGCGCCCCGATCGCCGAGTGGGTGCGCGGACGGTTCTTCCCGGGCGGTCTCACGTACGCCGGCCACCCGCTCGCGTGCGCTTCCGCGGTCGCGTCGATCGAGGCGTTCCGCGAGGAGGGCATCGTCGAGAACGCCGCCGAGGTCGGGGGGTACATCGGCGGGCGGCTGCACGAGCTGACCGAGCGCCACCCGTCGATCGGCGAGGTCCGGGGGCTCGGCTGCTTCTGGGGGCTCGAACTCGTGAAGGACCGGGAGACGCGCGAGATGCTCGTCCCGTTCAACGCCGGCGGCGAGGCGGCTGCTCCCGTCGCGCGCATGGCGAAGGCGGCGCTCGGGCGCGGCCTCTACCTGATGACCCACTGGAACGTCGTCCTGGTCGTCCCGCCGCTGACGATCACGCGCGAGGAGGCCGACGAGGGGCTCGCGATCCTCGACGAGGTGCTCGCGATCGCGGACGAGTACTACGAGGGCTGACCGAGGAAGGCCGCGACCGCGGCGTTCGTCTCCTCCAGCGCGTCCCAGAGGACGGTGTGCCCACCGGGGACGACGACGACCTCGAGCAGGTCGCCGAGCGCCTCGCGGTGCGCGTCGAGCAGGTGGTCGTAGGGCAGGTACGACGTTTCGCCGAGGACGAGGAGCGTCGGGACTCGAGCCTGCTCGAAGGGCGCGGGCTCCGATGCGAGGTCGCCGTAGGCCGCGACGACCGCGGCCTGCGAGTAGCGGTAGCGGAAGCGGCCGTCCTCCCCCGGAACGAGATGCCCGCGGAGCTCCTCCTCGACGAGCTCGCGGGGCGCACGGACGAGCTGGCTCTCCTCGTAGCGCCGGTCGACCCCCTCCTCGAAGGAGACGAACGACCGCTCCCTGCGCGCGTTCTCCGCGGCGTAGAGCGCGACCGGAGGCGGGACGTGGATCGCAGGGTCGAGCAGGACGAGCCGCGGGACGAGCTTCGGGGCACGCGCCGCGAGCTCGAGCGCGAGGCGGGCGCCGAAGGAGTGCCCGACGAGGCAGGCGGGCTCGGCGCCGACCGTGTCGACGATCACCGTGAGGTGGCGCTCGAGGTCCCAGGGCGGCTCGTACGGCGAGGAGCCGTGTCCGAGGAGGTCGGGGGCCAGGACGTGATGGTCGGGCAGCGCCTCTGCGAGCTTGGCGAAGTGCCTTCCGTGGCTCGTGACGCCGTGCAGGCAGACGACCCGGTCGGCGCGGGGGTCGCCCCATTCCTCGAGAGCGAGCTTCACTCGTGCGGGAGCGCGTCGAGCGACTCGGAGACGAGCTCCGCTCGTCGCTCGTCCCGTTCCTTCACGAGCGACCAGATGACGGTGCCACCCTTGTCGATGAGGAACGTGCCGCGATGCGGCGCGCCGTTCCGTTCGTTGAAGACGCCGTACGCCTTCGCCGCCTCCCCGTGACCCCAGAAGTCCGAGGCGAAGGTGTACTCGGCGCCGAGCTCCTCCTTCCACGCCTGGCGCGTGGGCGCGGAGTCGCAGGACACGAAGACGATCTCGGTCTCGGCGTTGCGGAAGGACTCGAGGTTCTCCTGCAGGTCCCGGGCCTCGTCCTCGCAGACGGGGGTGAAGGCGAAGGGGTGGAAGACGAGGAGGACGTTCGAGCGGCCGGCGAAGTCGGAGAGCCGCACCCGCTCGCCGTGGGTCACCTCGAGGTCGAACTCCGGCGCCCTGTCACCTGTCGCCACCGCCATCCGTGCGCTCCTCTCCCGATCCGGTCGGGCGATAGTACCGTCGGCCCCGCAGCTCCTCGGGTAGGTACGAGTGCTCGAACCCCGCCGGGTGGTCGTGCGGGTAGAGGTAGCCCTCGCCGTGGCCGCGCGCCCTCGCCGCGGCGGTGTGACCGGTGGAGCGGAGCATCGCAGGTGGGCGGGCGTTCCCGTGCTCGCGGACGTCCCGGCGTGCCTCCCAGATCGCCACCGCGGAGGCGTTCGACTTGGGAGCGCGGGCGAGGTAGATCGCCGCCTGTGCGAGGTTCAGCTGCGCCTCCGGGAGGCCCACGTGCTCGAGCGCCTGCGCTGCCGCGACCGCGACGACGAGCGCGTTCGGGTCGGCGTTTCCCACGTCCTCGGAGGCGAGGATCACCATGCGCCGAGCGACGAAGCGCGGGTCTTCGCCCGCCTCGAGCATCGCTGCGAGGTAGTAGACGGCGGCGTCGGCGTCGCCGCCGCGCATCGACTTGATGAAGGCGGAGGCGAAGTCGTAGTGCTGGTCGCCCTTGCGGTCGTAGAGGAGCGGGCGCTTCCTCGACGCGTCGAGCACGTGCTCCTCGGAGATCGACGCGCCCTCCGCCTGGGCGGTCGCGTGCGCCAGCTCGAGGATCTGGAGCGCGGCGCGTGCATCTCCGCCCGCCCTGGCCGAGACGAGGTCGAGCGGGCCGGAGTCGATCCGGGCGTCCAGCGCGGCCGCCCCGCGCCGGACGATCTCCGCGAGCTCGTCCTCGGAGAGCGCCGTCAGCTCCACGACCGTGCAGCGGGAGAGCAGCGCCGAGTTCACCTCGAAGTACGGGTTCTCGGTGGTCGCTCCGATCAGCGTCACGAGCCCGTCCTCGACCGCGTGCAGCACGGAGTCCTGCTGCGCCTTGTTGAAGCGGTGGATCTCGTCGATGAAGAGGATCGTCCGCAGGCCGTTGCCGCCGAGCCGGTCACGCGCCCGCGCGATGACCGCCCGCACGTCGTCGACGCGCGCGGACACCGCAGAGAGCTCTTCGAACGCGGCCCCGGTGCGCTCGGCGACGATGCGCGCGATCGTCGTCTTCCCCGTGCCGGGTGGCCCGAAGAGGATCATCGACGGCGGCCGGTCCTCCTCGATCGCGCGCCGGAGCGCGGAGCCCTCGCCGAGGACGTGCGTCTGGCCCACGAGGTCCTCGAGCCTGCTCGGCCGCAGACGCACGGCGAGCGGCGCGTTCTCCGCCTGACGCGAGGCCGCCGCTTCGGCGAAGAGGTCTCCCACGGCGGAAGTATGCTCCGGCCATGTCGGACGCGACCGGCACCGAAGCCGAGGACTACTCGCAGCCGATCCTCGACGGCGGCGCCCTCTCCGATTACGAGCGGTATCTCAACACCGACGAGCTGCTCGCACTGCAGAAGAGCGAGGGCGAGTGGGTGCACCGCGACGAGCTGCTCTTCCAGGTGACCCACCAGTCCTCCGAGCTGTGGCTGAAGCTCTGCTCCGCCGACGCCGGAGAGGCCGTGCGGCTGATGGAGGAGGGGGACCTCCGGGGAGCGCTTCGCCTGCTCGGCCGCTCGGCGCTCTGCCTCCGCTTCGTCGTCGCCCAGCTCGACATGCTCGAGCGGATGTCGCCCTGGGAGTACCAGGAGATCCGCAAGGTCCTCGGCCACGGGTCCGGGTTCGACTCGCCGGGCTGGCGGGACCTGCGCCACGTCTTCCCGCGCCTCGGCCAGGCGTTCCACGCCATGCGGCGCGCCGCCGGGCTGTCGATCGCGGACGTGTACGTGCGGGGCCGCGAACACGAGGACCTGTACCAACTCGCCGAGGCGCTCCTCGAGCTCGACGAGCGGGCGCAGCACTGGCGCATGCGGCACTACCAGGTCGTCGCGCGCGTGATCGGCGACAAGGTGGTGGGCACGCAGGGAACGCCGGTGGAGCTGCTCGGCCGCCTGATCGCGACGACCTCGTTCCCCGAGCTGTGGGAGGTCCGGAACCAGCTGACTGCGCTCTCGAAGGCGGAGAGCTAGTGGCCCTGGTCGAGCGGGTGGGCCTCCGCGAAGAGGTCACCTCCCTCCTCCAGGACCTCCTTCGCGAGAACACGGTCAACCCGCCGGGCAACGAGATCCGCGCCGCGGAGGTGCTCCGCGACTACTTCGCGCGGGACGGGCTCGAGGTCGAGCTCTACGCCCGCGAGCCCGACCGGCCCAACGTCGTCGCCCGGCTCCGGGGCGGCGACGGCCCGTCGCTCGCCTTCCTCTCCCACACGGACACCGTCCTCGCCGATCCCGCCGAGTGGGACCGCGATCCGTGGTCGGGCGACCTGGTCGACGGCGAGGTCTGGGGCCGCGGCGCGCTCGACATGAAGGGCCAGGTCGCCGCCTCCGCGGTCGCGTTCGCGTCGCTGAAGCGCGATGGCTTCCAACCCTCGGGCGACCTCGTCTTCGTCACGGTCGCCGACGAGGAGGTGGGCGGGGCCGGGGGAGACGACGGCTACGGGCTGCGCTGGCTCGTGCAGGCGCATCCGGAAGCTGCACGCTGCGACTACGCGATCAACGAGGGCGCCGGGGATCGCCTCGTGCTCGGCGGGACGCCGTTCTACGGCTGCGCGACCGCCGAGAAGATGTCCGCTCCCTTCACGCTGCGGGTGCGCGGCCGCAGCGGGCATGCCTCGATGCCGGGCATCGCGGACAACGCGCTCGTCAAGGCGGCGCGCTACGTGGAAGCGCTCGGAGCGTACGTGCCGGAGCCCGTGCTCATCCCCGAGGCTCGCCGCCTTCTGGAGACGGTTCTCGGCGAGGTTCCGCCGCTCGAGGACGCGCTCGCCCGCGCGTATGCCGTGCATCCGCTGCTCGCGGCGGTCGTGCAGCCGCTGCTGGCGCTGACGCTGTCTCCGACGATGATCGAGGCGTCGCATCAACGGAACGTCATCCCGGCGCTGTGCGAGGTCACGGTGGACTGTCGTCTCCTTCCCGAGCAGACGCCCGCAGACGCGGAACCGCTCGTCCGGGCCGCGCTCGGTGACGGCGACTACGAGCTCGAGTGGCAGGACGCCGTCGGCGGGACCCGCTCGCCCCTCGACACGCCGCTCTGGGATGCCCTCGTCGCGTTCACCGCGGAGATCGAGCCCGGCGCGAGGCTCGCGCCGATCGCATGCCCCGGTTTCACCGACAGCCACTACCTGCGCGAGGCGTTCGGGACGACGGCGTACGGGTTCTTCCCGGTCAGGGCGATGGATCCCGAGCTCGCGACGAAGCTCGTGCACTCCGCGAACGAGCGGGCGGCGGTCGACGACCTCGAGCTCGGGGTCGACATGCTGCGCTCGACCGCGCTCGGGCTGCTCGCCTGAGCCCGCTCCGGTTGCGGCGCCGGCTCCTTTCCGCGACCATCGTGCCCGTGGAGGCCTCCGGGTGAGCGACCACGCCGACGCGCTCGTCGTCTTCGGGCTCACGGGCGACCTCGCTCGCAAGATGACGCTCCCTGCGCTCTACCGGCTCAGCGAGCAGGGGCTGCTCGGGTGCTCGGTCGTCGGCGTCGGGCGTAGGCCCGTGCCGCGCGAGGAGCTCGTCCAGCACGCGACCGAGGCGATCGAGGCCGCGGTCGACGACGTGGACGAGCAGGCGCTTGCCTCGCTGCTCGCCCGGCTCGAGTACATCGGCGGCGACGCCGAGGAGGGCCCTGTCTACGACCGGCTGCGCGACGCACTCGGCGAGGCGAGGACCCCCGTCTTCTACCTGGCGACGCCTCCGGCGATGTTCCTCGAGGTCGCCGAGGAGCTGGCGGGCGCCGACCTCGTTCGCAACGGCCGGCTCGTCGTCGAGAAGCCGTTCGGCACCGACCTCCGCTCCGCCCGCGAGCTGAACCGACGGCTGACGGCGATCTTCCCCGAGGACCGCCTCTATCGCATCGACCACTTCCTCGGCAAGGAGCCGGTTCAGGACATCATGTACCTCCGCTTCGCGAACGCGCTCTTCGAGCCGCTCTGGAACCGCGAGCACGTCGAGTCGATCCAGATCACGATGGCCGAGGACTTCGGCGTCGAGGGGCGCGGCTCGTTCTACGACCGGGTCGGCGCCATCCGCGACGTTCTCCAGAACCACCTGCTGCAGGTGCTCGCGCTGGTCGCCATGGAGCCGCCCTCGGGCGACCACGACGCGATCCCGCGGCGCCGGGCCGACGTGTTCCGGGCGATGCCGGAGGCGGACCCGACGCACGCCGTGCGCGGTCAGTACGGGGGCTACCGCGACGTCGACGGCGTCGCGCCGGGCTCCGACACCGAGACGTTCGTCGCCGCGCGCCTCGAGATCGAGAGCTGGCGCTGGGCGGGGGTGCCGATCCTGATCCGCGCCGGCAAGTCGCTCCCGCTGACCGCGACAGAGGCCGTCGTGCGTCTCCAACGCGTGCCGCAGATCCAGTTCGGCAGCCACCGCCTCGACTGCCCCGGCCACGACGACGTCGTGCTGCGCATCGGGCGGAACGCCGGCGTCACGATCGGGCTCCGCGCGAAGACGCCCGGGAAGGAGGTCTCGCAACCGGTGTCCCTCGACCTCGACTTCGCCGAGGAGCTCGGTGAGCCGCCACAGCCCTACGAGCGCCTGCTCGCGGACGCGCTCCGCGGCGACGACACGCTCTTCCCGCGCTGGGAGGTCATCGAGGAGACCTGGCGCATCGTGCAGCCGCTGCTCGAGGAGCCGCCGCGACTCGAGTCGTACTCGCCCGGCACCTGGGGCCCGAAGAGCGCGGACGCGCTCGCCGCCCGGCACGGGGGCTGGCGCGAGCCTCTCGCACAGCCGGTGCCCGTTCCCGCGTGACGTCGGCTTGACGACGCCCGCCCGGCGGAGCTACCCTCGGTCGGTTCCGGCGACCCGAAGGAGGTGCGTGAGATGACCCTGATCGACGCTTCCTTCGCCGACGTCGCCTGACCCACGACCCGACGAGCAGCCACGTGTGAGCGGCTCGCACCCGGTCGTCCGGCGGCGCCTCGATGGAGGCCGACCCGACGAAGGAGACCGAGTGCTCGTAGACGAGAAGGGCCCGGGCGGCAACGCCCCGACACCACACGATCCAGCCGCGCGCATGCGACTGCACGCGCTCGATGCCTGGGTGCGCGACGTCGAGGTGCTCACCGATGCACCACGGCTGAGGAAGATCCTGTACGACGGCGCGCGCGAGGGGGGCGCGCTCGTCGTCGGCGAGGAGTTCCACGTGTTCCCGAACGGCGCCGTCACGGGCGTGCTCGTGCTCGCGCAGTCGCACCTCAGCATCCACACGTGGCCCGAGCATGCGCTCGCGAACGTCGATCTCCTCTCCTACGGCAAGCTCTGCGGAGAGGACGTCCTGCGGTCGGTCTGCGAGGGTCTCGGCGCCGAGCGGTCCCGGCTCGTCTGCCTGCCGCGTGCCGGTGGCTGACGCGGCGGCCGTCACCGAGGACGTGGCGGCAGCCGTCGGGCTCGCCGAGGGCGCGAGGGGCGTGCGAGCCGTGCTCGATGCCGTCGCCCGGCTCGAGCCCGTCTCCGTGCGCAGGCTGAGTCTCGCGGTCGAGCTTCCGGTGCCGATCGTCGCCGCGGTGTGCAGCGAGCTCCGGAGGCGGCTCGTCGTCTCCGACGAGCGGCCGGTGCAGCTGACGCCGCTCGGCCGGGACGTCTTCGCGCGGGGAGGGCTCGCACTCGGCCGCGCGCGGAGCTGCGCCGCGTGCAGCGGGCGCGGCCTCGTCCTCCCGGCGGGGCTCGGTCGCTTGCGACGCGAGATCCGTCGCGCAACCGAGCTGGCTCCGCCGGCCCGGTTCGAGCTCGACCAGTGTCACTGCACGTTCGAGACGAAGCTGCGTCGCGTGCTCGCCCTCCACGAAGCCGACGCGCTCGTCGGGCGCCGGATCCTCCTGCTCGGCGACGACGACCTCACGTCGGTCGCGATCGCCATCGCCGTACGCGAGCACGGCGACTCGACGACGCTCGCCGGCCTTGCGGTCGTGGACGTCGATCCCGCTGTGCTCGCGTTCGCACGCGACGAGCTCGCGGGCGCACCGTTCCCGACCGCGTTCGTCGAGCACGACCTCCGCGTGCCGCTCCCGCTGTCGCTCAAGAGCGGGTTCGACACCGTTCTCACCGACCCGCCCTACACCCTGCCCGCCGCTCGGCTGTTCCTCTCGCGCGCGGCGGAGGCGCTTGCCGGGCCGCGCGGCGACGTCTTTCTCTGTTACGGCTCGAGGCGGCCGAGCGCGGCGTACGGGGTCCAGAAGGTGATCGGCGAGGCCGGCTTCGCGATCCGGCAGCTCGTCCGGGACTTCAACCGGTACGTCGGGGCCGGCGTCCTCGGCGGGACGAGCCACCTCTACCACCTGACCGGGACGACAGACTTACGGCCGCTCGTCGAGGGCCGGTACGACGGCCCGCTGTACACGGCCGAGGCCTGACGGGCACCCGCGACCGCGGCGCTGTCGTCGACTAGCGTGCGGAGCGCATGGGCTGGAGCGAGTGGGCACGCGACGTCGAGGTCGAGCCGTCGCTCTACGCGGCCGACTTCTCGCGGCTCGGCGTGCAGGTGGGCGCACTCGTCGAGGCGGGCGCCCGCGTGTTCCACTTCGACGCGGGGGACGGCCACTTCATCCCCGAGATCACGATCGGGCCGGTCGTTCTGGCGTCGATCGCGCCGCTCGTGCACGCGTGGGGCGGTGTGCTCGACTGTCACCTGATGGTGGCCGAGCCGGAGCGCCACTTCGGGTCCTTCGCGCGCGCGGGCGCGGACAGCGTGACCTTCCACGTCGAGGCCGTCGACGACCCGCCGCGCGCGATTGCCGCGGCGCGAGCCCTCGGGCTCGGGGCGGGCGTCGTCTTCAAGCCCGCCACGGCGGTCGAGGACGCGGTCGCGGCATCGGAGGCCGCCGACCTCGTCCTCTGCATGTCGATCGAGCCGGGCTACTCGGGCCAGGCGTTCATGCCGGAGGCGGTCGACCGGCTGGCGCGGCTCCGCTCGCTGCTCCCGGACGACGTTCGGGTGCAGGTCGACGGTGGGATCGACGCGAACACGGCTCGCGTCGCCCGAGGCGCAGGCGCCGACCTCCTGGTCGCGGGCAGCGCCGTGTTCTGGCGTGACGACCCGGCGGACGGCTACCGGGAGCTCGTCGGTGTCGTCTGAGCTGCTGAGGGAGACGGCGACCTGGCGCAGGCTCGAGTGGCACGTCGCCGAGCTCGGCGGCTTCCACCTCCGGGAGGCGTTCGAGTCCGACCCGACGCGGGGCGTCCGCCTCGCAGCCGAAGCGGCCGGCGTCTACCTCGACTACTCGAAGAACCTCGTCACGGACGACACGCTCCAGCTCCTGCGGCGGCTCGCGCGCGAGCGCGGACTCGAGGAGCGCATCCGCGGTCTCGTGCGCCGCTCCGGCACCGCGGACGGTGAGCTCGAGCGGACGCTCGCGTTCGCGCAGCGGGTCCGGGCAGGCGAGTGGGTCGGAGCGACCGGGGAGCCGGTCCGCGCCGTGGTCGTCGTCGGAGCCGAGCTCGGTCCTGAGCTCGCATACGAGGCGCTCCGCGACCGAGCGACGCCGGAGATCGCGCTCCGGTTCGTCTCGAGTGTCGATCCGGTCGACCTCGCGCGCGCGACGTCCGGCCTCGACCTCCGCGAGACTCTCGTCGTCGTCTCGACGACGCACGTGGCGGGGGAGACGCTCGCGCTCGCGGGTGCGGTGCGAGAACGCATCGCGTCCGTGCACGGTCGGGGGGAGGGCGGCGAGCGGCACGTCGTCGCCGTCGCGGCCGACCCGGACGCGGCAGCTTCCGCGCTCGGGATCCCGGGCGAGCAGGTCTTCCGGGCCGGGGCCGGCGAGCGGCTGTCGTCGCGGTCGGCGGCCGGGCTCTCCACGGCGATCGCCCTCGGCGAGCCGGCGGTGCGGGAGCTGCTCGGCGGCTTCCGGGCGATGGACGAGCACTTCGCGAGGGCGCCGCTCGGCGGGAACCTGCCAGCGATCGCCGGCCTCCTCGCGGTCTGGTATCGGAGCTTCCTCGGGGCGCAGACGGCGGCGATCGTGCCGTACCCGACCTCGCTCCGACGCCTCCCCGGCTACGTCCGGCAGGTCGCGCTGGAGTCGCTCGGCAGGGGCGTCCGGGAGAGCGGCGAGGCGACCGAGACGGACACGGGCGCGGTGCTCTGGGGCGCGACCGGGACGGAGGCGCAGTCCGCGGTCTTCCCGTTCCTGCACCGGGGGACGACGCTCGTCCCGATCGACCTCGTCGGGGTCGCGCGTTCCCACGTGGCGGATGCACGAGAGCAGCACGACCTCCTCGCGGCGAGCCTGATCGCGCAGGCCCAGTTGCTCGCGGACGGTGTGAGCGCCGACGACCTCGCGGACGCGAACATGCCGGAGGACGCGGTCCCGCACCGCTTCCTCCCGGGGAACCGGCCGACGTCGGTGCTTCTCGTGCGGGAGCTCTCGCCGGCCACGCTGGGTGCGCTCCTCGCGCTGTACGAGCACAGCGTCTTCACGCAGGCGGCGATCTGGGGCATCGACCCGTTCGAACGGCGGGGCGTCGACCGCGGCGACGCGCTCGCGTCGAAGATCGCCTCCGAGCTCTCGCCCGGCTGGAAGCGCGAGCTGCTCCACGACTCGTCGACCAACGCGCTGATCGAGCGCTACCGGCGGCTGCGCGACGGCGGGACCTAGGATGGAGGCGCTCGAGCTCCGCGACCCCGCAGGCGCCCTTTGGAGGCTCGAGGAGTGGCTGCGAGAGCGCGGGTTCTTCGCCGCGGGCGGCGAGGGGCTCGCGGCCGACGTCTACCTCGGCTACGGCCTGTCGCAGGCAATCCGCCGCGAGCCGGCTCCTCCGCCGCCCGAGCCGTGTCCGGCTCTCCCGCTCCTCGCCTGCGTGCTGCGGCGCGAGCCCGGGGTCTTTCAGGCCGTCGCCGAGGACTGCCGCATCGGCGCCTGGGAGCCCACGTGGACGGACGACGAGTATGCGAGCGCGATCGAGCGCGTCCGGGAGGCGATCGCGCGCGGCGACGTCTACCAGGTGAACGTCGTCCAGCACATGTCCGCGCCGTTCGTCGGCGACGCAACCGCCCCGGCAGCCCGACTCGCGCCCCTCCGTGGGCTCCACCCGAAGCCGTTCCTCGGGGACGGCTGGATCGTCGTCTCCGCGTCGCCCGAGCTCTTCCTCTCCCGGCGCGGAAGGGTCCTCCGCACGATGCCGATCAAGGGCACGCGGCCGCGCGGCGGCGCCGCCGAGCTGCGGGAGTCCGAGAAGGACGCCGCCGAGCACGTGATGATCGTCGATCTCGAGCGCAACGATCTGTCACGCGTCTGCGAGCCGGGCAGCGTTCGCTGGCCCGAGCTCATGGCGACGAGGGAGCTGGCGGGGGTCGAGCACATGGTGTCGACCGTCGAGGGGACGCTGCGTGAGGAGGTCGGGCTGGCGGAGATCCTCGAGGCGACGTTCCCGGGAGGCTCCGTGACGGGCGCGCCGAAGATCGCGGCCGTGGACCTGATCGCCGAGCTCGAGCCGGTCGGCCGGGGCGCGTCGATGGGCGCCCTGGGCGTCGTTCGCGGCAACGGCGACCTCGAGCTCGCGCTGACGATCCGGACGTTCGCGATCGCCGAGGGGCGTATCCACCTGTGGGTCGGCGGCGGCGTCGTCTGGGACTCGGACCCGGCTGCGGAGGTGGAGGAGTCCTGGACGAAGGCACGGCCGCTGCTCGAGGCGATCGGCTCGAGGCAGCCGTCCGCTGCGGGGGCGCCGCGATGAGCCTCCTCGCGCTCGCGGTGACGGCCCGCGGCCTGATCGATCCCCACGAGCCTGCGGTCCGCGCCGACGACGAGGCGCTCCTGCGCGGGCGCGCCGCGTTCGAGACGCTGAAGATCTACGGCGGGCGCCCGTTCCGTCTCGACGCCCATCTCGATCGTCTCGTCGCGTCCGCCGAGGGCATGGGCCTGCCCGCGGTCGAGCGGCGGCGGCTGGAGGTGCTGACGGGTCTCGTGCTGCCGAAGGCGGAGCAGGGCGACGCCGTCCTTCGGCTCGTGTGGACCGCGGGGCCACACACCGGCCCGCCGAGCGGTCTCGCACTCCTCAGCGAGCTCCCCGGGTGGATCGAGGACGTGCGCATGCGCGGCGCGAGCGCGGTCTCTCTGCTCGGAGTCCGCGCGACGGCTCCGTGGCTCCTCCCCGGGGTGAAGTCGACGAGCTACGCGGTGAACATGGCCGCGGACGCGGAGGCGAAGCGGCGTGGGGCCGACGAGGCGATCTTCGTGGACGGCGAGGGGATCGTGCTCGAGGGCAGCGTGACGAACGTCTGGTGGCGAGCCGGTAAGACGCTCCGCACGCCGTCCCTCGACCTCGGCATCCTCGCCGGAGTCACGCGCCAGGCGCTCCTCGAGCTCGCGGGGCCCTGTGGGTACGCGGTCGAGGAGGGCGCGTTCCCCCTCGAGGACGTCCTCGCCGCGGACGAGGTCTTCACCTCCTCGTCCGTCCGCGAGATCCTGCCGATCGTGGAGCTCGACGGCCGCCGGTTCGACCCCGGCGCCGCTGCGGCCGTCCTCCAGCAGGCGCTCCGCGAGCGTGCCGCTAAGGTCTGACGCATGACGGGGACGGTGCGGCTCGGGGGGATGGCGCTCCGGAACGGGGTGCTGGTGCACGGCCCGACCTCCTGGGGTCTCGCGGTCCGCGACGAGGAGGGCGCACTCCGCGTCGCGTCCGGGAAGAAGCCGCGTTTCGCCGAGTCGGTGTCGACGCCGTTCCTCCGCGGCCCGCTCCGTCTCGCCGAGGCCTTCGCGGTCCTCCCCGTCGCGCACCGGTCACTGCCGCAGGCACGCATGCCGTTCGCCCGGCCGGGCGTCCTCGGCGCACTCGCGCTGACGATGGTCGGCGGGCGGGTCATCCGTCGCTCCGCGACGCTGTCCCGTGGCGGCCGCGAGCTCGTCGCAGCGGGCCTCGCGCTCCTGCCGGCGGCCGTCGCCCTCCGGGAGCCCGGCCTCGCCGAGTACCACGGGGCAGAGCATGTCTCGATCGGGACGTACGAGAACGGGGGCGAGCCTGCGCCGAAGGAGCACCCACGCTGCGGCTCGCAGCTGATCGGCCCGCTCCTCGCCTCCTCCCTTGCCGCGAACGCGGCCGCCTCGACCGTCCCGCGGCCCGCCCGCGGGCTCGCCCGCGTGCTCGGCACGACCGCGGCGCTCGGCGCGGCGGTGGAGGTGTTCGCCTGGATGAACCGCAACCCGGGGAACCCCCTCGCCCGCGCGCTCGCCCGGCCCGGGTTCGAGCTCCAGCGCCGGTTCTCGACTGCGGAGCCGTCGCCGGAGCAGGTCGAGGTCGCGGACGCAGCGCGCGACGCCTGCCTCGCGCTCGAGACGTGAGCCCGTGTAGACCGAGCAACGAGTGAGCAGCACGCGCAGCGGCCGCGACGCGGACGCCTTCAGGGGTTCTCGCGCGCCGGAGGCCGCGCAAGCGGGCTCCGGAGCTGCGGCGAGGCACCGCCTCGACCCGGACGTGTTCGAGCTTCCGGTCGAGAAGATCCGGGACGGCTACTACACCGACGCGTACTTCAACCACACGCGCTCGTCGCTCCTCGCCGACGGGAGGCATCCGCGGGTGCTGCTGCAGGTGTTCCAGAAGAAGGGTGCGGTGCTCGGCGGCATGGACGAGGCGATCGCGATCCTGACGCTCTGCTCGCACGGCTTCGACGAGCTCGAGGTTCGGGCGCTGTACGACGGCGACCCGATCGCGCCCTGGGAGACGGTCCTCACCGTCGAGGGCGACTACACGCTGTTCTGTCATCTCGAGACCGTCTACCTCGGCGTGCTCGCACGGCGCACGCTCATCTCGACGAACGTTCGGCGGGTGGTCGAGGCTGCGAACGGGAAGGAGATCCTCTACTTCCCCGCGCGGCACGACCACCATCGCGTGCAGACCGGCGACGGCTACGCGGCGCACGTCGCGGGCGCGATCGGCGTCTCGACGGACGCGCAGGCATCGTGGTGGGGCGGAAAGGGGATCGGGACCGTCCCGCACGGGCTCATCGCCGCCTACGGTGGGGACACGGTGCTCGCTGCGCGGACGTTCGCCGAGTGGGCGCCGGACGACATGAACGTCGTCGTGCTCGTCGACTTCGAGAACGACTCCGTCCGGACGTCGCTCGAGGTCGCCCGCGCGCTCGGCTCACGCCTGTGGGGCGTGCGGCTCGACACCTCCGGTGACCTCGTCGACCGCGCGCTCTGGGACGAGATGGGCGACTTCGACCCGCGCGGCGTCAACGAGCGCCTCGTCCACCGCGTGCGAGCCGCACTCGACGCGGCCGGCTTCGAGGAGGTGAAGATCGTCGTCTCCGGCGGCTTCGGCGTCGAGAAGATCCGCCGCTTCGAGGAGCTCGGCGTGCCCGCCGACGCCTACGGGGTCGGTTCCTCTCTGATCCGTGGCGAGAACGACTTCACCGCCGACGTCGTCGTTGCCGACGGCAAGCCCGCGGCGAAGGTCGGGCGCCGGCTCCGTCCGAACGAGCGGCTCGAACGCGTCAGCTGACGACCGCGGCCGCGAGCGGGCCGGGCCAGGAGACGATCGGCTCCGTCGAGCGGACGAGGTGGGCTCCCGCGTCCGCGAAGCGCGCGAATGCGGCGTCGGCATCGTCCGTGTAGTCGATCCCCGGCACGACGACCGGCGACGCGCAGTCCTCGAGCAGGTACAGGCGCGGCGCGATCTCGGGAACATCCTTCAGCAGGTCGGCGACCGTCCACGCGACGCAGTGGCTCTTCGCCTGGCCGGCGACGAGGACGGCGTCGAACCCGAGCAGGTGCTCCACGAGAGCCGCGTTTCTCGTCCCGAGCGGCTCGCCCGCCGCGCCTCGCAGGACCTCCGGCCCGAGCACCGAGTAGTGCTCGGTCAGCGGGTGCTCGCCCTTGATCTCGAAGCGCGTCTGCGAGCTGCGCGCGACCGCATGGAAGAAGAGCGCCTCCTCGACGGCGCTCACGAGCGCGTGGCCGATCCCGCCGAGCAGCGCGTGGAACGGCCAGATCGTAAGCTCGTACTTCCCCCCCTTCGCGAGCGCCTCCACGTACGTCCGCAGGTGCGCATCCGGCTGCGAGAGCCCGAGCGTCTCGGCAGCTCGAGGGTCCACCTGCCAGCGGCCCGTCGCGACGTGGTCGGGCGTCACGAGGGTGAAGGGGTCGGGGTGCCGACCGTCCGCGTCGACGAGGAAGGGTGCGTGGAAGATCTGGTACGCCTGGTGCGTGTCGAGCGTGACGACCGTCTGCGTGATGCGCCCGAGACTGCGGTAGAGGAAGTCGCACAGGCGCCGGCTGTCGTCGAGCGCGCCGGTCCCCGAGCGACCCGCGACGAAGAGCTCGAAGCCGGGGGTGCAGAACGTATTCTGCGCGTCGACGACGAGGAGGCACACCCGCGTGCCGTCGCTCGAGGCGGGCTCGAGGCCGTGCTCCTCGGCCCACGAGGTCGCGTCGGCGAATCGTGCCTCGTAGTCGACCTTCCACACCTCGCCGACGCGCTCCGGGTCGACGTGCGCAGGAAGCGGCAGCTCGCGGGTCACCGGGTCAAGGTTAGATGGCCGCTCCCACGATCTTGCGTGCCGGCAGCGCGATCCGGCGTGTCCGGGCCGCTTCCGCCCGGACGCAGGCCGCGAAGCGGCTTGGCGTCGGGCGTGCGCCGCGGGGCGGCCGGCTCACGCCCCGGAGATGGCGATCTCGTGGCATCGACCATCCAGTCACGCGACGAGTAGCATCGCGCCGGTGCAGGTGCGCGGGATCCATCACGTCGGCATGGCCGTGTCCGACCTCGACGAGGCGATCGCGACCTACGAGCGCCTGTTCGGCGCCCGCCTGCACGGCCGCGAGACGCTGCTCGAGCAGGGCGTCCATGCGGCCGTGCTGTACGTCGGCGAGAGCCGCGTCGAGCTGCTCGCGCCGACCGGGGCGGATACGCCCGTGGGCCGCTTCCTCGCCCGCCGCGGGCCGGGGATGCACCACGTCGCGCTCGAGACCGAGGACGTGGCAGGCGCGCTCGCCGAGCTCACGGCCTCCGGCGCGCAGCTGATCGACGAGGCGCCACGGCGCGGGCTCTTCGGGCTCGAGGTGGCCTTCGTCCATCCCGACGCCGTCCACGGCGTCCTCACGGAGGTGGTGTCGCATGGCTGAGCGCACGTTCGTGCGGGTCGAGATCGGGCTCGACGGAGGTCAGATCCTGAGCACGCTCGTGACGACGGAGAGCGCGGATGCGCTCGAACGGGAGCTGAACGCAGGCGCCGCCGGCGCCTTCGCCCTGACCCTGGAGGCGCAGGAGGGAAGCATCCTGCTCGTCCTCTCCCGCGTGCTCTACGCGAAGCGGTTCGCCCGTGAGGGCCGGGTCGGCTTCGGGGACTAGATGCCGCTGCAGGTCGGCATCGTCGGCCTCCCGAATGCCGGCAAGACGACCCTCTTCAACGCGCTGACCCGCGCCGGTGCAGAGGTCACGGCGTACGCGTCCGTGACGGAGAAGGCGAACGTCGGGATGGCCGTGATCGCCGACGAGCGCCTCGACCGGCTGGCCGCGCTCGTCGGCTCGCGGAAGGTGACCCCCGCGGCGATCAGGGTCGTCGACGTGCCGGGCGCGGGCGTCGAGGTCCCGGGCGGCCTCCGCCAGGCGGACGCGCTGCTCGCCGTCGTCGACGGCTTCTCCCAGGGGGCTGATCCCGCCCGGGACCTGGAGACGCTCGGGCTCGAGCTGCTCGTCGCCGACCGCGACCACGTCGGGCGTCGCCTCGAGAAGGTGCGGAAGGACGCGAAGTCCGGCGACCCCGCCACGAGGCAGGAGCTCGCCGTGCTCGAGCGTCTCGTCGACCACCTGGACGCGGGAAAGACGCTCGCCGACTGGCCGGGCGAGCTTCCGGCGGCGCTCGAGCCGCTGACGACGAAGCCGCTGATCACGGTCGAGAACGGGCCCGGCGGCATCGACTGCGCGCTGGAGATGGAGCTGGCCGAGCTCCCGCCCGAGGAGGCGGCCGAGTTCCGGACGGGGCCCTCGGCGCTCGACGAGGTCGTCCTCCGGTTGAAGAACGCCCTCGGGCTGATCACGTTCTTCACCGTGGGTGACACCGAGGCGCGGTCGTGGACGCTCCAGCACGGGGAGACGGCGCTCGACGCGGCCGAGTCGATCCACTCCGACATCGCCCGCGGCTTCATCCGCTGCGAGGTGATCCGCTGGGACGACCTGCTCGAATGCGGCTCGCACGCGGAGGCGGCGCGACGCGGCCTGCAGCGCCTCGAGGGGAAGTCCTACGTCGTCGAGGACGGCGACGTGCTGAACGTGCGCTTCAACGTCTGATCGACTCCGGCTACGCTCGGACCTCCGCCCGTTCGCGCCCGAGCCGGCTGGCGGCCAGCGTTGCGAACCAGAGCGCTGCGAGCAGGACCAGCGAGGCTCCGAGCAGGCGCAGGAGCTCGTCGTCGGCGGTGCCGGCGTACGGGATCCCCACTGCGCCGCCCGCCACGGCGACGGTCCCCCCGTCCGCGGTCAGCACGAACCAGGAGGAGACGACGCCTCCCGTGGCTGCTGCGACTGCTGCACCGACGTAGAGCGCGCGAGCCAGTCCCTCGACGCTGCCGACCGCGAGTACGAGCAGGAGCACGACGAGCACGAAGAAGCTCCACACGAACGCGAGGGCGGTCAGCTTCCCATAGCCCTCGTCGTCGACGTCCAGCCACACGGCGACGACCATGAGGTCGACGGACAGGCCCGCGGCTGCGATCGCCGCCAGCGCGATGGTCTCGGCCCGTCGCCGGACGAGGCAGGCGAGTGCCGCGGCCACCGTTCCGCCGGCGAGCAGAATGGCGAACGCGATTCCGAACCCCGTGCTGAGCCCAGAGGCCACGCTCTCGGCGTCGAACACGGCTACGAAGCCGGCCGCGGCTGCGACGCCCAGGGCGAGGAGCGTGCCCACGACGCCGATCTCGAGCGGCGAGCGCACGCGCCCTGCGGACGTCTCGCTCATGTGTCCGGGTTCCACGAGCTTCCTGCGGCTCCTGCCGACGGGCCTCTTCGTCACCCTGCCGCGACGAGCGCCGCACCTGCGAGCGCCACCACCCCTCCGGTGCGGCGTAGCGGGCTCAGCCGCTCGCCGAGCAGGACACGCGCGAGCACGACCGTCACGACGGGGTAGAGGGCGCTCAGCACCGCGACGACCCCGACGGCGTCCCTCGTGCTCGCGAACGCGACGAGGACGTTGGCCCCCGTGTCGAAGAGGCCGATCGCGACGAGGAGCGGAAGGAGCGACCTCGGCGGGCGCAGCGAGGTACGCGTCACGAGGACAGCGGCCGCCGCGGCGATCGAGACGGACGCCGTGCGTGCCGCGACGACCGCCCAGGGAGCGCTCTCGTCGGCCCCCGCGTCGAGGCCGACGAAGAAGAGGCCGAAGCCGAGCGCCGCGACGAGCGCGAGCCCGACGCCCGAGGCGACCCGCGCCCCGCCGCCCGCGGGCTCCAGCGCGAGGACGGCGATCCCGGCGAGGACGAGCGCGACGCCGAGCCACTGCACGACACCCGGCACGACGCCCTGCGTCGCGTCGACCGTGAGCGGCACGAGCGGTGCCGCTGCCGAGATCGGCGCGACGATGCCCATCGCGCCGATCGCGAGACCGCGGTAGAGGGCCCCGAGCCCCACGAGGCCCGCGACTCCCGCGAGCGCTGCCGGGAGCAGCTCGGCGCCACCGGGGAAGGGGTCGCGTGCGACCAGGACCCAGAGCACGACTCCGGCGAGCCCGACGGCCTGCGAGACGGTGAGCACCACGAGCACCGCGAGTCGTCGGGCGGCGAGCCCACCGAGGAAGTCGCCGGCGCCCCAGCAGAGCGCGCCGCCGAGCGCCAGCAGCGACGCCACGAGGTGCTAGTCGTCGCCGACGGGGCGCGTCGCGGCCTGGCCGTCGAGCTGGTTCGCGTGGTAGAGGACCGCGGCCTCGGCGGTCTTCGCAGCCTGACGGTCATGGTGGCAGCCGACCGCATGCAGGAGCTCGGCGAGCACCGCGGGATCGAGGTCCCGTGCTCGCTCCTCGATGAAGCGCAGCCCCAGGTGGACGTGGCCGAGAAGGCGTCCTTCGTCGGTCTGCCGGAAGCTCGGCCCACGCCCGAGCTCACGCGTGCGGCCGACGTCGTGCAGGAGCGCGGCGGCAAGGAGGAGGTCGGCCCGCAGGCGCGGGTGGAGCTGCGCCGTCTCGCGAGCGAGCGTTGCGACCCCGACCGTGTGCTCGAGGAGCCCGCCGGCGTAGCCGTGGTGCCCGTCCGCTCCTGCGGCGGGGAGGGCCCGCAGCGCGTCCCGGAGCGCGGGGTCGCCGACGAACGATGCGACGACCGCCGCGAGCCCGGGGTGCGAGACCTCCGCCGCGAGGAACTCCAGGAAGCCGTCGAGCTCGTCCGCGTCGCGCCGCAGCGACGGCGTGAGCTCCGCCGGGTCAGCGTCCTCGGCCGACTCGACCGCACGCACCTGCACCTGGAGCTTCCCGCCGAAGCGCTCGACGCGGCCGAGGACGCGCACGGCGTCGCCCTCGGCGAAGCGCTGGTCGAGGAGCTCGACGTCGCTCCAGACGCGGGCCTCGATGCGGCCGCTCGCGTCCGAGAGCTCGAGCGCGAGGTACGGCGCCCCCGCCCGCGTCCGTCGTCGCTCCTTCCGCGTGACCGCGTACACGCCCTCGACGGTCCGGTCCTCCGCGAGCTCGGCGATCGTGGCCACGGCCGGAGTCTAAGCCCAGGTTCGGCGTTGGTACGCTCGCCCGCGATGGCCGACGTGCAGCCGTTCCGCGCCGTTCGCTATGCCGGCGCGGCCGGCCCGCTCGCCGACCTCGTTGCGCCCCCCTACGACACGGTGTCGGACGACGAGAGGGCGCGCCTCTTCGAGCGGAGCCCGTACAACGTCGCCCGCCTCACCCTGCCCGACTCGGTGGAGGACGCCGGCCGCCTCTACGGCGCCTGGCTCGCGGGCGGCGTGCTCGAGCGCGAGCCCGACCCGTCCACGTGGCTCGTCGTCGAGGACTTCGTCGGCCCCGACGGCGTCGCGCGCGAGCGGCGCGGCCTCGTCGCCTCCGTCCTCGCGGAGCCGTACGGCGCCGGGGGCGTCCTGCCTCACGAGCGGACGCACCCGCACATCCGCGAGGAGCGCGTGGGCCTGTTGCGGGCGATGCGCGCGCAGCCGGAACCCGTGTTCCTGCTGCACGAGGGCAGGCTCGTGCCCGAGGCCCCCGACAGAGCGCCGGACCTGGGCGCGGACGGCTCGAGGCTGTGGCGTGTCGACGCAGACCTCGCCGGGCTCGCCGGCCAGGAGCTGCTCGTCGCGGACGGCCATCATCGCTACGAGAGCGCCCTCGAGCTCGGCGACGAGCTCGGCCCTCCCGGCGTGCGGATCATGGCGCTACTCGTCTCGACGGAGGATCCCGGCCTCCACGTCTTTCCGACGCACCGCGTCTTCTCCGGCCGGCCCGACCTCGCCTCGTCGGTCGAGGGCGAGCGCTGCGCGGACGTCGTCGACGCACTCGCCCGCCTCGCGGCCGAGCCGTTCGACCGATCCGCCGCCGTCGCGTACCGTCCCGGCGTCGTGCACCTCGTGCGGGGCCGCGAGGGCGAGCTCGACGTGGAGCTCGTCGACCGGCACGGGCTCGAGGGTATCGGCTATACGCCGCAGCTCGACGAGGCCGTCGCGGTCGTCGACCGAGCTGACGCCGACGTCGCCTTCCTGCTCCGCGAGCCTCGCGTCGAGGACGTCTTCGCCGCCGCCCGCGGCGGTCGTCTCATGCCGCAGAAGAGCACGTACTTCGTCCCGAAGCCCCTCTCCGGCCTCCTCTTCCACCCGCTCGAGCCGTGACCGACTGGCTCGAGACGTGCCGGCGCTGCGTGGACGACCTGCACGAGGTGCTCGAGCGGCTTCCGACCCGGGCGGAGCGCGAGCCGATCCTGCGGCGCGGCGAAGGCGGGGACGACACGACGGCGGTCGACCAGGCTGCCGAGGACGCCGTCGTCGATCGGCTGGCTGCGCTCGGCGAGGACTTCGTGCTCGTGTCCGAGGAGCTCGGCACGCGAGCCTTCGGCGCGGGCGGCGACAGGCGCATCGTCGTCGACCCGATCGACGGCTCGGTCAACGCGAAGCGTGGGATCCCGTACTTCTCCTTCTGCCTGGCCGTCGCGGAGGGCGGCGCGATGGACGACGTCGTCTTCGGGTACGTCTACGACTTCGGGTCGGGCGAGGAGTGGAGCGCCGAGCGCGGTGGCGGTGCCTTCCTGGCGCGGGAGCTGCTCGGCGCCGTCGCCCCGAAGGAGACGATCGAGATCCTCTCGTTCGAGGGCACGACTGCGGGAGCGATCGCCGAGCGGATCGGACACGTCCTGCCGCTCGTCGGGCGAATCCGGGTGATGGGCTCGCTCGCCTTGTCGCTCTGCCACCTCGCGGCGGGGAGGGTCGACGCCGTCTGCTCGCTGAAGCCGGCCCGCTCGGTCGACATCGCGGCCGCGCAGCTCCTCGTGCGCGAGTGCGGGCTCGCGATCGAGCTCTTCGACGACCCGCCGTTCGGCGCGGCGCCGCTCGACCTCGTGCAGCGCTCGCGGGTCGTCGCCGCCGGCTCGAGCGAGCTGACCGGCGCCCTCGCCGAGGTTTTGAAGGTACGCTCGCTCTCGTGAGGCCGGACCGTGATGCGATCCTGAAGGCGCTCGAGCAGGTCATCGACCCGGAGCTCCGACGCCCCGTGACCGAGCTCGACATGGTGCGAGACGTCCTCGTCGAGGACGACGGCTCCGTCTCGGTCACGATCGCGCTCACGGTCGCGGGTTGCCCGCTCCGGGACTCGTTCCAGGAGCAGGTGGCGCGACACGTGGGGGCGGTCCCGGGGGTCAGCCGCGTGCGGCTCGGCTTCGACGTGATGACGCCCGACGAGAAGGCCGCGCTCGTCTCGCGCCTGCGGGGCGGACGTCCCGAGAAGACGATCTCGCTCTCGCCGACGACGCGCGTGGTCGCCGTCGCGTCGGGCAAGGGAGGGGTCGGGAAGTCCACCCTGACCGTGAACCTCGCGGACGCGCTGTCCCGCCTCGGCGAGCAGGTCGGGATCCTCGACGGCGACGTCTACGGCCACTCGATCCCGCACATGCTCGGCATCCACCAGAAGCCGATCGCGGTCGACGAGATGATCGTCCCGCCCGTGCGCGGCGACCTGAAGCTGATGTCGATCGGGTTCTTCCTGGAGGAGAACGCGCCGGTCATGTGGCGCGGGCCGATGCTGCACCGCGCGCTCGAGCAGTTCCTCTCCGACGTCCACTGGGGCGAGCTCGACACGCTCCTCGTGGACATGCCGCCCGGGACGGGGGACGTCGCGATGTCGCTCGGCCAGCTCCTGCCGCGCGCCGAGGCGCTCGTCGTGACGACGCCGCAGCCCGCCGCGCAGCAGGTCGCCGTCCGCGCGGCGCAGATGGCCCAGAAGACGGGGATGAGGATCGTCGGCGCGGTCGAGAACATGTCCTATCTCGCCGGTACCGGGCAGGAGCTCTTCGGCTCGGGCGGCGGCCAGGCGCTCGCGGACGAGATCGGCGTGCCGTTGCTCGCCCGGGTCCCGCTCGACCCGGTGCTCCGCGAGGCAGCCGACGACGGCGTGCCCGTGCTCGAGGCCGCCCCCGGCTCGGAGGCAGCGGAGGCGATCCTGGAGCTGGCCGAGGCAGTCGCGGCGTCCCGCGCGGGGACGATCCGGAAGCCGCTCACGGTCCTCTAGCTCCGTGACGAGGGACGAGGCCCGCGCGCGGCTGCAGGCGCTCGGGCTGGACGCGGCCGCGGTCGACGTCTTGCTCGGGCACTTCGAGGACGCCGAGGGTCGCGGGAAGGTGGGTCACGGGCTCTCGCGCGTCGCCTGGCTCGAGACCATCGGCGTCGACCCGGCGGCGCGGCCGCGACGCATCCTCCGGGAGCCAGGCTTCGAGCGCTGGCAGGGGGACGGAGCGCTCGGCTACCTCGTGCTCGACGAGGTCGTGCGGTCGACCCTCTCGGAGCCGCCGGCGAGCGCGCGCGTCGTGGTCGTCGAGCGCTGCTTCCCCACGGGCGTCCTCGGCTCGTGGGTCCGCCGCCTCGCGGAGGGCGGCCTCGCCGCTACCCTCACCGCGACGTCGCCGAAGCGGCTTCCGCATCCGGAAGGCGGCCCGCCCCTCACCGGCACGAATCCGCTCGCGATCGCGATCCCCTCGAGCGACGGCCTCCCGCTCGTCGCCGACGTCTCGATGGGCGCGGTGACGCACGGAGCCGTTCTCGAGGGGCGTGCGCGGCCGGAGGAGCTCGTGCCGTTCGGCGGCGAGCAGGCCCACAAGGCATTCGCGCTGGCCGTCGGGCTCGAGCTCCTGGTCGCCGCCCTCGCCGGCCCCGAGCCCGGAGCGGTCCTCCTCGTCGCCCGGCCGGAGCACGACCCCGTGCCGGCGCTGCGTGCCCTCGCGGGCGGGCTCCGTCTACCCGGGGGCTGAGGGGCCGGCGGCCAGCGCCGCCTCCGCGAGCTCCTGGGCGGCGGCGAACGTGGTGATGCCCTCGGTCCGGGCGCGCGCGAAGACGCCGGCGAGCGTGCCCGGGATCTCCCGCACCTTGCCGAGCGCGTAGTCCGCGTCGTAGCCGCTAGCTCGCAGCTCGCAGCCGACGTTGATGATCCCACCCGCGTTGATCACGTAGTCCGGGGCGTACAGGATGCCGCGCGCCCGCAGCAGCTCCGCGTGGCGGCTCTCGTCGAGGAGCTGGTTGTTCGCGGCGCCCGCGATGACGGCGCAGCGGAGACGCGGGATCGTGTCGTCGTTCAGGACGCCTCCGAGGGCGCACGGGGAGAAGACGTCGCACTCGACGTCGAAGATCTCCTCCGCGGCGACCGCCTGGGCCGCGAGCTCGTCGACTGCGCGCTCGACCCGCTCCGCGTTCACGTCTGCGACGACGAGGCGCGCGCCCGCCTCGGCCGCGTGCCCTGCGAGCAGCCTCCCGACGCTGCCGAGCCCCTGGACGGCGACGGTCCTTCCCGCGAGCTCGTCGCTGCCCGTCGCCTCGAGCAACGCTGCGCCCACCCCCAGGAAGACGCCCAGCGCCGTCGCCTCCCGCGGGTTGCCCCCGCCGCCCTCCTCGACCGTGAGACCGGTGACGTGCGGCGTCGAGCGACGAACCGCACGGAGGTCGGGGATGCCGACGTTCACGTCCTCCGCGGTGATGTACGCACCCTCGAAGTCGGCGACGAAGCGGCCCATCGCCTCGAAGAGCGCCTCCGACTTGTCGGCCGGGTCGGCGAGGACGACCGACTTGCCCCCTCCGAGGCCCGTGTGCGCGACGGCCGACTTGTACGTCATCGCCCGCGACAGCCTGAGGACGTCCTCGAGGGCGGCCTCGTCGCTCGCGTACGGCCACAGCCGCATGCCGCCGAGCGACGGGCCGAGCCGCGTCGAGTGGACGCTGATGTACGCCCTGAGGCCGCTCTCCTCGTCCTCGGCTCGGGCGACTCGCTCGTACCCGTCGATCTGGAAATCGGTGATCCTCACGCCTGCCGCAGCCTCTCGAGCACGAACGGATCGATCGTGTCCTCGCCGTCCACGCGCTCCTCGAGGTTCGCCTCGCCGGCCCAGTCCTCGAGGCGCTCGTAGCCGAGGACGGCCAGGCGGCCCTCGATCTCCGTACGGAGGCCGTCGTCCACCTCGATCCACCCGGACCTCGGCGTCCTGCCGAAGAGCTCCTGGTGGAGGCCGAACAGCCGCCGGAGCTCCTCGAGGGGGCGCTCGTGGTCGTCGACGCGGAGGTCGACGAAGACGTCCGAGAGGCCGGCGTAGCCCTGCTCGGGCCCGACGACGAGCAGCGCGGCCGACTGCTGCCCGCGCCGGTCGCCTCCCGCTGCCTGGGCGGCGTCGAGACAGTCGAGCAGCCGCTCGGGGAGCGCCTTCCCGACCGTCGAGTCGAACGTCTCGGCGAGCGCGTCCAGCGTCTCGCCGGAGGCGAGGATGTTGCCCTGCGCCGCGTAGCCGGTGCCGACCCGGCCTCCCGCCCACTCCTTGCACTCCTCGCCCGTGTACGTCGCGCCTCGCCCCGCTCCGTCGACGATCCCGAGCTGTCGCTGCGACCGGTGCTCGTCGGCACCGGTCAGCCGTGCGACCGCATCCTCCGCGCTCACGCCCTCACGGAGAAGCGACAGGCCCTCGGGCCCGTAGCGCGGATTCGCCCAGGATTGCGTCGCCACCGCGCCGACGAGCGGCTCGGCCCAGGGCACGATGCAGCCGACCGCGAGGAACTTCGACTGCACCGCGACGCCCCACTGGCGCTCCTCGAGATCGCAGGCGCAGATCGAGTAGGTGGAGACGACCATCTAGCCGTACGTCAGCTGGGGGAGGTCGAGCTCGAGGAACGAGGAGTCGGTGACGAGGGCGCACGCGACCGCGCCGAGCGAGAGCGCCGCGTGGATCTCCTCGACCGTGGACGCGCGGACGACGACGGGGACTCCCTGCTCGTGGGCCGCCTGGATCGCCGCGAGGTCGGAGACGTCGTCGAGGACGAGCGCTCCCTCGAGGTCGATCGTCCCCTCGAGCGCGATCTGCGGCACCTTGCGCCCGGTGGCGCCGAACCAGCGCTCGCGCATCAGAACGCGAGCGGCTCGCCGGGCTCGGGGGAGAGCACTTCGACTCCGGGCGGGGCGAGCTCGCGCAGCGCCTCCGGCGTCCCGGTGAGCAGGCCGAACGTGCCCCAGTGGCACGGGACGCAGCGCGCGACGCCGAGCAGCTCGAGCGCGACGGCAGCCTCCCTCGGGCCCATCGTGAAGTGGTCGCCGATCGGGATCACCGCGACGTCCGGCTGGTAGATCCGCCCGATCAGCGAGAGGTCGCCGAAGACGTTCGTGTCGCCGGAGAAGTAGAGCGTGAAGCCGTCCTCGAGCTCGAGGACGAACCCACACGACTCGCCCGCGTACGTTCCGTCGGGTGTGCTCGAGGAGTGGTTCGCGTGGGTGAGCGTCACCTCGACGCCTTCGACCTCGATCGTCCCGCCCTTGTTGACCGAGTGCGCGCCGCCGTCGTCGGCGACGCCCTGGCCGGTCAGCCACCCGCGCAGCTCGACCTGCGCGACCACGGGACAGCCGAAGCGCTCGTGGATCGCGAGCGTGTCCCCGAGGTGGTCGCCGTGACCGTGCGTCAGCAGGACCAGGTCACAGCGCTCCGGCTCCCGCTCGCCGTCAGGGGTCTTCGGGTTGCCGGTGAGGAACGGGTCGACGTAGATGCGCTTGCCGCCCGGACTCTCGACGCGAAAGGCGGAGTGCCCGAGCCAGGTGAGCTCCGTCGGCATGGCGCGAAATCTAGTGGAGCACGCGTGCCTCAGGTCGCGGTCACGAGCGCCCGCAGGCGGACGGCCTCGCGGAGCGCGTGGCCGTTCCAGTCGTCGTTGAAGTAGGCGTACACGTCCGCGCTCCTGCGCCAGTCGTCGACCCTCTCGCTCCAGGTCCGCAGCGCCGCCTCGCCGTACGCGCCGTCCCGGGCTCGGCCGTAGTGGAAGCGCAGGTACGTCCAGTCAGTGGTCAGCGTCCTCGTCTGGAACCGGCGTTGCCGGTGGTCGCCGATGACGAGCGCCGCGTCGTGCGACCGGAGCAGCTCCTCGATCTCCGGGACGAACCAGCTCTCGTGCCGGAACTCGAAGCAGTGTCGCCCGGGAGGGAGCGCCTCGAGCGCGGCCGCGAGGCGCTCGTCGTCGCGGTGGAAGGTCTCCGGCAGCTGCCACAGCACCGGGCCGAGCTTTCCGGCTTCCGAGAGGGGCTCGAGCGGCTCGAGGAGCCGTCCGACCCGCGATGCCAGCTCGCGCAGACGCTTGACGTGCGTGAGGTAGCGACTCGCTTTGACCGAGAACACGAACCCGTCCGGGGTCGCGCTCGCCCAGGCCGAGGCGCTCTGCCGGGTCGGCAGCCGGTAGAAGGTCCAGTTCACCTCGACGGTGTCGAACGTGCGGGCGTAGTGCTCGAGCCAGCGGCTCTCCGGGAGCGCGCGAGGGTAGAAGAGCTCGCGCCAGTGCGGGTAGTTCCAGCCGGAGCAGCCGATCCGGACCTGCGGCATCTCCTCCCGAATCTAGAGAACGCGCGCGGCGCCGGGTCAGAACGGGAGCGAGGCGGCGGCGTCGGCAGCGAGGTCGAGGATCGGCTGCACGACGAAGAACGAGCCGACCGTGACGACGACGCAGGCTGCGACTGCGGTCGCGAGCGCGGGGTCCCACGGCGGCGACCCGCCCGCGGGAGCGAGCCGGAGCTCTGCCCCGGAGCGCATGTACAGCCAGCGCACGACGTTGAGGTAGTACGCGAGCGAGATCGCGGTCGCGGCGACGCCGACCAGCACGAGCCACCACTCGCCCGCGTCGTAGGCCGCGGAGAAGACGAACAGCTTCCCGAACATCCCGCCCGTCAGCGGGAACCCCGCGAAGCCGAGCATGAAGACCCAGAGCGCGACGCCGTACAGCGGCCGCTCCCAGCCGAAGCCGGCGAGCGACTCGAGCGTGACGGCCCTCCCGAGCTCCCGCTCGCGCGCCGCGACCACTGCGAATGCCCCCACGGACATCGCCGAGTAGGGGACGAGGTAGTAGAGGAGCGCCTCGGTGCCGCGCTCGCTCGCGGCCGAGACCGCGATCAGCAGGAAGCCCGCGTGCGAGATCGACGAGTACGCGAGCAGCCGCTTCACGTCCCGCTGCGCGAGCGCTGCCAGGTTGCCCCAGGCGAGCGAGACACAGGCGAGCACCGCGACGGCGATCGTCCAGATGTCGCTCTCGTCCGGGAACGCGGTGACGAGCAGGCGGAGCGTGACCACCATCGCGGCGGTCTTCGTCGCCGCGGACATGAACGCGGTCACGGAGGTGGGCGCGCCCTCGTAGACGTCCGGCGTCCACATGTGGAACGGCGCCGCCGAGACCTTGAACGCGAGCCCGGCGAGGATCATCGCGAGTCCGGCGAGGAGGAAGGTGTCGTCCACTGCACTGGCATTCGCGATCTGCGAGAAGCCGATCTCGCCGGTCGCGCCGTAGACGAGCGCCGAGCCGAACAGCAGCACGGCCGAGCCGAAGCCGCCGACGATCAGGTACTTGAGGCCCGCCTCGAGCGAGGACGCGCGGTCGGTGTCGAAGGCGACGAGCACGTAGAGGCAGAGCGAGAACCACTCGAGCCCCAGGAAGAGCGTCATCAGGTTCTCGGCCCCGACGAAGAAGACCATGCCCGCACCGGCGGTCGCGAGCAGCGCGTAGTACTCGCCGTGCCCGACCCTGCGCCGGTCCGCCCACGCGACGAGGACGACGACCGCCCCGGTAACCGCGAGGATCACCTGCGTCAGCGCTGCGAGCTGGTCCCGCGTCATCGACTCGTCGAGAAGCGCTTCCGGCGTCGGGCTGCGGTCGAAGACGAACCCCGCGAGCACCGCCGCGACGACGAAGCCGGCGAATGCGACCGTGGCCGCGGTGCCGCGCCGCATCCACGCCGGGAGGACGACCGCGACGAGCAGCGCGACGCCGGCCGCGCCGAGGAGCGCGAGCGTCGGCGAGAGCGCGAACCAGTCGACGTGCGGAGTGTCGATCACCGGAAGCCCTCGGCGATGACCTGGGCCGGCCGGTCGTCCGGGAACGAGCTCTCGCTGACGAGCGCCGGCCAGGCGGAGAGGGCGAGCAGGCAGGCGACGAGCGGGAGGACGAGCGCGAGCTCGCCGGGCCGGAGGTCGAGCGCCTCGTCGCGCACGGCGCGGCCCGGCCGCACGTGCAGGACGGCGGAGATGAGCCGCAGCGTGTACATCGCGGCGAGGACGATCCCGAGCGCGACGATCGCGGCGTAGCCCCAGCCCTCTCCGTAGACGCCGGCCATGATCAGGAACTCGCCTGCGAACGTCGCCGAGCCGGGGACGGCGAGCGCGATGATGCCGGTTGCGATGAGCACCGTCGCGAGCAGCGGCCGCCCACGGGCCATGCCGCCGAGCGCGTCGAGCTCGCCGGTCCCGCAGCGTCGCTCGACCATCCCGACGAGGAGGAACATCGTCGCGGACACGAGGGCGTGCGCGACCGACTGCAGGACGGCGCCGTCGATCCCGAGATCGTTCAGCGCGAATACCCCGAGGACGATGAGGCCCATCTGCGCCATCGACGAGTACGCGACGATCCCGCGCAGGTCGGGCGCGCGGAACGCGAGTACGGACCCGTAGACGAGCCCGGCGCCGGCGAGCACGAGGACCGGCACGGTGAGGTCGTCGACGGGCTCGGGGAACTTCGGCAGCCCGATGCGCAGGAACCCGTAGATCGCGGTCTTCGAGACGATCGCAGAGAGGACGGCCGCGACCTCCACCGGCGCCTCTCGGTATGCGAGCGGGAGCCAGCCGTGGAAGGGAAAGAGCGGGGCCTTGATCGCGAACGCGACGGCGAAGCCGAGGAAGATCCAGACGTTGTCGCTCGTCCCCGAGTCGACGAGGCTGAAGGTCCCCTGCGTCACGCCGAAGGCGACGACCGAGGCGAGCATCAGCAGCGAGCCCGCCATCGTGTACACGACGAGGGTCAGTGTCGCCGCGAGCCGCCTCGTCCCGCCCCAGACGCCGACGAGGACGTACAGCGGGATCAGCATCGCCTCGAAGGAGACGTAGAAGAGCAGGAGGTCCTGGGCCGCGAAGGTCGCGATCACCGCCCCGGTCAGGAAGAGCATCAGCGCGTGGTACGCGCGGGCGCGATCCCGTCCTATCCACAGCGCATAGCCGATCGCGGCGGCGAACACGATCGTCGTGACCCCCGCGAGCCAGAGCGAGAAGCCGTAGAAGCCGACCGTGTACGAGATGCCGAGGCTCTCGACCCACTCGTGCGAGGTCCCGAGCTGGAGGCCGCCGTCGTCGAAGTCGAACCGGGCCGCCGCGACGATCCAGACGCCGACCTCCATCAGCGCGACGAGGAACGCGAGGCCCGCCGTCGCGGTCCGCGGCAGCGGGAGCACTGCGACGAGGAGCGCGCCCGCGACCGGGACGAGGATGAGGAGCGTCGCGAGCATCGTCTACCGCACCGCCACGAAGACGACGACGAGGACACAGACCGCGAAGGCGATCGCGAGCGCGTACGAGCGGAGCAGGCCGGACTGGACGCGGGCGACCTCGCCGCCGATCTGGATCGTCCCCGACCCGATCTCGTCGAGGGAGCGCTCGACGATCGGCTCCTCGACGTCCCGCCGGAGAGCGTTCGCGAGCGCGACGGCAGGGCGATAGAAGAGCGCGTCGTAGAGCTCGTCGAAGTAGAGCTTGTGCTCGAGGATCTGCCACACCGACGGGCTCGTGACGATCTGCCGATCCGACCGGAACGCGCGGCGCGCGACGAGGAACCCCACGAGGGCGAGCGACACGGCGATCGCGCTCGTACCGTAGTCCTCGGTCACGGTCGAGTGCACGAGCGGCTCGGCCGTCTGGTCGACCCAGTCGAGGAACGGCTCCCACACGCCCGGGATGACGACGAGGCCGCCGATCGTCGCGAGGACGGTCAGGACGCCGACCGGCACGAGCATCGACAGCGGCCCCTCGCCGTGACTCTCGTGCGCGTGCTCCCGTGCGAGGTCGCTCGGCTCGCCGCGGAAGACGGCGAAGTAGAGGCGGAAGGTGTAGAGACCGGTCAGCAAGGCGCCCACGAGCCCGGCGCCGTAGAGGAATGCGCCGAGAGCGTCGTCGCTCGCGAACGCGGCCGCGATGATCCCGTCCTTCGACCAGAAGCCGGAGAAGATCGGGATTCCCGCGAGCGCGAGCGCGCCGACGAGGAAGGCGAGGTGCGTCCGCGGCATCGCCGCGCGGAGGCCGCCCATGCGTCGGAGGTCCTGCTCGCCGCCGAGGTGGTGGATGACGAGTCCGGCGCTCATGAAGAGGAGCGCCTTGAAGAACGCGTGCGTCATCAGGTGGAAGATCGCGTAGCTGTACGCGCCGATCCCCGCCGCGAGGAACATGTAGCCGATCTGCGACATCGTCGAGTACGCGATCACGCGCTTGATGTCCCACTGCACGAGCGCGATCACCCCCGCGACGAGCAGGGTGATCGCCCCGAGGATCGCCGCCAGGTGCTGGACGTCGGGAGCGGCCTCGAAGACCGGGCTCGCGCGTACGAGGAGATACACGCCCGCGGTCACCATCGTCGCGGCGTGGATCAGCGCGGAGACCGGCGTCGGGCCCTCCATCGCGTCCGGGAGCCACGTGTGGAGGGGGATCTGCGCCGATTTCGCGACCGCGCCGCCGAGGAGGCCGAGCGCGACGAGGTTCACCATCGTCGAGGAGAGGCCGTCGACCTGCTCGAACGCGCCGACGAACTCGAGCGTCCCCGTCTCCCAGATGAGCAGGACGAGCGCGAGCGCGAACGTCGCGTCGCCGATCGCGTTCATGACGAACGCCTTCTTCGCCGCGGCGACCGCCTCCGGCCGCTGGTGCCAGAACCCGATGAGCAGGTAGGACGCGAGCCCGACGAGGCCCCAGCCGACCAGGAGGAGGAGGAAGTTCCCGGCCTCGACGAGCATGAGCATCGCGAAGACGAAGAGCGACATGTACGCGAAGTACCGGCGCTCCTCGTCGTCACCGGCCATGTAGCCCATCGAGTACCAGACGATGAGCCCGCCGACGCCGGAGACGACGAGCATCATCACCGTCGACAGCGGGTCGACGAGGACCTGGAGGCCGACCTCGAAGTCCCCGGCGGCGAGCCACGTGTAGGCGGTCGAGACGACCTCCCGGTCGTCCGGGCTCGCCGCCCACGTCGCGAAGAAGGCGACGACCGCACCGCCGAAGGCGACGAACGTCGAGAGCGTCGAGATCCAGCCGGCCGCCCGCCGGGAGATCCGTCCCCCGGCGAGCGTGATCAGGAGTGCCCCGGCGAGCGGCGAGAGAAGGCAGACCCAGGCGCCGGCGGCCACTCGCTCAGCCTCGGAGAGCGGTCGCCTGGTCGACGTCGAGGGGCATGTCGCGGCGGGCCATGGCGACGATGAGCCCCAGGCCGATCGCGACCTCGGCCGCGGCGACGGCCATCACCGCGAGCGCGAAGACCTGGCCGTCGAGCGAGCCCTGTTGCCGGGCGAACGCGATCAGGGTGAGGCTGCCGGCGTTCAGCATGATCTCGAGCGAGAGGAGCACGATCAGCGGGCTGCGCCGGAGCATCACGCCGAGCGCCCCGATGCCGAAGAGCAGCGCCGCGACGATCAGGTACCAGCCGACGTCAGGGCCCATCACGGGCGCTCACGCTCCTTGGCCGTGCCGAGCACGACGCCGCCCACGGCGGCGACGAGCAGCACGATCGACGTGATCTCGAACGCGAGCAGGTGATCGGTGAGGAAGAGCTCGCCGATCGCGGCCGGGCCCCCGAACGAGTCGGAGACCTCGGCCGGGCCCTGCAGCGAGTCGCCCCACGCGAGACCCAGGACGACGACGACCTCGACGAGGAGCGCCGCGGCCGCGACGACCGCGGCCGTCCGCAGCAGCGGCGGCCCGCCCGCCCACGGCGCGTCTGCCCGCCCTCCGAGGTAGGCGACGACGAAGAGGAACATGACCATCACCGCGCCCGCGTACACGAGCACCTGCGCAGCGGCGAGGAACTCGGCCGAGAGCAGGAGGTAGAGGACGGCGAGGGAGGCGAGGTTCCCGATCAGCGCGAGCGCCGAGAAGAACGGGTTCGTCAGGCTGACGACCGCGACGCCGGTCGCCAGGCAGCCACCCGCGGCGAGGAACCAGACGATCCACACGAGGACGTTGCCCATCAGCCGCCGCAGTGCGGAACTCGCTCGCGCGAGCTCCGCTCGCTCCGAACCCCTGAAGGCGCCCGCTTCGCGGCCGCTGCGTAGACGGTGATCTCGACCATCTCTAGCTGCGCTCCTTGTAGGCAGGCTCGGGGGTGTCGAAGCGCGCGGGGTCGGCGACCGGGACGCGCTTGATCGGCTCCGCGAGGAGCATGTCCTTCGTGTAGATGAGGTCGTCGCGCGAGTACTCCGAGATCTCGAACTCGTTGCCGAGCGTGATCGCGTCGAACGGGCACGCGAGCTCGCAGTACCCGCAGAAGATGCAGCGGCTCATGTTGATCTCGTAGATGCGCGCGTATCGCTCGCCGGGCGAGACGCGGTTGTCGGCGGTGTTCTCCTCGGCCACGACGCGGATGCAGTCCGCCGGGCAGGCGGCCGCGCAGAGCGAGCACCCGACGCACTTCTCGAGCCCGTTCTCGTAGCGCCAGAGTCGGTGCCGTCCGCGGAAGCGCGGGTACACCGGGCGCTTGTACTCGGGGTACTGCTGCGTGATCGGCTTCCGGAAGATCTGCCGGAAGGTGACCGCGAACCCCTTGAGGCTGTCGAGCGGCTGCGGCACTAGAACGCCACCACCAGGATGGCGGTCACGATCGCGTTCACGGTCGCGACCGGGAGCAGCACCTTCCAGCCGAAGCGCATGAGCTGGTCGTAGCGGAGGCGCGGCAGCGTCGTCCGCATCCAGATGAACACGTACAGCAGCACGACGAGCTTGGCGAGGAACCAGATCGGCGCCAGCCAGGACGGCCCGTCCCAGCCGGGCCCGTGCCAGCCGCCGAGGAAGAGCGTCACGCACAGGCCGGAGAGCGTGATCAGGTTGATGTACTCGGACATCGTGTACAGGCCGAAGCGCATCCCCCCGTACTCGGTGTGGTACCCGGCGACGAGCTCCTGCTCCGCCTCGGGCAGGTCGAACGGCGCCCGGGCTGTCTCGGCGGTGCCGGCGAAGAGGAAGACGACCAGCCCGACGAACTGCGGTACCGCGTACCAGAGCGCGTCGCCCTGGGCGGCGACGATCTCCGTCAGCGACAACGACCCGGCCATGATCACGACGCCGAGGACGGAGAGCGCGAGCGCGACCTCGTACGACACGAGCTGCGCACAGGTGCGCATCGAGCCGAGCAGCGCGTACTTCGAGTCCGACGCCCAGCCGCCGACGATGAACCCGTACACCCCGAGCGAGCCGATCGCGAAGACGAGGATGAGCGCGATGTCGACGTCCGCGACCTGCCCGGGAATGTAGACGCCGCCGACCTCCCAGCCGGGCCCGAACGGGATCAGAGAAAATGTCGTCAGCGCCGTGAAGGCCGCCAGGAACGGCCCCAGCAGGTAGAGCCAGTCGATCGCCGCGGCCGGGAAGAAGCTCTCCTTGTGCAGCAGCTTCAGCAGGTCCGCGATCGGCTGCAGGAGGCCGTACGGGCCGACGCGGTTCGGGCCGAAGCGGAGCTGCATCCGGGCCATGACCTTGCGCTCGGCGAGCGTGAGGTACGCGAAGGCGCCCATGACGAGGTTGATGATCACGAAGGCCTGGATGAGGCTCACCCACCACTCGGGCGTCATGTCGCCTTCACCACCTCGACGGTCGCGTGCAGGTCGCCCGCGTGCTCGCCGGCGACGCGCGCGACCCCGTCCAGCAGCTTCCGGCTGACGCGGGCGCGGAGCTCGACCGAGGTGCCGTTCGAGCGGACGAGCACCGCGTCGCCGGACGCGATCCCCCGGCGCTCGGCGTCTGCCGCGGAGAGCTCGACCTCCCGCTCGGGGCGCTGGAACCGGAGCTCGGGGACGCGCTCGACCGCGGGCCCCGAAAAGTGCGCCGCGTAGCGCTGGAGCCTGAGCTCGCCGACGAAGTGCTCCTCCGTGGCCGGCGCGGTCGTCGCCGGCTCCGTCGTCGCGGGCGCCGGCGCCTCGTATGCGTGCCGGGCGGGAAGGGGCGCCTGCAGCCCGAGGCCCTCGAGCGGGAGATCGCGGAACAGGCGCTCGGCGAGCTCCGCGTAGACGCCTGCGGCATCCGGGGCGACCTCGACCCCGATCCGTGCGCCGAGCTTCGAGAGCCACGCGAGCTCGTCCGGGCAGGGTGGGAGGACCGTGCGCCGGAGCCGCTGCAGCCTGCCCTCGAGGTTCATCGTCGTGCCGTCGCGTTCGAGCGACGCGGTCGCGGGGAGGATCAGGTCGGCCCAGCCGCCCGCGAGCTCCTGGAACATCGTGATCACGACGACGCGCTCGGCCTCCTCGGCGAGGGCGCGGACACCCGGGTCGGCGGCCGCCTCGTCGCCGGAGACGAGGAGGAGCTCGATCGGCGTGGGGCCTGCTTCGTCGGCGTCTGCCGCGGCCGACCAGGCGGCGGCGACGGCGCGTCCGTTCGGCGTCGAGGGCAGGTGGAAGGCGCCGCAGCCGGCCTTCTCCGCGAAGCCGAGCTCGTGCGCGAGCTCGGCGACGCGGGCACCGCCCCCACCGCCGGGGCCCGACCAGACGAGTACGGCCCGCTCGGCCGCGCGCAGGCGCTTCCCGAGCTTGTGGCCGCGGTTGCCGAGCTCGGCGCAGAGCGCGGTGCCGCCGCCCGGGGGGGTCTGCACGTCTCCGCTCGGCGAGCAGCTGACGACGTCCGCGCCGCGCCGGGCCGCCTCCTTGATCCACAGATCGACGATCGGTGCCCGCTCGACGACCGGGTCGTCGCCGACGACCACGACGAGCTCGGCCTGGGCGATCGCGGAGAGGGGCAGGCGGAAGGCGTCGAGCGCGTCCGAGGTGGCCTCGGGGAGCACCGCCGAGTGCGCGCCGAGGCCGCCGCGCAGCACCCGCCCGAGCGCGTATGCGATCTCCGTCGTCTCGGAGCCCGAGAGCGCGGTGACGACGGCCGTGCCGGCCTCCCGCAGCAGCTCCGCGGCGGCGTCGAGCGCCTCGTCCCAGCCGACCGCACGGAGGCCGTCGGGACCGCGTCGGAGCGGTGTGGTCACGCGGTCCCGCGCGCGGAGGTGCGGATACGTGAAGCGCCCCTTGTCGCACAGCCAGCCGCGGTCTATCTCCGGGTGGTTCCGCGAGAGGACGCGCTTGACCTTCCCCTCGCGGATCGTCGCCGACACGTTGCAGCCCGCAGCGCAGCCCGTGCACACGGTCGGGACGTTCTGGACGTCCCAGGGGCGTCCCTCGAAGCGGTAGAGCGTCGAGGTCAGGGCGCCGACCGGGCACAGCTCGATGACGTTGCCGGAGAAGGGCGAGCGATACGGCTCGTCCTCGAACGTCGCGATCAGCGACCGCGCGCCGCGGTTCACCGCGACGAGGAGACCGTCCTCCGAGACCTCCTCGGAGAAGCGCGTGCAGCGGTAGCAGAGGATGCAGCGCTCGCGGTCGAGAGCGATCAGCGGCGAGATCGGTATCGGCTTGTCGAAGGTGAGCTTCGGGAAGGTCATGCGCGTCTTCCCGGGCCCGTAGCGGAACGTGAGGTCCTGGAGCGGGCACTCGCCGCCCTTGTCGCAGACCGGGCAGTCGAGGGGGTGGTTGACGAGGATGAACTCGAGCGTCGACTCCTGCCCGTCCGCGGCCTTCTCCGACGTCGCGGCCGTCCGGATGACCATGCCCTCCTGGACCGTCAACGTGCAGCCCGCCTGCAGCTTCGGGATCCCCTCGATCTCGACGAGGCACATCCGGCACGCGCCGACGGGCGGCCCGAGGCGCGGCTCGTAGCAGAAGACCGGGATCTCGACCCCTGCCGCCTGCGCGGCCTCGACGAGGCCCGTCCCGGCCGGCACCTGCACCGGGCGGTCGTCCACGGTCAGCGTGACGAGCTCAGCCACCGACGACCTCGGGCACGGGCTGCGCGTGCTGCGCGATCGGTGCGAGGACTCCCTCGATCGAGCTCTCCCCGGCGAACGGGCAGCCCGCGCCTTCCACGTGCGCCTCGAACTCGGCGCGGTACTTGCGGAGGTAGCTGGAGACGGGGTAGACGGCGAAGTCCCCGAGCGCGCAGAGCGACCGGCCGAGCATGCGGTCGCAGACCTGCTCCAACAGCTCGAGGTCCTCGCGGGCCGCGTGCCCGTCCTCGATCTTCGTCAGCAGCTGCACGAGCCAGCGGGTCCCCACCCGACAGGGCGTGCACTTCCCGCACGACTCGTGCATGTAGAACTGCGCCGCGCGCAGGGCGAGCTGCACCATGCAGCAGCGGTCGTCCACGACGATGATCGCGGCCGAGCCGAAGAACGAGCCCGCCGCCTGGATCGAGTCGTAGTCCATCGGCGTGTCGATCTCGTCCGGGGTGAGCACGGGGACGGACGACCCGCCCGGGACGACGGCCTTCAGCTCGCGGCCGTTCGCGACGCCTCCGCCGATGTCGTAGATCAGCTCGCGGAGCGTCGTGCCGAGCGGGCGCTCGTAGTTCCCGGGCCGCGCGATGTTGCCGGACAACGAGAAGACCGCGGTGCCCGGCGCCGAGGGCACGCCGATCTTCGCGAACTCGGCCGCTCCCAGCTCGAGCACCTTCGGCACGAGCGCGATCGTGCTCACGTTGTTGATCTGCGTCGGCGCCCCGTACAGGCCGTTGACCGGCGGAAAGGGCGGGCGGGGGCGGGGCTGGCCGCGCGAGCCCTCGAGGGACTCGAGCAGCGCCGTCTCCTCGCCGCAGATGTACGCGCCTGCGCCGCGGTGGAGGACGATCGTGACCCCGCCCAGGAGGTCGGCCTTGCGAGCGCCCGCGAGCGCCGAGCGCATGACCTCGAACTCGTGGAGGTACTCGCCCCGGATGTAGACGAACACGCTCGTGGAGCCGATCCCGTGCGCCGTGATCAGGCAGCCCTCGATGAGACGGTGCGGGGTGAAGCGCATGACGTCCCGATCCTTGAACGCGCCTGGCTCGGACTCGTCGGCGTTGACGACGAGGTACACGGGCTGCGCGCTGTCCTTCGCGAGGAGGGACGCCTTGCGGCCCATGGGGAACCCGGCACCGCCGCGCCCGCGGACGGTCGCCGCCGTGATCTCGTCGATCACCGCCTGCGGCTCCAGCGCGCGGGCCTTCGCGAGCGCCGCGTAGCCGCCGACGGCGAGGTAGTCGTCGAGCCTGGTGAGGTCGTGGTCCTCGGTCCCGGCCGTGAGCAGGGTCGGCTCACTCGCCACGGAGACCCTCCACCAGGGCGGGGACGTCCTCCGGACGCACCGGCTCGTGGTAGACGTGGTCGACGACGACCACCGGCGCGCGACCGCAGCCGCCGGCGCACTCGACGGCACGCAGGCTGACGAGGCCGTCGTCGGAGGTCCCGCCGGGCGCGACGCCGAGCTCCTCCGCGAAGGCGTCCAGGACCGCCTGCGCGCCGACGAGGGCGCAGGACAGGTTCGTGCACACCTCGACGAGGTGCTCGCCCACCGGCTCGAGGTGGTACATGTCGTAGAAGGAGGCGATCGAGTGGCAGTAGGCGGGCGTGACGTCGAGCGCGTCCGCGACCTCGCGGAGCGCCTCGGGCGGGAGCCAGCCGCCGTGCTCGTCCTGAGCGATCCGCAGCGCGTCCATGACCGCCGAGCGGCTGCGGGGGTAGCGCTTCCGGAGCCGCTGGATCTCCGCGACGGCCTGCGGCCTCACGGGTTGGTCTCCGGCCGGTGAGAAGGGAGGGGTGCGGGGAACCGGGAGGTTCCCCGCGCTCCCGAGACGAAGGGGGCACGCGGGGGAAACACGGTTTCCCCCGCGACCGGTTGCCGAAGGCGAACGGTGCTCATCGGTCCGTGTCCCCCATGAGGAAGTCGAGCGACGCGGCGACCGCGACCATGTCTGCGACGAGCGAGCCCTGGACGACGGTCGCCGTCGCCTGGAGCGCGGCGAAGCTCGGGGCGCGGAAGTGCACACGCCAGGGCCGCGCGCCGCCGTCCGAGACGACGTGGCACCCCGCCTCGCCGCGGGGCGACTCGATGACGACGTAGACCTCGCCCTCGGGGACGCGGTAGCCCTCGGTGACGATCTTGAAGTGGTAGATCAGCGACTCCATCGAGGTGTGGAGCTCGTGGCGGGGAGGGAGCACGACCTTGCGGTCGTCTGCGATCCACGGCTCGCCCTCCATCTCGTCGAGCCGGTCGCAGCACTGCTGGACGATGCGCACGGACTCGCGCATCTCGTCCATGCGGACCTTGTACCGGTCGTAGACGTCGCCGTTCGCGTACACCGGCACGTCGAAGTCGACCTCGTCGTAGGCGAGGTACGGCATGTTCTTCCGCAGGTCCCAGTCGACCCCGGACGCGCGGATGACCGGTCCCGACTGCCCGAGCGCGAGCGCGTCCTCGGCGGAGAGCAGGCCGATCCCCTTCGTGCGTTCGAGCCAGATCTTCTGCTTGTCGAGGATCGCCTCGTACTCGTCGACCGACTTCGGCATCGCGTCGCAGAACGTCCGCACCTCGTCGGTGAACCCCGGCGGGAGGTCCTCGGCGAGCCCGCCCGCCTGGACGTAGCGCGTGTGCAGCCGCGCGCCACCCGCGAGCTCGAAGAGGTCGAGGACGGCGTCGCGGTCGTCGAACGCGTACCAGAACATCGAGATCGCCCCGACCTCCAGGGCCGACGTCCCGAGCCAGACGAGGTGCGAGTGGATCCGGTTCAGCTCCGCGAGCGCCATCCGCGCCCAGGTCGCGCGCCGGGGCACCTCGAGGCCGAGGAGCTTCTCGATCGCGAGCACGTACTCGAGCTCGTTCGCGTGGAACCCGAGGTAGTCGATGCGCGCCGGGTAGGTCACGGACTTCCACCACGACTTCTGCTCCATCGTCTTCTCGAAGCCGGTGTGGAGATAGCCGATGACCGCCTCGATGCCCGCGACCGCCTCCCCGTCGAGGTCGACGATCAAACGGAGGACGCCGTGGGTCGACGGGTGATTCGGCCCGAAGTTGACGCGGAGGATGTCGTCGACGTCGTGCTTCGCGGGGTCGACCCGGAGGATCGTCGGCACCGGCTGCGGGATGCGCGAGCCCTCGTAGATCCGCGTGGACGGGACGACCGCCACTCAGTCCTCGCCCGAGAAGCGCACCGGCTCGCCGCCGACCGGGTAGTCCTTGCGGAGCGGATATCCCTCCCAGTCCTCGGGCATCAGGATGCGCACGAGGTTCGGGTGGCCGTCGAAGCGCACGCCGAGCATGTCCCAGGCCTCGCGCTCGAACCAGTCGGCCGCGGGCCAGACGTGCACGAGCGTCGCGACGGCCTCGCCGTCGTCGAGCCAGACCTGGATGCGGAGACGGCCCGGGTCGTCGCCGACGCGGAGCAGGTGATACGAGACCGAAAACCGCTTCGGCTTCGGGGCCGGCACGTGCGCGAGCCCCTGCGACCCGGGCTCGTGGAGGTCGCGGCCCGCCGCCGTCCCGATGTAGCCGGCGACGCCCTGCTCTCCCCAGCCGAGGTAGTCCGTCGCTGAGACGTCGCTCAGGACGTTGAACCCCTCCTCGTCGCGCAGGTGCGCGCACGCCTCGACGAGACGGGCAGGGTCGACGACGAGGGTCGTCTCGCCGAACGCCTCGCGCGTCTCGACGACCCCGGGCACTCCTTCGTAGCTCATCGGAACGCCTTTCTCCCATGAGCGGGGAGGGGTGTTGGTGTGGGGAATCGGGAGGTTCCCCGCACCTTGCCGAAGAAGGGGGTACGCATGGTCTTCCCCGCGAGCGCGAGCCGAAGGCGAGCGTGGCTCATTCGGCGACCCCGCGGATCTCGTACGCAGGCGGGACGCCTGCGCGGATCTTCTCGTGCAGGCGGACGATGCCCTCGATCAGCGCCTCGGGCCGCGGCGGACAGCCGGGCACGTGGATGTCGACGGGGATGATCTTGTCGACCCCCTGGAGGATCGTGTAGTTGTTGAACATCCCACCGGAGCTCGCGCACGCGCCCATGGCGATGACCCACTTCGGCTCGAGCATCTGGTCGTAGACCTGCCGGATCGCGGGCGCCATCTTGTGGGTCACGCGACCGGAGACGATGAGGAGGTCCGCCTGGCGCGGCGACGAGGAGAAGCGCTCCATGCCGAAGCGCGCGATGTCGTAGCGCGACGAGACGATCGACATCATCTCGATCGCGCAGCAGGCGAGGCCGAACGTGTCGGGCCAGACCGAGCCGGAGCGCGCCCACGCCACCGCCTTGTCGATCGTCGTGAGCAGGAGGGCGTCCTCGATCTCGGCGACCTCGCGCTCGAAGACGCCGGGGCCGCGCTCGGGCCAGAGGACGCGCTCGGACTGCAGGCCCGCCCGCGCGAGCGGGCGGTCGCTGACGAGGGGCAGGCGGCGCTTCAGTGCCAGTTGAGGGCGCCTTTCCGCCAGACGTACACGTACGCGACCGCGAGGATCGCGACGAACACGAGGAGCTCGACGACGCCGAACCAGCCGAGGACCTCGAGCTGGACGGCGAGCGGGTAGAGGAACACGATCTCGATGTCGAAGAGGATGAACAGGATCGCGGTGAGGTAGAAGCTCACGGTGAACCGGCGCTCGCGGCTCGGGGCGCCGTCGGAGACGCCCGACTCGAACGGCAGCATCCGCTGGCTCGTGCGGGACACCGGCGGCTTCGGGAGTCGGAACGAGAGGAGCAGCATCGACGCCGGGATCGCCGCCGCGAAGACTGCGTAGAACAGGAAGGGCAGCCAGTTCGTGAGCACGGTCGTCCCCCCGCGTGGACCTCGGTCGTCTCCGTTTCCGGGCGAAACCTACCACTCTCCTTTCGCCCCGCACGAAGGGATGCGAAACCCCGCGCGGAATGCGCGATACGAGTGTTACAAACTCCGACTGGCAGCAGCGACCCCGTCCGCTACCATGAGCCCATGGCCACGGTCGAGCATCCCACCGACACGCTGATCACGCTCACCCCCGGCGCGGCCGCGAAGGTGCGGGAGCTCCTCGCGGAGGAGCCCGACGGCGAGAGCCTCGTCCTCCGCGTGGCGATCCAGGGCGGTGGGTGCTCCGGCTTCCAGTACGGCCTCGGCTTCGACTCCGGGGCCGCGGAGGGCGATCTCGAGCTGACCCTCGAGGGCGTGCCCGTCGTCGTCGACCCCTTCAGCGCGCCGTACCTCGCCGGTACGACCATCGACTTCCTGAACACGATCCAGGAGTCGGGCTTCAAGATCGACAACCCGAACGCCGTCTCCTCGTGTGGCTGCGGCCACTCCTTCCAGGTGGAGGACGAGGAGGAGTTGCCCGAGGGGACGCACGTGGGCGGCTGCGGCTCCGGTTGTTCACACTGACGCGCGATCTTCCCGCGGGTATTGAGTTCGTCCGCGCCGTGGCGTAGGCTCGCGCGGTCAGCGACTCCGGGAGGGCACGTGCGAACCGTCTACTGGGGCTGGTCGATGCTTCTCACCGCGGCGATCGTCGTGCAGATCGGTCTCGCGGGCTACGGCGCGTTCTACGCCGCCAACAAGCTCGACGACGAGGGCTCGACCATCGACGACGAGGTGTTCATGGACGGCTTCGGCCTCCACGCGGGCGTCGGCTACCTCGTCATCCTCCTCGGCCTGATCTTCATGGTCATCGGCCTCGTCGCAGGCATCGGGAAGTGGCGCCTCGGGCGGCACGGGCTGCTCTTCCTGCTCCTCTTCGTCCAGCTCTGGCTGGCGTGGATCGGCTTCGAGCTGCCGTTCCCGATCGGCTTCCTGCATCCGATCAACGCGATGCTGATCCTCGCGCTCTCCGCCTGGATCTCGTGGGACGAGTGGCAGCGGCGAAAGGCGGTCGTCGCGCCGGCCGCGGCGACCTAGCGCGACCGGGCTACTCGGGCGTGTTGTGGTGGGCGGCGCCCACCTCGAAGGGCGTGCTCACACCGGCGTACGCGACGTGCATCGTGAGGCCGTCGGCCGCGTGCCGGAGGTTGTGGCAGTGGTCCATCCACAGCCCGGGGTTGTCGGCGCGAAAGGCGACGACGTAGGTCTCGCCCGACCGCACGTTCAGCGTGTCGGACCACCAGGGGCTGCCGGACGCGGGCACGCCGTCCCGGCTGAGAACGAGCACGTGGTGCCCGTGCAGGTGCATCGGATGGATGCCCTTCGAGTCGTTCGTGATCGTGACCTCCACGAGGTCTCCCTCGTCGACCACGAAGGTGGGCACGTCCGGGTGGATGCCGCCGTTGATCGCCCACTGGAGGCCGGGAAGCCCGTCGTGGAAGCCCGGCTTCCGCGTGATCGTGAAGTCGAAGCGCCGGTCGAAGGCGCTCGACGCGTCGAACGGCGTCGGTGCGGGCTCGCCGTACGAGAGCGGGTCGAAGTCCTCCGTCGGCGCGATCTCCTCCGGCGCCGGAGCGCCGTCGGGGCCGAGCCCGATCGCGGCGTCCGTTCCCTCGATGCCCACCCGTACGCCACCGTCCGGCATCGTGAAGCCGACGTCGAAGCGGCCGCCAGCGGGGATCAGGAGCCCGACGTTCTCGAGCACGCCGGGCTCGTGCAGATCGGTTCCGTCGACGGCGAGGACCCGGAAGGGCGTCCCCGTCACGGTCAGCCGTTGCTCCGCGCCGTCCGTGTTGACGAGCCGCAGGCGGACCGGCGTGCCCGCGGCGACGCGCTCCCGCCCCGCCGAGTCGTTGCGATTGAGGGCCGGGACACCGTCGAAGGTGTGGGCGACGATCGTCTCGTCGACGTCGAACGTCGACCCGCCCTTGGGCTCGATGACGAATGCGCCGAAGAGCCCACGCCGCACCTCCTTCGAGGCGACCTGGTGCGTGTGGTACCAGAACGTGCCGACCTGGTCGGCCCGGAAGCGGTAGACGTGTCGCTCGCCCGGGAGCACGGCGTCCTGCGTGACACCTGCGACGCCGTCCTCCGCGTTCGGGACGTCGACGCCGTGCCAGTGGATCGTGACCCCCTCGTCGACGTCCTGGTTCGCAAGCGTCACCTCGACGAGGTCGCCCTGCCGGACGCGCAGCTCCGGGCCGGGCGCGCGGCCGTCGAAGGTGAGGGCTTCGACCTCGCGCCCCGACGCGAGGTGGATCGTGGCGTGCCGCGCCGTCAGCGCGAACCGTGCATCGGGAGGGGCGGAGGGCCCGTGGAGATCGGCGACGGAGATCCCGCCGCCGTGCGACCCGTGCCCGTGCCCGCCCGCTTCGGGGCCGCCGCCGTAGTCGACGGTCCCGTAGTCCATGACGCTGTAGGTCCCGGGCAGGCGGCTGTCCCACCAGGCCTTTCCCACGACCGCGAGCACGCCGACGAGGAGGACGACGAGGAGGACGGTCGCGATCTTCGCTGCGAGCCGGCGCACCGCGGCATGGTCGCACGCGCCGAGCCGTAGGCGGGCCGCGAACTAGGATTCGCCGCCCGTGGCCGCCGTCGAGAGCCCCCTACGCGTCGCCGTCGTCGGCTCCGGCCCCGCGGCCTTCTATGCCGCGGGACATCTCCTGGCGAGCGAGGCCCCGCGAGCCGAGGTGGACGTGATCGAGCGCCTGCCGACTCCGTGGGGGCTCGTTCGGCTCGGGGTCGCGCCGGACCACCCGAACCTGAAGACCGTGTCGCGCGCGTTCGAGAAGATCGCGCTGCGCCCCGGCTTCCGCTTCCTCGGCAACGTCGAGGTCGGCAGGGAAGTCACGCACGACGAGCTCACGGCGCTGTACGACGCGGTCGTCTACGCGGTCGGGTCGCAGACCGACCGCCGGCTCGGGATCCCTGGCGAGGACCTCCCGGGGTCGTGGGCCGCGACCGAGCTCGTCGCCTGGTACAACGGCCACCCGGACTTCCAGCACCTCGAGTTCGACCTCTCGGTCGAGCGGGCGGTCGTCGTGGGCAACGGGAACGTCGCGCTCGATGTCGCGCGCATGCTCGCACTGACGCCGGAGGAGCTCGCGCCGACCGACACGACCGATCGCGCGATCGAGGCGATCTCCTCGTCCGCCCTCGAGGAGATCGACGTGCTCGGACGCCGCGGGCCCGTGCAGGCGTCGTGGACCTCGACGGAGCTCCACGAGATGGGCGAGCTCGCGGGGGCGGACGTCGTCGTCGACCCGGCGGAGCTCGAGCTCGACGCGGCGAGCGAGGCGGAGCTCGCCGAGGCGTCGAACATCGTGCAGCGCAACGTCGAGATCCTGCGCGAGTTCGCGTCGCGGGCGCCGTCGGGCAAACCGCGCTCCGTGCGCCTGCGCTTCCGGGCGTCACCGGTGGCGATCCTGGGGGACGATCGCGTCGAGGGGGTCGAGATCGTGCGCAACCGGCTCGAGCCGGACGCGTCGGGCCGCGTCCGGGCGGTCGCCACCGACGAGCGCGAGGTGATCCCGTGCGGGATCGTCTTCCGGAGTGTCGGCTACCACGGCGTCGCGCTGCCGGGTGCGCCGTTCGACACCGCGAGCGGGACGATGCCGAACGCCGGCGGCCGCGTGTTGGACGAGGCCGGGGAGCCGATCCCGGGCGTCTACTGCGCGGGCTGGATCAAGCGCGGGCCGACCGGCGTCATCGGGACGAACAAGAAGGACGCGACCGAGACGGTCGACCTCCTGCTCGAGGACGCGCGCGCGGGTCGCCTGCCGGGCGCCCGGGGCGACGGGAAGCTCGATGAGCTCCTCGCGTCGCGCGGCGTCGAGGTCGTGACGTACGCGGGCTGGGAGGCGATCGACGCGCTCGAGCGTGCGCGCGGCGAGGAGCAAGGCCGGCCGCGCGTGAAGCTCTGCGCCTGGGACGAGCTGCTCGAGGCAGCGCGCTCACTCCACGCGCGGTAGCACCGGCCTACTTCGGTTGACCGGGCTGGAGGGGGCCGATGCGGTACGGCCGCATCATCTCGTTGTCCTCGTGCTCGACGATGTGGCAGTGCCAGACGAACTGCCCCGGGGTGGCAAATCGGGCCTTCACGCGCGTGACCTGCCCGGGGTAGGCGATGACGGTGTCCTTGAAGCCCGTCTCCCACGGCTCCGGCCCGGTGATCACGCCGTCCGTCTCGATCGGCGTCGCGACCTCCTCGCCTTCGAGCACGAGGCCCTCGCGGTTCACGACCTCGAAGACCACCTCGTGGATGTGCATCGGGTGGGCGTCGCCGGTGGTGTTGTAGAGCTCCCAGAGCTCGGTGTCGCCGACGGCCGGGTTCTCCGTCACGGGATCCATCCACAGCGCCTCGACAGGCTCTCCAGCCTCCACCGTGCCGAGGAGCGCCTCGACGGGACCCTCCAGCTCGTTGCCGCCGGCGTCGTGCCCGATCCCCATCTTCTCGATGAGCGCAAGACGGCGCGTCGCTGTTGCCTCCGGCAGCGGCGAGATCGGCGGCAGGCGCAGGAAGCGGGGAGGCGTCGAGTCGTCGTCTCCGACCCGTGGCCCGACCCTGAACTGCAGGACCTGTCCCGTCGAACCGGGATCGGCGAGGTCGAAGTCCTCGTCGGGCTCCCCGCCGCCGAACGGCTCGTCCGGCCCCACGTTTCCGAGGACGTAGCTCCCGACGGCGACGTTCGTGAAGTCGACGATGACATCCGCTCGCTCGGCGAGCCCGAGCAGCAGGCGGTTGTCGTGGTCGTTGGTGAGATCCACCGGCGCTGCCAGGAACCCACCCTCGTTCCCGATCTGCCATACCTCGACTCCGGGAACGGCGCCGAAGTCGAGAATCAGGAACCGCGACTGGCAGCCGTTCAAGAACCGGAAGCGGTAGCGCCGCCGCTCGACCTCGAGGTACGGCCACGTGTTGCCGTTGACCATGACGAAGTTCCCGAAGAACTCGGGGTTCCAGATCGGCGAGAACTCGCCCTCGGGGACGAGGTCGCCCACGATCTCGTCGAAGAACGCGCGCGTGTCCGGGTAGAAGAGCGAGCCGTCGAGCTCGAACGAGCGGTCCTGGATCGCGATCGGGATCTCGCGGTACGGCTTGTTGGGAGGGAACTTGTCGTTCTCGCGGGGTGCCGGGCCGGGGAGTGAGGCGGGTGCTCCGGTGCGGACGTCGAGCACCGCGTCGTCGCCGGCGGGCCCGCCCCGGACGAGGTAGAAACCGGCCGGCCCCGCGTAGACGTTGAGCCGGGTCATCCCGAGCGTGTGGTCGTGGTACCAGAGCGTCGCGGCGCGCTGGTCGTTCGGGTACTGGAACGTCGCGGAACCGCGCTCCCAGGTCGCGTCGAACGACGCGTCGGCCTTGCCGGCGAAGAACGCGTACCACGTCCCCTCGGTCGCGTAGCCCGAAGGGATGTCGCCCGCGGCCGGGAGGTACCACGCCTCGGCGTAGCCGTCGCTCTCGTCGCCGACACCGACCGCTCCGTGCACGTGCGTGACGATCGGCACCGGACCGGTGTAGGGCCCGGGAGTCTCCGTGAACTCCGGTCGCAGGTCACGACCCTCCGTGCCTCCGGGCGGGTTCGCCCAGTGGAGCGTGGGATCGACCGGCAGAAGATGGGGGAGGTAGTCGCCGCCCTCGTCGACGAGATCGTTGACCCACTTGACGCGGACGGGGCGTCGCCACCTCGTTTCGATCGTGAGGGAGGGTGCGTTGTGAAGGAGCAGGCCCCGGTCGCGCCGGGCCGCCGTCGCGCCGTAGCCCCACACGGTGGTCGCGGGGAGCCCCACGGGGAGGATCTGTTGCGCGAGCTGCCGCATCGAGATCTCGTAGTAGTCGACGTTCTGACCGCCCCTCCGTGTGATCGTCCCGGACCTGGGCATGACGGGTGGAACGAGCAGCGGCGTCAGGAACTTCGGCACCGCGTGCGGGTCCAGCGTCCCGCCGGGGATCTGCGCGAGGGCGACTGCGCCGTCCGTGCCAGGTAGCCGTCCGAACAGGTAGAAGCCCGCCGTGGCCCCGCCGACCCAGGCGACAAACGTCCTTCGGGACACCCGTCGCGCGTCGTCCATCGGAACCCTCCTCCGCCCGCCCCCTCCGGGGGGATGAGCAATTGTCCCCGGTGGTCGCGGCGCCGCTCAAGCGGAATCACCCGTTCCGTGCTGCGGGTTTCCCGCAGGAAGAGCGGCGCTCGGAGGCTAGACTCGCTGTCGTGGCGAAGGCGACCGAGCCGGAGCAGCTCTGGGGCGGCGAGACCGAGAAGGCGGTCGCGAACTTTCCAGTCTCCGGCGAGCCGATTCCGGTCCCCGTCGCGCGCTGGCTCGGGCGGATCAAGGCCGCCGCGGCGCGCGTGAACGCCGACCTCGACCTGCTCGACCAGGACGTCGCCGAGCGCATCGCCGTCGCAGCAGACCGCGTCGCGGCCGGCGAGTTCGACGACCAGTTTCCGATCGACGTCTTCCAGACGGGCTCGGGAACGAGCTCGAACATGAACGCGAACGAGGTCATCGCGGCGCTCGCGGGCGACGACGTCCACCCGAACGACCACGTCAACATGGGCCAATCCTCGAACGACGTCTTCCCGTCGGCGGTCCATCTCGCCGCGCTCGGCGAGGTCGCGCACGATCTCCTCCCCGCCCTGGAGCGTCTCGCCGCCTCCCTCGAGCGCAAGGCGTTCGAGTTCGACGACGTCGTCAAGTCCGGTCGCACGCACCTGATGGACGCCGTGCCGGTGACGCTCGGGCAGGAGTTCGCCGGCTATGCGGCTCAGGTCCGTCAGGGGATCGCGCGTCTCGAGGACACGATGCCCCGCCTCGGGCAGGTGCCGCTCGGCGGGACGGCGACGGGCACCGGCCTCAACACGCACCCCGAGTTCGCCGCCCGCGTCCGCGAGCGCCTCTCGCGGGACACGGGCCTCACGGTCTCCGCGCCCGTCGACCACTTCGAGGCCCAGGCCGCGCGGGACGGGCTCGTCGAGGCGTCGGGCGCGCTCAAGGTCGTCGCGGTCTCGCTGACGAAGGTCGCGAACGACCTCCGGCTCATGGGGTCGGGGCCGCGCGCGGGGCTGGCCGAGATCTTCCTTCCGGAGCTCCAGAAGGGCAGCTCGATCATGCCGGGCAAGGTGAACCCGGTCATCCCCGAGGTCGTGACCCAGGTCGCGGCGCAGGTGATCGGGAACGACCAGGCGATCACGGTCGGTGGCCTGCAGGGGCACTTCGAGCTGAACGTCTTCATCCCGATGATGGCCCGGAACCTGCTCGACTCGATCGGCCTCCTCGCCGCCGCGAGCCGCCTCCTCGCCGAGAAGTGCGTGGACGGGATCGAGGCGAACCGCGAGCAGCTCGAGCGCTACGCGGAGCTGACGCTCTCCGCAGCGACGGCGCTCAACCCCTACATCGGCTACGACAAGGCGGCCGAGATCGTGAAAGAGGCTGCCTCGTCCGGACGCTCGTTGCGCGACGTCGCCCGCGACGCGGGGGTCGACGAGTCCGTCCTCGACGACGCGCTCGACTACCGCGGCATGGCGAAACCGCACGGCTAGTGCGACGGTTCGCGTTTGACGAGTGGATGGTCGGGCATCTATAGAAGGGGAGTCCCGGGTGGTCCGGGACACGCAGATGGAGGGGAGAGACATGCGAAAGCTCACGGCCTTGCTCGCCGTGCTCGCCACGGCTCTCGCGATCGGCATCGTCCCGGCGTCAGCGATCACCAACGGGACACCCGATCAGGAGGGTCATCCGTACGTCGGCCTGATGGTCGCGAAGAACACGGCGGGCGTACCGCTCTGGCGTTGCTCGGGGACACTGATGTCGTCGACCGTGTTCATGGTCGCCGGCCACTGCACGGAGTCGCCCGCGGCGTCGATCGAGATCTGGTTCTCGTCGGGCTTCCCGAACGGGATCCCGCTCGGCACGGGATTTCCGGCGGCCGGCCCGAACCCGTGTGCGGGCGCGACGGGCTACCCGTGCAGCGGTGACGCGACGGGCACCCCCCACACGCATCCGCAGTACGACCCGAACGCGTTCTTCCTGCACGACCTCGGGATCGTCACCATCACGCGGTCGTCGATCGACCTGACGAGCCGGGGCTTCGGCGAGCTTCCGACGCTGGGCCAGCTCAGCACGCTCCCGAAGCATGCTGAGCTGACGGCGGTCGGCTACGGCCTGCAGAAGAGCTTCCCGGACGCGGCGGCGTTCAAGGACGAGGCGGTGCGGATCCGGATGGTCGCGCATCCGCGGCTCATGGCCATCGACACTGGCTTCGTCGGGGACTTCGCATTCGAGACGTCCTTCGGCGCGAACAGGGGTGGCACGTGCTTCGGCGACTCGGGCGGGCCGAACTTCATCGGCGACTCGAACGTCGTCGGGGGCGTCACGTCGTTCGGCACCACGGACACGTGCAAGGGTCACAACGGCGCCTACCGCGTCGACCAGCCAGACGACCTCACCTGGCTGGCGACGTTCGGGCTCACGCCCGGCAGCTAGCCAGGACGTAGGCACCGCGCTGTACGAAGGGCCGCCCACCGGGCGGCCCTTCGTCTACCTCGTGCGGACGACGACGAGCTTGTCGGCTCCGGACTCGGCGCCCCAGACCTCGCCGCGGCGCCCCAGGATCTGGCGCACTGCGGCGCCCGGGCTCGGGAGCCGGACGCGGGTGAACCGCTGCGTCGGAGGGTCGAAGCGCCAGAGCGCGTTCGCGCCGAAGTCGCTGAGCCAGACGTCGTCCCGATCGTCGACGTACACCGCGTAGACCATCGGATCGGGCCCCGGGACGCGCCACTCGCGCCACCGGCGCGAGCGCGGGTCGTACATCCCCAGCTTCCCGGCGTTCCACTCGCTGATCCAGACCCGCCCGCGCGAGTCGGACCACGCACGACGCGCCCCCTGCCCCGCGGTGGGTGGCCGGAGCACGGTCGCCTTCCCGCTGCGGACGTCGATCCGGCCGAGGTAGCTCCCCGCGAGCGACGCGTAGTACACATTGCCCGAGGGCGTCGCCGTGATCCCGTACGGGCCCTCGCCGCGCGGCGCGCGGAAGACGCGCAGCTTCCCCGTTCGCGGATCGAGCCGTCCGTAGATCCCGCTCTGGCCCGTGAACCAGAGGATCCCGCGGCGGTCGAACGTCGCGGTGTTCAGGTTCGCGTACCCCGAGCTGGCGGGGAGCGGGAACCGTCGGACCCGGCTCGTGCGCGGGTCGACGCGCACGATCGCGTTCAGGCCTCCGTCGGTGATCCACGGCGCGCCGTCGGGGCCGACGATCACCCCGTGCGGGGCCGAGCCGGCTCCGAGCCGGATCTCGCGCGTGTCGCCCGTCCTCGGGTCGAGCCAGCCGAGCCGGCCCGTGTGCTGCGCCGTGTACCACACGCCTCCGTCCCGGGCGGGCGCGACGTCGTGTGGGTGGGTTCCGGCCGGGACCGGGTACTCGCGGACTCGCAGCTGCGAGGTCTCGGACGTCGCGGCGCTCGCGCTCCCCGCGGCGACGACGAGGGCGATCGCAAGGAGTGCGGAGCGGGGCATGCCCGCTCTCAGTACGCGACGGCCCCGCGCCCGGTCTCGGCCGCGTGGCGCTGCTCGTCGGCCCGGTACGAGGAGCGCACGAGCGGGCCTGAGAAGACTGAGCCGAAGCCGAGCGACTCGCCCTGCTCGCGGAACCAGCGGAACTCGTCCGGATGCACCCAGCGGTCGATCCTCGCGTGCTTCGGCGAGGGCTGCAGGTACTGGCCGATCGTGACGACGTCGACGCCGTGCGTTCGGAGGTCGCGCATCGTCTCGAGGACCTCCTCGTTCGTCTCTCCGAGCCCGACGATGATCCCCGACTTCGTCATCACGTCGTAGTCGGCGAGCGTCTTCACGCGCCCGAGGAGCCAGAGCGCCTTGTCGTAGCTAGCCTTCGCGCCCCGCATGCGCGCGTGCAGGCGGCGGACGGTCTCGATGTTGTGCCCGAAGACGTCCGGCCGCGCCTCGAGCACGGTGCGGAGCGCCTCCTCCTCCACCCCCAGGAAGTCGGGAGTGAGGATCTCGACGTCAGCGTCCGGCAGCTTGCGGCGGAGCGCGCGGATCGTCGCCGCGTAGTGGCCTGCGCCGCGGTCGGGGACGTCGTCCCGGTCGACCGAGGTGACGACGACGTGCGAGAGGCCCATCTGGGCCGCGGCCTGCGCGAGTCGGAGCGGCTCGAGGGGGTCGGGCGGTTGCTCCGGCCTCCCGGAGTGCACGTAGCAGTACCGGCAGGCGCGGGTGCAGGTGTCGCCGAGGATCTGGAACGTCGCCGTTCCCCGCCCCCAGCACTCGCCGATGTTCGGGCAGCGCGCCTCCTCGCAGATCGTCACGAGCTGCCCCTCGCGCATGAGGCCCTTGACCTCGTGGTAGCGCGAGTTCGCGCTCGGCGCGCGCACCTTCATCCATTCGGGGCGCCGGGGTCGCTCGGAAACGGGAAGCGAGCGCTGCATCCCGGACTAGTCTAGAGAGCATGGTTCCCGAGGCCCCGCTCGAGCAGACGGATCACGGCGTCGTCCCGTACCAGGAGGGCTGGTTCGTCGTCAGCGCGCGCGACGCGCAGTGGTTCGACAGCGACGGCCTCGGGTTCTACGCCCCGTTCGAGGGCGAGAACGCCACGTTCGGCGAGCTCGGCATCAATCTCAGCTTGCTACGACCGGGAGAGCCGAGCGGCATGTATCACGGGGAGGAGGCGCAGGAGGACTTCCTCGTCCTCGCCGGCGAGTGCGTGCTCATCGTCGAGGGCCAGGAACGCACCCTGAAGGCCTGGGACTTCGTGCACTGTCCGCCCTGGACCGAGCACATCTTCGTCGGTGCGGGGGCGGCCCCCTGCCTGATCCTCGCGGTCGGCGCGAGGGGTGAAGGTCGCGGTCTCCACTATCCCGTCGAAGAGGTAGCGCTGAAGCACGGCGCCGGAGTCACGGAGCAGACGGACAGCCCGCGGGAGGCGTACGCGCGCTTCGAGAAGCCGAAGCCCGTCCCTTGCCCGGACGACTTCCCGGCCTGATCACTCGAGGCGCTCGATCATCAGCGTCGTCATGGTCGAGCTCTTCGTCCAGAGCCCGTGGACGATCCCTTTCGGCCAGCGCACCTGCTGACCCTCGCCCAGGGGAACGGTCTCGTCCGCGACCGACGTGAAGCCTTCACCGGCGATGCACACGACGATCGCGTCCCGTTCGCCCGGATGCGGCTCGATCCGCGCCTCCTCGGAGAAGCGCAGCTCGGCGACGAGGAGATCCGGACGGCTCGCGTCCTGCCCCTCCCGGACGAGCACGCGGCCGACGATGCCGACGGACTGCGGGAGCGGGTCCCAGCCCGGGCGCGGAATCGTACGGACGTCGACCGTCATCGCGCCGTGGGCGTGCGCTTCTTCCAGAAGGTGAGCCAGTTGCCCGTCGGGTCTTCGACCGTGAACTCGGCCTGCCCCCAGACGCGGTCGGCCAGCGGGTCCACGATCTTCGCCCCGGCTTGCCGGAGAGCGCCGTACAGCTCCTCGAGGTCCTCGGCCTCCATGTAGAGCGCGTTCGGCGAGACCGAGCCGAGGCGCTTCCGGATCGCGTCGTTGTAGGTGTCCCCGTAGAAGTCGGCGGCCGTCTCCAGCATGACGCGCGCATCGCCGCGGACGACGCTCAGATTCGATCCCTCCGTGTCCCCCTCGACCGTGAAGCCGAGTCGGCCGACGTAGAACTCGAGCGCGTCCGACATGTCTGCGACGCGGATCGAGGGGATGACGCCCCAGCCCGGCATCGCTACCCGGCCGCCAGGGAGGCGTGGATCCTCTGCGGCCAGAGGCCGGCGCCGTCCTCGGCCGGGAGCTCCTCGAATTCGAGGTCGAAGACCTCCGCGATCGCCTCTGTCGCGGGCCCCCGCACCTCCCCGACCGAGAGCGGTCGGGCGAGCTCGCGCGCCATCGTCGAGAAGGCGGCGTCGTCGAGCCCGCAGGCGGTGATCCAGTCGGTGAACGGCGCGGGATCGAGGTCGACGTTCAGCGCGTATCCGTGTGTCGTGACCCAGCGCGACACGTGGACGCCGATCGACCCGATCTTGCGCGGTCCCTGACCTGCGCCGGGCGGCATCCAGACGCCCGTGAGCCCGTCGTAGCGAACGGCCTCGAGGTCGAACGCACCGAGCGTCCGGATCAGTGCCTCCTCGAGGTCGCGCACGTAGCGCTTCACGTCCTTCCCGTGGTGCCGCAGGTCGAGGATCGGGTAGCAGACGAGCTGCCCGGGCCCGTGGAAGGTCGACTTGCCTCCGCGGTCGGTCTCGGCGATCTCGACCTCGGCGCTCTTCCGGGATGTGGAGCTCGCGGTCGGACTCGGTCCGGCGTCCGAGCGTGACGACGGGAGGGTGCTCGAGGAAGACGACGGTCTCCGGGATCGCTCCCTGCGACACCGCGCCGGCGAGCGAGCGCTGGAGGCCGAGCGCCTCGCCGTAGGGGACGAGGCCGAGGCTGAGCAGGTAGGCGCCGCGACTCATGCCCGCAGGCTACTGACCATCGACGAGCGCGCGCGCTGCGTCGAGGTCGCTCGCGTGCACGAGGATCTCCCGCGCGCCTCCTGCGGCCCAGCCGTCGAGGGCACCGGCCGCGAAGTCGGTCGTCCGCTGCATCGACTCGATGCCCTCCGTCTGGAGGAGCGCGCGGACCATCTCGGCCTCGGCCTCGTTCGCGACCACGGTCAGCCGTACGAGCTCCTCGCTCACAGCTTCTGGCCGAACATCCAGCGGTGGCCCTCGGGGTCCTCCGCGGTATAGATGCGGTACCCGATCCCGGGATCCTCGAGCTCGCGGAGGATCGTCGCTCCCGCCGCCCGTGCCTGCTCGCAGTGCGCGTCGACGTCGTCCACCTCGACGAAGTGACCGTCGATGACCCACGGATTGTCGTACGCGCGGCGCGCGAGGTCGGACTCCTCGCGGAGGCGGCGCGGGTTCGCGTAGTCCCGCGGCGTCGAGAGGTAGATCCTGGCGCCGCCGAGGTCGAGCTCCGCGTGCGTCACCGTGCCCTCCTCCTCGTACCGCGCCTCGCGGTCCTCCGCGAACCCGAACGCGCGCTCGAGCCACTCGATCGCGGCGGCCGCATCCTCGTAGCCGATGAACGGGACGATTCGCTGGGCCATCTCAGGTGGCGCGGATCTCGTACCGCGGCAACCCGTCGTCGGGGAGGATCTCCCAGGCCGCGACCGAGCGGACGAAGGTATGCGCCTCGGGCTTGCGGTCGTATGCGAGGCCGAGCGTGGCCAGCCGCACGCTCGAGGACTCGGACTCGGGCCAGCCGCCGCCGAAGAGGTTGGCCCCGCACACGGAGCAGAACGTCTTCGCCGACCCACCCTCCGGCGTGTACGAGCGGAGCAGCTCCTCGCCCTCGAGGACGCGGATCGCCGCGGTGGCCACGCGGCCGCTGACCGTCCCGTAGCCGCCCGAGATGCGCTTGCAGAACTCGCAATGGCACGCGCTGACGCGCTCGAACGGCTCCGCTATCTCGAACCGGACGCCTCCGCAGAGGCACGTGCCTTGAAGCGTGTCCACGACTCGCCTAGTAGGCCGCCTCGTCCCAGTTCTCGAGCTTCTCGCGGATGTCGCGGAGGAAGCGCCCGGCGAGTGCTCCGTCGACGAGGCGGTGGTCGTAGGTGAGCGTCAGCGTCATGATCGGGCGGATCGCGATCACGTCCTGGCCCAGCTCGTCCTGGACGACCCAGGCCCGCTTCACGACCGCGTACGTGCCGAGGATGGCGGCCTGCGGCTGGCTGATGACCGGGGTCCCGTGGAACGTCCCGTAGCCGCCGGGGTTCGTGATCGTGAACGTGCCGCCCTGCACCTCGTCCGGCAAGAGCTTCTTGTCGCGGGCGCGCTGCGCGATGTCGACGACGCCCTTCGCGAGCCCGAGCAGGTTCAGGGTCTCGGCGTTCTTCAGCACGGGCACGATGAGGCCCTTGCCGTCGGCGAGCTCGACCGCGAACCCGAGGTTCACGTAGCCCCGGGTGACGATCTGGTCGCCGCGGATCTCGCCGTTGACCCACGGGTACTCCTTCAGGGTCTCGACGGCTGCGCGGGCGACGAAGGCGAGGTAGGTCACGTTGACGCCGTGCGCCGCCTCGTACTCGGGCTTCAACTTCTTCCGCAGCGCGACGACCCGTGACATGTCGACCTCGATCGCGCTCGTCACGTGTGCGGACGTGTCGAGCGAGCGGCGCATGTGCTCGGCGATGCCGCGACGCATCGCGGTCATCGGCTCGAGTTGCTCGCCGGGGACGAGGGCCGGCGCGGCCTCGGCTGCCGGCGCCGCCACGGGCGCGGGCGGAGTCGGTGGCGGAGCCGCGGGTGCGGGGGCGATGGTCGGAGCCGCTGCGGCCGGGGCGGCCACCGGCGCGGGTTCGGCCGGGGCGGGAGCGGGCTCGGGCGCCGGTGCCGGAGCCGCCACCGGCGGTGCCGGAGCGGCGGGCGGCGCTGCGGCGGCGGGCGCCGGGGCGGGACCGGACTCGATGAAGGCGAGGATGTCCTTCTTCGTGACTCGGCCTCCCGTTCCGGTCCCGGGGACCGTTGCGGGATCGACGCCGTGCTCGGACGCGATCCGCGCGACGACCGGGGAGACGAACGTCCTCCCGTTCCCCGCTGCGGGGGCGGGCTCGGGCGTAACCTGCGCGGGCGCAGGCGTGAGGGACCGGTGCGGGCGGCGCCGGCGGAGCAGCAGCGGGCTCGGCCGGAGCGGCCGCTGCCGCGGGAGCTGCGGTCTCGGGGGCCGCCTGCGGCTCGACCGGTGCCGGCTCGACCGGTGCCGGCTCGGCGGGAGGAGGCTCGGGAGCGGCGGGCGCGACCTCCGCGCCGGCGGGCGCGATGCGCGCGATCACGGTCCCGACCTCGACCGTCTCGCCCTCCTGCGCGAGGATCTCGGCGAGGACGCCCTCGGCGGGGCTCGGCACCTCGGTGTCGACCTTGTCCGTCGAGATCTCGAGAAGCGGCTCGTCGCGGCCGATCGGCTCGCCCAGCTGCTTGAGCCACTTCGTGATCGTGCCCTCGGACACGGACACGCCCATCTGCGGCATCACGACCTCGGTCTGCGTTCCGGTGCTCACATTGCCTCCTGTACGGGCGAGGGCCGCCTCGGCCTCAGTATTCCGCCAGCTCCCTGAGCGCGTTCGTCACGTCCTCGACCTGCGGGATGTACGCCTTCTCGAGCACGGGCGAGAACGGGACGGGGGTGTCCGGCGCCGCGACGCGCTTGACGGGTGCGTCGAGGTGCTCGAAGGCCTCCTCGGCGATGGTCGCCGCGATCTCCCCGCCGAAGCCGCCCGTGCGCGTGTCCTCGTGGAGGACGAGCACCTTGGAGCAGCGGCGGACGCTCTCGAGGACGCGCTCGCGGTCCCACGGGATCAGCGTCCGCAGGTCGAGGACCTCGACCTCGGTGCCGTCCTTCGCGAGCTCCGCCGCGGCCTCGGTCGCGGTGTGCACCATCGCGCCCCAGGTCACGACGACCGCGTCGTCGCCCTCGCGCGCCACGCGCGCCTCGCCGAACGGGATCGTGTACCGCTCCTCGGGCACCTCGCCCTTGATCCGCCGGTAGAGGTGCTTGTGCTCGAAGTAGAGGACCGGGTTCGGGTCCTCGATCGCCGACGCCAGCAGCCCCTTCGCGTCGTGCGGGGTCGAGGGGCAGACGATCTTCAGGCCCGGGATGTGCGCGAACGAGCTCTCGGGGTTCTGCGAGTGGAACGGCCCGCCGGAGAACCCGCCGCCGGAGGGGAGCCGGACGACGATCGGCACCGGGGTCGACCCGCGGAAGTGCTGCTTGGCCGCGACGGTGACGAGCTGGTCCCAGGCGCACGAGATGAAGTCGGCGAACTGCATCTCCGCGACCGGGCGCAGCCCCATCAGCGCGGACCCGGTGGCCCCGCCGACGATCGCCGTCTCCGAGAGCGGCGTGTCGATGACGCGCCAGGGGCCGAACTCCTCCTGGAAGCCGAGGGTCACCTTGAAGGCGCCTCCGTAGACGCCGACGTCCTCGCCGAGGACGAAGACACGCTGGTCGCGCCGCATCTCCTGCCGGAGCCCCTCGGAGATCGCCTGGATGTAGGTCAGCTCGGGCATCGCGGGCTCACTTGTGGTGCGGCGTGTCGAGGTCCTCCGGAGAGGCGAAGACGCCGTCCACGAGGCCGGCGGGATCGGGCAACGGGGACTCCTCCGCGCGCTCGAGCGCGTCGTTCAGGAGTCGCTTGACGCTCGAGGTGACGTCGTCCTCCTCGTCGTCCGAGATGCCCGCGTGATCGTGCAGCCAGGAGCGGTAGCGCTCGATCGGGTCCTGCGCCGCCCACTGCTCGAACATCTCCTTCGGGACGTAGAAGGCGTCGTCGTGCACCGCGTGGCCCTCCATGCGGAGGGTGAGGCACTCGAGCAGCGTCGGCCCTCCGCCCTCGCGCGCCTTCTCGATCGCGCGCCGGGTCTCGCGGTAGACGGCGAGGACGTCGGTCCCGTCCACGACGACTCCGTCGAAGCCGTACGCGGCAGCTCGGTCGGCGATGTGCTCGACCGGATAGGAGAGGTACGTCGGGGTCGAGTACGCCCACTGGTTGTTGTCGCAGACGAACACGATCGGCAGCTGGCGGACACCGGCCATGTTCATGCTCTCGTGCGCGTCCCCCCGCGCCGCGGCGCCCTCGCCGAACCAGCCCACCGCGACCCTCCGGTCGCCGCGGATCTTGAAGGCGAGCGCCATCCCGGCTGCGACGGGGAGCATCGCGGGCAGGTGGCTGACCATCGGGTGCAGGCCGAGCTCGGGGACAGCCATGTGGACGTTGCCGTCGCGGCCTCGCGTCGGGCCTCCCTCCCGGCCCATGTACTGCGCGAAGATCCTCCAGGGCTCGACGCCCCGCGTGATGTGGACGCCCATGTCGCGGTGGAGCGGCGTCCCAACGTCGTTCGGCCCCATCGCAGTGCCGACGCCGACTGCGGCGGCCTCGTTCCCGCGGCCCGTGTAGAACGAGCCCGGGATCTTCCCCTGCTTGTAGAGGATGTGGCCGCGCTCCTCGATGCCGCGCGTGATCAGCATGTGGCGGTAGATGCCGAGCAGGTCCTCGCGGTCGAGGCCTGCCTCCTTCACCTCCTGCAGCGAGCCAACGGGCTCGGCTTCGCGTACGGCCATTCGGCGGTCTCCAGGTCGACGGGGCCGGGTCGGCTCCTCACTCTATCGACTGCGCAAGACCACGATCCCGAGCGGGATCGTGGTCGCGCGAAGACCCCTGAAGGCGTCCGCTTCGCGGCCGCTGCGCGCTGGTTCGTCTGACCGCTGCGCCCTACGATGTCGTCGTGGCTCCCGCGAAGCGCAACTGGATCCAGGAGGAGCGCCGGAAGACGCTGGGGGACTGGGTGGCGTTCTGCCTCACCTGCGGCCACACGCTGCGCTACTTCCTGGAGCTCGAGGGAGACCTCCCGCGGGCGTGCCCGCAGTGCGGGGGCGAGCTCCGGCATCGCTGCCCGGAATGCGAGGCGCCGATCGCCTCGGCGTTCGCCGTCGAGTGCGAGGAGTGCGGTGCGTCGGTGCGTCCGCCCGAGCTCTTCGGCACGGCGATCCGCAAGCCCGGTCGGTGAACGGCGGTCACAGGTCGGAAGCAGGTGACGGTCACCCTGCGGGTGACAGTCACCGGAACCGTTGGGATACAGATCAGCCCGGCCGCTGACCGTGGACAGCGCTTGGTGGCCGAAGGGCGATTCAGTCGCCCGTAAGGCTCGCTGCGAGTGAGCGGTGCGCAAGCCCGGGAAGGGGGGCTCGCGGGGGGAAACATCGTTTCCCCCGCGTTTAGGCGATCTGCGAGAAGCGGATCACGGTGACGATGTCGTCCTCCGTGACCTCGCGGTTGTAGAGCTGGCCGAGGAAGCGCGCGAGCTCGTCCGCGCGGCGGATCTCCGGGTTGTCGTGCTCGATCTCGCGCGGGGACAGGTCCCCGAGCCGCTTGACCTCGACCTTGTCGATCACCGCGTCGAAGACGCGCTCCCGCTGTCCGTAGCGTGCGCCGGCGAGCACGGTCACGATCATCCCCTTCTTGTACTTCGGCGACTTGTCGCCGAGCCGGATCGTCGCGGTCTTGCGGCCCGAGCGGAGCTGGTCCCCGACGGCGGGGTTGTAGAAGTTGAGAGCGTAGGCGGGCACGGCGGCCGGGCAACTATAGAGGCTCCTCGGCGAGGCTCTCGCGCGCCAGCTCGGCCATGTCACGTTCCCCGCGGTAGGCGAGCAGGCGCGGCGCGTCGTCGAGCCGGAGCCAGCGTGCGTCGGCCACCTCGACGTCCATCCCTGGCGGGAGCTCCCCGATCCTGCCGCCCGTGGCGTGGGCGAGGTAGAAGCTGACGACCTTGAACACGCGCTCGCCCTGCCAGGTGTAGACGTAGCGCACGTCCCCGAGCTTCGGTCCGAGCCGACCGCGGATCCCGGTTTCCTCGAAAGCCTCGCGGAGCGCGGTCTCGGCGGGCTCCTCGTCCGCGTCGACGAGCCCTTTCGGCAGCACCCACGTCCCCTCCGGCTTGCCCTGCGGGCGCACCGCGGCGAGCCAGTAGGCGCCTCGCATCCGGCGCACCAGGACGGCTCCGGCCGAGAACTCGCGCCGCATCATCACTTTGTAACACCTGTGGACGAGCGCGACACCGGATCTCGCCCGGAAGGGCGCCAGGCGGCTTGGCGAGACGCACTGCGTGGTGCTATCGTGCAGCTGGCACTCACGTCTTACGAGTGCCAGAAGTGTTACAAACTCCGGAATCACAGGGAGGTTCAGCGAATGGATTTGCAGCCTCTGGGCGACCGGCTGATCGTGGAGGTCCTCGACGAGGAGGAGACCACCTCGAGCGGCATCGTGCTGCCCGACACGGCGAAGGAGAAGCCGCAGCGCGGCAAGGTCCTCGCCGTCGGCCCCGGCGCTCGTGACGAGGACGGGGAGTACATCAAGATGGACGTCGAGGTCGGAGACGAGATCATCTTCTCCAAGTACGGCGGGACCGAGATCAAGGTCGGCGCCGACGACGTCCTCATCCTGCGCGAGTCGGACGTCCTGGCGAAGGTCGTCGGCGACCGCGCGGCAGTCTAGGAAGCAGGAGGGAAAGACGACTCATGGCTCACAAGGAGCTCAAGTTCAACGAGGACGCGCGCCGCTCGCTCGAGCGGGGCGTGAACGTCCTCGCCGACGCGGTCAAGGTGACGCTCGGACCGAAGGGGCGCTACGTCGTCCTGGACAAGAAGTTCGGCGCGCCGACGATCACGAACGACGGGGTCACGATCGCCCGCGAGATCGAGGTCGAGGACCCGTTCGAGAACCAGGGTGCGCAGCTGATCCGCGAGGCCGCCACGTCCACGGACGACGTCGCCGGCGACGGCACGACGACCGCGACCGTCCTCGCCCAGGCGATCGTCCGCGAGGGCCTGAAGAACGTCGCCGCGGGAGCGAACCCGATGGGGCTCAAGCGCGGCATCGAGAAGGCCGTCGACGCGATCGTCGAGGAGCTCAAGGCGCAGTCCAAGGAGGTCGCGGGCAAGGAGGACATCGCGCGCGTCGGCACGGTCGTCTCGCGCGAGCGGGAGATCGGCGACGTCATCGCGGACGCGATCGAGAAGGTCGGCAAGGACGGCGTCGTGAACGTCGAGGAGGGTCAGACCTTCGGGCTCGACCTCGAGTTCACCGAGGGGATGCAGTTCGACAAGGGCTACCTGTCCCCGTACATGATCACCGACCCCGAGCGCATGGAGGCGGAGCTCGAGGAGCCGTACGTCCTGATCGCGAACCAGAAGATCGGCGCGGTCAAGGACATCCTGCCGGTGCTCGAGCAGGTCATCCAGGCGGGCCGGCCGCTCCTCATCGTCGCCGAGGACGTCGAGGGCGAGTCGCTCGCGACGATCGTGGTCAACAAGCTCCGCGGCACGTTCACCGCGGTCGCCGTCAAGGCGCCCGGCTTCGGCGACCGCCGCAAGCGGATGCTCGAGGACATCGCCATCATCACCGGCGGCGAGGTCATCACCGAGGAGATGGGCCTCAAGCTCGAGAACACGAAGCTCTCGCAGCTCGGCAAGGCCCGCAAGATCGTCATCGACAAGGACACGACGACGATCATCGACGGCGCCGGCGAGACCGACGCGATCAAGGGTCGCATCAAGCAGCTGAAGCAGGAGATCGAGAACACCGACTCCGACTTCGACCGCGAGAAGCTCCAGGAGCGCCTCGCGAAGCTCTCGGGCGGCGTCGCGGTCGTCAAGGTCGGTGCCGCGACCGAGGTCGAGATCAAGGAGAAGAAGCACCGCGTCGAGGACGCGCTCAAGGCCACCCGCGCCGCCCTCGAGGAGGGCATCGGGTCGGGCGGCGGCGTCGCGCTCCTGAACGCGGCTTCGAGCGCCACGGTGACGAAGGTCCTGGGCGAGCTCGAGGGCGAGGAGAAGACCGGCGCGGAGATCATCTTCCGTGCGGTCGAGGAGCCGCTCCGCCAGCTCGCCTACAACGCGGGGCTCGAGGGCTCCGTCGTCGTCGACCAGGTCCGCCGTGCCAAGAAGGGCGAGGGCCTGAACGTCGAGACGGGCGAGATCGAGGATCTCGTCAAGTCGGGGATCATCGACCCGACCATGGTCACGCGCTCGGCGCTGCAGAACGCCGCGTCGATCGCGAAGAACATCCTCACGACCGAGGCGGTCGTCGCCGAGATGCCGGAGAAGCAGCCGGCGATGCCGGCGGGCATGCCCGGCGGCGGGATGGACTTCTAGAGCGACGCTCTAGAATCGGGGTCCCTTCCCTGATCCACGCGAGAGGCCGGCCCTGCCGGCCTCTCGCGCTTTCAGGGCCCGGTGGCGAAGCCGCGCACGAGACTCGCAAGCGCGTTCTCCCAGGCATCTGCCTCGCTTCCCTCGGGAAGCAACCGCAGCACTGCGCCGCGCAGCTCTGCGTTGCCGAGCCCCTCCATCATCGCGATCAGCTCGACGGCGGCTTCGGCCGGCGCCTTGCCGCCGAGCAGGCCTGCCGACTCGAGTCGCTCGACCTTCGAGATCAGCTGGTCCCAGGCCTTCTGCCTCGTCGCGACCAGCTCGGGGCTCGCATCGAGGCCCGGAACGACTCGTTGGAACGCGATCCGGTACAGCGCCGGGTGCTCGAGCACGAGCCGGCGGAAGACCTGGGTGCCGATGGCGATCACGTCGGCCGCCGGGTCGTCGGTCTCCTCCAGCTTGTCGATCTCGGCGAAGAGGAACCGGAAGGCATCGTGGGCGAGCGCCTGGACGAGAAGGCCGTCCTTCGATCCGAACACGGTGTACACGGCGCGGGTCGACGTCCCGGCGGTCTCGGCGACCGCGCGGACGGAGAGCGCCGCGGGGCCACCCTCCGCCACGATCCGTTCGGCCGCTGCCAGGAGAGCGGCACGCGTGCGCTCGTCGTGCTCCCTGGGGCGGCCCATGGTTGACCGTTATATCGTCACCTGTTACGTTACGCGTAACGGTACATGTGACGAAAGGAGACGGTCATGCTGGTCGTCGTCCAGCACAGGCTGACGGATCCCCCGACGGCGTTCGCACGAGGCGAGCGCCTGAAGCACGGCGAGGGGGCACCGCCCGGCACGCGGGTGCTGCAGTTCCTGCCGAGCCAGGACGGGACGCTCGTCACGTGCCTGTGGGAGAGCGGCTCGGTCGAGGACGTGCAGTCGTTCGTCGACGACGACCCTCGGGGACGCGAGCGTCAACCTCTGCTACCCGGTCGAGCTGACGGCCGCGTTCGCGGAGGCGCCGGCGGGCGTTGCGGCCCGCCCGTCCGCCGTCGCCGCCTGACCGGCGCGAAACGGGCAAACGAAAGGGCCGGCTTGCGCCGGCCCTTTCGTAGTCCTCTCCTCTGACGAGAGTGGCCGCTGGGACGGCCACTCAGAGGGGGAAGAACTGGGGGAGGATGGGTTGCACGAGTTGTCGTCGATCGGACTCCGGCGCTCGTCCCCCTTCCGGGGGAATCGAGTCAGAAGCCGTACCGCTCCTCCTCGAAGGGATCTGCGTCGTTGTGGTAGCCGTACCGCTCCCAGAAGCCGGGTCGGTCGTCCGCGGTGAGCTCGATGCCGCGCAGCCACTTGGCGCTCTTCCAGAAGTACTTCCCATGGATCACGAGGCGCAGCGGGCCGCCGTGCTCGGGTGCGAGCGGGGCTCCGTCGGCGTGCGTCGCGAGCAGCGACAGGCGGTCGCGGAGGAAGGCGATCGGGACGTTGGCGGTGTAGCCCTCCTCGGCGTGCGCGACGACGAACCGCGCCGAGGCCTTCGGCCGCACGAGCTCCTCGAGCGCGGCCCAGTGCACCCCCTCGAAGGTGACGTCGAAGCGGCTCCAGCGGGTCACGCAGTGGATGTCCTCGGTCACCTCGCTGCGTGGGAGGCCGTTGAAGGCCTCCCAGTCGAGCCGACGTGGGCTCTCGATCTCTCCGGCGACGAAGAAGTCCCAGGTCGCGAGGTCCGTCGCCGGGATCGAACCCGCGTGCAGGACGGGCCACTTCTCCGTCAGGTACTGGCCCGGGGGGAGCCGCGCGGGGTCGTACCCCGCGTCGACGACCTTCCTCTCCGCCCTGCTCCGGAACACCGCTCCTACACTAGTCCCGATGCCCACCACTGCGTTGCGTGTCGCCGCGCGCCCGCGCGAGTTCGTCTCGGTCGGCGGCCCGGATGCCGCCTCGTACCTGCAGGCGATGGTCTCCAACGACGTCGAGGGGCTCGTCGTCGGCGACTCGTGCGAGGCGCTGCTTCTCACCAGCAAGGCGCGCGTGATCGCGCCACTGGTCGTCCTCCGTCGCGGGGAGGACGACTTCCTGCTCCTCACCGAGCCCGGGCTCGGTGAGCGCGTGCAGCGGACGCTCCTGCGGTCCCGGTTCGCGAAGCGGTGCCAGATCGACCTCGAGGAGCACTCGTCGACGGTCGTCCTCGGCGACGCGGACGGGATCCCGACCACGGACTACGGCGTGCCCGCGGTCGAGGTACTCGACGCGGAAGGATTGGAGCCGACGATGGGCGCCGAGGAGCTCGAGGTGCTCCGCGTCCGCGCCGGGACTCCACGCTTCGGGCGCGAGATCGACGACCGCGTGCTCCCTGCCGAGGCGGGGCTCGAGCGACCGTGCCGTCGACTTCGCGAAGGGGTGCTACCCGGGGCAGGAGCCGATCGCACGCCAGCACTACCGTGGCCGCGTGAACCGCACGCTGCGAGTGCTGGCGCTCGAGGGCGACGAGCTCCCCGCCTACGACGCCGAGCTCGAGCACGCCGGCAAGGTCGTAGGCCGCGTGACGAGCGCCGTGCGCGACCCGGAGGGCGGCGTCGTCGCGCTCGGCTACGTGCGGGTCGACGTGCCCGAGGCCGACGCTCTCGACCTCGGGGGTCGCAGCGCGAGGCCGCTAGACTTCGGTCCCCCGCGCCCGTAGCTCAGGGGATAGAGCGCTGCCCTGCGGAGGCAGAGGTCGCATGTTCGAATCATGCCGGGCGCATGAAGGGAAACCCCCGTGTGCACGGGGTTTCGTCGTTCTCGGGTAGCGCCACGGGCCTGTTTGCGAATGCGTCCATGCGTGCCCTCGCGCTCTCCGCGCTTCCGACGAGCAGGTGGTGGTAGTGCTTCTCGAGCATCGCGAGGCTCGTTCCTCCGAACCTCGCGACGTCGACGGCCGGGATGCCGCTCGCGAGCGCCCAGGAGAGCCCGGAGTGCCGCAACGTATAGGGCGTCGTCGACTCCGGGAGACCGGCTGCCGCGACCGCCCACGCGAGCCCCGATGCCGGACGTTGCCGAGCTCGGCATGTCGCTGGCGACGGCGCAGAAGCTCTCGACGCCCGGAAACACGGCCCTTCGGCGAGAGGCCCGTCGCCGGCGCGGGCGGCTTCTTGTACTACACGCGAACTTTCGGCGAGCTCGCCCAGAGCGCGACCTTGAGCGCCTTCTCTCACCGCGTGATGGGTTCACCGCGGACCGCGCGGCCTAGAGCTACGCGCTGCGGCCCCAGCTTCTGCGAGCTCGTCGAGAAACCGAAGCCCCAGGCGATGTCGTCGAGCGTCGCCGCGCGGCTACACCTGCGCGCGGTCCCCGCCGCGACTCTGACGGCGAACGGGCGTGACCTTGGAGAGGCCGCCGCGCACGACGCTCGCGCGCGCGGCGACCTTGATCGCAGGCGATCCCCGTCTACTCGTGCGGTTTCTCGGGCAGGCTCTCGCCCCAGCGTGCGGTCAACGCATAGAGCACGATGATGCTCAGCGCCACTGCAGTCAGTGACCAGAGCGGGGTTTGGGTGTTGCCGAGAAAGCCGAGCTGGGCGATGAAGTTCAGACTGACGACGACGATCGCGAACCAGCGCGCCCACCCCTGTCCGGCAAGCAAGCCGAGTCCGGCGAGAACGAGCAGCGCTCCCCAGATGATCATCGTCCAGCCCCAGCCCGTCAGGTCGAAGACGAGGAAGCCCGACCCAGTGGGCACGTAGTACTCGTCCTCGAACAGGGCGATCAAGCCCTGAAAGAAGTCGAGCCCTCCGACAATCAGCATCAGAATGCCGGCGAAACCGATCCACCCTGCCATGCTCTTGGAGTTCATCCCTACTCCCTTTCTGAACATCATCAGCAGCGTCGGGCAGGGAACCCAGGCTGCCTTCGCGTGTGACGGCCTTGGAACAGTCGCACGTCGTTGCCGGGGATGCAATGAGCGACGTCCGGTGGCGCCGCAGCGACTCGCCCGAGTGCGAGCTCGGCCTCGAGGGTGTCGTCGCCAAGCACCGGGACAGTCTCTACAGGCCTGGCGATCGTGGCTGGTTGAAGATCAAGAATCCGGACTACTGGCGCCGTAACGGGGAGCGGGAGCGATGCAGCGCTTGCGGGAGCGTCGAGCGCGAGCTCGTGCCTAGCGCCTCTCGGGGCAAACGGTAGGAGCCCGCAGCAGCCTCAGACCGCGGACCGGGTCTGCTGCCTGCGTCGCGCTCGCGGTACAGGGCGTTCGCCGAAAGCGTTGGCTACTGCGCTCAGCCGTAACTTGTCGACTTCTCCTGCCTGCGTTCTCGCCGATTGGGCGAGTGCTTGGAGGTCGATGCCCTGCAATCTGAGGTCCGCTGTCTGAAGTGACGCCCACAACGCCTCCTTCCCGCGAATACCAACGACGAGCGCCTCGAGCTCGACGACCTTGCTCAGCGGTGAGCGTTTGAAGAGCCTGCCGTTTAGCTTCAGTCGGCCGAACAACTCAGCCACGCGGACGACTACGACCTTCGTCCCACTGGGCTCGACGTCGAGTTTGCGCATTACGTTCTCGAGAGTCCTGCGGTCTCGGGCGATCTCCTCGGCCAGCGGATGGTAGGGGCCCAACGCCCTACGCGCGAGCGCCACACCGGCGGCGGAAGCCGCATGGTGGTCACGCAGATAGATGCTCAGAAGTCTCTTCTCGATACAAGAACATGCCCTGACAACGCTGATCACGAAACTTCCGGCTGGCGGAGAGGACAGCCACTCGCTCGCTCGCGGGAGCGTCGAGGGCGAACTCGCGTTTAGTTCCTGGTCACGGACGCCGGGCGACGCAAGATCGTCCGAACGACGTTCCGTACGGAGCGATTCCGGCTTTGGATGACCGTTTAGAGACGAGCGGGATCTCGATGTGGCGATGCTTCCAGGCAATTCCGCCAACGGCCGCCACACCACGGACCGCGAGCACTATCGGACATCTGCGCATCGCAAACCATTTTCTGCATGGGGTGGGTCACAGTGCGAGGCGAGTGAGCAGCGTCCGCCCCGGACTCGCGACGAGCCGCACCTGACGGCGCTCGCGGCGCCGGGTCGGCTTCCGCGAGCAGACGTTCAGGCGGCCGTCTGCTCAGCGAGGAGCGGCCCGACGTCGAGCGGGTCGAAGCCGATCCGGCCCGCGAGCTCCTCGTTCGAGGGCCGCTGGCCCTCGCGGAAGAGCTCGCGCAGGAACGCGCCGGTCTCCGGGCGGCGCCACCAGTCCTCCGCCACGTTCGTGCGCAGGTACGCGCGGAGCTGCGCCGAGCGGATCCAGGCGCGGAGGTAGTCGGCGGAGTAGAAGCCGGAGTCCATGTCGGCGAGGTAGCGGTCGGCGCGGTACACGAGGCCGGTCGCCGAGGTCAGCTCCTCGGCATAGCCGCCCGCTGTGCCACCGTCCTTGGGGAAGCGCGACCAGAAGTCGAGCTCGAACCGGAGCTTGGCGAGGTAGCGGCGGAACATGAACACGTCGAGGAAGGACGCGGCCTCCGCGTTCTCCGCCGCCGCCGCCTCGGACAGGCCGAAGTGGGCTGCGTGCCAGCCCGGCTCGCGCGCGATGCTCTGGACGATGTACGAGTAGATCTCGGTCAGGGCGTAGTCCCGCGCGAGCGCGCGGAAGGTGTACGGGAGCGTCGGGTCGCAGCCCGCGTAGTGGAGTGCGTGGCCGGCCTCGTGCAGGAAGTCCTGGTAGTCCTGGAGACCGCCCTGCGGACGGGTGATCAGGTGCACGACGGTCGGGGGATCGGAGGCGATGACGCTCGGCCGCGTCGCCTTCTGCGGCCGGTCCTCGAGGTCGGTGCGGATGTTCCCGTTCGCCTCCAGGTCGCAGCCGAGCTCGCGGAGCGTCTCGAGGCAGATCGCGGTCGCGCGCTCCTTCGTGTACACGTCCGCGAGCGGCGTCAGGCGGAAGAGGTAGGCGGCGTGGTACGAGGACGGCCTCGGCGCGCGGCCGTCGCCGAGCAGCCGGTCGAGCCAGCGTTCCCTCAACCGGTCGTACGCGGCCGCGGCGCCGTCGGCGACGGCCGCGAGCGCGTCGGCGAGCTCGCGGAGCGAGATCCGCTTCTCGGCCTCGTTCCGGGCGACGGGGTCCGCCTCGCCGGAGAGCTCGGCGCGCAGCGTCTCGGCAGCCTGCACGAGCTCCAGGCGCTCGTCGTTGAGCAGCGCCGAGGCGTCGAAGACGGCCGGCCCGAGTTCCTCTCGTTCCTCGTAGCCCGCGAGGGTGCTCATCCTCGCCGACGCGTTCCGCAGCGGGAGCTCCTCGCCCCGGAACTCGACGCGTGCCGCGAGCTCCGCGTTCTGGAGCTCGTCCTGCTTCGGTGCGAGCTGCGCCGTGAGGACACCCGACTCGCACGTGCTGTGCAGGCGATGCAGGCGCTCGCGCTCGTCGCCGCCCTGTTCTGCCTCCTCCGCCTCGCGCAGGGCAACCAGCTGCTCGCGGGTGAAGAGATCCGCGTAGCGGGCGACGATCGCCGCCTGCTCCGAGACCTCCTTCTCTCCGACGCGCAGCGCCCTCGACTCCTCGGAGCGCTCGAACAGGTAGCTGCGGAGCCGGGCCTCGAACTGGTCGGGTGACAGCGCCGGCATCGAGCTAGGCGGGGAGGTGCCCTCCGGTCGGGGCGACGCTCGCGAGGCGCGCGCTCGCGACGTCCTCGGCGGCCGCCTCGCTCGGGGCGTGTCCCGTGACCGCGGCGAGGAAGTCGTCGCGCTCGAGGGCGTAGAGGACGACCGGCGTCCGCGCCGTCGCCGTCGCCGTCCGTGGCACGTCGCGGATGAGGGCGATCTCGCCGAAATAGCCCCCGGGGCCGAGCTCCGACACCACGGTGCCGTCGACGGCGACCTCGACCTCCCCCTCCACGACCACGTAGAAGCGGTCGCCCGAGTCGCCCTGGCGGACGATCACGGTCTCGGGATCGACACGGAGCGGCACGAGCCGCGAGGCGAGGTGCTCGAGCGGTGTCCCGGGGAGCGGCGCGAAGATCGGGATCGAGCGCAGCAGCGAGAGCTCCGCCCCTGGCGCCTCCGCCGCAGCGTCGAGCCGGAGCAGGGTCGGGCCGGTGAGGAGCGCGAGCACGGGCAGGAAGGCACCCGCGACGATGAGGGCGACGTCGGCGCCGAGCCAGTCGATCAGCGGCACGACCAGCAGGCCGCCGAGGCCGAACGTCGAGATCCAGAGGAACTGGATCACGCCGAAGACGCGCGCGAGGACCTCGTCCGGGACGGCACGCTGGATCAGGGTGAACGCGGCGACGTCGACGAGCGAGTTGCCCGCGCCCACGATTGCGAGGAGCACGATCGCGACCGCCGGCTCGGACCAGATCCCGATCGCGACGAGCGGCAGCCCCCAGAGCACGACCCCGCCGATGAACGCCGGGCTCAGTCGGCGCATCCCTGCGAGCGAGAGCGCCGCGATCGAGCCCACGAGCGCGCCGACCCCGATCGACGAGTTGAGCCAGCCCACTCCCGACTCGCCCAGGTCGAGGAGCTCGAACGCCATCACGACGATGAGGACGGTGAGCGCGCCCGCGACCAGGGTCTGGGCCGAGAAGAGGCCGAGCAAGATCCGGAGGCGCGAGTCGCCCCCGACGGTCCGGAACCCGACCAGGGCCTCGGCGAGGATCCCCGAGCGACGGCCGCCCTCGGTGCGCTCCGCCTGGGCGGGAACCTCGACGCGGGAGATCACGAGCGCCGAGAGGGCGAAGAGCGCTGCCGTGAGGAAGAAGACGAGGTCGGGGCTCGCAGCCGCTAGCAGCAGCCCCGCGAGCGCCGGGCCGACGAAGTAGCCGATGCTCTCGAGCGTGCTCGAGACGGCGTTCGCCGCCGTGAGCTCCGCGGGCGTGCGGGCAACCGAGGGCGTGACCGCAGCGAGGGCGGGACGGAACGGGGTGCCGATCAGCATCGCGAGGCCGACGACCACGTACACGGCCACCGCGGGCGCGTCGACGGCGACGCACAGCCCGGCACCGGCGATGAGCGCCGCACGGGCGAGGTTGGACGTGACCATCACGGCGACGCGGCTGTAGCGGTCGGCGAGGATCGCGGCGAACGGCGCGACGAGGGCAGCCGGCACCGTGCGGATGACGATGACGAGGCCGACCGCGCCCGCGCCGCCCACGCCGTACGCGAACACCGAGACCGCGACGAGATACGCCCAGTGCCCGACGATGACGGCGGCCCAGGCGAGCTGGAGCCGGCGCAGGTTCGGGTTCGCGAAGACGCCGCGGAACGCCGCTGCGGACTCGCCTAGATGCCCTTTCACGCCACCCACCCGCGGCAGCATCTCATCTACGCTTGCAAGGACGAAACGCGACAGGGAAGATTGCTGGCACGAACACCGTCTAGTTGATCGGATACGCGCGGATACGCGCCCGACACAGGAGGAGACATGGCTGACGAGACCACGCGCCCCACCGACGAAGACGTCGAGGCGCACGGGTACGAGCCAGAGGGCACAGAGCCCGCAGGGACCGAGCCGTCGGCTGCTGCTGCGGCGGGGACGGAGCCGGCAGGGACGGAGCCCTCTGCGAGCGACGACGACTTCGAGCTCCACGGGCTCGAGACGATGGGCACCGAGACCATGGGCACGGAGACGATGGGGACGGAGCCCGCCGCGGCCGGCACCGAGCCCGCAGGCACCGAGCCCGCAGGCTTCGAGAGCGCCTAGCTAGCTCCGACCGGAACGAACGCCCGGGCGAGATGTACAGTCGCCCGGGCGTTTCGTTGTCCGCAGAAGAGCGATTCCCGAGTGGGAATCGCTCTTCGCGAGAAGATCGCTGTTCTTGCGCAGATCCGGAATCGGCTAGCGCCGAGTTCCGGATCGCGGAGATCCCTGAAGACGCGGCCGCTTCGCGGCCGCTTTCGTATCTCAGGGCGACGTACGAGTGCCCGGACCGACGGTGTGGTGACTGTCACCCGCAGTGACTGTCACCTGCTTGCGGCCTCAGCCCTCCGTGCTGCTGCCGAGCGTTGCGGCGAGAGCGCGGAGCAGCCGGAGGCCGGCCTCGCGCCGGTCGTCCTCGAGGGCGTCCACCGAGGCGGCGAGCCGTGCGACGACGGCGAGGTCGCCGTCGTCCTGCAGGATCCGCTCTGCCCGACGCGCCCTCTGCAGGAGGTCGACGGCGATCGCCGCCTGGTTTGCGAAGAGCCCGAGCAGCTCCATCTCCTGGAGGCTGAAGAGCGACTGCTCCGGGCGGTCGAGCACGGAGAGGACGCCGAGCGCGGCGTCCTCCGTGAGCAGGGGGGCGGCCATGATCCCCTTCGGGACGTAGCCCGTGCCCTCGGCCACGTCTCGCGCGTGGCGGGGATCCTGCTCGACGTCCTCGATCACGAGCGGCGTGCGCGTCGCGAGGACCCAGCCGGCGATGCCGTGGTCCGCCGGGAAGCGCGTGCCGAGCAGCGACTCCTCGCCCTCCCCGACCACTGCCTCGAACACGAGCTCGCCGGCCTCTTCGTCGAGGAGGAGGATCGACGAGGCCTTCGCTCCGAAGATCGAACGGGCGACGTGCACGATCGCTGCGAGCAGCTCCTGGAACGACTCCGACGAGCCGACGACGCCGGAGGCGACCGCCGCGCGGAGCTCGCTGTCGTCCGTCATTGCCCACCTCCCACGTTCGTCGCGGTCAGGTACAGGACGTTCTTCAGCTGGAACGGCGTCAGCTCGGGGTGCTTGGAGAGGACGAGCGCGCAGATCCCGGTCACGTGCGGGGTCGCGAAGCTGTTCCCGGAGACGACGCTCGAGCGGCCGCCGACCCAGGGCACCTCGACGCCGACCCCGCGGGCGAAGAACTCGACCGGGGGGTTCGGGTTGTAGAAGAAGGCGAGCGGGTCCACCTCCTCGTGGCTCCCGACCGAGATCACCGAGGAGAACTTCCACGGGTAGCTCTCGACCGGCATGTTGTGCGCCGAGGCGACGAGCACGGTGCGCCGGAAGTAGGCGCTGTCGGCGAGCTCGTGGAGGATCGCCGCGAACGGCTTCTTCGTCGTCGACAGGCTCATGTTGATGAGGTCGAAGCCCTCGTCGACCGCATGCCGCAGCCCCGCGAGCAGCACGTTTCCCGTCCCCTTGAAGCCCTGTCCGAGCACGCGGACGCTCGTGAGGCTGCACCCCGGGGCGAGCGCGCGGACGATCCCGGCGCAGGCCGTCCCGTGCCCGCTCAGGTCCCCGACGTCGTCCTCGGTGACCAGGGTCTCGCCGTCCTCGTCGACCGCGATCGTCACAGCGCTCTCGAGTCCGCCCACGAGGGGATGGTCTCGCTCGACGCCGGAGTCGAGGATGCAGACGCGCACGCCCTCGCCCGTCGAGCCGCCCCAGGCCCACTCGCGGTCGACGCGCTCGGGCCACTCCATCGGCAGCGCGATCCGCTCGGCCTGGTCCTTCGGCAGGCTCCAGGCCGGGAGCGGCCGCCCGCCCGGCTCGGCCGCGTGCGCACCCACCTCCGGCAGAGCCTCGTCGTGCATACGAGGACTCTAGAGGGGTCTCAGCTCTCGGAGAAGCGCCGCTTGAGCTCGTCGAGGACGCGTCGGTCGGGCTCGTAGCCCTCGAGCTCGAGTGCCGCCTCGAGATCGGCGACGAGCGCCTGCCGGAACGCGAGGTCGGCTTCCGCTCGCGCGACGATCTCGTCGAGGGACCGGCGTGCGGCAGGCAGCTCCTGGGCAGCACGTACCCACCCCCGCGGGGCGGGCGGGAGCACCCGCAGGAGCTCGCCGATTCGCTCGTCGTCGAACATCGTCATCTACCCCCTAGACCCCCGGGAGCCCTCGTTTCTTCCCTCGAGCTCCGTGCGGAGCTTCGAGAGGCAGCGGGCGATGCGGCTCGCGATCGTCCCCGAGGGCAGGTCGAGCTCGGCGGAGATCGTCCGGTAGCTCTGATCACGGGCGAAGAAGCGGTCGAGCATCTCCTGGCACGTCTCGGAGAGGGTGGCGAGGGCCTCGCGCACCGTGAACCCCTCGTCGATCTCGGCGAGGTCGGCGGCGAGCTCGTCCGCGAGCTCGTCCGCGATGGGCTCCTCGGCCACGTGCTCGCGCCCACGCCGGGCGATCGAGTCGAGGCAGAGCCGCCGGGTGAGCTGGGCGATCCACGGCCGGAGCGCGGCGTCGTTCCGGAGCGTGTCCAGGTGCGTGAACACGCGAGCGAAGACCTCCTGGAAGACGTCCTCCGCGTCCTCCTCGGAGAGCCGGTAGCCGCGCGTGCAGACCGCGTAGACGTAGCGCGAGAAGCGCTCGACGAGCTCGTTCCACGCGTCGGTGTTCCCGGCGCGGCAGCGCTGGACGAGCTCGGCGTCCGACAACGTCGAGAGCTGGCTCATCGCTCCGTCACCGGATGGACGCGAGCGTGCGCTTCGCGGACTCGGCCGCGGCCTGCTCGCTCGCCCGGGCGCGCTTCAGGCGCTCGTCCCCCTCCTGCACGGTGAGGTTGACCTGGACGAGGTGGGCCGCCGCGCTCGCCCCTCCGGACGCGAGCGCCGCCGCGGCGGCCGCATCCGCGCGGTAGGCGCCCTCGCAGTACTCGCCGACGAGCGCGGCGAGGGCAGCCGCGTCCGCCCCGAGCTCGGCGATCTCGAGCGGGACGGCGGCGGCTCGCCCGAGCTTCTCCTCGAGCATCCGATTGCGACCTTCCGCGCCGTCGTCCGTGCCCGCCTCGCGGAGGGCGGCAGAGGCCTCCTGCCAGGCGTCGGCATCGGTGCGCGCGAGCTGCGCGGCACGCTCCTTGATCGCGAGGCTCTGCGCGGCCACGCCCGTCGCGTCGTCCCAGGAGCCGCGAGAGCAGCGCGCGACCATCGTGACGAGGCTGGCCGCGAAGGCTACCGCCAGCGCCGCGGCGGACCCGCCGCCCGGGGCGCGCCCGCCCTCTGCGAGACGGTCGAGGAAGTCGTCGATCCGCAGGTCGAGGTAGTCCTCGGTCTCCACGAGGGCGAGTCTACGACGAACCTAGACTGGCGCAATGCCCCTGTACCTGAGCGAGGCGGACGTCGCCGAGCTGCTCGAGCCCGCCGACGCGGTAGAGGCGATCGAGGCCTGCTTCCGTCGCTTCGGAGCGGGCGAGGTCGTGAACGCGCCGCGCCGCAGGCTGAGGCTCCGGGACGGATCGCTCGCCGACATGGCCGCGTCTGATCTCGGCCTCGGACTCGCCGGAGGCAAGCTCTACGTCGGCACCCCCGAGGGCACGGCGTTCGTCGTCTGCCTGTTCGACACGGCGAGCGCCGAGCTCGTCGGGGTGATCGAGGCCGATCACCTCGGCCGGCTGCGGACGGGCGCTGCGAGTGGCGTCGCCGCGCGTCACCTCGCGCTCGCCGGCGCATCCACGCTCGGGATCCTCGGCTGCGGGCACCAGGCCGAGACCCAGGTCGCGTGCATCCGGGCGGCCGTGCCCTCGATCGAGCGCGTCGTCGCCTACTGCCGTACTCCCGACCGGCTCGCGGCGTTCTGCGAGCGGGTGGGCGCGACTGCTGGCGAGAGCCACCACGACGCCGGCTCGCAGGAGATCGTCGTCACGATCACGACCTCGCGCGATCCGGTGCTCCGCGGCGAGTGGCTGCGGCCGGGCGCCCTCGTCGTCGCCGCCGGGGCGAACGTCGTGAGCAAGCGCGAGCTCGACAACGCCGTGCTCGAGCGCGCGACGTTCGTCTGCTGCGACTCGCTCGAGCAGGCGCGGCTGGAGTCGGGCGACCTCGTCGAGCCGGTCGCCGCCGGCGTGCTCGACTGGCTCGAGGTGCACGAGCTGCACGAGGTCGTCTCCGGCGAGGTCTCCGGACGCCAGTCGGAGAGCGACATCGTCGTGTTCAAGTCGAACGGGCTCGCGGCCTGGGACGTCGCTATCGGCGCGGAGGCGGTCCGCCGCGCCGGCGAGGCCGGCGTCGGGGCGCGCGTGTAGCTCCGTCAGCGGTTGAAGAACCAGCGCTCGAGGAGCGGCAGCACTTCCTTGCGCGTGAACGGCCGGGCATACGCGTCGAGACCGTCCCCCTCGAGGACGCTGACGTCGTCCTCGAGCGCCTCGTTCGCGCGCTGGAGCGCGTCCTCGAGCTCGTAGCCCTCGAAGACGACGTCCTCGGGGCGCGTCTCGTCCGATTCCCGCAGCTGCGGGTTCACCGCGCGACCCACCGCCCAGATCGCACCCGGGCGCCGCTCGAGCCAGAGCACGATCCGCTCCTCCTGACCCGCGTCGTCGACGCCGACGAGCTCCCGCTCCGCGTACCGGCCCTCCCGAGCGCTGCGCCTCATGTACCGGGATACAATCGCGTCTCGTGGCCGTGTTCAAGAACCTCTTCTCCTTCCTCTTCCAGCGCAGCTCGGCTGAGGAGCACGTCGCCCGGTACGTGGTCCGCGAGCACGAGCGCGGACGCGGGCTCGAGGAGATCCTCCAGGACAAGTACGTCCAGAACCGCTTGACGCCGGAGCAGCAGCGGCGCCTGCTCGACCGGCCCGAGGTCATCGGGGCCATCTCGGGCGACCTGCTCGAGTCCGCCAAGGCGTCGATCGCCACCTCCTCGTAGTCGCCTTCGCGGCGGCCGGTTGTCGGGCTGCCCGCGCAGGCCCGGTGCTAGCGTCCGCGCCCTCGTGCACATCCGCGTCGGCCACAGCCCCGATCCCGACGACGCCTTCATGTACTGGGCGCTGACGACCGACCTCGTCGACACGCGCGGCCACGAGTTCGAGCAGGTCCTGGCGGACATCCAGACGTTGAACCAGTGGGCCCGCGCGGGTCGCCTCGAGGTGACCGCGATCTCGCTCGCCGCCTACCCGTTCGTGCAGGAGGACTACGCGCTGCTCCCCCACGGCGCGAGCATGGGCTCGGGCTACGGGCCGATCGTCGTCGCTCGCGGGCAGCTGTCGCTCGCCGAGCTCGCGGAGCTCGAGATCGTCGTGCCCGGGACGTTGACGACGTCGTATCTCGCGCTGCGCCTCGCTCTCGGCGAGATCCGGCACCGCGAGCTGCCCTTCGACGAGATCCCGGCGGAGGTCGCGTCGGGAAGGGCCGAGGCGGGCCTCCTCATCCACGAGAGCCAGCTCACGTTCGAGGACTACGGCCTGGTGCGGGTGCTCGACCTCGGCGAGTGGTGGCTGCTGGAGACGGGGCTCCCGCTGCCGCTCGGCGTGAACGTCGTCAGGCGCGACCTCGGGGGCGACGTGCTCTGCGACGTCTCGAACGTGCTCCGGGAGGCGATCCAGCAGGGTCTTGACAACCGCGCGGAGGCGCTCGAGTACGCCGTCCAGTTCGGACGAGGGATCGACGCGGCGGTCGCCGACCGGTTCGTGTCCATGTACGTGAACGACCTGACCAAGGACTACGGCGACGAGGGCCGCAAGGCCGTGACCGAGCTCCTCCGCCGCGGCGAGGCGCTCCGCGCATTTCCGGAGCCCGTCCACATCGACTTCGTCTGATGCGCGCGGTCGTCGTCTCGGCCGTGCGGACGCCGATCGGCCGCTACGGCGGCGCGCTGTCCGGCGTGAGGCCCGACGATCTCGCCGGGATCGCCGTCGCGGCGGCGGTCGAGCGCGCCGGCGTCGAGCCGGCCGCGATCGACGACGTCTACCTCGGCTGCGCGAACCAGGCGGGGGAGGACAACCGCAACGTCGCGCGCATGGCCTCGCTCCTCGCCGGCCTGCCCGACTCGGTCCCGGGCGTGACGCTGAACCGCCTCTGCGCCTCGGGGCTTTCCGCCGTCGTCTCCGCGTCGCACGCCGTGCTCGCCGGGGACGCCGAGATCGTCGTCGCGGGCGGCGTCGAGTCGATGAGCCGCGCGCCCGCTCGTCATGGCGAAGCCCGACGCGGCGTTCCCGCGTGGAAACCGAACGGTCTGGGACACGACGCTCGGCTGGCGCTTCCCCAACCCGCGCCTCGAGGAGCTGTTCCCGCTCGAGTCGATGGGCGAGACCGGCGAGAACGTCGCCGAGCGCTGGGAGGTGTCGCGCGAGGAGCAGGACGCGTTCGCGCTCCGCTCGCAGCAGCGCTGGGCGGCCGCCCAGGAGGCCGCGCGCTTCGCCGACGAGATCGTGGCCGTCGGCGACGTGAGCGTCGACGAGCACCCTCGCCCCTCGACCACGGCGGAGGCGCTCGCGGGCCTGAAGCCGGCGTTCCGCGCGGCCGGGACGGTGACCGCCGGCAACTCCAGCGGGATCAACGACGGCGCCGCGGCGCTCGTCATCGCGAGCGAGGAGCGCGCCCGCCAGCTGGACCTCGAGCCGCTGGGGGCGTTCGTCGGCAGCGCCGTGGCCGGTGTCGACCCCCGCGTCATGGGCATCGGACCGGTCCCGGCGGTCCGCAAGCTGCTCGAGCGCACGGGAGTCTCCGCCGACGAGCTCGACCTCGTGGAGCTGAACGAGGCCTTCGCGTCCCAGAGTCTCGCCGTGATCCGCGACCTCGGCCTCGACGAGGAGCGTGTGAACGTCAACGGCGGGGCGATTGCGCTCGGCCATCCGCTCGGTATGAGCGGCGCGCGGCTCGTGGTCTCGCTGCTGCACGAGCTCCGCCGGCGCGAAGGCCGCTACGGCGTCGCGACGCTCTGCGTCGGTGTCGGCCAAGGCGTCGCCGCGCTCTTCGCTCGTTCCTAGCCGGCTTCGGCGAACACGCGCTCGCGCTGCGGGCGCACCCAGACCGTCTGACCGCGCCAGAGGCCGAGCGCCTCGAAGCGGTCGCGCTCGAGGAGGGCGACGATCTCGGAGCCTTCGGCGTCGTGCAGCTCGACCTTGACGTCGCGGCCCAGCATCGTCAGGCGCACGATCATCGCCTCGACGGCATCCTCCTCGGCTTCCTCCAGGAGCGCGAGATCGTGCGGTCGCACGAGCGCGCCGCCGACGAGGTTCGCGTCGCCGACGAAGCGCATGACGAACTCGCTCGCGGGCTCGTCGTACAGCTCGCGCGGAGCACCGACCTGCTCGAGCCGGCCCTGGTTCAAAACGGCGATCTGGTCGGAGATCTCCATCGCCTCCGCCTGGTCGTGGGTGACGAAGACCGTCGTCACGTGCACGACGTCGTGGAGCTGCCGGAGCCACTCGCGGAGCTCGGCGCGGACGCGAGCGTCGAGCGCGCCGAACGGCTCGTCGAGGAGGAGCACCTGCGGCTCGGGCGCGAGCGCGCGGGCGAGGCCCATGCGCTGGCGCTGCCCGCCGGAGAGCTGGGCCGGGTAGCGATGGCCGAGGCCCTGGAGCTGCACGAGGCTCAGGAGCTCGTCGACCCGCTCGCGGATCTCCTGCTTCGGGCGCTTGCGCACCTCGAGCCCGAAGGCGATGTTGTCCCGCACGGTCATGTGCTTGAACGCGGCGTAGTGCTGGAAGACGAAGCCGACGTTGCGCTTCTGCGGCGCGAGGGCCGTCGCGTCCTTGCCCGCGAGGAGGATCTCGCCGGTGTCCGCGGCGTCGAGTCCTGCGACGATCCGCAGGAGGGTCGACTTCCCCGAGCCGCTCGGCCCGAGGAGCGCGGTCAGCGAGCCGCTCTCGACGTCGAGCGACACGTCGTCGAGCGCGACGAAGTCGCCGAAGCGCTTGGAGACGTTGCGGACGAGGATCGACATCAGGCGGTCTCCTCCTTCGGTCGGATCACGGTCATGGCGACGAGGACGGCGATCGCCATCAGCGCGAGCACGATCGAGATCGCGTACGCGCCCGCGAGGTCGAAGCTCTCGTAGCGCTCCTGGACGCGGAGCGTGGCGGTCTCCGTCTTGCCCTGGACGCGGCCGGAGACGACGGCGACGGCGCCGTACTCGCCGAGGCAGCGGGCGGTCGTGAGGATCACGCCGTAGATCACCGCCCAGCGGATCGACGGGAGCGTGATGCGCCAGAACGTCTGCCAGCCGTTCGCGCCGAGCGTCCGGGCCGCCTGCTCCTGGTCGTCGCCGATCTCGCGGAGGGTGGGCACGACCTCTCGGGCGACGAACGGGAGCGAGACGAAGATCGTCGCGATCACCATCGCCGGGAGCGCGAACAGCACGTCGATGCCCCGCTCCTCGAGCCAGCCGCCGAACCAGCCCTCCCTGCCGTACAGCAGGAACAGCGCGAGGCCGACGACGACGGGCGAGAGCGCGAGCGGCAGGTCGACGAACGCGTTCAGCAGCCCCTTGCCGGGGAAGCGCCTACGCACGATCGCGAGCGCGCAGACGATCCCGAACACGGTGTTCACGGGTACCGCGATGGCCGTGATGAGCAGCGTCAGCTTGAAGGCGTGGATCGTCTCCGGGGAGGTCAGCGCCTCCAAGGCGGGGCCGACGCCGTCCTCGAACGTGCGCCAGAAGACGATGGCAAGCGGTCCGACGAGGATCACGAGCAGGTAGCCGAGGGCGACGAAGCGGAGGGCGAGCTTAGGCACGGTCGTGCCTCGTGGCGAAGTGACGGATGGCGCCGATCGAGAGGAGCGCGACGAACGAGAGGCCGAGCAGCACGACCGAGACCGCCGCTGCCGCCGCCGAGTCGCCGCTCTCGATGCGGCCGAAGATGTAGACGGACGCGACCTCGGTGTCGTACGGGATGTTCCCCGTGATGATCACGAGCGCGCCGAACTCGCCGACCGCCTTCGCGAACGCGAGCGCGACGCCGGAGAGGATGCCGGGGAGGATGTTCGGGAAGACGACCCGGCGGAACGTCGTCGCAGGCGAGGCCCCGAGCGAATGGGCGGCCTGCTCGAGCTCCCGGTCGAGCTCCTGCAGGACCGGCTGCACCGTGCGGACGACGAACGGGAGCGTCACGAACATCAGCGCGAGGACGATGGCGACGCGCGTGAAGGCGAGGTCGACCCCGATCGGCGACGTCGGCCCGTAGAGCGCGAGGAGCGTGAGGCCGGCGACGATCGTCGGCAGCGCGAACGGGAGGTCGATGACCGCGTTCACGACGGACTTCCCGCGGAAGTCGTCCCGCACGAGCACCCACGCGGTCACGGTCCCGAGCACCGCGTTCACGAGCGCCACGACGACGGATGCGACGAGAGTGAGCTTCAGGGCCGCGACCGCCGCGGGGCTCGTGATCGCCTCCCGGAAGCTGCCCGCCCCCTCACTCCGCGCCTCCCACAGGAGCGCGGCGATGGGGAGCAGGACGAGCAGCGTGAGGAAGGTCGTCACGATGCCGAGGGACAGGGCCGTCGCAGCCCTGTCCCCGGAAGCGCCTGCGCGGCGCGGCCGGTCGAGGGCGACCTCAGCCAGTGTCGCCGCCCACCTTCTTCTCGATTCCGACCATGATCCCGGTCTTCGGGTCGAAGAAGCGCTTCTGCACCTTCGCCCAGCCGCCGAGCGAGGCCGCATCGATGGTGAACTCGCCCGGCCGCACCGGGAACTGCTTCCGGTTGCGCTCGAGCACGCGCTTCACGACGGGCCGGTACCCGTTGTCGGCGAAGACCTGCTGCGCGGCGGGCGCCTGCAGGAAGCGGATGAACGCGTTGGCCGCCGCCTTCGTCTTGCTCGTCTTGACGACCGCGATCGGGTTCTCGATCAGGATCGTCGACTTCGGGATCACGAACTGGAGGTCGAGCCCCTTCGTCCGCGAGAAGAGCGCCTCGTTCTCGTACGCGAGCAGCACGTCGCCCTTGCCGCTCACGAACGTGTTCAGCGAGTCGCGAGCGCTCTTGTCCTGGACGACGACGTTGCGGAACAGCTTCAGCAGATTCGCCTGCGCCTGCTTGTCCGTCTTCCCGACGTGGCGCCACGCGCCGTACGCGGCCATGACGTTCCAGCGCGCGCCGCCGGAGGTGAACGGGTTCGGCGTGACGACGTCGACGTCCGGGCGGAGCAGGTCGTTCCAGCTCCTGATCTTCTTCGGGTTGCCGTCCCGCACGACGAAGACGACGAGCGAGTCCGTGACCATCCCCTCGTAGGGCCGCTTGACCCAGCTGCGGTCGACGAGGCCGGCGCGGACGAGCTCGTCGACGTCCGGTGCGAGCGAGAGCGCAACGAGGTCGGCCTCGAGTCCCGCCTTGACCGCCCGGGTCTGCTCTCCCGACGCGCCATACGATTGGGTGAACTCGATGTCCTTCCCGGCCGCTGTCTTCTGGAACATCGGGATGAGCTTCGCGTAGGCCTCTCGCGGGGTGGAGTAGGCGACGAGGCTGAGCTCGGTGTCCGCGCTGCGGGCCGGTGCTGCCTGCACGGTGACCGTCGCTGCGAGGGCGGCGGCCACTGCTCCGATCAGGGCCGTGAGCACCGCCATCGTGGGTCGTCGTTGCATTCTCTTGCCCTCCCGATAATGTCGATAAGGTTTGTCGACTTAGTAAGTCGGCCAAGAACGTAGAGAATGTCGAGGTCATCTGTCAAGCCGGAACTGCGAGGAGGCCGAGATGTGGGTATCGCGAAGGACCGACTATGCGACCCGGGCGATCCTCGCACTCGCGATCGAGAACGGCGGTCCGATCAAGCTCGAGGCGCTCGCGCGGCGCACCGCTGTGCCTCAGTCCGTCCTCGAGCAGGTGATGCCCACGATGCGGACCGCGGGCCTCGTCCGCTCGGAGCGCGGGCCGTCAGGGGGCTACCGCCTGAACAAGCGCCCCGAGGAGATCACCCTCGAGCGCGTCGTTCGGCTGTTCCAGGGGCCGCTGGCGCCGATCAGCTGCGCCACCCGGCACAACCCGGAGCCGTGTCCGATGATGCTCGGCTGCACGCTCCGTGACGTGTGGGCGGAGGTGCGAGACGCGACGATCGCGCTGCTGGGCGGCGTCACGTTCGCCGACCTGGCCGCTCGCGCCGGCGGTGCGTGGGTCGATCCATCCCTGATCGTCCCGGTCGAGAACCCGGCGACTGCAGGGAAGACCGGATAGACCGTGGCCCGGCGCTACGCGCCGGGCTTCGTGTCCGTCAGCGAGAGGAACGCCACGATGAACGCGACCTCGACCATCCCGAGGATCGCGATCGCGGCTTCCCGGCCTCTGCTACATGGCGCTAGGTTCCCGGCGTGGCGACCGCGAGCGAGCGCAAGTACGTGCTCTTCATCGGGGTGAGCCGATCGAGCCGGCCCCCGGCCGCGTCCGAGAGCACGGCGTGATCCGCCGGCTGACGCCCGACGACGCCGGTCGGCTCGTCGAGCTCCTGCTCGCCAATCGGGAGAGCCACGCCCAGTACGAGCCCGACCACTCGGACGGCTTCTACACGATCGCCGCACAGCGGGAGCGAATCCGGTCCAGCGAGCACCTGTACGCGATCGTGGACGTGGACGGCGAGCTTGCGGGCATCGTGTCGCTCTCGAACCTCGTCCGCGGCCCCTTCCGCAGCGCCAACGTCGGGTACTGGGTCGACGACGGGAGGCGGAGCCGCGGGCTGGCGACCGGCGCGGTCCACGACGTCGCCGAGCTCGCGTTCGCGGAGCTCGGCCTCCATCGCCTCGAAGCCGCCACGCTCGTCGACAACACCGCCTCGCAGCGCGTCCTCGAGAAGGCCCGCTTCGCCCGGATCGGTCTCGCTCCCCGCTACCTGCACATCGCGGGCGCCTGGCGGGACCACGTGCTCTTCCAGCGGACCGTGGAGGATTGAGGGAGGTATCGTCCGGGCCGATGGCCGTCGCGACCGATCGCGAGTACGGGCTCTTCATCGGCGGCGAGCTCGCCGAGCCCGCGTCCGGTGAAGTCCGGGAGCTGACCGAGCCCGCAACGGGCGAGCCGCTCGCGCGCGCTGCGATGGCCGGAGAGGCCGACGTCGACCGCGCCGTCGAGGCCGCCCGCGGCGCCCTCGCGGGGGACTGGGGCAAGACGCCGGGGACCGAGCGCGCGCGACTGCTGCACGCGCTCGCGGACGCGATCGTCGCGAACCGCGCCGAGCTCGCCGAGCTCGAGGCGCGCAACGTGGGCAAGGCGATCTCCTCGGTCAAGGCCGAGCTCCACCAGGCGGTCGAGAACTTCCGCTTCTACGGGTCGGCGATCGCCTCGATCGGCGGCCGCTCGAACCCGATCGGCGGCTCGCTCCTCTTCTACTCGCTGAAGGAGCCGGTCGGCGTCGCAGCGCAGATCGTCCCCTGGAACTACCCGTTGATGATGACGACGTGGAAGCTCGCGCCAGCGCTCGCGGCGGGCTGCTCGGTCGTCCTCAAGCCCGATCCGCAGACGCCGCTGACGGCGATCCGCCTGGCCGAGCTCGCCGCCGAGGTCGGCTTCCCGGCGGGGGCGATCAACGTCGTCCCCGGAGACGGGCCGACCACCGGCGCCTACCTCGTCCGCCATCCCGGCGTGGACAAGGTCGCGTTCACGGGCTCGACGAGGACGGGCGGCGAGATCATGCGGCTCGCCTCGGACCCGGTGAAGCGCCTCACGCTCGAGCTCGGGGGGAAGAGCCCGAGCCTCGTGTTCGCGGATGCGGACCTCGCGAGCGCGATCCCGAGCTCGGCGTGGGCGATCTTCTACGCCGCCGGCCAGAGCTGCGAGGCGCGCTCGCGCGTGCTCGTCGAGAAGCCGCTCTACGACGACGTCGTCTCGAAGCTGGGCGAGCATGCGGCCGCGATCCGCGTCGGCGATCCGCTCGATCCCGAGACGCAGATGGGCTCGCTCATCTCCCTCGCCCACCGAGACCGGGTGCACGGTTTCGTCGAGCGCGGCGCCGGCGAGGGCGCCGAGGTCGTGGCCGGCGGCGCCGTGCCCGCCGGCGCCGGTGCCTTTTACCCGCCGACCGTCGTCGCGGCCCCCTCGAACCAGCTCGAGATCGTGCAGGAGGAGGTCTTCGGCCCCGTCGTCGCGGTGACGCCGTTCGAGGACGAGGCCGAGGCGGTGAAGCTGGCGAACGACGTCCGCTACGGGCTCATGGCGACCGTCTGGACGGGCGACCCGGCGCGCGGCCACCGGCTCGCGGCGAGGATCAAGTCGGGCACGGTCGGGATCAACATGCCGTACACGGCGTTCCCCGGGATCCCCTTCGGCGGCTACAAGCAGTCGGGCTTCGGCCGCGAGCTGGGCCTCGAGACGCTCGACCTCTACCTCGAGACGAAGAGCGTCATCGTCTCCACGGGCTCGCGTCCGATCAACCCGTTCGGCCTCTAGGTTGCGCACGGGGGCGCTGGGCACGATCGGCTCGACGCCGGTCGTGCGGCTCGAGCGCCTCGTCGAGCCCGGCATGGCCGAGGTGTGGGTGAAGCTCGAGTCGGCGAACCCGACCGGCTCCTACAAGGACCGCATGGCGCTCGCGATGATCGAGGGCGCGGAGCGGGACGGCCGGCTGAGCGCGGGTCAGACGGTGGTCGAGTACACCGGCGGCAGCACCGGCTCCTCGCTCGCGTTCGTCTGCGCGCTGAAGGGCTACCCGCTGCGGATCGTGTCCTCGGACGCGTTCGCCGCAGGAGAAGCTGCGGACGATGGAGGCGTTCGGCGCCGAGGTCGAGCTCGTGCCGAGCCCGGAGGGGATCACCCCCGAGCTGCTGCCCCGGATGATCGAGCGCTCGCAGGAGATCCTCGAGGAGGTCGGCGGCTTCGCGACCGACCAGTTCCGGAACCACGACATGGTCGAGGGGTACCGGGCGCTGGGGGAGGAGCTCCTCGCGCAGCTCGACGGCCGCCTCGACGCCTTCTGCACGTACGTCGGAACCGCCGGCTGCTTCACCGGCGTCTCGCGCCGGCTGCGGGAGGCCCTGCCCGACCTGCAGCGCGTCGCGATCGAGCCGGCCGAGTCTCCCGTCCTCTCGGGCGGCGAGGCCGGCACGCACCGGATCGAGGGCGGCGGCGTCGGATTCTGGCCCCCACTCCTCGAGCGTGACGATCTCGACGAGGTGCAAGCCGTGTCGACCGCCGACGCGTTCGCGATGGCCCGGCGCGCGGCGCGGGAGGAGGGCCTGTGGTCGGGCCCTTCGACCGGCGCGAACCTCACGGTCGCGCTGGACCTCGCACGTCGCCTCGGGCCCGAGACGCGGGTTGCGACGACCCTCGTCGACTCCGGGCTCAAGTACCTCGCCGGCGAGCTCTACTCGTAGGCTCGGACATGCGCTACCGCTGGGCCGTTCTCGCCGCCGGGTCGACGGCGATGGCGAGCGCCGCGGTCCTCTTCGTCGGTCTCCCGGTTCTCGCGCCGACGCTCCGCGAGGACTACGGGCTCTCGCTCTCCGGCGTCGGCGTCCTGCTCGCGGCGGCCTGGGTCGGGGCGACGCTCACGCTCCTGCCGTGGGGGCTGGCGGCCGACCGGTTCGGGGAGAGGCTGGTCATGGCGGCGGGTCTCGCGGGCTGTGCCGGCTGCGTCGCCGGGGCGGCGTTCGCGCCGAGCGCAGCGGCCCTCGGCATGTTGCTCGCCCTCGCGGGCGCGGCCGGAGCGAGTGTGAACGCGGCGAGCGGCCGTGCCGTGATGCAGTGGTTCGGCTCGAACGAGCGTGGGCTCGCACTCGGGGTGCGGCAGACGGCCATCCCCGTCGGGGGCTTCGTCGCGGCGCTCACGTTGCCTGCGATCGCGGGCGGGGGCGGCTCGGAGGCGGCGCTTCTCTTCATGGCCGCCCTCTGCGGAGTTGGCGCGCTCGTCAGCGCGGTCGTGTTACGAGATCGCCCGAGCGCTCACGAGCTCGGGACTGCAACGGTCCTCGGCACGCTGCGCGACGCGCGGCTCTGGAGGCTCTCGCTGGGCAGCGGTCTCTACCTGTACGCCCAGCTCGCGGTGATCGGGTTCGGCGTCCTCTTCCTGCACGACGAGCACGGCTTCTCCGACGGGCGAGCGGCCCTCGTCGTCGCGGCCGCGCAGGTGCTCGGAGCGGTGTTCCGGATCGGCGGCGGCCGCTGGTCCGACGTGCTGGGTCGCCGGGTCGTGCTCCTGCGCGGGGTAGGTCTCGCGATCGCCGCGGCGCTCGTCGTGGTCGCGGCGCTCGCGGGCGGCCCGGTATGGCTTCTCGTTCCCGCGCTCGCACTCGCCGGCGGCCTCTCGATGGCGTGGAACGGGCTCTCCTTCACCACGGCGGCCGAGCTCGCGGGCGCCCGGAGGTCGGGGGCCGCGCTCGGCTTCCAGCAGACCGTCCTCTCGGGAGCCGGCGTCGCGGCGCCCGTCCTCTTCGCCGCCTCGGTGTCGGTGACGTCGTGGCCGCTCGCCTTCGGGGTCGCCGCGCTGTTCCCGCTCGCCGGCTGGCTCGTCCTCGGCGCGCTTCGCGACCACTGACCAGCTAGCGCTCTAGGCTCCGGACGTGCGCACCTTCGAGCGGCTCGAGCAGCTGTACGCGATCGGCGGAGGGCCCGGCGCGAATCGCCCGCACCCGAGCCCGGCCGAGGACGAGGCACACCGGCTCGCCGGAGAGTGGCTCGAGCAGGCGGGGCTTGCGGTCGCGGTCGACCGCCACGGCAACCTCTTCGGCCGCTCCCCGGGTGCGGATGCCCGCGCGCCGGTGTGGGTCGGGTCCCACCTCGACAGCGTCCCCGAGGGAGGGAAGTTCGACGGCGCGCTCGGCGTGGTCGCCGCCGTCGAGGCGGTCGAGCGGGTGCGTGCCGGCACGGTCGTCGTGTTCCGGGGCGAGGAGGTCGGATGCGTCGGGAGTCGCGCCCTCGTCGAGAGCGGGGATCCGCTGCCGGAGACCTTCCTCGAGCTCCATGTGGAGCAAGGGCCCGCCCTGGCCGATCGGGACGCTGCGCTCGGGGTCGTGACCGGGATCGTCGGCTACGCGCGCGGCGAGCTCGTCTTCCGCGGGAAGGCGGGACACGCGGGGACGACGCCGATGGGGGGCCGCGAGGACGCGCTCGTCCAGGCCGCCGAGGCCGTCCTGGCGATCCGCGCCGCAGCCACGAGCCTCGACGGCGCGGTGGCCACCGTGGGTCACGTCGCCGTCGAGCCGGGGGGTGTCAACGTCATCCCGGGGAGCGTCCGGATCTCCGTCGATGCGCGCGCCCCGGACGCGGCGACGCTCGATCGGCTCGTCACCGCGATCGGCCTCGAGCCGGGTCAGCGCACCGAGCCGGTCGCCATGAGCGCCCGCGTGCGCGGCGCGCTGAGCGAGGAGATCGCCTCGCGGGGCCTTCCGGTCGTCGAGCTCGCCTCGGGGGCGGGGCACGACGCGGGCGTCCTCGCCGCGGCGGGCGTCGACGCGGGCATGCTCTTCGTGCGGAGCCTGAACGGCGGCGTCAGCCACTCGCCGGACGAGCTCTCCTCGGAGGAGGACGTCGCGCTCGCGGTCGAGGTGCTGACCGCGGCGCTCCGCCGGCTCAGCGCTCGCTGAAGGAGATGCCCTGCGCGCCGTCCCAGAGCATGCGGCGCCCGAGCTCGCGCAGGTTCTCGGCCCCGGAGACGATCGTGGCGAAGTGGTTCCCCGCGAGCGCCCCCGCCTTGCTCGCGAACGCCACGTAGCCGTAGGCGAGCAGGAGCTCGGTCTCGCTGACCCCGCCCGGGTAGAAGATCAGCTCGCCCGGGACTCGGGTAGCGCGTCGCGTTCTCGGGGCCGATCCCGACGTCGAGGTCGCCCATCGGGATCCAGCCGCCCTCGCCCGACCAGCGCACGTGGATGATCTTCGAGTCGAGCGGCAGCAGCCGCCGGAACGCTGCCACGGTCTCGGGGGCAGCGTCCTCCTCGAGTCGCGCTTCGAACGAGAAGCCGCCGGCCGTGATCCCGAGCACGGGCCCGAATCTACCGCACCTGCGTCGAGCCTCAGCGCGCGGTGAGCTCCAGCACGAGCGCCGCGGTCTCGGTCGGCACGTCGAGCTGCGGACAGTGCCCGACGCCCTCGAGCTCGATCCAGTCCGCGTGCGGCAGCCACTCGTCGCGGTAGCGTGCGGCGGCCGACGGCCACGGCAGGATCCGGTCTTCGGCGCCCCAGACCACGCGCACCGGGCACTCGATCCTCTCCGGCTCGACACTCCAACCCGCGCTGAGCGCCCGGAGCGTGCCGACGAGGTCGCAGCGCGCCAGCCCCACGACCTGATGGGCGAGCAGCTCGGCCGGAATGTGCTCGAAGCGCGACGTCGTGAACCGCGTGACGCCGCGTCGGCCCTCCACCGTGGACACGATCTCGTCGACGTGCGGCACGGCCTTCCTCGCCTGCTCCTGCGTCGTGAGGAAGTGCTCCTCGAGCTCCTGCTCGGACGGGCCGTCCTCGGCCCGACCCCCGGCCGGGGCGAGCGCGACGACCGACTCCGCCCGGCCGCGCGCGGCCAGCTTGAGCGCGATGTAGCCACCGAGGGAGTTGCCGACCATGTGGGCGGTCGTGAAGCCGGCGTCGTCGAGTGCAGACTCGATCGGGTCGACGAGGGCGTCCTCGCTCACCCCGGAGCCGAGCGGCGGACCGCCCGCGTGGCCCGGAAGGGTCGGCGCGAGGACGTCGTGGCTGCGCTCGAGGGCCGGCAGCACGAGCTCCCAGGTGCGCCAGGTGTCGACGATGCCGTGGAGGCAGAGGAGCGGCGGGCCCGAGCCTCCGCGATGCGAAGGCGTGAACGAGTGCACGTGCGGGGACCCTACTCCGGACCCCGCGGGCTATCTCGAGGCCGCCCAGGCACCGAGCAGCTCCCGCTCCTCCTCGGTGATCCCGGTGACGTTCCCCGGCGGCATCGCGCGCGTCTCCACCGCCTGCCGCCGGATGTCGTCGGCGCGCGCATCGATCTGCTCCCGCGTCTCGAAGCGGACGCCGAGCGGCGCAGAGGCGCCCGAGTGGCAAGTCGCGCAGCGCTGCGCGAGCACGGGCTGGACTTGCTCGAACGAGACCGGGCCGGTGGCGCCGCGACCGGCCTCGTCCGGCTGGAGCCAGAGCGCGAGCGCGACGACGCCAACCGCGGCGACCGCGGGGATCCACCACGCGCGGCGTCCCGGCGTGCCAGCGGTTGAAGAAGACGCGGATCGAGCGCCGTCAGTACCGCGATCGCGACGAACACGAGCCACGCCTGGTCCGCCGAGAACACGAAGGCGAAGTGCCCGGCGAGCATCGTGAAGAGCACGGGGAGCGTGAGGTAGTTGTTGTGGACGGAGCGGTCCTTCGCCTCGAGGAGAGGCGCGGGATCCGGCTCGTGCTTCGCCTCCATCGTCGCCACGAGCTTCCGGTGGGCCGGGATGATCACGAGGAGGACGTTCGCCACCATGATCGTCCCGAGCATCACGCCCACCTGGAGGTAGGCGGCGCGAGGCGCGAAGAGCTCGCTCGCCGCCCAGGCGGCGAGGGCGACGAGGCCCGTGCCCACGACGGCGAGAGCCTCCTGGCTCCGCCGTCCGACCGTGCGGCAGAGCACGTCGTACACGACCCAGGCGAGCGCGATGCCGGCGAGGCTGAGCGTGATCGCCTGCCACTCGTCGAGGTCGGCGGCGTCGCGGTCGACGAGCCTGAGCTCCGCGTCGAAGTAGTAGAGGACGACCATCAGCGCGAACCCGGAGAGCCAGGTCGTGTACGCCTCCCACTTGAACCAGTGGAGCGGCTCGGGCATCTCGGCCGGAGCGAGTCGGTACTTCTGCGAGTGGTACAGCCCGCCCGCCGTGCACTCCCCAGAACTCGCCGGCGACGCCGGCCTCCGCGTCCTCTGGCCGCTTCGGCCGCCGCAGTGAGAGGTCGAGGCGGACGAAGTAGAACGACGCGCCGATCCATGCGATCCCGGCCGTCACGTGGAGCATCCGCAGGAGGACGTCGAGGACGTCCCTCAGGTACGGGTCCACCGGTCCCTCGCGATCGCGACGAGCTCGCGGCAGCCCGTGTCGACCTCCTCCTCGCGCGTGTGCGCGATCCGCGCTCGCAGCACCTCCAGGACCTCGCGCTTCGAGCGTCCGGCGACGAAGACGACGAAGCGGAAGCCGAACTTCTCCTCGTACACCTGGTTCAGGTACGAGAGCTCGGACAGCACCACCGGGTCGGCGTCGGTGCCCTGCTCCGCGGCCGAGCGTGGAGACAGGCCGCGCGCTCCGATCGCCGGGTGCGCGTCGAGCGCCTCGATCTTCTCCTCTCCCGTGAGCCCCTCGATGATCTCGTCCGCCCGCCCGAGCGGGTCGTCGACCGCTGCGAGCCGCTCGACGAGCGCGGTCCGTCCCTCGAAGAGCTCGGCCAGCTCCTCAGTGGTCAGCTTCCGCGGTAGGTCGCGCATCCGTAGGGCGAGACGAGCAGCGGGACGTGATGGTGCCCGTCGGCGAGCTCGACCTCGAGCTCGACCTTGGTGAAGTACGGCGACGGCGGCCAGAAGACGAGCGCGTACCGACCGGGCTCGAGGTCCGCGGCGAGCTCGCCGATGCGTCCGTCGGGGCCGGTCTCGGCGGAAGCGAGGACCTCCCGCTCGCGACAGAGCTCCACCTTGACGCCCTCCGCCGGCCTGCCCGTCGCGGTGTCGAGCACGTGGGTGGAGACGGAGACGCTCATCGACCCGACCTTGGTCGATGAGCGTGGAGCGGAGTGGGCATCCGGGAGGTTCCCCGGGCTTTCGGGAAGAAAGGCGTACGTGTGGGAAACCTGGGTTCCCCCCCGAGCCTGAGCCGGAGGCGAGCGTTGCTCATCCGCCCGCGAACCTCCGTGCCTGCTGCCGCTGCTCGGCCGCGATCTGCGCCTCGTCGGCGTGCACCAGGGCGCCAGCTCGCACGACGTCCTCGCCGCCGACGACGAGCCGGTCGACGCGGTGTGGCGCCGCCAGGACGAGGCCTGCGACGGGATCGACCGCGCCCGCGAGCTCGAGGCCGTCCGTGCGCCACACGGCGAAGTCGGCCTGCTTTCCCGGCTCGAGCGAGCCGATGTCGTCGCGTCGGAGGACGGCCGCGCCGCCGCGCGTCCCGAGCAGGAGCGCCTGGCGGGCAGTGAGCGCCGACGGGCCGCCTCGGCTGCGCGCGAGCAGGAGCGCCTGCTTCACTTCGAAGAGGAGGTCGCTGCGCTCGTTCGACGCCGCCCCGTCGACGCCCAGGCCGACGCGCGCGCCCGCCTCCACGAGCTCCCGGGCCGGCGCGATACCCGCACCCAGCCGCAGGTTCGAGGTCGGGCAGTGCGCGACACCCGTGCCGCTCGCCGCGAAGTCCGCGACGTCGTCGTCCGACAGGTGGACGCAGTGGGCGCACCACACGTCCCCTCCGATCCAGCCGAGGTCCGTCAGGTACTCGACCGGCGTGCAGCCGTAGAGCTCCATGCAGTACGCACTCTCCTCGACCGTCTCCGCGAGGTGCGTGTGGAGCGGCAGGTCGTGGGCCCGGGCGAGCTCGGCCGACTCCTGCATCAGCCGCCTGGTGACCGAGAACGGCGAGCAGGGGGCGACCGCGATCTGGACGCGGGCCCCGGGGCCGGGCTCGTGGAGCTCGTTCACGAGCCGCTCTGTGTCGGCGAGCACGGCGTCCGGCTCCTCGACGAGCTCGTCCGGCGGGAGGCCGCCGCCCGACTGCCCGAGGTCCATCGACCCGCGCGCGGCGACGATGCGCACCCCGAGCTCGCGCGCGGCCTGCACCTCGGCCTCGATCAACCCCTCCCGTCCCTCCGGGAAGACGTAGTGGTGGTCGAAGGCGGTCGTGCAGCCCGAGAGCGCCAGCTCCGCGAGAGCCGTCCGCGCGGCGGCGTACTCGGCCTCGGCGTCGACGCCCGACCACACGGGATACAGCTCGCGGAGCCACGTGAAGAGGTCGGCCTCCTGCGCTCTCGCCCGCGTGAGCGACTGGTAGAAGTGGTGGTGGGTGTTGACCAGCCCGGGCGTGACGACCGCTCCGCCCAGGTCGACCCGCTCGCCCGCCTCCGGCTCGTCGCCGTCGCCGACGTCCTGCACGACGCCGTCCTCCACGAGCAGCCAGCCGGACCCGTGCTCCGTGCCCTCGTCGTCGCAGGTGACGATCCAGCCACCCGTGTAGAGCGTGCTCACGCGGTCCCCGCCTCGACGGCAAGCGGGACGAGCTCGAACCGGTCGACGTCCACGAGTCCGCGGTCCGTGAGCTTCAGGCTGGGGATGACCGAAAGCGCGAGGAACGCGAGCGTGAGGAACGGCGTCGCGCCGGACCAGCCGAGCTCGCGCGCCGCGTCGTTGCAGGCGAGGCTCCGCTCGATCACCTCGGACAGCGGCGCGTCGGCGAGCAGGCCGGCGACCGCGAGCGGCAGCTCGGCCCGGACGGTGCCGTCGTCGACCGCCACGATGCCACCGCCGATCTCCGCGAGCCGAGAGACGGCGACCGCCATGTCGTCGTCGCTCACGCCCAGGACGACGACGTTGTGCGCGTCGTGCGCCACGGTCGACGCGAGCGCCCCCCGGCCGAGCCCGGAGCCACGAACGAGCCCCCTGCCGATTCGCCCGGTGCCGAGGTGCCGCTCGACGACGGCGATCTTGACGAGGTCGCGTGCGGGGTCGGCGACCGCGACGCCGCCGGCCACGGTCGGCGACTCGACGAGCGACTCCGTGACGACCTGGTCGGGCACGAGCCCGATGACGCGCGCATCGCCCCCGCTCCACGGGATCCGGAAGTCGGCGGCCGAGATCGGCCGGATGCGAACCGACTGCTTCACCCACTCGGGCACCTCCGGGTGGGGCACCTCGCCCAGCTCGCGGCCGCGCTTGAGCACGAGCGAGGGCTCGAACCGCTCGAGGTCGGGCAGCACGAGCAGGTCGGCCTGATAGCCGGGGGCGACCGCGCCGAGCCGGTCGAGCCCGTGCCAGAGCGCTGCGTTCAGGGAGGCGAGGACGATCGCGTCCTCGGCCGCGATCCCGAAGGCGACGGCCTCTCGCACCATGCCGTTGATGTGACCGTTCTCCGCGATGTCCTCGGGATCGCGGTCGTCGGTGCAGAACGCGATGCGGTTCGTGCCGAGCTCCTGGACGAGTGGCAGGAGGGCGCGCAGGTTCCTCGCCATCGACGCCTCCCGCACGAGGAGCCACATCCCCGCGCGCAGGCGCTCGCGCCCCTCCTCGACCGTGAGGGCCTCGTGGTCGGAGCCGATCCCCGCGGCGGCGTAGGCGTTGAGCTCCTTGCCGAGCACGCCGGGGGCGTGGCCGTCGACGTGTCCCCGCTCCTCGAGGTCGAGCTTCGCGAGTTCCGCCTCGTCACCCGCGATGACGCCGGGGAAGTTCATCATCTCGGCGACGCCGAGCACGCGCTTGCGCCGCAGCAGGCTCTCCAGGTCCCCCGTCGACAGTGGCCGTCGTGGCGACTCGAACGACGACGCGGGGACGCACGACGAGGCCATGAAGAAGAAGTCGAGGGGCAGGTCCACGCACGCGTCGAGCAGCCAGTGGACGCCGTCGGTGCCGAGGACGTTCGCGAGCTCGTGCGGGTCGGCGACGACGGCCGTCGTCCCCATCGGCAGCACGAGCCGCGCGAACTCGTCCGGCAGCAGCTTCGTCGACTCGAGGTGCATGTGTGCGTCGATGAAGCCGGGAACGACCCAGCTCCCGGAGGCGTCGAGCACGTTCGGGCCGTCGTACTCCCCGAGGCCGGCGACGACGCCGTCGGCGATCGCGACGTCGGTCTCGAGCCACTCGCGCGTGAAGACGGAGAGGACGCTGCCTCCGTGCACGACGAGGTCCGCCGGCTCGTCGCCCCGGGCGACGGCGAGGCGGCGGCGGAGGGCGTCCATGCGGCGGAGCGTAATACGCTTGACCCGGTGGACGTCCTCACGCCGCGCTCGCTCGACGACGCCCTCCGGCTCAAGTCGGCCCATCCGGACGCGGTCCCGATACAGGGCGGGACCGACGTCATGGTCGCGCTGAACTTCGACCGCATGCGCCCCGAGACCGTGCTCAACCTGAACGAGATCGCGGAGCTCCGGGGCTGGTCGCGTGCGAACGGGTCTCTCCGGCTCGGGTCGGGGCTCACCTACGAGGAGGCGATGAGGGACGAGCTCGCGGGGTTGCTTCCTGCTCTCGCGGAGGCCTCGCGGACAGTCGGTTCGCCGCAGATCCGCAACCGGGGGACGATCGGCGGCAACCTGGGGACGGCGTCTCCCGCCGGGGACGCGCTGCCGCCGCTGCTCGTCGAGGGGGCCGACGTCGAGCTCGCGAGCGTGCGCGGCGATCGTCGCATTCCACTCCGCGAGTTCCTCGTCGGGCCGAAGCGGAACACGCTCGCCGACGACGAGCTCATCGTGGCGGCCCACGTCTCCCCGAGCGGTCAGCCGCAGACGTTCATGAAGGTCGGCCCGAGGAACGCAATGGTCATCGCCGTCTGCTCGCTCGCGGTCGTCGCCGACCGCGAGCGGGCGGAGGTGAGGGCGTCGTTCGGTTCCGCAGGCCCCGTCCCCGGCCTCGTCGCCTGCCCGCTCGACGAGGCGTCCGACCTCCCGGATCGCGTCGCCGAGGCGGCGAGTCCGATCGACGACGTGCGCGGCACCGCCGCGTACCGGCGTCACGCGCTGCGCGTCCTCGCGAGCCGCGCGCTCGAGAGGTGCCTCGCGTGAGGGTCTCGCTCGTGGTCAACGGGGAGCCGCGCGAGGCGGACGTCTGGGCCGGCGAGAGCCTCCTCACCGCGCTCCGCGACCGCCTGGGCGTCCCGGGCTCGAAGAACGCGTGCGAGCAGGGCGAGTGCGGCTCGTGCTCGGTGCTCCTCGACGGGAGGCTCGTGTGCTCGTGCCTCGTCCTCGCCGCCCAGACGGCCGGGCACGAGGTCGTCACCGTGGAGGGGCTCGCCGAGGACGGGAGGCTGCATCGCGTCCAGGAGGCGTTCGTCGAGACCGGAGCGGTGCAGTGCGGCTTCTGCACGCCCGGGCTCGTCGTCGCCGCGGCGGACCTCCTGCGCCGGAGCCCGGAGCCGAGGGTCGACGAGATCCGCGAGGCGCTCTCCGGCAACCTCTGCCGCTGCACGGGCTACGGCAAGATCCTCGCCGCGGTGCAGCTGGCGGCCTCGCGATGAGCGCGCCCACTCGCACCCTCCGTCGCGGCCGCGCGGAGACGACGGTCCACCGGCATGACGCGGTCCCCAAGGTGACCGGCGAGTTCGCGTACGCCAGCGACCTCGAGGTCGCGGAGATGCTGTGGGGGCAGACGGTCCGCAGCCCGCACGCGCACGCGCGAGTCCTCTCGATCGACGTCTCCGAGGCTCTCCTCCTCCCAGGCGTCCACGCGGTGCTCACGCACGAGGACGTCCCGGGCGCCAAGACCTACGGGCTCGAGTTCGCCGACCAGCCCGTGCTCGCGATCGACCGCGTTCGCTACTTCGGCGAGGCCGTCGCGCTCGTCGCGGCCGAGGAGCCCGAGCAGGCGAGACGCGCAGCCGCCGCGGTCCGGGTCGAGTACGAGCCCCTCGAGCCGGTGGTCGACCCCGAGCGGGCCACCGAGCTCGAGCCGCTGCACCCGGGGCGCCCGACTGCGGGCCACGGGTTCCGCGTCGACCCCCGACCGAACGTCGTGCGCTCCCTGGTGATCCGCCGCGGCGACCCGGACGCCGAGGGCGACGTGACAGTGTCCGCGACCTACGACGTCGGCCAGCAGGACCAGGCGTTCCTCGGTCCCGAGTCCGGGCTCGCGATCCCGGACGGCGAGGGCGGCGTCGACATCCACGTCGCGACGCAGTGGCTCCACGTCGACCGCGACCAGGTCGCGCCGTGCCTCGGCCTCCCGGCGGAGATGGTCCGGATCCACCTGGCGGGCGTCGGGGGAGCGTTCGGCGGCCGCGAGGACCTCTCCGTCCAGGTCCACGCCGCCCTCCTCGCGCTGCGCACGAGCCGCCCGGTGAAGATGTCGTACAACCGCGAGGAGTCGTTCGTCGGCCACATCCACCGGCACCCGGCGAGGATCCGGGCGGAGCACCGGGCGACGCGGGAGGGGCGGCTCGTCTCCGTCCGCGTCCGCGTCCTGCTCGACGGCGGGGCCTACGCCTCGAGCACCGCGGCCGTGCTCGCGAACGCCTGCTGCTTCGCGGTCGGGCCGTACGCCGTCGACAACGTCTCCGTCGAGGGGACCGCCGTCTACACGAACAACCCGCCGTGCGGCGCGATGCGGGGATTCGGGGCGGTGCAGGCGACGTTCGCGTCCGAGGCCCAGATGGACCGGCTCGCCGACGTGCTCGACATCGACCCCGTCGAGCTCAGGCTCCTGAACGCGCTCGAGCCGGGCGGGGTGCTCCCGACGGGACAGGTCGTCAGGGGCTCGCTTCCGACGAAGGAGGTGATCCGCCGTGCCGCCGCCATCCCGGTCCCCGAGCCCGAGGCCTTGCCCCGCGAGGCGATCCGCCTGCCCGGAGGATCGGGGAACACGACGCGCGGCGAGGGCGTGCGCCGCGGTGTCGGGTTCGCGGTCGGGCTGAAGAACCTCTGCTACTCGGAGGGCTTCGACGACTCGTGCGCGGCCCGGGTACGGCTGAATGCGGACGGCAGCGCGGAGGTGCACTGCGCCGCGGCGGAGGTGGGGCAGGGCGTCACCGACGTCATGCTGCGGGTCGCGCGGACGGAGCTCGGGACCGACGACGTGACGCTGGTCGGCGGCTCGACCGCGCGTGTCGGGTCCTCGGGCTCGACGTCGGCGTCGCGGATGACGTGGATGGCTGCCGGCGCGGTGCAGCTCGCGTGCCAGGCCGCGCTCGAGGAGCGCGAGCGGGCAGGTGGCGGCGAGGTCGACGTCGAGCGCGTCTACCGACACCCGCGGACCTTCCCGCTCGACCCGGAGACGGGGCAGGTCGAGGGCGACCGCTCCCACGTCGCCTTCGCCGTCGCGGCGATGCGCGCGGTCGTCGAGGTGGACGTCGAGCTGGGGCTCACGCGGGTCGTCTGGATCGGCACGGCGCAGGACGTGGGTCACGCCCTCGATCGCACCGCGGTCGAGGGTCAGATCGAGGGCGGCACCGCGCAGGGCCTCGGCCTCGCGCTGATGGAGGAGATCCAGGTCCGCGACGGCGTGATCGCGAACGCGAGCTTCACGGACTACCTGATCCCCACGTTCCTCGACATGCCGCCGGTCGTCTCCGACCTCGTCGAGGAGCCCGAGCCGGACGCGCCGTACGGCGTCAAGGGCGTGGGCGAGCCGCCGACGCTCGTCTCGACACCCGCGATCGTCGCCGCGCTGCGTGACGCTACGACGCGCGAGCTCACGCGCGTCCCCGTGCGGCCGGACGACATCGTCGGCCTCTGAGCATAGGGAGGAGGGGCCTTGCGGCCCCTCCTTGGTCACCCCTCGGATGGATCGACGAGAGAAAGAATCAGCGCAGCTGGAGGTGGTGCTCGGAGATCCGGAGCGCACTCGCCCGTTCGGCCCTCACGAGCCCGGGCCGGACGACCTGCCGCACGACCTGCTGGCGAGCGACCTGCTGCCGCACGAGCTGCGGCCGAAGGAGCTGCGGCCTTACGAGCTCCGAGCGGACGAGCTGGGAGTCGACGACCTGAGACCTGACCTGGGGGACGCTGGCCGCGCTCGCGACCGACGGGGCTACGAGCAGCGCGCCCGCGATGCCGAAGATGACGATGCTGCGCTTCATGACCTGACTCCTCTCTCGGTGACCCATCGTGAGAGGAGCGTACGGCCGTCCCCTCCCCGCGTCGTGCGCGTCGACGACACTCCGAGCGTCACGGGCGCGACACTCGACTCGAGCGCGAAGTCCGCGGCGAGCACCCGGACCGCCCGCTCGGTCGGGTCGAGCCGGATGAGGTGTGCGTCGGCGACGCGCGCGGCGGGCAGCACGCGCCGACGACGACGAGTGCGGATCGCTGCCACGCTCTCCGCGGTCCCGCGGGAATCGTCAGCGGCTCGTCGCCTCTCCCCTCTGGCGATACGCGATCGAGGAGCGTCGCGTCGTGTGGACGACGAGTCTCGCCTGGTAGGGCCCGTACAGCCGTGGCTCCCGCTCGACGAAGGCCGGCACGGCGTTCTCGTCTCCGTACACGACGTCCACGGAGGGGATCTCGAGCCGCTCGGAGACAGCGCTGCACTCGAAGTGTGCGAACCGGCTGCCCGACGCCGCCCCTACCCCTCGGCAGGTCGCGTCGACGACGCCAAGGCCCCCCTCGACGAGCTTCAGGGCGGTCGAGTAGCGGTAGCGGTAGTTGTGGGCACGGCTGGACGCCTGGTGGTCGCCGAGGTCCCACGCGGTGTTCTCCAGGAGGCGGAAGCGGGGGATGAGCTCCACCAGCTCCGCCCGCAGCGCACTCCTCTGCTGCGTCGGCATGAGGACGACGGCGTCTCGCTCCACGAGGCGCTCCGCCTTTCCCACGGGCCAAGCCGGCGCACCGGCGTGGGCCGGAGCCATCGGCACGACGACCAGGTGGGCCGTCGCGACGAGAACGAGCCCGAGTCTCATGCACCGAGCCTACGAGGATCGCCCTGCCACGTCCGTCGCGTGGACGACGTTGCGAACGTCACCCGGGTGACGGACACTTGGGAGCCGTGGAATCGCCGTTGCTGGCCGGGCTCCCCGCGGACGACGTGCGCGAGCTCATGGCGAGCGCGCGCCGGCGCACGTTCTCGAAGGGCGAGGTCGTCTTCCACCGGGACGATCTCGCGGAGTCGCTCCACTTCGTCGTCCGCGGTCGCTTCGCGGTCCGCGCGACGACTCCGCTTGGCGAGTCGGTGCTGCTCGACGTGCTCGGCCCCGGGGACGCCTTCGGCGAGCTCGCACTGCTCCTCCCGGACGAACGGCGGAGCGCGACGATCTCTGCGCTCGAGGCCGGTGAGACGCGCTCGGTGTACCGGGACGACTTCGCGCGACTGCAGCGCAGCCACCCGGGCGTGAAGGACGTTCTCCTTCGCGTCCTCGCGGTGCAGCTGCGGCGTGCGAGCACGCGGCTCGTGGAGGCGCACTACGTCGACGCCGACACGCGCGTGCGACGGCGTCTCATCGAGCTGGGTCAGATCTACGGCTCCGACGACGCGCCCGGGGTGATTCCGCTCACGCAGGAGGACCTCGCCGCCATGGCCGGCACGTCGCGTGCCACCGTGAACCGTGTTCTCCGAGACGAAGTGAAGCAGGGGGTGGTCGCGCTCGCCCGCGGACGGGTCTCGCTCCTCGATGTCCAGGCGCTCGCCCGCCGGTGTCGGTGGGGCGACTGACCGGACGTCACGGACTGGCGCTCCAGGCGTTGCGCTGCCGAACGACACGCCGGACGGCGCCTCCTACTCTGGAGCCATGATCCACCGGCCGCCGACGAGGACCATCATCCGCATCGCCGCCGCCGTCAGCGTCGCCGCGACACTGAGCGTCGCGTTCCTCCCTTCGGCCGGCGCTTATGACCTGCCCGCGCGCCTCAACGAGGTCGCGCACGTCTACTCGCTCGGGGCGGGCGAGGTCCGCTGCCCCTCGGAGGCCGAGTGGAGCGCTTACTATGGCTCGGCATTCGCCTGGGGCTCGACGAATCTGCGCGAGGACGTCACCCTGCTCGCGCCGTCGATGTGCGAGGGTGCGCTCGGCGTCGGCAGCTCGTCCGTCCCGCTCTGGCAGCAGGCTGCGGGCGCCTGGGTGCTCGTCCACGAGTCCTGGCACCTCCGGCACTGGCGGCACCGACGCGACGAGGCGAGCGTGGCCTGTCAGGCAATCGTCCTCTTCAGGGACGGCGCCGAGCGCCTCGGAGCGAGCGAGCAGCAAGCGGAAGAGCTGTACCCCTACGCGCTCGCCCTCCACCTCCGCCAGGCGGCGCTCTTCTCGTGGTACAGGAACAACTCGTGCCGGGCGCCGCTCTGGATCCCGCCCGAGTGACGGACAGCTAGCGCGAGAGGTCGTCGAGGAGCGCACCGAGGAGCCGGTAGAAGCGCGCCGTCCCGGAGATGCTCAGCCGTTCTCCCGGTGCGTGCGGCCCGACGATCTCGGGCCCGATCGAGATCATCTCGACGCCGGGGAGCTTGTCGCCGATCACCGCGCACTCGAGCCCGCCGTGGACGACCTCGAGCCGGGGCTCCGCCTCGAGCACGCGGGTGTACGCGGCGCGCGCGGTCGCGAGCAGCGACGAGCCGAGGTCCGGGCGCCAGGGCGGGTACGAGCGGACGACCTCGATCTCCGCGCCCGCGAGGCGTGCCAGTGCCTCGAATCTCTCCACGAGCTCGTCGAGCTCGGGCGCGCTCGCACTCCGCGTCATCGACGCGAGTGTCAGCAGGCCGTCGTCGGTGCTGGCGACGTTGAGGCTCGTGCTCGTCTCGACGGCGCCCGGGACGAGCGCGCTCATCGTCACGACGCCGCTCGGTGTCGCACCGAGGAGGTCGAGGGCACGTGAGGTCGTCGCGTCGTCGGCCGTCGGCCCGGGATCGGTCGGCTCGAGGGAGAGCTCCAGCCCGTCGTCTGAGCCCGCGTGCTGCTCGCGCAGCACGCCGAGCGCGCGCAGCGTCGCGGCGGTGAACGCGTCCTCGTCGGCGGCGGGAACGGCGACGACCGCACGCGCCTCCCGTGGGATCGCGTTGCGGCTCACGCCTCCCCGGAGGTGGGCGAGGCGGAGTGGAACGCGCTCGCTCGCGATCGCGAGCACGCGAGCGAGCGCCTTGATCGCGTTCGTCCTGCCACGCGCGATGTCGGCACCGGAGTGTCCTCCCCTCGCGCCAGAGAGTGCGATCGAGAGGACGGACCAGCCGTCCGGAAGGACGTCTGGTCGAAGCGGCAGGCGCGTGAAGGTGTGCACGCTCCCGGCGCACCCCACGGTGATCGAGGCGTCGCTCGTCCCGTCGAGGTTCACGAGCACACGCCCGGTGACGAGTTCCGGGTCGAGCGCCTTCGCCCCGTCCAGGCCCTGCTCCTCGGACACGGTGAGGAGGAGCTCGAGCGGGCCGTGCGAGAGCGCTGGATCCTCGGCCGCGGCGAGCGCCCCCGCGACCCCGATGCCGTTGTCCGCGCCGAGCGTCGTCCCGTCCGCGAGCACCCAGTCCTCGTCGCGCGCGACCCGGATCCGTCCCTCGCGCGGGTCGTAGGGGCTGTCCGGGTCGCGCTCGCAGACCATGTCGAGGTGCGCCTGGAGGACGACCGTAGGTGCACCCTCGCGTCCTGCCGTCGCGGGGACACGCACGACGACGTTCCCCGCCTCGTCGACCGACGTCACGAGCCCACGCTCCCCGGCCCAGGCGAGGACGTGCTCGCGCACGACCTCCTCGTGCTTCGAGGGTCTCGCGATCGTCGTCAGCTCACCGAAGCGAGCCCAGACGAGCCGTGGCTCGAGCTCGGCGAGGACGCTCATCGGCGGAGCGTGAGCGCGGCGCCCGCGACGAGCAGCACGACACCGAGGATCCTGAACCAGGTGAGGCTCACGCGGTCGACGCCGAACCAGCCGAAGCGGTCGATTGCGAGCGACGCTCCGAGCTGGCCGGCGATGAGCAGCGCGACCGTCGCGGTCGTCCCGATCTCGGGTGCCGCGAGCGTGATCGCAGCGACCACGAAGACGCCGATCGCGGCGCCGAGCCACAACCACTTCGGGGCGCCGAGCCCCTCCGCGTACCCGTCGAGCGAGCGGCGCACGAGGAGCAGGACCGCGCTCGCGATCAGCGCGCCTAGGACGGTCGTGAACGCGAGCGCTTCGAGCGTCCCGACGCGCTCGCCGAACCGTCCCATGACGGCCACCTGGACCGACCCGGCAACACCTGCACCGAGCGCGACGGCGACCGCTCCACCCGTCCAGCTCACGCCGCGGACGCTATACGCTCACGTCGTCTTCGAGCCGAAGGGAGCCACGCGTGATCCGAGCGTTCGTCGTCTACGAGCAGGAGCCGGACCCCGAGCGGTACGAGCAGCACGCGGAGCTCTGCCGCCAGGTCGCGGGAGGGACGTTCCGGCACGGCAAGATCTTCGGCGCGCCGATGGGTGAGCCGGCCTTCCGGTACTACGCGGAGTGGGAGTTTCCCCACATGGACGCCTTCAAGGCCGCGGCGCGGACGCCGGAGTTCACTGAGACGGGTAAGGACGCCATGGCGATGGGGATCCCGTTCCAGGTGCACTTCGCCGACGTGGCGGGGTGATGAGCAACGCTCGCCTCAGGCTCCCGTTTGCGGGGGAGACCGGGACACGCCCATGAGCGAGCCGACGCATCCGAGACCGCGGGACCCCGAGGAGCTCGGCTTCGAGGCGATCGTCTACGAGAAGACACCGCCCCGCGCCACGATTCGGCTGAACCGTCCCGACGTCCTGAACGCGTTCGACTTCCGGATGCTGCGGGAGATCGCGCGGGCGGCCGAGGACGCGTCCTGGGACGACGAGGTGCGGGTCGTGGTCGTCACCGGCACGGGCAGGGCGTTCTGCGTCGGCGCGGACCTGCGCTCCTGGGACGAGGACTACCTCGGCAAGCCGTCGGACTACTGGAAGTGGTTCGGCGCCTTCAAGGACGCCCACGACCGGCTGCGCGAGATCGGGAAGCCGACGATCGCGCGGATCAACGGGATCGCGGTCGGAGGCGGCAACGAGCTGCAGATGGCGTGCGACCTCGCCGTCATCGTCGACACCGCGTTCATCCGGCACGTCGGGCTCGAGCACGGCTCGGTCCCCGCGGGGGGCGCGACGCAGTGGCTCCAGCTCATGGTCGGCGACCGTCGCGCGCGCGAGATCGTGTTCCTCTGCGAGGAGGTCCCGGCGTGCAGGCCGCCGAGTGGGGCCTCGTCAACATGGCGGTGCCCGAGGCCGGGCTCGACGCCGCGGTCGACGACTGGGTCGAGAAGCTGTCGACGAAGCTCCCGCAGACGACCCGCTACGCGAAGCAGCAGCTGAACGTCTGGCGCGACCTCGCGTGGCACCAGACGGTGGGCCACGCCCGCGACTGGCTCGCGCTTTCGATGCTGGGCGAGGAAGCGCAGGGCGCGGTGCGGTCCTTCCTCGGCCGGACCGGGAAGGAGCGGTCGCGATGACGGTGCGACCCGGCCGCGGAGCGGCCGGCTTCAGGGGTCTTCGCGCGATCGGGGTCTGCGCGAGCAGGCTCCGATGATGCGCGGGAGTGCAGTAGGCTCGCGACGTGGCCGACGAGGTGCTCACCGCTCGCAAGGGCGCGGTCCTCACGATCACGCTCAACCGCCCGGACACGTACAACGCGCTGAACCGCGCGGTGCACGACGGGCTCCGGGAGGCCCTCGCAGAGGCGGCGGAGGCAAGCGTCCGCGCGGTCGTCGTGACCGGGGCGGGGCGCGGCTTCTGCTCGGGGCAGGACCTCCGCGAGTTCCAGGAGCTGCCGGGTGGCGTCCGGCAGGCTCTCGAGGAGACCTACCACCCGAACATCCGCGCGCTCCGCGCGCTCGAGAAGCCGGTGCTTGCCGCGGTGAACGGGCCCTGCGCCGGCGCCGGGCTCTCCGTCGCCGGGGCCTGCGACGTCCGCATCGCCTCCTCCGAGGCCACCTTCGTCCCGGGGTTCGTCGGGATCGGGCTCGTGCCGGACGCCGGCAGCTCGTGGTTCCTCCACCGGCTGCTCGGCTTCTCGCGCGCGTTCGAGTGGATGGTCTCGAACCGGCGTCTGAGCGCCGACGAGGCGCTCGTCTGGGGGCTCGTCTCGGAGGTCCGGCCGGCCGACCGCTTCGCGAAGCGGGTCGAGGAGCTCGCCGAGTGGTACGCACAGCTCCCCACGCGTGCCGTGGCGATGACGAAGCAGCTGTTCGAGCACGCGTACACGGCGTCGCTGGAGCAGCAGCTCGAGCTCGAGGCGGAGCTCCAGCAGGCGGCGACGCAGACCGAGGACTTCGGCGAGGGCGTGCAGGCGTTTCTCGAGAAGCGCCTCGCGGCGTTCCAGGGCCGCTGACGTGGGGTCGGACCCGCCGGGTCTGGCCCCGATCACCGCGGTCGACTACCACACGGGCGGCGAGCCGTTCCGGATCGTCACCGGCGGCGTCGAGGAGCCGCGCGGCGCCACGATCCTCGAGCGCCGTCGGGACGCGCTCGAGCGCCTCGACCACGTCCGGCGGCTCCTCGTCTTCGAGCCCCGCGGACACGCGGACATGTACGGCTGCTTCGTCGTCCCGCCGAACGACCCGGGCGCCGACCTCGGCGTCGTCTTCTTCCACAACGCGGGCTACTCGACGGCCTGCGGGCACGGCACCATCGCGCTCGTCACCTGGGCGCTCGACGAGGGGATCGTGCAGCGGGTCGAAGGAGAGAACCGCGTCGTCGTCGACGTCCCGTCCGGCCGGCTCGAGACTTGGGCCGTGGTTCGCAACGGCCGGGTCCGGTCCGTGCGCTTCCGCAACGTCCCCGCCTTCGTCGCGGCCGAGGGCGTCGACGTGGACGGGCGACGCGTCGACCTCGCGTTCGGCGGGGCGTTCTACGGCTCGGTGGAGGAGCGCGTCGAGCCGGGCGAGCTCCCGCGGCTGATCGAGCTCGGCCGCGAGCTCAAGCGGTCGCTCGAGGCGTGGCAGGACGTCGTCCACCCGCTCGAGCCCGAGCTCCGCGACGTCTACGGGGTGATCTTCTGGCAGCGCGAGGGCAGGAGCCCCTTCACGCAGCGGAACGTCACCGTCTTCGCGGACGGCGAGGTCGACCGCTCGCCGTGCGGTAGCGGAACCTCAGCACGGCTGGCCCTGCTCGACCGGTCCGGCGAGCTTCCGCGGGGCGAGGAGCTCCGGCACCTCAGCATCGTCGGCTCCGAGTTTCGCGCCCGCGTCGTCGGCGACGCCGACGTTGCGGGCATCCCAGCGGTCGTCACGGACGTCGAGGGAAGCGCCCACCGGACGGGCGAGCACGTCTTCACGCTCGACCTCGACGACCCGCTCGGGGAGGGCTTCCTGCTCCGCTGACAGGTGTGCAGGCGGGCCTCCACGGGTACAACTCCGGCATCGGCACGAAGGTCCTTCCGCGGAGGTACACCTCGCCGAGCCTCCTCGCACGCGGTGGGATGGGCGAGGTGTACAGGGCGACCGACTCGGTGCTCCAGCGCACGGTCGCCGTCAAGCTGCTGTCCGAACGCCACGCGAGCGACCCGGACATCCGCGCCCGCTTCGAGCGCGAGGCGCTGACCGCGGCCCGGCTCTCGGGAGCCAGGAACGTCATCACCGTCTTCGACGTCGGCGAGCACGGCGAGCGGCCGTTCATCGTCATGGAGTACGTCGAGGGAGGATCGGTGCACGACCGACTTCGCCGCGGCCCCGTCCAGCGGGAGCAGGCGCTCGAGTGGCTCGAGCAGACCGCCCGGGCGCTCGACCAGGCGCACGCGAACGGCGTCGTCCACCGCGACGTGAAGCCTGCGAACCTCCTCCTCGACCGGGACGACAACGTGCACGTCTCGGACTTCGGCATCGCCTCGGCGGCCGGGCTCGACACGCTGACGCTGCCGGGCACCGTCCTCGGGACCGCCGGCTACCTCTCGCCGGAGCAGGCGCGCGGCGACGCGGCGACCCCCGCCAGCGATCGCTACGCGCTCGGGGCGGTCGCGTTCGAGCTCCTCACCGGGCGGCGGCCTTTCGAGTCCGAGACGGCCGCGACGGAGGCGTTCGCGCACGTCAACGCCCCCGTGCCGAGCGCGACGCTGATCGATCCCCGGCTCTCCCCGCGCGTCGACGCCGTGCTGGAGCGGGCGCTCGCGAAGGATCCGGATGCTCGTCCCCCGACCGCGACCGCGCTCGTCGGGGACCTCCGGGCCGCAGTCGCGGACACCGAGGCGCCCGCGCCGACGCTCGTCGTCCCGCGGGGCGACGCGCCGCCGGTCGTCTTCCGGCGCTCGCCGCTGCGGTCGAGGACGGCCGTGGTGCTGGGCGCCGTCACGCTGCTCGTGGCGGTACTCGCAGTCGGCGGCCATCCTCGGCATCGCCGGCGGTGCGTCCCCCGGAGGCCAGGACGAGGACGACGTCCGACGAGACGGGCGGCGTTTCGCTCGCCGAGGGGAAGGAGCTGAACGACGTCGGGTTCGCGCGCATGCAGGCCGGCAACTTCGAGCGGCGCGCTGGCGCCGCTCGTCCGCGCCGTGGAGGCGCTGCGGGGGTCCGGGAGCCTCACCGAGGCGTATGCGCGCTACAACCTCGCGCTTCACGCGCTTCGCCCTCGGGCACTGCAGCGGCGTGCTCACGCCGCTCGAGCGGTCGGAGGCGATCCAGGGCCCGCGCGCCGAGATCGACGAGCTCCGCGAGCGAGTGGAACGCGCGCTGTGCCCCGCCGCCGCCGGCCGAGACGGGCAACGGCAAGGGCAAGGGAAGGAGGGGCGCGACAAGGGCGACGAGGGCGAGGGCTAGGGCGCGCTAGCCGAGCTGCACGAGGATCTCGTCCGGGTCCGGGAAGCGGCCCTGGGCATGCTTCGAGAAGAGCATCCGCCCGTCCGAGAGGACGTCGAACTGGCCCTTGCCGCCCGGGATCGCGGTCGCAGCGACCCCGAGCTTCTCCGTGATCTCGCCCACGAGACTCGCGGCGCGTGTGTCGTAGCCGCTTCAGGTGGGGCAGTAGTGGACCTCGACCGCCACGGCCGTGACTCTAGCGATCGTGGCGAACGGCTCAGTACAGGTCGAAGTCGCCCGTCGAGGACGCGGTCGAGGCGGCCCGTCCGATAGCCCCGCACGGCGTCGCGGACGAGCGGGGCCTTGCCCGGGCGATAGCGGCGGACGATGTGGGCCTGCGCCTCGCCCACCTCCGCCGCCCTCAGCGCGCTGCGGGCGACCTCGGCGCTCCCCGCGGCAGGCCCGGGGGCGATCGGGACAACACGTGTACCCGGACCTGTTCCCGGTCGACGACGCGGTCGGCGTCGCCCGCGCGCCGTCCACGTGCTCGAGCACGTGGATTCCCGTCTCGCCGCCGAGGATCTCTCCGCACCCGAGGCCGGACACGGCGAGCAGGTGTTCGCCGGAGGGCGCGTCGAGCCGGTCGAGGCGCATGCCCCGCTTCCGCGCCCAGGCGACGTACATCTCGGCGAGGAACGCGGCGAACGGCTCCGCTTCGGCGCCGCGCTCGGCCCCCGTCGCGCGCAGGTGCATGCAAACCTCCGTCGGTGCGCGCGCGGCGATCCCGGCGACGGCGCGGTCGAGGACGTACAGCCGGTTCGCGAGCAATTCGACGAGCTCGGCGTTCGCCTCGCCGTCGCCGCGGACGCTGCGTCCGAGCCGCGCGCCGAGGCGCTCGGCCGTCGCGGCCGCGGCGCCGAGCCGGTCGAGGTACTCGGCCTCGGCGAGGATGGCGAAGCGGTCCTCGCGGTCCCAGAACCCCGGCTCCGAGACGACGGACAGCGCGTGGCCCTTGCGCGTCTGCAGCTCCTCGACCTCGGCCCCGATGCGGGTGAGCTCGTCGAGGACGAAGCGGACGGATGCAGCATCGCCTCGCGCGCTGCGGGCGATCGACCGCAGGTCGAGCGCCGGCTGCTCCCCCGCCTCCGCCGGCGCGAGCTCGGCGTCGGGATCGACGAATGCCACCTCGATGCGCTCGCCGTCGACGGCGGTGACGAACAGGAACTGGTCTCCCTCGGGCACGGACTGCTCGACGATCGCCGCCGCGAGCGGTGCGAGCAGGTACCGCTCGACGGCCCGCTTCAGCGGGCGGGCGCCGAGCTCGGGGCTGAAGCCCTTGTCGACGAGGAAGGCGTACGCCGACTCGTCGACCTCGACCGCCCACGGCCGTCCGCGCAGGCCGCGGCGCGCGAGAGCCTCGGTGAGCTCCTTGTCGAGGAGCGCGCGCATGGCCGAGCGCTCGAACGGCCGAAAGATCACGATCCGGTCGAGGCGGTTCAGGAACTCGGGCCGGAACGAGGTCTGGATGGCGCGCTCGATCCCCGCGGGCGAGAACGTGCGCGCGGACGGCTCGAAGCCGACGCTCGGGCCGCGTGCGAGCGGCGACCCGATGTTCGAGGTGAGCACGATCACGCAGCGCCGAAAGTCGACGAGGCGACCCTGCAGGTCGGTGAGCCGGCCGTCGTCGAAGACCTGCAGGAACAGGTCCCAGATCGGCTGCGCCGCCTTCTCGAACTCGTCGAGCAGGACGACCGAGAACGGGTCCTTGCGGACGGAGGAGACGAGGGCAGCGCCGCGCTGCTCGTGCGTCGTGTCGGAGAGCAGCCGTTCGAGCGACTCGGGCGTCTGGTACTCGCTCATGTCGAGGCGCACCAGCCGGTCGGCCGATCCGAAGAGGAACGCGGCGAGCGACTTCGCGATCTCGGTCTTTCCCGTGCCGGTCGGCCCGACGAAGAGGAAGACGCCGAGCGGGCGGGTGGGATCCGTGAGGCCGGCCTTGATCATCGCGATTCGCTCGACGACGGAGTCCACGGCCTCCGGCTGCTCGAGGACGCGGCGCTCGAAGAACGCCCGCACCTCGGCGAGAGGGAGCGCTGCCTCGGGATCGAGCAGGGCGAGCGGGAGGCCGGACCCGGCCGCGAGCGTCGCGAGCACGTCGGTGCCGTCGAAGCGCTCGGCCCCCTGCTCGACCGCCTCGGCTGCGGTCGCGTGCAGGAGACGGAGGAGGTTCCCTGGCGGCGCGACCCCGGGCATGAACTGCTGGGCCAGCTCGAAGGCTTCCGTGAGCGTCTCGTCGTCCGTCGCGATCCCGAGCGTGTCCTGCTCGAGGGCGTGCCTTGCCACGGCGATCGTCTCCGCCTCGTCGAGCGGGCGCACGCGCACGACCTCGAAGGCGCTCGCGACGCGCGGCCTTGCGGCAACGAGGAGCTCCACTGCGGTCGGGGTCGCCTCCGCGAGCAGCGTGATCGCTCCGGACTCGACATGGGGCAGGAGCGCGTCGAGCAGCCCCTGCGGGCTCCTCATGTGCTGGCCGGCGAACAGCGTCTCCTGGAGCTCGGGCAGCACCCACACGACGTCCTGTCCTGCGACCGACTCGACGAGGTTCTTCACGCGGCCCTCCAGCTCACCGATGTAGATCGCTCCGGCGTTCAGCTGCGCCGCTGTCGTCTCGAAGACGGTCGGCTCCGTCCGCAGCCGGTCGAGCGCAGCGCGCGCGAGGGCGGTCTTCCCGACGCCGTGCTCGCCGACGAGCAGGACGGAGCGCGGCGGCGTCTGCTCGAGCGCCGAGACGACGAGCTCGACGAGCTCCCGCCTGCGGCCGGCGAGCAGGGTCGAGGGCCGGTCGAAGGGCGGGTCCCAGATCCGCCCGACGTTCGCGAGGTTCTGTGCCGCCCGCCACTCCTCGAACGCCGACCGGAAACCGGGGCCGAGCTCCTCCTCCCAACCGTCGACGAACGCCTCGATCTCGTCTGCGACCGCGATCGACACCGCGGCGAACGTGCCCGAGTCGACCTCCTCCCCCGCCTCCTGCCGCGCGCGGACGAACTCGGCGATCAGCTCGTGCCGGATCGACTCGTGCGCCGCGAGCACCGGCGGGATCGCACGCCCCGCCGCGTGCTTCGCGAGCGCGCGCAGGAGGAACGCGTCCTCGCAGTGGGACGGCCGGGCCGGATGTCTCAGCGCCCACGTGACCCACTCCTCCGGCACGTCGTCGCGCTCGGCGAGCGCGGCGAGTGCCATCGACGCGACCCATCCGCTCGGGTCGCGCGTCTTCGGCACGACGCTCTCAACCGGCGTGTCCTCGTCGGCGAGCTCCTCCACGCCGCGCCGGAACGCAGGCTGGGCCTCGAGCGCCTCGGGGGTCATGTCCCACCAGTCGAGCTCCGCCATGAGCTCGGCGACGGCAGCCCGCACGCTCCCCTCGTCGAGGTCGTCGTCGAGCTCCCAATCCTCGTCGTCGTCCCCCCTGACGCGCTGCTCGGCCCACTCCCAGACGAGCCCGATCACTGCGAGCGCGCCGAACGCGGCGAGCAGGACGACGACGATCTCGAGGACGACGCGCATGCAGCGCGTACCGTCGCACCCTCCTCGTGCCGCGTCAAAAGGACGTGCTACCGCTCGAGCTTCGGGCGGTGCCGCTCGACGATCGCCGCGCAGTCGGTGCCGCGGGGAAGCGTCCCGTACGCCCGTCCGCCCGCGTCGCCGAGCCGGGTCGCGCAGAAGGCGTCTCCCGACCTCCGGCGGCGCGTGCCGGACGAGGAGCGATCCCTGGAGGCACAGCGCCGCAAGCTCGACCACCCGCCGCGCGCGGTGCTCGAGCTCGTCCGGGTCGGCGAGCTCGTCTCGGAGCCGTCCAGTCGCGTCGTCGAGCCGCGCGTCGCCACCGCGCGCGAGCTCGACCTCCGCGAGGAACGCCTCGACGCTCTCCGGCTCCTTCGCCGTCGCTCGCAGCAGATCGAGCGCGTTGACGTTCCCGGCCCCCTCCCACAGCGAGAGGAGCGGGCTCTCGCGGAAGAGGCGCGGGAGCGGAGATTCCTCGACGTAGCCGTTGCCGCCGATGCACTCGAGCGCTTCCGCGACGAGCGGCGGGGTCGATTTGCACACCCAGTACTTCGCGACCGTCGTCGCCAGGCGCCGGAACGCGTCGTCCCCCTCGTCGACCGCGCGCGCGAGGCGCAGTGCAGTCGCCGTCGCCGCCTCGGAGTCGAGGCAGAGGTCGGCGAGGACGTTCGCGTGCAGCGGCTGCTCGGCCAGCAGGCGGCCGAACGCGGCGCGGTGGGCCGCGTGGTGCGTCGCCTCCGCGACGGCACGGCGCATGAGCGCCGTGGAGCCGAGCACGCAGTCGAGCCGCGTGTGGACGACCATGTCGATGATCGTCGCCACCCCGCGTCCCTCCTCGCCCAGCCGCGTCGCCCGGGCGTCGCGGAGCTCGAGCTCGGCCGAGGCATTCGAGCGGTTCCCGAGCTTGTCCTTCAGCCGTCGGAGGTGGAAGCCGTTGCGGTCCCCGTCGGGCAGGACACGCAGGAGGACGAAGCACGTGAGCCCGCCGGGCGCCTGGGCGAGTACGAGGAAGAGGTCGCACATCGGCGCCGAGCAGAACCACTTCTCGCCGGTGAGCGCGTAGTCGCCGTCGGCGAGCCGCTCCGCCCTCGTCTCGTTCGCCCGGACATCGGACCCGCCCTGGCGCTCCGTCAGCGCCATCCCGCACAGGAGGCCGCTCTTCTCGGCGGGAGGCCGGAGCCCCGGCTCGTACACGCGAGCGGACAGCTTGGGCTCCCACGCCGCCGCGAGCCCGCCATCGGTGCGCAGCGCGGGGACCGCCGAGTACGTCATCGACAGCGGGCATCCGACCCCGGCCTCGACGTAGGCGAGGGTCAGGAACCGCGCTGCCCGGGCGACGTGCGGCGCCGGCTCCGGGTCGGCCCACGGCGCCGCGTGTACGCCGTGCACCACGCCGAGCAGCAGCAGGTCGTGCCAGGCCGGGTGGAACTCGACCTCGTCGATTGGCTCGCCGAAGCGGTCGAACGCGCGGAGCGTCGGCGGGTGCTCGTTCGCCAGGCGCCCGAGCTCGAGCGGTGCGCCGCCGCAGAGACGTCCGAACGCCGCGCACTCCTCCTCGCGCTCTGCTGCTCCTTCTCGTCGCACGGCCTCGACGAGGGCCGTGTCCTGGGAGAAGAGGTCGTATCCCTCGAGCGGCGGCGGCTGGTTGGCAGCGCGGAGGAACGCGGACGTCGTCACGCCCCTAGCCTGCGCGACCCCGGCGTCGCTCGCAAGGACGAATCTACGTCAATGCGGGACGGCAAGCTCGGCGACGACGAAGGCCACGACGCAGACGAGCGGGAGGACCGCCGTGAAGACGGTCAGCGCACGCTCTCCCCGGCGGATCGCCACGATCGCCGCCACTCCGCCGGCGACCGCGAGGGCGAAGCCGAGGGCGGCGCCGCGCGGGACGATCGCCCACGTCGAGACGAGGACGACCCCGCAGGCTGCGAGGCCGATGGCCCTCCAGCCGAGCACTGTCGTCGGCAGGACGGTGACGCGGCGCCTCCCGCTCTCGGGTGGCGCGAGCATCTCGGGCAACCCCATGTGCGCCTCCTCGTCGCACAGCGTCGCATCCTGCGACGTGGGCGTCGTCGGGAGTAGCAGGCAGCTCGCTGCGGCCCACCCGCAGTTCAGGCTCGGTGCTCTTCCTCTCACACAGACAGCTCGAGAGGCGTTCAGCGGGCTGTCCTGCGCACGATCACGGGACGGGTTCTCCGTTCTCGCGGCCGCGCGCTCAGATCGTCTTGAACTGCTCGAACGGCTGGCGGCAGGCGTTGCAGTAGCGGATCGAGCGGCAGGGGGTAGGGCCGAAGAGGTTCTCGAGCGTCGTGTCGGTCGAGCCGCAGTAGGGGCAGCGGAAGCCCCGCTGCAGCTGGACGAGATCGAGCTTCCCCGCGGGGCGTGGCGCCGGCGGCGCGAACCCTGCGGCGCGGAGCTTCTCCCTCCCCCCGACGGTGATCTTGTCGGTCGACCAGGAGTCGTCGAGGACGACGTGGACCTCCGCCTCCGCCCCGAGCTCCCCGACCTTCTCGACCATCGCCCGCTGCATCGTGTCCAGGGCCGGGCAGCCCATGAACGTCGGCGTGAAGTCGATCCGCACCCGCCCTTCGTCCACCTCGACGTGCTTCACCACCCCGAGGTCGACGAGCGAGATCACCGGGATCTCGGGGTCCGGGATCTCGTCGAGCGCAGCCCACACCTGCTCGACGGTCACCATTGCGCACCGGCCGGAGCCGACCGCCGGACCATCGTCATCTCCTCCCAGAGCTCGGCGAGCTCGGCGTCGTGCACGCCGCGTGGGACCGGCTCGACGTCCGGCAGCGCGCGGCCGAGCTGCTCCTCGACGCGGGCACGCAGGTCCGCCCGCAGCTCGTCGTCGAGCACCCCGAGCGCGTACGGCCAGAGCTCGTCGACGGCCTCGTTCAGCCTCGCGCGGCCGTCGTCCGTCGCGAGCAGGCGGTCGACCCACATCCGCGCGTGCATGCGGTGGTAGGCCTCCTCGCGGTCGATCTTCGCGGCGATCCCGGCGATCTCGGTGTCGTCGGAGCCCTTGAGCGCCTCGAGCCGGATCTCGTCGGCGGTCTCGTACAGCCAGTGCCGGGCGATCGTCCGCGCCCACTCGAGGCGCCGGAGCTGCACGAGCGGCGAGCACCGGTACTCGTCCGGCTTGCGATCGAACGCGAGCTCGTCCGCGGTCGTGCCGAGCTCCCGTGCGGCGAGCTCGTACAGGGCACGTGCGTGCCCGATCTCGTTCTGCGCGATCGAGGAGAACGCGACGTCCTCCTCGAGGAACGGCGCGATGCCGGTCCACTCCGAGTTGCGCCAGCCGAGGAAGAGCTCGTCGTCTGCGATCGCGAGGAGCAGGTCCGTGCGCCGGCTCACTCGTCGCCTCCCGGGGCCATCTCCAGCGTCCCCGCCCGCTCCCGCGCCTCGCGCAGTCGCGCCTTGATCGAGTACCCGTCGACGCGCCGGTACTTCAGCCCGAACTCGTCCGGGAAGTCGGCGATCTCGCTCACCGCCTCCCGCGGGACGAGCCAGAGCGCGACGGACTCCTGGCGGCGGCCGTACTGCTCACGCGCGTAGACCTCGGCGAAGCGCGCGTCGGGCGCGGTCACGGAGCCCGCGTGCTGGAACGGCTGACCCTTCCGCTCCTGCCTGAAGACCTCGTAGATCCTCCCCTGGCCTCGCGATGCCTCCTGGCCGGCGGAGCCGGCCCCCGGCAATGCGCTCGGCTCGCTCGCGGCGCTCTCCTCGGGGGCCCGTGTGTCTAGCACCGTGCCCCCTCGGGACGCTTGCGAGCGAGCCGCCGGAGCAGGACCGACATCACGCCGCCTCCGCGAGCACCACCTGCTCGACCCAGGCGACGTCCTCGCGGGAGAGCCGCCGGAACGCGAGGCGCTCCTCGGACGCAGGCCCGTGGCCGGTGACGACGGCGCGCAGCTTCTCCCAGTCGGGCTCGGTGTACAGCCACTCCCCCGTCTCCTCGTCCTTGCGGAGCGCCGGGTCGGGGATCTCGAGCCCGAGCTCGCGGATCTGCGGGACGTAGCCGTCGAGGAACTGCTGACGCGCCTCCTCGTTGCCCTGGCTCTTGATCCGCCAGACGTACATCGGGTCCTCGTCCGCGGGGATCGGGTTGCCGTGGAAGTGCATCAGCGGCTCCCACCAGCGGTCGAGCGCCTCCTGCACGAGCCCGAACTGCTCGTCCGTTCCCGTGACCATCGCGAGGATCACGTCGCGGCCGTGGAGGATGTGGAAGGACTCCTCCCAGCAGATCTTCTTCATGATCCGCGCGTACGGTGCGTACGAGCACTTGAGGAGCGCCTTCTGGGAGACGATCGCGGCCGCGTCGACGAGCCAGGCGATGACGCCCACGTCGCCCCACGACTTCGTCGGGTAGTGGAAGACGTTGTGGAACTTCGCCTTGCCCGAGGCGAGGTCGTCGAGGCAGGCGCTCCGCGGCTTGCCGAGGTCCTCGACGACGCGGTAGATGAGCTGCGCGTGGCCGACCTCGTCCTGGATCTTCGCGGTCAGGGCGAGCTTCCGCTGCAGCGTGGGCGCGCGCAGGATCCAGTCCCGCTCGGGCAGGACGCCCATGAGCTCGGAGTTGCCGTGCATCTCGATGAACTTCACGAGCTTCGAGCGGTACTCGTCGGGCATCCAGTCTCCGACCTCGACCTGCCCGCCGGACTGGACGTACTCGAGGAACTCCTGCGTTCGCGTCTCCACGTGGTCGCCTCCCTACCGAACGGTCGTTAGCATCGAGTATATGGCGACGAGGAAGGACGACCTCACGCGAGAGGCGGCCAGGCTCTTCGCCGAGCGCGGCTTCCACGGGACGTCGATGGGCGACCTCGCCGACGCGCTCGGCGTGCAGAAGGGCTCCCTCTATTCGCTGACCGGCTCGAAGCAGGAGCTCCTGTTCGCGACGATGCGCGCGGGCGCGACCGCGTTCCACGCGGCGCTCGACGCGGTCCCGGACGACGGGGCTGCGGTCGAGCGTATCCGGCTCGCGCTCCGCGGGCACCTCCGTGTGGTCGCCGAGCAGATCGACGTGGCGACCGTGTTCACACGCGAGTGGCGCTACCTCGAGGGCGACTACCGGGACGAGATCCTCGGCGAGCGGCGGCGGTACGAGGAGCGGTGGCGGGCACTGTTCCGCGAGGGCGTCGAGTCGGGGGGCCTCCGCACGGACCTCGACGCCGGCGCCGCGGTGCTGCTCGTCCTCTCCGCCGCCAACTGGGCCTACACGTGGCTGACTCCCGGGCGCGACACGGACGAGCTGGCGGACCGCTTCACCGCGATCCTCGTCGACGGCGTCCGGGGCTACGCCACGCCCGCGTAGCCTGCGGGAAGGCAACGAGGCGATGGCCGCGATCCTCATCGTCAACCCCTTCGCGACCGGCGTCGACGAGCACCGGCTCGCGGCCGTGCAGGCCGCGCTCCCGGCCGGCGTCGAGACCCTCCTCACGACGAAGGCGGGCGAGGCGACCTCGATCGCGCGCGACGCGGGCGCCGTCGACGCGCTCTACGTCTTCGGTGGCGACGGGACGTACAACGAGGTGCTGAACGGCCTCCGCCATGACGTCCCGCTCGGCTTCCTCCCCGGCGGCGGGACGAGCGTCCTGCCGCGGGCGCTCGGCTTGCCGCGGAACCCGGCCAGGGCCGCGCTGCGGGTGACCGAGGGTCGCACGCGCCGGATCGGGCTCGGCCGCGTGAACGGGCGGCGGTTCGGCTTCAACGCGGGGGTCGGCTTCGACGCCGAGCTCGTGCGGCGCGTCGACGAGCTCGGCCGCAGGCCGGACGGTCGACGACCCGGGGACCTCGCGTTCGCCCGCGTTGCGCTCGGCGCGCTCGCCGAGAGCCGCGTCCGCCTCGACCCGCGCCTCGAGCTGGAGGGGCTCGGCCGCGCCGCGTTCGCGCTCGTCGCGAACTGCTCGCCGTACACGTACGCCGGCGCCGTCCCGCTCGACCTCGTCCCGGACGCGAGCTTCGACGACGGGCTCGCCGTCGTCGCGCCCGTCAGGCTGCGGGCGCGGAACCTCCCCCGTCTCGCGCTGCTCGGCAGCCGCGGCCGCGGCGTGAAGCCGGGCGACGCGCTCGTCGCGCGCGACCTCGACAGCCTGATCGTCCGCTGCGACGAGCCGCTCCCGCTCCAGGTCGACGGCGAGGACGCCGGCGACGTCGTGGAGGCGGTCTACGAGGCCGAGCGAGACGCGGTCACCGTCTTCGTCTGAGGGAGCCGGTCGGATGCGCGCGACGTCGCTGCACCGGGCGGCGAAGGGTTCCGGCGTAGACTGTCCGCCGCGATGAGCCGCGTGCTCCCTGCCGAAGGAGACCTGCGCCGCGTGATCGGCGACGGCGAGGGCCTCGCGGACGGGGAGGTCGACGGCCTCGGCCCGGACGACCTCGTCGCGCTCTACCGCGACGTCGTCCTGCTCCGCACCTATGACGAGCGCTCGGTCGTCTACCACCGGCAGGGCCGCATCGGGACGTACGCGATCTTCTGGAACCACGAGGCGATGCAGGCCGGGGCGGTGTTCGCGCTCGAGGATCGCGACTGGGTGTTTCCCGCGTACCGCGAGTCCGCGATCGCGCTCCTGCGCGGGATGCCGGCGTCGACGGTGCTGTCGTGGTGGCGCGGCCATCCCGCCGGCTGGTGGAACCCGTACGACTACAACGTCGCGTCGATCTGCGTGCCGATCGCGACGCAGGTCCCGCACGCGGTCGGGTTCGCCTGGGGCTCCGCCCTCAAGGGCGAGGACCGGGTTGCGCTCACGTTCTTCGGCGACGGTGCCACCTCCGAGGGAGCGTTCCACGAGGGCGCGACCTTCGCGGGCGTCATGAAGGCGCCGATCGTCCTCTTCTGCAACAACAACCAGTGGGCGATCTCGACCCCGCTGTCCGCGCAGACCGCCGCGCCCACGCTCGCCGACAAGGCGATCGGGTACGGGATCCCGGGCGTGCGCGTGGACGGCGGCGACGTCCTCGCCGTCTACGAGGCGACGCGGGACGCCGTCGCGCGGGCGCGAGCGGGCGACGGCCCGACCTTCATCGAGGCGGTCACGTACCGCGCCGCACCGCACGCGACCGCGGACGACCCGTCGATCTACGTCGATCCCGACCGCGTCGACGAGGCGCGGGAGAACGAGTGCGTCGGGCGCTTCGAGCGCTACCTCCTGCGCCTCGGCGTCCTCACCGAGCCCCGTGTGGAGGAGATCAAGGCGGAGGCACTCGAGCTGATGCGGGCCGGGATCGCCGAGGCCGAGGCCGAGCCGCCCGCCGACGTCGGGCTGGTGTTCGAGCACGCGTACGGAGAGCCCCCGCCCTCGCTGGCCGACGACCTCGCCGAGCTCCGACGGGTGCTCGGTGGCTAACGCTCGCCTCTGGCTCGCGCCCGCGGGGGGAACCATGTTTCCGCCGCGTGCCCCCTTCTTCTGGAGAGCGTGGGGAACCGCCCGGTTCCCCACCCCCCTCCCACGTCATGCGCCCACGAAGGTGGGCGCATGAGCCAGCGGTTCCTCGTCGAGGCGGTCAACGACGCGCTCCACGTCGAGATGGAACGCGATCCGTCGGTCCTGGTCATGGGCGAGGACGTCGGGCGGCTCGGGGGGGTCTTCCGCGCCACCGCCGGGCTCCAGGAGCGCTTCGGGGCCGACCGCTGCGTCGATACCCCGCTCGCCGAGGCGGGGATCCTCGGAACCGCGGTCGGCCTGTGCCTCGCCGGCTGGCGTCCCGTGTGCGAGATGCAGTACGACGCGTTCAGCTACCCGTCGCTCGACCAGCTCATCAACCACGTCGGGCGCTACCGGTGGCGCACGCGCGGGGCAGTCGGGATCCCGCTGACGATCCGCATGCCCTACGGCGGAGGCGTCCGCGCACCGGAGCTCCACGACGACTCGCCGGAGACGTACTACGTGCACACACCAGGGGTCAAGGTCGCGATCCCGTCGACTCCGGCAGACGCGAAGGGGCTCCTCGCGGCCGCGATCCGCGACCCCGACCCCGTCGTCGTGCTCGAGCCGAAGCTCCACTACCGCACCGAGAAGGAGGAGGTCCCGGACGGGGAGCACGTCGTGCCGCTCGGCGAGGCGCGGATCGCCCGCGAGGGTACGGACGCGACGCTCGTCGCCTACGGCGCGATGGTCGTCGTCGCCGAGCGCGCGGCCGAGGAGCTCGCCGGAGAGGCGTCGGTGGAGGTGCTCGACCTGCGGACCTTGAAGCCGCTCGACGAGGAGGCTCTGCTCGCCTCGGTCGCGAAGACGGGGCGCGCCGTCGTCGTCCAGGAGGCGCCGCGGGTATGTGGCTTCGGCGCCGAGGTCGCGGCCGTCCTCGCCGAGAAGGCGATCTTCGACCTCCAGGGACCCGTGCTCCGGGTGACGGGCTACGACGTCCCCTACCCCTACTGGCAGATCGAGGACGCGTACATGCCCTCGGTCGGGCGCGTCGTCGACGCGGTCCGCCGTCTGCTCGCGTCGTGAGGACCGTCGTCTGGCGCGGGCTCGACGAGCCGCGCATGGAGCTCGCGCGCGTCGAGATCTCGGGGACCGGGCTCGGCGCCTCCGGCACCCAGATCGGCGTCGCGTACGAGCTTCGCTACGAGCTCGAGGGCGAGTCGCTACGCCTCGAGGTCGTCGGCGAGCGGCGGCTCGACGTCGAGCTCGACGGGCTCGACTTCTTCGACCTCGGCAACTCGCCGCTCTTCAACTCGCTGCCCGTCCTCCGCGATGGTCTGCTCGAGGGAGGCGAGGCCCGCGAGTACGCCATGCGCTGGGTCTCGGTGCCCGACCTGGCGGTGCACGAGCAGCGCCAACGGTACGAGCCGGTGGGAGCCGGCATCGTCCGGTTCCGCACGGGCTCGTTCACGGCCGACATCGAGTTCGACGGCGAGGGGCTCGTCACCAGATACCCCGAGCTCGCCGAGCGACTCGGCTGATGGCGCGCTCCTTCAAGCTCCCCGACCTCGGCGAGGGCCTGACGGAGGGCGAGGTCGCACGCTGGCTCGTCTCGGAGGGGCAGGAGATCGCGGAGGACGACCCGCTCGTCGAGATCCAGACGGACAAGGCGACGGTGGAGATCCCGTCGCCGTACGCCGGCACCGTGCTGCGGATCGTCGTGGCCGAGGGCGAGGTCGCGCCGGTCGGCGCGGCGCTCGTCGTGATCGGGGAGCCGGGGGAGGACGTCCCGGAGGCCGCCGCTGACGCGCCGGCTGCCGCCGATCCGGCGCCAGCCGCCTCCGCGGCCACTTCGCGGGTGCAGGCGACCCCGGTCGTCCGGAAGATCGCGCAGGAGCTCGACGTCGACATCGGCGCGCTCACGGGCACCGGCCCGGGAGGGCGGATCACCGAGGACGACGTGCGCGCCGCCGCGCACGGGGCGTCAGGGGGACGGCGAGTGCCGCTGCGCGGCATCAGGCGGATCGTCGCGGAGCACATGGCGCGCGCGCACCGCGAGGTCGCCCCGGTCACGTGGGTCGAGGAGTGCGACTTCGAGGGTGTCGAGCTCGAGACGCTCGTGGCCGCCGTCGTGAAGGCGTGCGCCGAGGTGCTCCGGGAGTTCCCGGAGCTCAACGCCCGCCTCGAGGGCGACGACCTCGTCGAGCTCGACCGCTACGACATCGGCGTCGCGGTCCAGACGGAGCAGGGTCTCGTCGTGCCGGTCGTCCGTGGCGCCGACGCGCGCTCGCTGGAGGAGATCGACACGGAGGTCCGGAGGCTCGCGGACGGCGCGCGCGCAGGGTCCCTCGCGCCGGACGAGATTCGTAACTCGACGTTCACCGTGACGAGCGCGGGGAAGCTCGCCGGTCTCTTCCAGACGCCGATCGTCAACCATCCGGAGGTCGCGATCCTCAGCGTCGGGCGCGTCGCCGCACGCGCAGTCGTCCGGGACGGGGAGGTCGTCGTACGGCGGACCGGGACGATCGCGATCACCTTCGATCACCGGGTGGTCGACGGCGCTCGCGCTGCCGAGTTCGGGCTCGCGGTCATCCGCCGGCTCGAGGCGCAGTGAGGCCGGGCCCGGTCGAGCCCGGCCTCGAGCCCTCCCCCAGCTGCTAGTCGTCCCGCTGGTTGTCGTCGTTGATCTGGCCGCGGATCTCGCCGCCCGGGAAGAGCGACGAGTGCACATTCGCGTACGCCCGTCCCGCCCGGAGGGCGGCGACGAGCTCGTCGAACTCGCCCGCGGCGATTCCCTGCCCGGTCGGGCCGATGACCTCGAGCGCGGTGATCGTCCCGGTGACCGTCCCGGACGACGGGCAGGGCGGGGTGGATGCGCTCGGGGACGGGTTCGTCGCGGTCTCGCAGAGCCACGCCGAGATGCCCGCGTTGACGCTGCGCTGCCCGAAGTGGATGTGCGCCTGCCGAACGTCTCCCTCCAGCCCCGAGTAGGAGAGCGTGTAGTCGATCTCTCCGGCGGCGTCGTCGATGGTCGCCTCGAAGGAGCCCGTCGCGCCGGTCGAGACCGGTCCGGTCGGCGCACCCTCCAGGTACCCGCTCATCGGGCCCGTGCTCACGTTCGTCTTGCCCGAGTCCGCTGTCGCGTACGAGCCGACGGCGAGCACCGCAAGCGCTCCGGCGGCGAGCAGAACGAAGGCTGCCGTGCGTCCACGCATGCGTATGACCTCCCCTCTCCGTGATTTGTGGTCCATACGCGGGCGTCGGTCGCGCGGATTGCCGCCACTAGACTGGAACGGCGATGGGAGGCTGGTACACGATCGGCGTCTGTCTCGGGCTCGGCCTCGGGATCGGGCTCATCCTTTCCGGGATCCTCGCCTCGACGACGGCGGGCGTGGGGGCCGCCGCGATCGTGGGCACCGCGGCCGGCGTCGGCCTCGGCTTCGTCATCGGCGACGTGCCGGAGGCGGTCGCGGGCGGGATCGCCGGCTTCCTCGGCGCGCTCTCCGCCGCGGCCGTCGTGTACGGCGCCCTCCGGCGGGGGGCGACGAGGTTCGGGCTCGCTGCGTACGTCGCGGCGGTCGGGGTGCTCGTCTGCCTCGTCTCGCTCCTCCCCGTTGTCGGCTACGTCGCGGTCGTGGGCGTGCCGGTCCTCGCCGCACGGCTCCGCGGAAAGCGGGCGGCGCGGTTCGCGGGGCTGCGAACGCTGGCGAAATGACTCCGCCGGGACGATCGGCGCCGTACACGCCGGTCGCAGCCGCCGAGGCGCGCGCGCACATGGTCGAGGAGCAACTGCGCCGTCGCGGAGTGACCGACGAGCGCATCCTCGCAGCGATGGGGAAGGTCCCGCGCGAACTGTTCCTCCCCGAGGACCTGCGTCGCTTCGCCTACGAGGACGGCGCGTTCCCGATCGGCTTCGGCCAGACGATCTCGCAGCCCTTCATCGTCGGCACCATCTGCCAGCTCCTGTCGCTCTCCGGCACCGAGCGCGTGCTCGACGTCGGCACGGGCTCGGGGTACCAGGCGGCAGTGCTCGCCGAGCTCGCGGCCGAGGTCGTGACGATCGAGCGCGTGCCCGAGCTTGCCGCTCGGGCCACCGCGGCGCTCGCGGAGGCCGGGCTCGAGCACGTCGAGGTCCTCCTCGGAGACGGCTCGCTCGGGGCTCCCGAGCGGGCGCCGTTCGACGGCATCGCGGTTGCCGCGGCGGCGCCCGAGGTTCCCTCCGCGCTCTACGACCAGCTCGTCGACGGCGGCAGGCTCGTGCTGCCGCGCGGCTCGCGCTGGGGGCAGGAGCTCGTGCTCGTCTCGCGGACCGCGGACGGCCCGGTCGAGCGCGCGTCCGTGCCCTGCCGGTTCGTGCCCCTCGTCGGCGCCGAGGGGTTCTGGCATGGGTGACCCGATCGGGGGACGCAGCGACCGGGCGCCCGACTACCCTCCGACGGCTGTGGACTCCTCGGCTGCGGAGCTCGGGCTCTCGCGCGCCCGCGTCGGCGCGGCGCTGCGGCGCCGTCACAACTGGGAGCAGCTCGTCAAGTTCTGCGTCGTCGGCGCGAGCGGATACGTCGTCAACCTCGTCGTCTTCACGCTCGCGCTCCACGCGCTCGGGCTGCACTACCTCGCCGCCGCCGTGTGCTCGTTCCTCGTCGCCGTGACGAACAACTACGCCTGGAACCGGCTCTGGACGTTCCGGTCGCAGCGCGGCCACGTCGCGTACCAGGGCATGCGCTTCCTCGTCGTCTCGACCCTCGCCCTCGGAGCGAACCTCCTCGTCCTCTACCTGCTCGTGTCGGCCGGCGTGGACGAGGTGCTCTCCCAGGCGATCGCGATCGTGCTCGTCACACCGGTGAACTTCGTCGGCAATAAGCTCTGGTCGTTCGGGCCGAGACGCTAGCTCACCTCCGCCGCTTCACCGTTTCGGTCGCCGTCGCGGCCGCCGCTCTGTCCTTCCCGTGCGCGTCGTACGCGACGACTGCGCAGGTCGGCCCGCTCGGGGAGGAAACGCCGCCCCGTCTCGACGACGCCGAAGCCGAGCGGGTCGCGCTCGCCGAGCCGAAGGTGGCGTCGTGGCTCGACCGGTATCCCCCAGACCCGACGACGTCGGCCACGTTCCGCGAGGAGACGCGGACGTGGCTCGTGAAGTCATGGTCGGGGGAGGCGGGGCAGATCGCGCAGGTCGTCGTCGAGGACACGACCGGCCGTGTCGCGGAGGCCTGGACCGGGCCGCAGGTGGCCTGGAAGATGGCGCGCGGGTCCGACGGGAGCTTCGGCGGGAAGACGCTGCTGAACCCGTTCGTATGGGCCGCCTTCTGCGCCGTGTTCCTGGTGGGGCTCGGGGACTTCCGCCGGCCGCTTTCGGTCCGCAACCTCGACCTGGTCGCGCTGCTCGGCTTCTCGGTCTCGCTGGCGTTCTTCGGCCGGGGAGAGATCTTCCGGAGCGTTCCGCTCGTGTACCCCGTCCTCGCCTACCTCGTCGCGCGCGGGCTCTGGGTCGGGATGCGCGGGCGTGCCGCGGCTCTTCGCCCCGTATGGCCGACCTGGGCGCTCGCGGTCGTGGCGGTGTTCCTGCTCGGCTTCCGCGTCGGCCTCGACCTCGAGCCACCGAGCGGGGTCATCGACGTCGGCCTCGCCGGTGTCGCGGGCGCGAGCCGCATCCTCGACGGCGAGGCGCCGTACGGGAACATGCCGAGAGGCGGCGCCCTCGAGCCCTGCGGCCCGGCGGACGCGGACGGGTTCGTGCGGGACCATGTCCAGACGAACGGGCGCTGCGAGGCCGCGATCGAGCGAGGCGACACGTACGGTCCCGTCGCGTACGCGGCCTACGTCCCGGCGGTTCTCGTCTTCGGGTGGAGCGGGAAGTGGGACTCGCTCCCGGCCGCGCGCGCGACGTCGGTCGCGTTCGACCTACTCGCCCTCCTCGGGCTCGCGCTCGTCGGCTTGCGGTTCGGCGGCCCGCGGCTCGCGACGATCCTCGCGTTCGCCTGGGTCGCCTATCCGTTCACCGCCTACGCGCTGAACGCGAACACGAACGACACGATCATGCCCGCGCTCCTCGTCTTCGGCTTCTGGCTCGTCTCGTCGGCGTGGGCGCGCGGAAGCGCGCTCGCGCTCGCCGGCTGGGCGAAGTTCGGGGCGCTGCTCGCGGCGCCGCTGTGGGCGAGCTACCCGACGCTCGAGGTGCGACGGGCCCTCCGCTTCGCGCTCGGCTTCCTCGCGGCGACGGCCGTCGCGTTCGGCGTGCTCCTGCTCGAGCCGAGCCTGCGGGACGCCGCGCGGACGTTCGTGGAGCGGACGGCCGGGTACCAGGTCGGGCGCGACTCGCCGTTCTCGCTCTGGGGCTGGGGCCAGTACCACGCACGGGGGATCCCCGACCTCGGGTTCGTCCAGCCCGTGCTCGGTGCGCTCGCGATCGCGCTCGCGCTGCTCGTCGCTTTCGTGCCGAGGCGGAAGGGCCCCGTCGAGCTCGCGGCGCTGACGGCCGCGGTGCTCGTCGCGTTCCAGCTCTCTCTCACCCACTGGTTCTACCTCTACCTCCCGTGGGTGTTCCCGTTCGTCGTCCTCTGGCTGCTTCTGCCCGAGCCTCCTCAGGGGAACGGGATGCGGAGCGACGTGATCGAAGAGGAGCGCCCGGTCGCGTCGTCGCACTCGATCACCGCGCCCTCGATCCGCACGCCGCCCTGAGCGGTCGTGAAGCGCACCGGGAGGCCCGTGCGCATGCGCCGGATCGCGAGCTCGGAGTCCACACCGATCACGGAGTCGTGGGGACCGGTCATCCCCGCGTCGGTGATGAAGGCGGTTCCCTGCGGGAGGACGTGCGCGTCCGAGGTCTGCACGTGCGTGTGCGTCCCCACGACCGCCGTCACGCGCCCGTCGAGCCAGCGGGCGAGCGCGACCTTCTCGCTCGTCGCCTCTGCGTGGACGTCGACGAGCACGAGCGGGGTCTCGCTGGCCGCCGCCGTGACGAGCTCGTCGATCACCTCGAACATCGCGGTCGCGGGATGCAGGAAGAGCGACCCGAGGACGTTGACGACCGCGAGGTGCGCGTTGTTCGAGGTCGGGACGACCGCGAGGCCGCGACCGGGCGACGAGCGGGAGACGTTCGCGGGGCGGACGACGCGGTCGGAGCTCGCCAGGTACTCGCCGATCTCCGTCCGCCGGAACGCGTGGTTGCCCAGCGTGATCGCGTCCGCGCCCGCGGCGAGGAGCCGGCCGGCGAGCCTCGGCGTGATGCCGACCCCGTCGGCGACGTTCTCGCCGTTCACGACGCAGGCGTCGATCTCGAGCTCCTCGCGGAGGCCGGGAAGGCGTGCCTCCAGGGCCTCCCGTCCGGGTGTGCCGACCACGTCCGCGATGAACAGGATGCGCAGGGCTCGTTCTCTCGAGAGCGCGGCTCTAGCGGACGCCGAGGCTGGCCGAGGGGTACACCTGGATGGACACGTTGTTGCCGCGGTCCGGTGCGAACCGCGCGAGAGCCTGCTTCTCGAAGCGGGCGATGTCGGCGACCCTGCCGAGCTTCGACGAGCCTGCGGCCACGTTCGCCCCGACGCTCAGCGCCCGGTCCGGGCGCACGTTCTCGAGCGCGACGACGAGCGACGGCGCCGCGGTCGGGCGGAGCTCGATCTCCGCTCCCACGACGCGCCCGGAGACGAGCTGGTCGCGGATCGCGACGACCGTGCCGTCGACCGGCGAGTAGACGTCCGTTCCTGCCACCGCGCCCGCGTCGAGCGTGCGGAGCGCTCCGCTCTCGAGCTGGTACCACGCACGACCTCGGCGCGAGGACCCGGTGATGCGGTGCCAGAGCCGCGCGAGCAGCCCCTCGTTCGCCTGCGGCCCGACGGGCTGGAGCACGAGCGCGTTCTCCTCGGATCCATGGAAGCCGACGGCGGTCAGGCCGCCCTGCGCGACCGGCGACTGCACCCGCAGGTTGCCGACCGTCGTCAGCACCTGGGTTTCCGGCGGCGCGGCGTTGACGGGCGGCGGCGCGACCCGTTCGACCGACGGCGTCCTGCTCGCGCTCGACTCGCCGAAGGCCGTGAGGGCGAGAGTGACGATCGCGAGCGCGCCCACGACGACGGAGAGAGCGACCCAACGCGCGCGCGCCTGGGCGCGCCGGCGGCTCGCCCGCAGGCGAGCGGCGTGCCGCGACCGAGGCGTCGTCGTGACGGCCATCGTCGGACCGTAGCAAGCTGGTCAGCCGCGCGAACCGTGGCCGCGGGGGCCGCGCTGGATGACTGACCGGTAATTGTCGTCGATGCGGGGATGGCCGAGACCGAGCCGGGGACGCCGCCCGACCGAGCGCGCATCGGGAATACGGGCGAGGGAGGGCGGCGCCAGCCGGCGACGCGTCTCGGCCACCATCCGCGCGGCGATCAATTGCCGGTCAGTCATCTAGGATCCGGCGATGGCCGCCGGCGGCCCGGGTCCGACGATCCAGATCCCGCGCTGGATCCAGCTCGTCGGCCTCCCCGTGCTCTTCGTGCTCGCGTTCCTGCTCGCGAGGACGCTCGGGCACGTCCTCTTCCTCTTCCTGACCGCCTCGGTGATCGCGTTCACCCTGAACCCGCTCGTCCGCGACCTGACGCGCATCCGGCTCCCGCGCAGCATCGCGGTCCTCGTCGTGTACTCGGTCTTCGTCGCCGCGGTCGTCGCGCTCTTCGTCGCCATCGGGCTCGTCGCCTTCGACCAGGCGCGCAACGCGTCCGATCGCATCGACGAGTACGTCACCGAGGAGACCTCGACCGGCCAGACGGCCGCCGAGGACGACATCGACGGGCTGCAGGCCTGGCTCGACGACCACGGCCTCGAGCGGATCCAGATCCGCGAGCGGTTCGACCAGAGCATCGACTCGCTGAGCGCGGGGGAGATCTCCGGCTACGCCCAGGACGCGATCGAGTTCGCCCAGGGGGCCGCGATCTCCGTCGTGCTGCTCCTCTTCTCGCTGATCCTCATCGTCGTCATCTCGATCTACATGCTCCTCGACATGCAGCGGCTCGAGCGCTCGATCGACGCGCGCTTCCCACCTCATGGCGGCCCCCCGCTGACCCAGCAGATCGAGAGTGCGCTCTGGGGCTACGTGAAGGGGCAGGCGATCCTCTCGACCGTCATCGGCACGAGCGCAGGGGTCGGGATGTGGATCCTCGGCAAGACAGGTCTCGTCGAGGGGGCGGACGAGTACGCGCTCCTGTTCGGGCTGTGGACCGCCTTCATCGAGGTGGTCCCCTATATCGGGCCGTGGCTCTCGGCTGTGCCGCCGGCGATCTACGCCCTCCTCGTCGACCCGGTCAGCGTCGTCTGGGTCGCGCTTCTCTTCCTCTTCATCTACCAGGTCGAGGGACACGTCGTCGTCCCGAACGTGATGGCGAGCGCGCTCCGGCTCCACCCCCTGCTCGTGATCTTCGGTCTCCTCGCGGGCGGCGAGCTGTACGGCATCGCCGGCGTCCTCGTCGCCCTGCCCACGATGGCCGGACTGCGGGCGATCTGGGAGTTCTTCCGCACGCGGGTGCGGCTCGAGCGCTGGGACGAGGGTGCTCCCGACGTCCCGGTGGAGGTGGAGCTCGAGCCACCGAAGGTGGAGCCGCCGAGAGCAGCGAGCGGCTCGGGCTAGTCTCTCGCTCCCGTGTGGAACGAGATCGCCGACGCCGCTTCGGCCGAGAGCACCCTCTGGGCCGAGGCGCTCCTCCCGCGTGAGCGGCAGGCGCGGGAGGCCGTCTTCTCGACGCTCGGCCCGCCCACCGAGGCAACCGGGCTCGAGACGATCTACGAGGGCTACCTGCTCCACTACGGTCGCTCGAGGCTCTTCTCGCCGCCGGACGCGGACGCGGCGCTCCTCCTCGGCGACTACCTGTACGCGCACGGGCTCGTGCGGGTGGCGCGTGGCGGCGACGTCGACGCCGTCGCCGACCTCGCCGAGCTGATCTCCCTGTGCGCCCAGGCGCGCGCCGACGGGCGAGACGGCGACGGGGCCGCGTGGGCAGCGACCTCGGCGCTCCTCGGCCGGGGTGCTCTGGACTCGGCGCGGGCGGCGCTCCGCCTCAACGGCGACCCCGGTGGGCTCGAGCGTCTCGCGCGTGAGGCCGCCGGCGCCGCCGCCGTCGACGAGGCGCTCGCCGCGCACGCCCGGCTCGTCGGTTAGAGTCGCGTCCTTGATGAGCGTGCTCGCACCGGTCCTGGCCAACGCTGCCGAAGAGGGCAGGAACGTCATCCTGTCGATGCTCGTCGTGGGACTCGTGTTCCTCGCGGTCGCGGTGCTCGGCGACCTGTACGAGTGGTCCAGGCACCGCCGCCACCGCGGGTAGCCGCCCCGCGTCGCGACCGGCCCCTAGACCGTCGGGCCTGATTCACCGATCATCGGGTCGCATGCGGCCCGACCTGCCGAGCGGCACCGTCACCTTTCTCTTCACCGACGTCGAGGGCTCGACGAAGCTCCTGCACGAGCTCGGCGCCGAAGGGTATGCGGAAGCCCTCGCCGAGCACCGCCGGGTGATTCGGGAGGCCTGCACGGCGCAGCGCGGGGTCGAGGTCGACACGCAGGGCGACGCCTTCTTCTTCGCCTTCCCGAGCGCCCCGGGAGCGGTTGCGGCAGCGAGTGCCTTCATCGAGAGGCTCGCCTCCGGCCCGATCCAGGTCCGGGTCGGCCTGCACACCGGCACGCCGCTCCTCACCGACGAGGGCTACGTCGGCGACGACGTCCACTTCGCTGCGCGCGTCGCCTCCTCGGGCCACGGAGGCCAGGTCGTCGTCTCGTCGGCGACGGCGGAGCTCGTCTCCGACGGCCTCACCGACCTCGGCGAGCACCGGCTCAAGGACATCGAGGAGGCGGTGCCCATCTTCCAGCTCGGCGAGGCGAGCTTCCCGCCGCTCAAGACGATCTCGAACACGAACCTGCCGCGCCCGGCGAGCTCCTTCGTCGGCCGTGAGCAGGAGCTCGCCGAGGTGCTCGCCTGCATCGAGCAGGGAGCACGCCTTGTCACCCTCGCCGGCCCCGGCGGCACCGGTAAGACGCGGCTCGCCCTGGAAGCTGCCTCGACGCTCGTGCCGCAGTACGGAGCGGGCGTCTTCTGGGTCGGCCTCGCTTCCCTCCGCGACCCGGCGCTCGTCGCGGAGACGATCGCCCAGACAATCGGCGCCAAGGACGGCCTCGCCGAGCACATCGGTGACCGGGAGATGCTGCTCCTCCTCGACAACCTGGAGCAGGTGATCGACGCCGCCTCCGAGCTCTCGGCGCTCCTCACCGCGTGTCCCAACCTCAACCTGCTCGTCACGAGCCGTGAGCTGCTTCGCGTCCAGGGCGAGGTCGAGTACCCGGTCCCTCCCCTCGCCGAGCCCGAGGCTGTCGCCCTCTTCTGCGAGCGCTCCCGGCTCGAGCCCTCCGACGAGATCGCGGAGCTCTGCGCCCGCCTCGACTCGCTCCCGCTCGCGGTCGAGCTTGCCGCTGCCCGCACGAAGGCGCTCTCTCCGGAGCAGATCCTCGAGCGCCTCTCACAGCGTCTCGACCTCCTCAAGGGCGGCCGCGACGCCGACCCCCGCCAGCAGACGCTCAGGGCGACGATCGAATGGAGCTACGACCTCCTCTTGGACGCGGAGCAACAGCTTTTCGCCCGGCTCTCCGTCTTCGCCGGCGGCTGCACGCTCGAGGCGGCCGAGGAGGTCTGTGACGCGAACCTCGACGCGCTGCAGTCGCTCATCGAGAAGAGCCTCGTTCGCTTCTCCGCCAAGCGCTATTGGATGCTCGAGACCATCCGCGAGCACGCTGAGGAGAGGCTGGGTTCGTCGGGTCGCATGGAGGACATCAGGGCCCGCCACCTCCATTACATCCTCGAACTCGCCTCGCGGCTGGAGGCGACCTTCGCGTCGGACGCGTATCGGAGCGCATTTTCGAGCGAGCTGGACAATTATCGGGCGGCACTCGCCTGGGCAGAGCTCTCGGGTGACCTCGAAGCGCAAAGCGATCTCATCGGCCGCAGCTGGCCGTTCTGGTGGTATCGCGGCCAACCGACCGAAGGCCTCCGATGGGTTGAGTCCGCGCTCGCTCGTGGCCGTGCAGAAGCGACACTGCGAACCGCGAAGGTGCTGACTGCGGGTGCGATGTTCGCCTACCGCGCCGGAGATCTCGGGGCTGCGACGGCCTACGCGGATGAGAGTCTTGCGATCGCCAACAAGCTCGAAGTTCCCGAGCAAGCGATTTGGCCGCACATCTTCCTCGGGCTCTGCGCGGGCGAGGCTGACGACCTTCGCTCGGCCACCGAGCATCAGGAAGAAGCGATTCGCTTGGCGCGCGGTGCCGGCGACCGTCGAATGGTCGGAATCGCAACCAACAACCTGGGTGTGATAGCCGAGGCCAGCGGCGACATCGCGAGCGCGGCGAGGCTTTTCCGCGATGCGCTCGAAATCTCTCGCGAGCTCGGGGCTCTCGACGAGGCGCCCCTTGAACTCCTCAACCTCGCGCGTTGCCTCCGCTCGCTGGAGAAGCCGGACGAGGCCGTGAATGCAGCCAAGGAGGGACTCGCCCTCGCACACGAAGCCGGGAATCTCCCTTCGCAGGTGGACGGATTCTTCATTCTTGCGGCACTCGCGTGCGAAGAGGATCAGCCGCGGCTTGCGGCGAAGCTCCTCGCCTTCGCGGAGGTGCTTCGAGATCGCATCGGCGACACCCCAGAACGGCTTGAAGTTGAGGTTCGCGCCGAGATCGTTCAGCAGGTTGTGAGCGCGGTCGGCGAGAACGAGTACCTGCGGGCGCTTGCCGATGAACGCTCGATGGCGCTCGACGACGCGGTCGAGTACGCGCTCGCCTCCATAGACTGACCCTCGGTGCCGCCGCCGAAGGACCTCCGCGAGTGGATCGCGCTCCTCGAGCGCGAGGGCGAGCTGCAGCGCGTCTCCGCCGAGGTCGACCCCGACCTCGAGATCACCGAGGTCGTCGACCGGGTCGTCAAGGCGGGCGGACCGGCGCTCCTCTTCGAGAACGCGAAGGGCTCCGGGCTCCCGCTCTTCATCAACCAGTTCGGGACCGAGAGGCGGATGTGCCTGGCGTTCGGGGTCGAGCGGCTCGACGACGTGGCCGCGAAGCTGGGGGACGTCCTCGAGATGCAGCCGCCGGAGGGCCTCCGCGAGAAGGTGAAGGGCCTCCTGAAGCTGAAGTCGATCGCGGACTCGAGACCGAAGACGGTGTCGAAAGGACCGTGCCAGGAGATCGTGCTCGAGGGCGAAGCGGTCGACCTGGCGCTCCTCCCGGTCCAGCGCTGCTGGCCGGGCGACCCCGCGCCGTTCATCACCCTCCCGGCCGTGATCACCGAAGACCCGAAGTCGGGCACGCGCAACGTCGGCATGTACCGGATGCAGGTCATCGACCGGAGCTCGACGTTCATGCACTGGCAGATGCACAAGGACGGCCGTGCGGACCTCCTCGCCGCCGAGGACGGCCGGATCCCGGTCGCGGTCGCGATCGGGCTCGATCCCGTCACTGCGTACTCGGCGAGCGCCCCTCTCCCCAAGCACCTCGACGAGCTGATGCTCGCGGGCTTCCTGCGCGGCGAGCCGGTCGAGCTCGTCAAGTGCAAGACCGTCGATCTCGAGGTTCCCGCGAACGCCGAGATCGTGCTCGAGGGCTGGGTCGCGAAGGACGACACCGGGATCGAGGGGCCGTTCGGTGACCACACGGGCTACTACTCGCACGCCGAGCCGTTCCCGATCTTCCGCCTCTCCGCGATGACGATGCGCCGGGACGCGGTGTACGCGTCGATCGTCGTCGGCAAGCCGCCGGCGGAGGACGCCTGGCTCGGGAAGGCGACCGAGCGGATCTTCCTGCCGGCGGTGCGGATGACGCTGCCCGAGATCGTCGACTACGACCTCCCGGTCGCGGGCGCTTTCCACAACTGCGTGATCGTCTCGATCCGGAAGGCCTTCCCCGGACACGCGCAGAAGGTCATGCATGCCCTCTGGGGCCTCGGGATGCTCTCGCTCTCGAAGTCGATCGTGGTCGTCGACGAGCACGTCGACGTGCACGACTACGCGGACGTCTTCTTCCGCGTCACTGCCAACGTCGACCCGAAGCGCGACGTCCTCATCAGCGAAGGGCCGCTCGACCACCTCGACCACGCGCCCGGTCGGCAGTTCTACGGAGGCAAGCTCGGCATCGACGCGACGCACAAGCTCCCCGAGGAGGACGCGCGGCCGTGGCCCGAGGAGATCGTCATGAGCGACGAGATACGCGAGCTCGTCTCCCGCCGCTGGGAGGACTACGACATCACCTGAGGCACGCGTCTTCCGCAACGTGCAGAATCCGCCGCGTTGCGACAGTCGTCACGTCGTTGACAGGCGCGGCGGCCGAGCGATTGAATCCCGGCAGTCGTCTTGAGCGAATCCGGTCACGACACTCCGCACCTTCCCGGGCCGAGCCTCTGGCCGATCGGCTTCGCCGTAGGGGTCGCCTGCCTCCTGCTCGGGCTCGTCATCAGCTGGATCGTCGCCGCGATCGGCGCGGTGCTCGCCGTCGTGTTCGGGCTCCTCTGGGCGCGCGACGTCACGCGTGACGTCCGGGGTGAGGTCCCCGAGGTCCCGCCCGAGACGCGCGCCGTCGCCGGCGTGGCGGCCGCGAGCACGCCCCCGCCGGCGGCCGAGGCCCCGCTCCCCGCGTACACGCGCTCCCGCTTCCTCGAGGCGACGGCTCTCGGGCTCGGCGCGGCGATCGGCGCCGTCGTCACGGTGCCGGTGCTCGGCTTCATGGTCCTCCCGTCGTTCACGAACGTCGAGGAGGACGACGTCGACCTCGGGCCGCTCGAGAACTTCCCCGAGGGCGAGTACGTGATCGCGACCTACCTCGCGAACCCGAGCCAGGGCGAGGTCACGCGGAGAACGGTGTTCGTCCGCAACAACGGGACGACGGAGCAGAACGAGCCGAGCTTCACGATCCTGTACAGCCGCTGCGTGCACCTCGGCTGCCCCGTGCAGCCGAACGGGCCGATCGACGAGGAGGCGCGGAAGGAGGTCGAGGGTGGCGTCGAGCTCCGGCCCGTGCTCGCCCAGTCCTTCGGCTGCCCCTGTCACGGTGGCCAGTACAACTCCGAAGGCAACCGGACGGCTGGCCCGCCCGTGCGCTCGCTCGACCGGTACTCGTTCTCGATCGAGGACGGCCGCCTCGTGCTCGGCGAGCTGTTCGCGGTCGGCAATGTCAGCGGGACGGGCGCGACCGCGACGATCTCGAGGTACCCGTGGTCGGTGCCCGGCACTCACGTCGACGGGGTCGAGGCGTGGCTCTACCCGATCGTCCCGAGCCAGGTGACGGGGTAGCGCGTGGCCGCGAAGTCGAAGCGCCAAACGCTGGTCGACACCGCCATCCTCGCGCCGCTCGACTGGATCGACGACCGCACGCTGGCGGTCACGGGCACGAAGTGGTTTCTCTTCCGCAAGGTGCCGCGTGACATCAGCTGGGCGCAGACGCTCGGCTCGGCGACCCTGACCGCGTTCATCGTCCAGACGCTCACCGGTGTCATTCTCGCGATGTACTACCAGCCGTCGTCCGCGATCGACCCGACCACGGGCAAGCCGATCGCGTACTCCTCGATCGAGCACATAACGAACGACCTGACGCTCGGGTGGCTCGTCCGCGGGATGCACCGCTGGGGCGCGAGCGTCTTCGTGATCCTCCTCTTCATGCACATGGGGCGCGTGTTCCTCTTCGGCGCCTACAAGTACCCGCGTGAGCTCACCTGGATCACCGGCGTGCTGCTGCTCGCGACCGGGATGCTCATGGGATTCACCGGCTATCTGCTGCCCTGGGACCAGACGGCGTACTGGGCGACCGTCGTCGGCATCAACCTGAACGGCACCGCGCCCTTCGCGGGCCCGTGGCTCGCACAGTTCCTCGCGAGCGGCCCGGAGATCGGGGCGGACACGCTCGCGAAGTGGTACGCGCTGCACATGCTCGTGCTGCCGGGCGCGATCATCGGCTTGATCTTCGTCCACATCTACCTCGTGACCCGGCTCGGCGTCGTCTCGCCGCCATGGTCACGTGAGGCCGCCGGCCGCGAGCGCGGCCTGGACGCTCCGGCAGGCGCCCGCGCCGGCCTCGTGCGCGACACCTCGGGAGGGCAGCAGTAGTGGCGCGCGACCGCGGCGACCTCAACCGGGGGGACTTCGACCGCTACAAGGCCGACGTCAAGAAGGAGGGCAAGTCCTTCTTCCCGCACGCGATCCTGGCCGACACGGTCATGTCGCTCGTCGTCGTGTCCGTTATCGTCGCACTCGCCTGCATCTGGTACCTCGACGCCGACGGGGTCGAGGCCGGGATCCTCGGCCCCTGGTACACGGAGCCGGCGGAACCTGGGACGACGGACTTCGTCCCACGCCCGGACTGGTACTTCTACTTCCTCTTCTACCTGCTCCGGATCTTCGAGTGGCCGGAGACGGTGTTCATCGCGACGGTCGGGATCCCGACGATCCTGCTCATCCTCCTCATCGGGCTGCCGTTCTACGACCGGCGGCGCGAGCGCAGGCCGTCACGGAGGCCGGTCGCGATGGTGGCGGCGGTGCTCACGATCATCTCGATGGCCGTCCTCACCTACAAGGGCGCGACGGCGACCGAGGCCCTCGGCTCCGAGCTCGTCGTGCTCGTGCCCGAGTGGGCGGAGGAGCAGGGGTTCGCCGACGACCCGCAGGCGGTGCAAGGGGCGGAGCTCTTCGCCAGGACTGGCTGCCTCCAGTGCCACACGTACATGGGGCAGGGGGCGGGCAACCTCGGGGCCCCCGACCTGACGGAGATCGGCCAGACGAACGACGCCGCCTACTTCGTCCAGTACCTCTCGAACCCCGCGCAGTTCGGGAACACGGTGATGGGCTCGTACTCGTACCTCGGGCAGGAGAACCTCGACGCGCTCGGGGCGTTCCTCGCCGCGAGTGACGGGGCAGGATAGTGCGCAAGGTCGGACTCCGCTAGCGCGGACTCCGACCGCGCGAACACCCTGAAGACGTCCGCTTCGCGGCCGCCTGCCATCGACTTTCGACGCGCGGGGTAGGCTCCGGCGGTGCGGGTCTTCCTCGGCGTCACCGGCGCGTCCGGCGCCCCCTACGCCGAGCGTCTCGTGCGCGCGCTCGCGGCAGTCGACTGCGAGGTCGGCCTCGTCGCCTCGCGCTCGGGCATCGAGGTGCTTGCGACGGAGCTGTACGGCGACCCCGCGCTGCCACGCGAGGAGGTGCTCGAGCGGTTCGTCGGCGCGGCCGCGGAGCAGGTCACGGTCTACGGCGAGAACGACTTTCGCAGCCCGTACGCGAGCGGCTCGGCGAAGGTCGACGCGTACGTGATCTGCCCCTGCTCGATGGCGACGGTGGGCACGCTGGCCGCCGGGGCCATGCAGAACGTCATCCACCGCGCCGCCTCGGTCGCGCTCAAGGAGCGCCGAAAGCTCGTCCTCGTGCCGCGCGAGACGCCGCTTTCCTCGATCCACCTGCGAGGCCTCGCGACGCTGAACGACGCGGGGGCGGTGATCCTGTTCGCGGCGCCCGGCTTCTACCACGGGCCCGAGACGATCGACGACCTCGTCGACTTCCTCGTCGCCCGCTGCCTCGACCAGATCGGGATCGACAACGCGCTCGTCGCGCGGTGGGGGGACACGTGACCTACGAAGCCGGAACGCTCGAGCCCGAGGCCGTCCGCGGGATGTTCGACCGCATTGCTCCCGTGTACGACGTGATGAACCGCCTGATGACGGCCGGGCTCGACGGTCGCTGGCGGCGCCGCGCGGCCGCGCAGGTCGTCTGGCCCGGGGATCGCGTGCTCGACGTCTGCTGCGGGACCGGCGACCTCGCGCTCGAGGCGGAGCGGCGCGGCGGGCGCGTCGTGGGCCTCGACTTCTCGGAGCGCATGCTGGAGCGCGCACGGCGCAAGTCCGGCACGATCGAGTGGGTGCAGGGGGACGCGCTGGCGCTGCCGTTCGCGGACGGCGAGTTCGACGCGGCGACCGTCGGCTTCGGCGTCCGCAACCTGGTGGACCTCGAGGGCGGGCTGCGCGAGCTCCGACGGGTGCTCCGGCCGGGCGGGAGGGTCGCGGTCCTCGAGATCACGCGGCCGCGCGGGCTCCTGCGCCCGTTCTTCCGACTCTGGTTCGACGTGCTCGTCCCGTTCGCGGGGAAGGTGCTCCCGGGCGGCAAGGCGTACACGTACCTCCCGGCGAGCGTGCGTCGCTTCCCGACTCCGGAGGACCTGTCCGCGCTCCTCGAGCGAGCGGGCTTCGCCGAGGTGCGCTTCGACCTTCTCGGCGGCGGGAGCGTCGCCCTGCACACGGGGGCGCGTAAGTGAGCGCCCTCGAGACCGTCCGCTCCGCGTCGGGGCTCGAGGACTTCCTGGACGAGGTCGAGCGGCGGCTGGAGGAGTCGGTCTCGGCTCACCCGGGGCTCGTCGCGACCGTCGGCGCGGGTGCGCTCGCCGCGGGCGGCAAACGGCTCCGTCCGGCGCTCGCGTTCCTCTCCGGTGCGCGCGGAGCGGAGCCACCCGTCGCCGCCGGCGTCGCGGTCGAGCTCGTGCACATGGCGACCCTCGTGCACGACGACCTGATCGACGGCGCGGCGGTCCGCCGCGGGCGTGCGTCCGCCTGGAGCGCGCACGGGGACGCGGCGGCGAAGGCCGCCGGCGACTACCTCTTCGCGCGCGCATTCGCCGTCCTGGCGGCGGAGCAGGACCCGGGGACCGTGACGACGCTCGCCGAGGCGTCGCTCGCCCTCGCGCGCGGCGAGGCGCTCCAGCGCACGCAGCGACACGACCCCACGACCTCGATCGACGGCTACCTCGACCGCTGCGCGTTGAAGACGGGGAAGCTCTTCGAAGCGGCGTGCACGCTCGCGGGAGGCAACGGCGAGTACGGGCTCCTGCTCGGGATCGCGTTCCAGATCGCCGACGACGTCCTCGACTGCACCGGTGAGACGATCGAGACCGGCAAGGTGCCGGGCACCGACCTGCGCGACGGGACTCCCACGCTGCCGCTCCTGCTCGCCGCCCGCGAGGACCCCGTGGTGAGCGATGCGCTCGCCGGCGGCGCGCTCGACGGGGTCCTCGTCAGGGTCGCGGCCACGGGCGCGCTCGAGCGTTCCCGGCAGCTGGCGCTCGACTACGCTTCGCGGGCGAGGGCCTGTCTCGACGGCGCCGGACGGCGCGAGGAGCTCGAGGCGCTGACCCGGGCCGTCGTGGAGAGGAGCTTCTGATCGCCGTTCTGGCACCGAACACCCTGGAGCCGGTCCAGGAGAAGGTCGAAGCCGGAGAGCGCCTCGGCTTCGAGGACGGGCTCGCCATCCTCGAGTCCGACGACCTGCTGGCGCTCGGCGAGCTCGCCGACCGCGCGCGGCGGCTCCGCGGTGGGACGGACGAGGTCTACTTCGTCCAGAACCTGTACGTGAACCAGACGAACGTATGCCGCGTGAAGTGCAAGTTCTGCGCCTTTGCCGCCACGCAGAAGCAGCCGCAGGCCTACACGATCACCGCGGACGAGCTCGTCGAGGACGTGCTCAGCCAGCGCGAGGTCACCGGGTTCACAGAGATCCACATGGTGAACGGCGAGAACCCGCACGTGGACTTCGCGTTCTACCGGGACACGATCGCGTCGTTGCACCACGCGCTGCCGGACGTGCACCTCAAGTGCTACACGGCCTCGGAGATCCACCACATGACGACCCTCTCCGGGCTCACGCACGAGGACGTCCTGCGCGAGCTGAAGGACGCGGGGCTCGGCTCGCTCCCGGGCGGAGGCGCGGAGGTCTTCGCAGAGCGCGTGCGGCGGCTCGTCGCTCCGGGCAAGGAGCACCCGGACGTCTGGTTCCACGTCCACGACACCGCGCACCGGCTCGGCATCCCGACCCACTGCACGATGCTCTACGGGCACGTGGAGACGTACGAGGAGCGGGTCGACCACGTCCTCCGGCTCCGCGACCAGCAGGACCGCACCGGCGGTTTCCTCGCCTTCATCCCGCTCGCCTTCCACCCGGAGAACACCGTCTTCGAGCGTCGCGGCTGGCGGCACACGACCGGCGGCGACGACCTGAAGATGCTCGCGTTCTCGCGCCTGATGCTCGACAACGTCCCGAACGTGAAGGCCTACTGGATCATGATGGGGATGCCCCTCGCGGCGGTCGCGCTCCACTTCGGGGCGAACGACGTCCAGGGGACGGTCGTCCGCGAGGAGATCTTCCACGCGGCTGGCGCGCGCACGGAGACGGAGCAGAAGATCGACGAGCTCGTCCGTTTCGTCCGCGAAGCCGGCCGCATCCCGGTGCAGCGGGACACGCTCTACAACGAGCTTCGACGATGGTCGCTCTGAGCCAGACGAGCCCCGCGACGCCGGTGCGCGACGCGGCCTCTGCAGTCGACGTCACGTTCTTCGAGCGGGTGTCACCGTGAGCCGCTTCGCGAAGCCGAAGGAGCCCGTCGAGACCGGCGGGACGCCGATCTGGGTCGTGGTCGTCTACGCCCTCGGGTTGCTGGCCGGCGGGATCATCGTCCTCTCGCTCGCGTTCGCGGCGGTCGTCTACGCCTCGGGCGACTCGGGGTTCGACGTGAACGTCCCGGCCTTCGTGCTCTGGGGCGCGATCGTCGCAGTCGCCGCGGGAGTCCTCGTCTGGCGCCGGCGCGGAGGCGGGCGATGATCCGTCTCGGCCGCATCTCCTACGTGAACATGGCGCCCGTCTTCCACGGGCTGGAGGCGGAGGTCGAGGAGGTCGCGGGCGTGCCGACGGACCTCAGCCGGATGCTGCTCGAGGGCGAGCTCGACATCGCGCCGATCCCCTCGATCGAGTACGCGCGGAACGCGGACCGGCTCCGCATCCTGCCGCGGCTGTGCGTCTCCTCGGAGGGCGCGGTCGACTCGATCCAGCTGGTGACGCGCATGCCCTTCGGCCAGGTGCGCTCGGTCGCCGTGACGCCGGAGAGCGCGACCTCGGTCGTGCTCGTGCGCGTCCTCCTGCCGAAGGCGGAGATCCTGCCGCTCGGGATCGACGCCGACGCGACCCTCCTCATCGGCGACGCCGCGCTCCGGAGCGCGTTCGAGGATCCCACCCCGCACTTCGACCTCGGCCGGCTCTGGCTCGAGCGCACCGGCTTGCCGATGGTCTTCGCCGTCTGGGCCGCCCCGGAGCCCGTGGCGGAGGGCCTGCTCGACCTCGAGCACGCGCTCGTCGCCTCCGTGCGGCTCGCGCGGTCGGAGCCCGAGCGGCTCGCGCAGCAGGCGAGCCAGACGTACGGCTACCCGCCCGGCTTCCTCGCGCGCTACTTCGAGAAGCTCCGGTACAGCTTCGGGCCGCGCGAGCGAGCCGGCCTGTACACGTTCCTCGAGATGGCGCGCGACGCCGGAGAGCTCGCGCACGTCCCGGAGCTCCGGTTCGTCCGGGAGGAGGTCCCGGCATGACGGCGCTGGCCGAGCCGCAGCTCTCGGTCGACGAGGTGCTCGAGAAGGCGCTCGGCGGCGAGCGCATCTCCGACGAGGACGCCGTCGCCCTCCTCCGCTCGCGCGACCTCGTCGCGGTCGGGCGGGTGGCGAACGAAGTCCGGAACCGACTGAACGACCCCTCCCGGGTCACGTTCATCGTCGACCGGAACCTCAACTACACGAACGTCTGCGTCACGGACTGCGACTTCTGCGCCTTCTACCGCCGGCCGGGAGACCAGCGCGAGGCGTACCTGCTCCCGAAGCCGGTCATCTTCAAGAAGATCGAGGAGACGCTCGCCCTCGGCGGCACCGGCCTCCTCATGCAGGGCGGGCACCACCCGGATCTCGGGATCGAGTACTACGAGGACCTCTTCCGGTCGATCAAGGCGCGCTACCGCATCCACCTCCACGCCCTCTCGCCGCCGGAGATCCAGCACGTGTCGCGACGCTCGAGGCTCACGATTCCGGAGACCCTCTCGCGCCTGCGCGACGCGGGGCTCGACTCGGTTCCGGGCGGCGGTGCCGAGATCCTCGTCGACCGCGTCCGCGCGATCATCGCGCCGAAGAAGACGAAGTCCGACGAGTGGCTCGAGGTGATGCGGCAGGCGCAGCGCCTGGGCATGTCGACGACGGCGACGATGATGTACGGGCACGTCGAGACGCTCGAGGAGCGGGTCGAGCACATGCGGCGGATCCGCGACCTCCAGGACGAGACGCGCGGCTTCCGCGCGTTCATCTCGTGGACCTTCCAGCGGGACGGGAACCGCCTGGACGACCTCGTGCCCGAGGAGACTCGCCCGACCTCGTTCGACTACCTCCTGACGCAGGCGGTCTCGCGCATCTATCTCGACAACGTCCCGCACATCCAGTCCTCGTGGGTGACGCAGGGGATGAAGGTCGGTCAGGTCGCGCTCTCGTTCGGCGCCGACGACATGGGCTCGGTGATGATCGAGGAGAACGTCGTGTCGGCGGCCGGCACGACCCATCGGACGACGACGGACGAGCTCGTCCACCTGATCCGCTCGCTCGGGAAGATCCCGGTGCAGCGCGACACGCTGTACCGCGAGGTCGAGGTCTTCGCCTAGACGGGCAGCCGGCCCCGTGCCGCCGCTGTTCGGGTCCTGTAAGACCCTGCAAATCGGCGTTTCGGGTTCGGGTACCCTCGACCGGGCCGTGCTCCGCCTCGCCGTCCTCGCCGCCGTGGTCGCCGCGTCGAGCCTCGCGCTCGCCGGCGTCGCCTCCGCCCAGCCGACGCAGCTCCTGCCGGGAGTCACGTACGAGACCGGTGTCCAGTTCACGCCGCACGGGCCGGTCGCGATCCACATCGTCCGAGGCCCTCGGCCGGTGGGGCTCTACCGGCTGCGCCCCGTGCTCTCCAACGAGACGATCACCGGGCGGGAGACGCTGACCGCGATGCAGCGGCGGCTCTCGACCCAGGCGACGTCGGTGGGGGTCAACGGGGACCTCTTCGCGCTCGCCGACGGGCGGCCGAGCGGGATCCTCCTGCGCGACGGGATCCTCTCGAACGCACCGAACCCCAACCGCTCGAGCGCGGGCGTCACGCTCGACGGCCTCCTCGACGTGCGCCGGGTGCGGTACTTCGGGACCTGGCGCGGCACGGGGCAGCGGCGCACGCTGAACCGGCTCAACAAGGAGCCGACGAAGAACGGGATCTCGCTCTTCACGCCCGATTGGGGCCGCCGGACGCCCAGCTATCCGGACGGCGTCGCCGTCGTCCTCGCACCCGCCCCGGCCGCGACGCCCAACGTGGACCTCTCCGCCCCGGTCGCGAACGTCGTTCGCGGCGGCGCTGCGCCGCTCGCAGCCGGGACCTCCGTCCTCCTCGCGCGCGGGACCGCGGCGACGAGCCTGCTCGCCGAAGCCCAGATCGGCGCTACGGTCGTGTACCGGCTCATCCTGCAGCCGGACTGGACCGCGGTCGCCGACGCGATCGGCGGCGGGCCCGTCCTCGTCCGTGAGCGCAGGCCGGTCTACCGCTCGAACGAGGCCTTCACGACCTCGCAGATCGCGCCCCGGAACCCGCGCAGCGCGGTCGGCCAGCTCGCCGACGGCAGGATCGTCCTCGTCGTCGTGGACGGTCGCCAGGCCGGCTACTCGGTCGGCATGACCACCTTCGAGATGGCGCAGACGCTCGTCCGGCTCGGAGCCGTGGCCGGCATGGGCCTCGACAGCGGGGGATCCTCGACGCTCGCGTTCGAGGGCGCCCTCCTCAACCGACCCTCTGCGGGCAGCGAGCGGGCGATCTCGACGGCGCTCATGCTGCAGTACTTCGGCGTCTACCTCGCACCGCCGGCGGAGGAGGTCGTCTCGCCGAACGGGGACGGCGCGGCCGAGGAGCAGCGGCTCTCGTTCAAGGTCGTCCGCCCGTCGACGGTGACGACGACGCTGACGGCTCCCGACGGCTCGATCGGATCCGAGGAGAGCCTCCCCCGCGAGCCCGGGAGCTACGCGGTCGCCTTCCCCCCGCCCACGGCAGCCCCGCCCGTGCCGCCCACCGAGCCGGCGCCGCCCGCGGAGGGGCGCTGGACGCTGACCGTCTCCGCGACCGACGACCAGGGCCTGCCGTCGTCGGCGACGCGCCGGTTCTGGGTGAACTCGACGCTCGGGTTCCTGCGGATCGCGCCGGCGCGCCTCGTTCTCCCGCCCGCCGGGGGGAGCGCGACGATCGGCTGGACTCAGTCCCGGGCCGCGCGCGTCCGCGTCATGGTCGAGACGCCGGAGGGAGTCCTGATCCGCACGGTCGCGGCGCGACGGTTCGAGCCGGGGACGCCGGCGGTCGCCTGGAACGGCAGGCTCCCGAGCGGGAAGCTCGCCGCCGGCGGCCGGTACGTCGTCCGGGTCACGGCGACGAACGAGGTCGGGACCGTCGACCTGAGCGGGCCGCTCACGGTTCGTCGCACGGCGAGGCCGAAGCGGTAGCAGGGCGCCCGACTACAGTCTCCGCGTGCTCGTCGCGTCGATCCTGAGCGGGGTCACGGAGGTCGTCACCTCCGCGATCGGTGACTACGGCCTGTACGCCGTGTTCGCGCTGATGCTCGTGGACGCGGTGTTCCCGGCCGCGAGCGAGCTCGTCATGGTCTACGGCGGCGCGCTCGCCGCAGGCGCGTTCGCGGACCAGGACGTCGTGCTCTTCGGACGCACGATCGAGGAGGGTCTCCCCGCGTACCTCGCGATCGCGCTCGCCGGGACGATCGGATACACGATCGGCTCGGTGATGGGCTGGGCGATCGGGCTGTACGGAGGCCGCCCGTACCTCGAGCGCCACGGGCGCTGGCTCCACCTGGACGTGGAGAAGCTCGATCGGGCCGAGCGCTGGTTCCAGCGCTGGGAGGACTGGGCGGTCTTCCTCGGGCGCCTCACGCCGGTCGTCCGCTCGTTCGTCTCGGTCCCCGCGGGTGTGCTCGAAGCACGCTTCGTCCGCTACACGCTGCTGACGCTCGCCGGCTCGGCGATCTGGTGCTTCGCGTTCGCCGGAGCCGGGTACGTCGCCGGCGACAACTGGGAGGACTTCCACCACGCCTTCCGCTACCTCGACTACCTCGTGGGCGCCGCAATCGTGGCTGCGGTCGTGTGGCTCGTCCTGCGGCGAGTCCGGCGGCGCCGGCGCCTCGCCGAGGAGACTCGGGGCGGCTGAGGAACGAAGAAGGAGGCCCGCACGCTCCTCCCGGGTCGTGCGGGGAGTCCAGATCCGCCGAAGCTACACTCGCCCTCGTGACTCGACCCATCCCGCTCGTGGACGTCAAGGCGCAGTACACGCCGCTGATCCCGGAGCTGCGGGCGCGCTTCGACGCGGTCCTCGAGTCCGGCCGCTTCGTCTTCGGGCCGGAGGTCGAGGCCTTCGAGCACGAGGCGGCGGCGTTCCTCGGCGTGCCGCACGCGATCGGAGTCGCCAACGGGACGGACGCGCTCGTCCTCACGCTCGAGGCGCTCGGCGTGGGACCGGGCGACGAGGTGATCTGCCCCGCGTTCACGTTCTTCGCGACCGCCGAGGCGATCGCGCGCGTCGGCGCCACGCCGGTGTTCGCTGACATCGACCCGGCCTCGCTCAACCTCGATCCCGAGGACGTCGGCGCGCGCATCACGCCGCGCACGAAGGCGATCGTCGCGGTCCACCTCTTCGGCCGCCCGGCGCCGCTCTCGGAACTCGCAGCGCTCGGGCTCCCGCTCGTCGAGGACGCCGCGCAGGCGTTCGGCGCCGACGGCGTCGCGACGACCGGCATCTGCTCGACGTTCAGCTTCTTCCCGACGAAGAACCTGTTCGCGCTCGGCGACGGCGGCCTCGTCGCCTCGCTCGACGACGACGTCGCGGAGCGCGTGCGCATGCTCCGCTTCCACGGGTCTCGCGACAAGGTCACGTTCGAGCTGATCGGGACGAACTCCCGCCTCGACGCGATCCAGGCCGCCGCGCTGCGCGTCTTCCTGCCCTGCCTCACGGGCTGGAACGCGGCCAGGCGGGAGGCAGCCGCCCGGTACGCCGACCTCGGCCTCGGCGACCTCGTCGACCTGCCGCGCGACGATCCGGGCCACGTGTACCACATGTACGTCGTGCGCTCCCGGCAGCGGCCCGAGATCGCCGCCGCGCTCACGGCCGCCGGCATCGCGTCCGCCTCGTACTACGCGATCCCGCTCCACCTCCAGCCTGCCCTCGCGCACCTCGGTTGGAAGCGCGGTTCGCTGCCCGAGACCGAGCAGGCTGCGGTCGAGAATCTCGCGCTTCCGATGTGGGGCGGCATCGGCCCCGAGGAGCAGGAGCGAGTCGTCGAGACCGTGCGCACGGCACTCGGCGTCCCCGCGTAGCGATGCGGTCGCCGGTCACGAGACACAGGCTCTGGCAGGTCGTCGTCGACGCGCTCCTGATCGCGGCCGCGTGGCTCCTGTCCTGGTACGTGCGCTTCGACGGCGACACGGGGCCGGTCTACTACGACCGTTACCTCGACTGGGACGTCGTCGTCCTCGTGGTCGGGGTCGCGCTCCCCGTTTTCGTCGCGTTCGGCTTCTACAACCGCTGGTGGCGATACGTCTCGACGAGCGACATGTGGAGCGCCGTGCGCGGGGTCTTCGTCGCGGTCGTCGCGACCTTCCTCGTCTTCACCCTGCTCGACTTCCACCCGGCCTCGGTCCCGCGCGGGATCTGGGTCGTCGACGCGCTCCTCCTGCTCGCCTTCGTCACGGGCTCGCGTTTCCTCGCTCGCACGCTGATCGAGCGCCCGTCCGCCGGCGCGATCGTCGCGCGAGGCAAGGAGGTGATCGTCGTCGGAGCCGGTGACGCCGCGCAGCTCATCCTGCGCGAGATGCAGAAGAACCCGGCGCTCGGCTTCACGCCGATCGGCCTCGTCGACGACGACCCGCGGAAGAAGAACCTCCGCGTCCACGGCGTCCGCGTGCTCGGGACGACGCGCGAGCTCCGGCATCTCCTCCGCGACCGGCGGCCGGACGAGCTGCTGATCGCGATCCCGTCCGCCGCGGGCGAGGTCCGCGAGCGCATCGTCGAAGTCGCGCGCGCCGAACGGGTCCCCGTGAAGACGCTGCCCGGGCTTCCCGAGCTGATCGCCGGCGACTACAACCTCGCGGGGCAGATCCGCCCCGTCGAGGTCGAGGACCTCCTCGGCCGCGAGCCCGTGGATGTCGACATCGACGCGATCGCCGGCTACGTGACCGGCCAGGTCGTCCTCGTCACCGGAGCGGGCGGCTCGATCGGCTCCGAGCTCTGCCGCCAGCTGGCACGCGTCGGCCCGACACGCCTTGTCCTCGTCGACAACGGCGAGCCGGGGCTCTTCGAGATCGAGCGCGAGCTCGTGGACGAGCGAGGCTTCCACGCGACCGCCGCCGTGCTCGCCGACGCGGGGAACGCGGCGAAGATGCGCCAGGTCTTCGAGAAGTACCGCCCAGGCGTCGTGTTCCACGCCGCCGCCTACAAGCACGTGCCGCTGATGGAGGCGAACCCGCTCGAGGCCGTGCGCAACAACGCCCTCGTGACGAGGACGGTCGCAGACGTCGCGGTCGAGTTCGGCGCGGAGCGGTTCGTCCTCGTGTCCACGGACAAGGCCGTGAACGCCAAGACGGTCATGGGCCAGTCGAAAGCACTCTGCGAGTGGATCGTCGAGGCGTGGGGGCATCGCGAGGACACGGGGACGCGCTTCTGCGCAGTCCGCTTCGGAAACGTCCTCGGGTCGTCGGGCAGCGTGATCCCGATCTTCCGGAAGCAGATCGCGCGCGGCGGGCCGGTCACCGTCACGCACCCGGAGATGACGCGCTACTTCATGACGATCCCCGAGGCCGTCCAGCTCGTCATCCAGGCGGGCGCAATCGGAGGCCGCGGCCACGTCTACGTCCTCGACATGGGCGAGCCCGTCCGGATCGTCGACCTCGCCGACACGATGATCCGCCTGTCCGGGAAGGAGCCGGGGACGGACGTGGAGATCGAGTTCGTCGGGGCCCGCCCCGGGGAGAAGCTCCACGAGGAGCTGTGGGCCCAGACCGAGACCGTCACCCCGACGGCCCACGAGGCCATCCTGCTCCTGACGCGCCCCCCGATCGACGCGCCCTGGCTCGAGGAGGAGCTGGACGCCCTTCGGGCGCTCGTCGAGGCGGGGGAGACCCTCGAGCTCGTCGGCCGGTTGCACTCGCTCGTCGGCGCCCCGCGGCGCGCGACTCCGCCACAGGTCGGCGCGGGCGCCGTGGAGACGGCGCCCGCAACCGAGACTGCCTGACCGCGCGCGCTACGAGTTCGGCGCGCGCAGCAGCAGGAGCTGCCCGTGCTCCCGCTTGGGGACTGCCGGGGCGTCGTTCCCTCCGGACAGCGTGTCGTCCCAGCCGTGCGCCTGCACGTCGACGAGGAACGCGCCCGGGCCGAAGACCGCCGACACGTCGACGATCCCGCTCGACTCCCACGATCCCCGATTCAGCGCGGGGGCGCCCGGCACCGCCTGGTTGACCTCCGCGACGACCGTCAGGCCGCCGGTGGCCAGGCCGTAGCGCCACACGCGCGCGTTCGTCGCTGTCGGGAAGGACGCCGACTGCGCGTTGTGTGAGCCCGTGTCCTCCTGGATGTAGAGCCCCTCGCTCGTCGTCTCGACGTTGTCGGGCTGATGCACGGCACCCGGGTTCCGGTAGCCGAGAGCATCGAAGTTCGCTCCCGGCAGGATGTCGAGCGTCGCGCCCGCGAGCGGGTTCGAGCCGAGCGTCAGCTTCCAGATGCGTCCGTTCGGGTACGGACCCTCGGTCCCCGAGGGCCCGCGGCGGAGCCGGCCCGTGGCCGCATCCGGGAGCGCGCGAGGCTCACCGCTGTCGGCCAGGTAGACGACCTTCGGGTTCGTCCGGTCGTATGCGGTGTCCTCGATCCGGATGAACTGGAACGCGTCGTTCCGGTTGCTCCAGGTCTCGAGAACCCACTGCGGCCCGTCCGGGATCCCTGCCGGCGGAGCCGGATACCCGAAGTCCGCAGACGTCACCTCGCGGCCGTTGAGCTTGCCCGTGGCGATCTCCCGGGGAACCTCGATGAAATGCCCGGGGACGGGCAGCATCGCCTCCGTGACGTCGCCGTAGTCGTTGATTCCCACGCCGTCGGAGACGAACGCGTACAGCTTCCCGCGGTCGTCCCAGACGTCCGCTCCGCTGTCTGCCTTGTACAGGTAGAGCTGGGACGCGGGCGCGTCGAACGTGTCGTCGCCCGAGACGAGCACCGGGTACCCGTACCCGGGGATCCCGACCGAGTTCTCGTGGTTGTGCCGCCCCATCCCGTAGATCGACCGGAACGCGCCGCTCTTGACGTCGAACGCGACGACGACGCCTGCCTGCTCGGCGCCTGCCTCGCTCAGCTGTACGCCCGGCTGATGCCACGAGTCGGCCTGGCGCAGGACGATGTCGCGTGCCTCCTCGTTCGTGAAGAGCAGGGCGCGGTCGAACCCGTGCTCCGGGCCGACGACGAAGTTCGAGCAGAAGCGCTGGTAGCCGGCGCTCTGCGGGATCACGTAGTCGCCCTTCAGGACGCCGGCGCTGTGCTGGTTGAGGCGGAGCCGGCTGACCGTCGCGTTGAGCCCGTCCTGGCGAGTCGCGGGGAAGGGGACCGGCGACAGCTCGTGGTTGACGAGGATGTCGACCGTTCCCCGGCCGTTCACGTTCCCGATCGAGATCCCGTCCGGGATCGCCTCGAACGTGTAGCCGCCGGGCAGCGTGTCCCCGACGGAGATGATCGCCTCCGTCGTCCAGCCGTTCCGGCCGTCGAGCATCTTCCCCGCGGAGGTCTTGAAGCCGGCGTTGTTCTGGGCGGCGGCGGTCGTGACGAGGGCCACCACGAGCACGAGCGCGCTGGCAGCCAGTGCTGGTGCGAGCTTTCTCATCTCCCCTCCTTCCTCTGACCCGGGGGACCCTAACGCGCTCGTGACGTTCGTCGCTAGCGCTCGAGCGCGCCGAGGAGCACGTCGAGAAGCTGGGCCGGATCGCGCTCCACGCGCTCGGCGCGGCCCTCCCGCTTGCGGAGCGGCAGGTCATGCGGCGATGTCAGGACCCCGAGTCTTCCTCCATGGACGAGCATCTCGTCTACCGCGCCGACGCGACCCGCAAACGTCGTGAAGACCGGAACGCCGAGCGCCACAGCCTCCCGGTTCATCGTCCCGCCGGCCGAGACCACGAGATCGGCGAGGGCGACGAGGCTCCGTGCGTCGACGGTGTGCTCCGGGACGACGAGGGACGGGAGCGCGAGCCGCTCGACCTCGGCCCGTTGCTCGGCGGTGCGGGGGAGGACGACCGCGTGCGCTTCGGGGTCGGCCCCGAGGCGGCGAAGCACCTCGGCGAAGAGCGGGTTGCCGTGTCGGTGGTAGAGCGAGACCTCGGGCGGAGTCCGCACCACGACGAGGACGCGGGCCGGGTCGAGCCCGAGCGGGTCGAGCACGGCCGGGTCCGGCGTGAAGCCCGCGAGGTAGTACTCCTCCTTGAGCCCCGGGTAGCGGCGGACTTTGCGCGCGCTGGCGCCGACCGCGTCCAGGCGTTCCTGCGGGATCGCCTCCGGGACGACGACGCGCGTCGCCGCCCGGCAGCCGAGGCCGTGCTGCATGCGCGCGAACTCGTAGTCGAACGCGTAGGCGGACGGGATCCCGAGGGAACGCGCGGCGAGCGGGAGCTCGTGCGAGGCGTGAGCGAGTGCGAGGTCGAAACCGCGACCCCGTGCGTGCCGCCGGAGCGCGCGGAGCCGGCGCGCCATCGCCCGCGCCTTGCCGAGCGCTCCTGCGCCGCCGTGCCGGGGGCCGACGACCTCGTGCGGGATCGAGTGGAGTGCGAGGAGCTCGAGGGTCTGCGCGTAGTCGCGGGTCGTCACCTCGACCTCGTGCCCACGCGACTCGAGGAGCGCGATCAGGGGTCGGAAGAACGGGACCTGCGGCGAGTTCGAGACGTCGATCCAGACCCGCACGCGGCGGAGCGTACCAGCTTGTCTGCACGATGCAGACCAATATGACTACTTGAAGTAGACAAAAGACCCTCGGTGATGCAGACTAGAGGCATGCCCGAGCCGGATCCGAACCCGTTCCGCATCGCGGGTCAGCTCCTCCCGGGGGAGATGATCGACCGGGAGGAGGAGGCGTCGAGGCTCTTCTCGCTCGCCGTCGGCGGGCACGCGGCGCGGCTCGTCGCACCGCGGCGGTACGGAAAGACGAGCCTGCTCCGCCGGGTCCTGGCCGACGCCTCGGATGCGGGGTGGGCGACCGCCCTCGTCGACCTCGAGGGCGTGCTCTCCCTGTCGAGCATGGTGGTCAGGATCGAGCGGGCCTACGACCGCGAGCTCCGGGGCGCGATCCGCCGCACGGTCGACGGGCTCTTCCGCGCGTGGCAGGTCGGTCTCTCGCTCGGCGCGGGCGGGTTCACGGCCTCGCTCCAGTCGAACCCGCGCATCGACGTCGAGAGCGTTCTCCTCCGCCTCCTCGACCTGCCGGCGAAGCTGCACGAGCGGACTGGCGTCCGCAGCCTGGTCGCCTTCGACGAGTTCCAGGACCTGCTGCGGGTGGACGGCGCGGACGGAATCCTCCGCAGCGTGCTCCAGCACCAGACGGCGGTCGCGTCGTACGCCTTCTCGGGCTCCGCGCCGACGCTGATGGAGCGCCTGTTCGAGGACCCCTCGCGGCCGTTGCTCGAGCACGCGGTGTCCGTGGAGCTCCTGCCGCTCCCGCCCGGGCCGACGGCCGCATTCCTCGACGAGCGCTTCCGTCTCACGCGGAGGGACGTCGGGAACGCGCTCGATCCCCTCCTCGCATTCGCGCGCGGCCATCCGCAGCGGACGATGCTGCTGGCGCACCACCTCTGGGACCTCGTCCCGCGCGGCTCGGTCGCCGACGAGCCCGCCTGGGTCGACGCGCGTGACCGAGCGCTCGCGCAGGCCGAGCCGGCGCTCCGCGCGCGCTGGGGCTCGCTCTCCGTGAACGAGCAGCGCGTGAGCCTCGCCCTCGCGACGCGCGCGCGCAACCTGTACGCGGAGGAGACGGTGCGCTTCATCGGCCTGAAGAAGGGGAGCGTCGACCGCGCGCTCGCAGGGCTCGTCGGCAAGGCGGAGGCACGGCTGACGCCGTCTGGGCCGGAGCTCACCGATCCGTTGCTCGAGCACTGGCTCGCCGAGCGTGGGCTCTTCTGACGCACGCGCTCGTCGTATAACGTTCGCTTATGGACACGCGGCAGCTGGCCGCCTTCTGCGCGGTCGTGGAGCGCAGGAGCTTCTCGCAGGCGGCGGAGCGTCTCGGCGTGACGCAGCCCGCCGTCTCGCTGCAGGTGCGCGCCCTCGAGAAGCGGCTCGGCACGCAGCTCCTCGACCGCTCGGGGCGGCGGGTCGAGCCGACCGAGGCAGGTTTGCGACTGTACCGCGGCGCGAAGCGCATGCTGACGCTCGAGGACCAGATCGTCGCAGACGTCACGACGTCGGCCGAGGGCGATCTCGCCGGAGACCTCGTGCTCGGCGCGTCCACCGGCCCCGCTGCGATCGCGGTCCCGCTCCTCCTCTGCGAGTTCCAGCGCGAGAGCCCCGGCGTGCGCGTCTCCCTGACGGTCTCGGACACGCACGCGGTCGTCGAGCGCGTCGCGACCCGCGAGCTCGAGCTCGGGATCGTCGGTGCCGCCCGCAGGCACCGCGGCGTCCGCTTCGAGCCGTTCTTCTCCGACGAGGTCATCCTCGCCTGCCCGCCCGGCCATCGCTTCGCGGGCCGCACGGTCTCGCTCGACGAGCTGCGCGAGGAGTCGCTCGTCCTCATGCAGGAGGGCGCCGGCGTGCGCCAGGTCGTCGAGGACGCGCTGCGCCGCCGGGGCGTCCGGCTGCGCGACCTCGACGTGCGGCTCGAGCTCGGCCTGCAGGAGTCGGTTCGGGCCGCGGTCGAGGCGGGCTACGGCGTCACGTTCATCTCGAGGACGGCGATCGAGGCCGGCCTCGAGGCAGGAACGCTCGCCGAGGCTCAGGTGGAGGGCATGGCCGCCTCGCGGGAGATCTCGCTCGCCTCGGCCACGGGGCGGACGCGGTCGCGTGTCGCCGACGCGTTCGTGGAGTTCGCCCGCGGCAGGCTGTCCGCGTGATCGTCCGCCGGGGGCTCGGTGAGCTCGGACCCCTCCTGCTCGAGCTCGGCGTCGAGCGCCCGCTGCTCGTCACGAGCGCCCGCTTCGGCGAGCTCGACCTTCCCGTCGCGGCGCGCTTCACCGGCGTGCGCAGGCACTCGCCGCTCGAGACCGTCTCCGCCGCGACCGCGGCCGCCGCGGGCGCCGACGGGCTCGTCGGCCTCGGGGGCGGCAGCTCGATCGACACGGCGAAGGCGGTCTCGGCCGCCACCTCGCTCCCGCTGATCGCCGTGCCGACGACGTACTCGGGCGCCGAGTGGACCTCCTACTTCGGGATGCGGGACGAGGTGCGCGGGCTGAAGACGGGCGGCGCGGGAGCGCACACGGTGGCGGTCGTGTACGAGCCGAGCCTCACGCTCGAGCTCCCGGTCGACGAAACGGTCGGGACGGCGCTGAACGCGCTCGCCCACGCGGCCGAGGCGCTCTATGCGGGCGACTCCGAGGACGCGAGTGCCGGTGCGCGCCTGATCGGCGCGAACCTCGAGGCCGTCGTGCGGGACGGCCGCGACCTCGAGGCCCGGACGGCGTTGCTCGAGGGGGCGTTCCACGCCGGTCGCGCGCTCGCCGAGCGCGGGCTCTTCCTCGGGCACGCCCTCGCGCAGGCGCTCGGTGGGCGGTACGGCCTGCCGCACGGCGCGATGAACGCGCTCACGCTCCCGCCTGCGCTTCGCTTCAACGAGGCAGCCGTGCCGGACGCGATCGCGGCGCTCGGGCGAGCGCTCGGAACGGACGACGCGCCCGCGCGGGTCGAGAAGCTCGCGCGCCTCGGCGGCTTCGGGCGGCTGCGGGACTTCGGCGTTCCCGAAGGGGATCTGCCGTCGCTTGCCGAGGAGGCCGCCGCGCGCGGCGGTGCACGGGCGAACCCGCGTCCGGTGACCGCCGCGGACGCCGAGACGCTCCTCCGCTCGATCTGGTGAGCCCCGATTGACGGATCGTCGGTGGAGGCGGACGATGTGAGCCGTGATCGGCGAGTACGCAGGCATCGTCGCGGGGCTCGCGCTGCTCGCGGCGACGCTGACGGGTGCCTACGGGCAGAACGTCACGGCGGTCCTCGCGTCGAGCGGCGCCGGGGTGGCAGCCGTGGGGAAGGCGGCTCGCGCCCAGCACGTGTCCACGCTGGGCGCGAAGGCGGCGTACAAGCGCGCGCCGTACGGGAAGCCCGTGCTCAAGTACCTGTACGCGATGGGGTGGATCGGCGGGATGCGCAACCGCGGGCAGTGCGGCCTCACGCTCATCGGCCAGGATGCCGCGCGGCAGCAGGCGAAGACGGAGATCCTCGGGAACCGCAAGCTGCGCGCGCAGCTTGCGAAGCGCGGCGTCACCGCGGTGAGCGCGGCGAAGGCGCTCGTCGCCGGCGTCGTCTCAGCGTGCGCGTGAGGCGGAATGCCATCCGAGCCGCCGCGACGCTGGCGTCTTCAGGAGTGTTCGGCCCGCCGGGATTCGCGTTCGCGAATCCCGGCTCGCGCTAGGCGGCCTCCGGCGCCGGCTGGCGGCGGCCGCCGAGGACACGGCGCAGGCTGACGACGCCGAGCACCGTGTCGCCTTCCATCACCGGCAGGTGGCGGAAGCCGTTGTCGAGCATCACCTTCGCGGCGTCGTCGAGCGCCATGTCCGGCGACGCCGTGATCGGGTCGGACGTCATCCACTGCCGGACGCGCGCCTCGCTCGTGTGCATCCGTGCGGCCATCGCGCGCAGCATGTCGCGCTCGGTGAGGATGCCGATCATCCGGCCGAAGTCCTTGACGATGACCGCGCCGACGTTCCGCCCCATCATCTTCTCCGCGACCTCGCCGAGCGTGTCCTCGGGGGCGACGGTGATGAAGTCCGGCTTCAGGATGTCCGCGAGCGTGGCCATCGGCCGAGTCTAGCCACTCCGCCTGGCCGCCGCTTGCGGCCGTGCGCAGGTCTCGTGGATAACGATCGGTAATGACAGAGATAAGGAGTTGTGCCTAGAATACGGCCCGTGCGCCACGGCGTCCCCCTCGACGTGCTCGTCATCGGCAGCGGCGCCTCCGGGCTCGCCGCCGCCGTCTCCGCCGAGCGGGCCGGCGCCCGCGTCGGGCTGGCGACGAAGACGACGCTCCAGGCCTGCAACTCGGCGAAGGCCCAGGGCGGCATCCAGGCCGCGTTCGGCGAGGACGACTCGCCGGAGATCCACGCCGAGGACGTCATGCGGAGCTCGCACGGCACGGCCGATACGACGCTCGTCGGCACGCTGACGAGCGAGGCGCCCTCCGCGATCCACTGGCTCGAGGAGCTCGGGGTCGAGTTCACGCGGTCGAACGGCGGCTACCGGCTCGCGCGCTGCGGAGGGGCGACGCGCCAGCGCCTCCTCCAGGTCGGTGACCGGACCGGGCACGCGATCACGAAGGCGCTGCGGCAGACGTTCGAGGCCGAGTCCGGCGTCGAGCTGCCGCACCACGCGCTGAGCGAGCTCCGGGAGGGCGAGAACGGGTGGGCCGCGACGTTCGACGTGAAGGGCGAGCAGGTCGAGATCGACGCGGGCGCGATCGTGCTCGCCGCAGGCGGGCGCTGCTTCGCCGAGGCGGAGACGCGGGGAGAGCTGTCGACCAACCATCCGAACGCGACCGGGGAGGTGACGCGCATCGCCCTCGAGGCCGGGGCCGAGAGCCGCGACCTCGATGCGCTCCAGTACCACCCGAACGGCGGCGCCTGGCCGCCGACGATGCAGGGCTACTCGATCCCGGAGACGACGCGCGCATACGGTGCCGTGCTGCTGAACGCCGACGGCGAGGAGTTCACGGACTCGCTCGGCCCGCGCGACGAGGTGTCCCAGGCGATCTTCGACGAGGTCGAGCGGGGGAAGGGGATCCTCACGCCCGACGGTCGGCCCGGCGTGTGGCTGGACACGACGAGGATCTCGGCCGAGGACGCCGAGATCTCGCTGCCGTACATGCTGCGGCGCTATCGGGGCGCGGGCATCGACCCGCTCTCCGAGGCGATCCACACCTACCCCGTGCTCCACTACCAGAACGGCGGGCTCGTCATCGACGAGCACGCTTCCACGACGCTCGAGGGCGTGTACGCGTGCGGCGAGATCGCCGGCGGCACCCACGGGCGGAACCGGATGATGGGCAACTCGCTCCTCGAGTGCACCGTCTTCGGCAGGCGAGCCGGCCGCGCGGCGGCCGAGAAAGCGAGCGCATGACGACGATCACGGAAACCGACCTCGGGGGAGCGGTCGCCGACGCGGCCGCGCATCTCTACGTCTGGGCGCTGAAGGACATCCCGCAGGACCTGCGGGACGCCCTCGGCTCCGCGGCCGAGAAGGAGACTTCCGTCACCGGGCAGCGCGTCCTGCAGACGATCCTGAAGAACGTCTCGGTCGCCGAGGACGAGAAGAACCTCGTCTGCCAGGACACCGGGATCGCGGTCTACTACTGCCGCGTCGGCGAGCACTTCCCGCTCCACCCGGCGCGCATCTACGCCGCGCTCAAGGCGGGCACCGAGCGCGCGACGGTCGAGCACCCGCTGCGCTCGAACACCGTGCACACGCTGACGCGCGAGAACACCGGCCCCAACGTCGGGTTCCGCATCCCGATCGTGCACTGGGACTTCGTCCCCGACTGGGACGGCCTCGACGTGAAGTGCGTCCCCAAGGGGTCCGGCTCGGAGAACATGAGCTTCCTGAAGATGTGCGTCCCCGCCGACGGGGTAGTCGGGATCAAGAAGTTCGTCCTCGAGTCCATCGTCGGTGCGGGCGGCAAGCCCTGCCCTCCGGGCATCGTCGGCGTCGGCATCGGCGGCTCGGCCGACTACGCGATGCACCTCGCGAAGGAGGCGATCGCCCGCCCCGTGGGGACGCAGAACCCCGACCCCCTCGTCGCGCAGCTCGAGGGCGAGCTCTTCGAGCTCCTGAACGAGACCGGCATCGGGCCGATGGGGCTCGGTGGCGACGTGACCGTCCTCTCGGTGCACGTCGAGCACGCCGACACGCACATGACCCTGAACCCCGTCGCCGTCAACTACCAGTGCTGGGCGGCGCGCCGCGCATCCGCGCACGTCGCGGCCGACGGCTCGACGACGTTCGAGAGGGACGCCTGATGGCCGCGCACGAGGTCACGTTCCCGATGACGGACCCGGCGGAGATCCTGAAGCTCCGCGCGGGCGACGAGGTCACGGTCCAGGGGCACATCATCGGGATTCGCGACCGTACCCAGATCCGCATCTTCGACCAGGGCGTCGAGCCGCCGATGGACTTGAGCGGCGCGTTCCTGCTCCACACCGCGCCGAACGTGCGCAAGGTCGGGCCCGGCCGCTACGAGAAGCTCTGCATCGGCACGACGACGAGCGCCCGCATGGTCCGCTTCACGGAGGGCCTCGGCTCGCAGTACGGCGTCCGCGCGATCTGCGGCAAGGGCGGCTTCCCCGACGAGGCGATCGAGCCGATGCAGCGGCTCGGGATGGTCTACTTCGCGATCGTCGGCGGGGCGGCTGCGCTCGAGACGACGCAGATCGAGGAGATCGAGGAGGTCGCCTGGGAGGAGCTCATGCCCGAGTGCCTCTGGAAGTTCCGCGTGAAGGACTTCGGCCCGCTCACGGTCGGCATCGACGCCCACGGCGGCTCGCTGTACCGCGACGTGCAGGAGCAAGCGATGAAGAAGCTGGAGGACATCTATGCACGCCTATGACGGCGACGCGTTCCTCGACGTGCCCATCCGCGAGGGGAAGCCGCGCACGCGAGGCCTCACCCACGTCATCGACAAGGGGCTGAACCTGCGGGAGATCGAGGGCCTCTTCGACACCGCGGGCGAGTACGTCGACATCGTGAAGCTCGGCTGGGGCACGAGCTACGTCACGAACAACCTCGAGAAGAAAGTCGCGCTCTACCGCTCCTTCGCGACCCCGGTCGTCTGCGGCGGCACCCTGTTCGAGGCCGTCTACGGGCAGTCGAAGCTCGACGAGTTCAAGCGCTGGCTGGAGCACTTCCGCTTCTCGCACGTCGAGATCTCGGACGGCACGCTCGAGATTCCTCGCGACGAGAAGCTCGAGCTGATCGCCGACTTCGCGCGCGACTTCGTCGTCCTCTCCGAGGTGGGCTCCAAGGACGCCGAGGTGAATATCGCGCCGTACCTGTGGGTGCAGTGGATGCGCGAGGAGCTCGACGCCGGCGCGTGGAAGGTGATCGCCGAGGGGCGCGAGGGCGGCACCGCGGGCATCTATCGCCCCACGGGTGAGCTGCGCACCGGCCTCGTCGACGAGATCGAGCACTCGATCAGCTTCCACGACCTCATCTGGGAGGCTCCGACGAAGGGCTCCCAGGCCTGGTTCGTGAAGCACTTCGGGCCCGAGGTGAACCTCGGGAACATCCCGCCCGACGAGGTCATCGCGCTCGAGACGCTCAGGCTCGGCCTGCGCGGCGACACCATGAAGGAGGTGCTCCTTGGCGGTTCGAGCCGCGAGCCGACCCCAGCTTCCTGACCTCGACTTCGAGGCGATGACGGCCGAGGAGCTGATCTCCTGGGCGCACGGCTTCTTCTGGCCGCGGCTCTGCCTGACGTGCTCGTGGCAGAAGCAGTCGTCCGTCCTCGTCCACATGGTCGCGGAGCTCGGGCTGCGCATGGACACGGTCGAGCTCGACACGCATCTCTTCTTCCGCGAGTCGTACGAGACCCGCGACGCCCTCGTCGACCGCTACCAGCTCAAGCTCATCCAGCCCGAGATCCCGACGATCGCCGAGCAGCACCGCGCCGAGGGCGCGAACCTGTGGGAGCGGGATCCGGACCGCTGCTGCCACATCCGCAAGGTCGAGCCGCTCGTGCGCGCGCTCGCGCCATACGACGCCTGGATCTCCGGCATCCGCCGCGACCAGTCGCCGAGCCGGGCGGAGACGCCGAAGATCGAGTGGTCCGAGCGGTACCAGGTGTTCAAGATCCACCCGCTCGCCGACTGGGACGAGAAGCGCGTCTGGGCGTATGTCGAGGTGAACGAGATCCCCTACAACCCGCTGCACGACGCCGGGTACCGTTCGATCGGCTGCATCCCCTGCACCCGGCCGACGCGCGAGGACGAGGAGGAGCGCGCCGGGCGCTGGGCCGGCTCCGACAAGCTCGAGTGCGGCATCCACACCGACACGACGCTGGAAAGGACACGATGACGGACGCGAACATTCATGCCCACGAGCACCCCGAGTCCGACCGGGTGCGCGAGGGCGGCTTCACCCTCTGGTTCACGGGGCTCTCCGGCTCCGGGAAGTCGACGATCGCGCACCTCGTGGGGCCGGAGCTCGACCGCCGCGGCTGCATCGTCGAGTACCTCGACGGCGACACCGTGCGAACGCGCCTCTCGAAGGGGCTCGGGTTCTCGAAGGAGGACCGCGACACGAACATCGAGCGGATCGGCTGGGTCGCCTCGCGGCTCACGCGCCAGGGCGGCGCTGTCATCGCCGCGGCGATCTCGCCCTACGAGGAGACCCGGCGCACGGCACGCGAGCTGGTCGAGGAGTTCGGCCCCTTCGTCGAGGTCCACGTCAAGGCCTCCGTCGAGGAGTGCGCGCGCCGCGACGTGAACGGCCTCTATGCGAAGGCGTTCGCCGGCGAGATCAAGGGCTTCACGGGCGTCGACGACCCGTACGAGGAGCCGACGTCACCGGAGATCGTCGTCGACACCGAGGAGACGACGCCCGAGGAGGCGGCGGCGGTCGTCGTCGCGAAGCTCGAAGCGCTGGGCCTGGTTCCGGCCGAGGTGACGGCGTGACCGCTCGCCCTGGGCTCGCGGTCGCGGGGGAAACCATGTCTCCCCCGCATGCCCCCTTCTTCTGGAAGACGTGGGGAATCTCCCGGTTCCCCACGCCCCTCCCCCGTCACGAGCAAGGAGGCCGCTCGTGAACGTCGTCTCGACGGAGCGGCTGATCGCGCCGCACGGCGGCGCGCTCGTCGACCGGACCGGCGAGCGGCCGGACGGCCTCGAGAGCCTGGAAGCGGTGACGCTGACGCCGCGGGAGGTGTCGGACCTGGACATGATCGCCGTGGGCGCGCTCTCGCCGCTCGAGGGCTTCATGGGCCGCGACGACTACGAGCGCGTGATCGAGGACATGCACCTCGCGAGCGGGCTCCCGTGGGCACTGCCCGTCTGCCTCGCGATCGACTCCGCCCCCGCCGGCGACGTCGTCGCCCTCGTGGACGAGGGCGGGCGCGCGCTCGGGACGCTCGAGGTGGAGGACACGTTCACCTACGACAAGGAACGGGAGGCCGAGCTCTGCTTTCGCACGACCGAGGACGCCCATCCCGGCGTGGCGCGGCTGTTCGCGCAGAAGCCGCTGTACCTGTCCGGGCGCGTGACCCTGTTCGACCGGCCCGACCCGGCCTTCCCCGAGCTCGCGAACGACCCGGCGGACACCCGCCGGATCTTCGCCGGGCGTGGATGGAAGCGCGTCGTCGGCTTCCAGACGCGGAACCCCATCCACCGGGCGCACGAGTACCTGACGAAGGTCGCGCTCGAGACCGTCGACGGTCTCCTCGTCCACCCGCTCGTCGGGGAGACGAAGTCGGACGACGTCCCGGCCGACGTGCGCGTCACCTGCTACCAGACGCTTCTCGACGGCTACTACCCGACCGAGCGCGTGCTGCTCTCGGCCTTCCCCGCCGCGATGCGCTACGCGGGACCGCGCGAGGCGATCTGGCACGCGATCTGCCGCAAGAACTACGGGTGCTCGCACTTCATCGTCGGCCGCGATCACGCCGGCGTCGGCGACTATTACGGGACGTACGACGCGCAGCTCATCTTCGACGAGTTTGCCCCGCACGAGCTCGACGTCGAGCCGATGTTCTTCGAGCACACGTTCTGGTGCAACGTCTGCGGGTCGATGGCGAGCACGAAGTCGTGCCCGCACGGTCCCGAGGACCGGGTCTTCCTGTCCGGGACGAAGGTCCGCGAGATGCTCGGCGAGGGCGACGTTCCGCCGGTCGAGTTCACGCGGCCCGAGGTCGCACAGGTCCTGATCGACGCCTATCGGCAGAGTTAGGTGAGCGGTCCCCTTCGTGGGACGGACGTGCGCCGCGACCAGCGGCCGCTTCGCGGCCGCGCTTCAGGGGTGTTCCGCGATCGGGGATCCGGGCCGACGTGGCCGCGACAGCGGCCGCGGCCGCGCTTCAGGGGTTTTCCGCGATCGGGGATGCGGGTAGCGGATCCTCGGACGTGCGCCGCGACCAGCGGCCGCTTCGCGGCCGCGCTTCAGGGGTTTTCCGCGATCGGGGATGCGCGGGTAGCGGATCCTCGGACGTGCGCCGCGACCAGCGGCCGCTTCGCGGCCGCGCTTCAGGGGTTTTCCGCGATCGGGGATGCGCGGGTAGCGGATCCCCGATCTGCGAATAGAGATGGACTGGAAGTTCGCGCTCGCCGGGCTCCTCACGGGCGTGCTCGTGGGGATGACGGGGATGGGCGGCGGCTCGCTGATGACGCCGATCCTCGTCTTCCTCTTCGGCGTCCCGCCCTCGACCGCGATCGGCACCGACATCGCGCACGGCGCGGCGTTCAAGACGGTGAGCGCGGTGCAGCACCGCCGGATGGGGAACGTGCGCGCGCGGCTCGCCGGCTGGATGCTGATCGGCTCCGCTCCGGCGTCGCTCCTCGGTGTGTGGCTCAACGTCAAGCTGACGGAGCGCTACGGCGACGACGTGGAGTCCGTCATGGGACAGGTGCTCGGCGCCGCGCTCCTCTTCGGGGCGATCGGGCTGGTCGCCAAGAGCCTCGTCCAGGGCGGGCCGAAGGGCGACCCCGACTGGCAGCTCACGAACCGCGACCGCGTCGCCGCGGTGCTCATCGGCGTGCTCGGCGGCTTCATCGTGGGGCTGACCTCGGTCGGGAGCGGCGTCTTCTTCGGGCTCACGCTGCTCGTGATCTTCCCGCTCCGCGCGCACAAGGTGGTGGGGACCGACATCTTCCACGCCGCCGCCCTGCTCTACGTCGCGGGTGCGGCGCACTGGGCGGCGGGGAACATCGACTTCACGATCCTCTTCTGGCTCCTGCTCGGCTCGATCCCCGGAGTGCTGATCGGCGGTCGCCTGACGCTCTCGATCCCGGAGCAGAGCCTCCGGCTCCTCCTCGCCGGCGTGCTCGGCCTCGCCGGGATCAAGCTGTTGAACGTCCCCGGCGCAGGCGCGATCGTGGTCGTAGTCCTCGCGGCGGGTGCCGCCGGCCTCCTCGTGTGGCTCGGCAGGCACAGCTGGACCCGCATCCAGCGCGGCCGGAACGGCCGGCTGCCGTCCGCGATCGACTGACGCGCCTCCCGGTAGCATCGCCGCGGCGATGCGCACGGTCTGGGTCAGCTTCGACACGATCGGCCGCGACTGCCTCGAGGCGGCCGCCGACTCCGGCGCCGAGATCGTCGGGATCGTGACCGTCCCCGGCCCGATCGACCCGGACCGCTCCGGCCAGTGCTCCTTCGACGACGTCGCGGCGCGTCTCGACGCGGCGCTGATCGAGACGCGTGACGTCAATGCCCTCGAGACGCTCAACGCGCTCCGGAAGCTCCTGCCGGAGCTGATCTTCGTCGTCGGCTGGTCGCAGCTCGTTCGCGAGCCGTTCATCGGGCTCGCGCAGGAGGGCGTCTTCGGCATGCACCCGACGCTGCTGCCGCGACACCGCGGGCGCGCGCCGATCCCGTGGGCGATCCTCTGCGGGCTCGCGCGGACCGGCGTCACGCTCTTCGAGATCGTCGACTCGACTCCGGACTCCGGCGCGATCGTGGGACAGGTCGTCGTCGACATCGACGCGGACGAGACCGCGACGACGCTCTTCGACCGGCTCGCGGCGGCCCACGTCGAGCTCGTGCGCGAGTGCGTGCCGCAGCTCGTGGCCGGAACCGCGCCCCGTGTACTGCAGGACCCGAGCCGCGCGAGCGCCTGGCCGAAGCGCGCGCCTGCGGACGGGATCATCGACTGGGAGACCCGGGCGCGGTACCTCTACGACTGGGTGCGCGCGCAGACTCGGCCGTACCCCGGCGCCTTCACGTTCCTCGGCGACGAGAAGGTCGTCGTGTGGCGCGCGCGGCCGGTCGAGCTCGAGGCGCCTGCGCCCGCGGGGACGGTGGTCGCGGCGCTGCCCGACGGCCCGGTCGTCGCGTGCGGGGAGGGCGGGCTACTCCTCGAGGAGGTCGAGACGCGAGCCGGGGCGATCGCCGTGGGGAGGGTTCTCGGATGACGAGGGTTCTCGTCATCGCGGCGCATCCGGACGACGAGGTGCTCGGCATGGGCGGGACGATCGCCCGGCACACGGACGCCGGCGACACGGTGCGGGTCCTCGTCGTCACCGACGGGAGCTCGACCCAGTACCCGGGCGACGAGGACACGCGGGCGCGGAAGGAGGAGGAGGCGCGGCGTGCCGCCGCCGAGCTCGGCGTCACCGACTACGTCCACCTCGATCTGCCGGACATGCGCCTGGACACGCTCGCGCACGTCGACGTGAACCGCGTCGTCGAGGAGCACGTGCGGGACCACGCGCCCGCGACCGTCTACACCGTGCAGCCCGACGTGAATCGCGACCACCGCGTGCTCTTCGACTCCGTCGCGGTGGCGACGAGGCCGGTCCCGGGCCAGGTGGTCGAGCGCCTCCTCACGTACGCGCCGACGTCGAGCACCGAATGGACTCCGGCGGCCGTCAACTGGTTCGTGCCCAACTGGTACGTCGACGTGAGCGCGACGATCGAGCGCAAGGTCGCGGCCTTCGCCCACTACGAGACGGAGCGGCGGGAGTTCCCGCACCCGCGCAGCGAGCGAGCCATCCGCTCCACCGCCGCGCACCATGGCGCGAGCTGCGGGCGGGAGTACGCCGAGCCGTTCGTCCTCGTGCGTGGGCTCGACGCGCCGTGACCGGACGAGCGCCGTGGCCAAGCTGCCCCAGACGTTGATCGTCCTCGCGCTCCTCGGCGCGACCGCTGCCGCCTTCGCTGTCACCGAGCGGCTGAAGCTCGAGCGGAGCCCCATCACGGGCACCAGGGTGGACCGCCTGTTCTCGCCCGTCTGCGAGTGCGCGCCCAATGCGGCGACGATCTCGTTCGTGCTCCGCCAGCGGAGCGAGGTGACGGTCGAAGTGCTCGACTCGGCCGGGGAGGTCGTGCGCACGCTCGTCCGCGACCGCGACGAGCCCAGGGGGCGCGTCACGTACACGTGGGACGGGCGCGACGAGGCGGGGCGCATCGTCCCCGAGGCGAGATACCGCCCGCGGGTGCGGATCGCGGAGCACGGCCGCACGATCGTCCTCCCGAACCCGATCCGGGTCGACACGACGCCGCCGCGCGTGCGCTTCACCGACGTCTTCCCGCGCGTGTTCTCGCCGGACGGCGACGGTAGCTCGGACCGGGTCACGGCGACCTACGAGGTCGACGAGATCGCGCGGGCGATGCTGCTCGTCGACGGGCGGCGCCGCGTGCTCGGGCGCTTCCGCCCCCGCGGAGGCCGCCTCACCTGGTTCGGGCAGGTGAACGGGAGGCCGGTGCGCCCCGGCGTGTACGAGCTGCGACTGCGCGCGTTCGATCGCGCGGGGAACCGGTCCCGGCGGACGCGGGCGATGGCCGTGCGCGTCCGGTACGTGGAGCTCCGGCGCGACCGGATCGAGGTGGTCGCGGGGCACCGCTTCGGGGTCCGGGTCGACACGGACGCCGACTCGTACCGCTGGCTCTTCGCCGGCGAGCGCGGCGTCGCCACCGACGAGCTCCTCGTCCTGCGCGCTCCCGAGACACCGGGGACGTACGCGGTGTACGTCGCCGTCGGCCGCTTCGCGGATCGAGCCGCGGTCCTCGTCACCGAGCCCGACGGCGCATGACGGGGCCTCCGCTCTTCGTCCTCGGGGTGAGCCGCTCCGGCACGACGATGCTCCGCGTCATACTCGACCGCTCGCCCGGGATCGCGATCCCCGACGAGACGTTCTTCGTCCCGCAGCTGGCGCATCGCCACCGGGGCGTCGTCGACCCGGCCGAGCTCCTCGAGGATGTGCGGCGCCTGCCGAGGCTCGCGGCCTGGGAGGTGCCACTCGACGACATCGCCTCCCGGCTGCGGCCAGGGATGACGATCGGGGAGGCCCTCGACGCCGTGTTCCAGGCATATGCGGCGAAGCACGGGAAGCCGCGCTGGGGCGACAAGACGCCGATGTACATGCGCCACCTCCGACTGATCGACCGCCTCTTCCCCGATGCGCAGTACGTGCACCTGATCCGGGACGGACGCGATGCGGCGCTGGCCTTCCTCGACATGCCCGAAGGGGTCGTCACCCGTACCTGGGCGCACCCGCGCAGCCCGGCCGGTTTCGCGTGCGAGTGGCGGACCGAGGTCCGGCGGGCACGCGAGCTCGGACGGCGCGTCGGCGCGTCCCGCTACCACGAGGTCCGGTACGAGGATCTCGTCGCCGACACGGAGGCGGTCGTGCGCTCGATCTGTGCGTTCGCCGACCTCCCGTTCGAGCCGGCGATGCTCGAGTTCGCCGGCAACGTGGACGTGTCCGCGAAGCCGCACCACCAGCGCCTGCTGCAGCCGCCGACGCGCGGCGTGCGTAACTGGCGCGAGCAGATGAGCGCAGAGGACGTCCGCGCGTTCGAGGCGGTCGCCGGCGACCTCCTCTCCGAGCTCGGCTACGAGGTGAGGAGGGGAGCGCGTGAGCCGACCCCGCGCGCGAAAGCGGCTCTCGGGTGGTACCGGGCGCGGATGGGCGCCTGGACCGCCGCGGCGTACGCGACGCAGCGCTCGCCGCTCTGGCGCCGTCGGCACGCGCCCCTGATCTGACCTAGCGGCGACCCCAGCGCCGAGCTTGAGCGTTCCTTGAGCGGTGCGCCCGAGGCTGCGCGCGTCACTTCACCAGTCCTCGGAAGGAGTGGAGCGTGCCACGCTCAAGCCTCGTCGTCCCCGTGCTCCTCCTCGCAGCGACCGTCATCGGACTCGGATCCGTGCCGATCGAGGACGGATCGACCGAGCCGGACGGCTCGGAGTACGCGAGCACGCCGCGTGACGAGCCGCGAACGATCCGAGCAGCGTTCGGCGACCGGAGCTACGCGCCGGGCGATCGTGCCGTGCTCACGGTCCGCTCGGTTCTCGCTGCTGCGACGCTGACGATCCTCCACGCTGGTCCGGAGGGAACGCGGACGAAGCGCAGCGACGTGCTGACGGGAGTCGCGGTCAGGCCTCCGCAGGTTGTCGCCCTCGGCGGAGCGCGCCGACTCCAAATCCCGATCGGCGACTGGAGGAGCGGCTTCTACTTCGCGCGTCTCGAGGCCCCAGGTGGATACCTCGGCTTCGCGCCGCTCGTCGTGCGGCCTCGGAGGCTCGGCGAGTCTCGCGTCGCGGTCGTCGTCCCCACGAATACCTGGCAGGCCTATAACTTCCGGGACGTCGACGGCGACGGCGTCGGTGACACGTGGTACGCAGATCCGAAGGTCCCCTGCGTCGACCTCCGCCGGCCATATCTCGACCGGGGTGTCCCTTCCGTACGCTTTCGTGGCTTTCTCCGCTGGTTCGAGCACGGCCGACGTCGTGCCGACTTCCTGTCGGACGACGATCTCGACCGGATCGGAAGCGGGGCGGCTCTCGCCCGCTACTACGACCTCGTGCTCTTCGCGTCGCACGAGGAGTACGTGACCGAGCACGTCTACGACATCGTCACGCGGTATCGCGACCTGGGTGGCAACCTCGCGTTCCTCTCGGCGAACACGTTCTTCTATCGCGTCGAACGGCGCGGGCACCGCATCTGCCGAACCGGTCTGTGGAAGAGCCTCGGGCGAAGCGATGCGGCGCTGACCGGCGTCCACTACATCGGCTGGTGGGAGCATCGTCATCCAAGTCGGCCGTACGTCGCCCGCGGGGTCGCGCGCGCACCCTGGCTCTTCGACGGCACGGGTCTCAAGAACCGAGACCCGATCGGTGGACGCTATGGCGTCGAGATCGACACGATCACGAAGGACTCGCCGCCGGGCACGGTCGTGCTCGCGGACATCAGGAACATCTTCGGCCCGGGTCGGACGGCGACCATGACGTACTACGAGACCCGCCGCGGGGCGAAGGTCTTCGCGGCGGGCGCCATGGGCTTCGAGTCGCCGCAGACTCGCGTACACCGCCAGCTGCTCGACAATCTGTGGGACCGCCTCGTGCGGCCGTGACGGTCACCTGCTCTCGACGTTGCGACCTCGGTAGGCGATGAGCCGGCCGTTGACCGAGAAGAAGTACGTTCGCTCCGTGGCGATGACCGGCGAGTACCTCCCCATGGGGAGACGCCAGACGATCTTCCCGTCCGATCGACGCGCCGCGTATGTCCGCTTCTCCAGCACGGCGAAGAACACGTAGTCGCCGACGACGACCGGAGCACCCAGGATGCGCCCCGGGACGCGTCGCGTGCGCCAGATCTCGCGGCCCGTCGTCGCGCGCAGTGCCCGAACCATCCCGTCGAATCCCCCGACGTACACGCGGCCGCCCGCGATCGCCGGCGTCGTGTAGCCATAGCCTCCGACGCGAGCCGTCCAGACGACGCGACCGGTGCGGGCATCGAGCGCGACCACGGTCCCCGATCGCGACACGCTGTAGATCCGGGCCCCGTCGGTCGACGGGCTCGCGTAGAAGCTCTCGTCGCGAAACGTGTCCCGGCGGACGTACGTCGTCCAGAGGTGTCGACCCGTGTCCTTCTGCACGCAGACGACCGACCCGGCGTACGTCGAGACACAGACTCGACGGCCGAAGATCGAGGGGCTTGCGTTGATCCGACCTCCCGTCGCGAAGGCCCACCGGATGTGGCCCGTATCGGAGCGAACCGCGAACAGGCGGCCGTCGGTGGACCCGAAATAGACGACGCCGTCGACGACGACGGGCGACGACTCCACCTTGCCCGCCGTCCGCACCGTCCAGAGCACGCGACCTCGTGTCCGCGTCAGCGCACGAACTGCGCCATCCTTCGAGCTTACGATCAGCCGCGGGCCGTCGATCGCAGGCGTCGAGGGCTTCTCGGACCCGAGGTGGCTCCGCCAGGCGACCCTGCCAGTCGCAGCGTCGATGGCGTAGGTAGTGCCCCGGAACGAGTTCACGTAGAGCATTCCCTCGCAGTAGCTCGGCGGGTACTCGATGTAGCTGTCGACTGTACGCGTCCAGATCCAGGGCTTCGCCGGAAGACCGAGCCGCGCGAGCGGTCGGGCGAGCGAGCGCTGGGGGTCGCCGCCGAAGTTGTGCCAGCAGCGTCGATCGCTCTGCGGCTTGGGCCGTGGCGCTGGTCGAGGCGGCGTTGGAGGTGCCTCGGTGACGGTTACGTCCGTCAGCTCCGTGTCGAGAGCGCCCTGGTTCCGATCGGGCTGCACGAGGGCGATCGCGATCGCCAGGCCGCCGAGGGCGGCCACGAGCACGGCGAGCACACCGACGGTCCAGGCGAGGGCTCGGGGCATGAGGTGAGGGCCGGTCTCGCCGGCCCGGAGTCAGTGTGCCAGCAGGTGCGGAGTGCTCGTCGCGCGTTGCTCCGCGTCCTCGTCGGTCTCACGCGGCACGGGCGCGACGGCGAGGAACGCCGCAGCGACGCCGAGCACGCCCCAGGTGAGTGGGTCCTCGAAGAACCCGGCGTAGAGGAGCGAGTGGACGAACAGGGCGAGGAGGACGGCCGCGAGCGCCACCCCGAGGGCGCCATCGCGTCTCGTCACGAGGTAGAGCGCCCACACCGCGGACGCGAGCACCCACAGGTAGAGGGCGAAGCCGACGACGCCTCCCTCCGCGAGGATCGTGAGTGGCGTCGTGTGGGAGGCGTTGCGGCCCGGCGATCCCCGACCCGACACGTCGGTGCTCGCACGAGGCTGCCCGCCGACGCCGACGCCGGCGAGCGGCCGCTCCGCGAATGCGTCGAGCGTGACCGTCACGAGGCGCGAGCGCCCGCTCGTCGCTTCGCGCGCCGAGCGTCCCTCGATCGCCTGCGCGGCGAACGCCGCGGCGCCGACCGCGGCGACGGTCGCGCAGACGAGGAGGAGGAGGCGGAGCCGCCGGCCCGCCCCGTACACGGCCACGGCGAACGCGACCACGAAGAGCGCGACGAAGCTCGACTGCGAGTACGAGTAGAAGAGGCCCCAGAAGAGGAACGCGACGAGCGCCGCGGCGACGACCCAGTCCACCGTGCGCCCCTTCCGAACCAGCACGACGACGAGGAGCACCGCGATCGGGACGACGAGGTAGCGGCCGTAGAGGCTGGGGTCCTTGAAGAGCGACGTGACCCGGAAGAACGAGGTGTACGCGTTCGCGACCTCGACGTCCCGGGCGAAGAAGACCGTCCGCGTGTGCGCCTGCCACAGCCCGACGGCGGCGAACAGGGAGCCGAGGGCGACGAGCGTGACGACGAGCGCGCGGGGCAGCCAGGTCGCGAGCGGAGACCGGCAGACGACGGCGAACGCGGCGGTGAACGGGAAGAGGAAGAAGGCGAGCGCGATGCCTCCGTCCCGCTCGTCCCACGTCCACAGGAACGAGATCGCGGAGAACGCGACGAACGCGGCGAGCGGCAGGGCGATGAAGAAGGGGGGCGCGGCGGGACGGTCGCCGCGTGCGACGCGGTACGCCAGCGCGAGGGCCGCCGACGTGAGGACGAGATAGAGCGGCAGGAGGAGGAACGCGTCCTCCTCCCCGACCCGGACGGGCACCCGGAACGGGGCCGCGGCGAGGAAGACGACGGGGACGACCGCCGGGTAGCGCGCCAGCGGGATCGCGCCCAGCACCGCGGCGACGGCGCCCGTCCCGACGAGCCCGAGGCCCTCCGGCTCGGTCAGGAGGCGCTCGACGTCGTCGTCGCCGACCAGTGAGCGCGCGAAACCGGCCGTCGCGAGCCCGAGCAGCACGATGCCGGCGAGCGGCGAGAAGCGGTCGCGCGGGACGAGCACGAGGAGGGCGCCGAGCGCGCCGAGGAGCGCGGCAACCTGGGCGGCGTCCGTGTGCTCCATCGCTCGGAACGCTACGCGCTCTGCCGTGCTGGTTGAATAGCGCGGTGCTCGAGGCCTGGAAGAACGCGGTCGTGCTCGCCCCGCACACCGACGACGGCGAGCTCGGGTGCGGCGGGACGATGGCGCGGCTCGTCGAGGCCGGGTGCGAGGTCCGCTACGTCGCGTTCTCGATCGCGACGCGCTCGCTGCCGCCGGGGTTCGAGCCGGACACGCTCGCCCGCGAGGTGCGGCAAGCGACTGCCGAGCTCGGGATCCCGGAGGAGCACCTCACCGTGCACGACTTCGACGTGCGCACGTTTCCGGAGCACCGGCAGGAGATCCTCGAGCTGCTCGTCGCGCTCTGGGAGGAGCTGCGGCCGGACGTCGTCTTCCAGCCGTCCCACCACGACGTCCACCAGGACCACCAGACGATCGCCCAGGAGGGCCTGCGGGCGTTCAAGCGGACGACGATCTTCGGCTACGAGGTGCCCTGGAACAACTTCGACTTCTCGTACGGCGCGTACGTGTCGCTCGAGGAGCGGCACCTCGAGCGCAAGGTGGCCGCGCTCTCGTGCTACGCGTCGCAGCAGCACCGCCGCTACGCCGATCCCGCGTACGTCCGGAACCTCGCCCGGGTCCACGGCGTCAACGTGAACCGCGAGTACGCCGAATGCTTCCAGGTCTACCGCATCGTGGCCTGACGCGCCCGGCCGGGTGCGCCTCCCGGCATGCGGAGCCCGCGTCCGGCTCACGCTGACGCCGCCGGCTGCAGGATGCATCGTTCTCGGGCCCTGTCCGTACCAGAATTACCGTCCTGCGGCCGTCGACCTCGCCTCGGTTGCCAGCGAGGCCCCGGGCACGCCAGGCACCTGAGGCCTCGGGCCGCGCGCGGGGCATGACGCCGCACCGGACGCACGACCGCGGCGCCCTCGTCCATCCGCTCGACGACGTCCTGCCGGGGGAGGCGAGCGTCCTCGAGGCCGCGGAAGCCTCGCTCGCGGGAGAGCGGCGCGGCGCCCGCCGGCTGTGGCCGTTCCTCGGCCCCGCGTTCATCGCGGCCGTGGCCTACGTCGACCCCGGGAACTTCGCGACGAACATGGCCGCGGGGGCGAAGTTCGGGTACCTGCTGCTCTGGGTCGTCCTCATGGCGAACCTCATGGCGATGCTCATCCAGTCCATGAGCGCGAAGCTCGGGATCGCGACCGGACGCAACCTCCCCGAGGTCTGCCGCGAGCGCTTCCCGCGGCCCGTGAGCTTCGGCCTCTGGATTCAGGCCGAGCTCGTCGCGATGGCGACCGACATCGCCGAGTTCATGGGCGCTGCGATCGGCCTGAACCTGCTCTTCGGGATACCGCTCTTTCCGGCCGCGCTGATCACGGGGGTCGCGGCGTTCGCGATCCTCGGCCTCCAGGCGAAGGGCTTCCGCCGGCTCGAGGCCGTCATCGCGGCCTTCATCGGCGTGATCGTCGTCGCCTTCGCGCTCCAGGTCGTCATGGCCGAGCCGGACCGGAGCGGGATCGCGCACGGGCTCCTCGTGCCGGGCTTCGAGGGCACCGAGAGCGTGCTGCTCGCCGTCGGCATCCTCGGCGCGACCGTGATGCCGCACGTCATCTACCTCCACTCCGCGCTCACGCAGCACCGGATCGTCGGCGCGACGGAGGAGGCGAAGCGGCGCATCTTCCGCTTCGAGCTCGTCGACGTCATGCTCGCGATGGGACTCGCAGGCATCGTGAACATGAGCATGCTGGTGACCGCAGCGGCCGTCTTCCACTCCGAGGGGCTGACGGAGGTCGGGGACGATCTGTCGCAGGTGTACGACTCACTCGAGACGCACCTGGGGACGAGCGCGTCGGTTCTCTTCGGCATCGCGCTGCTGGCCTCGGGGCTCTCCTCGTCGAGCGTCGGCACGCTCGCGGGGCAGATCGTCATGCAGGGCTTCGTGAACCGCCGCATCCCGCTCTTCGTGAGGCGCTTCGTGACGATGGTCCCGGCGCTCGTGATCATCGCGGTGGGGGCGGACCCGTCCCGCGCGCTCGTCCTGAGCCAGGTCGTGCTCTCCTTCGGGATCCCGTTCGCGCTCGTCCCGCTCCTGCTCTTCTGCCGGAACCGCGAGCTGATGGGTTCACTCGTCAATCGCCGAGTAACGACGGCCGTCGCCATGGTCGTCGCGGCGGTGATCATCTCCCTGAACGCGTTCCTGCTCGAGCAGACGCTCGTCGGCTGACTCGAGCCTGCACGGCGTACACTCGCGCAGAGGGCAATCGATGCGACGATCCGCGTCCGCGATCCCGGTGCTCGCGCTGGTGCTGTTCGCGTCGACCGCCGCGTGGAGCGAGGGCCCCGCGGACGCGGGAGCCCGGACGTGCATCGGCGCCCGGGTCCACTACGAGGCGGGGCCGGACCGCGACCTCCGCCGCCTGCCGTGGGTGTCCGCGGGTCGCCGCGGTCGCGAGGTCGTCGGCTACCTCTTCTACTACGGCGAGGAGCTTCGGAGTGGGCCGCGTCTCAGGATCTACCCGGGCGGGGAGCTCCCCGGCGGGGGGTCGACCAAGATCCTCTGGGTCGTGCGTCAGCCCGACTCCTCGACGCTGACGATCCTGGGCCGTCGGCTCGACGGGGCTGGGGCCTTCCGCCAGGACGAGCGATCCGCCCGCGGGCCGAGCGGTGTCGTCTTCCCGTCGATCGTCGACGTTCCGGGCACCGGCTGCTGGCTTCTCACCGTGCGCAACGGCCGGAGATCCGCCCGCTTCGCGGTCGAGGCGATCCAGGCCGACCGGGCTGACTAGAGGGTCTCGTAGACCTCGATCAGGCGGTCGGCGAGCTTGTCGATGTCGTGCACCTGCTCGACGTAGGCGCGGCCCGCCTCGCCCAGCCGGCGGCGCTCCTCGAAGGACTCGACGAGCGGGCGCAGCCTCTCGACGAGGGTCTCGGGCGTCGCCGAGACGAGCGGCACGGTGACGTCGAACGCCTCCTCCGTCTGCCGGACGGCGGTCTCGTCGAGCGAGGTGACGACGGGCTTGCCGTACGCCATCGACTCGATCGCGAAGACGCCGTGCCAGATGTAGTGCATCTGGTCGACGACGATGTCCGCCCGGCGGAACCGCTCCACCGCCTCCTCGTGGGGCACGCCGTGGACGACGTCGAGGTCGACGGGGAGCTGCTCGCAGGCCTCGACGACGAAGCGGGTGCCCTTCTTCTCGAGGTTCGAGGGGGCGTGGACGACGAGCGGGCGCTCGCGCTCGACCGGCGAGACGGGCTCGTACTCGGAGAGGTCGAGGCCGGGGGGGACGACGACCGCCTCGGGCACCCAGCGCGTGGCGGCGTACGAGCCGACGATCTGGCGGTCGGCGCGCCGCCCGTACGCGAGCTCGTCGGGCGTCTTCCCGCGGATGTCGTCGCCGAGGAAGTGCATCACGCACTTCTTCCGGGTGGCCTTCAGGATCGGGAACTGGAACGTCTTCGGGACGAGCGTCTGCCCGAAGTAGAAGTGGAAGACGTCCGTCCGCGGGAGCTCGCGGGCGAGCGCGCGCCACTGGGCGAGCTGGCGTCGCCAGAGCGGTTTGCCGCGCAGGCCGAGGTCGATGTCGTGCTCGCCGGGGCGCCAGGGCTGGTCGCGAAAGACGAGCAGACGCGCGTGGACGCCCTTGCGCCGAAGCGCCCGCACGTTCGACCATCCCGTGCCGGCGAGGTTCACGGGGCAGTGGAGGACCCGGCCGACCATCGGCACGATTCTAGAATCGGGGCCGTGAAGAGCCTTCTCGCGCCGGCCGAGGCCGCGGCGGCCGCGCGCTCCCGGGCCCGGCCACCCGCGGTCGTCGTCGACGTCGGCTGGGTGAACGGGCTGGCCGCGATCCGCTCGCTCGGCCGCGCCGGTGCTCCCGTCGTCGCCGTCGACCATCGCCCGTGGGCCCTCGGGCTCCGCTCCCGCTACGCCCTCCCCGTCCGCTCGCCCGACCCGGCCGACGACGAGGAGGGCTTCGTCGCGCTCCTCGCCGAGCTCGGCGACGCGCTCGGCACCCGCGCGCCCGTCTTCCCGACCCACGATCCGGGGCTGAACGCGATCGCGCGCGCGCAGGCCGCGCTCGGCGGGCGGTTCCTGTACCCGTTCCCGGACTGGGGCTCGCTCGAGCGGATCCAGAACAAGCGCGAGCAGCTCGAGGCCGCCGCCGCCGCGGGCGTCGACACGCCGCGGACCGCGCATCCGGGCAACGCCGCCGAGGCCGTCGTGGCCGCGGAGGAGATCGGCTACCCCGTGCTCGTGAAGCCGGCCCACCCGGTCGAGTTCAAGCGCATCCACCGGCGCCAGGCGTTTCGCTGCGAGGGCGCCGCGGAGCTCGAGGACGCCTTCGCGAAGGCCGAGCCGCTACGGGCCGATGGTGCAGGAGCTCGTCCCCGGCGGCGACGAGACGCTGTACACGCTCGGCAGCTACCTCGACGCGACGGGGAGGCCGCTCGGCGTCTTCAGCGGCCGCAAGCTCCGCCAGACGCCGCGCGAGCGTCGGCACCTGCCGGGTCGGCGAGGCGCGTGTGGGTGCAGGAGGTCGTCGACGCAGGCCTCCGCTTCCTCGGCGCGCTCGGCTACCACGGCCTCTCGCAGGTCGAGTTCAAGCGCGACCCGCGCGACGGGCGCTACAAGCTCATGGAGATCAACCCGCGCCTCTACCAGTGGCACGGGCTCGCCGCCGCCTGCGGTGTCGACCTCCCCCGGATCGCGTACTGCGACCTGCTCGGCCTGCCCCTCCCGCCGGCCTCGATGAACGGGGGCGGGAAGCGCTGGGCGATCACGTTCCTCGCCGGGCGAGAGGCCTGCCTTCCAGCGCCCGCCGTACGTCGACGCCGTGTTCGCGCTCGACGACCTCCGACCCGGCAGCCGTGTACGCCGCCCGCGTCGCCCGGAGCCTCGTCCGCTGATCCCCGAGAGCGTCGAGCGCCGTGCCCGCTGGGTGCTGGACACGATCGGCGGGAGCGAGCTCGAGCTCGGCACGACCTCCCCTACGTGGCCGCGGCCTGGGAGCAGGTGGACAGGCGAGAGCGGCCGGACGGCGACGACCTCGCAGAGGCGTTCTTCCACCTCGCCCGCATCGAGGAGCTCGACGGCCCGCGGGACGAGCACGGCCGCTTCGCGGCCGCGTCGTCCTGCCTCGACCCGCTCGACCCGCCGCTCGAGCGGCTCCGGCGCAGGCTCGGGCTCGAGCCGCCTCGCTGGCGGCGGCGCGCGCTTCGCGGTCGCCCTGACGCACGACGTCGACGTGCCCTGGCGCTGGACGCCGCTCGGGGTCCGCGGCTCCGCCGCGCGCCTCAAGTCGCACGTGCTCGCGAGGCGTCGCGGGCCCGCGGCCCGCGAGGCAAGGGCGCTCGCCGGCATGCCGCTGCACCGGCTACGCGGGACCGACCCCAACTGGCGCTTCGACGGAGATCATGGACGCCGAGCGCGATCGCGGCGCCTCGTCGACGTTCTTCCTGCTCGCGGGCCACGGCGACCGCGCACGACGGCGCCGTCGCCGGAGGTGTACGAGCGGCTGCGGCCGCGCCTCGTGGAGACGATCCTCGAGGGCGGCGGCGAGGTCGGGCTGCACGGGAGCTACCTCGCGGCCGACGATCCTCGAGCGGCTGGCAGCCGAGATGGCGGCGCTCGGGGAGCCTGGGCGCCGAGGTTCGACGGCCAGCGCTACCACTACCTCCGCGTCGACCCGCACGCGAACCTCGCGCCGCTTCCCGAGCTCGGCCTCCGCTACGACACGACGCTCGGCTTCCCGGACGCGCCAGGCTTCCGCGCCGGGCATCGCGCAGCCGTTCCGGCCCTGGGACTTCGCCGCCGACCGACCGCTCGATCTCGTCGAGATCCCGCTCGCGGCGATGGACGTGACGCTCGGCGAGGAGCGCTACCTCGGGCTCTCCGCGCGGCGAGGCGCGAGGGCCGCTGCTCGAGCTGCTCGACTACGCGGCCGAGCACGGCGGCGGCTTCGCGGTGCTGTGGCACACGGACCGCTTCGACCCGGGCACCGCGCGCGGCTGGGACCGCCTCTACTTGCGGCTGCTCGACGCCGTGCGCGAGCGCGGCGGCGTCTGCCTCTCCGCGGGCGAGCTGGCGGCAGAGCTCGAAGCTGCCGTCCTGAGCTGCGAGAATCGCGCCGTGTCCTCGCTGCGCTCCACGCTCGCGCGCTCGGGCGCCTACCGCACGATCAGGCGAACGCTGCGCCAGGCGACGCACCCGCGCGAGCTCGCGTTCCAGCGCCGGGTCCGTCGCGGCTTCGAGAGCGGGTTCCTCCGCGACCGCGGACGCGCTCGAGGCCTACGAGGAGGAGATCCGGCAGAGCGGGCTCCTCGAGCACGTCCGGCAGAAGAGGAAGGAGTACGACGCGATCGTCGGCGCGACCGGGGGCGACGGCTACACGCCCGGCGGCGATCGGCCTCGCCGAGCGCACGTACCTGTACGCGATCCTGCGCACGCTGAAGCCGCGCGTCGCCGTCGAGACCGGGGTCGCGAACGGGTTCTCGACCGCGTTCGCCCTGCTCGCGCTCGAGCGGAACGGGGAGGGGCAGCTCTACTCGATCGACTTCCCGCGCGAGATCGGCAAGGACGACGGACGCCGAGCTTCTACGAGGGCACGGGGCAGGCCGGGATCCCGCCGGAGAGCACGTCCGGGCTGGCTCGTCCCCGACGACCTCCGCGAGCGCTGGACGCTCCGGCTCGGCCGCAGCCAGGACGAGCTGCCGCCGCTGCTCGAGAGCCTCGGCGACGATCGACTTCTTCATGCACGACAGCGAGCACTCGTTCGACTGCATGTGGTTCGAGTTCACGAGCGCCTGGCCGCGGCTCCGCGAGGGCGGCGTGCTCGTCTCGGACGACGTCAACTCGACCGCGGCGTTCCCGCAGCTTCACGCGGCAGGAGCAGCGCGAGCCGATCGCGATCGGGCACGGGATGGCGTTCCTCGTCAAGTGACGGTCTATATCCTCTGCCGGTCTTGAGCGCCAAGCGCATCCTCGTCACCGGCGGAGCCGGGTTCATCTCGTCGAACGTCGTCCGGCACCTGCTGGAGACGACGCCGTACGAGGTCGTCTCGCTCGACGCGCTCACGTACGCGGGGAACATGGACAACCTCGAGGACGTGACTGTCGCACGAGCGGCTCTCGTTCGTCCACGGCGACATCCGCGACGCCGAGCTCGTGCGACAAGGTCGTGGCCGAGACGGACGTGATCGTGAACGCCGCCGCCGAGTCCCACGTCGAGAAGTCGATCGAGGAGGGCGCGTCCGAGTTCGTGACGACGAACGTCGAGGGGACTCAGATCCTGCTCGACGCGATGCGCGCCACGCCCGTCGAGCGCTTCGTCCTCATCTCCTCGAGCGAGGTGTACGGGACGGCGGAGCGCGACCCGATGGACGAGGACCACCCGCTCAACCCGCGCAGCCCGTACGCGGCGACGAAAGCGGGCGCCGACCGGCTCGCGTACTCGTACTTCGTCACCTACGACCTCCCGATCGTGATCCTGCGGCCGTTCAACAACTACGGCGCCGCGCCAGCACCCGGAGAAGGTGCTCCCGCAGCTTCATCACGAGCGCGCTCGCCGACCAGCCGCTGACGATCCACGGCGACGGGCACGCGACCCGCGACTGGCTCTACGTCGACGACGACGCGGAGGCGATCGAGGCGGCGATCGCGGCCGACCTCGACCTCGTCGCGGGCGAGGTGATCAACGTCGCGACCGGCGTCGGACATCTCCGTGAACGAGATCGCCGACCTCGTGCTCGAAGCGCTCGGCAAGCCGGCCTCGCTGAAGGTGAACGTCTCCGAGCGGATGGGGCAGGTCGACCGCCACATCGGCTCGACCGACAAGGCGAAGCGGCTGCTCGGCTGGGAGGCGAGGACGTCGTTCGCGGAGGGCCTCGAGCGAACGGTCGCCTGGTACCGCGAGAACGAGGCGTGGTGGAGGGGCGTGCTCGAGCGGTCAGAGACCCCGCTGCACGCCTAGGCCGGCTGGCCGACGATCCTCGTCCTCGGGGCGGGGCCCGCGCAGCTCGGGCCTGCTCGAGGCGGCTCGCGCGCGCGGGCTCCACGTCGTCGCGGCCGACCGCGACCCGGACGCGCCCGGCTTCCGGCTCGCCGACTGAGCGCGAGCTCGTCTCGATCGAGGACGAGGAGGCGGTCGAGCGGCTCGTCGCGTCGCGCCGCCCGGACGGGCTCGTCGCGCCGGGAACGGACTACCCGGTCGGGGTCGCGGCGAGGGTGGCCGACCGCCTGGGCATCGCGCACCCCCTCGATCCCGCCACCGCGCTCGCCGCGACCTCGAAGGAGCGGCAGCGCGAGCTCTTCGCCGCGGCAGGCGTGCCGCAGCCGCGCTTCCACGCGTGCGCGACGCTCGCCGAGGCCGAGGACGCCGCGCGCGAGCGTCGGATTCCCGTGCATCGTCAAGCCGCCCGACCGCCAGGGCCAGCGCGGGCTCTCGCGTCGTTGCCGAGCGAGGCCGGCTCTCGGGCGCGCGTTCGAGAGGCTCTCGAGGCGGCGCGCGGCGACCTCGTGCTCGTCGAGGAGCTCGTCGCCGGCCCCGAGGTCACGGTGAACGCGTTCTCGGTCGACGGGCGATTCCATCCGCTCACCGTCACGCACCGCGTCGTCGCCGAGCCGCCGCGCGTTCGGCGTCGCGCTCGCGCATGTGTGGCCGTGCGGCCTCCCGGAGGACGTCGTCGAGCGGGTCGTCGAGGCTGCCCGCGCGGCCGCCGAGGCGGTCGGCGTCCGGAGCGGGCCGACGTACACGCAAATTCTCGTCGGCCGGGACGGACCGCGGGTCGGCGAGCTCGCCGCTCGCCTCGGCGGCGGGCACGACGCGGAGCTGTGCGAGGCAGCCCTCGGCGTCGACCTGAACGGCCTCGCGCTCTCGGCCGCGCTCGGGGAGGAGGTCGAGGACGAGTCGCCTCTGGCTCGCGGCCTGCTCACGGTGGCGCCTGCGTGCGCTTCCTCGTCCCGCCGGTCGGAACGCTCGAGCGGGTCGAGGGGGTCGCGGAGGCCGAGGCCGCGGAGGGCGTCCGCTGGCTCCGGATCTACCGCACCCCGGGCTCGGAGCTCCACGAGCTGCGGCGCGGGCGCGGACCGGGCGGGCGCCGCGCTCGCGGTCGGCGCGACGCCCGAGGAGGCGGTCGCGCGCGCGGATGCCGCGCTCGCTCGCGTACGGCTCGTCACCTCGCCGTGAGTAGGCTTCCGGCGCGGATGGACAGCGCCCAGACCACGCGCCGCGAGACGTTCCTCGGCTTCCAGCCGCCGGCGATCGGCGAGGAGGAGATCGCAGCCGTCGCCGAGACGCTGCGCTCGGGCTGGCTCACGACGGGCCCGGCCGCCGCCGAGCTCGAGCGGCGCTTCGCCGAGTACCTCGACGTGGAGCACGCCCTCGCGGTGACCTCGGGCACCGCGGCGATGCACCTCGCGCTCGCGGCGCTCGGCGTCGGCCCGGGCGACGAGGTGGTCACGACGCCGATCACGTGGCCGGCGACCGCGAACGTCGTCGTGCACGTCGGGGCGACGCCGGTCTTCGCCGACGTCCGCGCCGGCGACCTGAACATCGACCCCGAGCACGCCGCCTCGCTCGTCGGCCCGCGGACGAAGGCAATTCTGCCCGTGCACCTTGCGGGTCAGCCGGCCGACCTCGATCCGCTCTGGGCGCTCGGCGTCCCCGTGATCGAGGACGCCGCCCACGCGGTCGAGAGCGCCTACCGGGGGCGCAAGATCGGCGGCCTCTCCGAGGCGACCTGCTTCTCCCTGTACGCGACGAAGAACGTGGCCGCGGGCGAGGGCGGAATCATCGCCACGAACCGGGACGACGTCGCGCAGGCCGTCGACGACCTGCGCGTCATGCGCCGCGGGCACGGCTCCCGCTACGACATCCCGGTGCCCGGCTACAAGGCGAACCTCTCGGACGTGCTCGCCTCGATCGCCCTCGTTCAGCTCGACAAGATCGAGCGACACCGCGAGATCCGGCTCCGTCACGTCGCTGCGTACGACGCGGCGATCGCGGAGCTCGACGGGATCGAGCCGCTCGCGCGCGACCCGCGCGACACGCACGCGCTCCATCTCTACATCGTCCGGATCGACCCGGAGCGGGCCGGCGCGTCCCGCGACGACTACCAGCAGGCGCTCGGCGAGGAGCGGATCGGGACGAGCATCCACTTCCTCCCGGTGCACCGGCTGACCGCGTACCGAGAGCGCTTCCCGGAGCAGCCGCCGCTTCCCGTCGCCGAGAAGGCTGGCGACGAGGTGCTGTCCCTGCCGCTATCGCCGGCGCACTCGGAGGCGGACGTCGAGGACGCGATCGACGCGCTGCGGCGCGTCCACGCCCGCTTCACGGGCGGCTAGGCGATCGCGAGCACGAGCGCGTTCCCGGACGGGTCGACCGCCGCGGGACCGTCGTCGCCGGTCCCGGCCTCGTGCCCTGCGCGCTCGAGCCGCTCGACCACGCGGTCGCGCTCGGCCGCGTCGGGCAGAAGGATCGTCGCCTGCCGGAGCGCGGCGCTGCCAGGGGGCGGCGGCGTCGCGCCTGCGCTCTCCCACGTGTTCGCGCCGAGGTGGTGGTGGTAGCCGCCCGCGGCGAGGAATGCGGCCTGCGCGCCGAGCTGCGCCATGAGGCCGAAGCCGAGCACGTCGCGGTAGAAGGCGACGGTGTCGGCGATCGCGGCGACCTTCAGATGCACGTGGCCCATCACCGTGCCCGCCGGCAGCCCTTCGAAGGGGGCGGTCGCGGGATCCTCCAGCTCTCCCAGGAGGCTGCGCGTGTCGAGCGGCATGGTCGTCATCCGCGCACCCACCTGGCCCTGCCAGACCTCCCGCGGCCGGTCCCAGTAGACCTCGATCCCGTGCCCATCCGGGTCGGACAGGTAGATCGCCTCGCTCACGAAGTGGTCGGAGAGCCCTGCCAGCGGGACGCGCTCGCGGGCGACGTGCGCGAGCCAGGTCGCGAGGTGGGCCCGCTCCGGGAGGAGCAGGGCGAAGTGGTAGAGGCCCGTGTGCCCGTAGGCGGGCCGGGCCCCGGGCTCCTCGACGAGCACGAGCAGCTCGCGCTCGCCCGCGCCGAGCGACGCGCGGCCGTCGTCCCGGCCGAGCACGGCGAGGCCGAGCGTCTCCCGGTAGAACGCGAGCGAGCGCTCGAGGTCCGAGACGGTGAGGTGAACCGCGCCCATCGAGGTGCGCGCGGAGATCTCGGCGCTCGCCGGCGCGCCCGTCGCCTCGAGCTCCTCGGGATCGCGGGGCGCGTCGGTCACCGCGCAAGTGTTCCACGCGCGAGCCGCCGGGCCGCGGGTCAGCGCGCGAGCCGCAGGCGCGCGCCGATCGCCTTCCGCTCGGCGGGGAGGTAGAAGCCGGCGAGGAAAAGCAGGAGCGGGTAGGCGAGCGAGAGGGCGACCGCGACCGGGAGCCCACCGCCCGCGAGCTTCCCGACGGCGACGAGCGCGAGCCCCGCCGCGACTGCCGTGGCCACGCGGCGCCACTGGTACGGGACGGGGTAGATCCGCTGCGCCCACCACGTCATCCCGGCGAACATCGTCGCGTAGGCGGCAATCGTCGCCGCGGCGGCGCCCATCATCCCGTAGCGCGGGATCAGGATCAGGTTGAGGGCGACGTTGACGATCGCCGCGACGCCGGTCACGACCCAGTTGAACTGCGTCCGCCGTGCCCGGCCGACGCCGATGACCATGACGACGTACCCGGCGAAGATCACCACCGCGAACGCGAGCGGCCCCACGACGCGCGACGACTCCGCGAACGCGGGAGCGGCGATCCAGTCCACGAGCCAGGGCGAGAGGAGCGCGAGCCCGGTCGCGACCCAGGTCGTGACGAAGACGAGGTACGTGAGCACGAACGCGTACGTCCGCTTCGCCTCGCGGTCGTCCTCGATCGAGTAGGCGAACGCCGGCCAGGCGGTGCGGAACGCGGTCAGGAGCAGCGCCATCGCCGACGCGATGCGGACGCCGACCGAGTAGAGCCCGACCTCCTGCGTGTCCGCGAGCTTGACGAGGAAGAAGCGGTCGCTGAAGTTCGTCACCCAGAGGAGGAGCGCGCTCGGCACGAGCGGCATGCCGAAGCGGTTCATCTCCCGGAAGAGCCCGCGGTCGAACTGGAGGCCGAGCTGCTCGCGCCGGTAGCCGACGAGCGCCGCGTACACGAGCAGCGTGCCGGTGAAGTTCCCGACGACGACTCCGAGCGGGCCCGCGTCGAGCGCCACGACGAGGGCGAGCGTCGCGGCGATCGTGAGGGCGACGTTGGCGAGGCTCGCGGCCACGTACGCGACGGAGCGCTCCTCGACGCGGAAGAGCGAGGTCAGCTGCTCGTAGTTCATCTGCGCCCACAGGCCGACGAACGCGGCGGCGACGACCTCCGCCTCGTCGGCAGAGCCGAAGAGCACGGTCGAGATCTCGCGCGAGAACGCGGCTCCGGCGACGAGCCCGAGCGTCGCCATCCCCATCGTGAACCAGAACGACGTCCGCAGGACGAGCCGGCGGTGCTCCGGGTCCGGGCGGTCGAAGTAGAACCGGAAGAACGCGTTGGTGATCCCGAGCCGGAGCGTGATCACGAGCACCGTCGTCAGCGCGATCAGCGTCTCGACGATCCCGTAGTCGGACGGCGAGAGGTAGCGCGTGTAGACCGGCAGGAGGAGGACGGCGAGGATCCGCTGGACGAGGCCGCCGAAGCCGTAGATCGCCGAGTGCTTGCCGAGCCGCCTGAGCTCCGTGCCGAGCGCCATGCAGGGCGAGAGTAGAGCGCGAGCAGGCCGTCGGGCGGCTGGCCGCCGCTAGATCACGCCGCCGCGCGGGAGGAGCCACGGCGAGACGCGGCTCCAGCGAGCGATCTCACACCCGTCCGAGCGGCTGAACGCGGCCGCGATCCGTTTCCCCTCGAGGGTGCCCACAATTCGGGCGGTCTGCGGTCCGCCGTAGATCTGGGCGCACACGACGTTCTTCGGCACCCCGGCGAAGAGCTTCCGGCCCCCGTCCGCGAGCCGCCGACAGGCGAGAGCGGGCTGGGCGAGCGTGCCGCCCGCGGGGTTGCAGCGCAGGCGCCACGTCTTCTTTGCCGCACCGCTCGGCCCGTTCGGCCAGTAGGTCACGGTGAGCGCCGTCGGCTCGCTCGACCGTGCGGAGCCGGAGGCGCAGGCGACGAGCGACGCGACGAGTGCCAATGCGAACAGGCCGCTCCGCATGAGGCCAGGGTACTCCTCCCGGGCACCTGTCCCCGCCGTCAGACGGTGTCGGTTTCAGGTCTCCAACGACACCGGCCGCTAGGGCCACGTAGCGAGATCGACAGCGGTTGCTCTCCTCGTCCGAGCAGGCGGTGGGCCGCCGAGGTTCCGGTCGGGGACCGGGGCCGCGTCCCGCAGCTCGAGGCCGCGTAACCGGAGAGCACGCGCGGGAGGAGCGAGGTTTTCGCTCCTCCCGCGCTGGTACGGTCGCCGCGTGCCGACCGAGGACCCGCCCCGCTACGGGCCGCCCGACGCGCTCACCTCCCCGCGGTACTCCGGCGTCAAGACGTTCGCCCGCTGCCCGCTCGTCGACGACCCGGATGGCGTCGACGTCGCCGTGCTCGGGATCCCGTTCGACACGGCGACGACGAACCGGCCCGGGGCGCGCTTCGGGCCCGAGGCGGTCCGGGCGGCGTCGATCGCGCTGCGCCCGTACAACCCGGTGCAGGACGCCCAGGTGTTCGGGGCGCTCTCGGTCGCCGACCTCGGGGACGTCCCGGTCACGCCGGGGAACGCCGAGCGCACCGTCGGGCAGATCGCGGAGGCGGTCGAGCCGATCGTCCGCGCAGGCGTACGGACGCTCTGTCTCGGCGGCGACCACCTCGTCGTGCTCGGGGAGCTGCGCGCGCACGCCGCCGTGCACGGGCCGCTCGGCCTCGTGCTCCTCGACGCGCACGCGGACGTCTGGGACACGTACGTCGGCGAGCGCTACTACCACGGCTCACCGTTCCGCCGGGCACTCGAGGAGGGTCTGCTCGACCCCGAGCGCTCGCTGCTCGCGGGGATGCGCGGCCCGGTGTACGGGCCCGGTGACGCCGCGATGCCGTCGGAGCTCGGCTTCGAGGCGATCCCGTGCGAGGAGCTCGTCTCGCTCACCCCGGAGGCGTACGGCGCCCGCGTGCGGGCGCGCATCGGCGAGGGCCCGCTCTTCCTCTCCTTCGACGTCGACGTCCTCGATCCGGCGTTCGCGCCCGGCACGGGCACGCCGGAGGCGGGCGGCCTCTCGACCCGCGAGGCGCTCGGCTACCTGCGCGCCCTGCGCGGCCTGCGCTTCTCAGGCTACGACGTCGTCGAGGTGAGCCCGCCGTACGACGGCCCGGGCCAGCCGACGGCGGTCGCGGCCTCGAACGTCGCCTTCGAGCTGCTGACGCTCGACGTCCTCGGACGTGGTCCGTGACGCGACGCATCCGCCTCGTCGGGACGCTCGTCCTCACGGCGGCCGCGATCGCCTACCTCGTGTGGAAGATCGAGCTCGGGACGACGCTCGACATCCTCTCCGAGGCCGACCTCGGCTGGTTCGTGCTCGCCGTCGCGATCATGGTGTTGACGGTCCCCGTCCTCGCGCTGCGCTGGGGCTGGCTGCTCCGCGCGCAGGGGATGGACGAGCGGCTGCCGTGGCTGACGCGCGCGTACTTCGTCGCCTACACGGCGGGCCAGGTGCTCCCCACCTCACTCGGCGGCGACGCGGTCCGGATCCTCGAGACCGCCCGCAGGCACGCTGGCCGCGCGACCGCGATCACGGGGACCGTCGTGCTCGAGCGCGGGCTCGGCGGGGCGACGACGGTGCTCCTCGGCGCGGTCGGGTTCGTCCTCTCGATCGGCCACTTCGACGTGAGCGCCTACCTCTGGCTCGAGGGCGTCTTCGTGTTCGGGACGATCGTCCTCGGGTTTCTCTTCTTCGCCCGCTCCGCGCGCCCCCTGCTCCGGCGCGCAGAGCCGCTCCTCCGGCGCCTCCGTGTGGAGGGCGTCGTCCGGGGCTTCTACGAGAGCATCCACCACTATCGCGGGACGCCGAGGCTCCTCGGCGCCGTGCTCGCGGTCACGCTCGCCGTGCAGGCCGTGCGGATCCTCTCGATCTGGGCGGCCGCGAAGGCGGTCGGAATCGACCTCGACGTCCGCGTCTACTACGTGATGGGGCCGCTCCTCTTCCTCGTCATGCTCGTGCCGTTCACGCTGAACGGCCTCGCCGTCCGCGAGGCGTTCTTCGTCAGCTTCCTCGGCAGCCTCGACGTCGGCGCGGACCAGGCGTTCGCGGCCGGGTTCCTCTACTTCCTCGTGACCTTCGCGCTCGCGCTCCCGGGCGGCGCGATCATGCTCTGGGAGGGAGTCCGCGGAGGGACGCGGCCTCGGGTCGAGCATGGCTGAGGACGCAGCGGTCGTCGTCGTCACGTACGACGCGTTGCCCTGGATCGAGGACTGTCTCGCGAGCGTCCGGGGCGAGCAGGTCGTGGTCGTCGACAACGGCTCGCGGGACGGCACGGTCGCCTTCGTCCGCGAGCGGTTTCCGGACGTGCGCGTCGTCGAGTCGGAGAACCGCGGGCTCGGGGCCGGCTGGAACGTGGGCATCCGGGAGACCGAGAGCCGGTACGTCCTCATCCTGAACGCGGACGCGTGGCTGCGCGGGGACGCGCTCGAGCGGCTCGTCGAGTTCGCCGACGCGCGGCCGCGCGCCGCCGTCGTCGGCCCGCGCCTCCTGAACCCGGACGGGACGCTGCAGCGGTCCGTGCGCGGGTTCCCGACCCTGTGGCGCCTCGCGACCGAGTACTTCTTCCTGCGCAAGCTGGCGCCGCGGACGCGGGCGCTCAACGCGTTCTACGCGGGGGGCTTCGACCACGACGAGGCGCGCGAGGCCGAGTTCGTGATGGGCGCGTGCATGCTCGTGCGGCGGGACGCGATCGACGAGGTGGGGCCGCTCGACGAGGAGTTCTTCCTGTTCAGCGAGGAGACCGACTGGTGCTACCGGTTCCGGCAGGCGGGCTGGGAGGTCCTGTTCTTCCCGGGGGCCGAGTGCGTCCATGTCGGCGGCGCGGCGCACGGCGGCCGTCTGTACCGCGAGAACCTCCTCGGACACCTGCGCTTCCTGCGCAAGCACGACGGGGCCCGGACCGCAGAGCGCGCCCGCCGGCTGCTGCTCGCCGCGCTCCGCCTGCGCGGGGTGCTCTTCCGCGGCGAGCGCGGGCGCGTCTACCGCGAGACGGCGGGCTGGCTCGCTTCGGGCAGCGCCGCCGAGCTCCTCGACGCATGACCGCGGTCGAGCTCTACCTCCGGCTCGCGCTCGGGCTCGGGGTGCTCCTGTTGCCCGGGTGGCTGCTGGCGCGGGCGCTCGGGGTGCGAGGCGTCCCCGCCGCCCTCGCCTGGTCGCTCGCGGTTCTCTTCGCGTGTCTCGCCGCGACCTTCGCGCTCCAGGCCTCGCTCTCGCTGACGCTCGCGCTCCTCTTCGTTGCCGGCGCGGCCGCGCTGGCCGCCGCCGTCATCCGACGCGTGCCCGCGGACCCGCCGACACCGGGGCGCGGCTGGGCAGGTGTCGCGGGGCTCATGCTCGGCTTCGGCCTCTGGCGGCTCGCGAGCTCGGTCGAGGGCGACGGCCTCTTCCACCTCGCGCGGATCCGCAAGCTCGCGGAGCTGGACGACCTCACGCTGAAGGCGATCGGCGAGTTCGCGGACGCGAGCCTGCACCCGGGGTACGCGTTCCCGCTCTGGCACGGGTTCGTCGCGCTCGTCGCGCGAATCGCGGGCGTCGATCCCGAGCAGGTCGTCCTCCACCTGCCGTCGCTCCTCGCACCGCTCGCGGTCGTCGTCGCGTACGAGGCCGGCTGGGCGCTCTTCCGAAGGAGGTGGGCGGCGGGGGCCGCCGCCGGGGCGCAGGTCGCCCTCGTGTGCTTCGCGCCCGGGCACGGCGGCTCGTTTCCGCTGCTCGCGCTGCCCGCGACCGCGTCGGCCCAGATCCTCGTGCCGGCGGCCCTGGCCCTCGCGCTCGGCGCGCTCAGGGAGCCGACGCGGGGCCGGCTCGCCTCGACCGCTGCCGCGGCCTTCGTGCTCGGGGTCGTGCACCCCACGTACGCGATCTTCCTGTGGATCCCGTTCGTCGGCTTCCTGCTCGTCCGCGCGCTCTGGACACGGGAGGACGTCCGCGCAGGCGCGCTCGCGCTCGGCGCGCTCGTCGTGCCGGGAGCGCTCTTCATGCTCTGGCTCCTCCCGGTCGTCCGCGACACGGCGTCCGTCTCGCCCGGGCCGGACGAGGTCCGGCGCGCGTTCGAGCAGTACGCGGGACAGCTCGACGTGCGGTCGGAGACGAGCTACAGCCTCGCGGCCGAGGTCTTCACGCGCCGCGGAGCGATCCCCGTCGCCGCGCTCTTCCTGCTTCCGCTCGCCGCGCTCGCGTCGCGCCGGCGCTGGGCGGCTTTCGTCGTCGGTGGATCGCTCGCGGTCTTCGCCGTCATGCTCGTGCCGTTCCTCTTCACGAGCCTCGCCGACCTGGTCTCGATCTCGCAGGCCCGGCGTGCGGCGGGATTCCTCCCGTTCGCGTTTGCCTTCGCGGGAGGGCTCGGCGTGCTCTCGCGCATCGTCGGACCGCTGCTCCCGCTCGCCGCCCTCGCCGCGGGGATCGCGCTCCAGGTCGCGTTCCCGGGCGACTTCACGTACCTCCTCGACGACGCCGGGCCGCCCTGGATCACCTGGTTCGCCCTCGTCGGCGCGGTCGTCGCGCTCGTCGTCGGATTCGTCCGGCGCGGGCCGCCCGTCGAGTCCGCCGCGGGGTGGGCCGCCGCGCTCTTCCTCCTCCCCGTCGTCGTCGTCGGCGTCGGGCGCTGGACGAAGGTGGAGCAGCCGCCGGGGAGGGCGCTCTCCGAGGGGCTCGTCGCCGCCGTGCGAGCGGAGGTGCCCGCGCGGGCGATCGTCTACTCGGACCAGGACACGAGCTACCGGCTGGCGGCGCTCGCTCCCGTCTACGTCGCCGTGGCGCCTCCCGGGCACGTCGCGAATACCGAGACGAACCGGCCGTTCGAGCGGGCGGACGACGCGCGACGCTTCCTCCGCACCGGCGACCTCTCGATACCGGAGTCGTACGGCGCGGGCTACCTCGTCGTCGACCGCGACCGGACCGAGCGCTCGTTCGCCCTGCAGGAGCTGTACCGGGACGAGCGCTTCTCGCTCTACGGGCTGCCCGCGGCGCCGTAGCCGCCGCCGCCCGGCGTCTCGATCCGGAGGACGTCACCGGGCTCGAGGTCGACCGTCGCGAAGGCCGGAAGCTCGACGCCGTTCAGCAGGTTGCGGCCGGGGGCGCCGTCCCCGCCGCCGTCCGCCCCGCGGGGAGCGAGCGCGCGCCGCTGGGTGAGGAGCGACAGCCGGCACCGGTCGAGCACGCGCAACTCGCGGACGACGCCGTCGCCGCCGCGGAAGCGGCCGTCCCCGCCCGACCCGGTGCGCAGCGCGTAGCGCTCGACGCGCAGCGGATACGCGAGCTCGAGCGCCTCGACCGGCGTCGAGAGCGTGTTCGACATCGCGACGTGGACCCCGGACGGGCCGTCGGCGCCCGGGCAGGCGCCCTGGCCGCCGGCGATCGTCTCGTAGTAGGTGAAGCGCTCGTTGCCCAGGACGACGTTGTTCATCGTCCCCTGGCCCTGCGCCGGCACGGGGAGCGCGTGCGCGAGGGCCGCGAAGACGACGTCGACGATGCGGCTCGACGTCTCCGTGTTCCCGGCCGCGACGGCGGCCGGCGAGCGCGCGTTGACGAGGCAGCCCTCGGGCGCGCGCACGGTCACGGGCGTGAACGCGCCGCCCGAGGCCGGCAGGTCGGGAGCGGTGAGGCAGCGGACGACGTAGAAGCACGCGGACCGCGTCACCGCGAGCGGGCAGTTGAGGTTCCCGGCGTGCTGCGGGGACGTGCCCTCGAAGTCGATCGCGAGCTCGCTGCCCGCGATCGTCACGGCGGCCCGCAGCTCGAGCGGCCCGTCCGCGGTCTCGAGCGCGTCCGAGCCCTCGTAGCGGCCGTCCGGGAGCTGCTCGACCGCGTCCCGGACCGTGCGCTCCGAGTGGGCGAGGAGCTCCTCCATCGCAGCGGCCACGCGCGCCCGCCCGCGACGGGCACAGAGCTCCTCGACGCGCTGGTCGGCGAGGTGATGCGCGGCGAGCTGCGCGCGGAGGTCGCCGCGCCGCTCGTCCGGGTTGCGCATCTGCCTGACGAGCCCGTCGAGCGTCGCGTCGTCGAGCCTGGTCGGCGGGATGACGACGCCCTCCTCGGCCAGCGTCGTCGAGCCGGCGGGGAGGCTGCCCGGGTCCGCGCCGCCGACGTCGGCGTGGTGCGCCCGCGACACGGCGTATCCGAGCGGCGTCCGTGTCACGATCGTGAGGTCGGGGAGATGCGTGCCGCCGGTGTACGGGTCGTTGAGGATCCACGGCTCGCCCGGCGCGGGATCATGGGCGCGCACGGCGCCGACGGCCTCGGGCATCGCCCCGAGGTGCACGGGGATGTGCTCCGCCTGCGTGACCATGCGCCCCTGTTCGTCGAAGAGCGCGGTCGAGCAGTCACGCCGCTCCTTGATGTTCGCGGAGAAGGCCGAGCGGACGAGCACGGCGCCCATCTCCTCCGCGATCGCGCCCAGCCCGCTGCCGATCACCTGCAGCTCGATGTCGATCACGGCGGCCGCCGTAAGACGAGTGTGCCGTGCGCGTCCGTCTCGCCGGCCCAGCCCTCGGGCACCCACGCCGTCGAACCCTCGAGCTCCAGCACCGCAGGCCCGCGGACGGCGAGCTGCGGGCCGGTGACAGTCACCGGCGGCGCGGTGCGCACGTCGGCGGTCCGCACGGCCACGAGCTCGAGCGGGCGTTCCGGGTCCGCGTACCCGTAGCGGTCCTCGTGTGCCTCGTGGAAGCGCTCGGCGAGCCGAGGGCCGAGCGGGACGGTGAGCTCGAACGACTGGCCCGCGTAGCGCAGGTCGGCTTCTCCTTCGGCGGGCAGCTCGCCGGCCTCGACGAGCGGCAGCACGTAGGAGCGGACGGCGTCGCGGCGCTCGTCCGCGGCCGCGAGCCCGAGCGCGGAGAGGACACCTGCCGCAGCGGGCACGAGCACGGTCGTCATCCCCAACTCCTCGGCGACGGCGCACGCGTGCAGCGGGCCGGCACCGCCGAACGCGACGAGCGCGAAGTCTCGCGGGTCGAGCCCCTGCTCGACGGAGACGACGCGGAGCGCGCGGGTCATCTCGGCGTTCACGATCTCGACCACGGCTGCGGGGTCGAGGGCGCCGAGCGCTCTCGCCGCCGCGTCGGCGTCGAGACCGAGCCCGTCCGGGAGGCGGGCCGGGAGCCGGTCGAGCAGGAGGTTCGCATCCGTCACGGTCGGCCGGTCGCCGCCGCGGCCGTAGCACGCAGGCCCCGGAATGGCCCCCGCGCTCTCGGGGCCGACGCGCAGCGCGCCCCCGGCGTCCGTGCGGGCGATCGACCCTCCGCCCGCCCCGACCGTGTGCACCGCGAGCGTGGGCAGGCGCACCGGAAGGCCGCCGACGACGCGCTCGTGCTCGCGCCTCGCCTCGCCTCCGACGATCGCGCAGACGTCCGTCGACGTGCCGCCCATGTCGAAGGAGAGGGCGTTCTCGTACCCGGCGAGCGCGGCGATCCGGGCCGCGCCGACCACCCCCGCGGCGGGGCCGGAAAGGAGCGCGAAGGCCGCGTGCCCGGCCGCCTCGTCGAGGCTCGCGAGGCCGCCGGAGGAGCGCATGACGTAGGGCACGGGCAGCCCGGACGCACGGCAGGCGCCCTCGAGCGACCGGAAGTAGCGGGCGACGACCGGCCCGAGATAGGCGTCGACGGCCGTGGTCGAGGCCCGCTCGTACTCCCGGAACTCGGGCGAGACCTCGTGCGAGGCGACGACGTGGGCGTCCGGGAGCCGGCGGCGGATCTCGCCGGCGACGGCCCGCTCGTGAGCCGGGTCCCGGAACGAGAAGAGGAGACAGACCGCGACGGCGTCGGCGTCGACGTCGGGCAGGGTCGAGAGATCGAGCGGCTCGAGCTCTCCCTCGGGACCGAGGCGACCCTTGACCCCGACGCAGCGCTCGAGCGGGACGAGTGGAGGCGCGTGGTCGGCGCAGGGGCGGTAGAGGTGGGCGCGGTCTTGGCGCCGGAGGTGGAGGAGATGCTCGAACCCGGAGGTCGTGACGAAGGCCGTGCGGGCGCCGCGCCGCTCGAGGAGCGCGTTCGTCGCGACCGTCGTGCCGTGCGTGAAGCGGTCGACGTCCTCGGCGCCGACCGCCGCCGCGGCAGCGAGGACGGACTCCTCCTGTCGCGCCGCCGTCGAGACCTTCGCGGTGCGGACCTCGCCGTCGGCGACCAGCACCGCGTCGGTGAACGTCCCCCCGACGTCGATGCCGAGCACGCGCACCGGCGCATTCTCGCGGCCGTTCGTCGGCCGGGTGCGGAGTAGAGTGTCCGCGACGTGGACCGCCTCGTCTGCCTCGGGCTGAGTCACCGCACCGCCCCCGTCGAGCTCCGCGAGCGCCTCTGCTCGCTGGCCCCGGGCGCTGCCGGCTGCCCCGCGGTCGAGGAGCACGCGGCGCTCTCGACCTGCTACCGCGTCGAGCTCTACGCGTACCTCGCCGACGGCGTGGACGACGCGCGCGACGAGCTGATCCGCGTCCTCGCCGACACGCACGGCGTCGATCGCGACCTGCTCGTGAACCACCTCTACGTGCACGCGGGCGAGGACGTGGCGCGTCATCTGAGCCGCGTGGGCGCAGGGCTCGACTCGCTCGTGCTCGGCGAGGCCGAGATCCTCGGCCAGGTCGGGAGCGCGTTCGAGCGCGCGAAGGGCGAGGGCACGGTCGGCCCGGTGCTCGAGCTCCTCTTCCGGACCGCGATCACGTCCGGGCGGAGGGCGCGCTCGGAGACGGCGATCGGCGCGAACCCCGCGACGGCGAGCTCGATGGCGCTCTCGCTCGCCGACGGCGCGCTCGGCGACCTCGAGGAACGCCGCGTGCTCGTGATCGGCGCCGGCCGCATCGGGCTCCAGACGCTGAAGGCGCTCGAGCGACGGGGCCTCTCGCGGGTCGCGGTCGCGAACCGTACGCGCGAGCGTGCGGTCGAGGCCGGGTCGGCGTTCGGCGCCGACGCCTTCGGGCTCGACGAGCTCGTGGACGCGCTCGCCTGGGCGGACGTGGTCGTGTCTGCGACCGCCTCGGAGCTCCCCGTCGTTCAGGAGGAAGCGGTGCGGGCCGCGATGGCCGCGCGCGAGGTGCGCCCGCTCGTCCTCGTCGACCTCGCCGTCCCCGCCGACGTCGAGCGCAGCGCCGCGGATGTGCCGGGCGTCTCGCTCTTCGACGTCGACGACCTCCGCGCCGGCCTCGACGGCGCGCTGACCGCGCGCCTGCACGAGGTGCCGAGCGTCGAGGAGATCGTCGAGGAGGAGGTGGCGGCCTTCGGGCGCCGCCGGCGCGAGCTCGAGGTCGAGCCGCTCGTCGCCGAGCTTCGCCGCCGGGCCGAGACGGTCCGCGCCCAGGAGCTCGAGCGCGCGCTCGCCGATCTCGGTGACGTCGACCCGGCGACCGCGCAGCGGATCGAGCACCTCTCGCGCTCCCTCGTGAAGAAGCTCCTGCACGAGCCCACCGTGCGCCTGCGCGAGCGCGCGGGCAGCGGCGACGCGGACGGGGTCGCGGCCGCCGTGCGCGAGCTGTTCGACCTCACCGCACCGCGCGAGCCGTGAGCGAGCCGCCGCCCCGCGCGGCGGTCGTCGTCGGCACGCGGGGCTCGGCCTTGGCCCTCGCGCAGACGGCGCGGGTCCGTGCGCTCCTCGAAGCGGCCTGGCCCGATCTCGCCGCGGAGGTGAGCCCCATCGTCACGCACGGCGACCGCACGCAGGCGAGCGGCGAGCCGCTCCCGGCGATCGGCGGCAAGGGGCTCTTCACCGCGGAGCTCGAGCAGGGGCTCCACGACGGCACGATCGACCTCGCCGTCCACTCGCTGAAGGACCTCCCGACCGACGAGGTCGACGGCGTGGTACTCGGCGCCGTCTGCCTGCGCGAGGACGTGCGCGACTGCCTCGTCTCGCGCGGCGGCGTGCTGCACGAGCTCCCGACCGGCGCGGTCGTCGGCACGAGCAGCCTCCGCCGCGCGGCCCAGTTGCGCGCGCTCAGGCCCGATCTCGAGGTGCGTTCGATCCGCGGTAACGTCGAGACCCGCATCCGCAAGGTACGCGAGGGCGACTACGACGCGGCGCTCCTCGCGGCCGCCGGGATCGCCCGCCTCTCGCTCGAGCACGAGGTCGCCGAGTGGCTCGACGCGGACGTGCTCGTCCCCGCGCCCGGACAGGGCGCCCTCGCGGTCCAGTGCCGCACCGGCGACTCGGAGATGCTCGAGCTGCTCGCCGCCCTCGACGACCCGGGGGCGCGGGCGGCCACGACGGCGGAGCGCACGTTTCTGCGGGCGCTCGGGGCGGGCTGCACGGCGCCGGTCGCCGCTCACGGGACGTTGCGCGGCGACGCGGTCCACCTCGACGGGCTCGTGGCCTCGCCGGACGGGCGCGAGGTCGTCCGCGTCTCGGGGACGGGAGAGCCCGAGGAGGTCGGCGAGCGTCTCGCCCGCGACGCGCGCCGCGCGGGCGCCGACGCGATCCTCGAGGCCGTTCGTGGCTGAGCTGCCGCTCGACGGCAAGCGGGTCGTCGTCACGCGTCCCCAGGAGCATGCAGGCCCGCTCGTCGCCGCCCTCGAGCAGCTCGGCGCCGACGTGTGGGTGGTCCCGCTGATCGCGGTCGCGCCGCTCGAGGACGACGGCGACCTCCGACGTCTCGTCGAGAGCGGCGACCACGACTGGATCGTGTTCACGAGCGCCAATGCCGTTCGCGCGGTCGGGACCGTCGGGCAGCTGCGCGCGCGCGTCGCGGCGGTCGGCCCGGCCACGGCGAACGAGGTACGTGCGCTCGGCGTCGAGCCCGCGTTCGTGCCGGATCGCTTCGCGGCGGGAGAGATCGCCGACGGGCTCGAGCCGCTCGCCGGTGCGCGGGTGCTCCTGCCGCAGTCGGAGATCGCCGAGCGGTCGTTCGCGGACGGACTGCGTGCTCGAGGGGCGACCGTGGACGTCGTCGACGCCTACCGCACGGTCGGGCTCCGGCCGAGCGCGGCCGAGCTCGCACAGCTCGACCGCGCCGATGCGATCTTGCTCGCGAGCGGCTCCGCCGCGCGTTCGCTCGCGGAGGCAGGAGCTCCGTCGGAGCACGTGCTCGTCGTCTGCATCGGCCCGTCGACGGCCGAGGCCGCCCGTGCAGCCGGGCTCGAGGTCGATCTCGTCGCCGAAGATGCGACGGGGCAGGGCATGATTCGTGCGCTCGTGTCGCACTACGGGGAGATCGGATGACGCAGTACGAGACGGATCCGCTCGCCGCGCTCCGGCAGCCGGGAGCGCAGCGCCCGCGTCGCTGGCGTCGCACCGGGGCGCTCCGCGACCTCGTCCGCGAGACCCCGCTCGCGCCCGACGATCTCGTCTACCCGCTGTTCGTCCAGCAGGGGCGCGGCGAGCGCGTCGCCGTGTCGTCGATGCCGGGCGTCGACCAGCTGTCTGTGGTCGCGCTCGCGGGGGAGGCCCGCGAGCTCCTCTCGCTCGGGATCAAGGGCGTGCTCCTCTTCGGCCTGCCCGAGTCGAAGGACCCGCTCGGGCTCGAGAGCCATGCGGAGGACGGCGTCGTGCAGCAGGCCGTGCGGGCGCTGAAGGAAGCGAGCCCCGAGCTCGTCGTCGTGACCGACGTCTGCCTGTGCGAGTACACGGACCACGGCCACTGCGGGCTTCTCGACGCGGAGGGCGAGGTCCTGAACGACGAGACGCTGGAAGTGCTCGGGCGGATCGCTGTCTCGCATAGCGAGGCCGGCGCCGACGTCGTCGCGCCGAGCGGGATGATCGACGGGATGGTCGGCGCGATCCGCGCAGCCCTCGACGCCGAGGGCATGCAGCGGGTGGCGATCCTCTCGTACGCGGTGAAGTACGCCTCGGCGTTCTACGGCCCGTTCCGCGAGGCGGCCGGGGGCGCGCCCGCGTTCGGCGACCGGCGCAGCCACCAGATGGATCCGGCGAACGCGCGGGAGGCGCTCCGGGAGGCGGCCCTCGACGTCGAAGAGGGCGCGGACGGGCTCATGGTCAAGCCGGCGCTCGGCTACCTCGACGTCGTCCGGCGCGTGCACGAGCGCTTTCCCGAGCTCCCGCTCGCCGCCTACAACGTGAGCGGCGAGTACTCGATGGTGAAGGCGGCCGCCGCGAAAGGCTGGCTCGACGAGCGCGCGGCCGTGCTCGAGGTGCTGACGGGGATCCGCCGCGCGGGTGCCGACCTCGTCGTCACGTACCACGCGAAGGACGCGGCACGGTGGCTGCAAGGGATCGCGTGAAGGCGCGCGTCGACGACCGTCCCGCCGAGGACGCGCGAGACGAGACCGACGTCGCGGAGCACGGCCGTACGGCCGAGGGCGAGACGACCTCGCTCGACCGGAGGCTCTTCATGCAGCTCCAGGCGTTCGGCGGTGCCGGTGACACCCCGGCGCTCGTCTCCGCGCTCGAGTCCGGCGGCGTCGAGGGGACGCTGTACGAGGACGTCAGCGACCCCACGGGCGTTGCGCTCCTCACGCTGAGCGAGGACCCCGCCGCGTTCGTCTCCGACCTGCGGGGCTTCCTGCAGGCTCCGCCGTTCTCCGAGCTCGAGCCGAAGCCCGAGCTGACGATGCTCGGGCGCACGTACGCGATCGGGCACGAGCAGGACCTCGAGCAGACGCTCGTCGAGCGGCCGCGCAGGCGAGTGCTCGACCCCGCGCTACCGTGGGCGATCTGGTATCCGCTCCGCCGTGCGGGCTCGTTCGAGCAGCTCTCGCGGAAGGAGCAGAACGCGATCCTGATGGAGCACGGGGGCGTCGGCATGGCGTTCGGCCGGGCGGGGCTCGGGTACGACATCCGGCTCGCCTGCCACGGCCTCGACCGCGCGGACAACGACTTCGTGGTCGGGCTCCTCGGGCCCGAGCTGCACCCGCTGTCGATCATCGTCCAACGGATGCGGAAGACGCGCCAGACCTCGCTTCACCTGGAGCGCCTCGGCCCCTTCTTCGTCGGCAGGGTGGCGTGGCAGAGCAGACCGTGACCGCCCCCGCGGAGGCGGTCACCGAGAGCGAGCCGACCGCGACCTTCCTCCGTGCGTGCCGCCGTCTCCCCGTCGGGCGCACTCCCGTGTGGCTCCTCCGCCAGGCGGGGCGGTACATGCCCGAGTACCGGGCGCTCCGCGAGCGGCGCTCGATGCTCGAGGTCGTGCGCACGCCGGAGCTCGCCGCCCAGGTGACGCTGATGCCGGTCGACGCCTTCGGCCTCGACGCGGCGATCGTCTTCTCGGACATCCTCCCGCCGCTCGTCGGCATGGGGCTCGAGCTCGACTTCGTCGCGGGCGACGGCCCGCGGATCGGGAACCCGATCTCCCGGCCGCGCGACGTCGACGTGCTCGCCGCGCCTCCGGCGGAGGAGACGATGGCGGGGACGCTCGAGGCGATCGCGCTCGTGCGCGCGGAGCTCGAGCCGCGGGACGTGCCGGTCATCGGCTTCGCGGGCGCGCCCTTCACGCTCGCGAGCTACGCGATCGAGGGCGGCTCGTCGCGCGACTTCTCGCGGACGAAGGCGTTCATGCTCTCGGAGCCGGCCGCGTGGAGGCGGCTCCTCGGCAAGCTCGTGACCGTGCAGGCCGACTACCTGCTCGCGCAGGCTCGCGCGGGCGCGCAGGCGCTGCAGGTGTTCGACTCGTGGGTCGGACGCGCGCTCGGCCGCGAGGACTTCCTCCGCTACGTCGCGCCGCACAACCGCGACCTCTTCGGCGCGGTCTCGAGGGCAGGCGTGCCGGTCGTCAACTTCTCGCTCGGGACGTCCGCCTACCTCGAGGACGCAGCCGCGTGCGGCGGCGACGTCGTCGGCCTCGACTGGCAGCTCCCGCTCGACGAGGCGTGGGCCCGGGTCGGTCTCGACCGGCCGGTGCAGGGCAACCTCGATCCCGCGGCGCTGCTCGCGCCCTGGCGCGAGCTCCGGTTCCGGATCGACGACGTCCTCGACCGCGCCGCCGGCCGCCCCGGCCACGTCTTCAACGTCGGCCACGGCCTCGTCCCGCAGACGCCGGTCGACAACGTGCGCCGACTCGTCGAGCACGTGCGGGAACGGACGTCGTCGTGACGATCGGCGTCCTCGTCATGGCGTATGGAGGCCCGGCGTCGCTCGACGAGCTGCCCGGCTACCTCGCGGACATCCGGTCCGGGCGCACGACGCCGCAGGACGTGCTCGACGAGGTCACCGAGAGCTACCGCGCGATCGGCGGCCGCTCGCCGCTCCTCGAGGCGACGCGCGCGCAGGTCGACGCGATCGCGCGCGAGCTCGGGGACGGCTTCCACTGCTACCTCGGCATGCGCCATTGGTCGCCATGGATCGAGGAGGTCGTCGGCGAGATGCTCGAGGACGGCGTGACGCACGCCGTTGGCCTCGTGCTCGCCCCGCAGTTCAGCGCGCTGTCGGTCGCGCGGTACGAGCAGAAGGTCGCGGACGGCCTCGACCTCTACCGCGGGCGGATGGAGCTCGCGCACGTGCGGAGCTACCACGACCATCCGGGGCTCGTGGCGGCCTTCGCGGGCCGCGTCGCAGAGGGCCTCTCGCGCTGGCCCGAGGGAGAGCGGGAGCGCGTGCACGTCGTCTTCAGCGCGCACAGCCTCCCGGAGCGCGTCCTCGCCGGCGGCGACCCCTACGACGCGCAGTGCCGCGAGACCGCACGCCTTGTCGCCGAGCGCGCCGTGCTTCCGCCCGAGCGCTGGTCCTGGAGCTACCAGTCGGCCGGGCGCACGCCCGAGCCCTGGGCCGGCCCCGACCTCGGCGACCACCTCGAAGAGCTCGCGCATCAGGGCGTTCGCGATGTCGTCTCCGTCCCGGTCGGCTTCGTCTCCGACCACGTCGAGCTCCTGTTCGACGTCGACGTCCGCGCGCGGCGCGTCGCGCAGAGAGTCGGCGTGCGCCTCGAGCGCCCCCCTGCCTTGAACGACGATCCGCGCTTCGTCGCGGCCCTCGCGGAGATCGTGCGGGACCGCGCGTCGGCCTGGACGGAGGCCCGCGCCGCGTGAGGGTCGCCGTCGTCGGAGGGGGGATCGCCGGCCTCGCGGCCGTGCGGCGCCTGGAGGCGCTGCTTCCGGACGCCGAGCTCACGCTCGTCGAGGGCGAGGCTACCCTCGGCGGCAAGATCGTCACCGAGCGCAGGGCGGGCTTCCTCGTCGAGGGCGGCCCGGACAGCTTCCTCTCGCGCAAGGCCCGTGGGCCGGAGCTGTGCGAGGAGCTCGGTCTCGGTGAAGAGCTCGTCGGCCGCCGACCGGAGAACGCGCGCACCTACGTGCGCCGCCACGGCGAGCTCCACCCGCTGCCGGCGGGCCTCACGGGCATGGTCCCGACCGACCTCGACGCGCTCGCGGACAACCTCCTGCTCTCGCCCGAGGGCAGGGAGCGCCTCGCGGCGGAGGTCGACCTGCCGCCGGCCCCGACAGGAGACGACGAGTCGGTCGCCTCCTTCTTCACGCGCCGTCTCGGGCCGGAGGCGTACGAGACGCTGGTCGAGCCGCTGACGACCGGCATCTACGCGGGCGACGGCGACCGGCTCTCGCTCCGGGCCACGTTCCCCGGCCTGCGCGCGCTCGAGCTCGAGCACGGCAGCGTGATCACGGGCTTGCTCGCCCAGCCGGCGCCGACGGATGGCGGACGGCCGCCGTTCCTCGCCCTGCGCGCCGGGCTCGGGGCTCTCGTCGGCGCCCTCGCCGGGAGCTTCCGCCGGACGACGGTTCGGGCCGGCGCGCCGGTCGCCTCGGTCGAGCGCGGCGTGGACGGCTACGTCCTCGCACTGCCGGACGGCGAGAAGCTCACCGCGGACGGGGTCGTGCTCGCGGTCCCGGCGTACGTCGCCGCGGAGCTCCTCGCCGGCCTCGGCCCCGACCTCGCGGATGCACATGCGGAGATCCCCTACGCCTCCTCCGCTCTCGTCAGCCTCGGCTACCGCAACGAGGACGTCGCGCATCCACTCGACGGCTACGGCTACGTCGTTCCTCGCGCCGAGCGCTCCGACGTCCTCGCCTGCTCGTGGACGTCGAGCAAGTGGGAGGGCCGCGCACCCGAGGGGTCCGCGCTGCTCCGGGTGCACACCGGCCGCTTCGGTGGGCGGGACACGTCCGCGGAGCCGGACGACGAGCTCGTCGCGCTCGCCCGCGAGGAGGTCCGGCTGCTCGGCGTCACCGCCGACCCATCGTTCGTCCGGGTTCACCGCTGGCCGCGGTCGATGCCGCAGTACGTGCTCGGCCACGTCGAGCGCGTCGAGCGGATCGAGGCAGCGCTCGAGTCGCACCCGGGGCTCGCGGTCGCGGGCGCCGCCTACCGGGGCGTGGGCGTCCCGGACTGCATCGGCTCGGGCGAGGCGGCCGCGGACTCGCTCGCCCGCGCGCTCGTGCCGGTCTCCGGATGACCCGCGAGGGGTCGGAGCGCCTGTTCGCCGAGGCGACCGCGCTCATGCCCGGCGGTGTCAGCTCCCCGGTCCGCGCGTTCCGAGCCGTTGGTGGCACGCCCTTCTTCGTCGAGCGCGGCGAGGGCGCGTACCTCGTCGACGTCGACGGCAACAGATACGTCGACTACGTCCTCTCCTGGGGGCCGCTGATCCTCGGACACGCGCATCCGCGCGTCGTCTCCGCCCTCGAGGAGGCCGTGCGCCGCGGGACGAGCTACGGGGCGCCGAGCCCGCTCGAGCTCGAGCTCGCGCGCCTGATCCGCGACGCGATGCCGAGCCTCGAGCTCGTCCGCTTCGTCAGCTCGGGGACGGAGGCGACTATGAGCGCGCTTCGTCTCGCGCGGGCGGCGACGGGGCGCACGACTACCGTGAAGTTCGCCGGCTGCTACCACGGCCACGCCGACCTCCTCCTCGTGCAGGCGGGCTCCGGGGTCGCGACCCTCGGCCTGCCCGACTCGCCGGGCGTCGCGCCGGGCGCGGCCGCAGACACGCTCAGCGCGCCGTACAACGACCTCGAGGCGGTCGAGCGCCTGTTCGCCGAGCACGAGATAGCCGCCGTGATCGTCGAGCCGGTCGCGGGCAACATGGGCCTCGTGCCGCCGCTCCCCGGCTTCCTGGAGGGGCTGCGCGCGCTGACCTCCGCGCACGGCGCGCTCCTCGTCTTCGACGAGGTGATGACCGGGTTCCGCGTGCATCCCGGCGGCGCGCAGGCCCTGTACGGAGTGACGCCCGACCTGACGACGCTCGGCAAGGTCATCGGCGGCGGCCTCCCGGTCGGCGCGTACGGCGGGCGCCGGGAGCTGATGGAGCTCGTCGCGCCCGCAGGCCCCGTGTACCAGGCGGGCACGCTGTCCGGAAACCCGCTCGCGATGACGGCGGGGATCGAGACCCTGAAAGAGCTCGCGGAGCCAGGTGTCTGGGCCGGGGTCGAGGCGGCGGCCGCGCGCCTCGTCGACGGGCTCGCGGCGCTCGAGGCGCCCATCCGGCTCGCGCGCGCCGGAACGATGTTCGGGCTCTTCTTCACGGACGGCCCGGTCACGAGCTGGGAGGAGGCGAAGGCCGCGGACACGGCGCGGTTCGCCGCGTTCCATCGCGCGCTGCTCGACCGCGGCGTCTACCTCGCACCATCGCAGTTCGAGGCCGCGTTCGTCTCGACCGCGCACGGCAACGCGGAGATCGATGCCACGCTCGAGGCCGCCCGCGAGGCGTTCGCCGCGCCCGACTGACCTCTACGCTTCGCGCCGGTGAAGGTGCTGCTCGTCACCATGTACTTCCCGCCCGCGGGGGGCGGCGGCGTGCAGCGCTCGTTGAAGCTCGCGCAGTACCTCCCCGCGCTCGGAATCGAGACGCACGTCCTCGCGCCGGAGGACCCGAAGTGGGTGCATCGCGACCCTGAGCTGCTCGTGCCCACCCAGGCCTGGGTGCACCGGGTGCGCTACATCGGGCCGCGGGCGCGCAAGCCGGCACAGGAGCTGCGAGCGGCGGACGGGCTCGAGCGTGCGCTCGTGCAGGCGCAGGTGACCGCCCGCCGCCTGCTCGTCCCCGACGCGAGCGTGACCTGGAATCTCACCGCGATCCCGGCGGCCATCCGGCTTGCCCGCCGCGAGGGGATCGACGCGGTGCTGACGACGTCGCCGCCCGGGTCGGTGCACTTCGTCGGCGCAGCCGTGCAGAAGGCGACCGGGACGCGCTGGCTCGCGGATCTACGCGACCCGCTCGTGGCGAACCAGCACCGGCGGGCGGACACGACGGCGACTCGAGCCCGCCAGGCGGCGAACGAGCGCCTCGGCCGCCTCGTCGTCGGCCGCGCCGATGCCGTCTCCTGCGTGTCGGAGGCGATCGCGGAGGAGGTCCGGGGCCTCGGGCCGCGCGGGGTCGTGCGGACGATCCCGAACGGGTGCGACTTCGACGACTTCGCCGGGCTCGAGTACCAGCCGGCCGAGCGCTTTCGCATCACGCACACGGGGAGCTTCTTCGGGAAGCGCGACCCGAAGCCGTTCCTGCAGGCGCTGCACGACTCGGGGCTCGACGTCGTCGCGCGCTTCGTCGGAGACTTCCGTTCCAACGACCGGGAGTGGGCGGAGACGCTCGAGCTCGGCGATAGGCTCGAGCTCGTGGACTACGCTCCGCGCACCGAGTCGCTGCGGCTCCAGCGGGACTCGGAGGCGCTCCTCCTGCTCGTCCCCGACGCGGACGGGCGCGGCAAAGGCGTCCTCTCCGGCAAGGTCTTCGAGTACCTCGCGGCGGGGCGGCCGATCCTCGCCGTCGTCCCGCCGGACGGGGCCGCCGCGGACCTGATCCGTGACACCGGCGCGGGCGTCGTCGTCGCGCCCGACGACGTGGAGGGCATCAGGCACGCGCTCGCCGGGCTCCACGCGCGGTTCGCGAACGGCGGCCTCCCCGCCGTCGAGCTCGCCGAGGACGCCCGACGCCGTCTGTCCCGGCGCGCCCGCGTCGAGGAGACGGCGGCGCTGCTCCGGGAGATCGCCGGGTGACCACGCACGCGCTCCCGCTTCGGGCGCCTGCGGGGGAGCGGGTGCTCGCCCAGCCCGTGCTCGACGGGCTCTTCCTCGCCACGATCCTCACCGTCACCTTCCACAAGCTCCAGTGGGAGCTCGCGGGCTCGCTCACGCTCTCCGACGTCCTCACGTCGGTCTTCCTCGTCCTCTTCGTGTGGGATCGCTTCGAGCACTCGGACGCGAGGCTCACCCGCACTTCCGCGGTGGCGCTCGCCTTCTTCGTCGCGTTCGCGCTCCTCTATCTCGCGGGCTTCTACTCGCTCGACACGGGCCAGGCGCTCGCCCAGTGGTCGAAGGGGATGGTGAAGTTCGTGCTCCACTTCGGCTTCCTCGTTGCCGGCGTCGCCTTGCTCGCCAGGCGCTCGCGGACGTTCTACTGGTACGCCCTCGCCGCGTTCCTCGGCGGGATCGCCCTGAACGCGGGGTACGGAGTCGTGCAGCTCGTCCTCGCCGAACTGACGGGCACGAACCTCGACGAGCTGCTGATCGAGCCGATCACGTCGCGGCAGACGGGCATCAACGTCTTCGGCGCGGTCGGCGGCACGCAGGAGGTCTTCCGACCGAACGCGCTCACGGGCGATCCGAACCACCTCGGGATCGAGCTCGTCATCCCGCTCCTCGTGCTCACCCCCCTCTACCTCCGGCTCGAGGCGGGCCATCGCCTGCGGCTGCCGCTCGCGGCGCTTCTCGGGTTCCTGCTCGTGGTCGAGCTCGCGACTCTGTCGCGGAGCGCGCTCCTCGGGCTCGGCTGCGGGGCGCTCGTGCTCGCGCTCCCGTACCGCCGGTACCTCCGTCGCCCCGCGTTCCTCGTCCCGCTCGGCGCCGTCGCGCTCGTGCTCGCCGCGGTCGTCCTCGCCCGACTCGACTTCTTCCTCACCGTGCTCCGCGCCCGCACGAACACGAGCTCGGCCGCCGCCTCGCCGCACTTCGAGGTGTACGGCTTCGTCCCGGACGTGCTCTGGACGAACCCGTTCCTCGGGCTGGGGCTGAACAACTTCGCCGTCTACTACGAGTTCGTGACCGGGAAGGAGGACTTCGGCCCGCATTCGTTCTACGTCGCGACGCTCGTCGAGACCGGGCTCGTCGGGACGGCGCTCTTCGGCGCCTTCGTCGTGTGGGTGTTCCGGCGACTCGGCGCTGCGCGGAGGGTCGGCCGCGCGCTCGCAGCAGCGCGCGACCCGCTCGCCGCCAGGGTGAGGCCGCTCGCCTGGGGGATGACGGCCGCGCTCGTGGCGACGCTCGTCGCGAACCTCTTCTACCTGACGATGACCTTCTATTACTTCTACGTCTTCGCGGCGCTCGCGGTCGCGCTGCCCGTCGTCTTCGGGCGGCGGGCCGAGCCGCGGTGAGAGTCCTCGTCCTCACGACGTCCTATCCGCGGCGGCCCGGCGACGTCGCGGGCGTGTTCGTGCGCGACGCCGTCGAGCACCTGCGCGGTGCGGGGCTCGACGTGCGCGTGGTCTCGCCGGCCTCGTTCCGCCACCTCGGCCTCGCGTACGGGCACGGGATCGCCGGGAACCTGCGGCGGCGGCCGTGGAAGCTGCTTCTCCTCCCGCTCTTCCTCCTCTCGTACGCGACCGCGGCGAGGCGGGCGGCGCGCGACGTCGACTTCGTGCACGCACACTGGCTTCCGTCCGCCCTGCCCGCGCTCGCGACGCGGAGACCGTTCGTCGTGCAGCTCTGGGGGACGGATGTCGAGCTCGCGCGGCGCGTGCCGCTGCTCGCCCGCCTCCTCCTGCGGCGCGCGCGGCTCGTCCTCTGCCCCTCGGAGTACCTGGCGGGTGAGGCGCGACGGCTCGGCGCGGGGGCGGTGCGCGTCGTCCCGGCCGGGATCGACGTCCCCGACGAGCTCGCCGAGCCGGAGGACCCGCCGCACGTGCTCTACGTCGGGCGCCTCTCGGAGGAGAAGGGAGTGCCCGAGCTCCTCCGGGCGACGGCAGGCCTCCCGCGCGTGATCGTCGGCGACGGGCCGCTCCGCGACGGCGTCCCCGAGGCGGTCGGGTTCGTGCCGCCCGGAGAGCTCGGTGCGTACTACGAGCGGGCGGCGGTCGTCGCCTGCCCCTCGCGGCGCGAGGGGTACGGCGTCGTCGCACGCGAGGCGATGGCGCACGGCCGGCCAGTCGTGGCGACCGCGGTCGGGGGCCTCCGCGACGCGGTCGAGGAGCGGGTCACGGGGCTCCTCGTACCGCCGGGCGACCCGACGGCGCTGCGGGGCGCGATCGAGCGCCTGCTCGAGGACGCGGAGTTGCGCCAGCGCCTGGGCGCGGCAGCCCGCGAGAGGATGCGCGAGGAGCTCTCGTGGGATGCGGCGACCGAGGCGACGATCGCCACCTACCGAGAGGTGCTGGGCGCCGCCTAGGTTCCGCCACCCGAGTACCATCGTCCCGTGCCCGAGCTCTTCGTCAACGGACGGCGGATCGCCGACGACGAGCCCGCCTACGTTCTCGCCGAGATCGGCCACAACCATCAGGGCGAGCTAGAGAAGGCGAAGGCGCTGATCGACGCAGCACGCGAGTGCGGGGTCGACGCCGTCAAGCTCCAGAAGCGCGACAACCGGCGTCTCTTCACGCGAGCGTTCTACGACTCGCCGTACGACAACGAGAACAGCTTCGGGCGGACGTACGGCGAGCACCGCGAGGCGCTCGAGCTCGGCAAGAGCGACTGGTTCGAGCTCAGCCGCTACGCGCGGGAGGAGGGTCTCGCATTCGTTGCGGCCGCGTTCGACGAGCCGAGCGCCGACTTCCTCGCCGAGCTCGGGGTGGACGCGTTCAAGTTCGCCTCGGGCGACCTCTCGAACGCGCCCTTCCTGCGCTACGTCGCCGCGTTCGGCACGCCGCTCTTCCTCTCGACGGGCGGCGGGACGCTGAAGGACATCGACCGCGCGGTCGAGGCGATCGCGGCGGTGAACACGCAGCTCTGCGTGCTCCACTGCACTGCGTCGTACCCCGCCGAGGTGGAGGACCTCAACCTCGCAGTGATCGCGGTGCTCAAGGAGCGCTACCCCGACTTCGTGGTCGGCCTCTCGGACCACCACAACGGGATCGCCATGGCACCCGTCGCCTTCATGCTCGGCGCGCGCGCCTTCGAGAAGCACTTCACGCTGAACCACGCGTGGAAGGGCACGGACCACGCCTACTCGCTGATGCCGGACGGGATGCGCCGCTTCGTGCGGGACCTCCACCGTGTGCCTGCGGCGCTCGGGGACGGCGAGAAGCGGCGCCTGCCGAGCGAGGAGCGCCCGCTGGAGAAGATGGGCAAGAAGCTCGTCGCCGCGCGCGAACTCCCCGCCGGCCACGTGCTCGAGGCCGGGGACGTCGAGGCTCGCTCGCCCGCTGACGGGGGCCTCCCGCCCTACGAGCTCGACCGGCTGCTCGGCGGGACGCTCCTGCGCCCGCTCGCCGCCCAGGAGGACGTCGCGCTCGAGGACGTCGAGCTCGCCGAGAAGCCCCTCGCCGCCCGCGAGCAGTGATCGGGCTTCACTCGGTCCGCTTCGCGGTCTTCGACTTCGACGGCGTGTTCACCGACAACCGCGTGTGGACGAACGAGCGCGGCGAGGAGAGCGTGGCCTGCTGGCGCGGCGACGCGCTCGGGCTCCGGCGGCTGGCCGCGGTGGGCGTCGAGCACCTGATCCTGTCCACCGAGGTGAACGCGGCGGTGGGCGCGCGCGCGCGCAAGATCGGCGCGACCTGCATCCAGGGCGTCGAGGACAAGCTCCCCGTCCTGCGCGAGGAGGCCGACCGTCGAGGCGTCGCTCTCGAGGAGACCGCCTACCTCGGCAACGACGTGAACGACGCCGACTGTCTGGGCGCGGTCGGGCTGCCGGTCGTCCCGGCGGACGCGTGGCCCGAGGTCGTGCCGCTCGCGGGGCTCGTGCTCACGCGCCCGGGCGGGTACGGCTGCGTCCGCGAGCTCTGCGACGCCGTCTGGCTGGCGAGGAAGGAGGCCGCGTGACCACCACTCGCCTGCGGCGCGTGGTCGCGGGGGAAACCCTGTTTCCCCCGCGTGCCCCCTTCTCTCGGAGGACGTGGGGAACCTCCCGGTTCCCCACGCCCCTCCACGCTCATAGTGCAACCAAGGTTGTCCTATGAGCGACCCGCTGTTCGACCTCGACGGCCGCGTTGCCGTCGTCACGGGCGGCCTCGGGCAGCTCGGCTCCGTGTACACGGCCGGGCTCGTCGAGCGCGGGATGCGGGTGGCCGTCCTCGACGTCGCCGCCGGCGAGGTGCCGGAGGGAGCTCGGGCCTTCCGGGTCGACGTGACCGACCGGGCCGCGATCGAAAGCGCGCTGGGCGAGGTCGCGGCCGAGTGGGGGGTCCCGCACGTGCTCGTGAACAACGCCGCCCTCGACTCCCCGCCGGACGCTCCCGCTGCGGAGGTCGGCCCGTTCGAGGAGTACCCGGAGGAGTCGTTCGACGCAGTGCTGGACGTGAACGTGAAGGGCGCGTTCCTCTGCTGCCAGGCCATCGGCGGCGCGATGGCGCGCGAGGGGCGCGGCTCGATCGTCAACGTCTCCTCGATCTACGGGCTCCTGTCGCCCGTTCAGGACGTGTACGAGTTCCGCCGCGCGGGCGGCGAGACGTTCGTGAAGCCGGTCGCGTACTCGGTCTCGAAGTCGGCCGTCCTCAACCTCACGCGCTACCTCGCGACGTACTGGGCGAAGGCCGGCGTCCGTGTGAACACGCTGACGCTGGCCGGCGTCTGGAACGACCAGCCGCAGGAGTTCCTCGACGCGTACACGGCGCGCGTCCCGCTCGGCCGGATGCTCGACGAGCGGGAGGCGCTCGGGGCCGTCGTCTTCCTCGCGTCGGACGCGTCCTCGTACGTCACCGGCGCGAACGTCGTCGTCGACGGCGGCTGGTCGGCTTGGTAGCCGTCGAGGACGTCACGAACCTCGTCGCCGGCGAGTCCTTGCCGGCAGCATCCGGCGAGTGGCTCGACAAGCTGCGGCCCGCCGACGGGAGCATCCTCTGCCGCGTGGCCCGCTCGGGAGCGGAGGACGTCGATCGCGCCGTGGCCGCGGCTCGGGCCGCCCAGCTGGCGTGGGCGGCGCGCACGGCCGTCGAGCGCGGCGACGTTCTGCGAGACCTCGCGCTCCTCCTCCGCGAGCGGCGCGAAGAGGCGGCCGCCGTCGTCGTCGAGGAGACCGGGAAGCCCCGCGACCTCGCGCTCGGGGAGACGGAGGCGGCGGTCGAGATGGGCCTCTTCGTCGCCGGCGAGGGACGGCGCTCGCACGGCCGCACGACGACGGCGAGCATGCCGCATCGCACCGTGCTGACGGTGCGCCAGCCGCTCGGCATCGCCGGCCTGATCATGAGCTTCAACACGCCCCTCCCGAACGTCGCCTGGAAGGCGTTTCCCGCACTCCTGTGCGGCAACGCGGCGGTCGTGAAGCCGTCGGAGCACACGCCCGCGTCGGCCCGGCTCTTCGGCGAGCTCGCCCACGAAGCGGGGATCCCGCCCGGCGTCCTCAACGTCGTCCAGGGTCTCGGCGCGGAGGCCGGGGCTGCCCTCGTCGAGCACCCCGACGTCGATCTCGTCAGCTTCACCGGCTCGGCCGCCACCGGCCGCTGGATCAACGAGACCGCGGGGGCGCGGCTCGCCAAGGTCTGCCTCGAGCTCGGCGGCAAGAACGCGCTCGTCGTCTGCGACGACGCCGACCTCGGGAACGCGATCCGCTGGGGGCTCGCGTCCGCGTTCTCGAACGCCGGCCAGCGCTGTGCCGCCGCGAGCCGCATCGTCGTGCTGGACGGCGTGTACGACGACTTCCGCGAGCGGCTCCTCGAGGGCGCCGCCGCGCTCGCGCCCGAGCCGGTGATCAGCGAGGAGAGCCTCGAGCGGATCCTCGAGGTCCTCTCGCGCGCGACCGCTGACGGGGCGCGCGTCCTGTGCGGTGGCGAGCGGGCCGACGGGCCCGGCTGGCACCTGCCGCCGACCGTGGTCGAGGGTGTCGGGCCCGAGGCGGAGATCTCTCGCACCGAGCTCTTCGGCCCCGTGTCCGTGCTCTACCGTGCGCGCGACCTCGAGGAGGCGATCGCGCTCGTGAACGACTCGCCGTACGGGCTCACCGCGGCGATCCACACCGCGAGCGTGCACCGCGCGATGCGCTTCGCGGAGACGGTGCAGGCAGGAGTCGTCGTCGTGAACGGAGGGACGCACGGCTCGGAGCCCCACATGGGCTTCGGCGGCGTCAAGAGCTCGGGCACGGGGTGGCGCGAGGCGGGGGTCGAGGCGCTCGACGTCTACTCCGACTGGAAGATCGTGAACCTGATCGCAGACCCGGAGCTCGTGTGATCGCAACGCTCGCCTCCGGCTCGCGTTCGTGGGGGAAACCGTGTTTCCCCCACGTGCCCCTTCTTCTCGAGAACGTGGGGAACCTCCCGGTTCCCCACACCCCTCCCCGCTCACGAGCTCACCCGAGGTGAGCTCGTGAACCGCACCGTCGCCGTTCTCGGGCCGGGGGCCGTCGGCGGCTCGCTCGCGGTGCGTCTCTCCCTCGCCGGTGTCCCGGTCGTCTGCGTCGCGCGCCCCGAGACGGTCGGGATCATCGCCCTCTCGGGCATCGCCGTCGAGTCGCCGGACGGCGCTGCCACGGTTCGCCCGGAAGTCGCCGAGGAGCTCGAGCGACCGGTCGGGCTCCTCCTCGTCACGGTGAAGGCGCCGGCGCTCGAGGAGGCGCTCGAGCGCGTGGACCCCGCGGCCGTCTCCGAGGGGGTCGTCCTGCCGCTCCTGAACGGGCTCGAGCACATGGAGCTGGTCCGCAGGCGCTTCCCTGGCCGCGTCGCCGCGGGGACGATCTCGCACTTCCAGGCGTACCGCGCCGGCAGGGTCCAGATCATCGAGGCGACGCGCTCGCCCGTCGTCACGATGGCGTCCGAGGAGCTCCCGCGCGGCGATCTCGACCGCGTCGCCGACCTCCTCCGCCTCGGGCGCATGGAGGTGCGTGTCGGCGAGAGCGAGCGGCGCGTCCTCTGGCACAAGGCGGCGCGGATCTCGGCGCTCGCCGCGGCGACGGCGGCGAGCGGCCGCTCGGTCGGCGAGCTGCGCGCGGAGCCTGACTGGAACCAGCGTCTCCGGCGGGCGGTCGCCGAGGCGTGCGCCGTGGCGGAGGCGGACGGCGTCCAGCTGCGCCCCGGGGCCCAGTGGGACATCATCGAGCAGATGGCCGGCGAGACGACGACCTCCGCGGCGCGGGACGTCGCCGCCGGCCGACGCTCCGAGCTCGACGCCATCGTCGGCTCGGTGCTCCGAGTGGCGGAGCGGCACGGCATCCCGACTCCCACGCTCTCGGCGCTGGCGTCGTCGGCGGGCCTCTCGTGACCCCGTCCGCGGTCGCGCTCGTCCCCGCCCGCTCGGGCTCGGAGCGGGTCCCGGGGAAGAACGTCCGGCCGTTGGCTGGCCATCCGCTGCTCGCGTACGCGATCGAGTCGGCGCTCCAGAGCGGCGTGTTCGACCGGGTCGTGTGTTCGACCGACTCCGAGGAGATCGCGGACGTCGCCCGCTGGTACGGCGCCGACGTGCCGTTCCTGCGCCCGGCCGAGTACGCGACGGCGACGTCGCCGGACATCGAGTGGCTCGGCTTCACGCTCGAGCGGCTCGAGGAGCGCTACGACCTGTTCGCGATCGTCCGGGCGACGAACCCGTTCCGCGGGCCCGCGGCGATCCGCCGCGGGCTCGAGCAGCTCCTCGCCACGCCAGAGGCGGACTCGCTGCGCGCGGTCGAGCTCGTGAAGCAGCACCCGGGGAAGATGTGGCTCCTGGCCGAGGGCGGGAGGACGATGCGCCCGCTCCTCGACCAGGCGAGCCTCGACGTCGCCTGGCACGCGGGCCAGTACCAGGCGCTCCCGCCCGTCTACGTGCAGTCGAGCGCGCTCGAGATCGCCTGGGCCCGCGTCGTCCCCGAGACCGGGACGCGCGAGGGGCGCGTCGTCGTGCCCTTCTTCACCGAGGGCTACGAGAGCCTCAACGTCGACGACGAGGAGGACTGGGAGCGCGCGGAGCGGCTCGCCGCGTCGGGCGCGGCCGAGCTGACCGTGGTCGGCCGGTCGCCGTATGCTCAGGCCCGGTGAAGGTCGCCTCCCTCGAGACGTTCTTCTGCGATGCCGGCTGGCGGCCCTGGATCTTCCTCAAGGCGACCGCGGACGACGGCAGCGTCGGCTGGGCCGAGATCACCGACTCGCACGGGTCGCCCAACGGCCTCGCCGGCATCGTCGAGGATCTCGCCCCGGTCGTCGTCGGCCGCGACGCGCGCGCTGTCGAGGCCGTCTACTGGGACCTCTACCGGCACACGCGCCAGAGCCCGGGCTCGGTCATCGCGAAGGCGATCGGCGGGGTCGAGAACGCCCTCCTCGACCTCAAGGCGAGGGCGCTCGGAGTTCCCGTGCACGAGCTCTTCGGCGGGCCGACCCGCGCGAGCATTCCTGCGTACTGGTCGCACTGCGGGACGACGAGGGCGCGCGCGTGGGACGTCACCGCCTCGCCGAAGCTCGCGTCCTACGACGACGTCGAGGCCCTCGGCCGCGAGGTCGTGAAGCGCGGATACTCCGCGTTCAAGACGAACGTCGTCGTCCCGGGCGACGAGCCGCAGGTGCTGATGCCCGGGTTCGGCGGCGGCGGTGGGACGATCCGCGCCGAGGAGATCACGACGGCGCTCGTCCGGCTGCTCGAGGCCTTCGAGGAGGGGACCGGAGGCGCCGCACGGCCGATCGTCGACCTGAACTTCAATCTCGAGCCGGAGGGCTGCGCCCGCGTCGCCCGCGCCCTCGAGCGGTTCGACCTGCTCTGGCTCGAGGTCGACATGTTCGACCCCGGTGCGCTCGCCCACGTGCGCCACGTCGCGCCGATGCCCGTCTGCTCGGGGGAGAACCTGTACGGGAGCCGGGGGTTCCGACCCTACCTGGAGGCGGGCGGGATGGACGTCGCCTCGGTAGACGTCATCTGGAACGGGTTCCACCAGGCGAAGAAGATCGCCGACCTCGCGGAGACGTTCGAGGTCAACTGCGCGCCGCACAACTACTACTCGCACCTCGCGACGTTCATCGCCGCGCAGTGGTGCGCGGCAATCCCGAACGCCCGCATCCTCGAGCTCGACGTCGACGACGTGCCGTGGCGCGAGGAGCTCGTCTCGGCGACCCCCGAGATCGTCGACGGTGAGATCCGCGTGCCGTCGGGGCCCGGCTGGGGCGTCGAGGTGCGCGAGGACGTGCTCCGCGCGCACCCCTGGCCGCTGCGGTGAAGCGGCCGCTGCCGCGGCCCCACCCGCTCTCGGTCGTCGCGGTCGCGCTGCTGGCGCTCGACGCGCTCGTCCGCGTCGTCGCCGGCGGGCCATACGGCGGGGCGACCGTGCCGCTGCTCGCCGCGTGCGCCCTCGCCCTGCTCCCGCTCGTGCCCCGCGAGCTGGGGACGCCCTCGCTGCGTGTCGCGGTCGCGCCGGCCCTCGCCGTCGGTGCGTTCTCCGTCCTGCTGACGACGACGTCGGTCGTCGGGGTGCCGCTCGCGGAGCGCTCGATCCGGCTCGCGGTCGCCCTGTTCGTCGTCGGCCTCGCCGTGGTGACGACCTTCGTGCGCGCGCGCGGCGGTGTCGCGCGCGCAGCGTGGTCTCCGCGAGGCGAGCTCGTCGCGCTCGCGGTGCTCGCCGCCGTCGTCGCCTTCGCGTTCGCGTCCTCGTGGGATCTCGCGTACCCGTTCCAGGCGCGCGGCACGGACTGGGGCCACTACCTCCTGTACGCCGACGAGGTCGAGGCGCAGGAGTCGCTTCTGATCGACGATCCGCTCGCCGGCGAGGACGACCGCGTGTTCGCGGACCCGCCGGCTGTCGGCGCGGTCTACGGCGGCTTCCTGATCCTCGACGGGATCTCGTCCTGGCCGCTCGCCTGGGGCCTCCTCGTCGTCTCCGCGCTGACCGTGCTGAGCGTCTACGCGGCCGTCGGCGGCCTCTGGGGCGTGGGCGCGGGGCTCGTCGCCGCGGCCGCGTACGCCGTCGCGCCGATCCGGCTCGACCCGATGTACTGGCACGGCCTCGGGACGACGCTCGCGCTGCTCTTCCTCCCGCTCACCGTGCTCGCCCTCGGGCTCCTGTTCCGCGGGTCTCGCGATCGCCGCACGGTGGGGCTGCTGGCCCTCTCGCTCGTGGGCGTGGCCGCGGCGCATGCGACGAGCGCGCTCGTCGTCGCCGTGCTCGTGCTCGTCGCCCCGCTCGTCGACGCGACACGTCGGCTCGTCGTCGGCCGAGCGGATCCGCGCGCCGCGCTCCGCTCGTGGTGGCGGGACGGGATCGTCCGCCCGGTGCTCGCGGGGATCGCGCTCGCGGTCGTCCTCGGAGCCGGGGTGCTCGCGCACCTGCTCCAGCAGTCCGCGAGGCTCGGGCAGCCGGTCGGCTACCGGTTCCTCGGCCCGGACTGGCTCGACCGCGCGGCGATCGAGGGCTACTACTCGTGGGAGTTCCTCGGCGTCGCCGCGGTCGCCCTGGCGCTCGTCGTCTCGTCGCGTCGGCTGCGAGGCGACCCGGCGCTGCTCGCCGCCCTCGCGCTCGCCGTCGCGTGCGTCGCGGTCGAGGAGCTCTGGCGCCTCCACGTCCCGTTCGAGTACCGGCGGGTCGTCTACTACCTCGCGATCGCGCTCGTCGTCGTGGTCGGGGTCGCGTTCCTGCGCTTCCGGCCGCGGGCCGCATGGATCGCCGCGTGGGTCTTCGCCTTTGCCTACCTCGCGCACCTCTCGGTGGGCCTGCGGCTTCCCCAACGCGTCCTCGACGGGAACGCGCCGCGCGACCCGGCGGTCTCGGGCCTCACTGCGTTCCGGGAGCGGCTCGACAGCGGTGAGCTGCCCGACGCCCGTCTCGTCAGCGACCCCTGCCTGCACTTCGCGGTGCCGTACCTCGTCCGCAGGCCCACGCTGCCCGCCTTCGGGGAGCGGCAGGTGGGCTTCGTCGACCGCCTTCCCCTGGCGCGGAAGGCCGCGACGATTCTCGAGGGAAAGCCTGCTGGGGGGAGGGTCGCCGCGAGTCTCGGCGTGGGCTATGCGGTGGCCGACCCCGAGTGCGCGCCCGGTCTCGCGGCGCGGCTCGGGGGGACGGTCGTGCTCGAGAACGACCGCGTCGTCGTCGTGCGGTTGCCGGAGGTGGGCTAGCCCGCGTCGTCCCAGTACCAAGGCAGGGCGCTGAAGCGGCGCTTGAGCGAGGTCGGCAGGCGCCGGTGGCGCCGCCCGAGCTGGAGGCCCGTGAACTTCGCGAGCTCGTAGGCCGCGGTGTACGGGATCCAGCGCCGCTGCCCCGTCCGCCAGAGCCACTCGAGCTCGCCCTTCGCGTAGCGTGCCGCCGCGCTGCGGAGCGCGGAGCCCGGCGCCGCGCCCCCGCTCGCGTACGAGCGCTCCGCCGAGACCCCGGAGTCGAAGAAGCGCCTGAAGGCGCTCGCGACGGAGTACGCGTGCGAGTGGAAGACGGCCGCGCGGGGCTCGTAGACGAGAATCCTTCCCGCGAGGAGGACGCGCCTCGACCACTCCTGGTCCTCGCTCATGATCAGGTCGTCCGCGAACGGGAACTCGCTCCAGACGGCGCGCGGTAGCGCGCCGTTCACGTTCGAGAAGAGCGTCTCCTCGAACGTCGGCTCGTCGGGGCCGCTCCAGGCCTGGACACGCTCGCCGGGCCCGTACAGGAAGTCGAGGAAGTAGCGCTCGGGGGGCGTGGCATCCGCGTGCGGGAGCTGTCTGCCGTAGACGCCGGCGACGTCCCCGTTCCCGCCGAGCGGCGCGGAGAGCGCCGCGAGCCAGCCTGCGTCGGCCGCGTACGCGTCCTGGCTCGTGAAGACGAGCGTGTCGCCGCGCGCGAGGCTCGCGCCGAGGTTCCGCGTGCGGCCGTGGCCGAACTCCGCCGGGTCGATCTGGTGGACGCGCGCCCCGAGCCTGCGGGCGGCCTCGACGCTGCCGTCGCGCGACCCGGAGTCGACGACGACGATCTCGACCTCCTCGTCGACCCGCTGGTGGGCAATCGCCTCCAGGCAGCGCATCAAGTCCGCCCCGCCGTCCTTGACGGGGATGACGACGGAGATCACGCCGGGGTGGCGGAGACGACGAACTGGTACGCGAAGAGCGACGGCCGCAGGCGGGCGACGGCGTGGGCCGCGCGCTCGACGCCCGCGGACCCGACGCCCGGCACCGGCACCGTGTAGTCGAGCTCGACGACCCGGTACCCGGCGCGCTCGAGCGTCTCCACGAGCGTCGCTCGGGTGAAGAGATGGAGATGCGTGCGGTCGAGGATCCCGCGGTCGGTGTAGCGCCAGCGGCCCACGAGGAGCCCGAGCCGGTTCGCCCAGTTCGCGACGTTCGGCGTCGTCAGGACGAGGCGGCCGTCGGGCCGGAGCAACGGCTGGATGCGGGCGAGGAAGCGCTCCGGGTCGCGAAGGTGCTCGACGAGGTCTCCGCAGAGGAGCACGTCGAACGAGGCGGGCTCGAAGGGCAGCTCGAGCAGCTCGGCGTCCCCGACGAGGACCTCCGCACAGACCTCCCGCGCCTGCTCGGCCGCCACCGCGTCCTGCTCGATGCCGACGACGGTGCACCCGCTCTGGGCGAGCGGGCGGGCGAGGTACCCGCTCGAGCAGCCGATGTCGAGGACGCGCTTGCCCTCGCCGACGAGCCCGAGCAGCTTCGCATGGCCGCCGTGGGGCCGCTCGTTCAGCGGCACGTAGCCGGCTGTCTGCGCGGCGGTCACGTGGTCTCGCGGCGCAGCGGCATGACGAGCAGCGCGAGGAAGAACGCGCCGAACACGATCTGGATCCCGAGCCCGAGCATCGTCGCGAGCAGCGCCGTCTCGTAGGCGCGGCCGAGCGTCTCGAAGTCCTCGGACGCCCACTCGACGCCGACTGCGATGAGGCCGACGACGGCGAGGAGGACGAGGCCGCCGCCGACGAGCAGGCCGTGCTCCAGCCGGAGCCGGCCGCCGAGCCGGTCGAGCAGCGGGTCGTGCTCGCCGATCCGGACGAGCGCGTAGGTGCGCGCGAAGACTCCGAGCTGGATCACCTGCGCGCCGATCAGCGTCAGCGCCACGAACCCGAGCATCGTGTGGATCTGCCACGATCGGCCGAAGACGTCGACGGGCCCCGTCGCGAGGACGAGCATGCCCGCGACGCCGAGGAGGAGCAGCGCGCTACCCGGGACGATGTACAGCCAGCTCGGGCTGTACAGGAGCATGAAACGGACGTGGCGCCACGCGTCCCCGACGCGGTTCAGCTTCGACTCGCCGACGCGGGGGTAGTAGTCGATCGGGATCTCGCTCACCGCCAGGCCGCGCCGGTAGGCCTTGAAGACCATCTCGGACGCGAATTCCATCCCGGTGGAGTGGAGCTCGAGCGCCTCCGCCGCGTCCTTGCGGATCGCGCGCATCCCGCAGTGGGCGTCGGACACCTTGACGCCGAAGAGGAGGTTCAGCATCCCGGTGAGGATCGGGTTGCCGACGAACCGGTTCAGGAACGGCATCGCGTCCCCGTGGATCGTGCCCTTGAAGCGTGACCCCATGACCAGGTCGTCTCCTGCCTCGAGCCGGTCGACGAAGGGCCCGAGCTCCTGCAGCGGGTACGTCTCGTCGGCGTCGCCCATGACGATGTACTCGCCCTGGGCGGCCTCGAGGCCGGTGAGGTAGGCGCTGCCGTAGCCCCGCCGCCGCTCCCTCACGACGCGCGCGCCGTGGGCGGCCGCGACCTCCGCCGAGCGGTCCGTCGAGTCGTTGTCGACGACGAGGATCTCCCCCGTGCGTCCCGAGCGCCGGATGCCCTCGAGCGCCTGATCGACGACCTTTCCCACCGCCTCTTCCTCGTTCAGGCAGGGGATGACGACGGTGATCTCTGGCGCGGAGGACATCGGCGTGAGGCGCCGCCGACCGTAGCACGGCCTCATGCGCAGGGAGCGCGAGGATCCCTGAAGGCGGCCGCTTCGCGGCCGCGGCGTCTCCGTTCCCTCGCCAGGCGTGTGGGTACGCTCCGGCGGTGTCGGCGCTCCCCCGTCGCGCCTGGCGTGCCGTCGAGCGGTTCGCCGACGGCCCCAGCGCCGGACCGGCGCTCGTCGGCGCCGCGCTCCTCGTGTACGGGCTCGTGTCCTACGCGCTCCCGCTCGCCGGCGGGCGCGACCTCGCGCGCTACCTGCTCGTCTACGCGCAGCTCTTCGACGCCGACGTCGTCTACCCGCACGCGGTGCTCACGCGGACGCCCGTCGCGCCGCTCGTGGCGGGCGGGCTGCTCGACCTGGGGCCGCTCGCGGCCGAGGTCGGAGCCGCGATCCTGTACGCCGTCTCCGTCCTCGCATGGTGCTCGGTCGCTCGCCGCTTCGGCGCCGCCGCAGCGGTCGCCACCGCGGCCGCGCTCCTTCTCTACCCGGGCTACGTGCTCCTCTTCCACGAGCTCGCGAGCGACGCCGTCTTCGCCGCCGCGTTCTCGCTCTTCGCCGTCGCCTGCACGCGAGCGCTCGAGGGGCCGTCGGCGGGTCGCGCGGCGGTGCTCGGCGCGAGCATCGCCCTGCTCGTCCTCGTGCGCCCGGTGGCGCAGGTGCTCCTGCTGCTCGTTTTCGTGCCGCTGCTGGCGGCGAGGACGTGGCCCGGGAGGATCCGGGCGACGACCGCCTTCGTGCTCGCCGCCGGCGTGCCGCTCCTCGGCTGGACACTGCACAACGGCGTGCGCCTCGACGACTACACGGTCGCGCGTGGCGGAGGCGCGTCGATCCCTCTCTTCCGTGCCTTCGTCGCGGACCGCATCGTCGAGCCGGAGAACGGGCCGGCGTCCCGGGAGCTCGCCCGCGCCGTCGCGCGCGACCTGCTCCCGAACGAGCCGTACCGCTCCTACGGGATCGACCTCGATCGCTTCTTCTCCTCCGGGAGCAGCCGCATGCACGACGACCTCGTCGTCCTCGCCGACCGCACCTGGGACTGGGACGACGACTACCGCCACCTCGCCCGCGTCGGGCGCGAGGCGGTACGCGCGCATCCGAGGACGTACCTCCGTGGCGTCGCGCGGGACACGTACCGGCTCCTGCTGTGGCCGCTCTACCCGCCCGGCGACACCACCGAGGCGGCTCCGGTCGTCGCAGGCGTCCCGATCGCTCTGGGCGAACCCGTCGCCGGCGGCCTCCCGCCTCCGACGGAAGGCCAGCCGATCCCGTCCGCGAGGACTGCGCCGTACCTCTCGACACCGGACAACCGGATCCGCGAGGTCTGGACGTCGGCGACGGAGCATCACATCGTGTTCTCCGATCCCGTCGACACGGCGCGCGCACGCGCGCTCGACCGCCGTGTCGACGAGCTCCTCGGCGGGCTGCCCGACCGGGACTCCCGCCCCGGCCTCGTACGCTGGCTCGAGAGCACCTCGCGCTGGTACCCGCGGCCGGTCCTGTGGCTCGTCATCGGGCTCGTCGCGGTCGCATGGCGGCGACCGCGTCGCGCCTCGGTCCCCCTCGTGCTCGCCGGCGCCGCGGCGCTCGTCCTCGTCTCCACCGCGCTCGCCGTCTACGCCGTGGCGGAGTACTCGGTCCCGGTCGTGCCGGCGTTCGTGCTCCTCGCCACCGTGGGCGTGCTCGGACGCTACCGTCCCCTCGGTGGTGCCCCTGAAGCTCCTCAGCGCGTCTGAGCACCTTCGCGTCCGCGGTGCGGACGGCGACCAGGACCTCCGCCTCGCGCTGCTCGCGGACATGTGCCGCCTCGACGCGCTCGTCGCCGTCAAGCGTGCGGGGTCCGGGCACCTGGGCTCGACGTTCAGCTCGCTCGACGTCGTCGTGCACCTCCTCTACTCCGAGCTGAACGTCGCCGAGCTCGGGTTCGAGGACCCGGCCCGCGACGTCTTCTTCTCCTCGAAGGGGCACGACGTTCCCGGCCTGTACGCGGCGCTCCACGGCCTGGGCGTGGTCCCGCGCGAGCGCCTCCTCCGCCTGCGGCGGCTCGGCGGCCTCGACGGCCACCCCGACGTCGGCGTTCCCGGGATCGAGGCGAACTCGGGCTCGCTCGGCATGGGGATCTCGAAGGGGAAGGGGATCGCGTGGGCGAAGCGCCGGGGCGCTTTCGGCGGCCGAGTCGTCGTGCTGACCGGCGACGGCGAGCTCCAGGAGGGGCAGAGCTGGGAGGCGCTGCAGGCCGCGGCGCACGAGCGGCTCGGAAACCTGTGGGTCGTCGTCGACCGCAACGAGCTGCAGTCGGACAAGCCGACGGAGGAGATCCTCGCGCTCGGCGACCTGGAGGCGAAGCTCGCGTCGTTCGGCTGGGAGGTCGCGACCTGCGACGGCCACGACCACTCTGCCCTGCGCCGGGTGTTCGAAGGCTTCCGGGACGGCGACCCGGCGAGGCCGAAGGCGCTCGTCGCGGAGACGGTGAAGGGGAGGGGCGTGTCCTTCATGGAGCATCCCTTCGCGCTGGCCGAGGGCGGCGGCACGTACCGCTGGCACGCGGGTGCGCCGGCCGACGAGCCGTTCGAGCGCGCTTTCGACGAGCTCGAGGAGCGAGTCCGGGCTGGGTTCTCCGCACTCGGCCTCGGGCCGCCGACGTTCGACCCGGTCGCGTCGGAGGACGCCGCGGGCAGCCTCGAGGGCGAGCCGGAGTCCGGTGTGGGGACGCGGACGAGGGTGACGGACGAGTACGTCGTCGAGGCGTACGGAGAGGCTCTCGTCGAGCTCGGCCGACGACAGGAGCGGCTCGTCGTCCTCGACGCCGACCTCGCGTCGGACTGCCGCGTGCGCGCCTTCGAGCTCGCGTTCCCGGATCGCTTCGTCGAGTGCGGGATCGCGGAGCAGGACATGGTCTCCACCGCCGCCGGCCTCGCGCGCCACGGTTACCTGCCCGTCGTGAACTCGTTCGCGTCGTTCCTCGCGTCGCGCGCGAACGAGCAGATCTACAACCAGGCGAGCGAGGGCACGAAGGTCGTCTACGCGCTCCACTACGCGGGCCTGATCCCGGCCGGGCCCGGGAAGTCCCACCAGAGCCTGCGCGACGTGTCGCTCCTCGGCGCGCTCCCCGGCACGACGATCGTGCAGCCGGGGAACGCGGAGGAGACCGCTGCGCTGCTGCGGTGGGCGGTCGAGGACGCGGACGGGAACGTCGCGCTCCGGCTCGCGATCGGGCCGTCCCCGCGCCGGATCGAGCTTCCGGGCGCCGACCGGCCCGAGGTGGGCCGCGGCTCGGTGCTGCGGGACGGGCGGGACGCCGTCCTCGTCGCCTACGGGCCGGTGCTGCTGCACGAGGCGCTGCTCGCCTCCGAGCTCCTCGCCGAGAGCGACGGCCTCGTCCTGCGCGTCGTCGCGCTGCCGTGGCTCAACCGCTTCGACGCCGAGTGGCTCGCCGGCGAGATCGCGCCCTTCGACCACGTCTTCGTCCTCGAGGACCACTCCCCGGTCGGCGGCCTCGGAGACGGGCTCCGGCGGGTGCTCGACGGCCGCGCGCTCTCCGTCCTCGGCGTGGAAGGCTGGCCGGCGTGCGGCACGCCCGAGGAGGCGCTCCGGTTCCACGGTCTCGACGGCGCCTCGCTCGCCGACCGGATCGCTGCGCGGGTCGGGGTGCGCAGCGCGCGATGAGCCGCCGCCCCTGGCTCGTCCTCCCCGACCAGCTCTCGATCCGCGCTTTCTTCGACACGGGCATCGTCGACGGCCTCCACGAGCGGCTCGGGGGAGCGCTCGCCGCGGTCTTCCTCGTCCCGCGGGAGGAGGCGGCGGACTGGACCGGGCGGCTCGGGGACATACCCGCGCTCCACGTCGAGGACCTCACCGCACCCGGTGACGGCCTGCGGGAGCGCGCTGCACGCCGCGCGGACGCGTGGCTCGACCGCCGGGTCGGCTACCACCCGGTCGCGATCCGGCTCAACTACCGGCACGGCTTCCACCTCGACCGGATGGAGCCGGGCCATCCGAACTGGATGCTCGACTCGGCGCGGATCGGGCCGCTCCCCCGCTGGGACCGCGTCGAACGGGCGATGGAGCGCTGGCACCTCGGGAAGCGACGCCACGTCCCCAGCAGGCTCGCGGCCGCGCTCGGGCAGGAGTGCTCGGCGCTCGTCGTCGCGAACGTGCAGCCACAGAGCGTCGTGCCCTTCCTCGTCGGCGCCCGGCGGCTCGACCTGCCGGTGGTCGCCTACGTCGCGAGCTGGGACCACACGGTCGGGAAGGGCGTGATCTCTCCGTTCTGCGATCTCTACCTCGTGCAGAACCGCGTCATGGAGGACGATCTGCGCCGCTATCACGCCATCGGCCCAGAGCGGGTGACGGTCACGGGCTGGCCGCAGACCGACGTGTTCCACCGCCGCCGCCTGCGCTCGGAGTACGAGGCGCTCCTCCGCCGCTTCGGCCTCGACCCGGGGAAGCCGCTCGTCCTCGTCATGGGGAACACGCCGACGAACGCCCCCTACGAGGGACGCTTCGTCGAGCGCCTGCTCGCGTGGTGGGACGGCGCCGGCCCGTCGCGCTTCCAGCTCCTGTTCAGGCCGCATCCCCGCGACAAGGCCTGGCGGGAGCGGTTCGGAGCGGCGCTCGGCCGCGAGGGCGTGCACGTCCAGGAGCCGAGCTACACGGACCTGGACGCGCTCGCCGCACTTCTCCAGCACGGCGACGCGGTCGTGTGCAACGCGGGGACGATCATGCTGGACGCCCTCGTCAACGACCGCCCGGTCGTGTGCGTGCTCTACGACGAAGGGGCGCCCGACGGCGAGTCGTGGGCGGCGAAGAACGTCGTCGGCGAGCACTACAAGGAGCTGGCGGCCTCGGGCGCGTTCCTTCGAGCCGAGACGTTCGAGGAGGTCGTCGACGGGATCGAGCGCGCGCTCGCGGTTCCCGACGAGCTCGCCGAGGCCCGGCACCGGGTGGTGCGCGAGGTCGTCGGCGAGGTCGACGGGAAGGCGGCCGAGCGCGTCGTCGATGCGATCGTCACGGCGATCGGAACGGTCGTCACATGAAGCTCGTCATGACGGTGCTTGCGCGCGACGAGGCCGACGTCGTCGACGCGCAGATCGCCTTTCACCTCCATGCCGGCGTCGACTTCGTGATCGCCACGGAGAACCGCTCCCAGGATGGCACGAAGGAGATCCTCGAGCGCTACGAGCGGGCAGGCGTCCTCAGGCTTCTGCACGAGCGCGGAGACGACATGCGCCAGGGCGAGTGGGTGACGCGGATGGCGAGGCTCGCGGCGATGGAACACGGCGCCGACTGGGTGATCAACGCCGACGCCGATGAGTTCTGGTGGCCGCGCGGAGGCACTCTCAAGGACGTCCTCGACCCGGTCCCGGAGCGGTACGGCGTCGTCCGTGGGTGCTGGCGCCACTTCCTTCCACGCCCGCCGACCGACGAGCTCTTCGCCGAGCGCATGACCATCAGGCTGTGTGAGCCGGCGCACCCGGGCGACAAGGAGACGATCTTCCATGCGCACCAGAAGGTGGCCCACCGTGCGAGCGCGGACGTGGTCGTGGAGGCCGGGAACCACGACGCCGAGGGGCCCGGGCTCGAGCCGCTGCGCGGATGGCATCCGATCGAGGTCCTCCACTTCTCGCTCCGCTCGGCGGCGCAACTCGAGCGACAGGCGCGCGGCGGCTGGATGCGGAACGAGGGCTACGAGCCGACGCTGCACCAGATCCTCCTCGACGAGGCGCACCGGGAACGCCGGCTCGACGAGTACTTCGGCTCCTTCGTCGTGAGCGACGACGCGCTCGCGCGAGGCCTCGCGGACGGGGCGCTCGCGGTCGACACGAGGCTGCGCGACGCCCTGCGCGCGCTCGCGGCACCCGGTGACGCCGAGCCCCCCTTCCTGCTCCCCGACGGCACCGACCGGCTGTCGTTCGCCCAGCCGCGCCCGCGCGAGGACGCGATCTACGCCGGCGAAGCGACCGTGCTCGACCAGATCGACGGCATCGTGCGGGCCGAGAAGCGAGTCGACGCTCTCGAGGATCGCGTCGCGTCGCTCGAGCGCGGCCCGCTCCACCGCCTGCGCGGCCTCGTGGGATAGGCGGACATACACTGGCCGTCGCGATGAAGCTCGTGATGACCCTGCTCGCGCGCGACGAGGCCGACATCGTCGAGTCGTGGCTCGCTTTCCACCTGAACGCGGGCGCCGACTTCGTGATCGCCACCGATAACCGCTCCGAGGACGGCACGACCGACGTCCTCGAGCGCTACGCGCGCGAGGGTCACGTCCACCTGATCCGCGAGCCCGGCGAGGATCTGCGCCAGGACGAGTGGGTCACGCGCATGGCCCGGCTCGCCGCGACCGAGTTCGCTGCGGACTGGGTGATCAACTCGGACGCCGACGAGTTCTGGTGGCCGAGAGGGGCCTCGCTCTCCGAGATGCTCGCGGCGGTCCCCGCCCGCTACGGCACCGTGAGCGGGTTCCTGCGCACGTTCGTGCCGCGGCCCGGCGACGGCGACTTCGCCGAGCGGATGACGGTCCGCTTCTCCGCGCTCGCGCCGATCAACGACCCGGCGTCTTTGTACAAGCCGATCCGAAAGATCCTGCACCGCGCGCATCCCGAGATCCGGCTCGCACGGGGAAATCACGCCGTGGTCGACAGTCCGTTCGCGCCGCTCCGTGGCTGGTTCCCGATCGAGGTGCTCCACTTCCCGATCCGCACGTTCGAGCAGTTCGAGCACAAGACGGAGCTGCAGCGCAACGCGTTCGAGCAGTACGTCGACCGCCCACCCACCGGCTATCACGCCCGCATGTTCGAGGCGATGAAGGACGGGCGGATGGCCGAGCACTACGACTCGCTCCTCGTCTCCGACGACGAGCTCGAGCTGGGCCGGGCGGAGGGGCGGCTCGTCGTCGACACGCGGCTCCGCGACGCGCTCCGCCTCGTGCGCGCCCCCGACGGCGGCTTTCTCCTCCCGGCCGATGCGCCCGAGCTCGCGTTCCCCACGCCGACGCTCGTCGAGGACGCCGACTACGCCGTGGAGGCAGCCGTCCTGGGCGAGGCGGACGTCGTCAGGCTCCAGCGCCGGCTCGACACGCTCGAGCGCCGCCTCGCGTCGATCGAGCTCCGCCTCCCGAACCGCGTCTACCGGAAGGCGTCGGCGGCCGCGAAGCGCGTGCTCGGGCGAGACCAGTCCTCGTGACGCCCCGCCGGCCCTTACGTAGGTGCTCGGTACGCCGGGAACCATGGGGGCCCGGCTTCGGTTCCCGCGGACATCCGCCGGCAGAGCTCGTCGTACACAACGCGGTCGTAGACCTGGCAGACGGCCAGCAGCGGCTTGAGCACGCCATGGAATCGCTCCTTGAAGCGGTACACGCCGTCACCGGGACGGACGCCGCCGCCGAGATTCAGCGTTTGGACCTCGGCTGCGCGTAGGCGCTCGATGGCGATCCAGATCAACCACGCGGCGAGCTCTCGGCCGCGCGGGCTGCTTGCGTTGATGTGGTACTCGGCGTGCTTTCCCGCGACGCAGAACACCGAGACCGCCTCCACCAGGCCGTTCACCCTCGCGCCGAGAACGACCGAGCTCGGATCGAGCACCCACCGGTCGAGCGATTCCCCCGCGACGTCGTAACCGGGGCGGGCGCCCACGCGCTGCATCGTCGACGGGTACAGGCTCCTCATCCTTTCCGCCAGCTCCGGGCGATCCTCGACGAGCTCGGCCCCGACGCTGACGGCCTTGCGGATCTTTCGCCGAACGATCTCGGAGGCGCCTTCGAGGGGCTCGCGAGACCGGCAGGTCGAGGACGAACACGGCGTTCACGACCACAGGCTGTTCGTCGGGAGACAGCTCTGGCGCGTCCACCGCTGTCGCGAGTTGGATGTATCCGGCTACCCAGCCCCGGGACATGGCGTATTCGCGCCACAGCCCGAGGGGCGCGGAGGACGCCGGCGTGATCGATGTCCCCGAGAGGCCTCGAATCGTCGCGACGTCGGTGGTCCCGAGCCAGTCCCGCTCGAAGAAGGGCAGCAGCATTCGAGCCGCGGCCGCCCGAACGATCGCCAACTTCGGCTGGCTGCCCGAGGCGCTCAGTGCCGAGGCATACGTCCAGGACTGGGACGGCAGGCCGTCGATCCGATGCTCGGCTTCCCAGCGGTCACGCTCGTCGAGCGACACGATCTCCACTTCCTCGTTCACGATCTAGGCAGGTTCGAGAACGGTGGAGGCGAGGACATCTCGTCGGAGCGCGTCCGACGACTCGCTCAACAACGCCGGCAGAAGCTCGAAGAGCTGCCCCGTGTACGGAGAGAGGTACGACAACTCGAGACCTGCTTCCCGGAAGGCGCGAGGGTCGTAGAGCGACCGTCCGCCGGGCGCATTGACGTAGTCCGTCGCCCCCACCGCGGCCGCGGCCGCGATCACCCGGTTCTCTCCCCGCAGCGTCGATCGAGGTCGAGGGTCGAGCTCCGAATCAGCGGCACCTCCAGCCCGAGCATCGCCCCCACGAGACCCATGCTTCTCTCGACGAAGTCGACTACGGATTCCATCGGCCCGTAGGGGACGCACGGTGACGGTCCCCGCGGCATCGGCCTGAGCCACGGGTAGCGCTCGAGACTCCTGTCGAAGCGGTCTCGCGCGTCGGAAGCGAAGGCGAGGTCGCAGATACGGACGTCCCGCGGTTGCCGTGCCAGCGGCAGCGTCAGCCATTCCCTGCCGCCGCCCGGCCCTGGGACCTGGCTGCGATGGACGCGTCCTCTACGCGGGAACTGAACGCAGTCGAAGACGACGAACTGATCGACCGCGGCAAAGAGGCGGAGAGTAGCCGCCGTACGGGAAGAAGTACGGCTGCATGACCGCCACGCGCTTGGTCAACGCCCCTCGATTCGAGTCGAGCCGTGTGGCAATGGCCGCGAGAGGCTTGCGGTCACCGGCACGACGACCGCCAGCCCGGGCACCAGCAGGTTTGGGGGCCAGGCTTCCTGTCTCATTCGAACGGATAGCGCGCTCCGAAGGTCGTTTCCACCGCATGTCGAAAGGCCTCGTTCACCCCCCCGAGGGGCAGCGAAAGAAAGTGCGAGTACGACTCGGCCGTCGTGAAGATCGCCTGCCTATCGAACTGATCCGTCCGGAGGTAGTGGAAGGCAACGACCTCTTCGAGCTCGTGCGGATAGAGCTCCTCGGCGCGTGTGTCGTTCGGAAAGTTATATCTCATGGGCAGCGCCCACGTCCGGACCCGCGCTGCGGTGATCGCGAGCGTCAGCGCCACTTGGGCCGAGAAGAACGGGTTCTCCAGTCGCTCCTCGAGCTCGGGGCGCAGAGCGAGATACGGCAGCACGATGCGGTCATATGCAGTCCGGGAAAAGGCGACGAAGCCGAAGTTGACATAGAAGGGTGTCACCGCGGCCTCCGGCTGCGCCCGATCCGTCAGCGTGTATTCGAACTCGAAATCGAGCGGCGCGTCGATCAATCCGGCCGCTACCCGCTCCCATGCCCCACGTGACGCTGCGCCCGGGAAGGGATAGTGGGCGATGACGCCTGCGACCGAGCCCGATCCGACGACGCTATCCAGTAGGTCTTCCAGGCTCGCAACGGGCAAGACATCGGCGTCCAGTGTGAGGATGACGTCGGCGTCCCGCGGAGCGAGTCTCATGACCTCGTCGCACTGAGCCCAGTTGCCCTCGCGTTCGAAGCGGCTCTCACTCGACCAGACGATGTCGACATCGCGCAGACGAGGCTGCCACTCCGCGCATGCCTCCATGTCTCGCTCTCCCCCGAGGAACAGATGAACCGTTGGCTGCCATCGCGTCCAGGGGAGCTTGCGAAGCGCGAGGCTCAGCGCAGCAACTTGCGCGTAGAACGCCCTCGTAGGACTGCCCGCGATCAAGAAGGCGACTCGCCGGAAATCGCGCCTTTCGAGTGACCCGGCGGCTCCGAGCGTGGCCATCCGTCGTCGCCTCCTTCCTCGTGAGAACACCTGTCTAACAACTCGATACGTCCGCGTCGGAAGGCCCGCGGAGGGCGTTACGAGCGTGATTCACGGCACCTTAGGTGGCGGCGCAGACCACGACCTGTCGCTTCGACGTCGGCACGAACGAGGACCGGTCGAAATCGCCGAACCGGTCGGTGACAACGAGATCGGCGGCGGCCAGTAGCCGATCGACGTCCTCCGGAAAGTACTGCCGCATGTGGTACCGGGTCGCCGCGGCCGGGGTCGCGTCCTCCTTCCCTTCCTCGACGAGCCTCCACTCGATGGTCAGCACCCGCGAGTCGGCGTCGTACCGGGTGTCCTCGCGGATTTGGAGCCGGCGGCCGCGGTCGTCAGTGACGGCGCGGGCGAGTCGATTCTCCTGAGGCGTCACGAGGTAGTCCAGGTTCGGACGGTACATGTCGAAGGCGAAGGTGCCGTCCGCGGCAAGGACCCGCCTGGCCTCGCGGAAGGCCAGCGCCAAGTCGCCGTCTGCCAGCAGATGCTGGAGCGTGTTGAAGCAGCTGATCACGAGGTCGAACGACCCGCCGACGGGAAGCGAGCGGATGTCACCATTGATCCAGTCGACCCTCGCATCCCGTGCTCGGGCGACGGTGAGCATCCGTGACGACTCGTCGACGCCGACGAAGCGGACGGCGTCCGACGGCTCTTGGCGGCGAGCGATCTCACCGGCAAGTGCGATCGTGATCGTGCCGGTTCCGCATCCGAGCTCGAGCAGCGACTCGGTCTGGTCCGTGACGAGCCCTCGATAGAACTCGATGAACGGCGCGCGGTCCGCGTCGGTGAGGTCGTAGTAGTCCGCCCAGTCGTCGTACGGGGCCCAGGCCGTTGAGTCCGTGGACATCACCGTTCGTCGATGCGCATCCACTCAGGGGCTGGCGAGCGCCGCAACGAGAGCGGACGCAATACGCTCGACCGAATATTCCGGGAGGTCGACCGCCGTCGGGAGTCCGATGAGCCGTGGTGCGACGTCGTCGGTCACGTCGAGCCCGGCCCGCGCACATCGCGAGAAGTGGCCGTGTCTATGAAGTCCGCCGCCGTACCAGATCCGGTGATCGACTCGAGCCCGGCCGAGGGAGTCGGTGACACGGGCGGCTTCGTCGTGGCTGCGGCAGCGGAAAACCACGTAGGAGGAGCAGATGTCGGGGGCGGCGGTGAGTCGATCGGAGAGGTCGACGTCGTCCAGGACCCGCCGATACGTGTCGGCCACCAGGTGCAGTGCATCTCTCTTGGACGTCCAACCGTCGAGCTCGGCGAGCCCGACTGCAGCATGGTACTCGCTCAGCTTCCCGTTCGTGCTGGGCGTCAGGCTCTCCCGTACGTCGTAGAAGCCGAAGTTGAGAGCCTGGGCGGCGCGCTGTGCCAGGTCGACGTCTCGGCATGCGACCGCTCCACCCTCACCCGTTGCAAAGCTCTTGGTCGCGTGGAAGCTCAGAGCGACCGGAACGTCGCCGAGGAACTCGTCGGGTGCAGCCTCTACGCCCTCGAAGCTCGCCGCTCCGTCGATCACGACGGGGATCCCGGTGCGGTCGCGAAACTCCACCCAGGGGGCCTGCGCGACCGGCCGACCGAAGGGCGCCACGGGCACAACGAGCCCAATGCGACGAAGGTCCATCCCGTCTCGCATGCTCTCGGGGTCCAGCATCCAGGTCTCGGCGTCGATGTCCGCGAGCTGTATCTCGTAACCGCTCTGCTCGACCGCAACGGCAGTTGCGACGAACGTGAAAGCAGGTACGACGGCGACCGGCCGTTCCCGGGTCGCGCGGCCTGCGGTCGCGAGTGTAGTCGCGAGCAGCGCCGCTGTGCCCGAGCTGGCGGAGACGAGGCAGCCCGACGGCAGCGCGAGGTGGCCCGACAACCGCCGTTCGAGCTCGGTTGCCAGCGGTCCCCAGTTGGAGTAGATCCGGGCATCGTCGACACGACGCAGATACGGGAGCAACGCGTCCGTGTCCGGCAGCCGGGGCGTGAGCACGGGTACGAAAGGAACGGCGGAGATCACGCCGTCCTGCGCCTGCGGCGCTGCTTCAGTGCTCATGAGAGGGGCAACAGATCGTGGAGCCGAGGTCCGGCGAAGGGTCGGGCACGAGAGCTCGTCAGTCTAACTTCCTGCCCCCGCACCTCACGTTGCGTCAAGCGAGCCTCACCGCGCGCACGCCGACGACGACCTCGTAGAGCCGGTCGCGCACGTCCAGCTCCTCCGCGCGCAGGTCCCAGGCGGCGAGGCCGTAGAGGAACCCCGACGCGGCGAGGACGTTGCCGAACGTCTCGACCTCGACCGCGCCCTCGCCGAAGGCCTGCTCGGCCAGGCGACGGGCGGAGCGCGCCGTGAAGTGCCACCACTCGCCGAACTCCTCGTCCTCGGGGGGCGAGATCTTCGTGATCCCGGGAACGGTCGCAAGGAGCACGCCGCCCGGGGCGAGGATGCGGTGCAGGGTCGAGAACGCCGCGGGCGCGTCCCACACGAACTGCAGGGTCTGCGTGACGATCGCGCAGTCGAACGTCTCGTCCGGGATCTGCGGCGCGTCCGCGAGGTCGGCGACGATCGTCGCCTGCGGGTTGCCCTCCCGCGCCATGAGGACGTCCACCCGCTCGACGCCGCTCCCGAAGCGGGTCGTGTAGTCGGGCGCAGCGATCTCGAGCACGCGGCCGCGGATGTCCGAGGCGTGACCTCCGACGAAGCGCTCGACGTACACGCGGTCGATGGGCGTTCCACGCTCGAAGCCCCAGTTGGGGTCGATCGGCGTCACGCGTCGCAGGTCGCCGAGGTCGGGCGGCCGGCGCCGGCGCCAGTCGACGTACGCCCGGCGCACCGGGCGGAGCCGGCGACGCGCGGAGGAGGGGACGAACCTGCGCCAGCTCGCTGACAAGGCCGCGATCATAGTGCCCTCGTGACGACGCTCCCTCCGGGCCGGAAGATCGTCGTGGTCTCGCCGCACTCGGACGACGCCGTCCTCTCGCTCGGCGCGGCGATCGCCTCCTGGGTGCGTCGGGGCGCCGTCGTCGAGCTCCTCACCGTCCTCGCGCTCGACCCGGAGTCGAGCGCTCCCGCAGGGGGCTGGGACGGCCGCGCGGGCTTCGCGACGGAGGGCGAGGCGGCGGCACGGCGCCGCGACGAGGACCGGCGCGCCTGCGCCGTTCTCGGCGCGAGCCCGTCCTGGCTCCCGTTCGGCAGCGTCGACTACGAGCGCCACGGGGACGAGGACGACGTGCGCGCCGCGGTCGCGGCCGCCCTCGCCGGTGCCGACGCGGTGCTCCTCCCGGGCTCCCCGCTGACCCATCCCGACCACGCCTGGCTCGTGCGCGCTCTCGTCGAGACGCCGCTCCCCCGGGTCGGCCTGTACGCGGAGCAGCCGTACACGCGGAAGGCCGGGGACGCTCCCGCCTCGCCTCCATGGCTCGGGGACGCCCTCGGACGCGCCGCCTTCGGGTCGGCCGATCCGGGGCACCCGCTCCGCGATCGCGTCGCGAAGTGGAGGGCGATCCGGCAGTACGCCTCGCAGCTCCCGCTGCTCGCGCTGGAGGGGAGCCTCCGCCGGGGGCCCGCCTCGCTCGCGCTCGTCCCCGAGCTCGTCGCCTGGGCACCCGGCCGCGACCGCACGGCCATCTAGTCTCGTGCCGCGATGAAGCTCGTCATGACGCTCCTCGTCCGCGACGAGGCCGACATCGTCGACGCGCAAATCGCGTTCCACCTCGCCGCCGGCGTCGACTTCGTGATCGCGACGGACAACCGCTCCGAGGACGGGACGACGGAGGTCCTCGAGCGCTACGAGCGCGACGGCCGTCTCCACCTGATCCGCGAGCCCGGCGACGACCTCCGTCAGAGCGAGTGGGTGACGCGGATGGCCCGGCTGGCCGCGACCGAGCACGGCGCCGACTGGGTGCTGAACGCAGACGCGGACGAGTTCTGGCGGCCGCGCGGAGCGGGACTGCGCGAGCTGCTCGCCAGCGTCCCGGCGCACTACGGCGTCGTGCGCGCGGCCTGGCGCAACTTCGTCCCGCGCCCGGACGGGCACCCCTTCTTCGCCGAGCGGATGACCGTCCGCCTGTGCACGCCGTCGTTCCACCCCCATCCCGCTGAGCACGCACTCGAAGTCGGCGCATCGTGCGGCCGCCGACGTCCGCATCGGCCGCGGCAACCACGAGGCGTTCGGCACCGGGCTCCACCCGGTTCGCGGGTGGTACCCGATCGAGATCCTCCACTTCCCCGTCCGCTCGCTCGAGCACTGCATGCGGAAGTACGTCACGCAGTTCGTCGCGCTCGAGCGCAACGCCGAGAAGGGCATCCCGGGGCACATGGAGGACGCCTACCGCGCCTACCGGACAGGACGTCTCGCGGAGTTCTACGCGCCGCTCGTCGTCACCGACGAGGAGCTCGCCCGCGGGCTCGCGGACGGCTCGCTCGCGGTCGACACACGGCTGCGCGACGCGCTCCGCTCGCTCGGGTTCGGCGAGGGTGAGGGGGCGGGGCGGGCACGTTCGCCTTCGAGACCCCGGAGGTCACGGACGCGGCGGCTTACGCGGGCGAGTCCTCGGCGCTCCAGGAGTCCGATCTCGGGCTCGCCCTCGGCGACCGCGTCGATGCGCTCGAGCGACGGCTCTCCGCGCTCGAGCGGCGCCCGTGGTCGCGCGTCCGCGCGAAGGTCGGGGCCAGGCGCGCATGAGGCGGGCGTGGGAGCGGCTGCTCGCCTTCGTCCCGACGCGCCGTGCGGCCGTGGCGCTCTTCCTGCTCGCGCTCGCAGTCTTCTGGCTCGAGGCGCTCGGTTGGCCGATGGCGAAGGGCCGCGACACCTGGGACTACCTCGTCTACTACCTCCAGCTGCTCGACTCCGACCCGCCGCTCTCGGAGCTGCAGCTCTTCCGCACGCCGGTGACCCCCCTCGTGCTCGGCATCCCGCTCGACCTCGGAGGAAGCCTGCTCCTGGAGGCGGCCTTCGGCGTGCTCTTCGCGACCGCGATCCTCGCCTGGAGCGCGTTCGCCCTCACCTTCGGACGCCTTCCGGCTCTGTTCAGCGCATTCCTCCTGCTCGTGTACCCGGCGTACGCGACGCTCTACCACCAGGCGTCGAGCGACGCGATCTTCGCCACCGGCCTCGCGTGCTGGGCGCTCCTGCTCGCGCGGACGCTGGAGCGCCCGAGTGGGTGGAGGTTCGTGGCCCTCGGTGCGGGCATCGCCAGCCTCGTCCTCATCCGGGCTGCGAACGAGATCCTCCTCCCGCTCGCCCTCGTGCCTCTCGTCGCCACGGTGCCGTGGCGCAGGCGCGTCGCCTGGTCGGCAGCGTGCCTGGCGGCCGCCGTCCTGCCTCTCGCCGCGTGGGCCGTGCTGAACGGCGTTCGCTACGACTCGACGACGGTGCAGCGCGGCGGGCGGGCGTGGGTGCCGTTCCTGCGCGTCTTCACCGACGACCGCACGGTCGAGCCGGAAAACGGAAACGCCTCGCGGCGCCTCGGCGACCTCGTCGAGCAGGAGGTGCTCGGAAAGGAGCCGTACGCGGGGCTCGGGGTCGCGCTCGAGGACTACTTCGGGAACGGGTCGAACTACGAGACCGTGCGCCTGATCGCGCTCTCGGACCGCATCCTCGGGCGAGACGAGAACTACCACGTCCTCTTCGAGTCCGCGCTCGAGGCGATCCGGGAGCACCCGCGGACCTACGTCCGCGGGGTCGCCGACACGTACTGGGACTTCCTCCTGCAGGCGCCGCTGCGGGAGGACGTCGCCCCGCGGGAGCAGACGGCGCCGGAGACGCCGCCGCCGACCTTCGAGAGCGGCGGCGTCGTCCTCCCGAATCCGCAGGCGCACGTGCTACTCGACGCCGTCCCCTACGGCTTCGTCTGGTGCGCGTCCGACTACATCGACTCGTGCACGGTCGAGGACCCGTCGGTGGTCTGGGCGGACGAGGGGAGACAGCGCCGGTACCGCGAGATCGTCTCGCAGGTGCGGTCCTGGGACGCCGACCTGCCTTCGCGCGAGGGGGTGTCCGTCGTCCCCGAGCTCCTGAACCGGATCACGCCGCGCTTCCCCCGCCCGCCGCTCTGGCTCCTGGTCGGGGCGGTCGCGCTTGTCGTTCGTCGACCGCGCGGTACGCGAACGGTCCTAGCCCTCTGGCTGGCGGCCGGCCTCGTCCTGCTCGTCCATGCCGTTTCCCAGGGCGTTGCCCCGGAGTTCGCCCTGCCGCTGTACCCGGTCTTCATCGTGACGGCGCTCGTCGCAGTGGCGGGAGACCGTTCGCGCGTGGTCGGGACGAGCGCCTAGCCGGTGCGCACAGCCTGGGTCCTCGTGCTCGTGCTGACGGCGCTCGGCGCGGTGCTCCGCTTCGCGACGCTCGACGCGCAGAGCTTCTGGCTCGACGAGCTCGTGACCGTCTCGCTCCTCGACCGCGGTTTCGGCGACATGCTCGGCGAAATCCGCGAGACGGAGGCAACGCCGTATCTGTACTACGCGCTCGCCTGGCCGTGGGCGCATGCGTTCGGGCTCGGCGAGGTGGGGCTGCGGTCACTCTCGGCGTTCGTCGGGACGGCGGCCATCCCCTTGTCGTACGCGGCGGGCGCGGCGCTCTGCTCCCGGCGGGTGGGGATCGTCGCGGCGGCTCTCGTCGCCGTTCACCCGTTCCTCGTGTGGTATGCGCAGGAGGCGCGCGCGTACAGCTTGCTCGTGCTTCTCGGCGCGTCCACGGTCCTCTTCCTCGCCCGCGCGCTGGGCGCGCCGCGCCGCGCCGATCTCGCGTTCTGGGCCGTCGCGTCGTCGCTCGCGATCGCCACGCACTATTTCGCGGCGTTCCTCCTCTCGGCTGAGGCGGCCTGGCTCCTCGCCCGCTACCGCCCCCGGCGGGACGCCGCAGCGGCGCTGCTCCTGCCGGCCGCCGTCCTCGTCGTGCACCTCCCGCTCGTCGCTGCGCAGCGCGGAAACGGCGACACGGTCGGCGACACGTCCCTACTCTCCCGGATCGTCGGAACGCCGAAGGCGCTCGTCGTCGGCTACAGCTTCCCCGCGGAGCTCGCGGGCACCGTTCTCGCGGCAGCGCTCGTCGTCGTCGCGCTCGCGCTCCTCGCGACCCGTGCGCGACCGGACGAGCGACGCGGGGCGCTCGTCGCCGGCACGCTCGCCCTCGCCGTCGTCGCGGTGCCGATCGGCCTCGCGCTCGTCGGGCACGATTACCTGACCGCGCGTAACGTCGTCGTCGCCGTCGTGCCGGGGGCGATCTGCGTCGGCGCCGGCTACGTCGCGACCCGTCTCGGGCTCGTCGCGGGCGCGTTGCTGTGCGCGCTGCTGCTCGCCGTCACGCTGACCGTCTCCCTCGACGATCGCTACGGCCGCACCGACTGGAGAGGTGCGGCGGAGGAGCTCGAGCCGCCGAGCGTCGAGCGGGCGATCGTCGTGACCCCGTACCTGAGCCGTTCCCTCTGGAGCCCGTACCTGCCCGGCCTGGACGAGCCTGTCGGGGACACGGTGCGCGTCGGCGAGATCGCCGTCGTCGGCCTCGCGACCGAGGGCGGCTTCTCGGGCGGGCGCGTCCGGCCGCCCGACGCCGGACCGCCGCCCGCGCCCGCCGGGTTCGCGCTCGTCGGCACCGAGCGCACGCCGACCTTCACGCTCTACCGCTACCGAGCGCCGGCGCCCACCGTGGTGTCGACCGAGGCACTCGCGGGCCTGAGGCTCGTGGCTCAGCAGCCGGGGCTCCTCCTGCAGCGGCCGGAGGGTGCCTGACCGGGTGCTCGGTCCTCGAAGCTGGCTAGCATCGCCCTGGTGAGCCAGAGCAAGCTCGAGATCCCGACGCCTGCTTCGCCGTCGGCTCGGGAGGCCTCGGAAGGCGAAGAAAGGGTCGACCGCCTCGTCGTGATCCGTCCGGCGCGCCGTTGGCCCCACCTCGACGTTTCCGAGCTGTGGCACTTCCGGGAGCTCCTCTCCCGCCTCGTGTGGCGCGACGTGTCGGTGCGCTACAAGCAGACGTTCCTCGGCGTCGCCTGGGCGATCCTCGTCCCGGTCTTCACCGCCGCCGTCTACGTCGTCATCTTCGGCAAGTTCGCCCAGTTCCCGGCCGGCGAGAAGAACACGGCCTACCCGAGCCTCGTCCTCGCGGGAGTTCTGCCGATGCAGTACTTCGCCTCGGCGCTCACCGGATCGAGCATGAGCCTCGCGTCGAACCTGCAGCTCGTGACCAAGGTCTACTTCCCTCGAACGCTGCTGCCTCTCGGCTCGGTGATCGTGCCCCTCGTCGACTTCCTCGTCGGGCTCCCCGTCCTCATCGGGCTGATGTGGTACTACGACACGTGGCCGAACGGCGCCAAGGTGCTGCTCGCTCCGCTTTTCATCCTGCTCGCGATGGTCACGGTGCTCGGGCTCGGTTTCTTCTTCTCGGCGGTGAACGTCCGCTACCGCGACGTCCGGTACATGATCCCCGTCTTCCTCCAGGTGCTGCCTTTGCTCTCAGGCGTCATGTATGCCGTCGAGGCGATCCCCACGAAGTGGCAGTGGGTACTCGCCTTCAACCCGATGACCGCGGTGATCGCCGGGTGGCGCTGGGCCGTGCTCGACGCCGCCACGCCGAACGCCGGCCAGACGGCAGTCGGCGTCGCGGTCGCGCTCGTGGTGTTCGTCGTCGGCCTCGCAGTCTTCCGCTCCTCCGAACCCCGCTTCGCGGACACGATCTGATGGCGATCGCGATCGAGGCGCACGGACTCTCGAAGAAGTACCGGCTGGGCGAGATGCAGGCTGCGTACGGGACGCTCCGCGAGTCGCTCTCGCATGCGGCGAGGCGCCTGACGGGGCAGGAGCACCACTCGACCGCGAAACAGGAGATCTGGGCCCTCAAAGACGTCTCCTTCGAGGTTCCCGAGGGCCAGGTCCTGGGAGTCATCGGCCGGAACGGAGCGGGCAAGTCGACGCTGCTCAAGGTGCTCACGCGGATCACGACCCCGACGAGCGGACGGGTCGAGATCAGGGGTCGCATCGGGAGCCTGCTCGAGGTCGGGACGGGCTTCCACCCCGAGCTCACCGGCCGCGAGAACATCTACCTGAACGGCTCGATCCTCGGGATGAAGCGGCGGGAGATCGACCAGCGCTACGACGCGATCGTGGAATTCTCCGGAGTCGAGCGATTCATCGACACTCCGGTCAAGCGCTACTCGAGCGGCATGTACGTTCGGCTTGCGTTCTCCGTCGCCGCGCACCTCGAGCCCGAGATCATGCTGGTCGACGAGGTGCTCTCCGTCGGGGACGCGGAGTTCCAGCGCCGCTGCCTCGGGCGCATGGAGGAGCTGGGCAGCGCCGGGCGCACCGTGCTCTTCGTCTCCCACGCGCTCTCGGCAGTCGCACAGCTCTGCGACCGCGCCATCCAGATCGACAGCGGGATGGTCGTCCAGGACGGGTCCCCGGCGGAGGTGATCGCGCACTACCTCCATCAGACCCACAGCGCGGGAACAGAGCAGGTCTGGGACTCCGAGGACGCAGCGCCGGGGAACGACCTCGTTAGGATCATGGCGGTCCGAGCGCTTCCTCACGAGGGGATGCCTCCCGGCATAATGGACGTGCGGCGCCCGGTCGGGATCGAGATCACGTTCCGCGTCCTGCGCGCGGGCAAGCCGCTCTTCCCAAAGATCAAGGTGCTCGACCGCGAGTCGACGATCGCGTTCAACGCGATGGACACCGACGAGCGCTGGCTCGAGTCGACCCCGCCGGGCGAGTACGCGGCGACGGCATGGATCCCGGGCAACCTCCTAAATGAGGGCGCCGTGAGCTCGGAGGTCGCGATTTGCTCCCTCGACTTCCCGAAGCTCGAGCATCACGCCGCGGTCTACGAGGCGGTCTCGTTCGAGGTGCTCGACCCGGGCGAGGGCGACACGGCCCGCGGCAGGTTCGGCGGGCAGTGGCGCGGCGTAGTGCGGCCGCTGCTCGACTGGAGCGTGAGGCGCACCTGACGTCGGAGCGCGTCGGCACCGGGCTGAAGCAGCCACTCGAGATCGTCGAGCATCCCACGCCGGGCGTGAACCTCGTCGGCTTTCTCGAGGGCGAGCTCGGTCTCGGCGAAGCCGCGCGCAAACTCGGACGAGCGCTGGAGCGAGCCGAGATACCGTTCGCGCCGATCGTCTACCGCGGGACGTCCAGCCGGCAACGGCATCCGCTGGAGTGGCCTGCGTCCCACGGGGCTCCGTTCGACACGAACGTCATCTGCCTCAATGCCGATCAGATGCACGACCTCGTTGCCCACGTCGGCGTCGACTTCTTCCTGCGCCGCTACTCGATAGGCGTGTGGTTCTGGGAGACCAGCGTCTTTCGACGCAGCGATCTGGAGACGCTTCGGTTCCTCGACGAGGTGTGGGTGGCGAGCGAGTGGGTTCGTGACGTCGTCGCGTCCGAGACGGATGTTTCCGTGCGCGTCGTTCCCTTGCCGATCGAGGATCCGCCGAGCCCGACGTTCTCGCGCTCGGATCTGGGGTTGGCTTCGGAGTTCACGTTCCTTTTCAACTTCGACTTCATCAGCGCGGAGCGCAAGAACCCGGTTGGCGTCGTCGAGGCCTTCATGCGGGCGTTCACGCCGGGCGAAGGGCCCGTGCTCGTCCTGAAGACGATCAACGGGAAGGAGCGCAAGCCCCAGTCGTTCGAGAAGCTGCGGAATCTCGTCGCGGGCAGGCCGGATATTCGTCTTCGCGACGGTTATGTCTCCGCCTCTTTGAACGATGCGCTCAAGGCAGGGTGCGACTGCTACGTCTCGCTCCACCGGAGCGAGGGGTTCGGGCTCACCCTCGCCGAGGCGATGTCGCACGGGAAGCCGGTCATCGCGACCAGCTACTCCGGGAACATGGAGTTCATGGACGAGAGCAACAGTTATCTCGTCCCGTATCGCCTGACGCCCGTCCCGGTCGATTGGTGGGCGTACGCACCGGGCGCCGTCTGGGCAGATCCCGACGTGGCCGCCGCCGCCCGCGTCATGCGGCGCGTGTACCACGACCAGGACGAGGCTCGCGCTCGTGGGGAACGGGGACGCCAGGACGTCCTTCGGCGTTTCTCGCTGGAGCGGACGGCTGAGCTTGTCGGCGCTCGAGTGAGCGATGGCCGCGCGCGCCGGGCGGCGCTGGATCGCACCGGATCCGACGATGCGAGGCGGCCGATCTTCCTCGCCTCGCAGGAGCTCGCGCGGGGAGTCGGCGGAAGGCTCGTGTCGCCCGGTGCTCGAAGTCGGGCCGGTGTCCTCCGCCGGCTTCTGGCTCGCGCCCTGTGGCCCCAGTTGGTGGAGCAGCATCGCTTCGAGGAGGACGTCCTGGACGCACTGACGCGGGCGGGTCGCCTGCCCGACGACCTCCACGGAGAGGCGGCCCCCCGGCTCGATCTCACGTCGGATGGGAGCGATGAGCGGTTAGCGTGAAGTGAGGAACCGCCAGCCCTCCCCAATTGCGCCGGCGTGGCTCGGAGGCGCTGTAGTCGATGTCCTCGATGAGCAGCTGCTCGTGGAAGGTCAGCTCCTGCTCCGTGAGGCCGAGCTCGCCGAGCAAGCTCGCGAGCAGTCCTGGCTTGAGCTGGAACCATGAGAACGGACTCGGACCCTCGAAGAGGATCATGCCGCGCAGGTCGTCGTGGGAGCCAACCATCCAGTCGGTCTCTGTCACCACGACGCAGTCGGCGAACCGCGCTGCGTTCAGCAACGCCGTGACCGGTTCGCGGCAGTGCTGAAGGACGTTGGCCAACACGACGACGTCGAAGCTTCCGACCGAATCGGGGATGTGGTTCACATGGGCGTAGACGACCCTCGCCGACGAGGAAAAGAGAGCGTGCCCGAGCCAGAACGCGTTCCTGATCCTCTGCAATCCTGCCTCTATCGCATCGAGATCGAGCCTCTCCGTCGCGCCGGGTCGTGTGTCGTAGGTCGTCGCAGCCGGCAGGTCCACGGCGACGACCTCTGCTCCCCGTCTCTCGAGCTCGAAGGAGACGAACCCGTTGGCCGGTCCGATCTCAAGAACCCGGTGCCCGCCGAAGTCCGTGGGCCCCAGATAGGAACCGATGCCCGGCCGCAGATCCCACTGTCCGACCTGCAGCCCCGCCCCAGGGAGCTCGACCGAGTGGTAGAAGGCGCACTCCTCGAGCGCTGGCAGCTTGGCGGGCGGATCGGCGTACGGCGTCGCACCAGCTTCGGAGCTGCGGTGGAAAACGCCCGATCTCACGCGTGCTCGATGGCTACCCGCGAGCCGAGCGTTCCAGCTGCGTCGACGCGAGGTCACGGTTCGCACGGGCGTCCGGGGCGGGGATCTCGACGAGGTTGGACGTCGAAGGCGGGCCGGAGCCGCGGGTCAGACCCTGCGAGCGAAGCGACGTTGCCACCGCGGCCAGGAACGCCTGCTGCTCGACGAAGTACGGCCAGAGCAGCCTGTGCAGGAGCCTGCGCACGAGCCGGGTCGGCCCGCGGCCCGAGACGAGGAGCGCGGACCCGGGCAGGGGCATGGCGACCGCCCTCCGCGCGCGCTCGTCCCTCTCCCCGCGAAGCTCGTCGAGCCGAGCGGCGACGAACTCTGCGGTTCGCCTGGGCGTATTTCGCCGGAGGACGTCTTCGCGGGCACGGCGCCCGAGCGTCCGCGCCCGGTCCGGATCCTCCCAGACCTGCCGCATCAGTCGCGAGGCCGCTGCGAGATCGGGCTCCGCCCACTCGGCTCCCACGGGGTACGGCTCACAGCCCGCCGGAATCGGTGTCATCCGGTACGGGACGAGGAGGCTGTTGCCCTCGTCCATGAACGACATGTTCCCCGAGTAGCCAGTGGCGATGACCGGCGTCCCCGACGCCATCGCCTCCGCCATCGTCAGGCCGTACCCCTCGCTTCGGTGGAGCGACACGTAGCAGTCGCAGAGGGCGGTGAGTGCGTCACGCTTCGCGACCGACACGTAGCCGTCGACGATGCGGACGTCGGGCCGTCCGGCTGCCCGCCGACGCAGGCGCTCGAGCCCTTCTCGATCCTGATCGCCGTTGATGGTCTTGACGATGAGGACGGGGCCCTCGCCCGGCTCGAACGCGGACGTGAACGCGTCGATCAGTCCCGACGGGTTCTTCCGCTCGACGACGCTCAGGAAGTCGAAGCTGAAGAGGAACGTGAAACCGTCCGGCAGTCCGACCTCGGAGCGGCCGAGGCGCGGCTGGGGGGGAGCCTCGACGGGCAGCGGCACGACCTGCACGGGCTTGTCGGTGTGGCGGGACAGAGCTTCCCGTACGAACTCGCTGCCCACCCAGACCTCGTCGAGGAGGTCGAAGGCGCCGTGCAGCGCTCGCGGGAAGGAGCTGACCTCCCAGAACCAGAACCCGATCGTGTAGCGCTGGGCGAACAGCTCCCGAGGAGCGTCGGAGCGGAAGTTCGAAAGTTCGTCCGCATTCACGCAGACGATGTTCGTGTCGTAGGCGGCGAGCTGTCGGTCCGCCCGAAACGGATGCTGCTGCCTGCTCGTGGTACGGCGGTACGTCACGGTCGAATGCGGAATGGCGCCCGCCTCGAGCCCCGTGATCAGTCGTCGCGCGGCCTCGCCGACGCCCAACTCGGCGCGGAGGTACCCGGCCACGTTCACACCAGGGAGCGGCGGGAAGCTGGGAACCGAGACGAGCTCTCGCGGGCGTGGCCGCGTGGATGTCGTCCGGACGGACGGAACCAACCGACGCCCCAGCGCGCGGTATGCGGCGCTCGCAGGCGCCAGCCAGCTGTGACGTTCCGCGAGCGCTCTCAACGCATCCTCGAGAGCTTGTCCACGACTCTTCGGTTTGAGCCCGAGCCCGTTGTCGAGAGCGCGAACGATCACGGCTTTGGGGACTCCCGGACGGTCGCGCCTCGTTGCGTACGCCCACTTGAGGAACCGCGTACCGTCAGAGGTTGCAGCTTCCGGAAAGGCATGCCGAAGGTCACCGCGACGCCGGTGGAGGGCGTCGAGATATCTCGGGAGCTTCACGGAGCCGACGGGCTCTGCGAGCCAGTCGATGAAGGCTTCGACCGTTCTCGGGTCGAACGGATCGGGTGCTGACCCATGTCCTGCGCGCTCCGCGGTGACGATCGCTTCTCGGACGTCCCTGCGTGCCTCGCCGTCGACGCGCAGGCCGTTGGGGAGCGTGTCGAATCGATACTCATCGACCCCATCGCGTCCGAACCCCTGTTCGCGCAGCCGGATCGCATACTCGTCGCACAGGCGACGGACGTCCGGAATGTCGTCGATCAGGATGCGCGGGATGCTTCCCATGTGCGCGCTCAGCAGGCCCATATCGTCGGGGCTGAAGCCACTGAAGTGGAAGAAGCGAAGCGCCTCGCGGCCCACTTCGTACCGCTGTCCGTTCCAGCTCAGCCCGCGGTGGGACAGGTTCCAGTAAGCGACGTTGCAGGCGGGATCGCCGAGGATGACGTGCTCGAACAGCGAGGGCACGAAGTCGATCCAGCGCTGGTCGACGAAGATTCCCTGCTCGACGTCGACGAGGCAGTCACGCTTCAGGCGCTCGGCCCACCAGTCGAGAAATGGCCTGCCCTTCCGGCCCACCGCGATGAATCCGAGGTTGTAGATCCCCGCCCGGAGGACCATCTCGTCGTTCGGGAGCAGGCCGTCCCTCGGCAACGGCTCGGTCGTGTGCGGGGTCAGGACGACTCCGTGACTCCTCGCAAGCGGCGAGATGTCGTCGAGCCGTGCGAACACCTGGATGTCGGGGTCGAAGTAGGCGACGTCCTCGTGCTCGTCCAGCAGGGTACTGAGGAGCCACGGCTTCACTGCGGTCGCGAACTCCTTCACGTCGTAGATGAACGCCATCCGGTGGATCTCGTCGCGCTCGAGCCCGATGTCGTACGGGCTCAGGACCCGGAACGGCTCGCCGGACAGCGCGCCTTCACCCGTGTCGTCGATGACGAGCGCAGCGAACGAGCCTTCGGGATGGTGCTCGAGGAAGGACTCCGCGAGGACGCGCGCATGCGGCAGGTAGTTGCGGGCGATGATCGTGCAGGCATCCACGGGGCGGCAGCGGACATCTTACGTCTGCGCCAAGCTGTCCTCGTCCCACCATCGCGGGGTGCGCCGGCGAGCGAAGGAGAGGGCCGAATACCATCGTGGGGGCCATGTTCGGCGAAGCCGCACGTCCCAGCTCGGCGACACCGCATCGTGCGCGGCGGTCGCAGTGAGGCTCTCCGTCTGCTGCCTGACCGCCGATCCGGGGCCCCGTGTCGCCGCGGTGCTCGGCCAACTACGAGACGTTGCGGACGAGATCGTCGTCGCCGTCGACTCGCGCGTGGACGAGACCCGACTCGGTCACCATGTTCGTATCGCCGATCGCGTGATCCGGTTCGAGTTCGCGCCCCCGATCGAACGTGCCCGTCCCTGGCTCTACGGGCTCTGCTCCGGAGACTGGATCCTCGAGGTCGACGACGACGAGGTCCTGAGCCGAGCCTTTCTCGGCCAGGTTCACGACCTGATCCGGGATCCGCGCTTTCACCAGTACTGGCTCCCGTGTCACTGGCTCTTTCCCGACGCGACGCATTGGCTCGACGAGCCCCCGTGGTCCTTCGACAGCAACCGCCTCGTGCGCAACGATCCGGCGACGCTTGTGGGCGGCTGGGATCTCCCATACGCAGGGCAGATCCCGTCTTCCCGTCGAGCTACCTCGAGCGTGGCTTCTACCACCTTGCGTACCTGCTGACGGACGAGCCCGGGCGACGGCGAGAAGGTGTGCCCACTACCTCGGTATCGCCGACGAGCATCGGATCCGCGAGCACCGATCGCGACGTCGCCGACTTCTACATGCCGGACCAGGCACGAGGACTTCGACCCGTACCGCGTCCCCGGAGACGACCGCGAGGCGATCGCAACGGTCTTGAGGTCGACCGGGGCCGCGCTGCCGACCCCGACGGGGCACGAGGTCGCGCTTGCCACCAGAGCGCGACATCGACGCTCGGTGGCCGGAGCGAACTCTGTCCGCAGGCGGCGTACGAGGCGGAGCTCGAGATCCTCGACCGAGCCGTCCGCCTCGCTCCCGGCGAGCACCGTCCCGTTCACGTCAGGATCACGAACAAGGGAGACGAGACGTGGCCGTGGTCGAGCCGGCGGAACGGCTGGCCCCAAGCGACCGAGCACAGGCCGCAGATCCGGCTGTCGTACCGGTGGCATCGAGAGGACGGCATGGTCCGTCACGGGGAGGAGTTCCGAACGGGCATCCCGGCCAGCGTGCCGCCGCGGCGCGACGCACCGTCGTCCCGGTCATCGTCGCAGCGCCGAACGAGCTCGGGGACTACTTCCTCGAGGTCGATGTCGTGCATGAGTTCGTCCGCTGGTTCGGCCGGCCCGCTCGGACGCGGGTGACGGTGGGCGGGACGGAGGCCGGGCGCTGACCCCTCGCCTGTCCGTCTGCTGCGCGACGGGCGATCCAGGAGCGAGGGTGGCCGAGGCGCTGCGCCCGCTCCGACGAGGTCGCGGACGAGATCGTCGTCGCTGTCGATTCCAGGGTCGACCCCGAAGCCCTCGGCCTCTACGAGTCGGTGGCGGACACGGTGGTCCGGTTCGAGTTCGCCTCGTTCGTCGAGCAGAGCCTGGAGTGTGTGTCAAGCCTCTGCTCGGGCACCTGGATCCTGCGGCTCGACGGCGACGAGGTGGCCAGCGCCGCGCTGATCGCAGCGCTCCCTCGTCTGATCGAGGCCGACGACGTGGTCCAGTACTGGCTCCCTCGTCGCTGGATCCATCCGGATGGGCGGCGATGGTTCGACGAGTGGCCGTGGTGGCCCGACTTCTCGAACCGCCTCGTCCGCAACGACCCGCGGCTCCACTTCGACGGGCTCGCCCACTCGGGAGCGACGCCCGATCTCCCGGCGAGGTACGTGGAGGAGCCGTTCTACCACTTGCTCTGCGCCCTTTCGTCGAAGGAGGAGCGAGAGAGGAAGGTCGCGTTCTACGCCGAGCTCGATCGCACGCTGAAAGCGCAGGCGAGCGATCGTCTCCTCAGGCACTTCTACCTGCCGGAGGACCATGCGACGCTGGAGCCCGTCGCGATACCCGACGACGATTGACCGCTGGTCGAAGCTTCGCTGCGAGCCGGTGACGCGGCTGCACCGACGAGGAGCAGCGTGGTTCGGATGCTCGATCGGACCGAGATCGACCGCTCCTGGGCGCAGCGCACTCTCGGCGAGGATGCGTACCGCGCCACCATCGAGCCCCTGTCCTCGCACCGGTGGATGCGGCCGGGCGACCATCGGCCGTTCCGCGTCCGCGTCCGCAACGAGGGAGACACGCGCTGGCCGGGTGGACACGACCGCGATCCGCTGATCAGGCTGTCGTATCGCTGGGTTCCTCCGCGGGGGCCTCCCGTCGGCGGCGAGGGCTTCCGGTCGCCTCTCCCCGCGCCGCTCGAGCCCGGCGAGGCGTGCATCGCTCCGGTCATCGTCGCGGCTCCGGATCAGCCCGGCGAGTTCGTTCTCGAGCTCGACCTCGTGCACGAGCACGTGCGCTGGTTCGACAGACCTGCCCGGGTGAGCGATCACCGTACAAGCAGGAGCGTCCGCCAGGCGGTCGGGACGAGCGAACGCCCGGCGGTCCGTCCGTAGCGCGCGAAGCTCGCCGCATGCCCCCGCCCGCGACGCTGCTCCCGGACGTTGATCCGCCCATGGCAGGTCAGCAGGAGGCATCCGTCGCCGCCGTCGATCGCCACCGGTGGATGACAGCCGGCCGTCATACGCCGTTCCACGTCCTCGTGCGGAACCGGAGCGCGGAGACCTGGCCAGGTCCGGATCGAGAGAGGCCGATCCGGCTCGCATACCGGTGGCTTCGCCCGGACGACGGCGAGGAACTCGCGGATGGCTTTCGCACGGCGTTCCCGTCCTCCATGGCGCCCGGTGCGGAGGCGATCGTCCCGATCGTCGTCGAAGCGCCGGTCCAGCCCGGGCGGTATCTGCTCGAGATCGACGTCGTGCACGAGTTCGTTCGCTGGCTCGGCTGCGCCGTGCGGGTCGAGATCGACGTGCGCTCTCCCGAAGTGGCTCCCCGACTCCACGTTCCTCGAGTGGGCGCCGAAGTGGCTCGCGTCTGCCGATCCCGTCTTCTTCGATCGGGTCACCCGCCTCTGCGGGCTGGACCACGACGAGGCGCGCACCCTGCTGTTCGAGCCCGGATCGGCGGTCGGCGTTCACGATCCCGGCGCTCGGAGGCAGCGCCGTGCACCTGCGGCCGGCGACGTCCGACACGAGGGTCCTCGACAACACCTTCTGGGGCCGGTATCACCTCCCGCCGCAGGAGCTGGGGGTACCGAGCGTGGTCGTCGACCTGGGCTCGAACATCGGGCTGACGATGGCCCACTTCGCGCATCTCTTCTCGGACGCCAGGATCGCCGGTGTGGAGCTCGACGGCGAGAACGTCGCGCTCTGTCGTCGAAACATCGCGCCATGGAGCGACCGGTGTACGGTCATCCAGGCCGCGATCTGGTCCGACGACGGCGAGGTCGCCTACCACCGCAGGGCCGGCGATGGCTGGGCGTACCGCGTCGGGGTCGAGGAAAGGGGCGAACCCGTCATCGCCACAGCGCGGACGCTCGACTCTGTGCTCGAGTCGGTCTTTCCGAACGAGACGATCGACTTCCTGAAGGTCGACATCGAGGGGGCCGAGCAGCACTTGCTCGGTGCCGGTGGGGCGTGGACGGAACGTGTACGGGTGCTGAAAGTCGAGACCCACGCGCCGTATTCGGTGGACGCATGCCTCCGCGATCTGAGTCGTCTCGGCTTCTCGGCGTGTCCGGACGACGCCCACCGGGGAGCGGTCGTCGCGCACAGACCTTGACGTTGGCTGACCGGGGATTCGCTTTCGAGCGCGACGATCGCGGAGCACGGATGATCACGTGCAGACGGCTACGATCGTCGCCCACCTCCGTCCGTGCGCGTGCGTCTTCGTGATCAGCACCACCGGATCCAGCCCGTGGTGGGACAGCAGGCGCTCGAACTCTGTCGCGGTCCACTCCCTCACGTGTCGCGGGTTTCGCGGCGGACCTCCGTGGTCGTACCCGTACTCGAGGAGCCTGTCCGGCGTCGACAGCACCGCGCCGAGGCATCGCGAGCGAGAGATCTTCTCGAGCAGAACCTCGGGCTTGGTGAGATGCTCGATCACATCTGCCGCGACGAGAACTGAGCCTTCTGCCTCGGGAATGGGGTCCGGGCCGAGGACGTCGTACAACTGGAAGCGCACGCCGGGGGGCGGTTCGATCTCGAGCACGTCCAGGCCGAGCACATCGTGATCGTTCGTCAGTCGCCGGAGCTTCTTGGCATCGCCGCAACCGACGTCCACGATGCGCGTCGCCCCGACGCACCGCGCCACGAGGCCGGCGAGCTTGTAGACGTCGGGCTGCCAGGGTTCGTCTGCGGATATTGGGAGCGGCGAGGGGTTGTCGCGATGGACGTAGTCCGAGGGTGTGTAGTAGGTCTCGCTCATCGAGGATGTGCTCTCCGCCCGTCGGCTCCTTGCGACCGTCGCGGGGCCGGTCGCCTACGTGAGCGCGTAGCGCGTCGCCGCGTCGAGCTCCTCGAGCGAGCCGGTGTAGGTGAAGCTGCGCTCGGTGAGCGAGGCGAGCGACGCGGGCGACGCGTACGTCACCGTCGCGAGCACGCGCGGCGCCGACGTCGAGAACCCCCCGCGGTGGAAGCCGGCGGTGTTGCAGAAGAGGAGCGAGGCCCTCGGGCCGGTGAACGTGCGCACGTCCGAGGCGGGGATCCGCTCCTCGAGCTCCTGCTCGGACGGGTAGTTCTGGCCGAGCGGGCTCCACGGCCACGCGTCCGCGTACCGTCCGCCGGGCTGGCTGCCGGGGACGTACTGGAACGGGCCCATGGCGTCGTCGACGTCGACGAGGTGGAGGAACGCCTTCAGCAGGTGCTTGTCGTTGTAGTCGCGGTGCCAGAGCTGGGAAGAGACCCGCTCGCCGGTCTCCGGCTGGGGAACCGAGTACCAGACGTCGAGGTACTCGAGCTTCGACCACATGCGCAGGTACGAGTTGGCGACGTCGAGCATCCGGTGTGAGAGGCACGCGCGGAGCCACGGATCGCCCGGTCCGACGTCGACGCCGTAGCTGTGCATGCGGACGACGAACTCCTTGCCGGCGCGCACGCGCAGGTGCTCCCCGCCCGCGGCGAGGTCGGCCTCCGTCTCGGCGACGAAGCGGTCGCGCATCGCCTCGAGCTCCTGCCAGTGCTGCGGATCGGGGAACAGCTCCCCGAAGGTGAGCAGCGAGTAGCCCTGCTCGTCGAGCTCGCCGAGGACGCGCAGCTGTACCTCGTCGAGCTGGACGTGGTCTCCGGCCCACAGCCTCCGGCTGCTCCTGTTCGAGAGGATCCGGTCGTGGAGCTCGTAGGTCGTCCGGATCCCGCTCCGCTCGAGCGCCTTCGAGAAGCGGTCCGCGCGGTGCGTGAGCACACGGTTCATGCGGCGTGCGAGCTTCGTCTTCCGTCGGTGCATGGGAGGCATCTTTACGTTACAGCCCTTGACCTCAGTCTTCTTCGCCTTCCGCGACTCGGCCGAGCGCCGACGTGCCCTCGCGTCCACGCTCGGATCGCCCGAGCGATACCTCCTCTTCGGTCTCGACGAGCTACGCGCGCGCGGGCTCGAGGTCGGCCACAACCTCGGGCCTGGACGACCACCTCCTCGGGCACGGGCGAAGGGTGCGGCACTCAAGTGGCTGCTGGAGCGCCTGGGCGGCTACGGCGGGGACTTCGCGACCGTTCTGGCCTCGCGCGGGTCGGCGAACCGCGCGGACCTCGTCTTCTCGACTGTGGACACCGTGGGCATCCCGCTCATGCTCCTGAAGCGCCTCGGTCTGGTCCGACCTCCGCTCGTGTACGTCGCGATCGGCCTTCCCGAGCGCCTCGAGCGCTTGCGCTCCCGGTGGATGCGGAAGTTCTATGCGTCTGCGCTCGGCTCGTGCGTGTCCGTCGTCGCGTACAGCGAGTACGAGGCGGACGCGCTGCGGGACTGGCTGGGACGCCACGACGCGGAAACCCAGGTCGAGTTCGTACCGTTCGGCGTCGACACCGAGAGGTTCCGTCCCGAGGGCGGCGATCGGGCGGACGACGTCGTCTCGGTCGGCGCCGACCCGCACCGCGACTTCGCGCTGCTGCTCGAGGCTGCCGCCCGCATGCCCGAGCGTTCGTTCCGCATCGTCACCACGGCAGACCACCTCGGCGCTCTTGCCACGATCCCAGGGAACGTCGTTCTCGAGACGAATCTCCCCTTCGACGAGATGCGGGAACGGCTCGCCGGTGCCCGGGTCGTCGCGCTGCCCGTGCGGGAGAACAGCTACTCGGGGGCGACGACCGTGCTTCTGCAGGCGATGGCGCTCGGCAAGCCGGTGGTTGTCACCCGGACGCAGGCGATCGCGGCGGGCTACGGCCTCGTCGACGGCGAGAACTGCCGGCTCGTGCCCCCGGGAGACGGGAACGCCTTCGAGCGGGCTCTCGCCGACCTGCTCCGAGACGGAGAACGCGGTGAGGCGCTCGGCAAGGCCGCACGCGCCACGGTCGAGCGAGACCTCACCTGGGACCGATACGTGGGTCGGTTGGAGGAGATCCTCCTCGTCGCAGCCGGAGCACGACCTCGGCCGCGCTCTCCGAGCGCGTGAGCCCGACCGGGAGGAGGTGCGCCGCGAGCTCGGAGGCGCCGCACGTCGCCCAGGGGTGGGTCTCGACGAAGACCTCGCTCACCCCCGCCCACGCCTCGGCGGGGGTTTGGAGGACGGTCGAGCACTCCTCGCCCTCGATGTTGACCTTCGCCACGATCCGGGCCCCCTCCCCGGCGAGGCCCTCCGCGTCCGCGAGGACGGCTGCGAGGGCGGCGACGGGGACACGCTGCGTCCCGACCTCGTACTCGGCGAACGCGTCGGGAGGATGGAGCGCGTGGCCCCAGGAGGCGCTCATCACGTGCAGCTCTGCCTCGCCCGCCCCGGGGCCGACGGCGACCGAGCGCACGCGCCAGTCCGCTCCCCGCCCCCTGAACGTGGCCGCGCTCTCCTCGAGCAGCGCGACGTTGACCCGTTCCGGCTCGAGCGAGACCACAGTCCGCGCGCCGTGGGCGAGCGCGTAGGCGCCGAAGTACCCCTTGTGCGCTCCGATGTCGAGGACGACCGCGCCGCGGTAGTCCGTCGCGTAGGAGCCCTCGAGAACGAAGTCGAGCGACTTCCGGTCGACGGCGAAGTCGTCGTGCGAGAGGAACAGCATGCCCCGGCCGTAGCGCACGGCATAGCTCGCGCTCGGCCGGATGCCACGGCGAGCCTCCGCGGCGACGAGCCCGAGCCGCGTGCGGAGCGGGACGCGCCGGTTCGCGAGCTGGCGGGCGAGGCGGCGCGGCGACGGCATCGATCCTCGGGCGAGGTTACTTTGTCGCGCGTGGATCTCCGCACGGTTCCGCGGGCGGCGCGCCGGGCCGGGCGGGGCCTCGCGCGCCGTGCGCGAACGGAGGCGGACCGCTTGGCCTCGCGGAACGAGCGCGCGGACCTGGCCCTCTTCCACGAGCTGGAGCTGCCTCCCGCGGGCGGCGGCCACCAGTTCCTGCGCGCGCTTCTCGGCGAGCTCCGCGACCGGGGGGTCGAGGTGGAGGCGAACCGGATCTCCGGCGGCACTCGGGCGTGCCTCTTCAACTCGTTCAACTTCGACTTCGCCCGCCTCCGCCGCTTCGCCCGCGAGGACTGCCGGCTGGTCCACCGCGTCGACGGGCCAATCGGCGCCTACCGCGGGTTCGACGACGGGACCGACCGCCGGATCGCCCGGGTCAACCGCGAGCTCGCCGACGCCACGATCTTCCAGTCGCGCTACAGCCTCGAGAAGCACGCCGAGCTCGGGTACGAGCTGCGCGAACCGGTCGTCGTCCCGAACGCGGTCGACCCGGCGATCTTCCACCCGCCGGAGGGGCGTGAGCCGCTCGCCGGGCGGAAGGTGCGCGTCGTCGCCTCGAGCTGGTCGGTGAACACGCGCAAGGGCGCCGACACGTTCTCCTGGCTCGACCGGCACCTCGACCGCGAGCGGTACGAGCTCACGTACCTCGGCTCGCCGCCCGTCGCGTTCGAGTGGATCACGGCGATCGGCCCGCTGCCGTCCGACGAGGTCGCCGCGGAGCTGCGCCGGAGCGACGTCTACGTTGCGGCGAGCCGCGACGACCCCTGCTCGAATGCGCTGCTCGAGGCGCTCGCGTGCGGGCTCCCCGCGGCGTACCTGGAGAGCGGCGGCCATCCGGAGCTCGTGGCGGGGGGCGGGCTTCCGTTCCGGACGGACGACGAGCTGCCCGAGGTCCTCGACCTGCTCGTCGCGGGGCTCGAAGGGTTCCGCGCCGCGATCGCGACCCCTTCCCTCGCCTCCGTCGCGGACCGATACCTCGAGGTTCTCGGGCTGGCTCCCGCAGGCCACATCTAAGATCGCCCGCGCGGTGGAGAACTACCTGCGACGCGCGAAGGACGCGGCGGCGTTCCGCATCGACCGCGGCCTCGACCGCCGGGCGATCTCGCGCGCGCACGACGTCTTCTACGAGTCCGACGCCTGGACGAGGGCGACGTGGCTCGGCGCGCAGGCCCTGAAGAACCCGCTCGACCTCTGGATCTACCAGGAGATCCTGCACGAGACGCGTCCGGAGCTCATCGTCGAGACGGGGACATACCGGGGCGGCAGCGCGCTCTTCCTCGCGTCGATGTGCGACCTGCTCGGTGTCGGCGAGATCGTGTCGATCGACATCGAGCCACTGCGCGACGACTACCCCGAGCACCCGCGGATCACGTACCTCGGGGGTCGCTCGTCGACCGACCCGGGGGTGGTCGCCGAGGTCCGCGCCCGCGCCGAGGGGCGCCCGACGCTCGTCGTGCTCGACTCCGACCACTCGCAGGCGCACGTGGAGGCCGAGCTCGCCTCGTATGCGCCGATCGTGCCGGTCGGCTGCTACCTCATCGTCGAGGACTCGAACATCGGCCGGATCCGGAAGGACCTGCTGCCGGGGCCGCTCGAGGCGATCGAGACCTTCCTCGCGCGCACCGACGACTTCGTCGTCGACCGGGAGCGGGAGAAGTTCCTGATCACGTTCAACCCGAGCGGCTACCTCCGTCGCGTGCGCTAGGCGGGGCAGTCGGCCGTCCGCACGTCGGCGGTCGTCCGCGCTCCCACCGTCCGCACCGCGCCGTCCGTCTCCCAGAGGACGAGATCTGCCGCGGTGCCCGTGCCGACGCGTCGGCCGACGAGCTCGACGCCGGGCTGGGTGAAGACGTAGTCGGCCTCGAGCGGGTCGCCGTTCGGCAGCACGACGCGGCCGTCCTCGACCTCGACGCGGTCGATCGGCAGCCCGTCCGGGATCGAGTCTCCGAGATACGCGGCGCGGTCGACGGTCGAGTTGAAGAACTCGGTGAGGAACAGTGCGTGCCGGGTCCTCGCCGAAGCCGGGCACGACGCGGATTCGAGGTAGAGCTTCGTCACGCGCGCGTCCTCCGGCACGAGCTCGTCGACCCATGCCTGCTCGAGCCCGCCCGCGAACACGGCGTCCTCGGGCGCGCCGATCATGCGGTCCCAGGCGAGCACGGCCGTGAACGCGAACACGGCGAGCACGGCCGCGGGCACCAGCAGCCCGAGCCGTCGCGGCAGGAGGACGACGGCCGCGAGCAACCCCACGACGAAGACCGCGAGCAGGCGGCCCCCGGAGAGGGGCCCCGGGCCGGCGACCTGCGCTTCGACCCAGACCCAGAGCGCCCCCGGCACGGTGTCGATGCCGGCCTCGTTCGCGAGCTGGTGGAAGGGGAGGATCGCCGGCAGCACGAGCGCGATGCCGACGCCGATCGCCGTCGCGACGAGCGGGCGGGGCAGGCCGTCCGCGAGCCAGACGACGAGGACGACGAGCCAGAGCGGCAGGAGGTAGAACGCGTAGCGGTCGTGGAGCCGGTCGTAGCCCCACGGCGTGCTCGTGAAGGCGGCGACGACGAGCAGCCCGACCGCGTTCGCCGAGAGGAAGAGCGCGGCGAAGGACGCCTCGCGCCCCGCTCCCGCGCGACCGCTGCGCAGCATGCGCCAGAGGACGATCGGGGCGACGGCGAGCGGGACCACCGCGAGGTAGACCTCGATGTCCGCGAGGTGGTAGACGACCCACTTCAGGACCTGGAAGGGGTCGTAGCCGCGCCAGAGCTCCCAGTACGCCCCGAGCGACTCGGACGCGGACGCGCCGCTGAGGAGCCGGCCTGCGAGGAAGATGCCCGCGAGGACGAGCGGGACCGCGCTCGGCCACAGCCCGTAGACGTCGCGCCGCGTGCGCGGCCGCCGCTCCGGCACGAGGAGCCAGAGCACGCCGAGGGCGAGGAGCCATGAGAGGTAGAGCCCGCCGAGCTGCGCGCGGGTCAGGAAGGCAACGGCCACCGTTCCCAGCAGGGCGAGCTGGCGGAGCACCGTCGGCCGCTCGAGGGCGAGGGTGGTCGCGTACAGGGCCCAGGCGGCCGTGAGGTACGCGAGGCTCTCCGTCATCACGGTCGCCACCGAGATCGAGGAGGGGATCGCGACCGCGAGACCGGCCGCGCACACCGCCCACCAGGGCGAGACGAGGCGCCGTGCGAGCAGGTACACGGGCACCGCGGTCAGCGCGAAGAGGAGGGCGTTCGCCGCTTTGAACAGGTCGTACGCCGCGTCGACGCCCGAGGTCAGCGAGAGGATCGCCGCGAGGAGGAGGGCGTACAGCGGCCCGAAGCCGTACTCGGCGCCGCGGAGGGTCAGCCCCTCGCCCTCGACGAGCGACGACGCGGCGATCAGGTAGCGCACCTCGTCGGGATGGACGCGGGGGACGTCGACGAGGGCGGCGAGCGACGTGTAGAGCGCGAACGCCGCGACCACGATCCCCGCGAGCGCCAGGAGCGGCCCGACGCCGCGGCGCGTCGCGACGGGCGCGGTGCGCGCCGTCTCCGCGTCGACCGGGGGTGGGTCGCCGACGGCGACGAGGGACGTCCGCGGCTCGGCGCTCACCCGCGCGATGGTAGAGCAGCCCAGGGACACGCCCGGTGCCCGCCTAGATGGTTGACGCCACGAGATCGCCATCTCCGGGGCGCGAGCCGGCCGCTCCTGGGCGCGACGGGAGAGGCGGGGCGATGCCGGACGCCTCGCTGCCGCTCTCCCGTCGCGAAGCACGCCCGACGCCAGGCCGCTGTGCGGCCTGCGTCCGGGCCGAAGCGCCCCGAACGCGCCGGATCGCGCAGCCGGACGCGCGAGATCGTGGCGTCAACCATCTAGCGTCGCGCTGCGCACACGATCCCCTGGAGCTCCCTCGTCGAGCGCGCGGGAACGAGCCGGACCGGGCCGTCCACCCGCCAGAGCACGAGCGGCACCGCCGTGCCGGCCGCGAGCAGCTCGCCCCGCAGCGTGATCCCTTCGGGGACGAGGACGGCCTCTGCGGGGAACCTGCCGCCCGACTCCCTGACGAGCGAGCCGTCCGCGGCGACGCGGACGGCGGTCGACGGGAGCAGGCTGCCGTCGCGCCCCGCGACGTGCGCGGCGCGTGTGACCGCGCGGTTGAAGAACTCGGTCAGGAGCTGCGCCGTACTCGTCCACCCCGATTCGGCGCAGGGAGCGGAGACGTAGAGGGACGTCACCGGGGTTCCTTCTCCAACCGCCTGGTCCACCCACTCGCGATCGGCCGGGAGCGCCGCCTCGAAGTCGTCGGCCGTCCCGATCGAGTCCCGCCACGCGATCGCGGTCGAGAGGAGGATGACCGCCACGACGACGGCGCCCAGCCCGAGCGCGAGGCGCCGGGGAACGAGGAGCACCGCTGCCAGGAGGAGGACGACGAAGAGCGCGAGCACGCGTCGGCCGGAGATCTCCTCCGGGAACGACTCGAAGGTCGTCGCGTTGATCTGCGCCCAGAGGTACGTCACGACGGCGCCCACCTCGGCTCCGTCTTCGGCCGCGATCTCCGCGAACGGGACGAGCGCCGGCAGCACGAGCGCGAGCCCGACGCCGACCGCAGTGGCCACGATGGGCCGCGGGAGACCGTCCGCGAGCCACACGGCGAGGACGACGAGCCAGAGCGGCACGACGTAGAAGAGGTAGCGGTCCTGGAGGTTCTCGAAGCCCGCCGGCGTGCTCGCGAACGCCGCGGTGACGAGGATCAGGGCGGCGTTGACCGCGACGAACGCCGTCGCGAACGCGCCCGCACGCTCGTCTCCCTCCCGGGCGTCCCGCAGCAGCCGCGCGAGCACGATCGGGGACACGGCGAGGGGGACGACGACGAGGAGGATCTCGAGCGCCGCGAGGTGGTACACGACCCATCTCCCGACGTCGACGAGGTCGTAGTCCGTCCAGAGGTCCTCGTACGCCGACGGCAGCCCGACCGGCGAGCGCCCGGTCGCGAGCGGCGCCGCGACGACGATGACGAGGCCCAGGGCGAGCGCGCCGAGCGTCGGCCAGAGCCCGACGAGTCCGCTGACGCTCCGGGGCCGCCGGGCGGGGACGACGATCCAGAGCAGGCAGAGCGCCGCGACGAACGCCGGGAAGAGTGCGGCGAACTGCGCCCTGGTCAGGTACGCGAGCACGACCGCGCCGAGCACCGCCAGTTGCCTCGCCGGCGACGTCCGCTCGAGCGCGAGGACGATCGCCAGGATCGCGAGCCAGGCCGCCGGGTAGGCGGCGCTCTCCGTCATGACGAGCGATACGTAGACCGAGGAGGGGACGACGAGCGAGAGTGCGGCGACGGCGAGGCTCCAGGCCGGCGCGAGGAGCCGCCGCGCGACGAGGTAGATCGGGATCGCGGCGAGCGCGAAGAGGAGCGCGTTCGCGACCTTGAACAGCGGGTACGCCGTCTCCCGGTCCGGGACGACGGCGAGGATCGCCGCCAGCACGGCCGGGTACACGGGCCCGAACCCGTAGTCGGAGCCGCGGAGACCGAGGCCATGGCCGTCTGCGAGCGAGCTCGCGGCGATCGTGTACCGGAGCTCGTCGGAGAGGATGCGCGGGACGGGGACGAGCAGGGCGAGCCCCGCGAGGAGAAGGGAGGCGGCGAGGACGGTCACGCCGAGCGCGAGAGCCGGTCGCCAGCCACCGCGGGGGCGCGGCGATGCCACCGCCGGCAGATGCTACTCCCGCGCTCGGCCCCCGTCGCGGGGCCTCGCTAAGGTCCGGCGCGACCATGACGGCGAGGCGCGCGCTCATCATCGGCATCGCGGGCCAGGACGGCTCGTACCTGGCCGAGCTCCTCCTCGGCGAGGGCTACGAGGTCTTCGGCGTCGTGCGCCAGCCCGCCTCGACGTCCTTCGAGAACCTCGAGCGGGTGCGGGACGAGCTCGAGCTGCTGCAGGCGGACGTGCTCGACGAGCTCTCGCTCGTCGACGTGCTCTCCTCGTGCCGACCGCACGAGGTGTACAACCTCGCGTCCCCCTCGTTCGTGCCGATGTCGTGGCGCCAGCCCGTCCTCACCGCCGAGTTCGCCGCGGTTGGATGCACGGCGCTGCTCGAGGCGATCCGGCGCGTCGACGACCACATCCGCTTCTACCAGGCGTCCTCGAGCGAGATCTTCGGCGAGCCCCGCGAGGTGCCGCAGACGGAGGCGACCCCGCTCTCGCCGGTGACGCCGTACGGCGTGGCGAAGGCGTACGCGCACTTCATCACGCTGAGCTACCGCCGCAGGTACGGCCTCCACGCCTCGTCGGGGATCCTCTACAACCACGAGTCGCCCCGCCGGCCGCTCGACTTCGTCACGCGCAAGATCTCCCACGCGGCGGCCGCGATCAGCCTCGGCCTCGAGAGCTCCGTCTCCCTCGGCGACCTCGACGCGCGCCGGGACTGGGGGTATGCCGGAGACTTCGTGCGGGCGATGCGGGCGATGCTGCTGCGGGACGAGCCGGACGACTACGTCGTCGCCACGGGTCAGAGCCACTCCGTCCGGGACCTCGCGGCCACGGCCTTCGCGCACGTCGGGCTCGACTGGGAGGATCACGTCCGGGTCGACGAGTCCCTGCTGCGCGGAAAGGCGGAGCTGCACGACCTCGTCGGCGACTCGACGAGGGCGCGCGAGCGCCTCGGCTGGTCTCCGACGATCGACTTCGAGGGCCTCGTCCACCTGCTGGTGGACGCGGACCTCGAGCGCCTGCGTGCACGGCTCGAGCCCGCCGAGAGCCTCGCCGACCGCTGACGTGTCACTCGTCGCGCATGCCCGTCGACTGGCGGCGCCGGCCGTCCGGCCGCTGCGCCGTGCCGCCGTGGGCGTGCGCACCCGCGGGTGGGCGCCGCACTCGCGGCTCTTCGTCGAGCAGGAGGCTGCCCGCTGGGTGCTCGCCTACGAGGCGCGGCAGCTCGAGCGGACCGCGCGCGCGCTCGGCGTCGAGCTCGGCCCGCCCGGGTGGGCTCGCGGTGTGAGTGAGCAGGCGATCTTCCACCTGAGCCAGTTCACGCTGCTGCTGCACGGGTTCGAGCGCCACGGGAACCACCTCGGCTTCGCGTGGTTCCACGGGCGGCCGGGCACGCCCGGGATGCCGGAGTTCGACGCGTGCTTCCAGACGATGCGCGCCCGGCATCCGGAGATCGACCGCATCCAGGTGACGAACCGCGCGATGGAGGAGCTCGTCCTCGGCACCGGCGTCGCCGCCGAGAAGGTGCACCGGATCCCGATCGGGATCGACGTCGAGGCCTTCCCCTTTCGGAGCGACGGGGACCGGGTCTCCGCCCGTCGCGAGCTCGGTCTCCCGGAGACCGCATTCGTCGTGGGCTCGTTCCAGAAGGACGGGGTCGGCTGGAGCGACGGGCTCGAGCCGAAGCTCATCAAGGGCCCCGACGTGCTCCTGGCCACGTTCGAGCGCCTGCGGGAGCGCATCCCCGAGCTCTTCGTCCTCGTCACCGGGCCGTCACGCGGATACGTCAAGGCAGGCCTCGAGCGGCTGAAGATCCCGTACCGCCATCTCCTGCTCCCGGACGTGGACGCGGTGGCGGAGGTCTACCGCGCGATCGACGTCTGCCTCGTCACCTCTCGCGACGAGGGCGGGCCGCGGGCAGTGCTCGAGGCGATGGCGACGGGTGTGCCGCTCGTGACCACGCGCGTCGGGCAGGGAGCCGACCTCGTGCGGCACGCCGAGAACGGCTGGATCGTCGAGGTCGAGGACGTGGGCGGGCTCGTCCTCTGGGTCGTGCACGTCGCGGATGCGATGCCGAACGAGCTCGAGCCGGTGCTCCGCGCAGGCCGGGAGACGGCCGAGGCCAACTCGTACGTCGCTCTCCGGTCCCGCTGGCGCTCGCTGCTGGACGGGTTCGTCGCGGTGCCCGGGCCGGCGGATTGAGCCCGTGGACCTGAGCCCCGCCCGCGCCGGCCGGTACGGGCGCGCCGCCCTCCGCTGGGCGCGCCTCCTCGCGTCGGGGAAGGCGAAGCCGGGCGTGCGCGTCTTCTACGGGCACGATCGCGTCCCCGCGCCCGGCGAGCGCGCCGCCGGCGGGACGGCGAAGGCCCAGAAGCTGGCTGCTCGCTGGCCGAACAGCCCGGAGGACTTCTCGGTCCTCTACCTGGGGACGACCTGGCTGCCACGCGACCTCGGGCCGCTGCTGCGGATCTCGAGAAGGCGAGGAGCCGCGATCGTCGTCAACCAGGACGGGGTCGCCTACCCGGGATGGGCAGGGGAGGACACGGACGCGCTGAACCGCCCGCTCCGCGACGCCGTTCGCGCTGCCGACCACGTCGTGTACCAGAGCGACTTCTCGAGGCTCTCGGCCGACCTCTATCTCGGCGAGCCCGGCGGCACCTGGGAGGTGCTCCACAACGCGGTCGACGTGAGCGCGTTCACCCCTTCGCCCGAGCCGCCGTCGGGCGGCCCGACACTGCTCCTCGGCGGGGACCAGACCCAGGCCTACCGTGTCGAGCTCGCCCTGCGCACGTTCGCAGCCCTGCTCCCGCGGCGTCCGGATGCGCGTCTCCTCGTCACGGGGCGACTCGTCGTGCCGGTCGAGCCGCTCGTCGAGGAGCTCGGACTGCGCGGGCGCGTGCACCTGCTCGGCGAGTACGCGCAGCGCGACGCCCCGGGCGTCCTGCGGCGAGCGCACGTCCTCCTGCACACGAAGGTCAAGGATCCTTGCCCCACCCTCGTCGTCGAGGCGATGGCGTGCGGGCTCCCGGTCGTGTACCCGGCGAGCGGCGGGACGGTCGAGCTCGTCGGCGACGAGGCCGGGGTCGGCGTCGCCCACCCGGACACGTGGGAGCGGGACGAGCCGCCGCAGCCCGAGGCCATGGCCGACGCCGTCGATCGCGTGCTCGCCGACCGCGCGGGGTACGCGGCGCGGGCGCGCGCACGAGCGGTCGAGCGCTTCGCGCTCGGGCCCTGGCTCGAGCGTCACCGCGAGTTGTTCGAGCGCCTCGCGCCGCGGTAGCCGGCGATCCGCCCGCGCAGGGTCGCGGCGTGGTAGCCCGCGCGGTCGTGGTCCCGGCGCGCCAGCGAGACGGCTACCCCTCCGACGGGGCGCACGAGCATCCGGGCCAGGACGCGGGACGGATAGCGGTGCTTGCGGAGCAGGTAGCCGATGCTCGCCCCGTCCCGGAAGCCGAGCTCGTCGTCGTCCGCGCGTACGGGGTGCGTGACGACGAGCGACGGGTCGTACTCGATCCGCGCTCCGGCGTCGACCGCCCGCACGAGGTAGTCGATCTCCTCGCCGGAGTGCCAGGGCGTGCCCGAGCCGAGGCCGAGCTGCTCGTCGAACGCCCCGACGCGCTCGACGAGCTCGCGGCGGAGGAAGATCGTGAACGAGATCGCCCGGTTCCAGAGGTTCCCTCGCGTGACGACGGCGCGGTCGGGCTTCCAGGACGGAGACGAGCTCCCGTCCGGGGCGGCGGCCCGCCCCGTCAGCCCGTCCAGCCCGGGGTCCTCGCCGAGGCGATGCGCGACGCGCTCGAGGAGGTCGACGGGGTACGTGCAGTCGTCGTCCGGGAACGCGACGACGTCCGCGTCGAGCGATCCGAGGGCGGCGTTCCGGGCGCGAGAAAGGCCGCTCTCCGAGCGGAGGTGCGCGAGGTCGAGGTCCGGATGGGCTGCGAGCACGGGTCGCAGCCGGTCGTCGCCGTTCTGGTCCACCACGCGGACCGCGAAGGCGCGATGCGTCTGGCGCTCGAGCGAGTCGAGGAGGCGTTCGAGGTCGTCCACGCGGCCCACCGTCGCGACGACCAGGTCGAACGACGGGAGCCCCGACGACACCCGCCGTAGGCTACGGGACGCCCATGCCGACCGCTCCGCTCGTCTCCGTGCTCGTCGCAGTCGCGAACGGCGAGCGCTACGTCCGTCAGGCGGTCGAGAGCGTGCTTCGCCAGCGCGTGACCGACCTCGAGCTGCTCGTCGTCGACGACGGCTCGACCGACCGGACGCCGGACATCCTCGAGGCGGTGGAGGACTCGCGGGTCCGCGTCCTCCGCCACGACGAGCGGCGCGGGCTCGCCGGCTCGCTGAACCGTGGCCTGGACGAGGCGCGCGGTCGCTACCTCGCGCGCATGGACGCCGACGACGTCGCGCTGCCGCACTGGCTGAGCCGAAGCCTGGCGGTGCTCGCGGCGAGCGCGAGCGTCGGCTTCGTCGGGTCCGGCGTCCTGGACATCGACGAGCGCGGCCGCCCGGGGCGCCTGCACCTTCACGAGCGCGGCCGCGCCCCGATGCGCTGGCGGGCGCTCTTCAGCGCCCCGGTCTTCCACGACACGGTGGTGCTCGAGCGGGAGCTCCTCGAGCGCAACGGGCTCCGCTACGACACCGCGTTCGGCGAGAGCGAGGACTACGACCTGTGGGCGCGGCTGCTCGACGTGACCGAGGGCGACGCCGTCGAGGCGCCGCTCGTCCTCCACCGGCTCCACACCGACCAGGCGTCGCGCCTCCGCGGCGGGCTGCAGCGCTCGCTCGCGCTCGAGGTCTCCCTCCGCGAGATCGCCGCGCTCGCGCCTTCACTCCCGGCGGAGCAGGCCGGGCTCGCGCGCGACGTCGCGCTCGGGCGCGAGGTCCACGCCGCCGCCGTGACCGCCGCGGTGACCGACCTCGTCCGGCTCGTCGAGCTGTTCGGCGCCACGGGCCGCTACCGCGACGAGGAGCTGCGCCCCGTTCGCGAGGCTGCGGCGCGGGCCGTGGCACGCGCCGCCCGCAGAGCGGAGCCGCTCGAGCGTCCGCGCCTGGTGCGCGAGGCGGCTCGGCTCGACCCGCTCTTCGCGGTGCGCGCAGCCGCGCGGCGTGCGCGCCGGCGGGCACGGACGCGCGAGGCGCAGCGGGAGGCGGCGGCCTGGCTCGCCGAGCTCGGTGGCGACGCCTTCTCCGCACCGATCCGGGTCGCCGCCGTCTTCCCGGAGCCCACGCCCTACCGCGCTCCGCTCCTCGACCGCGTGGCGGCGCTCGACGACGTCGACGTGACCGTGATCTACGCGGCGGAGACGGTCGCAGGGCGGACGTGGCGCGTCGAGCCCCGGCATCGCGCCGTGTTCCTCCGCGGCGTCGGCATCCCGGGCGCGGAGAGGCTCCTCCACCACGAGTACCCGGTGACGCCGGGCGTCGTGACCGCGCTCTCGTCTGCACGGCCCGACGTGGTCGTCGTCTCGGGCTGGAGCACGTTCGCGGCACAGGCAGCGCTCGCATGGTGCCGCGCGCGCCGCGTCCCGTACGTCCTCGTCGTCGAGAGCCACGACGAGGGGCCGCGGGCGGGCTGGCGGAGGGCGGTGAAGGGCTCGGTCGTCCCGCGGATCGTGCGCGGAGCCTCCGGAGCGCTCGTCACGGGCACGCTCGCCCGCCGCTCGATGGTCGCGCGCGGGGCGGCGCCCGAGCACGTGCGGGTGTTCGCGAACACGATCGACGTGGAGGGGTTCGGGGCACGCGTCGACGCCCTGGCGTCGCGGCGGCCCGCGCTCCGCGAACGTCTCGGGGCCGGCCCCGACGACGTCGTCGTGCTCTCGGTCGCGCGGCTCGCGCCGGAGAAGGGGCTCGACGTGCTCGTCCACGCGGTCGCCGAGGCGGGAGACCCGCGGATCCTGCTCGTCGTGGCCGGCGAGGGGCCGGAGCGCGAGCAACTCCGGGACCTCGCGGACGTCCGCGGCGTGCGCCTCGTGCTCGCGGGCGACCTCGAGTGGGTGCGCATCGTCGAGGCCTACGCGGCGGCGGACGTCTTCGCCCTCCTGTCGGCCCGCGAGCCGTGGGCGGTCGTGGTCAACGAGGCGGCGGCCTGCGGCCTCCCGCTCGTCCTCTCCGACCGCGTCGGCGCCGCCCACGACCTCCTCCGCGACGGCGAGAACGGCTTCCTCGTTGCCGCCGGCGACGTCGATGCCGCCTCCGCCGCCCTGCGGCGGCTCGCAGCCGACGCCGACCTCCGTCGGGCCCAGGGATCACGCTCGCGCGAGCTCGCGCGGGACTGGGGCTACGGCCCGAGCGTCCAGGGCTTCCTCGCGGCGGTCCGCGAGGCCGTCGCGTAGCCTGGGCCGGTGTCGCAGAACGGCAGCCGGCCGCGGATCCTCGTCCTGAACCAGTACTACTGGCCGGGAGTCGAGGCGACCGCACACCTCCTCACCGAGCTCTGCGAGGCGCTCGCGGAGGACTACGAGGTCGAGGTCGTGACGGGCGTCCTGCACGGGCACGAGGACGAGCCGCGCGAGACGGAGCACAACGGCGTGCGCATCGTCCGCGTGGCCTCGACCTCGTACGAGCGCTCGGAGCTCGCGCGACGCGCGGCGAACTACTTCTCGTACCTCGGGTACGCGCTCGCGTACGCCCTCTCGCGGCCCGCGCCCGATCTCGTCCTCTGCATGACCGACCCGCCGATCGTGGGCGACCTCGGCGTCGCGATCGGCCGCCGCTTCCGTGCGCCCGTCCTCGTCATCAGCCAGGACGTGTTCCCGGAGATCGCGACCGAGCTGCACCGGCTGCGCAATCCCGCGGTCGTCGGCGTCCTCGGGACGCTCGTCGGCGCCTACCTGCGCCGCGCCGACCGCATCGTCGCGATCGGGGAGACGATGCGGGAGCGGCTCGAGGCCAAGGGCGCTCCGGCGGAGCGCCTGCGCGTGATTCCGAACTGGGTCGACACGCGCGCGATCACGCCACAGCCGCGGGACAACCCCTGGGCCGAGCGGCACGGGCTCGTCTCGCGGTTCGTGGTCATGCACTCGGGGAACGTCGGCCACGCCCAGGACCTGGACAGCCTCGTCCGCGCGGCGACGTTCCTCCGCGATCGCGACGACGTCCGGATCGTCATCGCGGGCTTCGGCGCCCGGCACGCCGAGATGGTCGAGCTCGCGGCGCGGCTCGACGTCGAGGACATGGTGCGCTTCCTTCCCTACCAGGAGCGTGACCGGCTCCCGTTCTCGCTCTCGAGCGCCGACGTCCACGTCGTCGGCCTCGCGCGGGGCCTGGCCGGCTACGTCGTCCCGAGCCGCCTGTACGGGATCCTCTCGGCCGGCCGCCCGGTGATCGCCGCGGCCGAGGACGCGAGCGAGACTGCGCGGCTCGTGCGCGAGATCGGCTGCGGGATCGTGATCCCGCCGGCGCGCCCCGACCTGCTCGCGCGGACGATCCGGGAGGCGGCCGAGGGCGTGCACGACCTCGCGGAGATGGGACGCCGCGGGCGCGCATACGTCGAGCGCGAGGCCGACCGCCTCGTCGCCATGGAGCGCTACCGCGCCCTCGTGCGGGAGCTCCTGAGGCCGCAGGCCGCCGGCCGCTCCCGGGCGACGAAGTCGCCCTCCGCGGCCGGCTGACGACGCTCGCGGCGCGATCCCGCGGGCTCGCCGCTTGTCCGTACCGGACGTACTGTCCTGCGCGGCTCGCCCTTGGCTCGCTTGCGAGCGCCGCCCCTGCGGCCTCAGGCGGCCCTTGGCCGCAGGCCGCCGGCCGCTCCCGGGCGACGATGTCGCCCTCCGTGGCCGGCTGACGACGCTCGCGGCGCGATCCCGCGGGCTCGCCGCTTGTCCGTACCGGACGTACTGTCCTGCGCGGCTCGCCCTTGGCTCGCTTGCGAGCGCCGCTCCTGCGCCTCAGGCGGCCCTGTCTCGTCCCCCTACAATCGCGCGCGTGATCGGCAGGCTCGTGTTCTGGGGCTCGCTCGGCGCGCTCGCCTGGACGCACGCCGGGTACCCGGTGGCGATGGGCGTGCTCGCGCGGCTGCGCCCACGCCCGGTCGCCCGCCAGGACGTCACCCCCTCGGTCGCCGTCGTCGTCTCTGCGCACGACGAGGAGGCCGTGATCGGCCGCCGGGTCGAGAACCTGCTCGCGCTCGACTACCCGCCCGAGCTGCTCGAGATCGTCGTCGCCTCCGACGGCTCCACCGACCGCACCGATGCGATCGTCGAGGAGATCGCGGCCCGCGAGCCGCGCGTACGGCTTCTCCGCTGCCCGCGCGAGGGCAAGGTCGCCGCGCAGCACCGGTCCGTGCGCGAGACCGGGAGCGACGTCCTCGCCTTCACCGACGCGAACACCGAGTGGCGGCCGGACGCGCTGCGGAAGCTCGTACGCAACCTCGCGGACGGCCGGGTCGGGTACGTCTGCGGCCAGCTCCGGCTCGAGTCGCCCGACGGTGCGAACCTCGAGGGGCTGTACTGGCGGTACGAGGTGTGGGTGCGCGAGCAGGAGTCGAGGGCGGGCTCGATCACGGCCGGGAACGGCGCGATCTACGCGGTCCGCCGGGACGCGTACGTGGAGGACGACCCGAAGTTCGGCCACGACTTCGGGTTTCCGTACTCGATGGAGCAGGCCGGGCTGCGTGCGGTGTACGACCCGGAGGCCGTCGCGGTCGAGAAGGCCGCGAGCGAGCCGGAGGACGAGTACGGGCGCAAGGTCCGGACGATCGCCCGCTCCTGGGGGCACATCGTCACCGGGCGTATGTTCCGGCCGACGAGGCCGCTCTATCTGTTCGAGCTCGTGTCGCACCGCGTGCTCCGGTACTCGAGCGGCCTTCTCCACGTCCTTCTGCTCGTCTCGAACGTCGCGCTCGCCGGCCGCGGGCTCTTCTATCGCGTCTTCCTCGCGCTCCAGCTCGGCGGCCTCGCGCTCGCGGCCGCCGGGCGGGCGCGCCTGCCGATCCCGGGCGCGCGGCTCGCCCACTACTACTACGTCGTGACGAAGGCGACCGTCGCCGGGCTCGTCCGCTACCTGCGGACGGGGACGCCGCAGACCTGGGACAAGGCGAAGGGCACCCGGTGAACCGGGCGGCGGACGTCGCCATCGCCGGCGTCGGCCTCGCGCTGACGAGCCCGCTGCTCGCGCTCGCCGCGCTCGCGACGAAGCTCGAGGATCGCGGCCCCGTCCTCTACCGGCAGACCCGCGTCGGAAAGGACGGCGTCGACTTCGACGTGCTGAAGCTGCGCACGATGGTCGTCGGCGCCGAGCGCCTGGGCACCGGCTACGCAGTGGACAGAGGCGACCGGCGGATCACCAGGGTCGGCCGCATCCTCCGCCGCACCTCGATCGACGAGCTGCCGCAGCTGTGGAACGTCCTGCGCGGCGACATGAGCGTCATCGGTCCGCGGCCGACCCTCCGCTACCAGGTCGAGCAGTACGACGAGCACCAGCGCCACCGGCTCGACGTCAGGCCCGGCCTCACCGGCTGGGCGCAGGTGCACGGCCGCGCGGAGCTGCCGTGGGCCGAGCGCATCGAGCTCGACGTCTGGTACGTCGAGCACCGCTCGCCGCGGGTCGACCTCGAGATCCTGCTGAGGACGCCGCTCGCGCTCTTCCGCGGGACCTACCGCGGGGCGACGGGCGGCTGGCGCTGACCGTGCGCAGGGCCAGGATCCGCGAGTGCCGGATCCTCGCCGCGCACGAACCCCTGAAGGCGGCCGCTCGCGCCGCCGCGGCGGTGGTGGCGAGCTACGCGCCGCCGTTGAGGATGCCCTTGGCGACGAGCAGCGAGCGGTAGAGCCGGTCGACGTCGTCGACGAGGCGCGCGACCGAGTAGCGCCGCAGCACGCGTCCGCGTCCCGCCTCGCCGAGCCGGGCCCGCAGCGCCGGATCGCCCGCGAGCCTCGCCAGCCGCTCCGCCGCCCCCTCGACGTCGCCCGCCTCGACGAGGAATCCGTCCACGCCGTCGCGGACGACGTCGGGCACGCCGCCGACCCGGTTGGCGACCACCGGGGTCCCCGATGCGAGCGACTCGATCGCGCTCACCGGCGTCCCCTCGTTGACCGACGGGAGCAGGAACGCGTCGAAGAGCCGGTAGTAGCCCGCGACGTCCTCCTGGTAGCCGACGAAGTAGCAGTGGCGCGCGATCCCGAGGTCGTGTGCGACCTGCTCGAGCCGGCCGCGGTCGGGGCCGTCCCCGACGAGGCACAGCACGGCGTCGACGCCCCGGTCGCGGGTCGCGCGGAGGATCTCGAGCGTCGAGGCCGTGTCCTTCACCCCGGTCATGCGCCCGACCCAGCCGACGACGAACGCCCCCTCCGGGATGCCGTACAGCCTTCGGTAGTCGAGGTCCGCGGTCGGGTCGCCGAGCCGCTCCTCGAGCGGGATCCCGAGCCGAATGACCGCGAACTTCTCCCGCGGCGCGACGCCGAGCTCGACGAGCTCGTCCCGCACCTCCGGGCTCACGGCCACGAGCACGTCGGAGATGCGCGCGAGCGTCCGCTCGACCTCCCGGAAGAACGCGGTCCTGCGGGTGCCGAAGTAGCCCTTGAGCACGTGCCCGTGGAACGTGTGGAGCACGACCGGAGGACGCGCGCCTCCGGCCAGGAGCGCGGCCGCGCGGCCGATCGCGCCGGCCTTCGCCGTGTGCGTGTGCAGGACGTGCGGGCGCTCGTCGCGGATGATGTCGGCGAGCCGCTGGATCGAGCGCGCGTCGTGGCGAAGCGAGACCTCGCGCTCCATCTCGGGGACGCTCACGACCGCGACGCCGAGGCGCTGCGCGACGAACGCCATCGAGTCCTCGCCGCGTGCCAGGCTCCCGGCGACGAGCGTCGTGTGGTAGCCGCGCGTCTCGAGGCCCGCGGCGAGGCTCGAGACGTGGATCGCCGGGCCGCCCATGTTGAGGCGCGCGATGACGCGGAGGACGCGGATCGGCCCGTTCTCGGAGCGCACGGCGCCTCACGTTAGCCGGGCGCCTCGCAGCTGTCGCGGTCGGAAAGCGGGTGACAGTCACCTGCGCTGACCGTCACCGGCGCACCGCGGGACGCGAGTACGCTCTCCGCTCGTGACGGTCGTCCTCCTCACCTGCGCCGGGCAGCGCGTCGACATCGTGCGGGCGTTCAGGGCGGCCGGCGCGGTCGCGCTCGCAGCCGACGCGGACCCGCTCGCGCCTGCGCTCTACCACGCCGACCGGCACGCGATCGTCCCCCGCATCGCCGACCCTGCCTACGTGGAGACGCTCGCCGGGCTCGTGCGCGAGCACGACGTGCGACTCGTCGTGCCGCTCAACGATCTCGACCATCCGCTGCTCTCACGCGAGCGCGAGGCGCTCGAGCCCGCGCTCCTGCTGCTCCCGGACGCGGGGGTGTGCGAGCGGATGTCGGACAAGCTCGAGGCTCACCGCTTCTTCGTCGCGAGCGGTATCGCGTCCCCACGGAGCTGGGCCCCGGACGAGGTGCCGGAGGACGCGCGCTATCCGCTCCTCGTCAAGGCGCAGGAGGGGTTCGGGTCCCGCCACATCTTCCGCGCCGACGACCCCGAGCAGCTGGCGTTCTTCCTCGGCTACACGACCGTTCGGTCGTTCGTGCAGGAGCAGTGCCTCGGTGAGGAGTTCTCGATCGACGTCCTCTGCGACATGGAGGGCCGCTGCCTGAATGCGATTCCGCGCACGATGCTCCTCTCGAAGGGAGGCGAGTCGATCAAGGGCGCGTCGATCCAGGACCGCGAGCTGATCGAGCACGGGGCGCACGTCGCGGAGACGGTCGGGATCAAGGGCCCCGCGAACGTGCAGTGCTTCCGCGAGCCCGACGGAAGCCTGCCCGTGACCGACGTGAACACACGCTTCGGCGGTGGGTTCCCGCTCCCGCTCGCGGCCGGCGGCCGCTACCCGGAGCTCGCCCTCGCGCTCGCCCGGGGCGAGCGGCCGGAGCCGCGTCTCGGCGACTTCGAGGAGGGCGTCTTCATGACGCGGTTCTTCTCCGAGGTCTGCCTGCGGCGGGACGGGAACGGCTCGCTGCAGCCGCTGCCCTGGATGGGCGATCGGCACGGCACGTACCGGTCGCCCATCTAGCATTCCACGCCCATGCGCTACGTCGTCACCGGCGCCGCCGGGTTCATCGGCTCGCATCTCCTCCGCGCACTCCTCGAGCGCGGCCACGACGCGACCGGCTGGGACGCGTTCACGGACTACTACGACCCGGCGCTGAAGGAGGAGAACGCGAGCGGGCTGCCCGTCGAGCGCCTCGACCTCCTCGACGACGCTCTCGACCTCGAGGGCGTCGACGGCGTCTTCCACCTCGCAGGGCAGCCGGGCGTGCGGAGCTTCGGCACCGTGTTCCCGACGTACGTCCGCCAGAACGTCCTCGCGAGCCAGCGGCTCTTCGAGACGGCGGTCGCGGCGGGCGCCCGCACCGTGCTCGCGTCCTCGTCCTCGATCTACGGAGACGCCGCGTCGTTCCCCACGCCCGAGGGCACCGCCCCACGGCCGCTCTCCCCCTACGGGATCACGAAGCTCGCGTGCGAGCACCTCGCTCACGCCTACGGGCGGGAGTTCGGCCTCGATGCCGTGACGCTCCGCTACTTCACGATCTACGGGCCTCGCCAGCGCCCGGACATGGCCCTCGCGCGCATGGTCGCCTGCGTCGCCGAGGCGCGGCCGTTCGAGCTCTTCGGCGACGGGACGCAGTCGCGCAGCTTCACCTACGTCGACGACGCGGTCGAGGCGACGATCGCGGCGATGGAGCGTGGCCCCGCGGGGACGACGTACAACGTCGGCGGCGGCGAGGAGGTTTCGGTGCTGCAGGCGCTCGAGGGGCTCGCCGCGGTCGCCGGGAGGCGGCTCGAGGTCGTGCGCTCCCCGCGCAGGGAGGGAGACGCCGCCCGTACTGCGGCCGACACCTCCCGCATCGCCGCCGATCTCGGCTGGGAGGCGCGGACGCCGTTCGCGGACGGCCTCGAGGCTCAGTGGCGCTGGGCCGCTGATAGGGTCGCGACCCGATGACGGACGCTCGCCTTCGGCTCGCGTTCGCGGGGGCAACCATGCTTCCCCCGCGCGTCCTCTTCTTCCCGACCGCGTGGGGAACCTCCCGGTTCCCCACGCCCCTCCCCGCGCATGCGCGCGTGCCGCGCGCATGACGGACGACACGACGGCCGCGGACCTGGAGGGCGAGCAGGAGGTCGACCTCCGCTCGGCCTGGGGGCGCCTCACGGAGCGCTGGTGGCTGCCCGTCGGGGGCCTCGTCCTGGGGGCCGTCGTCGGCGTGGCGCTCGCGCTCGCCGGCGGCTCCGTGTGGCGCGCGGAGACGATCCTCTACCTCGGCCAGCCCTTCGCTCCGCTCGGCGGCGGCCAGATCCAGAGCCTCGCCACGAACCCGCGCACGGTCGGGGAGATCGTCCGCTCCGAGTCCGCGCTGCAGGCCGCGTCCAGGGCGAGCGGCGTCCCGGTCTCCAAGCTGCGCTCGTCGGTCTCGACGAAGGAGCTGACCGCGGTCGGCCAGGTGCGCGGGATCAACCCCCTGATGGAGCTCGCGGTCAAGGCGGACGGCAAGCGGAAGGCCGAGCTCGCCGCCCAGGCGCTCGCGGGGCGAGTGGTCGACGGCGTGTCCACGTACGTCACGCAGAAGGTCGAGGACCTCGAGAACCAGGTATCCGTCAGCCGCGCGCAGCTCGCGGCCATCGAGTCGCGGATCGAGACCGCCCAGCGTCAGCAGGATGCGCTGATCGGCGACCCGTCGATCCCGCTCGACACGAGGCTGCTCCTGAGCTCGAACCTGAACTCGGTGATCACGACGGCCGACGCGCGTCGAACGTCGCTGCAGGAAGCCCTCTACTCGGCGCAGCAGCTCCTCAACCTCGCCGAGAACGTCGAGAAGAGCCGGGTGGTCGAGCCTGCGGCGGCGGTCAAGACGACGGCGCGCTCGAGCCGGACGTCGCTGCTCGTGGGCGCGCTCGTGGGCCTGCTCGTCGGCGCCGTCGCGGCGCTCGCGGCCGAGCCGTTCGTCGCCCGCCGGCGGGCCGCCTCGCCCAGCTGATGCTTGCCGGGAAGCGGGTCGCGGTCGTCGTCCCCGCGTACGACGAGGAGCGCCTCGTCGCCGAGACGATCGCCGGGATCCCGGGCTTCGTCGACCACGTGTACGTCGTCGACGACGCGTCCCACGACAGGACCGGCGAGCGGGCCGCGACGACGGGCGACCCGCGGGTCGCCGTGATCCAGCACCCGCACAACCGCGGCGTCGGTGCGGCGATCGTCTCCGGCTACAAGAAGGCGCTCGAGGACACGATCGACGTCGTTTGCGTCATGGCGGCCGACAACCAGATGGACCCGGCTGAGCTCGAGGGCCTGGTCGAGCTGGTCGCCCGCGGCGAGGTCGAGTACGCGAAGGCGAATCGGCTCGTCTCCGGAGAGGCGTGGAAGGTGATCCCCCGGATGCGCTACCTCGGGAACGCCGTCCTCTCGCTGCTCACGAAGATCGCGTCCGGCTACTGGCACGTCGCCGACTCGCAGGCCGGCTACACCGCGCTCTCGCGCCAGGCGCTGGAGCGGCTCGACCTCGACCGCCTCTACCCCCGCTACGGCTTCCCGAACGACATGCTCGTGCATCTGAACGTCCAGAACGCGCGCGTCCGCGACGTCCCCTCGCGGCCGATCTACGACGTCGGCGAGCGCTCCGGCATCCGGCTGCGGTCCGTCGTGCCGCGCATCTCCTGGCTCCTCTTCAAGGGTTTCTGGTGGCGCATGGGCCACAAGTACGTGATCCGGGACTTCCACCCGCTCGTCTTCTTCTACGGCTTCGGCGTGCTGATGACGCTCGCGGGCCTCCTGCTCGGGGTCGTCGAGGTCGTGCTCCGCCTCGCCGGGAACGCGATCACGACGCCGACGATCGTGCTCGTCGCGGTGCTCTTCATCGCGGGCCTCCAGCTCACGCTGTTCGCGATGTGGTTCGACATGGAGGCGAACAAGGACCTCCGCTGACCGGTAGCGCTACCTGCCCCGCGCGCTGCCGGATGCGGCCTTCCGGGCCTCCGCCTGCCGAAGCTGAGCGTCGCGCTGACGTCCTTCCGCGTCGCGCTCGCGCTCGACGTCGTCGAGCGTCTCCCTGCTCGCCTCCCTCTCGGCGAGGAGCTTGCGCACCAGCGGGTAGCTCTGCTGCGGATCGCGTTCCATGACCGTCCTTGCCACGTGTAGTGCCTGGCTAAACGGGCCCTCGTTTGACCCCTGTCCCGCACGGGGAAGCTCTGTCGGTGTCGACGACCGCGTCACGCAGCGATCGACTCACGCACGGCTTCGAGGAGTTGCGGGCGGAGGCGGCACGATCGGGCTGGCCGAGCATCGCGCGCCGGTTCGCGCGCGACTTCTCGGAGAACGGCCTGCCCGTCTTCGCGAGCGCCCTCTCGTTCAGGATCCTGCTCGCGCTCGTTCCCCTGGCCCTGTTCGGGGTGGCGGTCCTCGGCTTCCTCGAGCTCGACGACGTCTGGACCGATTCGGTCGCGCCTGAGATACGCGACCGGGTGTCCGACCCGGCATTCACGTTGATCGACCGCACGGCCGAGCGGGTCCTGACCGCGAAGGAGACGTGGTGGCTGACGGTCGGGGCCGGGGTCGCGCTGTGGGAGGTTTCGGCGGGCATCCGCGTGACGATGCGCGCGCTCGACCGGATCTACGGAGGGGGGACGTCGCGGTCGCCCGGAGCGCGGCTCGCCGTGTCCCTGGCGCTCTCCGTGCCGATCTCGATCCTCCTGCTCGGCGCCGTCGCGGCAGCCCAGGTCCTGCCGGCGGCCCTCGACCGGAGAGGCGGGGGAGCGGTGGGCGACGTCGCCGGACGAGCGCTCGGCTGGGGGCTGAGCGCCGTCCTCATCTCGCTCGCGATCGCCCTTCTTGTCCGTTTCGGCCCCTCGACGTCGAAGTCCGCCCGTGTCGCCGGCGTCGCGTCGGTCGTCGTCGTCGCGTGCTGGACGGTCGCCTCCACGCTGTTCGGCCTCTACGCCACGCACGTCGCCTCGTACGGCACGCTCCTCGGCGGCCTCGCCTTCGTCTTCGTCCTGATGGTGTACGTCTACGTCTCGGCACTTACGTTCCTCGTGGGACTGCAGGCAGCGGCTCACGTCCGCCCCCTCGACGGAGCCGGCGCGGGAGGATCGCCCCGGACGGCGTCGTAAGGTGAGACGGCGCAGATCTCAGCGCTAGCATCGAGACCATGCCGACCTCACTCGTCACCGGCGGCGCCGGCTTCCTCGGTTCGCATCTCTGCCAGGAGCTGCTGGCGCGCGGCCACCGGGTGATCTGCGTGGACAACCTCGTCGTGTCGACGCTCGAGAACATCGAGCACCTGCGCGACGACGGGTTCACCTTCGTCAACCACGACGTCATCGAGCCGATCTCGGTCGACGAGCCCGTCGACTTCGTCTACCACCTCGCCGCGCTCGCGAGCCCGATCGACTACCTCCGCATGCCGCTGCACTCGCTGAAGACCGGCTCGCACGGGACCCATCACTCGCTCGGCCTCGCGAAGTGGAAGCGGGCGCGCTTCCTGCTCGCCTCGACGAGTGAGGTCTACGGCGATCCGCAGGTGCACCCGCAGCCGGAGACCTACTGGGGGCACGTCAACCCGATTGGCCCGCGCGGCGTGTACGACGAGGCGAAGCGGTACGCCGAGGCGCTGACGATGGCCTACCACCGGCAGCAGGGCGTCGACACGTCGGTCGTGCGGATCTTCAACACGTACGGGCCGCGGATGCGCGCGAACGACGGTCGGGCGATCCCGACCTTCCTTCGCCAGGCGCTCGAGGGTGCGCCGCTCACGGTCTTCGGGGACGGGTCGCAGACGCGGAGCTTCTGCTACGTGGACGACCTGATCCGCGGGATCGTCCTGCTCGCGGAGTCGAGCGAGCACCTGCCGGTCAACCTCGGCAACCCGGACGAGAAGACGCTCCTCGAGCTCGCGGAGACCGTGGTGCGCGTGACGGGGTCGTCGAGCGAGATCGTCTTCGAGGCGCTCCCCGTCGACGATCCGCAGGTCCGGCAGCCGGACATCACCCGCGCGCGCCAGCTCCTCGGCTGGGAGCCGGAGATCGAGCTCCAGGAAGGCCTCCGGCGGACGATCGCCTCGCTCGGCCACGGGGCAGCCGTCGGCTCGGCCTGAGCGACGCTCGCGTTCCGTGAGTCTCGGGGAGCGGTACGAGGAGCATCATCGGGAGCGTCGCGACGAGGGCGACTTCGTCTTCGTCCCCGAGCGGATCCCGCACTTCCAGGCGGCGATCGGCACCGGAAAGCGCGTGCTCGACCTCGGCTGCCGCTCGGGCGCGCTGACCCGCCACGTCCTCGAGGGGAATCAGGTCGTCGGGCTCGACGTCGACCGCGCGGCGCTCGCGAAGGCCGAGGCGCTCGGCATCGAGCCGGTCGAGGCGAACGTCGAGGAGCCGCTCCCGTTCGCCGACGCGAGCTTCGACGCGGTCGTCGCCGGGGAGCTCCTCGAGCACCTGCAGCTCCCCGAGGCGCTCGTCGCCGAGGCGCGGCGCGTCCTCCGGCCCGGAGGCGTGCTCGTCGGCTCCGTTCCCAACGCGTTCCGGCTCCAGAGCCGGCTCCGCTTTCTGCGCGGCCGCGACCCGGAGGACGACCCGACGCATTTGCACCTCTTCTCGCCGGCGGCGCTGCGGGAGCTCCTGCACGGCTTCGAGGGCGTGACGCTCGCCTACGTCGGCGGCCGGTACCGCAGGCTGCACGCGCGACTGCTCGCGCGCGACCTCGTGTTCCGCGGCGTGCGGCCGGGCGCCTAGCTCTCGCTCTCGCCGCGGCCGAAGGCAGCGCGGCGCGCGATGTCGGCCTCGTCCACCATGTGGCCGTCGCGCGCGACGTAGCCGTCCTTGCCGCCGATCACGAGCAGGACGAGGTCGTCCTCGTCGCTCGCGTTCGACACCTTTCGCGGCGTCGTCGACTCGACGTGCAGGAGCCCGCCCGGCTCGAGGACGCGCACCTCGCCCTCGACCTCGACGCGCGCCGTGCCGGCGTGGACGAAGTAGAGCTCGTCCTGGGTGTCGTGGTAGTGGTGGAAGCCCTCGTAGGAGGGCGGGTAGACGATCGCGTTCACGCCGAACGCCGTGACGCCGAGCGCGCCCCGGATCTTGCGGAAGCCGTAGCTCTCCCCGAGCTCGTCGAGCGAGCTGAACGCATGCGTCATCGGTGCTCCTTTCGGTCGAGCAGGAAGTCCATCGTGCGCCGCAGCCCCTCCTCGAGGTCGACCTGCGTCTCGTAGCCGAGGAGCCGGTGTGCGCTCGCGAGGTCGGCCCAGGAAGCGCGGACGTCCGCCTCTCGCTCGGGCTCGTACGCCTTCTCGACTGGCAGGTCGAGCAGCTGCCCGATGGTGTCCGCGAGCTCGTTCACCGTGGCCGACGACCCGGTCGCGACGTTGACGATCTCACCGTGCACGCTGGGCGCGTCCGCGGCGAGGAGGTTGGCGGCGACGACGTTGTCGACGTACGTGAAGTCGCGCGACTGCTCCCCGTCGCCGTAGACCGTCACGGGCTGCCGGGCGGCGACCGCGCGGATGAAGCGGGGGACGACGGCCGCGTACTGCGAGAGCGGGTCCTGGCGCGGCCCGAAGACGTTGAAGTAGCGGAGGGAGACGACCTCCATCGAGTACACCCTGCTGAAGCTCGTGCAGAAGCGCTCGGCCGCGAGCTTCGCCACCGCGTACGGCGAGATCGGGTCCGGGAGCTGGGTCTCGGTGCGCGGGAGCTCGCCCTCGTTGCCGTAGACGGACGAGGAGGACGCGTTCACGACCCTGCGGACCGCCTCGTCCCGCGCCGCGAGCAGCACGTTCAGCGTGCCCTCGACGTTGACCGCGGTCGTCGTCAGCGGGTCCTGGACCGAGCGCGGCACCGAGGGCAGCGCGCCCTGGTGGTAGACGACCTCGACGCCTCTCACCGCCGCGTGGACGCGCTCGTACGAGCGCAGATCGCCCTCGACGAGCTCGACCTCGTGCTCGAGCCCGGCGAGGTTCGCGCGGTTGCCGCTCGAGAAGTTGTCGAGGACGCGGACGTCGTCGCCGCGGGCGAGCAGCGCGCGGACGAGGTTCGAGCCGATGAACCCCGCGCCGCCCGTGACGAGCGTCCTCACCGCGGGGCTCCCGCGACGTGGAAGTCGGCCAAGAGCGTTCCGGGGGGCCCCGGCTCGCGAAAGCGTGCAGAGCGGTCGATCGCGCTCGCGACGGTGTCGATCACCGCGATCACGGGTCGTGCGAGCCGGCGGGCGCACAGCTGGCCGAACGCGAGGTCGAGGGAGCTCGAGGCGATCATTCCGAGGCAGGCGGTCGTGCCGGAGGCGGCGTCACCCTAACGGACTCCCGGGTCTCGAGGCGCGCGTCAGACAGCGGTGTACTCCTCGGCCGCGGCCGCGCCCGCGACCACGAGCCCGAGAACGAGGCTCGTCGCCGCCTGCAGCGGGATCCCCGCGACGATTCCGAGCGAGGCCCAGGTGCCCGCGATCGTGGCGAGGGCGCAGAGCATCGCGAGTCCGCTGCCCGCAGCCCACGGGTTCGGCGCGTACCCGGCCGTTCGGAACGCGAGCATCAGGCCCCCGATCCCGAGTGCGAGGACGAGGAGGAGCCCGACGACGCCCGCGTCCGCGAGCATCTGGACGTACAGGTTCTGGACGCCCCACTCGCGGCCCTCGGCGGGGAACGCGAGCGGGTCGACGTCGGGGAAGCGGGCGCGCGCGTCGGCGAGGTACGGCTCGAAGACCTCGGGCCGCGACGATCGCTGCCAGCCGACCCCGAGAATCGGGTCGTCCTGGAAGATCCGAAGGCCGATGTAGGCGAGCACGGTCCGCTGCGAGTAGCTCTCGACGCCGAGCGACTGCTCCTCCTCGCGGAGGCCGACGAACTGGAGGAAGTCGTTCAGCGTGTCGCTGCGGATCGCCGTCACCCCGCCGCCCACGACGGCGACGACCGCGACGAGCGCGAGCAGGCGCCGACCCGACGGCCTGAACCGCCCGCGCCCCGCGACGAACGCGAGGAACGTCCCGAGCGCGAGCCCGGCGGCGGCGGTCACCGAGCCGGCGAGGATCATCCCGAGGACGCCTGCCAGGAGCGCAACGGAGAAGAGCACCCCGGCGGGGGTGTAGCGCCTCGTCGCGACGATTCCCGCGACCGCGACGCTCAGGGCGAGCGCCGAGAGCGCGGCGAGGTCGTGGAAGCCGACGAACGAGGGCTGCCGCCACCCGGCGTTCGCCGCGTCGAAGACGTCGACGCCCGCGAACTGCACGCCCGCGACCACGGTCGCGACCGTGCTCCAGAGGACGAGCCCCCCGAGCAGGATCGTGAGGTCCTCCGCGCGCCGGACGAGCAGCGGGACCGCGGGCACGAGGAGCCCGTACTCGCCGAGCTTGAGGAAGGTGACGACGTGGTCGTCGAAGAGCTCGTCGTCCATCGAGGCGGGCCTCACGACCTGGAACGCGAGCCAGAGCAGGAGGAGCGCGCCGGGGATCCAGACCGCCCGTCCCGGACGGAGCCGCTCGATCCCGTGCCGCGTGGCGACGACGATCGCGGCGACCAGCACGAGCACGATTGCGGCGTCGGAGAGCCGGAGGTCGACGGTCGTCGCCCCGAGCTCGAGCCCGTACTCGGGCTGGAAGCGCTCGTGGAGGAAGAGGAAGGGGACGGCGGCGGTGAGGGCGATCGCGCCAGTCGACTCGCGGTCGAACAGCTGGCGGAGCGAGCTCGTGAGCGACACGCGGCGCACTATATGGCGGCCCGGCGCCCGCGCCGGACGAACCTGGGCCGGAAGGGTGACCCCCTACACTGAACCGCCGATGTCCTCCCGCGTTCTCCGGCGCCGGTCCGCGGCGGCCGCCTGGATCTACGCCGCGGTCGCCTTCGGGATCCTGGGCACGATCGTCGCCGCGCGGACCCTCGGGGTCGTGGAGTTCGGCGTGTTCGCCACCGTCCTGGCCGCGGTCGGCTTCTTCCAGGCGCTCCTCGACCTGACGGTCGAGGAGTCGCTCACGAAGTACGGCTTCCGCTACGTGTCGTCCGGCGACTGGGGCCGCCTCCGGCGCCTGTTCCGGCAGATGCTCCTGCTCAAGGTCGTCGGCGGCGTGCTCGCGACGGCGCTCCTCGTCGTCCTCGCCCCTTTCGCCGACGCGATCTTCGACGAGTCCGGCGTCGGCTCGGCGCTCCTCGCCGCGGCGCTCCTCCCGCTCGTCCAGTCGACGGAGAACGTCGGCGCGACCGCGCTCATCCTGCACAGCCGCTACGACCTGCGCGGCGCCTACCAGGCCGGCTCGGCCGGGCTCCGCCTGGCCGCGATCGCGATCGGCGCCCAGTACGGCGTCCCCGAGGCGCTTGCGGCCATGGTGGTCGCCCAGGCCGCGGCGACCGCCGGCATCTCCCTCGTCGGCCTCTCCGCGCTCCGGCGCTTCCCGCACGGCGCGCCCCGGCCGCTGGGCGAGGACGTGCCGGGGATCCGCTCGTTCGTCCTCCAGTCGACCGTCGCGACCGGCGTCATCTCGTTGCGCACGACCCTCGTCCCCGTGATCCTCGGCGTCGTCGCCGGGCCGACGCAGGTCGGCCTCTTCCGGATCGCACAGACGCCGCAGACCGGTCTCGCCGCCGCGAGCTCGCCTGCGCGGCTCGTCCTGCTCACCGAGCAGACCCGGGACTGGGAGCGCGGTCGCCAGGTCGGCGTCCTCGCCGGGATCAGGAAGTACACGATCGGCGCCGTGGCGGTGATGGTCGTCGCCGTGCCCGTGTTCTTCCTGGCGATGCCCTGGCTCGTCGAGGTCGTGTTCGGCGCCGAGTACACGGGCGCCGTCGACGCGGCGCGCATCGTGCTGCTGGCCGCGGCGATCCAGTTCGCGATCGGCTGGACGAAGTCGCTTCCGGTGACGATCGGGCGCCCGCAGCTTCGCATCTTCACGCATGGGCTCGAGACCCTCGTCGCGATCCCGCTCGTCGCCGTTCTCGGCGCGGAGTGGGGGGCGACGGGTGCGGCGGTCGCGGTGCTCGCCTCGACCGTCGTCTTCGCGGCCGCCTGGACGGTCGCGCTCTCGCGCCTCCGGACCGCGGTCGGCGACGACCCGACGCGGCTCGCACCCGGGACGGCGCCGTGAAGGTGCTCGTCGTCAGCGGGATCTGGCCCCCCGACCCGGGGGGGCCGGCCAGTCACGCTCCGGCGCTGGCCGCGTTCCTGCGCGGGCGGGGGCACGGGGTGGAGGTGGTCACGACGGCGACGTCGAGCCCCGAGCCGACCGGCTACCCGGTCCGCTGGGCCGCCCGGGGCTCGCCGCTCCGGCACGCGCGGGCGGCGCTGCTCGTCCGGAGCGCTGCTGTGCGCTCGGACGTCGTCTACGCGACGAGCATGATCCGCCGCGCCGCGATCGGAGCGTCCCTGGCGCGGCGCCCGCTCGTCGTGAAGCTCGTCTCGGACGAGGCCTTCGAGCGCGCGCGGCGGAGCGGCCGGTTCGAGGGCGCGCTCGACGAGTTCCAGGCGGTCGGAGGTGCACGATTCCGCGCGCTCCGCGCGACCCGCGACGCGGCGCTGCGCCGTGCGCGCCACGTCTTCTGCCCGAGCGCGTACCTGCGCCGGCTCGCGCTCGGATGGGGGCTCGACCCGGAGCGGGTCTCCGTGCTGCCCAACCCCGCCCCGGAGGTGCCTCCGCTACCGCCGCGCGACGAGCTGCGCGCGGAGCTCGGGCTCGACGGGCGGCTGCTCGCGTTCGCGGGGAGGCTGGGGCCGCAGAAGTCGCTCGACGTCGCGCTCGAGGCGGTGGCGGCGGTTCCCGGGGTGACGCTCGCGATCGCCGGCGACGGGCCGGACCGCCCCGCGCTCGAGCGGCGCGCTCGTGAGCTCGGCCTCGGCGGGCGCGCGCGCTTCCTCGGGAGCGTGCCCCGGGACGGCGTCCTCCGGCTCTTCCGCGCCGCCGACGCGGCGCTCCTCTCGTCCACGTGGGAGAACTTCCCGCACACCGTCGTCGAGGCGCTCGCCGTCGGAACGCCCGTGGTCTCCACCGCGGTCGGCGGCGTCCCCGAGGTCGTGACCGACGGCCAGAACGGCCTGCTCGTCCCGCCCGGCGACCCGGCTGCGCTCGCCGCCGCCGTCGCGAGGATCTTCGACGACGCGGCGCTCAGGGAGCGGCTCGCCCGCGCAGCCGCGCCGTCCGTCGCCGGTCACACCGAGGAGGCGACGTTCGCGCGGATCGAGGAGGAGCTCCTGCGGGCGGCGGCGGCGTGAAGCGCCGGCTGCTCATGGTCGGGCGGATGCGCTACGCGCTCCCGCTCTCACCGTCGCTCGCTCGCAAGTTCGACGCGCTCTCCGAGGAGCTCGACGTGCGGGTTCTGGGGACCGCGTCCGGCGGCAGCGGCTCGGACCCCCGCTTCCGGCTCTACCGCGCCGTCTGGCCGGGACCTCTCGACGGCGTCGGCTTCTACGCGCTCCTTCCCTTCCGGGTCGCGAGGGAGCTCCGCGCCTTCCGCCCCGACGCGGTGCTCGCCCAGGGCGGCCAGGAGACCGCGCTCGCGCTCCTGGGACGCCGGCTCGCACGCGTGCCGACGCGGGTGATCGCGGACGTCCACGGCGACCCAGCGGCCCCGACGCGGCTGTACGGCTCGCCGCTGCGGAAGATGCTCTCCCCGCTCGCCGACGCGCTCGCGCGCCGCGGGCTGCGGAAGGCGGACGGCGTGCGGACGATCTCGGCCTACACGTCGGGCGTCGTCCGCGAGCTCGGAGCCGAGCCGTCGGCGACGTTCGCGGCCTTCATGGACCTCGAGCCCTTCCTCGCGACCGAGCCCACGCCGCTGCCGGCGCGCCCGACGGCGCTCTTCGTCGGCGTGCTCGAGCGCTACAAGGCCGTCGACGTCCTCGCCGAGGCGTGGCGCCTCGCTGCGCCGCGGGTGCCCGACGCGAGGCTTCACCTCGTCGGCCGCGGGACGCTGCGCGAGGTCGCCGAGCGTGTCGTCGCCGAGGGCGACGGGCGCGTGCGCTGGGACGAGTCGCTCCCCACGCCCGAGGTGGCGCGGGCGCTCGACGAGGCGACGGTGCTCGTCCTCCCCTCCCGCTCGGAGGGACTGGGCCGCGTCGTCGTGGAGGCGTCCTGCCGCGGCCGCGCGGTGGTGGGCAGCCGGGTCGGCGGGATCCCGGACCTCGTCACGGAAGGCGAGACCGGGCTCCTCGTCCCATCGGGCGACGCCCGTTCGCTCGCGGACGCGCTCGTCCGGGTGCTCTCCGACGGCGCGCTCGCAGAGCGCCTCGGGGCTGCGGCGCGGGTCGCGATCGAGCCCTGGCTCGCGACGCCCGAGGAGTACGCGCGCGACGTGCGCGACCTCGTCGAGCGGGTCGTCGGCCGCACCTAGACTCACGCGATGCGGGCCGACCGGGCGAAGCAGCTGCTGAAGAACGGCGTTTACCGGGCGATAGGGGAGACGGTGAGCGGCGTAGGCGCGCTCGACGGCGAGGAGGAGCGCACGCTCCGCGTGCTCATGTACCACAAGGTCAACGACCTCTGGCCGAACCCGACGACGGTGCCGACGGCCGTCTTCGCCGAGCAGATGGCGCTGCTCGGGGAGCTCGGCTACGCGCCGGTGTCGCTGGACGCGGTGCGCGGCCACTACGTGCACGGGACGCCGCTCCCGCCCGGCGCGGTCCTGATCACCTTCGACGACGGCTACCGCGACAACCTCGAGAACGCGGTCCCGATCCTGCGGCGGCACGGCTATCCCGCCGTCGTCTTCGTCCCCATCGCGTTCCTCGACGACAGCCGCCCGCTGCCGCACGAGGAGCCGCTGCGTCTGCTCGGCGTGCGGAACGAGACGGTCGACTGGGACGAGCTCGCCGCGCTCGAGGCGGGTGGGATCCGCATCGAGTCGCACGGCATCGGCCACCGGCCGCTCTCCGACCTCGACCCCGCCGAGGCGACCCGCGAGATCGCGATCTCCAAGCTCCGGCTCGAGCAGCGCCTCGGGCGCGCGGTCGAGGCGTACGCCTTCGTCAAGGGGTCGCTCGCCGACTACCGGCCCGAGCATGCGAGCCTCGTGCAGCAGGCGGGCTACGAGCTCGCGTTCACGTCCGTCTCCGGGGCGAACGGGCCGCGCAGCGATCGCTTCCGGCTCCGGCGCTACAACGTCGAGCCGTACCCCGCGCGCACCTTCGAGCTCGTCCTCGCCGGGGCGTGCGACCTGATCGCGGTCAAGGACACCGTGCTCGGCTCCCACGCGCGGCGGGCGTTCAACGCCGTCCTCGGGACCGCGTCACGGTGAGCTTCGAGACCACGCGGTACACCCCGGAGCGGCGCGCGGATCTCGTCGCCCTGCTCGCGCGGGTCGGGACGACCCAGCTCTCGGACGAGGAGTTCGCCTGGTGGTTCGAGCGCAACCCCGGGGGCGAGGGGATCGTGTCGCTGGCCGTCGACGGCGAAGACGTCGTCGGGGTCGCCGCGATGAGCTTCTTCCGCACCGTGCTCGACGGGTCGGTGACGCGGCTCGCGATCCCCGTGAACGTCGCGACCGACCCACGCTACCGCGGCCAGGGCGTCTTCTCGACGCTCGAGCGCGAGAACGAGTCTGCGGCCGCGGAGACGGGCGCGCCGCTCACCGTCACCTTCCCGAACGGGGCCTCCTACCCGATCTTCGTTCGCAGGCTCGGCTGGGTCGACCTGCCGCGGCTGCGGCTGTGGGCCCGACCGCTGCGCGCGGGCGCCGTCGTGCGCTACGCGCTCGGGCGACCCGGAGAGGAGGGCGGGTTGCGGGCTCCGGAGCGGGCGGTGCGCACGATACGCGGGCTCGAGGTGCGAGCCGTCGACACGTTCGGAGCGGACTTCGACGAGCTCGGCCTCGGCGCGGCGGCCGCCTACGGGAGCCACTTCGTTCGCGACGCGGAGTACTTCGCGTGGCGCTACCTCGACTCGCCGCGCGACTATCGCTGCTTCGGTGCGTACCAGGAGGGTGCGCTTCGCGGGGTCGCCGTCGTCGGGCACACGTTCAAGCACGGCGTCTCGGCCGGCTTCCTCGCCGACCTCGTCGCGAGGCCGGAGGCGAGCGGCGTCGTCCGGGCGCTCCTCGCGCGCGCGGTCGACGAGGTGAAGGGCGGTGCTGACGCGCTCGTCCTGCTCCCGCCCCCCTCGCGCGCCGCACGCCGCGCGCTCCTCGCCTCTGGCTTCGCCCCGACGAACAAGCAGCTCCGTTTCATCGGCAAGCCGCTCCGGGAAGGCGCGGCGCTCGACGGGCGCAAGGGGGCGTGGCACTTCACCCTGGGCGACTTCGACTTCTTCTGATGCGGAAGATCGTCTTCGTCACGCAGCAGGTGGACCCACGGCATCCGGCGCTCGCGGCGACCGTCCCGAAGATACGGGCGCTCGCGGAGCTCGTCGACGAGGTCGTCGTGCTCGCGGACGGCGCCGTCCCGGGCGTCCTCCCGGCGAATGCCCGAGTGCGCACCTTCCGCGCACGCAGGAAGGCCGGTCGCGGGCTCCGCTTCGAGACCGCCCTCGCGCGGGAGCTCCGCGGCCTGCGCGGCGGCGCGGTCGTCGCCCACATGTGCCCGATCTACGCCGTCCTCGCCGCGCCGCTCGTGCGGCCGCTCCGCGTCCCCCTCGTGCTCTGGTTCACGCACTGGCGGGCGAGCCGCCTCCTGCAGGCGGCGGAGCGCGCCTCGAGCGCGGTGACCTCCGTCGACGAGCGCTCGTTCCCGCTCCCCTCGCGGAAGCTCCGGGCGATCGGCCACGGGATCGACCTCGCCGAGTTCCCCTGCGCCCGCCCGCGTGAGGGGGAGGGAATGCGGCTGCTGGCGCTCGGGCGCTACTCGACGGCGAAGGGCCTCGACGTCGTGCTCGCCGCGGTCAACCTCGCAGGCCCCGACGTCGAGCTCCGCGTCCACGGGCCCTCGCTCTCGGAGGACGAGCACCACCATCGCGCGGAGCTCGAGGTGCTGTCCTCCGAGCTCGGGCTCGACGGGCGGGTGGTGCTCGGCGACGCCGTCCCGCGAGCAGAGCTCCCGGCACTGTTCGCGACGCACGACGCCCTCGTGAACAACATGCGGGCCGGCGCCCCGGACAAGGTGGTCTACGAGGCCGCGGCGGGCTGCCTCCCAGTCCTCGCCTCCAACCCGATCTTCGATGCGTTGCTCGACCGGGAGCAGCGCTTCCCGCGCTGGGACCCGAACGCGCTCGCGGACGCGATTCGTGCGCTCGCGGCCACGAGCGCCGACGAGCGCGCGGCGATCGGCCGCAGGCTCCGCGAGCGCGTCGAGGACGGGCACTCCGTGCAGTCGTGGGCGCGTGGGATCCTGACCGCGGCAGGGCTCGAGACATGACCCGAGACACCACCGGTGGGCTCGTCCTCCAGGTCCAGAAGGTCGCCGGGATCTCCGGCTCCGAGGCCTACCTGCTCCAGCTGCTCCCGGACCTGCGCGAGCGCGGCTGGGACGTCCGCTTCCTCATGCTCCACGAGGACGAGCCGGGCGCGTGGGAGTTCGCGCGCGAGCTCACCGCGCGCGGCGTGCCGCTCGACGACGTCCGGCTGCGGGCGGACGTAGACCCGATCGCCTTCGGCGAGGTCGTCGCGTACCTGACGAGAGCCCGCCCGAGGATCCTGCACACGCACCTCGTGCACGCGGACGTCTACGGGCAGCTCGCCGGCTCCCTCGTGCGCGTGCCGCTCCGGCTGTCGACGAAGCACGGCTTCAACGAGTTCCGGGAAGGGCGCTGGTTCGGTCTCGCCGACCGCTCCGTCGGCTCGCTCGCCCACGTGCACATCGCGATCTCGCAGGGGCTCGCCCGCTACCTCGCCGAGACGGAGGGCTTCGAGGAGGAGGACTTCGAGATCGTCCACTACGGCATCTCGGCGCACGACGCCGTGCTCCCCTACGCGGGCGGCGACCCGCGCCTGCTCTGCATCGGGAGGCTGATCCCGATCAAGGGCCACCTCGTCCTCCTGCGCGCCCTCGCGCAGGCTCGCGCGGCCGTCCCCGGGGTCTCGCTCCACCTCGCGGGCCGCGGCCCGCTCGAGCCTGCGCTCAAGTCGTACGCGCGAGAGCTGGGTCTCGAGCAGGCGGTGCGCTTCCTCGGCTTCGTCTCGCCCGTCCGCGGCGCGATCGAGGACGCCGCGATCGTCGTCGTGCCCTCGCTCGGAGAGGGGTTCGGCATGGTCGCGCTCGAGGCGATGGAGCGCGCACGGCCGGTGATCGCGAGCGCGGTGGGCGGCCTGCCGGAGATCGTCGCCGACGGCGAGACGGGCCTCGTCGTCCCCTCCGGTGATGCGGAGGCGCTCGCCGGGGCGATCGTCGCCCTCGCGGGAGACCTCGACCGCGCCCGGGCGATGGGTCTCGCCGGCAGGGAACGGGCGCTCGCCGAGTTCACGCCCGAGCGCAGCGCCCAGCGGATCGAGGAGCTCTACGCCGGCGCGCTCGGCGTCGGCGCACGGGCGTAGCGACGCCCCCCGAACCGCTCCCAGAGCGCCGCGAGCGCGAGCGAGGCGAGCAGCGCGAGCAGGAAGTCCCAGGGAACCCGGTACCTCGCCGTCCCGGCGAAGACCATCGCCGCGAGCGTGTTGTAGCCGAGCATGAGCACCGCGAGCGCGACGAAGCGGGCGGGCGAGACGAAGAGGCCGACGATCGCGAGCCCGTACAGGGCGAGCACGTACGCCGGCTCCACCGTCCTCCGCGCGGTGCGGGCGAGCCCGCTGCCGCTCTCGTCCGACTCGGACGGCACCGGGCTCCAGAGCATCCGTGTCGCCTGCAGCGCGAGCCGTGCCTTCTCGTCCGGGTGCTCCCGCCAGAACTCGAGCACCTCCTCGCGGTAGAGACGCATCTGCGCGCACTCGTCGACGCTGGTGGGCTGTCCCGCGAGCGTGAGGTCGGCGGCGAGCTCGGGCCAGGGCGGCGCCCCGGGGAGCTCCGGCACGTCGTCGATCCACCCACCCCGGTCGAGGACGTCGTACGTGTTGGCGTTGTTCGCCTTCCAGAGCGCGCGCGAGTCGGTGGTGAGCGCCAGGCAGCCCACTTGCACCTCGTTGCGAACGATCCACGGCGCGACGACGACGGCGGCGGCGGCAAGGAGGGCGACGGCGGCGCCGAGCGCGCGTCGTCCCGGCCGCACTCGCCACGCGACGTACACCGCCAGCGGGATCGGCAGGAGCGCGAGGCGCGCGTTCGCCAGGATTGCCGCGCCCGCGACGATGCCTGTCAGGATGGCCATCTCGACTCCCCGGTCCTCGAAGGCGAGCAGGGCGCAGAGCACGACGAGCGCGAGCAGGAGGCCGTCCAGGACCTCCCGGTTGGCGTGGACGTCGTGCCAGACGACGTACGGGTGGAACGTGGTCAGGAGCGCCGCGACGACGCCCGTTCCCGTCGAGCGGAGAAGCGTCCCGATTGCGAGGACGACGAGCGCCGTGGCCACGGCGACGGCGATCTGCGCGAGCCCGACCGCGAGCCCCGAGCGGCCGAAGGGCCAGTAGAGCGCTGCGAGGAACCAGCCGTACAGGGGCTGCGTGTAGGCAGAGGGGACGTCCGGGAGGAAGCCGAACGTGCCGTGCTCCACGAGCGTCGTCGCGAAGCGGTCGCTCTTGTCGACGAACTCCTCGAGGATCGTCTCCCGCTCCCGCGCGAGCACCGCGAGCCGCGGGAGGGCGGCGCAGGCCGCGACGACGAGGATGGCGGTGGACCGACGCATCGGGCGTGCCGACGATACTTCCCCGCGCATGACGGGCACCCCTGCCGAGCGGTACGCGGTCGTCTCCTGTCACGTCGAGCGGCCGCTCGACGACGCGGTCTGGGCGCGCTTCGCCGCGCTGCAGGAGCGACGGCCGGGAGGCTTCCCCGTGGCGGCGCTGCTCCGCCCTCCCGACGCGGCCGCCGGGGAGGACGAGGCGGCCTGGCTCGTGCGCGCGCGCGAGGCCGCGGCGCGGGGACCGCTCGGGCACCACACGCACTGGACGGCGCCCGACCACGCGCGGCCGACGGCCGCCGGAACCGGGGAGCGCGTGCGCACGGAGGGCGAGCGGCTCCGCGAGCTCGGCCTCGCGCCGACCCTCTTCTGCGGAGGCGGCTGGTACACGGACGCCGAGGTCGCGGACGCGTGCGCGGAGGTCGGGTACGCCGACTGCACGCCCCGCGCGACCCGGCCGGCGTACCTCGCGCCCGGCGACCCGTGGGCGCTCCTCCCGGCGCCGGCGCGGATACGCCTCCCGTCCGGCGGGGAGCTGCTCGCGCTCCCGACGACGCACTCGCTCGGCGACCTGGCGCGGACGCTGCTGCGGCGGAGGGCCTTGCCCGGGGTCGTGCACGTCTACTTCCACGACACCGACCTCGTCGATCGCGGCAGGCGGGCCCTTCTCGGCGTGCTCCTGCGGCTGCTCGCGCGCGTCGCCGAGCCCGGCGACCTCGACGCGCTCCGCCGCGCGATCGCGGGCGAGGCGCCCGAGATCGCCTGGGACGACGTAGCCCGGTTCTAAGATTCCCAGGGTGTCCAAGGCCGCTCCGCCGGCGCCGAAGCCGCGCCCCATGCCGCCCAGCGCGCCGTCCGGACGCGACGTCCGCGCCTCCCGCATCTACCTGCTCTCACGCGGGCCGATCCTCACGCTCGTGCGGCGCACCCTCTCCGTCCTCTCGCTCGTCGTCCTCGACGTCGCCGGGCTCGCGCTCGGGATCTACCTCGCGCTCGTCTTCCGGGAGCTCGTCGCCGGCGAGGGCGACATCCTGTGGGGCCTCCTGTGGCGCGAAGGCCCCGCCGAGTGGCTCGAGTTCGCCGCCCCGATCACCGTGCTCGTGTTCGCGCAGGCGGGCCTCTACCGCGTGCGAGAGCGGAGGCCGGGCGCGGGCAGGATCCTCTCGAGCCTCATCGTCGTGGCGCTGATCGTGCTCGCCTTCGGGATCGGCACCGGCTACGACTTCACGACCTCGGGCCTCATCCCGACCTCGGTCGTCTTCTCGGCGATCACGATCGGCCTGCTCCGCGCCGCGTACGAGTCGGTCTCGCTCGAGGTCATGCGCGCGGCGGGCATCCGGAGGCGCGTCGTCCTGGTCGGGGAGGGAGAGGGCCTGGCGCACCTGCGGAGGACGCTCGCCTCGGCCCGCGGGGGCATCGCGTACGAGCTCGTCGGCGCCGTCTCGGACGACAGCGTGCCCGGCACCCTGCGCCTCGGCGGACGGGCCGATCTCGCCGCGGTCCTGGAGCGGATCCGGCCGGACGAGGTGATCCTCGCCGAGGCCGCCCTCGACGAGGGCGCGGTCCTGGAGGTCGTCGAGCTCGCCCACCGGCAGGGGATCAAGGTGCGCCTCGCCCCCGATACCACCGAGCTCCTCGTCCAGCGCGGCGAGTACGTGCCGGGGCACGGTGCGCCGCTCTTCGAGCTGCGCCCTCCGGTGCTCACCGGCTGGGACTGGGCGCTGAAGCGCGCGTTCGACCTGGTCGTCGGCGCGCTCGTCCTCGTGCTGGGGCTCCCCGTGTGGCTCCTGATCGCCCTCGCCCTGAAGCTCGACTCGCGCGGGCCCGTCTTCTTCGTCGACCGGCGGATCGGCGTCGGCGAGCGCGAGTTCGGGATGCTGAAGTTCCGGACGATGGTCGCCGATGCGGGCTCGCTGCAGACGCAGCTCGAGGAGGCGAACGAGGCCGAGGGGGCGCTCTTCAAGATCCGGGACGACCCGCGCGTGACCCGCGTGGGCCGCTTCCTCCGACGGCTCTCGCTCGACGAGGTCCCGCAGATCGTCAACGTCCTCAAGGGCGAGATGAGCCTCGTGGGCCCGAGGCCGCTGCCGCTCCGGGACTACCGCCTGCTCGAGGACTGGCACCGGGCGCGCTACGCGGTGCTGCCCGGGATGACCGGCCTGTGGCAGATCTCCGGTCGGTCCGGGCTCGGGTTCGACGACCTCGTGCGGCTCGACTTCACCTACCTCGAGAACTGGTCGATCTGGCTCGACATCACGATCCTCGCGAGGACGATCCCTGCGGTCGTCATGCGACGGGGTGCGTACTAGTGGTCGCTCCGACGACAACTGGCACCCCCTGGCCGGCTGCAAACCGTCGCATTCCGGCGTCCTCGGTCGCGCCCGTATCTCCACGATATGAGCGCTCCCTGCGTCCTTGGCCTGCTCGGTTTTCGCCGGCCAGAGGGCACCGCCGTCATCGGAGCGACCACCGATGAAGACGCCGAAGCTCCTCGCCGTCGCGTCGGCGGTCGACCTCGACTTCCGGTACGGCTGCACGCCCGCCTGGTGGCAGCTCTGGAAGGGGATGTACGAGGCCGGCGTCGACCTCGTCGTGACGCCGTATCGGGGACGCCCGGTGGAGTCGCCGTGGTGGCGCGTGGCGCCGAACCCGACCTACCGGGAGGGCGAGTCGTACCAGAAGGTGCGGGACGTCCTCGCCCGCCTGAACGGCGACCGCTACCTCCGACGCGACGAGTCGAGCCCGGAGGAGAGCGGGTTCGACCGCCTGACGCGCGAGACGATCCGCCGGTGGGTGACGCCGCGCTGGAAGCGCCACCTGGAGCGCCTGATCGAACGGGAGCGGCCGGACGCGGTCCTCGTCTTCACGGTGCCGATGGCGCACCTCGCGGGCGTCCCCGAGGCACTGCGGGCACGGTTCGGGATCCCGATCGTCTTCTACGACGGGGACGTGCCGATGAGCCTCCCCGAGTACGGCGGCATGGACACCGGCTTCAACCCGTACCACGGCGCCGACCCCTGGGAGTACGACCTCGTCGTTTCGAACTCCGAGGGCGCGATCCCCCGGCTGCTCGAGCTCGGCGCGCGCCGCGCCGAGGCGCTCTTCTGGGGCGCGGACCCCGAGTTCTTCTCCCCGCAGCCGGTCGCGAAGGAGCTCGACGTCTTCTTCTACGGGTACGGCGACAAGTTCCGGCGCGAGTGGATGAAGACGATGGTCGGCGAGCCGTCGCGAGCGGCTCCGGAGCTCGACGTCGCGCTCGGGGGGCTCGACTTCCGCGGCGACACGGGGGCCGCACGGCTGCTCGGCGACGTCCCCTTCAACGTCTTCGCGCGCGTGATCTCCTCGGCGCGCGTCAACCTCAACATCACGCGGCGCCCGCACGCGACCGTCGACGGCTCGTCGACCGCACGCCCCTTCGAGCTCGCCTCGTCCGGCGCGGCGATCGTCTCGAACCCCCACGCGGGCATCGACCGCTGGTTCGAGCCGGGCCGCGAGCTCGTCGTCGTCCAGAGCGCCGGGGAGGCGGTCGCTGCCTACCGCGAGCTCGTGGCCGACCCCGGCCAGGCCGAGGAGATGGGGCGGCGCGCGCGGGAGCGCGTCCTCGACGAGCACACGTACGCGCACCGCGCGAGGCGCCTGCTCGAGCTCGTCGGGCTCGAGGCCGGGGTGACGGTGTGACGCGCCCGCGGGCGGTCGCCGTCGTCCCCGCGTTCAACGAGTCCGGGGCGATCGGACGTGTCGTCGGCGAAATCCGCGCGGCGCATCCCGGGATCGACGTCGTCGTGGTCGACGATGCGTCGACGGACGACACCGCCGCGGTCGCGGAAGGGCTCGGCGCGATCGTCCTGCGGCTTCCTTTCAACGTCGGCATCGGCGGCGCCGTCCAGACCGGCTTCCGCTACGCGCTCGACGAGGGCTACGAGCGCGCGGTCCGCCTGGACGGTGACGGACAGCACGACGCCGCGGAGATCGGACGGCTTCTCGAGCCTCTCGAGCGTGAGGAGGCGGACCTCGTCATCGGCTCGCGCTTCGTCGACGGCGGCGGCTCCTACCGGCCGCCGTTCGCGCGACGTCTCGGGATCCGCGTCTTCGCGCGGCTCGTGTCGCTCCTCGGGGGGCAGCGGGTCACGGACACCACCTCGGGCTTCATCGCGCTCGACCGCGCGGGCATCGAGCTGTTCGCGCGCGAGTACCCGCACGACTACCCCGAGGTGGAGGCGACGCTCATCGCGCTCCGCAGCGGGCTCCGGCTCTCGCAGGTGCAGGTCGAGATGCGCGAGCGCGAGACCGGCGCCTCGTCGATCACATTCGTCCGCTCGCTCTACTACATCGTCAAGGTGCTCCTCGCCCTGCTCGTCGCCAGCCTGCGCCGCTATCCGCGGCTCGAGGGGGCGCGCCGGTGACGCCCGTCCGGGTCTCGATCGTCGGCGTGCTCGCATCCGTCCTGCTGATCCTCGTCGTGCTCGAGCTCGTGCGCGGCCGCCGGCTCAAGGAGCGCTACGCGCTGCTCTGGCTCGCGACCGGGGTCGTCCTGCTCGTGCTCTCGGCCTGGCGCGGCGGGCTGAACACGATCGCGGGCTGGCTCGGCGTCACGAGCTACCCGCCCGCGGTGCTGTTCGCGGTCGCCACGCTCTTCATCCTGCTCGTGCTCCTGCACTACTCGACCGTGATCTCGAAGCTCACCGACGAGAACGTCGAGCTCGCGCAGCGGATCGCGCTGCTCGAGGAGCGCGTCGGGCGCCCGCCTACGGGGCCGCGGTCACCGGCCGGCTGAACGCGAAGACGTCGCCCTGCTCGGGGTCGTCGGCCCAGTTCGTGGCGACGCCGATCCGGTAGGTCGCACCCGGCGGCGGGGAGGGGTCGACGTACTCGGTCTCCCGCGTCGTCGCGACCGGCACGGCGCGCACGAAGCAGTAGACCGCGGTCGAGCCCTCGTTGTGCTCGCAGTCGGTGCCCCCGTCCTCGGAGCGGTACACGCGGTAGAAGACGTTCGCGCGCCACGGCCCGCCCTCCGTCCAGCGGAGCAGCTGCCCGCCCGGTGCCGGCGACACCTCGAGCTCGATCCCGTCGTCGATCGACGTGAGGATGAAGTTGCCCGCGTCGTCCTGCATCACCGCCCGCTCCGGGCCGGTGCTCGGGGACGAGGCCGCGATCGCGGCTGCTGGGACGACGACGGTGAGCACGGCCGCGACGACGAGCGCGCGGCGCCCGACCGGCCTCGTCCGCGGCGGCTGCACCCGCTCGCCGAGCCGTCGCGCGAGCGTCGGCACGAGCAGCGGGATCGAGGCGAAGAGGATCAGGTACGCCGGCCAGGCCGGCATCAGCAGCCGCCAGAACGTGTTGGCCTGGATGTCCGCCCGCACCGAGAAGCCCTTCACGAGCAGGAACGCCGCGAGCCAGCCTCCGAGCAGGGCGGCGATCGCCCCGCGCCGCACCCGCACGACCGCGATCAGCCCGGCGAACGGCGCCCACTGTGCGAGCCGGGCGCTCCAGAAGAACTCGCGCAGGTAGTTCATCTGCTGGCGCCAGTGGTCGACGTCGAGCTCGATGTAGCGGTCGACGTCGAGGGCGACGACCCCCGTTGCGCCGGCCGCGACCCGGACCTCCTGGAACGAGAGCACCGGGAGCGAGCCGAGACCACGCTGCTTCCAGAGGAGGATCACGAGCAGCGAGGGGACGACGGCCGCGCAGAAGCCGATCCCCTCCCGCCAGCGCCGCGCGACGAGGTACGCGAGCACGGCGCCGAACCCCATGAGCAGGTTCGGCGGCTTCATCCCGCCCGCTGCGCCGAGCAGCAGGCCCGCGAGGAGGGCGTCCGTCAGCCGGTCGGCGTCGAGCGAGCGGACGAGGAAGACCGCCGAGGCGAGGACGAGCACGGTCGAGGGGAAGTCCGACATCGCCGTCAGTCCGAGCGCCTGCGGCACGAAGTGCTCGGTCCAGCGCTCCTGGTAGCGGTCGACGAAGAGCGGGATGGCGGCGAACGGCGCGATCACCCACAGGAACGAGGCCCAGTAACCGAGCAGCCTGCCGCCGACGTGCGACGCGATCCCGTAGACGCAGAGCACGGCGATCGGCCCGAGGACGAGCACCTGCAGGACGACGAGCGGCGGGAGAGCCTGCACGTAGGTCGGCCCCGTGACCCACATGATCGGCGTGAGGAGGAGGGACCACAGGTAGCCGACCTCGGTCGGCGGAAGCTCGAGGTGCCCGAGGAGCCACCCCTGCGTCGTCAGCCAGATCTGGTCCCCGCCCTGGAACCAGACCCAGCCGTTGTGCGTGACCGAGAGCGCGAGGACCGTCGTCGCGGCGATCTGCAGACCGGCGAGCGTGGCGAGGACGGTGCGGGGCCGCTCGAGCAGATAGTCGACGGTGCGGCCGGCTTCCCTGGCCGCCCCGACCGAGGCGCTAGCGACCGACACCGGCCAGCGCGGAGCGGTACCAGGCGACCGTGCGCTCGAGCCCCTCGCGGAGCGGCGTCCGGGCCTCGAAGCCGAAGAGCTCGCGCGCGCGGCTCGCGTCGACCGAGCGTCTCGGCTGCCCGCCGGGCCGGCTCTCGTCCCAGGTGATCCGCCCCTCGAACCCGGTGATCTCGGCGACGAGCCCGGCGAGGTCGCGGATCGAGATCTCCTTCGCCGCGCCGAGGTTGACGGGCTCGGGACCGTCGTACCGCTCGGCCGCGAGCACGAGCCCGTCCACGCAGTCCTCGACGTACAGGAACTCGCGCGTCGGCGAGCCGTCGCCCCAGAGCACGACCTCGTCCTCGGCCTCGACCATCTTGTGGATCAAGGCCGGGATCACGTGCGACGTCTCGAGGTCGAAGTTGTCGCGCGGCCCGTACAGGTTCGTGGGGAGGAGGAAGATCGCGTCGAGGCCGTACTGCTCCCGGTACGCCTGGGCCCCCACGAGCACCGCCTTCTTCGCGACCCCGTAGGGCGCGTTCGTCTCCTCCGGGTACCCGTCCCAGAGGTCGTCCTCCGAGAAGGGGATCGCCGCTTGCTTCGGGTACGAGCAGACCGTCCCGACGATCACGAGCTTCCGCGTCCCGTGGATCCGCGCCTGCTCGAGGACGTTCGTCCCCATCGCGAGGTTCGCGTACCAGTAGCGCCCGGGGTTCGCGCGGTTCGCGCCGATGCCGCCGACCTCGGCAGCGAGGTGGAAGACGAGGTCGGCGTCCGCCTCGGCGAAGAGCCGGGCGGCGGCGTCCATCGAGGTCAGGTCGTGGTCGGCGCGGCGGGCGACGACGACGTCGTGGCCGTCCCGCTCGAGGCGCTCGACGAGATGGGAGCCGAGGAAGCCCCCGCCGCCGGTGACCAGGACGCGCACGGTCGGAGGGTACCGTGCGGTCCGGCCTCCGCCCATGCTTCTACGATGCCCCGGTGCGGTCGGTCTTCGATCGGCCCATCGTGCTCGTGGGTCTCGCGCTCGTCTGCGGGGTCGCGGCGTTCCATCTCTGGATCACGCCCTCGAATCCGCCCGGGTACCACCGCGACGAGGCGGCGCTCTCGCTGAACGCGCACACGCTCGCGACGGGCCTGAGGGACGAGGACGGTGCACGCCTACCGCTCTTCTTCCGCTCCTTCGACGACTACAAGAGCCCGCTCTACCCGTACCTGCTGGCGGCCGTCTTCGAGGTCACCGGCGCGCATGCGCAGGCCGCACGCGGGCTCTCGGCGGTGCTCGTGCTCTCCGCGGTGCTCCTGCTCGGCCTGCTCGCGCGACGACTGACCGGGAGCTGGCCGGCCGCGACCGTCACCGTCGTCCTCGCCGGCCTCACGCCGTGGCTGTTCGAGCTGGGCCGGCTGGCCATCGAGGCGACGATGATGCCGGTCCTCGTCGTGCTGCTCCTGCTCTGGCTCGAGCGGGTGTCGCGACTCCGACGGTACGGCGTCCTCGACGGCGTCGCGGCAGGGGCCCTGGTGGGGTCGATCGCCTACTCGTACACGGGGAGCCGCCTCCTCGGCCCGCTCCTCGCGGCAGCGCTCCTCGTCTTCGCCGGGCAGGGTCGATGGCGCTTCGTCGTGCTCGCGTGGGCCGCATTCGCGCTCGCGCTCGTGCCGATGGCCGTCTACGCGCTCCGGCATCCGGGCAATCTCACGGCACGGTACGAGGCGACGACGATCGCGCGGGAGGGCCGATCCGGTCCGGAGGTCGTCCTCCAGGCGGTCGCGAACTGGTTCCGCGACGTCGACCCCTTCCACTGGGCGACCGCCGGGGACCCGGCGCCCTACATCCACAACGGCGGGTACGGCGCGCTCTTCGGCGCCGTGGTCGTCCTCGCCGTCGCCGGCGTCGTCCTCGTGCTCTCCCGGCAGCGGGCGAACCTCTGGTGGCGGTACGTCCTCCTGGCCACGCTCCTCGTGCCGATCCCGGCGGCGCTGACGGTGGATCGGCACAACGCGATCCGGCTCGCCGCCCTGCCCGTCCTCCTCGTCGTGCTCGCGATCCCGGCGATCGACGCGCTCGTTCAGGGGTGGAGGCGCTCGCGGCTCCTGCAGCTGGCGGCCGGGGTCCTCGCGGTCTCGATCGCCGTGCAGTTCGTCCAGTTCCTCGACGTCTATCGCACGCGCGGCCCCGCGAGGCTCGTGCTCTTCGACGCCGGGGTCGAGCCCCTGCTCGAGGGGCCGCTGGCGGCGGGCGAGACGATCCACGTCGACTTCGACGACCGTGGCGCCCAGGCTCAGGCGCGGTGGCGCGTCGCCGAGGCGGGTCTCCCCGACGACCGCGTTGTGATCCTGCCCGACGGAGGGGTTCCTCCACGCGGGTCGCTGCTCTTCCTCCGCTTCCAGGACTGCGACTACGCGTGCGAGGACGTCGCTCGCTGGGAGGACTACCGGCTCGTACGGGCGACGGGCCCGTGACGCGGGTCCCCGCAGCGGTGCTCGTGGGTCTCGCGCTCGTGCTCGCCGTGGCTGCGTTCCAGCTCTGGGTGTCGCCGGACAACCCGCCCGGATTCTTCCGCGACGAGGCGGCGCTCGCCTACAACGCGCACACGATCGCCGACGAGGGCCGCGATGAGTACGGCGCCCGCTTCCCGCTCTACTTCTCCTCCTTCCTCGACTACAAGAGCCCGCTCTACGTCTACGGCCTCGCCGGGGTCTTCCTCGTCACCGGCCCGGATCGCGAGGTCGCTAGGGGCTTCTCGGCAGCGTGCATGCTCGCGGCGATCGCGCTGCTCGGGTGGCTCGGGTACCGGACGACGGGCCGAGCCTCGGTCGGCGTGGCGGCCGTCGTCGTGGCGGGGTCTTCCCCCTGGCTCTTCGAGGTCGGTCGCGTCGCCTTCGAGGTCGCGATGGAGCCCCTGTTCCTCTGCCTCGCGCTGCTCGCCGTCGAGCGCGCCTCGAGGCTCGACCGCTGGGGGGCGGCGAGCGCGCTTCCGGTGTCGGCCGCTCTCGGCGCGATCACGTACGTGTACGCCGGCGGCCGACTGCTCGCCCCGCTGCTCGCGGCGTCACTCGCTCTCGTCGGGCTCCGCAGCCGCTGGAGATGGGTGCTCGTCGCGTGGGCGGGATTCGCCGTCACGCAGCTTCCCCTGCTGGCGTACACGCGGCTCCATCCCGGCGCGCTCACGCGGCGCTGGGACGCGACGACCTTCGTCACCGACGACATGCCGGTGCTGGAGGTCGCCTGGCGAGCGGCCGTCAACTACCTCCAGGACTTGCAGGTGTGGCACTACGTCGTCTCGGGCGACGTCAAGCCGTATGCGCACACGCCCGGATCCGCGGCGCTCCTCGCCGCGTCGCTCGCGCTCTCGGTCGTCGGGCTCGTCCTGGTTCTCGCCCGGAGACGTGACGATCCCTTCTGGCGCTTCGCGCTCGCGGCTCTGGCGGTCTCGCCGATCCCGGCCGCGGTCACGATCGACCGCTTCCACGCCGTCCGGCTGACGCCCTTCGCGGTCATGCTCGTCGTCCTGGCCGTCCCTGCGCTCGAGGGGCTCCGAGAAGCGGTCGTGCGTGCGCGGTGGGCTCGAGCCCTCGCTCTCGGCCTCGCCGGGCTCGCGGCCCTCCAATTCGCCTTCTTCGTCGACACCTATGCGACCGAGGGCCCCCTCCGGACAGGGCGGTTCGAGGCAGAGATCCCGCGGCTCCTCGATCGTGCCTGGTCGGACGGGGGCACGGCCTACGTGGACTACGACGACCTCGAGCCACTCGGGCTCGCACGCTGGTATGCGCTGACGAGAGGAATCGACCAGGCCCGCGTCGTCAGGCTGCCCGACGGCGGGATCCCTCCGACCGGGGCGATCGCGTTCGGGAGGACCCAGCTGTGCGACTACACGTGCACGCGGCTCGAGGAGTCCGGTGACTACTGGATCGCGCGCGTGGAGGGCCCGCGCTAGAAGATCAGCGAGGCGTGCCGAGCGGCGCGCCCGTGGGCATCCAGTCGACGCGGCCGATCCAGCGGTCGCGGTTCTCGGCGTACCAGGCGATCGTGTGCAGGATCCCGTCCTCCCACGAGACCCTCGGCTCCCAGCCCGTCTCGCGCGTGAGCTTCTCGTGGCCGACGCGGAGGGCGAGCACGTCGCTCGCGCCGGGCCGGAAGCGGCCCTCGGTCGAGACGAGCCGGCGCCCGGCTGGCCAGTAGCCGTGCTCCTCGCCGAGACGGACGATCGTCTCCGCCCACTCGCGCATCGAGACGTTCTCGCCCTGCCCGTAGACGTAGACGTCACCGGGGCTGCCCTGGGCCGCGACGGTGAGGTGGCCGCGGACCCCGTCCGTGCAGAAGCAGAAGTCGCGCATCGGCTCCAGGTTGCCGAGCTCGATCGTCTCGCGGGCGAGCGCCTGCGTGACGATGGTGCCGGTGACGTAGCGCGGGTTCTGGCGCGGGCCGTAGTTGTTGAACATGCGCGTGACGACGCCCGGCACCCCGAACGCGTCGAAGTAGTTCATGGTCAGGAAGTCGGCGGCGACCTTCGACGTCGCGTAGATCGACTTCGGGTTGATCGGCGAGCGCTCGTGCAGGATGAGGCCGCCCGCGTCGTCGAAGTCGTGGTGGTCGGCGACGGTCTCGCGGACGTTGCCGTACTCCTCCGACGTCCCTGCCGTGTCGAACTTCTCCACCTCGAGCTCCCAGTCCACGATCGCCTGCAGCAGGTTCAGCGTCCCGACCACGTTCGCGGCGACGGTCTCGTACGGCCGATGCCAGGACTCGCCCACGTGAGCCTGCGCCCCGAGGTGGAAGACGTACGGGCGGTCGGGCGCCGTCTTCAGCTCGCGGACGAGGTAGTCGACCGAGGTCCGGTCCGTGAGGTCCGCGAAGTGCACCTTCAGCCGCTCGCGCAGGTGCCCGATGTTGTTCAGCGCCCCGCTCGAGTTCGCGCGCACGAACGCATGGACGATCGCCCCGAGCTCGACGAGGGCGTCCGTGAGGTGCGAGCCCATGAATCCGTCCGCTCCCGTCACGAGCACGGTGCGGCCCTCGTAGACGTCGCCGAACTCGCGCCGGAGGTCCTCGAGCGTGCCGCCTGTCCAGAGGCTGTCGTTCGGCATGGTGCGTACGCTTCCGCGTCGGTGAGCAAGGTTACACCGAGCATCAGGACGACCGACCATGTCGATCCGCGGCGCCGGACGGCTCGATGCGACGTCCTCGGTCGCGCCCATTTCTGTTGGATCTGGACGCTCCCTGCGTCCTTGCCTCGTGCTGTCCGCCATCCGCAGCGCGACGGGCAGTCGCCCTGATGCCCGGTGCCACAGACCCCTCCGGCGGCCTGGGCTCGCTGGCGAGCGCGGCGCTCACGGCCGGCTCGACCCTCCTCGTCGCCGGCTTCGCGGCGATCGTCGGGGTGCTCATCGCGCGCGAGTTCGGGCGCACGGACGAGACGGACGGGTTCTTCGCCGCGTACGGGGTCTTCTTCGTCGTCGTGCTGGCAGCCCAGGCGATCCGGATCGCGGTCCTCCCCGCGCTCGCCCGCAGCCGCGACGAGCGGCGGCTCGCCGGGGAGATCGCCGGGTTCGCGATCGCGATCGCGCTCGTCGCCGTCCCGCTCCTCCTCCTCGCCGAGCTTGCGGCCGACCCGTTCGCGGGCCTGCTCACGGGCGGCGAGTCGGACGTCGCGCAGGAGGCGGCGGTGGACGCGCTCCGGTGGATGGTCCCGGCCGCGGTCGCCCACCTCTTCGCCGGCGTCGCGGCGAGCGGTCTCGCCGCGCTCGACGACTACGCGACGGCCGCGTTCGGCTATGCGGCGGGCAGCGCGGCGGGGCTCGCGGTGATGCTCGCGCGGGTCGAGCCGGACGGGATCATCGCGGTCGGGTGGGGGATGATGCTGAACGGGACGATCGCGCTCGTCGTGCCGCTGGCCGGGCTCGCCTGGCGCGCGCGTGCGACACGCATGCCGCGCACTGCCGTCCGGCCGACGGGACAGCCCTCTCGTCTCGAGGCTCGGTGTCTTCGCGACCGCGGCGTCGCTCCCGATCGCGCTCCAGCTCCTGTACGTCGTCTGCCTCCCCTTCGCCGGCCGGCTCGGTTCGGGCTCGGTCACGAGCTTCGGCTATGCGTACCTGGCCGCCGCGAGCCTCGTCTCCGTGACCGCGGTGTCGCTCGGGCTCGTCACCTCGGTCCCGCTCGCGCGCAGCGGGCTCTCCCCGGAGCTCGCGGCTCGCCACGTGGTCTCCGCGTCCTGGGTCGCGCTCGCGTTCATCGGCGCCGCGGCCGGGGTCTTCGCCCTCGCCGGAGCGGACGTCGTCGAGGCGTTCCTCGGCGACGCGTACGGGGGAGACGTCGGCGCAGAGGTGGGTCGGCTCGTGGTCGTGCTCGCGCCGTGGATGGTCGTCTCGGTCGGCGTGAACGTCGCCTTCCCGCTCGCGTTCGTCGTCGAGCGTCTGCGCGCGCTGCCCGTGATCGCGTTCGTCGCCCTCGCCGCTCCACGTCCTCCTCGCGTGGATCGCCGTCGAGCTCGCGGATCTCGACGGCCTCGCCGTGGCGCTCGCGCTCTCCACGGCGTTCGTCCTCGCAGCGCTGCTCGTCGAGCTTCGTGCGCTCTCCACGGCCTCGCGCGGACTGGCAGCGGCCGCGGCGGTGATCGCCACCCTCTCGCTGCTCGGCTTCCTCCCGGCGGCGCTCGTCCTCGGCTCCCTCGCGGCAGCCTCCGCCGGGCTCGTGACCTACGCCGCGCTCGTCGCCCTCGTCCGCCCACGCGGGCTCAGGACTTCGTGGGAATACCTACGGGCGCTTCGCTAGCGGCGGCGACGTAGACCTCCTCGTGCTGGCGCGCGGCGCGCTCCCAGCTGAACTCGGCCGCGCGCACGAGGCCGCGGTCCCGTAGCTCCTGCGAGCGCTCGTCCGCCTCGAGGATTCCGGCTGTGATGGCATCGACGTCCATCGGGTCGAAGAGCACGGCTGCGTCGCCGCACACCTCCGGGATCGCCCCGGTGCGCGCCGCTGCGACCGGGCAACCGCACGCCATCGCCTCGAGCGGCGGCAGCCCGAAGCCCTCGTACAGGCTCGGGAAGACGAGGCACGCGGCGCGGCGGTACAGCGAGACGATGCGCTCGGTCGAGACCGATCCGAGCCGCGTGACGCCCTCGGGGAGCGGGTCGAGGCGCTCGAGCCCGCCGCCTGTCAGGAGAAGCCGCAGGCGCGGCCGCGTGTCGCGGAGCCGCGCGAACGCCTCGATCAGCCGCGCGTGGTTCTTGTGCGGCCACGGCCGCGCGGGATAGAGAATGAACGGCTCGCGCTCGTCGTCGCCGGGGCTGAACACCGAGTGGTCGACGCCGTGCGGGACGACGTGGACGCGCGTCGGGTCGAGCTCGAGCAGCTCGACGGCTCGCCCGCGGACGAACTCGCTCGTCACGATCACCGCCGCGGCGTTGCGCGCAGCGCGGTCGTAGGCGATGCGCCGGAACGAGCGGCGCCCCGGCCCGAAGAACTCGGGCAGGTCGCGGTGCTGCACGTCGTGGAGCGTCACCACCGTCGGCAGGTCGGTCCGGGGGAGCGGGACGGTGAGCGCGTAGTGGACGACGTCGAGGTGGTCGAGCTCGGAGCGGACCTCCCGCGAGCGGAGCGACGAGATCGCCAGCGCGGGGATGCGCGACGGGCCACGGGTCGCCGCAGGTGTCTCGCGTACCTCGACCGCCGGGAGGCCACCCGCCGCATCCTTCGCACGCGCCGGGACGAAGGCCGTGTAGTCGTGCGTTCCGACCGCCGCGAGCGAGCGCGTGAGCTGGCGCGCGTACGTCTCGGATCCGCCGAGGTCGCTCGGCGCGAGCGTGAGCAGCGAGATGCCGACGCGCACGGAGCGATCCTAGATGGCCGCCCGCACCGACCCGTCATCTTGATGATCGATTCCGAGATCTCGCGCGCCCGGCTGCGCGATCTGGCGCGTCCGGGCCGCTCCCGCGCCGACTCCGCGGCCGGTGCCGCTTCGCCGGCGCGTCCGCATCGCGCGCGGCGAGCCCGTCACCGTTACCTCCAGTAGCGGCAACGGTCTCGCCACGCGTCCCAGAGCGGCCAGCCCGCGCCCCGGAGCGAGCGATCTCTCGGAATCGATCATCTAGAATCGCGCGATGCCCTCCGAGGCCGCGAAAAACGGCGAAGATGCAGGGATTTCCGTCGACGTCGAAGAGCTCTTCCGGCAGTTGAAGGAGGAAGTCCGGCGGTCCGGCGCCGATCCGGGTGCGGTGTCCGGCGATCCGGCGGAGCGGCGCGCCGCGCGCGCCGAGGCCGAGCGGCTCTGGCCGGTCTCCGCCGACCGCTCCCTCCGCCTGCGGCCGGGAGTGCGCGGCGGCCTCGGCACGCCGGTGAAGGCCGTCCTCCGCAAGCTGATGCGCTGGTACGTCGAGCCGCTCGCGTACGACCAGCGGTCGTTCAACGCCGCCGCGCTCCGCCTCGTCGACGACCTCCAGGAGCAGGTCGACCGGCTCCAGGCGGAGGTCGACCGGCTCCGCTCGGAGCGCGCCCCGAGCGCGTGAGCGACCCTCGCCTCCGGCTCGGGTTCGTGGGGGAAACCATGTTTCCCCCACGTGCCCCCTTCTTCTCGACCCCGCGGGGAACCTCCCGGTTCCCCGCACCCCTCCCCGCTCATAGGGCAACGACGGTTGCCCCATGAGCGAGGCGCCGGCGACGGAGCCGGTCGAGCGCGAGCGCTTCTACCGGCGCGTCGTCGGCGAGCTGCTCGAGCGCGGCGTGCTGAGCCGTGACCTCGCGCTGGTGGTCGTGGGCGGAGGCGAGCTCGACCGCTCGGTGCTCGCGAGCCACGGCTTCGAGAACGTCACGCTCACGAACCTCGACCCCGCGCGGGGCGAGGTCGAGGACGCGGAGGCGCTCTCCTACCCAGACGGGCGCTTCGACTTCGGGATCGTCTCGGCGGCCCTTCACCACTGCCGCTCGCCACACCGCGCGCTGCTCGAGCTCTACCGCGTGTCCCGCGTCGGGGTGCTGGCGCTCGAGGCGCGCGACTCGACGCTGATGCGGCTCGCGAACCGGCTCGGCGTCGCGGAGGAGTACGAGCTGACGGTCGTCGCGGCCGAGGGCTTCCGCACGGGCGGCGTCGCGAACAGCGCAGTGCCGAACTACGTGTACCGCTGGACCGAGCGCGAGGTGGAGAAGACGATCCGCTCCGCCGCTCCCGAGCGGGAGCACCGCTTCCTCTGGTTCAGGGAGCTCGAGCTGCCGCTGTCCGTCCTGGAGGCGACGGGGAAGAGCGCCTGGCGGTTCGCGCGCTGGCCGCTGCGCGCGCTCGTGACCGTCCTGCCCGGCCAGGCCAACCTGTTCGCGTTCGCCGTCCTCAGGGGCGGCCTCCAGCCCTGGATGCGCACGGACAGCGAGCCTGATCCGGACGAGGTACGGCGCCGCCTCGGCGGGATCTGACCCGGCAGACGCCGCCGATAGAATGCCCCGATGCCCTGTGACGGAGCCGGAAACGCGGGATCTGCAGGGGTTTCCGTCGTGATGAGCCGCACGGGATAGCGATGCGCATCGCCGTCGTCAGGCCGCAGGTGCCCTTCGAGCGGGGCGGCGCGGAGATCATGGCCGACAGGCTCGTGGAGGAGCTCGTCGACCACGGGCACGAGGCCGAGCTCGTCACGGTGCCGTTCAAGTGGTATCCGGGCACGCGCGTGCTCACCCAGGCGTTCCTGTGGCGGCTGCTCGACCTCGACGAGGCGGACGGACGGCCGATCGACCTCGTGGTGGCGACGAAGTTCCCCTCGTACCTCGTGCGGCATCGCAACAAGCGTGTGTGGCTCCTGCACCAGTTCCGCCAGGCGTACGAGCTCGACGGGACGGAGCTCGGGCAGTTCGGGGACTCCCCCGAGGACCGGGCGACGAGGCGGAAGGTGCAGGCGCTCGACCGCGTCGCGCTCGGCGAGGCCGCGCGGCTCTTCGCGACCTCGCGCAACGTCGCCGACCGGCTCGAGCGCGCCACGGGCCTCGAGGCCGAGCTGCTCCCGCACCCTCCGCAGGAGCTCGCGTACCGGTGCGAGTCGTACGGCGATTTCGTGCTCTCCGTGAACCGCCTCGACCGGGCGAAGCGCATCGACCTCCTGCTCGAGGCCGCCGCCCTCGACCCCTCGCTCGAGGTCGTGATCGTCGGCGACGGGCCGGACCGCCCCCGTCTCGAGGCGCTCGCGCGCGCGAGATCGCTCGACGGACGAGCGCGGTTCGCGGGGCGCGTCTCCGAGGAGGAGCTGGCCGACCTCTACGGGCGCTGCCTCGCGGTCTTCTACGCCCCGGTGGACGAGGACTTCGGGATGGTTCCGTTCGAGGCGTTCCTCTCCGAGAAGCCGGTGCTGACGACGACGGACGCCGGGGGCCCGCTCGAGGTCGTCAGCGACGGCCGGACGGGGCTCGTCGTCTCGCCCGCGGCGGACGAGCTCGCGCGCGCGGCGGGCTGGCTGCGCGCCCACCGGGCCGAGGCGGCGTCGTTCGGCAGGGCCGGGAAGGCGATCGCGGAGGACGTCACCTGGAGCCGCGCGGTGGAGAGGCTCCTCGCGTGAGGGTCGCGTACTACTCGCCGATGCCGCCGGAGCGCACGGGGGTCGCGGACTACTCGGCGCTCCTCGTCCCCGCCCTCGGGCGGCGGGTCGAGCTCGTCGTGCAGCCGCGCGGGCGGAAGCGCGCGCCGCGCGGCGCCGACCTCTGCCTCTACCACGTCGGCAACAACCCCGACGCGCACGCGTGGGTCGTCGACGCGCTCCGCCGCCGCCCCGGTGTCGTCGTCCTCCACGACTTCGTCCTGCACCACCTCGTCGCCGGGATGACGGTCGGCCGTCGCGACGGGCACGGCTACCTCGACGCGATGGAGCGCGACCACGGTGTCGTCGGACGCCTCCTCGCGCACGGTGTCCTCGACAAGCGGATCGCTCCGCTGTGGGAGTCCCGCCCCGAGGATTTCCCGCTCGCGTCGTTCGTCCTCGAGCACGCGACCGGGCTCGTCGTCCACTCCGAGACGGTCGCCTCGCTCGCCCGCGCCGCCGGGTACGACCGGCGGATCTGGGTGATCCCGCACCCCGCGTGGCCGGTGCCCGACGTCGAGCCGGAGCGACGCGGCGACGGGCTCGTCGTCGGCTGCTTCGGTGTCGTCAACTCGAGCAAGCGCATCCCGGAGCTCCTCGCCGCGTTCACGCGTGCCCGCGAGCGCCATGCCGGTGCAACGCTGCTCCTCGTCGGCCCGACCTCGCCGGGATTCGACCTCGACCGCCGGCTCCAGCGCCTCGGGCTGGCCGGCGAGGGCCTCGAGCGGGAGGGCTGGGTCGACGAGCGGCGGCTCTGGGCGCTGATGGCGGGCACCGACGTGTGCGTGAACCTGCGCCACCCGACGATGGGCGAGACCTCGGGCAGCGTGATCCGCGCGCTCTCCCTCGGGAAGCCGCTGGTCGTCAGCGACGTCGGTTGGTTCTCGGAGCTTCCGGACGGGGTCGCGTTGAAGGTCCCCGCGGACGAGCGCGAGACGGACGACCTCGAAGCCGCGCTCGAGCTGCTCCTCGCGCGAGAGGACGTCAGAACCGAGATGGGGCGAGCGGGTGCGGCGCTCGCGCGCCGCGAGCACGACCTCGAGCGCGTCGCCGAGCGGTACGCGGCCGCGCTCGAGGAGGCGGGTGGGGGCCCCGCCATCGTCGACACGGTGCTGCGCGAGGTGAGCGAGGCTGCGGCGGACGTCGGCATCGCGCCGGCGACCCGCGAGTCGTCTGAGCTCGCCGAGCGCCTCGCCGAGGTCGATCTTGCGCCGTAGCCTCGGCCGCGTCCCAGTCTGGGCTTGGCTCGCCGCGATCGTCGGCCTCTCGGCTCTCGTCCGGGGCACGCTCGCGGGCGGGATCGTGGCGCCGTTCATCATCGTCGACGAGATCCTCTGGTCCGAGGTCGCGCGTGGGCTCGCCGACGCGGGAGAGCCGCTCGTCCGCGACACGCCCGATCCGGGCCTCGGGATCGTGTACCCGCTCGTCATCGCCCCCGCCTACCTCGCGTTCGACGGCCTCGTCGACGCGTACGCGGCGGTGAAGCTGATCAACAGCGCGGTCATGTCGCTTGCCGCGATCCCCGCCTATTTTCTCGCCCGGAGAGTGGTCGGGCAGTGGCTCGCGCTGCTCGCGGCCGTGCTCGCGGTCGCGGTGCCCTCGCTCGCGTACACGGGCACCGTCATGACCGAAAACGTCTTCTACCCGCTCTTCCTCTTCGTCACGCTCGTCCTCGTCCTCGTGCTCGAGCGGCCGACGGTAGTGCGTGTGGCACTCCTCGTCGGCCTCCTCGCGCTCTCCTTCGCGACGCGCGTCCAGGCGGCCGCGTTCGTGCCCGCGATCCTCCTCGCGCCCTTCGTGCTCGCCGTGCTCGAGGGGCTCGGCCCGCGCGAGGCGATCCGGCGCTACCGCGGGCTCTTCGGCGGCTTCGTCGCGCTCGGCGCGCTCGCGCTCGCCGTGAAGCTCGTCACCGGGAGATCGCCCCAGGACCTCCTCGGCGCGTACGAGCCGGTCGGCGAGGCGGACTACGCGCTCGAGGAGGTGTTGCGGTACCTCGCGTGGCACGTCGCCGAGCTCGTCCTCTACGTGCTCGTCGTCCCGGTTGCGGCCACCATCGTCCTCGTCGCGCGCGCCCGCTCGCTCGACCGGCAGCTGCAGGCGTTCCTCGCGGCCACCCTCGCGCTGACGGCCTGCGTCGTACCCGTCGTCGCTGCGTTCGCCTCCGTCTTCGCCGAGCGGATCGAGGAACGGAACATGTTCTACCTCGCGCCGCTCTTCCTCATCGCCCTCCTCGCCTGGGTCGAACGCGGCGCGCCGCGTCCGCTCGTTGTCTCCGTCTCTGCGGCGGCCGCGTGCGCGCTCGTCCTGCTCGCGATTCCGTTCGACCGCTTCCTGACGACCTCCGCGATCTCGGACACGCTGATGCTGCTCCCGCTCTGGTCGCTCCAGGACCGGATAGGCGAGGAGTGGATCGCGACTGCCGCGCTCACCCTCGGCATGCTCCTCGCCGCCGCGTTCCTGTTCGTCCCGCGCCGCTTCGCGCTCGTCCTCCCGTTCCTCGTCCTCGGCCTCTGGGCCGTGTCACTGAGGCCGATCTGGTGGGGCGCGCACGGCTTCGAGCAATTCTCGCAGGGTGTTCTCTTCCAGGGGATCCGCGCGCCACACCGGGACTGGGTCGACCGTGCGCTCCCCGACGGCGCCACCGCTGCCTTCCTCTGGACGGGGCGGACGGACCGGTTGACCGTGAACCTGAACGAGTTCTTCAGCCGCGGCGTGGGTCCGGTGTACTACGTGGACGCTCCCACGCCGGGAACGCTCCCGGAGACCCGGGTCACGATCGACCCGCGCACCGGAGCCGTGACGCTTCCCGGCGGCGAGCCCGTCACAGACGAGTACCTGCTGGCCGACGCGACCTTCGAGCCCGCGGGGCGGGCGATCGCCTTCGACCTCGGGTGGGGCATCCGGCTCTGGCGGGTGAGCGCCCCGCTCGTGTCGGCGACGCGCGTGGACGGGCTCTACCCGAGCGAGACGTGGTCGGGGAAGGAGGTCACGTACGTCCGTCGGCTGTGCGCCCCCGGACGTCTCGTCGTCGACCTCTCGAGCGACGGCGCGCTCTTCGTCGAGCCCCAGACCGTCGTCGCGCGTGCGGGTGGGAAGGAGATCGGCCGGGTCCGACTGCCGGCCGGCGGGCGTGCTGCGCTCTCGGTTCCGCTCGCGCCGTCCCCGGGCGAGGACGAGTGCAAGGTCGCGTTCACGGTTTCGCCGACCGCGATCCCGTCGGAGGTCAGCGCCGGTGTGAGCGACGACGACCGCGTCCTCGGCGCCCACTTCGACCGCTTCCGCTATGTCTCGTCGGCCGCGTCCCGATGAGGATCGCCTTCGACGTCTCCCCGCTCTCGCACCCCCTGCTCGGGATCGGGAACTACATCCGCGGCTCGCTCGCCGGCCTCGTCGAGGTGGTGGGGGCCGAGCACGAGGTCGTCGCGTTCGCGCCGACGAGCCTTCGCGGCCCGGATCGGATCCGCGCCGCGCTCGAGGGGATCGACGTCGAGCTGCGGACGTGGCGGCTCCCGTTCTCGCACGCCGTCCGCACCGCCTGGAGCGGGCTCGGCCGCCCCTCCGCCGAACGTCTCCTCGGCGACGTGGACGTCCTCCACTTCAGCGACTGGATGTTCCCGCCGCAGCGGGCCGGCGTCCGAGCGACGACGATCCACGACCTCGTCCCGCTCCATCATCCCGAGTGGGCCACCGCGAGGACCCGCTCGATGCACACGCGCAAGTACCGGAACGCGGCGCGCACCTGCGACGTCGTCTACGTGAACTCCGAGTACACCGGGAGGGACGTCGTCGCGACGCTCGAGATCGATCCGGAGCGGGTGAGGGTCGCCCGCCCGGCGGTGAAGGGGGTCTTCCGGCCGGAGGGGCCGGCCGGCGACCTCGGCGCTCCGTACCTGCTCACCGTCGCCACCCTCGAGCCGCGCAAGAACCTGCAGACCCTCGTCGAGGCCCATCGGCTCCTCCCGGGGGACGTCCTGCTCGCGGTGGTCGGCGCCGAGGGCTGGGGCGAGCAGCCCTTCCTGGACGACTCCCGGATCCGACGGCTCGGGTTCGTCACCGACGACGAGCTCGCCCGTCTCTACCGCGGCGCCGCGGTCGCCGTCTATCCCTCTCGCTTCGAGGGCTTCGGGATCCCGGTCATCGAGGCGATGGCCTGCGGCTGCCCGGTCGTCTCCTCGGCCCATCCCTCGCTCGACGAGGCGAGCGGGGACGCCGCCGTCCGTGCCGAGCCCGAGGACCCGGTCGCGATCGCCGCGGCGGTGGAGCGCGCGCTCGGGGATCGCGAGCGCCTGTCCGCCGCGGGCCTCGAGCACGCGAAGGCGTTCACCTGGCGCGCCGTCGGCGAGATCTTCCTCCGCGGTTACGAGGAGGCTGCCCGGTGAGGCGGCCGGAGGAGGCGCTCGTCGTCGTCCACCGGGCGGGAGCGGAGGGTGTGGAGTTCCTCGTCCTCGAACGCTCTCCCGAGCGCCAGGGGTACTGGCACGTCGTCGCCGGGGCGCTCGAGGAGGGGGAGGACGCCGAGTCCGCCGCCCGGCGGGAGCTCGTCGAGGAGACCGGGCTCGCCGCAGAGGTGACGTCGCTCGGGCGCACGTACGCGTACGCGCTCGCGGACGAGCCGCCGGAGGTCCGGGAGCGCTTCGAGGCGGATGTGACCGAGATCGCCGTGACCGCGTTCGCCGCCGAGGCGCCGGCCGGCTGGGAGCCGGCGCTCGACGACGAGCACGTGGGACACCGCTGGTGCTCGGAGGAGGACGCGGTCGCGCTGCTGCGCTATCCGGAGCCGCAGGACGCGGTGCGGCGAACCGCACGTTCGCTCGCAGGGGCCCCGGGGTGAGGGTCGGAGTCGACGTCTCGCCGCTCGTGCAGACGCGGGCGGGCACGGCACGGCACGTGCGCGGGCTCGTGCAGGCGCTCCGCGGGCGCCCTGGGCTCGACCTCGAGCTCCTGACCTTCGGAGGACCCGGCCGCGTCTCGAGCGTCGCCCGCGACGCGCTCTGGTACCCGGTGGGCCTCGCGCGCCGCGCGCGCGGGCTCGACCTCCTCCACTGCGCGACCTTCCGCGGGCCGGCGCGGGCAGAGGTCCCGGTCGTGGTCACGGTCCACGACCTCGCGATCCTCCGCTTCCCCGAGGCATTCCCGCGCTGGCACCGCCAGTACGGGCGGGCCGGGCTGCGGAGGGTCCTGCGCGCGGCGAGCGCCGTCGTCGCGGTCTCGGAGTTCACGAAGGGCGAGGTCGTCGAGCTCACCGGGGTCGGCGCAGAGCGGGTGCGGGTCGTCCCGAACGGCGTGGACGGAATCTTCACCCGCGAAGGGCCGCGGGCGGAGGGCGACTACGTGCTCGCGGTCGCGACCCTCGAGCCGCGCAAGAACCTGGCACTGGCGGTCGAGGCGGCTCGCCTCGCCGGCGTGGAGCTGCGCGTCGTCGGTGCTCGTGGCTGGGGCGGCGTCGAGGTCTCGGGCTGGGTCGGCGAGGTGCCGGACGGCGAGCTCGCCGCGCTCTACCGCGGCGCGCGCTGCGTCCTCTACCCGTCTCTGTACGAGGGCTTCGGGCTGCCCGTGCTCGAGGCGATGGCGTGCGGGACGCCGGTCGTGACCTCGTCGGGAACGGCGATGGAGGAGGTTGCCGGAGGTGCGGGCGTCCTCGCCGACCCCGCGAGCGCGGAGGCGCTCGCCGCGGGGATCGCCGAGGCCGACGCACGGCGTAGGGAGCTCGTCGCCCTCGGCCTCGCGCGCGCGGCGCAGTTCACGTGGGCCGCCTCGGCCGACGCGGTCGAGGCGCTGTGGAAGGAGCTCGCGTGAGCACCGCTCGCCTCCGGCTCGCGGTCGCCGGGGAACTGGCGACCGGAAGCCATGTTTCCTCCCGCGAAGCCCCCTTCTTCCCGAGAGCGTCGGGAACCTCCCGGTTCCCCACACCCCTCCCCGCTCGTAGGCCGACGGTCGGTCCATGAGCGCGCTCGTCGTCGTGGACGCCGACGTCCTCGGAAGGGAGCGCACAGGGGACGAGACGTACGTGCGGAACCTCCTCCGCGAGCTCGCGCCGCTCGCTCCGGGCGCGGGGATCCGCTTGACCGCGGTCACGCGCAGGCCGGACCTCGTGCCGGGCGGCGTGGAAGCAGTGGAGCTCCGCACGCGGTCCCAGGAGCTGCGGATGGCCTGGACGCTGCCGCGCCTGCTCGAGCGGCTCGGCGCGGACCTCTGCCACACGCAGTACGCCGTGCCCCTGCGCGCGCCCTGCCCGTGCGTCGTGACGGTGCACGACCTGTCCTTCGCGCGCGCGCCGGAGCTCATGGGGTGGAAGGACCGGCTCGTCTTCCGCCGCGTCGTCCCCCGCTCGGTTCGTCGCGCCGCGCTCGTCGTCACCGTCTCGGAGCGGTCGCGGCACGACCTCGTCGAGCTCTACGGCGTCGCGGGCGGCAGCATCGTCGTGACCCCGAACGGCGTCGACCCGGCGTTCCGGCCGCCGGGGCCGGGCGAGATCGTGCCGGCCGACTACGTCCTCTCGGTCGGTGCCATCCAGCGCCGCAAGAACCAGCTCGCGGCGCTCGAGGCGGCGCGCGCGGCCGGGCTCCCGCTCAGGATCGCGGGGCCTGCGAAGGACGCGTCGCTCGCCGCCACGCTCAGCCGGCGGGGCGCCCGGCTGGAGGGATACGTCGACGTCGACCGACTCGCAGAGCTGTACCGCGGCGCGGCCTGCCTCGTGCAGTCGTCGCGCTACGAGGGCTTCGGGCTGCCCGTGCTCGAGGCGATGGCGTGTGGGACGCCGGTCGTCGCCGTCCCCGAGCCGGCACTGCAGGAGGTCGCCGGCGACGCCGCCGTGCTCGTCCCCGAGACGCGGCTCGCGGAGGGGATCCGGCGCGCGATCGAGGAGCGCGAGCAGCTCGTCGCGGCGGGGCTCGAGCGGGCTCGGGCGTTCAGCTGGCGCGCGGCCGCCGAGCGGACGCTCGCCGCGTACCGGGAGATACTCGGCCCGTGAAGGTGTCTGCCGTCGTCGTCTCGCACGGCCACGCGGCCGAGCTGCGCGAGTCGCTCCCGGCCCTCCTGCCCCAGGTCGACGAGGCGGTCGTCGTGGCGAACGTCCCCGGCTCGGCCGGAGACCTCGCCCGAGGGCGTGCGCGTCGTCGAGAACCCGCGGCCGCTCACGCTCTCGGCGAACGTGAATCTCGGTATCGCCGCGACCTCCGGCGAGTACGTCCTCGCGGCGAACCCGGACGCGCTCGCCGAGCCGGGCGCGGTCGAGGTGCTCGTCGCCTTCGCGGACGCGCACGCCCGGTGCGGGATCGCCGGTCCCGAGATCCGCTGGCCGGACGGGAGCTGGCAGCCCTCGCGGCGCCGCTTTCCGACGGTCGGCGGCACCATCGTCCGCCGAACGCCGCTCCGCCGCTTCCGGGGGACCTACTCCCAGCGCGACCACTACGAGCTCGACGACCGTCCGACGAAGCCCGTGCAGGCGGACTGGCTGCTCGGGGCCTTCCTGCTCATGCGGCGGGCGATGCTCGACGAGATCGGCGGCTGGGACGCGGGCTACCGGCACTACGTCGAGGACATCGATCTCTGCTACCGGGCGATGCGGGCCGGCTGGGAGCGCTGGTACGTGCCGGCAGCGGTCGTGACGCACGACTACGCGGCGGTCATCGACAAGCGATTCCTCTCGCGGCACACGCTCTGGCATGCGCGCGGCATGGCGCGGTTCGTGCGCAAGCACCCGGAGCGGCTGCTCGCGCTGTGAGCACCGCTCACCTCTCGCCCGCGGTCGCGGGGGGAACCCCGTTCCCATGAGCGAGCGGGAGCAGTACGCCCGCCAGGCCGAGGAATGGACGGAGCGAGCGTACGCCGACGCGCGCGCGTATCTCGCCCACCGCGCCGACCTCGTCGTCTCTCTCGGTCCGCTCCTCGAGCCGGGCGACGAGGTGCTCGACCTGGCGTGCGGCGACGGCGGGCTCGGCGACGTTCTGCTCGAGCGCGGGCTCCGCTATCGCGGCGTCGACTCGACACCGGAGATGGCGGCCGAAGCGCGCCGTCGCCTCGGCGACCGCGCGGCCGTCGACGTCGGCGACCTCAACGACTACGTGCCTCCGGCTCCGGTGGCGGCGACGACCGTCTTCCGCGCGATCTACTACGCGCGCGACCGCCGCGCCTTCTTCCGGCACGTCGTCGGCTTCACGGAGAAAAAGCTCGTCTTCGACCTGAACCCGCGCCAGTACCCGCTCGACGCCGTCGTCGCCGACCTGCGTGCGGCGGGCGTCGGCCGCGTCGAGGTCCGCCCCTTCTTCGTCCCGCAGACGGTCGCGCTCCCGCGACTCCTCGTCGGGCTCGCGACCGCCCTCGAGCGGTCGGGCCCGATCGCCCGGCTCGCTCTCCGCGTGCGCTTCAGCTACCTGGTCGCCGCTTCCCGCGGCTAACCGCCGAACAGCGGCCGGAACCCGACGTCCATCGTCGCGCCGAGCTGGCGCCGGTCGGAGTTCTCCGGGTCGAGGTCGTGCGGCGAGAACGTCGGCTCGATCGTCACCTCGACGCGCCAGGGGACGTTCGGCGCCGGGAGCAGGAACGGGGTCGTCACGCACTGATGGACGGTCTTCACCTGGGTCTCCGTGACGTCGGTGAGGGTCGGTTGCCGGTCCTCGCCGATCGCGACCGGGCCGATGCGGACGGTCGCCTTCCCGGGCACGTCGCCGCCGCACCAGGCAACGCGGGAGAGCTTGACGAGCGCGAACCCGGGGCCGTCGCGGGATACGTCGTAGCGCGTGTAGGCGGCCTCGGCGACGCCGTTGCCGTCGCGGTCGCCGATCCAGCCGTCGGAGTAGAGGCCGGTGACGGCCGAGGCGAGCTTCAGGGGACCGCCGTCGAGCCGGTACAGCGTCGTCGTGCCGCGCCGCTCGACGATCGGGGCCTGGAGCTCCACGCCGTTGATGCCGAGCGCGTAGTCCGTCGCCGGCGGCGGCGTCAGCGTCCCGTCCGCCGCGAGGAGGTCGGGCGTGAGGATCGGACCCGGGCCGGGTGCCGTGCCGTCCAGGCTCCACATCTTCCGGATGGACGGGTTGAAGAACTCGGTGAGCCACACGTTGGTCGGGTCGGCCACCTGCTGGCCGACGACGACGACGGACTTGCCGCCCGTCTCCTCCTCGACCCAGTCGTACGGGGAGGGCAGGTTCCTCGCGACCCGGGTCGAGAGGTCGCGCTCGCCCTCGGCCGCGTAGACCTGCGCAGTGAGGGTCCACGCGAGGACGAAGACGGCGGCCGTCCCGGCGAGCACGCGGTAGGCGCCCGATCCGCGCCGCAGGTAGCGGAGCGCGACGACGAAGGCGAGCGCGAGGCCGCAGACGACGAGCAGGCCGGTCTCGATCCGCCCCTCAGGCCACGAGAGCTCGCGGTTCGCGAACGCGGCGATCGAGAGCCCGTGCGCCTCGTAGTACGGGTAGTTCTCGAGGTGGAGCGGCGTCGAGGCGACGACGAAGAGCGTGAAGGCTGCCGCCCCCGCGATCGCCCAGCCACGCCCGACGCCGCGCTCGATCGCGAGTGCCGTCGCCGCGTACAGCACCGGGGCGAGGTAGATGACGTTCCGCTCGACGACGAGCGTTGCGAAGACTGTCGAGATGTACGCGCCCTTGATCCCCGCGTAGCCGAGGAAGACGGCGAGTGCGGCCACGCTCGTGACGACGAACGCCCGCGTCCGCGGGTCGCGCGGCTCGTCCTTCGGCCGCGCGAGCGCCGCGATCCCGACGACCATAGGGACGATCCCGATTCCGATCGCGAGCGCGCCCATCGCCCACACGCTGTGGTCGAAGATCCGCTCCTTGTAGAAGCCGGTCGTGTTGCGCCAGCTCGTCGAGTAGTGGCCGAAGAACGCGCCGAATCCGAGCGCGGCGCCCACGACGAGCGTCACCGCGCCGGCCCAGTCCCAGCGCGACCACTCCGAGCGCCAGGCGCGGACGCGGGCGGAGTCCCAGCCGAGCCAGAGCAGGCCGAGCCCGAGCACCACGAGGAGGATCGCAAGCTGCGTGCGTGTGAGCGCAGCCGCGACGGCGGTGGTACCCGCGACCGCCACCCGCATCCAGCTCGGGCTCGCGAGCGCCCGCGCGACGAGCCAGAGCGTCAGCGTCGACATCGGGTAGGCGAGCGGCTCCTCGACGATGATCGTGGAGTACGCGAGGGCGGGGACCGCGGTCGCCCCGCCGGCCGCTGCGAGCGCGTACCAGCGCGAGACGACGAGGCGTGCGAGTGCGTACGCCGGGAAGACCGTCGCCGTCATCGCGAGGACGAGCAGGAGCTTCGCGGCTGCATACGCCGTCGACGTCGACGCGAGCCACCAGACCGGTGCGAGGAAATAGGCGACGAGCGTCGCGATCCCGTACGGCTCGCCCCGGCGCGCCGGCTCTCCCGTCTCGGCGATCGCGCGCGAGAGCTGCGTCAGCTCGAGCTCGTCGGTGAAGATCGTCGGCACCGGATGGCGCGAGGCCTGCCACGCGTACAGCGCCGCCAGCGCGAAGTAGACGACGAGGAGGGGCGTCGCCGTCTGGAAGCGGGCGAAGAGATCGAGGCGCTGCGGCCTCGCAGCGGCGGGTACGGAGCTCACGTGAGCGACGCCTCGACCGGCTCGGCTGCCGAGAACTCGGTGTGCCTCCGGACCATCCGGCACGGGACGCCCGCTGCCTCCGAGGCGCGCACGACGGCGTCGAGCCGCTCGGGCGCGGCGTCCGGGATCGTGACGAGCACTTCCTCGGCCCGCGTGCTCGCGATGGCGCGGTCGGCCTCGTCGGTGCTCCCCACGACCGTGATCCCGAGGATCCGGCGCCGGCGGACGCGCGGGTTGTCGTCGAGGAACCCGACGACCCGCGCCTCGTGGCTCTCCCTGAGCTCGCGCGCGAGGGCGCGGCCCGAGGCGCCCGCGCCGACGACGAGCACGCGCCGGCGGTGGCGGCGATGCCCCTGCAGCTCGGGGAGGAGCCGCAGCGTGAGCCGCGAGGCGCCGACGAGCACGGTCGCGAGGACGGCATCGACGACGAAGATCTCGAGGGCCGGGAAGGAGCCGATCGGCCGCAGCGCGACGAGGACGGCGTAGGAGACGACCGCCGACCCGGCGCAGCCGATCGCGATCGGGAGCACGTCCCGCGCGGTCGCGAAGCGCCACACCCTCCGGTACACGCCGAGAGCGACGAAGAAGACGTAGCGCGTGGCGAGCAGGATCGGGAGGGCCGAGAGGAACACGGAGCGCTCGTATTCCGTGCCGCTGCCTCCGACGACGAGCAGGTACGCGGCGAGGAACGAGCCGCAGATGACGAGGAAGTCGACGACGACCTCGACGAGCCGGCGCGGCTCGAACACGAGCGCGCGCCAGAGCGACGGCTCCGGCCCCTCGACGGTCCCGGCGCGGGAGCGCTCCTCGAGGTCGCTGAGGAAGCTCGCGAACTGGACGAGGAGGACGAAGGTGACGAGGACGCCGAGCGCCGTCAGCCGCCCGTTGTCGAGGACGTTGTAGGCGAGCGCCGTGGCGCCGATCGCCGCCGCGACGAGCGCGAGCAGCAGCACCGCCTTCGCTTCCGAGAGCCCGTAGTACACGAGCCGGTGCGAGGTGTGGTCGCGCCCGCCCTGCGTCACGGGCCTCCGCTCGGCGAGCCGCTTCAGCGTGACGAGCGTCGTGTCCAGGATCGGCACCGCGAGGACGAGGAGCGGGAGCAGGATCGTCGCCGTCGTCGTCCCGGCGACCGTCCAGCTGGAGGCGAGCGCGAGCGTCGCGAGCCCGAATCCGAGCACCTGGCTCCCCGAGTCGCCCATGAACAGGACCGCGCCCCGCCGCGGGCGCAGGTTGAAGGGCAGGAAGCCGGCGCACGCGAGCCCGAGCGCGAGGGAGAGGACGAGCACGGTCTCCGACTCGTGCTCGGTGACCGCGTCGATCGCGAAGTACGCGCACGCGATCGCCGCGAGCGTCGCCGCGAGACCGTCCATGTTGTCGAGCAGGTTGAAGGCATTCGTGATCCCGACGAGCCAGAGGAGCCCGATGCCCCACGCGAGCACGTCGTTGCCGACGATCTCGACCTCGAGCCCGCTCGCGAGCACGATCACGCCGGCGGCGATCTGGGCGGCGAGCTTCGCGAGGGGGCTCAGGCGGCGGAGGTCGTCGACGAGCCCTGCGACGAAGAGCAGCGTGACGCCCGCGAGGATGCCGCCGAGCTCGCCGCTCCACTCGACTGCTCCGACCGCGAGCGCGACGAGCACGCCTGCGAGGAACCCCGCGTAGATGCCGACGCCGCCGAACGTCGGCGTCGCCTCGGCATGCCAGCGCTCCCCCGTCGGGACGGCGACGAGCCGCGCGCCGGCCGGCGAGCGGAGGAGGGCCCAGAGCACCGCGACGGTCACAGGGAACGCGGCGATCGCCACGATCGCATCCACAGCTCGGAAAGCGTAGAGCAGCGGGCTGCCGCCCTAGACTCCTTCCGTGAGCGTTTACGCCGATGTAATCCGCTATCGCGAGCTCTTCGGGAGCCTCTTCCGCCGCGATCTGCGCGCCAAGTACCGGGGCTCCTTCCTGGGCCTGGCGTGGTCGCTGCTGCACCCGCTCGTCCTCATGGGCGTCTACCTGCTCGTCTTCTCCGTGCTGTGGAGGGTCGCCGAGGTGGGAAGCGACGACTACTGGCTCTTCCTTCTCTGCGGGCTCCCGGCCTGGGTCTTCTTCGCGACCGCCGCGCAGGCGGCCTCCCGCAGCCTGCTCGAGAACGCGAACCTCATCCGCAAGGTGCGATTCCCGCGCCAGCTCGTCCCGCTGTCCATCGTGGGAACGAACCTCGTCAGCTTCGCTGTCATGCTCGCGGTCGTCGTGGCGCTGAGCCTGTGGCAGGTCCCGGAGGCACGCGACACCGTCTGGCTCGCCTTCCCGCTCGGCGCGCTCTTCGCGTGCGTCGTCGCCGGCTTCGCGCTCGCGGTCGCGTCGCTGAACGCGCTCTACCGCGACGTCGAGCACCTCCTGCAGGCGCTCCTCCTGCCGTGGTTCTTCCTGACCCCCGTCCTCTACAGCCTCGACCAGCTCCCGGGTGTGGACGAGTACCCGGCCCTCGAGTTCGTCCTCCACTGGGTCAACTTCCTGACCCCGCCGATCGAGGCGATGCGGGCCGCTCTCTTCGACGGCGAGCTGCCGGCAGCGGGGGACACGATCTACACGGTGGTCGCCGCCGCGGTTGCGCTGGCGTTCGGCGCCTTCGTCTTCAGCCGGTCGGACGACCGGATCGCCGTCGAAGTCTGATCACCGCTCGACCCTCGAAGAGCGCATCGTCTCCGGCGAAAGCGGGGAGCTCCCGGTGCGGTGTCGGCTCGAGCCCGTCGAGGAGCGAGGGGAGGAGCAAGGGGTGCGCGAAGCGGGGGTTCCGCCCGCCCCCGGGCGCCCAGTGGGCGAAGCGTGTGCGCTCGCCGCGGCCCTCGACCTCGAGCGCGCCGCCGACCGCGGCGTAGCCCTCGGCGTGCGCGTCGAGCACGAGACGCGACCAGTCGGGCGCGGGCACGGCGCCGGGCACGAGGTGCGCGACCGCGACGGCACCCTCGGAGACGATGGGCTCCTCCTGAACCGCCAACGCCGCCTCGGTCTCCGCGTCCGGGCCTCCGTGGACGACGACGTCGAGCCGCCGCTCCGCGATCCGGGGCCGGACGTCGACGGGGAGCTCGAGCGGCACCGATCCCACCTCCTGGAACCAGAACCGGCGCTCCTCGACGAGGTCGAACGCGAGCCGGTACGTCCCGGGAGGCCGCGGTGCGAGCACCGGCACGTCCAGCTCGACGGTCGCGCCCGGCTCGACCGGGTGCGGGAGCGGCGTGCGGAGGCCGTCCCAGACGATCGGGTTGCCGAGGGGGTCGAGCCAGTGGTAGGCGACCTGCACGCCCCCCTTGCCGCGCGAGCGCCAGGGAGCCGAGCCGGCGTTCTCGAGCCGAAGCCGGGCACGCCCGGCCACCCCGGCCCGCGGCTCCTCGACCTCGTGCGCGAGCCAGCGGACGGCGAGCGGCCCCACGGGCACGGCGTGCTCGCCGACGCGCTGCATTCAGCGCAAGGCCCGGATCCGCTGACGCACGGATCCGGGCCGCGCGAAGATCCCTGAAGACAACCGCTCCGCGTCCTCGTCGCCCGTACGCATCGACCTCTAGTGTAGGTCCAGCGATGGAACCCGGCGAGATCAGCGTCGAAGGCGTCTCGCGCCGGTTCAGGATCCACGCGCGCGAGGCGCGGACGCTGAAGGACCTCTTCGTGCAACGCGGCCGCGCCGCACCGACCGACGTCTGGGCCCTGCACGACGTCTCGCTCGACGTCGCGCGCGGGGAGGCCGTCGGCCTCATCGGTCGCAACGGGTCGGGCAAGACGACGCTCCTGCGGCTGATCGCCGGGATCATCAAGCCGACGTCCGGGACGGTGCGCGCGGAGGGGAGGATCGGCTCACTGCTCGAGCTCGGGGCGGGCTTCCATCTCGACTTCTCCGGCCGCGAGAACGTCTTCCTGAACGGCGCGATCCAGGGGCTTCGCCGCGCCGACATCCGCGAGCGCTTCGACGAGATCGTCGCCTTCGCCGAGCTCGAGCACGCGATCGACCGCCCCGTCCGGACGTACTCCTCGGGGATGACGATGCGGCTCGGGTTCGCGATCGCGGCGTTCCTCGACGCGGACGTGCTCCTGCTCGACGAGGTCTTCGCCGTCGGCGACGAGGCCTTCCAGCGGAAGTGCTTCGGCCGCATCTTCCGGTTCAAGCAGGAGGGCGGCACGATCGTCTTCGTCTCCCACGACGCCGCGGCCGTCGAGCGGCTGTGCGAGCGCTCGGTGCTGCTCGACCACGGGCGCGTCGCCTTCGACGGCCCGACGCGCGAGGCCGTGACGCGCTACCGGCGCGCGCTCGCGGACGAGCTCGATCCCGCGGAGCGCGGCGCAGGCCTCCGCGAGTGGGGCTCCGGCGAGGCGACGATCGCGTCCGCCGCGCTCGTCGGGCAGGAGGGCGGCGAGCGGCTCCAGTTCCTGTCGGGCGAGCCGTTCTCGCTCCGCGTCGAGGTCGAGACCCCGGACGGCGTCCCGCCGCCACGGCTCCAGCTCGAGGTGCGCGACGACGCGGGCACGCTCGTCGCGGGCGAGTCGGTGGGTCTCCGCGAGCTGGGCTGGGCGGCGGGAAACGGCGCGCGCACGGTGCGCTACGACATCGGCTCGCTGCCGCTCGCGGACGGCCGCTTCCACCTCCGGCTCGGGCTCACGGACGAGAGCGGCGAGCGCCTCTACCACTGGCTCGACGACGCACTGGTGTTCGTGGTCTATCCGGGGGGCGACGAACGGGGCGTCGTGCGCTTTGAAGGGAGGTGGATACTGGAGGAGAAGAGAGCGACCTGATGACCGCACGCACCTGCCCCGACTGGCCCGAGCTGATGGAGCTCGCACCGGACCTCCAGTTCAAGCACTACACCGTCGCCGAGGCGCAGCTCCCCGCCGAGGTGCTGGCGAGCGTCACGCACGTCTCGCTCGGCGACGTCGAGATCTGCTGCGACCTCGAGAACCACGTCTTCAACCCCGGCCACACCGATTCCGAGGTCTGCGACGCGCTGCGGGAGTCGCACTGGTTCGACGTGCACGAGTGGTCGACCTCGGGGCCGGGCAGCGAGGTCGGGCAGGTCGACATCGACCTTCCCCTCGAGGACGCGGGCGTCTCGGACGCCGCCTAGCGCTCGCGCGTACGCTTCGCGCGTGCCGACGATCGTCGTCCCGTACCGCGGCGACTCGAAGTCGCGCCTTCCCGCGCGGATTCGCGCTGCCGCGGCGGTCGCGATGCTCGGCGACGTCGTCGCGGCCGCGCAGGAGGTCGGGGGCGTGCTCGTCGTGACCGACGATCCAGCCGTCGTCCCGCCCGGAGCCGGGCACGTCCCCGACCCGGGCGAGGGCCTCGGGGCCGCGGTCGCCGCCGGCCTCGCAGGCGTGGACGACCACGCGCTCGTCGTCAACGCCGACCTCCCTGCGCGACCCCGGCTGCGATCGCCCGGCTCGCGGCTTCCGGCCTCGCGCTCGTCGAGGCCGAGGACGGGACGACGAACGCGCTCTCGCTGCCCGATCCGTCCGTGTTCGCGCCGCTGTACGGGCCCGGGAGCGCCGAGCGCTTCCGCACGCACGCGCCGTTCGCGACGGTCGCGATCCCCGAGCTCGCGGACGACGTGGACTCTGCCGACGGACCTCGAGCGGCTCGTGCTGCCGCTCGGCTCGCGCACGCAGGCGCTCCTCGCCGTCACGACTTGAACGTCGTCCTCCTCTCGGGCGGCGGCGGCGGAGCGCGCTTCGCGCGCGGGCTCCAGGACGCGCTCGGTCCGGGCGAGCTCACCGTCGTCGGCAACGTCGGGGACGACGTCGAGGTGCTCGGGATGCACGTCTCGCCCGATCTCGACAGCCTCCTCTACGCCCTCGCGGGGCTCCTCGACGAGGAGCGCGGCTGGGGACGCGCCGAGGAGACGTGGAACGCGCTCGCGGCCGCCGGGGCGTGGGGCGGGGAGGACTGGTTCCGGCTCGGCGACCTCGACCTCGGGCTCCACCTCGTGCGCACGCACGCCCTGCGCGAGGGCAGGAGTCTCTCCGAGATCACCGCGGAGCTTGCCGGACGTGCGGGGCTGCGGACGCGGATCCTGCCCGCGACCGACGACCGCCTCCGCACGCAGGTCGTCACCCCGGCGGGCACGTTCCCGTTCCAGGAGTGGTTCGTCGGTCGCGGCCACCGGGACGAGGTCGACGACGTCGTGTACGACGGTGCAGGTGTAGCGAGCGCGGCCCCCGGCGTCCTCGAGGAGCTTCGCGACGCCACGGCGATCCTCCTCGCCCCCAGCAACCCGTACCTCTCGCTCGGGCCGATCCTCGCCGTGCCCGAGATCCGGGAGGCGCTCGCGTCGCGGCGCGTGCGGTGCGTCGCCGTGAGCCCGCTCGTCGGCGGCAGGGCGGTCACGGGCCCCCTCGACCGTATGCTCCTGCGCATGGCCGGCGGCACGACACCAGCTCACGTGACTTGCGCACTCGAGGGCCTGATCGACGTGCTCGTGATCGACGAGGCGGACGCGCCTGCGGAGGCCCCGGTCGAGCTCGTTGCCGCCCCGACGCTGATGAGGGACCGCGACGGTGCGCGCCGCCTCGCCGAGCGCGTGCTGGAGGCGGCGTGCGCGTAGCGGTCGTCGGCGGCACCGGGCCGTTCGGCACGGCGCTCGCGACGCGGCTCCGGGACGCAGCGGGCTACGAGGTCGTGATCGGCTCCCGCGACGCCGAGCGGGCGGCGGCGGCCGCGGCGGAGATCGGTGTGGACGGAGCCGCGAACGACGTCGCCGTGCGCGGCGCGGATCTCGTCATCCTCGCGACGAAGGCCGATGCGGTGCTCGACACCGCCCGCAGCCTGCGGGAGGCAATCGGCACGACGCCGGTGCTCTCGGTCGCCTCGGAGCTGCGCGTCACGCCCGAGGGCGTGTTCCCCTGCACGGACGCGACCGCGCTCGCCGAGCGCATCCAGGCCCAGCTCGACGGCCCGGTCGTGGCGGGCCTGCACTCGCTGGCCGCGTCGAGCCTCGGCGGGGAGGAGGCGCCGGACGAGGACGCGTTCGTGTGCGGCGACGACGCTCGTGCGAAGACCCTCGCGCTCGACCTCGCCGAGCAGGTCACCGCGGGTCGTGCGGTGGACGCGGGGCCGCTCGCGAGCGCCCGAGCCCTCGAGGGCCTGACCGCGGTCCTGGTGAGCGTGAACAAGCGCTACCGCGTGCACGCAGGCCTCAAGGTCACGGGCCTCGGGTGACGGGCGAGATCCGGGTCATCCCGCTCCTCGGGATCCCCGAGATCGAGGAGGGGGACGATCTCGCCGCGCTCCTCGTCGAGGCCGCCGGCCGCGCGGGTGGGTTCGTCGAGCACGACGTGCTCGTCGTGGCGCAGAAGGCGGTGTCGAAGGAAGAAGGACGGGTCGTCCGCCTCGACGAGGTCCAGCCCTCGTCCGAGGCGCGCGAACTCGCCGCAGGGGACGACCCCCGGCGCGTGGAGGTGATGCTTCGCGAGTCCCGCCGCGTCGTCCGCTCGCGGCCGCCGCTCGTCATCGCCGAGACCCGTCACGGGTTCGTGTGCGCCTCGGCCGGCGTCGACTCGTCGAACGCGAAAGGCCCGGGCACGGTCGTCCTGCTGCCGCTCGACCCCGACGCCTCCGCGAGCCGCCTCCGCGACCGCGTCCGCGCGCTCGGCGGCCACGAGGTCGCGGTCGTCGTCTCCGACTCGTTCGGGCGAGCGTGGCGGACCGGGACGACCGACGTCGCCCTCGGCGTCGCCGGCATGACCGCGCTCCTCGACCTGCGGGGGACGCGCGACTCGGTCGGCTACGAGCTCCACGCGACGCAGATCGCCGTCGCGGACGAGGTCGCGGGCGCGGCGGAGCTCGTCATGGGGAAGGTCGACGGCGTGCCCGCGGCGATCGTGCGCGGGCTCGGCCCGAGCGGCGACGGTCGCGGCGCCGACCTCGTGATGCCGTCCGAGCGCGACCTCTTCCGGTAGCCCGCCGGGCGGGAGATAGACTCCCGGGGCCGTGCGCACGTACGCGATCTGGGGAACCGCGACCTCGCCCGCGCACGAGGAGTGGGTGCGCGAGGTCGGGAAGCAGTTCGAGCGGGACGAGTTCCGAGCCGTCGACGACGTCGCCGACGCCGACTTCGTCCTCAACATGTTCGACGCGGCCGATCCGAAGGCGTTCCGGCGAGCGTCGCGCGGGACGTACTCGGCAGCGTTCTACGAGCTGCCCGAGGCGCCCGAGGACGCGCTCAAGGAGAGCTACCCGATGCTCGTGCGGACGCTCTCCAACGTCGTCCTGCTGCGGGTCCCGGGCGAGGGCGTCTGGTTCACGACGATGGAGCGCGGCACCTACCACGTCGCCGACGACCCCGAGGAGATCTACGAGCGACTCGAGCCGCTCGCGACCTCCCGGCTCGTCATCGACAACGAGTGGGTCCCGGACCTCGAGCCCGAGCTCTGGGACGGCGACGAGATCACCGCCGACATCGGCGCAGCCGGCCGCCGGCTCGACGAGCTCGACCTGCTCCCCTCCCCGTTCCCGGTCGAGGAGTACCTCTCGGGGCGCGATCTCCGCCACGTGATGCGGCTGTACAGCGTGGGGGGCCTCTCGTACGGGAACCTCTCCGCCCGCAAGGACGAGACGCGGTTCTGGATGAGCGCGAGCGGCGTCGACAAGTCGCAGCTCGAGGCGGTCGGCCGCGACATCCTCATGGTCAAGGACTTCGACGACGAGCGCGGCGTCATCGTCCTGAGCGTGCCGCCCGGCATCGAGCCGCGGCGCGTCTCGGTGGACGCGATCGAGCACTGGATGATCTACCAGGCGCACCCCGACGTCGGCGCGATCCTCCACGTCCACGCCTGGATGGAGGGCATTCCGGCGACCGACGTCAACTACCCCTGCGGCACGCAGCAGCTGGCGGTCGCCGTCGCCGACCTCGTAGCGCTCGAGCCCGACCCCGCACACGCGGTCATCGGCCTGCGGAACCACGGCATCACCTGCACCGGGGAGAGCCTCACCGAGATCCTGGACCGGGTGGCGCCGAAGGTTCTCCGCCAGGTCCCGATGACCTGAGGCGCAGCACCGTCAGAACCGCCAGCGCCGGCGCGACGACGAGGTCGTTCGCCATGCACCAGACGCACACCGCGTCGATCACGAAGACCTGCACGACGACGAGGTAGGCGCTGAAGAACAGCCCGACGAGCGCGAGCGTCGCCGCCGAGAGCCGCGCGACGGGCGCGTCCCAGAGCAGGAGCGCGAGCATCGTCGCGTAGGACGTCAGCCCGAGCGCCGCGACGGGGACGCCGGCGATCTCCGCGTACGACGACTCCTGCACCTTCTCGCAGCCCCCGCCCTGCACGCATACGACCGACCGGTCGGCGAAGTGCGCCCAGGTCAGGTAGCCGGCGATCCCGATGCCCGCGAGCGTCACGAGCACCGCGGCGATGCGCAGCCCGCGGTCGCTCAACCCTGCAGCGCGTCGTCGAGCGCGTCCGAGAGCGCGTCCGGATCGAACCCGATGTTGATCTGGTACGGCACGGCGTCGCCGATCTGGATCATGAGCGTCGGCGTCGCCTGCACCTGGTCCGCCTGCGCGTTGCGGGCGTCCTCGGCGAGCAGCTCGGTGACCTCGGCGCTGTCCTTGTCGGCGAAGAGCTTCTCGACGTCCAGCCCGGGGATGTCCGCGGCGAGCTCGCGCACGAGCTCGTCCGTCACCCAGCCATCGTTCTCGCCTCCCTGGTTCCGGTAGAGGGCCTCCTGCAGCTGCCAGAGCCGGTTCTGGAGCCCGGCCGCGTGGACGAAGCGGAGGGCGGTCTCGGAGTCGGCGCCGATGAAGGTCATCCCGCGGAACTCGGCCTTGACCCGGCCCGGTCGCACGTAGTCGGCGACGAGCGTCGGCTGGACCTCCTTCGTGTACTCGCGGCAGGCGGGGCACTGGAGGTCGGCGTACTCGATGAGCCTGACGGTCGCATCCGGGTCGCCGAGCACCGCGCCTTCCTGCGGGATGCCCGAGAACTCCACGGCGGGGGTCGGGGACCCGCTCGAGCCGTCGTCGTCGCGGAGGAGCAGGGCGACCGCCACGAGCGCGACGGCCGCGATCGCGGCCACTCCGACGGCGACGATCAGCGAGCGTCGAGACGCGTCGGGCGCGGAGCGTGGTCGAGTCGCCATCACCCGAAGTCTGCCTGGGGCCGGCGCCGTGCTAGGCCCGAAGCGTGCGGGCGGCGCGGTTGGCCGCCCTGCCGAGCGCCGCATACGCTGCCCGGCGCTCCGCCTTCGAGCCGCCCGCCTCGGCCTCCACGAGGGCGCGGATCTGATCCGAGACGGCCTCGTCGAGCCCCTCCTGGCCCCACGCGAGGAACGCCTCGCTCACGTCGCAGCGACTCGCCAGCTCCCGTAGCACCTGGAGGGACGGGATGCGCTCGCCCCGCTCGATCCTCGAGATGTACGCGGCGCTGCAGCCCGGGAACGCGAGCTCCCGCTGGCTGAGCCCCGACGCCGACCGGGCCGACCGGAGCCTCGTTCCCACCGCCACCGGGTCGTCCACGTGGGGTATGCGCGCGCGCGTCGCCGGCATCGGGCCCCTCCCGCCGTCTCCCCGGGAACCGTACTCCACCGCCCGGGGCGCTGCCACGCCCCGCGCCGCCCGCCATGTCAGCGGTCGGCGGTCGCCCGCGTTCGGAGGCTCGCGCTCACGGAGACGACCCCGGGCACCCGCGCGACGAGCACGGGGAGAAGCTCGGCATCGGCCTCGGAGTCGACTTCCCCCTCGAGCCGCACCGCCCCGTCGACGACCGCCATCGTCACCTTGCCCGGATCCACCCAGAGCGTTCGCTCGAGGATCTCACCGCGGATCTCGTCCGCGAGCTCGGCGTCGGTGCGCGTGAAGGCGCGAACGACGTCCGCCCTCGTCACGATCCCGACGAGCATGCCGTCCTCGACCACAGGCAGCCGGTTGACGGACTCGTCGATCATCAGCGAGGCCGCCTCGTGGACGCCGCGGTCCGGGGCGATCGTCACCGCCGGCGCGCTCATCGCCTCGTCCACCCGCGTCGCGGCGATCTTGTCGTGGTAGTCGGGTGCGGGCTCCAGCAGCCAGCCCAGCAGGCCGCTGCGCGGCGCCGCGGCGCTCGCCTTGACGAGGACGTCGGCCTCGGACAGCACGCCGACGACGAGTCCGTCGTCGTCGACGACCGGTGCGCCGGAGATCCGCTCGCGGGCCAGCAGCTCGGCGGCGCGCTTCAACGGCGTCTCGGCGGTGAGCGTGAGCACCTCACGGGACATCAGGTCGCGTACCTTCACCAGGTCTCCTTTCGTCCTCCCGATCGTTCCGGCCCCGTCGGGCACCGGCATCGGGGAATCCTCGGAGGGACCTTCGGTTCGACCGAGCCTCAGCGCCCGCGTTTCAGCGTTTGCCACTCTCCGGCGCGGTTGTTCGCGACGATCTGCTCGAGCATCGCGCCCAGGGCGGGCGCGTCGATCGTCTCGCCCTCGCGGCGCGCGACGCTGCGCGCGGTCGTGTTGTCGTGGCCACCGGTGACGATCCCGTCGGGATCGGACGAGACCGACCCGCGCGTCGGCCAGTGCGTCGATGCGCTCATCGCGACCTGCGGCCGACGCGGTACTCGACGTGAACGACGCCGGGCGCGTCGATCGCCCGCATCTGCTCGAGCTCGAGCCGCGAGCCTTCGAGGCCGTCGAACAGCCGGGCGCCGTCGCCGAGGAGCACCGGGACGATCGCGAGCTGGAGCTCGTCGACCAGCCCCGCCGCGAGGGACTGCTGCGCGACGTTCGCCCCACCCGCGATCAGGACGTCCTCGCCCTCGGCAGCGGTCTTCGCACGCTCGAGCGCCTCCTCGATGCCCCCGGTCACGAAGTGGAAGGTCGTCCCGCCTTGCCGCTCGAGCGGCGCACGCGGGTGATGCGTGAGGACGAAGACCGGATGGTGGAACGGCGGGTCGTCGCCCCACCACCCGTTCCACGGTTCGTCACCCCAGGGCCCGGGCCCGCCGCCGAACATGTTGCGGCCCATCACCGTGGCGCCGACGTTCTCGGACCAGCCCTCGACGATGGGCGTGCTGGCGGTGACCTCGCCACCCTCCTGGCCGTGCGCGCGGCGGAAGGCCTCGAGCGGAGTCACCCAGCGATGGAGCTCCTCGCCGCCGACGCCGAGCGGGTCCTGCTCGCTCTGCTTCGGGCCGGCGACGAAGCCGTCGAGCGACATGCTGATCGTGAACCTCACCTTGCTCATTGCGCCTCCTCCGGATCGTTTCGTCGTCGTGAAGACCCGGCCGGGCGACGCAAGTCATCGGCCTACAGGAGGGGCGAGATCGCGGCGAAGGCGGCGCCGCGCAGGCGCTCGCGGGCGCCGACGAGCGGTCGGCCCGGGGCGGACAGAGTCTCGGCCGGCGCCGAGAAGCGCTCGTCGAACTCCTGCGCCACGCGGGCTGAGCGCAGGCGGACGTCGATCTCGAAGAAGCGCTTGAGGCTCCAGGCCTCGAGGTTGCACGTCCCGGCGAGCACGTCCTCTCCGTCGCGGACGAAGGCCTTGGCGTGGAGCATCGTCGGGTACTCGAGGATGCGGACACCGGCGTCGAGAAGGGAGCGGTGGTGGAACCGCTGCGCCGCGGCGCACGCCCAGTTGTTCGCGTCTGCCGGCACGAACAGCCGGACGTCGACGCCGCGCCGCGCCGCGCGCTCGATTCGGCGGATCATCCCGCGGTCGGTGACGTACGGGTTGACCACGTCGAGCGTCCGCGCAGCGCCGTCGAGCAACCCGGCGATGGCATCGGTGATCGGGCGGTGGCGCCCGGGCGCGTTGTGCAGGACGACGGCCGGGATCGAATCCTCCGGCACGGCGTGCGCCGGGAAGAGCTCGTCGAGGTCGTCCGGGCCGATGCTCCCTCCGAGCCAGCGGTTCGTCGCGACGAACACGAGCTGCAGCTGCGAGACGACCGGCCCGGTGACGCGGACGAAGAGGTCGTGGAAGCGGCCGTCCTGGAAGTGATCCTCGATTCCGGCGCCGCCCACCCAGCCGACGCGTCCGTCGACGACGACGAGCTTGCGGTGGTCGATGTGACCCAACTGAGCGAAGTTCCAGCCCGGCGCGCTCCGCGTGCCGAGCGGACCGGCCGCGGCTCGCGGCTGCGTCGCCCGCACGACGCACACCTCGATCCCTCCCGCGACCAGGCGCTCGAAGAACGGGCGGCTCGAGCGGTCGGGATCGGAGCCCTGCCTGTCGACGACGACCCGGACACGGACGCCGTCCGCCGCCTTCGTGAGCAGCGCGGAGGCGAACGCCTCGCCGATCTCGCCCGGCCGGAAGCCGAACTGGTTGACGTGGATCGAGGACGTCGCTCCGGCGACGTCTGCGAGCATCGGCGGGTAGAAGTTCCGGCCCTCGACGTGGACCTCGACCGTCGAGGCGACCGTCTCGTCGAACGCGAGCGCGAGGTCGGCGCCCCGGACGGGGCGTCGCACGAGCTCGTCGGCGCGGGCGCGGAGGTCGTCCATCGCCGCCGCATTCTCACCGTTGCGAGAACGGCGCGCCGTGGACCAGCGAAACTACGCGCGTGTTCGACACGGCCCCGGCGGGTGAGCATACGGCTGCCTGGCACGGCCTCTCCTCGGAGGAGGCGTGCGCGCGGCTCGAGGTCGACCGCCGCTCGGGGCTCGACGCAGACGCCGTCGCCAGGCGGCGCGAGCGGTTCGGTCCGAACAGGCTCGAGGAGGCGGAGCGAGAGCCGGGTTGGCGCGCGTTCCTCCGCCAGTACCGCGACCTGATGCAGCTCGTCCTGCTCGGCGCGGCGATCGTGAGCATGGCGGCGTTGCAGGAGTTCTCGACCGGCATCCTGATCGTGGGGCTGACGGTGCTCAACGCCGTGCTCGGCCTGAACCAGGAAGGAAAGGCGGCCGAGAGCGTGGCCGCGCTCCAGAAGATGCTCGTGATCAGAGCGCACGTGCGCCGCGGCGGCGAGCTCGTCGACGTACCGGCCGAGGACCTCGTGCCGGGCGACGTCGCCGTCTTCGAAGCCGGCGACAAAGTGCCCGCCGACGGCCGTCTCCTCGTGGCGGCGACGCTCGAGATCGAGGAGGCTGCGCTGACCGGGGAGAGCACCCCGGTCTCCAAGTCGGTCGAGGCCGTGGCCGGCGCCGTGGTCGCGCTCGGGGACCGCGTCGATATGGCGTACATGAACTCCACCGTCACGCGCGGCCGCGGCGAGATGGTGGTGACGGCGACGGGGATGGCGACGGAGGTGGGCCAGATCTCCGGTCTGCTCGCGAGCGTCCAGCAGGAGAAGACGCCGCTCACGCGTCAGCTCGACCAGCTCACCGTCCTGATCACGATCATGGCCGGGGTCGCCCTGGCCCTCGTCGTGGTGCTCGGGCTGGTTCGCGGCGACGACTTCGACGAGCTCTTCCTGATCGGCATCTCCCTCGCGATCGCGGCGATCCCGACCGGCCTCCCGGCCGTCGTGACGACGATGCTCTCGCTCGGGACGCAGGCGCTCGCAGGGAAGGGCGCGATCGTCAAGCGCCTGCGGTCGGTCGAGACGCTCGGCTCGACGTCCGCGATCTGCTCCGACAAGACCGGGACCCTGACGCTCAACCAGATGACAGCGCGCCAGCTCGTCGTCGGCGGGCGTCGCTACTCGATCGAGGGGGAGGGCTACTCGACGCAGGGGCGCATCCTGCGCGTCGCAGGCGAGACAGACACGTCGCTCGAGCCGTACCTCCTGCCGATGGCCCTCGCGAACGACGCGGCGGTGCGGGACGGCGAGATCGTCGGCGACCCGACCGAGGCGGCCCTCGTCGTGCTCGCCGCGAAGGGCGGCCTCGACGTCGACGAGACGCGACGGCTGCACCCCCGCGTGGGCGAAGTCCCGTTCGACTCGGAGTACAAGCTGATGGCGACGTTCCACGCAGCTCGAGGGCGACGACGGAGCGGTCGTGCGCTGCTTCGTCAAGGGTGCGCCCGACGTCCTGCTCGCCCGGTCGTCGCACGTGCGCGACGCGGACGGGACGGCCGTCCCGGTCGCCGGGGTGCGCGAGCGCGTGCTCGCGGAGAACGACCGCCTCGCCGGCGAGGGGCTCCGCGTCCTCGCCGTGGCAGCGCGCGACCTCGACCCCGACGGCTTCGCCCCGGACGGCGCGCTGCTCGACGAGGTGCGAGACCTGACGCTCCTCGCCCTCGTCGGCATCGTCGACCCTCCGCGCAGGGAGGCGAAGGACGCGATCGCGCGCTGCAAGGAGGCGGGGATCCGCGCTCGCATGATCACGGGCGACCATGCGACGACCGCCGCCGCGATCGCCGCCCAGCTCGGGATCGAGGGGCGTGCGCTGACGGGCGTCGAGTTCGCCGCCCTGAGCGACGACGAGCTCGACGACCGGATCGACGAGATCGGCGTCGTCGCCCGCGTCGCCCCGGAGGACAAGGTGCGCCTCGTCGACGTGCTGAAACGCAAGGGCAACGTCGTGGCGATGACCGGCGACGGCGTCAACGACGCGCCCGCGCTCAAGCGCGCGGACATCGGCGTCGCGATGGGGATCACCGGCACCGAGGTCACGAAGGAGGCCGGCGACATGATCCTCACCGACGACAACTTCGCCACGATCGTGGCGGCCGTGGAGGGCGGCCGCGGCCTCTACGACAACCTGATGAAGTACGTGCGCGTCCAGCTCGTGATGCTGGGCGGCTTCATCCTCACGTTCGTCGGCGCCGGGATCTTCGACGTCGCCGGCGGTGCTCCGCTCACGCCGTTGCAGATCCTCTGGATCAACTTCGCGGTCGACGTCCTGCTCGCGATCGGCCTCGGCTTCGACGCGCCGGCACCCGGCCTCATGCGCCGCGCGCCCCGGGAGGCGAGCGCTCCGATCGTCGACCGCGCGCTCGGGGCCCGGCTCGCGATCGCCAGTCTCGTCATGGCCGCCCTCACGCTCGTCGTCGTCGCTTGGGGCGAGCACCGGTACGACCTTGCCGTGGCGACCACCATGGGCCTCACGACGCTTTCACTGATGCACGTCGCCGCGGCCCTCGAGGCACGCGAACCGACCGGGAGCATCTTCACGCGCTACACGATCGCGAACCGCAGGTTCGTGCAGCTGATCGGGGCCGCGCTCGTGCTCGTCTTCCTCGTCACGACGCTGTCCCCGCTACAGCGGATCTTCGAGACGGTCGCGCTGACGAGCTCGCAGTGGGGGGTCTGTCTGCTGGGGCCGGTCGTCTTCGTCGCGCTCGCCGAGCTCGGCAAGCTCGTCGACCGGAGGACGGGACACGGTCGCCCATCCCCAGGAACCGCGATGTCGTAGCTCGCCCGGGCCGCCGAGGTCAGTCGGTCGGGCTCGCGCCGGGACCGTTCGAACGCAACGGCCTCGGCTCGAAGAGCCCCGCCTGGTAGGCGAGCACGACCGCCTGGACCCGGTCTCGGAGATTCAGCTTCTGGAGGATGTGCGTGATGTGCGACTTGACGGTCGCGTCGCTGATGTAGAGCTCGTGCGCGATCTCCGTGTTGGAGAGGCCGCTCGCGATCAGGCGGAAGACCTCCTGCTCGCGCGCGGTCAGCTCGTCGAACTCCTTCGGGGGAATGGGGCGCGGGATGCGCATGAAGTGCTCGATCACGCGCTTGGTGACCGCCGGTGAGAGAAGCGCCTCACCGGCGGCGACGGTGCGGATGGCGGCGAGCAGCTGCTCGGGAGGGTCGTCCTTCAGCACGAAGCCGCTGGCCCCGGCTGCGAGCGCCTCGTAGACGTACTCGTCGAGGTCGAACGTGGTGAGGATCAGGATGCGGGCGCCGTTGTCGGCGGCGAGGATGCGCTTCGTCGCCTGGAGGCCGTCGAGCTCCGGCATACGGATGTCCATCAGGATGACGGTCGGATGGAAGCGCGCCGCCTTGTCGATCGCCTCGAGCCCGTTGCTCGCCTCGGCGACGACCTCGATGTCCTCGGCTCCGGAGAGCAGCATGCGGAAGCCCGCACGGACCATCGACTGGTCGTCGGCGACGAGGACGCGCACGCTCACGTCTGGTACCCCTCGAGCGGGAGGCGGGCGCCGAGGACGAAGCCGCCCTCGGGCACCGCGCCCGCGGTCATCTCGCCGCCGTAGATCTTGACGCGTTCTCCGATGCCGACGAGGCCGTGGCCGAGGCCGTCGCTCGTGGAGCGACCCTGGCCGTCGTCGCGAACCTCGATCTGGATCTCGTCGGGCCGGTAGTGGAAGGTCACGTCCACCTGGCTCGCGTGCGCATGCTTGAGCGCGTTCGTGAGGCCTTCCTGCACGATCCGGTACGCGGAGAGGTCGATCGCGCGCGGGAGCGGAAAGGGGTCGCCGTCGACGTGCAGCCGGACGGGAAGCCCGGCCTGCCCGATGTCCTCCAGCAACGAGTCGAGCCTGTCGACGCCCGGATGGGGCGCGAGCTCGACGCCGTCGCCCTCACGGCGCATCGCGCCGAGCAGGCGGCGCATCTCCGCGAGCGCGGTGCGACCGGCGCGCTCGACGCGCCCGAGGGCGTCCCGGTCCTCCTCGAGCGTCGGCGGGAGCTTGAGCCTCACGGCTCCGACCTGGAGGACCATCACGCTGACCGCGTGGGCGACGACGTCGTGCAGCTCGCGCGCGATGCGCGTGCGCTCCTCTGCCACCGCGACCCGCGCCGCCGCCTCGCGCTCGCGCTCTGCCTGGCTCGCGCGTAGCTCGGCTGCCTCGGCCTGCTCGGCCCGCTCGCGCAGCGCGTAGCCCGCGAGCCAGCTGATTCCGAACTCGATCGGAAGGAAGAAGAGGAGGCTCGTCGGGTGTCCGGGGATCTCGTAGACGATGATCGCCGCGCTCGTGAGGACGATGGCAAGGCCGACGGCCGCCTTCACGGGGTCGCGGACGTTCCCGAGGAGGAACGCCGCCGCCATCCCGATCGGGAAGAAGCCCTGCATGAACGGGAGCAGGTTCCAGTCGACGAACGAGATCCCGGCGGCCAGCACCCAGTAGGCGGCCGGACCGGCGAAGGGGAAGCGGCGGCGCGCAAGGAGCGAGACCACCAGGGCGGCGGCGGCAGCCGTCGCGAACCACATCGGCGAGGTCGGCGCGCCGGGCTCGTCGCGTCTGATCGCGAGCTCGAGCAAGCCGACGCTCGCCAGGAGCACGATCGCCCCCTCGAACCAGTACTCGCGCGCGAGCTGCCTCATCCGGCTCATGCGGTGAAGGTACTGCAGGCTCCCGCCAGCCGCCTCCTACCGGAGTAGGACGCCTGCTCACCGTCTGGTAGGAGCCCGAATCACCGTCTGGTACGAGCTCGAATCCGGCTTTCCGACGAGGTCGTTCCGCCGCCGTCGCCCTAGCGTCGCGGCCATGGAATTCGATCGGGCAACGGCATGCGAGCGGGTGGAGGCTCCCAGGATCGGGCGCCCACTCGCGTCGGAGCGAGAAGGAGGAGCAATGAGCCCTGCAACGCACGGGACCCGCGAGCTCGCCGTCCGCGACAGCGACGGCGTCCACGTCCGGTTGCTCTGGCACCCGGCCGACAACGCCGTGACCGTCGCGGTCGAGGACGCACGGGTCGGCGACCGCTTCCAGCTCGCGGTCGCGCCCGACCGCGCCCTCGACGCCTTCTACCACCCCTTCGCCTACGCGGCGTGAATCTCGAAGGAGGAACGATGTCCCGCAACGCAGACACCACTCAGTCGCACAACCTCGCGGCGCGCATGGGTCGTTGGAGCGCCGCCCACTGGAAGACGGCCACGTTCGGCTGGCTCGCCTTCGTCGTCCTCGCGGTCATGGTCGGCGGCATGGTCGGAGTGAGGAACATCGAGACCAGCGCCGGGCCGGGCGAGTCGGGCCGCATGGACAGGATCCTCGAGGACGGGTTCAAGCAGCCGGCCACCGAGCGCGTCTTGATCCAGAGTCGCTCGGACCGCGTGGGCTCGCCCGCCTTCGACTCCGCGATCGCGGATGTCGTCGCGCGTGTCTCCAAGATGGCGGACGTCCAGGACGTCCGCTCACCGCTCGCTCCCGGCAACGCCGGCCAGATCTCGGAGAACGGGCGCTCTGCACTCGTCGAGTTCCGGATCCGGGGCGCCAAGGAGGATGCGGTCGACAAGATCGACCCGGTCCTCGCCGCCGTCGCCGCAGCAGAGCGCGCCCATCCGGGCTACACCATCGGCGAGTTCGGCGACGCGAGCGCCGAGAAGGGAGTCGTGGAGGCCTACGACGAAGACCTGGGCAAGGCCGGGATGCTCTCGCTCCCGATCACGCTCATCGTCCTCGTGCTCACCTTCGGCTCGCTCGTCGCAGCGGGCATTCCGCTCCTGCTCGCGTTGACCGCCGTCTTCGCGACCTTCGGGCTCGTCGCGCTCTCGAGCGTCCTGCTGCCGGTGGCGCTGCAGGCCCCGGCGATGGTGCTCCTGATCGGGCTCGCGGTCGGCGTCGACTACTCGATGTTCTACTTGAAGCGTGCCCGCCAGGAGCGGGCCGCAGGCCGCAGTGCGCAGACGGCCCTCGAGATCGCCGCCGCGACCTCCGGCCGCTCCGTGCTCGTTTCGGGCCTGACCGTGATGGTCGCCATGGCCGGCATGTTCCTGACCGGCGACACGACCTTCTCCTCGCTCGCGCTGGCCACGATCCTCGTGGTCGCCGTGGCGGTGCTCGGGTCGCTGACCGTGCTTCCCGCCGTACTCTCGCGGCTTGGAGACAAGGTCGACCGCGGGCGTGTCCCGTTCGTCGGGCGCTTCAGCCGTAACGAGGGGGAAGGCCGGATCTGGGGCCCGATCGTGGATGGCGTCCTGCGCCGTCCCGTGCTCTCGGCCGCAGCGTCTGCTGCGGTGCTGCTGGCACTCGCCGCCCCGGCGCTGCAGCTGCACCTCTCGGCGCAGGGGCCCGAGTCGTTCCCGCAGTCGCTCGAGGTCATCAGGACGTACGACCGCATGCAGGCGGCATTCCCCGGCTCGGCGCTGCCCGCGAACGTCGTCGTCGAGGCGCCGAGCGTGCGGACGCCGACGATGCGGCGCGCGATCGCGCAGCTCGAGCAGCGGGCGCTCGCGAGCGGCCGCGCCTTCGAGCCGATCACGGTGGACGTCAACGATGAGGGCACGGTCGCGAACATCACCGTCCCGATCGCGGGGAACGGAACCGATGCCGCCTCGAGCGCAGCCTTCCGCATGCTGCGCAACGAGGTCGTCCCGCAGACGGTCGGCGGTCTTCCGGACACCCGAGCCGGCGTCACCGGGCAAACGGCCGAGTGGAGGGATCAGGCGGACGCACTGAGGTCGAACCTGCCCCCGGTCGTCGCCTTCGTCCTCCTGTTCGCCTTCGGCCTGATGCTGGTCGCGTTCCGCTCCATCGTCGTTGCGCTCAAGGCCATCGTGCTCAACCTGCTCTCGGTCGCCGCGGCCTACGGCGTGCTCGTGCTCGTGTTCCAGCACGGCGTCGGCAAGGGGCTCCTCGGCGACGGCTCCGCCGCCGGGATCGACGCGGTGGTGCCCCTGCTCCTGTTCGTGATCCTGTTCGGCCTCTCGATGGACTACCACGTGTTCATCCTGAGCCGGATCCGGGAGACGTTCGACCGCGGCAAGAGCATGGACGAGGCGATCTCGCACGGGATCAAGTCGACCGCCGGTGTCGTCACGAGCGCCGCGATCGTCATGGTCGCGGTCTTCGCGGTCTTCGCGACGCTGTCGTGGCCCTTCTTCAAGCAGTTCGGCGTCGGGCTCTCCGCCGCGATCCTCATCGACGCGACGATCGTCCGGGGAGTGCTCCTGCCGGCCTCGATGAAGCTCCTCGGCGACTGGAACTGGTACCTGCCGGCCTGGCTCGAGTGGCTGCCGCGGCTCGGCGTCTCCGAGCCGGAGACCCCGGCGGACACCTCCCCGAGCCCCGCCTCGGCGTAGATCCGGACCGTCGCCCCGGCCGGGAGCTCTCCTTCGAGCCCTGCGGGCCTTCGCGGCCCGCGGGGCTCGACTCCTGCGCGCCGTTCGACCACGACGTAGGGGGCGCGCGCGACGTCGTCGGGACTAGCTGGCGATCCGGCGGTGCCGGGTGACCCAGTTCGTGTCCCAGGCCGCGCCGCCGTCGAACGAGAACGACTGCTCCCAGGTCGCCGAGTCCGCGCTGATGTCCTTCCACGTGAAGCGGACCTTCACGGCCACGCCGTCGAGAACGTCGTCGCACTCGAACAGGCCGATGCCGTCACGGAACCTGCCGACGACGGGCGGGTCGAGCAGGCCGTTGCCGACGGTCGAGGCCCACCAGATCCGCCAGAGCCCGGTCTCGGGCTCGACGAGCCGGAGCGAGAACCCCTCGAACCCGGGCCTCCCCGGGAAGTCCGGCGCGCTGAAGATGTCGACGTTGCCGAGGCCGCCGAGGATCGGCCACGCCTCGGTCCGCGACTCGAACTCGATCCACCCGTCGTCGCCGGGGACGAGCGGTCGGACTCGCTTGCGATTCCGCTGCTGCCAGCTCCCGAAGAAGAAGTCGAAGTCGTGCCGGCCGTCGTCGGCTCGCGTGTCGTGCGCTTCACTCGCCATGACCGCTCCTCCCGTCGTCTCAGCCCGAGCGTAGGAGCAATTGCGGTCAGTTCTCGTCCGCAATCAGGACGAGGACGTCAACCGCTGGTGCTTACGTATGTCCTGGACATGGGAAGGTGGAATCTCGTCGAGCGACGGCTCGAGCGCTTCTTGCGCGAGGCGCCGTCCGTGCGGAACGCCGCCGGCGTCATCGTCGTCGCGACCGTCGTCGTCGTGGTCGGCGCGGGCTTCGTGATCACGCTGCTCGACAGCGAGGAGTATCCGAGCCTCGGCATCGGGCTGTGGTGGGCCCTACAGACGGTCACGACGGTGGGCTACGGGGACGTCGCGCCGAAGAACGCCAGCGGCAGGATCGTGGGCGCGGTCGTGATGCTCGAGGGAATCGCGTTCATCGCGATCGTGACCGCCCTGATCACATCGACGTTCGTCGCACGCGCCACGCGCGAGGCGGAGGCCGCGCGCGCGAAGGACGACCTGTCGGACCGGGAGCTGATGGAGAAGCGCTTCGCCGAGCTCGAGCGGAAGCTCGACCTGCTCGCGGCCGCGCGCAGCGAGCCGGAGGCATGACCGGAGCAGGCCTCAGGCCGCGGGCCGGGCTCGTCGCTCCCACAACGTCGCATTGACGACGGCGGCGGCGACGACGAGCCTGCCGATCAGGAAGAGCCCGACGAGCAAGGCCGCCGCGACGCCCAGCGCACCGTACGTCCCCTGCTTCGCGATCGCCCACGGCGTGATGACGTACACGATGACGGCGTGGAGCACCTCCAGGCCCACGGCGAACAACGCCGCGCCGGGGAGCAACGCCTTCCACGGCGCGTCCCGGTGCGGAAGCCGAGTCGTGACGAGCAGCCAGAGACCGGCGTAGGGGGCCAGGTGCGAGGACGGTCGCGAGCACGCCCGCGCCCGTCGACCACCCCCGCACCGCGCTTGCCGTCGCGGAGACGACGCCGAAAGACAGGAGGAGGGCGAGGAACTCGAGCGACGCGACGAGCTTCGGCTTGGGAGCCCTGTCGCGCGCGCGTCCGTCCACACGAGCCGGTGCGTGCCGATCAGCACGCGCACCAGGCTCCGGGTCGCCCAGATGAGCACGGGGATGCCGATCAGGAGCGCGTACCAGCGGTTCGGGCTGTTCGCGGCGTTCCGCGATCGAGCTCGAGATCAGGCCCTCGAGGCCCAGCGCTCCTGCCGCGTCCTCGGGGGACTCGGACGCCGCGTCGGCCGCGAACCCGAGCCCGGCGACGGCGATGAGTGCCAACGGGAGCAGCCAGATGAAGAGCCGGTACGCGAGCGCGCCGGCGAGGATCCCGCCGCCGACCTCTCCGTCCCGCTCGACCATCTGGTACACGGCGTCGACGGGGCGATGTCGCCCTCGCTCTGCTTCCGCCCGCCGTGCCAGCCGCTCATTGCTCTCGCGGAGACGCGCGGCCCACGACTTCGGCGCGGTCTGCTCGTCGCGTGCCTCCGGGTGCTGCCCCGCCTCTTCGTCCGTGAGCTTCACGGGCTAGGCCGCGGCGGGGACCGGGACCGCCTCCTCGACCTCCCGGTCTCTCGGCCAGAGCAGGTAGGTGGCGGCCAGAGCGATCGCGCAGCCCGCCATCGTGTCGAGGAGCCGGTTCCCCGCCCAGCCCGTGACGTCTCCGGTCGGTGCGCCGGCAAGCAGGATCGAGCCGAACGAGGTGAGCCCGCCGCCGACGATCGGATACGCCGGGCTGAGACCGATACCGCCGAAGAGGATGACGACGCCCAGCGAGAAGAGCAGCTTGTCGGGAAACACCAGCGAGGCGACGGCGAGCGCGACGACACCGAAGAGCGTGCTGCCGACGCGCACCGCCGCCAGGTCCTTCTGCGCCTTCCCGGTGGACAGGAGGACGATGTAGGCGGCGAAGAAGATCCAGAAGGCGTCGCGACCGCCCTCGAGCTGGAAGAAGTACATGAGGATCGCGAGCGGTATCGCGCGGCGGACGCCGTCGCGTGCGTGCTCGTCGAAGCTCCGGAGCGACTCCCACATCGGCTTGACGGGCACGGGCACGCGGGCCGCCCTGACCTCGTCCGGCTCGCCGCGCCTGCGCCAGGTCGTGCCGACGAGCACCACGAGCAGGCCCCCGAGACACCCGAGCGCGATATGCGCAGCCGCCCACGGCACGGAGACGAGGTCGAACAGGTTCGCGACGCGAGCCATCGTCGCCACCAGGAAGTAGGAGAGCGACGCCAGGAAGCCTCCCTGGCGGGCTGAGCGGCTGCCGAGCCCGCCTCTGACTTTCCGCAGGAGCCGTGCACGCCGAGGAGTGGGCGGACGTCTCGAGGCTCGCGTTCTTCAGTCGACGCAGGAGTTGACAGACTGGAAGCACTCTGCACTTCGTCCGGGGAGGTTCTGAAGATGAAGCGGTTGCAGGAGCGGGTCGCCCTGATCACGGGTGCGGCGAGTGGGATCGGTCGCGTGACCGCGGAGCGACTCGCGGACGAGGGCGCCGTGGTCGTGGTGACGGACGTGCAGGACGAGGCGAGGGAGCAGACAGCGGCGGCGATCCGGGACGCCGGCGGCGACGCGCTCTCCGTGCACCTCGACGTGACCGACGAGGCCGGCTGGCGGGCTGCCGTCGAGCGCGTGCTTGCCGAGCGCGGCCGGCTCGACATTCTCGTGAACAACGCCGGGCTGGGCGACCTGGCGCCGATCGAGGAGACGAGTCTTTCCGACTGGGAGCGGACGATCGCGATCGACCAGACCGGCGTCTTCCTCGGCATGAAGACGTGCGCCGAGGCGTTGAAGGCGTCCGGCCACGGCTCGGTGATCAACATCAGCTCGATCTTCGGCACCTCGGGCGGCTTCGGCACTTCGCCGGCCTACCACGCGGCCAAGGGTGCGGTGAGGACACTGACCAAGAACATCGCTCTGCACTGGGCGACGGAAGGCGTGCGCGTCAACTCGGTCCACCCGGGCTTCATCCGCACGCCGATCCTCGACCAGGCGAGAGGGACGGAGGTCTGGGAGGCGATGACGGCCTCCACGCCGATGGGCCGGCTGGGCGAGCCCGAGGAGATCGCGGCCGCGGTCGCGTACCTCGCGAGCGACGACGCCTCCTTCGTCACGGGCTCGGAGCTGTACGTCGACGGCGGTTACATCGCGCGCTGAACGCGGTCCGCTCGCCGTGGTGCTCGTCCCCGGCCGGTACCGGCGGACCGGCCTCGTGGATGGGGCGTTACGGGTGCACCTCGACGGGCGGGTGTCCGCGCTGGACCCGCACGAGCCCCCAGAGCGAGACCAGCGCCCAGACCCCTTCGAGAAGGAGAAATCCCCACTGCTCCTCCTGCCACGCGAGCAGCGTGAGAACCGCGGAGCCGACCAGATTGAGGACGAGGTAGACGCGAGAGCGCTGGTTCAGGGCGCCGAACTGCGCGGCGGCGTACGCGACCAGGACGAGCAGAGCGCCGATGACCTGGACGACTTGATCCATCGGGCGAGCGTAACGCCGATCGCGGTCGGGTCGGCGCTATCCGGGTCTGGACGTCGCCCATCGCTCCTCGTCTCACCGGACGTGGTCGAGAGCCAGGTCCGGGTGCTCGCCGAGGAACTCGACCCACGCCGTCTTGACGCACGGATAGTGCTTGGCCGCCTCGACCAGATCGATGAAGCCGACGATGGTGGCGTCGAAGCGCTGTCGAAGCTCGGCGCTCGCGATCCGGCCCTCGCCGTCGAACGCGCGGTGAGCCTGGGCGAGCGAGAACATGTCCGGGTACACGCGCGCGCCGCAGTGCTCGAACGGCACGCGCAAGGACCACAATCCGCGGTTCCCGCCGACCATCGACGGCGACGCCGACATGAGCAGGCAGTGACGCTCGTGGAAGGGCTGCGGCTGCATGCGCGAGACCCAGTCGAAGGCGTTCTTGAGGACACCCGGCATCGAGGCGTTGTATTCCGGCGAGGCGATGACGAACGCGTCGTTCGCCTCCAGGCGTCTGCGAAGCTCCTCCGCAGCGGCGGGGAAGCCGTTCTCCACCTGGACGTCGGCGTTGTACGAGGGGCAGTCGAACTCCGCCATCGAGCCGTGGTCCACCGTTCCTCCGTTAGCCGCGATCGCCTCCGCCGCCAGCCCGGCGAGACGAGTGTTCAAGGAGCCCGAGCGGAGGGACGCGGAGAAGACGAGGAAGCGAACAGACTCGCGAGAGGCGTTGTCGATCATGGCGGCGTCCCGCTCACGAATGCACCTTGATCGCGCTCGTGAAGCCGAGATCGAGCGGCTGCTGGACCGCGATGTGCAGGACGCCGACCTGTTCGAGCTGCCGCGCCCGACGCACCACATTGCCGGTGCCGACGATCGTGACGTTCATCCGTCCACCTCCTCGGGTGAGCGGGGGCGCATGACCTGAGCTCCTTGATCGTAGTGCGGGCGAGGCGCTGGCATGATGCGGACGTGCCGGCGACTGGCCAGACGCGGCTCCTGATAGCGACCGGCGAGGCTGCGGCGAACGTCGACGAGCTTCCTCCGCTCATCCGCACGCTCATCCAGAGTGCCTCGGAGATCCTCGTCGTCACGCCCATCCTCGTCAGCCGGCTTCGCTGGCTCGCCTCGGACACCGACCGCGCGCGGTACGAGGCGGACGAGCGCCTCGGCGTCGTCCTCGGCCACGTCGAGGCGCTCGCCCCGGAGGCGGACACTCGGGTGCAGATCGGCGACGAGACTCCGCTCACGGCGTTCGACGACGCGATCCGCGCGTTCCGGCCGGATCACATCCTCATCGCGCTGCGAAGCGCCGACCACGATGCGTGGCAGGAGCGAGGCCTGATCGACGTTCTCCGGCGGGACTTCCACATCCCGATGACGGTCTTCGAGATCGACCGGGCCGGGCATGTTCCGCCCGCCGAGCCACAGGCCTGAAGCCCCTGTGGGGCCGGCTGTGTCCAGCCGGGCACTACGAGTCTGCGTCCCGCGGCGCGGAGGTGAGAGAGATCCCGAGTGACGAGCACGCCGAACGGGCCGAGCTCGATCCGTGGCGACTCGACGCCGCAGACGTCGCCGCCGAGCTCGGCACCGACGTCCGCAGCGGGCTGACCTCCGCGGAAGCCGCCGCTCGTCTGGAGCGTTACGGCCGGAACGAGCTCGAGCCGGAGACCGTCGTCCCGGCCTGGCGCAAGCTCTTCGCGCAGCTCGCGGATCCGCTCATCTACCTCCTCCTTGCCGCCGTCGCGGTCTCGGTGATCGTCTGGTTGGCGGAGGGAGCCGAGGGAGTGCCGTACGAGGCGCTCGTGATCGCGGTCATCGTCGTCCTCAACGCCGTCCTCGGCTACGTGCAGGAGGCGCGCGCGGAGCAGGCGGTCGCCGCCCTCCAGCGGATGGCGGCGGCGACCGCGAGTGTCGTACGCGGTGGGCGGGAGGAGCGCATCGAGGCGGCGGCCGTGGTCCCCGGCGACGTGACGCTGCTCGCGGAGGGCGACGCCGTCAGTGCCGACGCCCGCCTCGTGGAAGCCGCCTCCCTGACGGTCGCCGAGGCCTCGCTCACCGGCGAGAGTGAGGCGGTGCTCAAGGACGTCGCCGCGCTCGACGAGCCGGCCGGCCTCGGCGATCGCGTGAACATGGTCTTCAAAGGCACAGCTGTCACGCGCGGTCGCGGGAGAGCGGTGGTGACGGCGACCGGCATGGCGACCGAGATGGGCAACGTGGCGCGCCTCCTCGGCCGCACCGAGCAGGCCCGGACGCCGCTCCAGCGCGAGGTCGACCGGATCGGACGCATGCTCGGGATCGCGGTGATCGCCATCGCCGCCGTCGTTGCCGCCGCCATCCTGCTCACCGCCGACATCGAGGACGCGTCGGATCTCGTCTCGGTCCTGCTCGTCGTCGTATCGCTGGCAGTGGCGGCGGTCCCGGAGGGCCTGCCCGCTGTGTTGTCTGTCGTGCTCGCGCTCGGAGTCCAGCGCATGGCTCGCCGGCGCGCGATCGTCAAGAGGCTGTCGTCGGTGGAGGCACTGGGGTCGGCCTCCGTCATCTGTTCGGACAAGACCGGGACGCTGACCAAGAACGAGATGACGATCGAGAAGGTGGTCACAGCGTCGGGGGAGGCCGAGATCACGGGCAGCGGCTATCGGCCCGAGGGCGAGCTGCGCCTTGACGGCGGCCCGCTCGACGACCCGATCCTCCTGGACGAGGTTCGGGCGGTTCTCGTGGGCGGGAGCCTCGCCAACGACGCGGTCCTGCGCGAGGAGAACGGAGAGTGGACGATTCGAGGAGATCCCACCGAGGCCGCCTTCCTCGTCGCCGAGGCAAAGGTCCCGGGCCTGCACGACGCGCGGGAGTCGAGGTTCGAACGTCTGGGCGAGGTTCCCTTCACGTCCGAGCGGAAGCTCATGAGCACCGTCGAGAGCGACGTCCAGGGGGAGCTCGGAGTGGCCGTCGTCACGAAGGGCGCGCCGGACGTGCTGCTCGCCCGCTGCACCGCCGAGCGCGCCGCAGGCGAGGTACGGCCGCTCACCGCCGAGCGTCGGCGCGACGTGCTCGACACCGTCGACCGCCTCGCCGGTGTCGCGCTGCGCACGCTCGCCGTCGCCTATCGGCCGCTCCCCGAGGGCGGACGGGCGGCGGCGGACGAGTCGATGGAGCGGGAGCTCGTCTACCTCGGGCTGGTCGGGATCATCGACCCTCCGCGTCCCGAGGCTCGAGCAGCGATCGCCCAGGCGAACGAGGCCGGGATCCGCGTGCTCATGATCACGGGCGACCATCCGGGCACCGCGGTGCGCATCGCCGGCGACCTCGGAATCGTCGAGCCCGGCGCGCGGGTGCTGACCGGCGCCGAGCTCGAGGCGGCTTCCGACGAGGAGCTCGAGGCCGCGGTGGGCGAGGTCTCCGTCTACGCCCGGGTCGCGCCCGAGCACAAGCTGCGGATCGTCGACGCGCTGCAGGCGAACGACGCGATCGTGGCCATGACCGGCGATGGCGTCAACGACGCTCCCGCCTTGAAGGCGGCGGACATCGGCGTGGCCATGGGCATCACCGGCACGGATGTGACGAAGGAGGCTGCGGACATGATCCTCGCCGACGACAACTTCGCCACGATCGTCGCCGCCGTAGGCGAGGGCCGCGGCATCTTCGCGAACATCCGCAAGTTCCTGCGCTTCCTGCTCTCGTCGAACATCGGCGAGGTGCTGACGATGTTCCTCGGCGTCGTCCTCGCGGGCGTGATCGGTCTCGATGACACCGGCGAGGCGATCGCGGTGCCGCTACTCGCAACGCAGATCCTGTGGATCAACCTGCTCACGGACACGGCGCCGGCACTGGCGATGGGCGTCGATCCGCCCCCGGACGACGTCATGCAGCGGTCGCCGCGCGGGCTCGGTGATCGCGTCATCGACGGCGAGATGTGGTTCGGCATCTTCTGGGTCGGCCTCGTGATGGCGGTCGTGACGCTGGTCGCGCTCGACCTCCGTCTCGCGGGTGGGCTGCTCGGCGGCACGGGCGAGATCGACGAGGCTCGCACGATGGCCTTCACGACGCTCGTCCTCGCTCAGCTCTTCAACTGCTTGAACGCCCGCTCCGATCGCGTGAGCGCCTTCCACCATCTCTTCACGAACCGGTGGCTGTGGGGCGCGGTCGCGCTCTCCGTCGTCCTCCAGGTCGCGGTCGTGCACCTCGGGTTCCTCAACGAGGCGTTCGGTACCACGCCGCTCGCCCTTCGCGACTGGCTCGTGTGCCTCGGGCTCGCGAGCCTCGTGCTCTGGGCCGGCGAGGCCAAGAAGCTCGTCGAGCGCCTCTGGCGCCGGTGACGAATCACGCGCCTCCAGGTGAAGGGGCCGAATCCCTCTGCGAGGTCAGGCGACGCCCTGCAGGAAGGCACCGACCGCGTACGCCAGCACGGCCGCGAGTCCCCCGACGACGAGCGTCTCCAGCGCCGACCGCCACCAGGACTGGTCGACGAAACGCGATTTCAGCGCACCGACGACGAAGAAGGCGACGCCCGTCATCAGCGCGCTCCATGCGAACGGATTGTCGACGTCGCCCGGTGCGACGAGGTCGTAGACGAAGACCGTCAGCGGGAGAAAGCCGATGGTGAGGAAGGCGACGAGCGTGGCCGAAGCCGCGCGGTACTCGTTGGGCACCGTAGACGCGAAGCCGAGCTCCTCGCGCATCATCGTGTCGGTCCAGAGCTCCGGGTCGGCGGTGATGACCTCGACCACGCGCTCGAGATCCTCCCCCTCGAATCCCTTCGCGGCGAAGATCTGGCGGATCTCCTCTCGCTCGCCCTCGGGCACGACGCGAATCTGAAGCTGCTCGCTGCGGCGTGCGCGCTCGCGCCGCTCGCGCTCCGCGCGCGAGCCGAGGAAGTTGCTCACCGCCATGCTGAACCCGTCCGCGATCAGGTTCGCGCCGCCGAGGATGATCACGACCGTCTCGTCGAGGCCTGCTCCCTCGACGCCCGCGACGACGGCGAACGTCGTGACGGCCCCGTCGACGGCCCCGTAGATGAAGTCCTGCAGGTAGCTCGGCGAGGGCTTGTCGCTCAGTCGCTTCCGCACCGCGAGCGGCGTGTGCTCGGCCTCGAGAAGGTGCGTCTCGGCGCTCGCCTGCCGTTTACGAGCCATGGGGACTAGGGTCGCCCATCGTGGCGGGCGAACAGGTACCACCGGTAACGGCAGTCACGGTCGCGCTGGATCTGGAATCGGAGAAGACTCCGGCCTTCGCTCGAGGCGCTCGGCATCGCGCTGGCGACGATCGTAACGCTGCGAGGGTGGGCGACCCGTTGACTGGGCGGAGTCGACTGGCAGTTGAGCTCGCCCGTCCCCGGTAACTAGGCGCTCGCTGCGCCCGGCCTGAGGTCGAGCCCGCGCAGCAGCTGCGCGTTGAGCGCGACGACGATCGTCGAGATGCTCATCAGCAGTGCACCGACGGCGGGCGGCATCGTGATCCCCCACGGGGCGAGGACGCCGGCGGCGAGCGGGATCGCGACGATGTTGTAGCCGGCGGCCCATACGAGGTTCTGCACCATCTTCCGGTAGCTCGCGCGCGAGAGCGCGACGACGCTGACGACGCCGCGCGGATCGTCCGACGCGAGGATCACCCCCGCGGACTCGATCGCGACGTCCGTCCCGGCGCCGATCGCGATGCCGACGTCGGCGCGGGCGAGCGCGGGCGCGTCGTTGACGCCGTCGCCGACCATGGCGACGCGGTGGCCTTGCTCCTGCAGCTGCCGGACGTAGCGCTCCTTGTCCTCGGGCAGGACCTCGGCGAAGACCTCGTCGATCCCGAGGTCGGCAGCGACGGGGCCGGCCACCTGCCGGGCGTCGCCCGTGATCATCGCGACGCGAATACCGAGCTCGTGGAGCCGCTCGACTGCCTCTCGCGCCTCCGGACGCACCTGGTCCTCGAGTGCGAAGGCACCCACGACGGCGCCGTCTCGCACGAGGTAGAGGACGGAGGCTCCGCGGCTCCGCCAGGGCTCCGTTTCACGCTGGAGCTCGTCGGGAACGTCGAGGCTGCGCTCGCGCAGGAGGCTCGGCCCGCCGACCGCGACCCGGGCCCCGTCGAGCGACGCCTCCACGCCGCGGCCGCTCATCGCGTGGAAGTCGCGCGCGGCCGGGATCGCGCCTCGCTCGCGCGCCGCGGCGACGATCGCGCGCGCGAGCGGGTGCTCGCTCTCGGCCTCGACGGCGCCCGCCTGCGCCAGCACGGCGTCGCGCTCCCGGCCCGCGACGCCCGTGAGGACGTGCTCGCCGCGCGTCAGCGTGCCCGGTCTTGTCGAAGAGGACGACGTCGACGAGGCGGCTGCGCTCGAGGCTCAGGCGGTCCTTGACGAGGATTCCGCTGCGGGCTGCCAACGATGTCGAGATCGAGATGACGAGCGGGATCGCGAGCCCGAGCGCGTGCGGGCAGGAGATCACGAGGACGGCCACCGCGCTGATCACGCCGAAGTCGACGTCGCCGACGATCGTCCAGACGACGAAGGCGGCGACCGCGGCCCCGACGGCGACGTAGAAGAGGAGCGCGGCGGCCCGGTCGGCGAGCGCCTGCGTGCGCGAACGCGACATCTGCGCCTCCGCGACGAGCCGCTGGATGCCCGCGAGCGCGGTCTCCTCCCCGACCGCCGCGACGCGGACGCGGAGCGCCGAATCCGTCGCCACGGTGCCGGCGGTGACCCTGTCGCCCTCGCCCCTCGCCACGGGCTTCGACTCGCCCGTGACCATCGACTCGTCGAGCTCCGCGTGGCCGGCGACGATCTCGCCGTCCGCGGGCACGCGGGCCCCCGGGCGCACGAGCACGACGTCGCCGACCTCGAGCTCGGCGAGCGGGATGCGCTCGACCGTGCCGTCGTGGACGCGCTCCGCCTCGTCGGGAAGCAGCTCGGCGAGCGCGCTGACGGCGCCGCGGGCCTGGCCGAGCGCCTTCATCTCCTGCCAGTGCCCGAGCAGCATGATCACGACCAGCGCCGACAGCTCCCACCAGAACTCGAGATCGAAGAGGCCGAGCGTCGAGGCCGCGCTCGCCAGGAAGGCGACGGTGATCGCGAGCGAGACGAGCAGCATCATCCCCGGCGCGCGTCCGCGGATCTCCGACCACGCACCTTTGAGGAAGACGGACCCGCCGTAGACGTAGATGACGGTGCCGAGGACCGGGGCGACCCAGCCGTCGCCCGGGAAGTCGGGCGCCGTGTAGCCGAACCAGTCCTGGATCGTCTCGCTGTAGACGACGACCGGGATCGCGAGGATCAGCGTGATCCAGAAGCGGCGCCGATAGACGTCGGCGTGATCCGCGTGGTCGTGTGCGGCGTGACCCGCGTGACCGGCGGCGGCGTGGTGCAGCTCGCGCTCGCCGTTCCTGGACCTCCGGCGCGTCGAGGGCGCCGTGCCCCGAGTGCTGCCCGTGGTCGTGCTCCACCGTACGTCTCATGTTGTCAGTCGGTACAGAGCGGGACCGAGCAGACTCGCCGGCCCTGCATGGTCGCCGTGAGCGTCAGGGCCCGCTCACAGCGTCACCGGTCGGCGAACTTCTGCTCCTGGCGCTCGCGGTGTGCGCGACCTCTCTGAAAGGGGGCGTTTCCCCGACAAGGTCACCTGGACGGCCGCGGCGTTGCCGGTCACGATGGTCGACGTCGGGAACCCGCCCCGTCTGGGCGGACATGAACAAGCAATGGAAGTCGACGATGCCGTTCTGTGGTCACGGGCGCGTTCAGGTGACTCCGAAGCCTTCGGAACGCTCTTCGAGCGCCACGCACGGACGATCTACAACCACTGCTTCCGCCGCGTTGGCAGCTGGGCCGTCGCCGAGGATCTCGTCTCGATCGTCTTCCTCGAGGCCTGGCGCCGGGTCGACAAGCAGCCGCCGAGCGGCAAGGAGGTCCCGTGGCTCCTCGGGATCGCCACCAATGTCGTTCGCAACCGCCGCCGCTCCGAGCGTCGCCACGCCGCTGCGCTCAGACGCGTTCCCGAGCCGAGTCCCGACCCGACCTTTGCGGACGACAGCGACCAACGCATCGACGACGAGGAGCTGATCGGACGCGCACTCGCGCTCGTTGCGCGACTCCCCCGTCGCGAGCAGGAGGTTTTTGCCCTCTGCGCGTGGTCAGAGCTCAGCTACGAGGACGCGGCGATCGCTCTCGGGATTCCGGTGGGAACCGTGCGCTCTCGGCTCTCACGTGCACGTGCCCGCTTGCGGGAACTCGATCCCGACAGCGGACATGACGAGGAGAGGATGCAGAGGATCAAGGAGGCCATCGAACGATGAACGGCGACGTTTCGATTCCACCGCTTCGCGACCTGCCGCCGAACCGGCTCGCGCAGCGCCGAGAACACCTCCTCTCCGAGATCACGCGCGAGGGCGACCCTCGCAGAGCACTCGCCCCCTCTCGGCCGCGGCGCCCCGGTCGGCGGCACCTCGTCGCACTTGCCGCGGCGGTGCTCGTCGTGGCCGTGGGAACGGCCTCTGCGATCGGCAGCGTGCGCGACTTCATCCTCGACAGGGGCTTCGTCGGCTTGCCGCCCGAGGGGGCGGCGCCCAGCACGCCGGAGAGCGGCGAGCTCGTCATCCGTTGGCTGGGGAGAAGTGCGACGCTCGACGGCAGACCTCTCGTTCGCGCTTGGGTCTACGCCGACGGCCGAATCATCTGGAGCCGGACCGGGAGCCGGAGGGGCGGGATTCCCGAGGGCGCGAGCGAGCTCACCTCCGGCTACCTCGAGCAACGACTCACGCCCGCGGGCGCGGAGCTCCTGCGGTCGGAGGTCGTCGGACTCCTCGAAGGCAGTGGCATTCCACTCGAGACGGTCCCGACCGACGACGACTTCCGCGGGGTGTTCGGCGTGGAAGTACGCGACGGCGACCGCCTCGTCTGGTCCCGACCCGAGCGATTCGAGGACACGACCGCGTCGCCGGAGCAGCTTGTGGCGCTCCTGCGGATCGACGCGCTGCTCACCGACACGGCATCCGTGCTCCCGTCGAGCGCGTGGGCCGTTCGCGAGGTCAGGGCGTACGTGCCGTCGCACTACGCAGTGTGCATCCAAACGTCGCCGCCGAAGGATGCGTCGCACCTCCTCTCCCTATTGCCGACGCAGGCCGCCGATGTGCTCCGCGGCAAGAGCCGGACAAGCTCCGAGGGCGACGTGCTCTCCAACATCGATCAGGTACCGGGCCACATGGTCGTGATAGGCCGATGGGTCACGTACTGCTCCAAGCTTGCGACCGAGGAGGCTCGCGAGGTCACCGACGCTCTCTCCGGTCTCGATCAGGACCCGAACTTCCACGGCGTCGTCCTGGCGTATCGCGTGGCCGAACCTGTCGACAACCAAACCCCAACGTCGATCTGGTTCGAGCCGTACTTCCCTCACGGGCAGTTCACCCGCTCCGACAGCGGGTGAGCGTCCCGACGATGGCGAGTGGGAGTTCGGGCGGCTCCTGAAGAAGGTCGATCACTCGGAGCGGAGAGGCTCGTCTCGTCGCGCAGCTGGCCCGCCGAGCTTCGGACGCCACCCCCTGTTCCCCTCGCCCCGCGGGAGCTCCTCGACTGCTCGGGCAGACGTCGCTACCGCTCGGCCTGCTGCCTGAGAAGGCTTCCGTCTCCGGCCAATCCGACGAGGAGGGCTCGTGGAACGATTCAGCTTCGCCTCCAAGGACGCGTTCGTGCCGCGAGGAGATCTACTCGATCGTGTGACTGTCGCCCCGCTGACATCGCCCTTCGAGGAGGGGGCTCGCGCCCAAGCGGCGATGCTCCGATTCGAGCCCGGCCCAAGTTCGCCAACGGCCGACACATCTCGATGCGTACCCTCGTCCGTAGCGCCGCTACGGCGGGTCTCGCAGGGGCTCGTAGTTGGACCTGAAGATGCGCTCGGCGGCGAGGCGCAGCGTGAGGTTACGGAGCGCGGGTGGCAGGCTTCTCGTGCGGTCACGGCGATGGGTCTGCTCTTGCACCCACGCCACGCGTGCCTTGCGCCGCTGTACGTATGCGGACAGCGCCTGGTCGACGGGCTCGGTGCCGAGCATCTCGGCCAGTACCAGGGCGTCCTCGACCGCCAGCGCCGCGCCCTGTGCCATGTTCGGTGAGCTGGCGTGCGCGGCGTCCCCGACGAGGACGACGCGGTGCGCTGTCCATGCCGGCGGAACGACCTCCTCGATCGGTGAGAAGTACGCCTTTTCGCCCTGCTCGAGCAGATGTGGCACGGGCTCGGCGAAGTCGGCGAACGAGTCGCGCCAGTCTTTGCCTCGAGCGCCGTCCGGGTCGCCCGTGTTGACGTCGGCGTAGCAGTACACGAACCCCTGGCCGAGCGCGACCGTGAGGAATGCGCGGCCTCGGCCCAGCATGACCGTCCAATCCGCGATGTCGGGGAGCCCCTCGGCGACGAAGCGCCAGCTTGCCTGCCCTACGTACCGAACGGGTGGATCGCCCATTACGAGACTGCGGATCGTCGAATGGGTGCCGTCTGCACCGACGACCAGGTCGTAGCTCCCTGTCGAGCCGTCGGATAGGCGCACTCGCGGCGCAGCGCCGTCTTCCAGATCCGTCACCGCGGTGCCGAGTCGGATCGGCGTCTCGGCGTTGGCCTCGCGAAGCACCTCATGCAGCGCGGCGCGATTGATCGCCAGGCATTGGCCGACACCGTCCCAAAACCGGCCGACGTCGATGTCGGCCAGGCGACGACCACGATGGTCGAGAAAGCGCTGCCGCCCGATCGGATTCGCCCGGGCCGCGACGGCCGGTCCGACGCCGAGCTCACCCAGTCCCCGCACGCCATTGCCGGGCAGGTACAAACCGGTGCCGGTCGGGTCCCAGTTGGTCGCCCGCTCCACGATCTCGACGTGATGTCACGCTGACGAACGGCGCGGGCGAGCGCGAGACCGGCGATACCGGCCCCGACGATCAGCACACGCACCGCGATCACGCTTTCGGATCGATGTTCTGGTTCCCCCGGAAGCGGTTGTGCGGGTCGTAGTGTCGCTTCACCTCGATGAGTCTCTCGTAGTTCGGCCCGAAGGCCTGCCGGACGCGGTCGTGGTCGTCGGCGGAGAGGTAGTTCGTGTAGGAGCGGTCGGCCATGTACGGCGCGAGAGCGTCGAAGGTCTGACGCGCCCAGGCGATGCATTCGTCCGTCTGGCCTGGATCGGTCCACTGCGCGACCAGAATCAGGTTGAAGCCCGGCTCTCTGTGCGGGTAGGCGGTCGCCTCCGCAGGGACGCGCGTGACCGCGCCGTGGAACTCCTCGACGCCGATCGCGCACAGCTCGCTGGGCGCCCGCTCGAACGCCTCGACCATGATTTCGACTGCGCCGTCCGATAGCTCCGAGAAGAACGCTGATTTCCAGTAGTTGAGCGCGCCTCTGGGGAACAGCCCGTCTGCGCCGGTGTTCATCGCCGCGTACGGCATTCGCTGCACCATGTCGGCCACAGGCGAGCCGATGTCCCGCAGCGGCTGCACGTCGGCAGCGGCCTGCTCGGCGTCGGCGCCCGCGTGGCAGAGGACGATCCCGCACACCTTGGCTCCCGATCCGTCGGGCGCGTGGGCGAGGATGGCCTGCAGGGACAGCTCGTCCGGCAGGCCGGTCGAGAACTCGCGGAAGAACGAGAAGACCTTTGGCGCGGCCGCGAGCGGGTACAGCATCGGACCGCCGAGCACGCTGACGAGGGGGTGCGCGCGAAACTCGAAGGAGGTAACGACGCCGAAGTTTCCTCCGCCGCCCCGGAGCGCCCACAACAGGTCTTGCTCGCTGTCGCCACTCGCGGTGACCACATCGCCGGAGGCGAGCACCACCTCTGCGGAGAGGAGGTTGTCGATCGCCAGCCCGTACTTGCCCTGCAGCCAGGCAAGGCCGCCGCCGAGCGTCAGGCCCGCGATCCCGGTGCTCGAGACGATGCCGCTCGGGGTGGCAAGCCCGAAGGCGGCGGTCGCACGGTCCAGTTCCCCGACCGTCACCCCTGGCTGCGCACGCACGGTCCGTCGCGCGGGGTCGACCTGAAGGCCCTTCATCAGGGAAAGGTCGATCATCAGCCCGCCGTCGGTGACCGCCTTGCCCGCGACGTTGTGGCCGCCGCCGCGGACGGAGATCTCGAGCCCTTCGTCCCTGCCGTAGTCGACCGCGGCCACGACGTCGGCCGTGTGCAGGCAGCGCGCGATCACTGCCGGACGTTTGTCGATGAGGCCGTTGTGAATCCGCCGTGCCTCGTCGTAGCCGGCATCGCCGGGCTCGAGGACCAGCGGCGAGAACGCCTGACGGAGGAGCTGAACGGAATCGGTGGTCGTCGCGCCGGCCATCACCGGCCCTCCTCACCGAGCGCGCTTCGCAGCGCATCCAGGAACGCCTCGGGCTGGTCGATGGTCGGGTCGTCGGCGGCGTCCTCGATCACGTGCAGCGCCCAGCCGTGGCGCACGCTCGCGGCCTCGGCGATCCGCAGCGGCGTTGCGAGGTCATGTCGTCCCCAGATGAGCGTCGTGGGAGCCGCGATCCGTCCGAGGACCTCGGCCGGAATCGCCGGCATCGCGAACAGCTCCATGAGCTTGCCCCCCGCTTCGGCCACCGCCGGCGTGTTGGCGAGCTCGAGGTTGTACGTCTTGATCGCGTCCCAGCGCGTACCCAAGCGCTTGGCGCAAACCGTCGAGATCGAAAGAGCATCGCTGCCACAGACGGTCGTGGGCCTCAGCGGTCGGTTGCGCGAGGAACCCCATCAACGCAGAACTGAACTCGGGAGAGGGTGCGAACGGCGCCAGACCGAACGTGTCCACGAGCACCAGTCGGCTGAGCCGCTCGCCGTGATCGGCTTGCGAAGCGGGCAGCGATCGCGCCTCCGAGCAGGTGCCCGACGAGGACGGGCGGCGACGGGCAGGTGCGCTCGACCAGCTCGGCGAGCCATGCCACGACTCGATCGACGTCGAGCTCGCCGGCGGCGACCGTCGACGCGCCCTGGCCGGGCAGGTCGGGCGCGACCACGTGATGGGTCGTCACCAGCTCCGGGATCACCCGCAGCCACGCCGCCGCGTAGGCGCCGGGGCCGTGGAGCAGAACGACCGGGCGGACCGGCTCCACCCTCGAGCACGGCGGTTGAGACCCCGGCCAGCTGCAGCCGTCTCTCCGTGACCGGCAGATCGGCAAGCAGTCGCTCGCGAGCCTCATCGCCCCCAGAGGGTCGGCTGCGTCTCTTCTCCTGTTGCGCGCTGCTCATGACGTCCTCCTCGTTCGCGCCTGTGGCTTGCACGCTCGACGGTAGGAGCGATCGAGGGGACCCCGCTTCGGCGGAACCACCCAACCTGCGCCCGGCGGCGGGGTGGGTAATTCCACCCAGAGCGACTGTGCTCAGACGAGCCGGTGCTCGTACGCGAACGCCGTCGCCGCGGCGCGCGAGGAGACCCGGAGCTTCGTGAAGATGTTGCTCACGTGCCGGTCGATCGTCCGCTCGCTCACGACCAGCTCGGCGGCGATCGCCTTGTTCGTTCGGCCGGCGGCCACCAGGCGCAGCACCTGCAGCTCGCGCGCCGTCAGTCCGTGAGTGTCGGTGATGTCCTTGCGAGGAGCGAGCGAGTCGACGCGGGCGATGTCCGGCGCCGCTCCGAGCTCGGCGAAGACGCTCCGGGCGGCCTCCAGCTCCAACGCGGCCGTGTCGTGGTCTCCCACGGCGCGGCACGCGAGTCCGACGAGCACGCGCGTGCGTGCGGCTTCGTACGGCGCCTCGAGCTCCTGCCACACCTGGGCTGCGCGTCGCAGCGCGACCAGGGCAGCCTGGGCGTCGCCTCCGGCCAGCTCGAACGCACCTCGTGCGTACGTCCACCATCGCCCCCAGCATCTCGCTCTCGTAGCCGGTCGAAGCCTCCTCCAGCTCGTCGCACGCGACGCGAGCCTGCTCGAGATCGCCGACGGCCAGCATGATCTCGATATAGGCGGGCAGTAGCCCCACTCGCTTTGGCCTCTCGACGGTTTCGCCCAGTGCTCGGCGGATCGCGGCGGCCGCTGCGGCGCCGTCTCCTTGAGCCAGCCGCAAGAGAGCCAACCCAGGCTGCGGCTCCCGACCAGCGTGGCTCGTATCCCTGTACGCCTGCTCGGCCGCGGCGAAGTCGCCCTGCAGGCGATGCACCTCGCCTTGCCGATGAATGGCTTGGGCGGCCGCCAGCTTGTTCATCGCCTGCGCGCAACGGGTTATGGCACGACGCGCCTCTTCGAGCGCTTCGCGCCACGCACCCTGCAATTGCAGGATCTCGGCGCGATGCACCAGGCACGTTCCCGTGAAACTCACCAGGTCGGGCTGCTCCTCGCACCACCGCGTCAGGGCCGCTGTCCATTCGCGGGCGCGGCGCAGGTCGTACGCCTCCTGACAGCCGAGGATCACCCCGCAGTAGACCATGCCGCTGACGATCGGAGACAGCTCGCCCGCGGTGACCGCCAGCATCGCCTCGTCCATCAATCCGAGACCCTCCGCGACCCGTCCGAGCCTGACGTGCAAGATGCCCTGCGACTGCACGGCGAGGGCGAACAGATCCGCATCGCGGAAGCGCCTGCCGATCTCCGCAGCGTCGGCTGCGACGGCGGCTGCGGCCTCGTAGTCACCGCCGGACTCGTGCTGAAACATGAGCGGAAACAGCAGATAGCCCCGTTCCACGCAGTCGCGCCGCTCACGCTCGACCAACCACTGCGCGCGGCCGAGCCATCCGGTCGCGCGGCTCTGCTCACCTCTTGTGGAGAGAGTCATGCCCATCCAGAACGCGCACCGAGCCGCGCGGAGCGCCTCGCCGGCGTCGAGGTGGAGGTGATACGCACGCTCAAGGCTTTCCAGGTCGTCGCCGCGACCGAGCATGTAGGCCGACGTCCCCAGCAGCTCCACGTCGTCCGCCCCGAGCGACGCCGTCCGGTCGGCGAGCGACAGGGACTCCCAGGCTTCTCCCCACGCCCGGCGTGCATACGCTCGGCGGCCGTGTTCTAGGGCGTCGGCAGGGTTCACCAGGGGCTCTTGCCTCCGGCGTCGTTCAACCCTCCGGCCGGTGTTCGCGCTCCCCGAGGCCTTGGCGCGGGGCATGAAATCAGTGTAGTAAGCGGTCTTCATTCCTCCGGCGAAGTCCTCCACCATCGCGCGCCGGAGATCGGGTCTCGGCGCCTGCATAGAGCTCCTCGACCTCATCAACTTCCGTCGCCGTGAGTGGACTCCGGCGATCGAGGCGTCGCGGATCGCGACGCCCGCCCGCATCTACGACCTGCGCTCGACGTTCGCCTCGAACGCGCTCGCGGCCGGCGTCACCGCGTTCGAGCTGGCGAGGCTCATGGGCACGTCCGCCCGCATGATCGAGCGCCACTACGGGACGCTCATCGAGGGAGCCCAGGCCGGGATCATTGGCCGACTCGACGCGCTCGAGGACGCAGCCGAAGCCCCCGGCTAACGTCCACTCTGTCGTGGGTGTTCCTGTTCTGGTCATCACCGGCGCTGTGGGCGTCGGGAAGACGACCGTCTCCTACGAGGTGCGCCTGCAACTACGGGACGCAGGGGTCTCCTGCGTCCTGATCGATGACGAGTTCGCGCTTTTCCACCCGCACCGCACCGAAGACCCGACGGGTCGGCAGACGAGCACCCGTGCGCTCGCGAGCCTCTGGAACGTCTACCGGGAGGTGGGCATCGAGCGGCTGCTCCTCGCGACCGTCCTCGAATCGTCCTCCGACCTCGACCGCATCCGCCAAGCGGTACCAGGGGCAGACATTCAGGTTTTCCTGCTCACGGCCCCCTTCTCGACGATTGCACAGCGGATCAGGGCGCAGCAGGTGCCGACGGCGTTGCAGTGGTGTCTCGACCGCTCCAAGTCGCTGGTCGAGAGGTGGGAGCAGGAGCCACTAGCTCATACAGAGGTGATAGACGCAGATACGTCGCCACCGGCCGAGATCGCGGCAGAGATCGTTTCGAGGAGTGGCTGGCTCGAATGATCTCCACGACCAGGCCCACCGCGCCGCGTTCCAAGCCCAGGTCGCGCCGAAGCATCCGCGACGACACCGGAACGTTTAGGGCACTAGTGGGGCACGCACGCCGTCGCCGCACCCCCGCCACGAGACGAAAACCCCTCGCGTTAGCAGGGGCTTCTGGGAACGGGAGCGACGGGACTCGAACCCGCGACCTCCGGCGTGACAGGCCGGCGTTCTAACCAACTGAACTACGCCCCCGGGCGCCGCACCAGTGTAGCCGCGCGGGAGGGATCGGACTCCGCGGCGCGTAGCCTCACGGTCAGTGGCCCGCGCCGATTGGATCGTCCTCCTCGTCGTCTGCCTGTCCGCCTTCTACGGGCTGGCGACAGGGCTCGTCCGCGGCGCGCTCTCGCTCGCCGGGTTCGCGCTCGGCGCATACGCCGGGGCGCGGGTCGCGCCGATGCTGCTGAGCGACGGCTCGCCCTACGGGCCGGTCGTCGCGCTCGCGGGAGCCGTGCTCGGGGGCACGCTCCTGCGCGGGGTCGCGGGCCTCCTCGGGGGAATGCTCCGGACGACGATCGGGGCCGTGCCGGGCCTCCGCACGGTCGACTCGGCCGCCGGCTTCGTGCTCGGCGCGGCCGCCGGGGTCGTTCTCTGCTGGGCGGTCGGGGCGGTGCTTCTCTACCTTCCCGGGCAGGCGGACCTCCGGCGCTCGGTGCAGGAGTCGGCGATCCTCTCGGGAATCAACGACGTCTTCCCGCCCGAGCGCCTGCTCGCGACGATCGAGCGCGTCGATCCGCTCGGAGTCCTCGGCGGGCCGACGGCGCTCGTCCCGTCTCCCAACGGTGCGCTCGCACGAGACCCGGACGTCGTGCGAGCCTCGCAGAGCGTCGTCCGGATTCGCGGGATCGCCTGCGGGCTCGGCGTGGAGGGCTCGGGCTGGATCGTCCAGCGCGGGCTCGTGGTGACGAACGCGCACGTCGTCGCCGGTGTCTCGAGGCCGCTCGTCGACCGTGGGGACGGCTCGGCGCAGCCGGCAGCCGTCGTCGCCTTCGACGAGCACAACGACGTCGCAGTGCTCCGCGTCCCCGGGCTCGCTGGCCGCCCCCTCCCGGTCGCGGATCCCGAGCGCTCGGCCGCGGTCGTGATCGTCGGCTACCCCGAGAACGGGCCGTTGGCGCGCTCGCCTGCCCGTCTCGGCGGGACGAACGACATCCTCACGCGCGACGCCTACGGCCGCGGGCCGGTGACCCGGGTGGTGACGACGCTGCGCGGCGTCGTGCGGCCCGGGAACTCGGGCGGGCCGGGCGTCGACGCGCGCGGACGTGTGCGCACGACGGTCTTCGCGCGCAAGCCCGGCGAGCAGGGTGGCTTCGGCATCCCCGGAAGTGTCGTGCGCACGGCCGTCGCGGACGCGGGCCCGTCCCCCGTGAAGCACACGGAGTGCGCGCGTTAGGTTCGTCGCGACCCGTCGAGGGAGGAGAGCATGAGCGTCTCACGTGAGGGCGGCTGCTCGTGCGGAGCGATCCGCTACCGCCTGACGACCGATCCGCTGTTCGTCCACTGCTGTCACTGCCTGAACTGCCAGCGCCAGACCGGGAGCGCGTTCGCGATCAACCTGCTGATCGAGGCCGATCGCGTCGAGCTCCTGGCCGGCGAGCCAGAGCCGGTTCCCGTTCCGCGCGGAGGGAGCGGGAAGCAGCGGATCTTCCGCTGCCCGGCCTGCCAGATCGCGGTCTTCAGCACGTACACACGTGCGACGGTGCGGTTCGTCCGCGCCGGCACGCTCGACGACCCGGCGAGCGTCGAGCCGGACGTCCACATCTACACGAGGTCGAAGGTGCCCTGGGTCGAGCTCCCCGACTCGACCCCGGCCTTCCGGAGCTACTACGACACGGAGAAGCTCTGGCCGGCGACCAGCCTCGAGCGGCTCGCAGCGCTCAGGCGGCCGCGCTAGTCGAAGAGGTCGAGTGCGGCGAGCGGCTGGCGGAAGGGCGGGATCACGTACACACCGGCCGCGCGCTCCCGCGAGGCCTCGACGAGCTCCTTCGCGAGCGCGAGCCCGGTGTCGGCGGCGTTCGAGCCCGCGTCGCGCAGGCGCGCCTGCACGTGGTCCGGGACGACGATCCCCGGCACCTCGTTGTGCAGCCGGAGCGCGAGCTGGTAGCTCCGCACGTAGAAGACGCCGACGAGGAGCGGGATCGGGCATGCCCCGCCGAGCCGCGCGAGGAAGTCGTCGAGGTACGAGAGGTCGAAGAGCACCTGCGTCATCGCGAACTGCGCGCCGGCCTCGAGCTTCTGCTCGAACCGCTCGAGCTCGTAGTCGAGGTCGTCCGCGGCGGGGTTCACCGCGACGCCGATGAAGAACGACGTGGGCGCGTCGATCTCGCGGCCGTTCAGGTCCTCGCCCACGTTCATGTGGGCGATGATCCGTGTGAGGCCGATCGAGTCGACCTCGTAGACGCCGCGTGCGCCCGGGTAGTCGCCCGCCTCGGGCGGGTCCCCGGTCACCGCGAGGACGTTGCGGATGCCCTCCGCGTGCGCCCCCAGAAGCTGGGACTCGAGACCCGCGATCGACGCGTCGCGCGGCGTCAGGTGGGGGATCGTCTCGATCCCGACGACGCGCTCGATCGTCGCCGACGCCATCAGCCCGCTCATGCGCGCGCGCGCGCGTGGGTTGTCGTTGACGTCGACGACGTCGACGTGGCCCGACGCCTGGAGCGTCCGCGCGAGCTCGAGCATCGCGTGCGCGCTGCCGCCGCGGGGCGGGTCGATCTCGACGGAGACCACGAACTCGCCGGCCGCCAGCTTCCGCTGGAGCAGCGTCTCCTCCTCCGCCTGCGGCGCGGCGAGGACGATCTCGCGCTCGCGCACGACCATGGGCGCGCTCGGCCGCCGGCGCTCGTCGACGGCCGCGCGGATCGCTGCGATCTCGGTCGGGGTCGTGCCGCAGCAGCCGCCGATCAGGCGCGCTCCGAGCTCCTGGGCGTGGGCGGCGAACTCGGCGAAGTACTCGGGCGTCGCGTGCGGGAAGACGATGCGCTGGCCGGCGAGGCTGGCGAGGCCCACGTTGGGCAGCACGGCGAGCGGCTTGCCGCTGGCCCGCATCTGCTCGATCGCGCGCAGCGCCGCCTGGAGCCCGACACCGTGGTTCGCGCCGATCGCGGCCACGTCGAGATCGGCAAGCGTCGTCGCGGCCTTCTCCGCCGTCACGCCACCGAGCGTCTGCGCGTCCTCGTCGAAGGTCATCACGGCGACGATCGGGAGCGAGGAGACGCTGCGGACGGCCGCGATCGCGGTCACGAGCTCGTCCAGCTCGTAGAAGGTCTCGACCATGAACAGGTCGACCCCGCGACCTTCGAGCAGCCTCGCCTGCTCCGCGAAGACGCTCTCACGCCCGTCGTCCCGGCCTCCGACCTCGCCGAGGGGCCCGATCGAGCCGGCGATGAGGACGTCCTTGCCCGACACCTCGCGCGCGTCGCGCGCGATCTTCACGCCGGCCTCGTTGATCCTCTCGACGTCGTCCTCGAGGTAGTGCTCCGCGAGCTTGCGTCGGTTCGCGCCGAACGTGTTCGTCTCGATCAGGTCGGCGCCCGCGCGGACGAAGCCGAGGTGGAGTGAGAGCACGCTCTCGGGCGAGCGCAGGTTCGCCTCCTCGGGACAGCGAAGCCGCGGGACCGCGCTCGAGACGAGCACGCCCATCCCGCCGTCGCCGACGAGCGGAGGGCCGTCCGAGAGTCGATCGAGGACGCGGCTCACGGTCGCATTCCAGCACGCGACGCGCTCGAACCGGACTCCGTACGCTGCCGTCGTGCGTGACGACCTGCCGCGCGGGACGGTGACGTTCGTGTTCACCGACGTCGAGGGCTCCACGGCGCTCCTCGGTGAGCTCGGCGCAGACCGGTTCGCAGACGCGCTCGCGGAGCATCGGGAGCACGTCCGCGCGGCGCTGCTCGAGCACGGCGGAGTCGAGGTCGACACGCAGGGCGACGCGTTCTTCTGCGCGTTCCCCTCCGCGGCCGGGGCGGTCGGGTTCGCACGGGACGTGCAGCTCCGCTCGGGGGAAACGCGGGTCCGCGTCCGGATCGGGGTCCACACCGGGGAGGCGCTCGTGTCCGGCGACCACTACGTCGGGATGGACGTCCATCGGGCGGCGCGGATCGGCGCGACCGGGCACGGCGGCCAGGTCGTCCTCTCGTCCGCGACGGCCGGGGTGCTCGAACCCGGTTCGTTCGAGCTGCGCGACCTCGGGGAGCACCGGCTGAAGGACCTCTCCGCGCCGGTCCGGCTCCACCAGCTCGGCGACGCCGAGTTCGGGCCGCTGAAGACGCTCTTCCGCACGAACCTCCCGATCCCCGCGACCGAGTTCCTCGGACGCGAGGACGAGCTCGCGGAGCTGACCGGCCGCCTCTCCGAGCCCTCGCTCCGCCTGCTCACGCTCACCGGTCCGGGCGGGACGGGAAAGACACGACTCGCGCTCCAGCTCGCCGGCGCGGCCGCCGGCGGGTTCCCGGACGGGGTGTTCTGGGCGCCCCTGGCCTCGCTCCGGGATCCCGCGCTCGTGGCTTCCGCCGTAGCCGACGCCCTCGGCGTCCAGGAGGAGGCGGGTCGGACAGCCGAGGCCGCGATCGTCGAGGCGCTGAGGGGAAAACGCGTCCTCGTCCTCCTCGACAACTGCGAGCACGTGCTGGCGGAGGCGGTCCGGGTCGTGTCGTCCCTCCTCGAGTCGAGTCCGGACGTGCTTCTCGTCGCGACGAGCCGCGAGCCGCTCGAGGTATCGGCCGAGCACGTCTACCCGGTCCAGCCCCTCGCCTCGACAGACGCGCTGGCGCTCTTCGACGCGAGAGCCCGCGCCGCGGGAGCGACGGCCTCGACACTCGAGAGCCGTGAAGTCGTCGGGGCGCTCTGCGCACGACTTGACAACCTTCCCCTCGCGGTCGAGCTCGCCGCCGCAAGGGCTCCCGCGCTCACGCCCGCAGCGCTTCTCGACCGGCTCGCCTCGCGACTGGACGTCCTCAAGGGCACTCGTGACGCGGACGAGCGCCAACGCACGCTCCACGCGACCATCGCCTGGAGCTACGACCTGCTCGAGGAGGGCGAGCAACGCGCCTTCCGTCGCCTGGCCGCGTTCGTGGGAGGCGCGACGCTCGACGCCATCGAGACCGTGTGCGACGCGGAGCTCGACGAGCTCCTCTCCCTCGTCGGGAAGAGCCTCGTTCGCCACACGGCGTCGGACGGCGCCGAGCCGAGGTACTGGATGCTCGAGACGATTCGTGAGTTCGCAATCGACCGGCTGGACGAGTCCGAGGAGGGCGATGCGTTCCGGGACCGGCACAGCTCCTGGTTTGCGGAGCTGGCCCGTGCCGCACGAGCGCGTCTTGTCGGTCCCGGCTCCGGCGAGCTCCTCGCGCGGCTGGAGCGCGACCGCGAGAACCTGAGGGCAGCCTTCGCTCGCGCCGGCGTCGGCGTGGTCGGAGGATCAGCCGACGGGGTCGTCGCGCTCGCGCTCGTGCTCTGCCGCCTGCACACGCTGCACGGTCGCTACGGCGAAGCCGAGACCGTCGCGCGTCGCGCGCTCGAGGTCGGGCCCGGCGGGCTCGACGCCTCGGCACTCCTCGTGGAGCTCGGCGTCGTCCTGTCGCGGCAGGGCCGTGTCCAGGAAGGTTTCGACGCCTTCGACGAAGCCGAGCGGACGCTCGACTCCACGAGCTCGCGAGGCCCGGAGTGGTGGGCGGCGTGGATCCACGTCCGGCTCGAGCAGGCGCACCGCTTCTACTACGAGGCCGAGCTCGACGAGCTCGCGCGGGTCATCGCGGAGACCCGGGCCGCCGTCGAGAAGCACGGCACCCCGGTGCAGAAGCTCGAGTTCCTGCACGTCCTGGCCCAGGACGCGTACCGGCGGGAGCGATACGTGCCGTCGGAGGAGACCGAGAGGCTCGTACGCGACATCTACCGCCGCTCGCTCGAGCTGGAGGACGTCTACGCGGAGTTCACGCTCGGGTTCTGCCTGCTGTGGCGGGGCATGCTGGCGGAGGCCGAGGACCACCTGCTCCGCGGCCTGGAGTCCGCCCGCGCCCGCGGCGACGCGCTGATCGAAGCCCGCTGCCTCGTCTACGCGCTCGTCGCGCGGCGCCGGCGAGGCGACGTCGACGGTGCACGCGAGCTCCTTGCCGAGCTCGAGGCTCTCGACGACCTCCAGCGCTACGGCGGCCTCGTAGACGCCTGTGCGGCGTGGATCGCCCTCCGCCAGGGGGACTTCGAGCGGGCGTCCGAGCTCGGCCGGCGCGCTCTCGAGGAATGGGCCGCCGACTCGGACCGTGGGCGGCCGCCGGTCTTCCAGTGGAGCGCGCGGTTCCCGTTGCTCGCCGTCGCGCTCGCCGACGGCGACGCGGCGGAGGCGCTCGCGCATGCGGGCAGCTTGCTCGCTCCGGGACAGCAACCGCCGCCGGCCGAGCTCGCCGCCCTCCTGGAGCGGGCGGTGACCGAGGACGATGCGTCCGCGTTGGCCGCCGCGCTCGAGCTCGCGCGGGATCTCGGCTACGCCTGACCGACGTGCCTCAAGGTCGGGACGACCGGTGCCGATAGCGATGGCGACTCCCGACTGGGGACTGACGGCAATCAGAACCAGGCGCGAGTGTCGAGAAAGGGGCGGCGGACGACGCCGCCCTTTCTCTGCGCAAGGTCGGAATCCGCTACCGCGGATTCCGACCGCGCGAAAATCCCTGAAGCGCGGCCGCTTCGCGGCCGCGGTCGCAGCGACCCCTCGATGTCCGAGGCCGGCGTCGCGGGAGCCGATTCCGACCGGGCAAGAAGCGCTGAAGCGCGACCACTTCGCGGCCGCGGTCGTTGTGCACGGGACACCGCAGCTGGACGCCGCGATCGCAGCCGGCCGTCACCGTGAGGCGCCGAGTCAGTCCCCGTGGACCGTCCGGCCCTCCATCCCTCCGGCGACGACGACGACCTGGCCCGTGACGTGGCCCGAGAGCTCGTCGGAGGCGAGGACCACCGCCTGCCACGCGACATCCTCGGGTCGCGCGACCTTGCGGAGCGCCATCGTCCGCGACACCGCGGCGACCTGCTCGGGGTCGACGAGGCCGCGGGTCATCGGCGACTCGGTCCACCCGGGCGCGATCGCGTTCACGCGGCCGAGCGGCGCGATGCGCACGATCTCGTTCTTGAGCGAGAGGAGGAGGCCACCGAGGATCGCCGACTTCGCGGCCGCATAGTCGGCGTGGCCGGCCTCGCCGAAGACGCCGGCCGTCGACCCGACGAGGACGAGCGACCCGTGCCCCGACCGCTCGACCTCGCGCAGGAACGCGCGCGCGACGAGGAACGTCGCCGTCAGGTTCGCCCGGAGCGTCTCCTCCCAGCGCTCGAGCGGGAGCTCCCAGACGGGCACGTCCTCGCGCGGCCACGCCCCCGCGACCGCGACGCACACGTCCACCCCGCCCAGCGCGGCGCGGGTCTCTGCGAACAGCCGGTCGACCTCGGCCTCCACGGTCAGGTCGGCTCCGCACACCGGCGCTCCGCCGAGCTCCTCGGAGAGCGTACGTGCCCGCTCCTCGCCGCGGTGGTAGTGGACGAGCACCCGCGCGCCCTCGCCCGCGAACGCACGCGCGCAGGCGGAGCCGATGCCGCCGGACGCACCGGTCACGACCACTGCCTTCCCCTGAAGCCCGGCGTCGATGCGGCGTAGGCTACTCGGGTGCGCGTCCTCGTCATCTCCGACATGGAGGGCGTCGCCGGGATCGTCAAGTGGGAGCAGACGACCGGCGGCGAGGCGCTCTACGAGGAGGGCCGCAAGCTGTACACGGAGGAGATCAACGCAGCCGTCCGCGGCGCGAAGGCGGCGGGAGCGACCGAGCTCGTGGTCATGGACTGCCACGGCGCGGGCAAGGGCTGGACCTTCAACTCGCTCGTCCCCGAGGATCTCGATCCGGCCTGCGAGTACGTCGTGCAGGAGGAGTGGACGGAGTACACCGAGCTCCTCGAGGAGGGCTGCGACGCCGCGCTCTTCGTCGGCATGCACGCGCGGGCGGGCACGACGCGCGGCGTCATGAACCACACGATCTCCGGCCGCGACTACCAGAACCTGTGGTTCAACGACGTCCTCGTCGGGGAGACGGGGATCAACGCCGCGCTCTGCGGCACCTGGGGCTGTCCCGTGCTCCTCGTAACGGGCGACGAGGCCGCCTGCGGGGAGGGACGGCAGCTCCTCGGCGACGGCCTGACCACGGTCGCGGTGAAGCGCGGCCTCGGCATGTTCTCGGCGCGGATGATCCCGCCGGTGCGGGCGAGGGAGCTGATCGAGGACGGCGCCCGCCGCGCGCTCTCCGATCTCGGCGCCGTCGCTCCCTGGGATCCCGGGAGCCCGTGCGAGGTGAAGGCCGAGTTCAAGAACACGGCAGCTCCCGACAAGCTCCGCTTCCGACCTGGCGTCGAGCGCGTGGACGACCGCACGGTCGTCTCGCGCGCCGACAGCTGGTGGGAGGCCTGGCAGCAGTTCTACTTCTGAGCCGCTGCCCGCTCGGATTGACATGCCAGCCCGGAAGCGGTGTGATAGCCCGTCAACACCGGCTGGTCGGGCCCTCCGGACCTAAACAACTACGAGGCCCGGCCGTCATAAGCAGTGGCCATCAAACTCGGAGGAGGAAGGAATGCAGAGATGGGAACACCGGCCGCGTGCCTACGCGGCTCTCGGAGCCCTGCTGTCGGCTCTCCTGGCGCTCGCCGCCGTCGTCGGCGCGACAGCGACCCGGTCGGCTGCGGCGCCGGCGGCCGCGGACAGCGCGGCGATCACCTGTGGGAACCGCGTGTCGGTCGGGTTCGCCGCTCCGGTCACCGGTCCCGCCGGTCCGCTCGGGCAGCAGATGCAGCGGTGGGGCAAGTTCGCCGAGACGCGCTGGAATCGAGCGCACAAGCTGGACATCCGGCTCATCCTGGGTGACACCCAGCTGCCGGACACCGCGCAGGCCGTGCGGGTGGCCGAGAACCTGGCGTCGAACCAACAGGTCCTCGCGGTCGTCGGCCCGGCGGGAAGCCAGGAGGTCGAGGTCTCGACCGCTCCGTTCCGCAGGGGCGGGGTGGCGAACATCTCGGGCACGGCCACGGCCACCAAGCTGACGACGTCCGGCAGCCGGCGCGGGTTCTTCTTCCGCACCGTCCCGAACGACGACCAGCAGGCGGCACGAGCCGTCGCGTTCATGCGCGGCAGGCTGCGGGCGTCCAGGGTCGTCGTCATCGACGCGCAGAACAGCTACAGCGTGGGCCTGTCGGACTCGGTCCAGCGGCTGCTGCGTGCCGCCGGGGCCAGCGTCCAGAGGGAATCCGTGAACGAGGCGACGGTCACCGACTTCTCGTCCTTGATCACGCGCATCCCGAACGACACGCAGATCGTGTACGTCCCGTGGCAGCTCGCGGCGAAGGCGCAGCAGTTCGGCGAGCAGCTGCGAGCGTCCGGCCGGAACGCCACGCTCTTCGGCGGGGACGGTCTCTACTCGCCGGAGGACTTCAAGTTGCCGGGGTCGCACATCACCGCGTTCCCGGTGGCGCTGGGCAATCGGACGATCCGCGCGTACCAGCGCGGGCCGGGCCGTGGTAGCAGCGACCTGTTCGGGCTTCCGAGCTACGTCGCCGTCGACGTCGCCGCGCGTGCGGTCGAGAAGGCCTGCGCGAACGGCCAGGCGACCCGCGCCGAGGTGCGGCGCTTCATCGGCAGGACGAACATCCCGAAGGCGCAGTCGCTGCTCGGGTTCCCGGTCCGCTTCCAGCAGACGGTGAAGCTGCCGCTGGGGCCCGGGGACATGCGGACGCCGGCCGCCTACATCGTCTACCGGATCAACGCGAACGGCCAGTTCATCAAGGTCGGCTAGTCGATCCTTCGAGCGCATGCGGCCCACTCCGGTGGGCCGCATGCGTTTCTGAGAGGCTTCCCCGCGCCGTGGAGCTCCCACTCTTCTCGGTCCTCGACACAGTGCGCGAGCTCGGCTGGTCCGGTGCCGTCGAGCTCTTTCGCAACGGTCTCGCCCTCGGGAGCCTGTACGCGCTGATCGCGCTCGGCTACACGATGGTGTACGGGATCCTGAAGCTCCTGAACTTCGCCCACGGCGACGTGTACATGGTCGGGGCGTTCATCGGGTTCGGGGTCCTGAACGCGTTCGGCGGCTCGCCTGCGCCGACGATCGCGATCCTGCCGCTCATCTTCCTCATGTTCGTCGTGGCGATGCTCGGCGCCGGAGCGCTCGGGGTCGTGATCGAGCGCTTCGCCTATCGACCGTTGCGGAGCTCCCCTCGCCTCACGGTCCTGATCACCGCGCTCGGCGTCTCGTTCTTCCTGCAGAACAGCATGCTGCTGCTCTTCGGCGCGCAGTTCCGCAGCTACCAGTCGTTCCAGCTCGGCTCGGACAACCCCGCCGCGTTCGAGCCCGGTCCGCTGGTCGAGCCGCTCTTCACGATCGCGGGCGTCAACTTCCAGCGGATCCAGATCGCCGTGCTGGCGACGAGCGTCGCGCTGATGGTTGCGCTCACCCTGCTCGTGGCCAAGACCACGCTCGGGAAGGCGATGCGAGCGACTGCGTTCGACCACGAGGCGGCGGCGATGATGGGCATCGACGTCAACCGGGTCATCGCGGCAACGTTCTTCATCGGCTCGGTGCTGGCGGGGGCGGCGGGGGTGATGTTCGGCCTGATGTTCAGCCAGATCAACCACTTCATGGGGTTCTACGCGGGCCTCAAGGGGTTCACCGCTGCTGTCGTGGGCGGCATCGGCAGCATCCCGGGCGCGATGCTCGGCGGGCTCCTCGTCGGGCTCGTCGAGTCCTACGCCCAGGGGTACCTCGGCGGCCAGTGGTCCGACATCGCCGTGTTCGCGATCCTCATCATCGTCCTGCTCGTCCGTCCGACCGGGCTCCTCGGCGCCCGCGCGATCCAGAAGGTGTGATGGGCTCCGAGAGCGACAGGCCGGATCTGCCCCGCGACCCGGTCGAGCCGGACGGGCCGCGCGTCGGCGTCGACGAGTGGGTCGCCTCCGCGGACCGGCTGCACGATCGCCCCGCCGGCGTCGCGGGGGCGCTGCGCCGAGCCGGGGAGGTGGTGACGCCCCCGATCCAGCTCGCGATCTTCGCCGGGCTCGCCGCGACCGTTCCGTTCTGGCTCGGCACCGGCGACCTCTTCACCTACGGGATCTTCGTGCTCCTCTACGTGCTGCTCGGGCTCGGCCTGAACACCATCGTCGGCTTCGCAGGCCTACTCGATCTCGGCTACGTCGCCTTCTTCGGCTTCGGCGCCTACATGTACGCCATCCTCTCGTCCGACCACTACGGGATCCACTGGCCGGCGATCGTCACCGTGCCGCTCGTCGTCGCGACCACGGCGTCGCTCGGCCTCCTCCTCGGCATCCCCTCCCGGCGCCTCCTCGGCGACTACCTGGCGATCGTGACGCTCTTCTTCGGACAGGCCTTCGTCGTGTTCGTGAACGCGACGAACCCGATCGTCGCCGGCACGGGCTTGACCGGTGGGCCGAACGGGATCGCCGACATCGACCCGTTGAGCTTCTTCGGCCTCGAGGCCTCGACCAGGACGCAGCAGTACTACGTGCTGCTCGTCTCGGCGGTGCTCATCCTCACGGGGCTCCACTTCCTCAGCCAGTCGCGCACCGGACGTGCGCTGCGCTCGCTTCGCGAGGACCCCCTCGCTGCCGGTGCGATCGGGATCCCGGTGAACCGGCTCAAGCTCCTGGCGTTCGCCATCGGCGCGGGGATCGCGGGCTTCACGGGCTGCATCTTCGGGACCCTGCTGACCGCGGTGACCGCCGGGAACTTCGACATCCCGATCCTCATCACGATCTACGCGGTCGTCATCCTCGGCGGGTTCGGGAGTCTGAGCGGCGTCGTCCTCGGCTCGCTGGTGATCACGGTCTCGTTCCAGTTCCTGGCGCCGGAGAACCCGCAGAACAACGCGCGCGTCCTCTTCTACACCTTGATCGTCCTCGTCATCGTGCTCCTCGTCCGGTCGTGGTGGCGGGTCGCGCTCGTCCTCGCGGCGACGGTCGCCCTCGGAGTGGCGGTGCAGGCAGCCGTCGACGCGGTCGCGCCGTCCTGGACCGGCGGGCAGGTGGTCGAGGGGGGCAGCCTCGGAGACCTGATCGGGGGCTGGGTGGTCATCCCGCAGGGTCATCCGGACTTCGGGAACGTCGCCTACGTTGCGCTCGTCGTCGCCGTCCTCGCCTTGACGCAGATTCGCGCGTCCCGCCGGATCTTCGCGCTGCCTGCGGTCGCGTACCTGGCCGCGATCGTGTGGGAGACGAGCTTCGTCCTCCAGCCTGCCGTCGCGCGCTGGATCCTCTTCGGCGCCCTCCTCGTCGTCCTCATGAACGTGCGCCCGCAGGGGCTGCTCGGGACGCCGCGCGTGGAGATCGTGTGAGCACCACTCGCCGGCGGCTCGTGGTCGCGGGGGAAACCCTGTTTCCCCCGCGTGCCCCCTTCTCTTCGAGAACGTGGGGAACCTCCCGGTTCCCCACACCCCTCCCCGCTCATAGTGCAACCAAGGTTGCCCTATGAGGGCCGAGGGGGCACCGCTCCTCGAGCTGCGGCACGTCGCCAAGTCGTTCGGGGGGCTCCGGTCCGTCGACGACCTGAACCTCGAGGTTCGGGAAGGCGAGATCGTCAGCATCATCGGGCCGAACGGCGCGGGGAAGACGACGGTGTTCAACCTCGTCACGGGGATCTACGCGCCCGACGAAGGGGAGATCCGGCTCGAGGGCCGGGACATCACCGGCCTGCCGCCGCACCGGATCGCCCAGCTCGGGATCGCGCGGACGTTCCAGACGCTCCGGCTGTTCCTGAACATGTCCGTCAAGGAGAACGTCATGGCGGCCGCCTACGGCCACACGAAGGCGGGCGTCGTCCGGTCCGTGCTCCGCACGCCGGGGATGCGGCGCGAGGAGCGGGAGATCGAACGGCTCGCCGAGGAGCGGCTCGCGTTCTTCGGCGACCGGCTCGTCGGCTACCGCTGGCGCCAGCCCGCGTACAGCCTGTCGTACGCGAATAGGCGCCGGCTCGAGATCGCGAGGGCGACCGCGGTGAACCCGAAGCTCCTCCTCCTCGACGAGCCGGCCGCCGGGATGAACCCGGTCGAGACCCACGAGATCACGGAGCTCATCGGCCGCCTGCGCGAGGAGGGTGGCTACACGATCCTCGTCATCGAGCACGACATGCACGTCGTCGAGGGCATCTCCGACCGGGTCGTGGCCCTCGATCACGGCGAGAAGATCGCGGAGGGCGCGTTCGACCGGGTGGCGACCGACCCGCGGGTCGTCGAGGCCTACCTGGGTACCTCGGCAGCGGAGCGGAAATGAGCACGAACGGTCCCGAGCCGCTCCTCCGCCTCGAGGGGGTCAACACGTACTACGGGCAGATGCACATCCTCCAGGACGTGAACCTGGAGGTGGGGGAGGGCGAGCTCGTCTGCCTGCTCGGCGGGAACGCCTCCGGGAAGTCGACGACGCTGAAGACGATCCTCGGCATCGTCTCGCCGCGCTCCGGGTCGGTCGTGCTCGGCGGCCGGGACGTGACGCGGCTCCCGACCCCGCGCCGGATCGAGGCCGGGCTTGCCATCGTCCCGGAGAACCGGCGGCTGTTCGGCCCGATGACGGTGCTCGAGAACCTCGAGCTCGGCGCCTACCTGCGGCCGCGCGCGGACTTCCGCGAGGACCTCGACCGCGTCTTCACGACCTTTCCGCTGCTCGCCGAGCGCCGCAAGCAGCTCGCCGGGACGCTGTCCGGCGGCGAGCAGCAGATGGTCGCGATGGGGCGAGCGCTGATGGCGCGCCCGAAGCTCCTCCTCATGGACGAGCCCTCGATGGGCCTCGCCCCGATCCTCGTCGAACGGAGCTTCGAGATCATCCGGCAGGTGCACGAGGCCGGCGTCGCGGTGCTCGTCGTCGAGCAGAACGCGAACATCTCGCTCTCGATCGCCGATCGCGGCTACGTGCTCTCGACCGGACGGATCGTGCTGGAGGGCAAAGCCTCCGACCTGATCCGGCACGAGGGGCTGCGAAAGGCCTACCTTGGCCGCTGACCGGCTCGCCCCCGGCGTCGAGGCCCGCTCGCGGTTCCCGATCTTCGAGCACACCACCTACGCGAACTCGTGCTCGCAGGGCGCGCTGTCCCTCGACGTGCGCGAGGCCTATGACGACTACCTCGCGGGCTGGGACGCGCGCGGTTCCGAGTGGGAGCACTGGGTCGAGCGCGCGGAGACGGCGCGCGCCGCGTTCGCGCGGCTCGTCGGCGCGAGCCCGGAGGAGATCGCCGTGACGACGTCCGTCTCCCAGGGGGTCAGCGGACTCGTCAGCGCGCTGCCGATCGAGCGCGGGCGGAGCCGGATCGTCATCTCCGAGTTCGAGTTCCCGACGGTGGGCCAGATCTCACACGCCCAGGAGCTCCGGGGCGCGGAAGTCGTGCACGTGCGCCCGGATGCCGACGGGCGGATCCCGCTCGAGCGCTTCGCGGACGCGATCGACGAGCGCACGGCTCTCGTCTGCTGCACGGCGATCTCGTACCGCACCGGCTACAGGCTCGACGTCGCGGAGGTCGCCCGGCTCGCGCACGAGCGCGGAGCGCTCTGCCTCGCCGACTCGTACCAGGCCGCGGGCGCCGTCCCGCTCGACGTCGGCACGCTCGGCGTCGACCTCCTCACGGCCGGGACGGTGAAGTACCTGCTCGCGTCGTCCGGGCTGGCGTTCATGTACGTGCGGGGCGAGCTGCACGAGCGGCTCCTCCCGACGCAGACCGGGTGGTTCGCGGACGAGGACATCTTCCAGATGGACATCTCCGACTACTCGCCCGCGACGACGGCGCGGCGCTTCGACTCGGGAACGCCCCCGGTCCCGAACATCTTCGCCGGGCTGGCCGGGATGGGCATCGTCGAGCGAGCAGCCGTCACCGCGATCGAGGCCCACGTGCGCGGGCTCGTCGACCGGCTGCTCGCAGGCCTGGACGAGCTCGGCGCAACCGTCGCGACTCCGCGTGGGGAGGCCGAGCGCGGGCCGCTCGTGTGCGTGACCTCGACCGACGCCCCGGCGCTCGTCGAGGCGCTCGCAGCGGAGCGGATCGTTACCTCGGAGCGCGACTCGAACCTCCGCATCTCGCTCCATCTCTACAACGTCGAGGAAGACGTCGACCGAATCGTGGAGGCGCTCTCGCGGCACCGCGAGCTCCTCTCCGGACCGCTGTCCTGAGCCTTTCTCGAACGCCGGAAGCCCCGGGCCCGTCGGCTAGGCCGCCTCGGGCCAGGCGACGGACGGGGGAGGCCTCTCCGCGCGCGGGCGGCCGGGCTTCGGCCACTCGCGCATCCAGCGGGCGACCGCGACGTTCCGTGCGTCGACCCTCCAGCGCGGCCGCTTCGCGCGTGCGAGCGGGTCGCGGCCGGCGAGGATCGTCAGGCAGTCCTCGCAGTAGGCGACCGGCCAGTGCTCGTCGCGCGAGCGACGGTATGCGAACGCGAGGGCCCGCCTCGCGTGCCCGCAGGCGCGGCGGACGCTCGCGTGAGGCGGGCGTGCGCGCCGAAGGGTCAGCGCCGACTCGAGGCGGTCGTCGTGCATCAGCACGCGTGCGATCGCTCTCCTGTTCACGTGCAGCTCGACGATCTCCATCCGCGGACACGCTAGGCGCCGCGGATGACGGAGGACCTCCGACACTCGTCGGTGTCCTTGCTGGTGCTGCGATACTCGCGCGGATGGGCGAGCTCGACTCCGCGGCCGCGCTCGAGGAGCTGATCGGGCGCTACGACGCGGCCTGGAACGCGCACGACGTCGACGCGATCGTCGCGTTCCACGCTCCGGGGATGGTCTTCGAGAACCACACCGCGGGAGAGCGGGTCGAGGGCGACGAGGTCGGCCCGCACATCGCCCGGATCTTCGAGAACTGGCCCGACCTCGCGTTTCGCAGCCGGCGGCTGTACGCCCGGGACGGCCTCGTCGTCAGCGAGTGGACGGCGACGGCGACCGACCCCGACGGACGGCGGCTCGAATGGGACGGCGTCGACGTCTTCCCGTTCGAGGACGGGCTGATCCTGCGCAAGGACGTGTACTCGTCGGCGCATCGCGCGCGCGTGCTCGACGCCTGAACGTGGCCCGCTTCGGGAGCGCGTCGATGAGCGGCACGCTGCGGCGCGTGCTCGTCCGGCCTCCCCTCGCGGAGGATTCCGCGCACTGGCGTGCGTACGGCTGGCGCGCGGCGCCCGACCACGCCGCCGCGGTCGCCGAGCACGAGGCGTTCTGCGGCCTCCTCGAGGATGCCGGCGCCGAGGTCGTCCTCTCGCGCCACGACCCCGGGAACCCGGACGCGATCTACACGTACGACCCGGTGCTCGTCGGACGCGACGGCGCGGTTCTCCTGCGGCCCGGGAAGGAGGCGAGGCGTGGCGAGCCTGCCGCACTCGCGCCCGTGCTCGAGTCGGCCGGCGTACCCGTTGCCGCCGAGATCGAGGCTCCGGTCGTCGCCGAGGGCGGGGACACCGTCTGGCTCGACGACGAGACACTGCTCGTCGGCGTCGGCTACCGCACGAGCGACGCTGCGGTCGACGCGCTCGGGCGGGCGTTTTCCGGCGTCGAGGTTCTCGCGTTCGACCTCCCGCACTGGAACGGCGAGGCGGCGGTCATGCACCTGATGTCGTTCCTCTCCCCGCTCGACCGGGACCTGGCGCTCGTCTACCCGCGCATCGCGCCAGTCCGGCTCCTCCGGCTGCTCGCCGAGCGCGGGATCGCGGTCGTCGAGGTGCCCGACGACGAGTTCGAGACGCAGGGCTCGAACGTGCTCGCGCTCGGCCCGCGGCGCGCGCTCGCGCTGGAGGGGAACGACGAGACGCGCAGGCGGATGGAGCGCGCCGGCGTCGACGTGCTCACGTACCGCGGCGACGAGATCTCGCGCAAGGGCGACGGCGGGCCGACCTGCCTCACGCGCCCGCTGCTCCGCGACTGAGCCCGTTCACGAGAGCCCGAAGCCGACGGCGAACCCGAGCGCGGTGAGGAGCCCCGCCTCGCGGCCGCCGAGCTCGAACGCCTCCGGCATCAGCGTGTCCGCGAGCATCACGATCAGCGCGCCGCCCGCGAAGGCGAGCGTGAACGCTCCGCCGGCACCGGGCAGCCGGTCGAGCACGAGCCAGCCGCCGGCGGCGGCAGCGACCGACACCGCGACGACCGCGGTCCACATCGCGAGGACGCGGCCGCGCGTCCACCCGGCCGCGAGCAGGCCGCTCGTCCCGGAGAGCGACTCCGGCACGTTCGAGACGAAGACGCCGACGACGACCGCGATCGGGACCGCTCCGTCCTTCAAGAGCGAGGCGCCGAGAACGAACGACTCCGGGATCCCGTCGAGGACGGTGCCGAGGACGATGGCGTTGGCGTTCCCGGCGAGCTGGTCCTCTCCGCTCATGCGCTTGCGGCCGTGGCCGCCGGCGCGGTCGATGAGCCAGTCGCCGACGTAGAACGCGAGGGCACCGGCCGCGAACCCCGCGGTCGCGTAGTCGAGGTCGATGTCGAACGCCTCGAGCACGAGCTCGTACGCGACGGACGCGATCAGGGCGCCCGCGCCGAATGCCATCGCGAGTCCGATCCAGCGCCGGCCCGGCCGCGCGACGGCGACCGCCCAGCCGACCCAGAGCGAGCCGGCGGTGACGAGACCCCAGAGCGCCGCCTCGAGCACGCGGGGACTCTATGCCTCCTCGAGCGTCAGCTGGCGGTGGGTCGAGAGCCCGGACACCCCGACTCCGACGAGCCGGAGCGCCCCTGGACGGTCGCGCAGCCCGCGATCGAGCAAGGCGCAGGCGACGTCCCCGATGACCCCGGCCGTCTCCACGCCGGCCGCGAGCGTCGTCGAACGCGTCCGGATCGAGAAGTCGGCGTAGCGGAGCTTCGCGGTGACGGTGCGTCCCGCGAGCCCGGAGTCGCCCAGCCGGGTCGCGACCAGCTCCGCCAGCCGCCGGACCTCGGCGTGGAGGAGCTCGCGGTCCGAGATGTCGCGCGCGAACGTGTCCTCGGCCGAGACGGAGATCGTCTCGGCCTCGAGCTCGAGGTCGCGCGGGTCGATCCCGCGGGCGCGGTCGCGCAGGAGCCGCCCGACGGACCCCGGCAGGACCGATGCGAGCGCCGGGTCCGTGAGCGCCGCCAGGCCGCCCATCGTCTCGATCCCGGCCCGTCGCAGCCGCTCCTCGGCGCGCGGGCCGACGCCGGGCAGCAACCGTACGGCGAGCGGTGCTAGGAACCGGGCCTCGCTGCCGGGCGGGACGACCGTGACGCCGCCCGGCTTCCTGCGGTCGGACGCGACCTTGCACACGACCTTGGACGTGCCGACGCCGAGCGAGCAGGTGAGGCTGGTCTTCGCGCGGACCGACGTCTGCACTGCCGCGGCGACCGCGCGGGCGCGGGTGAAGTCGCGAGCGACGGTTCCGAGATCGAGATAGCCCTCGTCGAGCCCCGTCCGCTCGAGCCGGGGCACGATCTCGGCGACCGTCTCCCAGACCGCGCGTGAGTACTGGCGGTACAGGCCGTGGCGTGGGCGCAGGAAGACGGCGTGCGGGCAGCGCCGGAGCGCCTCCGCCGACGACATGGCGGAGTGGATCCCGAACCTGCGCGCTGCATAGTTCGCGGTTGCCACGACGCCTCGGCCGTGCGGGTCGCCGCCGACGACGAGCGGCCGCTCGCGCAGGCTCGGGTCCTCGAGCTCCTCGACCGCCGCGAAGAAGGCGTCGAGGTCCAGGTGGGCGAGGATCGGCGTCGCCGGCGTCATCTGCGTCGGCGCAAGGCTAGATGGCTGCGCTCGCCCGGCTTGCAGCTCGGCTCTATCGTTGCGGCGTGGTGGAAGCAGCGGCGTTGCCGCCGCCGGCGATCGAGCAGCCCGCGCCGTACCAGGTGTCGTACGGGCTCGTCACCGGACGCGCCGCCCCTGGCACGAAGGTCGTCGTCGTGTCCGCGAACGGGCGCGTGCTTGCCGCGAGGAAGCTCCACGGGCCTCGAATCTGGCTCCGGGTGGCGCTTCCGACGGGCGATGTCTCCGTGCGCGTGGTCACGCTCGCGAACGCGGGACGACGGTCGTCCCGCGTCGTCCGCCACGTCTTCGGCCTGCCCGCCGCCGCGCGGCCGCGGGCCGCCCACGCGCGAAACGACGCTGTGCTCGCCCGGCGGCTGCACCGGCTCGCCGACGGTCACCGGGGGACGTCCGGCTTCTACGTCCAGAGCCTGACGAGCGGCGTCGGGGCAGCCTGGAACGCGAAGGCGCGCTTCCCGGCGGCGTCGACGCTGAAGCTCGGGATCGCCGCGGCGGTCCTCGCCGAGCACCCGGGGATCCCGCCGCCGGGCTCCCGGCTGGACGCGCTCCTCCGCGAGCTGATCGTCCCGTCCGACGACGCGGCGGCGAACGAGCTCCTCGTGTGGCTCGCGGGCTCGACGAGCGCCGGCGGGCAGCGCGTCAACGCACTCATGCGCTCGATCGGGCTCGTCGACTCGATCATGTACGGCGGCTACGTCGTCCGCAGCCTCTCGAGCCGGATCCCGGTTCGCGTCGAGCGCCAGCCCGCGTTCGGAGTCGGGAAGTACACGACGGCGCACGACATGACCGCCCTCTGGCGCGCGCTCTGGCTCGCGACGGAGAACCGTGGCCCGCTGCGTCGCGCGCAGCCCGGCTTGACGCGCGCCGACGCGCGCTACCTCTTCTGGCTCACCGCGCACGTCCGCGACGTGCCCAAGCTCGACCGTCGCGTCGCCCGGGCCCGCGACGTCGCCGTCCTGCACAAGGCTGGCTGGATCTCCACGGCGCGCCACGACACGGGGCTCGTGTTCTGGCGCGGCGGCGTCTTCGTCGCTGGCGTCATGACGTGGAACGGGAACGGCGTCGGCCGCTCCTCCGACGTCCTCGCAGGCCGTGTCGCGGAGCTCGCGCTCGCCCGCTTCCGCACACTCGCTCGTCGTGGCGGTTGACGTAGTAGCTACACTTTTCGGACTAACTACGCCAGCCGTACGAAAGTGAGGATCGTGAGCGCGAACGAGAGCCCAACCCGCCTGTTGCTCGTCCCCCTCGACGACATCGTCGTCTTCCCGAACATGAACGTGACGCTCACCGTCGACGTCGGCGACGAGGAGCGCGTGCTGCTCGTCCCCCAGCACGAAGGCGAGTACGCGAAGGTCGGCACCGTCGCCCAGGTGACCGACCGCATCCGGCTTCCGGGCGGCGGCCGCGCCGTGGCGCTCGACGGCCTGCACCGCGGCGTCGCGGGCGCCGCCTCGACCGACTCCCAGGGACGTCTCTTCGTCGACGTCGAGGAGCGGCCGGACGACGAGAGCGTCGACGCCCGGATCCGCGAGCTCGAGCGCGAGTACCGCGCCGTCGTGGAGACGATCCTCGAGCTGCGCGGCGACGACGGGCGCATTGCGGCGTTCGTGCGCTCGATCTCCGAGCCCGGAGCGCTCGCCGACACGTCGGGCTACTCGCCCGATCTGACCTTCGAGCAGAAGGTGCGGCTCCTGGAGACGATCGAGGTCCGCGAGCGGCTCGAGCTCGCCCTCGAGCTCCAGCGCGAGCGCCTCGCCCTGCTGCAGATACGCCAGCGGATCCAGGAGGACGTGGAGTCCGGCGTCGAGAAGCAGCAGCGCGAGTACATCCTGCGCCGGCAGCTCGACTCGATCCGCAAGGAGCTCGGCGAGGACGAGGCGTCCGTCGTCGAGGAGTACCGGACGAAGATCGCCGAGGCGGAGATGCCCGAGAACGTCCTCGAGCAGGCGGAGCGCGAGCTCTCGCGGCTCGAGCGCATGGGCGACCAGACGCCCGAGGCGACCGTCATCCGCAACTACCTCGACTGGCTGCTCGCGGTCCCGTGGAACGCGCGCTCCGAGGAGCGGCTCGACCCGACGTACACGCGCGAGGTGCTGGACGCCGACCACGCGGGCCTCGACGACGTCAAGGACCGCATCGTCGAGTACATCGCGGTCGCGAAGCTTCGCAAGGAGCGCGGGGTGGAGGACGACCGCCGCTCCGGCGCCATCCTCACGCTGATCGGGCCGCCCGGGACGGGCAAGACCTCGATCGGCGAGTCGATCGCACGCGCGACCGGGCGCGAGTTCGTGCGCATGTCGCTCGGCGGGATCCGCGACGAGGCCGAGATCCGCGGCCACCGCCGCACGTACATCGGCGCGCTTCCGGGCCGCCTCGTCCGCGCTCTCCGCGATGCGGGGACGATGAACCCGGTGATCATGCTGGACGAGGTCGACAAGGTCGGCGCCGACTGGCGCGGCGACCCGTCGTCGGCGCTGCTCGAGGTGCTCGACCCGGCGCAGAACCACTCGTTCCGCGACCACTACCTCGACGTCGAGCTCGACCTCTCCGAGGTCTTCTTCATCGCGACGGGGAACATGGCCGAGACGATCCCGGGCCCGCTCCTCGACCGCATGGAGGTCATCCGCTTCGACGGCTATACGACCGACGAGAAGGTCGCGATCGCCCGCGGCTACCTGTGGCCGCGCCAGCGCGAGCGGAACGGGCTGCGCGAGGACGAGGTCTCGATCACCGACGACGCGCTCGAGCTCGCCGTCACCGAGTACACGCGCGAGGCCGGCGTCCGCCAGCTCGAGCGCGAGCTCGGGACCGTGCTCCGCAAGACGGCGACGAAGATCGCATCCGAGGAGGTCGAGCCACCGGTCGAGATCGACCCCGAGGCCGTGCGTGAGGCGCTCGGCCGCCAGAAGTTCTTCCGCGAGGTCGCCGAGCGGACCGCCGTGCCCGGCGTCGCGACCGGGCTGGCCGCGACGGCGACCGGCGGCGACGTCCTCTTCATCGAGGCGACGTCGCACAAGGACGGCGACAAGCTCGTCCTCACGGGCCAGCTCGGAGACGTGATGAAGGAGTCCGCGCAGATCGCCCTCTCGGCCGTGCGGGCGCACGCCTCCGAGCTCGGGATCGACGAGGACGCCTTCGACGATCGCGCGTTCCACGTGCACGTCCCGGCCGGCGCGATCCCGAAGGACGGGCCGAGCGCAGGCATCACGATGGCGACCGCGATCGCGTCGCTGCTCACGAACCGGCCCGTGAAGCACACGGTCGGGATGACCGGCGAGATCACGCTCCAGGGCCGGGTGCTGCCGATCGGCGGGCTGAAGCAGAAGGTGCTCGCCGCCCACGCAGCCGGGATCACGGACGTGATCATCCCGGAACGGAACCGCGCCGACCTCGCGGAGATCCCCGAGAACGTGAAGGAGGACGTCACGTTCCACCCGGTCATGTCGATCGACGAGGTGCTCGGCCTGGCCCTCGAGGGGAAGCCCGTCTCGTCGAATGTGGCGCTGTAAGACGACGACTCCCGTCCCCGAGGAGGTCCGCCGCGTGGCGGGCCTCCTCGAGCGGCGCTACGCCGTCTCGATCCTGTACGCGTCCCACCAGGGCTGCACCCGCTTCACCGAGTTCCGGCACGCGCTCGGCGAGATCCCGCCGGGGACGCTCGCGCAGCGCCTCGTCGAGCTCGAGGAGGGCGGCGTCTTCCGCCGCGAGGTGCGCGACGCGCGGCCGCCGCGCGTCGAGTACGTGCTGACTGCCGAGGGAGAGCGATTGCGCGAGATCCTCGAAGCGCTCGCCCTCTGGGCCCGCGCCAGGCCGGCCTGATCGCCACCAGGGCCGAGTCGAAGCAGACGCAGCGGCCGCGAAGCGGCCGCCTTCAGGGCCGCGCGGGCGGGATCCGCGGCTAGCGGATTCCGCCCTGCGCACCCTCCAGGGCCGAGTCGAAGCAGACGCAGCGGCCGCGAGAGCGGCCGCCTTCAGGGGCCGCGCGGGCGGGATCCGCGGCTAGCGGATTCCGCCCCTGCGCACTATTCGGCCCAGAAGCCCTCGAGGTACTCGGCGTCGTCCGCGGACCCTCCGGGGACGACCTTGGAGACGATGATCAGCTCGGCGTCCTCGGGCTCGTCGTTCCACACCGAGCGCCACGTCTCGGGCGGGACGCGGACGGCGCCGCCGCGCTCGACCTCCACGACCTCGTCGCCGAGTTTGAACTGGAGCTTGCCCGAAGCGACGAAGTAGATCTCCTCCTGCTCCTTGTGGCGGTGCCCGTACGATCCCTTGCCGCCCGTGTGCTGGGGCATCCGCCGGTAGGTGAACGCGACCTGCTCGGCCTCGAGGTCGGCCGTCATCATCCGCATCTCGCCCGGGTAGTCCCCGAGGACGTCCGTGACCTCCTCGAGGCGCTTGATCGTGTAGTCGCTCATGTCCCCTCCGGGTCGTCGGTGCGGGCGGCGCCGATTATCACGGAGCAGCGACGCCGTCGCCGCGCTCGCCGACCCCGAGCCCCGTCTCCGGATCGAAGAAGTGGAGGCGGGTGACGTCGACCTCGAGCTCGAGCGGCCTGCGCTCGCGCGCCTGCGTCTGGCGCTCGAGGCGTGCAACGAAGGGGACCCCCGCGCCGCGCGCGCGCTCGGCCGCGAGGCGTGCCTCCTCGTCCTCGAGGTCCTCGACGACGAGGGCCTCGACGACCTCCTCCGTCGTCACCGCCTTCGCCGCGACGTTGAAGTGCGCGTACACCTCCGAGCCCATGTCCTCGCGGATGTCGCAGACGACGGACATGCGGCGATCGGGATGGGTCTCGCGGAGGACGGCGGCGTCCTCCATGTCCTCCGGCCGTATCCCCACGACGACTTCGCGCCCCTCGTAGTCGGCGAGCGCGGGCCGCGCATCGAGCGTCGGAGGGTCGAGCCGCAACCGGTGCTCTCCGAACCGGACCCAGACGTCCCCGTCGGAGCGGGCGAGCTCGGCCGCGACGAGGTTCATCGCAGGCGAGCCGATGAACTCGGCGACGAAGAGGTTCCGGGGCCGCTCGTAGAGGACCTGCGGCTTGTCGACCTGCTGCAGGACCCCGTTCCGCATCACCGCGACGCGGTCGCCCATCGTCAGCGCCTCGACCTGGTCGTGCGTCACGTAGACCGTCGTCACGCCGAGGTCGCGCTGGATGCGCGAGATCTCCGCGCGCATCTCGACCCGGAGCTTCGCGTCGAGGTTCGAGAGCGGCTCGTCCATGAGGAAGGCCTGCGGCTGGCGCACGATCGCGCGCCCCATCGCGACGCGCTGTCGCTGGCCGCCGGAGAGCGTCCGCGGCTTCTTCTCCAGCGAGTCCGTGAGGCCGAGGATCCGGGCGGCCTCGCGCACGCGCCGATCGATCTCGTCCCTCGGGATCCCCTTCATCTTGAGAGCGAACCCCATGTTCCTGTGGGCGTTCATGTGCGGGTAGAGCGCGTAGTTCTGGAAGACCATCGCGATGTCGCGCTCCTTCGGTGGAAGGTCGTTGACGACCTGGCCGTCGATCACCACGTTCCCGGAGGTGATCGTCTCGAGGCCGGCGACCATGCGGAGCGCGGTCGTCTTCCCGCAGCCCGAGGGGCCGACGAAGACGACGAACTCCCCGTCGCCCACCTCCAGGTCGAGGCTCGTGACCGCCTCGGTCCCGTCGGGATAGACCTTCGTCAGGTTCTCGAGCGTGATCTCCGCCACCGGGGGGCCTCCTCGGGAGGAATCTACTAGCATCGGCCGCGTCCCATGGAGGCCGACGTTGCCCGGGGGAGGCCGGTTCCCGGCCGCTGGCGGCACGCTCTCGAGAGCCGTCGCGTCCTCGCGCCCCTTCTCATCGCGCCCGCCGTCATCTTCATGGCGATCGTCGTCGGCATCCCGTTCGCGTGGGCCATCTACCTGAGCTTCACGGACGCGATCGGCGGCTCCCTGTCCGGCGACTGGGTCGGCTTCGACAACTACACGAACGCCTGGCAAGACGAGAACTTCCGGCGCGCGCTCAGGAACACGTTGATCTTCACGCTCGCCTCGCAGGCGATCGTCGTCGTCGGCGCTGCGGTCCTCTCGAACTTCCTCGTCCGCGATTTCCGCGGCAAGTGGTTCGTCCGGTTCCTCGTCGTCCTGCCGTGGGCGGCGCCCGTCGTCCTGTCGACGATCATGTGGCTCTGGCTCCTGGATTCGTTGTACAGCGTCGCGAACTGGACGCTCGCCAGGCTCCATCTGGACAACGCCCTCGTCTCGCTCCTCGCCGCCGTGAACGTCGAGGAAGACGCGCAGGTGCCGTTGCAGTGGCTCGGCCGCCCCAACCTCGCGCTCATCGCGATCACCGTCGTGCACGCCTGGCGAATCCTCCCCTTCGCCGTCGTGATCTTCATCGCCGGCCGCGCCTCGATCCCGAACGAGGTCGAGGACGCTTCGAAGATCGACGGCGCGACGGGGATGAAGAAGCTCTGGTACGTCGACCTCCCGCTGCAGCTTCCCATCGCACTGGTGGCGGTCCTGTTCGGGATCGTGTTCACCGCGGTCGACTTCGCCGTCGTCTACATCCTCACGCACGGCGGCCCGTTCAACTCGACGCAGGTGCTGACCACCTGGGCCTACGCGGTCGGAATCGACGGCGGCTCCCTCGGCGAAGGTGCCGCGATCTCCCTGTTCCTCTTCCCGCTCCTCGTGCTCGTCACCGTGGGGATGCTGTTCTTCGCTCGCCGGGCGCAGGTGAGCTGAGATGACCTGGCGAGTCGACGAGGTCGACCGATGACCCGGCGCCAGAAAGGGTGGACGTACGCGGTCGTCGTCCCGTTCGCGATCTTCCTCGCGTTCCCGTTCTACTTCGCGCTCGTGACGATGTTCAAGACGAATCTCGACCTCGCGAACGTGGAGCATTCTCCCTACCTCTACAACGACCTCGAGGGCGGCTTCCACTGGGACTTCTGGAACTACGCGACGACCGAGCACCTCACGTTCCTGTTCGAGGAGACGAACTACGCGCAGTGGCTCCTGAACACCCTCCTCGTCGGCGCGGCCGTCGTCGCGATCACGCTGCTCCTCGCGTTGCCGGCGGGATACGCGCTCGCGCGCCTCGCGGGTGGCTGGGGCCAGAGCATGGGAGTGGCGATCTTCCTCGTCTACCTGGTCCCGCCGACCTTGCTGTTCCTGCCGCTCTCGCGGCTCATCACCCAGCTGGACCTCAAGGACTCGCTGTGGTCGCTGATCCTCATCTACCCGTCCTTCACCGTCCCCTTCGCCACCTGGCTCCTGATGGGGTTCTTCAAGACGATCCCGCAGGAGCTCGAGGACGCGGCGCTGATCGACGGTGCGTCGCGCCTGAAGGCGTTCTACCTGATCATCCTCCCGATCTCGCTCCCCGGCATCTTGACGGCCATCATCTTCGCGTTCTCGCTCTGCGTGAACGAGTTCATCTACGCGTTCACCTTCGTCTCGAGCTCCGAGCAGCGCACCGTCTCGGCGGGGATCCCGAACGACCTGATCCGCGGCGACGTCTTCTTCTGGCAGTCGTTGCTGGCGGCGACGCTCATCCCGGCGATCCCGCTCGCGCTCCTCTACAACGCGTTTCTCGACCGCTTCATCAAGGGCTTTACAGGAGGCGCATTCAGGTAGGAGAATCGACCCCGAGAGAAAGGAGGTACCCGGTGGCGGACGTATCCGACGAGCTCCCTCCGAAGGGCTCGACGCTGACCCGGGAAGACCTGCTCAAGCGAGGGGCCGCCGCGGCGTTCGCCGTCGGCATGTTCGGCGCCCTCCCGGACAGGGCGCTCGGCTTCTACGGACCGCTCAAGTACGCCCACAAGCAGCTGGCGGGCGAGCTTCGCATCATGACCTGGACACACTTCGTCCCGGACTACGAGAAGTGGCTCGACAACACCTACGCCAAGCAGTGGGGCGAGAAGAACGACGTCGAGGTCAAGATCGACCACATCAACAACGCGCTCCTCTACGGGACGGGAGCGTCGCAGGTCGCGGGCAAGAGCGGCCACGACCTCTTCTGGTTCATCTCGCCGCCGTCGACGTTCCAGAAGGAGGTCGTCCCCGTCAACGACCTCGTCCAGGAGGTCACGAAGAAGTTCGGGCGGATGACGGACGTGGCCAGGAGGAGCACGTACAACCCGAAGACGAAGCAGTACTTCGGATTTCCCGAGACGTACGCACCGGACCCGGTCCAGTACCGGCGCAGCCACCTGCAGGAAGCCGGGGTGAGCCTCCGGACCTGGGACGACCTGCGCAGGGGTGCGGCCAAGCTCAAGCAGAACGGCCATCCCGTCGGCCTCGGGATGTCGAACGAGATCGACTCGAACATGCTCCTGACGTCGCTTCTCTACTGCTACGGCGGCTTCATCCAGAACGAGGAGAACCGCATCGTGATCGGCCAGGGGTCGAACAGGAAGGGTGCGATCCAGGCGTTGCAGGTCATGCGCGAGATCTACCGAACGGGGATGTCCGACGAGGTGTTCGCCTGGACCGCGTCGTCGAACAACCAGGCCTTCGTGGCCGGCCGGCTCTCGGTGGCGTTGAACGCGATCTCGATCGTGCGCACCGCGGAGGACTCCGGGAACAAGGAGCTCTCCGACGACACATGGCTTGCCTCGATCCCGCGTGGGCCCGTGATGCGCATGGGCAACGAGCACGTCATGGGCGTCTACGTGATCTGGAAGTTCGCGAAGAACAAGGCGGCTGCGAGGAAGTTCCTCGTGGACCAGCAGCTCGCGTACCGCTCCCACTTCGTGCGGAGCAAGTTCTACAACTTCCCGCCCTGGACCAACTCGATCAAGGGCGGGTTCAAGACCATCCGCCAGATCGCCGCGCAGGACACGCACAAGCCGAGGGGCAAGTACACGGTGCTGACGACGATCGCGGAGAAGTACACGACGAACCCGGGGTTTCCGGGGTACACGACGCCGGTGATGGACGAGATCTTCAACACGTTCCTGATCCCGCAGATGTTCGCCGAGGTGGCACAGGGAAAGTCGACCCCCGCCGACGCGGTCGACGGCTTCGCGCGCAAGGCGCAGGGCCTGTACCGCAAGTGGAAGGGTCAGGGGCTCGTCTAGACGGCGACTGCGCTCGCTTCCCCGAAGGCCCCGGAAACGGGGCCTTCGGCGTCAGAGAGTGACGACCGCCTTCGTTCCGCGAGCCTGGGCCGCCCAGGCGTCGGCGACGCGGTCGAGGGGGAACGTCTCCAGCTCGATCGTGATCCGGCCGGAGGCGACGTGCCCGGCGAGGGCGAGGTAGGCGTCAGCGCGCTCATCGGGCGAAAGGGCGAAGACCGAGAAGCCGAGGATCGAGAGCTGCTTCCCGCGCACGAGGGACGAGGGCAGCGTCGCCTGCGGACCGGAGGATTGGCCGAGGTGGACGATGCGGGCTCCCGGCGCCGCCGCCTCGACCGCAGCGGGGACGACGCTGCCCCAGAGCGGGTCGACGACGACCGTGGGCCCGTCCCCACCGCAGGCCTCGCGCAGCCGCTCGGCGAGGCCGTCGCCGTCGAGGGTGACGATCTCGTTCGCACCGAGGTGGCGGAGACGCTCGAGCCGCTCGCGGTCGCGCCCCGCACCGACGACGCGCTTCGCCCCGAGAACGCGCGCGGCCTGGAGTGCGACCGAGCCGACGGTGCCCGTGGCACCGAGGACGAGCACGCGGTCGTCCGCACGAACCGGGGCTCTCGTCGCCACCGGGATCCAACCCGCGGCACCGGCGATCCCGCACGCCGCCCCGAGACTGTCGTCGAGCGCGTCGGGGACCGGGATCGCGAGGGAGCCGGGGTCGTCGGTGCGCTCGACGAGGAACCCGTCCTTCGTCGTCCCTCGTCCGTCGCCGTAGACGTACACCCGTTCCCCGTCTCGACGCGCGACCGCCTCGCAGCCCGGGGCGTACGGGAGAGGCGGGTGCCCGCCGTAGAACCGCCCCGCGGCGACGGCGAGGTCGAGCGGGTTCAGCGCGACTGCGACGACCTCGATCGCTCCGTCCCCGTCGATCTCCGCGGCGAGGGGCGGGCTGCCGAGCTCGACGACCTGCGCGGCGCGCACGGCGGGATCTTACGGCGCGGGTCGATACGCCTCCACGGCGGAACGCGATGTCGTATAGTCGGTCCGCTTGTCTGACCAGACGCTCTACGAGCCGATCACACGGCAGAAGACGTACGAGCTCGTCGCGGAGCGGTTGCGCACGCTGATCAGCTCACGCCGGCTCGGGCCGGGGGACCCGGTTCCCTCGGAGCGCGAGCTCGTCGACCTCTATCAGGTAGGCCGCTCGTCGGTGCGCGAGGCGCTCCGCATGCTCGAGACGCAGGGGGTCATCCGCAGCGGCGCGAACGGCAGCTTCCGCGTCGCGGAGTTCGGCAGCACGCTCAACAGCTCGCTCGAGTTCCTCCTCTCCGTCGAGGCGGCGGATGTCGGGGAGCTCTTCGAGACGCGCCGCATCCTCGAGGGGGAGGCCGCCGCGCTCGCGGCCTCGCGCAGGACCAAGCCCCAGGTTCACGAGCTCGCCGCGTCGATCGTGGAGATGGAGGCCGGCCTCGAGTCGGAGGAGCGCTTCATCACCGCCGACCTCCGTTTCCACCTCCTCGTCGCGCAGGCGACCCGGAACCGCGTGCTCCTGCACCTGATGGAGGCGATCCGCACGCTCCTGCAGCGCTCCCTCTCCTCGAGCTACCACATCCCGGGCAGCCCGGAGCGCGCGATCGAGATGCATCGGCTGATCCTCGACGCGATCGAGGCGAAATACCCGGAGGAGGCGCGGCAGCGCATGCAGGAGCACGTCGCGCGCGTCGAGCGCGACATCACAGGGGCGGCGCTGCGCTAGTGGCGGCGCTCGGCTTCGTCGGGCTCGGCGTCATGGGCGGCGGCATGGCGCGGCGGCTCCTCGCGGCGGGCCACGAGGTGCACGGCTTCAACCGTACGCGCGAGAAGGCCGCAGCGCTCGTCGAGCAGGGCCTCGCACTCGAGGACACGCCTCGCGCGGCCGCGGCTGCGGCGGATGTCGTCTTCAGCATGGTCACGAACGTCGCTGCCCTGCGCGCGGTCGCCGAGGGCTCCGACGGCATCCTCGCCGGGCTCGGGCCGGGCAAGGTGTGGGTGGACATGTCGACCGCGGCCCCCGCGGTCAGCCGCGAGCTCGCCGAGCAAGTGCGCGCGCTCGGGGCCGACATGCTCGATGCTCCCGTGTCGGGCTCGGTCTCGACGCTCGAGGAGGGCCGTCTCTCGGTCATGGTCGGCGGTCGCGAGGAGACCTTCGAGCGCGTGCGCCCGCTGCTCCTCGACATCGGCCCCACGGTGCATCGCGTCGGCCACAACGGCCAGGCGCTCCTCATGAAGATCGCCGTCAACCTCAGCCTGTTCGTGCAGATGACCGCCTTCTCCGAGGGGCTCCTGCTCGCGGAGAAGGACGGGATCGCTCGCGAGACGGCGCTCGAGGTCATGCTCGCGAGCGTCATCGCGTCCCCGATGATCAAGTACCGCGGGCCGTTCGTGCTCGAGATGCCGGACGAGGCCTGGTTCGACGTGAACATGATGCAGAAGGACATGCTGCTCGCCCTCGAGGCGGGCCGCGAGCTCGACGTCCCGATGCCGACGACGGCTGCGTCGAACGAGCTGTTGACGGCGGCGCGGGCAATGGGCCTCGCGCACCACGACTTCGCGATCGTCTACGAGGTGCTCTCGCGGTTGTCGGGCCGGGAGGCGGTGGAGGCCTGATGGCGGTCGAGGCCGGAGCCCAGCCCGTCGAGGTCGGCGCCGAGCTCGCGCTGCGGATGTACGAGCAGATGCGGAGGATCCGCGTCTTCGAGGAGCACGTGGAGGAGCTCTACCGGCGCCGGCAGATGCCCGGACTCGCGCATCTCTACATCGGCGAGGAAGCGGTGGCGGTGGGCGCGTGCGAGGCGCTCCGCCAGGACGACTACATCACGAGCACGCACCGCGGCCACGGGCACTGCCTCGCGAAGGGCGCCTCGGTCGACCGCATGTTCTGCGAGCTCCTCGGCAAGGAGGAGGGCTACTGCCGCGGCAAGGGCGGCTCGATGCACATCGCCGATCACGTGAACGGCAATCTCGGGGCGAACGCAATCGTCGGCGGCTCCGCGGGCATCGCCACCGGCGCTGCGTTCTCGGCGAGGGCGCGGGGCACCGATCAGGTCGCGGTCTGCTTCTTCGGCGAGGGGGCGCTCGGCCAGGGCGTCCTCTACGAGGTGATGAACATGGCGGCGCTCTGGAAGCTGCCGGTCGTCTACCTGTGCGAGAACAACCTCTACAACGAGTACACGCACTATTCGGAGACGACCGCGGGCGAGGTCGGCGCACGCGCGGCCGCTTTCGGCATCCCGGTCGAGGAGGTCGACGGCCAGGACGTCCGCGCCGTCCACGCCGCGACGACCTCGGCCGTGGCGCGTGCGAGGTCCGGCGACGGCCCCTCGTTCATCGTCGCCGGCACGTACCGCTTCCGCGGGCACCACGTGGGCGACGTCGACCGCTCCTACTACCGGGGCAAGGACGAGGAGGAGCGCTGGCAGCAGGAGCGGGACCCGCTCGCGCTGCACGCGGCCTGGATCACGGAGCACGGGTTCGCATCGCGGGACGAGCTCGAGGGGACCGACGAGGCGGTGCAGGACGAGGTGGCCGCGAGCGTTCAGCACGCGCTCGACGCCCCCTTCCCGAACGTGAGCGAGGTGGACGAGGATGTCTACGCCTAGCGTCGAGGAAGCTGCCGTCGGGCCGGCCCCGGTGCGCGAGATCTCGCTCGCGCAGGCCGTCAACGAGGCGCTCGCGGAGGAGCTGCGACGCGACCCCATGGTCTTCCTGCTCGGCGAGGACGTAGCGGAGGCGGGGACGCCGTTCAAGGTCACCTCTGGGCTCGTCGAGGAGTTCGGGCGCGAGCGCGTGATCGACTCGCCGATCTCGGAGGCGGGCATCACCGGCCTCGGGCTCGGCGCAGCGCTGACCGGCATGCGCCCGGTGGTGGACATCATGTTCGGCGACTTCCTGACGCTGGTCATGGATCAGCTGGCGAACCAGGCCGCGAAGGCCCACTACATGTCGGGCGGCAGCCTGAAGGCGCCGCTCACCGTGCGGACGACGCTCGGCGCGACGCGCCGCTCGGCCGCGCAGCACAGCCAGAGCCTCCACGCCTGGCCGGCGCACATACCTGGTCTCAAGGTCGTCCTCCCCGCGACCCCGCACGACGCAAAGGGGCTTCTCAAGACCGCGATCCGCGACGACAACCCGGTCGTCTTCTTCGAGGACAAGATGATGTTCGCGAAGAAGGGCCCGCTGCCCGAGGGCGAGTACACGCTGCCGTTCGGCGTGGCGGACGTGAAGCGCGCCGGCGACGACGTCACGATCGTCGCCACGAGCTCCATGGTGTACGTCGCCCTCGAGGCGGCAGACCTCTTGGCCGACGAGGGCGTGAGCGCCGAGGTCGTCGATCCGCGGACGCTCGTCCCGCTCGACCGCGCGACGCTCGTCGCCTCGGCGAAGAGCACGGGCCGCGTCATCGTCGTCGACGAGGGTCATCGAAGCTTCGGCGCCTCGGCCGAGCTCGCCGCCGTGATCGCCGAGGGCGCGTTCTGGGACCTCGAGGCGCCGGTCACCCGGCTCGCCGCGATGGACGTCCCGATCCCCTTCTCGCCGGTCCTCGAGGACCTGACCGTCCCGACCGCGGAGCGGCTCGTCGAGGTCGCGAAGACCCTGATCGGAAAGAGGTAGCAATGGCGCTCAGGTCGTACGGGACGATGCAGGTGGACTGGGAGCAGCGGGCCGACCTCGAGCGGCTGCGCGGGGAGCGGCTCGCGCGCGCGAAGGCCGCGCTCGCCGAGTCGGAGCTCGGTGCGCTTCTCTGCTTCGACATGAACAACATCCGCTACCTGACGGCGACCCACATCGGCACGTGGGCGATCGACAAGCTCGTCCGCTTCGCCCTCCTCCCCCAAGGGGCCGAGCCGATCATGTGGGACTTCGGCTCGGCCGCCCGCCACCACAAGCTGTACAACCCGTGGCTGGGGGAGGAGCGCTCGCGCGCCGGGATCTCCACGCTGCGCGGCTCCGTGAAGGGGCGGGCCGAGGACGTCGCAGCCAAGATCCGCGTCGAGCTCGAGGAGCGGGGCCTCCTCGGCGAGCCGCTCGGCGTGGACGTGATCGAGCTGCCGGTCCTCGCAGCGCTCCAGGCCGAGGGGATCGCGGTCGTCGACGGCCAGGCGCTGATGCAGGAGGTGCGCATGCTCAAGACGCAGGACGAGATCACGCTCCTGACGACCGCCTGCGCGATGGTCGACGCGGCCTACGATGAGCTCTTTCGCGCGATGCGCCCGGGGATGCGCGAGAACGAGTGCGTCGCGCTCGTCAACCGCGTCCTCTACGAGCTCGGCTCCGAGCATGTGGAGGGCGTCAACGCGATCTCCGGCGAGCGGTGCAGCCCGCACCCGCACGTGTTCACCGACCGGATGCTCCGCCCCGGCGACCCCGCCTACTTCGACATCCTCCATGCGTACAACGGCTACCGCACGTGCTACTACCGCACGTTCGCGGTCGGCTCCGCATCCCGCGCCCAGGTGGACGCGTACAAGCGCTGCCGCGACCTCCTCGACCAGGCGATCGCGATGATCCGGCCGGGAGCGACGACCGCCGAGGTCGTCTCGATCTGGCCGGAGGCGCAGGAGTTCGGGTTCGCGGACGAGGAGGCTGCGTTCGCGCTCCAGTACGGGCACGGCGTCGGCCTCTCGATCTGGGAGAAGCCGATCTTCAGCCGGCTCGTCTCCTTCGACCACCCGGAGACGGTCCAGGAGGGCATGGTGTTCGCGCTCGAGACGTTCTGGCCGGCGGCGGACGGCTGGTCGGCCGCGCGGATCGAGGAGCAGCTCGTCGTCACCGCGGACGGCTGCGAGGTGATCACACGCTTCCCGGCGGAGGAGCTCCTCGTCGCGGGGGGTGGCCACACGACGGCGTTCGGGAACCTGCCCGGCATCCGCGAGACCCAGTCCAACCTGAACAACCCGACCGTGGACGCAGTCGTCACGTCCGCGGCGACCGAGCGCGCGTAGTGCCGACGGACGTGATCATGCCTGCGCTCGAGATGGCCCAGGAGTCCGGCCGGATCCTGCGCTGGCTCAAGGCCGAGGGCGACGAGATCGTGAAGGGCGAGCCGCTGATGGAGATCGAGACGGACAAGGTCACGGTCGACGTCGAGGCTCCCGCCGACGGCGTCCTCGCAGGCGTCCGCGCGGCCGAGGGCGACGACGTGCCCGTCGGCGAGACGGTCGCCTTCGTGCTCGCTCCCGGTGAAGCTCTCCCCCAGCCTGCGGCCGTCGCCGCGGTGGTGCCAGAGGCGGCCCCCCCAGCCGCAGCCAAGGCGCCGGCGGCGGCCGCAGTGCCCTCCGACGGAGGGCCACGCGCCCCGCTCGCGTCGCCGAAGGCGAGGCGCCTGGCGCGCGAGAAGGGCATCGACCTCGCCGCGATCGCCGGCTCCGGCCCGCGCGGCGCGATCGTCGCCACCGACCTCGAGACGGCACGCTCGACCGCCCCCGAGCCCCAGATCTCCGAACTCGGGGCGATCTGGAAGCGGATGGCCGAGCGGACGACGGCGAGCTGGCAGTCGACCCCGCACTTCTTCCTCGTCCGCGATGCGGACGCAAGCGAGCTCGTGCGCCTCCGCGAGAGCCTGCGGGCGCAGGCGGGGCCCGAGTCGGTGACGCACACGGACCTGCTCGTGAAGGTGGCCGCGGCGGCGCTCGCGCGCCATCCGGGGGTCAATGCGTCCTGGAGGGACGGCACGCTCGCGCGCTCGTCAGCCGTCAACGTCGGAATCGCCGTCGCGATCGACGATGGCCTCGTCGTCCCGGTCGTCCACGGCGCCGACCGCCTCGGTCTGGACGAGGTGGCCGCGCGGCGCACCGAGCTCGTCGCCGCCGCCCGCGAGGGCCGCCTGCGCCCGGAGGACGTGAGCGGCGGGACATTCACGATCTCGAACCTCGGGATGTACGGCGTCGACGCGTTCCTCGCCATCGTCAACGCGCCGCAGGGCGCGATCCTGGCGGTGGGCAGGATCGCCGACCGTGTCGTCGCCCTCGACGGACAGCCTGCGGTGCGGCCCGTGCTGACGCTCGGGCTGTCGTTCGACCACCGCGTCGTCGACGGCGCGCGGGGTGCCGAGTTCCTCGACACGCTGGCGGCCTTCGTGGAGGAGCCGGCGCAGGTGGTGGGCTGACGTGGCCACCGTCGAGCAGCGTCTCCGGAGCGCGGACGTCGAGCAGCTCGACTCGATCGGCGAGACCGGTGAGCTGGGCGAGCACGCACCGCTCGTCCGCGGCGAGCAGCGGAAGACCGGGGCCGCGTACGCGGTCCGGAGCCCGTTCGACGACGCGACGGTCGCCGTCGTGCATCGAGCCGGCCCCGACCTCGTCGAGGAGGCGATCGCGTCCGCCGACGCGGCGTTCGACCAGACACGCCACCTGCCGACCTGGAAGCGCTCGGAGATCCTGGCCGCCGTCGCCGACGCGATCGCCGCGGGGCGAGAGCGCCTCGCGCGGGGGATCGCGCTCGAGGGCGGCAAGCCGATCGCACACGCCCGCCTCGAGGCGGACCGCGCCGCGTTCGCGTTCCGGATCGCGGCCGAGGAGGCGAAGCGGGTGTACGGCGAGATCGTGCCGCTCGACTGGATCCCCGGCAATGAAGGGCGCGTCGCCCACGTGCGCCGCGTCCCGCTCGGGCCGGTCGCCGGCATCACGCCGTTCAACTTCCCGCTGATGCTCGTCGCCCACAAGGTCGCCCCCGCGCTCGCCGCGGGCGACCCGATCGTGTTGCGGCCGGCGTCGCAGACCCCCGTCTCGTCGTTCGAGCTCGCCCGCATCGTGCTCGAGGCCGGCTGGCCGGAGGACGGCGATCGCGGTCGTCCCCTCGTCGACCGGGGACGCACGGCCCCTCGTCGAGGACGAGCGCGTCAAGCTGCTGACGTTCACGGGGAGCCCGGCTGTCGGCTGGGCGCTGAAGGGCCGTGCCGGTCGCAAGCGCGTAGCCCTCGAGCTCGGCGGCAACGCGCCGGTCGTCGTCGATCGTGACGCGGATGCCGAGTACGCCTCGCGAGCGGATCGCGTGGGGCGCGACCGTGCAGTCCGGTCAGTCCTGCATTTCCGTCCAGCGCGTGTACGTGCACTCGAGCCTCTGGGACGAGGTCGTGCCGCGCATCGTCGAGCACATGAACGGGCTGCGGGTCGGCGATCCCCTGGACGACGGGACGGAGGTCGGCCCGCTCATCGACCTGGACGCGGCGGCGCGGGTCGAGGCATGGGTGCGCGAGGCGGTCGACGGCGGCGCCCGCGTGCTCGCCGGCGGCGGGCGGGACGGGCGGCTCTGGCAGCCGACGGTGCTCACGGACGTCCGCGACGATGCCCGCGTCGTCTGCGACGAGGTCTTCGCTCCGCTCCTCGTCGTGGCTCCTTTCGACGACGTGGACGACGCGATCGCGCGGGCGGGCGCGAGCGACTTCGGCCTCCAGGCCGGGATCTTCACCAACGATCTGCGCGTCGTCGACCGCGCCTTCGACCGGATCGACGTCGGCGGGCTCATGGTCAACGACGTGCCGACGTTCCGCGTCGACCACATGCCCTACGGCGGCGTCAAGCAGTCCGGGTTCGGGCGCGAGGGCATCCGCTACGCGATCGAGGACATGACCGAGATGAAGCTCGTCACCTTCAACCCGGGGCCCGCTTCGTGACGACGCTCGACGTTCAGGCGGAGCTCGAGCGCTCCGCGGGCCGCGCGCCGCAGCCGCCGCCCGAGGAGCGGCACGGCCGCCTCGAGCGCACGCGCGCCGCGATGGAGCGCCAGGGGATCGAGGGGCTCGTCGTCTACGGCTCAGCGGGCGTCAACGCGGACCAGATCCGCTACCTCTCGGGCTACGTGCACGTGTTCCCGGGCGCGAGCTCGCTCCTGCTCGTCCCGCACGACCGCGACCCCGTCCTGCTGATCGACCAGGGCTGGCATCTGGACGAGGCGCGCCGCATGACCTGGGTCGAGGACGTGAGGGCGTTCCCTCCCCCCGGCAGGGCCTGGCTCGAGGACGAGCTCGCACGGGCGGTGCGGGACGCGCTCTCGGCCACGGGTCTTGCCGGGAAGAGGCTCGGCGTCTTCGGAGCGGCGATGCCGCTCGCGCTCGCGCCCCCGCTCGACGTGGCGGTGACCGTGGACGCGGCGGAGGTCTGGGAGGAGCTCGTCGCCTCGCCCTCCGACTACGACGCGAGGACAATCAGGCGGACCGCGGAAGTCGCGGACCGTGGCCTCGCCGCCGCGGTCGAGGCGGCGGCCGCGGGGGTCCCCGAGTACGAGGTCTGCCTCGCCGCGCTCGAGCGCATGGCTGCCGAGGGCGCCGAGTTCCTGCACGGAAGCGGGTACTCGACCCACGTCAACATCGGCTCGTTCAGCGACGTCGTCTCGAACGTCCGGCCGTACCTCTTCACGACACGCCGCCTCGAGGAGGGCCAGATGTTCTGGCTCGACCTGTCGGCCTCGTGCGACGGCTGCTACACGGACACCGACCGGACGATCTCGGTCGGCGAGCCGACGGCCGCCCAGCGGGAGCTGTACGACGTCGCGGCCGAGATGTACCGCACCCTCGTCGACGGTGCGCGGCCCGGGGTGCCGGGCGGAGACCTGTGGGAGACGGCGAACCGCGTCGCCGTCGCCGCCGGCTACGGCGAGCACTCGAACCTCGTCTACCTCGGCCACACGACCGGCATCACGACGTCGTCGCGCCCGGTCCTCGCGCAGGGCGAGACGGCGACGATCGTCGAAGGAAGCTTCCTCAACGTCGAGCCGGGGATCTTCGTCCCCGGGGTCGGCTCGGCGTGCATCGAGAACACGCTGCACATCACGGAGACGGGCGCGAGCCCGATCAACACCTTCGGCATGGAGATCCATGTCGTCTGAGCGTTCGCAGGCAGGAGGGAGGTCGGAGAGGTCGCGACACAACGGTTCCCCACGGCACGTCAACCACTTCGAAGGAGGTCTTTCGATGCGACGACTCGGTCGGGTCTTCGCGGTGCTCGCGATCCTCGCGATCGCGCTGGTAGCCGCGGGCTGCGGTGGAGACGACGACGGCGACGCGATCAAGATCGGCGCCTCGCTCCCGTTGACAGGTGACTTCTCCGAGCCCGGCACGGCAGCTCAGCAGGGATACGAGATCTGGCAGGAGCAGGTGAACGACGCCGGCGGCCTGCTGGGCAGGGACGTCGAGATGGTCATCAAGGACGACCAGAGCGACCAGAACCTCGTGGTCACGGACTACAACGCGTTGATCCAGAACGACGAGGTCGACCTGCTCCTCGGAACGTTCTCCTCGCTCCTAAACCTCCCGGCCTCTGCGGTGGCCGAGCGCAACGAGATGGTGTACGTCGAGCCCGCAGGAGGCTCGCCGGAGATGTTCTCCCGGGGCTTCGAGTACCTGTTCTTCGCACAGCAGGCGACGGCGCCGCATCAGGCCGACCTGTTCGCGGAGTGGGTCTCGAGCCTCCCGGGTGACCAGAAGCCGAAGACGGCGGCGTACGTGATCGCCGACGACCCGTTCGGCGGCCCGGTCGCGGAAGGCATCAAGGAGCAGCTCGAGGCCGCGGGCGTCGACACCGTGTACAGCGAGGTCTACCCGCCGGAGACCGTCAACTTCGACGCGATCGCCTCGGCGATCGCGGCGGAGAAGCCGGACGTGATCGCGCAGGGCTCGGCGGGCCTCTCGGACGGCGTCAACCTCGTCCGCGCCCTGAGCAAGGTCGGGTACTCGCCGAAGCAGTTCTTCCAGGCCTCGTCGCCGTCGTTCGCGGACCAGTACTCGGACGCGATCGGCGTCGACAACACCGAGGGCGTCTTCTACGCGGTGAGCTACCACGTCGACGCGCCGACGCCGGGGAACGAGGAGTTCCTCGCGGCGTATCGCGAGAAGTACGACACCGATCCTCCCGAGGACGCCGCCGACGCGTACGCGGCCGCGCAGGTGCTCCAGAAGGCGGTCGAGGAGGTCGGCGAGATCGACCAGAACGCGATCAAGGACTGGCTGCACGCGAACTCCGTCGACACCATCCTCGGCCCGCTCTCGTGGGACGAGACCGGAGCGCCGGAGCAGGCGTTCCTCCTCGCCCAGTGGCAGAACGGGGACGAGGAGATCGTGCTGCCGGAGGATGCCGCCACCAGCACGACGATCGTGAATCCGAAGCCGGGGTGGTCGCAGTAACCGAAGGAGAGCCGACAGGGCGGCGAGGGGAGCCTCGCCGCCCTGCAGCGGCAGGCGAGGGAGGCGCGTGACCCAGCTCGTCCAGACAATCGTCCTCGGCCTGCTGATCGGCGGGGTCTACGCGCTGCTCGCCGGCGGACTGGCGCTGATCTTCGGCGTGATGGACGTGATCAACGTCGCCCAGGGCGCGCTCCTGATCCTGGCGGCGTTCATCGCCTGGACGCTCTGGCACGACTTCGGCATCGATCCGCTGCTGACCGTCCTCGTGACGACGCCGCTGATGTTCGCGCTCGGCTGGCTCATGTACCAGACGACGATCCAGTTCATCTCTGGGCGCCCCGCGTCGATGTCCGTGCTTCTCACGTTCGCGCTCGCGCTCGTGATCGAAGGGACGATGGGCCTCGTCTGGACGACGACGTACCACGCGGCGACCCCTGGCTACTTCGACGAGTCGTTCCGGGCCGGTGCCTTCTACTTCCCGAAGGCCCAGGTTTTCGGGTGCGTGATCGCGGTCGGCGTGCTCACCTTCCTCTACGTGCTGCTCCGATTCACCTGGCTCGGAAGGGCGATTCGTGCGGTGTCGGAGAACGTGAGCTCCGCACGGCTCGTCGGCGTGAACCCGAAGAAGGTCGCGGCGCTCACGTTCGCCGTCGGCGTCGCGATGGCAGGAGCGGGAGGCTCGATCGCGTCCGTGCTCTACCCGTTCCTCCCAGGCTCGCACTACCAGTGGATCTCACGCCTGCTCGGGATCATCGTCCTCGGCGGGATGGGGAGCCTCCCCGGCGCCGTCATCGGAGCGCTCGCGCTCGGCGTCGCGGAGACGATGACGGCGACGTACATCTCACCGCGGTGGGCGACGATGATGCCCTACGCGCTGATCATCGTCGTCCTACTCGCGAGGCCGCAGGGGATCATGGGCGCGAAGCTCCGAGAGGACGCGGTCGTATGAGGACCTTCGTCGAGCGCAACCCGTGGCGCCTCGCGATCGCGGCAGGGCTCGCCTTCATCGCCGTCTACCCGCTCGTCTCGGACGACCTCTACTACCAGAACATGATCATGCTCTCGCTGCTCCTCGCGATCATGGGGAGCGGCTGGAACATCATCTCGGGCTTCACCGGCTACGTCTCTCTCGGCCAGAGCGCGTTCCTCGGGATCGGTGCCTACACGACCGCGATCCTCTCGGTGCGGGTGTTCGACGGCGCCTCGCCGTTCTGGTTCGTGCCGGTCTCGGCGGTCGTCGCGGGCATCTTTGCGGCCGTCGTCGGCGCGGTCCTGATGCGCACGCGCGGCCACTCGTTCGTGATCCTCACGATCGCGTTCCTGTTCGTCATGCAGATCGTGGCGCTCAACTGGTCGGCCCTGACGAACGGCAACCACGGGATCACGCTGCCCCTGCCCGACTGGAACCGCGAGTACCAGAACTGGCCCTTCTACTACGGGTTCTTCGTCCTCATGCTCCTCTCGATCGCCACCTCGTGGTGGATCCGGCGGACGAAACTCGGCATGGGGCTGATCGCAATCCGGGACGACGAGAACAAGGCGGGCGGCGTCGGCGTCTACACCCCGGTCTACAAGATCCTCGCGTTCGTCGCGAGCGCCGTCTGGATCGGCGCCGCGGGCGGGATCTACGCCTACTACCTCTCGTTCATCGACCCGCGGGGGATGTTCGACATCGTCGTCAGCGTCCAGATCGTGCTCGCCGTGCTCCTCGGCGGCCGCGGGACGCTCTGGGGGCCGATCCTCGGCGCCTTCATCCTCGAGCCGCTGAACGAGATCACGAACCAGGAGATCGGGGGCGGGAGCGAGCGGCTGATCTTCTTCGGCGGGCTGCTGGCGCTCGTCGTGCTCCTGCTCCCCCGCGGGATCATCCCGAGCGTCCAGGAGCTCCTGGCCCGCCGCCGCGAGACGGGCACGGCCGCGCTCGTGGGCGAGCGCCTCGGGCGGCCGCTCGAGCTTCGCGACCGTGCGGCCGAGCCCGCGGCCGCGCCGCGAACGGGTCGCTCGCTGCTCGAGGTGAAGGGCGTCGGGAAGAGCTTCGGCGGCCTGCACGCGCTCGACGGCTGCTCGCTCTCGGTCGAGGACGGGACGATCACCGCGTTGATCGGGCCGAACGGCTCGGGCAAGACGACGCTCTTCAACGTCATCGACGGGACGATGTCGCGCGACCGCGGGGAGGTCTGGTTCGACGGTCGTCGCATCGATCGTCTGCACACCTGGGAGCGGGCCCACCTCGGCATCGGGCGCACGTTCCAGGTGACCCGGCTCTTCCGCGAGATGACCGTGCTCGAGAACGTCGTCGCTCCGCTCCGCTCGTTCACGTGGCGTCAGCTCGGCACGATCGCGGTCGAGGGCCACGAGGCCGAGCGGGCGGAGGCACTGCTCGAGTTCGTCGGCATGCGCCGCTTCGCCGGCCATCGCGCCGCAGCGCTCTCGTTCGGCCAGCAGAAGCTCGTCGAGCTCGCGCAGATCCTCATGCTCGACCCGAAGCTCGTCATGCTCGACGAGCCGGCAGGCGGTATCAACCCCACGCTGATCTCGCACATGGGGGAGATGATTCGCGAGCTCAACCGCCGCGGCACCACGTTCCTCGTCGTCGAGCACAACATGCCGCTCGTCCTCGGGCTCTGCGACCCGATCCACGTGCTCGCCCGCGGCGCCTGCATCTGCTCGGGGACGCCCGCCGAGGTCCAGGCCGACCCGGCCGTCCTCGACGCGTACCTCGGCGACGACTACCTGCTCGAGCGGGAGGCGGTGTGAGCGCGGGAGAGCACGTGCCGGTCACCTTCCGTGGCGCGCGCAGATGGCGGGGCGTCACGTGAGCATCCTCGAGCTCGAGGGCGTGTACGCCGGGTACGGGGGCGGCGACGTGCTGCAGGGGATCGACCTCGCGCTCGAGGCGGGGTCGGTCACGTGCATCGTCGGGCCGAACGGCGCCGGCAAGTCCACCGTCCTCCGCGTCGTCAGCGGGCTGCTCGTCCCTCGGGAGGGCACGGTGCGGTTTGCGGGCAGGTCGATCGGCGGCGCCGACCCGGCCGAGATCCTCGAGGCGGGGATCGTCCAGGTCCCACAGTCGCAGGGGCTCTTCCCGAACCTCACCGTCCGCGAGAACGTGCTTATGGGCGCCTACGTGATCCGCCGTCAGCGCGCGCTCGTTCGCCGGCGGCTCCAGGAGGTCGGCGAGCTCTTCCCGCTGATCGGCGAGCGCGGCGAGGAGAAGGCCGGCAACCTCTCCGGCGGCCAGCGGCGGATGGTCGAGTTCGCCCGCACGCTGATGCTCGATCCCACTCTGGTGCTCCTCGACGAGCCCTCGCTCGGCCTCGATCCCAAGGTCATGAAGAACGTCACGGAGTCGATCGCCGTGATGAGGCAGGCGGGGAAGACCATCCTCCTCGTCGAGCAGAACGTGCGCTTCGGGCTGCGGCTCTCGGAGAACGGGCTCGTGATGGAGAGCGGGCGCGTCCTCCTCACGGGCACGGGCCGGGATCTCCTCGACAACCCGGAGATGGCCGACCTCTTCTTCGGGGGGCACGCTGCCGAGAGCGACCGGCGAGACCTGGGAGCGACGCCTGCGACCCCGGCGGGCGGGTAGCTCGCGATGACCGGCCCTCTCCTCGCGGCCGCCGCCGGAGTGGGCTTCGGCGCGTTCCAGACCCTCAATCGACGCGCTGTCGGAGGGATGAGCGACGCCTACCTGGCGACGTTCCTCCAGCTCCTCGTCGCGATGCTGGTGCTCCTCGCCGCGAGCGCGGCCACCGAGGGCCTCGGGCCGCTCCGCGACGCCACGACGGCGTCACTCCTCTGGTTCGGAGCCGCAGGCCTCGTGCACTTCTTCGTCGGCTGGACGCTGTTGAACATGAGCCAGATGCGGATCGGCGCCGCGCGCACCAGCCCCCTGCTCGCGACGAACCCCGTCTGGGGGGCGATCTTCGCGGCCCTCTGGCTCGGCGAGGCTCCGGGCGTCGTCGCCTGGTTCGCGGTCGCGCTCATCGTCGGCGGCGGTCTCGTCGTCGCCCTCGAGCGCGTCGAGGAGACGGGCTGGGGCGTCAGCTGGCAGGCGGCGCTGCCGGGTCTCGCGACCGCGTTCGCGTGGTCGATCAGCCCGATCTTCATCAAGGAAGGCCTCGAGGGGATGGACTCGCCGCTGCTCGGGCTGACCCTCGGCATGGCCGTCGCGCTCGTCGCCTACGCCGCAGTGCTGCCGCTCCGGCCGAAGGCCGAGGGCGCCCTCCTCGGATCCCGGGAGGCGCTCGCCTTCAAGCTTGCCGCGGGCATTCTCGTCGGCCTCTCGGTGTGGGCTCGCTGGGAGTCGCTCGACTCGACGGACATCGCGGTCGTGCTCGCGCTCGGGCTGCTCTCGGTCCCTGTCGTCCTCGTCTTCTCGCCGCTTCTGATGGGCCGGCACGTCGAGCGGGTCACCCTCGCCGTGTGGTCGGGGGCGGCGCTCGTCGTCGGCGGCGCACTCCTCCTGATCGCGGTCGCCTGATGGTCGTCGACTGCCACGCGCACGTCATCGTCCGCGGGCTCGGCGCCGAGGTCGAGTGGGTCGACGGGGCCCAGGTCGTGCGGCTCGGCGGGCGGGAGATCCGCGCGGCGACCCGCGAGTTCGTCGACCTCGAGCGGATCCTCGGGGAGCAGGATCGCGCGGGTGTGGACGTCGTCGTCCTCTGCCCCTGGGTGAACCTGTGCGGTGTCGAGACGGCACGCCAGAACGAGGCGCTCGCGGAGATGGTCGACGACCGCGTCGCCGCGCTCGGGACCGTCGACCTCGAGCGCCCGGACGAGCTCCGCGCGCTGATGGCCGACGGGCGCCTGAGCGGGGTCGAGGTGCCCGCGTCGGTCAGCGGCTCGTACCTCGGCGACGCGCGGTTCGGCGAGTTCTGGGCGGCCGCGGAGGAGACCGGTGCGCTCGTCTTCGTCCATCCGACGACGCGCGGCTTCTCCGATCCCGTCTTCGACCAGCACTACCTCTGGAACACCGTCGGCAACCCGGTCGAGACGACGATCACGGCGGCGCACCTCGTCCTCTCCGGCGTCCTCGACGACCACCCCCGCCTGCGCATCCTGCTCGCGCACGGCGGCGGCGCGATCCCCGCGCTCCGCGGACGCTTGGCCCACGAGCAGACGTTCCACCCTCCTGGCCGCGACGTGACGGCCGCCCTCCGTCGCTTCCTCTTCGACACCGTCGTCCACGACGTCGAGGTGTTGCGCGCGCTCGTCGAGTTCGCAGGCGCCGACCGGGTCCTGTGCGGGTCCGACTACCCCTTCGACATGGGCTCCGAGCATCCGGCCGAGATCGTCCGTGCGCTCGGGTTGCCAGCAGAGGACGAGACGGCGATCCTCGCCGGGAACGCCCTGCGGCTGCTCGGCCGGGAGGTCGCGGCGTGACGCTAGTCGCGCGCCGGCAGGCCGATGGTTCGGCGCCAGTGCTGCTGGCCCAGCTCGAAGCCGATCGAGCAGCCGAGCTCGACGAGCTCGGCCTCGGAGAAGTGCGCGTGCAGCCGCTCCCAGAGCGCGTCGTCGGCGAGCGTCGAGTCCCACGCGATCGCGTTGGCCCAGTCGAGCGCCGCCCGTTCGCGCTCCCCGAGGCGGGTGACGTCGCGGGACGCCGCGTCCTCGGCGAGGAAGCGGAAGCAGAGGTCCTTGAGCTCGGGGTCGACGAGCCCTCCGCGCAGCACGTTGTCGCGCGTGAACTCGTACGCCTCCAGCGCCGCGGGAACGAGGCCGCGGACCTCGTCCGCGCTCCCTGCGATGGGCCGGTACTTCACCTAGTCCTCCACCCGTGCGGGCGCGAGCCCGGCGGTCGTGTCGGCGAGGTGCTCTCCGTGCCCGACGGCCCAGGTCTTGATCACCCGCTGCTGCCCGTAGGTGAGCTGGACGAACTGTCCGAGCTCGACGATCTCCTCGTCGGAGAAGTGCTCGCGCATCCGAGCCCAGACTCCCTCGTCCGCGCCCTCGGGGTTCCAGACGAGCATGCTCGTGTACAGGAGGGCCGCCTTCTGCCTCGCCGTGAAGCGCTCGGACCGCTCGAACTCGAGGAGCTCGTCGTAGTCCACCTCGGTCAACCCTTGCTCTCCGGCCCGGAGAGACCGTTGCGACCCTCAGTAGTCGCAGTCGATCGTCTTCGAGACGTAGACGCGGCAGAGCTCCTTCAGCGGGTGCTCGACCTTCCCCTGCCGGAAGATCGACTCCCACGGCCGCGAGAAGGCCTTCGCGACCGCTGGGACGTTGGAGCGGATGGCCTGCGTCTCGGGGCGCGGGGTCCCGAAGCGGCGGGCGTTCTCGAGGTAGTGGACGAGCTCCGGATCGGTGAGCGACTTCGGGTCGACGTAGCTGATCCGTGCCACGGAGGGAGGATAGTCGAGCCCGGAACGGGTCCGAGCCGGCCGCTTCACACCCGTCTGCCACACTCGAGGCGACCCGTCGTCGTACAGAGAGGAGTCGCCCATGCAGCAAGAGAAGGGCTCCAGCCCGCCGGTCGTCGCCGCCGGGCCGGATGGTCTGACCGAGACCGACTCGACCCCCGGGATCGTGCGGGAGCTCGCCTTCGCGACCGACCGCGCGGTCGTCATCCGCGGCCGCGTCGAGGGGGGCGTGACCTCCGGGTGGCATCACCATGGTGACCGCGACGCGTTCGGATACGTCGTCAGGGGGCGTGTCCGCTTCGACTTCGGCGCCTCGGGCGGCGAGAGCACGGACGTGGAGGCGGGCGGCTTCTTCCACGTGCCGCGTCGCATCGTGCACCGCGACGCGAACCCGACCGACGACCGGCAGGAGATCGTCGTCGCGTTCGTCGGCGAGGGGCCACTGGTCGTCAACGTCGACGGCCCCGATCCGGGCTGAGACGACCACGCGCGTCGACCGTCCCGCTCGGTCTCGCAGGAGAATGGCGTGAGCTCCCGGCCGGACGTCGTCGTCGCGGGCGCGGGGCACAACAGCCTCGTCGCGGCCGCCTACCTCGCGAAGGCCGGCTTCGACGTTCTCGTTCTCGAAGCTCGACCGGTCGTCGGAGGGAACACGGCCACCGAGGAGCTGACCCTCCCGGGATTCCTGCACGACTCGTGCTCGACCGCGCACAACCTCATCCAGGCGAGCCCCGCGCTCCGCGAGCTCGGCCTCGAGGACTACGGGCTCGAGTACGTCCAGCCGGATCCCGTCGTCCACGTCCCGTTCCCGGACGGCGCGTGGTTGACGCAGTGGCGGGACCTCGACCGCACGTGTGACGAGTTCGCGAAGTTCTCGCGTCGCGACGCCGACGCCTACCGGCGCCTGATCGCCGAGTACGACGCCGCCAAAGCCGCCTTCGGCGCCTACCGCAACAATCCCGTCGGGCGCGCGCCCCGCCCGGAGGACGTGCTCGACGGCCGCTGGCGGCGCAGGCTCGCGCTGTCGGCTTGGGACGTCATCCGCAGCGAGTTCGAGGACTGGCACACGCGAGCGTTCATGCTCTGGATGGCGACCATGACCGTGCAGCCGGCGGATCGCCCGGGCACGGGCCTGCTCGCATACTCGCTTGCCTACGGGCGTCAGCAGCACTCGTGGACGCTCCCCCGGGGAGGCTCGGCCGCGCTCCCGCTCGCACTCGCGCGGCTGATCGAGGAGCACGGCGGGACGATCCTCTGCGACCGTCGCGTCACCGGCCTCGTGCTCGAGGACGGCCGCTGCGTCGGCGTCGAGACCGCCGACGGCGAGCAGCATCTGGCATCGCGCGCGGTTCTCTCCACCGTGCACCCCGCGCACCTGCTCGAGATGGCGCCGCGGGATGCGTGGGGGGACGACTGGGCATTCACCGCCGAGACGTGGCGCGCGGGCGTCTGCCTCTTCCCGACCCACCTCGCGACGACGGTCGCGCCGGCATTCGCGGTCGACGGAGGCGAGGTCGTCCCCGTCGCCTCCGGGATCGCGCCGTCCGTCGACCGGCTGCTGCGCCTCGGCTCGGACGTCGAGCGCGGGCTCCTCGCCGACGACGATCCGCCGCTCCTCGTCGTCTGCGCGACGGTCGCCGACCATTCGCGCGCGCCGGAAGGGCGGCACGTCCTCAAGCTGATCGGATTCCATCCCTACGCGCTCGCCGACGGCGGCTCCGAGCGGTGGGACGAGGTCAAGGAGGACGTGGCCGGGAGGAACCTCGAGCAGCTCCGCCGGTACGCGCCGAACCTCACCCAGGAGACGATCCTGGCGCAGGTGGTGAAGAGCCCGGTCGACCTCGAACGGATGAACGGCCACAACTGGCACGGCACCTGCCACGGCGGCGACCTCGGCCCGGCCCAGTCGGGCACGAACCGCTTCGCGCCGGCAACGCCGATCCCCGGCCTCTTCCAGACCGGCGCCACGACGCACCCCGGCGGCTCCGTGTCGGCGGCGCCGGGGCGCAACACCGCGATCGTGCTCCTCGAGGAGCTCGACAGCTCGCTCGAGCAGGCGGTGGGAGCGGCGGCCGGTGCCTGACGCACGTGTCCAGGCGGCGATCGCGAACTGGGCGCCGCGCTTCACGACGCAGGGCGTCGACCCCAACGACTTCTCGCGCACGACCGCGAGGGTCGAGACCTGGGACGAGTGGCTACCTGCCTGGGTAAAGACGGGCGACGAGCACCGGGCGCTCGCCGAGGAAGCCGAGGCGCTCGGCCGAGCGGTGAGCGCGGGCGAGGCGTGGGTGCGTGCCGCTCTCTCGTACCACTTCGCGAAGTTCGTGTGGCTGGTGGACGTCGAGCGGAACCACGAGGTCACGCGCCTGGCGAGGGACGCGCTGTACGCGGCGCACCGCCAGCTCGATCCCTCTGCCGAGCGCGTCGAGGTGCCGTGGGAGGGCGCAACCCTGGTCGGCAACCTGCGCGGCCCGCGCGACGCCGCGCTCGTCCTGTTGCTCCCGGGCCTCGACTCGACGAAGGAGGAGTTCCCCCACTGGGAGGACGTGTTCCTGCGCCGCGGGCTGGCGACGTTCTCCTACGACGGCCCCGGTCAGGGCGAGAGCGGCTTCGCGACGCACATCCGCGGCGACTACGAGGTCGCGGTCTCGGCCGCCCTCGACGTGCTCGCCTGGACACGGCCGGTCGGCGCGGTCGGGGTCTCGCTCGGCGGCTACTATGCGCCGCGCGCCGCCACCGGAGAACCCCGCCTCCGCGCGGTCGCCGGGGTCAGCGGGCCGTACGACTTCGGCGAGTGCTGGGATGGGCTCCCGGGCCTGACGCGCGAGGCGTTCCGCCACCACTCGGGCGCCGTGGACGACCACGAGGCGCGCGTCAAGGCGCACGGGCTCAGCCTCGCCGGGCTGCTCGGCGGCCTCGAGCAGCCGATGCTCCTCGTCACCGGAAAGCTCGACCGGATCATCCCGTGGGAGCAGACGGAGCGGATCGCGCGCGAGGCGCCGAACGCCGAGCTCGTCCTCTACGAGGACGGAAACCACGTTTGCAACAACGTGCCCTTCCGCTATCGCCCGCTCGTCGCCGACTGGCTCGCGGAGATGCTCGGCCGTGTGGGATAGGTTCTCCGCAGCCGAGATGGAGCGGCGTTTCGGGCTCGCGCGCGAGCTCATGCGCGGCCACGACCTTGCAGCGCTCGTCGTCTTCGGGACCTCCGCGACGAACCGGGCGAGCATGGCCAACCCGTTCTGGCTCTCGAACCACCTCGACCTCCACCACTGCTACCTCGTCGTGCCGCTCGACGACGGGCAGGAGACGGCGCTCTACACCGGCCTGACGAATCACGTCCCGAACGCGCGCGAGGTGAGCGACGTACCGATCGTCGAGTGGGGCGGGTACGACCCCTCCGAGCCGGTGGCGCGCCGACTGCGTGAGCTCGGCCTCGAACGGGGCCGCGTCGGCCTCGTCGGAGCGAACGCGAAATTCTCGATGGGCATGCCCTACGAGCACCACGAGCGGCTTCACGGGGCGCTGCCTGACCTCGAGCTCGTCGACGTGACGGCCCCCTTCCAGCGACTGCGGCTCGTGAAGTCGGAGGAGGAGATCGGGTGGCTGCGGCGCGCGTCGGCGCTCACGGACGACGCGATCCTCGCCGTCGCCCGCGCGGCCGTGCCCGGGGTGAGCGAGGTCGAGCTCGTCGCGGCCGGCGAGGCCGCGTATCGCCCGCAGGGCGGGCTGCCGCGGATCATGTTCCTCCGCTCGATGGCGATGGCCGCGCCGAGCGGGTGCCTCCCCGCGCAGAACCCGTCCGCGCGGCGCCTGGAGCACGGAGACGTCGTCATCACCGAGCTCAGCGCCTCGTACTGGGGCTACACGGGGCAGATCCAGCGGGTGATCTGCGTCGGCGCGGAGCCGACACCCGAGTGGGCGCGGCTGCACGAGGTCGCGAGAGCCGCCTACGACGCGATCGCGGGGACCCTGCGCTCGGGCGCGACCGAGGCCGACGTCCTCCGTGCCGCGGCGCCGATACGCGAGGCGGGCTACGCGATCTACGACGACCTCGTGCACGGCTACGGCGTCGACATCCAGCCGCCGATCGTCGACCGGGAGCAGTTCGCCGACCCGCCCGACGAGCCGGGCCAGTCGTTCGAGGCCGGGATGGCGATCGTGATCCAGCCGAACCCCGTGACTCCGGACGAGCGCATGGGCGTCCAGCTCGGCGGCCTCACGATCGTCCGCGACGGCGGAGCCGAGCCGCTGCACGCCGTGCCGCTCGAGCCGCTCGTCGGAGGCGCCGCGTGAGCGTCGGAGCCGCACTCGTCGGCGCAACGGGCGCGTGGGGCTCCCGGATCGCCGACGCGGCCGCCCGCACGTCCTCGCTCCGGCTCGTCACCTGCTTCGCGCGCGACGCCGAGCGCTGCCGCGCATTCGCGGAGGAGCGCGGTCTCGTCGCGGCGCACTCGCTCGAGGCGGCGCTCGAGGCGAACGGCGTCGAGGCGGCGCTGCTCGTCACCCCGAACGACGTCCACGCAGAGCAGGCGCTCGCCTGCGCCGAGCGCGGTGTGCACGTCTTCGTCGAGAAGCCGATCGCGAGCACGCTCGAGGACGCCGAGCGGATGCGCGATCGTTTCGCGGAGGCAGGGCTGGTGCTCGCGGTGGGGCACGGAATGCGGCGGCTGGGCGCAGCCCGCCGCGTGAAGGAGCTGCTCGAGGAGGGCGCGGTCGGCACCGTCGTCCTTGCGGAAGCGAACTGGTCGCTCCCTTCGCGCATGACCCCTCGGGCCTGGCGCTGGTACCGGGACCGCGGCCGCGGGGGTCCACTGCTCCAGCTCGGCATCCACCACGCGGACACGCTCGCGTACTGGCTCGGCCCCGTGGCACGCTCGTTCGGCGCGTTCGCGCGCCTCTCGACCGAGGCCGAGACCGAGGACGTCGGCGTCGTCGGGCTCGAGTTCGAGGCAGGCCCGGTCGGCGCCATCACCGGCAGCTACGTCTCGCCGCGCACGTACTTCCTTCGCCTGTACGGCGATCGTGCTGCGCTCGACTACGAGATCGACATGGCGGTCTGGCCGCAGGCGGAGAAGGCGGACGCCGCCACGACCTTGACGCTCCGCACCGCCGAGGGCCACGAGCCGGTCGCGTTCGAGCACCGCGACCCGCTCGCCGAGGAGCTCGACGAGCTCGCACGGGCGGTTCGGGGCGACGCCGCCGTCGAGACAGGGCCCGACGCGGGGATCGCCGCCCTGCGCGTCATCGTCGACGCCCTCCCGCGCTCGTGACGTACGTCGGCCGTCCGCTCACGCGTCGCGAGGACGAGCGCTTCCTCGCGGGGCGCGCGCGGTATCTCGACGACCTGCATCCGGAACGAGCTCTGCACGCGGCCTTCGCGCGCAGCCTCGTCGCGCATGCGCGGCTCGGTGAGGTCGACGTCGACGCGGCGCGGGCGCTTCCGGGGGTCGCGGCCGTTCTGACCGCGGACGACCTCGGCGACGTGCGTCCGCCGCCCGTGATGACCGTGCCGGACATGTGGATCGCGGACGCCGCACACCCCGTCCTCGCGCGCGACACGGTGCGCTACGTGGGAGAGCCGATCGCGCTCGTCCTCGCCGAAAGCCGCGCGCTCGCCGAGGACGCCGCCGAGCTCGTGCTCCCCGACTACGAGCCGCTCGCGGCGGTCGTCGAGCCGCGCGAGGCCGTCGAGGAGCTGACGCGCTGGGAGAAGAGCGGCGGTGACGTCGAAGCGGCGTTCGCGCGGGCCGACCATGTCGTCGCGCGCAGCTTCCGGCTACCGCGCGTGGTCGCGGCGCCGATGGAGCCGCGCGGCGCGATCGCGGAGCACGACTCCGAGGCGGGTTTGCTCACCGTCCACCTCTCGTTCCAGGACCCGCACCGCCCCCTCGGCCAGCTCGCCCACGCGCTCGGGCGCCCGCCGGAGTCGATCCGTGTCGTCCTCCCGGACGTCGGCGGGGCTTTCGGGAGCAAGGGTGCGGTCGGGCCCGAGACCGTCGCGGTCGCCGCCGCGGCGCTGCGCGCCGGCCGCCCCGTGAAGTGGGCCGAGGACCGCCTCGAAAACTTCCTCTCCGCCTACCAGGGCCGCGGGCTCGAGGCCGACGTCGAGCTCGCCGTCTCCTCGGACGGGCGGCTGCTCGGCGTGCGGGCGAGGCTCTACGCCGACCTCGGCGCTTACCTCGTCACGACGACGCCCGTCTCGGCGCACACGGCCGCACTGCTTCTCACCGGCGCCTACGACATCGCGGCCGCCGGGGTGACGATCGTCGGCGCACGCACGAACAAGGTCCCGACCGGGCCCTACCGCGGCGCCGGCCGCCCCGAGGCCGCGTACCTGATCGAGCGCATGGTCGACGAGGCGGCGCGCGAGCTCGGCCTCGACTCGGTGGAGGTACGGCGCCGGAACCTCGTGCGCGAGTTCCCGCACGACACGCCGCTCGGCTGGACGTACGACTCGGGTGACTACGAGCGGTGCCTCGACCGAGCACTCGAGCTCGGCGAGGTCGAACGCTTCCGCGCGGAGCGGCGGGCGGGCCGCAAGATCGGGATCGGCGTCGCGATGATGATCGAGCGCTCGGGCGGGAGCTGGGAGAGCGCAACCGCCCGGCGCGAGCCCGACGGGAGGATCGTGGTGCGTACCGGCTCCTCCCCGCACGGACAGGGGCACGAGACGACGTTCGCGCAGATCGTCGCGGACGAGCTGAGCGTCGATCCGGCGTCGGTCGAGATCCGCTGGGGCGACTCGCGCGCGGGCCCCGCCGGAATCGGCACCTTCGCGAGTCGGTCGACCGCGATGGGCGGGTCGGCCGTTCTCGTGGCCGCCCGGAAGCTGCGGGAGAAGGGCGGAGACGAGGCCGAGGCGACGTTCGAGTCGGGGATCCTCTTCTCGTCGGGCGCCTACGTCGCCGTCGTCGAGCTCGACCCCGGGACCGGCGAGCTCACGATCCTCCGGCTCGCGGCCGTCGACGACTCCGGCCGCATCGTCAACCCGCTCCTCGCGCACGGGCAGGTGGTCGGAGCGGTGGCGCAGGGCCTCGGGCAGGCGCTCCTCGAAGAGGCCCGCCACGACGAGAGCGGCCAGAACCTCAGCGCGTCGTTCGTCGACTACCCGCTGCTCACCGCCTGGGAGATGCCCGAGCTCCGCCAGCGACTTCGTCGAGACGCCGACGCCCCTCAACCCGCTTGGCGCCAAGGGCGTCGGCGAGGGCGGGTCGATCGCAGTGCCGCCCACGATCGCGAATGCCGTCGTCGACGCGCTCGACGGCATCCAGCTCGACCCTCCCTTCACCGCGGAGAAGCTGTGGGAGGCGCTTCGGTGAAGCCCCCGCCCTTCGAGTACGCGGCGCCGCGCTCGCTCGACGAGGCGCTCGCGCTCCTCGCCGAGCACGGGGACGAGGCGAAGGTGCTCGCCGGCGGGCAGAGCCTCGTGCCGCTGCTCAACTTCCGGCTGACGAGGCCGTCGCTCGTCGTCGACCTGAACCGCGTCGAGGGGCTCGACTACATGGAGGATGGGCGGATCGGCGCCCTCGTGCGGATGCGACGCGTCGAGCTGGAGGCCCGTGAGCCGCTGCTGCGCCGCGCCGCCTCCTTCGCCGGGCACCCGCAGATCCGCAACCGCGGCACCGCCTGCGGCTCGGTCGCCCACGCCGACCCTGCGTCGGAGCTCCCGTGCGCGCTCCTCGCGCTCGGGGCGCGCGTGCAGCTGCGGTCGGCCCGCGGCCAGCGCGATCTCCCGATCGAGGACTTCCTCCTCGGCACCTACTGGACTGCGCTCGAGCCGGACGAGCTGCTCGTGGAGATCGAGCTCCCGGAGCAGCCGGCCGGGACCCGCTCCGCCTTCGTCGAGCACGCCCGGGTCCACGGCGACTTCGCCCTCGCCGGCGCTGCCGTCGTCGCGCGCCCGGATGCTCTCGTCGTCTCGCTGCTCGCCGTAGGCGACCGGGCGCTCCGCGTCGAGCTCCCTGCCGAGGCCGCGGACGAGCCGCGCCAGGCGGCGGCACTCGCCGTTCGCGACCTGCCGGTCGGCTACCGGCGATCGCTGGCCGAGGCGCTCGTCCGCCGTGCGCTCGAGGAGGCCGCCGGGTGAGGGTCGCCCTCGACGTGAACGGCGCGCGCGTAGACCGCGACGTCGAGCCGCGGCTGCTCCTCTCCGACTTCCTGCGCCACGAGCTCCACCTAACCGGGACGAAGGTCGGCTGCGAGCACGGCGTCTGCGGTGCCTGCACCGTCCACCTCGACGGCCAAGCCGTCCGCTCGTGCCTGCTTCTCGCCGTGCAAGTGGACGGCGGCGCGATCACGACGGTCGAGGGCCTCGACGCGCCCGAGCTGCGCACCGCCTTCCGGGAGTGCCATGCCCTCCAGTGCGGGTACTGCACTCCGGGGTTCCTCATGTCCACGTCCGCGTTCCTCCGCGAGACGCCCGAGCCGGGCGAAGAGGACATCCGGGCCGCGCTCGCGGGCAACCTCTGCCGTTGCACCGGCTACCTCCCGATCGTCGCCGCCGTGCGGCTCGCGTCCGAGCGGCTCCGGGCCTCCTGATCTCAGCGGACGCGACGGGTGAGCGCGCTCGACGCGCTGGCGCGGCCCACGGCGTTCCCGGCGACGACGGTGAAGCGAAGGCGCCGCCCGCGATCGGCTTCGCGCAGTCGGTAGCTCCGCGAGTGGGCGACGACCGTGCTCGCGTCGCACGAGGCGTCGCGGCAGCGGTCCCACCCGTACGAGAAGGCGAGGGGCGCACCGCCCGACCAGCTCCCGAGCCTGCCGTGCAGCTTCGCCCCCACCACGAGGCGACCGGAGATCGACGGAGCGGAGAGGTTCTGCGGAGGAGTCGGGACGGTCGCGGTCGTCTCGGACGTCGCGTCCTCGGCGCCCGGGGAGGAGAGCGTGACACGGAGCCGCGCGCCGCCGTCGGTGGACTGCACTGTGTACGTCCGCCCGGCGCCCGCGGGCTCGCACCCGGTCGCCCGGCAGCGCTTCCAGCGGTATGCGACGTCGAGGCCTGCTCCCGCCCAGACGCCGGAGTACGCTGTGAGCACCTGCCCCGGCAGCGGTGTCCCCTCGATCGTCGGCACGAGCGTCGGCCCGGGCCGACCCAGCTGCTCGAGCGTCGCGAGCGCATCGACCCGTCCGAAGCGGACGCCCCCGACCGGAGTCGCCGTCTCCTCGAGCGCCGCCTCGATCTGCGCCGCCGTCGCGAACGGGGCTCGGGATCGCATGAGACCAACGATGCCCGCGACGACGGGCGCCGCCCCCGACGTGCCGCACCCGGCGCCGAAGCCACCGCCGAGCTGCGTCGTCGGAGTGCAGCCGGGCGCCGCCAGCCTCACCCAGTCCCCGCGGCTCGAGTAGACCGCGAGGCCGCCGTTCTCGTCCGTCGCCGCGACCCCGAGCACGTCCGGGTACGCGGCCGGATACTCCGGCGTCGTGGTCCCCTCGTTCCCCGCCGCCGCGACCACGAGCACGCCCGCCGCCCGCGCCCGCCTGATCGACGCCTCGAGCGCGCCGTTCCGGTTTTCGCCGTAGAGGCTGAGGTTGACGACTGCGGCGCCGTGCTCGACCGCGTAGTCGACCGCGGTCGCCATCGTCGTCAGGCGCGCGAACCCCTCGAGGCCGAGCACCCGAAGCGGGAGTATGCGGCAGCTCCAGCATGCGCCGGCGGCGCCGAGCCCGTTGTTCGCGCGCGCGGCCGCGATCCCCGCGACCGCCGTCCCGTGGCCGAGGAGGTCTGCAGCGTCGGCATCCTGGTCGACGAAGTCGTACCCGGGGTCGACGCCGCCCGCGAGGTCCGGATGCGTCGCCTGCACGCCCGAGTCGACGATCGCGATCGAGACCTTCTCGGAGCCGGTCGTGACGTCCCAGGCCGCGGGCAGGTTCGCCGCCGCATACGTCCACGACGTGACGAGCGGGTCGGAGGGCACCACCGCCTGCGCGCCACTCGTCGTGAGCCCGGCCGCGAGGACCGCCGCGGCCGCGAGCGCGCGCGGGAACACTGCCTACTCGAGCGGAGGGACGACGGCGTTCGCGGGCATGCGCTCGGGATCCGCATCCGCGCCGTCGGCGAAGTGCCCGTCGCCCGGCCACGGGGCGAGCAGGAGGAGGATGCGCGACGCCTCGAGCGCCCTGACGCTGCGCGTCTCGCGCGGCGCGAACGTGACGAGCGACCCAGCATCGCACTCGGAGTGGTGCTCCCCGACCGTCACCCGGAGCCTTCCCGAGACGACCTGCACCACCGCGTTCTCGTACATGCGGTGCTCGCCGAGCTCGTCGCCCTCGTTCAGGTCGATGACGACCGCGCGACACTCGGGGCGAGAGAAGAGGACACGCGGCTCCCGCTTACCGTTCGCCTCGATCGAGGGCAGATGCCAGCGCTCCACGCCGCCCACGCTAGCACCGCGGCTCGACCGGCTTCCACGCGCGCCCGCGACGATGCAGTGGCGGAGAGGTCAGCCCGCGGCCGCAACCCCGGCCTGCCCGTGCGACGTCCGGGAGTCGTCGTGAGCACTCGGCTGGCCAACACGCCTCGATCTGCGACACGGGTCCGCGTCTCCGATACTCCGCGCGTGAAGGTCCTCGCGACTCGGCGGTATCCCGGGCCGGCGTTCGGCGAGCTCGGTGACGTCGAGGTTGCTCCGCTCGCGTCGCTCGAGGGGCCGCGGCCGGACGTCGAGGGACTCGTCGTTGCGAACGAGCCTCCGCCACTCGAGCTGCTCCCGGGCCTGCGCGTGCTCGCGAACTTCGGCGTCGGCTACGACCGCATCGACGTCGCCGCGTGCGCGGAGCGCGGAGTCGTCGTCACGAACACGCCCGGGGTGCTCGACGCGGCGACCGCCGATCTCACGTTCGCGCTGATGCTCGCTGCGCGACGGCGGGTCGTCGAGGGCGACCGGCTCGTTCGCTCGGGCGGGTGGACGGGGTCCTGGGCGGAAGGCGGCTTCGCGGAGGAGTTGACGGGCTCGACGCTCGGGATCGTCGGCCTCGGGCGGATCGGGAGCGCGGTGGCGCGGCGCGCGCGCGGGTTCGAGCTTCGCGTCCTGTACACGCAGCGCCACCCGGTCGAGACCGACCTCGGGAAGTACCGGGAGCTCGACCCGCTGCTCGCCGAGGCGGACGTCGTCACGGTCCACGCGCCGCTCACGCCCGAGACGGACCGGCTGATCGACGCGCGGCGGCTCGCGCTCCTCCGGGACGGCGCCTGCTTCGTGAACACCGCGCGTGGCGAGATCGTGGACGAGACGGCGCTCGTCGCGGAGCTCGTGTCCGGGCGGATCCGCGCCGGGCTCGACGTGTTCGCGCGCGAGCCCGAGGTGCCGGGCGAGCTCCTGGAGCTTCCGAACGTCGTCCTCACGCCCCATCTCGGGAGCGCGACCCGGCAGGCGCGTGAGGCGATGACGCGCCTCGTCGTCGACAACCTCCTCGCGATCGAGCGGGGCGAGCCGCCGCCGACGCCGATCGCGCCGTAGGGGCTCACGACGGTAGCCGGGACCGGCGGTCGCCGGGCCCGAGCTAGTACGGACCGCCCGAGCCGCCGCCGCCGTAGATCACGAGGAGCACGACGCCGATCGCGATCGCGGCCGCGACCAGCAAGAACGCGATCCAGCGTGGGCGACTCGATCCTGGGCCGGCTGAGCTGGTGTGCCGCTCGTTCATGGTCGCCACGACAACCTCCTGTTCCGCGTCCTCTCTGGGACGCATGTGGCTGTTCCGTTACTACGTGCGAGCAGCCATGTGCGGATGAGTACCCGGTCGCCCACCGCGTCCCCCCGGGGCGGTGCGGCGTCATGCGCGAGTGCGATGGCATCATCGTCTGCTCCTCTTTGGACCTACGAGAGCTGGTACGAGGACGCCCGCGCCGAGAACGAGGCGCGACTTAGGGAGCTGTACGACGACCTGTTCGGTAGCGCCGCCGCTCGCCGTAGATAAGCGTCCCGCTGGGCGTTGACCTCCTGGAGAGGTCCGTCCCGTTATGAACTGCCCGACACCGCACGCTGCCGCCGGTTCGCGTGCGCTTGTCGCGGCTCAGGCCGCCGAGTACCAGCGCGGTCGCGTCCGGGGATATTCAATCCCCCTGTCCTGAGCCGTGCTCATCCTGCGGATGGAGCCATGCGCCTGATCGAAGGGCCCGGCCCGCCGCGGAGGGCGGCGGCGGGCAGGCCCTCCTGCCTACTGCAGCGCGTCGGGCAAGACGACGGCTGCATGCACTGGCACGGCGGCATGACGGCCCGCCGCGGGTGCAACGCCGAGGTGTCCGTGCGACTCGGTGCCGTAGCCTCCCGGCACGGGGATGTAGAACTCGGGATAGCCCCACATCCCGTGCTCGGAGATGTCGAGGCCTGCCGTCTCGGTCTCCGCGTCCGTGCGGATGCCGACCGTCACCTTCATCACCCAGAGGACGCCGAACGAGATCGTGAAGGTGAACGCGCCCACGGCGGCGAGGCCGAGGACCTGCACGCCGAGCTGGTGGAAGCCTCCTCCGTAGAGGAGACCGGCGGAACCGGTGGCCAGCCTCTCGGCCTGCGACGGCAACGCGAGGAAACCAACCGCAAGCGTGCCCCATACGCCCGCCATGCCGTGCGCTGCGATCGCGCCGATCGGGTCGTCGATCCCGATCCGCTCGACCGCGAGGACGCCGACGACGACGATCGCGCCCGCAACGGCCCCGATCACGATCGCCGCCCACGGGGCGACGAACGCGCAGGCGGCCGTGATCGCGACGAGCGCGGCCACGGCGCCATTCAGCATCATCGAGAGGTCGGGCTTCTTGATCACGAGCCACGATGTGAGCACGGCGCCCAGGACCCCCGCCGCCGCGGCGATGTTCGTGTTCAGGGCGACGTATGCGAAGAAGCCGACGCCGCCGTAGTCGACGCTCAGCGTCGAGCCGGGGTTGAACCCGAACCATCCGAACCAGAGGATGATCACGCCGAGCGTGACGAACGCCATGTTGTGTCCGGGAATCGCGTTCGGCTTGCCGTCCGCGGCGAACTTCCCGATGCGCGGGCCGAGCAGAATCGCGCCCGCGAGGCCCGCGAGAGCGCCCTGGTAGTGGACGACGGTCGAACCGGCGAAGTCCTGCATGCCCAGGGAGAAGAGCCACCCGTCGGGGCTCCAGACCCAGTGCGAGACGACGGAGTAGACGAGAGTGAAGATCGCGCCGAACGCGAAGTAGACCCAGAGCTTCGTGCGCTCGGCCATCGCACCCCACACGATCGCGAGCGAGACGGCGCAGAACACGACCTCGAACAGATAGCCCGCCGCGGCCGGGATGGCCCCGAACCACGAGAACGGTGCCTCTCCGACGGTCAGGAGCTCCTCGGTCGAGGGCATGAACCCGGAGCCTCCGACGAAGCCGTTGCCCCCATCGCCGAACGCGAGGCCGTATCCGACGGCGAAGTAGATGACGGACGCCAAGGCGAAGATCAGCACGTTCTTGGCCGCGATGTGGCCGACGTTCTTCATCCGCGTCAGGCCCGCCTCGAGGAATGCGAACCCGGCCTGCATGAACATCACGAGAATCGCCGCCAGGATCACCCAGACGGTGCTCGTCGCGATCGCCAACTGATCTCGAGTCATCCGACCTCCACCTCCTCGAGTGACCTGCCCGTCCGGTTGTGCGTGACGTTGCCGACCGGGGTCGTCCAGACGATCCCGTCACCCGACTCGTTGCCGCTGCGGGCGGCGTCGACGATCGCCTCTACGACCTCATCGGCCACGTCGTCCCGGACCACGAAGGTGAGAACCGCCTTGGGGAGGAAGCGGGACTCGAAGATCCGCCCCCGGTACTCGTGGGTGATGCCCCGCTGGCGTCCGTGGCCGATCGCCTCGACGACCGTCACGCCGACGTGTCCCGTCTCCGCCTCCACGGCGTCGATCACCGTCTCGACGCGCTCGCGGATCACGACTGCCTCGACCTTGATCATCGCCGCCGTCCTCGCTGCTTCATGCCGCCTCCCTTCCGGACCATGAAAAAAGCCCCAGGTCTCCCGGAGACCTGAGGCATCGGTGCCGTTCCACGCACCCTTCGGCGGACACGTGAAGTCGGGCAGGCTAGCGCAGTGGCCGGACGGCTGCAAGGAGGCGCGCAAGACCGCGGGGCGGTGGGGCGCCGGCGCGGATCGTCGCCAGCAAGCGGTAACCGTGGCTGGCCCCAAATGCGGGAGAAAACGCTCGGCAAACCGCCCGTGTTCTGTCCTCGGAAGTGAGGGCCTGTGGACATCGACTGTGCGTTCAAGCGAAGCTCCGCCAGGTAGCGTCAACGGTTCGGCGAAACGAGGTGCATGTGAGAGCGGTTGTGTATTCCCAAGCCGGTGGACCAGAGGTCCTCCGCCTCGTCGAGCGACCTGTGCGCGAACCGGGAGCTGGTGAGGTGCGGGTCAAGATGCAGGTCTCGGGCGTGAATCCCACCGACTGGAAGGCGCGCCGCGGGGGACGCGCCGGTGCCGAGCTTCCGTTTCCCGAGCTCGTCCCCAACCAGGACGGCGCAGGGACGATCGACGCCGTCGGCGAAGGCGTCGCGAAAAGCCGAGCCGGCGAGCGCGTCTGGCTTTGGGAGGCGGCGTGGCAACGCGCGGACGGCACGGCGCAGGAACTGGTCGTCATCCCGAGCCGTCAAGCGGTGCGACTGCCAGATGCAGCCTCGATGGAGGTTGGAGCGAGCCTCGGAATCCCCGCCTTGACCGCGCACCGCTGCCTCACGGTCTCGGAGCTCGGCCCGAGGACGCTCGCCCCGGGAGCTCTTCGTGGTCAATCCGTGCTGGTGGCAGGAGGCGCGGGAGCAGTAGGCCACGCGACGATCCAGCTCGCGCGCTGGGCCGGCGCCCGCGTGATCAGCACGGTCAGCAGCGACGAGAAAGCGAGGCTCGCCCTGGCAGCAGGGGCGGAGCAGGTCGTCAACTACCGGACCGGCGAGGCCCCGGACGAGATCCAGGCGCTCGCGCCGAAAGGCATCGACGTGATCGTCGAGGTCGCGCCCGCCAGCAACGCCGCCCTCGATGCGGCCGTGCTCGCGCCGAACGGCACCGTCGCCGCCTACGCGACAGACGGGGGCAGCGAAGTCGAGTTGAACGTGCGCGAACTGATGTCCCGCAACCTCCGCTACCAGTTCGTCCTCGTTTACACGGTTCCGGGCGCGGCGAAAGACCAGGCTGTCGCCGACGTCGCCGTCGCGGTCGCAGACGGCGCGCTCGGAGTCGGAGAGCACGTCGGGCTTCCGCTCCACCGCTTTCCGCTCGAGCGGACGGCGGACGCGCACGATGCCGTCGAGCAGGGCGCCGTCGGCAAGGTTCTGGTCGACATCAACTGACCTCGCCACTGTACGAGCAGCCAGACGAGCGTCGCTGTGGTCGGGGCTCTCGCGGAGATCGATCTGGGATTCAAGATCCCATCAGCCTCCCGCACCGAGGACAGAAACTCGAACCTGCAAACAGTGCGTTCCGGCAGGCGCAAACTCGTGAGGCGGCGTCGTGAAATTCGGCGCCCGCTCGTGGCCGCAAATCTAGAGGTGCGGCGTCGGGCGGAACGTGGCGCGAAAGGAAGGCTCAACTCCAGGATGGCGCTCGAAGCGGCTCTGTAGTACGCCAGGCAACATTTTGGAAGAATGGCGGATCCAAGCAACTCGCGGGAAGGGAGAATCATGGCACGTGAAGTGACGACCGTGATCAAATCTGATTTGTCCGGTGAGATGATCCCGGAGGATCAGGCAGTCACTATGACCCTTACGTTCGCCGACGGCCGACGAAATAGGGTGGAGCTCGATCTGTCCGAGTCTGAAGCGAAGCAGTTCGTCGCCAAGGGTCGAGAGATCAAGAGACGGGGACGTCCTAGGGGAAGCCGGAACAAGGCGAAGACTGAAGGTTAAGGGGGCGACGTTCTTTTCGCGGCAGGTGTCGCGACGCGCCCGCGCGGTCTCAGCGGGATGTCGATCCCTTACAGTGGGGCGCGGAAGTTACGGCATACCGGCACGGGTATGACTACGGGCGGCAACATGAGCGAACCGCCGACCATCGCGAGCGAGAGTGTCGAGCTCGCTACGGGCACGAGGATGCCCATTCTCGGGCTCGGAACGTGGCAGTTGCGGGGCAGCAGTGCGGTTGACGCGATGCTGCGCGCGCTCGAGGTCGGCTATCGACATATCGATACGGCGACCGCGTATGGCAACGAGGAACAGGTGGGGCAAGCGGTAGCCCAAAGTGGCGTTCGCCGTCAGGACGTCTTCGTCACGACGAAGCTGCCGCCCAGCCGCGCAGGGCATGAGCGCGAGACGCTCGAGGCAAGTCTCGATGCGCTGGCGTTCGGTTATGTCGATCTGTGGCTCATCCACTGGCCACCGAGCGGGGGCGCGCGACCGGACGTGTGGGAGCGGCTTCTCGAGTTGCAGGCGGAAGGACTGACGCGGGAAATCGGCGTCAGCAACTACTCCGTCTCGCAGATCGACGAGCTTCAGCGCGCGACAGGTCAACTACCGGCGGTCAACCAGATCGAGTGGAGCCCTCCGCTCTTCGATGCGGGCGTGCTCGAGGCACACCGGCGCCGGGGTGTGCAGGTCGAGGGTTATAGCCCGCTCCAGACCATCAACTTGCGCGACCCGCGGCTCGTAGGAATCGCCGAGAGTCACAGCATGACCTCGGCACAGGTGGTCCTCCGCTGGCACATCGAGCATCGAATCGTGGCCATCCCGAGATCGGCGAATGCGGAACGGATTGCCGAGAACGCAGACATCTTCGGCTTCGCGCTGACATCGTCCGAGGTCGAGGTCCTCGACAGCTTTGCCGGCGAATGGCGCGGGAGGTAGGGTCGAGTTGCGTGACGGGCTGAACCGTGCGGGCCATCTCTCTGCTCCGTGGGATCCTCAATCCTTGCCGACTCAGGTGTCGGGAACACACGTTGGAGAGCCCAACGCCGGCCTAGTCCGCAACCTCAGCCTCAGCTTGTCGCTTGACATCCGCTGAGAACGCGCAACACTTGTAACTCAAGCAACGAGGGGGATCGATGCCGTCCGTTCCATCGTTGCTGCGGCGACTGTGCGCTCACGAAAGCGCCCGCGCACCTCCTAATCATGGCGATTCTCATTGAGCCGGGAGGCGTGATTCTGGCCATCATTCCGGCGCTGATCGCCACGCGGAACTTCGCCAGATACATCATCAAAGGAGCAACCATGGAGGGTCAAAGACAGCAGCGTTCAGCGGGCGAGCGGCCCATGGTTTCGGACGAGCTACTCCAGCTCGATAACACCCCCGAGCGCATCGACGACGAGAAACTCAGAGAGCTACAGACGCGTCGGCTCGTCTTGAGCAGTGCCTCCGAGAAGGCGCGCCCGCCAGAGCCCCAGGAGCTCGAAGGCGGAGCGTGGGAGTTCGACCTCGGCGACGATCTGATCGTTGGGCACGTCGGGGACGAGGGCGAGGCGATCGACGTACCTGGTCGCGAGACACGAAGCGAATCCGAGCTCGATCCCTACCTTCCCGATGGTGATGGAGTCACCTATCACCCGAAGATCGGTACCGATCGCATTCACGAGCCGCTCGTGCGGCGCAAAGGGCAGATCGTGACACCGCACTACGTGTTTGGGCCGGACGATCGAGTTGTCTACTACCCCTCGGGCTATCCCTGGAGGTGCATCGGCAAGATCTTCGCCTGGACGAATCCGTCCGGGGGCCCCGCCTGGTCCGGAGCTGGTGCACTTGTCGGCCGTAACGTTGTCCTGACCGCGAGTCACGTCTGTCCTTGGGGTGCGAGCCCATGGATGATGCAATTCATCCCTGGCGCCTGGGATGGCAGCTCGACCGTCGGGAGCGGTGTCCTCTCATACGTGCAGTCGTACCGCGGCTACCGAGAGCATGGCCAGGGTGATGACATGGCAGTGCTGAAGCTCTATACCGCCCTCGGCGATTCGCTCGGTTACCTTGGCTACAAGACGTACAACGACGACTGGGAGGGCGGGAACTACTGGACGAAGTGCGGTTACCCGGGTGCGATCACTGGCGGACAGCGTCCATCACGGATCCAGTGGTATCCGATCGTCGACGATGACAGCGACGGCTCGGGGATCGAATTGGAGTACAAGGCAGACTCAACGTCCGGCGACTCGGGGGGCCCCGTCTTTGGCTGGTGGTCGGGGTCGCCATACGTCATCGGGACGCATTCGGGCGGCGAGGAGGAGTACCACTTCCCTTGGTACATCGTCAAGAACAACGTTGCTGCCGGAGGAGGTGCACTCTCGAGCCTCATTGGGTGGGCGCGATCGAACTGGTGAAAGCTCGGCAGTTCGCTGGCGAAACGTCAGCATTCAGACTCCACGATGAACGCTCTATTCGAGTCGGTCTGAAGCCGTGTACTCGCGACAGTTTCGACCAGCCAACTGCGCCGGAGCGTCCCGAGTTCGAAGGTGAAAGAAGACAGAACTCTCGCCCTGGAGTACGACGTCGAGCAAGGCCCGAAGGGCGCAGGCATGCGCCGTCAGCGTCGTCACTTCGGTCTGATTTCTCCCTCTCCGCCGGCGCTGTCGACGGACCCTGCTCTGTCTCCGGAGCCCGACTCTGTGCGGCGCTCGCTCTCAAGCGGTTCTACGCCCTTGCGCAATGAGCGCTCCGAGAATCACGCCAGACAGCAGAAGCTGCAGGGCTGCCGGGAAGCGCCCCGAGCGGTGCCAGCCGTGGTCGTGGAACAGCTTTCTTCCGCCCGGACGCAGGAAGGGAAGGACGTGCTCGAGGTCAGGGGCGGAGCTCGCCGCGGCGCCGAGCGTCGCTGGGTCGAACGGACCTCGCCGCGCGGCGAGAAGCAGGAGGCCTGCGAGACCGCTGCCGATCTCGAAGCGACGCGAGCGGATGTCCTGGTGTGGCAGGCGGTCGCCCGCGAGATGGAGGACCGGCCCGAGGAGGAGCGCCGCGAGCCGTGACCCGCTGGCCGCGCCGGCCGCGGCGCCGGTCGCAACGTGCAGCGCGACGATCACGGCTGCTGATCTAGCAGATATTCGCGCGGGCACTGAAGCCGCCCCTCGAGTGCAAGAGACAAAAGCGCGCGCCTCAAGGGGGCTCGAGCCCCGATCCTGACCCGCGCGCCGACCCGGGCTACGCCGGCTCGCGGGAGACCGCGACGAACTCCAGGTACGCGGCGAGCGCGCGGTCGAGACGTGCGGAGCAGGACCGGCAGACCGGCCGAGTCGCCTCCTCGTCGACGAAGCCGCTCTTCGCCGTTCTCGGGACCGCGAGCGCGACGATCGGGATCGGGCTCGACGCCGGGCGCGAACTGCCGCGTGGGAGGCTCTGCACGAGGAGATCCAAAACGCGCCGCCCGATCTGGTCGGACAGCCTGAATGGGCTGCAGTTGGCCATAGAAGAGCGTGCTTTACAGGATATTTCTCGATGGGCCGGGTTGGATTCGAACCAACGGCCTTGGGATTAAAAGTCCCCTGCTCTGCCAGCTGAGCTACCGGCCCTGGCCGGCCCAGTGTAGGCGCAGCGGAGCCCGTCGCTTCAGCGGCCGGGCGACTGGAGAAGGCGCCCCAGGAGGTGCGCGTACTGGAGGAGCTGGCGGTCGGGGAGGAAGTGGTCTGCGACGCGACGGCGTGCGTTCTTGCCCAGGTGTGCCGCCTCGCTCGGGGACGCGAGCAGGCGGGAGACGAGCGCGCCGAGCGCTTCCAGGTCGGTCGGGTCGTCGAGCAGGAGCCCGCTCTCGCCGTCGACGATCTGATCGGCGATACCGCCGACTGCGCTCGCGACGACCGGACGCGATTTCCACATCGCCTCGGAGACGGTGAGTCCGAAGCCCTCGGCGAGGCTCTTCTGGACGACGACGGCCGCATGTCGCTGGAGCGCGTTGATGACGAGCGCGTTCTCGGCCGGATCGTCCATCGGTACGGCGGCGAGCTGGACGCGGGCGCGATCCTCCTGCGACAGCTCCCGCCAGACCGCGACCGTCTCGTCCCAGACCTCGAGGCCCTCGGGGTCGTCGCTCACTCCCGCGACGGCCGGCCCCGCGAGGACGAGGCAGGCGTCCGACGACGCGTCGACGCCCGACACGAACCCGTGCAGGACGCCGGCCATGTCCTTCATCCGGTCCCAGCGCGAGACCTGCACGACGAGCGGCGCTTCGGCCGGGGGAGGGTCACCCTCACGGACGATCTGGGCGCGCCGCGACACGCGTGGGTGGCCCGGCGCGGCCATCCGGAGCGACGAGGCCGGCTGCGATGAGCACGCCGACCACCGTCTCGCGGTCCAGATCCTCGTTCTTTCGCGCGAACGGGTCGATCGAGGGCGGGATGACCGCGACGCGCCGGTCGTCCAACCAGCGCGGCGCGAATCCCCGTCGCGAGAAGACGAAGGCGTGGGCCTCCTCCACGTATGGGCGGAGGAACTCCCACGCCCGCTCGGACCACCCGTTCGCCTCGTCCAGGCCGACGTGGCAGCGCCACACCACACGTAGTCCCGTCGGCGACGAGGGCTGGTACGAGCCCGGCGGGCTGAGGGTCGTGGACGACGATGACGTCGCCGGGTCGCACCGCGGCGCGCAAGCCCCCGAGGTTCGCCGCGAGCGTCCGCTCGTAGTGACTCCGCTCCTTGTCCCCGAGCTCGCCTCCATCGCCCGCCCCGCCGTACAGGCCGTTGTGGATCCGCTTCGTGATCGCGAAGAAGGCCGGGTCGCCCTCGATGACGAGCCACGCGGCCTCGAGGTCCGAGCCCCGGACGTACCCGAGGAGCGTCTGCAACATCTCGGCGACGCCACCGCCCGTCGCCGTCGAGTTGACGTTGACGATCCGTCGCCCTCCTAGCTCCATGCGGAGGCGGTCCGCAGTCCGCTCGAGAATCTCGACGCGCTCGCGGCCGACGAACACTTCGAGCCTTCCGGGCTCGAGAGGCGGGATCGGAACCGTCGTGACGCTGGCGGCAGCGCTCACCCGACGCCAGGCTAGCGGCCGCGCGGTCGACCGGCGGATCTGCACCTCTACACTCCGGGCCGGGCCCCCATCGACTAGCGGCCTAGGTCGCCACCCTTTCAAGGTGGTAGCACGGGTTCGAATCCCGTTGGGGGCACTGGGCGGTTAGCTCAGCTGGTAGAGCGCCTGCTTTACACGCAGGTGGCCGCAGGTTCGAGTCCTGCACCGCCCATCGCTCAAACGCTTTCCGCAAGCGGCTTTGCGGGCTCGTCCTTCGACTCGTCCGACAACACGCCTTCGTCGTCGAGCGAGTTTGTGCCCGTTCGTGCCCATTTGGGGGCCGCGGACGAGCTCGTCCAGCGCGGCTCCAGTGTCGCTCTGGCAGGCCATCATCTTCGCGTACACCTCGAGCGCGAGAGCCGCTGACTCGTGCCCCATCTGCCCCATGACGTAGGCCGGCGAAGCGCCCGCGGCGTAGAGCAGCGAGCAGAAGGTTCCTCGGAGCGTGTGGTTCGTGACGTGCGCGATCGGCCGAGCTCGGCCTTCTCTCGCGCCTTGTTCGCGCGCCCGAGGACGGGGAGCAGCACTCGGCTGCGAACGTTGTGTCGATCGCGCTTGGTGCCCACGCGGGTCGGGAACACGAAATCCTCCGGCTCCTGCCAGCCCACCAACTCTGTCAGGCCGACAGGGATGTTCGCTCTTGGAGGAGGTCGCGCCGCACGATCGCTAGCGGGCCGAGGACACCGTTCGCGAACTCGAACGACTCGGCGTCTGGAAGGACCCGGACTAGCTGTGGGACCCACAGACCTGTGAGACGCGGCTGATCGGCGGTCGGCCGCCGAGTGAGCTGTGTGGTCGGTGTCGGTTGTACCAGCGGAGGTAGCCGGGGAGCGCTCGGGCGCGGTGGGCGCTGGTGGGGTAGGCGAAGCGGTAGGCCCATTCGCGCAGCAGCGTCTTGACGAGCGCTTCGGCCTTGCCGTTGGTCTGCGGGCGGCGGGGGCGGGTGTAGCGGCGGGCGATGCCGAGCTCGGCGCAGGCCGCCGCCCAGGCGATGCGAGCGGTAGCCGTTGCCGTTGTCGCTGAGGCACGCGCTCGACCGTGATCCCGCGCTCGCGCGTACCAGGCGACGGCGCGGCGCAGGAAGGCGACGCAGTCGGCCGGGCTCTCGCTCGCGAGCAGCTCGGCGTAGGCGAGCCGGGAGTGGTCGTCGATCGCGAGGTGCAGGTACTGCCAGCCGGCGTGGCGGCTGCGGGTGAGCCGGTCGCCGAGGATGCGCTTGCCGACCGTCCAGAAGCGGCCGAGCTTCTTGATGTCGACGTGCACGAGCTCGCCCGGCCGCTCGCGCTCGTAGCGGACGACCGGGCCCGCGAGCCGGCCGCCGCAGCCGCGAGCCGCCGTAGCGGCGCAGCACCTTCCAGACGGTCGAGGCGGGCAGGCCGAGCTGACCGGCGACGATCAGCGGCCCCGCCTTCGCGTACTCGCGCGCCGCCAGGATCCGCTGCTCGAGCTCGCGCGAGAGCCGCCGCGGCTGGTGCTTGGGCACCGGCGGCGCGATCGGCGAGCGCCGCCCAGCCGCCCTCCTGGTAGCGACGCCAGAGCCGATAGCCGGTCGCGCGGCTCGCACCGCAGGCGGCCGCGGCCGCCTGCGGGCTCTTCCCTGCGAGGACAAGCGACGACGAGCCGGCAGCGCGACTCGAACGAGAAACGCATCCGCTCGGGCGGGCACACTCGATCATGCATCTGGGCCTCCTTGGCGAGCTGGGTCTTGGTCGACCACAAGGCTCGCCGGAGGCCCGGACGCAATCAGCCGTCTCGCAGGTGTGTAGGCAACAGAACTAGCCCGCGTCCTGTCGTCGACGAGCGCAGAGTCGCTCCTGCGGTCGAAAGTGGCTCGCGTGTGCGCGGATGGCGGGCGAGGGTTACGTTTCGGAGACAGTGAGCACTTACGAGGAGACCGGCGAACACGACGCCTGTCCGAACTGCGGGGCGCGCGTCGAGTCCGCGATCAGCGCCCCGGGCGAGCCAGTCCGCGAGGCGACCAAGCGGCGCTGTCCGAACTGCGGGAAGGTTCTACGGCGGGACGTCGGAGGCGAGTGGACGGTTGACGAGACTGCGACCTAACCCGCGCTACGGCGCTGTGCGGCCTCCCGCGGCCCTGCGAGGGACGGGTCGATGAACAGGCAGGCGCTAGCTCGTCGACCGGGAACAGCGTGCGCGTCTTCGCCGTCATCGACGATAGCCTTTCGCCGACGAGTCCTCTCGGCGACACCATCGAGACGTTCATCCGGCGCGAAGACGCCGCGCGCTTCATCGAGGAGGTGCGCGGCGACGATCCGGAGCTCGCGAGCTGTCACGGATCGAAAGGGCGGGAGTGGGAGGCGGGCGGGCGAGACTAGCTGCTACTTCTGCGCGGGCGACCAGGCGGCCGAGCTTTCCTGCCGCCGGGGGGTTCGCGTGAGGTTCCGCTGCCCGCTCCCATCGGCGTTCATGGCGTAGATCTCCGCGTTGCCGTCGCGCCTGCTTACGAAGGCGATCCTCCGCCCGTCGGGCGACCAGGAAGGACCGAGGTTGCGCTCGCCAGAGCGCGTCAGCGTTCGCTCCCCGCTAGCGTCGGCGTTCACGACGTGGATCTCGAGGAATCGCGCCGTCCCGCATCCGCTGCACTCCTCTCGTTGCACTCTTCCGATCCGGTGCTCGAACGCGATCCTCCGTCCGTCAGGCGACCACGCGGGAGCGAGGTTGCGCGCCCCATTGCGCGTTAGCCTTCGCTGTCCGCTGCCGTCGGCGTTCATGACCCAGAGCTGCCAGTTGCTCTCGAAGGCGATCCTGCGGCCGTCGGGCGACCAGACGGGGTTGCTGTCTCGCACCGTATTGCGCGTCAGCCTGCGCTGCTCGCTCCCGTCAGGGTTCATGACGTAGATCTCCAGGTCGCCGTCGCGCCCGCTCACGAAGGCGATCTTGTCCCCACGGGGTGACCAGGCAAGTTCGTTTGTGTCGAAATCGGTCGGGTTGCGCGCCAGCATCCGCTGCTCGCTCCCGTCGGCGTTCATCACGTAGATCTCGGAGGGGCGGCCCGGTACGCCGCAACTCCGCGTGAACGCGATCGCCCGCCCGTCCGGCGACCACGCCGGACCGCCATGCCACTGGATTCCGCTGTCGCACCTGCTGTCGGGCACCGGGGTCGTGAGTCTCTCCAGCCCGCTCCCGTCGGCGTTCATGACGTGGATCGCGTTGCCGAGCCGCCAGCTGCCTACGAAGACGATCTTCTGGCCATCGGGCGACCAGCGCATTCCCGGATTGGCGGGAGCCAACTTTCGGTGCCCGCTCCCGTCGGGGTTCATGGCCCAGAGAACGCCGTCGTAGCCGCGTCTGTAAGGCTCGCGGATGAAGGCGATCTTCGACTCGCCGGTCGCGGCAGCGTTCACCCGCGCGGACACCGCCGGAGACGCAGGCTGTGACTGCGCGCTGCGTCCGAGGACCGCGAAGAGCGCGACTCCGACCAGCGCGACCAGGGTCACGACTGCCCCGTTCCGGCGTCGGCGACGCTGCGCGCGTTTCCTGGCTTCCTCGATCAGCGCCTCGACGAGGGCCTCGACCTCCTCGCGATTCACGGGATCGCTCGGGCGAGGCGGGCGAGGCGGAGCGGTCACGGTCACGGCTGCCTCCTCAGTACGATTGCGCTAGTATGACTAGCACTATGCTTAGTGTCAAGGTGGACAAGCGCGACCCCACGGATCTGTACCTACAGGTCGCGGGCGAGATTCGGCGGGCCATCGCCGAGGGCGAGGCGAAACCTGGCGAGCGCCTCCCGCCCGCGAAGGATCTCGCCGCTGTCCTCGGCGTCAACACGAACACCGTGCTCCGTTCGCTACGGGTGCTCCGCGACGAGGGGCTGCTCGAGTTCCGGCGCGGGCGTGGCATCTCGGTTGCGGGGACGCCCGAGCGTGGCGCGGTCGTCCAGCGAGCGCGGGAGCTCGTCGAGTTCGCCCGCCACCACGGCTACCGCGTGGACGAGCTGGTCGAGATCATCGAGGACGTGGGCTGACGAAGCTGGTTCCGGCCTGCAAGCCGCGCGGCGTACGCCGCTGGCCTACCGCGACCAAGCTCGGAGTGAGACGAGTTGCTCTCACTCTTCATGCGTTGCACCCGAACAACACTCGATGAGCTCGCCGCGGAGGCCGGCCTCGAGGCCGACGAGCTCCGCCGCCATGGCCTCGTCGAGCTCATTCGCAGGGACGTGTCCGACGACTCGTCCCCGCCGAGTGTCGGCAATGGGCACAAAGAGTTCCCTGGTGCCCAAAGCCGAGCGGAAAGACCCGAAACTGCGGGAATCTGAGAGCACCACGCGAAGCGCGAGAAAGCGCCGGATTCCGCTCAACGATAGGGTTCCGGCGCTCCTCGCTAGCGTGCTTTACACGCAGGTGGCCGCAGGTTCGAGTCCTGCACCGCCCACTTCGCATCGCAGACCATGCGTTGGTTCAACCGGCCGTCTCACGAGGGCACAGACCTGACTGTTGCCGACCCCGGTGTGTTGGGGCGGGGTCCGACGATACCCCTCTACCGCCGGACCCCTCTGCGGGCCTGGGGGAGCCCAGGACGCCGACTCTACGACGTGCGTTCGATTCGTGCGCCGGTCGAGTCCCGCCGGGCCGCGCGGTGTGTCGGGGAGCCGCGGGCCAGGGACGTCCTGACCGCGCCGCGAGGAGCCGACGAGCCGCTCCTCGCTCGTCTAGTCCCGTTCGGCGTCGTCGAGCCGCAGAAGATCGAGGAGCGTGCCGATCTCGTGGTCGAGCTGGGACGGATGCCGCATCGGGGCTTTTCGATCGACCGCATAGCGATTGCGTCGACCCTCACGCTGTCGAGTGACGTACCCGGACTCGACGAGGTCGGAGACGATCCGCTGCGCAGCACGCTCGGTGATGCCCACCGTATCGGCGATATCGCGCAGTCGCACGGTGGGACTGCGTTGCAGGCACAGGAGGACCTGCGCGTGGCTCGTGAGAAAATGCCAGTGCTTCGATTCAGGACTTGACATACCGGATATTTATTTCCTACGATCTGAGTCGTACTTCAGGTTACCTCATCTGACGCATGGAAGGAGCCTTCGATGTCGATATTCGAGATCTCGCAGCTCCACGGTGGGACCGGCCTGAAGCTCTCGGGGGAACTCGACATGGCAGCTGCGCCTCGGCTGAACGAGGCGCTCCTTCTCGACGTCGCGCGAGGGGGCGAGCTACGGCTCGACCTCAGCGAGCTCACCTTCCTGGACAGTTCGGGCATGAACGCAATCCTCGCCCACGCACGCTCCCGCAACGGCGACGGACGTCTCGTCCTCGTCAATCCTTCGGACTCGGTCGCGCGAGTCTTCGAGCTCGTGAACCTCGACGAGCACCCAAGCATCGAGGTACAACGGGGCGGCTAGTCGGAGCGGTGTCGGTGCTGAATCCTCTACCCAGACGTACGCCCGCCGCGTCCGCGAGACCGTGAAGCGAGTGCATGGTCGCTGCGACCCTGCGCCACCTCGCCCCAGCGCGCGAGCCCCGGGAGGATCGGGAGCCCCGCGGCGTCTGCGGAAGTCCATCCTTCGGGCCGCATCTGGTTCGAGTCGAGCCGCCAGATCGCGCTCGAGCCTGGGTGCCAACCGCCCGTGGGCGTCCGCTCGAGCGCGAAGGGCTCGTAGTGCGCACTCGTCGCGGTCGACGATGACGGCTTGCGGTCTCCGCCGGTCGATGCGGACGTCGTCCGGGATCGCGTACGTGCCCGGGTCGCTCTCGTCTGCGTCGTCGAAGGCACCGGCGTGTGCGGCGTGCTCGCGCCGACGACGCTGACCGGGATGCCGATCGGGCTCCCGTTTCGGAGCCCGGACCCGAAGTCCGCGTGCACGTGGTCGCTCAGCCCGATCGAGGCGATGATCGTGCCCGAGTCCCCGGTGACGGGCAGGTGGTCGACGCGCTGGTTCCAGTCGTTCCGGCGAGGAAAGACCTGGCAGCCCGGCGCGTCGGGAAGCGGCGCGGCCGCGCCCACTCCGGCGAGGGCGAGCGCGACGACGATGAGGCACCACCACGGTGGCGCACGTCCACAGTCTCGGCCAACGCCGGCTGCCGAGACAACCCCCGTCCGGGCTTCCCAGGCGGCGTCGACCGGACTGCGCTGCGGCCGTGATCGTCACCGGCGCCGCGCCGGCGCGCCTCCTCGATCTTCTCCCGCGCGCCGTCGGCAGCCCCGCTCCGCCGCTCTCCGGCCGACGTCCACTGTGCGGTTCACGTGTTTGAACCCGGTGGAGGACGGGGAGTCACGGCGCGTTGGAAGGACCACCGCGAGAAGGAGGACCGATGAGGAAAGCATTCCTCGCATTCCTGGTGGTGCTGCTCGCGCTCGCCTTCGGTGCCGTGCCGGCCGGCGCGGTCACGAACGGCGAGCCCGACAACGGCCGCCATCCGTACGTCGGGCTCGCCGTGTTCGACGTGAACGGCACGCCGTCGCACCGCTGCAGCGCCTCGCTGCTGAGCCCGACCCTCGTCCTGACCGCGGGCCACTGCACGGACGGGACGAGTGCCGCGCGCATCTGGTTCGCGGAGAACGTGCAGACGAACCCGGAGTACCCGTTCAGCGGCGCGACGTCGTTCGACGGGGTCGCGCACACGTATCCCGACTTCTGCATCGGGTGCGGGAACGGGCTGCCCGGCTTCGCATTCCGCGACGTCGGGGTCATCGTGCTGACCGAACCCGTCCCCACGTCGGTCGTCAGCTCGTACGCGTCGCTGCCCACCGCAGGCCTCGTCGACACGCTGGAGAACAAGGCGGACGTCGACCTCGTCGGCTACGGCGTGTCGCAGCGCCTGACCGGCGGCGGGCCGCCGGTCTGGACCGGCCCACGCGTGCGCCTGTTCGCGCCGACGCAGCTCGTGGCGGGGCAGTTCACGCACGCGGACGAGTTCATCCGGCTGACCGCGAACCCGGGCGGCGGCTCGGGCGGAACGTGCTTCGGCGACTCGGGTGGCCCCGACCTGCTCGGGGATACCTCCACCGTGCTCGCCGTCAACTCGTACGTGACGAACGGGAACTGCACCGGGGTGACCTACTCGCAGCGGGTGGACATCCCGGCCGTGCTCGCCTGGATCGTCGGCCCGCACTAGCGCCGGCGAGAGACGGAGGGGGCGCTGCGGCGCCCCCTCCGTCGCTACGAGCGTCGTGTCTCGGCCACGGCCCGACGCGCCTCGAGCTCGTACGGGTTGCTCCGGTAGCGCGTCGTCAGGTGCTTGTAGGACACGTGCAGCGGCCGGTGCTGCCCTTGCCAGAGGTGGCAGAGCTCGTGCGTCAGCAGGTCGTCGGAGACGTCGTGCTGCCTCAGCAGGATCGTCCGCCAGAGGGCGTACCCGGCGTAGCGGCGGAAACCCGGAATGCGGAAGAACCAGGGCGCGACGACGACGCGAACGCGCTCGATGCGGACGGGCTCCGGGTAGTAGTCGAGCCGGTCGAGCCTCGCCTTCGCGCGCGCGAGCCCCGCGCCGTGGTCAGCCACCGCGACCGAGGGCCCAACGGCGCAGCGGCTGCGAGGCGGACGCCTTCAGTCTCATGCGATCGACATTCGCGCTCGCGAATGTCGATCTTGCGCTAGCCACTGAGCACGGGGGACAGGACCATGATCGGGCTCCCGTCCTGGGCTTGCAGGTAGCTGAATGCGTACAGGCGCGGGCGCGTGAGGCGCTCGACGATCGCGAGCTCGTCGCCGTTGAGCTCGCCGACGCCGGGCGTGAGCGGGGCCGTGAACGTCCGCTCGAGCGGGCGGGCGAGCTGCGGCACGGAGGTCGGAGCGCTCGAGGAATACCGCGGTCGATGTCTGCCCGTCGGGGCGGGGTGGAAGCATGACGAGGACGGACTGCACCCGGTCGACGTACCTGAAGGTGTAGAGGGCGAGCTCGAGCGCCTCGCGACGGAGCAGCGCGCCGCGCGCGTTCGACGCCTTCCCCTCCGGGATCGAGCAGCGGTTCCCGAGGCCGCAGAGGTTGTACATCAGCGTGCCGCTCGCGTTCACCGTGTCGATGTCGTCGGCCTCCGCCTGACCGCGTGAGATGTTCGGGCGCACGGCGAGCGCGCGCACCTGGAACGCCGTCCCGTCCGGTCCGGTCACCGTCGGCGGGCCGACGTAGGTCACCGTGGCGAGCTGCCGGCCGCTCGGGAGACGGTACGTGTCGGGGATGCGGTCGCCGATCTGGGCGGCCCGCCGCTCCGCGCTCCCCTCCGGCTTCCACTCCGACCACGGCGGCGCGGGCGCGGGGCTCCCACGCTGGAGGAGGACGACGAAGGTTCCGATCGCGGCCCCCGCGAGGACCGCGAGCACGAAGTAGAGGACGGTGAAGCGGCCGCGGTAGGCGACGCGCCGGGCCCGGTCGGCGCGGGACTCGGGCCGGGCAGTCGTCGTGGCGAGGACGGCTCCAGGCGTCGGCGACCGCGCGTCCGTGGCCGACCGCGTCATCACATCGTCGGCCACGAGCTCTCCTCGGAGAGGTCGACCTCGGGGATCGTCATCTTCCTGCTGTCGAGGAGCTCGAGGAGCTCGTCCCCGAACAGCTCGCGCCGCGCGGCGAGGACGTCCGCGATGTGCTCGACCGCCTCGCGGTTCGCGACGATCAGGTTGTGGGCGGCGACGTACGCCTGGCCGATCAGCTGCCCGACGATCGCGCGCTTGTCGCGATCGCCGAGCACAGAGGCGATGGGGCTCTCGCCGAACGGCCCGCCGCCGCTCGTCCGGTTGACGATCTGAAGGCCGATCTTCTCGAAGCGCTTCAGGACGCGCTCGCGCGCCTCCTCCTCGGTCTCGTCCTCGCGCGGCGTGATCTCGAACGACTGCGGGCCCATCGCCGACGCGCCGACCATGTGCGCGGCCTGTGCGGTCACGCTCATGACATCGCCGCCGACGCCGTTCGAGTTCTCGCCGTAGAACACGCGCTCCGCCGCCATCGCCCCGAGCGCCCACACGAGCCGGGCGAACTCCTCGCTGCGGAAGCGGCTGAAGCGCTCCTCCTTCTCGAGCGCCTGGTGGTGCCCGAGCGCGCCGCCGCGCATCCGGATGGAGAGCCGCGTGGACTCCGCGCCCTTCAGGTAGACGTGGCCGGCGGCGGCATGGCCAGCCTCGTGAACGGCGACGGCGCGGCTCTCCTCCGGAACGTACTCGACGCCGACCGCGGTGCCGGCCTCGAGCGTCGTCATGGCCTCGACGAGGTCGTCCCAGGTGAGCGCCTCGCGGCTCGAGTGGTGTGCGATCGTGAGCGCCATCGACGTCACCTGCTCGAGCATCGCGGGCGCGTACCCGTTCGTGATGCGCGCGATCTCCTCGCGCCGGTGCGGCTGGTCGAGCTCCGGCGCGTGGGCGACCTTCCCGATGTAGAGGTCGAGGATGTCGAGGCGGTCCTGCTTCGTCGGCGTGCGGAACCAGACGTGGCGTCCCATCCGGCCCGGCCGCGTCAGCGCCGGGTCGAGGCGGTCGACGGGGACGTTCGTCGCGCCGATGAAGTAGATCTGCTCCCTCCGCGGGCGGGCGGCCGGGAGCCGGAGCGACACCCGGCCGAGCCCGCGCGGGACGATGTAGATCCCGTCGAGGAACGCGTTCAGCTTGCTCGTCACGAACTTGCGGAAGAAGGGTGGGTTGTCGATCCCGTCCATGACGACGAGGAGCTGGTTCAGGGCGAGGGAGCCGCCCATCCCCATGCCGCCCGGGAACATGAAGTTCAGGGCGCCGTTCACGCGCGCGGTGAACGCCGATGGGCCCGGGGACTGCGGAGCGCGCTCGGCGAAGAGCCGCTCGCGCCAGGAGCGGTCCTCGAGGATGAGGTCGCCCGACGGGTTGAGCGCGCCGAAGGGCCCGTACCAGAGGAGCTCGTGCAGGTCGTGCGGGCGGTGCCCGCCGACGCCCGCGCCGCCGAAGCCGGGGTTGAGCGCCTGACGTCGCATGCCGACGGCGTCGATCTCGTCGATGAAGACGATGCACTGCCCACCCCACTTGCGGGCGAGGCGCTTCGCGCGGCGGGCGAGGATGCGGACGACGATCGCGTCGATGCCGATGAAGGTCGCGGCGAAGCCGGAGCCCGGGATCGAGATGAAGGGCGAGTTGAACCCGGTCGCGAGCGCCTTCGCGAGCATCGTCTTGCCGGTTCCGGGCGCGCCGAGGAAGAGCAGGCCCCTCTCCCGCTTTCCCCCGGCGCGCTCGAAGGCCTCGCCCGACTGCCAGATCGCGACCACGCGCCTGACCTCCTCCTTCGCCTCGACCTGCCCGCGCACGTCCGCGAGCTTCACGCCCCACTCGGCGTCCCCGGGCTCGAAGGCCTGGATCTGCGAGAGGTTCATCAGGAGGAGCGGGCCGAACAGGATGACGAAGTTGAAGACCAGGAAGATGGGGAGCATCACGAGCAGCGGCAGGATCTGGACGAGCGTCGACGTGTCCAGCCAGAGGTAGAACGGCAGCACGATCACCGCGGCCCAGATCGCCGCCTTCACCCAGAACCGCCAGAACCAGACGCGCCTGCGGGCGACGACGTCCTCTTCGCGGAGCTGCGCGCTCTCGAGCCCGAACAGGCTCGGGCGTGGGATCAGCCGATGGAAGAGGAGGTCGACGAGACCGCGGAAGCAGACGACGAGGAAGAGCGCGGCCAGGATCGACCAGATCCACGACCAGCCCTCGGTCTGGTTCAGCCAGACGACGACCGCGGGCGCAGTGACGAGCGCCACCGCGGTCGCCGCGCGCGTGAGCCGCCGCCACTGGCCCGCGAGCTCGTTCGAGAGCTCGCTCTCCTGGAAGCCGCTCAGTCGTTCCGCGCCGGACGCCACCTGTGTTGTTCGGACGCTCGACGGGCCTGGATTGTTGGTAGCGTCGCGCCCGTGTCCGGAGCGGTCATGACGACGAGCGAGGGGACGATCGAGCTCGAGCTCTTCCCCGAAGAGGCCCCGAAGACCGTCGAGAACTTCACGAAGCTCGCCTCGGAGGGCTACTACGACGGGCTCACGTTTCACCGCGTGATCCCCGACTTCATGATCCAGGGCGGTTGCCCGCGCGGGGACGGGACCGGCGGGCCGGGCTACACGTTCGAGGACGAGTTCAACGACCACCCCGTCGCGCGCGGCTACCTCGCGATGGCGAACGCGGGGCCGGACACGAACGGCTCGCAGTTCTTCATCGTCACCGCGGACGCCTGCCCGTGGCTCGACGGCAAGCACACCGTGTTCGGTCGCATCACCGCGGGGCAGGACGTCGCGGACGCGATCTCGCAGGTCGAGCGGGACGACCGCGACCGCCCGCTCGAGCCGGTCGTGCTCGAGACCGTCGAGCTCGTCTGACGAACAGGAGACGGTCACGTCGACGCTGGTGACTGTCACCCGCAGTGTGACTGTCAGCCGCTTGTAGGCTCACGCGATGGACCTGGAGGGCAGGACCGCCATCGTCACCGGCGCCTCGAGCGGCATCGGCGCCGCGACCGTGCGGAAGCTCCGCGAGGCCGGCGTGCGCGTCGCGGGCGGCGCGCGGCGCGTCGAGCGCATCGACGCCGACCTCGCCCTCCCGCTCGACGTCACCGACGAGGAGAGCGCCGCCGCCTTCGTCGGCCGGGCCGCGGCCGAGCTCGGGCTCGTCGACATCCTCTTCAACAACGCCGGCCTCGCGCTCGGTCGCTACCCGTTCTGGGAGTCGACCCCCGAGGACGAGGAGACCGTCCTGCACACGAACGTCGACGGGGTGCTGCGCATGACGCGGCTGTGCCTGCCGCACATCCCGGACGACGGCCACATCGTCTTCATGGGCTCGGTGGCGGGCCGCCAGGCGTACCCGAACGGCGCGTCGTACGTCGCGGCGAAGTTCGGCCTGCGCGGCTTCGTGTACGCGCTCCGGGAGGACCTGCTGGGCCGCCCGATCCGCGTCACGACGGTCGACGCCGGTCTCGTCGAGAGCGAGTTCTCGCTCGTCCGCTACAGGGGTGACGCCGAGGCCGCCAAGGCCGTGTACACGGGTGTCGACCCGGTCACGCCGGACGAGATCGCCGACTGCGTCCTCTTCGTGCTCACGCGTCCGCCGCACGTCAACGTCGACGAGATCGTCGTCAAGGCGCTCGCGCAGTCGAGCGGGGCCCGGATCGCGCGCCGCGAGGACTAGATGGCGTCGATGCTCACGATTCTCGAAGGCTCGACCTTCTGCCTCTCCGACGAGCGCGGCGACATCGTCGAGGAGACGAGCGGGCTCTTCGCCTACGACACGCGATTTCTCTCGCGGCTCGTGCTCCGGCTCGGCGACTCGCGGCCGCTGCTCCTCTCCTCGGGCCGCACCGACCACTTCGCGGCCGCGTTCTTCCTGCGCAACTCGATCGTCGACGGGCTGCCGCACGACTCGGTGTCGGTCGCGCGCGAGCGCTTCGTCGCCACGGGGATGCGGGAGCGGATCGCGGTGCGGAACGAGAGCATGGAGAGGCTCCGCTTCGAGCTGTCGCTCGAGCTCGCCGCGGACTTCGCGGACATCATCTCGGTGAAGCTGCACGACTTCGCCCTCGGCGACCCCGAGAACGCGCCAGCCCTGCCCCCGCCGGCTCCTGCTGCGTACGACGAGGCTGCTCGGCAGCTGCTGATCGAGCCGCCACGCGGCGATCTGCGGACGCGCGTGGTGCTCTCGCACGTGGGTCGTCTCGAGGACGGCCGCATGGTCTTCGACCTCGACCTCGATCCGCACGAGCTCTGGGCGCTCGACGTCGATGTGCATCCGACGCTCGACGGGGAGGGCGACCCCGAGCGCGGCGAGCGGCTCGCCGAGGAGCGCGAGACCCTCGGCGACGTCGTCGCTGCGTGGACGCTCCGCGTGCCGCGCGTGCGCGGCGGGTGGGAGAGCCTCCGTCGCGCGTTCGACCGCTCGATCGACGACCTCGCGGCGCTGCGGATGCGGACGGGCGAGTCGCGGCGGCCGCTCTTCGCCGCCGGCATGCCGTGGTTCATGACCGTGTTCGGGCGCGACTCGCTCATCACCTCGCTGCAGACGCTGCTCCTCGGACCCGAAGTGGCGATCGGCGCGCTGGACGCGCTCGCGGAGCTGCAGGCGACGACCGAGGACCCGGCCATCGACGCCGAGCCCGGGAAGATCGTCCACGAGGTGCGCCGTGGCCGCGCGGCGGAGTTCTGGTTCCCCCGCTACTACGGCACGATCGACGCGACGCCGCTCTACCTCGTCCTCCTCGCCGAGACCTGGCGCTGGACGGACGACGACTCGCTCGTCACGCGGTTGCGCGAGCCGGCGCTGCGCGCGCTCGAGTGGATCGACCGCTACGGCGACCGCGACGGCGACGGCTTCGTCGAGTACGGCGCGCGCGCGGACGGCGGGCTCCACAACCAGTCGTGGAAGGACTCCGGTGACTCCCAGCGCTTCCACGACGGGCGGTACGCGGAGCCCCCGATCGCCCCGGTCGAGGTGCAGGGCTACGTGTACCACGCGAAGCTCGGGCTCGCGGAGGTCGCGCGCGAGGTCTGGCGCGAGCCCGACCTCGCGGACCATCTCGAGGCCGAGGCGGCGGAGCTCCGGACGCGCTTCGACGAGGCGTTCTGGATCGACGACGAGGGAGGCGGCTACTACGCGCTCGCGCTCGACGGGGAGAAGGCGAAGGTGGACGCGCGCTGCTCGAACATGGGGCACCTGCTCTGGAGCGGGATCGTGCTCCCGGAGCGCGTGGCGCCGCTCGTCGACGAGCTCCTCTCGGAGTCGCTCTGGTCCGGCTGGGGGATCCGCACGATGGGTCGCAGCGAGGCCGCGTACAACCCGATCAGCTACCACAACGGCACCGTGTGGCCGCACGACACGTCGATCACCGCGTGGGGGCTGGCACGGCACGGCTACGTCGAGGGGGCGCGCCGGATCGCGCGCGCGCTGATCGAGGCGGCGGGCCACTTCGAGTGGTCGCTGCCGGAGGTCTTCGCGGGCTACGCGCGCGAGGAGACGCCGTTCCCGATCGCCTATCCGACCGCGGCCCGCCCGCAGGCCTGGGCTGCAGGTACGCCGATCCTCCTCGTGCGCGTGCTCCTCGGGATCGAGCCGGACCGCACCCGCCAGCGGCTCGTGTCGACGGTCGAGGACGAGCTTCCGAGCTGGCTCGAGGGGCTCCGCGTCGAGGGCGTGCGGGCCTTCGGCCGCAACTGGGTCGTGTCCGTCGAGCGCGGCCGTGTCACGATTGCGGAAGGTGTGTAGCCCGTCGATGGAAACCTGCCCGGTAGCGGCCGTGAAGCGGCCGCCTCCAGGAGTCTCCGCGCGACCCGGGTTCGCGCGAACGAATCCAGGTTTGGCGCAATGAGAGTCGGCGTCATCTGTCCCGTCTGGTTCCCGGTGCCGCCGGAGGCGTACGGCGGGATCGAGCGCGTCGTCGCGCTGCTCGCGGACGGCCTCGTCGCCGACGGGCACGAGGTGACGCTCTTCGCCTCCGGCGACTCGCAGACCCGCGCCCGGCTCGAGTCCGTGTTCGACAACGCGCCCAGCGAGTGGATCGGCCACACGTTCTGGGAAATGCAGCACCTCGTGAACGCGATCCGGCGCGCGGAGGAGTTCGACGTCCTCAACGACCACACGGGGCTGCTCGGTCTCGCGTTCGGCGGGCTCGTCGACACCCCGTTCTGCCACACGGTGCACGGCCCGCTCGAGGGACGGCCCGGTCGGCTGTACGAGGAGGTCGTCACCCTCGCGACCGAGGCGAAGCTGATCTCCATCTCGCTGAACCAGCGCAAGCCGAAGCTCCACCTGCCCTGGATCGCGAACTGCCCCAACGCGCTCGATCTCTCCGTCTACCCGTTCCGGCGGAAGTCGGGCGGCGACTACCTCCTCTTCCTCGGGCGGATGAGCCCGGACAAGGGCGCGCACCGCGCGCTCGCGGTCGCGCTCGAGACGGAGCTGCCGCTGAAGATCGCCGCGAAGTGCCGCGAGCCGCTCGAGATCCGCTACTTCGACGAGTTCATCCGCCCGCACCTGAACGACTCGATCGAGTACGTCGGCGAGGTCGGGCACGCGGACAAGGTCGAGCTCCTGATGGGGGCCCGCGCGCTCCTGCACCCGATCGACTGGGAGGAGCCGTTCGGGCTCGTCGCGATCGAGGCGATGGCCTGCGGCACGCCGGTCATCGCGACGCGGCGCGGCGCCGTGCCGGAGATCATCGACCACGGCCGGACGGGGATCATCGTCGATCAGTACCGCGAGATGGAGGACCCGGCCACCCTCGAGCAGGCCGACTCGCTCGATCCGGCCGTCATCCGGCAGGAGATCGAGGAGCGCTTCTCGCCGCAGCGCATGGTCGCGGACTACGTCGCCGCGTACGAGGCGACGATCGAAGCGACCGGGTAGCCGAGACCGGGTCGCCGGGGAGGTCGCGTCGGGATGAGGCTGCGGTCGCCCTACGACCGCGAGATCGCCCGCCTCGCGCTCCCCGCCCTCGGCGCGCTCGCCGCGGAGCCGCTGTACCTCCTCGTCGACACCGCGATCGTCGGGCACCTCGGACGCGCGCAGCTCGCCGCGCTCGGCATCGCCTTCGCCGTCCTCGGCGGCGTCTTCGCGATCTTCAACTTCCTCCAGTACGGGACGACCGCGCAGGTGGCGCGCGCCGGCGGCGCGGGCGAGGAGGAGACCGCGCGGCGGCTCGGCGCGCAGGCTGTGTGGCTGTCGCTCGCCTTCGGGATCGCGGTCGCGGTCCTCGTGGCCGTGCTGGCGGAGCCGCTCGTCTCGCTGATGGGAGGAGAGGGAGATGCGGCGGATTACGCGGTCACGTACCTGCGCATCGCCGCGATCGGGCTGCCTGCCGCGTTTCTCGCGCTCGGCGGGCAGGGATACCTGCGAGGCATCTCCGACCTGCGGACCCCGCTCGTGATCCTCGTCGCGGCGAATGCCGCGAACGTCGTCCTCGAGGTGCTCTTCGTGTACGCCTTCGGCTGGGGAATCGAGGGCTCGGCGTGGGGGACGGCGATCGCGCAGCTGGGCATGGGGGTCGCCTTCCTCGTCGTGATCCTGCGCGGGATGCGCCTCGCCGACGCGCGGCTCCGCCTCGGCCTCGCGCGCCGGGTGCTCTCGCTCGGGAAGTGGATATTCGTCCGCACGACCGCGCTGATGAGCTCGTTCGTCCTCGCGGGCGCCGTCGCCACGCGCTTCGGCGAGGCCGCGATCGGCGCGCATCAGGTCGCCTTCCAGCTCTGGATCTTCCTCGCGCTCGTGCTCGACTCGGTCGCGATCGCCGGCCAGATCATCGTCGGCAGGGAGCTCGGGGCCGGGCGCCGGGAGGACGCCTACGGCGCGAGCGAGCGCATGATCTGGCTCTCCGTCGCGCTCGGCGCGGCCTTCGCCGTCGTGATGCTCGGGCTCGGAGGCGTCCTGCCGCGCGCCTTTACCGGTGATGCGTCGGTGCTCGACGAGGCCGCGCTCCTGTGGCCGTTCTTCGCGCTGATGCAGCCGCTGAACGGGGCCGTGTTCGCGCTCGACGGGATCCTCATCGGCGCCGGGGACGGCCCGTTCCTCGCCGGCTCGATGGTCGCCGCGTTCCTCGCGTGCGCGACGGTGCTGCTCGCCGCGCTCGCGGGTGACTGGGGGATCCGCGGCGTCTGGATCGCGCTCGTCCTCCTCATTGTCGTGCGGCTGACGTTGATGACCGTGCGCTTCCGGAGAGGACGCTGGCTCGTCACCGGCTGGGCCTCGTAGGGTTCGACTGGTGAACGTCCTCGGCGGCGAGCTCGAGCCCTGCTCCTTCGACCCGGTGACCGGCTACTTCAGGGACGGCCACTGCCGCACTGAGGGCCGCGATCCCGGGTTCCACGCGGTCTGTGCGGTCATGACCGAGGAGTTCCTCGCGTTCTCGAAGTCGGTCGGGAACGACCTCTCGACGCCGCAGCCGCAGTGGCTCTTCCCGGGGCTCGTGCCGGGTGATCGCTGGTGCGTCGTCGCGGCTCGCTGGCAGGAGGCGTTCGAGGCGGGTGTCGCTCCGCCGGTCGTGCTCGAGGCGACGCACGCCTCGGCGCTCGAGTTCGTCTCGCTCGACGACCTCGAGACGAACGCGCTCCGCGAGTAGGCTCTACGAGGTCGCGGCGGCGGCAGCCTCGCGCCGCTTGCGCCAGTAGCGCTCGAGCCCGCGAAAGTGGTGCCAGTACGGGGCGGCGCGGTCGTAGTCGTCTGCGAGCTCGGGATCGATCTGCGCGACGTCGTAGCGGGCGGCGGCGACGAAGGTGTCCTCGTCCATCCCGTCCTCGACCCGCGCTCCCCAGCGATGCAGCGTGTCGCGGAGGAGGGCAAGGTGCTCCTGGACGTCGTCGAACGCGCCGAAGTGGATGAGCGCCAGCCGGCCCGGGGCACGGCGCTCGATCTCCTCGATCGAGCGCTCCCACGCCTCGAGGTCGAGCTCGGGCGGAGGGCACGGTGGGACGACGAACGTCCCGCCGTCGATGCGAACCCCGGCCGCGTCGCCCGCGTAGAGCGTGCCGTCGGAGTCGAGGTACGAGACGTGGTGCCACGCGTGCCCGGGCGTCGGGAAGCAGTCGAGCCCGACGACCCGCTCTCCGACGGCGTGCACGTTCGCGGCCGGGATCGGCGCCAGCTCTCCCCACAGGGCATCGAACGCGGTCCCGTACAGCCGGCGCGCGCTCGCCTCCAGCTTCGTCGGGTCGATCAGGTGGGGCGCTCCGACCTCCGAGACGTGCACCTGCAGCCACGGGTTCTGCCGAACGAGGACACCTGCGCCGCCCGCGTGGTCGAGGTGGATGTGCGAGAGGAGGAGGTGCCGCACGTCGCTCATGTCGACGCCACGCTCTGCGAGCCCGGCCTTCAGGTGCGGGATCGTCGAGGTGGGGCCGCAGTCGAAGATCGCGGGGCCGTCCTCGGTCTCGAGCAGGTACGAGCCGATGATCCCCGGCGCCTGGTGGTGCAGGTCGATCGGCTCGCTCGTGCTCATCGGGCAACCTTCGTTGCCCGATGAGCGGGGAGGGGCGCGGGGAACCGGGAGGTTCCCTGCGGTGTCGAGAAGAAGGGGGCACGCGGGGGAAACACTGGTTTCCCCCGCGAACCCGAGCCGGAGGCGAGGGTCGCTCACGCGAGCGCCTGGTCGAGGTCGGACAGGAGATCCTCGGCCGCCTCGATCCCGACCGAGAGCCGGATCAGCTCACCGGGCACCGCGAACGGGGCGTCAGCGGTCGACGCGTGCGTCATCCGCGTCGGGTGCTCGATGAGGCTCTCGACGCCCCCGAGGCTCTCCGCGAGCTTCCAGATCCTCGTCCGCGCGACGGCCGCGACCGCCTCCTCCTCGCTGCCGAGGAGGAACGAGACCATGCCGCCGAAGTTGCGCATCTGGCGGGCGGCGATCGCGTGGCCCGGGTGCGAAGGTGACCCCGGGTAGAGGACGCGCGCGACACGCGGGTGGCGCTCGAGGTGGGCAGCTACGACGGCCGCGTTCGCGCAGTGGCGGTCCATTCGGACGGCCAGCGTCTTCGCTCCGCGGAGGACGAGCCAGGCGTCGAACGGGCCTGGCACCGCGCCGAGCGACTTCTGGAGGAACGCGAGCCGCTCCGACAGGGAGTCGTCGTTCGTGGCGACGAATCCGCCGACGACGTCCGAGTGGCCGCCGAGGTACTTCGTCGTCGAGTGGAGGGAGAGGTCGGCGCCGAGCTCGAGCGGGCGCTGGAGGTACGGGGTGGCGAAGGTGTTGTCGACGACGACGAGCGCGCCGACCGCGTGGGCGGCCTCGGCGGCCTTCGCGATGTCGACGAGGTTCAGGAGCGGGTTCGTCGGCGTCTCGAGCCAGACGAGGCGCACGTCCTCGCCGAGGTGCGCAGGAAGATCGGTCCCGATCTCCGTCGCGGAGAGGAAGTCGAACCGATACCCCTTCGGCTCGTACACCTGCGAGAACATGCGGTAGATCCCGCCGTACACATCGTTTACGGCGACCACGCGCTCGCCCGGGGAGACGAGGTGCATCAGGGTCGTCACCGCGCCGAGGCCCGACGAGAACGCATGCCCGTGCGCGGCGTCCTCGAGCGAGGCGAGGCACTCCTGGAGCGCTGTCCGCGTCGGGTTCGCGACGCGCGCGTAGTCGTAGCCCTTGTGGACGCCGACGGCCTCCTGCACGTAGGTCGACGTCTGGTAGATCGGTGTCGTGACCGCGCCCGTCGCCGGGTCCGGTTCCTGCCCCGCGTGGATCGCCCGCGTCTCGAACTGCACGGCTCGATCCTAGTTGTGCGCACGACCGAGATCCCCTAGCGCGGATCCCGGTCGCGCAGAACCCCTGCAGGCGGGCGCTTCGCGGCCGCGTGTTGGCGTCGCGTCACGCGGTGACGCTCGCTACTCGCTCGGCGCCGAGCCACTCCGCGAGGCTCTCGAGCGCCTCGTCCGCGCGCGCGGTGTCTCCCCAGGCGCCGAGCACCTCGAGCGTGCCCGTCCCACGATCGAACCGCGGTTCGATGCGTCCCACGAGGCGGTCGCCGACGAGGATCGGGAGGACGTAGTAGCCGTACTCGCGCTTCGCTTTCGGCACGTACATCTCGAGCCGGTAGCGGAAGTCGAAGAGCGCCTCGGCGCGGTCGCGGTCGTGGATCAGCCGGTCGAACGGCGAGAGGAACGTGACGCGGTCCGGGACCGACCCGTCCGTCGCCTCGGGGTGCGCCTCCCATCCGTGCCGCGTGAGTCGCACGCCGAGCGCGCGGAAGCGCTGCTCGGCGATCAGCCTGTCGGCGACGCGGAGCGGGACGGTCTCGGTCTCGGGGTACCAGCGCTCGGCGAGGTCCCAGAGACGCTGGTTTCCGCGCCGGCCCGCAACGGCGACGACGCCGTGAGCGTGGAGGATCATGAGCATGAGCGGCACCTGGCGGCTGCCCCACCACTGGTGATCGCGGAGCGACCTCGGCGCGGCCTCGTGCTGCAGCTCCCGCGAGAGCATCGGGCCGTTCCGCTCGAGCTCGCGCAAGACGTACCGCTTGAAGGGCGCATGCTCCTTCAGGAACTCGCGGCCCCACTGCTCGTGTTTGTAGTGCGTGCTCCGCGCCCGCCGACGCATGCGCGCCCTGACGAGCGGGAGATCCTCGATCGGCCAGATGAACGCGTTCCATTCGAAGAGCTTCTTGTCCTCCCAGAGCAGGCGGTCGAGCTCCTCGACGTCGTACGGCCCGAGCCGGCTCCAGAGCACGAGCTGCTGCGGCGGCGCGACCGTCGAGATCGGGTCGATCTGGAGGAAGCCGAGCCTGCGCACGACATCGAGCACGCTCGTCGCGGAGCCGTCGAGGAGCTGCGCGTGAACGGCGATGCGGCGCGCCTCTTCGGGCGAGACGATCCTCATGGGTCGCCCTCCTCGTGCGCGAGGCGCCAGCGAGGCGCGGGCAGGCCCGCACCCGTCTCCACCTCGACGTCGTCGCGGGGGTGCGCGTCGAGCCAGTCGGCGTAGCGCGTCGCGAGCGGCGCGGCGGAGATCCCGTGGGCGAGGACGGACAGCCCGATCGTGACGAACGCCGTCGTGAGGAGGAGCTCGTCGCCCGGAAGCCCACCCTCCTCGACGACGAGCAGCGCGAACACGATCGACGCCGCCCCGCGCGGCCCGAACCACCCGAGGAAGGCGACGGTCGGCGGCCGGGCGCCCGTGCCGAGCAGCGAGATCGCGACGGGAAGCATGCGCACGAGGGTGAGGCTGAGCACTGCGTAGAGCGCGACCTCCCACGTGAGGTCGCCGAGCGCCGGCCCCAGCAGCACGGCGCCGAAGACGACGAACGTGATGGCGGCGAGCACCGACCCCGACTGCTCGATCAGGTACGAGACCTCGCCGCCGCGGCCCTGCCGCAGACCGCCGTACACGCCCCCGCCGACGAACGCCGCGATGAAGCCGGAGCCGCCGATCGCCTCGGCGAGGCCGAACGCCAGTGCCGCCCCCGCGAGCGGCACGACCTGCAACCAGTTCGCGTCGACGAGCCGGCGCCTGCCTGCCACCACCACGATCGCGGCGGTCGCGACGGCTGCGACCACCCCACCGGCGATCCCGTACCCGATCTTCTCGAGGACGAGCTCGACCGCCCGGCCGTGCCCGATCGCGCCCTCCTCGGCCTGGGCGACGGCGAGCGCGATCAGGAAGAGCGGGACGCAGATGCCGTCGTTGAGGCCTGCCTCGACGTTCAGGCTCTGGCGGATCCGCACGGGCAGCCTGGTGAGCGTGACGACGGCCTGCCCGAGCGCGGCGTCGGTAGGCGCGAGAACGATCGCAAGCACGAGCGCCTCCGGCCACGCGAGTCCGTCCAGCAGCACGACCGAGACGAGGAAGCCGGCGAGGATCGTCAGCGGCAGCCCCATCCCGAGGAGCCGGGCGGGAATGCCGAGCTCGCTTCGCAGCGCGCGTAGGTCGATGCGCGAGGCGTCCGAGAAGAGGACGACAGCGAGCGTCGCCTCCGCGAGGATCTTGACCGCGGACCCGTCCGCGTCCGGGTCGACGAGCCCGAGCGCCTCGACCCCCAGCACGAGCCCCGCACCGGTGAACACCATCGGCGCTGTCAGCCAGGTCCCCTCGAGCCGGCCAGACACGGCCGCGAAGGCGAGGAGAACGGCGGCGACGGCTGCGAGCTGCCAGTGCACGTGCGGCGGAGCTTCGCAGAGCGTCCGTCAGCGCCGCACGCGCTCGACCCCGACGACGCGACGCAGCCGGTCGAGTGCGCGCTCGAACGCGTCCTCGAGCGCGCCCGAGCGACGGACGCCCGGCTCGAGGTGGAACGACTTGACGACGAGCGTGCCGTCCTTGCGCTCGGTCTTCAGGTCGGCTCGCGCGACGATCCGGTCCCGCCACAGGAAGGGCAGGACGTAGTACCCGTACTGCCGCTCGTGCTCGCGCTTGAAGATCTCCTGGACGTGGTCGAAGCCGAAGACGCGTCGCACGAACCCGCGATCCCAGAGCAGGTTGTCGAACGGGGACAGCAGGACAGCCGCCGAGGGCCGCGGAGGGTCGAGGTCGGCGTGGGCGGCGACGAGTGCAGGAGCGCCGCCATCCTCGACCGCGACGCGCTCGAGCACGCCGTCCGCGACGAGCTCGTCCGCGACGGGCGCGATGCGCCGAGCCCCGCCGTACAGGTTCCAGTGATTCGACACGCCCGCGTCCGTCAGCACCCCGCGGGCGATCACCGCGCGACGGATCAGCTCGCGGAGCCGTGTCTCCTGGTCGGGCACGGGTGCGTCGAGCACCGCGCGCGGGAGCACGCGCTCGGGGAGGTCGTACAGCCGCTGGAAGCCGGAGACGCGGCCGGCGATGACGATCTCGCCGCTGTTCCAGAGCGCCTCGAGGACGACCTTCGCGGGCTTCCAGTTCCACATGCCGCCGCCGCCCGAGCCGTCGAAGTCCTTCGACGTCAGCGGGCCTCGCTCGCGGATCGCTGCCCGGACCTCGTCGGCCAGCTTCCGGTCTCGGTCGAGGACGTCGCCTCGCCACGGGTGCTCGCGCGTCATCCAGAACCGGTACAGCGGCCAGTCCTCGACGGGGATCAGGCACGCCTGGTGCGCCCAGTACTCGAAGATCCGTCCCCGGGCGAGCAGGCGCGAGACCGTCTCGCGCGGGTACTCGCCGACCCGCGAGCCGAGGACGATGCGGTGGCTCCGTTCGACGGCGGTGATCGAGTCGAGCTGGACGCACGAGAGCCTCCGGATCGTCTCCTCGACCTCGCCCGCCCGCCCACGACGCGAGCGCGACGCGTAACCCTGCGCGGAGATCGCGAGCCGGCGTGCCGCGATGAGCGAGATCGTCCGCATCCCCGGAACCTAGCGGCGGCTGCGGGACTCGCCGGCTCGATTCACTCGGGCACGTCGCCGGCGAGGATCGTCCGCAGTCGCTCGGCGTCGATGTTCCCGCCAGAGACGATGCACACGAGCCTGCCCGCCCCGGCGCGGCCGTCGAGGGCGGCGGCGACGGACAGTGCCGCCGCACCCTCGGCGACGATGCGCGCGCGCTCTAGGAGCAGCCGCACGGTTGCCGCGGCCTCCGCCAGGGAAACGACGAAGGACGCGTCCACGAGGTCCTTCGCCCGTTCCCACATCTCCGGCAGGAGCGACCCCGACCCCGCGCCGTCGATGAACGAGGGAGTGAACTCGACGTGAGTCGGCACTCCGCCCGCTGCGATCGCGCCCGCGACCGGTGCGCCCGTCTCGGGCTCGCAGACGTAAACCTTCGTCTCGGGCGAGACCGCCCTGAGCGCGCTCGCGATGCCGGTCGTGAGCCCGCCGCCGCCCCACGGGATCAGCACCGCGTCGATCTCCTCCAGCTCCTCGACCAGCTCGAGGCCGATCGTCCCGTTCCCGGCCATGACGAGCTCGTCCCGCACCGGGTGGACGAAGAACCCTTCGACGTCCTCGGCCGCCTCGCGTGCCGATCCCGCCTCGACGGCCGCCCACCAGCGCTCCCACGGAACGCGGACGATGCGTCCTCCGAGGCGCTCGACTGCGGCGAGCTTGCCCATCGAGGCGTTGTCGGGGACGACGATCGTCGCCGGCACGCCGAGCTCGCGCGCCATCCACGCGACGCCCTGGGCCATGTTTCCCGTGCTCGTGGTGACGAGCCCCGCCGCGAGCTCGGAGCGAGGGGCATCGAGGATCGCGTTCGCGGCGCCCCGCAGCTTGAACGAGCCGATCGGCTGCAGGCACTCGAGCTTCAGCCAGATCTCCGCCGGCGCTCCGTCCAGATGGAGCCGGACGAGCGGCGTGCGGTCGACGGTGCTCGCGATGCGCGCCCGCGCCCGCGCGATCTCGTCGTGCGGGATCAGAACGCGACCTCCGTGCCGACACCCTGCTCTCGCGCCCGGCGCGCGACGAGCTCCGCGGAGGCCAGGTCCTCGACCGCGATCCCGAGCGACTCGAACACGGTGAGCTCGTCCTCGTGCTCGCGACCGGGGTGCATCCCTGCGAGCACCTCGCCGATCTCGGCCTTGATGTGCTCCGGGCCGACGGCGCCCTCGGCCGCGGCCAGGATGTAGTCCCCGGCCTCGTTCAGGCACGACTCGCGCCGGTCGGTGAAGAAGGAGGAGTGCGCCACCGTCTCGGTGTCGAGCTCCCGCGTCGTCGGGAAGCACGACCCGACCGCGTTCACGTGCGCGCCGCTCGCGAGCCAGCGCTTCTCGACGATCGGCTCCGTCGCCGCCGTCGTCGTGCACACGACCTCGGCCCCGAAGAGCGCCGCATCGACCGACGGCGACACGGTCGCGCCGACCTCGCCGGCGAGCTGCTCCGCCGCGCCTTCGTTGCGTGACCAGATCCGGATCTCGGGATCGCCGAGGACGGCGCGCATTGCATGCACGTGCCCGCGCGCCTGCGCGCCGGACCCGAGAATGGCGACCCGCTCCGCGCCGGGGCGGGCGAGAGCGCGGGTCGCAACGGCGGACACCGCCGCCGTGCGGATCTCGGTGATCGGCGACGCGTTCATCAGCGCCACCAGCTCGCCGGTCTCGCCGTCGTGCAGGAGGACACCGCCCATGTGCGTGTCGAGCCCGCGCCCCGGGTTCGTCGGCACGACGACGATCTCCTTGAGCGCGTACGCGGGCAGCGGCTCGGCCCGGTACGCGGGCATGAGCCCGAGCAGCGTGCCCGCCTCGGGCGGCCGCGAGATCGAGCGCAGGGGCTGGAAGAGCTCGCCGCGGGCGAGCGAGGCGAGCACCTCGGTCATGGCCACGATGCAGGACTCCATGTCGAGCAGCTGCCGGACGTCGTGCTCGGAGAGGACGATCATCGTGACTCCGGGTCGATCACGGGAACAAGCCTCGCAGATCGTCGAGCTCGGGCCGCGTGAGCTCGAGCGCGAGCGCCTCGCGCACGGGCTCCAGGTGCTCGGCGCGCGTGGGGCCGACGACGACGCCCGTCACCTCCGGGACACCGAGCACCCAGGCGAGCGCGAGCCCGGCCGACGACACGCCGCGCGCGGCCGCCTCCGACGCGAACGACTCGAGCGCGTCGAAGACCCCGTCGTTCGCGTAGCGCAGGTACGAGTCGGGACGCTGCGTCATCCGCGATCCCTCCGGATACGCCTCGCCGCGTCGGTACTTGCCGGTGAGCCAGCCGCCCGCGAGCGGCCCGAACGCCTCGTAGCCGAGCCCGTGCTCGTGGCACACGGGGAAGACGTCCTCGGCGTCGCCGTCGTCGAGGAGGGAGAAGGAGTTCTGCACCCACTCGTAGCGGGCGAGCCCCTCGAGCTCGGACAGCTCGAGGGCCTCCGCGAGTTGCTCCGCGGTGAAGTTCGAGGCGCCGACCGCGCCGACCTTCCCGCCGCGGACGAGCTCGTCGAAGGCGCGCAAGGTCTCCTCCTGCGGCACGTCCGGGTCGAAGTCGTGCGCGAGGTAGAGGGGCAGGCGCTCGAGGCCGAGCCGCGCGAGGCTCGACTCGACCTGGCGGCGCACTCGGGTGCCGGCGAGCCCGCGGTCCGCGCCCTCCTCGATCGGGTTGAACGTCTTCGTCTCGACGACGATCGCGTCGCGCACGGCCGCGCCCCGCGCCGCGAGCCACTCCCCGATCCACGTCTCGCTGCGGCCGCCTCCGTACGCGTCCGCGGTGTCGAGGGTCGTGATCCCGAGGTCCCAGGCGGCGTCCAGGATCCTGAAGGCCTCGTCCTTCGGGATCCCCTGGCCGAAGAACGCGGGCGACGAGCCGACGCCGCCGAAGTTCCCACACCCGAGGATCACGCGCGAGACGGCGATGCCGCTCCGTCCCAGCTCCCGGCGCTCCACGGCGACGATCCTACGTCCCGCCGGTCTGCTAGAAGCGGCGCGTGCCTGGGAGCCAGCCGTGACACCCCGTGGCGGCGAGACGGCGGCGGTCTACGAGGCCCGCTGGGAGGCGGCACCGGCGTTGCTCATCGCGCCAGTCGTCCTGGTCGGCCTCGCGCTCGTCAGCCTCGCCGAGGGGTGGGACCTCCACGGGCTGGCCTGGTGGATCTGGGTCGTGCTCGCGCTGCCCGCGCTCGTCGTGTGCGCGGACATCGGCCTCGGGTCGAGAGGGGTCGGGCTCGTCCGGTCGCGCGCCGCTGCGCTCGTGCTGCTCGGGGTGATCGTCGCCGGAAACGTCGTCGGGCTCGTGCTGCTCGTGAGCGCGCTCGTCTCGACGAGCACGCAGGACCTGGGCGGCGGGCAGCTCCTCTGCACCGCCGCCGCGATCTGGGCGACGAACGTCAGCGTCTTCGGTCTCTGGTTCTGGGAGATGGACGACGGCGGCCCGTACCGGCGGGCCGCCAAGGAGCGCGCCACGCCGGACTTCCAGTTCCCGCAGGACGAGAACCCGGGCCTCAAACGGCCGGGCTGGCGGCCGCGCGTGTGGGACTACCTCTACACGTCGCTCGCGAACGCGAGCGCCTTCAGCGCGACCGACGTCATGCCCTTGACGGGGCACGCGAAGCTGCTCATGGGGATCGAGTCGGTGTTCTCGCTCGCCCTCGTCGTGCTCGTCACCGCTCGCGCCGTCAACGTGCTCGGGTCGTAGCGGCTCAGGCGCGGGTGGCCGCGACGAGCTCCGAGAGGTGCCCGTACGCGAGGCAGACGACCGTGTCCGCGCCGCCGTAGTAGATCGCGACCCTGTCGGCTGCGCGGTCGACGAGCGCGGCGCACGGGAACACGACGTTCGGGACGTCGCCGACCTGCTCGTACGGCACCTGCGGCGCGAGGAGGTAGTCCCGCCCGCGGGCGAGCACCCTCCAGGGCTCTTCGAGGTCGAGCAGGGCGGCGCCCATCGAGTACACGAACCCGTTGCACGAGGTGAGAACGCCGTGGTAGAGCACGAGCCAGCCCTCGTCGGTCTCGATCGGCGTCGGGCCGGCGCCGACCTTCGTCGACTGCCAGGACCGGGGAACGGGCGCCAGGACGTGTCGGTGGCGACCCCAGTGCACGAGGTCCGGGCTCTCGGAGTAGAAGACGTCCCCGAAGGCGGTGTGCCCGCCGTCGCTCGGCCGGCTGAGCATGGCGTAGCTGCCGCCGATCCGCCGCGGGAAGAGGACGCCGTTCCGGTTGAACGGAAGGAGCGCGTTCTCCAGCTGGTGGAACGACTCGAAGTCGTGCGTATACGCGACGCCGATCGTCGGGCCGTGATAGCCGTTGCACCAGGTCACGTAGTAACGATCCTCGAGCCAGGTGACCCGCGGGTCGTACGCGTGCTCGAAGCGCTCCTGGATCTCGGGGACGCGGTCGTCTGCCGGCACGAACGCGATCGGGTCATCGTCGATCGTCCAGGAGACGCCATCGGCGCTCCGTCCCGCGTGGAGGTTCATCACGCGGGCCGTGTCGTCGACCCGGAGGACCCCGGCGAAGGCGTCGCCGAAGGGCACGACGGCCGAGTTGAAGACGCTGTTCGCGCGCGGAATCGGGTCACGGGCGATGATCGGGTTCCGGGTCGACCGCCAGACGACCGCGGAGCTCCCTGCCGGCCGGTCCTCCCAGGGAACCGCGGCTCCCGTCGCGGGCGCCTCGGCGCGGAGGCTCGTCACCGCTCGGCCTCCTCGGGCGAGAGCGAGGCGACGAAGTGGCCGTCCTCGACCTCGACGAGCTGGCCGTCTGGATCCTGCTCGCCTCCGTCCGGGCGTGGAGAGCCGTCGGTCCCGATGTCGCCCCACTTCGTATGGAGCTGCGGGACCGACGCGAGGAGGGTCTTCGTGTAGGGGTGGAGCGGGTTGGCGAAGACGAGCTCGGTCGGCCCTCGCTCGACCACGCGCCCACGCCGCAGGATCATCGTCGAGTCGCTGATGTAGTGGCCGAGCGACAGATCGTGCGTGATGAAGAGGATCCCCAGGCCGCGTGCCTTCAGGTCACCGAGCAGGTTCAGCACGTCGATCCTCGTCGAGGCGTCGAGCATGCTGATGATCTCGTCGGCGACGAGCAGCCGGATGTCCAGCAGCAGTGCCCGGGCGATGAGCAGGCGCTGGAGCTGGCCGCCGCTCAGCTGGTGCGGGTACTTGCCGAGGACGGCGCCCGAGTCGAGGCTCACGGCGTCGAGCGACGATCCGAGCTTCGCGTTCCACTCCGAGTCGGTGAGCCCGGAGAAGTAGCCGGAGCGGAGCATGGTGAACACGCGGTCCGCCTTGAAGATGGGGTTGTACGAGCTGAACGGGTCCTGGAACACACCCTGGACGTCCGCGTAGTACGCCTTGAGCCGCCTGCCCTCGAGGGTGGCGATGTCCGCGCCGTCGAACGTGATCATGCCGCGCGTGACGCGGGCGAGCCGCAGGATCATCCTGCCGATCGTGGACTTCCCGCTGCCGCTCTCGCCGATGAGCGAGACGACCTCGCCGGGCCGCACGGCGAAGCTGACGTCACGAACGGCGAGGAGCTCGCCGCCCCCGAAGGCTCCCACGCGGTAGGTCTTGCAGCAGGTGTCGAGCTCGAGCATCAGGCCGCCGCCTTCCAGCACGCGGCTGAGTGGCCGGGCGCGACCGCGGAGAAGGGCGGCTCCTCCCCGCACTTCTCGAACGCGAGCGGGCACCGGTCTCTGAAGCGGCAGCCGGTCGGAGGATCGAGCAGCGACGGCGGGCGGCCCGGGATGCCGCTGAGTCGCTTCTCCGTGAAGCGCACTCCGACCTCCGGGAGCGAGGAGAGGAGCATGCGGGTGTACGGGTGCGCGGGCGCGTGAACGATCGTGTGGGCAGGCGCCTTCTCGGACAGCTTGCCCGCGTACATGACCAGGATCGTGTCGGCGATCTGGTACAGCACCGACAGGTCGTGGGTGATCACGATCATGCTCTTGACGAAGCCGCGGTCGCGGAACTCCACGAGCAGCTCCGAGACGGCTCGCTGGGTTGATACGTCCAGCGCCGAGGTCACCTCGTCGGCGATGAGCAGCGACGGGTCGAGGAGGGACGAGAGGACCATCACGACCCGCTGCTTCATCCCTCCCGACAGCTCCATCGGGAAGCGCTGGAGCACGCTCTCCGGCAACCCGACGAGCTCGAGGCGTCGCTTGAGCTCGGGCAGCACGCGATCGAGGTGGACGTCCCTCGACGCCAGGAGCTCCGTCGCCATCGTCCCGATCTTCCGCGTCGGGTTCAGCGCGGAGAGCGCGTACTGGGGGATGATCGAGACCTCCTCGAACCGGAACGGGTTCATCTGCGCGTCGTCCCAGATCGGCAGCTCCCGCCCGTCGAGCTCGACCGAGCCCTTCAGGTAGCGCATGCGCGCGTCCATGCGGATCAGGCTCTTGCCGAGCGTCGACTTGCCGCAGCCGGACTCGCCGGCGAGCCCCATGATCTCTCCGTCGGCGATCTCGAACGTCGCCCCGTCCACGGCTTTCACGTCGCCGCTGAGCGACTTGTAGTACACGGAGAGACCGTCGACGCGAAGCACCTCAGCGCCCCCTGAGCCTGGGGTTGAAGATCTCGTCCAGGCCGACGTTCATGACGTACAGCCCGCCAACGACGGCGATGATCCCGACCCCCGGTGGGACGAACCACCACCAGAAGCCGAGAATGAGGGCGCTCGAGAGGAAGGCGTTGTTCATCATCAGTCCGAGCGACACGGCCTCGGACGGGCCGAGGCCGAGGAAGTCGAGGGAGGCGCCGATGAGGATCGCGCCTCCGAAGAGCAGGATGAACATCATGAGCAGGTAGGAGCTCATGTTCGGCGCGATTTCGCTGGAGATGATCTGCCGTGTGTTCCGCCCGCTCAGGCGTGCGACGTCCACGAACTCGCGCGTCTTCAGCGAGAACGTCTGCGCCCGCACCGCCCGCGCGGCCCAGGGCCACGATGTGAGCCCGATGAGAACCGCCTCGGTTGCGTAGCTGTGAACATTCACGTACGCGGCGACGATGATGAGCAGCGCGATGGTGGGGATGACGAGGACGACGTTCGTGAGCATGTTCAGGACGTCGTCGACCCAGCCTCCCCGGTAGCCGGCGGTGAATCCCACGACGGCGCCGAGGGACCAGGCGATCGCACCACCGACGACGCCGACGAGGAACGCCGCGCGCAGGCCGTACACGAACTGGGCGAAGACGTCCTGACCGAAGGAGGTGGTCCCGAACCAATACTCCGAAGACGGAGGCTGGTCGGTCGGGCCGCTGAACGCGAGCGGCGCGTGGTCCGTGAGCAGCGGCCCCACGAGCGCGAGCGCAAGGAAGAGGAGGACGACCCCGAGGCCGAGGTCGAACTTCCAGTTCCGGAGCGCGAAGAAGGCGAACTCCGAGCGTGCGCGCGCAGGCAAGGCGTACGGCGCCCCCGACGTGGTGGTCGGCGCCGAGACGTCGAGCGTGGCGATCCTGTCGGTCGCGGCGGCGCCTGGCCGCTCGCGGTCGGAGACGGCCATCACGGGCCGCCCTGCATGCCGATCCGCGTGCGCGGATCGATGAAGACGTACGCGATGTCGATGACGAGGTTCGCGATCAGGACGCCGGTGATGAGGAACAGGAAGATCCCCTGAATGAGGAAGTAGTCGCGGTTCTCGATCGCGTTGAGGGTCAGCGTCCCGAGACCGGGGTAGGAGAACACGATCTCGACGACGATCGCGCCGGCGACGACCGCGCCGAGCGCGAGCGCGAGGCCGGTGATCTGCGGGAGCAGGGCGTTTCGATACGCGTACTTGCGAACGAGCCTCGTCGGCGCCCCGAGGGCGGCGAGGTAGTTCGAGTAGTCGGCCTCGAGCTCGTAGATGATCATGTTCCGCATGCCGATCGCCCAGCCCCCGAAGGCGACGAGGAAGAGCGCGGAGAACGGCAGGAACCAGTGGTGGAGGAAGCTGCGGGCGAACTCGAGCGTCCACTCCGGCTGCAGCGCGAGGCCGTACGCGCCGGACACCGGGAAGATCGCCATGCTCGAGGCGAACAGCCAAGCGAGGATGATCCCGAGCCACATCTGCGGCGTTGCCGTCAACGCGTAGCTCACGGGGAGCACGGTGTTGTCGAGCACCTTCCGCCGTGCCGCGAGCGCGCCGACCTTGTTCCCGGCCCAGAAGCTGAGCAGGACCGCGGGCACGAGCAGGGCGAGCGTGTAGGGGAGCGCGCCGAGGATCAGCTCGGACACGGGCGTCGGGAAGTTCGCGACGCTCAGGCCGAGGTCGCCGTGGAAGAGCGCGGCCCAGAAGTTCAGGTACTGCTGCCAGAGCGGCACGTCGAAGCCGAATGCCTCCGTGTAGTAGCCGCGGAGGGCCTCGGAGGCCCCGGGCTGCGCCTGCATCCGGGAGAGGAGGCGCTCGACCGGGTCCCCCGGCATGAAGCGGGGGATCGCCCAGTCGATCGTCACCGCGACGACGAACGTAACGAGGTAGATGAAGACCTTGCGTGCGAGGTATCGCCTCACTGGGCCCCCCGACTCGGATCCTCCCGCAAGAAGACCACACCCCTCCCGCTCGGCCGGGAGGGGTGTGGCCCGATCACTTGCTCGTGCTCCGTTAGTTCTGGGCCGGCTTCAGATGCGTGAGCATGTCGATGCTCGTCATCTGCCAGTAGTTCCGCCACGCGGTCGGCGTGTACTGCCCGCTCTTTGTCGACGGCCAGCCCGTCCAGTACTTCGTGTTGACCATCGACCACATGCCGTTGTACCAGAGCGGGATGGCGGGAAGATCCTGCAGGAAGGTCTTCTGCAGCTTCGACATCGTCGCCTGGAAGGCCGCCGTGTTGCTCGCCGGGACCTTGTCGAGCGCCTTCGTGAGGTTCCACGCCGTGGCGTTCGAGTACCGCTCGTAGTTGACGGTCGTCTGGTTCTCCAGGATCGGCAGCTGGAAGATGTACTGGTAGTAGGTCCACGGCGTGTTCGACCACTGCCGATCGTTGCCGAGGAGCAGGTCGAAGTTGGCGTGCCCGCGGTCGTCGACGAGCGTCCCGTACTCGGGGAAGGCGGGCGCGATCTTGATGCCGACCGCCTTCGCGCTGTCGGCGATGATCTGGATCGATGTCATCCAGTCCGACCACCCGTTCGGGCAGATGATCTGGAGGTCGATCTTCGAGCCGTCCTTGTTCTCGACGTACCCGTCGCCGTCACGGTCCCGGTACCCCGCTGCGGCCAGGATCGCCTTCGCCCGGGCGGGCTTGTACGAGAACCCGTACTGCTTGACGACCTTCTGGTCGACCCACTTGTTCCAGATCGGCAGCAGGCCCGTCGGGCTCGCCTTGTTCACGAGGCCCTGGTAGGCCTTGCTCAGGATCTGGTTCATGTTGATCGAGAACGCGAGCGCACGCCGGAACTGCCTGTCGTTCATCGGCTTCTTCGTCGTGTTCGGGAAGAGCCAGGTCGTGTTCGCTCCGAGGTGGTACGGGGCCTTGTCGAAGTAGGTCTTGAACTGCCCCCTGATCGCCGACTTCGGCGCGAAGTTGTTGAAGAGGTCGATGTTGCCGCGCAGGAGGTTGGCCAGCGCGGCCGCGTTCGACGAGTTATGGATGTCCACGATGTACTGCGGCCCGACCTTGAGGCCGAGCGCCTTCGTGGCCCACCAGCCGTTCCTCTTCTTCCACACCATCGTCTGCGACGACGCGCCGACCCCGGACTGGTACACGTAGGGACCGGTTCCGACGATCTTCTTCGCGTCCGAGAGGTTGTCCGTCGCGATCTGCTTCGAGCTGTAGCTCTTGAACACGTGCTGCGGAACGATCGCGACGTTGAAGCGGTAGAAGTCGAACTGCTGGTACCCCGGCGCGCCCGAGAACGTGAAGACGACGTTCTGCCCCTGCACCTTGGTGCCCTTCAGCCCGGTGTCCTGCCAGAGGGGATGCTGCGGGTGCGTCGCGATCTTCGCGAGGTCGAAGCTGTACTTCACGTCGGCAGGGGTCATCGCCTTGCCGTCACTCCAGGTCACGCCGCGGCGAATCGTCATGACGAACGTGCTCTTCGAGGTCCATTTCCCGCTCGTCGCGAGCCAGGGGATGAACCGGTCCTTGAGCGGGTCGTAGCGGAACGGCGTCTCGTACGCGAACCCGACGAGGCCGGTGACGTAGTCCCAGTTCTTCGCCGGGTTCAGGTCGTTGTTCGGGGACCACTGGTTCCCGCTCATGTAGAGCGTCTGCGAGCGCGGCAGCGCGAACGCCGATTGCCCTTCGGCGCCTGCTCCGGCGACTCCGAGCGCGGCGACCGCGATCGCGGCGACGAGCGCCGTCACGCCGATGCCGACCGCACTCCGTCTCCTTCGTGTTGACATCGTGCTGTCACCCTCCTCTCGTGGCCACGTCCCGTCGGCCCACCTCACCGGCCTCGCCGGTGCTGCCGATTGCGGTCCCAGGCCCGTGGTATCTCTCCTCAGCGTGCGCCGGCGGCAGAGTGCCTACGTCGGAGCGCACGCCGAGCCGGTAGGTGGAGAACTGCTGACCGGACGCACGGCGCCGTCGGGCCCTCCGGGGCGCGCGCGAGCTCTCTGCGAACGCCGGGCGGGGGTCGCCCGTGCGTCCGTGACCGGGGCCCGTGGGCGTTGCCCCGGAACGCATGGCTCGCGCGTGCCCGAGAGGGCCCGTCCCGACGTCGAGGTCCGTATCCGACTCACTGCAGGTCTGCATCCGGTGGTTGTAGTCCATCACTTATCCGGTTAAGTGTCAACCCGGGTGCTGGAAGGTCCGGGCGGCGGAGGCACGTCGCTAGCCCCCACGCGCTCGCGCGGCCGTGCGGGAGTGAGCGCCCGACCGCGGGCGTCCGGTGCTGCCCCTCGGCGTGAGTGCGCCACGACCCGTCTCCGGTCGCCCGTCGCCTGCTCGTCGATGACGTCGAGCAGGTGACGCGTGGCGAGGATCCCGTAGGCGGCGATGTCGCGCGTGATCGCCGTCAGCGGAGGGTGGACGACCTGGCTGATCAGCGAGTCGTCCCAGCCGACGATCGAGACGTCGCCCGGAACGGCGAATCCCATCTGCTGCGCGACGCCGAGACCGGTCACCGCGAGAAGGTCGCTGTCGAAGATGATCGCGGTCGGTGGCTCGGGCGACGTCAGTAGCCTCCGGGTCGCGACGGCGCCGCTCTCCGGGGAGTAGTCGGTCGTCACCGTCTCCGGTCGCAGGCCGAGCTCCTTCATGGCCTCCCGGAATGCGCCCATCCGCTGCCTCGTGTGGACGAACTCGCTCGAAGCCGGCGACGTGCGCGATGCGCTCGTGGCCGAGCGCCGCGAGGTAGCGAACGGCCTCGACGACGACGAATCCCTCGTCGTGCCAGACGGCGGGGAGGACGTGCCCGGGCAACGGCCCGCCGACGACGACCGTCGGCAGGCCGAGCCGGACGAGCTCCTCGACGCGAGGGTCGTCGACCCGCAGGTCGACCATGAGAACGCCGTCGACGCGGTGCTCGCCCCACCAGCGCCGATAGACCTCGATCTCGGCGGGCACGTCCCGGACGAGCTGGATCGTCAGGGCCATCGCGCGCGACGAGAGCTCCGATTCGACGCCGGCGATGAACTCCATGAAGAAGGGCTCGAGGGCGAGGGTGTTCGCGGGCCGCGCGAGGACGAGCCCGCAGGCGTCCGCCCGCGCGGCGGAGAGCGCCCGCGCCGCCCGGTTCGGGTACCAGCCGAGCTCCCTCGCGATACCGACGATTCGCTCGCGCGTCTCGTCGGAGACTCCGGGGCGGCCGTTGAGCGCGTACGAGACGGCGACCTTCGAGACGCCCGCCCTCTCGGCGATGTCTCGGATCGTGACCCTTCCGGCTCTGCGCTCGGACACTCGACGGTTCCTCCTTGCGCTGGACGACATCCGTCGTTACATTCCTGTACCGGTTAAGTAAATGGAGCCTAGCGCGAACATCGACGACGTGCGCCTCCCCGAGGGATTCCGCTGGGGCGCCGCGATCTCCGCGTACCAGATCGAGGGCGCCGTGGACGAGGACGGCCGCGGCGAGAGCATCTGGGACCGCTTCTCGACGACGCCCGGCAAGGTCCTGAACGGCGACACCGGAGCGGTCGCGTGCGACTCGTACCACCGCTACCGCGAGGACGTGCGGCTCATGCGCGAGCTCGGTCTCGACGCGTTCCGGTTCTCGATCGCCTGGCCGCGCGTGCTCCCCGAGGGGCGCGGGCGCCTGAACGAGACGGGCCTCGACTTCTACGACCGGCTCGTGGACGAGTTGCTCGAGGCGGGATCGAGCCGTTCGTGACGCTGTACCACTGGGACCTCCCGCAGGCGCTCGAGGACCGCGGCGGCTGGCCGGCGCGCGAGACGGTCGACGCGTTCGCGGAGTACGTCGAGGTCGTCGTCGGTCGCCTGGGCGACCGCGTGCGCCACTGGATCACGCAGTGCGAGCCGTGGGTGGTCTCCTGGCTCGGCTACGGGCTCGGCGTGCACGCGCCCGGGCGGACGAGCGACGGCCGACGCGCTCGCCGCCGCGCACCACGTGCTGCTCTCGCACGGCCGCGCGGTCGAGGTCCTCCGGCGCGAGTCGCCCGAGTGCGAGGTCGGGATCACGATCGACCTGGTCGCCGTTCCATCCGCCCACGGGCTCGGAGGAGGACGCCGCGGCGGTCGTGCGCTCGGACGGGTTCCGCAACCGCTGGATCCTCGACCCGGTGCTCCGCGGCTCGTACCCCGAGGACATGCTCGCGCACTTCGCGGAGGTCCTTCCGTACGTCGAGGAGGGCGACATGGAAGCGATCGCGGCCCCGCTCGACTTCCTCGGCGTCAACTACTACACGCGAAACATCGTGCGAGCGGACCCGGCCGGCGGCGCGCCGCTCGAGGTTCCCGTCGAAGGCACCGAGCACACGGAGATGGGCTGGGAGGTCTACCCGGACGGCCTCTACGAGCTCCTCGTCCGCTTGCGCGACGACTACGAGCTCCCGCCGATCTACGTCACCGAGAACGGCGCGGCGTTCGCGGATCACCGCTCGAACGGCAGCGTCGACGACCCGCAGCGCGCCTCCTACGTCGAGCGCCACCTCCGGTCGATCGCGCGCGCGATCGAGGACGGCGTCCCCGTGCGCGGGTACTTCCTCTGGTCGCTGCTCGACAACTTCGAGTGGTCGCTCGGCTACTCGCAGCGGTTCGGCATCGTCTACGTCGACTTCGAGACGCTCGAGCGGGTGCCCAAGACGAGCTACCGCTGGTACCGCGACCTCATCGCCGCTCATCGCCGCAGCGCAGGCGCACCGGCGTAGCGACGCGCCGCTAGCCTTCCCCGCGTGGCAGAGCCGATCAGCCTGGTCGAGCTCCAGCTCGCCGCGCGGAACCACGGCATGCCGCTCGAGGCGATGCGCTTCGACCTCACGCCGGTCGGGCTCCACTACCTCCTCATCCACTACGACATTCCCGAGGTCGACGTCGAGACCTGGCGGCTCGAGGTCGACGGCCTCGTCGAGCGGCCGCTCTCGCTCTCGCTCGAGGACCTCCGGGCGAGACCCGCGGTCGACGAGGTCGTGACGCTGGAGTGCGCGGGCAACGGCCGTGCGCTCGTCGACCCGCACGTCGTCGAGCCAGCCGTGGCTGCTCGAGGCCGTCGGCAACGCGCGCTGGTCGGGGACGCCGCTTGCCTCCCTCCTCGAGGAGGCGGGCGTGCGCGAGGGCGCGGTCGAGGTGCTCTTCACCGGGCTCGACCGCGGCGTCGAGGGCGGGGAGGAGCAGTCCTACACCCGTAGCCTGCCGCTGGACGAGGCGCTGCGCGGCGAGGTGCTCCTCGCCTACGACGTGAACGGCACGCCTCTCCCTCCGCAGCACGGGTTCCCGCTCCGGCTCGTCGTCCCCGGGTGGTACGGGATGACGAGCGTGAAGTGGCTCGGCAGGATCACGGTGCTCGATGAGCCGTTCGACGGCTACCAGATGCACCAGGCCTACCGTCTCCGCCACGAGGAGGGCGACGAGGGCGAGCCGCTCTCGCGGATCCAGGTTCGGGCACTCATGGTCGCGCCGGGGATCCCCGAGTTCCTGTCCAGGGCCCGCGTCGTGCCCGCCGGCGAGTGCCTGCTCCGGGGACGGGCCTGGTCGGGCGAGGGGGCGGTGACCTCGGTCGAGGTCTCCGCCGACGGGGGCGAGACCTGGGGCGAGGCCGAGCTGGACGAGGCCGCGCTCGGGCCCTGGGCGTGGCGGGGTGGAGCTACGCCTGGAACGCGGAGCCGGGCGAGCACGAGCTCTGCTGCCGCGCACACGACGACGCCGGGAACGCGCAGCCGCTCGAGCCGCCGTGGAACCTCGGTGGGTACGCGAACAACGCAGTGCAGCGCATCGCGGTCACCGTCAGCGCGTAGCCGACGCTCGCGCTTTCCCTATCGTTTCGCCGTGGGCTCGATCCGTGCCACCGCCGTGTGGCTCGCCGTCGTCGTCGCCGTCGGCGACGTCGGCCGCCAGCGCTTCGGGCTCCGGCTCGGCGACGGCGCGGCTGAAGCTCGACGGCGTCGGCGTTCCGTCCCGAGCTCGCACTGACCTCCGCCCAGCGCTCGGTCGGGCTCATGAACCGCCGGAAGGCGCCGCGCGACGGGATGCTGTTCGTCTTCGGCCAGGACACGACGGGCTCGTTCTGGATGAAGAACACGCTCGTCCCGCTGACGATCGTCTTCTTCGACCGGAACGGGAAGCGTGTCCGGCGGCTCTCGATGACGCCGTGCAGGCAAGAGCAGTGCCCGCTGTACAGTCCTCGCAGGACGTACCGCTTCGCGCTCGAGCTCCCCGCCTCGGACCGGCGTCCGGCCCTCCGGCTCGGGCCGCTCGCCGAGCTCAGGCGCCTCAGCCGTCTCGCCGACTGATGGCGCTCCGGGCGCTCGCGCTCGTCGCGGCCCTCCTCGCGCTCCCGGCGGCGCTCCCGGCACAGGCGTCCCCGCCGGTCGTCGTCGTCGACCCGGGCCACGACCTCCGCGCGAACCCGGACACGGAGCCGATCGGGCCGGGGTCGACGACGCTCAAGATCAAGGACGGGGGCGGGACGCACGGCTTCGTGTCGGGGCTGCGCGAGGCCGACCTCGATCTCCGCGTCGCGCTCCGGCTGCGCCGGCTCCTCCGGGACGCCGGAATCCGGGTCGTCATGACGCGGACGCGAACGGCGGGCACGAGCATGGGCAACGTCGCCCGCGCGCGGATCGCGAACAGGGCGGGCGCCGCGCTCTTCCTCCGCGTCCATGCGGACGGCTCGACCGACCGGCGGGCGCGCGGGACGCACACGCTCCACCCGGCGCTCCGCCGCGGCTGGACGGACGACGTCTACTCGGCGAGCAAGCGCGCGGCCCGCCTCGTCCAGGACGAGCTCGTGCGCTCGCTCGGGTTCCCCGACCGCGGCCTCCAGGAGCGCTCGGACTTCACCGGCTTCAACTGGGCCGACGTCCCCGTCATCCTCGCCGAGCTCGGGTTCATGACGAACCCGACCGAGGACCGGCTGCTCGCCACCGCCGCCTACCAGCGCCGGGCCGCGGTCGGCCTGTGTCGAGGGACGATGCGCTTCCTCGGCCGCTCGCCGGCGGCCTGCCGCTGAGTCGGGCGAGAGGACGCTCGCACACGCGGGAGCTCGCTAGCTCAATAGCGTCTCGCGGGCGGAGGACCCGTATTGGTTACGCTCGGCCGGCATGCCCGAGTTCACGGTGAGAGCCCTGGATGAGTCGACCTGGCCCGCGTTCGCCGCGCTCGTGGAACACAACAACGGAGTCTTCGGGGGCTGCTGGTGCATGGGCTTCCACGAAGACAACAGGGGCAGGGTGCCGCCCAAGCGCGAGCGGAAGCTGGCTCGCGTGCGTGCGGGGACGGCGCACGCGGCGCTCGTGTTCGACGGTGACGACTGCCTGGGCTGGTGCCAATTCGGCGCGCCTGACGAGGTGCCTAGGATCAAGAACCGTGCCGAGTACGAGAAGGGCCTGACGGCGTTGCCGGACTGGCGGATCGCGTGCAACTTCGTCGGCAAAGGGAACCGTCGCAAGGGCGTCGCAACCGCCGCGCTCGCGGGCGCGCTCGATCTGATCGCGGATCTCGGCGGCGGGCGGGTGGAGGGCTACCCGGAGGACGCGGCCTCCGTGCCTGCGGGGTTTCTCTACCACGGCGCTCTCTCGACGTTCGAAAGGCTCGGGTTCATCCGCGACCGCAAAATCGGCAAGCACCGCTGGGTCGTTGCGAAGGTGGTCAGGCCAAAGTCGTAGGCGACGCAGCTCAAGCGACATTCCCGCACGCTCGCGCACGGATGAGAGACGCTCCCTGCGCGCCCGTGCCGCAGTGACCGAGACGGTTGACGCATACGGCCGCCGTCGGGTTTAGTGGCGCCGTGGTCGAGTTCACCGATGCAGTCGAGAACTACGACCGCTTCATGGGCCGCTATGCCACCGGGCTGGCGCCGAAGTTCGCAGATGCCGCCGGCGTGTGCGCCGGTATGCGGGTCCTCGACGTCGGCTGCGGTTCGGGTGCCCTCGCCGTTGAGCTCGCCGGGCGCGTCGGCGAGGACAACGTCGCGGCGATCGACCCCGCCCCCGACTTCGCCTCTGCATGCCAGGCACGCATCCCGGGCGCGGACGTGCGCGAGGGCATCGCCGAGTCGCTGCCCTGGGGCGACGACACCTTCGACGCGGCGATGTGCTCGCTGGTCGTCGCGTGGATGAGCGACGCCGACCAGGGCATCGGGGAGATGGCGCGCGTGACGAAGCCCGGCGGCACCGTCGCAGCCGCGATGTGGGACCTCGCCGGCGGCGGGGTGCAGATGCTCTCGCACTTCTGGGGCGCCGCGCGTGAGATCGACCCGAGCATCCCCGACGACGAGCCGCGCGCCGGCGTGCGCGAAGGCGACCTCGTCGAGCGGTTCGGCCGCGCCGGCCTGCAGGGCGTCACCGGCGGCACGCTCGAGACGACCGTCGACTACGCCGACTTCGACGACTACTGGGAGCCGTTCACCGGCGGCGCCGGTCCCGCTACCGGCGCCTTCTACGCCTCACTCGACGATGCCGGCAAGGCGACCCTGCGCGACACCGTGCGCGCGTCCCTGCCGGAGGGGCCGTTCACGCTGCCGGCGCGCGCCTGGCTCGCGCTGGGAACCGTTCCGGGCTAAGCGTCACCGCACGCCGCTCAAGGGACATTCCCGCACGCTGGGGCAGGCGAGTGGTCCGTCGCCTGAGAAGCGGCGAGCGAACGTGCCCCCGAGACTCGTTGCGTCGCATGAGTTTTCGACGCTTGGGCTTATTAGGTGACCAACGGCGCCGGCCGGGGCGGCTGAAGGTGGTACCCGCACGCCCCGGCCGATTCGGCGAGCTAGGCGGCCGGTTGGGCCCTCACATCCCGCCGGATGTAGCGGGCGCCGGCGACGAGACCGCCTCCGAGGAGAACCAGGCCGAGCATCGACGCGGCGCCGATCCCGAAGTCGCCCCAGTCGAAGCCGTCGCCGCCCGTGGTCACCTTGGCGCTTGCAGGCAGCAGGCCTCCTCTCGCTGCCCAGCCCTGGCTCATCGCCTCAATCTGCTCTGGCAGGTAGTAGCTCGACGCGGGCACATTGGTGAGGACGCCTCCCCGAGCGGCCCAGCTGTCGCTCATCCGCTGCAAGACCTGGGGCGTGTAGTAGCTCGAGGCCGGGCGATCCTGGCCGAGCGCCGGCGCTGCCACCAGCGCGGTGAACGCCGTCGCGATTGCGAGCAGCACTCCCAGGCGCTGGATCTTGTCGTGGAACCGCGTGTTCATCGTCCCTCCTTCTCTGTTCGCAGCCGCGTCCGCGGCCCTTTGCATACCAAAGCGGAAGCGGCTAAAAGACGGCTTGCCGAGACCTAAAGGGCCGCTAAAGGCGAGGAGGAAAGCAGGTGGAGTACCGGATCCTCGGTCCGCTCGAAGTGCTCGAGGACGGCCAGCCGGTTTCGCTCGGCGGCTCGAAGCAACGTGCGCTGCTGGTGATTCTGCTCCTCCACGCGAACGAGGTCGTCTCCCGTGACCGCCTGATCGAGGAACTCTGGGGCGGGTCTCCGCCCGACACCGCGCAGACGGCGCTCCACGTCCACGTATCGCAGCTCCGGAAGATCCTGGGCAGCGAGACGATCGTGACGCTCGCACCCGGCTACTCGATTCAGGTTGCCGCGGGCGAGTTCGACCTCGACCGGTTCGAACACCTCGTCGACGAGGCGCACCGTCAGGAGGCCGCTGAAGCTGCGGCGACGCTCCGCGAAGCCCTCGGCCTCTGGCGTGGCTCGCCGCTCGCCGAGTTCGACTCCGCCGCGTTTGCGGATACGGAGCGCGGGCGACTCGAGGAGCAGCGGCTGGCCGTGCTGGAACAGCGGATCGAGGCAGATCTCGTGCTCGGACGGCACGAGACGGTCACTGCGGAACTCGAGGCGCTCGTGCGCGATGCACCCGTTGCGGGAGCATCCGCGCGGGCAGCTGATGCTCGCGCTCTACCGCTGCGGCCGACAGGCGGACGCGCTCGCCGTGTACCGCCGGGTCGACGATTGCTCCGAGAGGAGCTCGGGCTCGAGCCTGGAAAGGATCTGCGGCGACTCGAGAGCGCCATCCTCAACCACGATCCTTCGCTCGACTCTCCGGTTGTCCCCGGCGCCAACCGACCCTCCGTCGCAAAGCGTCGCCAAGCGTCACCACGGACCGAGGCGCCGATTCCTCCCGACTCGGTCGCCGTGATCGATCCGCAGCGCTCCCGGGTCGTGGGCCACGTGCCCGTGGGCCGAAGGCCTGTCGCCATCGCGATCGGGCACGGCTCGGTCTGGGTCGCCAACGCAGACGATGGAACGGTCTCCCGCATCCATCCAGATCGCCATGAAGTCATCAGGACGATCGGAATCGGAGCACCGGCGATAGACCTCGCTGTCGCAACCGATGCGGTCTGGGTGGCGAACGGGAGCGACGGCACAGTTTCGCGCATCGATCCCAGCGCTGACGCCGTCGTCGAGACGATCGACCTGAGGGGCTCGAGCGAACTCGTCTGGAACCCAACCTACGCGGTCGACGCCGATGACGATTCCGTCTGGGTCGCCGCGGGTCCTCACCATGTGCTCCGCATCGACCCGACGACGAACGAGCCCTTCGCGATCATCGACGTCGGCCAGGTACCGGTAGGCGTCGCGCTCGGCGAGGAAGCACTCTGGGTGGCGACGACCGCCGAGCGGGCCCTGCGCATCGAGCCGCACACGAGCACAGCCACGGCCGAGGTGCCCATCGGGTACCCCGTCGCGTTGATCGCTGGCAAGCAGGCTGTCTGGGTCTCTGACTCGCTAGGACTCGTCTGGCGCATCAACCCGGACACGGCGACGGTGAGCCAAACGACCCTGGTCGGCAGAGGGCTGGTGGGCCTCTGCGCGACGGATGGGGTGGTGTTCGCGGCCAACAACGCCGACGGCACCGTCGTCCAGATCGATGCTCAGGACGGCCAGGTGGTAGGCCTCGTTCCGGTCGGCCACGCGCCGACGGACGTGGCCTCTTGGGACGGGAACATCTGGGTTTCGATACAGAGCGAGAGCGCTATGTGACCGAGCTCGCGATCGTGATCTTCCCGGCGACGATCTCGGCCCTGACGTCCTCGATCTCGGCCTTGAACGAACGGGGCACGGCCGCGCTGATCGTGCCGAGGCCGACGCCGCGGTTCCGGAGGGAGAAGCGGGACGTGCGACCGGTCTCGAGCGTCCCGCGCACGAGCTCCTCGATCGTGTCGAACACCGCCACGTCCAGCCTCTTCACGGCGCTCGTCAGTATGTGCCGGCCCAGATGGGACTGGTCGACATCGACTCCAATCCCCCAGATTCCACGCTCGCTTGCCGCCTCCAGCGCCCCGAGGCCGCAAGCGCTGGCGACCTGGAACACGACTCGCGATCCCTTCGCGATCTGGCTCAGGGCGACCGACCTGCCTTTCACCGGGTCGAGGAAGTCGTCGGTATAGCTGTTCAACGTCGTGACGCGAGGATTGGCTCCTCTCGCGCCTGCCTGGTAGCCGGCGATGAACCGCTCGACCGCCGGCACCCGCTGGCCGCCGACCGAGCTGATCACCTCCTCCCCGGGAGAGAGCGTCAGCACGAGCGCAGCCAGGTGACCGGCCAGATAACCGGCTTGCTCTTCCCGGAACACGAGGCCCACGACGTTCGTCGGGCGATGCGCCAAATCGTCGTGGGCGAAATCGATGATCGCGAACCTCGTTTCGGGAAACTCGGTGGCGACTCTGTCGATCGCGGCGGCGGCAAAGAAGCCGAATCCGATGACGAGGTCGTACTTCTGTCGCGCGAGAAGTGAGAGGCTCGGGACGTAGCCTTCCTTCGGGGCCGGTGTCAACACTCGCCCTCTGATCCCCAACTCTCGGACGGCCCGCTCGAGCCCGAGGTAGGCCCCATGGATATACGGGTCCTCGATGCCTGTCGGCTCGACGACGAGTCCGACTCTGAGCGGCTTCTTAGGCACCAAGAGAGTTACAGACGTACTTGATCCGAGGTCGCTTCACGTGCCAATCGTGTCGCGTCGAGTGCTTAGTGACAAGCGCTCCCCTGAGTTCGCCCGGAGCACAGCTCATCACACTCGAGCTGTGCGAACCTCGTCGCGGCCGTCAAGGAACATTCCCGCACACTTGGGCATGCGAGAGTTACTTCTTGTCTCTAGAAGGCTGGGCCCAGCGTGCTGGTGCGTGAAATCGCCCCGCTCGGTCGGCGGCAGATCGTTGCGCCAGCGCTGCGGGCTGAATCAGGGATAGGGTCCGCGTCTATGGACATGCTGAAGGGCGAACAGATCGCCGAGGCCAACCTGACCGACTGGCGCAAGCTGGCCCAGGGACTGCATGCCCGCTACCTGGTGGACGACTTCGGCACCGGCGCACGGTTCGTCGCCGCGGTGGGCGAGGCGGGCGACGCGCTCGGCCACCACCCGCGCGTGTCGATCGGCAATGGGTACGTCGACCTCAAGCTGGTCACCGACGACGCCATCTACCGCGACGGCGAGGGCACCGAACACGTCGTCGAATGGGTGACCCAGCAGGACGTCGACCTCGCGCGACGGATCACCGGGATCGCCGCCGACCACAAGGTCGACGCCGACCCGGCCTCGGTCAGCGACATCGAGCTCGGCCTCGACACGGCGCGCTCCGCGACCATCGCCCCAGTGTGGGCCGCCCTGCTGACCGGGAGCGCCGAAGCCCAGGGCCGCGGATCCCCCAGCGACGAAATCCGGGACGCCACGGGACGGGTACCGAACCTGTGGTTCGGGGACGCCGACGAGCACGAGACCCCGCGTCAGCGGTTCCACATCGAGGTCTATGTGGCGCCCGAGGTGGCCGAGCAACGGATCGCCGCCGCCCTCGCCGCGGGCGGGACCATCGTCGATGACAGCAACGCGCCCTCGCTCACCGTGATCGCCGACCAGGACGGCAACAAGGGAATCGTATGCGTCGACGTGTCCGCTGCGAAGAAGGATTGAAACGCCAACTCGGTTGACCCGCGGCGCGCGGCCGCGGGTCACTTCGGCCCGCGGGATCGAATACCGTGAACGGCTCTCCGGGGCGGGCCAGCTGTCGAGATGCATCGAAGGACGCCGCCGAGCCGAATAGCACGAGTGCCACCGCAGGAGGGTCGTCCTGCGCCTCGTTCAAGAGCGCCAACAGCTCAGGCTCCATGCATGGATCATCACGTCTTGTGGGGCACGAACGCGTGCCACTGGTCCGCTCGACTCCCAACGAAGATGCAGTGCGACCTTCAAGCGACATTCCCGAACCTCGCGCATGCCAGCGTTGTTTTCCGCGTGAGCTCCCCGGCGCTTGGCGGAAGGTCTCGGAATGCTGTGGCGGGCGTGGCAGCCCATCGTCGGGTCCAGATGAGGAGGTTTCCGTAACGCAGAGGTGCGCAGCGCTAGGCCGGCGAGAACTCGGCGAGCCGCTCTCGCACCTGGCGTACCATCGCCAGGTTGCGTTTGCGCCCGTAGCGGTCGAGCGCCTCGTTGAGCACCGCGGCAACCTCGTCGCTACAGCCAGCCCTGCTGAGAACTCCAGCGAGATCGCAGAGCGCGTCACCCTGGAAGTTGAGCCCGTCCGTCCGCTCGATGATCGCGACTGCCTCGCGCGCGAGCGCTTCGGCGTCCGCCTGCTCGCCACGGTGGGCATGGACGAGCGCCTGCACCTGACGCCAGAGTGCCTGCGTCGCCATATCCTGCTCGTGGCCAAGAGCGCGGCCCTGCCGCGCCAGCAGCTCCGCCTCGCCATGCTGACCGAGCGCGCAGAGCGAGCGGCCGAGCATAGGCGCGTACGTCGAGAGATTATTGAGACGGTGCAGCCTCTCGAGCCTGTCACAGTAGACGCGCAGGTAACGGGCCGCAGTCTCGTGGTCGCCGGCGACGGCGGCAGCCTGGCCGAGCTCCCCCTCGCCCCCGTCGTCGCCGGTCAGCTCGAGCAGGCGCTCGCTCGCCTCAAGCGCAGCCGGCCACGCCTCGTCTGATTGGTCGAGCATGCTCAGCAGCCGCGCGCGAACGAGCTGGCGAAGAGGATGAGACAGCTCCGGCATCAGTCGGTCGAGGGTGCGCAGCACCTCATCTGAAGGCTCACGACCCAGGATGTGGGCCCTGACGAATCCGAACGGGTCCGCCGTCTGCCAGCCGGCTAGCCGCGCATGGTGCATAGCCCGCTCGAGGGCTTGGCCACGCTCTCCCCACTGGCCCCGGTGGCCGGCAGCCTCGCTGAACGCGTTCCAGACGTGCGCGAGGCCTGCATGGTCATTCGCCTGCTCGAGGAGAGGCAGTGCCTCGCGCGCGAGCGCGTCGAGCTCGTCCACCGTGTCCTCGTACTCCAGTCGAAACCTGGCAGAGACGACGCGCGCGAGTGCCTCCCCTTCGCGGTCGACTGTGGCCGCTGCTCGTTCGGCAGCGTCGTCAGCGATCCGTGCAGCCCGACGCGGGTCGGATCCAACCGCTTGCGCCAGGTCGACCTCGACATGCACGTCGAGTTTGAAGGGCCGAATGAGCGTGAGCGCGCGCTCGAGCAGCGACGCCGCGGCGCGGTCATCGCCGCGGCCAAGCGCGCGCCGTCCTGCGGCCGCGAGGCGTTGAGCCGCTCGTTCGGCGAGCGCTGAATCCGCTTGCTCGAGCTCGGACTTATAGCGCGCTGCCTGCTCGAGATGATGGCCGAGGATCTCGTCCAGCTCGACCAAGTCGGCTCCTCGCTGCTCGAGCCAGCCGGCGAAACGTTCGTGCAGGTCGGCTCGCACCGCTTTGGGAAGAGAGTCGTATGCAGCGTCGCGGATCAGCAGGTGCCGGAAGCGATAGGCATCTTCGCCCTCGAATTGCGGTGTGTCGGGGCGGACGAGCTGCTTGCGCATGAGCGCCACCAGGAGCGGCGTCTGCGGCTCGCCGTTGGCGAGGGCCTGAACGGCACCCTGGTGGAAGACGTCGCCCTCGACCGAGCCACGCTCGAGGACTGCACGCTCGGCCGGGTCGAGCTGGTCGAGACGAGCCGCCAGAAGCGCCTGGATCGTCGGCGGCACGCTGATCTCGGCAGCGCCCGACGTTCGCATGAGCGCGAGCATCTCTTCCAGGAAGAGGGGGTTTCCTTCCGCGGCCGTCGTGATCCGCTGCTGCAGACCGGGCTCGACGCCACCGAGGGCGTCGAGCAACCGCTCGCTCTCGACGGCATCGAGCGGCTCCAGCAGCACAGTGGTGGCATTCCATTTCCCGCCGCCCCATGCGGGACGCTTCTCGAGGAGTTCGGGACGCGCCATACACAGGAGCAGAACGGGCGCATCGCGGGAGAGGTCTGCCACGTGCTCCACGAGATCGAGCAGCGTGTCTTCTGCCCAATGCAGGTCGTCGAACATGCACACGAGCGGACGCACCTGCGCGTGGTGCTCCATGAGCTTCCGGAAAGCCCATGCGATCTCCTCTGCCGAGGTCGCGGACTCGGTATCGCCGACGAGCGATTGGAGCGGCACGGCCTCATGGCCCTCCGGCAGCGAATCGAGCTGCTTGACAATCTCGACCACGGGCCAATAAGTGATCCCCTCGCCGTAGGAGAGGCAGCGGCCGTGCACCACTCGCGCCTGGATGCCGACGAGGAACTCTGCGGCCAGCCGCGACTTCCCCACTCCGGCCGAGCCGAGCACCGTGAAGAGCTGGCACGTGCGGTCGTGGACGGCCTGAGCGAAGGCGTCTTGAAGTCGCCTCAGCTCCGTCTTGCGGCCGACCAAGGGCGTCGCAAAGCTGCGGGCGTGCTCTTCACTCGCCGAGATCAGCCGGAATGCGGCGACCGGCTTGGCCTTTCCCTTCAGCACCAGTGGCGCGATCGGTTCCGCCACGACTGCGGCGTGGACGAACGCAAGCGTCTCGGCACTGATCAGCACCTCGCCCGGAGCAGCGGTCTGCTCCATGCGGGCCGCGACGTTGACTGCATCGCCCGTAGCGAGCCGCTCCGCCGTGCCTGTGACGACCTCGCCGGTCGCCACGCCGATTCGCCCGTTGATCCCGAGATCGGAAAACGCGTCGCGCATTTCGACCGCCGCCCGGCACGCGCGAAGGGCGTCGTCCTCGTGCAGCACGGGCACGCCGAAGGCGGCCATCACCGCGTCGCCGATGAACTTCTCAACCGTGCCACCGTGTGCCTCGACAATCCCCTTCATTCGCTCGAAGTAGCGCGCGAGCAACGCACGAAGCGCCTCGGGATCCGTCGACTCGCCAAGCGCAGTCGAGCCCGTCACATCGCAGAACAGCACCGTCACCGTCTTGCGCTGCTCGCGAGCCGGCGGCGCAGTCGCGAGTGACGCCCCGCAATGAGGACAGAAGCGGAAGTCGCCCTCGCTCCCCCGGCCGCAGTTCGCACAGACCTGCACAGGTTGAAACTAGACCACCAGCAAGCGACCCGGAAGCCGCAGCGCGGCCCAGCATCGCCCTACATCTCACGACGACGCTGGCGCGGACCCTCATCACCGGTGCCCGGTGGCGCCTTCGCGGCGCGTCCAGACGATCCACAGTCTGCGCCGAGCCCGGTGCGTCGGCGTCTTCTTGCTCCGGAAGGGGACGCTCAAGCGACATTCTCGATCACTGGCACAAGCAGCCGAGCTCGCGAATGAAACGCTTCGTTACCTGCCGCGCCCCAATCTTGTCGCGACCCACCAGCGATTGTCGAAGGGGTCGTGGAAACCTCCAACACGATCACCCCAAGGCTGGTCTGTTGGCTCGAGAATGAGCTCCGCGCCTGCGGCCACGGCCTTTCGGACGACGGAATCCGCGTCCTCGACATACGCAAAGCACACGCTCGGCCGAGACGGATACGCGGTGGTCGCTTCGCTGAGCATTACGACGGAATCGCCGATCTCGACCTCGGCATGTCCAATGGTGCCGTCGGCCGAGACCTCGCGCTCGCCGCGCTCGACGCCTCCCAACACTTCGCGAAGGAAGTTCACGAGACCTTCGACGTCTGTGACCACGATGTACGGGTTGACGCTGTGGTATCCGTCCGGAACGCTGCGCGCGCGCTCAGTCATGGGCGAATCATGGCGGCTGCTCAAGCAACATTCCCGCACACTCATGCACGCCGGCGACTCGTACCTGGTGAGTACGTTCGCGGGTCGCTGGCTTGTAGGACGTGCCGAAGCGAGGGCGTCGCTGCGGAAGACGTCACGTGCGCGCGCGGCGGCGGTGGACGTGCTCTTAGTGGACCCGTTTCGGACAGAGTAAGCGTCATGGATCGAGTGCTCCCGGACTCGGTGTGCCTAGTGCCGCCGAGTGCAACGCCGTGTGAGGATCGGTCACATATGGGAAACGAATGAGCACCCTCACGCGAAGCATCGAGCGCCAGATGCGGCGCTTCGGCGTCGCGGGGCTGTCGGCCGCACTCGTTGAGCACGACGAGGTCGTTTGGAGCCATGGCTTCGGCGTGTGTCGCGATCAGAGCGAACGTCCTATCAACGCCGAGACGATCTTTGCCGTCGCTTCGCTCAGCAAGCCGCCGTTCGCGCACGTCGTGCTCCGGCTATGCGATCGCGGGGTTCTCAACCTCGATACGCCGCTCGCTGACCTCTATCCCGAACCGTATGACGCGCGCGGCCTCGACCCGTACACCCCCGAGCTCCGACGCGTCACAGCCCGCCACGTGCTGAGTCACTCCTCCGGGCTTGGCAACTTCGAGGATGCCGATGTCGGGCGGATCTCCTTCCCGCCGGGGAGCCGATGGCACTACTCGGGTGAGGGATTCCTCTACCTGCAGACGGTCGTAGAGCACCTAACGGGATTACCCCTCGAGCAGGTAGCCGAGGCCGAGGTGTTCGCGCCGTTGGAGATGACGTCGACTTCATATCGCTGGCGCCCCAAAGCAGCGTTAGCGGCAGGGACATGCCATGACCGGCAATCCGCTGAGGGCCACGAGTTCACGAAGGCCTTCGCGGCATGGAGCTTGCACACAACGGCCCGCGACTACGCCCGTCTAGTCGTCGAAACGTTGCAATCGAAGGTCGGCGAAGCGTCGCTCGTCCGGCAGATCGAGATCGACGACTCGCTCGGCTGGGGCCTGGGGTGGGGTCTCGCCGGTGACGTCTTCTGGCATTGGGGCGACATGGGATTCCGAGATTTCCAATCCGTTGCCGTCGCGTCGCGCACCGACCGGCGAGGACTCGTCTGCCTGACGAACAGCGACCAGGGCCTGAACGCATCCGCGGAGATTCTCCGCGAGGCCCTCGGGGACGGCTTTTCCTCCCCGATCCGTGCCGTGCTCGAGCGTGGCTGGTAGCCGAGGGAGCCAGTTCTCCAGACTTCTCGAACTGGCAGGCGCGATCAAGACTAGTTTGCGAACCGCCCACGCGGTCATCTCACGACAGAGCCCGATGGTTCAGCCTTCCTGCCGGGTCGTGGTTCTCTGTCCGCCATCCGCGTGCCGCGGGATGACGTGGGACACTCCCGTCGTGGACATCCCAGAGGTTGGCTATGCGCGTGCAGGGAGTGTCGCGATTGCCTTCCAGGTCGTCGGCGAAGGTCCGCGCACTCTCCTCTACTCGCCTCCCCTCTCCGACCTCTTCTCAATCTGGGTGGCTCCTTTCAGCCGTCCGTTTCTTGATCGACTCGCTGCCGAGCTACGCCTCATCGTCTTCAACCCTCGCGGTACTGGATTCTCAGACAAGCCACGCGACATCAGCCTCGAAGCAAGGATGGATGACATCCTTGCCATCATTGACGCCCTGGAAATCGATCGCGTGAGCCTTCTAGGGAGCTGGCTCGGGGCGAACACCTGCGCCCTGTTCGCTGCCTCGTACCCCGAGCGGTGCGAGCGCCTCGTCCTCCAGAATCTTGCTCCGCGCGGAACCATGACGGCCGACTACCCGTACGGGGAAACCGAAGAGTGGTTCCTCGAGTGGATTCGCGAGGTTCGGGAGCATCATGGTGAACGAGCGTTCCTCGAGGAGTGGGCCGGCCAAGTAGATCCTTCTGTAACCGAGACGCCCGAGGCGCTCGACTGGTTCGTCTGGGGGCGGCGAATGGCCGTCAGTCCGAGTGGCGCAGCCGAGTGGATGCGCGTCCAGATGGAAACCGACATCAGGGACGCGCTCGGTGCCATCCGGGTCCCTACGCTCCTCATGCATCGTGATGCGAACCGCGAGATGACAGTCGCTCTGGCGCAACTGTTCCGGGATGCCCAGACGGTCGAAGTTCGATCCGTGAGTAGCGAAGAGGCGTCGACGGCAGTCCTCGATTTCGTCCGTGGCGACACCCTCCCTTCAGTACCGGACTCCGTGCTTGCAACGGTTCTCTTCACAGACGTCGTGGGTTCAGCAGAGCGTGCAGCTGTCGTAGGCGACCGGCGCTGGCGGGAGTTGCTCGAAGAGCACCATCGTGTCGTCCGGCGCGATCTCAACCGCTATCGCGGGGTCGAGGTCGATACGGCCGGGGACGGGTTCTTCTGCCGCTTCGACGGGCCGGGGCGAGCGATCGCATGTGCTCGGACAATCATCGAGTCCACACGAGAGCTCGACCTCGACGTCAGGGCAGGCGTGCATACGGGCGAGTGCGAGGTGATCGGCGAGAAGATCGCGGGGATCGCTGTCAACGTTGGTTCGCGCATCGCGGACGCCGCCCTACCGGGTGAGGTCCTCGTGTCAAGCACGGTGCGGGACTTGGTGGCTGGGTCGACGCTCTGCTTTGAAGAACGCGGCGAGCACGAGCTCAAGGGGATCCCTGGCCGCTGGCGTCTCTATGCAGTCACAACTCACTGAGTAGCTCTCGACGCTCAAGGGACATTCCCGCACACTGGCACATCCGACGGCTACCTCTTCGGGCGCTACGAGCCAGGTGCTCGGTACTGGACTTGCTCCGCCTTGCGCAGGGCATCCATCGTTTCGTCGACGGTCAGGAGGACCGTCGTTTCGAACGAGCTAAGCGCGCCACCGCCGCCAATCGCCAGAGCAACCGCGGCCATGGACACGTTGTCGGGGGCCTCCCAGAGGTTGTAGCCGTCGTGTGTGCCGAAGGCGTACCAGAACCCGTGGAGCTTCCCACCTACCGACTCTACGTACGACTCGGCGGCTTTTCGGCGGTCCTCTGGGTGGCCGATCAACCTGGCCCAAGTCTCCGGCGTGTAGCTGAACCTCGAAAGATAGAGCGGCATCGTCCCTCCCTCCGGTTCGCCGACCCGGGTGAGTCGCCGTTGGGCGTCGAAGTATGACTCCGCTGCCAAGGCGACGGTGTGGGCAGTCGCTCTCAAGAGACATTCCCGATCACTCGCACAGCTGAGTGACGCCAACAATGATGGCGCGGCGGGGTCCGACGAGTGCCCTTAGTGCTTTGCGCGGCAGCTAGCGCGCGCCGGGGCGGAGTACGATGACCAATGGCGCGGATCCGTCTCCTCGGGGCGGCGCTTCTCACAGGCGCGACGCTGCTCGCAGGAGGCTCGCAGGCCGGCATCGGCACGGAGGAGGCGCCGCTCCGCGTGCTCTTCGTCGACGCCAGCGCGATGCGATCCAACAACATGCCGGCAAAGGTCGCCCGGTTCGCGCACCTCTCGGGACGCGTGCTCCAGTACCGGGCGGTGCTCCATGCGGGATTCACGCTCGAAGACCACTGGAACCTCGGCGTCGCCCGCGCGGCACTTGCAAGCGGCGAATGGGACGTCCTGGTCATGCTGGACTGGCCGCCGTACCTCCCTGAAGACCAGGAGCACCTGCGCTTCTGGGTGGCTCGCTGGGCGGACTTGGCGCGAAAGGCGGGTACCCGTCCCGCGCTTCTCACCGTCTGGCCCGACCGTGCTCGGCGATCCGCGATGCCCGACATCATCGCGTCCCAACAACTGGCAGCACAGGCGGCCGGCGCCCAGCTTCTCCCGGGCGCGGAGGCCTGGCAGGCCGCCTGGCGCTGCGGCCTGCATCGGTCGCTCTACGGCCCCGACGATGTCCACGCGAGCCCTCTGGGCACCTACGAGCTTGCCCTCGTCGTGTACGGGGGCCTCTACGGTGCGCCCGTGCGTGATCGTCGTCTCTATCCCGTGGGCGAGAAGCCGAGGACGGCCCGACTCCTGCAGGCCGCCGCTGCCACAGCGCTCGGTCGCCAGCTTCCTCCGGGCCGCCGCTGCGGGTGACGCCGACGACGCTAGACGCGGCCTGCTTCCGAGCACGATCCCTGGCGGGGAGTGCAATGCGATCCACGGTGTTGGGTAGCACCATTGGGGGCGACACTCGACGAGGCAATTGACTTGATACTCGGTAGCGCCTGATCGCGCGCTCGGGGTAGCGGCGCCCACCGGCTCAAGCGACATTCCCGCACACTCGGGCAAGCGAGGTTCCTAACCTTCGGCTGGCAAGCATGATGCGAGATGAGAAGGAGTAGATCGATGGCCGCGCTCAGCGAGAAGCAGGCGGCGCTCTTCACCGACCGCAACTGGGGCGTAATCGCGACCATCCGTGAGGACGGATCACCGCATGCCACGCCCGTCTGGATCGATTACGACGGCGAGAACGTGCTCGTCAACAGCGCCTACGGGCGAACAAAGGTCACGAACATCGAGCGCGATCCGCGAGCGACCGTCACCGTCCTACCCGCCGCCGACCAGCAGAGCGGCTACGTGATGGTGAGCGGCACGGCCAGGATCGTCGAGGAGGGCGCGCTCGAACACATCAACATGCTCGCGAAGAAGTACTTGGGCGAGGACAAGTACCCCTACCTCGGTCCAGGCGAGAGGCGCGTGATCATCCAGATCCATCCCGAACGAGTCGACGGCTTCGGCGCAGGCGGCTAAGGCAACCGCTCAGACCAGTCACGCGCCACAGTCGCTCACTGGTCATTCGTGAACACTGGCGCATGCGACGCAGCAGGCGCGTCGCCCGACCCGCCTACCCGCCGGCAACCCACAGGTAGGGCGTCGTTGTCGAGACCTTGACTAGTCCCGCTCGCTCTAGGATCGGGCGCGAGACTTCGGTCGAGTCGCTGTGGATCAGCCTCTTGCCAAGCACAAGCGCTGATCGGGCACGGGCCGCCGTGAGCGCCCGGTAGATCCCGCGCCCACGCCATTCCGGTCGTGTCGCGCCGCCCCAGATCCCAGCGAACTCCGTTGCGGGCACCGGCTCCAGGCGGCCGGAGCTGACAATCTCGCCGTCGGCCTCTGCTACCCAGAGTTCCATCCCATCCCCGAACCCCAGTCTTCGGAGCAGCGCATCTGCCATCTCTTGGGCGAACCCGCCCCCGAAGACCTCTTCCTGCATCGCACTGAGCGCGCGGACGTCCGAATCGCTCGTGACCCGACGGAGGTGGATCCCCTTCGGCAATGGAACGTCAACCGCCAGGAGAGCAGCTTCGCCGATCATGATCGACTCCGGCTCCCCGGGCACGAACCCGTTTTGTACGAGCGCATCGTGCAGCGCCGGCGCGCGATCGTGCGCGCGCGTCTTCCACTCGACGCGGGTTATCCCAGGATCCTCACGGTAATGCGTAAGAGTGCCCTCCACCCACCGGGCGATCACCGCGCCATCCGCACCTCCGAGATCCCGGTAGGTGACGAAACCCCGACCGCCCGCGAACGTCACGAGCCTTAGCGGGCCGAGGCGCGTCACGGCCACCGCACTCGGGGTTTCGGCGTCCGTACGAAGCTGCCGGTCGTACGCGTCGAGGTACTCCTGCACAGTTGCCATCAGCTGCCATTCTCAGGCTCGTCTAGCTCGGGTGACATTCCCGCACGCTGGCCCCAGGCAGCGTATCCCCCGCCCGGCCGCTCCCTGAGATGCTTGCACCTTCGACTAGTCGATCAAGGAGGAAGTCGTGGAACGGTTCAGCTTCGCGTCCGAGGTCGCCTTCGTGCCGCGTGGCGATCTACTCGATCATGTTTCGGTCGCTCCGCTGACATCGCCGTTCGAGGAAGGGGCGCTCGTCCAAGCGGCGATCTTTCGATTTGAGCCGGGCGGCCGGCTCAGGCGGCATCCCGCGACGATCCCGCAGATCCTCGCCGTACTCGATGGATCAGGAGAAGTGAGCGGGGCGAGTGGTGTCGATGAGCCGATCGGCCCAGGCGAAGCGGTCTTCTTGCACGAGGGTGAAGAACACGAGATGAGGTCCGCGGATGGACTGACTGCGCTCATCATCGAGGGCGAGCATCTGGATCGGTTCCGCGAGCGTCCTAGAGCCGCTCCCTGAGCAACGGCTCAAGCGACATTCCCGCACACTCGGGCACGCGAGTCAGAGGTGCTCAGAGTCGCTTTTCATAGAGGACGTCACTGTGGACGCGCAGATATCGCCGCCGTATCTCTTCCGGCTCGTCACCGGTGTAGTGAGCAAACGCTTTTACGAGTCGGAGCTCGCCGTCGAAGGGACGCAGGTCGTCGCGCTCGAGATAGACGTGTAAGTACGAGTCGATCTGGGTGAAGCCGTGGTGCTCGTACCAGCGCTGGACGTGCGCGTCGTCACGTGTCCACGCTTCAAGCCGAACGAGTCCGCCCTCGCGTGCCTGACGCTCCGCGGCCTCTAACAACGACGATGCAATTCCCTGGCGTTGCCGATCGGGATGTACTGCGAGATGCCAGATCATCCCGCCGCGTCCTGGTCGGTCGGCAAGCCCGTCGCTGTCGCACTCAAGGTCGAGAAGCCCAATGATCTCGCGCCCGTCCTCGGCCACGAGCTCGATAGCCGGCTTCTCGTAGCGCTCCTTCTCACGCTCGACCGAGTCGAAGAACGCGGTGTCAAGGAACGACAGCACGCGGCACCGCAGCCAGCCTTGCTCGTCGCGCTCGACGTATGGGCGAATCACGATGCTCATGCCACGAGTCTGGCCGGCCGGCGAAGGGCGATCAAGCCGCGAAGTGTGTGGCGAACGGAAATGCCGATGCTTCAAAGCGATATTCCCGCACACTGGGTCAGTCGCGTAAATTTGGCTCCACCATTGGCTTCTCGGCGAGTGAGCGGGCAAATGGGCAAGCGATGGGCAACTTTCGTTTCGCTTTCGGCTCGCAAAGGTCACGGCGCGAGTGCGTGCGTGACGACCACGGGGCATCGGCGTATCGTGCTGCCTATCTTGGCGAACCGCGCAGCGCTCCCCGGCAGATCCGCTCCGAGCCGGAGAAGAACAAGCCGGAGAAGCCGTGAGAACGACGCGCTGGGCGATGGTCGCCGCGCTCGCGGTGCTGATCTCGCTCCCCGGTGACGCATAACGGCACGTTCCGGAAAGCAGATCGGGAGTTATGCCGCGTCGCCTAGCAAACATTGAGGGCAGCCTCGTGGGCGCGCCCTCAAGGGCGAGCTAGGCGTCCAGCTCGAAGAGCCGCGTGGCGAAGATGGTTCGAAATCCGAGCCGCTCGTAAACGCGCTGCCCCATCGGCGAGGAGCCGAGGACGGCGAACGTGGCTCCGGTGCGCGCCGCGTGGCGCATCGCTTCGTAGGTGATCGCGGCACCAAAGCCACGTCGGCGGGCGTCGGGCCGCGTGCAGACGAAGTAGATGCCTGCGGTCGAGTCGGTCAGCAGGGTGGAGGCGGTGGCGACAGGATCGTCTGCCACCGTGCCGACGAAGTGGCGCCAGCGACTGTGTGGTTCGAGTCCAATGATTGCGAAGACGCTGGCGACCCAGTCGGCCTCCTTGGGCCCCTCACCGAACCCAGCGGCGAGAACCTGGCGGTACTCGTCGAGGGCAGAGGAGTCCTCGACAGGCGTGACCTGCAGCTCGGTGGCCATGGGCACGTCAGCCAAGGCGACGAGCCGTGCGGCCATCGCAGGTTCATCGCCCCCGTCTTCGAAGCCCGCGTTCCGGAGGAGAGCCGGGAGATCGTGAGGATGCATCCCTGGGGTCCAGTGCCACGAGCCCGGCAGGGAGCGCTGCCGCAGTGCGTCCCGCCACTCCTCCACCAAGAAACCGCTCCGCCCTTCGGAAGCGGTGCATCGGACAACCGCGTTGTGGTACCCGATCGGCGAACCCCCGATCGTCCACGCGATCTCGTCGTCTAGCCGTTCGACAGCGCCGCCAGCCCTCCCCATCGACAGTAGGAACTCGACGAAGTTTGTTTCGATGAGGTCAGCGGCCCGGGCGCTCATTGACTCAGTCTTGACCGCATCGTCGCACGAGCGGAACGTGAGGCGATGACCGGCGATCAGCGCACCGAAGCACTCGCCCGACTCCGAGCCTCCAGCTCGCAGCAGTTTCAGCCCGGCCGCCTCAAGATCCTGTGGGCAAGCCAACGCTTGCACACCGCCCAGGCACTCCGTAGGGTCCTGCGACCTAACCGAGAGGAGTTCCGTGGCTTCCGATCGCTTCGCGCGCTTCCTGCCGCTCGCGGGAGTGCTAGCCGGACTCCTGCTCGCCGGTGGGCTCACATTGACGTACAGCATTCCGAGCAGTGAGACGTCATTCGAGGAGACGTTCTCCTGGTGGCAGGACAACCGAGGGCAGCATCAGATCTCCGGTCTTCTTCTCGCACCCCTGGTTGCACTCATGCTCATCTTCTTCGGGGCGGGTCTACAGCGAAGCCTCCGAAGCGGCGGCGACTCCGGTCACGGATCGGTCGCGTTCGGTGGGGCAATCCTCGGTGCTGCGGGGTTCGCACTTATCGGAGAGCTCGAAGGTGCCGCAGCGAACGCGGCCCATGAGGGCCATCAGGAGGCGGTGTACGCCCTCAGCCAACTCCACTCGTACGACTGGCTTACGTTCAACGCGGCATGGGCAGCGGTGCTGCTCGCCACCGGACTCGGTGCGCGTCGCAACGGAGTGCTGCCGAGCTGGCTCGCGTGGGCGACCATCCTCCTCGGAGCGACACAGCTGACCCCGATCGGTTTTCTTGGGTCGCTCCTCATCCCGCTGTGGTTGATCGTCGTGGGCTTCCTGCTCTTCCGGCGCACGTCGCCCTCGACCGAACCCGTAGAACCGGGAGACGATAACGTCGCGTTAGCCAATCCCTAGGCTGGAACTCGCTTTCGATCCGCAGATGGGGCCGGGGTGCCGGCCGGATGGGGCGCCGTACGCCCGCTCGGCTAGACCCGAGGTTCGGCTTTGTCCATTTTTGGACGAGATCCCCGGGTTCCCACGTTTCGGCGCGTCGTTTGCAGCAGGCCCGTATCCCCGAGATACTCGCGCGATGCGCATGCTCATCCCCTTCGCTCTCGCCGCGATGACGCTGTTGTTCGCCGGATGGACGCAGTCGTTGGAGAACCACATGCCCTGGAACCCCAACGGAAAGGCGGTCGTGAAGACGCCGGGCGGGGTATCGCACGTCATTCGCAGCAGTGTGTGCAACTTCGGGCCACACGCTGGCCGGTTGCGGTTTGGCGGCACGCCCATCGACTCAGACTCGCCGTACATGTCGATCGTCGTGAGAGAGCTCAGGGGAATCCCTACGTCCTCGACATCGAGGACGGGATCCTGAGACTGGCCCACAAGTCCACCTTCGCCGTACTGGGTACGGCTCAGGTCCAGGATCGCCCCGTCAAGAGCGGCACGTTCGTTCTCTTCATGCACAAGGGCGGTGGGGTAACCGGCAAGGCGCGATACACCGGCTCCTGGAAGTGCGGCTGACGCTGTAGCCGGAACTGCAGAGAGTGCTCAGCCGAGCTGGTCGGCGCGCTCAGTCGGTCACCATGCCCGTCGTTCGAGTCCGCCGTCCTGTTCGCGCCTTTCGTTCTCGCGTACGCACGGACGTCGCCGAGGAGGGAGGGCACCACCGGCGCGAGCGACATTCCCGCACGCTCGGGCAGGCGAACGCCGCCTCGTTTGCGCCTAGATTGGTGTTGCCATGTCGAGCTGGTACGACGCCTGGGCGGACCGATACGGGGACTGGTCCAGTAGCGTCACTGCTGACGTCCCGTTCTACGTCGGGCTTGCCCGTGATGCTGACGGGCCACTGGTCGAGCTTGCAGTTGGCAACGGGCGCGTTGCGATCCCGGTTGCTCAGGCAACGGGCAGGCGTGTAATAGGGATCGACTCTTCGCCGGCGATGCTCGCGCAGGCTCGAGTGCGCGCAGTCGAGGAGGGAGTCGAGCTCGACCTGCGTGAAGGAGACATCCGGGAGCTTGAAATCGAGGAGCCGGCAGCCTTGATCTACTGCCCTGGGCGGTCTCTGCTGCATCTGCCCACGTGGGCCGATCGTCGTCGCTGCTTCGAGCGGGTCGCGGCAGCGCTTCGGTCTAACGGCCGCTTCGCCTGGAACGCGTTCGCCTTCGACCATCACGTCGCATCCGCGATAGACGGCCAGCACGCCGACACGCCGCTGCCGCACACGAACTACTACAGCGTCAGCGACAACCGAGTCGACATCACCTTGGACGATGGTGGAACCGGTTCGCTCTGGTGGGCAACCAAGAACGAATGGCTGGGGCTCCTCGACGTCGCGGGCCTGCGCCTCGAAGCTCTCTATGGCGGATTCGCCGGGGAACCGCTCGACGACGACAGCCGTGAGTACATCTTCGTGGCCCGTCGGTAAGCGCTCAGCCTGGCCGTCACGACAGCGCCAGGGTCACTCCCGCACACTGGCACAAGCGAGCGTCACGCGGCTGGCAGCTGGCGGTCCCCGTGGAAGACCGCTTCGACGTTGTTCCCGTCCGGGTCAATGACGAACGCTGCGTAGTACCCGGCGTGATACTGCGGGCGAAGACCCGGCGCGCCGTTGTCACGGCCGCCGGCTTCGACAGCGGCGCGGTGGAACTGGTCAACGGTGGCTCGGTCTGCTGCGGCGAAGGCCACATGAACGGGCGCGGCCGGGGGTTCCCCTTCCCCGATCCAGAAGTCCCCACCGCCCTCGATGGCGAACCCGGGCCCCTGCGAGCTCTCCACCACCTTCACTCCGAACGGCTCGAGGGCCTGCTCGTAGAAGGTACGGCTGCGTCTCACGTCACGTACTCGCAAGGCCAAGTGGTCGATGAGGGGAAGCGTCACGGCCGCGACACCCCCTTTATCTTAGAGCGCGATCTCCGGGGAACATTCCTGAACGCTGGGCACCGCAACGCACACCCCCCCGACCGAACCTAGTGCGACGGAGGCTCGATTTCGTCGACCGTCCGCCTCTGTCAGCGATCCGCCGACCCGATCGTCGTGTTCGAGAGGACGACCCACTCGTAGGTCAGCGCGGGCCATATGCGGCGCGCCTTACATGGTGCGCGACCGCCACGGCTCGTGCTCGTGCGTGAGCCAGACGAGCTCGGGGTCGAGCGCAAGGACCCGCCGCCGGCCTTCGGTGGGCGGCTCGTCGAACTCACCGAACCACACCGCCACGTCGCCGCCGACGATGACCGGGCGCCCGCCAGTCTCGACGACGACTATCTGCATGCCGCGTGTGTGGCCCGGCGCCGGGACGAGTCGGAGCCCGGGCAGCAGCTCGTGCTCGCCGTCGACCGGCACGTACTGCACGCCGGGCGCCTCGACCCACTCGCGAATGGTGTAGTCGTCCTCGCTGCGCGCGTCGTCGAGCTCCCGACGTTGGACGTAGATCGGCTTGCCGGGGAAGAGGTGGTTGCCGCCGCAGTGGTCGGCGTGCAGGTGTGTGTTGACGACGATGTCGATGCCGGCGAGATCGAAGTCCTGCTCGCTCAGCGGCCGGAGGCGGGGATCCATGTCGGCCATCGCCGGGTGCAGCTCCGTCATGCCGGTGTCGACCAGGACGCGCGCATCGGGATGGTCGATGACGTGCACGTAGACCGGCATCCGCTCGCCCTCGACGAGCAGGTCGGCCACGAGCAGCGGCGTGATCGTGGGCGGCGTTATCACCAATCAACCAACCTCTCACCGAGAGTACGCCGCCCGCCGCGAGGCGAAGTCATCGCCTCGCTTCAATCGATGCCGAGGTCTCTCGCCCAGCTAGCTCTTCGGTGCGAGACGCCGGTTGCACTCCGAGCGACGGGAACGGTACGGGCGGAACCTAACGCACCGTCCGGCCTACTCGCAGCCTCCCCCGGGGGACATTCCCGCACGCCGGCGCATCGCGCGGCCCTGTCAGGCAGCTCGGCCTCGCCAAGCACAGCCTAGGCGTGTGCTGGTGCTCGGTCTTGCTGAGTGCCATCGCGGCACTCCAGCGACATTCCCGCGCGCTCGCACAGGCGAGTGTCGTCTAGTTGCCTACGGTCGGGTCGAGCATGAACTCCCGGACCTCTTGAGCACAGCGGCAGGCGACGGCGGTCTTGGCAGCCCACTCGAGCGCCTCCTCGCGTGAGCGTACGTCGACGACACAGAGTCCGCCGATGGCCTCCGGGTACGGGCCGTCGGTGACCGTTCCGTCGGTGGACACGATGCTCGCCTTCTGGTCTTCCAGTCCGCCGCCGAAAACCCACACGCCGGCGTTGACGGCCTCCTGGACCATCGCGAGCGAGGCGTTGGTCACGGCGGGCATGTCCTCGTCGGGGATGTGGTCCATCGCGTGGGCATCGAACGAGATCAGGTACCGCGGCATCGTATGACTCCTCTCTCGGCGGCCTCATGCGCCGCACGTAAATGTGCTCTCGAAGGTAGACCGCTCGGCGACCCGTAACTCATCGGCCTCCGCCCAGGCTGCGTCAAGGGACATTCCCGAACACTGGCCCACCTGGCGATCTTCCCCTCGAGTCGGCCTGACACTCTGCTGCGACCGATGAGATCCACGCGTCCGTGCGGTCATGGCGAGAGAGAACCCGCCCGAGAGAAAGGACCAACCCATGAAACTGACGACCATGACTCAAGTCACCGTCGACGGAGTGATGAAGGGAAACGGCGGGGCGTCGGAAGAGGACCGCAGGACCGGATTCGTGCGCGGCGGATGGGCCATGGGCGTGGCCGACAACGAGACCATGACGTTCATCAACCAGACCTACCAGCGCGCCGACGCGTTCCTGTTCGGCCGTCGGACGTACGAGCTCTTCGCCGGCTACTGGGGCGCGGAGGAACGGGCTCGCGCCGCAGCGGAAGATCCGGTCAGCCACCCGATCGCAGATGCCTTGAACACGAGGCCGAAGTACGTTGCATCGACGACGCTCACCGAACCGCGCTGGGCGGACACGACCGTCCTCTCCGGTGACCTCGCGGCCGCCATCGGCGAGCTGAAAGCCAAGCCGGGAGGTGAGCTGCAGGTGCACGGCAGCGGCGCCCTGATCCGATGGCTGCTCGAACACGACCTCGTCGACGAGATCAACCTGCTCATCGTCCCCGTCGTCCTCGGCCAGGGCGCGCGGCTGTTCCCCGACGCCGGCCCGGACCTCGCACTTGACCTGGTCGAGTCGCGGGCCGACTCGAAGGGCGTAGTCACCCAGATCTACCGGCCCGCCGGGCGCCCGCACTATGCACCCGCCGCCGACCACGACGACGAGTGACCCACGCGCCGGCGGCGGGTGACATTCCCCAACACCGGTCTGCATCGCTCCTCACGCCGCTCGTGTTCTTCGGGTTCATCCTCGTTCCGGTCTGGTTGATAGCCGCAGGGCTGTGGCTCCTTCGGCGCGGGACAACCTCACTCGAACCAATTCCGACGCCTGACTGAGCAGGGCAGGGCGTACGGAACCCTCGAGTGACATTCCCGAACGCCCGCTCAGGCGAGCATCATCTCGTCGCAAGGACCCGACGGACTTGGAGGAGCGCATGCGCCGCCTGAACTTCTTGGAGGACGAGCCCTGGGATGAGGTGGAGGAGGATCAGCGCGTCCGGTGGTTCGGGCACCCGTTCGGGACCGACCAGCTCGGAGCGTCGCTGATCGAGTACCTGCCGCGGGCACCGGGAGGCCCGATGCACATGCACTACGGCGTGGAGGAGATGTTCTTCGTCCTCAGCGGGACGCTGACCGTCCGCACGCCGGGGGGAGAGGAGGAGTTGTCACCCGGCGACGTCGTCTACTTCCCGGAAGGCCGGGAGGGGCTGCACACCTTCTCGAACCCGACGGATGAGCCTGTGAGGATGCTTGGCATCTCGGCCAAGCGGTTCCCAGACGTCGTCGCCTACCCGGAGCGCGGAGTTGCCTGGGTGGCGACACGTCACCCGGAACGCCCGGTACCCGAGGGCGGCGACGAAGGAGTCATCGCTCGCTTCGACTTGCCGCCGGCAGAATGAAGCTCGCCGCGGCTGGGCTCAGCAACGTTCCGGCTCGACGCCCTCGTCGCGGGCCTGCGAGCGCGGGGCGCTGAGCTCGTCGACGAGCTGGAGCGCTAGGAGGACAGCTACCTGCTCTGCTACGTCCGCGGCCGGAGGGCATCATCGTCGAGCTGGCGGAGCGGATCGGCTGACGGCTTCCCAACGGTTCCCGCGACCGGCTCGCAGCTCGTCGCGCAGCGTCAGGCGACATTCCCGCACGCGCAACGCGCATACCGACGTCCTTTGGGCCCGCTGTGACGAGACGCTCGACCACCTGGCGCGACACATCTGCGAGGAGCAACGAGCTCGCTGGCGCCGTGATTCGGCATGCCCAAATCGCCCGCCGCACGGGCCAGTGGCCATCGGCTGCTGCCTCGCGCGGCGTTCAGTAGCATCGAGCCGTGCTCGAGCTGCGACCGGGTCTCTGGCACTGGCAGGCGCCGCATCCGGACTGGCGGGCGAGCGAGCCGTGGGATCAGAACGTCTCCTCCTATGCGATCGACGACGGCGAGCGGCTCGTGCTCTTCGATCCGATCGCCCCGCCGAGCGAGATCGAGACGCTCGCGGCCGAGCGCGAGACCGCGGTCGTGCTGACCGCGCCGTGGCACGAGCGCGACACGCAGGGCCTGGTCGAGCGGCTCGAGGTGCCGGTGTACACGCCGCTGCCCGACACCGCCGAGTACCTGATGGAGACGTACGGGATCACCGCCGAGCAGGCGGGGGACGGCAGCCCCGACGTCGTCTGGCTCCTCAAGGAGGGGAAGGGCGAGGCGCGCCCGTACGAGGCGGGGGACCGCCTGGACGTGGGCGTCGAGGCGTTCCCCGGACAGAAGCCGAACGACATGGTGCTCTGGGTCGAGAGCCACCGGGCGGTCGTCGCCGGGGACACGCTCGTCGACTTCGGCGACGGCCTCGAGATCAACGAGCGGTGGCTGAGCCAGCAGGGGGCTGTGCGCGAGCAGGTCGTCGAAGGACTGCGTCCACTGCTCGAGAGGCCGGTCGAGCACGTGCTCGCGGCGCACGGTGGGCCGTTCGACCGCGCCGCCCTGGAGCGCGCGCTGTCCGTGTCCTAGCGGACGACGCGGTACTCGAGGTGCGTCACCCCGCCGGTCTCGCCGAGCCCGGTCCGCTCCAGCTCGATGCGCCGCGGGAGCTCGTCGAACAGCCGACGGCCCCCTCCGAGCAGGACGTCGACCAGGTGGATCCTGATCTCGTCCACGAGCCCGGCGGCGAGGAACTGCTGGTCGATGTCGGCGCCCATGAGCCCGATCCGCTTGTCGCCGGCGGCGTCCCGGGCCTGCGCGAGGGCGCGCTCGATCCCGTCCGTGACCACCGTGAAGACCGAGCCCGGGCTCGCGACCGGCCTGTGCGTGACGACGAAGCACGGCACCTCCCCCAGCGGGCCCTTGCCACCCCAGGCCTCGATCGAGTTGTCGTAGCTCCGGCGGCCCATGATCACGGCGCCCGTTTCCTCGACCAGGTTGCCGTACACCCGCTCGAACACCGACGGATCGTCGAACGCCCAGTTGTGGAGCCGCATCCCGTCGACACCGAGCCCCTGCTCGGGGTTGTCGTCGGGCGCCGCGATGTACCCGTCCACGGACATGCTCATGTCGATGACCACGTTCCCCATGTCGTCTCCTCTCGTCTGCGGAAAGACCGGCCGACGCATCCGAACTCATCCCAGTGTGCGCGTCGGGCTACGTGAGAGCGGTCACTCCGGCTCGACCGCTGTGTCCGACGCGAGCCTGCGTGCCGCGTTCCGCGTGAAGATCCCGGAGACCATCACGGTCACGAGCACGACGACGAGCGTCGCGCTCAGCAGGTCCTCGTCGAAGATTCCCACCGAGGTGCCGATCGTGACCGCGGCGAGCGTCGCGGCCGCCTGCGCGATGGTGAGCCCGAACACGAGCCTCACCTCGGACGGCTGGAAGCCCGCGAGCCGCCCGCTCAGGTACGAGGCTGCCGCCTTGCCTGCGAAGACGATCGCGAGCGACGCTCCTGCGAGGACGAGCACGTCGATCTCCGTGAACTGCCTCGGGTCGAGGAGCATCCCCGTCGAGAGCAGGAAGAAGGGGATCAGGATCGCCCCGCCGACGAACTCGACGTGCTCCTTGAGGCCGCCCTGGACGGGGACGAGCCGGTTCAGCGCCAGCCCCGCGAAGAACGCCCCGACGATTCCCTCGAGGCCCATGCGGTCGGCGACGAGCGCCGCCGAGGTGAGCGCGGCGAGCAGGAAGAGGAAGCGGGGCAGGTGCGACTCGCCGACGTACGCGAACGTCCAGCGACCGACCGTGGGGAGCACGAACGCGCAGAAGAGGACGAGCACGGCGAGCCCGAGCAGGAGGCGAACGAGGATCACGCCCGGACGGTCGTCGCTCTCGACGGAGCCGACGACGACGGCCAGGACGAAGAGCGCCAGCGTGTCGGTGATGACGGTGCCGCCGGCCGCCATCCCGACCGCGCGGTGTCGCGTGAGTCTCCGTTCCTGCACGATCGGGTAGGCGATGAGCGTGTGCGACGCCCACAGCGACCCGTACAGCAACGCCGTCGCGAGGCCGTAGCCGAACGGGAGGACGAGCAGGAGCCCGAGGACGAACGGGAGCGAGAACGTCAGCGCGCCGAACGAGAGGGCGGGCCGGCGGTTGCGCTGGAACTCGTCCAGGTCGAGCTCGAGGCCGGCGAGGAACATGAGGTACAGCAGCCCCAGCGCGCCGAGCGACTCGACGATGCCCTCGCGCTCGAGCCAGTCGAGGACGAACGGCCCGACGAGCGCTCCGCCGAGCACGATCCCGACGAGTCCCGGGAGCCGGGCCCGCTCGGCGAGGAGGGGGCCGAGCAGCAGGACGACCGCTGCGACGAAGAACGTCCATTCCGCGGAGTGGGGCGGGAACTCGACCGCGAGGAACGGCACGCCGGCAGTCTCACGGGCATGGCGGACGTGTCCCGCGAGTTTTGGTTGACAAGACCATAACCGGGTGCTACGGTAAGGGTCACATCGACCAGAACCAAGGAAGGGAGAGCGTCATGCTTCCGGCCCCGCTACCACTCGACTACCTCCGCCACGCCGAACCCAGCGACCGCTTCCGCCGCTCCCGCATCCGCGCGGGCGGCAGCCGGGTGCGCCGCGGCCCGCGCAAGCACGGCCGCGAGGTGATGCCGGCGTGACGACCGCGGCACCGAGCGCGCAGCCCCCGGAGGGGTATGACCCGTCCGCGTTCCCGGCGTTCGCCGTCACCGTCGACATCGTGATCCTGACGATGTCCGAGCGCACGCTCCAGGTGCTGCTCGTGCGACGCGGCGAGGCGCCGTTCGAGGGTATGTGGGCCGTGCCAGGAGGCTTCAAGCGTCCGAACGAGACCCTGGACGAGGCCGCGGTGCGCGAGCTCGTCGAGGAGACCGGCATGGAGATCGCCACCCATCCGACGCAGTTCGGCGCCTACGGCGATCCGGGCCGCGACCCGCGCATGAACGTCGTGACGGTGGCGTACCTCGCGGTCGTGCGGGACGTGGGCGCGGTCGTGGGGGGCACCGACACCTCGGAGGCTGCGTTGATGCCCGTGTCTGCCGTGCTCAACGAGGACCTCGACCTCGCTTTCGACCACGCGCGCATCGTCCGCGACGCCGTCGAGCGAATTCGCGTCGAGCTCGAGGTGTCGGGCATCGCGACGGCGTTCGTGGGGCAGACGTTCACGATGGCCGAGCTGCGGGCCGTGTACGAGGCGATCTGGGGCGTGCAGCTCGACGCCGCGAACTTCCGGCGCAGCGTCGTCGCCGAGGACGGCTGGGTGATCCCCACCGGACGCCGCGCGCAACCTGGCGCGGCGGGCGGCAGGCCGGCGGAGCTCTACCGCGCGGGCCGCGCGTGGGATCACGGCGGGCCGATCCATCGATTTCAGCGAAGCGACGGGAGGAAATGACCCATGAGAGCAGTGGTCCACGACCGGTACGGGCCTCCCGAGGTCTTGCGGCTCGAAGAGGTGGAGCGCCCGGCCCCGCAGGAGGACGAGATCCTCGTCAAGGTGCACGCGACGACCGTCAACCGGACGGACTGCGGCTGGCGCAAGGCGGACCCCTTCTTCGTCCGCTACTTCATCGGCCTGCGCCGGCCGAAGCGGCGGGTCCTCGGCATGGAGCTGGCCGGCGTCGTCGAGGCGGTCGGCCCCGCCGTGACCGAGTTCGAGGAGGGCGACGAGGTATTCGGCGTGCAGTACTTCGGCGCGCACGCGGAGTACACGTGCATCCGCGAGCGCGCAGCGGTCGCGCGCAAGCCGGCGGGGATGTCGTTCGACGAGGCGGGTGCCGTCCTCGACGGGGCGCTCATCGCCCGCTCCTGCCTGCGGAACGCGGATCTCCGGCCGGGCCGGACGCATCGTCGTCTACGGCGCCTCGGGCTCGGTCGGGACGGCAGCCGTGCAGCTCGCGAGGGAGCTCGGTGCCGAGGTCACGGCCGTGTGCGACACGAAGAACGTCGAGCTCGTGCGCTCGCTCGGAGCCGACCACGTCGTCGACTACCTCCAGGAGGACTTCACGAAGAACGGCAAGACCTACGACGTGATCTTCGACGCGGTCGGGAAGCACTCGTTCCGGCGCTGCCGGCGCTCGCTGAAGCCCGGCGGGCTCTTCGTCGAGACCGACCTCGGGTTCATGTGGCACGTTCCGCTCGTCGTCCTCGCGACGAGGTGGCTCGGCGACAAGAAGGCAATCCTCGGGATGGCGAAGTACACGAAGGAGGACGTCCTCTTCCTGAAGGAGCTGATCGAGGCCGGGAAGTACCGCGCGGTGATCGACCGCCGCTACCCGCTCGAGGACGTCGTCGAGGCGACGAGGTATGTCGAGACCGGGCAGAAGACCGGGAACGTCGTCCTCACCGTCGTCGGCAACGGCGGGGGCGGGACATGAGAGCCGTCGTCCACGACGCCTACGGCCCGCCGGAGGTCCTCAGGCTCGAAGAGGTACCGCAGCCGGTCCCGGCGGACGCCGAGGTCCTCGTGCGCATCCGGGCCACGACCGTCACGCGCGCGGACACCCATCTCCGCTCCGGCACGCCGTTCCTCCAGCGCTTCCAGTCGGGGCTGCTCCGGCCGAAGCGGAGGATCCTCGGCCACGAGCTGGCCGGCGAGATCGAGGCAGTCGGCGCGGACGTCACGGAGTTCGAGCCGGGCGACCGGGTCTTCGGTGCGCTGCCGTACCTGGGGCTCCGCACGGGCTCGCACGCCGAGCTCATGAGCATTCCGGCGGCCTGGCCACTGGCGCCGATTCCGGACGGGATGGCCTTCGAGGAGGCGGCCGCGGTCGCGGACGGAGCGCTCCTGGCCCTCAACGCATACCGGCCGATCGGCGCTCTCCAGGGCAAGGAGGTCCTCGTCTACGGCGCATCCGGCTCGATCGGCACCGCCGGCGTCCAGCTCGCGAAGCACTTCGGCGCCCACGTCACCGCGGTGTGCAACACGAAGAACGTCGAGCTCGTGCGCTCGCTCGGTGCCGACGAGGTGATCGACTACCTGCACGACGACTTCACGAAGAACGGCAGCACGTACGACGTGATCTTCGACGCGGTCGGCAAGCACTCGTTCCGCCGGTGCAAGGGCTCGCTCGAGCCAGGTGGCGTCTACCTTCCGACAGATGGGCTCCGGAACGTCGTTCTGTGGCTCGTCCACAAGAAGGTGGGCGACAAGAAGGTCGTGTTCGACCTCCCGCCCCGCTACCGGAAGGAAGACGTCCTCTTCCTGAAGGGGCTCCTGGAGGCGGGCGAGTACCGCCCCGTCGTCGATCGGACGTATCCCCTCGAAAAGGTGGTCGAGGCCACGAGGTACGTCGAGACGGAGCAGAAGACGGGGAACGTCGTCCTCACGCTGAACGGCGGGCCGGCCCGATGAGGGCGGCCGTGAGAGATCGCTTCGGCGCACCCTCCGAGGTCGTCGAGGTCCGGGAGGCGGAGAAGCCGGTCCCGAGCGAGGACGAGGTGCTCGTCCGCGTCCACGCCGCGTCGCTGAACTTCGGCGACTGGTACGCGGTCGAGGGCAGGCCGTGGGTCGGCCGCACGTCGATGGGGCTCCGGAAGCCGAAGAGCGAGCGGCTCGGCACCGACTACGCGGGGATCGTCGAGGCCGTCGGGGCGAACGTCACCGACTTCCAGCCGGGAGACGAGGTGTTCGGCGGGAGGAGCGGCGCGCTCGCCGAGTACATCGTCGCCCGCGCCGACCGCGCCATCGTCCCGAAGCCGACGAGCGTGTCCTTCGAGGACGCAGCGGCGGTGCCGGTCGCGGCACTCACCGCGCTGCAGGGGCTGCGCGACCACGGGCACGTCGGCCCGGGGCAGAAGGTCCTCGTCAACGGCGCCTCGGGTGGCGTCGGCACGTACGCGGTGCAGATCGCGAAGGCGCTCGGCGCCGAGGTGACGGCCGTCTGCAGCCCGGCGAACGTCGAGACCGCGCGGTCGCTCGGCGCAGACCGGGTCGTCGACTACACGCGGGAGGACTTCACGCGCGGCGACGGGCGCTACGACGTGCTGCTCGACGTCGCGGGGACCAGGTCGTGGCGGGAGTGCATACGGGTGCTCGAGAAGGACGCCACGCTCGTGGTCGTGGGCGGACCGAAGAGGGGTCGCCTGCTCGGGCCGATCGGCGGCCTGGCGTGGAAGAAGCTCGGCGCCCTGTTCGGCAGCCGGAAGGCCTCGTTCTTCATAGCGAAGTTCAACAAGCCGGACATGGAGGTGCTCCGCGATCTCCTCGAGTCCGCGAAGGTGCGATCGGTGATCGACCGGCGGTACGAGCTCGGCGACGTCGCCGACGCGCTCGAGTATCTCGGCGAGGGGCATGCGCGGGGCAAGGTCCTCGTCACGTTCGACGGGACGGCGAGGGCCGGGGCGTGAGGGCCGTCGTCCACGACCGCTACGGGCCGCCGAACGTCCTGCGGGTCGACGAGGTCGAGCCGCCCGTCCCGGCCGACGACGAGGTCCTCGTCAGGGTCCGCGCGACGACGGTCACGCAGACCGACTGCCACATCCGTCGCGCGAGCCCCTTCGTCTGGCGGCTCTTCGCCGGGCTCCTGCGACCGAAGCAGAAGATCCTCGGCATCGAGCTCGCCGGGGAGGTGGAGGCCCTCGGGGCTGCGGCCGACGGGTTCGCCGTCGGGGACGAGGTCTTCGGCGGCGCCGCCGGCAGGTTCGGCGCGCACGCGGAGTACGTCTGCATCCGCGCCTCGGGGCCGCTCGCGCACAAGCCGGCGGGCACCACGTTCGAGGAGGCGGCCGCGGTGTGCGACGGGTTCCTGCAGGGCCTCACGTGCCTGCGCGCGGCCGACGTTCGGAAGGGCACGAGGATCCTCGTCTTCGGCGCCTCCGGGTCGTGCGGCACGGCGACGGTGCAGCTCGCGAGGCACTTCGACGCCCACGTCACCGCGGTCTGCGGCACGAAGAACGTCGAGCTCGTGCGCTCGCTCGGCGCGGACGAGGTGATCGACTACCAGCGGGAGGACTTCACGAAGAACGGCGAGACGTACGACGTCGTCGTCGACGCTGTCGGCAGGCAGTCGCTGCTCCGGTGCCGGGGATCCGTGAAGCCGGGCGGAGCCTTCGTCGCGACCGACCTGGGGCGGCTCATGGTCGAGAACCCGCTCTCGGCGCTCGTGACGCGCCGGGTCGGAGACCGGCGCGTGCGCTTCCCGGTCGCCAAGTGGAAGAAGGAGGACGTCCTCTTCCTCAAGGAGCTCATCGAGGAGGGGCGCTACCGCGCGGTGATCGACCGGACCTACCCGCTGGAGGACGTCGTCGAGGCAACGACGTACGTCGAGACGTGGCAGAAGACCGGCAACGTCGTGCTCGTGGTCGGCTAGCTCCTCACGGCTGGTACTGCTGGTCGAGCGCTCGGACCGTGTCGATCCGCGTCCGGGCCCAGTATCCGAGGTGGTTTTCCCGGTCGTACAGGCGGCGGCCGTTCGGGTTCCTGCCTTTGACGATCTGGGCGAGCTCGGCCAGGCCGACCCGCTGCGAGCGGATCCCGCGCGGGCCCTGCACGAGGACGGTCGCCCGCGCGGTCGCCGGAACGCGGTAGGTCAGCGCCTTCCGGCCCTCGTCGCGGACGTAGTAGTCGTTCGGCACCCTCTCGCCTGGCCCGATCGCCCCGTCCTCGCGCGCGGCCACGTTCGCCGTCGTGCCGCCGAGCCACAAGGCGGGGTCGAAGCGCAGCACGTAGCCGCCGCCGGTGCGGGCGAGCGACCTGACGTGCCCGTACTGCACGAGCTCGGCCGGAGGCGAGACGAACGCCGGTGCCGCGTCCCTCGTCGAGGACGAGGGCGCCGCCTGGAGCGACGGGATCACGAGCGCCGCGGCGGCGAGTACGGCCGACGCGGCGAGCGCGCTGCGAGTGGTCTTCATGGCGTCCTCCTCGGGAGGGTCGGTGTTCAGCGCCAGTCGACGGAGACGACCTCGATCGGCTTCTCGAGGCCCTTCAGCTCCTCCGTTCGCGTCTCGGAGAGGCGAAAGCCCGAACCCGAGTCGCCGAGCGTCTCCGCGCTGACGAGGATCTCGCCGCCGCGTGCCGCTGCGCCGATCCGGGCGGCGACGTGCACGCCTTGCCCGCCGTAGTCGCTCGACTCGGCACCCGTCATGAACGCGTTCCCCGCGTGCGCTCCGATCCTGACGTCGGGTGCGACGATCTCGGCGGCGAGCGCGCGCTGGATCGCGACCGCCGCCTCGACAGCGGCCTTCGGGGTGTCGAACGAGGCGAAGAACCCGTCGCCCGTACGCTTCACCACCTCGCCGCCGCTGTCGACGATGCGCTCGCGCACGAGCTCGTCGTGCCGGGCGAGCAGCCGCTTCCACTTCTCGTCGCCGAGCGTCTCGAGCAGCCGCGTGGAGTCGACGATGTCGGTGAAGAGGAACGTCCTGCGTGCCTCGACGCGCCCGAGCAGCTCCTTCGCGCGCTCCGCCGCGAGCTTCGCCCCGAGGCGCTCGAACGCCGCGAGCGCGCCCTCGAGCTCCTCCGCGCCGTCGTGCTCGTCGCCGCGTCTGCGGTAGGCGATCCCGAGCAGCATCCGGGCCTCCGCCGTCTCGTACGGCGCGCCCACCGTCTGCCACTCGCCGCGCGCGCGCTCGAGGCTCGCGGCCGCGGCGTCCCAGTCCTTCTCCGCCAGCGCGATCTGTCCGGCGGCGAGGTTGACGCTGGCGTCGAAGGCGTCCGCGCGGCGGTCGCCGATCTTGTACGAGTCGACGACGGTCTCGAGCTCTGCGAGGGCCGCGCGGGCCGCCCTCAGGTCTCCGGCGGCAAGTGCGATCTCCACCTGGGCGGGAAGGTGACGGATACGGAACAGCGGCTCCTGGGTGTCCTGCAGCGCCCTCGAGATGCCGGCCACGGCCGCGTCGACCTTGCCCTCGGCGAGGCGGAGCAGGGCGAGGCCCGGCTGCGGGCCGCGTCCGAGCTCGTTCGCGGTGCGGTACGCCTCCTCCGCGCCGGCGAAGTCGCCGCGTCTCCGGCGGATCTCGCCGATCTCGTAGTGGCCGCTGGCGGTGATGCTGCGGTCGAAGTCCGCGAGCTCCTCGCACGCGGCGACCGCCTGGGCCTCGGCGGCCGTCCAGTCGCCGCGGAGCCGTAGGACCTCCGCCCGGTGGATGCGGCACGCACCGGGGAAGCCGGTGACGTCGAGGCGGTCGCACCACTGGTTCGCCGCCTCCGTCCACTCGGCCGCGCGGCGGTAGTCGCCGAGGTCGCGGCACGAGCTGATCGTCAGGCAGTACACGAGCCCCGTCGAGTGCGGCTTCAGGTCGCCCGAGATCGCGGACGCGGTCGCCTCGTCGAGGAGCGCCAGGCCCTTGTCGATCCGGCCCCCCTTGATGTAGGTGCGGCCGCGGCCCGAGAGCGACAGCACCTGGACGTCCCGGTCCCCGACGCGCTGCGCGAGCGCATAGGCCTCGTCGAACAGCGCCTCGGCGCGCTCGAGGTCGCCCTCCGCGAACAGGGCGGTGAGCGCATGTACGAGCAGCGCGCGCCCGTGCTCGGGCGACTCGGGCAGGTCGGCGAGCAGCCGCTCGGCCGTGGCGAACCACCCGTTCGCGACGGAGAACGAGCCGCGGCCCTCGTAGTCCCAGGAGAGGGTGAGTGCCATCCGTGCCGCGCCCCGGGTGTCCCCGGCCGCCGTGTAGGCCGCGTAGGCGCGCTCGCGCAGGCGGATCGCCTGGTCGAGCTTCCCGGTCCACCAGGCCGCCTCTCCGAAGAGCTCGAGGTCGGCGGGCCCGAGCTCCGCGTCGCCCACCGTGGAGAAGGTGGCGTGCGCCTCTCGCCAGGCGAGGCGCGTCGCCGCGCCGCGCGCAGCTTCCAGCGAGTCGAGGACCTGGGACATGCCGACCTCATTGAAGCAGGGTGGATTCGTGCGGGAAGTGGCGATCGCGAGACCGCGCCGGTACGCTCCGGCGAGGAGCGTGGACCGGTGGTGACGACTCGAAGGTCGCCGACCAGTCGCACCTACGGCTGGCTACTCCTGCTCGCGCTGATCGCGACCGCCTCACTGGCCTCCGCCGGCCGCTCGGCGACGCCGAACGGCGCAGCGAGCGTCGTTCAGCGGAACTTCCCGGGCGGGCCGTACTTCACGGTCGTCTGCGGCTTCAGCCATCGCAACAACGACGACCCGATCCGCTTCCCGCGGCAGCCAGGCCGCTCCCACAACCACACGTACGTCGGCAACAGGGACGTCACCGCGGCCACGACTGCGGCAACCCTCCGCGGCGGCGAGACGACGTGCGACGTCGAGGACGACGCGTCGACCTACTGGGTGCCGACCGTGTACGTCGGGGGCGAGCCCATCCCACCGCTGGCGGGCCTCGTCTACTACACGAAGCACGTCTCGGGGACGCTCGTCGCTCCGCCGCCGGGGCTGAAGCTCGTGGCCGGGAACCCGCTGGCGCATCATGCGCAGTCGAAGGAGATCGTGTCCTGGAGCTGCGGCGGCATCGACGGCAACCCGCGCTTCGCCGCGCTGCCGTCCTGCGGCCCGGACGACGCGCTCGAGCTCGAGGTGAAGTTCCAGAACTGCTGGAACGGGCGAAGCCCCGACAGCGGGAACCACAAGCGTCACGTCGCCTACTCGAAGGCCGGGCGCTGCCCGTCGACGCATCCGGTGCGCATGCCGACCATCACGCTCGTGCTCCTGTACCCGCCGATCAGCCGCGGCCTCGTCTCAGCCGGGAGGTGGGCGTCGCACGGCGACTTCATCAACGGCTGGGACCAGGAGGCGCTCGAGCGCCTCACGGCCGGGCTCAACGCGGACCGGCGCTAGGCGCGACGCCGGGCGCCCGCGGTGATCGCGAGCGCTGCGGCCGCCGCGAGCAGGCCGCCGAAGACCAGCAGGCCGACTCCGATCCAGAGCACCGAGTCGAGCTCGGCGCCGATGCTCAGCTCGGTCGAGACCCCGCGGCTGGCGTCCTCGTTCATGGCGACGACGGTCCAGCTCCCGTCCTCGGGCTCCCACTCGAGCGTCTGCTCGCCGGCGCCGGACGACGAGGCCACCCAGAACGTCTGCTCCTCCGGTGGCCCGGCGGGCTGCCCGCCCGCCTCCAGGGAGTACCGGGGCTCGTCGCCGATCCCGGTGACCACGTCACGCTCGATCGCATCGACGTACGGGGCGGCATCGGTTTCGCGCGCGATGCCGACGAAGACTGGGCGCTCGCTCTCCGAGCGAATGCGCACGTCGCCGAGGAACGCCTGCACGGCTCGGTCCGCGCCCTCGATATCGACGTCCGCACTCTCCGAGACGATCGCGTACGTGGAGGTCGAGAAGTCCTCGGTCGGCGACATGAGGAAGCCGTCGTCGTCCCGTTGCGTCTGGTCGATGACCACCATCGCCGCCCCGCCGACGAGCGTCACGAGCGCGAGCAGCGCAGCGATCGTGCCGAGAACGAGCAGCACGACGCGCGCGGCGCCGGAGCGGGCGGGCGCCGCCGGGACAGCGGGAGGCTCCTCTCCGATCGCGGCCGCCGGCGACGGCGGCGCCTCGGGCGGGGCGACCGGCGCGTCCTCGCCGCCCTGGTCGAGTCGGAACGGCGGGTAGGCGTCGGTCATCAGCCCGGCGTAGGCCGCGACCCTCGCCACCCAGCGGTCGAATCCGAGGACGAGGTCGAAGAGCCCGCGCGGGTAACGCGTCGTGAAGAGCAGCGCGACGCCGGCGAAGAGCACGAGCAGGCCGATGAGCCCGGTGCTGAACGTCCAGCTCCAGCCCCATCCCCAGTGCCAGTCGCCGGCGCGTCCCGCTGCCGACCCGCCCCCGAGGAGCAACCCGAGGACGAGGTAGTGCGGGATCGCGAGCAGCCACCACTTCACGAGCACGAGACCGCGCGACAGCCGCTCGGGGTAGGCGACGTCGAGCGTCGCCGGGTAGTCGGGCTCCTCGCCGAGCGAGAAGGGCGGGTAGCGGTCGGTGCCGAGGGCGCCGTACGAGTAGAACGCAACGCGCCACGTCCACCGCAGCACTCCGAGGTTGAAGTCGAAGATCCCCCGCGGATAGCGCGTCGTGAAGAGGATCGCGAAGAGCGCGACGACCGTGAGCACGAAGAACGCGATCCAGAGGAACGCGAGCACGATGTAGTGCGGGATCGCGAGCAGCCACTTGACGAGCCACAGCCAGCGGGAGGGCTCGCCCTCGAGCCGGCCTTCGAGCCGCAGCGGGTAATCCTGATGCGCAGCCATCGGCCCCGTCACTCTTACACGCTGCGTTGCACGACCGGTCGGGGAAACTCCTGCCGAGGAGTGCGGGGAAGTCGGTAGCGTCCCGCCCATGAGCGACGACGAGAAGAACGAGAAGAACGAGAAGAAGGAGACGAAGCAAGACCACGAGCCGCCGGCCGGCGCGGAGACGAGCGCGTCGTGGGGCCGAGGGAGAAGCGCGATCCGGTACACGGCGACGGCCAAGTGGACCGTCCTGCGCAAGAAGGAGAAGCCTGCGGCGGAGATCTTCTCGGTCTCGTACGTCGCCGGCGACGGCGACCGGGATCGTCCCGTCACCTTCGTCTTCAACGGGGGGCCTGGCGCATCGTCCGCGTTCCTGCACATGGGAGCGGTCGGGCCGCGGCGGGTCGCCTTCCCGTCCGACGGGACGCTGCCGGAGATGCCGCCGCGGCTCGTCGAGAACGAGTCGTCGTGGCTCGCCTTCACCGACCTGGTGTTCGTCGACCCGGTCGGCACCGGCTTCAGCCGCGTCATCGAGAACGAGAAGAACAGCGATGAGAAGGAGAAGAAGCCGCCCGAGGACGCTGCCGACCCGAAGGAGTACTTCGGCTACAAGCGCGACCTCGAGTCGCTCTGCGAGTTCATGGGCCGCTGGCTGTCCGAGCACGGCCGCTGGGGGTCGGCGGTCTTCATCGCGGGCGAGAGCTACGGGGGATACCGCGTCGGGCGGCTCGCGCGTGTGCTCCAGGAGTCGACGGGCATCGGCCTGAACGGCGCCGTCCTCATCTCGCCTGCGCTCGAGATCACCGGGCTCGCGCCGACCGACTACGACGTCCTCGGTTGGGTCGACCGGGTCCCGACGATGGCCGCGGCAGCCGTCCACCACGGCCGTTCCCGCGCTTTCCGCAAGGGCGCCGCCCTGACGAAGGTGCTGCGCGAGGCGGAGGACTTCGCGACCGGCGACTACGCGTCGTTCCTCACCCGCGGAGCCGCGATGCCTGCGAAGGAGCGCGCTGCGGTCATGTCACGGCTCGCCGACGTCGTCGGGCTCCCGCTCGACCTCGTTCTGCGCGGCGACGGGCGCGTCTCGATCCTCACGTTCGTGCGCGAGCTCCTGCGCGACGAGCGCAAGGTGCTCGGTCTCTACGACGCGACGATCACTGCGACCGACCCCTTCCCCGACCGCGACGGGCTCTCCTGGCCGGATCCGACCCTCTCCGGGATCAGCCCCGCCTACACGATGGCCGTGAACCGCATGCTGCGCTCGGAGATCGGCGTCGAGACCGACCGCGAGTACACGCTCCTCTCGTACGAGGTCAACAACGCCTGGAAGAACGACACCGAGCACCACGCGTTCGCGTCGCCGCCCGGCGCGACGGACGACTTCCGGTACGGCATGGCGCTGAACCCGCACATGAAGGCCTTCATCACGCACGGGCAGTACGACCTCATCACGCCGTACTACACGAGCGACCGCCTGCGGAACCTCATGCGGCTCGACCCGCAGATGGCCGACCGCCTGACCGTCCACCACTTCGGCGGAGGCCACATGTTCTACGCGTGGGAGACGAGCCGGAAGGAGTTCACGGACGCGATCGCGTCGTTCGTCGCCGGTGCGACGGAGTAGGCGACGAGCTTTACGGAGGTCGGTGCCTGCGGCATGATCGCACGACTGCTCACGAGGGAGGTCCGGATGGCGCCCATCGTCCACAGCGTCGAGATCTCGCGCAGGCCGGAGGACGTGTTCGCGTACGTCACCGATCCCTCGCGCTTCACGGAGTGGCAGGAGGCGGTGGTCCGCGCGAACGCGATCGGCCCCGAGCCGCTGCGCCAGGGGTCCAAGGTGTCGCTGACCCGCAAGGTCGGCAGGCGCGAGCAGCCGATGACGAGCGAGCTGACCGAGTTCAGGCCGCCGGAGAGCTATGCGTTCCGCGTGCTGGACGGGCCGGTGCGGGCGCTCGGGAAGGGGCGGTTCGAGCCGCTGGACGACGGGTCGGGGACGCGCTTCACGTTCGAGCTCGACTTCGAGGGCCACGGGATCGGCAAGCTGCTCGTGCCGCTCGTCGTCCGCCGGCAGGCCGCGAAGGAGCTGCCCGAGAGCCACGCGCACCTGAAGAAGCAGCTCGAGCGCGTGGCCTGACCCGGGCCGTACCGCCGCGCCCTCAGGCCTGGCGCGCGGGGAAGTCGAGGATCCGCGGGCCGACGATCTCCGGGTGCTCGTGGTGGACCGGCGTCAGCCTTCGCTCCGCGCGACGTGCTCGGCGGCGAGACGCTTCGGCGCCTGGATCAGCCAGGCGTCCTCGAGACGCTGCGCGAGCTCGTCGGGGTCGACGCGCTCGACGCGGACCTGGACCGCCGGATAGCCGTTGTAGTGCGGGCTCGTGAAGTACACATCCGGGTTGGCGTCGAGGATGAGCTGCTTCTCCTCCCGCTCGACGCGTACGGCGAGCCCGCCGCCGTCCCGCTCGCGCGCCTCCCAGGCGAAGAGCTTCCCGCGGATGCGGTACCCCCGGCGCCCGGACGCTTCCTCCTCCGCCTCGGGGAGCCCGAGGGCGAGCGCGCGGACGGTCTCCCAGTCGGCCACAGGTCAGATCTCGGGCGGCCCGACCATCACGTCTCGGCCACCGCGGGCTCGCCGCCGACGGCGACCGCGCGGGCGTCCTCCCGGCGGAGGAGCAACGCGAGCAGCACCGCGCCCGTGGCGACGAAGAGCGCGCTCCCGACGTAGGCGATGTGGAAGCCGTCGACGAGCGCCTGCCCCTGCTCGGCAGCCGTCGGCTCGCCGGTCCCCGCGAGCATGTCCTCGGTCTTGCCCGCGGCGAGCGTCGCGAGCATCGCGAGGCCCATCGAGCCGCCGACCTGTTGCGACGTGTTGTAGAGCCCGGACGCGAGGCCGGCGTCGTCGACGGGGACGCCGCTCGTCGCGATCAGCGTGACGGGCACGAACGTGAGGCCCATGCCGACCGAGCAGAGCATGATCCCCGGCAGCAGGTCGGGCACGTACTCGCCTCCGGGCTGCAAGCGAACGAACAGCAGCAGCCCGGCGACGGCGAGCACCATCCCGATCAGGGGAACCTCGCGCGCGCCGAGTGCGGGCACGAGCCGCTGAGAGAGCCCGGCGCCGACGATGATCCCCGCCGTGAACGGGAGGAACGCGATCCCGGCCTCGAGCGCGGAGTAGCCGAGCACGCGCTGGACGTAGAGCGTGTTGAAGAAGAACATCGCGAAGAGTCCCGCCGCGACCACGAACATGACGACGTTCGCCGCGCGCACGGTGGGCACGCGGAAGATGCTCAGCCGGACGAGCGGCTCGCTCGACCGCCGCTCGACGACGACGAAGATGGCGAGGAGGGCGATCGCGAGCGAGCCGAATCCGAACGTGTGCGCGGAGACCCAGCCTTTCTCCTGCGCCTCGACGATCGTGTACACGAGAGCGATCAACCCACCGGTCACCGTCACCGCGCCCTGGAGGTCGAAGCTCTTGTGCTCGTGCTCGTCCTTCGACTCGGGCACGTTCCGCAGCGACGCGACGAAGACCGCGATCCCCACGGGGACGTTCACGAAGAAGATCCACTCCCACGAGAGCCAGTCGACGAGGACGCCACCGAGCACGAGCCCGACCGCGCCGCCCCCGACGGCGATGGCTGCCCACACACCCATCGCCTTCGTGCGGTCGGCGCCCTCCTCGAACGTCGCCGTGATGATCGAGAGGGCGGCGGGCGAGATGAGCGCCGCGCCGAGGCCTTGCAGCCCGCGGAAGAGGATCAGAAGCTCCGACGACGGTGCGAGCCCGTTGAGCAGCGAGGCGACGGAGAAGACGACGAGGCCGACGAGGAACACGCGCTTGCGACCGACGAGATCGCCCGCGCGCCCGCCGAGGAGGAGGAAGCCGCCGAAGACCAGGGTGTATGCGTTCACGATCCACTGCAGGTCGGCCTCGGACATGTCGAGATCGGCCTGGATCGACGGCAGCGCGACGTTCACGATCGTCGCGTCGAGGATGACCATGAACTGCGCCATGCAGACGAGCACGAGCACCAGCCAGCGGTTCACGTCGTGCCCGTGCACCTGCGGGCGACCGGCGGCGACCTCGGTCATCGGCTCACCGTAGCGACTCGCAGCGGGGTGGCCGCGGGGGTATGTCGAGGCGCAGCCTGGCGCGCCAGAGCGTGGCAGCGACCGTCTAGGATGACCCTCGTGCACGAGGCCTCGCTGACCCTCGACCCGACCGTCGCCGAGCGGCTCGAGCAGCTCAGGGTCGAGCTGACCGCGTACTGCTATCGGATGCTCGGCGCGCTCGAGGCCGAGGACGCGGTGCAGGAGACGTTCATCCGCGCCTGGCGGAGCTACGAGCGCTTCGAGGGCCGGTCGTCCTTGCGCTCGTGGGTCTACAAGATCGCCACGAACGTCTGCCTCGACATGCTCGAGGGGAGGAAGCGGCGCGCGCGGCCGATGGATCTCGGGCCGGCCGGCGAGCCGGTCGTCGAGAACCTCCGCACCCCCGAGGTGCCGTGGATCGAGCCGATCCCGGACGGCTCCGTCGTCCCCGAGGGCGATCCCGCGGCGGTGACGGAGGCCCGCGAGACGGTACGCCTCGCGTTCGTCGCCGCGCTCCAGCTCCTCCCGCCCCGCCAGCGCGCCGTGCTCATCCTCTGCGAGGTGCTGCGCTGGAAGGCGTCGGAGGTCGCTGAGCTCCTCGACACGAGCGTGGCGTCGGTCAACAGCGCGCTCCAGCGGGCACGTGCGACGCTCGAGGCGCGCGACGACGTGACGTGGTCGACGACCGCACCCTCCGTCGACGCGGCCGACGCCGAGCTGCTCGCCCGCTACGTCGACGCGTTCGAGCGGTACGACATGGATGCGCTCACGTCGCTGATCCACGAGGACGCGACGCAGTCGATGCCCCCGTTCGACCTCTGGCTCGCCGGCCGGGAGGACATCTTCTCCTGGTGGGTCGGTCCGGGCAACGGCTGCCGCGGCTCGAGGGTCGTGCCCACCGTCGCGGCCAACGGCGCGCCCGCGTTCGGCCAGTACAAGCCGAGCGAGAGCGGGGAGGGGTACGAGCCGTGGGCGCTGCAGGTGCTCGAGGTCGAGGACGGCAGGATCGTCGAGCTCACCTTTTTCCTCGACGTCGAGACGGTGTTCCCCCGCTTCGGGCTTCCCCTCGAGTACGCCGGAGCCTGACCCCGAAGGGCCAGGCTCCGGTCGCCCGCTCCCTACGCGGCCGCGCTTGCCTCGGCCGGGCCGCGCTCGACCGCGACCGGGTCCATCCAGAAGATCTCCCAGTGGTGGCCGTCGGGGTCGTGGAAGCTGCGCCCGTACATGAACTCCAGGTCCATGGGCTCCTTCGCGGGCATGCCGCCGAGCTCGAGCGCCTTGTCGGCGAAGGCGTCGACGTCCTCGCGGCTGTCCGCGGACAGCGCGAGGATCGCCTCGGTGTGCTTCGTCGGGTCGGCGAGCTCCCTCGTCGTGAACTCCTCGAACTTGCTCTCGGTCAGCAGCATCACGACGGCCTGCTCGTTGACGACCATCGCGGTGGCGGTCTCGTCCGTGAAGCGCTCGTCGAACGTGAACCCGAGCCCCGTGAAGAAGCCCACGGCGCGGTCGAGATCCTTGACGGCGAGGTTGGGGAAGAGCATGCGGGGCATTCGATTCCTCCTTCGTATGGCTCGACTCCGGTTGGACCGGTGCGGCAGCCGGATCTCATCGCTGCGGTTCAGCTGTCGAAGAACCTTTCCACGAGCTCCGCGTCCCCCGGTGCGCTCGGGCTGAAGACGAGGAGCTCGAGGCCCTCGGCGCTCGCGGCGAACCCGCGGGTCACGGTCGGAGCGACGCGGATGGCGTCGAGCCGCTTCACCGGGACCTCGCCGTCGTCGAGATGGCACGTCCCGGAGCCGCCGACGACGACGTAGACCTCCTCGATCTCCTTGTGGCGGTGACCGAACGCGTGGTGCCGGTTAGGCCGGACGACCTGGTAGGAGAGGCCGAGCTCCGCGAGGCCGAGATCGCGGGTGGCGAAGTGGGCCTCCTGGACGTCCGAGAAGCCGCCGGCGACCGCGGCGTCGTCGACGTCGACGAGGTTGACGAGCGTGTAGTCGGGCATCTCGGAACGATTACACGTCGCCCGCTCGCGGAAACCTGTCCTCGCCGATCACGTCCGTCAGGCCCATGAACTCGACGAGGTCGAGCAGCGCCGGGGACGCGTTGCACAGGTGGACCTCGCATCCGTTGCGCCGGGCCCCGAGCTGCAGGCGCGCGAGCGCGTCGACCGTCACCGCGTCGGGATCGACGCCCGTGACGTCGCAGAGTGCGACCGCCGCGCCCCCGAGGATCCCGCAGACGCGGTCGCAGAGGCCCGGCAGGTCCGCGCGTGCGATCGGGCCGCGGATCCTGAACGCGACCGTGTCCGGCCTCGTGTCCGGCATCGCCCTGAAGACGGCCCCGGGAGCGAGAAGTCATCGGCTGCAAGGACGTTTCGCGGAGCGAAGGTACGGAAAACCGAACGCTGAGACGCCTGGAAGCCGCACCGTGCCCTTTTCGACGCGCTGCGAGCATGGTGTGCTACGAAACGGAGCCGGCCGCGGGGCGATGAGTTCCCGGGCGATTGGAGGTCTGGACAGCAACGGCCATGACTGAGCGTCGAGACAGGGGGATGGTGCGATGACCGAGCACGGGCTGTCGACCAACGGCGAACGGAGGGCCGCGCACGAGCGCCTGTCGACGGGCGGCCTCGCGCGGTGGATGCGCTGGTGCGCGAACCACACGTGGAAGGTGGTGCTCGGCTGGGTGGCCATCATCGCCGTCCTGATCTTCCTCGTCGCGACTGTGGGTGGAAGCCTGAACGACGAGTTCGAGATTCCGGGCTCGGACACGCAGCGCGCGACCGACCTCATCGAGGCCGAGTTCGCGTCCGAGCAAGGGTCGGTCCTGAACCTCGTCTTCGCGGCCCCCGAGGGGCAGCGTCTCGACACGCCCGAGCGCAAGGCGGCGATCGAGAACGCGATCGCCGAGCTCGAGACGGCCGAGTTCGCACCGACCGGCGACGAGGTGGGAATCGAGAGCGTCGGCGATCCGTTCGACGACCAGACGTTCTCCGACGACGGACGCATCGCCTACGCCGAGGCCCAGTTCTCGGACGTCATCGAGACTGCCGACCGTTCGCAGGTCGTCGCCGTGCAGGATGCCGTCCGCGACGCGGTCGCGCCGGCGGGCGTCACCGCCGAGTTCAACGGCGACGCCGAGTTCCCGCCGATCGAGCAGGGGACGCAGGAGCTGCTCGGCTTCCTCGCGGCCATCCTCGTCCTGCTGGTCGTGTTCCGCACGCTCGTCGCGACCGCGATTCCGATCGCGCTCGCGCTCCTTGCCGTCGCAACGGCCTTCGTCCTGCTCTTCATCCTCGCCGGTCTTACGACCATCAACACGATCACGCCGATCCTCGTGTCGATGATCGGGATCGGCGTCGGCATCGACTACTCGCTGTTCATCGTGACCCGCTTCAGACAGCTGCTGCACGAGGGGCTTCCGCCATGTGACGCGGCGGCCGAGGCGGGGGCGTCGGCGGGACGGGCGGTGATCTTCGCCGGCGTGACCGTCGCCATCTCGGTCACGGGCCTGGCCTTCTTCGGGCTCGACTTCGTGACGAAGCTCGGGATCGGCGGAGCACTCGGCGTCCTGACCACGGTCCTGATCGCGAACTCCCTGCTCATCGCCGTGCTGGCGAAGCTGGGCCACAAGGTCGACCGTCTGAAGGTTCCCTTCCTGCGACCGATCGACGACTCCGAGGCAGCACGGGACAGGACTCCCATCGCGCGCTGGGGCCGCTTCGTGACGGCCCACGCGAAGCCGGTGTTCTGGATCCTCCTCGCGATCGGCCTCCTGCTCGCCGGCAGCTCGGCGCTCGTGCGGCTCGGCGCGTCGGATCAGGGCACGCAGCCGACCGAGCAGACCGCGCGGCGTGCGTACGACCTGCTCGCGGAGGGGTTCGGCCCGGGCTTCAACGGCCCGATCCCGATCGTCGTCGACGTCAACGGCGACGCGGAGGCGCCGCAGCGCGTGTTCGAGGGCGTCCAGGCCCTCGGAGAGCAAGGTGACGTGGCCTCCGTCGGCGAGCCGCAGTTCAACGACGCGAAGTCGGTCGCGATCGTGTTCGTCACGCCGGCCTCCGCTCCGCAGGACGAGGCGACGGCCAAGCTCGTCGACAGACTCCGAGACGACGTGGTGCCCGACGCCACGGAGGGAAGCCCGGCTTCGGTCTACGTGTCGGGGCTGAACGCCGCGTTCATCGACATCGCCGATCGCATCATGGAGCGGCTGCCCATCTTCCTGCTCTACGTCGTCGGGGTCACGTTCATCGTGCTCGCGATGGCGTTCCGGTCGATCGTGATCTCGCTGACGGCGGCGATCACGACGATCCTGTCCGCCTTCGTCGGCTTCGGCGTGCTGACGCTCGTCATCCAGGAGGGGCACCTTCTGAGCATCACCGGCCTGGACACGACCGGGCCCATCGAGACGTTCGTGCCGCCGATCGCGTTCGCGATCCTCTTCGGGCTCTCGATGGACTACATGGTCTTCCTGGCGAGCCGTATCCGGGAGGAGCACGTCCACGGCCTGAAGACGCGGGAGGCGGTCGAGCACGGCATCGCCGCGATCGGCCGCGTCGTCGTCGCCGCGGCGATCATCATGGCGACGGTGTTCTCGGCGTTCATCCTCACGCCGGAGCGCGTCTCGAAGGAGTTCGGCCTCCTGCTGGCAGTCGCGATCCTCACCGACGCGCTGGTCGTGAAGATGACGCTGATACCCGCGTTCATGACCCTCATCGGCGAGAAGACGTGGTACATGCCGCGCTGGCTCGATCGCCTGCTCCCGGACATCACGATCGAGCCGCCGCACGACCGCGACGCTCCGACCCCGGTCACCACCCGCCGCCCCGGCGAGCCGGAGCCCACCGAGGCGTGACCGGGCTCCGATGACTTTCGCGGTCGTCGGGGGTCAACTCCTCGACCTCCGACGACCGCGAAGGAGCTGAGACACCGATGACGATGGACTCCCGCAACCGCTGGCTCGCACTTCTCATCGTCTGCCTGGGCGACCTCATGATCGTCCTCGACGTCACGATCGTCGGGGTCGCGCTGCCGTCCATCCGCGAGGACCTCGGGTTCTCCGAGACGTCGCTCGCCTGGGTCGTGAACGCGTACCTGCTGACGTTCGGCGGCTTCCTGCTCCTCGGCGGACGGCTCGGCGACCTCTTCGGCCACCGGCGGCTGTTCGTCGCCGGGATCGCGCTCTTCACGGTCGCCTCACTCGCCTGCGGCCTCGCCACCTCGCAGGCGATGCTCGTCGGTGCGCGCGCGGTGCAGGGTCTCGGCGGGGCGGTCGTCTCGGCGGTCGCGCTCTCGCTGATCGTGACGCTCTTCACCGAGCCGTCCGAGCGCGCGAAGGCGATGGGAGTCTTCGGCTTCGTGGCCTCCGCCGGCGGGTCGATCGGCGTCCTCCTCGGCGGGATCCTGACCGACACCCTCACCTGGCACTGGATCTTCCTCGTCAACGTCCCGATCGGGATCGCGGTCGTGGTCGCCTCGCTCTTCGCGTTGCCCGGAACCCGCGGCCAGCTCGTCGCCGGCCGGCTCGACGTCGCAGGGGCGGTCACCGTGACCGCGTCGCTGATGGTCGCCGTGTACGCGATCGTGAACGGGAACGAGGTCGGGTGGACCACCGGGCGGACGCTGGGGCTCCTGGCGCTCGCCGCGGGGCTGCTCGGGGTCTTCGTCCTGATCGAGTCGCGCGTGCGCTCGCCGCTCGTGCCGCTCGCGCTCTTCAAGCTCCGCAACCTCGCGGTCTCGAACGTCGTCGGCGTGCTCTGGGCGGCCGCGATGTTCGCCTGGTTCTTCCTCTCCGCCCTCTATCTGCAGCTCGTGCTCGGGTACAGCCCGCTGCAGGTCGGGCTCGCCTTCCTCCCCGGCAACGTGATCATGGGCATCTTCTCCGTGGGCCTCTCCGCGCGGCTCGTCATGCGCTTCGGGATCCGGGCCCCGCTCGGAGTCGGCCTCGGGCTGGCCGCGATCGGGCTCCTGCTCTTCGCGCGGGCGCCGGTCGACGGCACCTTCGTCGTGGACGTGCTCCCGAGCATGATCCTCCTCGGCCTCGGTGCGGGCATGGCGTTCAACCCGGTGCTGCTCGCCGCGATGAGCGACGTCCCCCAGGAGGATGCGGGCCTCGCCTCGGGCGTCGTGAACACCGCGTTCATGATGGGCGGCGCGCTCGGCCTCGCCGTGCTTGCGAGCCTCGCCGCGTCCCGAACGGAGACGCTGACCGAGTCGGGGAGCGGCACGCTCGAGGCGCTGGCGGGCGGCTACCACGTCGCGTTCCTCGTCGGCGCCGTGTTCGCCGGCGGTGCCGCGCTGATCGGCGCCCTGCTCCTGCGCACCGGCGCCGTGCCGGCGGAGCACGGGGAGGCCGCGGCAGCCGACGAAGTCGTGGCGGAGCCTGCGTAGGGCCGCGGATGGGCGTCGTTGCCGTCGAGAGCCTGGACGAGCTGCGCCGCTCCCTCGCGGGAGCGGCGCTCGTCCCCTCCGACCCCGGGTACGACGCAGCCCGGGTCTGCTTCAACGCCCTCGTCGACCGCAGACCCGCGGTGATCGTCCGCTGCCTCGGCGCGGGCGACGTCGCGGCGGCGTTCGCGTTCGCGCGCGCGCACGATCTCGAGGTCGCGGTCCGCGGTGGCGGGCACAACCCGGCCGGGCACTGCGTTCTCGACGGCGGACTCGTGATCGACCTCTCGGACATGCGGCGGGTCGAGGTCGACGCCGACGCGCGGATCGCGCACGCGGAAGGCGGAGCGACGTGGGCCGACTTCGACACGGCGACGCAGGCCTTCGGCCTCGTCACTCCCGGAGGCGTCGTCGGCTCGACCGGCGTCGCGGGGCTGACCTTCGGCGGCGGCATCGGCCACCTGACGACGCAGCACGGGCTGACCTGCGACAACCTCGTCGGCGCCGAGCTCGTCACCCCGGAGGGCGAGATCGTGCGAGCAGGGCCGGACGGCGACGAGGAGCTTCTGTGGGGCCTCCGCGGAGGCGGCGGCAACTTCGGCGTCGCGACGCGGCTCGAGTTCCGACTCCATCCGCTCGAGCGGGTCGTCGGCGGTCTCCTCGCCTACCGGGGGAGGGGCATCCGGGAGGGCGTGCTCGCGTTCCGGGACCTCGTCGCCGCCTCGCCCCGCGACCTCAGCTGCCAGGCGATCCTGGCGGTCGACGACTCGGCGGAGCCGATGCTCGTGCTCGCTCCCTGCTACACGGGCGCGGACCCGGATCCCGAGGAGCTGCGCGCGCTTCGCTCCGCGCCCGGGCTCGAGAGCGACGACGTCCGCGAGCGCTCGTTCGTGGGGCAGCAGACGCTGTTCGGCGGCACGCCCTACGGCGAGAAGCGCCACTACTGGAAGGGCCACTTCGTCTCCGAGCTCCAGGACGAGCTCGCCGACGTGCTCCTCGAGCGCGTCGCCGCGCTCGGCCGCTCGCCGGGCGACATCCTGATCGAGTCCCTCCACGGCGCGCCCAAGGACGTCGACCCGTCGTCAGGCGCGATCGGCTACCGCGGCGCCGCCTTCAACGTCAGCGCGATGGCGACGTGGGACGACCCCGCCCTCGACGACGAGCACGTCGGCTGGTCGCGCGACACCGCGGCCGCGATGGAGCCGTGGGCGTTCGGCGGCGGCTACGCGAACTACATGCAGGCCGACGAGCCGCTCGAGCGCGTCCGCGCCGCGTTCGGGGACGACGCGTTCGCGCGGCTGCGCACGCTCAAGAGCCGCCTCGACCCGGGCAACGTGCTGCGCCGGAACCAGAACATCCCGCCGCTTTAGGAGGGCTTGGCAAAACAGGCTCTGTGCCTCCGGGGGAGCGCTGGTCGCCGCCAGGCAGCGTCCTCGGTCGCCCCAATGCGTCCAGTATTGGGGCTCCCTGCGTCCTCGCCTCGCGGCGACCAGCGGCACCCCGGCGACGAGGCTCGTTCCGCCAAGCCCTCCTAGACCTCGTCCGGGAGCACGGGCATGACGACGCCCGGGTCGCGGCCGAGGAGCACCGCGCGCGTCACCGCGGCCGATCCGAACCGGTCGCGCACGGTGTCGAGCGCGGCGTCGAGAGCGTCGAAGCGAGGGTCGAAGGTGAACGCGAGCTGCATCCTCCGTTCGTCCTCGAGGCTCGTCAGGGTGATGCCGACGAGCGTGAGGCCGTTCGCCTCGATCGTCCGAGTCGCCGCGGCCAGGAGCCCGCGCGCGGCCTCGAGAATCGTCTCCGTCCCCGACGTTGCCTGCGGGAGGGTGAGGGACCGCGTGGCCCGCGTGAAGTCGGCGAAGCGCAGGCGCAGGACGACGGTCCGGCAGACGCGCCGACCCGTGCGCAGCCGGCGTGCGACCCGATCCACGAGCGCGACGACGACGGCGTCGACCTCGGCGAGCGTCCGCGGCGAGCGGCCGAGCGCGCGCTGCGACCCGATCGAGCCCCGTCGTCGGCCGGTCCGCACGACCCGCGGGTCGCGGTTGTGGGCGAGCGCGTGCAGGTGCCGTCCGGAGGCGCGGCCGAGGAGGTAGACGAGCACCGCCTCGTCGAGCCCGGCGACCTGACCGACCGTGTGGATCCCGCGTGAGTGGAGCTTCTCCGCAGTAACCCGCCCGACGCCCCACAGCCGCTCGACGGGGAGCGGGTGGAGGAACGCGAGCTCGTCGCGGGCCGGAACGACGAGCAGCCCGTCGGGCTTGGCGACTCCGCTCGCCACCTTCGCGAGGAACTTCGTCCGCGCGACGCCGACGGTGATCGGGAGCCCGACCTCGTCGCGCACGCGCCAGCGCAGCCGCTCGGCGATCTCCGGCGCGGCGCCCGCGAGGCGCTCGAGGCCGCGGACGTCGAGGAACGCCTCGTCGATCGAGAGCCCCTCCACGAGGGGCGTCGTGTCCTCGAACACCGCGAACATCGCCTTGCTCGCCTCCGAGTACGCGGACATGCGCGGCCTGACGACGACTGCGTGTGGACACAGCCGCCGCGCCTGCCGACCCCCCATCGCGGTGCGGACGCCGTACGCCTTCGCCTCGTAGCTCGCGGCGAGGACGACCCCGCCGCCGACGATGACCGGGCGGCCGCGCAGCCGTCGGTCGTCCCGCTGCTCGACCGACGCGAAGAACGAGTCGACGTCTGCGTGGAGGACGGTTGGCCTCTCTGGCACGAACATATGTTCGCATGACGGGGAGTCTTGAGCCAGGGATAGGCTGTCCCCGCCGGCAGCCGACAGGAGGGGACGATGGACTGGAAGCTCGAGCTCGTGGCGATCCCGGTCTCGGACGTGGACCGCGCGAAGGCGTTCTACACGGAGAAGGCGGGCTTCGACGCCGATCACGACCACCGCGTCAGCGACGAGATCCGCTTCGTTCAGCTGACCCCGCCCGGCTCAGCCTGCTCGATCGCACTCGGGAAGGGCGTCACCGACGCCCCGCCCGGGTCGGTGAGGGTCATGCAGCTGGTCGTGCCCGACATCGAGGCCGCGCATGCGGAGCTCGCGGGGCGCGGCGTCGAGGTCAGCGACGTGCAGGTGTTCCCGTGGGGCTCGTTCGTCTTCTTCGACGACCCCGACGGCAACCGCTGGGCGGTCCAGCAGCTCCCGCCGCGACCGGGAAGCGAGTAGCCGCGATGGATTTGAAGCTCGAGCTCGTCCTCCTGCCCGTGTCGGACGTCGACCGCGCGAAGGCGTTCTACGTCGAGCGGCTCGGCTTCTCGCTGGACGTCGACCACCAGCCGAACGAGGGGTTCCGGGTCGTGCAGATGACGCCGCCCGGGTCTGCGTGCTCGGTCACGATCGGGATCGGCATCACCGACGCGACCCCCGGGTCCGTCCGCGGCACGCACCTCGTCGTCACCGACATCGAGGCCGCCCGCGCGGAGCTCGTCGAGCGCGATGTGGACGTCAGCGAGATCCGGCACATGGGGCCGGGCGGCTGGGAGCCAGGACCGGACCCGGAGCATCGCAAGTACAACTCGTTCGCCGACTTCGCCGATCCCGACGGGAACACCTGGGTCCTGCAGGAGGTCCCGCAGGGTGAGGCATCGTGAACCGTGCCGTCGACATCGGGATCGCCGCCCACATCGGGGCGTACAGCGACGCGGTGGAGGCGGCACCCGGCGCCCGCTGGCTCGCGACCTCGGGGACGCCCGGAATGCGGCCGGACGGGACGATCCCGGAGGGCTTCGAGGAGCAGGCGGCGCTCGCTTGGAGCAACGTCTGCGACGCGCTCGCGAAGGCCGGGTTCGAGGTCTCGGACCTCGTGAAGATCACCCAGTACCTGACGAGTGCCGACGACATTCCGGCCCACGCGAAGATTCGCGCGAGGTTCCTCGGCGACGCGCGTCCGGCTTCGATGCTCGTCGTCGTCCCCGCGCTCGTGTGGCCGCAGATGTCGATCGAGGTCGAGGCCTGGGCGGCGAGGGCACCGTGATCCGCAATCGCTCGGCCCCGGACGTCTCGGTCATGCCGGTCCTCGCCTACCCGGACGTCGTCGAGGCGACGCGCTGGCTCTGCGACGCCTTCGGGCTCCGCCTACGGCTCCGGATCGGCGAACATCGCGCTCAGCTCCTGTTCGGGGACGGCGCGGTCGTTGCGACGCAGGGCGACGCGTCGGGCGGCGGTCACTCGCTGCTCGCACGCGTCGAGGACGCGGACGCGCACCACGATCAAGCGGTCGCCCGCGGCGCGCGGATCGTGAGCGCCCCGACCGACTACCCGTACGGCGAGCGGCAGTACACGGCCGTCGACCTCGGCGGCCACCAGTGGACGTTCTCGCAGTCGATCGCCGACGTCGACCCCGCGGACTGGGGCGGCGTGCTCGTGGCCGAGTAGGCGAGCCCGCGTCGCGCTACGGCTGGTATTGCTGGTCGAGCGCGCAGACCGTGTCGACGTGGTAGCGGGCCCAGACGCCCGAGTCGAGGGGCTCGAAGAGCTCGACCGGCTTCTTGCCGTCGACGAGCTCGGCCAGCTCGGCGACGGAGATCGCGGTCGCGCCGAACCCGGCCGGGTCGCCCTCGCGGGTGAGCACGGTGACAGGCGTCGACATCGGCACGACGTAGGTCAGCAGGCGATGTCCTTCCTCGACCCGGTAGTTGTCGTTCGGAACCGGCTCGCCCGGCGCGACCGCACCGTCCTCGGCCGCGGCGGTGTTCGCGGTCACCCCACTCGTGAACCAGGCCGGGTCGAACCGCATCTCGTACCCATCGCCCGCTCGGGAGAGCGAGTCGATATGGCCGAAGATCCGGTTGCCGCACGCCTCGGATGCGGCGTCCCCGTCGGACGACTCCTCCCGCACGTAGAGCGTGGCGAACACCGCCGCCGCGACCAGCGCCGCCGCGGCGACGATCCCGAGAGCCAGTGCAAGGCCCTTCCGCATCGCCGCCCGATGGTCTCACGTTTCGCCCCGGGCGGGAAGACCGACGTCTACGTCGGGAGCCAGCCCTCCCGGTAGCGGTTTCCCTCGCGGCGCTGCAGGCCTGCGTACGCCTCGTGCGCGTCGCTCGTCTCCCGCTCGACGCTCGCACCGTGGCGGGCCGCGGTCTCGTCGACCGTGTAGGCGCCCCAGTCCGGCCGTCCTTCGTGCGCCCGCGCGCCGACCGCGAGGACCACGCACGGCCGGTCTCCGGCGCCGACGAGGACGTGCTTCGTCAGCGGCGGGCAGTGCACGAAGTCCCACTGCCGAAGCAGGCGCTCCTCGCCCTCGACGACGAGCACGGCCTCGCCCGCGAGGACGAGGAAGTCCTCCTGGTCCGACTCCCAGTGGTACATCGCCATCGGCACCCCGGGCTCGAGGACGGTGATGTTGAGCCCGAGCTGCTCGAAGTCCGAGTCGCCCTCCGGCTCGCAGATCGCGGAGCGCCCCTCCGCGTGGTACCAGCGCGCGTCGCGCGCGTTCAGGACGAACCAGCCCTCGCCCGTCGTGACACGTCCGTGCTCGGTCTCCTCCTGCGGCGCCTCGGGGACCACCCCGTGAGCTTAGATGGTCGATGCCACGGTCTCGCGCATCCGGATGCGCGATCTGGCGCGTCTCGGGCGTGCGCCCCCGAGCGGCCAGCTCACGCCCCGGAGACGGCGATCTCCCTGGCATCGACCATCTCGACGACCGGTGTCAGGTGACCGTGAAGCTGAACATCATCCCGCCCTCGTGGTGCTCGGCGATGTGGCAGTGCGCCATCCACACGCCCGGGTTCGTGACGTCGAGCAGGATGTCCACGGTCTCGCCCGTCCGCACGAGGACGGTGTCCTTCCAGACGAGGTTCGGCTCGGTGACCCCGTCGCGCGCGAGGACGAGGAAGCGCCCCGCCCCGTGGATGTGGAACGGATGCGGCATCGGGTGGTCGGAATCGAGCTCGTTGACGAGCCGGATCTTCACCTGCTGGCCGACGCGGAGCTGCCAGTCGATCTCCGCGTTCTCCGCGCCGGTCGCCTGGTCGACGAGCTTCCAGCGCATCGTCGACGGCGTCGTCAGGCGGTTCACCTCGACCATGTCGTCCTCCCACTCGATGCCCTGCGCTGCGTCGTGCGCATGGGCCTCGGCGTGGTGGCCGTGCTCGTGCTCCGCGTGGCCGTGCGCCTGCTCGTGGCCGTGCTCGTCGCCGTGCCCGTGCGCCGACACGAGGCTCGCCGCGACGAGCTTCATCCCGCACTTCGGACAGCGGTCCGGCGTGTCGCTCGTCACCTCCGGGTGCATCGGGCAGACGTAGGTCGTCGGCCCCTCGGGCTCCTCCAGCTCCATCTCGGCGACGAAGGAGAGGATCTTGTCCGGCTCCGCGGCGAGGTACGGCTCGATCCGCTCGCGCTCTGCCGTCATGTCCGCGTTCGTCCGCAGGATCCCGAACGCCGCGGCGGCCGCCGGCTCGAACGCGTCCTCCGCCACGCGGATCCCCGCGAGCCGGTACGTGCGGTCGGGCGTCCGGTGCTCGAGCGCGAGCTCGCCCGGCTCGGCGAAATGGACGTCGACGACGACGCGCTCCGAGGGCGCGAGCAGGACCTCCTCGACGATCTGCTCGTGCTCGTAGCGCCCGCTGTCGCCCCCGACGAGCTTCATGCGGGCGCCCGGCAGCATGACGTTGAACACGCGCGTGTTCGCCGTGTTCGTCAGGTACAGGCGCACGACCTCGCCACGTCTCGCGGTCAGCGAGAAAGAGGGATCTCCCGCGACGAGCATCACGTTCCCGAAGCGGCCCATCGCCACGTGAGTCGGCTCGGAATGGCTGAAGGCGGCGATCTTGCCGTCCTCGATGAGGATGTCGTCGAGCGTGAGGAGAAGCTCGCGGTCGGCCGGTGGCCAGTACCCGCGCTCCTCGGGGACGACCAGGATGTTCCCGTACAGGCCGAGCTCCTGCCCGTAGTCCTCTCGGATGTGCGGGTGGTACCAGTAGGCGCCCGGGTCCGGGACCTGGACCTCGTACGTGAACGTCTCGCCGACCGCGATCGGCGCCTGTGTCTCGTGCGTCCCGTCGAAGCGGTTCTCGAGACGGAGGCCGTGCCAGTGGACGGTTGCGTCGAGGTCGCCGCGGTTCGTCGCCCGCACGGTCAGGGTCGCGCCCTGCGGCGCCACGAGCGTCGGCCCCGGTATCGAGCCGTTGTAGGCGAGCATGCGCACGGTCGTGTCGCCGATCCGCTTCCGGACCGGAGCGATCTCGAGGTCGAAGGAGTCGCCGTCGGCGAGCTCGACCCGCCCGGGCCGGGAGGCCTCGGCGAGGCCCTCGGTGCCCGTCGGGAAGCGATCGGCGGTCGCGCGCTCGGCGATCCGCCCGGAGATGAACTCCGCGTCGTCCTTCACCCACCCGATCAGAGCCGATCCGCGCGTGTGCTGCCAGGTGAGCCCGAGGAAGTAGAGGCCGGGCACGTCCGTGACCCCCCGCTGGTGGCGCAGGCCCCCCTCCTCGGTCACTGGAAGGTCGAGCCACGCGTAGTCGGGCCGGTAGCCCGTCGCCCAGATCACCGCGTCGACGTCGAGCTCTGTCCCGTCCTCGAAACGGGCAGTGCGGCCCGAGGCGCCGACTGCCCGTGGCCTGAGCTCGACGCCGTACCGGCGCTCGAGCTCTCGCGGGCTCGAGCCGATGAGCGCGTCGCGCTTGCTCAGCCGCTGCCCGAGCCGCGACTCGACGGTCGTCGCGAGGAGTCGGGTCTTCGTCAGCCACCAGAAGAGGTCGCGGCCGAGAAATCGCTGCGGCAGCGGCGTCTGGCGCGACCCGACCGAGAGGTGCACGTCATGCGTCTCGGAGAGCTCCTTCGCGATCTGGAAGCCCGTGTTCCCCCCGCCGACGACGAGCACGGTGCCGGAGGGGACATCGGCCGGACGTCGATACCCGGTGCTGTGCATGTGCACGACCTCGGGCGAGAGGCGGTCCGCGAGGTCGGGCAGGAACGGCGTCTGGAACGGGCCCGTGGCAACGACCACCTGTTCCGCCGTGATCGTCCGACCGTCGAGCTCGAGGACGAACGCGCCGTCCTCGTTCGAGAGCCGCCGCACCTCGGTGGAGAGCTCGAGCGGGAGCTCGAACGTCTCGACGTATCGCTCCAGGTACTCGATCACCTCGTCGCGACCGGGATAGCCGTCGGGCTCGCCGGGGAACTCGAGCCCCGGAAGGCTGTCGTAGCGACGGGCGGTGAACAGCGTCAGAGAGTCCCAGCGCTCGCGCCAGGCGGCGCCGACCGAGCCGGCGCGGTCGACGATCACGAACCGCAGCCCCTGGCGGGCCAGGAACCACCCGATCGCGAGCCCTGCCTGCCCCGCACCGACCACCACGACGTCGAAATGCGGACGCCGTTGCATGTTTCACGCCTTCCCTTCCGGCAATCGGCCAAACACGGAACCGCTGAGTTCCGCCACCGAGCGCAGTCTGAGAGAGGACGCCAGCAAAGGAGGGGCTTTGGGCAGGCTGATCGGCAACACCACGATGACGCTCGACGGCGTGATCACGGTCGAGGAGTGGTACATCTCGGAAGGAGCGCACGACGCCGCGGCGCGCGAGCTCTTCGCGCCGCCGGCGGCGATGCTCCTGGGGAGGAAGACGTACGAGGGCCTCGCCGCGTACTGGACGGAGCAGACCGGGCCCTGGGCGGACCTGATCAACCCGATGCCGAAGCACGTCGCCTCGCGCACGTTGCGGGAGCCGCTCGACTGGGGCGCGACGGTGATCGAAGGTGACGCGCTCGAGGGCGTCGCGCAGCTGAAGGACGAGCTCGACGGCGATCTCGTCCTCGTCGGCTGCGGCGAGCTGGCGCGCGAGCTGGTCGCGGCAGGTCTCGTCGACGAGCTCGTGTTCTGGGTGCATCCGGTCCTGTGGGGCGTCGGCGAGCGGCCACTCGAGGGCAGCGCACAGAAGCTCGAGCTCCTGGGGACGGAGCGCTACGACTCGGGCGTCACGCAGCTCCGCTACCGGCCGCGCGGCGAGGGCTAGGCCGAGCGCAGGCGCCCGTCGAGGCGGATCGTCCACGGGTCGATCGTGGACACGCGGAGGTGGCTGCCGCTCCACGGGTCGCGGGCGAACGTCGCGCGGACGGCACCCTCCGACTCGGCCTCGACCGCGTGGGCCACGCGGTACTTGTCCGAGAGCGGGCCGCCGAGGACGAGGAAGCCCGCGTCGACGAGCCCGTCCATGAAGGCAGCGTGCTCGGTCCAGCCGGACTGCTCCTCGAGCGGCCGTCCGCGCTCCCACTCGGGGCCGGAGCGCTCGAGCACGACGAGGAACATCGCCACGCCCCCTTCTAACACGCGCTAGGTTCGACTCCATGGGAGCGCTGGAGCACGAGCTCGACGCGGTCGCGGCCGAGGCCGGCTTCTCGGGCGTCGTCCGCGTCGACCGCGAGGGGGAGCTCGAGGTCGAGAGAGCGTACGGCGAGGCGCACCGCGGTTTCGGGGCCCCGAACGCCGTCGACACCCGCTTTGCCCTCGCGAGCGGAACGAAGGGGCTGACCGCGCTGACGGTCGCGAGCCTCGTCGAGGACGGCGCGCTCGCGCTCGACACCACTGCGCGCTCGCTCCTCGGGGACGATCTCCCCCTGGTCGGCGGCGACGTGACCGTCGAGCACCTGCTCGCGCACCGCTCGGGGATCGGGGACTACCTCGACGAGGACACGGACGTCGACCTCGCCTCGTATCTCTTACCCGTCCCCGTGCACGAGCTCGCGACGACGGAGCAGTACGTCGCCGTCCTCGACGGGCACGCACCGAAGTTCGCCCCGGGCGAGCGCTTCTCGTACTCGAACAGCGGGTACGTCGTGCTCGCGCTCCTCGCCGAACGGGCGAGCGGCGTGGCGTTCCACGAGCTCGTGGTCGATCGCGTGTGCCGGCCCGCCGGCATGGTCGACACGGCGTTCCTGCGCTCGGACGAGCTGCCGGGTCGCGTCGCGCTCGGCTACCTCGAGGTCGACGGCGCGTGGCGGACGAACGTCTTCCACCTGCCCGTCCGCGGCTCGGGCGACGGCGGCATCTACTCGACCGCCGCGGACATCCGGGCGCTCTGGACCGCGCTGTTCGCGGGGAGGATCGTGCCGCTCGGCCGCGTCGCGGAGATGACTCGCCCGCACAGCGAGGACGGCGCGCGCCGCTACGGCCTCGGCTTCTGGCTCTCGACCTCGGGCGACCTCGTCCTCCTCGAGGGGATGGACGCCGGCGTCTCCTTCCGCTCGGTGCACGACCCGCGCTCGGATATGACGCATACCGTGATCTCGAACACGACCGACGGCGCCTGGCCGCTCGCGCGCCTCCTCAGGGAGCGGCTCGGTGGCTGAGGGCGGTCAGGAGCGGCCGCGTGCCGTCCACGCCCGCGCAGTGAGCTCGAAAGGCGGGTCGGGGAGGACCTCGCGGCAACGCTCGCGCAGCTCCTCGCGCCGCTCGCGATGGAGGCCTGTCACATAGGCGCCGGCCGGGCCGACGCCGAGCGTGTACGGCTCCCACCACTCCTCGAAGGTCGCGTGCTCGACGCGAACGGAGACGTCGCCGTCCTCGACCTCGCGGAGCCCGGCGGTCGCGAACAGCTCTGCGAGGTGGCCCTCGCGCGCCCCGGCCAGCTCCGACTCGTCGGGCACGTCGTCGTCGACCTCGCGCACGACCTTCCAGAAGGGGCTGAGAGGCCCGTCGCCCCCGGCGTGGTTCCAGACGCACGCGGACACGACGCCCCCGGCCCTCGTGACGCGTGCCATCTCGCGGAGGCCCGAGACGGGGTCGGACATGAAGTGGACGACGAGTTGCGCGAGGGCCGCGTCGAAGGCGCCGTCCGGGAACGGCAGGTCCTCCGCGGCCGCCCGTTGCACCTCCACGTCCGGGTGACGCTCGGCCATCGCCGCGACGAACTGCTCCGAGGGGTCGACCGCAGACACCGCGCCGGGCCCCACGCGGCCCACGAGCTCTGCCGTCAGCGCCCCGGGGCCGCACCCGACGTCGAGCACGCGCTGCCCGGCCGAGACGCCCGAGAAGTCGGCGAACGGCTCCGACAGCGGGACCGAGTACCTCCCCATGAACCGGTCGTACGCGTCGGCGGCGACGGCAAAGCTCACGGACGGGAATCTACGATGCGCCACGCTTCCATGGGCGACTTCTCACTGCAACGGCTGGACCACGTGTCGCTCAACGTGCGCGACCGCGCAGCCTCGATCGCGTGGTACCGGGACGTGCTCGGGCTCGAGCAGCGCAACGAGCCGCGCCAGGACGACTGGCCCGTGTTCATGGGCGCGTTCGGCGCGTGCGTCGCGCTGTTCCAGGCCGAGGTCGAGTCGCCCGAGCGCGCCCAGGAGTCGACGGGACTGCGGCACGTCGCGTTCGCGGTCTCGCGGAGCGACCTCGACCGTGCGCAGGCACACCTGCGCGAGCGCGAGGTCGACTTCCGCTTCGAGGATCACGGGAGCTCGCACTCGGCGTACTTCCGGGACCCGGACGGCAACGTCGTCGAGCTGACGGCGTACGACGTGTGACCCAGGCAGGCGACGTCGAGATCCGCCGTCTCGACGCGGCCGGCGCGCGGGAGCACCTCGGCGGCCTCGCCGCGGTCCTCGTCGACTGCGTCGAGGGCGGTGCCTCGGTCGGGTACCTCACGCCGTTCTCCCACGAAGAGGCGCGCCGCGTCTACGAGGACTACGCCGACGACGTCGAGCGCGGCGAGCGCGTGCTCCTGGCCGCGTTCGTGGACGGAGCGCTCGTCGGCACCGCCCAGGTCGTCTTCGCGCCGCACCCGAACCAGCCGCACCGCGCCGACGTCGCGCGCGTGCTCGTCCGCCGCTCCGCACGCCGGCGGGGGATCGCGACGCGGCTGATGGAGCGGGCGGAGTCGGAGGCCCTCGCGGAGGGGAGGACGCTCCTCGTCCTCGATGCCGTCACGGGCGGCGACGCCGAGCGCCTCTACGAGGGCCTCGGCTGGGTCAAGGTCGGGGTGATCCCGAACTACGCGCTCTTTCCGGACGGCCGCCCGTGCGACACGACGTACTTCTGGAAGGCACTCGCTCCTTGAGACGGACGACGCGGACGTCGCCTGTGCACCGTTCGGCGTGCCGGTGACGACGCGCTGCCGCGACGGCTGGCTCCCCTTCTTCGGTCGGCCGACGCGTCCGGGCTGACATCATCCCCGCGTGGGGCTCCGCACGCTGCGCTACCTCGCGCCTCTGCTCGTCGTCTGCGCAGGTATCGGGCTGGTGGGGCCGTCCGCGGGTGGAGCCGCCTGGGACGACGTCGGAGTCCGGGTCTGGACGATCCACTACCGCACGCACGACGGTTTTCGGCGGGCGGCGTACGTCGTGCTCCCGGACTGGTACGGCCCCGAGAACAACCCACCGCTGCCCTTCGTCGTCTCCCCGCACGGGCGTGGGGTCAGCGCCGCCGCGAACGTCCGGCGCTGGGGGAACCTGCCTGCCCGCGGATCGTTCGCGGTCGTCAGCCCCGAGGGACAGGGCCGGCGCCTGAAGCGCTTCTCCTGGGGATACGCGGGTCAGATCGAGGATCTCGCCCGCATGCCGCGGTCGGTCCGCCGCGCGCTGCCGTGGCTGACGATCGACCGCTCGCGCATCTACGCGTTCGGCGCCAGCATGGGCGGGCAGGAGACGCTGCTCCTGGTCGCCCGCTACCCGAGGCTGCTCGCGGGAGCCGCCACGTTCGACGCGGTCGCCGACATGACCCGTCGGTACCGCGACTTCGTCAGGCTTCCCTGCGACCACCGCTGTCGCAAGCGAGCGAACGGGCGAATCGGCGTCGTGATCCGCCACCATGCGCGCGAGGAGATCGGCGGCACGCCAGCGAGCCACCCGCGGGCGTACGCTCGCCGGAGCCCGCTCAGGTACGCGAAGGCGATTGCGCGGTCCGGCGTGCCGCTCCAGCTCTGGTGGAGCACGGCCGACCGCGTCGTGCCCGCCCGGCACCAGTCGAAGCGGCTCGCGCACCGGCTGCGTCGGCTGCGTCCCAGGGCGCCGGTCACCGAGTTCTCGGGGGCGTGGAGACACTCTGCGGAGATGGCGCCGCGCCGCAAGCTCGTTCCGGCGCTCGTGAGCTTCGGCCTGCTTCCTGCCGGACGCCCGGTCCACGCGCGTCTCCCCTGGCACGACGCGGTGCTCGACGAACGCCGCCAGCTGCTCGCCTGGTACCGGCCGGACGCGGGGCAGGGGTACGACCGCGTCCTCCGGCTCGGTTGGGACTTCCTCGAGCGGCGGGTCCCCGACCGACAGGACCGGCGCGAAGGTGTACCTCCGGCACGCCGTCTTCGACGGGCAGACGTTGCGCGGCGTGTACTGGCAGCACAATCCCGCGTTCCTCTTCTCCTCGCTCGTCGACTCGCTCGTCGGCTGGTACCCGTACTCCGGCGACCGACGGGCCGTCGCCACCGTCCGGCGGGTCCTCGACTACCAACTCGCGCACGGGACGACTCCGGCGTCGTGGGCGTGGCCGCGCGTGCCTTTCCCGACCAGCTGTGCGGGCGAGCGCACGTACGGCCGCTGCCTCGCCGGCGTCCCGCGGCGTTTCTACGGGGGCATCGAGCCCGACAAGGTAGGGCTGCTCGGGCTCGGCTACCTCCTCTTCCACGAGCTCACCGGCGAACCGCGGTATCTGCACGCCGCGGTGCGGGCAGCGGACGCGCTCGCGAGGCACGTGCGCCCGGGCGACGCGAGGCGGACGCCATGGGCGTTTCGAGTGAACGCGCGCACGGGGGCGGTCGTCGACGGCGCGCGGTTCGGCGGCATGGTCGTCGGCCCCGTGCGGCTCTTCGACGAGCTGATCGAGGTCGGACAGGGCGACGTCGAGGCCTACCGGCGCGCCCGCGATCTCGCGTGGTCCTGGCTCGTCGAGCACCAGTTGAACCGCTCGAGCCCCGCGTGGCACCGCTGGAGTGGCTTCTACGAGGACGTCCCCTACAACCTGCGCAGCCGCAATCAGGCATCGCCGACGATGACCGCGCACTACCTGCTGACGCATCCCGCTCCGGAATCGGTCGACCCGCTCTGGAAGGGACACGCGCGGTCGCTCCTGCGCTGGGTGCAGGTGCACTTCGGACGAGGCCCGTTCCTCGGCGCGTGGGGCATCGACGAGCAGCGCGCACCCGGGAAGCCGGGCTGCTGCTCGGAGGTCGGGCTCGGCAGCACGACCTCGCGCTGGGCGGCCGTGAACGCCCTCCTCTACGCGCGGACGGGAGACAGGCGCGCACGCAGGCTCGCGATCCGGTCGCTCAACTACGCGACGTACTTCGTCGCGCAGGGCGGGCGTGTCTCCTGCTGCGGCCAGCGGCAGCACAACACGTACTGGTTCAGCGACGGCTACGGCGACTATCTGCGGAGCTTCAGCTGGGCGATGGCGGCGATGCCGGAGCTCGCGCCGAAGGGACAGAGCCACCTCCTGGGGTCGAGCTCGGTCGTCCAGGCGGTCGAGTACGGCACCCGGAGCGTCGTCTACCGAACGTTCGACGCGAAGAGCCTCGAGGTGCTCCGCCTCGGCTTCCACCCGGGCAGGATCGTCGCGGAGGACGAGCCGCTCCACGAGCGGAGTGACCTCTCGGCCGAGGGGTACGTCGTGCAGCCGCTGGGAGGCGGCGACTACGTCGTCCGCATCCGCCACGACCGCTCGCGGCGGCTCGAGGTCGGCGACTAGGCGCCGAGCACGCGGTCACGCCTCAGCGGAGCGCGGGCACGACCTCGGTCGCGAACCGCTCGAGCTGCGCCTCCGGCTCGTCGTTCGGCCAGAACAGAAAGGTGTCGAACCCGAGATCGCCCGCGAAGCCCGTCAACGTCTCGATCCAGTGCTCGGGCGGCCCGACCAGGAGCTCGCCGACGTCGCCGTCGACGATCTTCCCCGAGACGTTCAGGAGCCTGCGGATCTCGGCCGGGTCGCGCCCGGCGCCGCGCGCGCCCTCGTCGATCGCGCGCATCATCGGTGGGACGAGCTCGGGACGAGCCCAGGTGAGCGAGGGGACCCAGCCGTCCGCCGCGCGGCCGAGGAGCGCGAACCCGCGCGGCTTGCCGACGCCGAGCCAGATCTCGATCGGATGCGCAGGTGGCGGCCCGGGGTGCAGCCCCTTCACGCGGTAGTGCTTGCCCTCGAACGCGATCGAGCGCTCGCCGCTCCAGAAGAGGCGGACGATCTGGATCGCCTCCTCGAGCGACTCGAGCGCCTCCCGCGGGGAGCGGACCGGCCCGCCCATCGCGCCGATCGCGTCCCAGAACGCGCCCGAACCGAGCCCGAGCTCGAAGCGCCCGCCCGAGAGGACGTCGAGCGTCGCAGCCTGCTTCGCGATCATCGCGGGCGAGCGCAGCGGCAGGTTGGCGACGTCGGGGAAGAACCGGATCCGCTCCGTCCGCGCGATCAGATCGGCGATGAGCCCCCACGTCTCGAGGTAGCGGCGCTGGTACGGGTGATCCTGGATCCCGATGACGTCGAGCCCGAGCTCCTCGGCGCGCCGCGCCTGCGCGCGCAGGAGGTCGAGCTCGTCGGCGTTCGGGACGGGGAAGAGGCCGAACTCGAGCTGGCGGCCGTAGCGCGACTCCACCTCGGCACGCTAGCCGGCCGATGCCGCCCCGCCGCGACCGACGCCGTGCATGCGCGGGCGACGGCGGGCTGCTCCCGGACGGCGTGCCGGCGCCCGAGGTTGCGTCCGACGACGAGCACGACGGAGCCTAGCCCTCTTCGGGACCGTGGCAGACCGCCTCCAGCTTGAACCCATGGGGATCGAGCCAGTAGGTCGCGTAGCAGTGCTCCCCGTACTGGGGGAACGCGCCTGGTTCGTCCAGGATGACCGCCTCGCGTGCACGTGCCCACTCGTGTGCTTCCCGGACGATCGCTCTGCTGGCGACCAGGAACGCGAGGTGATGAAGCCCGGTGGCGCGACGTGAGTAGGTTCCAGGCTCCTCTGCTTCGTAGAAGAACAGCTGCGACCCTCGAGCGCCGTCGGGCCCGTAGTTGAGTGGCCCTCCGGGACCTGTTGCGAACCACTCTCGGAGCCCGAGGACGGACATGAGCTCGTCGTAGTACTGCTTGGTCGCGACGAGATCCGGGACGCCTATCCCGATGTGGTCGATGAATCCGGTTCGGGACAAGTGAGCACCTCCGCCGTCGTCAACGAGGGTGATCGTAAGCGTCGAGGGGCCTCGACTCAGCTGGCGTCTGTGATCGACGGCGGGGCGTGGAAGACGCGGCTTCGTCCGGCGGCTGACGGTCAGGTCGCTGACCCGGATGCCCGCAGGGTCGATGACGGCGCTCACCGCGGGCTGGGACGCGCTGGTGCTCGTGGACATCCGGGCAGCGAGTCCACGACCAAAGCGACGCACCCAAGGCGATGGTGGCGAGCGTGACGCCCTCGTCGTCGAGCCGGGTGAGGAGATCGCCCCGAGAGCGCCGCGGCTACTTGGCGATCTCCCAGACGTGCCCGCCCGGATCGCGAAAGCTCGCCGTGCGGATCCCCCACGGCCGGTCCATCGGCCCGTTGAGGAGATCGACGCCGCGCTCCCGCAGCTCGTCGCACATCGCGTCCACGTCGTCGACGCCGAGCGTGAACTGGAAGCGCACCCCGCTGTCGGGCGACGCAACGGTCGCGGGTGCGACGAGCTCGGTCGCCTCCGTCGCCTTCAAGAGGTTGACGAGCGTCTCGCCGAACTTGAAGACCGCCGAGGACTCGTCCTCGTAGAAGATCGGCAACCCGAACACCTCGGCGTAGAAGCGGCTCGCCGCGTCCAGGTCCTCCACGAACAGCGTGATGGCCGAGATCGCCTCCGGCCAGGCTCCAGCGCTCTGCACCTCGAACCTCCTCGTAGTCGACGTGGTCGGCGCTACGACTCGATCTGCGCGCCGGAGTCATCGGCGACCCACGTCGTCGCCGGGCCGCGCCGATCAGCCCTCGCGAGCGGTAGGCGGAGCGGCTCCATCGCTCAGCCAGCGCATGTTCTCCGAGATCTCCTGTTCCGGATCCGCGCCGAGATGCCCGGAGACCGCGTCCACCTTCACGAGGCAGCCCGGGACGTTCTCGGCGAGCCAGTCACCGTGCTGCGGGGGGACGAGCACGTCGGTGCTGCCGTACCAGACGAGAACGGGCACCGCGATCGCTCCCACCTCGAAGCCCCACGGGCGCACGAACGCGAGATCGTCGTCGACCCAACCCCAGACGCCGTTCACGGCCTGTTCGACAGTCGACTCGCGGACGATCTGCATGACCTCGGGCCGGGCGAGCTGTTCCTTGTCGGACTCGCTCAGCTCGAAGTCGCCGAGGACCGTCGTCGGGTCCGCCGCCACGCGCTCGCGCATCTCCGCGTGCTCGCGCGCGAGCTCGATCGCGAGGACATCCTCGCCGGCCAGCGCCCAGCCGAACTCCTCGACGTTCTCCGGGTCCATGCCCTCGACGAAGCGGTCCTGGTCGAGCCCGGGCGATCCGAGCGGCGCGATGCCGACGAGGCACGTCGCGCGCACGACGCGGTCGGGAAGGAGTGCGGCGCACGCGAGCGCGTGTGGCCCGCCGCCCGATCCGCCCGTGACGCCGAAGCGTTCGAGCCCGAGGTGGTCTGCGAGCGAGACGACGTCCTCGACCGCGTCGGCGACCGAACGCCCGCGCCGGCGCGTGCTTCGCCCGTAGCCCGCCCGGTCGTGCGTGACCACACGGACGCCGAGACGGCGGTAGACGTCCTCGTCGGGCCAGCGGCTCAGCCGGCAGCCCGGCGTCCCGTGCAGGGAGAGCACCGGGAAGCCCGAGGGATCGCCCCAGACCGCGAACGCGAGCTCGCGCCCGTCGGATGTGACCAGCGTCTGGAGAGGTTCGCCCACGGCGCGTGGAGGTTAGTCGCACGACGCTGCGCGCGTCAGGCAGTGGCGGCGAAGCGCTCGAAGCGGGCGGCGAGTCGCTCGGGGTCCGGCCGCCACAAGCGGCGCGAAGGCGCGCCGATCGTCGTGCCGTGGAAGCCCTTCAGCACGTCGAGCATCGGGCCGTCCTCGTCTTCGAGCAGTCGAGGCGACACGTGGACGCGGAGGTCCGGCGCGACGCCGACGAGGTCCTCGTCGAACGCGCGATGGTGGATCGAGCAGAGGCTCAGTCCGTTCGAGACGACGGGATCGCCGAGCTCCTCGGCGTCGCCGACGATGTGAGCCGCGTCGAGCAGCCGTACCTCGCGGAGCCGGCAAATCGCGCAGCGGTCGCTGTAGGCGGGAAGCACGACGCCGCGGAACTGCGCCTGGTGGATGCGCTGCTTCACCTCGCGCACGACGGAGCGCCGCTCGATCTCGTCCGGGATGTGGACGGGCTCGCGCTCGTCGTACGGCCCGCGCATCTTCCCGAAGGTCAGCAGGACGCGAAGCTCCTCGGGCTCGTCACGCTCGATGTAGGTGGGGTAGATCGGCCGGTACCAGTTCGGCCGCGTGCCGACGAAGTAGACGATCGGCACGTCGAGCAGGTGCGCGCTCCGCAGCCAGCGGTTGAAGTGGTTCTCAGAATCCTCGCCCTGGTAGCGGTAGAGAACGCCGTCCGGCGTCTGCTCGTCCCGGTACCGGATCTGCTTCGGCGAGCTGTTGACCGAGAGCACTGCAGGCCCGCTCTGCGCGCGCGAGCGGTAGATGCCGTACGCCTTGTTGAGGAAGGGAACACGCTGCCCGCGGAAGTTGAATCCCTCGGCGAGCGCCGCGTACGGGACGTCGGCTCCCCACTTCGCCTGCAGCACGTCGAGCGCCGCGAAGCAGGCGCTCCTGACGTCGTCGTCCCGCACGACCGGATTCTCGGATGGATCGCGACGAGCGTCAAAAGCTCGCGTCGAGTAGCGCGTGTGCGGTCCTCGTGGGGAGCGCCCTGCCGCGCGCGCGTCGACGGGCGCGCGTTCGGCTAGCGTCGTCCAGCCGTGGGCTCGAGCTCCCCGTCTCTCCGGCGCAACCGGGACTTCCTGCTCCTGCAGTTGGGGCAACTGTTCTCGCAGTCGGGAACACAGGTGGCGTCGATCGCCTACCCGCTCCTCGTGCTGGCCCTCACGGGGTCCGCCACGCAGGCCGGGATCGTCGGTTTCGCACGGCTCGCCTCGAGCGCGGTGTTCGCTCTGCCCGCGGGCCTCGTCGCGGATCGCTGGAACCGCAAGCGCCTGATGATCGCCTCGGACGTCCTGCGACTCGCGACGATGTCCGCCCTCGCGGCGGCGATCGTGACCGGGGAGGTCACCTTCTGGATGATCGCGCTCGCCGCCTTCCTGGAGGGAACGGGAGCGTCGTTCTTCCAGGCCTCGGAGTCCGGCGCCATGCGCTCGGTCGTGCCCGCCGATCAGCTTCCTGCCGCGATCAACGTCGTGACGGGCCGACGGGCTGCGATCAACGTCGCCGGACCGCCTCTCGGCGGGGCGCTCTTCGGGCTCGCGCGCTCGCTTCCGTTCGTCGCCGATGCGGTCTCGTACGCCTTTTCGACCGTCTTCCTGCTCGCAATGCGGACGCCCTTCCAGGAGGAGCGCGACGAGGAGGCGGGACGTCTCCGAGAGCAGCTGCTCGAGGGCTTTCGCTTCCTCTGGCACCACCCGTTCCTGCGCGTGACGACACTCGTCTTTGCGCCGCTCGGCTTCGTGGCGCTCGGGTACACGCTCGCGCTCGTCGTTATCGCCGAGGAGGAGGGGCTCTCCGGGTCCGCGGTCGGGGCGCTCGTCGCCTCGTTCGGCGTCGGCGTGCTGGTCGGCTCGGCCATCTCGCCGCAGATCCGCAGGGCGCTTCCGACGCGGGCCGTGCTCCTCCTCGAGCTCTGGATGTGGCCGATCCCACTCCTCTTCGTCGTCTGGCCGAACGTCTACGTGCTCGCCGCGAGCCTCGTCCCGGCCGCCCTCGCGATCCCCTCGACCGACTCGGTCGTCATCGGGTACCAGCTGGCGCTCACGCCGGACCGGCTCGTCGGCCGGGTCGGAAGCGTCTTCCGGACGATCGTCCTGCTCGTCGCTCCGGTCGGTCCCCTCGTTGCCGGCTTCCTGCTCAGCGAGACGTCGCCCCGGCTCGCCGTCTGCTTCTTCGTCGGGGTCGCCGTCCTCGCCGCGATCGTCGCCACGCTCAGTCCTGCCCTTCGCGTCCTACCGAGCCTGGGCGACCGGAAGCTCGAGACCGAGGATCCGGCGGCTACGCCCGAGTCCGTGTCGTAGGCCAGCCTGCCCCACGGCGAAGGAGCCGCGTCTCCGCGGCTCCTTCGAAACTCGAGTGTCAGCGAGCTACGAGCAGCCGGTGTTGGTCCCGCAGTCGCGGCACGTGTAGCAGGACCCCGTCCTGACCATCCGGCCGCCGCACTTCGCGCACTCGACGGCGTCCTCCCACTGGTTGAAGAGGGCCGTCTGGCCGGGCGGGGGCGCATCGAGCGCGGCCACCGCGGCCTGCGCGTCCGAGCCCGAATCGCTGTACGCCGCCGCGAGCCGCGCCTTCACCTCGGCGGTGAGGATGCCGGCCTCCTCCTGCTGGTCGGTGGAGAGGAACTTCTTCCCCATCCAGCGGAAGATGTAGTCGACGATCGACTTCGCGACGCGGATGTCCGGGTCGTTCGTCATGCCCGAGGGCTCGAAGCGCATGTGGCTGAACTTCGAGACGTACACCTCGAGCGGCACGCCGTACTGGAGGCCGAGCGAGACGGAGATCATGAACGAGTTCATGAGGCCGGCGAGGGTCGTGCCCTCCTTCGCGATGTCCACGAAGATGTCGCCGGGCGTCCCGTCGTCGAAGAGGCCGACGTGGATGTAGCCCTCGTACTCGCCGACCTTGAACTTGCGGCCGACCTCGACGCGGTCGTCGGGGAGCCGGCGGCGCTGGGGCAGCGGCGAGACGACGCCGGCCACCGGCGGAAGCGTCGTGGCGCCCGCGTCGGCCTTCCCCGAAAGCGGTTGCGCGACCTTGCAGTTGTCGCGGTAGATCGCGATCGCCTTCACGCCGAGCTGCCAGGACTCGATCAGGAGCTGCGAGATCTCGTCGACCGTGACCTCCTCGGGGAGGTTGACCGTCTTCGAGATCGCGCCCGAGATGAAGGGCTGGACGGCGCCCATCATCTTCACGTGGCCCATGTAGTGGATCGCGCGCTCGCCGATCGCGCAGTCGAAGACCGGGTAGTGCTCGGTCTTGACGTACGGGGCGCCGACGATCGTGTTCCGCTCGTCGATGTAGGCGGTGATCTCCTCGATCTCGTTCGGCGCGTAGCCGAGCTTGCCGAGCGCCATCGGCACGGTCTTGTTCACGATCGTGATCTCGCCGCCGCCGACGAGCTTCTTCGACTTCACGAGCGAGAAGTCGGGCTCGACCCCGGTCGTGTCGCAGTCCATCATGAAGCTGATCGTCCCGGTCGGAGCGAGGACGGTCGCCTGCGCGTTCCGCCAGCCGGAGACCTCGCCCAGGTCGAGCGCGTCGTCCCACGCGCGGCGGGCCGCGGCGAGCAGGTCGTCCGGCACCGAGCTCGCGTGGTCGATGTTCCCGACCGCGGCGCGGTGCTTCGCGATGACGCCGGTCATCGCGGCCGCGTTCGGCCGGTAGCCGGCGAACGGGCCCATGCGCTTCGCGACCTCGGCCGACTTGCGGTACGCGCGTCCGGTCATCAGCGCGGTGATCGCGGCCGCATAGGCGCGACCTTCGTCCGAGTCGTACGGGAGCCCGCGCGCCATCAGGAGCGCGCCGAGGTTCGCGTAGCCGAGCCCGAGCTGCCGGTACGCCTTCGCGTTCCCGTCGATCTCGGGCGTCGGGTACGACGAGTAGCCGACCGCGATCTCCTGCGCGAGGAAGACGACGTCGACGGCGTGCTCGAACGCCTCGATGTCGAGCTCGCCGTCCTCCTTGCGGAACTTGAGGAGGTTGAGCGAGGCGAGGTTGCACGCGCTGTCGTCGATCGACATGTACTCCGAGCACGGGTTCGACGCGTTGATGCGGCTCGTGTTCGGGAGCGTGTGCCAGGTGTTGATCGTCGTGTCGTACTGGACGCCCGGGTCGGCGCACTCCCACGCGGCCTCGGCCATCTGCCGGAGAAGCGAGCGCGCGTCGGTCGTCTCGACGACGGAGCCGTCCGTGCGCGCGGTGAGGTTCCACTCCTTGCCCTCGACGACCGCCTCCATGAAGGCGTCCGTCACGCGGACCGAGTTGTTCGCGTTCTGGTACTGGATCGAGGCCCAGTCGGGCGAGTCGAGCGTCATGTCGTAGCCCGCCGCCTCGAGGACGCGCGCCTTGCGCTCCTCCTTGGCCTTGCACCAGATGAACTCCTCGACGTCCGGGTGGTCGACGTCGAGCACCACCATCTTCGCCGCGCGCCGGGTCTTGCCGCCGGACTTGATCGTGCCGGCGGAGGCGTCGGCGCCGCGCATGAAGGAGACGGGACCCGACGCGTAGCCGCCCTTCGAGAGCTGCTCCTTCGAGGAGCGGAGCCGGCTGAGGTTGACGCCGGAGCCGGAGCCGCCGCGGAAGATGATCCCCTCGCGCCGGATCCAGTCGAGGATCGACTCCATCGAGTCGTCGATCGAGAGGATGAAGCAGGCGCTGCACTGCGGCCTCGCCTCGAAGCCGACGTTGAACCAGACCGGGGAGTTGAAGGACGCGTACTGGTTGACGAGGATCGCCTTCAGCTCGGCCTCGAACGTGTCGGCCTCCTCATCGGTCGCGAAGTAGCCGCCCTCGCGACCCCAGCCGCCGATCGTGTCGACGACGCGGCCGATCATCTGCTTGACGGAGCGCTCGCGTTCGGGGGAGGCCATACGGCCGCGGAAGTACTTCTGCGCGACGATGTTCGTCGCGGTCTGCGACCAGAACTTCGGGAACTCGACGTCCTTCTGCTCGAACGCTGGGCCGTCCTTGCCCGGGATGAACGCGTGGCGGAGCTCCCACTCGACCTCCTCGAACGGGTCGCGGCCGGGGATCGTGAAGTAGCGACGCGGGGCGACGCTCGCCTCCTCCTCGACGACCGTGTTCACGACCTCCCGCTCGCTCGCGGTCGTCTGGGGGGTCTCTTCTGCCTGCGGCGTCGTTGCCATCGCTTCCTCCCGGGCCGTGTCCGACATCAGATCCTCCCGCCCGGATGGGCGACGTGCGTCATGCGAGCGGACCCGGGATGGTAGGGCGGCCGTCGGATGGCACTGTTTTTGCGCAATTTGCAGGTATTTTCGCGGGCGGGCACGACCCCGACATTGTAGCTTCCGCGCTCCTTGCGGTCGCGTCAGCCGGGGCCGTCGTCGGGGCGCGCCGTCCGTGCCCTCCGTGCGTACCACACGCCCCCTCCCGCAACCGCGACGGTCGCCGCGGCGGCGAGTGCGGGCACCAGGTAGTCAGGCGAGTCGGACGAGGACGTCTCGGCGCTCGCCTCGTGTGCGTCGTCGGAGCGGACGGCGCTCTGCAGCGCGCGCTCGATCTCCTGCTGCGCGTTCGTGTAGTCGCGGAGGTCGGAAGGGAGGCTCTCCACTGCGACCTGGTAGCACTCGAGCTCGTACGTGCGGTCGACGCGGCCGTCCGCGAACCAGTCGCGCAGCACCTGCTGGTCGCACGGCGCTGCTCCGGCAGCCGGGTGGGCGAGGCCGAACGTCGTCAGTGACGCGACGACGGCGACGAGCAGGCGAGCGACGGCGCGCACGATTGCGCTGAGCGCGTACCCGGTGCGAGCCGTCGCGAAACGAGCGTCGGGCTAGCCGACGAAGTCGTCCGGCGGGTCGCTCTCGTCCGCTGCCTGGCGGCGGCGGGAGAGGTACCCGAGACCGCCCGCCGCGAGCAGCGCGAGCGACATGCCGCCGAGGACGAGGAGCGGGATCGGCACCGAGGACGGGGCGGAGGTGTCGACGTCGGGGGCGGCGATCGCGCCGCCCGTGCCGGATCCGTTCGGGTCGTCGGGGCCGCCCGATCCTGGTCCGCCCGGTGGGGCCGTGCCTCCGTCGGAGCCCGGCGTCGGGTCGCGCCCACCCGGTGCGAGCTGTCCGCGCAGTGCGCTCTGCAGCGCGCGGGAGATGACCTGCTCGGCGTCCGCGTAGTCGCGCAGGTCGTCCGGGATCGCGTCGATCGCGTCCTCGTAGCAGTGGAGTGGGTAAAGGCGGTCGATCCGCCCGTTGTCGAACCAGTCCGCAAGCACCTTGTCGCCGCACGCGGTCTTCGCCGCGGCGTCGGCCGGGGCGGAGATCGCGAGCGCGACGAACGCGCTCGCAAGCACGACGACCGCGGCTACGAGCGCGTGCGCGGTACGGGAGATGTGCTGGGGCGGTGTCACAGGGGGAGGCCGGAAGCGCCTGAGACGAGTCTTCCGGCTCGAGGTGATCCGGGCGTTTGGGCAGAGTAAACGATCTGTTAGACGGCACCCGCGTTTACCCTGCTTCGGCGGCCGACAAACGGTCGCGCCGATGGTAGCGTCGCCCGCCATGGACCGGGCGCCGGAGTCGTCGGGTGAGGCGCCCGGGACCGGAGCGGTCGTCTTCGCGGGGCTGGTCGGGATGGTCGTCCTCTGGGCCGCGGTCGCCGGCGACGCGTCCGGTTTCGGCGCCGTCCTGCCGGTCGGGGGCGCGGCCGTCCTCCTGCTCCTCGGTGCGCTGGTCGCGATGGCGCTCGGCCGCCTCGCGCCGCCGCGGAGCGGGCGCTCGGGCGGCGTGCTCGTCGCGGCGACGGTCGCGCTCGTGGCCTGGACCGGGGCGACGGTGGTCTGGTCGATCGTCCCCGACCGGAGCTGGGACGTCTTCAACAAGGGGCTCGCGTACGCCGCCTTCCTCGGGCTCGGGATCGTGCTCGCCGGGGCCGCAGGACGCTTCGCTGCGCGCTACGGCGCGTCGCTCCTCGCGCTCGTGACCGCGGTCGTGCTCGTGTGGGCGCTCCTCGCGAAGGCTGTGCCCTCGCTCGACCCACAGGGAGACCGGGTCGCGCGCCTGAAGGAGCCGGTCGGGTACTGGAACGCGCTCGCGCTGCTCGCGGACGTCGCGATCGTGCTCGGGCTCTGGCTCGGGGCGTCCACGGGCCGCCGGGCGCTCGTGCGCGTCGGCGGAGCGCTGCTCACGTACGCGGCGACGCTCGCGCTCCTGCTCACGCTCTCTCGTGCCGGCGTGCTCGCGGGTGCCGTGGTCGTCGCGCTGTGGCTCGCGCTCTCGCGCGAGCGCGTCGAGGGAGGGCTCCTGCTCGCCGCTTCCGCCGGCCCGGCCGTGCTGGTCGGCGCGTGGGCGTTCACCCGCCCGGCGCTCGTCGAGGACGTCGCCTTGCGCGCCGACCGGGAGGCGGACGGGACGGTCTTCGGCGTGCTCGCGCTCGTGGGCGCGGGTCTCGCGGTCCTGCTCGCGACGCTCGTCGTCCCGAGGCTCGGGGAGTCGGCCCGCCGCACGAGCGTCCGCGCTCTCGTCGCGATCGCGCTCGTGTGCCTCGTCGCGTCGGTGGTCGCACTCGGCGTCGGGGTCGCCGACGCGGTCTCCTCCGGACGCTCGTGCTCGGAGGTCGTGAACGACCCGGGCCGGCTCGGCTCGCTCGATCCGAACAACCGCTGGTGCTGGTGGAACGAGGCGCGGGACGTGTACGCGGGCAACGCGCCCGAAGGGGCGGGCGCCGGCTCCTTCGAGGTCGCGCGCAAGCGCTTTCGTGTCGACGCGCGCAACGTGCTCCAGCCCCACAGCGTGCCGTTGCAGCAGCTGTCCGACGGCGGCCTCGTCGCGCTCGGCCTCTTCGTCCTCCTCGTTGCGTCAGGTGCATGGGTGTGCGCCTGTGCCGTGCGGCGCCTCGAGGGTGACGAGCGCGCGGCGGCGGTCGCACTCGTGGCGGCGCCGGCGGCGTACTTCCTCCACGCGCTCGTCGACTACAGCTGGGACTTCCTCGCCGTCACGGCCCCGACGCTCCTCTCGCTCGGGGTGCTCGCCGCCGCGGGTCGTGCCCCTCGCGCGGTCGCGAGGGCGCCGTGGCTCGCCGTCGGCGCGGCCTTGGCCGCGGTCCTCGCGCTCGTGTCGTTCTCGATGCCGCGGCTCGCCGACCGCGCCGTGCGCGCGTCGACCCGTGCGCTCGACGACGGGGACTTCGAGCGCGCACGCGACCGCGCGCAGTGGGCCCGGTTCCTCAACCCGCTCTCGGTCGAGCCTCTCTGGGCGCTCGCCCGGCTCGAGGAGCGCCGCGGGGTCCTCCGCAAGGCCGAGGGCCGCTACGTGCAGGCGGCCGAGCTGCAGCCGGACAACCCGGAGACGTGGTACGCGCTCGGCCTCTTCGAGTTCGAGGCGCGGCAGCGGATGTGCGCCGCGTACGCGTTCCTCAACGAGTCGTACACGCTCGACCCGTCCGGGAGCCAGTGGACCCCGGGCGGCCCGCTCGACGTCGCCCGCGACGCCGTGAACGCGGGCGCCTGCGAGCGCTCCTAGTGCGCTAGACCGGACGTTCCCGAGCGGGAACGTCCGGTCGCGCGACAACCGTGAAGGCGTCGGCTTCGCCGCCGCTGCGTTTGTGTCGTGGCAGGCCTGTATCGAGCTAGGCGCCGAGGATGAAGACGGCCTGCGCGCGGCCGAGGTCGCCCGGGCGCATCCCGTCGAGCGGTCCGACCTGCTTCACGCCGAGGTCCCTTGCGAGCCGTCGGCCCTCGCCGGCGAACCCCGGCCGGTACATGACGATGCTGCGCGCGAAGTCGCTCCGCGAGGCGTTGCCGACGCGCCCGATCTTGTAGCCGCGGCCCCTCACGCGGGCGGCCGCAGCCGCCGCCGCGCCCGTGCGTCCGTTCCCGTTGAGGACGAGGACAACGGTGGCGGAGCGCGGGCGCTTGGCGGCGGGGGCTGGCTCGGGCTTACGGACGGAGGGCTGCTGCGAGTCGCGGGGGGAGGCGAGGGCGCGGTCTCTCGCCTCGAGCTGGAGGCGCGCGGAGGCCGCGTCGAGGAGTTCCCCGCCGCCGATCACGAGCAGGAGGACGAGCTCGAGCGCGGCGATCGCGACGGCGACGTAGGCGGCGGTCCGCCAGGGGCGGACGAGGGCTTCGGACGCGCTCAGCGGGTGGTCCACGTGCGCTCGTTTCGCCCGCCGGCGCAGCACTCCTTCCAGACGGAGCACTACCCTTGCGCGGTGCGCGTGCTCCGGCACCCGGCTGGGACGTTCGTCGCCATCCGGGTCGCGTACCTCCTCGGAACCGCCCTCGCCTTCCTGTGGGTGATCCCGTCGACGAGCGTCGTCCTCGCCCACGGCGCCTACGACCCGATCACCGACTACGTCTTCGGCGCCTTCGCGCAGTGGGACAGCGACTGGTACCTCGACATCGCCGACGACGGCTACAGCGAGGCCTCGGCCGCGTTCTTCCCGCTCTACCCGGGCCTCGTCAGGGCGCTCGGATTCGTCCTCGGGTCGAACCTCGTCGCCGGCGTCCTTCTCTCGCTCGCCGCCGCGGGCGTCGGGGCGTGGGCGCTCCACGCGATCGCGAGACACGCGGCCGGCGAGGCGGTGGCGCGCGACAGCGTCCTGCTGCTCGCGCTCTACCCGACCGCGTTCGTCTTCACCTCTGCCTACTCGGAAGGGCTCTTCCTCGCCCTCGCGACGACGTCGTTCCTCGCAGGGCTCCGCGGGCGGCCCTGGCTCGCGGGTGTGCTCGCGGGGCTCGCGGTCGCGACGCGGCCGATGGGGCTCGCCCTCCTCCCCGCCCTCGTCGCGCTCTTCTGGCCGAGGACCCGAGCGCAGATCGGGCAGCTCGCGCCGGTCGTGCTCCTGCCCTGCATGGCGCTCGCGTCCGTCGCGCTCGTGTTCGACCGCGCCCTCGGCGACTCGCTCGCATTCACGCACGCGCAGCGGTTCTGGGACCGGGCCGCCTCGCCGCTCGGTCCGCTCGGCGGGATCTACGAGGGCGTCCGGGAGACGGTGCGCAACATCGACGGGCTCGCCTCGCTCCCGGGCCGCGTCCGCACGCCCGGCGTGCCGTACTCGATCACCGACACGCTCGAGCTCCAGCAGTCGCAGCTCGCGATCTACGAACCTCGTCGACCTGACCGCGCTCGCGGTGGCGATCGCGCTCACGGTCGTCGCGTACCGGCGCCTCGGTCTGCCGTTCGCGCTCTTCTCGGTGACGTCGCTCGCGATCGCGACGTCGGCACCGGGGGCCGCGATCCCGCTCCAGAGCATGGTCCGCTTCGTGATGGTCGACTTCCCGATCCTCATCGCGGGTGCGACGTTGCTCGCCGGGAGGCCGGCCCTGCGGACGGGGACGCTCGTGACGCTAGGAGCCGTCGGCGCCGTCGCCGGCGCCGCGTTCGCCAGAAAGCTCTGGGTCGCCTGAGACCCACTCCCACGTCGCCTGCAGCCCGTCCTCGAGCTCGACCATCGCCCGGAAGCCGAGCTCGGAGGAAGCGAGCTCGGTGTCGAGGACGCTGCGCTGGAGCTCGCCGAGGCGCGCGGGTGCATGTGCGGCGGGCTGCTCCGACCTCGCGACGCGGCGGCAGAGCTCGTAGAGGTCGACGACCGAGGTCTCGCGCCCGGTCCCCGACGTTGAAGACGCCGCCCTCCTGACCGAGCGCGGACACGGTCGCGCGGGCCACGTCCCCGACGTACACGTAGTCGCGGCTCTGCAGGCCGTCGCCGAAGATGCTCGCCTGCTCGCCGCGCGCGAGCGCACCGAGGAAGATCGCGACGACGCCGGCCTCGCCGTGCGGGTCCTGGCGCGGGCCGTACACGTTGCCGAAGCGGAGCGAGACGTGGGTCGTCCCGTGGAGGCGGTTGTACGTGCGCAGGTACTCCTCCCCGGCGAGCTTCGCGGTCCCGTACGGCGAGAGCGGGGTCAGCGCCTTGCTCTCGACCGCGGGCCCGTCGTCGCACTCGCCGTAGATCGCGCCGCCGGTGGAGCTGAAGACGACCTGGGCGCCGTGCGGGCGAGCCGCCTCGAGCACGCGGAGGGTCCCGACGACGTTCACCTCGCCGTCGTACACCGGCTGCTCGACCGACACGCGCACGTCCGCCTGCGCGGCGAGGTGGAAGACCGCCTCCGGGCGGCGCTCGTCGAAGACGTCCTCGAGCGGCTCGCGGATGTCGCGGACCTCGAGCCGGGCTTCGTCGGGCACGTTCACCCGCTTCCCCGTGACGAGGGAGTCGACGACGACGACCTCGTCGCCGCGCGCGACGAGCGCGTCCACCACGTGGGAGCCGATGAACCCGGCGCCTCCTGTCACGACCACGCGCACGGGCCGCATCCTATGTCCAGGCAAGCCCGGAACCGCTAGCGCGGCTTCCGGGCGCAAGCTCCCCGAAGGCGGCCGCCTTCGCGGCCGCGTGTTGCTGGTGCGAAACCACGTGGAGGTCGACCATAGGATGGCGTCGGCATGTTCGTCTCCTTCGAGGGCCTCGACGGCTCGGGCAAGTCGACCCAGGCGGAGCTCCTGCGCGCGCGGCTCGAGGCCGGCGGCGAGGAGGTCGTGGCGACGCGCGAGCCGGGCGGGACGGAGCTCGGCGAGCGCATGCGCGACCTCGTTCTCCACGGTGGGCACGTGTCGCCGTGGGCGGAGGCCCTGCTGTACGCGGCCTCGCGCGCTCAGCACGTGGACGAGGTGATCCGGCCCGCGCTCGAGCGCGGCGCCTCGGTCGTCTGCGACCGCTACGTCGACTCCTCGGTCGCATACCAGGGCGTCGGGCGCGGGCTCGGGCCTCGAGCGCGTGCTCGAGCTCAACCTCGACGCCGTCGGCGGGCTGCTGCCCGACCGCACGTTCCTGCTCCTGCTCGACCCGGCCGAGGCACCGGGGCGCCTGACCCGTGACCACGATCGGCTGGAGCGGGAGGGCGACGACTTCCGCGCCCGCGTGGATGCCGGTTACCGTGAGCTCGCCGCCCGCTTCCCCGAGCGGATCGTCGCGCTCGACGGGACGCTGCCCGCCGAGGAGCTGGCCGAGGAGGTGTATGGAGCCCTTCGCGTCCGTTCCTGAGCAGCCCGAGGCGAAACGCCTGCTCGCGTGCCGCGCTCGCCGAAGGGCCGGCGCACGCCTACCTGCTCCACGGCCCGGCGGGCGTCGGCAAGCGGACGGCGGCGTTCGCGTTCGCGGCCGCGCTGCTCGGCGACGAGCGCCGGGTGCTCGCGCGGACGCATCCCGACCTGTACCTCCTCGAGCCGCTCGGGGAGATGATCCGCATCGACGACGTGCGGGCGCTGCGCCACGACCTGCACATGCGCCCGTTCGAGGCAGACCGACGCGTCTACGTCGTCCTCGACGCGCAGCGCATGAACGAGGACGCGGCGGACGCGCTGCTCAAGGACCTCGAGGAGCCACCGCCGTACGCGGTCATCGTGCTCGTTGCGAGCGAGCTCGGCCCGCTGCCGCCGACGATCCTCTCCCGCTGCCAGCTCGTGCCGTTCCGCCGCCTCTCCGAGAAGGCGGTGCGCGACTGGGTCGCTGCGAACGCGCCGGACCGGGGCGAGGACGAGGCGCGTGCGCTCGCTCGCGCGTCCTCGGGCCGGCTCGACCGTGCGCGCCGGCTGCTCGACCCCGCCTCCGCCGACCGCCGCGACGCGCTGATCGAGGTCGCGCGCTCGGTCTACCGCGACGAGGACTTCGAGCCGAGCGACGCCGCGCGCGTCCTGCTTGCCGGCGCGGACGAGCTGGGGCAGGAGGCGAAGGTGCGCGAGGAGGCGGCGCTCGAGGCCGTCGACCTCCCGGCGCGCGACGCGGAGCAGCGCGTGCGGCGCGCCCAGCGCGGGGCCGAGCGGGACGAGCTCCTCGCCGCGCTCGAGGGGCTCGAGGCCTGGTATCGGGACCTCGTCGTGCTGCAGGCGGGCGCCGAGAGCGCCGCCGTGCACGCGGACCGGCTCGACGAGCTGCGCGAGGACGCGGCGGCGGACTTCGGCCACGGCGCGGTCGCCGCGGCCGAGGCGGTGCGGGAGACGTGGCGCGCGCTCGAGGAGTTCAACCTGAACCCCTCGCTCGCGCTCGAGGCGCTCTTCGTCCGGCTGCGGCGCGAGCTCTCCGGCGTCCACGCCCGCGCCTCGACCATCTAGTCCCCATGGTCGACGCGACGATCCTCGTCCCGACCCATCGTCACGCCCCGCTCCTCCCGCACGCGCTCGCGAGCGCGCTCGACCAGGAGGGGGCGACCGTGGAGCTCTTCGTCGTCGGCGACGGCGTCGAGGACGAGACCCGGGAGGTCGTCGCCCGCTACGAGGACGACCCGCGCGTCCGCTTCTTCGACTTCCCGAAGGGGCCTCGGAACGGCGAGGCGTACCGGCACGAGGTGCTGCGGGAGGCCGCGGGCAGGATCGTCTGCTACCTCTCCGACGACGACCTCCTGCTCCGCGACCACGCGGCCGAGATGGGCAGGCTGCTCGAGGAGGCGGACTTCGCCCACCCGGTGTCGGCGCGGATCCTCGCGGACGGCGAGCTCGAGGTCTTCCCCTGGAACTACGGGCGGCCGGAGTTCCGCGAGGCCGGGCGCGAGCGCGTCGGCTCGGTCGGCCTGACCGGGGTCGCGCACACGCTCGAGGCCTACCGGCGGCTCCCCTTCGGCTGGCGGACGACGCCGGCCGGGATGCCGACCGACCACCACATGTGGCGGCAGTGGCTCGACCTCCCCGGCCTGCGCGCGAGGATGGGCGAGCGGCTGACGTGCCTCAACTTCCCGGACCCGTTCTGGAAGGAGATACCGGAGGAGCAGCGCGCCGCTGCACTCGCGGAGTGGCTCCGTCGCTCGCGCGATGCCGGGTTCGCCGACGAGCTCGACGTCCTGCTCCGGCGGGCGACGACGAGGGCCGCCGAGGACTACCACCTGTGGGCCCGGAGCGAGCAGCGGAACGTGCAGGCGGTGCGCTCGAGCCGCACCTGGCGACTGCGACGGTTGCTGCTGCGCCGCTGAGTATGCTCCCGCCGTGGCGACGGTCCCCGCGGAGTACGAAGGCCTCGAGTACGCACGGAAGGACAGCCCCTCGGTCTCGGCCGAGGGTGAGCCCCTCCAGGAGCCGATCGCGGGCGTCGAGCTCCGACGGCCGCCGACGCACGCGGACGAGCGCGGGTCGATCTGCGAGGTCTACGACCTGCGCTGGGGGTTCTCCGAGGACCCGCTCGTCTACGTCTACCACGTCACGATCCGCCCCGGGCAGATCAAGGGCTGGGTCCTGCACCGGGAGCAGAACGACCGGCTGTTCGCCTACTCGGGCACGCTGCGCATCGTCCTCCACGACGCTCGCACCGACTCCGACACCTTCGGGCGGCTCAACGTCCTCCACCTCGGCGGCCACGACCGGGCTCTCGTGAGCATCCCGGCCGGCGTCTGGCACGCGGTCCAGAACGTCGGCCACGAGGAGGCGGCGTTCATCAACCTGCCGTCGCAGCCGTACCGCCACGACGACCCGGACAAGTACCGGCTCCCGCTCGAGAACGACGTCATCCCGTACCGGCTGACGAGGCGCTGACCGAGGCAGCGCCGCCGCCGGGCCTGCTCCCGTCCTCCTCGCCCCGGGGAACGGCTGGGGCGGGACGACAGGCGGCCGGCCCGGCCACGGCGCGGGGATTCCGACGTCTCGCCGCCGCAGCGGTTAGCGCGCGGGCGGCAGGGCGAGCTCGCCGATCGCGCGCTGCGCGTCCGCGAGCCCATCCGGGCGCAGCGCGTACCAGTAGCCGCGCGCGTTGCCGCGGAGCGCCACGAGCCCGGCCGTCCGGAGCTGCGTCAGGTGGTGGTGCGTCGTCGACCGCGCGAGCCCGACTGCCTCGGCGAGCTCGTCGAGGGTGGCGTCCGCCTCGACGAGGCGCCGGAGGATGCGAACGCGGCGCGCGTCCCCGATCGCGCGACCGACCGCGACAGCGCGCTCGGCGAGTTCCGCCTCCGGATCGAGCCGCTCCTGCGGCAGCGGGTAGCAGATGACCCGCGCGTCGCGGTGCTGGCAGAGGAGGAGGAGCGGCCGGGCGCCCTCGTGTGGAACGAGCACGACCCGCTCGAACTCGGGCTCGGGGTCGTACAGGTAGCCGCGCGTCACGGCTGCGATCAGCTCGCGCGAGGCGAGGACCTCGGCCCGCGCTCGCGTCGCCTCCGCCTCGGCGTGGAGCCGGTCCATCACCTCGGCCTCCCGCGGCGCGAAGACCTCGTCGGCGAAAGGCCGGAGCGTCGCGAGGAGACGGTCCTTCGTCTCCTGCGCCGAGACGGCGAGGAGTGCCGAGAGCGACTCGCGCGCGCGCGTCCCGTAGTAGCGCGGGTGGTCGAGCAAGGCCGCGATCGCAGGCTCGTCGCCCGCAGCCGCCGACTCGAGCATGTCGGCGCCGACGAGCGTGACCCAGGCAGGGACGTACACGCCGACCAGGTGGCGGCGGAGCTCGAGCGCGTCGATGCCGTCGAGCGCCTCGACGAACTCTCGCGCGGGGGAGGGGTCCAGCTCGAGCGCGAGCCCGAGCAGGTGCAGCCAGGCCTCGCCCGAGCGCTCGCCGCAGGCGGCGACGGCGTCGCCGAGCTCCTCGCTCCAGCCCGCGCGCGGCCACGCCCAGGTCTCCTCGTGCGGCTCGGCTGCCGACGTGGCCGCCGAGAGCCCGACGAGGAGCTCGAGCGCGGGGCGCGCCTCCACCTCGACCGCGAGCCGGGGCGGCCAGGGCATGACGTCGCGGACCGGTATCTCACTCATTTGACGAACATAGTATCAATTCGATAATATTCGAACAGAATGACGTCCCTCCGGTACCACCTCCTCGGCCGCAGCGGCCTCCGGGTCTCCGAGCTCGCGCTCGGGACGATGACGTTCGGGACCGACTGGGACTGGGGCGCCGACCTCGACGAGAGTCGCAGGATCCTCGATCGCTTCGTCGAGGTCGGCGGCAACTTCGTCGACACGGCGTCGAACTACACGGACGGCTCGAGCGAGGAGTTCGTCGGCGAGCTCACGCACGGCGATCGCGACCGCTTCGTCATCGCGACGAAGTACACGCTGTCGCTCGACCCGGGCGACCCGAACGCGGGCGGGAACCACCGCAAGAGCCTCGTGCGCGCGCTCGAGCAGAGCCTGCGCCGCCTGCGCACCGACTACGTCGACCTCCTCTACCTGCACATGCGCGACGCGACGACGCCGATCGAGGAGGCAGTCCGCGCGCTCGACGACCAGGTGCGGCTCGGGAAGGTCCTCCACGTCGGGATCTCCGACTCGCCCGCGTGGGTCGTCTCGCAGGCGAACACGCTCGCCGACCTGCGCGGCTGGAGCCCGTTCGTCGCGCTACAGGTGCCGTACAGCGCCGCCGGCCGCCAGCCCGAGCGGGAGCTCTTCCCGATGGCGGCGTCGCTCGGCCTCGCGGTCGTGACCTGGGGCGTCCTCGAGGCCGGGATCCTCACCGGGAAGCCCGACGACGAGCGCCGCTGGCCCGAGGACGGCGTGTCGGAGCGGGTGGCGGGAGTCGTCGACGCCGTCGTCGGCGTCGCGCGCGAGCGCGGCTGCACTCCGGCGCAGGTCGCGATCGCGTGGGCGAGGCAGCGCCCGGCCCCGCCGACCGTGATCCCGCTCGTCGCCGCCACGCGGGAGGAGCAGATCGTCGAGAACCTCGGCGCTGCCGGCATCGAACTCGAGCCGGCCGAGCTGGACGCGATCGACGAGGCCGGGAGCGAGCGCCTCGGCTTCCCGCGCGACTTCCTCGAGTCGGAGAACGTCCGCGGGCTCATCTACGGCGAGACGTACGACCGCATCATCGCGCGCGCCTAGCGGCCGCGCGCCCGCCGCTACACTCAGACGGCCTCGCCGACGTAGCTCAGCTGGTAGAGCACTTCACTCGTAATGAAGGGGTCCGCGGTTCGAGTCCGCGCGTCGGCTTCCAGCTCCGATGCGGCTTCCGCGGCTTCGGCGACGAGCCGAACCCGAGGTCGACGTACACCTGACGAACGCCGAGCGTGTCTCGTGCGGCGGCGATCACGTCCGCCGCTGTCACGGCCCGCCCGCGCGTCGTCTGTCCCCGCTTTTCGCGGCGTCAAGCGTGGCCCCCAAAACGGGCCGTCCGGCGGGGGAGTCGCGGCCCGGGGCAGCCGCCGTCGCTCAGCCCGTGTCGAGCTGTTCGACCAGCTCGCGCACGCGGCCGCCGATCTCGTCCCGAATCGCGCGAACCTCATCCGTCGGCAGTCCCTTGGGATCGGGCAGGTCCCAGTCGATATACCGCTTCCCCGGGATCAACGGGCACGCGTCCCCGCAACCCATCGTCACGACGACGTCTGCCCATTCGGCGTCGGTGCGGTCGAGTCGGTGCGGCGTGCGACCGCTCACGTCCACGCCAAGCTCTTGCATGACCTCGACAACTTCCGGGTGAACCTGCACTCCCGGATCGCTGCCTGCGGACCGGGTTTCGTGACGTCCGCTGGCTGCGAGCTCAAAGAGCGCCTGAGACATCTGCGATCGTCCGGCGTTGTGCACGCAGACGAAGAGCACGCGACTCATGCCGGCTCCTCGGCGAGTGGGCGGCCGGCGGGCCAGGTGAGCCGCCTCCGCAACCAGAGCGCGACGTAGACGAGCCCGACGAGGACGGGCACCTCGATCAACGGGCCAACGACCCCAGCGAGCGCCTGCCCGGACGCTGCGCCGAAGACGCCTACAGCCACGGCGATCGCGAGCTCGAAGTCGTTCGAGGCGACCGTGAATGAGAGGGCCGCAGTCTGTGGGTACGGGAAGCCCATGACCCGGCCAGACCCGAACCCGAGGAGCCACATGACGGCGAAGTAGACGAGCAACGGCAGCGCGATCCGCGCCACGTCGAGCGGCGACGACGTGATCTCGTCGCCTTGGATCGCGAAGAGCAGCACGATCGTGAAGAGGAGCCCGTACAGCGTCCAGGGCGCGATGCGCGGGATGAAGTGCTGCTCGTACCACTCGCGACCGCGCCGTCGGATCCCGATCCGTCGGGTGAGGAAGCCCGCTGCAAGCGGGATCCCGAGGAACACGAGCACCGTCCTCGCGACCTCCCAGATCCCGACCTCGAAGCCCTGCGTGTCGAAGCCGAGCCAGCCCGGAAGCGTGGTCAAGTAGAAGTACCCGAGGAGGGCATAGGCGGCGACCTGGAAGAGCGCGTTGAAGACGACGAGTACCGCCGCGCGCTCGCGATCGCCCAGGGCGATGTCGTTCCAGACGAGCACCATGGCGATGCAGCGCGCGAGCCCGACGATGATCACGCCCGTTCGATACCCGGGCTGGTCGGCGAGGAAGAGCCACGCGAGCGCGAACATGAGGGCCGGCCCGACGATCCAGGAGAGAAGGAGCGACGTCCCGAAGAAGCGCCAGTTGCCGACGCCATCGTCGCTCATGCGGCCGATGTCCTCGTACCGCACCTTCGCGAGTACCGGGTACATCATCACAAGCAGGCCGATCGCGATGGGCAGCGAGACCGTTCCGATCTGCAGCTTCTCGAGCCAGTCGTTCAGACTCGGAACGATCGTGCCGAGCACGAGCCCACCGGCCATCGCGAGCGCGATCCAGAGCGGCAGGAAGCGGTCGAGGGTCGAGAGCCGAGCGACGACCGCCTCATGACCGGGGTCGCCAGTCGCGGCGGCTGGCTTCTCGACCAGGTCGACACTCACACGCGTCCTTTCTCAGCAGCAGCCGGCTGCGGCTGCGGGCTGGACGACGGGAAGCCCTCGTGCCACGGGATCCGCTGCCTTCACCGCTCTCACGATCGCGCCGTGCATCCCGTCGGCAACCCCGTGTGTGAACTGGACGCTGACCTCGTCGAATCCGGCCGCGTCCAGGCCCGCCTCGTACTCGCCCTTCGAGAGCGCACCCGCGATGCAGCCTACGTAGCTTCCCCGCTCGGCGCGCTCCCCGGGTGAGAGCCGGTCCTCGGAGACGATGTCGCTGATTCCGATGCGCCCGCCTGGCTTGAGCACACGTGCGATCTCGGCCAGCACTGCTGGCTTGTCGACCGAGAGGTTGATGACGCAGTTCGAGACGACGACGTCGACGGAGTCCGCTGGCAGCGGGATCTCCTCGATCACGCCCTTCAGGAAGTGGACGTTCGTGACGCCGGCGTCCCGAGCATTCTGCCTTGCGAGCGTGAGCATCTCGTCGGTCATGTCGAGCCCATAGGCGGTCCCGGTCGATCCGACGCGCTTCGCGGAGAGGATTACGTCGATACCTCCACCCGACCCCAGGTCGAGGACGGTCTCGCCTTCTCGCAGCTCGGCGACCGCGGTCGGGTTGCCGCACCCGAGCGAGGCCAGCGTCGCCGTCTCGGGGAGCTCGCCGCGCTGCTCCGCGTCGTAGAGCGCCTCGCCGAAGTTGCTCGCTGCCGCCTCCTCACCACAGCACGAGCCGCTACCGCACCCGCACTCGCCGCTGCCCTCGGTGACCGCGCGGGCGGACTCCGCGTATCGGCGCCGCACCTCCTCGCGCAGTTCGTCAGCTGTCGTGATCATTAGCAGCACACCCCTTTCAGGTCGGCGACGTTCGCGAGCTTCTCGATCGCATCCCGTCTCAACGAGAAGTAGGCCCACTTCCCCCGCTGCTCGCGCTCCACGAGACCTACGTCGAGCAGCTTCTTCATGTGGTGCGAGACGGTTGGCTGCGAGAGCTGGAGGGGTTCCACGAGATTGCAGATGCAGACCGGCTCGCCTTCAGCTGTAGCTAGAAGGTTCATGATCCTGACCCGGGCAGGGTCGGCAAGCGCCTTGAACAGCTCTGCAGTCGCATGGGCCTCCGTATCAGAGAGGGATGGCGCTCGTAGAGGAGCGCAGCACCCCACCAGCTCCGTCGTGGTGAGTGGTATTGAGAGAAGGCGCTCGCATAGATAATCTTCAATATATCGAAGTTGTTCAATATGTCAAAGGTGAACGCACCGTTCGGCGCCGCTCGACAGCGGGCCGGCTGGACGTATTCCTCCGCCTCTTGGTACGCGCGGCGCCGATCGACGCCGAGGTCACGCTCGGCGCCTGGCGGGAACCAACGTTCGGCGATCGCGGTCGGTATCACTGCGGACAGAACGACGACCGTGACGAGAAGCGAAAACTGCGTCTTGTCGATGATGCCTGCGTTGACCCCATTACAGCGACGAAATTGTCTGCTCCTCCCGGTGATCAGTGTAGTGCTGGCTCATCACGAGCCCCAGTACAAACGCCGGCAGAGCGGCATGCCCGTTCGACACGTCGGCGAGCACCGTCAGAAGGAGCAGGCACGCGAACACGAGCTTGAGTTCGGGCTCGATGACCCGGTCGCCGTAACGCCCGAAGAACCAGCGCGCGACTCGCGGCAGCCCGAGATATCAGGGCCAGCGAAACGCCAAGGAAGCTGCCGACGTTACGGGATCTCCAGCGGCGGGCCGGCTACGCTCGTCGGATGCACCTGACCGAGGATCAAGAACAGTGAGGCGGCTTGCCCGCCTGGCCCTGATCACGGTGGCCGTGAAGGTCATGGCGAAGAGGCTGCCGCACGCACAGAGTGCCTATCGGAAAGCCGTTGCGTCGGGAGCGCGGCCAATCGAGGCGGTCGGCACGGCGGTGGCCGCGTTCGTCGGTCTCGCGCCCGGCGGCCCGGTCAACTAGCCGTAAGCCGCCAGACTCATTAGAGGTGAGCTGAGGAACGGTCGGGCCGATGTCGCGCGAATCGCACGCAGCGTTCGGGCGGATCTGAACGGCCGTAGCCCGGCCGAGCGCGTCGGCTCACCTGCCCCGAGGTGCGGCTCCGGGCACGCACATGGTGCTCGGAGCCGGTCGCCTGGCAAGATCAAGCACGGGCTGCGCACTGCGCGCTGTCGCCGATCATCGTCGAGCCGCTGACCGAGGACGAGCGCTCGCACTACCTGCGCTGGTGTGAGTGCGATTAGACTGGTTTCAAGTGGCCGTCTCGGCGGGCATCGAGGAGCCCCAGGGGCAACCCGAACGTGTTGAGGCGCGATGAGTAACTGGTTCGATGTAGTCGAGGAATACGTGTCCAACGATGCGCTACGGAACCAGCTCCACCGAGCTATCCGCACGTCGCTCGGTGACGACTTCGCGCCCGACTTGATCCACCCCGTCGAGGAACCGTCGGGAATGCTCTTGATGAGTAGGGGCGACGAGCTGTTTCTGATTCGATTCTTTGACCCGCCGCCCTCGGCCACAATCATCTTCCTCGGCTCCCTGCGAGGCGGCGTCTACAGCGAGACCGTCACCAAGCATGACGACACGCAGATAGTCGACGGCGAGTTCACGCACGAGCGCCTCGGTGGCTCCAACCCCTTGCGTATTCGCTACGCCGTGGAGAGCGATTTGGTTAAAGAGGTTGGAGAATTGGATCGATCCAGGTTGCTTCGAGAAAAGCTGCTGAACTGGTCTAGGGAAGCTCGCGAGATTTCGTAGCCCACGGGCGAGGTCGACGGTACGGCGAGACGCGGGAGCAAGTGCTAGACCCGCGTCGAGCCTGCGCGCGATCTCCCGGTCGGGGTTGCGGTGGCCCGCATGAGCGCGCGTAGGGCGGGAGCGAAACGGGGAGCGCCGCCGATCAGCTGGTCGGAGTGGCCGCGCAAGTGTCCCCTTCGGACGCGGCTCGTCGTGCGAAGTCCGTGCGAAGTAGAGGCCGCGGCAGGTAGCGAGGGAGCCGAGCGCGCCCGCACCGATTCCGCCTAACGGGGGCGATTCGGCGACGCCCGGCGGCAGGTGGCGACCCTCTGGCCGCTCTCGTGATGAAGGGGTCCGCGGTTCGAGTCCGCGCGTCGGCTCTCGCAGAGCTTCCGCGCCGTCGGATCGCCGCCTTCTAGCATCGTCCGTCGTGACCGCGAGCCCGCCGCTGTCGACGCTCCTCTCGCACGCGTTGCTCGCGTTCACGATCGAGCTCGACAACGAGTTCGAGCGTCGCTTCGCCGAGACGGGCGAGCGCGCGCGTGTCGTGTCGGTCGTCATGTGGTCGAACTTCCTGCGCTTCGTCGGGGGCGGGATCACCGTCGAGGAGCTACTGACGAAGGTGCGGCTTCCGAGGCCTCGGACGCTCTCGACGGTCGGCGGGATGGAGCGGTGGGGCTACGTCGACGTCGGGGACGAGACCAGGACGAAGCGTGACGGCTACGGGAGCGCCCGCGGGCTGCGCGGCGACATGCTCGTCCGGCCTACGGCCGCCGGCCGGGCGGCAGCGGAGATCTGGCCGAGGTTGTTCGGCGAGATCGAGGGACGGTGGCGCGACCGCTTCGGCGCCGGTGCGATCGATGAGCTTCGCGGATCACTGGAGGCAATCGCCGAGCGCGTCGAGGTCGAGCTGCCCGAGTACGTCCCGATCGTCGACGGCAAGGACGGGATGGCCGCCGGCCTTGCTCTTCCCGAGACGCGGATCACATCGGCGGACAGCGGACCGCTGACGGCGTTGCTGACCCAGGCGCTCCTCGCGTACACGATCGACGTCGAACGCGGGTCGGAGCTGTCGCTCGCGCTCGGGGAGAACGTCGTCCGCGTCCTCGGGGTGGACGCCACCGACGTCCGCGACGTTCCCCTCGCCGCCGGCGTGCCGAAGGAGGCGATCAGCATGGCGCTGACGTTCCTCGCGAAGAACGGCCACGTGACGGTGAAGGAGAAGCGGGTTCGCCTGACACCCAGGGGCCGCGAGGCGCAGGAAGCGCTCCGTCGCCGGCATGGGGAGGTCGAAGAACAGTGGGTCGCGCGCTTCGGAGCGGACGACGTCAGCCGGCTGCGGACGGCGCTGGAGCGCGTCCTGGACGACCCACGACTCCCGGAAGGGCTCCGGCCTCGTCCCGACGGCTGGCGCGCGACCAAGCGCTATCTGGCGCACACCGAGGCGATGCTCGACGACCCCGGCCGTGCGCTGCCCGCGTACCCGATGGTCCTCCACCGCGGCGGTTGGCCCGACGGCAGTTGACGCAGGCGGGCGGCGCCCGGACACCGTCAGTCTGGTGATGTAGGTGGTGCGCGCCGTGCTCCACGAACTGCCGGCGGCACCGGCACGCCGAACCGCGCGACGAGCAGTGCGACGTCGTGCTCGTCCTTCGCCGTCCACTCGTATCCCAGCCGGAACCGCGCCTGCAGGCTCGCACTGAGGCAGCGCACCGGCCGGCCGGCGATCGCTCCCTCGGCGCGGAGATCGTCCGCCGGGTAGCGGCCCCAGGCCTTCCCGCTCTCCGAGAGCTGCTGCCAGCCGTCGCCCGCGTCGTCGAACGCGAGCGGATGGAGGTCGACGGCTCGGTCGTGTTGATCGCGCAGAACGAGCCGGGCGGGGAGGCCGGGCTCGGCACCGTCGTCGACGTGGAAGCCCCCGTCTTCGAGGGCACGGCGCGCATCGACGAGTTGCACCCGGTCGAGCGCGAGGTCGAGGTCCTCGTGCGGTCGTGTCTGCTCGCCCACGAGCGCGTCGACGCCCCAGCCTCCGTCGACCCAGGCGGTGACGCCAGCGTCCTCGAGTCGGCGCAGGGCCTCGACCACGTCGTGGGCGGACATCGGCACTCGAGCGCACGATGCCAGCTCCGGTCCGCTGGGTGGAGCCGCGTCAGCTGCCCGGGAACCGCCAGCGCGTCTGGCTGTACTCGTCGCCCCTGCGGAATCCGAAGGCCTTCCGCGGCGCCACCTCGAAGACGAGCGCGACGCCGGTGCCAGCGGAGTGCGAGAACGCCCCGTCCCGGACGTCGAAGTGCCACTCGGGCCCGTACTTCGACTCGTACAGCTCGGCCACACGCTGCAGCGCCGCCTCGTCCGTGACGCGAACGGCGTCGCCCTCGACGACGACGTCGAGCCCCTCGTCGATGTCGTTGCACCCGGTCGTCAGGATGCAGTGCCGGTTGCCTTCGAGGTTCCTCGCCTTCTGCTCGTCGGGGCCCGTGCAGAAGAAGAGCGAGCCGTCCGCGAGAACGGCGATGAGCGGCGTCACGTGCGGACGCCCGTCGCCCCGTACCGTGGAGATCCAGAAGATCTCCGCGTCCTCCAGCCGTCCGTACGCTTCCGTCCACTCGGTCGGAGCCGCCCCCTCGCTGCTGAAGCGAGCGTCGACCTCACCGACCGGCTCGGCTGTGCGCATGCCATCCACCTTCGGCACGTGTCTCCCACGGTTCGCGAGCGGCGAAACCCCCAGTCACACGTCCGCGTAGCGCGCGCCGAGCGTCGTCGCGAGCGTGCGGTGCGCGGGCGACGTCCCGACGAGGGTCGAGCGAGACGGGTCGACGCCGTGCGCCCGGGCGAACGCCAGTGGGAGACCGGGGAGCGGCGGGCGGCACCAGCAGGTCGGCGGGCCGCCCGGGTGGGGGCAGAGGGCGCGCTCCACCGGCCCCGAGACGACCTTCGCGAGGAGAGCGGAGAACTCACCGAGCTCGTCCACGGCGCCACCCGGACGCCAGTCGAAGACGAGGTGCGGCGCGGCGGGAGCGGCCCCGGCGACCGCGCGCTCCCAGCCGGGGCTCGCGAGCGCCGCGGCGGCGACGAAGACGCCGGGCACACCCTCGGGATCGGTGCGCACGAACGGCACGCGCTCGACCTCGGCGAAGCCCTCGTCGGGCTCCGGCGGCTCGAGCTCCCGCAGCGTACGCATCTGCGAGGTCGGCGTGTGCAGCCCGGGCTCACGCCGCGCGGCCAGCTTCAGCTCCTCCGGCGTCGGCAGCGAGCCGAAACGCTCGAGCAGCCGCTCGACGAGGTTCAGCTGCGCCTGCGCGAGTGGCGTGTCGAGCCAGAGGCAGCGCGTGGGCAGGCCGTGCCGAGTCGCGATCTCGATCACGTGGCTCCGCGCCGCCCGCGTGAGGTAGGTGTTGTCGAGGACGACTCGCGAGGCGCCCGAGGCGAGGACATCGTCGAGCGCGGCGGCGACGTCGCGCAGCGACCCGCCGCGCACGTCTCGGTTCAGCCGCTCGTGCCCATCGGCGGCGTAGCGCTCCGCGATCCGGCTCTTCCCCGCTCCGGGGATCCCCATCACGACGACGACCTCGCCCTTGCGCCGGGTGGGCAGGGCGCGCCTGGAGGTCGCGGGCCGCAGCTCGCCCAGCTCGCCCGCGAGGAGCTCCCGCTCGTCCGGGTCGAGCTCGAGGGTCGCTGCGCGGGCGGACGAGCGCGCGGTCCCGGGGCGGCGAGCTCCGGGGATCGCGACCACGACGGTGGAGAGCGCGAGCAGCCACGCGAGCGCGACCTCGGCCGCGGTCGCGTCGTGCGCCGCTGCGACCCGGGCGAGCTCCTCGTGGCGAGCGAGCCGGCCGGCACGCCGCGGCCCACCGAGCGGCGTGTGCGCGACGAGCGCGACCCCGAGCTCGTCGCAGCGCTCGACCACCCCTCCGCGGAGCGCACGGTCGTCGTACGGGCTGAGCCCGACCTGGACGGCCGCGATCGGGGCGAGACCGAGCGCCTCGTCGAGCTGACGCCGGGTGACGTTCGAGACGCCGACACCCTCGACGAGGCCGTCGTCGACGAGCCGTGCGAGCGCGCGCACGGTCGTCCCCCACGGCGTGCGCGTGTCCGGCGCGTGCACGAGGTAGAGGTCGATCGGCAGCCCGCCGAGCGCCTCGAGGCTCGCCTCGCAGTCGGCGCGAATCGTGCGGGCGCGCCCGTCGGGCAGCCAGGCGTCGCCCTTCCTCGCCATCCCTCCCTTGGTGACGATCCGCGCGGGAGTGCCGCGGAGAGCCCGAGCGAGCAGGCGCTCGTTGTGTCCCAGCTCTGCTGCGCCGCGGCCGTACGACCGCGCGGTGTCGAAGACCGTGATGCCGGCCTCCACCGCGGCCGCGATCGTCTCGCGAGCGCGCTCCTCGTCGCGCTCCTCGTCGGTCGAGAGGCGCATGCAGCCGAGGCCGATGCGCAGCTCCGAGGCGTCAAGCCAACCAGCGCGGGTCAGACCTGGAGCGTAGACGCGGCTCCGTACTTCGCGTCACACGGTTCCGTGCGCGCACCGATGCGTCCTCTGCCCGGGCGAAGGAGGCTGGACGCGACAACCACCGAGAGGAGCGCCCGATGCGAGCCGTGCCCGCGGCGTACACGATCGCCGGAACAACCTCGCTGCCGTTCGCGAAGGCCGTCGAACGCACTCGCGGGGAGCTCGCCGAGGAGGGCTTTGGCGTCCTGACCGAGATCGACGTGCAGGCGACCCTTCGCGAGAAGCTCGGCGAGGAGGTCGACCCGTACGTGATCCTCGGCGCCTGCAACCCGGCCTACGCGCACCGCGCGCTCGGGATCGAGCCCGATCTCGGCGCGCTCCTGCCCTGCAACGTGGTCGTCTACGAGCGGGACGGGGAGACGACGGTGGCCGCGGTCGACCCCATCGCGATGCTCTCGATCGTCGACAACCCGGAGCTCGACGAGATCGCGGGCGAGGTCCGGGCGAGGGTCGAGCGGGCGGTGGCGCGGGTCTGGGCCGCGTAGGCCGCGTCAGGACGCGGCGCCCGCCTCGAGACGTGCCGTCATCGCCGGCCCGGGGAGGGCCTCGAGGTCCCACGCGTGCACCGGCTCCCCGCAGTCCGGGCACGCGAGCACCGGCTCGACCGTGCCACCGCACTCGCGGTGGCGGAGGACGACGGCCGGGCCGTCCTCGTTCGGCGTCCAGCGGTTCCCCCACTTCATGAGCGCGATCAGGATCTCGTACAGGTCGATCCCCTTCCGCGTGAGCCGGTACTCGTAGCGCGGCGGGCGCTCGCTGTAGAGCTCTCGGCGGAGGATTCCCTCGGTGACGAGCGTGTTCAGCCGGTCGCTGAGGATGTTCCGCGCAACCCCGATGTTCCGGCGATAGTCCTCGAAGCGGCGCACGCCGAGGAACGACTCGCGGAGCACGTGCATCGTCCAGCGCTCGCCGATCACCTCGAGCGTCGACGCCATCGAGCAGGCGTCCCTCGGGAAGTCCTTCACGGAAGCCTCCATCCACGAGATGGTTGCAGATCGCAACTCACTGTGCCATAGTGCGTTGCGATTTGCAACCGACCGGAGGTGGACGATGGTCGCTCGGATGTGGAGGGGATGGGCCGGAACACGGGACGCCGACGAGATCGCAGCCCACCTGCGGAAGGCGCTCGCCCGCTACGACGCGGAGGCCGCGTGCGTGTCGACCACGGTGCTGACACGGCCGCTCGCCGGTGGAGTCGAGCTCGTGAGCCTCACCGTGTGGACGTCGGAGGCGTCGGTGCCGGCCGGTGTCGCGGAGGAGCATCCGCTCCTCGTCGCGCGTCAGACCGTCCCCGACTTGTGGGAGGTCGTCGAGGCGCCGCGAGCCGTCGCCCGCGCGGCCTGAGCGGGCGCTAGCGCCGCCGAAGCCTGGCCTCGAGCCCGTCGTGCAGGAGCTCGAGCCCGCGCTCGAAGGCCGCTCGGTTCGGCCTGCCTGCGAGCTCGGGTGCGACGAGCGCGAACGTCATTCCGCTCAGCTGGTCGTGCAGCTCTGCGGCCTCCGCCGGCGAGAAGCCCGCGGTGAGGAACGCCTCGCGCAGCGCCTTGTCCAACGCGTAGCCGTGCGGGCCGGATAGCGGCCGGGCGAAGAGCGGGACCGACCACGGCCGCGCCAGCAGCAGCTCGCGCGTCGAGCGCGCGAGACCCGCCAGCGCGTCCCACCACGGCTCGCCGGGTGCCGGCAGGTCGAGCTCGCCGTAGAGGCGGTCCGCGATCGCGTCGAGCAGGTCGTCCTTGCTCGCCACGTGGCGGTACAGGGCCATCGGCGTCACGCCGAGCCGGTGGGCGACGCGCCGCAGGCTGACCGCGTCGAGGCCCGCGTCGTCCGCGAGCGCGATCGCAGCCGAGACGACCTGCTGCCGATCGAGTCTTGCCATGCAGCGAGTATACGGTGTACACTTAGGTATACGCCGTATACGAAGGAGGAAGCATGGTCGCGTCACTCGCAGGGGAGCGGTACATCAGCCTCACGACCTTCAAGCGCGACGGGTCGCCCGTCTCAACGCCGGTGTGGGTCACGAGCGACGACGGGCGGCGCCTGCTCGTGTGGAGCGGGGCGCTGACGTGGAAGGTCCGGCGGCTGCGTCGCGACCCGCGCGTGCTCGTCGCGGCCGCGAGCTTCCGCGGAGTCGAGCGAGGGGCGCGGATCGCCGGGCGAGCGCGCGTCGTCGCGGACCCCGGCATCGACCGCCTCCTGCGTCGCAAGTACCGTGTGCTGAAGCGCCTGCTCGACCTCGTGAACCTGCGCGCGCAGCCGGGCTCGTGGGTGACGATCGAGATCGTCGACCGTGACGATTCGTAGCTCGCGCCGGCAGGCGTTCTCCGCTCCGTGCCGAACTCTGGCGCGCGGATGCGCCTCCTGCTCGTCACCCTCGTGCTCGCGCTCACCGGCACGCTCGCCGTCGACCTCCAGCCGGGGTCGGCGCCGCGGGCGGCGCGCCCGGTAGCGACGGGCGCGGTCAAGACCGTCGTCAGGCCGAAGACCGTCGAGGTCGCGCTTCTCCGTCACGGCAGGATCGCGCGCGTCGAGCGCATCGTGCCGAGGGACGCCGACCCTGCCCGGCACGCGCTCCGCGAGCTCCTCCGGGGCCCGACGCGGGAGGAGCGAGCGCACGGCTTCCGCACGGCGTTCGCGCAGGGCGCGGTGCGGGTTCGGTTCGTGGTCCCGGAGGGGGACCTCTGGCGTGCCCGCTTCTCGCGCGGGCTGCTCGGCCCGGCTACGCGTAGAACCGTGCAGACGCGGCTCGCGCAGATCGGGACGACGCTCGCGTCGCTCGACGCCCCGCAGCGGTTCGGCGCGATCTCCGCCGAGGGGCGGCTCGTGACGATGTTCCGGCTCGGCCTACGGCTGGAGGCCTGGCGCCCGGAGCACGGCGAGCAGGGCTACCTCTACAGCGTCCGCGGCGTCCAGCTCCGCCTGTGGAGCCTCGGCTATCTCGACCGCTCGGACGTGACCGGCGAGCTCGACTACCGGACCTCGCAGGCGCTTGTCGCGCTGCAGGGCTGGGAGGGCCTCGCCCGCACCGGCACCGTGACGGGTCAGGTGCAGGTCGAGCTCTTCCGCGGCTCCCGCCCGAAGCCGACGTCGCACAAGGCGGGGCGCCGCCTCGAGATCCATCGCGACCGCGGCGTCCTCCTGATGCTGGACGGGAACGAGGTCGTGCGCGCGGTGCACACCTCGACGGGCGCCGGCGGCGCGACGCCGAGCGGCGGGTACCGCGTCTACCGCAAGGAGCTCTACTCGTGGTCGGTCCCGTTCCAGGTCTGGATGCCGTACGCCGCGTACTTCGTCGGCGGGATCGCGACGCACGAGTACCCGGACGTCCCCTCGTACCCGGCCTCGCACGGGTGCGTCCGCCTGCCCGCGGGGGAGGCGGAGCGCGTGTACTCGTTCGTCGACGTCGGGACCCCCGTCCAGGTCTTCTGAGCGATGAGCGAGGCCCCGCCCTTCACACCCACAGGACTGGACGCGCTTCCTCCCGCGCAGGTCGCGAAGAAGGCGGAGACCGTCGGCCTCACGAAGGCGGGGATGGCAACCTTCGACGTCTTCGTGCTCTCCGTGCTCGCCGGCGCGTTCATCGCGCTCGGGGCGATCTTCGCGACGACGGTCGCCGCCGGCGGGGCAGAGCTGCCCTACGGCGTCGTCCGCCTCCTTGCGGGCCTCACGTTCACGCTCGGCCTCGTCCTCGTCGTCGTCGCCGGCGCGGAGCTCTTCACCGGCAACAACCTCATCGTCATGGCCTGGGCGAGCCGGCGCGTGGCCACGGTCGCGCTCCTCGGCAACTGGGTCGTCGTGTGGATCGGGAACTTCGTCGGCGCCGTCGCGACCGCGCTCGTCGTCTTCGTCTCGGAGCAGTACACCTTCGGCGGCGGGGCGGTCGGGCAGACGGCGCTCGGGATCGCGGCGACGAAGACGAGCCTCGGCTTCGTGCAGGCGATCGCGCTCGGCATGCTCTGCAACGCCCTCGTCTGCCTCGCGGTCTGGCTGACCTACGGCGCGCACACGACGACGGACAAGATCCTCGCGATCATCCCGCCGATCGCGGCGTTCGTCGCCGCCGGCTTCGAGCACTCGGTCGCGAACATGTACTTCATCTCCATCGGTCTGCTCGTGAAGTCGGACGAGGACTTCGTCGCGGGCCTCGACCCGACCACGGCGCCGGACCTGTCCGACCTGACGTGGGGGAGCTTCTTCGTCGACAACCTCCTGCCCGTGACGATCGGGAACGTCATCGGCGGCGCGCTCATGGTCGGGGCGGTGTACTGGCTCGTGTACCTGCGCCCGAAGCGCCCGGAGACGTAAGCGCGAGGTCGCCGCGTGCGGCCGCGGCGTGCGGGCGTTGTCCTTTCGGCACGAAGTCGACACTCGGGCGCGCGAAGCCGCCCCTACCCTCGAGGCGTGCGCCGCTTCCTCCTCGTCCTCGTCCTGGCAGCCGCGGCCATGCTCGCCTCGGCTGCGGCCACCTCGGCTCACTTCGAAGCGTCGGGCAGGTACGCGCACCGGACCTGCCCTGGAGTGGCAGCCACGCGTTCCGACCCGGTGAACGTCGTCTTTCACGCCTGGGGGACCTGGGGGCGGTCCGAGAGCCAGGTCGAGTTCCACGCCGACTGGCGGTCCGCGTCGGGCTCGGACCAGTTCTTCCTCGACCACGGCGGGTGCTCGGTGCAGCACGCGCAGCGTGCGAGCGGCGAGGGCTCCCGCTTCCACGTACGCCTCCGCGGCCAGCACTGGGACCAAGCGCTCGGGTGGGCTGCCGCGGCGGCGGCGCACCACGAGGACCTCGTCCTCTTCCCGCTCCCGTGCGGGCACGCCGTCGACGCGAACGGGCCCGGCGGCAGCGGCTTCGACCAGGGCCGCGACGCGCTCGAGGCGGCGTTCGCGGCCGGAGGGCACGCGACCTCCCGGGCCTGGTGGGGGAACACGCAGAGCGTCAAGCAGTGCGACGGCGACTATGCGGCCTCGGACGGGTGGACGCTCCTCGTCCGCCTGCACCAGGTGAGCCACGCGTGACGACGGGGTTCCTCGCCGGTGCGTGCGTGTCCGCCGTGCTCGTGCTCGCCGGCGGCGTCTCGGCGGGGGGCGCACCTGCGCAGGCGCCCCCCGCGCTCTTCGCCGGCGACGCCGTGGACGGGCTCCCGCTGACCGCGGTCCTGCGCGGGGGCGAAGCCCGCTACGTCTCGTTCGTCTACGGGGACTGCGAGGCCTCGGACGACGCCGGATGCGCACCGCCTGCGGAGGTGCAGGTGTGGCCTGCCTGCCGGCGGCACCTCGGCCTGTACGAGCGAGAGCCCCCGTCGCTGGGACCGGTCGTCGAGCGCGTGGCTGTCCGGGGCGTTCCCGCGGGCTTCCTCGATGGGGGCACCCGGCTCGAGCTCCAGACGGGGCGGTCGACGGTCGTCGTGTTCGCCGGCTCGCGCGGCCGCGCGCTCCGCGTCGCCGCGGCTCTACGCTCCGCCGACGGCTCGATCCCGGCCGGCGTCGCGCTGCCCGCGCCCGACCAGGGCGCCCTCGAGGGGAGCGCGCCCTGCTGATCCCGCGGGCCTAGGCGCTGCACGTACGCGAGCACCAGCGCATCCTCCGCGAATGCCGCCGCGTCGGGCGAAGACAGCGTGGCACTATCGTGCGGCCGTGGAGACGATGCGCGCCGTGCGGAAGCGCGGGCCCGAGGCCGGCCTCGTGCTGGACGAGGTCCCCGTCCCGACACCGGGGCCGGACGAGGTCCTGATCCGCGTCGAGGCGGCCTCGATCTGTGGCACCGACCTGCACATCGACCGCTGGGACGAGTGGTCCTCCGAGCGCGTGAAGCCGCCGCTCACGCTCGGCCACGAGCTCTGCGGGACCGTCGTCGCGCTCGGGAGCGGGGTCTCGGACGTCGAGGAAGGTGCGTACGTCTCGGCCGAGAGCCACGTCACCTGTGGCGTCTGCTTCCACTGCCGGACGGGCCGCGCGCACATGTGCGAGCGGACGCGCATCCTCGGCGTCGACCGGGACGGCGGCTTCGCCGACTTCGTCGCGGTGCCCGCGTCCGTCGTCTGGCACAACGATCGCGCCAAGCTGCCACCGGAGATCGCGTGCCTGCAGGAGCCCTTCGGGAACGCCGTGTTCGCGACCTCGACGCAGGAGCTCGCCGGGCGGGCGGTCGCGGTGCTCGGCTGCGGGCCGGTCGGGCTCTTCACGATCGCGATCGCGCGCGCGTTCGGCGCCGGGCGGCTGCTCGCCTCGGACACCGTCCGCTACCGGCTCGAGCTGGCGAAGTCGCTCGGCGCGGACGCGGTCGTCGACGTCACCGAGGTCGACGACGTCCCCGGCTGGTTCGTCGAGCAGAACGAGGGGATCGGGATGGGCGTCGTCTTCGAGATGTCGGGCGCGCTCAAGGCGATCGAGGACGCCTTCCGGATCGTCCGGCACGGCGGCAACGTCGTCCTCTTCGGGATCCCGGCGAGTCCCGCGACGATCGACGTCGCCGAGTCGCTGATCTTCAAGAACCTCACCGTCTCGGCCGTCAACGGTCGCGAGATCTGGGAGACCTGGTACACGACGCGCTGGCTGCTCGAGCACGGCGTCGTCGACCTTCGGCCGCTGATCACGGCCGAGCTGCCGCTCGAGCGCTTCGACGAGGCCTTCGCGCTCCTCGGGACCGGGGAGGCCTGCAAGATCGTCCTGCGACCGAACGGAGCCACGCAGTGAACAGCGTCCTCACCGAACAGGTCGGAGCAGTGCTCGACGGGCTGCGCGAGACCCGCACCTACAAGCGTTTCCTCACGCTCGAGTCGCCGCAGGGCCCCGTCGTGGAGATGAAGGGCCGGGGCGAGGTCATCGTGCTCTCCTCGAACAATTACCTGGGGCTCGCCGCGCATCCGGAGGTCGTGCGGGCGGGGATCGAGGGGCTCGAGCGCTACGGGGCGGGCACGGCCTCGGTGCGGTTCATCTGCGGCACCTTCGCGCCCCATCGCGAGCTCGAGCGGAGGCTCGCGGAGCTCTCCGGGACGGAGGCGGCGCTGACCTACGTCTCGTGTTGGAACGCGAACGAGGCGGCCATCCCGACTCTGACGGACGACACGACGGTGATCCTCACGGACGAGCTGAATCACGCGAGCATCATCGACGCGATCCGGCTCTCGCGCCCCGCGTCGAAGGTGATCTACCCACACTCGGACATGGCTGCGCTCCGGGACGGGCTCGCGGCCGCGCCGCGCGGCGCGCGCAAGCTGATCGTCACGGACGGCGTCTTCTCGATGGAGGGCGACCTCGCGAGGCTTCCCGAGATCGTCGAGCTCGCGCGCGAGCACGACGCGGTCGTCGTCGTCGACGACTCGCACGGCGTCGGCGTCCTCGGCGAGACCGGCCGCGGGACGGTCGAGCACTACGGCCTCCTCGGCGAGGTCGACGTGATCACGGGAACGCTGGGGAAGGCGCTGGGCGGCGCCGCGGGCGGCTACGTCGCCTCCTCGGACGAGGTGTGCGACCTGCTCGCGCAGCGCTCCCGTCCGCAGCTCTTCTCGAACGCGCTCCCGCCGACCGTCGCCTGCAGCGCGCTCCGTGCGGTCGAGCTGATGCTGGAGCAGCCTGAGCTGCTGACCCGCCTGCGCGAGCGCACGAGCGCCTTCCGGGAGATGCTGGCGGAGGCGGGCTACCGGCCGCTCGACGGCGAGGCCGCGATCATCCCGATCATCGTCGGAGAGACGGCGGAGGCGATCGCCCTCTCGGAGCGGCTGCTCGACGAGGGCGTCTTCGTGACGGGCTTCGGCTTCCCGGTCGTGCCCGAGGGCACCGCGCGGATCCGCGTGCAGATGTCGGCCGCGCTCGAGCCGGCGCACCTGGAGCGCGCGATCGATGCGTTCCGCCGCATGCGTGCCGACTGAGCACGCGCGGGCAGGAACGTGCCCGCCGCCGGCGAACTGCGCACCCATGCCAACCAACATCGTCGGTCTCGGCCTCCTGCTCGCGGGCCTGATCTTCCTGGTCATGGGCCTCGGGTTCTGGGGCGGCGCCGTGCTCTGGATCATCGGCGTCATCTGCCTCATCGGCGGCATCGGTGCGCTCTTCATGACGTACCAGCAGCGTCGCCGCGTGGCGTAGCGTCGTCTCGGGCCAAGCGGGTGACAGTCACCTGGCGGTGGCAGTCACCTGCGACGTCCCTCAGCGCTTCGTGAACACGTAGTCGTTCGCCCTCGCCTGCTGGTGGCAGCTCTGACAGAGCTGCCCCCGGGCGAGGACGGCGAAGCGGGCGGTCGCGCTCGAGCGCTCGTACTCGACGTAGCGCCATCTCCCGCTCACCTTGCGCATGACTGCGAACTGCCCGACGAAGCGGGTGTCGGGCTTCACGATCGTCTTCACGATCACGGTGCCGTTCGGGAACCGCCTTCCGACCTTCCGCTTGCTCGCGTAGACGTTCTTCACGCCGTCGTGCGCGCAGGGCGGCCCGCAGGTCGTGAACGGCTTGCGATTCAGCTTCGGCCACTTCTGGTAGCCGTTGGTGTACGCCGGGAGCCCGTTCGCGGTCGTGGCGGCCAGCGCGACGACGACCGCCGAGCCCCCAAGAGAGACGACGGTCACGATCGCGACGATCCTTGCCCGCACGCCGCGATCATGCGCCGCCGCGCCGCTCGATGGAAGTGTCCGACGTCGAGCTGAACGGTCTCTGAACCGAAAGACTCGGGTTGCGGTCGCGGTCGCCGACGGGCAAGACTGTCGGCGAGGGGTATCCGTGAGCTCGGACATCGCGACCGGCATCCCGGAGGTTGCGGCTCGGCGTGGCCGGGCGGCGGTCGCGCGCAGATCGAGGCGGGCCCTGGCCGTCCTCCTGCTCGGCCCGCTCACGATCCTCGCGGGGCTCGTCTGGGCCGTCGCCCAGCCATACCGGATCGTCTTCCTCGACCGCGCCGACCGGGGGCTGTACGACTACCTCGTCCAGCCGCCGCTCCTCGTGGGGCTCGTCGGCGTCCTGTTCGCGCTCGTCGTCGCGCCCGGCCTCGTCGAGGACCTCGAGAGCGAGGGCGATGGCCCCGCGGCCTGAGATCGCCCACTGGCTCACGGGCTCCGTCTGTCTCCTGCTCGGGCTGATCCTTCTGTCGGAGGCGATCGTCGGCACCACGGTCTTCCGACGACGCGCGTGGCGGGCATACCTGTGGCCCTCGATCGCGCTCGGCGGGGGTGTCCTGCTCTGGGTCATCGTGGTCTTCTCGACGTTCTCGGCGATGCACCTGCTCGCGCACGCCGTCTGGGCGCAGGCCGCGATGGTGGTCGGCGCGCTGCAGCTCGCCGTCGTCCGCGGGAAGCTGACGAGCCCGCGCTGGTCGCTCGTGACCTCCGGCGCGCTGTTCCTGTCGGGCCTCGCGTTCATCGTCCACGAGCAGAACCCGTGGCTCGCCTCGCGCTCGGCCTTCCTGCACCACGCGATCGGCTGGATCGTCGTGGTGGCCGCGCTCTTCCCGCTCGCCGAGGCGTTGCGGCCGCCAGCCGTCGTCTGGCGCGCAGGCTTCGCATTCACGTTCGTCGCCGTGGCGGTCCTGCTCTTCGCCCACCGCGACCTGGCTCCGATCTTCGGACACCTGTCGGACGCGGCGGTCCGATGAGACGGTCGCTCGCCGTTACGGCGCTGCTCGCGGGCGCGGCGCTGCTCCTCCCGGGTGCGGCTCGGGCGCACGCGACGCTCGTCGCGGCCGAGCCCGGCACACAGTCGAAGCTGCGTGAGACGCCCTCGGTGATCCGGCTGCGGTTCACGGAGCCGGTCTCGGTCGTGCCCGGTGCAGTGCAGGTGCTCGACCAGGACGGCGTCGCGGCCCGCACCGGGCCCGGGTCCGTGTCCGGCGGCGGGCTCGTGGTCACGGTTCCGGTCTCGGGGCTCGCAGCCGGCTCCTGGTACACGGTTCGCTGGCGCGTCACGAGCACGGATGGCCACTCTCCGTCCGGGGTCTACAACTTCGGCGTGGGGGTCGCTCCGCCCCCGCCGACGAGCGCCGCGGGTGCGAGCGGCACGACGTGGAAGGACGACCTCGCGCGCTGGGCGCTGTTCGCTGCGCTCGCGCTGGTCGTCGGCCCGCTCGTCCTCCGGCTCGCGATCCTCCGCGGAGACGCGCCACCCGCCCTCGAGCGCCGCTTCCATCTCGTCCCCACCGTCGCGGCGCTCGTCGTGATCGACGTCGGGATCGTGGGGTTCCTCGCGCGGGCGTCGAACGCGCTGCAGCTCCCGCTCGGAGACCTGCTCTACGGAGACCTGCAGCCGTTCGCCGAGCAGACGCGCTTCGGCGTCGCGTTCCTCGTGATGACGGTCGGGTTCGCCGTCGTCGCCGCCCTGCTCGCGCTCGCGTGGGCGCTCGACCGCGTCGAGCTTCGCGTGCCTGCCCTCGCGCTCTCGCTCCTGCTCGTGTCCGGCCTCTCGCTTTCGGGCCACCAGGCGACGGAGCCCAACGCGACCTGGGCGACCGAGCTCGCCGACTGGCTCCACCTCGTAGCAGCCTGCGTCTGGGTCGGGGGCCTCGCCACGCTCGCGTTCGTCGTCTGGCCCGCGGCGCCGGCGCTCCGGCGGCGTGCGTTTCTCGGGTTCTCGCGGCTCGCGATCGTCCTCGTCGGCGTGCTCGTCCTCGCCGGCGCGTACCTCGCGATCGTGCGGCTTCCGCACGTGTCAGACCTCTGGGAGACCGGATACGGCCGGCTCCTGGTCGTCAAGCTTTCCATCGTCTCGTTGGCGCTCGCGTGGGGCGGCATCCACCACTTCTTCGTCCGCCCGCGCATCGCCGCCGGCCGCGATCCGCGCGTGCGCCCGAGTCTCGTCGGGGAGGCCGCTCTCGCCCTCGTCGTGCTGCTCGCCGCGGCGGCGCTGACGAACGCATCTCCGCCGCCTCCGGGCGTCGACCAGCCGTCGGCCGCCCGCCCCAGCCGGTAGAACGGCTCCGTGGGCCACGATCACGACCACGATGTGGGGCGCGTCGGGAGTGCCGGCGCGCTCGGGCTGGCGCTTGCGCTGACGGCCGGCTATACGGTCGTCGAGGTCGTCGCCGGCTTCCTCACGGACAGCCTCGCCCTGCTCGCGGACGCCGCGCACATGCTCTCCGACAACGTCTCGATCACGCTCGCGCTCGTCGCCGTCTGGCTGGCCCGGCGGCCGGCGACGCCCGAGCGCACGTACGGGTTCAAGCGGGCCGAGGTGCTCGCGGCGCTCGCGAACGGCGTTGCTCTCGTCGTCCTCGCGTTCTGGATCTTCTACGAGGCGATCCAGCGCTTCGACGACCCGCCGGAGGTGCTCGGCGGATGGATGCTCGCGGTCGGCGTCGTGGGGATCGGCGTCAACGTCGCGGCCGGCGCGATCCTCTTCCGCGGGCGCGCGGGAAGCCTGAACGTCGAGGCGGCGTTCCGGCACGTGCTCGCCGACCTCCTCGGCTCTCTCGGGGTCGTCGTCGCCGCGGTCGTGATCCTCGCGACCGGCTGGCTCGAGGCCGACCCGATCGCGAGCGTCCTGATCGGCGTGCTCGTGCTCGCGAGCTCGTGGTCGATCCTGCGCGACTCGACCTCGATCCTGCTCGAGTCGGCGCCGAAGGGGATGGACACGCGCGCCCTCGGCGAGCGGCTCGCGCGAGCGCCGGGAGTCGTCGAGGTGCACGACCTCCACGTCTGGACGATCACGTCGGGGTTCCCCGCGCTCTCCGCGCACGTCCTCGTCGGGCGCGGCGAGGACTGCCACGGCCGACGGCGGGAGCTGGAGGCGCTGCTCCGCGACGAGTTCGGGATCGAGCACACGACGCTCCAGGTCGACCACGGGAGCGACCCGGGCGGGCTCGTCGAGATCGGGCGTTTCTAGCTCCGGTAGCGGCCGCGAAGCGGCCGTCTTCAGGGGGTTTCGCGACCGGAATCCGCATTCGCGGATTCCGGTCTTGCAAAAGGCAGCAGCACGGCGGCTCCCCGCAGCGTGCCGCTGCGCAGCCGCTCGAGCGCGTCGTCCGCCTCCGAGAGCGCGAACGCCTCGACCTCGACGCGCAGCGGAGTGTCGGAGGCGATCGCCAGAAACTCGTCCCCGTCCGCGCGGGTGAGGTTCGCCACCGAGCGGATCGCCCGCTCTCCCCACAGGAGCTCGTACGGGAAGGACGGAATGTCGCTCATGTGGATTCCTGCGCACACGACCGTGCCGCCCTTGCGGACATGGCCGAGGGCGGCCGGGACGAGCGCGCCGACGGGGGCGAAGACGATGACGGCGTCGAGCTCCTCGGGTGGGCCGGCCGACGCGTCGCCGGCCCAGGCGGCGCCGAGCGAGCGCGCGAGCTCCTGCGACTCGTCGTCCCCGGCCCGCGTGCCCGCGAAGACACGCCGGCCCTGCGCGACGGCGACCTGGCAAACGAGGTGCGCGGACGCACCGAACCCGTACAGGCCGAGCGCCTCGGCCTCGCCGGCGAGCCGGAGCGCGCGGTACCCGATCAGGCCGGCGCAGAGGAGCGGCGCGGCCCGCTCGTCCGGGTAGCCGTCCGGGACGGGGAAGCAGAAGCGCTCGTCCGCGACCGCCAGCTCCGCGTAGCCACCGTCCACGTCGTACCCGGTGAAGCGCGCCCGGTCGCAGAGGTTCTCGCGGCCGGAGACGCAGTACCGGCACTCGCCACACGTCCAACCGAGCCACGGGACCCCGACCCGGGCGCCGGGCTCGAAGCGAGCTCCCCCGCGGACGACCTCCCCGACGACCTGGTGCCCGGGGACGAGCGGGAGCGCAGGTGCCGCGAGCTCGCCGTCGACGATGTGGAGGTCGGTGCGGCAGACGCCGCACGCCCGAACGCGGAGGAGGACCTGTCCCGGTTCGGGCTCGGGATCGGGAAGCTCCGCCTGCCGCAGGGGCGTGCGAGCCGCGTCGAGCACCATCGCGCGCACGGTGGCATCCTGCCGCGTCCGGCCAGGGCGGAGAATGTCGACGTGAGCGAGACACCCGAGATCGACGTCCGCCGCCTGGCGTTGGACGAGCTCGCCCGGGTGGAAGAGATCGACCGCACCGAGCGCATCGAGGTCCTCTTCGTGCAGCGCGGAGCTCGCCTCGAGGAGCGTGTCGGCGACTGGAGCGCTGCGCCGTGGCTCCCGGACGGCGAAGGCGAGCACTCGGTGGCGGCGCAGAGGAAGGAGCTCGAGCACTACGTCGAGGCGGGAGGGCACGTGCTCGGGGCGTTCGACGGCGGCCGTCTCGTCGGCATCGGCGTCGTCGTGCCCCACCTCCGGCCGGCGCTCGCCCAACTGGCGTACCTCCATGTCAGCGACGGCTATCGCGGGCGGGGCATTGGGACGCGGTTGTCGGACGAGCTGGAGCGAATGGCTCGCGAGGCGGGCGACGCGACCATGGTCGTCTCGGCGACGCCGTCGCTCAACACCGTCCGCTTCTACCTCGGTCGCGGCTTCGAGCCGGCGGCGGAGCCGCTCCCCGAGCTCTACGAGCTCGAGCCCGACGACGTGCACCTGCGAAAGCGGTTGTAGCTAGAGGACGAGCTCGGAGCGCACCGTGCCCGCCCGCTCGTGCCGCGCGACGACGCCGACGCGCTCGCCGGCCTTCGCCTCGACGACCCACTCGACCTTCGTCCGCTCGCTCGTCGAATGGTCGACGTTCCACCACGTCACCGACCGGCGCTCGACGCGGCCGCCGAGCTGTCCGGCCTCCTCCCGCTCCTTCCCGCTCGCGATGCGGGCGCCGTCGGGGAGCTCGAGCGAGACCTCGAGCGGCCGCACGGCTTTCCGCTCGAGCGCCTTCTCGGACACGTTCGTCGGGAGCCAGCCGGTGTTCTCGAGGACGAGGCGAAGCCTGAACGCTCCGTTGCCGACCGGCTCGGCGTCGAACGAGCGCACTTCCAGCCTCGGCGAGACGAGCGCGAGGAAGATGGCGAAGTCGGTGTGGGGCCGCACCTCGCCCTCGAGCTTCGAGAGCGGAGGGTTGAACCAGAAGCGGACGACGTCCCAGCCGCCGAGCTCGACCGGGCCGAGCTGCGGGTGCTCGAACGGGTACCAGTCGACGTAGCCCTCGCCGAGCTCGTCGGCCAGCTTGATCAGCGCGAGGTCGTCGTCCGGTGAGTGCTCGCGGATCCAGTCGATGAAGTGGTAGCCCTCGAGGCCGGCGGCGCGCTGCGGGCTCCAGAACTCGGTCACCCACGCGTACGCCCCGAGGTGGTCGTAGATCCAGTCCACGTCGCCGCCCTTGATGACCATCTTCGGGTGGTACTTGAAGTCGTGGAAGATCGAGATCGCCGGGTAGCCGGTGAGCCTCGTCGCCTCCTCGCCCATCAGCGCGAACGCGCGCAGGTCGGGAACGGGGAAGTCGTCGTCCGGGTGTCCCGACCAGGGCCGGAGGTGGACACCGGAGAACGTGTGGTAGCCGACGTACGAGGTGATGTTCTTGCGGTCGACGATCGCCTGCACGAGCGCGCGCACCTCCGGCTCGGACGTCGGGTATGGCCCGGCGCCGAGCTGCTCGGACTCCGGCGCCCACTCGGCAGGCCAGTTGCGGTTGAGGTCGAGCCCTTCGAGCGGGCGGGCGATCGGGATCGTGACGCCGTCCCAGTTCCGGATCGTGCCCTCGGGGAGGACGCGGAAGAAGTTGCCCTCCACGTCGTCGGGACGCCGCGCCACGAGCAGGCGCGGGTCGTCCGGGTGCGCCTTCCAGGAGCCGTTCGAGTCGGCGATGCGCATGAAGAGGACGCGACCGTCCCCGTCGACGTCGTCGCGGTGGAGGCCGTCCTCGGGCTCCTCGCGCGGGTACGGCCGGACGCTCGAGCGTCGCCAGCGCCCGTCCGCGAGACCGGCCTCGGCGCCGTCCGGGTTCACGCGTGGGACGACGTAGAACGTGCGCGTGTCGAGCGCGTGGGTGACCCGCTCGTCGCTCCCGTGCTCGTGCAGGAGGCGGTCGAGCAGGGTGAGCGCGGCGGTCGTCCCCGTGAACTCCATCGCATGGATCTGCGCGTGGACGAAGACCGCGGGCTTCTCCTCCGGAGGCCCCGTGTCGAGGTTCGTGACCGTGACGAGGGTGATCTCGCGACCCTCGTACGACTGCCCGATCGACTCGAGCCCGAGTAGCGACGGGAACTCGGCCGCCCAGGCATCGAGCACCTCGGTCAGCTCGACGTACGTGTAGAAGCGATCGAAGCGGACCCGCACCGCGCGCGACCCTACTCGACCGGTCTTCGCGCGCGCACGATGAGGCGCGCCTCCGGGGTCGGCGGCGCGGTGCCCGCCCAGTCGGAGAAGCAGTCGATCGTCGCGAAGCCAGCCTCGCTGAGCATCGCGACCCACTCGGTCGCGGTGTACAGGCGATGGACGAAGGCGCGCTCGATTCGCCCGCCGTCGGACGCCACGATGATGTGCCGGGTGGGGGCCTCGCCGGCCACCCAGTCCACCGTCCGCTCGTGGACGAACAGCGACCCGTCGGGGAGCCAGTCCCAGGTGCGGGGAAGGAAGATGCGCGCCAGGCGGTCGCGATGCATCGTCTCGAGGACGAGCGCGCCGCCCGGCCGCAGGACTCGCCGGAGCTCGCGCAGGACGCCGACGTCCTCGTCCCGCTCGAGGTAGCCGAGCGAGGTGAAGAGGTTGAGCGCGGCGTCGAAGCTCGCGTCGTCGAACGGCAGGGCCCGGTAGTCGCCACGGACGAGGACCGGCCAGTCGGCGTCGCCCCGCAGACGCTCGGCCTCCGCGAGCTGAACGTCCGAGCGGTCGAGCCCCGTCACCCGGTAGCCGTCGGAGGCGAGGACGCGCGCGTGGCGGCCGAACCCGACGGGGCAGTCGAGCACCTCCGTCCCCGGCCCGACGCCCGCGAGCGCGATCGCGCCGCGCGCCTCCTCCCGCGTCCGGTCGTCGTCGAGGAACGGCACGTAGGTCTGCAGATAGGTCTCATCGAAGACGGCGTCCCAGTCGCCCATGTCGGGCAGACTCCGGTTCATGCGCGACCTCCTCGAGTACCGGGCGGAGTTCCCGATCCTCGAGCATACGACCTACCTCGTCAGCCACTCGCTCGGCGCGATGCCCCGGCGGGCGGCCGACAGGCTGGCGGAGTACGCGCGCATGTGGGCCGAGCGCGGGATCCGCTCGTGGGCGGAGGGCTGGTGGGCGACGCCGTGGACGGTCGGCGACCAGGTGGGCAGGATCATCGGCGCGCCGCCCGGCTCGACGGTGATGCACCAGAACGTCGCGATCGCAGAGGCGGTCGCGCTCTCGTGCTTCCGCCCGGTCGACCCCTCCCGGAACCGCGTCGTCTACGAGCGCGGCAACTTCCCCTCCGTCCGCTACCTGTACCAGGCGCAGCCGGAGCTGGAGGTCGTCGTCTGCGAGGACGACGCCGAGATCCTGGAGCTGATCGACGAGCGCACGCTGCTCGTTCCGATGAGCCACGTCCTGTTCAAGGCGGCGGAGATCCAGGACGTCGAGCCGATCGTCCGCCGCGCCCACGAGGCGGGCGCCGTCGTGATCCTGGACTGCTACCAGTCCGCGGGCATCGTCCCGCTCGACGTCACCGCGCTCGGCGTCGACTTCGCCGTCGGCGGCTCGGTGAAGTGGCTCTGCGGCGGGCCCGGGAACGCCTGGCTGTACGTCAGGCCCGACCTCGCCGAGACGCTCGAGCCCACGTTCACGGGCTGGCAGGCGCACGCGCGGCCGTTCGCGTTCGAGGAGGACCTCGAGTACGCTCCCGGCGCGGCGCGCTTCCTCACGGGCACGCCGAACCCGTCCGCGCACTACGCGGCGACCGCGGGCTACGACCTCGTCGAGGAGATCGGCATCGCGCGCATCCGCGAGCACTCGCTCCGGCAGACCCAGCTCCTGCTCGACCTCGCGGACGAGCTCGGCTTCGAGGTGACGAGCCCGCGCGACCCGGCGCGGAGGGGCGGCACGGTCGTCGTCGCCGTGCCGGAGTTCGCGGCGGTCCACGCGGAGCTCGAGGCGCGAGGGATCCTCTGCGACTTCCGGCCCGATGCGGGGATCCGCCTCGGGCCGCACTTCTATACGTCCGACCACGAGATCCGCTTCGCGATCGCGCAGATCGCGGACATCCTCGAGAGCGGCGCCTACGAACGCCATGCGGGCGCGGTCGCCCTCCACTAGACCGCGTCGAGCACGCCGTCGGCGGGCCGTCCGGGCAACGGGCACGGAGGCGCGGGCCCACTGAGCCTCCGGTCGTCTGTGCGTCGTTACGATCGGGCGCGCATGGCCATGCTCTCCAGCCTCGAGATCGCCCAGGAGGCGACGCTTCGCCCGATCCTCGACGTCGCCGACGACGCCGGCCTGCTCCCGGAGGAGGTCGAGCCGTACGGGCGGTACAAAGCCAAGGTCGACCTCTCGGTGCTGGAGCGGCTGGCAGACCGCCCCGACGGGAAGCTCGTCAACGTCACCGCGATCACGCCCACGCCCGCCGGAGAGGGCAAGACGACGACTTCGGTCTCGCTGACGCAGGGCCTCGGGAAGATCGGCCGCAACCCGATCCTCTGCCTCCGCGAGGCGTCACTCGGCCCCGTCTTCGGCGTGAAGGGCGGTGCCGCCGGGGGTGGGTTCACGCAGGTCGTGCCGATGGAGGACCTCAACCTCCACTTCACGGGCGACCTGCACGCGATCACGGCGGCGAACAATCTGCTCGCGGCGATGATCGACGCGCACGTCCTGCACGGGAACGAGGTCGGCCTCGACCCGCTGTCGATCTCGTGGCGGCGGTGCCTGGACATGAACGACCGGTCATTGCGGAACGTCCTGACGGGCCTCGGCGGCCGTGCGAACGGGATCCCGCGCGAGACCGGCTTCGACATCACCGCGGCGAGCGAGATCATGGCCCTCGTCGCAGTCGCCCGCGATCTCGCCGACCTGCGCCGGAGGCTCGGTTCGATCACCGTCGGCCAGAGCGTCGAGGGGAAGCCGGTGACGGCGGAGGACATCCGCGCCGCCGGCTCGCTCGCCGTGCTGCTCAAGGACGCGATCAAGCCGAACCTCGTGCAGACGCTCGAAGGTCAGCCCGCGTTCGTCCACTGCGGGCCGTTCGCGAACATCGCCCACGGGAACAACTCGCTCGTCGCCGATCGCGTCGCGCTGAAGCTCGGCGAGTACGTCGTCACCGAGTCCGGATTCGCGTCGGACATGGGGATGGAGAAGTTCTTCGACATCACCTGCCGCATCGGCGACCTGCGCCCGGACGCGGTCGTGCTCGTGGCGACGGTGCGGGCGCTCAAACACCACGCCGGCAAGCCCGAGGGCGGCCTCGACGCGATCGAGGTCGGCGCACAGAACCTCGCGCGCCACATCGGGATCGTCAGCGGCTACGGCCTGCAGGCCGTCGTCGCGGTGAACAAGTTCCCGACGGACACGCGGGACGAGCTGGAGGCCGTGCGCAAGCTCGCGCTCGAGCACGGCGCCTACGCGGCCGAGGTGAACGAGGGCTTCGAGCGCGGCGGTGAAGGCGCGACCGAGCTGGCGGAGGCGGTGATCGAGGCTGCGGAGCAGCCCTCCAGCTTCGACTTCGCGTACTCGCTCGATGCGCCGATCGCCGAGAAGATCCGCGCGATCGCGACGAAGGTCTACGGCGCCGACGGGGCCGAGCTGCTGCCGGCCGCGAAGCAGAAGGCGGCCACCTTCGAGGAGGCAGGCCTCGGCGGCCTGCCGATCTGCATGGCGAAGACGCATCTCTCGCTCTCGCACGACCCGGCGCTGAAGAACGCGCCGACCGGCTTCACGGTCCCGGTCCGGGACCTCCGCCCGTACACGGGCGCCGGGTGGATCGTCGCCCTCTGCGGCGACATGATGACGATGCCCGGGCTGGGGAAGGCGCCGGCCGCGTTCGGGATCGACATCGACGAGTCGGGCGAGACCGTCGGCCTGTTCTGAGCCGGCGCGGATAGCCTTCGACCCGTGAGCGAGCCGAACATCGAGTACCTGTCTCCCGCGCAGCGCGCCGAGCTCGAGGCCGAGCTCGTCGAGCTCGAGGGGCCGCGCCGGAAGGCCGCGACCGAGGCGATCAAGCACGCCCGCGAGTTCGGCGACATCGCCGAGAACTTCGAGTACCACGCGGCGAAGAACGAGCAAGGCTTGCTCGAGCGGCGCATCCACCTTCTCCGGGAGCGCCTGCGCCACGCCGTCACGGTCGAGCACGAGACCGACGAGCACGTCGGCGTCGGCTCGATCGTGGAGATCGCTGACGACGACGGTGAGACCATGGAGGTCGAGATCTCGGCGGTCGGCGGCGTCGCCCCGGGCTCCCCGCTCGGGAGCGCCCTCATGGGCGCGACGATCGGCGACGTCGTGGACGTCGCAGCGCCGAGCGGCTCGTGGAAGGCGCGCGTGGTTGCCATCCGGCGGGCCGGGTGAGCGCTCCCACGGCCGCGCGGAACTCCACGCTCGAGCTCCTCGCATGGCTCTCGGCCCGGCCGCGGACGTACCGCGAGACGATGGACGCCTGGAGGACGAACTGCCCGCGTCTTTCGGTCTGGGAGGACGCGCTCGCCGAGGGTCTCGTCGAGGTCCGGCGCGAAGGCGCGGGTGACACGCTCGTCGCCCTCACCGGCGCCGGCAGAACTGCGCTCGACGACGGCGCCGGCCTGTCCCGCGGTCGGGTCCAGGCGAGCGCCGCGAGCTAGCGAGTCGCCAACGGGTCGCGGCGGGCGTACCGGACGAAGGCGAGCGGCGTTCCGTCCGCCGCGAGGCGCTCCTCACGCGACACCTGCTCGAACGCGTCGCGATCCCAGTCCGGGAAGAACGTGTCTCCGTCGACGTCCAGATCGATCTCGGTGAGATCGAGCTCGTCCGCGTGGGGGAGCGCTTCCGCAAAGATCGCGCCCCCGCCGATCACGAAGACGCGCTTCTCGGCGGCGAGCAGCGCGAGCGCGTCCTCGAGCGATCCCGCGCGCTCCACGCCGTCCTCGCGCCAGGACGGGTTACGTGTGACGACGACGTTTCGCCGGTCCGGGAGGGGGCGGAAGCGGTCGGGGAGGGACTCCCAGGTGCGTCGGCCCATGACGACGGCGTGACCCGTCGTGAGCTCGCGAAAGTGCGCCATGTCCTCGGGGAGGCGCCACGGCAAACCGCCGTCGCGACCGATCACCCCACCGCGCGCGACCGCGGCCACCAGTGAGACCCTCACACCGCGACGGGCGCGCGGATCGCCGGGTGGTGCTCGTAGCCGACGACCTCGAAGTCCTCGTACTCGTACTCGAAGATCGACTGCGGCCTGCGGTGCAGCACCAGCGACGGATACGGGTACGGCTCGCGCGCGAGCTGCTCGGCGACCTGCTCGCGGTGGTTGTCGTAGACGTGGCAGTCGCCGCCCGTCCAGACGAGATCGCCGACCTCGAGGTCGGACTGCTGGGCGAGCATGTGCGTGAGCAGCGCGTAGCTCGCGACGTTGAAGGGGACGCCGAGGAACACGTCGGCGCTCCGCTGGTAGAGCTGGCACGAGAGCCGGCCGTCCGAGACGTGGAACTGGAAGAACGCATGGCAGGGCTGGAGCGCCATCGCCGGGAGGTCCGCGACGTTCCAGGCGCTGACGACGATGCGGCGCGAGTCGGGCTCCTCGCGCAGCAGCCGAACGACGTTCGCGATCTGGTCGACGTGGCCGCCGCCGGACGTCGGCCAGCTCCGCCACTGCACGCCGTAGACGGGTCCGAGGTCGCCGTCCGCGTCGGCCCACTCGTCCCAGATCGTCACCCCGTGCTCCTGGAGCCAGCCGACGTTCGACTCTCCGCGGAGGAACCACAGGAGCTCGTATGCGACCGAGCGGAAGTGCACCTTCTTCGTCGTCACGAGCGGGAAGCCCTCGGACAGGTCGAAGCGCATCTGATAGCCGAAGACGCTCACCGTCCCCGTCCCGGTGCGGTCGTGCTTCGGCACGCCCGTCGTGAAGACGTGGCGCATGAAGTCCTCGTACTGCGAGCGGACGGGACGATCGATCACGGAGACCGACGATAGCCGCTCGCCCGGAAGCTGCTCGCCATCTTGCGGCATGCGGGAGGACGGGTCAGGCTTCGGCCCATGCCCGAGATGCCGCGCGGAGCCGTCACCTTCCTCTTCACCGACATCGAAGGGTCGACGCGACTCGTCAAGCAGCTGCGTGAACGCTACGGCGCAGTCCTGGCCGACCACCAGCGACTGCTGCGTGCCGCCTTCGACGCTCACGGCGGGTACGAGGTCGACACCCAGGGGGACTCGTTCTTCGTCGCGTTCGCGAGCGCTCGCGACGCCGTGCTCGCTGCGGTCGAGGGCCAGCTCGCGCTTGCGTCTCATCCCTGGCCCGAGGGCGTGCAGATCAAGGTCCGGATGGGACTGCACACGGGCCAGGCGGTGGCATCCGGCGACCGGTACACGGGCCTCGCGGTCCACCGCGCCGCCAGGATCGGCGCGGCGGGTCACGGCGGGCAGATCCTGGTATCGCAGGCGACGCAAACCCTGCTCGAGGACGAGGAGGAGGACCTGCACGTCTTCCTGCGCGACCTCGGCGAGCAGCGGCTCAAGGACCTTGACCGGCCGGTCCGTCTCTACCAGGCCGGCGCCGACGGGCTGCCGGCCGAGTTCCCGCCGCTCCGCGGTGACGCTGACCTCGCGCAGGCGGCCGAGGCGGCGATCGCTCCGTGGCTCTCGCGGCGCCTGCGCTGGGTGATCGGCGGGGTCGCGGCGGTCGCGGGCATCGCGGTGCTTGCGGCCGTCCTCACCCTTACGGGCGACTCGGGTGGTGGCCTGGGCGCCGTTCAGCCCGACCACGTGGGACTGATCGATCCTGGGACGAACGAGGTCGTCGCCGAGATCCCGGTCGGGCTCAACCCGGGGCCGATCGCCGCGGGCGCCGGCTCGGTATGGGTCGGCAACGTCCAGGATCGGACGCTGACGAGGATCGACCCGGTGCAGCGCTCGGCTGCCGGGACGATCTCGCTCGAGAACCGGACGCCGACGGGGATCGCCGTCGGCCTCGACGCGGTCTGGGTGGCCCACGGCCTTCGCGGCGACGTGTCCAAGGTCGACCCGCAGTTCGGGCAGCTGACACGATCGGTCTCGGTGGGAGGCACGGCCTTCGGAAATCCGAACGGCAGTGTCGCCGTGGACGAACGGTCGGTCTGGGCCGCGTTCGGTGACTCGACGTTCGCTCGGCTCGACGCCGCGGGGAGAGTCCTGGGACAGACGCTCGCGGGCTCCCAACCGGCCGGCGTCGTGGCGGCGGCCGGCTCGGTCTGGGTGACGAATGCCGGCGACTCGACGGTCCAGCGCTTCGATCAGGAGACGTTCGAGCAGGGACCGCTGAGGATCTTCAACGTCCCCGCAAGGCCGACCGGGATCATCTACGCGGAGGACACCGTCTGGGTCGCGAACGCCGGCGACGGCGTCGTGACCCGTATCGACCCGGGTCCGGCGCAACCGGCGAGATCACCGTCGAAGCAGGCCCCACCGCGCTCGTGTTCGGGGCCGAGGCGGTGTGGGTGGCGAACACCGAGGCCGGCACCGTCTCCCGCATCGACCCTCGGACGAACGAGGTCGTGGAGACGATCGAGATCGGCAACGCACCCGCCGGAGTCACGTTCGCGAACGGCCTCGTCTGGGTCGCGGTGCAGGCACCCGCTACGCCCGCTACTTGAGGCAGACGGCGGTCAGGTCGAGCACGGGCCGAAGCACGATGCAGCCGACGCGCCTCGAGACGAGGGTCGGCTCGTTGAGGAAGTCGACCGCAGCACCCGGTGCCTGGTCTCGCGCCAGCCGGACGTCGAGCGCCGCGTAGGCGTTGTTGCGGCCGCTGCCCTGAGGCAGACGAGCCGCCTGGCGCATCTGCCGATCGTACGAGGTCGAGGCGAAGCGGCTGAAGTTCGTGGCCCCGAGGAACCGTCGGTCGAAGAGGAGGTTGATGTACGCGAACGGGTCGATGTAGCTCGGGCTCCAGAGGCCGAACGCCATGTCCCACTCCTCGCCCGGCGTCGCGAGCTTGTTGAAGTAGGCCGCAGTCGCGCTGTGGATGGGAATGGGCTTCAGCTCCACCTCGAGCCCGATCTCCGCGAGCTGCTGCTTGACCAGCTGCCCGATCGCCATCGGGGGCGCGGCGCTGTTGACGTAGAGGACCTCACCACCCGCCCACGCAGGTTTCCGTTCGCGAGCGCCCTCGCCCGCGCCAGGTTCGAGCGCTCGAGCGGGTAGACGTCCGCGTCCCTGAACCCCGGCAGGATCGACGGGAGATACTGGTCCGTGGGACGACTCACGTGCGAGCCGCCCGTGTTCACGAGCGCACGCCGGTTGAGGGCGAGGTTGACCGCCTTGCGCAGGCTCGCGTTGTCGCGAAACAGCGGCCGCGACGAGTTGAACGCGAGCATCCGCAGGGTGAGCCCGGGTCTGAGATAGAGCTGGGTGCCCCGATTGATCCCGTACTTGTCCACGAGTCCGAGAGCCGGATCGAAGTAGATGCCGGAGAGCGTGTGACCCCAGTCGGCCTCCCCTCGGTCGACGCGGCGCAGCACCTCCTGCGGCGATGCGGCTCGGAGGTCGGCTTCGAAGCCGTCGACGTGGTGGGGCCGGCGTCCTCCGTAGAACCGGTTCCGCAGCAGGACGACTCGCTCGCCCCGTCGATACTCCGCGACGAAGTACGGGCCTGCAGCAGGGACGGCTCCTACTCCTTCGGGATCGATCGGCAGCGTCGGTTTCACGGCGCAGAAGAAGGTCGAGGCCGTCCGGTGCGGGAAGTCGGGTGCCGGTCGCGCGAGCCGGACGACGAGCGTGTTCCCGCGCGCCACCACCCCGGCTGCGTGAGTCGCCTTTCCCGCCAGCACGCGCCCGGCGCCGACGATGTCGCGCATGTACTGGACGCCCGGCGAGCTCATCGCGGGGGACAGCGCGCGGTCGATCGCGCGTGCGAACGCGCTCGCGCGAACGGGGCTCCCGTCACTGAAGCGGAACCCGCGGCGCAGCTCGAACGTGTAGGTCTTCCCGTCGCGCGAGACCGCCGGGAAGCTCGTCGCCACCTCGGGCTGTAGGCGGAATCCCGCCGGCGGCGGCTTGTCGGGATACGCCATCAGACGCGCGCATGTGGTGTCGAGGAGCGCCCAGCCCGGTGGGCTGGACGCGAGAGCGGGATCCATGTAGTCGATCCCGGAGACTGCATTCAGGCTGATGTGGAAGATCCCACCCTCTTGTTCCGCGCGAGCAGTCGACCCGAGCGCTGGGCGCTCGACGCCGATCAGGAGGAGACCGCCGCTCGTCATGAGGGCAGCTGCCAGGACGTGAAGTCTTCGGTGGCGCAAGAAGTCTCCTTTTGCACGAACTTTGAGGTCAGCCTCCGACTTCGCGGATCTAAGAACTAGACCGTGTACGGGCAACCGGGCTTCCATCACGGCTTCCGTCGCGCGTCTCAGCGGTCGCGGACCTCGGGGCGGTTAGGTCGTGAGGAGCGGCGTCGTCGAGCCCTCCTCGACGACGACCCAGCCGTCGAAGTCGTCGAGTCTGTAGGGCGCGTTCATCGGCACGACGGCGCTCCCTTCGGGAGCGACGAGAAAGCTTCCGCAGAGGGCGACCGGCTCGCCGCCGCGCGTCAGCCAGAGCTCGAACGGGTGCCCGCTCGAGGACGGGGTCAGGCCGCTGACCCGGATCTCCATCGGCCAATTGCCCGCCTCGTCGAGATCGAAGAGCTCGAGCGACGCCGTGGCACCCTCCGCGGTCCCGGTCCCGGTCATCGTGACGGTGTCGAACGTGCCGGGGTCGTCCCACGCGCCGCCCACGACGGCCCCGAGCGCGAAGACGAGCACGCCGACCGCGGATGCGAGCGCGACGAGCGCGCCGCGGCGCCGCGGGGCGGCGCGAACGAGCCGGATCGACTCGGCCGTGGAGGGAGCGGACACGCTCGCCGCAGCGTCGGGCGGCGGCCCGGCGGCGATGAGCGCCTCGTGCACGCGCAGGAGGCGCTCGCGCTCGGCGGGTCCCAGGTCCGGGCCCACGAGATCCTCGAAGTCCGGTCCGCGCTCGTTCACGAGAGCTCTCCGTCGAGCTCGTCGGCAAGTCGGGCAAGCGCGCTACGCGTGCGGGTCTTCACCGTTCCGAGGGGTATACCGAGCCTGTCGGCGATCTCGCTCTGGCTGAGCCCGCGCCAGTACGCGAGCTCGATCAGCGGGCGCTCGTGCTCGGTCAGCACCTCGAGGGCGCGGTGCACGCGCCAGGCGACCCACGCGCTCTCGGCCCGGTCGGAGGGGCCGGGGTCGCCCGCGGGCCCGTCCTGGAGCTCAGCCGTGGCCTCGGGCGTTCTCCTGAGGCCGTCGGTGATCGCGTTCCTGGCGACGGCATACAGCCACGGCGCTCCCGCCCCGCGCCGCGGGTCGTACGTGCGGGCGGAGCGCCAGATGGCGACGAAGGCGTCCTGCGTCGCGTCCTCCGCACGGCCGCGGTCGCCGATACGGCGGAGCGCGAGCCCGAGCACGGCTCGCACGTAGCGGCGGTACAGCTCCTCGAAGGCGCCGCGGTCGCCTCCCGCGATGTGCTCGATGAGCTCGCCGTCCGTCGGCTGGCGGTTGTTCTCGCTCACCATCCTCACCCTAGGGACCGGGGCAACGGGAACCGGGAGCACGAGCGATGCGCTCATCGCTCCGTGCTACGCCGGCGCCGCCTCGCCGGATTGCGCGGGCGCTCGCTACCTGGCCTCGTCGTAGCGCGTTGCCACCGCGGCCCAGTCGACGACGTTCCACCATGCCTCGAGATAGTCGGGGCGCCGGTTCTGGTAGGCGAGGTAGTAGGCGTGCTCCCACACGTCGATGCCGAGGAGCGGCACCTCGGTGTCCATGATCGGCGTGTCCTGGTTCGGTGTCGACTTCACGGCGAGCCCGGTGCCGTCCCAGACGAGCCAGGTCCAGCCCGAGCCGAACCGCTTGACGCCCGCGTCGTTGACCTGCTTCTTCAGCTCCTCGGTGCTGCCGAACGTCTCGGCGATCGCGTCCGCGAGCGCACCCATCGGCTCCCCGCCGCCGTCCGGCGACATGATCTCCCAGAACAGCGAGTGGTTCGCGTGCCCGCCCCCGTTGTTGCGGACGGCCGTGCGCTTGTCCTCCGGGAGGGCGTCGAGGTTCGCCAGCACGGACTCGATCGGGTGGTCCATCCACTCCGTCCCTTCGAGCGCGGCGTTGAGGTTCGTGACGTACGCGGCGTGGTGCTTGTCGTGGTGGATCTCCATCGTCTTCGCGTCGATGTGCGGCGCGAGCGCATCGAACGGGTACGAAAGGTCGGGGACGCTGTACGCCATGCCTGCTCCTCTCCTGAGGGGGATTCGGGGGAGAAGGATATGCTCCCCCGCGTTCCCGCCTTGCCCATGGAGGAAACCAGATGAGCAACTTCGTCGAGATCCGGCCCCGCGACCTCCGGCCTGCGTTGCTCGAACTCGACGGCATCTCCAGGACGAGCATCGAGGCCCACTACCGCCTGTACCAGGGGTACGTGGCGAAGCGGAACGAGATCCTCGGGCGCTTGTCCGACGCGGACCTGAGCACCGCGAACCAGGTGTACTCGGACCTGCGCTCGCTCAAGGTCGACCTGACCTTCGCGATCGGCGGGATCAAGAACCACGAAGTCTACTTCTCCCACCTCGGAGGAAGCGGCGGCGACCCCGACGGGGCGATCGGCGCACTCGTGGAGAGAGACTTCGGCTCGGCGGGCGCGTGGCGCGCCGACCTGATCGCGTCGGGCATGGCCGCGCGTGGCTGGGCCTGGACGGCCTACGACTGGGACGAGGGCAGGATCTTCAACTACGTCGGCGACGCGCAGAACACGTTCCCGGTCTGGAACGCGACGCCGCTCGTCGCGCTCGACGTCTACGAGCACGCGTACTTCCTCGACTACCAGACCGACCGCGCGGCCTACATCGACGCTTTCCTGCGGAACCTCGACTGGGGCGTCGTGAACGCCTGGGCCGAGTCGTACCGCATCCCGGTCGAGTAGGACCGTGACCGAGGTCCTCGCCGTCGCGGGCGGGTATCTCCTCGGCTCGCTGCCGTTCGGGTACTGGCTCCCGCGCATCTCCCGCGGCGAGGACATCCGCGCGAGCGGGAGCGGGAACGTCGGCGCGACGAACGTGTTCCGCGTCTACGGCCGGCGGCTCGGGACGGCCGTCGTGCTGCTCGACGTCGGCAAGGGCTTTGCAGCCGCGTCGCTCGGGATCTGGGCGGGAGGGGCGCTCGTCGGCGTCCTCGCGGGCGCGGCCGCGATGCTCGGGCACGCGCGGCCCGTGTTCCTCCGCTTCGAGAAGGGCGGGAAGATGGTCGCGACGGCCGGCGGCGCGACCTTCGCGCTCGCACCGCTCGCGGCGCTCTGCTGCGTCGCCGTGTGGATGATTGCCTTCCTGCTGACCCGCTACGCGTCGGTCGCGTCGATCGTCACGGCGCTCGCCCTCGTCGTCTTCGTCTGGGTCTTCGGCTCTCCCTGGCCGGTCGTCGCGTTCGCCGTCGCGGGCGCTGGCGCGATCGTCTTCCTCCACCGCCACAACCTGCGCCGCCTCTTCGCGGGCACCGAGCACCGCTTCGAGCTCCGCCGCGCGCGTCGGGCGTAGGGACGCTAGAACCCGAGCCAGGCCGCGAGCGTCGTCTGCCGCTCGCTCGGAACGCCGGTGCGGAGCTCGCTGCGCAGCTCGCCGACCGTCCCGAAGCGCTCGGCGACGACGTCGTGGCGGTGGATCGTCTCGAAGTTCACCTGCCGCGCGAGGAGGAAGTCGTCGTCGTCGAGGTCGGTGAGCGTCCCGAGGGCGTCGCGGAGCGAGTAGCGGACGGAGTCCTCGACGAAGCGCGGCTGCAGGTGCGCGTGCTCGACGACGAAGAGCTCGTCGGGGCGCTTCAGGAGGTCGTAGATCGGCGCGCTCATCGAGCCTTCCGCGATCCCGACCAGGAGCTCGGCGCCGATGTCGTGCTCCGTGCCGACGTAGAGCGTGGCGAGCCCCCGCTGGTTGTGGGTCGCGAGCGGGACGAGGTCGAGGATGCGCTCGACGTCCCCGTCCTCGAAACCGGCTTCGAGCAGGCGCTCGCTCGCGCTCGAGCGAACGAGCCCCTGGGCGCACGGGCAGGCGTTGATCCCGGTCGCCTCGACGCCGACGACGCGACGGGTCCCGGCCTCCGACGCCGCCGCGATGCCGCAGAGCGTCACCATCTCCTGCGTCGCGAGGCCGGTGACCGGCGTCCTTCGGTGGATCGGCCACTGGGCCCGGATCCAGACCTCCGCCTTCAACGCCTGCTGCCGCTCGACGACCCTGCTCGCGATGTGCTCGGCGAGAACCTCGACCTGCATCGCCTCGCGCTCGACCACGAGGTCGATCGCGTCCTCGAAGAGCTCGGGGAAGCGCGACATGTGGACGCCCTTCTGGTCGGCGGCGAGGTCGACCGTGCAGTCGATGACCGCCGCCATCACCGTCTCCGCGTTGCCGCGGCGGATGCGTACCGCCTTCTGCACGCCGCTGACGCCTGCCCTCGAGAGCGCGAGCGCGATCTCGGGCGACGATGCCTGGAGGTCCTCCTCGAAGCGCACGACATCGGTCATGCCGAGCACCGTACCACCCGCATCTAGCGCAGCAGCCGGGAGAGGCGACGATCCTTGAGGATGCGTCCGCCGGTCTGGCAGCTCGGGCAGTAATAGATCGTGTGCTCCTCGAAGTCGACCCGAGCGATCGGCGTGCCGCACTGCGGGCACGGCTGGCCGAGCCGGTCGTGGACGACGTAGACGCCCTTGTCGCCCTTGCCGCGCTCGCGGAGCGCGAGAGCGCGCTCGAGATCGGACTTGATCGCGGCGGCGAGCCTCTCGACCTCGGTGGACTCGAGCTCGGTGGACGCCTTGAACGGAGAGAGCCGCGCGCGGAGCAGGATCTCGTTCGCGTGGGCGCGCCCGATGCCCGCGATCACGCGCTGGTCGCGCAGGAGCGGGTGCAGCTGGCGCCGCTCGCGGCCGAGGATCTCGGCGAGCGCGCCGGCGTCGAGGTCGAGTGCGTCGGGCCCGAGGTGCGAGAGGTCCTCGTCGACCCGCTCCGGCGACGCGAGCCATACGCCCGCCCGCTTCTTCCGCCCTCCTTCGGTCAGCACGAGCTCGCCGCCCCCGACGAAGCGGAGCCGGAACATCGGCGTCTTCGGCCCCTTCGCTCCCGGAGTGAGGTAGCGGAGGCGACCCGCGCTCATCAGGTGGACGCGGAGCACGAGGTCGCCGTCCTCGGTGGGGAAGAGGAGGTTCTTCCCGCGGCGACGCGCGCCCGCGAGCCTGCGACCCTCGAGCGCGGATAGCGGAGGGTCGGCGGTCTTCAGCGTCGCGACGTGGGCGGGCCCGGCGCGCTCGATCGGCGAGGTCGAGACGAGGGGGTCGAGCTCGCGCACCCACGCCTCGACCTCGGGCAGCTCAGGCATCGAGGTGCACGCCCACCGGCAGCGGCGCGCCGAGAGGCAGCGGGTCCGGCTCCGGCTCGGTCGGCATGGCGCCGATGTGGCGGATCGGGGAGAGGGCGATGGGGAGGAAGCAGAAGCAGGCGCCGATCGCCCCCACCCACAGCGTCGGCCGCAGGCCGATCCACGACGCGAGCGCGCCTCCGGCCAGCGATCCGAGCGGGATCGATCCGAAGACGATGAAGCGGCGGCTCGCGTTCATGCGGCCGAGCAGCCGCTCCGGCGTGAGTGTCTGCATGAGGCTGAGCCCGGTGATGACGTAGATGGTGCCTCCCGCGGTGCTCAGGAGGAAGGAGACGACGAGGACGGGGATGGGCGCGGACTCCGGCGCGAGGGGGACGAGGACGAGCGGCGGCCCGAAGAGCACGGACGCGCCCACGATCGTCGGTCCGACGCCGAAGCGCCGCGACAGCCGTCCGGCCACGAACGCGCCGGCGAGCCCGCCGAGGCTCCCGAGCGTCAGCACGAGCCCGATCACCTCCGGCGACATGCCCAGCGAGCGCACGGCATAGACGAGGAGGATCGAGCCGCAGATCATCCAGAAGAAGTTCGACCCGCCCGTCGTGAGCGCCATCGGTCGCCAGTAGCGGTGGCGCAGCACGTAGCGGAGCCCTTCGGTGAGCTCGCGGCGCATGTTCGCGTGCTCGCCCGGCTCGATCCTCGGCTCCACGGTTCGGATGCGGAGCAGGAGCACCGCCGAGGCGAGGAAGCTCACGGCGTCGAGGAGGATCGCGACGGGCGCCGTCAGCGCCCCGACGAGCGCGCCGCCCGCACCGGGCCCGGCGATCTGCGCCCCGTTCCGGCTGATTTCGAGCAGCGAGTTGCCCTCGACGAGCTGCTTCCGCTCGACGAGGGAAGGAAGGTACGTCTGGTACGCGACGTCGAAGAACACGGTCAGCGTCCCGACCGCGAACCCCACGGCGTACAGCTGCCAGATCGTCAGGAGATCGAACGCGTACGCGAGTGGGACCGACGCGAGCGCGAAGGCCCGCCCGATGTCGCCGAGGATCAGGATCGGCTTGCGCGGGAGCCGATCGACCCAGACACCCGCCGGCAGCGTGAAGAGCAGGAACGGGAGGAACTCGACGGTGCCCAGGAGCGCGACCTCGAATGCGCTCGCGTCGAGAACGAGGATCGCGGCGAGCGGAATTGCGAGCTGCCCGATCTGCGTCCCGAACTGGCTGATCGTCTGGCCGCCCCAGAGGTGGAGGAAGTCGCCGTGCCGCCACAGCCCACCGTCGGGCCAGAGCCGCATTTCAGCGCGGCTCGGCCGGCAGCGGGTCGCCGACGCCGGGGACCTCGGGCGCGAGGTCGGACTGGATGGGCTCGTCGTCGATCGGCTCGGGCATGTCGCGGAGGTGACGCTGCGGTGAGAAGACGATCCAGAGGACCGCGAGGCCGCCCCCGATCGCGCCGACGACGATCGTCTCACGGAGGCCGATCGTCGAACCGAGGGCCCCGCCGAGCAGCGTCCCGATCGGGATCGTGCCCCACACGACGAACCGCATCACCGAGTTCATCCGTCCCTGCAGCTGGGGCGGGCAGATCGCCTGCCGGTAGCTGACCTGGACGATGTTGTAGACGACGACGGTGAACCCGAACAGGAGCTGGGCTGCCACGAAGAAGGGGATCGCGGCGTTCCCCTCGGGCGCGAAGGCGACGAGCAGCATGGCAGGCCCGAAGGCCGCGGCCACCGCGATCGTCGTCGGCCCGATCCCGAAGCGCCGGGAGATCCGCGTCGCGGTGAGCGCGGCGACGAGCGAGCCCACGGCCCCGAGCGAGAAGACCAAGCCGATGACGCCGGGGGAGAGCTCGAGCTCGCGGACCGCGAACACGAGGATGATCGAGAAGGCGACGCTCGAGAACAGGTTCGAGGTCGCGGTGCAGCCGGCCTGCGCGCGCAGGTTCGGGTTGCCGAGGACGAAGCGGAGGCCTTCCTTCAGCTCCCTGCGCATCGTGGTCTTGCGCCCGTCCACCATCGTCCGCTCGGGCCTGGGCTCGGGTTTCTTGATCCCGAGCAGGAAGGCGCCCGACGCGACGAAGCTGAGCGCGTCGACGAGGACGGCGTAGGGCGCAGTCAGGATCTCGACGAGGATCCCCCCGAGGCCCGGGCCCGAGATCTGCGCGGCCGAGCGGCTGATCTCGAGCTTCGAGTTGCCCTCGACGATCTGGTCGCGGTCGACGAGCGAGGGCAGGTACGACTGATACGCGACGTCGAAGAAGACCTGGAACGTGCCGACGAGGAACCCGACGACGTAGAGCTGCCAGAGGGTGAGGACGTCCGCGACGTACGCGATCGGGACCGTCGCATACAGGGCCGCGCGGCCGAAGTCCCCGACGATGAGGATGGGGCGGCGCGGCAGCCGGTCGACCCAGACGCCCGCCGGGAGCGTGAAGAGGATGAAGGGGAGGAAGAGGACGGTGCCGAGCGCTGCGACCTCGAACGCGCTCGCGTCGAGCACGAGGATCGCGACGAGGGCGAAGGCGATGTCGTCGATCGTCGAGCCGAACTGGCTGATCGTCTCGGCCGACCAGAGCTTGAGGAAGTCCGGGTGGCGCCAGAGCCCGCCCCTCGGCCAGAAGCTACGCATCCGGCCCTCTCGGTGGCAGTACGACGCTGGAGGGGAAGAGCGCGCACGCGACGGCGTGCATGTCGCCGGCCGGGTCCTCGGACCCGTGCAGGTCGGCGATGAGCCGGTTGACACGGCGCTGGAAGCGCGCGAGGTCCCTGGGCGTGAGACGGACGTGGAGGAACGCCGAGAGGTCCTTCTCGGCTGCCCCGGACACGATCGCCTCGTCAGCTGCCTGGCGCAGCATCAGCGCCGTGATCGCGCCGCCGCGGAGCTCGTCTGGGGTGTCCATGCCCTTGAGGACGAAGAGCCGCGCGACGCGGCCGTAGAACTTCTCGGTCAGCGCGCGCACCTTCCGCGTCCGCACGACGCGGATGAGGCCCGCCTTCTCGAGCACCTTCAGGTGGTGGCCGACCGTCCCCTTCGGCGTGTCGAGCACGCCGGCGAGCTCGGTCGTGCTCGCGGCCCGCTGCTTGAGGAGGATCACGATCTTCGCGCGGAGCGGATCGGCGAGCGCGCGCAGCTGTGTCGGGTCCTCCACGGTGAAGACGTCGTCGAGCTCGTAGTCGGGCAAACGGTCGATAATCGCGGAACATACGGGAAATCCCGACCATTCGCAAGACACGTTGGCACGACGAGAGGCCGGGTCTCCCCGGCCTCCCGCCCGCCTTCCGAATGCGAGCCTCCTCTGAGCGGCTCGCTGCTGCAGTGCGGTTACGGCTCGAACGTCCCCTCCGGCCCCGCCGGCGTCGGGAGCTCGAGCGGCGGTCCGGGAACCCGCTTGCCCGCGACGCCGTTCACGGGCTCGGTCGAGAACGCGAACGTGAGCTGTGCGAAGGCGATGAGGTCGCTGTTCAGGTCGAGCGCGTGCTCGGCGAAGTTGCCGAGCGTGTCGCACGCGAGGTGGTAGCAGGGGTCGAACTGCGCGTCGACCGTGCCGCCCCAGATCGCAGCTTGCGCGGGGGTCTTGAGCTCCTCGGCGCCGGTGAAGAGGCCGCCCGACGGGATCCCGGCCTCGATGAACGCCTGGTAGTCGCTTCGGCCGGAGAACGCCGTGTCGTCGTACGGCTCGCCGACGAGCGTGTAGTAGGACTCGTACAGGTCCTCGATCTCGACCGAGCCCGGCGGCACGACGACCGGGGCCTCGAACGTCGACTCGTCGGCGTCGTAGACCATCTGCACGAAGTTCGGCGAGCCGACCATGTCGTAGTTCAGGTAGAGGGCGATCCGGTCGCGCTCTGCCTGCGACAGACCCTCGACGTAGGCGGTCGAGCCGATGAGCCCGGACTCCTCCGCGCCCCACCAGGCGAACCGGATCGTGTTCTGCGACTTGACCTTGGCCATCATCAGCGCGGTCTCGAGGATCGCGGCAGAGCCCGAGCCGTTGTCGTTGATCCCAGGACCGTCGCCGACGGAGTCGAGGTGCGCGCCCGCCATCACGACGTTGTCCGTGTTCACGCCGGGCAGCTCGGCGAGGACGTTCACGTCGGTCCTCGTCTCGGGTGCGATCGTCTCGACGTGGGCGGTCGAGCCGGGCTGGGCGAGCGCGGCGCCGTTCTCGAAGCTCGCGCCGACGACCGGAATGGCCACGCTGTCCGGCGCGAGCGTCCCGACGATCAGGCCTTCCCTGTCCGGGGTGTTCCCCTGATTGAAGATCACGACGGCCTCGGCGCCTGCCGCAACGGCGTTCAGCGCTTTCATCGCGAAGGTGCAGGTGCCGCGCTGGATCAACGCGATGTCCGAGGCGCCCGTGAAGTCGAGCGCCGCGAAGTCGGCCGCCTCGCAGCCGCTCGTGCTCGCGCGTGGCGGGACGAGGTTGATGTCGACGGGGATCACGGCCCCCGTGACCTCTCCGAAGCCGGCGCCGGTGAAGGAGCCGCTCGGATACGTCGCGGCCACCGGAGTCAGCTGCTGGAGCACCGCCGGGAACTCGAACTCGAAGTCGAATTCGTCGAGCGTCACGGTGTAGCCCGCGTCCTCGAGCAGGCCGGCCACGTAGTCGACGCTGCCCTGGTAACCGGCGGTGCCGGCGGCTCGGCTGCCCGGGTAGAAGTCGTCGTCGTTCTCGTCGGCGATCGCCTGGAACGCCTGCTGGTGCGCGCGCACGCCGTCGAAGGTCACGCATTCGAGCAGGCGCGCATACGTGTTGTTCGTGCGGTTCTCGCACGCGACCCTGGGGATCGCGGGCGCTGCCGCCGGAAGCGCGAGCGCGACGAGCACGAAGGCGAGCACGGCGAGGGCCGCGACGGTCGAGCGTCTCCCCGTCCGGTTGGGTCCTCTCACGGGTCCACTCCTCTCGGTCGAACGGAGGGGGCGGACGTGCCCGCACCGGGCGGTACGGCGAGTCCGGGCTCGGAGGCGAGACGGCGTGGGGTCGACGCCCTGCCCCTGCAGAGTGCAGCCCGAGGTCGTCGACGCCCTCACCGTACGACGCCCGCAGCCGAGGCGCATCACCCTTCTCGTAGGCTGGCACCGTGGAAGGGCTCGCGGTCGTCGTCCGGCGAGGAGGAGTGGAGGAGGCGAGGCACCTCGTGCACGCGGTCGCCGTCGAGGACGGCGAGGTCGTCGAGGCTGCGGGCGACCCGTCCCTCGTCACGTTCCTGCGCAGCTCGGCGAAGCCGCTCCAGGCGCTCCCGGTCTTCCGCGCGAGGCCCGACCTCGAGGACGCCGAGATCGCGATCGCCTGCGCTTCCCACCTCGCGCGCCCGGAGCAGCTCGCTCCGGTCCGCAGCCTGCTCGCGAAGGCGCCGGCGACGGAGGAGGAGCTCGAGTGCGGCGCCGAGCCGACGCCGCTCGAGCACAACTGCTCCGGGAAGCACGCCGCCATGCTCGCGCTCTGCCGCGCGAAGAGCTGGCCGAACGAGGGCTATCGGCTGCCGGGGCATCCGTGTCAGCGGGCGATGCTGGCGGAGGTCGCCGGGGCCGCGGAGGTCGATCCCGCCTCGCTGCCGACCGGGGTCGACGGCTGCGGCGTCGTGACGTTCGCCCTCCCGCTCGTGCGGATGGCCTTCGCCTTCTCGCGGCTCGAGCGACTCGACGGCGGCGACCGTGTCGCGCGCGCGATGCGGGCGCACCCGGACCTGATCCGCGGCCCGTCCGCTGCGGACACGGTGCTCATGCGCTCGCTCCCGGGGTGGATCGCGAAGGGCGGGGCGGAGGGTCTTCTCTGCGCCGCGTCGCCGGACGGGCTCGGCGTCGCGCTGAAGGTCGAGGACGGAGCGACCCGCGCCGTCAGGAGCGCGAGCGCCGCCTTCCTCGCACGGCTCGGGGTGGTCGCGTCGCCGAGCCTCGGGACGAGCGTGCCGCTGACGAACTCACGCGGCGAGGTCGTCGGCGAGATCGTCGCCGAGTAGCGCCGCACACCAGATCCAGGTCGGACCTTCCCCAAACGGACATCTTCGGACTAGGATTCGCGCGCTTGTTGGTCCGAGGTCCGGCGTGCGGCGAGGGGAACCGGCTCGGAGCAGGAAGGCAGGTTCAGGTCGGCAGGTGTAGGTCGGTGTCCGTTCGAGCGCGAGAGGAGAAAGCCGGCACATGCTGTCCGTCGATATCGCACTCCCCGAGGTCGAGGAGCTGCACCGCCTCGTCGAGCAGGGTCTCGAGAAGGGGTTCCTCACCTACGACGAGATCGTCGCGGGCCTCGACGACGTGGAGCTCACGAAGGATCAGGTCGAGGACTTCTACACGTACCTGATCGACCACTCGATCGAGCTCGTCGAGGGGCTCGAGCACAAGGCGCTTCCGCACGAGGAGCCCCTGCAGCCCGACGAGGCGAAGGTCGCTCCCAAGCTCGACCTGTCCGTCGAGCCTTCGCTCGACTCGCTTCGCCTCTACCTGCGGGAGATCGGGAAGGTCCCGCTCCTCACCGCCGACCAGGAGATCACCCTCGCGAAGCGGATCGAGCGAGGCGACCCGGCGGCGAAGCAGCACATGATCGAGGCGAACCTGCGACTCGTCGTCTCGATCGCGAAGGGCTACCTCGGCCGTGGCCTCTCGTTCCTCGACCTCATCCAGGAAGGCTCGCTCGGGCTCATCCGCGCCGTCGAGAAGTTCGACTACCGGAAGGGCTTCAAGTTCTCCACGTACGCGACGTGGTGGATCCGGCAGGCAGTGACACGGGCGATCGCGGACAAGGCGCGCACGATCCGGATCCCCGTGCACATGGTCGAGAAGCTGAACAAGGTCGTGCACGTGGAGCGCCAGCTGGTGCAGCGGCTCGGCCGCGAGCCGCTCCCGGAGGAGATCGCGGAGGAGCTCGACATCGAGACGTACGAGGTGCGCGAGATCCTGCGCATGTCGCAGCTCCCGATCTCCCTCGAGAAGCCGATCGGCGAGGACGAGGACTCGTCGCTCGGGGACTTCGTCCCCGACGAGCAGGCGGAGTCGCCGTTCGACACCGCATCGCTCTCGCTCCGCCGCGAGGACGTCGAGGTCGCACTCTCGGCGCTTCCGGACCGCGAGCGGCGGGTGATCGAGCTCCGCTACGGGCTCGACGGCTCGCAGCCCTGCACGCTCGAGGAGGTCGGGCGCGCGTTCGGCGTCACCCGTGAGCGGATCCGCCAGATCGAGAACAACACGCTGAAGAAGCTGGAGTGCCTGCCGGAGGCCCAGGGCCTCCGCGACTGCGTCTGACCGCCAGGATGACTGTCACCCGCGCACGCGGGTGACAGTCACCGGCTCTAGCCTTGTCCTGATGCGTATCGAGTACGTCGGGCACGCGACGACCGTCGTCGACCTCGACGGCGTCCGCCTCCTCACCGACCCGCTCCTCCGCAACCGTGTCGGCCACCTGCGGCGCGCAGTCCCGGTGGACGTGAGGGCCCTGCGCGGCGTGGACGCCGTCCTCGTGTCCCACGCCCACTACGACCACCTCGACCTGCCCTCTCTCGAGAAGCTGGGCAAGAAGCTCCCCGTCGTCCTGCCCCGGGGCCTCGGCGGGCTGCTCCGCAAGAAGCGCTTCGAGAGCGTCGTCGAGGTGGAGATCGGCGAGACCATCCGCATCGGCTCGCTCGCGATCCGCGTCGTCCCCGCCGAGCACGACCGGGGGCGCGCGCCCTTCGGGGTGACCGCCCAGCCGGTCGGCTACGTCGTCGAAGGGACGCAGACGGCGTACTTCGCGGGCGACACCGATCTCTTCGAGGGGATGGCCGAGCTCGGCCGGCTCGACGTCGCGCTCGTGCCGATCTGGGGCTGGGGACCCGGTCTCGGCCCCGGCCACCTCGACCCCTCGGGGGCGGCGCGAGCGGTCGCGCTGCTGCGTCCCCGGGTCGTCGTCCCGATCCACTGGGGGACGTACTTCCCGATCCACCTCGGGCTGCGCGGCGCGCCGCGCTTCCTCGAGACCCCGCCGGATGCGTTCGAGGCCGCGCTCGCCGAGGTCGCCTCGGACGCCGACGTGCGCGTGCTGCGCCCGGGCGAGAGCGTGGACGTGGAGGCCGGCTAGACGATCTAACCCGCGGCGGGAAGCAAGCCCGCCTCGCCGAGCACGGCGAGCGCGCGCTCGCGGATCTCGCTCGCGGCCCTGGGCACGTTCGCCCCCGGCGGGGCGTAGGCGACGACGGTGAGCCACGCGGTCTTCTCCGTGAGCGTCCCGACGCGCACGTCGTAGGTGAGCAGCTCGCTGCTCTCCACCTCCTCGACGGCCTCGCTCGTGAGCCTGCGCGCAGCCGCCATCGACGCGGTGAGGCGGACCGGGAGCTCGACGGTGACGAGACGTCGCGGGTCGGCGACCGAGTTGTTGACGAGGGTCGTGGACACCATGTCGCGGTTCGGAACGAACACCCGCCGGCCCTCGTCGGTCTGGAGCGCGGTGTAGCTCAACGTGATCTCGTCCACGACGCCGGTCTGGTCGCCGACGGTGATGCGGTCGCCGAGCCGGACCGGCTGGCTGAAGGCAAGCATGACCCCGGAGCCGAGGTTGCCGAGCGGGGTCGTGAGGGCGAGGCCCGCGACGACCGCGAGCACAGCCCCCGAAGCGAGGAACGCCCGTGCGATCTCCTGCGTCGCCGGGAACGTGGACAGCACGACCCAGCCGCCGATGAGGACGACGACGGCGATGACGACGCGCAAGAGGATGCTGAAGGTCGTGCGCCTGCGCGCGGCCACCGACGGGTCGCGCTCGGCCAGGCGGCGCTCGTAGTGCCGGAACGCCTTCCACAGGCCGAAGCGGAGCACTGCGAGGACGCCGACCCAGACGAGCGCGAGGATCAGCGCCTCGACCCAGTCGGCAGAGAGATCCATTCCGGCGGAGTTCGGCGTCGGAGGCGCGGAGCCTGCCGCCCGCCGCTACTCGCCGGCGAGGACGCGTGCCTTGGCCGCCGCGAACTCCTCGTCGGTCAGCGCGCCCTTGGCATGCAGGTCGGCGAGGCCGGCGAGCCGTCCTGCCACGTCCGTGGCGGCCGGAGTCCCGGCGCTCGTCGCCGGAGCGACCCCGGGCGGCGCCGCCCGCTCCGCGCGGCGCTCACCCCACCACGTCGACACGCGTGACCGTGCGTCACCGAGGAGATCGGGCGCGGTGGCGTCGGGGAACTCCCCGAGCGTCCGTGTCCTCGTCAGCTCGATCCACGCCGCGCCGAGCGCGACGAGCACGACGAGGAAGAGAAGACGGGTGAAGTCGTTGACGTCGCCGGTCACGAGCAGGATCAGGGCGAGCACTGCGAGCGCCGCGTACGGCCACACGCGCTCGCGGAGTGCGGGAGCCAGCGTGCGGCGCGACCCGACCGCTCGCCGCCCGGGGCCCGCGAGCCACGCTGCGACGAGGAACAGCAGGCCGATCACCGCGAACGAGCGGAACGAGGCCCGGAGCAGCTCCGTGAGGATGTCCCAGGCGTTGCCGGCGGCGGTGCGTGTGTCCGTGTCCGCGACGAGCTCGTTGACCACGTAGTTGCCGGTGAGCCGCACCGCCACGAGCCCGAGGACGCCTACCACGACGATCGCGACGCCGATCCGCCGGACGGCGCGGCGCCGGTCGCCCGCGAGCCACACCGCGAGCGCGAATGCACCGAGCGCGAGGATCGGCAGCAGCCAGGCGAGCGTCTTCAGGAGCTGGAACACGTTCTGTGCGGTGTCGAGCTCGTCCGAGCGGAGGATCTCGATCCGCCCGGCGTCGGCCGGGAGGCGGGCCTGGACCTCGTCGCGCAGCCCGATGCGCTCGGCGGTGTCGAGCACGATGGGGCGCAGGTCGAGCGTGACGACGCCCTCGTCCGTCGAGACCCGGTCGCCTCCGCCCTCGAGCACCTGCACGAGCGTGCGGTGGGACTCCTCGAGCGAGATCGCCCACAGCTTCTGCATCGCGGGCTGCTCGAGCGCGCGGTTCACGATCTGGTACGACGCCTGGCGCAGGCCGGCCGCGGCGGGCCCGGACAGCGACTGGTAGTCGTTCGGGAGCCGGTCTTCGAGCAGGGCGGCGACGTCGACCTCGGCGTACAGCTCGTCCACTGCGCGCGTCGCTACTGCGCTCCGGATCGCGTCGTCGTCGAGCAGCTCGCTGCTCGTGTCGACGAAGACGTCGGTGTTGAGGGCGACCCGGTTGACCCAGATGGCGAAGCTGGCCAGCAGGAGGAGCAGCGCTGCGAGGACGAGGGCGATCCACGAGCCGATCGCGCGTCCGCGCCGCTTGCCCGGGAGCTCGGCGTTCACCGGCTCGATCTCTGTCATTCCAGCTGCGAGACTATCCCTCGACGACAGCCTTTCCCTCCGACCCGAGGGAGAACGCGTCATGGAGCGCGCGAACGCCCCGCTCGACGTCGACCCGGTCGACGAGACAGGAGATCTTGATCGGTGACGTCGCGATCAAACGCGGCTCGATGCGCTGGTCGCCGAGTGCTCGGAGCAGGTGCGCGGCGACCCCGGTTCGCGAGCGCATTCCCGCGCCGACGACGGAGAGCTTGCCCAGGGAGTCCGACTCCTCGACCTCGAGCGGCCCGAGGCTCTCGCCCGCCCGTGCGAACGCTCTCCGCGTGGCGTGGACGTCCTCGGCGGCGACCGAGAAGGAGAGCCCCGCTGCGTCGCGGCCCGCACCGACGACGATCGTGTCCACGCTCACGTGCTCGGCCGCCGCTGCCCGCAGGATCGCCGCCGACGAGAGTCCTTCGAGCCCGCGGACCGTGAAGAGGACGTCGTCGTCCGAGTGCGTCACCGCGCGCACGGGCGGCACCTCGACGCCGTCCGCGCGCTCCTCGACCCAGGTGCCCGGTTCGTCCGAGAAGGTCGAGCGGGCGTGGATGCGGACCCCGTTGCTCCGCGCCAGCTCGACCGCCCGCAACATGAGCACCTTCGCGCCGGAGGCGGCCATCTCGAGCATCTCCTCGTAGGAGACGACGGGGAGCTTCCGTGCGTCGGGGACGATGCGCGGATCGGCCGTGAACACGCCGGGTACGTCGGAGTAGATCTCGCACGAGGCACCGAGTGCGGCTGCGAGCGCGACGGCGGTGGCGTCGGTCCCTCCCCGGCCGAGCGTCGTCACGTCCATCGTGTCGCGCGAGAACCCCTGGAACCCGGCGACCAGCACGATCTTCTCGCGCTCGAGGGCGTCGAGGACGCGGACCGGCGTGATCTCCCGGATCTTCGCCCGCGTGTACACGGCGTCGGTGATGATCCCGGCCTGCGAGCCGGTGAAGGAAACGGCCTCGTGCCCGAGGTCGTGCACCGCCATCGCGACGAGCGCGCACGCGATGCGCTCCCCGGTCGAGAGCAGCATGTCGAGCTCGCGCGGGTCCGGGTGCGGCGACACGCGGCCCGCGAGCTCGAGGAGCGAGTCCGTCGTGCGGCCCATCGCCGAGACCGTGCCGACGACGCGCACGCCACGCTCTCTGGCCCCGACGAGGCGGCGTGCGACCCCACGAATCCGATCGGGGTCGGCGACCGACGTGCCGCCGAACTTCATCACGACGGTATCGACGGCGGGACGAAGGCTCGGGCTCATGGCAGAAGTGTGCTTGTAGGCGACGCGGGGCCTGTTTAGGATGGCGCGGCGCGGGGATGTCCCGCGCGAACGACGGGGAGAGTACGAGAGGGGAAATGGCATGAAACGCACGACACGAATTGCGTCGGTCGTCGCGCTCGTCGCCTTTGCGCTGGTACCGACCGCGGCCCAGGCCGACCCGAGCTTCTACGAGTCGCCGATCTTCGGCTCCACGACGGCGGGCAGCTCGCTGCTCGTGGCGGATGCGGGCCGCGGGGTGGTGAACGGAGACTCGGGCGCGCTCGTCGCTGCTCTGCCCGGGATCAGTGACGTCGCGGTTCGCTCCGGGGGCGGCTTGTGGGCTGTCACCGGAGCGGGTGAGGACCCGGAGGAGGACACCGGCCAGGGCATCTGGCGGATCTCGGGGAGCGACGCGACCCTCGTCGCGAACCTGTTCGAGTACGAGGAGAAGGTCAACCCGCATCCGGCGACGGTCGACTCGAACCCGTTCGACGTCGCGGACGTCGGTGGCGGGAAGGCAGTGGTCGCCGACGCGGGAGGCAACAGCCTCCTCCTCGTCGGGGACGGCAATTCCCCGAATCGAGCGACGTGGCCAGTCGCGTGAAGCTCGTCGCGACGCTTCCGGACGAGCTCGTCTCGACGGCGAACGCGAAGTCGATCTTCGGGTGCCCCAACGGCCCGCCGGACATCTGCGGGCTGCCGCCGATGATCCCTGCCCAGCCCGTGGCGACGAGCGTCGCCGTCGGCCCGGACGGCGCGTACTACGTCGGCGAGCTGAAAGGCTTCCCGGCGCCGACCGGATACTCGCGCGTCTGGCGGATCGAGCCGGGCTCGCGGAACGTGCGCTGCGGGGAGAGCAAGAAGTGCACGCTCGTCCTCGACGGCTTCACGTCGATCATCGACCTCGCGTTCGGGCCGGACGGCCGTCTGAACGTCGCGCAGATCGACGACTTGAGCTGGCTCGCGATGGAGATCGGCGCAGGCGTCGGCGGCTCCGTCCACGCGTGCAACCTGGCCACGGACGACCTCGCCGGCGAGTGCGACGAGCTCGTGGACGAGGTGCCGATCCTGACGTCGATCACGTACCGCGGGAGCGCGCTCTGGGGCTCGATCCTCGCGCTCGTGCCCGACGCGGCCGACGTCGTCCCGCTGAGCCCGTAGGCCCGCCTACCGGAGCCGGGTCTCACGGGACCCGGCTCCGGTGCCGGGCTATCGTGCGCACGTGCCGCGGAAGGTCATGCTGCTCGGGCTCGACTGCGCCGAGCCGTCGCTCGTGCTCGAGCGCTGGCGCGACCAGCTGCCGACGATCTCGGGGCTGATGGAGCGCGGCAGCTACGGGCGACTCACGTCCGTGATCCCGCCGATCACGGTGCCCGCGTGGTCCTGCATGATGGCCAGCCGGACTCCCGGGGACCTCGGCGTGTACGGGTTCCGCAACCGCTCGGACCATTCCTACGACGGAGGCTTCATCGCCACGAGCGCGGCGATCGAGGCTCCGCGGCTCTGGGACCTCGTCACGCGCGCCGGCGGCTCGTCGATCGTCCTCGGCGTCCCGGGCACCTACCCGCCGCGGCCGCTGAAGGGCGTCATGGTCAGCTGCTTCCTCACGCCCTCGCTCGAGAGCCGGTACACGTACCCGCCTGCGCTCCGCGACGAGATCGCCGAGGTCGTCGGCGAGTACGTCTTCGACGCGAAGGACTTCCGCACAGACGACAAGGAGCGGCTCCTCGGGCAGATCTACGAGATGACGGACCGCCGCTTCGCGCTCGCCCGGCACCTGCTCGCGACGAGGCCGTGGGACCTCTTCGCGCTGGTCGAGATGGGCCCGGATCGGATGCACCACGCATTCTGGAAGTACATGGACCCGGAGCACCGCAAGCACGAGCCGGGGAGCCCGTTCGAGTCGGCGATCCTCGACTATCACCGGCACGTCGACGGGCTGCTCGCGAAGCTCCTCGAGCAGGTCGACGAGGACACGGTCGTCTTCGTCCTCTCCGACCACGGCGCGAAGCGGCTCGACGGCGGGATCCGCATCAACGAGTGGCTGCGCCGGGAAGGGCTGCTCGCGACGCTCGCCGAGCCGGACGGGGTGAGCTCGCTGCGCGACGTCGGCGTCGACTGGCCGCGCACGACCGCATGGGGCGAGGGCGGCTACTACGCGCGGGTCTTCCTCAACGTGAGGGGGCGCGAGCCGGAGGGCGTCGTCGAGCCGGACGAGTACGAGGCGGTCCGCGACGACCTCGCGCGGCGGATCGCGGCGATCCCCGACGACGCGGGAAGGCCGATCTCGACCGCCGTCTACAGGCCGGAGGACCTGTACGAGGAGCCACACGGCGTTCCGCCCGACCTCATCGTCGTGTTCGGCGACCTCTTCTGGCGCTCGGTCGGCACGGTCGGCGGCGACGAGGGCATCCAGACGCTCGAGAACGACACCGGCCCCGACGACGCGAACCACGCGCAGGACGGGCTCTACGTCGTCGCCGGGCCGGGCATCGAGGCGCGAGGCCGCACGGACGCGCACCTGCTCGACATCGCGCCGACCGTGCTCGAGGTCCTCGGGATCGAGCGGGAACCGGGCATGCGCGGCGAGAGCCTGCTCCCGGCGCTCGCCGCCCGCTGAGCCGGACCGCCCTGGCTACGGCGTCTCGGGCTCCGCGCCCGGCGCGGCCGCTTGGCGGGCGGGCGGTCCATCTCGTGGAAGGCCGGGTTGAAGAAGCCGTAGCCCGTGACCAGCGCGTAGCAGAGGCCGATGCAGAGGAACGTGCCGCCGACACCGATGGCCTCCACGACCACGCCTCCGAGAAGGACGCCCACCGGGATCGCCGCCCACGCGCCGGCCGTGATCGCTCCGAAGACGCGGCCCCTCAGCTCTGCAGGCACGAGCTGGAACTGGAGCGTGCCGAGCAAGGGGTTGATCGGCCCCGCCGCCAGCCCGAAGGCCGCGAGCGCAGCGAGGGCCACCGGGAACGAGGGCACGGTGGCGAGGACCAGGTACGCGAACGGGGCGACCGAGAAGCAGCACACGAACGTCAAGCGCTTCGGAAGCCGATGCCCGATCGCGCTGAAGGCGAGCGAGCCGGCGAGCGCGAAGCCGCCGAAGACGCCGTAGAGGACGCCGAGGTCGGCGGCGCTCCCGAAGGCCTCCCGAGCGAACACCGGCATGACGACGGCGAACGGCGCGTCCAGGAAGTTCGTCACGAGGACGGTGAGCACGATCGCGCGGATGAGCCTGCGATGCCAGATGTAGCGAATGCCTTCCGCGAGCTCGGCGAAGTAGCCGGGGCGCTCGTCCTCCTCCGGTTTCTTGCGCTCGACGCGAGGGACGATCCCGGCGATGAGCGCCGCGGAGAACAGGAAGCTCACCGCGTCGATCCAGAGGGCGGTCGTGGCGCCGAACGCCGCGACGAGCACTCCTCCGATCGGAGCGCCGACGAGCAGCGAGCCGCGCTGGATCGAGCTTCGCACACCGGCAGCCCGCTCCATGCCCATCTCCGCGCGGGCGACGAGGTCGGGAAAGAGCGCCTGGCGCGCGGTCGTGCCCGGGGCGTCGAGCAGCGCACCGAGGAAGACGAGCGTCATCAGCTGCCAGAGCTCGATCCCGACCGTCGAGTGAAGCAGCGGGATCGCGACGACGGCCGACGCGCTTGCCAGGTCGGCGACGACGCTCGTCGTGCGGAAGCCGAGCCGGTCGACGACGACACCGCCGAAGAAAGCCGCGAGGACGATCGGGAGGAAGTTGAAGAAGACCGCGAGGCCCGTGAGCGCCGCGCTGCCCGTGGTGATCAGGACGAACCAGGGGATCGCGAGCTGCGCGATCACGTTCCCGACGAGGGAGATCGCGTCGGCGACGTACAGCGCGTACAGCGGCAACCGCTTCACGCGGGCAGGCTAGTGACGACCGGCTGGCGCGCCGCGAGGGAATGTGTCTGGCTCCGTGCAACCACGACCCGCCCGCCAAGCGGGCGGCTTCAGGGATCCGCGGCGGACGACCTCAGTCCAGCGGACGGATGTCGGTCGCGACCGCCGAGGGCCGGTGACGCTCGAGCTCGCCGGAGAACGTCTCGGCCGCTCCGTCGTCCTCGGGGGGCTTCCACACGCGTGTGTGCATCGAGATCCGCCGGAGGCCGCCCTCGAGGTCGAGAGGCTCCGGAACCGGGCCCTCGAGCGTGACCTCGAACTCGAAGCGACGCTTGTGCACGGGCCCCCACGGGCTCGTCCCTGCGGGGCACCAGACGTCGACCGGTCGCGTGCCGTCGTCCACGAGCACGACCGCGTCCCGGCCGATGCCGACGAGCCGCGTGACGGTCCCTGCGATCCGGCCGGTGACCGGCCCTGCCGCGGCGGCGGCGACGAGCTCGTCGATCGTGTGGGTCGCCCCGAGCGGCTCGCGGTCCCTGAGGTCGACGCGGCTCGCCTCGAGCCAGTGCGCCGGCCACGCTCCGAGCTCCGAGGGGACCTCGAGGGAGTCGCCGTACACCGGATGCGACCCGGCGCGGTGGAGGCGCTCGAGGCGCTTCGCCTCGTCGGCGCCGTCCGGCAGGAACACGAAGCCGCCGTTGTGCTCGGTGCGCCCGTCCGAGACGAGCTCGGTGAGCACGTCGAGGAGGTCGGCGAGCGTCCGGTACACGATGCGGAAGCCGTCCTCGTCGTACGCCCAGCGGAAGATCGTCCCGCCCGGGCCCCACTCGCTCGCGAGCTCGCTCGAGAGGCTCACGTGGCTCGCGTAGCCGATGTGGAAGAGCAGCGGCGGCGGCACCGTTGGGACCGGGAGGTGCTCCTCGAGCTCCGCACGCTGGAGCTTCAGCGCCGCGTACGGCCCGATCAGGTCGGGGAACGCCCGGACCGCGAGGCTCGACGGGTCGACGAGCTCCCAGAAGCGGCGTACGTCAGGGGGCAGCCGGTACGGGGCGACCGCCGCGTCGACGTCGTCGAGGGACACCTCGTCCGTCGCCGGCTCGAGCGGCGGCAGACCGGCTCGACGGAGGGCGTCGTCGAGCCGGTCGACTGCGGAATCGATCTCGTCGTGACGGCTGGTCATCGTCTCTGCTCGGCTCTCTGATCGTACGCAGACGCGGCCGGGAGAAAAGGGTGACTCTCGGCCGTCACTACAATCCGCCGCGCCGTGAACGTCGTCGTCTACGTCTCCGACGCCCTCCGCGCCGACCATCTCGGCTGCTACGGCGCGCGCTTCCTGAACACGCAGACGATCGACGAGCTCGCCGCCGGGGCTGCGCGATTCGACCAGGCGATCAGCGCTGCGCCGTGGACCGCACCCTCGATGACCTCGATCGTGACGGGCCTCTATCCGCACCACCACGGCTACCTGCACTGGGACGCCGAGCTCGCGCCGACGACCGAGACGCTCTTCCGCGCGCTCGCTGCGCACGGGTACGACGTCGGCACGTTCGTCTTCGACACGGGCTACCTCTTCAAGGGGATGCCCGAGGCGAACGTGCTCGGGACGAGCGAGACGCTCGACGGCGCGGTCGCGTGGCTGCGCGAGCCGCGCGAGCGGCCGTTCCTCCTCTTCTTCCACAGCTGGGCGACGCACATGCCGTACTCGGTGCTCCACTCGGAGCGGACCGACTGGCGCGCCGCGAAGCAGGAGGTGCTCGCGGGCATCCAGGCCGACTCGGCCTCCGCGCTCGAGGCCACGCGGGAGGCATACCGCCAGGCTGTCGAGCGGCAGTCCGAGACGCTCGTGGCCACCCTTCTCGAGGAGCTCGAACGGCTCGGGCTGCGCGAGCAGACCGCCCTCGCCTTCCTCTCGGACCACGGCGAGTCGTGGGGCGAGCGCTTCGCCCAGAAGACCGACGTCGAGGGCGTCTACCACATGCACGGCGCGACGCTCTACGACGAGGTCGTGCAGGTTCCGCTCGTGCTTTCCGCGCCGGGGCGGATCGAGCCCGCGGTCGTCCGCTCCCAGGTCCGCTCGGTCGACCTCGTTCCGACGCTCCTCGAGCTCGCGGGGGTCCCGAGCGGCGAGGTCGACGGCGCATCGCTCCTCCCGCTCCTCGACGGGCGCGAGGAAGAGGACCGTCCCGCCGTGATCACGGGCACGGACCGCGGGGCCCTCTCGCAGCTCGCCGTCCGGATGCCGCCGTGGAAGCTGATCCTCGACGTCGAGAGCGGGGAGGAGGAGGCATACCGCCTGGACGTCGACCCGCGCGAGCGCGTCAGCCGCCCGGCCGAGGCGCCCGGGGACCTTCGGGAGCTCGCCTTCCGCGAGCTCGAGAGCGCGGAGCGGCGCGAGCTGACCGAGGAGGAGGAGGCGACCGTCGCGCGGCGGCTCGCGGACCTCGGCTACCTATAAGTGGTTGCTCCGGCAACAACTGGCACCCTCTGGCCGGCTGTAAACCGTCGCATGCCGGCGTCCTCGGTCGCGCCCGTATCTCCGTCGATACGAGCGCTCCCTGCGTCCTTGGCCTGCTCGGTTTTCGCCGGCCAGAGGGCACCGCCGTCACCGGAGCAACCACCAGTGACCCCGCTCGCGACGCTGTACGAGCGGATGTTCTTCGTCCGCCGCTTCGAGGAGACCCTCCTCGATCTCTTCTCCCAGGGGAAGCTCGTCGGCACGACGCACACGTACATCGGGCAGGAGGCGAACGGCGTGGGGGTCATCGACCACCTCGATCCCGAGCGGGACGTCGTCTTCTCGAACCACCGCTGCCACGGCCATTACCTCGCCTTCACCGACGACGCCTTCGGCCTGCTGTCCGAGGTGATGGGGCGGGCGACGGGTGTCTGCGGCGGCAAGGGGGGCAGCCAGCACCTGTGCCGCGGCAACTTCTACTCGAACGGCGTGCTCGGGAGCATCGTCCCGGTCGCGACCGGGATCGCGCTCGCGGAGAAGGCGAAGGGGACGGGAGCGATCTCCACCGTGTTCCTCGGCGACGGCACGCTCGGCGAGGGCGTGACCTACGAGTCGCTGAACATCGCCTCGCTCTGGACGCTCCCGGTGCTGTTCGTCGTCGAGAACAACCACTACGCCCAGTCGACGCCCGTCGAGCTCGAGCTCGCGGGCTCGATCCCGGCGCGTGCAGAGGCCTTCGGCATCGAGACGGAAGCGCTCGACACGACCGACGTGGAGGAGGTCCACGAGGCCGCCGGCCGCGCCGTCTCGCGCATCCGGGAGACGGGCGCGCCGTTCTTCCTCGTCCTCGACACGTACCGCTTCAGCCCGCACTCGAAGGGCGACGACGACCGCGACCCGGCGGAGATCGAGGAGCGCCGGAAGCGCGATCCGCTGCTCGTCGCGGGCGCGCGGCTCGGCGACGACGAGCGACGAGAGCTCGAAGAGTCGTGTGAGCGCCGCCTCGCCGAGGTCGTGGAGGCCGCCGAGGCTGCGCCGCTCGCGGCCCCGGAGGCCGCATGACGCCGTCCCGGGAGCGACGCTGCGTCCAGGTTCTGAACGAGGCGCTGCACGAGCTCTTCGCTGCGCGCGACGACGTCCACCTCCTCGGCGAGGACGTCCTCGACCCGTACGGCGGCGCCTTCAAGGTGACGCAGGGGCTGAGCGACGCCTACCCGGACCGGGTGCTGACGACGCCGATCTCGGAGGCGTCGCTCTTCGGCGTCGCCGCGGGGATGGCGCTGCGCGGCCGCCGGCCGATCCTCGAGATCATGTTCGGCGACTTCATCGCGCTCGGCTTCGACCAGATCGTGAACGGGATCGCGAAGTTCCGGGAGATGTACGACGACCAGGTCACGGTGCCGCTCGTCGTGCGGACGCCGATGGGAGGGAGGCGCGGCTACGGGCCGACGCACAGCCAGTCGCTCGAGAAGCTGCTGCTCGGGGTCCCGAACGTCGTCGTCGTCGCGCTGAGCGAGTGTCACGACCTCCGCGGGCTCCTCGTGGCCGCGGTCGAGGACGACCGCCCGGTGTTCCTCGTGGAGAACAAGCTGCTGTACGGGCGGCCGAACCGGCTACCCGAGGAGGGCCACGTCGGCGAGCTCGCGGTGCGCGAGACGGGCGACCGCTATCCCGCGCTCACGTTCTCGGGCACCGACTTCACCGAGGCGAGCGCGACGATCGTGACCTACGGAGGCATGCTCCCGGTCGTGCTCGACGCGGTCACCGAGCTGATCCTCGAGCACGAGGTCTTCTGCGAGGTCGTCGCACTCTCGCAGCTCCTCCCCCTCGAGCTCGAGCCGGTGCTCGAGTCGGTCGCGCGCACCAACGCGCTCGTCACGGCCGAGGAGGGCACGCTCACCGGCGGCTTCGGCGCCGAGATCGCCGCGCGCGTGCAGGAGCTCGCCTGGGGCGACCTGCGCGCCCCCGTCCGCCGGGTCGCAGCCCGCGACGGGATCATCCCCTCGGCGCGGCCGTTGGAGGACGCGATGCTCCCGAGCGCGCACGACGTCGTCGAGGCGGTCGCCGCGCTCGAGGGCGTGCGAAGCTAGACCGCGCGATGTTGGAGATCGTCCTGACGCGCGAGGACGCGAACACCGAGTTCGCGCTCCTCGCCGAGTGGCTGGTCGCGGATCGGGCCGAGGTCGAGCAGGGCCAGCCGGTGTGCGTCGTCGAGACGACGAAGGCGACCGTCGAGATCGAGGCCCCCGGCGCGGGCACGATCGTGCAGCTCTACCAGGAGGGCGTCGAGGTCGAGCTCGGGAAGATCGTCGCGCGCATCGCCGAGACCGCGGAGGAGCTCGCCACGCTCGAGTCGGGCGGGGAGGCCGCGCCGCCGAAGGCGAAGCCGGACGAGGGCGAGCGCAAGGCGACGCGCAAGGCCGTCGAGCTCGCGGAGCGCCACGGGGTCGACCTCTCGACGATCGACAAGCGCGGCTTCATCACCGAGAAGGACGTCGAGGCGCTCGTCGCACGGCAGGCCGCGGACGCCGCCCCCTCGGAGCGGCCGCTTCTCGCAGGCGTCTCGACCCAGGGCGTGACGCTTCCTGCGCGCTTCGACGCGGACGACGGAGACGGGACGCTGGACCCCGAGTTCCTCGAGTACCTCCTGACGGACCCGGCGTCGTTCCGCGCGCTCGGCTCCGAGGAGAAGTGCCGACTGCTCCGCGAGAACGGCGCGACCATCGGGAAAGGCGTCGTCCTCGGAGATGGCAGCCTCGTCGCCGCGCCGAGGATCGTGCTCGAGGACGGCGTCGAGCTCGGCGCGCGCGCGACCGTGCGCTGCGAGGAGGTGGTCGCGGTGGGCACCCTCACGCGCTTCGGGCCCGACCTCGAGCTCCTCTGCCGCCGCGCGTTCGTCGGGGCCGGCGTCTGGGGCGGCAGGTCGGTGCGGTTCGGCGGCGGCGGCCACCGGGACCCGTGGGCGGTGCTCGCGGTCGGCGACCTCGCGTTCGTCGGCGACGAGGCGTTCGTCAACGTCTGCCGGCCGGTGCTCATCGGGCGCGAGGTCTTCCTCACGATGCGATCGCTCATCGTCACGCACAACATCGGGCACTCCGTCCTCGCAGGGTTCGAGAACCGGTTCGCGTCGGTCGTGCTCGAGGACCGCGCGCAGGTCGGGCTCGGGGCGGTGATCTACGCGGGGTGCCGCATCGGGGCCGAGGCGATCGTCGCCTCCGGCTCCTACGTGACCGCGGACATCCCGCCCGGGTCGTTCGCGATCGGCGTTCCCGCCAGGGTGACCGGCAGCTCCAGCCACAAGGTCTCGCACTCGCGCCGGGTCGAGCTCGCCGGGCGCATCCTCGACGACCTGCACGAGCTGCTCGCGCTCCGCGGCCACGAGCCGACGGCGCTCGAGGAAGGTGACCCGCGAGGGTTCGCGATCGAAGGCGTCCGCGTGCTCTTCACGCCCGCGTTCCGCGAGACCGTCCCTGCCCCGGCCGTCGTCCTCACGCTGGAGGCGCTCGCCGAGCCGCCCGAGGGGGTCGCCGTGCTCGACCTCGTCGCACGGAGAGTCCACGGGAACGGGGGCGAGGTGCTCGAGGCGGCGCGGGAGCTGTGCCGGAAACGCGGCATCCGGTTCGAGCCCGGCCCCTGGCGGTACCGGGGACGCCTCCTCTAGAGACGCCTCCCTCTGGAACCGGCCCCCTAGCAGGGGATTTCGTGCGGCGACCCCTGGAAATGACGATTTACACGCATTAGGGTGCGCCGGGGCGGTCACTTCGAAGCGAGGCCCGAATGCGCGGTCGGATCCGGATAGCTCTACTCCTCTCGGCGCTCGTCGCCGTCGCGCTCGCGTCGTCGGGGCAGAGCCAGGGTCCCGCCGGCGGCTCCCCGCCCGGGCTCGCCGTCGCGCTCGCAGTCAAGGAGCGCAACGCCGAGCGCCTGCTCGACAAGCCGGGGATCGCAGGTGTCGGCGTCGGCGTGAACGAGGCCGGCAAGGCGGTGATCGAGATCTACAGGGAGAAGCAGGACGTCGCAGACGTCCCTTCGTCGCTCGAGGGAGTCGACGTCGAGAGCGTCGTGACCGGGATCATCGAGGCCCGCGCCCCGACCGACCGCTTCCCACGCCCCGTCCCGATCGGAGTCTCGTCCGGGCTCGCGGGCGTCGCGACGGGGACGCTCGGCGTGCGGGTCACGGACGGCACGAACGTCTACGCGCTCTCGAACAACCACGTCTTCGCCGGCATCAACACGGCGAGCATCGGCGACCCGATCATCCAGCCCGGTGACGTCGACGGCGGCAACGACCCGGCCGACCGGATCGGGACGCTGTACGCGTACCAGGAGATCGACTTCAACGGTGGCAACAACACGATGGACGCGGCCCTGGCGCTCACGACCTCGGCGAACACCGGCACCACGACGCCGTCGGACGGCTACGGGACGCCGAGCAACGTGACGACCGCGGCGGCGATCGGCCAGGCCGTCCAGAAGTACGGGCGCACGACGGGACTGCAGCTCGGCTCGGTCGCGGCGACGAACGTGACCGTCGACGTCTGCTACCTCGTCATCTTCGAGTTCTGCCTGCAAGAAGCGCGGTTCGTGGGCCAGATCTCCGTCAGTCCCGGCACCTTCAGCGCGCCCGGCGACTCGGGCTCGTTGATCGTCACGCAGGGCGGCAACCAGCCCGTCGCGCTCCTCTTCGCGGGCGGCGACGGCCTCACGATCGGGAGCCCGATCGACCCGATTCTTCAGCGGTTCGGCGTCACGATCGACGGCACGCCGCCCGGAGACGGGCCGCCGGGCGCGCCGACCGCCCTTTCCGCGCTCGCGGGCGACGGGAGCGTCTCGCTCTCCTGGAACGCGCCGTCGTTCGACGGCGGCTCCGAGCTCACCGGGTACGGCGTCTACCGCGGCACGAGCCCCGGCAGCGAGACCTTCCTCGAGAGCACGGGCACGGGAACGAGCTTCGTCGACTCCACCGCCCAGAACGGGACGACCTACTACTACAAGGTCTCCGCCGAGAACGTGCTCGGGGAAGGGCCGCTCTCGAACGAGGCGCAGGCGACGCCGAGCGACCTCGTGCCGCCAGTCCTCCCGCTCCCCACCCTCGACAGCTTCAATCGCCCCGACGAGTTCCCGGTCTCCGATGCGGGCCGCTGGTCCGGCGCGACCGGGGTCAACGGCACGGCCGAGGGCTGCCTGAAGGTCGTCTCCAACCAGCTCGCGAGCAACAAGACGACCACCTGCACGGGCTTCCGCTCGAACACCCAGTACGGGCCCGACACCGAGGTGTGGACGAAGATCGGCGTCCTGCCCGGCGCGAACAACCACATACGGCTCAAGGCCCGCCTGCAGCAGGTCGGCACGACGGGCTACGACGGGTACATGCTGCGGACGAACCAGCTCGCGGGCGCGGACGAGGTCGCGCTCGAGCGGATCGACAACGGCGTCTTCGTCCGGCTACTGACGCTGAACCGAGAGCTCGCTGCCGGCGACACGCTGCTCCTCCGCGTCCACGGCTCGACGCTCGAGGCCTGGCACAACGACGGGACGACCTGGGCGCGGCTCGGAACGACGAGCGACTCGACCTACGCCGGAGCCGGCTACGTCGGCATCGGTCTGCGCGGGCTCACCGGACGCCTCGACGACTTCGGCGCCCGCGGTGGCAGCGCGACGCCGCCCGGCGTGCCAACCGGCCTCTCCGCGTTCGCGGGCGACGCGAGCGCGACCCTCTCGTGGACGGCACCGACCTTCGACGGCGGCAGCGCGCTCACCGGCTACCGCGTCTACCGCGGCACGACTCCCGGCAACGAGAGCTTCCTCCAGAGCGTGGGCACGGTCACGAGCTTCGCGGACAGCGGCCTCACGAACGGCCAGACCTACTACTACAGGGTCTCCGCCGTGAACGCGGTCGGGGAAGGGCCGCTCTCGAGCGAGGCGCAGGCGACCCCGAACGGGCTCGATCCGCCGACGCCGCCTCTCGTCTCGCTCGACGACTTCAACCGACCGAACGAGACGCCGCTCTCCGACCAGGGACGCTGGACGAACGCGGTGAACGGCGGCGTCGAGAACGGCCTCCACGTCAACTCGAACCAGCTCGCATGTACCGCGACGACGACCTGCACCGCCTGGCGCTCGAACGCGCAGTACGGCCCCGACGTCGAGGTCTGGACGCGGGTGACGGTCCTGCTCGGGACGAACAACCACATCCGGCTCTACGGCCGCCTGCGGCAGCCCGGCAGCGCGGCGTACGACGCCTACCTCCTCCGCACGAACCAGCTCGCCGGGACCGACGAGGTGTACCTCGAGCGGATCGACAACGGCGCGCACACGCGGCTCGCGACGATCAACCGCGAGCTCGCGGTCGGCGACATGCTGCTCCTGCGAGTCGAGGGCTCGACGGTCGAGGGCTGGCTCAACGACGGGAGCTCGTGGACGCGGCTCGGCACCGCGAACGACTCCACGTACCCGGCTGCCGGCTTCGTCGGGATCGGACTGCGCGGGACGACCGGCCGTCTCGACGACTTCGGCGGACGCACGATGGGTGTGACTCCGCCCGCCCCCCAGATCACCACCACCACGCTCCCGGACGCGACCACCGGTCAGGCCTACTCCCAGACTCTCGCCGCCTCGGGCGGGACGCCGCCCTACGGCCCGTGGGCGACCGTCTCCGGCAGCCTGCCGCCGGGGCTCACGCTCAACTCCTCCACCGGCGCGATCGCCGGGACGGCGACGACGCCCGGAAGCTACTCCTTCACGGTCGAGGTGACCGACAGCGGCGCCCAGACGGACACGCAGGCGCTGACGCTCGACGTCCGCGACCCGCTCCTGATCACGACCACGAGCCTGGGCGGAGGGACCGCCGGACAGGCGTACTCGGCGAGCGTGCAGGCGAGCGGCGGGAAGACCCCGTACACGTGGTCGCTCGCAGGGGGGAGCCTCCCGCCCGGCCTCGCCCTCTCGAGCACGACCGGCGCGATCACCGGCACCCCCACCACCGCGGGGACGTACCCCTTCACGGTCCGCGCGGACGACTCCGGGACGCCCGCTCGCAGCGACACGCAGGCGCTGTCGATCGTGATCGGGGCTCCGCCCGCCCCCCAGATCACCACCACCACGCTCCCGGACGCGACCACCGGTCAGGCCTACTCCCAGACTCTCGCCGCCTCGGGCGGGACGCCGCCCTACGGCCCGTGGGCGACCGTCTCCGGCAGCCTGCCGCCGGGGCTCACGCTCAACTCCTCCACCGGCGCGATCGCCGGGACGGCGACGACGCCCGGAAGCTACTCCTTCACGGTCGAGGTGACCGACAGCGGCGCCCAGACGGACACGCAGGCGCTGACGCTCGACGTCCGCGACCCGCTCCTGATCACGACCACGAGCCTGGGCGGAGGGACCGCCGGACAGGCGTACTCGGCGAGCGTGCAGGCGAGCGGCGGGAAGACCCCGTACACGTGGTCGCTCGCAGGGGGGAGCCTCCCGCCCGGCCTCGCCCTCTCGAGCACGACCGGCGCGATCACCGGCACCCCCACCACCGCGGGGACGTACCCCTTCACGGTCCGCGCGGACGACTCCGGGACGCCCGCTCGCAGCGACACGCAGGCGCTCTCGATCCAGGTCCAGCCGGCGACGACGCTCGCGGTCGCGACGACGACCCTGCCGGACGGCACCGTCGGCGCTGCGTACTCGGCCGCGCTCGCGGCGACCGGCGGCGTCTCCCCATACACCTGGGCCGTCGTCTCCGGCGCGCTTCCGCCCGGAGTCTCCCTCGTCGCGGCGACGGGCGCGCTCACGGGAACGCCGACGAAGCAGGGCCGGTACACGTTCACGGTCCGCGTGACGGACGCGAACGGCGCTCAAGCCACGAGAGCGCTCTCGATCAGGATCAGGCGCTAGGCCGCTCGCAGTAGGCTCCGGCGTATGCCCGAGGGCATCGTCGACCGCCTGGCGCAGCTCACGCTGTTCGGCGACCTGCGCTGGCCGGAGCTCGAGGCCGTCGCCCACACGTTCGAGGAGGAGGTCTTCGGCGCCGGGCAGCGGGTGCTGCGGCAGGGGATCTCGGGTGGTGCGTTCTACGTGATCCTCGAGGGCGAGGCGGTCGTCGTCATCGACGGCGAAGAGCGCTCGCGCCTCGGGCGGGGCGACTACTTCGGCGAGATCTCCGCGCTCACCGGCGGCGTTCCCGTGGCCGACATCCGCGCAGAGACGCTCCTCCGCTGCCTCGCTCTCCCTGGCCCACAGCTCGAGCCGTTCCTCCTCGAGCGCCCGACCGTGATGCTCCGGATGCTGCAGGCGGAGGCGCGGCGGCTGCGCGACTCCAACCGGTGGCAGTAGCGCCGCATCCGTTCCCCCCGGGCGACTACGACGTCGTCGTCGTCGGGAGCGGGCCGGGCGGGCTGCAGACGAGCTACTTCCTCGGCCGCCTCGGGGTCCGACACGCGGTCCTCTCGGCCGACGAGGGGCCGGGCGGGATGTTCCGACGCTTCCCGCTCTTCGAGCGGCTGATCAGCTGGACGCACTCCACCGCCGACGTGCCGCTCTCCAGTCGCGAGTTCGAGGCACACGACCAGAACAGCCTCGTCGCGGACGAGCCCGAGCTCCGCGCGCTCGTGCCCTCCGTGCTCGCCGAGGGACGCCGACGCCCTGCCCGCGAGGAGATGGAGGCGTCGCTGCGCACCTTCACCGAGCGTGCGGGGATCGCGGTGCGCTACGGAAGCAGCTGGCGCTCGACGCGGCAGGACGGCGACCGGCTCGTGCTCGCGACCGACGACGGCGAGTACCGCTGCCGCGCCGCGGTGCTCGCGATCGGGATGACGGAGCCGTGGGTGCCCGGGATCCCGGGTCTCGAGCTCGCGCACCACTACGTCAACGTCGAGAACCGTCCCGGCCGCTATCGCGACCGCCGCGTGGTCATCGTCGGGAAGCGCAACTCCGCGTTCGAGATCGGCGAGGGCGTCGTCCGGCAGGGCGTCCGCGAGCTGACCCTCGTGTCGCCACGGCCGCCCGACCTCGGCCGCCTCGCCCGTTCTCCGCTCCGTCCCTGGTACCTCACTCCGTACGACGAGCACGTACGCGGCGCGCCGGGCCGCTACGTCCTCAACGCCTCGGTCGAGCGGGTGGAGCGCATCGGGGACGCCTACCGCGTGCACGCCCTCGACCCGACCCGGGCCGAGCCGCTCGTCCTCGAGGCGGACGACGTCATCGCGGCCACCGGCTTCGAGGCGCCGCTCCGCGACCTCCCGCAGCTCGGGGTCGCCACGGTGCTCGACGGCCGCCTGCCCGCACTGACCCCGTACTTCGAGAGCGTTACCGTGCCCGGCGTGTACTTCGCCGGGAACGTGACACAGGCGGCGCCCGGCCTCCGTAAGCACGGAGTGGCGAGCGTCTCGAGCATGGTCTGCGGGTTCCGCTACAACGCCCGCATCCTCGCCCGGCACCTCGCGGAGGCGTTGACAGGAGTGCGGCAGGAACGCCCACCCGTGCCCGCCGACCGCGTCGTCCCGTACCTCCTCTCGGAGCTCGACCGGGCCCCGGAGCTCGCGATGCAGAAGGGCTACCTCGCCCGCGTGCTCTCCGCGGCCGAGGGGGAGGTGCGCGACGAGGGGATCCTCCCGCTCGAGGTCTTCGTGGACGGCGAGGGTGACGGCGTCGCCGCGACCCTCGAGTTCGACGCCGACGAGGAGATCAGGCCGGTCCTCTACGTTCGTCGCGGCGGACTGCTCCGCGAGGCCGTGCTCCCTCCGCACCCGCTGCGGCGCTACGACGCCCTCGCGTACCGCGAGGCACTCGACGACCTGCTGCGGTCGCTGCTACGCGGCTAGGCCGGCGTCGGCCGCGGGACCGGCGACCTTCTCGGGGAGCTTCGACAGCAGCTCGCGCAGAGCCGATCGGCTCCCGCTCACCTCGACCGCGTCGAGGTCGCGGTCGACCACGAGGTGGTAGAAGCCGCTCGCGTCGCCTCGCACGACGACCTCCGGCCGCTCGAGCGGGCCGGCGACGACGTCGCCGTCGACGAGCGACACGACCTGGTCGTCGATCCGGAACTCGACTCGGGCGGCCGTCGTCGGCGGGAACGCGATGCGGAGTGCCCCGTCGAGCCAGCCGTCCTCGAGCTCGACGTCCGGTGTCGGCGGGCCCATCACCTGCGCGCCCCAGTGCGCGAGCTCGCGCAGCACGGGGGAGAGCCCGCGCCCGTACGCGGTCAGCTCGTACACGGTCGACGCTGCGGGAGGCGGGAGCTTGCGCCGCCGCACGACCCCGCCGCGCTCGAGGTCCTTGAGCCGGGTCGCGAGCATGTTCGTGCTGCAGCCGTCGAGCGCCGCGAGGAGGTCCGAATACCGGAGCTGGCCGTGCTGGAGGAGCTCGCGGACGACGAGCAGCGACCAGCGTTCGCCCACGAGGTCGAGGGCGGAGGCGATCGGGCAGTACTGGTGGTAGCTCTTCATCGTTGCTGGCGATTGTACAGCGCATTGTTGCGAAGTGGAAGTCTTAACTTTTGATTTGAAAGCAAATGTGCTACGGTCGAGCCTTCTCCGAACGGAACCAATGATGCAAGGGGGACTCGGATGCTGACCTCCGAACGAACGAAGTGGTATGCACTGGCGCTTCTGTGCGTGGTGCAGTTCATGGTCGTGCTCGACATCGCGATCGTGAACGTCGCTCTGCCGTCGATCCAGGCCGACCTCGGCTTCTCGGCGGAGAACCTGCAGTGGGTGATCAGCGCGTACGCGCTCGTCTTCGGCGGGTTCCTCCTGCTCGGGGGCCGGCTTGCGGACATCATCGGGCGACGGCGGGTGTTCATGGGCGGCCTCGTCATCTTCTCGGTCGGCTCGCTCCTCTGCGGGCTCGCCTGGAGCGACGAGTCGCTGATCGCCGCGCGTGCCCTGCAGGGTCTTGGGGCCGCCACGATCACGCCCTCCGCCCTCTCGATCCTGACCACGACCTTCCGGGAGGGCCGCGAGCGGAACATCGCCCTCGGCGCCTGGGGAGCCGTCGGCGGGTTCGGCGCTGCCGCCGGCGTGCTGATGGGCGGAATCCTCACGGATCTCCTCTCGTGGGAGTGGATCTTCTTCGTGAACGTGCCCGTCGGGCTCGCCGCGCTCGCGCTCGCGCCGGTCCTGCTCGCCGAGAGCAAGGACGCGCACGGCCAGAGCCACGACATCCCCGGCGCCGTCCTCGTGACCTCGGGGCTCAGCCTCCTCGTGCTCGGCATCACGCAGGGCCAGCAGTGGGGCTGGGACTCGGCGCTGACGATCGGCGTGTTCGTCGCCTCCGGCGCTCTCCTCCTCGCGTTCGCGGGGTGGGAGCAGCGGCAGCGCGATCCGCTAGTGCCGTTCTCGATCTTCCGGCTGCAGACCCTCACGGCGGCGAACATCGCCGGGTTCATCATGGGCACGGCGATGTTCTCGATGTTCCTGATGCTCACGCTGTACATGCAGGAGGTGCTCCAGTACTCGCCGCTGGAGACCGGTGTCGCGTACCTCGCCGTCGCCGGCACGGCCGTGATCTGGGCGAACGTCGCCGCGGCGGCCGTGAACCGCATGGGCGTCAAGCCCGCGCTCATCCTCGGCATGGGCCTGCTGACCGCCGGCCTCGTGTACTTCACGCAGGTGTCGGTCGACGGGTCGTACTGGACGGATCTCTTCCCCGGCTTCCTCATCCTCGGGGTCGCGATCCCGTTCGCCTTCGTCCCGATCACGATCGCCGCGCTGGCGGGAACGAAGCCGCACGAGGCGGGCCTCGCCTCGGGGTTGATCAACACGTCGCAGCAGATCGGCGGCGCGGTCGGCATCGCCGTCCTCTCCACGATCGCCGTGACGAAGACGAGCGACGAGCTCGCGAGCGGCACGCAGGTTCCCGTGGCGCTGACGGACGGGTTCGTCAACGCCTTCTGGGCGGGCGCGGCGATCGCGTTCGTGGGCCTGCTCGTGTCGATCTTCCTCGTCCGCGGTCGCGACGTGCGGCCGCAGGAGGCGACGCTGGGCGAGGCCGCGCTCGAGGGCGCGTCCGGCTGATCTCATGTGGAGCGAGGGAGAGCGGACTGCTCTCCCTCGCTCCCGCCGCTTCGGAGTGAGGTCGGCTTACTCGGTCGCCTCGATGTCCCCGCACGACGTGTACGTCGTGAGGTCGTCGTCGGACATGTGCAGGTTGATGGCGTAGTCCGCGGCCGTGAGATCGTCGAGCGAGACTTCCACGGTCGACTCCGAGCGGCCGTCGACGACGTTCGGCAGTCCGAACGCGGGCTCAGGGTTCAGGTCGGCGCAGGTGCCCTCGTGGATGTGCGCCGGCTGGGAGTTGGACACCGGGCTGTCGACGTCGAGGACGACGCGCGTCTGGTCGCCCTCGGGCGTGAGCGTGGCGGTGCCGAACTGGCTCGCGTCGCCGACGGGCGAGAGGTTCACGCTGATCGCGTCGCCCCCTCCTCCGTCGTCGTCGCCGCCGCACGCCGCGAGCGCGGTCGTCGCGAGCGCGAGCGCGAGGAGGCAGGTGATGGTCGTGAGAGTGCGCATCGGTGAGCCCCTTTCCTTCGCTTTCGTCGTGCCCTCCTTCTTCGCGGAGGGCCGCGGATCGGATCGAATCACGTAGCGCCAGGAACGGCAACGCCACGCGGGCGGGGACACCGAGGGCTCCCCCCGCCCGCGCGTGCGATATGTCGCTACTTCAGGTCGTTCGCCTTCAGGAAGGCGTCGGCGACCCTCGCCGGCGACCTCTTGGCGATGACGACCGCCTTCAGCATCGCCTGCATCGCCCTGACGGTGAGCAGCCTGCTGACCTTGTTCAGCGTGGAGGTGAGGCGCGCGCCGTTCTCGCGCACGAGGTCCCTGTCGAGGACGGGGGCGACGTGCTGGAACCCGAACATGTTCTTCGGCTCGCGAAGCTGCACGTACTTGTTCGAGAGCAGCTGCGGGTCGGTCGTGAACACGTCGGCGGCCTCGACGTCCCTGCGGTCGAGGAGCTGGTACGCGGAGATGCCCGCGAGCGGGACGAAGTCGAACCCCCGCACGCCGTAGAGGCGGGCGAGCGGTCCCCGCCAGCGCGTATCCCACTCCGGGAAGCCCGTGATCGTGAGGTTCGGCACCTTCCGCAAGTCGGCGACCGTCCTCAAGCCGTACCGGTTCGCCGTGGCCCGCGTGACTGCGAGGACGTCCTTGTCCTCGAACGGCGTCTGCCTGAGGAGCGTCTGCCCTCGCCGCTCGTACAACCCCTTCGCGATCCGGTACGTCGCCGCGGCGGTCTTCGGGACCGTCTTCCGCTTGAACGTCACCGAGAGCATCGTTCCCGGTGTACTCGGGATACAGGGTCACCTGGCCGCTCGTGAGGGCGGTGTCGATGAGCTCCGTCGAGCCGATGTTCTCCTTGTACTGCACGTCGAAGCCCTCGGCGATCAGGGCCTGACGGTAGAGCTGCCCGAGGACGAACTGCTCGGGGAAGTTCTTCGTGCCGACGATGATCGGCGTCGCCTGGCTCTCCGCGGCCGGTGCCGCGGCGGCCCCACCGAGGATGAGCGCGACTCCGAGTGCGATCGTGAACGCGGCTTTCGCCGCCCGCCGGTTGTGCTTGCGAATCACGGCACTGCCCCCTTTCCGGGAGTCGTCGAGGGTTTGCCTCCGATCTCCGACCCTACCTACGGGACATACCCGTGCCACGGGACATACCCGTGCTGACGTCGGGCTCGAACGCGTGAACGCTCGCCCGTAGCCCCGGGGGCGTCAGCAGGCGTTGCACGAGGCCGAGTAGCCCATCCGCCGCGAGTGCCAGGACCGAGACGCAGATCGCCGCTCCGACCACGCCCTCGAGCCCGTACGCCGCCTGGTTCACGATGATGTCCCCGAGCCCACCGCCTCCGGCGATGGCTGCGATCGTCGCGGTCGCGACCACGAACACGACCGCGGTGCGGATGCCGGCGAAGATCAGCGGGAGCGCGAGCGGGAGCTCGACCCGGCGGACGATCTGCCAGCGCGTCATCCCCATGCCGCGGGCCGCCTCCACCGCGTCCGCCTCCACGCCGTCGACGGCGACGTAGGCGTTGGTGAGGATCGGCGGGACGGCGAGGACGACGAGCGCGAGCGCGACGCTCCAGAACCCGACGCCGAGGAAGACGAAGCCCACGGCGATGACCGCGAGGCTGGGCAGCGCTCTGCCGAGGTTCGCGACGTTGATCGCGAGGAACGAGCCCCGATGGAGGTGTCCGAGCCACGCGCCCAGCGGGAGCGCAACGGCGAGCGCGATCGCCATCGCGGCAGCGGAGAGCTCGAGGTGCTCCCACGTCTTCTCGAGGATCAGGCGCCGCTCGTCGACCACGAACACGACCGCGTCGGCGAAGACGCCGAGGTCGAAGGCGATCATGTCGTCCTCCGCGCGCTCGCCCACGGCGTCAGCGCCCGCTCCGCCAGCACGAGGAGCCCGTCGGCGACGAGCGCGAGCCCGATCGCGAGCGCACCGGCGACGATGATCTCCGTCTTGAACGCGTCGCGGAGCGCGAGGAAGATCGGGTAGCCGAGCCCCTCCGGGATGACGAGCGCGGCGACCGTCGCGAGCGCGATCGTCGAGACGACGGCGACCCGCAGCCCGGCCATGATCGCGGGCACGGCGAGGGGCAGCTCGATGCGCCAGAGGGTCTGCCGCCGGGTCAGGCCCATGCCGCGGGCGGCCTCGAGGACCTCGGCCGGAACGCCGCGCAGACCTTCGAGGATGTTGCGGTAGAGGATGAGCAGCGTGTAGCCGACGAGCGCGACCTCGACGGTGGTCACGGTCAGCCCCGTCACCGGGACGAGCAGCTGAAAGAGCGCGAGGCTCGGGATCGTGTACACGATCGCCGAGAAGACGACGAACGGCTTCTCCGCGAGCCGGAGGCGGTGGGTGACGAGGGCAGCCGCGAAGGCGATCGCGAACCCGACCGCGACCGCGATCAGCGTGAGCTTGACGTGCTCGAGGAGGGCGGGCTGGAGCACGCCCGCCCAGTTGTCGGCGACCCAGTCGGGGCAGAAGAGGCGGTTCTCGACCACGCAGTCGCTCCCCTCGCCGAAGTCGGGAATGACGGGCTCCCCCTGCGCGAGTGGAGCGCTCACGTCGAGAGTCCAGCCAGCGCGTCCAGGGTGACGACTCCGCGCGGCTCGCCGTTGCCGTCGACCACGACCAGCGAGTGAGAGCCCGCGGTGATCATCAGCGAGAGCGCGTCGCGGAGCGTGGTCGAGCCGTCGGCCCTCGGGCCCGAGCTCCCGTCGAGCGGCGCGAGCTCGAGCTCGTCCAGCCGGCGGAGCGAGAGGAGCTTGAGCCCACGGTCGGCGCCCAGGAAGCGAACGACGAACTCGTCGGCGGGGTGGGCGAGCAGCTCCTCGGGCGTGCCGTACTGCGCGAGCACGCCTCCCTCGCGCAGGATCGCGATCCGGTCGCCGATGAGGATCGCCTCGTCGATGTCGTGCGTGACGAACACGATGGTCTTGCGGAGCTCGCTCTGGATGCGGAGGAGCTCGTGTTGGAGCCGCGCGCGGGTGATCGGGTCGAGGGCGCCGAACGGCTCGTCCATGAGCATCACGGGCGGGTTCGCGGCGAGCGCGCGGGCGAGCCCGACGCGCTGACGCTCTCCTCCGGAGAGCTGGGACGCGAAGCGCGCGCGGTAGTCGTCCGGCGGCAGGTCGACCAGGTGGAGCAGCTCGTCGACCTGGGCGGCGATCCGCGCCTTCGGCCAGCCGAGGAGGCGCGGCACCGTGGCGACGTTCTCGGCCACCGACATGTGCGGGAAGAGCCCGACCTGCTGGATGACGTAGCCGATCCCGCGGCGGAGCGCGGTCACGTCGAGCGAGCGGACGCTCGTCCCCCCGATCGTGATGTCCCCCTCGGTGATGTCGATGAGCCGGTTGACCATCTTCATCGCCGTCGTCTTCCCGGCGCCGGAGGGGCCGACGAGGCAGCAGATCTCGCCCGCCGGCACGGTGAGCGTGAGCTCGCGCACGGCCGGCTCGGCGCGGCCGGAATAACGCTTCGTCACGCGGTCGAAGGCGATCTCGGCGGCCTCGCCGCTCACGTCCAAAGCCTACAAACGGCCCCCACCGCGCCGAAGCCCGGCGCCTGGAACGAGCGCGCCAGCAGGAGTATCGTTGCTGGTGACGCGTCCCGTCCCGTTCGTCGCCCGTCCGTGGCGTCCGGTGCGTCCCAGACAGCACCACGGACAGGAACGGAGCAGCCGTGGCAATCGCCTACGCGAGATCGCTGGCCACCGACCCTTCGGTCGCGCGCGCGGCGCCGAGGCCCCCGCTGCTGTGGGTGATCGCGCTCTCCGGATGCGGCGCCGCGACGTTCTCGTTCGTGGCCGCGTTCCACAGCCAGGCCGTGACCGGTGAGCTCGGCGAGCCCCTGCTCGTTGCGATCCTCGTCAACTGGATCACGGTCTCCTACGTCGTGTGTGGGGTCATCGCCTGGTCACGCCGTCCCGAGAGCCGGTTCGGGCCGCTGCTCGTGGCTGCGGGGTTCATGAACTTCCTCTCGACGCTCTCGTGGACGACGAACGAGGTCTCGTTCACGATCGGCCAGGCACTGGACCTCGTCGTCCCGGCCCTCTTCCTGCACGTTTTTCTTGCGTTCCCGAGCGGACGCCTGGAGGGCCGCCTGGAGCGCGTCGTGGTCGTGGCGGCCTACGTGAACGCGATCTCGCTGGAGCTCGTCCGCATGGCACTGGGCGGCTTCGGCCCGAACAACCTGCTCGAGCTGACCGCCAATGCCGAGGTGGGTATCTGGGTGCTGCGCGTGCAGCTCGTCGTGATGAGCGGTCTCTGCCTCGTGGGAGCGGGCGTCCTCGTCCATCGAAGGCGACGGTCCGGACGGCCGCTGCGACGCTCCGTCGTCCTTCTCGTGGACGCCTTCGGGCTCGGGCTGGCGATGATCGCGTTTCTCTTCCTGTCGATCGTCTTCCATGGTCAGTTCGTTCGGGAGATTCGCTGGGCCACACTCCTCACGATCGGTCTCGCACCACTGGCGTTTCTCGTGGGGCTCTTGCACGAACGGCTGGCGCGGTCCTCGGTCGTCGGGCTCGTCGTCGAGCTTCGGGCCGACCTGGCGCCCTCCGACCTTCGGGACGCGCTCGCGCGCGCATTGCGCGATCCGTCGTTGAGGCTCGCCTTCTGGCTTCCCGACTTCCACAGCTACGCAGATCTCGAGGGGCATCCGCTGGAGCTCGGCGACGAGCCTGGCAGGGCGACGACGCTGATCGACCGGGGCGGAGCGCATGTGGCTGCGCTCGTCCACGACCACGCGCTCTCCGACGAGCCGGAGCTGCTCGGCGCCGTGACCGCGACGGCGGGGATGGCCCTCGAGAACGCGCGACTGCACGCCGAGCTCCGGGCTCGCCTCGACGACTTGCGAGGGTCGCGCGCACGGGTCATTGCGGCCGGGCAGAGCGAGCGCCAGCGGCTCGAGCGGAACCTGCACGACGGTGCCCAGCAGCGGCTGATCGCGCTCTCGCTCGAGTTGCGCCTGCTCGAGCAGGAGCTGCGGCACGACCCGGTCGCCAGCGGGCGACTCGGTCGGGCGCGGCACGAGGTCGCGACGTCGCTGGAAGAGCTACGGGAAATCGCACGGGGTCTCCACCCGGCGGTCGTCAGCGGGCACGGGCTCGCCGTCGCGCTCGAGCAGCTGGCGGCGCGAGCGCCGGTCCACGTTCGCCTAAGGGTGGACACGGGCGAGCGGCTGCCCGAGGCGCTCGAGGTCGCGGCGTACTACCTCGTCTCGGAGTGTCTTGCCAACGTCGGCAAGTACGCGTGCGCTTCCTCGGCGAGCGTCGAGGTCACCCGTAGATCGCAGGACGTCCTGGTCGAGATCGTGGACGACGGGGTCGGCGGCGCCGACGAGAACGGCGGTTCCGGGCTTCGCGGGCTGGCGGACCGGGTCGAGGCGCTCGGAGGCAAGCTGCGCGTGTGGAGCCCGGACGGCGGTGGGACGCGGGTCCGAGCGGAGATCCCGTGCGCGCAGTGATCGCCGAGGACAGCGTCCTCCTCCGCGAAGGCGTCGCGCGCGTTCTCCACGACGCGGGAGTCGAGGTCGTCGCCGCCTGCGAGACCGCCGAGGAGCTGCTCGTCAAGGTCGACACTCAGTCCCCGGACATCGCGATCGTCGACATCCGGCTGCCGCCGACACACAGCGACGAGGGGATGGAGGCCGCCCTCGAGATCCGGGCGCGCCATCCGGACGTCGCCGTCCTCATGCTGTCCCAGTACGTCGAGGTCGGGCTCGCGATGAAGCTCCTCGCCGACTCGGCGGACGGCGCCGGGTATCTGCTCAAGGACCGGATCAGCGACGTGGAGGAGTTCGTCGCGGCCGTCGAGCGCGTTGCCGGCGGCGGCTCGGCGATCGACCCGATCATCGTGTCGACCCTCCTCTCCAAGCGACGCGGCGACGACGTCCTCACCGAGCTGACGCCCCGCGAACGCGAGGTCCTCGAGCTGATGGCCGAGGGGCGGTCGAACCAGGGCATCGCCGACGCCCTCGTGATCACGCTGCGGGCTGTCGAAAAGTACGTCTCGAGCATCTTCGGCAAGCTCGGGCTCCCGTCCGGGGGAAGCGACTCCCGCCGCGTCCTGGCCGTCCTTCTCTACCTGCGTTCCTGACGCGGCACTCGGCCGAAGCCACCAGAAACCCGCACCCCGGGACACCTGTACGCCGCCTTCCGTCTCGCCCCGTCGAGTGCGAGATTCGTGCGAACCGCACGACCTACGTGCCGGCAGAGAGAAGGGACGGACCATGAAGACGGTTCTCATCCAGGAAGAGCGGCACGAAGCGGCGCCCGTCGTCGAGGCGCTCGTCACCGCCACCGAGGTCACGCGCCGCTACGGCGTCGAGGGCGACATCTGCGTGAAAGCGCTCCGCGGCGTCTCGCTGGACGTCGCGAGCGGGAAGCTGACCGCCGTCATGGGGCCTTCCGGCTCCGGCAAGTCGACGCTCATGCACATCCTCGCCGGGCTCGACCGCCCGAACGAGGGCGAGGTCACGATCGCCGGCACCGACATCACCGGACCTCGACGACACGGCGCTCACGAAGCTGCGCCGTGAGCACATCGGCTTCATCTTCCAGTTCTTCAACCTGCTGCCGATGCTGACCGCGGAGGAGAACGTCGTGCTGCCGATCAAGCTCGCGGGCGACAAGCCCGACCGCGAGTGGGTCAGGGAGCTGACGACGAGGGTCGGGCTCTCGGATCGCCTCTCGCACCGCCCGTCCGAGCTCTCGGGCGGCCAGCAGCAGCGCGTCGCGATCGCGCGCGCGCTCGTGAGCAGGCCCACCGTCATGTTCGCCGACGAGCCGACGGGCAACCTCGACTCGACGACGAGCGGCGAGATCCTCGAGCTGCTTCGTGACTCGGTCACGAGCCTCGGCCAGACGACGGTCATGGTCACCCATGACGCGCACGCCGCCGAGATCGCCGACCGCGTCCTCTTCCTTGCCGACGGCCTGATCGTGAAGGACATCGAGCAGTCCTCGGCGCGCGAGATCATCGAGGCGATGGAGGAGGTGAGCCGGCCATGATGGGCGTCACGATCCGAGGCCTCCTCGGACGAAAGGTCCGGAGCCTGCTGACCGCCCTCGCCGTCGTCCTCGGCATCGCCATGGTCAGCGGCACGTTCGTCCTGACCGACACCTTCCAAAAGGCCTTCAATAACATCTTCAGCGAGTCGTACGCCGGCACCGATGCCGTCGTCAGCGGCAAACAGCTTCTCGACTTCTCCTCGAGCGGCCGCGCGCCGGTTCCAGCCGGCCTCCTGGACGAGATCCGGGCGCTGCCGAACGTCGAGGCGGCCGCCGGCGGGATCTCCGACCTCCAGTCCAACTCGAATCCCGCGCAGCTCGTCGACGCAGACGGCAACGAAGATCGGCGGCTCGGGCGGCGCGCCGACGTTCGGCATCGGGCTCGACTCCAGCGAGCTGCAGTTCTCGCCCCTGAGCCTCACCGCGGGGGCGTGGGCACGCGGCGCCGACCAGGTGGTCATCGACGCGAACACGGCGAGCAAGGAGGGCTACGACGTCGGAGACACGGTCGGCGTGGCCGCTCTCGGGCCGGTCGAGCAGTACGAGATCACGGGCATCGCGAAGTTCGGGTCGGTCGACTCGATCGGTGGTGCGACGTTCGCCGTCTTCGACGTACCGACCGCGCAGGGCCTCTTCCGCAAGAAGGGCCAGTTCGACTCGATCTCGGTTGCGGCGAAGGAAGGCACGACGCCGGAGCAGCTCGTGCAGACGCTGGCGCCGCTCGTGCCCGAGACAGCCGAGGTGAAGACCGGTGCCGCCCAGGCGTCGGCGGACGCGAAGACGACGAACGACGACATCGCGTTCATCACCTACTTCCTGCTCGGGTTCGGCGGCGTCGCGCTCTTCGTCGGCGCGTTCGTGATCTTCAACACGCTGTCGATCACCGTCGCGCAGCGCACGCGGGAGTTCGCCACGGTGCGAACCCTCGGCGGCTCGCGGCGTCAGGTGCTGGGGTCGGTCGTCATCGAAGGCTTCGTGATCGGCCTGCTCGCGTCGGCGATCGGCCTGTTTCTCGGGCTCGGCGTCGGGAAGGGCCTCAACGCGCTCTTCGTCGCGCTCGGGATCGACCTTCCGCAGGCGGGTACGGTCTTCGCCACGCGCACGGTCGTCGTCAGCCTCCTCGTCGGAACGACCGTGACCGTGCTCGCGAGCATCGTGCCGGCGCTCCGGGCGACGCGGGTGCCGGCGATCTCCGCCGTTCGCGAGGGCTCGATCCTGCCCCCGTCCCGCTTCGCGCCGTACGCACCCTACGTCGCTCTCACGACGATCGCGCTCGCAGTCGTCTCGCTCGGACTCGGTCTCTTCGTGAGCGGGCTCCAGACGCCCGTTCTCCTCCTGCTGCTCGGCTTCGGGGCGATCGCGCTCTTCCTCGGTGTCGCCCTGCTGGCGTCCCGCCTCGTGAAGCCGCTCGCGGCGATCCTCGGCTGGCCGGCGCTGCGCTTCGGCGGCATGTCGGGCGAGCTCGCACGCGAGAACTCGATCCGGAACCCGAGCAGGACGGCGTCCACCGCCGCGGCGCTCATGATCGGGCTCGCGCTCGTCACGGTCGTGGCGGTGCTCGGGGCCGCGCTGCGCAACTCGACCGAAGGCGCGGTTCGCGACGAGGTGGCCGCGGACTACGTCGTGGCCTCGCAGAACGGCTTCGACCCGTTCCCGGCCGCCGTCGGCGATGCCGTCGCGTCGACGGAAGGGGTCGAGCTGGCCTCGAGCGTGCGGTACGACCAGGCGCTCGCGGACGGCGCGACCGAGGCGAATGTCACCGGCGTCGATCCACGGACGATCGCGGCCTTCTACAGGTTCGACTGGACCCAGGGATCCGACGCGACGCTCGGCGAGCTCGGCACGGACGGGGCGATCGTCACCGAGCCGTTCGCAGAGGATCGGAGTCTGGCGGTGGGCGACCGCTTCCCGGTCGCGACGGCGAGCGGGGAGACCGTCGACCTGGTCGTCCGGGGGATCTACGACCCGTCCGAGCTCGCAGCGTTGCTGGGCGTGGTCACGGTCAGCCGGGCGACCTTCGACGCGAGCTTCCCGCGGCCGCGGAACATCTTCACCTTCGTCAACCTGAGCGGCGACGGAGGCGGTGCCTCCGCGGGCGCGCTCGAGCAAACTGTGGCCCGTTTCCCGGACGCGAAACTCCACACCGAGTCCGGGTTCGTCACGAGCCGGACGAAGGACTTCAGGCTCATCCTCAACCTCCTCTACGTGCTGCTGGCCTTCTCGGTGGTCGTGAGCCTGTTCGGGATGGTCAACACGCTCGTCCTCTCGGTGTTCGAGCGGACGCGGGAGCTCGGGATGCTGCGCGCGGTCGGTATGACGCGTCAGCAGGCGAGGCGGATGATCCGGCACGAGAGCGTGATCACTGCCCTCATCGGGGCCGCGCTCGGGATCCCGGTCGGAGTCTTCCTCGCGTTCATCATGACGCAGGCGCTCTCGCAGTACGGCGTGGAGTTCTCGCTGCCAGTGCTGCCGCTCGCGATCTTCACGTGCGTGGCGATCCTGGCCGGAGTGCTCGCGGCGATCCTGCCGGCGCGGCGAGCCTCGCGCCTCAACGTCCTCGAGGCGCTCCAGTACGAATGACCCACCGACGCGGGTAGGCGGCCGCGCAGAGCGGCCGCTCCCCGCCCGAAGGGAATGGAATGAGCGGATGAGCACGAACGTCGAAATCGCCGATCGAACGATCACCGAGGAAGCGCCAGCCGCGGTGGAGAACGGCGGGCGCCCCGTCGGAGCCGGGCGGCTCGGGACCAGGAGCGCGGGCGCGGGACGCCGCGAGTACCGGCTGTTGCTGCTCGCACTCGGGCTCGCGGCGATTCCGATCGTCGACGACAACTTCGTCCACACGGAGCCCGGGGTGTCGGCGGGCGACCATCTGCTCAGCGGTCTCGTCCCGCTCGCCGTCCTCGCGGCAGTCGCGATCCTCTACCCGCATCTCCGCGCCGGGATGCGCGCCGCGACGTCGATGACCCTTGGGGCGATCGTCATCGTCGTCGGTGTCCCCGGTGTCTACTACCTCCGCGACGGGAGCGCCGCCTTCGATCACTACACGGCACTCCTCGCTCTGCCCGCGGGAATCATCCTTCTCGCGTCCGGGCCCGTGATCCTGTGGAATGCTCGGCGGACCGGCGGTAGCCGGCGCCGCCGCTACCTGCACCGCTCGCTGAGCGTCGCGATCACCGTGGTCGCGGTACCGCTGATCTTCTTCCTCGTCGTATTCCCGGTCGCCTTCCCGTACGGATACGTCCACGTCGGGAAGACGACGTCGATACCGCACCTCGGCGTCGGTGAAGAGGCAGCCCGGGTGACGACGAGCGACTCGCTGGTGCTGGAGGCCGCCTACGTGCCCTCGAAGAACCGCGCCGCGATGATCGTCTACCCAGGGGCCGGCCGTACGAAGGAGGCCCTGATGCTCGCCCGACACGGATACGGCGTGCTGCTCCTCGTCCCGCGCGGGCAGGGTGCCAGCGAGGGAGACATCGTGCGCTGGGCGGGTGACACCGATCTCCTCGCAGGAGCCGACTACCTCCGGAACCGGCCGGACGTCGACGAGGACCGGATCGGCGCCATCGGCTTCTCGATCGGAGGCGAGCAGCTGCTCGAGGCTGCCGCTCGGTCGACGACGATCAGAGCGGTCGTGTCGGAAGGCGCCGGTGGACGCGTGGGCGAGACCGAAGCGTCGGGTCTGTTCCGGCCGCTCGTCGACGCCTCGATGCTCGTGATGACCACAGCGGCGACCGTGTTCCAGAACCACGGTCCGCACCCGCGGATCGAGGAGCGCATCGGATTGATCGCGCCTCGCTCCGTGTTCCTCATCTACGCGGTGCCAGGCATCGGCGAAGAGGACATCAGGCAGCCCACGTTCTACGCGGCTGCAGGCGAGCCGAAGACGATGTGGCGGGTGCCCGACTCCGAGCACACCGGCGGCATCGAGGCCCAACCCGCGGAGTACGAACGACGAGTCATCGAGTTCGTCGACCGAGCGTTGCTGGATCGCAGGTGACCCTCGAGAAGGGAGTGGAGAGGGCTTCGACCTCCACGCAGGACACCATCCGGCTGGAAAATCGGACCGACTCCCGTGTCGTGACCGAGACCCTCGCGGCTCGCGCGGCGCTCGCGGTCGTCGCGCTCCACGTCGCCGACGACAACTTCCTCCAGCCTCAGCCAGGGACGTCGGCGGGCGACCACCTCGTCAGCGGCCTCGTCCCGCTCGCCGTGCTCGCTCTCGCCGCGTGGGCGTACCCGCGGCTCCGTGCCGGACTGCGCGCGACGCTCGCCCTCCTGTTCGGCGGCTTCGGGATCGTCACGGGCATCGAGGCCGTCTACTACACGGCCAAGGGCAAGATCTCGGGGGACGACTTCAGCGGGCTCATGGCGATCGCGGCGGGCGTGCTGCTGATCGGCATCGGGATCGTCGTCCTCTGGAGGACGAGACGCAGGGACGACAGCCGGGCGCGCCGCTATCTCCGTCGGCTCCTCCTGGCCGTCGGGGCGGTCGCGGCCCTGTACGTGCTCGTGATCCCGTTCTACGTGTCGTACGTCTTCACGCACGTCGCACGCGGGTTCGTCCCCGCTCCAGAGCTGGGCGCAGCGCACGAGGATGTGTCGTTCACGACGAGCGACGGTCTCCGGCTCGAGGGCTGGTACGTGCCCTCGAAGAACCGCGCGGCGATCATCGCCTTTCCAGGGCGGAGGGGTACACAGCGGCAGACGCGGATGCTCGTCCGCCACGGGTACGGCGTCCTCCTCTTCGACCGCCGCAGCGAGGGCGAGAGCGAGGGCGACCCGAACATCTTCGGCTGGCAGGGGGAGCGGGACGTGCACGCGGCGGTCGACTACCTCAGGAGCCGGGCCGACGTCGACCCGGATCGGATCGGGGGCATCGGGCTCTCCGTGGGCGGCGAGATGATGATCGAGGCGGCGGCCGAGTCGGACGGCCTCAGGGCAGTCGTCTCGGAGGGGGCAGGGGTCCGTTCCATACGCGAGGCCCTCGCGATGGACGGGTCGACGACGACGAAGTGGCTCGGAGGCGTCCTCGTGCACGCGGTCGTGACGCCGGGAGTCGCGCTCTTCTCGAACGACTTGCCGCCGCCGAGCCTCGAGGACCTCGCGGGGCGGATCGCGCCGCGACCCGTGTTCTTCGTCTACGCGACGCCCGGCCAGGGCGGCGAGGCCGAGCTCAACGACGTCTTCTACGACGCCGCGCGCGAGCCCAAGGAGATCTGGGACGTGCCGGGCGCATCGCATACGGGAGGCATCGAGGCCGAGCCGGAGGAGTACGAGCGGCGGGTCGTCGGGTTCTTCGACCGCGCGCTGCTCGGGGGCCGCCGCTGATCTCGGTCAGCCGATGCGGCTCGGGGAGTACGGGACCGCCCGCAGGAGGCGCTCGTCGATGTCGCCGACCAGCTCGCCGTGCTCCGCCGCCGTCGCGCGCTTGATCTCGGCCCACTCCTCGTCGGCTCTCAGCCGCTCCCACCCCTCGGTCATCGCGTCGGCGTCACGCCACTCGAGCAGGTACACGAACTCGGTGCGCCGCTCGGTGCTCGTCTCCCACGCGGCGAGGATCCGGAACCCGTGGCGCTCCATGATCCGAGCAGCGTGATCGCGGAAGCGGTCGTGGAACGCCACCTTGTTCCCGTCGAAGATCTCGTAGATGCGGAGCTGATGGAGCACTCGCGACGACGGTAGCGGGTCCTGTCCGCTGGACACGGCGTTCGGCGCCCCCGATGATTCCGCCATGCCTCCTCCGGCGGAGCGGCGGACGCTCGACGACCTGCTCGCGGCGGCCGAGGCCCGCATCGAGCGGCTCTCGCCGCACGAGGCCGCCCGGGCGGCGGACGAGGGTGCGCTCCTGGTCGACATCCGCTCCCACGACGACCGCGTGCGTGACGGCATCGTCCCCGGCGCGCTGCACATCCCGCGCACCGTGCTCGAGTGGCGGCTCGACCCTGACGGCGCCTGGAGGAGCCCGCACGCCGGCGGGCTCGAGCAACGGATCGTCCTGCTCTGCGACCACGGCTTCTCGTCCGTGCTCGCGGCGGCGACCCTCGTCGATCTGGGCTACGCACGCGCCGGCGACGTCGCCGGGGGCTTCCGCGCCTGGCGAGAGGCGGGCCTGCCCGTCGCGCCCGCGCCGCCCGACCCTCGCGGTCCCGGCGAGCTCGCCGGGATGCGCCCACCCGATCCGGCTTGAACTTCGTCGAGCGAACGGCAACCCTTTCGGTCATGGCCGTCGAGGTGCACGTGACGGGTCGAGTCGAGCTTGGGCGCTTCGGCGAGTTCGTCGCCGCGCTCGGGCCCTGGGCCGCATATCGAGCTGAGCAGGGGCGCGCGCCTATGCGGGTCTACCAGGCGCTCTCCGGGCAGATGAACGAGGTGCGTATGGTGTTCGAGTACCCGGAGCTCGCCGCCTACCAGGCCGAGGAGCTCGAGGACGCGGTCGATCCCGAGTACGGTCGGCTGGCCGGCGCGATGCCGTTCGTCGACGGCACTCTCGAGTACGCGATCTACGCGCCCGTGCAGCAGGAGTAGTGGAGGTCCGCACCCTCGAGGGGGCCGAGCCGTTCGTCACGAAGGACGGCTCGACGATCCGCGAGCTCCTCGGGCTTCCGACGTCGGACCTCGTCCGCAACCAGTCGCTCGCCGAGGCGACGCTCGCTCCGGGCCAGGCGACGGAGCGCCACCATCATCGGGAGAGCGAGGAGATCTACTTCCTTCTCGACGGCGGCGGGCTCATGGAAATCGACGGCGAGACACGCGAGGTCGTCCCGGGTGACGCAGTCCTGATTCCTCCCGGGGCGAGGCACACGCTTCGTGCGGGGCCCGACGGCGCGCGCCTGCTCTGCTGTTGCGCGCCGCCATACCGGCACGAGGACACGTTCCTCGACTAGACACGCCGCGCTCCTCGCCGCGACCTGACGCGTGAGCTACTGGGAGTCGTCGGCCAGGACGAGCGCGCGCAGGCTCTCGTGCTCCTCGCGGCACGCCGGGCACCCGTCGAGGTGGGCGCGCAGCCCGGGGAGCGCGGCGTCGACGTCGGTGCCGGCGAGCTCGAGCTCGACGAAGCGGTCGAGCTGGTCGAAGCACTCGTCGCAGCCGACCTCCGGCCCTGCGGGGCCGAGAACGCGGTCGAGAGCCTGTTCGAGATCCGTTCGCTCCGTCACGTCGTCGCCTCCTCTCGCGTAGCGTCGAGCGAGACACCGGTCTCGTCGAGGTGCCGGCGAAGCTTGCGCCGAGCATCGTGGAGCGTCTTGTAGAGCGCGCCCCGGGTCGTCCCGAGCCGCTCGGCGAGGACGTCGATGGGGACGCCGTTCAGCGTGAGCGCGACGAGGACGCTGCGCTGGTGGGGGGTGAGCACGTCCGCGATCGCCCGCCGCACCGATTCGACGAGCTCGCTCTGCTCGGCCTCCGCGTCCGGCTCGAGCCCGGGGGACGAGAACACGCCCCAGGTCTCCGGCTCGAGTGGGATCTCGCGCCCCTGCCACGCGCGCTTGCGGAGCTTCACCGCGGCCTCGAGCAGGGCGAACTTGTACGCCCACGTCGTGAAGCGGGAGAGGCCCCGGAAGTCGTCGAGGCGTGCGAGCACGCTCATCAGCGCGTCGTCCGCCGCCTGGTGCGCGAGGTCGTCGAGATCGTTCCCCCGAACGTGCCCGAGGCTCCGGCTCCGGCGGGCGACCTCGAAGCGTGCGGCGCGAAGGAGGAGCTCGTGGAGCCGCGCGATCGCGTCGTCCTGCGTCGCGCCTCCGGCGCGCAGGTCCCGCAACCAGGCGCGGGACTCCTCGTCGACGGACGGGGCGGACGTCTGCACCGTCGCGACAGTACGCGATCGGCTCTGGATCGGTTGCTGCGCACGGAGGCGGAGCATGCTCACGCGGCGTCGAGCTCCTCGATCGGCGCGAGGATGCGAACGGCGAGCTCCGCGGGGCAGCCGCGCTCGACGAGGTCGATGAGCGCGTGGAGGTCGTATCGCCCGTCCCGGGCGACACGGCTCGCCAGCGGCAGCGGCAGGCCGACCTCGACGAGGCGGTCGCGCCTCCAGGAGACGACCTGCGAGCCGTGCGTGTGACTCCTCGTTTCGGTCTGCATGTCCTCTTGGTGACCCGCTCGCCGCGGTTCTTACCTCCGCACGCGAACGGACGCCTCGGAGCGCTCGCTCCGAGGCGTCCGCGGGGGAGGGGAGTCGCCTAGCGGAAACGGGCCGGGAACTGCTTCACGAGCCCGTCCGAGAGCATGTCCGCCATGTGCAGGATCTGCACGTGGATGCGGTCGTACGCCCTGACGTCGGCCGCCCACCTGCCTTGCAGGCGCGCGACGACCTCGTCCGTCGTCAGGCGGAGGTGGCTCCGCATCATCGTCTTCATCGTCCCGAGCTTCCAGGACTGCGGGTTGGCCTTGCTCAACAGGCCGGCGATCTCGTCGGCGTTGGCAGTCCAGCGTGCCTGCTCGGACGTGACCTTCGCAGTGTCGCCTTCCTTCGCCGCGGCGATCAGGTCGGCGGCGATGAGGATGTGCTCGCGCAGGAGCCCGGTCAGCGCCTTGCCGGCCGCGGCGCCGTAGAACGGCTTGATCGCGTTCCCGATGTCGAGCTGGTTGCGAAGCAGCCGGCCCACGGTCGCCTCGGTGTCCGGGGCGTCCGTCGTCAGGCTGATGATCGCGAGCCGCGTCCAGGTGACGTGGTCCTCCCAGAGCTTGTTCATGCCCTGACGCAGCGCGAGCTCGCTCTTCGAGATCGTCGCGGGCGTCGCGTGGTGGTCGTTCCCGTGCGCGGCCGCATCGTGGCCACCGGAGACCGCGAGAGCGACGAGGGCGCTGAGGAGGGCGATGAGCCCGGTCAACGCGAGTGGGATCGGACGGTACGTACGCGTGTTCACGTGGTCGTTCCTTTCGTTCGTGGGCTGAAGAGCGCGAGCGCAGTGCGCTCGCGCAGGAGCAGGTGCATCGCCGCGAGCAGGCCGGCGAGCTCGACGCCCTTCGTGACGAGCGCGAGCTCGTCCACCGGCTCCGGCTGGGGGTGGAGCACGGGGACCCCCGACGTGATCGCGAGCGCGTAGCTCACGAGGAGCCCGGTGAGGAGCGCGCCGGCCGCTCCGAGCGCCCCCGTGCTGTGCGGACGACGGGTGAGCGCGATCGCGAGCACGGCCAGTCCGATCGCCGCCGCGAGGAACCCGAGCCCGGCGCCGGTCCCCTCCTCGAGATGCTCGGGGACGAGCGCGGCGTGGATGCCCGCGCTGACCGCGCACGCGAGGACGAGAAGGTCCCGCTCGAGGTCGCTCGGCGACGTCACTCGACGATCACCTCGCCGTCCGGGCTCGCTCGTGGAGCTTGCAGACGTCGTGCCCCAGCGCATTACCTTCCTCCTTCGGTTCGCTCGAAGGAGTTGGTGCCGCCTGGAGCACGGGTCTTACCCCGCGGCGTCGATCCGAGAGTGGCGACGCCGTAGACTCCCCGCGCCAGGCCCCTCATGACCGAGTACGACTGGGCGCTCCTCCTCCACCTCGCGGCAGTGATCTGCTTCTTCTCGGGGACGGCGATGGCGACCGCTGCTCAGCTCGGCGCCTGGCGCCGCGAGCGCACGGGAGACGTCGCCGCCGTCCTCTCGCTCGCCCGCATCGGCGTGCTCGTCGTCGCCGTCGGCCTCGTGCTCGTCCTCGCCTCCGGCCTCTGGCTCGTCGACGAGACGGGCCGCAGCCTCGAGGACGGCTGGATCTCCGTGTCGCTGCTGCTCCTCCTCGTGTCCCTGCTCCTCGGCGCTGTCGGCGGGCGCAAGGCGAAGCTCGCGCGCCGCCTCGCCGAGAGCCAGGCGCCCGATGCTCCCGTCGGCCCGGAGCTGGGGACGCTGCTGCGCGATCGCGCGTCACTGGCGGCGAACGTTCTCGCCGCCGCGGCGGCGCTCGCGATTCTCGTGTTGATGGTCTGGCGCCCGGAGTAGACGCGCGCTTCAGTGCTCGTGCGCGTGCTCGCCGGGCTCGCTCGAGCGGATCACGCGCCACGACTCCCATGTGATCCGGAGGATCACGACGGCGATGACGAGCCCGACGATCGGGTCGACGATCTCGGCGCCGAGCCCGACGGCGAGCGCGCTGACGACGACCCCGAGCGACACGAAGCCGTCGGCGCGCGCGTGCTTGCCGTCGGCGACGAGCGCCGGGCTCGCGAGCCGCCGGCCCGCCCGCAGGCGGACCTGGGCGGCGACCTCGTTCCCGGCGAACCCGATCAGCCCGGCGAGCGCGAGCGCCCACAGATGCGAGAGCTCCTCGGGATGGAGAAGCCGCACGACGGACTCGTAGGCGGCCACGCACGCGGACACGAAAATTGCAAGAACCACGGCCAGCCCCGCGATCTTCTCCGCGCGGACGGAGCGGAGGAGGAACGCGACCCCGATCGGGATCGCGGTCAGTGCGTCGCCGACGTTGTGGACGAGGTCGGCGAGCAGCGCCACCGAGCCGGAAAGGAGAAAGATCGCGGCCTGCGCGAGGGCGGTGAGCCCGAGCACGCCCAGGCTCCAGCCGACCGCGACGAGCCCTTGGCGCGAGCGGAGGAGCGAGCGGTCGAGCAGCCCGTGCGAGTGACCGTGCTCGTGTTCGTGCTCGTGCGTCCCGGACGTGTGCGACATGCGTGCGCCAGCCTAGACTCGCGCCATGCGGTCGTGGCTGCTCGGGCTCGCGATCGGGCTCGCGCTCGCGGACTCCTCCGTGGTCACGCTCGCCCTCCCCGACGTCCTCGGCGACTTCGACGTCGGGATCACGACGGTCGCCTGGGTTCTGACGTCGTACAACCTCGTCCTCGCCCTGCTCGCCGTCCCCGCCGCGTATGTCGCGCGGCGCCGTCCTCGGGCGACGTTCGCCGTGGGCGTCGTCGTCTTCGCGGGCGCCTCCCTCGCCTGCGGCCTCGCGCCTTCGTTCGAGGTGCTCGTCGGCGCCCGCTGCGTCCAGGCGCTGGGTGGCGCGCTGATCGTCACCTCCGCGCTCGATCTCCTCGCCGGGGAGACCGGGGACGACGCGCGAGCGGCGCGCATCTGGGTCGCCGCGGGCGTGCTCGGCGCGGCGCTCGGCCCGGCCGCGGGCGGGATCCTCACGCAGGCCCTCGGCTGGGAGTCGATCTTCCTGGTCCAGGTCCCGCTCGCGCTCGTCACGCTCGTCGCCGTGCGCGGCGTGCGGGCGAGGCCGCTGCCTGCGCCCGCGGGCAGGCCGCACGTGACCGCGAACGCAGCACTGCTCCTCCTCTCCGGAGGACTGGTGGCGGCTCTCTTCCTGCTCGTCCTCCTTCTCGTCGAGGGCTGGGGGATGGAGCCCGCCGCCGCCGGCGTCGTCGTCACTGCGATGCCGCTCGCAGCGATCGCGTCGGCCCGGCTCGCACCACGCTCGGTCGGTCTCGGGATGCGGACTGCGTCAGGGGTCGTCCTCGTCGCGGGCGGCCTGGGAGCGCTCGCCGTGCTGCCGCGCGCCGGCTGGGCCTGGACGATCCCCCCGCAACTCCTCGTCGGGGCGGGGCTCGGCCTCGCGCTCGTGGCGCTCACAGAGCGAGCGGTTGCGGGGAGGGCGGACCAGGTCGTCCACGGCGGCTGGACGCTCGCGGCGCGCCACGCCGGCGTCGTGCTCGGTCTGCTCCTGCTCGCGCCGGTGCTGACGACGGCGCTCGAGGAGAACCGGGACGAGGCGGTCCGAGCCGGCGCTGCGAAGGTGCTCGACAGCCGCATCGAGCCGCTCGACAAGCTCCGCCTGGCGCAGAACGTGCTCGACGCCGTCGACGAGGCCGAGGAGACCGGCGACCTGCCCGACGTCGCGAGCGTCTTCGAGGGCCTACCCGCGACCGACGAGTACGTCGCCCTGCTCGGCGCGCTCCAGGACCAGCTCGACCGCGCCGTGACGAACGCCTTCTCGGGCCCGTTCCTGCTCGCGGCGGCGCTCGCGCTCGCGGCGCTCGTCCCGGTCGCGCTCGGGCGCGGGGAGCCGTTGTGAGGCGATCGCTCCCACTGCTCGTCGCGGTCGGCGCCGTCGCCGCGGTCGTCGTTCCGTACCTTGCGCTCGGCGGCGCGACCTTCGAGCCGACGCCCGTCGCCGACCCGTGCCAGACGCGCGAGTGGCGCGACCCGGGTGGCCTCCAGGAGGGCCTCGAGCAGGTGGCGCTCTCCGCGCTCGACGGAGCGGCGTGCGACCTCGGCGTGACGCGCGAGGACCTCGTGCTCGCGATCCGCGACGAGGACGCGCTCGATGCCTTCGCGGCCGAGCACGGCATCACCCGCGCCGATGCGGAGCGCGCGGTGCACGACGGGCTCGACCGTGCGATCGACGACGCGGAGGAGGCGGGCGCGCTGCCGGGCATCCTCGCGGGGTTCGCGCGGAGAGCCGCGAACGCCGTCCCGCCCTGGCTCCTCCTCGAAACCCTCGAGCGCCTCGGCGGGCTCCTGCCGTAGACGAGTACCGTGCAGGGATCGAGTGACCTTCGAGCAGAGGGGGGTTGACATGTTGTTCAAGGACACGAAGGCGTTCTCGGGCTTCTCGGTGGACGACGTCGAGAGGGCGATGGACTTCTACGGCGGGACGCTCGGCGTCGAGACGTCGATCGAGAACGGGATGCTCGAGCTCCGGGTCTCGGGCGGGAACCCGATCCTCGTGTATCCGAAGCCGAACCACGTCCCGGCGACGTTCACCGTCCTCAACTTCCCGGTCGACGACATCGACGAGGCCGTCGACCGCCTGACCGCCGCGGGCGTGCGCTTCGAGCGCTACGAGGAGTTCGACCAGGACGAGAAGGGCATCGCGCGGGACGGCGGCCCGAGCATCGCCTGGTTCAAGGACCCGGCGGGCAACATCCTCTCGGTCCTCGAGACGGACTAGGCGCGCTCCGCGCGCGCGGACGGGTGCAGGAGCGGCACCGCTCCGGTCCACCCCTGCCGGAGCACCTCGACGAGCGAAGGGGGAGTGATCAGTGTTGTCGGTCCCCCGTGCCGCGCCCGACGCTCTCGGTACCCGGCCGGCATCCAGCGCAGCAGGCTCTCGCCGAGCACCAGGTGCGCTTCGCCCTCCTCGAGCACGAACGACCCGTCCGGGAGCTCGTCGAGGTGCGCCGCGTGCAGTCGACGGCCCTTCGTACCCGGGTCGACCCGCTCCGCGTGGAGGCGTCCGTCCACGGCGTCCGCACCGCTGTCGCCGGGGTGCAGCCCGCGCCAGAGCTCGCCGAAGCGGACGTAGTCCTCGCGCCGGCAGAGCGCACACGGGCGGTGCCCTGCCGCGAACGCGGTCGCCTCGTCGAGGAAGAAGAGCTCGGTGAACCTGCCCGGCTGCAGGAGCTTCGTGCGCCGCCAGCCGCGAAACGCGAGCCGGCACGCGATCCACCGACGTGTCGCGTATCTGCGCCGGATCCTCCCGGCGTCGTCGTGAAGGCAGCCGCGGTTCCCGTACACGAGGCCGCGCGCGGGGTCGGCGACGAGATCGCCGAGAGGCGTGACGCGGTTCCGAAGCGGCATCTAGACGTCGATTCCGAGCTTCCTCAGCTCGACGGTCGCCGACCGGCGCCAGCGGGTCGTGTCGGGGGAGAACGGCAGCATGAAGGGCATCCCGTTCTCCTTGCGGAGCGGCCTGCCGTCACGCAGGACGCGGTAGTGCCCGGGGGTCGGCTCGACCGTGAGGCCTGCCGCCTCGAGCTTGCGGATGAACTCGCGGACGTCCTTCCTCATCCCGCCCAGTGTGCCGTGCAGCCCGATGCGTCCGGCAGCATTCGCGCGCAGGATGGCGCACGCCCTCTCTCGGCTGCTCGAGCCGCCTCGTCTGCGGACGATCGAGACCGACGACGAGGCGGAGCGGAAGGCGACGTGGTTCGAGCTCTTCTTCGACCTCGTCTTCGTCGTGACGATCGCGGAGCTCGGGAACGCACTCGCCTCGGAGCCCACGATCGGAGGTTTCCTCCGCTTCGCCGCCCTCTTCGTCCCGGTCTGGTGGGCGTGGGCCGGCTTCACGTTCTACGCCGACCGCTTCGACACGGACGACCTCGTCTACCGTCTGCTCGGACTGGTCGCGATGTTCGCGATCGCAGCGCTCGCCACCGGTGTGCACGACGCGTTCCGAGGCGACGTCACCGTGTTCGTCCTCGCCTACGTCGCCGCCCGCGTCGTGCTCGTCATGCTCTACGCACGCGATCGTCGGCACGCACGAGCCGGGGCGGTCGATCGCGATGTTCTACGGAGCCGTCTTCTCGGCAGGTGCGCTGCTCTGGCTCGTGTCGCTCGCCGTGCCGTCGCCGTGGCGCTACGTCGTCTGGGCGCAGTGCTCGCGGTTGAGCTCGTGGCGCCCGTGTACGGCTGGCGCTTGCTCCCGGGCGTCCCGATCGATCCCGTGCACATGCCCGAGCGCTTCGGTCTGCTGACGATCATCGTGCTCGGCGAGTCGATCCTCGCCGTCGTCCTCGGCGTGTCCGGCACGAGCTGGGAGACCGCCTCGGCGGTCGCCGCCACCGGAGGGTTCGTGCTCGCAGCGGCTCTCTGGTGGACCTACTTCGACTTCCTCGACGCCTCGATGGTGCGGCGGAACAACGCAGCGGGCCTCGCCTACATGTACGCGCACCTCCCGCTCACGCTCGGCATCGCCTCTCTCGGAGCAGGGGTCAAGCTCGCAGTCCTCGCCGCCGGGGGCGAGGCGACCCACCAGAAAGTGGGCTGGCTGCTCGGCCTCGGCGTGGCGGTGTGTTTTGGGGCCATCGCCGTCATCCAGCTCGCGACGCCGCCGAGGCTGGTCGACGCCGACGTCCTCCTCCGCCTCGGCGCGGCCGGCCTCGCGCTGGCTGTCGTCCCGCTGTCCTTTGCCGTGTCGGCGACGCTCGCACTCTGGCTCGTTGCCGGGCTCGCCGTCACCGTCGTCGCCGTCGAGCTCGTCGGCCACGAGGGGCACGCGACAGCGGATAGCGTCTAGTGAAATCGTCAACGACTCCGGAGGAGGAACGATGACGACCGAGGAGCGGAACTCGGAGCTCATGCAGACGCTCGACGACGCGTGGAACGCCCAGGACGTGGAGGTCTTCCGCGCCCGGCACAAGCCCGACGTGATCGTGCGCTGGCCCGGGCAGCCGGAGCCGACGGTGGGGATCGAGGACCACACCACCGAGTCGCTCGCGTTCTGGACGACCTTCCCCGACCAGCACCTCGATAACCGGCCGTACAAGGTCTTCCTCGCCTCGGGCGACTGGACCTGCTCGATCGCCCGCTTCCGCGGCACGATGACCGGACCCATGACGACCGCCGATGCCACGGAGATCCCACCTACGGGCAAGTCGTTCGAGGTCGACTTCTACACCGTCGCGAAGTGGCACGAGGGCCAGATCGTCGAGGAGAACCTCATGTACGACCTCGTCACCTTCCTGAAGCAGATCGGCCTCGGCGACTGAGCCGAGGCGAGCTCAAGACCTGAAGCCGACGCGCTCGTGGCTGCCGTCGCAGAACGGCGTGTTCTCGGACGAGCCGCAGCGGCAGAGGGCGAGCCGCGTGTCCTCGCGGATCAGCTCCCCGTCCGCGTCGACGACCCGGACGTGGCCGCGGACGAAGAGGGGCCCGTCGGGCTGTGGGGCGAAGGTCGCTTCCTCGGGCGCCTCCTCCTGCGCACCCTCGTCGAGACGCCGGAAGTGGAGGGCGCCCGTCGGGCAGGTAAGGACGGTCGACGCGATCGCGTCGGCATCGGCCGCGTCGACGTCGACCCACCGACGCCGGCGAGGATCGAACACGTCGCCGAGCAGGCGCACGCAGTTCTTCGCGTGGATGCAGAGTCGCGGCTCCCAGTGGACCTCGATCTCGTCGTTCGCGTACACGCGGCGAGGCCCTCGCTCGACTTCAGGCGAGGGCGTCGTCATGATCCTCCGAAATCGTCCTCGACGAGGTCCGCGTACTCGGGATGCCGCCTGATGTAGGCCGCGGCGAACGGGCAGAGCGGCACGACGTCGAGCCCGCGCGCCCGGATGTCGTCGAGCGCTCCGGAGACGAGCCGCGAACCGAGGCCCTCCCCCTCGACCGTCGGGGACACCTCCGTATGCACGAGGACGACCGTTCCGGGCTCGGTCGCGTACTGGATCACCCCCGCGACGGTATCGCCCAGGCGGAGCTCGTAGCGGTGTCGCTCCGGGTTGTCGACGACGTTCGGCTCGCTCGGCGCGGTGGGCTCGGCCACGAGCGAAGTATCGACTCTGCGGCCCACCCCACGCAGAGTCGGCCGCACGTGGAACACTGCCGGCATGGACGACCAGCAGATTCGCCAACAGATCGAGAAGCTCGTCTCGGAGGAGCACGAGCTGTGGGGCCGCAAGTCCGAGGGAGCCGCGACCGAGGACGACCGCGGTCGGCTCGACTCGCTCCGGGTCACGCTCGACCAGTGCTGGGACCTCCTGCGTCAGCGGCGAGCGCTGCGCGAGGCGGGGCTGGACGAGGATGCAGCGCGTGCGCGCGACACCGGCGTGGTCGAGGGCTACGAGCAGTAGCGCGGCCGCTTGCCGGCGCTACGAGTCGGGGGCGATCCCGCGCCAGATCGCCTCGAGCTGCTGCTCGGCGTAGCGCGCGGGCACCGACGGGAGCCCGACCGGGAAGAGCAGTCGCAGGAGCGGGGCTCCGAGCAGGAGGTCGGCGATGATGTCGGGGTCGGCGCCCTCGCGCAGCTCGCCGCGCTCGACGGCCTCCGACAGCACGCCGAGGATCGCCTGCCTCCGCGGCCGTACCACGCGGTCCTCCCACGCGGACACGAAGCCCGGGTTCGTCTGCAGCTCGCCGAGGATTCCAGGGAGGAGCCGGCCGACGAGGGGGTCCGCGAGCTCGCGCTCCTGGTCGTGGAGATACTCGAGGAGGACGGCTCGAAGATCGGTCGCCTCCTTCCTCCCGGGCTCGGTTCTGAGCTCGCCGAGCGCGTCGGCGATCAGCTCTTCCTTCGACTCCCACCGGCGGTAGATCGTGGTCTTGCCGACACCGGCGCGCGCCGCGATTGCGTCCATCGTCGCCGCCTGGAAGCCGCGCTCGGCGAGCAGGGCGAGGGTCGCCTCGACGATCTCGTCGCGGGCGGCCTCGCGACGAGGGCGGCCTCGCGGCCGAGGCGTCTGCTGCTCGACCGTGTCCGGCGCGTGCACCGACGGAACCTCCCGTGACTTTTTCGGTAACGTGTAGTATCGTAATATAGACACGAGAGGAGCCGGCGGTGTTCCGAAGCATCCTCGTCGCCCTCGACGCCTCCGCGGCCTCCGCGGCGGCGCTCGACCAGGCGATCGACCTCGCCCGGGCCGAGGGAGCACGGCTGACGCTGATCAGCGTCGCAGCCCCACCCCGCTGGCGTCCGGCCGGCCCGTTCGTCCCTCCGTGTCCCACCGATGCGCAGCTCGAGGACGAGGCGCGCGCGATCCTCGACCGCGCGGAGGAGCGCGTCCCGGACGACGTGCCGGTCGCGACCGTGCTCCGGAGCGGGCTCGCCGCGAAGGAGATCCTCAAGCGGGCCGACAGCGCGTGCCACGACCTCATCGTCATGGGCTCCCGCGGCCTCGGGCCCGCGGCTTCGCTCGTGCTCGGAAGCGTGAGCAGGGCCGTCGCCGCGCACAGCTCGATCCCCGTCCTCATCGCGCGCGCGCCGGCCGTCGCCCCCGAGGCCGATCCGGAAGGCGCCACTGAGAGGGAAGTGAGCGTCGGATGACGGCTCCGAGCACGGGTCGGCGCGGCGAGCAGTCCCGGCGCGACGAGCTCACGCTCACCCTGTGGCTCGTCGCGGTCCTCCTCGCGCAGATCGCGCTCGTCTGGTGGTTTTTCGAATGGATCTACGCGGGATGACCGTGGAGACGAGAGAGAGAGAGGGGAAGGCGATGATCGGCTGGATCGGAGACATCGAGCAGCGGACACTCGACAACACGACGTTCCGGACCGTTCTCTTCACCGGGGAGCACTCGCAGCTCACGGTGATGCGCATTGCAGCCGGTGAAGACATCGGCCGCGAGGTGCACCCGGATCACGACCAGTTCCTGCGCATCGAGCAGGGAAGCGCCCGCGTCGAGCTGGGGGCGAGCGAGGACGCTGTCGACGAGACGTACGACGTCGAGGACGACTGGGCGTTCGTCGTGCCGGCAGGGGTGTGGCACAACGTCGTCAACACCGGGACGGACGACCTGAAGCTGTACTCGATCTATTCGCCCGCCGAACACCCCGACGGCACCGTCCACGTGACGAAGGCGGACGCCGAGGCCGCGGAGCACGCGCCCCGCGCGTAGCCGGGCGTTCGGGTCAGGCGTCGTGCGCGAGGGGCCTCCGTTCCTCGCGCACGAGGACGGCGAAGGGGCGCCCGAGGGGGCTCTCGCACCGCTCGCGGAGGATCTCGAGCGCGACGGCGAGCTGCTCCTCGTTGGTCGTGGCGAGGTCACCGCTGCCGTCCCAGAGCACGAGCGTGCCGGGCTCGGAGCGGACGTCGCCGAGACTGTCGGCGAAGGCGTCCCAGTTGCGACCGAACCAGTCGGGGAAACGGAACGCGACCGCAGCGGCGTCCAGGAGGCCCGCCTTGTCCTCCACGCCCGTCGTGTCGAGATGGACGAAGCTCCAGCCCGCCGCCTCGACCTCCCGCCGGACGTCCGCGGCGGTCACCCGCGACGACCACGCGTACACGCCCGGTGCGAGGTCGCCGGCCAGCAGCCGTGCGAGCTCGCTCACGGCCCGATCCTCCGGAACGAGGCGTAGTGGTCGTCCGTGTAGTAGCGCTCGCCACCGGCGCCGGCGACGATGCGCGTCGCACCGCGGTCGTCCGAGCCGGGCGTGACGACCGTGTACTCGCGGTAGTAGCCGCGGCGCTGGTCGGGGAGGATCCGCTCGCGGTTCCGGAACACGGTCCCGTCGCGGTCGTGCGGGAACGGGCCACCCGAGGCGACGAGGGCGAGCGTTTCGCGTGCCTGGGGCGGGAGCGTGGCCGCGTCGATCCAGCGCAGGCCGCTCTCGGGGTCGACGTCGCCAGGAGCGGCGCCCGTCGGAAGGGTTGTCGTCGTGGTCTGCGACGAAGGCGAGTCCGCGCTCGCCGCGACGAGCCACCAGGCAGCGGCGACGGCCACGATCACCGCGGCCACCAGGATAGTCGTCTGCGGCCGGCGCACGGCGCCTGAATCTAGCGAGGCGCATCGGGGGATTCCCGGATGCGCGTCGGGCAGCCGGCGCGGTTGGCTTCGAGGCCGATGGCATCGAACGGAGATCGCAGCGCGCCCAGGGCGGCAAGCGGAGCCGCCGTCGGCCTCGTCGGCTTCGGCCTGGTCGGGGTCGGGCTGTGGGCACGGCGCGACGTCGCGCGCACGCTCGCGCGCGAGCGCATCGTCTTCGGCCCGGGTGGGAAGCCGGTCGTCAGCGCCGCGGCGGCCCGCTCGCTCGCCGAGTCGATCAGGGAGAGCACGCTCGAGACGACCGGTGGTCGCACGTACAGCGAGACGCCGTCCTACGTCGACGCCGAGGGTGTGCCAACCTCGGACGTCTCGCTCGCCGCGCGCGAGGACGGCACCGGGCAACCCGTCGAGAATCCCCACGTCGCCCTCTGGCTGCAGGCGACGACGCTGCAGACGGCGCTGATGCAGGCCTACCTCGCCTTCAGGCTCGCAGAGCTGACGGCCGGCCTCGGGGCGTCGCTTGCGGTCGTCGGCGCGGGCCTCGCGGCGCGGCGGCGCTAACTCGATCGCGCCGAGCCGAGGACGCGGACGAGCCACTCGCTCGCCGCGGTCGCGACGGCGGCGACGTCCGCCTTGAGCGCGTGGTCGCCCCGCACCCGCACGACGGTGCGGAGCGCGGCGGCCGATGGCAGCCCGAAACGATCGTTCTGGCCCTGGACGACGAGCGTCGGCACGGTCACGGCTTCGAGCTCCGGCAGGCGGCTCGGCGCCGGCTTTGCGCCCGTGCGGCGGGGTGGGCGTAGCGGGAACGCGAGGCAGAGCACGCCGACCGCGCCGGTCGCCGCCGCCGTGCGGCACGCCACCCTCGCGCCGAGCGACCGCCCGCCGACGACGAGCGGCAGGCCGTGGAGCTCCTTCGCGCGGAGCCGCTCGACGACCGCGATCCAGGCGGCATCGAGTTGTCGTGCGGGCGCGGGCGCCCGCCGGCCCGCGACCCGGTAGGGCTGCTCGACGAGCGCGACCGAGACCTGCGCGGCGATCGCGGCGTCCGCCACCGCGACGAGATCGGGCGCGGCCACTCCTCCACCGGCGCCGTGGCCGAGGACGAGCGCTCCCACCCGCTCGTCCGCGTGCCGCAGATGGACCCTGGCGAGGCCGTGCGGCGTGTCGACGTCGACGACGTTCATGTCGTGGATGCTGCCGGAGTGGACGTGATCGCTTGACATATTCCGATATAGGAATATTATGGGGACATGGCACGAGCGGCGACGACGACGGATGCGTTCAACGCGGTGGCGGAGCCGAGGCGGCGTCAGATCCTCGACGTCCTCGCCGGCGGCGAGCGTCCCGTGAACGACCTCGTGCGCGTGCTCGGCCTCGCCCAGCCGCAGGTGTCCAAGCACCTGCGGGTGCTCCGGGAGGTGGGGGCGGTGGAGGTGCGCGACCGCGGCCGCCAGCGTCTGTACCGGCTGAACGGCGACGCCCTCAAGCCGATCCACGACTGGGTGAAGGGCTACGAGCGCTCCTGGTCGGAGCGCTTCGAGCAGCTCGATGCGGTGTTGGAGGACCTCAAGCAGAAGGAGGAACGAGATGGCGACGACGAGTAGCGGCACGGCGACGGTGACGCTCCCGACCGACGAGCAGATCCTGATCACGCGCGAGTTCGACGCGCCGCGGCACCTCGTGTTCGAGGCGTGGACGACGCCCGAGCTCGTGAAGCGCTGGTGGACCGCGAAGCGCGGCGAGGCGACCGTGGCCGAGATCGACCTGCGGGTGGGCGGCAAGTGGCGCTCCGCGATGGTGACCGAGGACGGCTTCGAGGTCGCGTTCCATGGCGAGTATCTCGAGATCGTCCCCGGCGAGCGGATCGTCTCGACGGAGACCTACGAGGGCGTGCCGGAGGGAGTGTCCGAGCAGGACGCGACGACGGTGAACACCGCGACGTTCACCGAGGCCGGCGGTCGGACGACGCTGACGATCCTCGTGCAGGCGCCGAGCAAGGACTCCCGCGACGCGATCATCGAGTCCGGGATGGAAGCGGGCCTGCAGGACGCACTCGACCTGCTGGAGGAGGTCGCGGTCTCGCTTCGCTGAGCCTCGCGCCGGCGAGTCCCGGGCCGGCGGTCGCCGCCCCGGGACTCGCTCGCGCTCAGCGGGTGACGGCGATCGCCTCGGTGTAGGTCGAGGGGATCGCGACGGCGCCGCCCTCGAGCCGGTCGAACTTGCGGACGAGCTCGACGAGGTCGTGCTCGAGCGCGGCCCGAGCGTCGTCGTCGGCGAGCGCGGCGAACGCCTTGAGCGTGGGGCCGTACCAGGTCCGGAAGAACTCGACGAAGTCCTCGGGCGAGCGGAACCGGAACGTGAAGTCCCGCTCTGCGACCTCGAGCGAGGCGATGCCCTCGCCGAAGAGCTCGCGCAGGTGCGCCTCGGTGCCCCAGAGCATCGGTGACTGCACGCCCGCCGGCGGCGGGACATGCGCGGCGACGGTGCGGAACAGCTGGCCGGTGAAGCCGTCCGGCGTCCAGCTCGCCAGCGCGATCGTGCCGCCTCCGCGCGTGACGCGGAGCATCTCGGCGGCGGTCTGTCCGTGGTTCGGTGCGAACATCGAGCCGAACACCGAGACGACCGCATCGAACGTGCGGTCCGCGAACGGGAGCGCCTCGGCGTCTCCCTCGAGCAGTGCGACCTGGAGGCCCTCCGCCTCCGCCCGCGCGCGACCCCGCTCGAGCAGCGACGGGACGTAGTCGATGCCGACGACCTCGCAGCCGTGTCGGGCGGCCGCGATCGCGGCGTTGCCGCTGCCGGTCGCGACGTCGAGCACGTGCCATCCCGCGCGCAGGTCGGCGGTGTCGCACAGGTGCTCGGCGACGAGCACGATCCGGGCGGCGATCGACGGAGTAGTCCCCGCTCGCCCAGGTCTGCTGCTGGCGCTGCTTGACGGCGCCGAGGTCGGTCGTACCTGACTCCACTGTGCTTGTCATCGTCTTCTCCTCATGTCGTCGCGGGCGATCGCCCGCGCTGCGAGGAGTCTCGCGCGTGTGACGTTCCCGGCGCTTCGCGAGTGTCGGCCATCTTCGCTCAGCTCGTCGGGATGGCCCGAACGGGCCACCTCCGTCAGACGAGGCCGTCGCGCATCGCGCGGGCCGCGGCGGCCGCACGGGTGGGCTCGCCGAGCTTCCGCAGGATGTTCGCCATGTGGCGGTGCACCGTGTGCTGGCTGACGACGAGCTCGGAGGCGATCTCGCGGTTCGTCCGCCCGGCCGCGACGAATGCGAGCACTTCCCGCTCGCGGCGTGTCAGCGGGTTCGCTCCGTCCTGCGCACGAGGACGCCGCTCGAGCAGCGCGTCCGCGGCCGCGACGTCCCGCGGCGCGTCGAGCTCGAGGAACGTGGAGCGGGCCGCCTGGGCCTCGAACCGGGCTCGCTCGGGCGTGCCGAGCTCGGCGAGCACGCGGGCCAGCTCGAGGCGCGTGCGGGCCCGCTCGTACGGCGCCTCCCCGCGCGCGTAGAGGTCGACGGCGTCGTCGAGCCTGCGCCGGGCGAGCTCGCGCTCGCCGCGGGCGAGCGCCACCGTGCCGGACGCCCGGGCTGCGGTCGCCCTGGCCACAGTCGTTCCGACACGGTCGGCGAGCTCCGCGAGCTCGGCCGAGGCGTCGCTCGCCGCTTCCACGCGCCCGGCAGCGACGGCCGCCGCCACGAGCACCGACAGGACCTCGATCCGATCGAGCTCGCGCCTGCCCTCGGTCGCACGCTCGAGTCGCTCGGCGAGCGCGAGCCCGGTCGACGCGTCGCCCTCGTCCAGCGCGAGCTCGACGCTCCCGAGCCGGGCGGTCCAGGTGCGCTCGGCCCGCGCGAACAGCGCCCGAGCCTCGTCGACGCGGCCCTGGCGGCGTCGTAGCTCCCCGAGCCGGGCGGTGCCCTCCGCGAGCGCGGAGCGCCGCCCGCCGCCGAGGACGCGGAGCGCCTCCTGGAGCTCCGCCTCCGCCTCCCGCCACGCGCCGGTGCGGAGCAGGATCGCCGCGTACTGCGTGCGGCAGATGCTGAAGAGCGTGCGCAGCTCCCAGCGCCGGGCGAACTCCTTCACCTCTGTCGCACCACTGCGTCGCGCGCTCGACGTCGCCGACCCGTTCGCAGGCCGCGATCAGGTTGCAGCACACCTTCCCGATCCACATCAGATCCTTGAGGTCGCCCGCAGTCGCAGCCACGGCCGACTCGTCGAGCCGGCGCATCCCCTCGTCGACCAGTCCCTCGTGCACCAGGGCGAGCCCCTCGAGCGAGCGTCCCACGACCTCGATGTCCTCGCGGCCGATCTCATCTGCGACCGAGATCGCCCGACGCGCTGCGAGCCGTGCGTCTTCGAGCTCGCCGGAAGCGAGCGCCACCTCCGCCTGCCGCACCGCGAGCCAGGCGTGCTCCGGACCGGGCACGGCATCGCCCAGGAGCCGTGCGCCTCGCTCGAGCCATCCACGGGCGACCGCCGTGCGCCCTCCGAACAGCACCGAGTCCCAGGCGAGCGCGCCGGCCACACGCGCGGCGCCGATGTCGTCGCCCCGCTCGCGATAGAGGCGGTACGCGCGCTCGCGCGCGTCCACGGTCTCCTCGGCATGGTCGATCCACCAGTGGGCGGTGCCCATGCCCTCGAGTGCCTCGGGGTCGTCGTCGAGCCCGGAGAGCAGCTCGAGCGCCTCGTCCCATGCGCCTCGCGAGAGCGCCTCCCAGCCGGCCGCGACTGCTTCGGTCACGTCCCGAAGTATCGCGTCGCGGCGCCTGGCGCCCTCGTGGAGATCGTGCTGCATCGCCCGTCCGGACGCTATGCCGTGTCCAGCGACGAGCGGCTGACGCCGAGGTCGCGGAGGAGCCCGTCGCGGAGCCCGTAGACGACGCCGTGCACGGTGAGCTCCTGCGCGCGCGACCAGGCGTCCTGGACGATCGTCGTCTCGCAGACGTTCGCCGCCTGCTCGACGACGTTGAGCTCGCACAGGCGGTCGAGGCGGCGAACCTCGGGCAGCGACGCGATCTCGTCGGCGTGCTGGTCCGCGACGTCCATCACGTGGCGAAGCCAGTTGTCGACGAGCCCGTGTCGCGCGTCCTCGAGGGCCGCCTGTATGCCCCCGCAGCCGTAGTGGCCGCACACGATCACGTGCTGCGACTGCGAGCACGTCGACCGCGTACTGCAGCACCGACAGGCAGTTGAGGTCGGTGTGCACGACGACGTTCGCGACGTTCCGGTGCACGAACAGCTCGCCCGGCGCCAGGCCGACGATCTCGTTCGCGGGCACGCGGCTGTCCGCGCAGCCGATCCACAGGTACTCGGGCGACTGGCCCTCGGCGAGAGCGGCGAAGAACCCGGGGTCGTCCGCGACGGTCGCGGTCGCCCACTCGCGGTTCCGCTCGAGGAGCTCGTCGAGTCCCGCCACGCGGCGAGCGTAACTTGCGGCGGCCGCGTGCCTGTACGACTACCGGTGCAGCGCCGACTCGTCACCCGCGGACAAGGAGGAGCCACCGTGAGCCTGACCCAGTACTACACGGCGACCGCGCTCGACGGCTTCATCGCCGACGAGGACCACTCGCTCGAGTGGCTGTTCACGCGCGACCAGGACCGGGCTGGGCCGCTGAACTACGCCGAGTTCATCGCGGGTGTCGGCGCGCTCGCAATGGGTGCGACGACGTACGAGTGGATCCTCGACCACGAGTTCGCCGGCAAGGACCTGGCGGAGTGGACGTGGCCGTACGAGATCCCGGGCTGGGTCTTCACGCACCGCGTGCTGCAGGTCGTCCCGGGAGCCCCGATCGAGTTCACCAGCGGAGAGGTGGCGGCCGTGCACGGGAAGATGGTCGAGGCCGCGGGCGGGCGAAACGTCTGGATCGTCGGGGGCGGAGACCTCGCCGGCCAGTTCGCCGACGCGGGCCTGCTCGACGAGGTGATCGTGTACGTCGCGCCGGTGACCCTCGGCCGCGGCGCGTCCCTGCTCCCGCGCCGGCTCGAGCTACGCCTCGAGGAGCTCGCGCGCAACCGGGACTTCGCGTGCGCGCGGTACTCCGTCGTGCGCCCGACGGCCTGAGCGGTCGGGTGTCGTACCATCGGCGCCGTGGCCTACGACGAGGAGCTAGCGGCGAGGATTCGCGATCTGGTCGACGAGGAGCAGGGCCTCACGGAGCAGAGGATGTTCGGCGGGCTCGGGTTCCTCGTCCACGGCAACATGGCCATCGGCGCGAGCGGACAGGGTGGCGTCCTCGTCCGCGTCGATCCGGCCGAGTCGGACGCTCTGGTCGCCGCGTCGAGCGCACAACCGATGGAGATGCGCGGCCGGCAGATGAAGGGGTGGCTGCGGGTGGACGCGGAGCACCTGCGCACGGAGCGCGAGCTCGCGAAGTGGGTGGAGCTCGGCACCGCGTACGCGCGCTCGCTGCCCCCGAAGCGGTAGCCCGCCGCGGCGGACTCGGCCTGTGAGCGCGGAGCGCGGGCTCGGGATCGACCTCTACTGGCTCCCGCTCGGCGCGGGCGGCCGCTTCGTCCGGCTGAACGGACGCGCCTTCGAGGCCGTGGCCGCGCGGCTCGAGCGGCGGTCGCCGTGCGACCTGTACCACGCCGCGCTCGAGCTGCGCGTGCCCGAGGGCGACTACGTCGTCGAGCAGGCGCCGGTCCGCGGCGGAGGCGGCGCCGAGCGCGGCGTCGTCGCCGAAGGGGCGGTGGGCAGCCGGTGGGCGGGGCGGTCCCGGATCTTCCGCTACGAGGTGCGCTGCTGGCGCGGAGGCGTCATCCCGGACGTCGACGAAGCCGTGGACAGCCCGCGGCGGCTCAGCAGCGATCCCGCGGCAGCGCGGCGGGTGCTCGAGCTCGCTCCGCTCGTCCCGACCGCGGTCTGGGGACGCGACGAGCTCGGGGCCGGCGAGATGTGGAACTCGAACTCGATCGTCGCCTGGCTCCTCGCTCGCGCCGGCCTCGGTGCCGAGTCGATCCGTCCTCCCGCCGGTGGACGAGCGCCCGGCTGGCACGCGGGACTGGTGGTCGCGGGACGCGAGGCGTGACCAGCCGCCGCGCTCCCTACACTCGCCGGCACATGAGCACGCCCGAGACGCGCCGCGTCGAGCTAGTCCTGCCGGTCCGGACGCTACTCCTCGTCGCCGTCGCGATCGGAGTCCTGGCGGCGTTCATGGCGATCGGCGACACCTTCCTGATCGTGTTCATCGGAGTCTTCCTCGCGCTCGTCTTCGAGTACCCCGTTCGGTTCGTGATGGCGAAGACGCGGCTCTCCCGCGGGCTCGCCGCGACCGTCACCGTGCTGGGGACCGCGGTCGCGGTGACGGTGCTCTTCCTGCTCCTCCTCGTCCCGCTCGTCGGCTCGGCGCGCGACTTCCTGCAGGAGCTGCCGACGATCGTCGAGGGCCTGCGCGAGTCGGACGAGCTGTCGTGGCTCGGCGACTCGGGCGCTGCGGAGAACGTCCAGTCGGGGGCGCAGGAGGTGTCGGTGTCGATCCCGGATGCGATCTCGTCGGTCCTCGGCATCGCCGGCGACTTCTTCACCGTCTTCCTGGCGGCCTTCACGATCCTCTTCATCTGCCTCTTCCTGCTCACCGACGTCGCGAACCTGAAGCGCTCCCTCGCGAGCATGCTCATGCCGGGCGAGGACGCGCGCTGGCTCGGCGTCTGGGAACGGGTCACCGAGTCGGTCTCGCGCTGGGCGATCGGCGTGATCGTCATCGCGACGATCGCGGGCGTCACGCAGGGCACGACCGCCTGGCTGCTCGGTTCGAGCTACGCCCTCGCGCTCGGGCTGATCGCGGGGCTCCTCGACATGATCCCGAACATCGGCGCGACGATCGCCGGCTTCCTCCTCGTGCCGACGCTGTGGGCCGAGGAGGGGCTGACGGCCGGGCTGATCATGCTCGTCGTCGTCCTCGTCTACCAGCAGCTCGAGAACAACATCCTCACGCCGAAGATCCAGGGCGCGGCCGTCCGGCTCTCCGGCTTCTTCATCATCGTCGCGGTGACGCTCTTCGGGGCCCTGCTCGGGGTGCTCGGCGCGCTCACCGCAGTCCCGCTCGCGGCGACGCTGCAGATCTTCGTCCAGGAGCTGACGAAGGCCCGCCGCGAGCAGGTGGCCGCCGCGAACGCGGCGCTCGCGGCGCCGGGCGAGCAGGCCTAGTTCCGCCGCGTCAGCGCAGTTCCACGCGGGACGCCGTGACCTACGAGATGTTCGAGCCGGCGTGGCCGACTCGAACCGTCGAGGACGACCCGGACGCGCCGTCGTGCGGGCGATGCCCGCCGACGGCCTCGTCGACGAGCCCTTCTTCGTCTGCCCGCTCACTCGCGGGGCCGCCCGCGGCTCTTCCCGGACGATGGCGCGCCGTCCAAGCCTCGCTCGCGGCAACCGAGCCCTACGACAGCGGCGCCGTCCATCTCTCCTACAGGTCGTCGGCGCCGCGCGGCGACGCGGCGACGCGGCCACGGACCGTCGTGTCTGAAGGCGCAGAGAAGCGGGTACCCGGAAGGACGATATGCGCAAGCTGATCGTGAACGAGTTCATGAGCCTGGACGGGGTGGCCCAGGCACCGGGTGGTGCCGACGAGGACACGAGCGGCGGCTTCCCCCACGGCGGCTGGCACATGCGGTACATGGAGGACGAGGCGGCGCGGACGTGGGTGCTCGGCAGCATCCTCGATGCGGGCGGCTTCCTGCTCGGGCGCCGCACCTACGACATCTTCGCCGCCTACTGGCCGAATGCGCCCGAGGAGGAGCAGGTGATCGCGGAGCCGCTGAACACGAAGCCGAAGTTCGTGGCCTCGACGACGCTGACCGAGCCGCTCGACTGGCAGAACTCGACGCTCCTCGTCGGCGAGGTCGCCGCGGCCGTGGAGACGCTGAAGCAGGAGAACGACGGCGACGTGCACGTCATCGGCAGCACGCAGCTGGTGCAGACGCTGATCGAGCAGGAGCTCGTGGACGAGCTCCGGCTGATGCTCGACCCCGTCCTGCTGGGAGGCGGCAAGCGCTTCTTCCGAGATGACGGCTTGCTACGGCCCTTCGAGCTCGTCGACGGTCGGATCTCGAGCACCGGGGCGTTCCTCGCGACGTACGCGCCGGCCGCGTAGCTCGGGGAGCCGTCGCCGCCCGCCGCCGTCCGTCAGGGGCGAGTCGTGAAACGCCGTTGCTCGGTACCGAGGTGGGATGCCCACTCGAGGCGGCTCGCCCCCGCAAAGTGCAGGTAGGCGCGGAGCGCATCGCGCATGGCGTCGACGAACCCGTCGGCGCGGCCCGGCGCGAAGTCGTCCTCCCACCAGACGTCGAGCACCTGCACGCGCGCCTCGTCCCGGTCGATCCGCGGCTCGATCCGGCCGACGAGGCGATCCCGAAAGACGATCGGCAGCACGTACCAGCCCCAGCGCCGCTTGGCGGGAGGCACGAAGAGCTCCCAGACGTAGTCGAACCCGAACAGGCTCTCGAGCAGCCTGCGGTCCCAGACGAGCGCGTCGAAGGGGGACAGGAACGCGACGGTGGGCGTCGGCTCGGGTGGACCCTCCAGGAGCTCGACGTCGTCGCGGACGACGAAGCGCCTGCCGCTCACGCCCTCGACCGTGACGGGAACGAGCTCACCGTCCGCGACGAGCTCCTCGCGTAGAGCATTTCGCCCGGGGTAGTCGGGCAGTCTCGGGTCCGGCTTCGCAGGGCCGATCCCGCCGAAGACGTCCCCGGCGCCGCTGACGCCGAGCAGGCCGTGCGCCTGGTACCGCGACAGGAGCTTGAAGCGCATCTGGTCTCGCAGCGGGACGCTCCGGGCGAGCACGTCGGCCGGCAGCAGCCGGTCGAGGAGGTCGTAGTAGCGCCGGTTGCCGTCGCGTCTCGCGAGGCCGAGGACGCCGGTGTACGTGTACGCCTCGAGCACCGCGCGCACGGTGTTCGTCTGCAGCCCGAACCAGTCGGTCGTCGCCCCCCGCTCGCGCTCGAAGTCGAGCGCGGAGAGCGGCCCGTCGGCGCGAACCCGGGCGAGCACCTGCTCGGCGACCTCGGGGTTCTCGGCGAGCGTGCGTGCAGGAGCCCCGCTCAGGATCCCGCGGAACCACGGGAACTCGCTCGCCGGCACGAAGGAGAGCCCCTTGTTGTACGCCTCGAAGATCTCGCGGCGCTCGTAGAGCTCGTCGCACCAGGCGGTCTCGTAGCCTGCAACGCGCGCGTGCAGCACGAGGTCGTGGCTCCGACCGGCGACCGCGATCGGGTCGAACTGGATCGAGCCCAGCCGGCGGAAGACCTCGAGCACCCCCTCCGTCCCGCCGGCGACCGACCGGGCCGGCGAGAGCAGCTGGCGGGCGACGAGGAACCGACGGGCGGCCTCGGCCGTGACCTTCACGGAGCGGACGGTATCGCCGCGATCGCCGTAGAGACGGTCGCCGGGGTCCACGCCGCCCGGCTGTCCTCAGCTCACCGCTCTCTTCACGAGCTCGACGATCCTTGCCTCGTCGGCGGGAGTCAACTCCTTCAGCGCGAAGGAGGTCGGCCACATGGCGCCGTCGTCGAGGTTCGCCTCGTCGCTGAAGCCGAAGGTCGCGTACCTCGACTTGAACTTCCCCGCGCTCTGGAAGTAGCAGAGGATCTTGCCGTCCTTCGCATACGCGGGCATCCCGTACCAGGTCTTCGGCGAGAGAGCCGGCGCGGCGGCCGTCACGACCGCATGTAGCCGCTCGGCGAGGGTGCGATCCGGTCCCTGCATCTCGGCGATCTTCGCGAGCAGGGCGCTCTCCCCGTCTGCCTTCTGCGCCTCCGCCTTCAGCTCGCGGGCACGTTCCTTCATGGCAGCTCGCTCCTCGGCCGTGAATCCCTTGCCCTCCTGCGTGTGCTTCCCTGCCGGTTTCTTCTCAGCCATTGCGAAGCACCTCCGTGGTCGTTTTCATCCGCTGGAGCAGCGAGTCGACGCGCGCGAAGCCGCTCTTGGCGCCCTCCTCGACGCCGTACTGCATCGTCGTGTCGCGCTCCTCGGTCGTGGCGAAGCTCATCGTCTGCGTCAGCCTCGTCCGCTCGCCGAGGTCCTCGAACTCCAGCGTCTGCAGGTGATTCTGGAAGGTCTGCACGAGCCGCGCGGGTGGCTCGACCTCGCGGAACTCGCCCTCGACGGTGCCGAAGGCGGTTCGGAACCGGTAGCTGCCGCCGGGACGGACGTCCATCTCCTCGACGACGGTACCGTCGCCCCACCATTCCGGGATCAGCTCCGGGTCCGTCCAGACGGAGAAGACGTGCGCGCGCGGCGCGTCGAAGACCCGCTCGACCCGGATCTCGAGCTCGTTCGGAGTGTCGACCGTGGTGCGGTTCATCGTGCTCCTTTCGTCCGCTCGACGACCTGCGCGAAGCGGTCGAGCCGCTGCAGCCAGGTGCTGATGCCCTCGAAGGCATAGGGCACGAGCGTGCACCTGCGGACACGGCCGACCTTCTCCGTCGTGACCAGCTCCGCCTCCTCGAGCAGCCGCACGTGCTTCTTCATACCGGTCAGCGACATGCCGAAGGGCTCGGCGAGCTCGCTGATCGTCGCACTTCCGTCTCCGAGCCGTTCGAGGACGGCGCGGCGGGTCGGGTCGGCCAGGGCGGCGAAGGCGCGGTCGACGGTCGTCGAATACTGAACCATTAGGTTCACTATAACGCGCTCCGCCGAGCGGTGCAAGATCGCCGCGGCCGGAGCGGGCGGTCAGCCGGGCTGGATGTTCTGGTTCAGCCTGAAGAAGTTCGTCGGGTCGTAGGCGCGCTTGAGCTCGACCAGCCGGTCGTACTTCGCGGCGCCGTAGGCCTGTCGGACGCGGTCGGGCCCCTCGTCGCCCAGGAAGTTGACGTAGACGCGTTGGCGCGCGTGCGGCTGCAGGGCGTCGAAGAAGTCGCGTGCCCACCCGATGTGTCGCTCGGGATCGGGATCGTCCTCGGTCCAGACCGCGTTGACGTTCACGTTGTGCGCGGCGTCGCGCTGACCGTACGCGGTGTCCCCAGCGCCGACACGGTCGAGGGCGCCGCCGAGTTGGAAGACGATGCAGTACGACTTCGGCGAGGTGGGCTCGGGCGCGTGCTCGACGAGCGTGTCGATCGCCTCGTCGGTGAGCGGCGGCAGCTCGACCGACTTCCAATAGCGGTGCCAGCCGTGCGGCACCATGGGGTCGAACATCGACTGCAAGGCCGTGTACGGCTTCGGCTCGAGCAGGTCGACGATCGGCCGGCCGAACTGCTTGAGCGGGCGGACGACCTCGGCGCCCTCGTCCGCGGATCCCGCGTAGCAGGCGCCCACCATCACGACCGGCTTGCCGTGCACGTCCTCCGGCAGGAAGGGCGCCGGGGGTGCCACCGACAGCTCGAAGATCGTGGTCAGCTCGTCCGGGGCGGCGGCGGCGTACTCGCGGTAGAAGCGCAGGACCTCCGGCGCGTCCTCCAGGGGGTGGAAGACTGATCCCGCGAGGACGATCGGGCCGATGGCGTGTAGTCGGTACTCGAACGAGGTGACGATCCCGAAGTTGCCGCCGCCGCCGCGGATTGCCCAGAAGAGATCGGGGTTCTCCTCCTCGTTCGCGGTGACGAGCTCGCCCTGCGCGGTCACCAGGTCCGCGGAGAGGAGGTTGTCGACCGTCGCGCCGTGCTTTCGCATCAGCCAGCCGATCCCCCCGCCGAGCGTCAGGCCCGCGATCCCCGTGTGGGTGACGATTCCGCCGACCGTCGCGAGCCCGTAGAGCTGGGTCTCGCGGTCGAGCTCGCCCCACAACACGCCTGCTTCGGCGCGCGCCGTCCTGGCTCGTGGGTCGACGTGAATGCCTTTCATCGACGAGAGGTCGATCACCAGCCCCGCGTCGCAGACCGCATGCCCGGCGACCCCGTGGCCACCTGAGCGGACCGCCACGAGCAGATCGCGCTCGCGCGCGAAGCGCACGGCCGCGACGACATCGGCCACGCCGGTGCAGCGGGCGATACAGGCTGGGCGGCGGTCGATCGCGCCGTTCCAGATCTTGCGGGCTGTCTCGTAGCCCGGGCTCCTCGGCAAGAGCAGCTCTCCAGAGAACGATCCGTCGAGCTCGTCGAACGTCGTCTCCAGAGGCGGTGTGTGTGATGTCGGGACGGCGGTCATCTCGTCCTCCCAGCTGTGCTCGACGACATCGGGTCCATGCGAGCAACGTAGGCTTGCCGTCCTCGGCGATCTAGTTCTATTTCCGAACCAACCGGTCCGAATAACAGACCTGGTGTCGGATCCGTGGCAGCATGGTGAGGCGATGCGCAGCTACGCGCAGTACTGCCCGGTCGCCAAGGCGACCGAGACTCTCGGCGACCGTTGGACTCTTCTCATCGTGCGCGAGATGCTCGGCGGCGCGAGCGGCTTCAACGAGCTCCAGCGCGGCCTCCCCGGGATTTCGCGCTCGGTCCTCACGGACCGTATGCGCGCGCTCGAGCGGGCCGAGGTCGTCGAGCGGAGGACGGGTCCGAAAGGGCGCACCCTCGAGTACCGCCTCACGCCCGCGGGCCGTGACCTCCGGCCGGTGGTGCAGGCGATCGGCGAGTGGGGGGCGACGTGGTCGTTCACCGAGCCGCGTTCCGAGGAGCTCGATCCCGACCTGTTGATCGTCTGGATGGCACGCCATGTCGATCGCCAGCAGCTTCCATCCGGCCGAACCGTGGTCCGGTTCGAGTTTCGCGACCGCAAGCGGCGTTACTGGATGGTTCTCGAGCCCTCCGAGGTCTCGGTCTGCCTCCAGCATCCCGGGTTCGACGTCGATCTCGACGTCAGCGTCGACACGACCACGCTCTACCGCGTGTACCTGGGACAGGCCGAGCTGGGCGGCGCGATCCGCGCCGGCCAGCTGACGATGAGCGGCCCGCGGGCGCTGCAGCGCGGATTCGGCCACTGGTTCACCTGGAGCGCGTTCGCCCCGGCGAGCCGCTCGGCCCAGGAGCGCCGCGCGGCCGCCTCACGGCTTACCAGTCCCTATCGTGTGCGGGTCGCGGAAGCTCTCTACGAAAGCACAGAGTCGGGTGGCTGACCGACCCTGTGTCTTCTTGACTCAGTAGGAGCGGGTGGGGATACTCGGCGCTCACGGCGCGTCGCTCCCTATCGCGTCGACTGCGGATCTTGGGGGTTAGGTGCGGCAAGCAGCGATCTCACGTGACCGTGGTGCTGGGGTCGCGCAGACGGTGTTCCGGACCCGACGTGACGTCGTTCGGCTGGTGGTAGGCGTGATGATTGCGTCGACGATCGCCCTCCTGATGGTGGTTCCCGGAAGCGCCGCGGACCCGCTTGGTCAGGTGACTGAGTACTCGGTCGGACTGACGGCGGGCAGCGACCCGCGCGGGGTTGCTGCCGGTCCCGACGGGAACATGTGGTTCACCGAGATCCTCGGCGATCGCATCGGAAAGATCACCCCGTCCGGAGTGATCACCGAGTACTCGGCCGGGATCACTCCTGGAAGCCATCCGTACGACATCGCTGCCGGCGCCGACGGGAACATGTGGTTCACGGAGAACAACGGTGACCGCATCGGGAAGATCACCCCCTCTGGAGTGGTGACGGAGTACTCGGCCGGAATCACCGCCGGAGCTCGTCCGTACGGCATCGCCGCCGGTCCCGACGGGAACATGTGGTTCACGGAGATCACCGGTAACCGGGTCGGAAAGATCACACCATCCGGAGTGGTGACCGAGTACTCGGCGGGAATCAGCGCCGGGAGTTGGCCGTCGGGAATCGCCGCCGGCTCCGACGGCAACCTGTGGTTCGCCGAGCAGGCCGGCGGCCGGATCGGACGGATCACTCCGTCTGGGGTCGTGACCGAGTTCTCGGGCGGGATCACCGGCGGTCCCGTCTTCGTCGCGCTCGCGGCCGACGGCAACCTGTGGTTCACCGAGGGCAACAGCAGCCGGATCGGACGGATCACCCCATCCGGAGCTATCACCGAGTTCTCGGCCGGTATCCCTGCCGGGAGCTATCTCGTCGACATCGCCCGCGGCCCGGATGGGAACATGTGGTTCACACATGGGGATAGCGTCGGCCCCTGGATCGGTCGGATCACGCCGACGGGAACCGTCACCCAGTTCTCGGCCGGGATCGCGGGAAGTGGCCTCTTCGGCATTGCCGCCGGCCCTGATGGGAACATGTGGTTCGCCGAGTCCCTGAGCGATCGCATCGGACGGATCGGCGTCGGTCCGCTCGTAGACGATCTGCAGGTCCAGGGCGTGACCGAGATCGCGGATCCCGTCGTGAGGTACGGCCGCTTCGAGGCGAGCATCGCGCTCGACGAGACGTTCGCGAACCCGTTCGACCCCGATGAGATCGCGGTGGACGTCACGTTCACCTCGCCCACCGGCCGCATCCAGCGCGTGCCCGCGTTCTGGTACGAGCCGTTCACCGTCGGAGGCTCCCCGGACTTCGAGAACTATGCATCTGCCGGACCGGCTCAGTGGAGAGTGCGGTTCACACCGGAGGAGGCAGGGGCATACAACTACAGCGTTTCAGCAGTCGCCGGTTCGCGCACTGCCTCGCCCGTCTCGGGCAGCTTCCAGGCGACCCCGGCCGCGCGCCAGGGCTTCGTGCGCGTCGACTCGCGCAACGCTCATTACCTGCGCTTCGACAACGGCGACCCCTATGTGCCCGTCGGGCATAACGTCGCCTTCGAGGACGCCAACCCGCACCTCAACGGGACCGGCTACTACGGATCTGTCTTCGGCTCGCTCGACACCGCCGGCGAGAACTGGAGCCGGGTGTGGATGACGGACTTCAATCGGAGCGCGCTCGAGTGGGGCACCGGCCACTACTCCGGCTTCTACGCCGGGGCGGGGACGTACTCGCTTCCGTCCGCCTGGCGCATGGACCGGATCCTCGAGCTCGCGGAGCAGCACGGCATCGAGGTCCAGCTCGTCCTGAACGACCACGGGCAGTTCTCGACGTGGGTGAACGCGCGCTGGGCGCCGCGCTGCGACGCGTCGGATCCGCCCCCCTGCCAGCCCGGAGACGCGGGCTACGACTCCGGCAACGGCTACAGCTCCGTCAACGGCGGGCCTGTCGACATCGCCGCGCCGCAGGACTTCTTCACGAACTCCGACGCTCGCGAGCTGTTCAAGCAGCGGCTTCGCTACCTCGTTGGCCGCTACGGCGCGTACACGAGCCTCCTCGCCTGGGAGCTCTTCAACGAGGTGCAGTTCGTCGGGACGAACTCCGTGAACGCGTACGGCGACGCCGGTCTGCGCGCTGCGATCGTCGCGTGGCATGCGGAGATGTCGAGCTACCTCGACGGCATCGACCCCTACCACCACCTGGTCACGACGAGCTCGTGGGAGCCCGACGCGACACCCGCGATCTGGAGCCTCCCCGGCATCGACGTCGTCCAGATCCATACGTACTCGCAGCCGCCCGCGGGGAGGACGGCCGAAATTCGGAGCCTCGTGCCGCAGCTCCAGTCGAGCTTCGGGAAGCCGGTGCTCATGGGCGAGCTCGGGATCGGCGACCCGAATCCCGAGGCCGACTTCAACCCGTCCACCTTCGGGGGCACACAGGCTGCGCGCGAGCACCTCGTGGAGGGCACCCACCTGCACAACGCGATGTGGGCCGCCGCGCTCTCGGAGTCGCTTGGGGCGTACTGGTGGTGGGGGAACTACATCGCGTCCGACACATCCAAGAACCGCAACACGCCCTCGTTTCCCCTCAACGAGCGGCTCGTGCCTCCGCTCCTCACGTATCTCGCCGGGGAGGACTGGGCACCCCTCGGACTCGGAACGGCTCCAATCACCACGAGCGGTCCCGTTACCGCGGTCGGCCTGCGCTCACCGTCCCGGGCATTCGTCTGGGTGAGGGATGCGCAGAACGAGTACGGGACCGGTGCGCGGCCGGGCAACGTTGTGGGCCGCACGATCGCCAGCTCGATCCTGAACGTCGCGGGAATGGACGACGGGACGTACGACGTGCGCGTCTACGACACCTGGAGCGGCGCCGGAGTCACGTCGACGTACCAGGCGGTCTCGGTCGGCGGGACACTGACGGTGCCGCTTCCGACGTTCACACGCGACATCGCGCTCAAGATCGACTTCGTCGGCGGCCCGGCGTCCGGGAGGGCGTTCGTCGACCAGCCGGACGATCGTGCCGGCCCGCAGGTCCATCTCGTCTATGCGATTCCGGCCGACGGCGACGACGCGGAGCTCGATCTCGACGGCACTCTCGCCGAGAGCGTCGGGGTCGCGCAGGACTGGCTCGCAGCTCAGACCGGCGGACGCTCGTTTCGGCTCGACACGTTCGAGGGCGAGCCCGACATCACGTTCCTGCAGCTCTCGCGAACCGACGAGGAGATCGCGGATGAAGGCGCCTTCGTCCGAGACGCACTCGAGCAGGAGCTCGCCGCGGCCGGACTGGACGATGATTCCAAGCGCTACGCGGTCCACTACGACGGGACGAGCACGTTCTCGTGCGGGGGCGGAGCGTGGCCTCCCACGCTTCCGGGCAAGGTCGCCGCGCTCTATCTCCACGGACTACCCGACTCCGTTTTCCCGTGCGATGGCAACGCGTTCGCCACCGCCGGAGGCGTCCCTCGCTACTGGGAGTTCTCGTGGATACACGAGCTCGTGCACACGCTCGGGTTCGTTGCGACCTGCGCTCCGAGACACACAAGGTCCGGACACGTTTCGACGCCGACGAACGACCTGATGTATGCCGGTGACGCGCCGTGGAACCTCAACGGTGTCGTGATCGACCAGGGCAACGACGACTACTACGCACACGACAATGCGAGTTGCCCTGACCTCGTGGACAGTCCGTATCTCACGGATCTCGTCGAGGCGACCGCGCCGGCCGGGGGAACGGTCACGACCGATCCGGGGGGCGGTGGTCCATCACTGACCGACCCGCTCGAAGTGAGCGTCACGACACCGACCGGCGGGCCGGTCTCGATCGACGAGGGGCCCCGCACGGGCTCGTCGCCGGCCGGCTACTCGTTCCTGGGCCAGCAGGTCTCGATCGGCGCGCCCGCGGCGACTGCCGGCGCGCCGCTCCGCCTTGTGTTCGCCGTCCACAGCTCGCTCTTCCCGGCCGGGGAGTCGATCCAGACGCTGCAGGTTTTCCGCAATGGCACCGCTATCGGCGAGTGCCCAGGCTCGGCGACTGCGTCACCGAACCCGTGTGTCAGCCAGCGCGTGGACCTTCCTGACGGCTCGGGTCGGATCACGGTCCTCACGTCGCAGGCATCGGCCTGGAACTTCGGAGTCGTCGGAACGACTCTCGCGCCGTCTTGTGCGGCACCGCCACCGAATGGCGCGATCGTCGGCACGGTGCGCAACGACAAGCTAAAGGGAGGATCGGGCCGCGACGTGATTTTCGCGCTGGGCGGCGATGACACGATCGACGGCGGCGGCGGCAATGACGTGATGTGCGGCGGTCCCGGAAAGGACTCAATCCTCGCTGGCGCCGGCCTCGACGTCGCGGACGGCGGCGCGGGGGCGGACGGGCTCGATGGAGGTCCGGACGAGGACCGCCTTGCCGGTGGCGACGGTAACGACAAGCTGGCAGGGAGCCCTGGCAACGACGTGCTCGACGGCGGGGCCGGAACGGATACGATCGATGGCGGTCCTGGGACGGACACTTGCCGCGGTGAAAAGAAGACGACATGCGAGCGGTAAAGAGGGGCTGGACCTAGTCCGTTTCTGGCGGCTTAGGCCGATTCAAGTCCGCCCGTCACCGACCCACGAGCTCGTCCGCGGGGGAGTTGAACGCGATCCGGTCACTAGTGGCACAAGAAAAGGCCCGCGTTTGCCGGCCTTCTTGGAAGCCCTCTGACGGACTCGAACCGTCGACCCCCTCCTTACCATGGAGGATTCGCGCTGCGGGAGGAGCCAGAGGAACAGCGCTTGTTTACAGGATTTCCCTGCTAGTGAGGTTCTTTCCTTGCCAGCCGCACTCCTCGCTCGATGAGCCCTGACGGTGCCTGAGAAGCCCCAGACCTATCCCCAAGACCTGTCCCCAGATGACGCCCGGACAGCAGCCAGGGCCGCGCCTCGAGCAGAGCGTGGTTTCGATTCATTTGAGCGAGACGCGCATGCTCGAGCTCCATCGTCGCCATGGTGATGGGCGCGTCGGTCGTAGCCTGTTCATGAACGTCAAATGACTTCGGCGACCTCGGGCGTGACAGGCCGGTCATGGCGCGCTCCGGACTGAGCGGGGATAGGCGAGGATTTCCCCAGAAGCAGGGCTTTCTGCCGCCGTCATTGCGGCGATCGGCGGGGATCGGCGTGACCTTCCGGCGACCTCCTGCGGGATGCATGCGGGATCCGCTCGTTGGCTATTCTGCAAACTAAGCTGAATGCGACCAGCGCCCAACCGCCCCTGGAAGTCGCCGGCACGAACTCAAGGCGATAAACGGCGCACGCATGGCAAGCGGCGTAAGACTCGGGGTCATGGGCGGCCGTGCATCGCACGGGTTAGCGTGAGCGTGTGAAAACCGTCCTGGATGCCGTCTCGGCGTTCTGGGATTACCTTGCCGCGGTCGATCGCGTTGCGCTCGCACTTGCGCTCAGCTGTCACCTGGCGAAGACCGTGTGCGCAAGCCGTGCGTGGCGCAATGTCCTTGTCGCCGCCTATCCCGACACACGCGTCGGCTGGCTTCCTCTGTACGCCGCGTGCGTCGCAGGCGCAGGGGTCAACGCGCTCTTCCCCGCCCGCATCGGAGATGTCGTTCGCCTCACGATGGCGCATCGCGCGATCAAGGGATCGACGTACACGACGCTCGTCAGCTCGAGCCTCGTACTGACGATCGTCGATGGCCTCTGCGTGATCGCTCTCTTCTCCTGGGCGGTGACGCAGGGAGTCTTGCCCAGCCTCGACGTGCTCCCATACCTACCGAGCTTCGACTTCGCCTGGTTTCTCCGCCATGAGACCGTCGCCCAGGTCACGCTCGTCGTCCTCGCCTTCGGCGTCATCGCCCTCGGCCTCTGGATCCGAAAGAATGTGGCCGAGTTCAGGCAGCGTGTCCGCCAGGCATTCACGGTCGTCCGCACTCCTGCGCGGTGGCTGCGCACAGTTGTCGCCTGGCAGCTCGCCGAGTGGGCACTCCGCCTCGCGACGGTCTGGTTCATGCTCGGCGCGTTTCGAATCGAGCAGTCGGCCCGCAACGTCCTGCTGGTGCAGGCGGCGGAGAGCCTCGCCACGCTCGTTCCGATCAGCCCCGGTGGGATCGGGACGCAGCAGGCGCTCCTCGTCTACACCCTTCGCGGTAGCGCAACGCGGTCGGCGCTCGTGGCCTTCAGCGTCGGCATGAAACTAACCCTCACCTGTGTGAACGTCATCGTGGGCTTCGCTGCGATCCTGCTCGCACTGCGGACGCTGAGGTTCCGCCGCGCGTCCGACCCGGCCGCTGCAGCAGACACGTCCTGATGCTCGCGAGCCCGTTGCAGTCACTTCGCTATCCCGGAGGCGGGCAGCGGCGACATATGACCGGCATAGCAGAGCCCGTGGAAGGCAGCTACGTCCTCTCAGGCCTTGGCAACATCATCGCCAGGCCAAGCCGGATAGTGGCCTTCGGCCGGCCAAGAGGAGAGGATCATGACGATACGAGCGCCACCCTCACTTGCGACGCTGTGGCGCTCGCCAGGCTCGAGCGTGAGCAGCGTTCCTGGCCCCGCGTCAACGACGTCGCCGCCCGCCTCGGTCCGCGCCGTTCCTTCGACCACCATCAGCCAGGCCCGTTCGCGAACCTCGTGGTCGCCCAGCTCCTCACCGGCGCCGAGGCGCACGATGATCGCCCGCGCCCCGTCGACGGTCTCGAGGACAGCCGCCAGTCGTGTCCCCTCAGGCGCCTGAATCTCCTTTACGTCCCAGGACTGCACGGCGCGGATTGTGGGAGGAGTAGGATGGTTGGATTGGTCCTGCTGCCAGGACCCCGGCCGAAAGCCCGCAATCTCCCGACGCGCTATGGCGCGCGAGACGTAGGAGCTCAGGCGAACAGATTCGACGTCCAGGGCCAGCCTTCGTTGTTCAAGCAGGCGCTGAGTGGAGCGGACGGCTCGGAGGTCGCCACGAGCAAGAGTTCCGACAAGCCAAAGAAGCAGCAGAGCAGAAGCCGCAGAAGACGCTCAAGTAGCGCCGCAGCGAGAAGCGCGCGGCCAAAAGTTCGGCTCAGGCGCCTCTCTCCAGGCAGACAAGTAGAGACCCGAGGGGCTGCTTCCTTAAGGAGGTTCACATAGGCCCCTTCGCCCGCGGACGTTGCCGAACTGCGCAGGCCGAGCGATCATCCCACTGTGGACGACTACCAGGTAGTCGCTCAGGAACTGAGCGAGCTCGGGGAGAAGTGGCGCGCCCCTTGAGGAGCGCCTGGCCGAGGTCGAACGAGTGAACGCGCGACTTGAGGAGGCCGCCCTGACCACGGCCCGTGCTCTGGGAGAGGTCTCACGCCACTGGAACGCGGTGTACGACGCCATGCGCCGCGCAGACAGAATCGACAAAGGGATCTCGTCCGGGCGCGACAACGATGCGGCTATGGCGCGTCGCCGCAAGAACGAGTAAGGGCCCGGCAAGCCGGGCCCTTCGTCGAATGCGGCGCAGTCGAGCTACGCGGCAACGAGAACGCGGTCGCTGTGAGCGACGATCTTGCCGCTCGTGATCTTGGGCTCGTTGGGGAGAATCGTGTCCAGCTTCTCCTCGCGGAGCCACGTTGTGACGAACTTCGTCGACTCCATACCCTGCTCAGGAGTCTCGAAGAGACTGAGCGACGTGAAGACGCCGTTACCGGCGTCGACGAGGAAATAGCCCTCGAAGCCGGACAGCTTCTCGAGCTTCGGGACGAGGGTCTCGCTGACCTTGCGGGTCAACTCGGCCAAGCGGTTCTGGTCCACACCGTCGTCGCGGCGGATGGTTGCATGCATGTGATGCTCCTTCGTTCCTATCGGGACAGAGAGTCCGAACGAACTCCCTGCTGCGCTCAGGTCGGTGGGACAGTCGAAGAGCAACCTGCGAAGCCTCGACGGCTTCAAACACAACCAACGCGCTCATTCACCCTAGCTGTCATACGTACGCGGCGTGTTGCGCAGCACGCAGACACTTCCTGCGACCCCAAGTGTGCTGCTATTGCAACGCGCCGCCTTCGTCTTCCCACTCTTCAGCTTCCTGGGCTTCAGTCGAGATCGCATCCGCCTTCAAGCGGGCGGCTTCGCTCGCTTCCTGCTCGCCCGCGCCGAGTGAACGTCTGTAGGCGCCGTACGCCACTATCGCCTTGAGGCTGTGTCGGCGGCTGCGTGGAAAGTATGCGGCGGAAAACGCCTGCCAGTCGAGCCCTGCCGGCGCGTCCTCGGGGCTTGCGACAGCGGCTGCCACCACCTCGGGCACGTCCGGCCTTGGCTTTCTCTTGTCCGTCGGAGAGGGGGACTTACTCATGGCTCGCATCCAGTCTGCGATCCGCGTCCGAAGCGTGGGGCAGGGTGCTCGAGACCAAGTTCGTTGCCGGCGTCGTCATGTCGACGGTCGGTCGGCACACATCGCGCGCAAGCGCTAGCTCGCCGTCTCATCGATCGTCCATTTGCCGCCGACCTCCCGCCGGAGGACCTTCCCGCAGTTGGGACAGCGCCGCTGGGTCGCTTCGCGGACTGGCTCGCCCGGGGCGCTGATCGCGGATTCGACGCGCGTCCCGCAGTTCGGACAGGCGTCATTATCGCCGTCCTTCTCTGAGGTGCTCACGTCTTGAAACGTAACAGCGGTCTCAAAGCGGCGACCCGGGTGGAGAGCCGCAGCGTCAGGCCGATCCGAGCTACGCGATTCCAGGCGAAGAGCAAGATTTGCTAGTTAGTCGACTAAAATTATGTGATAATATTGCTGTTCAACCGATAGGAGCTGAGGTCTATGACCACTCTCGTCCGCTTTCGCGAGCCGCTACGGAACGTCGCCATGAATGGCGAGTTCGAGCGGCTGATCAAGACCATCTTCGAATCGCCCGCCCGCGCCGCCGCTGTCTCCAACCACGCCTGGACACCTCCGCTTGACGTCTGGGAGACCGAGGGCGAGCTCGTGTACGCATTCGATCTCCCCGGCATACCGGAGGAGAAGATCGACGTCGAGCTCGAGGACAGCACCCTCACAGTCAGCGGCTCGCGTGAGCGCACCGAGATGGAGGATGGGCGCCTCTTCCGCTACGAGCGCCCCTTCGGAGAGTTCACGCGCTCGGTCGCTCTGCCCGAGGGGACTGACGACGTCGAGGCCCGGGCGCACTACGCCAACGGCGTGCTCGAAGTCCACGTCGAGAAACGTGAACAGTCCAAACCGCGTCAGATCCCGGTCACGACGACCGTCGAGGGCGGTTCCACCGTCTAGCCGCCACTCACGCAACGTCCGTCGGAGAGGCGGCCCTTGGCCGCCTCTCGTAGCCGCGGTCGCGTAAAGGCGGTTTCGCTGCATTCCGCGCTGCTGTCAGGAACGACCTACGCAAGAGTTCGTGAGTGCGTCGCGCGGACCTTCTCTCGGCGTTCGCCACCGGCGAGTCGAGAGGGGACTTGAGAGTTTCTTCCGAGGAGGTTCTTCATGAATCTGAAGCCGCTTGGTGACCGCTTGATCGTCGAGGTTCTCGATGAGGAGGAGTTGACGGTTAGCGGCATCGTCCTGCCCGACACGGCGAAGGAAAAACCGCAGCGGGGCAAAGTTCTTGCGGTCGGTCCCGGCGCTCGAAACCAGGAGACGGGGGAGTACGTCCAGATGGAGGTCGCAGAGGGCGACGAGGTGATCTTCTCCAAGTACGGCGGCAGCGAGATCAAGCTCGGCACCGACGAGGTTCTGATCTTGCGCGAGTCAGATGTACTCGCGAAGGCCGTACACACAGGTGGCAAGCGCAAACGCAAGCTCAGCGGTGCCGCCGCGTAGCTCGCATCAATCAGGAGGAAGACATGCCTCATAAGGAGCTCAAGTTCAATGAGGATGCGCGCCGTGCGCTCGAGCGCGGCGTCAACATCCTTGCCGACGCGGTGAAGGTGACGCTGGGCCCGAAGGGTCGCTACGTCGTCCTCGACAAGAAGTACGGCGCTCCCACGATCACCAACGACGGCGTCACGATCGCACGCGAGATCGAGGTCGAGGACGTTTTCGAAAACCAGGGCGTTCAGCTCGTGCGCGAGGTCGCGACGTCGACGAACGACGTCGCCGGCGACGGTACGACGACAGCCACCGTGCTCGCCCAGGCCATCGTTCGCGAGGGCTTGAAGAATGTGGCCGCCGGTGCGAACCCGATGGCGCTCAAGCGCGGGATCGAGCGGGCCGTCGACGCCGTGGTCGAGAACCTGAAGAGGCAGTCCAAGGAGGTCTCGGGCAGAGAGGACATCGCCCGCGTTGCCACCATCTCGGCGCGCGAGCGCGAGATCGGGGACGTGATCGCGGACGCGATCGAGAAGGTGGGCAAGGACGGCGTCGTGAACGTCGAGGAGGGTCAGACGTTCGGCCTCGAGCTCGAGTTCACGGAGGGCATGCAGTTCGACAAGGGCTACCTCAGCCCCTACATGATCACGGACGCCGAGCGCATGGAAGCCGTGCTCGACGATCCGTACATCCTTGTCGCGAACCAGAAGATCGGCGCGGTCAAAGACGTCTTGCCCGTTCTCGAGCAGGTGATCCAGGCCGGCAAGCCGCTCCTGATCGTGGCCGAAGACGTCGAGGGCGAGTCGCTCGCGACGATCGTGGTCAACAAGCTCCGTGGCACCTTTACGGCGGTCGCGGTCAAGGCGCCCGGCTTCGGCGACCGCCGTAAGCGAATGCTCGAGGATATCGCCGTCCTATCGGGTGCCGAGGTCATCACCGAGGAGCTGGGCCTCAAGCTCGAGAACACGAAAATCTCGCAGCTCGGCCACGCTCGCAAGGTCGTGATCGACAAGGACTCGACAACGATCATCGACGGTGCCGGCGACTCCGACGCGATCAAGGCCCGCATCAAGCAGCTGAAGGCCGAGATCGAGGACACCGACTCCGACTTCGACCGCGAGAAGCTGCAGGAGCGGCTCGCGAAGCTGGCCGGGGGCGTCGCGGTCGTGAAGGTGGGCGCGGCCACCGAGACCGAGCTGAAGGAGAAGAAGCACCGTGTCGAGGACGCGTTGCAGGCCACGCGTGCGGCGCTTGAGGAGGGCATCGTGCCAGGCGGCGGTGTCGCGTTGCTTAGTGCGGCTGGGTCGATCAAGCTGGACGACTTCGGCGATCCGGACGAGCGGACGGGCGCGCAGATCATCATCCGCGCGCTCGAGGAGCCGCTCCGCCAGCTTGCCTACAACGCGGGACTCGAAGGCTCGGTCGTCGTCGACAAGGTCCGCAAGGCCGCCAAGGGCCAGGGCCTGAATGTCGACACGAACGAAATCGAAGACCTGGTGAAGGCGGGGATCATCGACCCGACCATGGTCACGCGCTCGGCGTTGCAGAACGCCGCGTCGATCGCGAAGAACATCCTCATGACCGAGGCGGTCGTCGCCGAGCCACCCGAAACGGCCGGAGCCGGCATGGGCGGCATGGGCGGCATGGGCGGTATGGAGGGGATGATGTAACGAGCCCAGGGCTCGGGCACCACGGCAGAGGGTCGGCGAGAGCCGGCCCTCTGGAAACCGCTTCCCAATGCTCGAGCGCGGCGGGGGCACCGTGAACCGACAACGGCAATGAGGCCTGTCGACCCGCGGCGAAAGGCGCTCCGGGTGCGGGTCGGGCTCATCTACTTCGCGCTCGGGGCGGCGATCTGGGTCGCGCTCCTCGAGTCGGGGGTGGAGCCGATCGTCGTCGGACTCGCGATGGGCCTTCTCGCCTACGCCTACCCGGTGCGCGATCCGATCTCGAACGTGCGAGGGAGCGCTTCCGCGAGTTCCGCGAGCAGCCGACCCCGGAGCTCGCCCGCTCCGTCCGCATCGGGCTCACGTCGGCGGTCTCGCTGACGATCGACGCGGTGGCCGCGCTGTCACCGGCGTCCGACCTGGTAGCCCTGGGCCAGAGGGTGCAGGGCACGGCCCCCGGGGACGATCGTCACCGCGTTCTTGCTCGCCGCGTACGCCAACACCTACGACGCCGTCCGCCTGGACGATTACGTTCGACCGGGAGCGCGCGTCCTCGTCCGTGAAGCGGCAGAGCGATGCCTGTCCAATCCGGGCTCTGGCCGCCTCGTTGGTCGTAGCGTCGGGAGGGGAGAGCCTTTCACCAGGGATCTCTCCACCGGGCGGGGCGGCGACCGGCTGCGCGAGAACACCCCCACCGCTGACATGAAGCCCCCGCTGCTCGTCGCCCAGGGGACCGCCGACGAGGTCGTCGACATCGCGATCACCGAGGCTTGGGTTCGCGAGCAGTGCGCCGCTGGCTACGAGCTCGACCTCAGGAAGTACCCGGACCGGACGCACATGGGCGTGCTCGCCGCGGAGTCACCCCTGACCGAGGAACTGACCGCCTGGACCGTCGAACGGTTCGAGGGCGAGCCCGCGGCTTCCACCTGCTGACCGGGCAGGCGCCGCGAGGCTGTCCCCAGAATCTGTCCCCACCCGTTTGCCGCTGAGACAACGGTCGCGAGAAGTAGCTTGAGAAACAAGCCGACTTGCAGCCATTTTGTTGGTCGCACCGCGAGCTCGATGGCGGACAAGACAGTGGTCGAGAGACCCTGCAGTGCTGAGATGGACAACAAAAATCCCCGATTTCCGGGGATTTCTTCTTTGCTGAAGCCCTCTGACGGACTCGAACCGTCGACCCCCTCCTTACCATGGAGGTGCTCTACCGACTGAGCTAAGAGGGCGAGAGGCGAAGTCTAGCCAGGCCTCCCCTCGTCCACCTCCCGCGCGATGCGCTCGACGAGTTCGCGTGAGACGGCCTCCTCGGAGCGCTCCTCGGGCTCCGGTGTGGGCTCGTCGACGGCCGCCTCGGGCGCGTCTGCCTCGGGTGCGTCTGCATCGCCCTCGTCCTCGGTCCTGGGCACACGTCCTGCCTCGAGGTCGACCTCGCGCGCGATCCGCTCGATCATCTGCCGGGCGACTTCGTCCTCCGACGCAGTGGGGTCGGTAAACGCGGACATCGAGTGCAGGGGGGAGGATTCGAACCTCCGAAGGCTGAGCCAGCGGGTTTACAGCCCGCCCCCTTTGGCCACTCGGGAACCCCTGCAGGGGGCGCCATTGTAGCCCTCGCCCCGAGGCGCGACGGAGCGAGCCTGGACGTACGATCGAGGGCGGATGGAGCGGTTCGACGTGCTGGTCGTCGGCGCCGGCCCGGCAGGGTCGTCCGCCGCGATCCACCTCGCGCGAGGCGGCGCGCGGGTGCTGCTCGCGGACCGCGCCCGGTTCCCCCGGGACAAGCCGTGCGGAGGAGGCCTGACCGGGAGGGCGGTCCGGCATCTGCCGTGCGACGTCTCACCGGTGGTCGAGCACGTCGTCGACCGGTTCGTGCTCCGCGTCCGCTACCGCGGGAGCTTCGCGCGCTCGAGCGAGGCTCCGCTGATCCTGATGACGCAGCGGCGCCGGCTCGACCTGCACCTCGCGGAGCACGCGGCCGCGGCCGGCGCGGCGTTCCGCGACGGTGTGCGGGTCGACGAGCTCGTCCTCGACGGCGACGGCGTGACGGCCGACGTCGGCGGCTCGCGGGTACGGGCAGCGTACGTCGTCGGTGCGGACGGGGCGAACGGGCAGGTCGCGCGCGCGGCGGGGCTCGGCGAGGGCATCGTCACGGGTGTGGCGCTCGAGGCGAACGCGGCGTGGGGCGATCTCGACCCAAAGCCGTACGCGGGGACCGCGTGGGTGGAGCTCGGCGTCGTCGGCGGCGGCTACGGCTGGGTGTTTCCGAAGGGCGACCATGCGAACCTGGGCGTCGGCGGCTGGCACGACGAGGGGCCGCGGCTTCGCGCCCACCTCGAGCGGCTCGCGCGCGAGCACGGAGTCGATCCGGGACGGATGCGCGACCTCCGCGGGCACCGGCTCCCCATGCGACGCCTCGGCGCCCCGGCGGCTCGGGGCCGCGCGCTGCTCGTCGGGGACGCAGCCGGGCTCGTCGACCCCCTCTCGGGCGACGGCATCTACGAGGCGGTCGTGTCGGCCCGGCTCGCGGCCGAGGTGGTGCTCGGCGGGCGTCCGCAGGACTACGGGCGCGAGCTCGCGGCCGCGCTCGACGGGCACGCCGCGGCCTCGTGGAAGGCGAAGCGCGTCGCGGACCGGTACCCGAGGGCGTGCTTCTGGGCAGTACGGGCACCCGGGGTCTTCGACGCCGTCGCGGGGCTGCTCCGGGGAGACCTCGCACATCCACACGATGCGGGGGGTCTCGCGCGACCGCCGCTGCGCGCGCTCTCGCGCCTCGCGCGGCTCGCTCCGCCTACCCCGTGACGACTACTTGCAGGTGTCGCCCTCGAACCAGCCCCTCGTCTCCGAGGTGTCGGAGACGAGCTTCGGGTTCGGGCCGCGGGCGCTCCACGTTTTCCCGCCGACGTTCTCCGTCAGGCAGTACGAGCGCTTCTTCGCCCACGTCACCGCCACCGTCAGGGAGACTCTCGGGTCGATCCTGATGAGGTCGGTCGAGTCGAGACCGCTGTACGTCTTGTGGTCCGCGAAGTAGGCGTCAGCCGCCGGCATCGCCGCGCGGAGGCTCGCCTTCGTCTTGCCGTCGGCGGAGCTGCTGCGGAGGCCGAGGAAGGAGGGGACGGCGACCGCGAGCGCGACGCCCAGGACGCCGACGACGACGAGCGCCTCGAGGCCGGCGAAACCGCCCTCGCCTCGGAGGTGGTGCCGGATCCGCTGAACCACGTGCGTTCTCCTTCCGCAGACAGGTCGAACGACACTGACATCGTCCACCTCGGGCGCAGCGGGAACCCCGTTTGGGGGATATCGGCTAGTCGGCTCCGCGGAGCACGAGGAGCGAGCACGGCGCCTGATGTGCGACCCGTTCGCTCACGCTGCCGAGGGCGCGCAGGCCGCGCAGGCCACGGCTGCCGAGCACGAGGAGATCGGCGTCCTGGGCGGCTTCGAGCAGGGCGTCCACGGGCCTCGCGTCGCTGTAGGTCACGGCGAGGCCGCTGCTCTCGATCGTGCGCAGATCCAGGTCGAGGGTGCCCGTTCCCTTCGCGGTGACGAGCTCGACTCGAGCGCCGAGCCGCTCCCCGAGCTCCCGCGCCACGGCGGCGGCCGCGAGCGACGAGGCGGATCCGTCCACGCCGGCAGCGATCGAGCTCGGGAACCGGTCCGGCTCGTCGTGCGGACGCGCCACGAGCACCGAGCACGGCGCGTCGTGGAGCATGCGCGTCGTCACGCCGCCGAGGAGGATCCCGGAGGCCCGACGACGCTCGTGCGAGCCCACGGCGACGAGCGTCGAGCCGGACTCGGCGGCGATCTGCAGCAGCGCCTCGTCCGGTCGACCGCGGACGAATCTCGTTTCGGCGCTCGCCGCGACCTCGTGCGCATCGTCGAGCGCGTCGCGGACACCAGCCTCGATCGCCTCGACGGCATGCGGCGCCAGCATTCCGGCCTGCGAGGCGAGGTGGGACTCGCTCACGCCGACGAGGACGAGCTCGCTGTCCGGACCCGCGAGCGCGAGCACCTGGCCAACGGCGTCGAGGCCCGCGCCGGACGCGTCGATCCCGCACACGACACGCTCGAAGGGGTCGGGCCGGGCCACGAGGCAAGCCTATCCCGGCGCCGCTCCAGGGAGCCCGACTAGCCTGGCCCCGTGAGCACGCAGGCGCCGGGTCGCACCGAGGGCAGCTCGTTCCGCCCGCTCCGGATGGCCGAGACGGGACAGCCGGCTCCGTTCCGGCTCGGCGCGCCCGCCTACCTCGTCGCGTTCGGCGGGTGGGTGGCGGCATCGCTCCTGCTGCTCGGCTCCGCGTCGGAGCTCTCGCGGCTCGCGATCTCCGGTTCCGACCCCGTCGGCGCGGCGCACGCGATCGGCCTCGTGTTCTTCCCGTTCGCGGTCGCCGCCGCCGTGTGGCAGCTGCTCCCGGTGATGCTGCGGAACGACCCACCGCGGCCGCGGCGTCGCTGGCTCGTCTTCGCGCTGCTCGCCGGCGGCGTCCCGCTGGCGGTCGGCGTCGCGAACGGGAACGACACGCTGGCGACGCTCGGCGCCGTCGTGCTCGCGGGCGGCCTCGTCCTCCTGCTCCTCGAGCTCGCGACGCTGATCCGCCGCGCGCCGAGCGGGCGCCTGCTCGTCGTCAGCAGGCCGGCGGTCGCGCTCGCCGGCCTCCACGCCGCCGCCGCCTTCGCGCTGGGGGCGGTCGTCCTCCGCGACGGCGGCCCCGAGCCGCTCGGGATCCCATACGAGCGCCTGCTCCTCGTGCACCTCTCGCTCGCGCTGATCGGCTGGCTGACAGTGCTCATCGCCGCGGTCGGACGCACGCTCGTGCCGATGCTCGGGCTCGCCCCGGCCGCTCCGAGAAGGCGGGCTCCCGTCGCCGAGCTCGTGCTCGTGGCGGGGCTCTGGCTGTTCCTCGCGGGCGTCGCGTGGGCCGTCGACGCCCTCGTCGCGGTCGGCGTCCTCGTGATGCTCGGCGGCCTTCTCCCCCCGGCGCGGCTCTTCGGCCGGGTCGCGACCTCGGGGAAGATCGGAGTGCGCGAGGGCCCGGTCGCGCACGTCGCCGTCGGGCTCGTCTTCCTCCTGCAGGCGGCGCTGCTCGCGCTCGCGGCGGTGGCCGGGATCGTCTCGGACCGGCGTGCGGCGGTCGCCGGCGTGCTCTTCCTCGGCGTCGGCTGGGCCGTCGGCGTCATCGTGGGCCACGCGGGCAAGCTCGTCTCACTCTCCGGCTGGGGCTCGTGGCCGCCAGGCCAGCGCCCGAAGCAGGCAGACCTCTACCCGCGCGGCGGCTGGCAGGTCGAGTCGGTGCTCTTCGCGGCCGGGGTCGAGCTGCTCGCGGGCGGGGTCGCGCTCGACTCGGAGACCGTCGCCCGGCTCGGCGCCGGCGCGCTCGTGGTGGCCGCCCTCGTCGCATTCGGCTCGGCCGTGGAGACCGTGCGCCGGGTCGTCGCCGCGCGGCCGTAGCGAAGGTCGGCCGTCAGCGTGCGGGGCGGCAGTCTTCGCAGGCCCCGCGGAGCACGACCTCGTGCGCGGCCACGTCGTAGCCGCGGCCGCCCGCGACCCGCTCCAGCGCGGCCTCGAGCCCGGGGTCCGCGAACGGCTCGACCTTGCCGCAGTCCGCGCAGACGAGATGGTGGTGATGATCGGCCGGGTCCGTGCGCTCGAAGCGCGCGATCCCGTCTCCGAGGTCGACGCGCTGCACGAGCTCCGCATCGACGAGGCCCTCGACCGCGCGGTACACGCTCGCGATCCCGATGCGAGCGCCTTCACCGCGAACGCCGTCGTAGACCTCCTGCACGGTGAGGCAGCAGTCCTGGCGGGCGAGAAAGTCGACGACGGCGCGCCGTGCGCCGCCGCTGCGGCCGCTCGCGGCGCGGAGACGCTCGAGCGCGCCCTCGGTCCAGCTTTCCATCGGAGATAATGATACCCGTTCTCAAAGACGTGGTACCGTGGCTCGCGCCATGCGACGCCTCCTCGCTCCCCTCGGCGTTCTCGCCGGCGTCGTCGCGCTCGCCGGTTGTGGGCGCGGCGCGAACGGCGCAGGCGGCCCGACCGTGGTCGCCGCCTTCTATCCGCTCGCCTGGGCTGCGGAGGAGATCGCCGGCGAGCGCTACCGCGTCGTCGACCTCACGCCCCCGGGCGCGGAGCCGCACGACGTCGAGCTCTCGCCGCGCGACGTGGAGGCGATCCGCGACGCGGACCTCGTCGTCTACGCGGGAGGCGGGTTCCAGCCGGCGGTCGAGGACGCCGTCGCCGACCGCGACGGGCTGTCGCTGGACGTCCTCGACGGCGAGCGGGACCCGCACGTCTGGCTCGACCCCGTCCGGTTCGCCGAAACCGCGCGCGCGCTCGGCGACGCGCTCGACCGGTCGGCGGGCGGGCGCCGGCTGGGGAAGGCGATCGAGGCGCTCGACCGCGACTACCGGGCAGGGCTCCGGTCCTGCGAGCGACGCACGCTCGTGTCGTCCCACGCGGCGTTCGGGCACCTCGCGGCGAGGTACGGGCTCACGGCCCGCTCTCTCGCGGGAACGGCCCCGGAGGCCGAGCCCGGCCCACGGGAGCTCGAACGGCTCGTCGACGAGGTCCGCGCGGCCGGAGTGACCACGGTCTTCACGGAGCCTCTCGTCTCCGACCGGCTCGCCGAGACTGTCGCCCGCGAGGCGGGCGTCGAGGTCGCGTCGCTCGACCCGATCGAAGGCCTGAGCGAGGAGCGGCTCGACGCGGGGGACGACTACGCGAGCGTCATGCGGGACAACCTCGATGCTCTCAGGAAGGCCCTCGGATGCCGCTAGCCGTCGAGCTCGACGGGGTCGCGTTCGGCTACCGGCCGGGACAGAGCGTCCTCGAGGATGTCTCGCTCGGGATCGGGGAGGGCGAGTTCGTCGCGATCGCCGGCCCGAACGGTGGCGGCAAGACGACCCTCGTCCGGCTCGTGCTCGGGCTCGAGCGGCCGACGCGGGGGAGCGTGCGCCTCTTCGGAGAGCAGGCGCACCGCTCCTCGGGGCGGCACGCGCTCGGCTACCTCGCGCAGCGATCCGAGCTCGGCGGGGACGCTCCGACGACCGTCCGCGAGGTCGTGTCCGCGGGCAGACTCGCGGCGGGCGGGCTCCTCGGACCGCTGCGGAAGCGTGACCGCTCGATCGTGTCGGAGGCGATCGCGCGCGTGGGCCTCGTCGACATCGCCGACCGGCCGCTGCGCACGCTCTCCGGCGGAATGCAACAGCGCGCCTTCATCGCGAAGGCGCTCGCGGGCGAGCCGTCCCTCCTCGTGCTCGACGAGCCGACGACCGGCGTCGACGCGGAGTCGCAGGAGTCGCTCGCCGGCCTCCTCGACCGCCTGCACTCGGACCTCGGCGTCACGATCCTGTACGTCTCGCACGAGTTCGGGGCGGTGGAGGGCTTCGTCCAGCGCCTCGTCCTCGTTCGCCGCACGATCGTCTTCGACGGCCCGCCCGGCGACCTCCCCGGCGTCTGGCACGACCCCTCGCACGCGCATGCTCGAGAGTGAGTTCATGCGCCTCGCGCTGGCCGCAGGCGCCGTCGTCGGCGTGCTCGCGCCCGCCGTCGGCTTCTTCCTCGTGCAGCGCCGCCAGTCGCTGATCGGCGACGGGATCGGGCACGTTGCGTTCGCGGGCGTCGCCGCCGGGCTCCTGCTCGACGTCGCCCCGGTCCTGACGGCCCTCGTCGCGGCGGTCGCCGGCGGGGTCGCGATCGAGGTGCTCCGGTCGCGTGGCGGGACCGCGGGCGACCAGGCGCTCGCACTCGTGTTCTACACCGGGATCGCGCTCGGCGTCGTCCTCGTCTCCGCGGCGGGGGCGCTCGACGTCGGCCTGTACCAGTATCTCTTCGGCTCGATCCTCACCGTCACCCGGGGCGACGTCGCGCTCGTCGCGACGCTCGGGGCCGTCGGCCTCGCCGCGGTGGGGCTCCTGTACCGCGCGTTCGCGGGGATCGCGATCGACGAGGAGGGAGCGCGCGTCGCGGGCGTCCCGATCGGGGCCCTCAACATCGCGCTCGCGGCGCTCGCGGCCGTCACCGTCGCGCTCTCGATGCGGGTCGTCGGGATCCTCCTCGTCGCGGCGCTGATGGTGCTCCCGGTGAGCGCTGCAGCCCGCGTCGCCTGGAGCATGCGCTCGACCTTCGTCCTCTCGCTCGCGGTCGGCCTCATCTCGGCACTCGCAGGCCTCACCATCTCCTACTACGCCGACGCGCCCCCGGGCGGGACGATCGTGCTCGTGGCAGCGGGCGCGTTCGCCGTCGCGCTCGCCGCGGGCGCCGTTCGCGGGCGGTGACGCTAGGCGGCGACGAGGGCGTCGGCGTCGACGCCCTGCTCGTGGCACTCGCGGCAGCGGGCCTCGTACTGCTCCGCCGCGCCGACGAGCACCGTCTCGCCGGAGTAGGGGGCCGGTCGCCCGTCGACGAGCCGCTGGGTAGTCGTCGCGGGCCCGCCGCACCGGTGGCAGACGGCCTGCAGCTTGTCGACGAACTCCGCGTGCGAGAGGAGCTCCGGCATCGGGCCGAAGGGAAGCCGGCGGAAGTCCTGGTCGAGCCCCGCCGCGACCACGCGGACGCCGCCGTTCGCGAGCTCGAGCGCGGAGCCGACGACCGAGTGCTCGAAGAACTGCACCTCGTCGATGCCGACGACGTCGAAGCCGGCGGAGCGCGCGACGAGCTCGGGGACCGACGAGACGGGGACGGCGCGCATCCGGATGCCAGCGTGGGAGACGACGTCGTCGGCGTCGTAGCGGGCGTCGATCTGCGGCTTGAAGATGACGACGCTCTGTCCGGCGATCTCCGCCCGGCGCAGGCGGCGGATCATCTCCTCGCTCTTGCCGCTGAACATCGGGCCGCAGATGACCTCCAGCCAGCCGCCACGCTGGGGTGGGATCCGGATCACGGCGCGATCCTAGTGAGGCGGTCGGCCGACGCTCGCTCGGCCCGGAAAGCGCGCAGCACTCGCTGCTACACTCTTGCGCGCGCGGCGGCGTAGCTCAGCTGGTTAGAGCGCCGGACTCATAACCCGGAGGTCGGTGGTTCAAGTCCACCCGCCGCTACTAACGCGCCCTATGGTTCGCACGACCCACCGAGACAGGTAGAAGAATGGCCACCGGAGTACGAGTCGCGATCACGCTCGCCTGCACGGAGTGCAAGCGGCGCAACTACCAGACCCAGAAGTCGAAGCGGAACTCTCCGGACCGTGTCGAGTTCTCGAAGTACTGCCGCTGGTGCGGCAAGCACACGCCCCACCGGGAGACGAGGTAGCCCCGTGGCACGCGAGACGCGCAGGCAGCGCCGGGCAGCCCGGGCCGCCGCCGGGGACGGAGCCTCGACCGGCCGCCGCGGCCGTCAGGCGCAGCAGGTCCGGCCGGCACAGCAGCCCGTCAAGCAGCAGACCGGGCGCAAGGCCGAGCACCAGCGGGGGCAGTTCGTCCGCGAGTCCTACGCCGAGCTGAAGAAGGTCGACTGGCCTACCCGCGCCCAGACGATCCAGGGAGTCGTCGTCGTCATCATCGCGTGTGCGATCGTGGGCATCTACCTGTGGGGGCTCGACCAGATCTTCCGCCCCCTCGTCGACCGCGTTCTTCTCTAGGAGCTCACCGCATGTTCCTCTGGTACGTCATCAACACCTATTCCGGGCACGAGAACAAGGTGAAGACCAACCTCGAGCACCGGATCGTCTCGATGAACCAGCAGCCGGCCTTCCGGCGCGTCGTCGTGCCGACGGAGCAGGTCATCGAGACGAAGGACGGCCAGAAGGTGCAGGCCGAGAAGCGGGTGCTGCCCGGCTACGTCCTCGTGAACATGAACATGTCGGACGAGTCGTGGACCGTGGTCAAGGGCACTCCGGGCGTCACCGGGTTCGTCGGCGCGGGCACGAAGCCCGTGCCGCTGTCGCAGCCCGAGGTCGACCGCATCCTCCACCACGGCGCGCCGACCGGCCCCGGTGCCCAGAAGGCGCAGGTCGAGTTCTCGCTCGGCGAGTCGGTGAAGGTCACCTCCGGCCCGCTCTCCGACTTCGACGGCGAGATCGTCGACGTCAACCCGGACCAGCAGAAGCTGAAGGTGCTCGTCGACATCTTCGAGCGCCAGGTCCCCGTCGAGCTCGGCTTCGAGCAGGTGAAGAAGATCGACTGACGGCCTAGCTTACGGAGCCGTAACGACGATGCCCAAGAAGATCCTCACGATGATCAAGCTGCAGATCCCGGGCGGGCAGGCGAACCCTGCGCCGCCGGTGGGCCCCGCGCTCGGCCAGCACGGGGTTAACATCATGGAGTTCTGCAAGGCGTTCAACGCGCAGACCGCGCAGGAGAACGGGCGCATCATCCCGGTCGAGATCACCGTCTTCGAGGACCGCTCGTTCACCTTCATCACGAAGACGCCGCCTGCCGCCGTCCTCATCAAGGAGGCGCTCTCGCTGGAGAAGGGCTCGGGCGAGCCGAACAAGGAGAAGGTCGGCCGCCTCTCGCAGGCGCAGCTCCGCTCGATCGCCGAGACGAAGATGCCAGACCTGAACGCCCGTGACGTGGAGGAGGCGATGAAGGTGATCGCAGGCACGGCCCGGTCCATGGGCGTGGAGACGGACGTATGAGTCTCTCGAGCAACACCGCGACCGGCCGGGCCAGCGGCCGCTTCAGGGCTTCTCGCGGGCTCGGATCTGCTCCTGCAGATTCGAGCCCTGCGGGACAGATAGGCGTGGAGACGGACGTATGAGTCTCTCGAGCAACACCGCGACCGGCCGCGCCAGCGGCCGCTCCAGGGCTTTTCGCGGGCTCGGATCTGCTCCTGCAGATTCGAGCCCTGCGGGACGGACCGGCGTGGAGACGGACGTATGAGCGCGCACGGCAAGCGCTATCGCGCGGTGCGCGAGCAGATCGAGCGCGAGCAGGCGTACTCGCCGCTCGAGGCGGTCCGGCTTCTGAAGACGGGCGAGGGCGCGAAGTTCGACGAGACGGTCGAGGCGCACTTCCGCCTCGGCCTGAACGTCCGGCACGCGGACCAGCAGCTCCGCGGCACGCTGATGCTGCCGCACGGGATCGGCAAGGACGTGCGCGTCGCCGTCTTCGCCGAAGGCGAGAAGGCCCGCGAGGCGGAGGAGGCGGGCGCCGACGTCGTCGGCGCTGCCGACCTCGCGACGAGGATCGAGGAGGGCTTTCTCGACTTCGACGTCGCGATCGCGACTCCCGACCAGATGGGCAACGTCGGCAAGCTCGGCCGCGTGCTCGGCCCCCGCGGGCTGATGCCGAACCCGAAGACGGGGACGGTCACGTTCGACATCGCGAAGGCGGTCGGCGACGCCAAGGCGGGCAAGCTCGAGTACCGCACCGACCGTGGCGGTAACGTCCACCTGCCGATCGGAAAGCGGAGCTTCGACGAGCGCGCGCTGCTCGAGAACTACGCGGCGCTCGTCGAGGAGATCGTGCGCGCGAAGCCGTCCGCGGCCAAGGGCCGCTACATCCGCCAGATCACGCTGACCACGACCATGGGCCCGGGGATCCGCGTCGACTCGACGAAGACGCGGGACATCGCCGAGGAGCTCGAAGGAGCTACAGTCCCGGCCTAACGACCGACGACAGCCCCCGCCGAAGACAGCCGGCAGCCCGCTCGGAGCGGGCAGAGGTCCGGCCGAGGCAGGTTCCATGGACGCGCACCTGCGTCTGATCGAGCCCGCCTCGCGCGGGTTTCGTCATTTCAGGAGGACACCACGTGCTGAAGACCGACAAGGAGAGGATCGTCTCGGAGCTCGCCGCCGAGATCGGCGCCGCCGACACGCTCATCGTCGCCGACTACCGCGGCCTCACGAACAAGCAGCTCGAGGCGCTGCGCGACAGCCTGCTCGAGCACGGCGCGCGCTTCCGCATCGTGAAGAACACGCTCACCCGCCGGGCGGCCGAACAGGCCGGAGCGGACGCGCTGCTCGTCCTGCTCGAGGGCCCGACCGCGATCGCGTTCATCGAGTCCGAGGGCGATCCTGCCGCGGTGGCGAAGGCGCTTGCGACGACCGCGCGGGAAACCGAGGTGCTCGCGCTGCGGGGAGGCATCCTCGAGGGCGTCACGATGAGTGGCGAGCAGGTCGCCGAGCTCGCGACGCTGCCGCCGGCCGAGCAGCTTCGCGGGCAGCTCGTCGGCGCGATCGTCGCTCCGCTGACCCAGCTGCTCGCGCTCGTCTCGGCTCCGCTCCGCGACCTGCACGGGCTCGTCGAGGCCCGGATCGAGCAGCTCGAGGAGCACGGCGAGGTGTCGAGCCGCCCGAGTCAGAGGAGACAGCTGCCACAGAGGCAACCGCACAAGCGAAGCCCGACACCGATGCCGACACACCGTCGGAATCCGCTGCAGCGGAGGCCGACGTCCGGGAATCGTCCGAAGTCGCCGCCGAGGAACCTTCGGCGGAAGAAGACAAGCGAAGAAGACAAGGAAGAAGACAAGGAGGAAGAGGAGTAATGGCAACCGACGTTGCGAAGGTGCTCGACACGCTCGGCAAGATGACGGTGCTCGAGCTCGTCGAGCTGAAGAAGTCGATCGAGGAGGAGTGGGGCGTCACCGCCGCCGCTCCCGTCGCGGTGGCCGCGGCGGCCCCGGCCGGCGGCGACGGCGCCGCTGCCGCCGAGGAGGAGAAGGACTCCTTCGACGTCGTCATCACGGCCACCGGCGACAAGAAGATCCAGGTGATCAAGGTCGTCCGCGCGGTGACGGGCCTCGGCCTGAAGGAGGCGAAGGACCTCGTCGACGGCGCTCCCGGCCCCGGTGAAGGAGGGCGCGGCGAAGGAGGAGGCGGACTCGATCAAGGCGCAGCTCGAGGAAGCGGGCGCCGAGGTCGAGCTGAAGTAGCGGCGTTCGCGGCGGTGACTGTCACCGGAAGCCGGTGGCAGTCACCGGCTCTTGCCGGTGCGAGCGTCCGAGAAGCGGGTGCCGGTCACCGTGCGACGACCGTCCCGTGCGCGGCTCCAGCCGTGAGCCTGACGCCGTCCGCTATCATTTCCCCTCACGCTCCATCCGCTTCCGAGGCGGTTGCGGTGGAGGGTGCTCGTGCGCTACCCTTCGTGGTTCCGCCGAGGCACCGCTCGTCCAAGCCTGCCCGTTTACGACCCTGCACGCAGTTACCAGAGGGAGCCACATTTGAGCAGCGTTGCTGTCGCGCCACGCGCGCGCAAGAGCTTTTCGCGCCTGAAGCACGTCCTCGACCTCCCCAACCTCATCGACATCCAGAAGGCCTCCTTCGACTGGTTCATGGAGGCTGGCCTGCGCGAGACGATCGACGACATCTCGCCGATCGAGGACTACACGGGGACCCTCGCCGTCGAGTTCGGCGAGTACGAGTTCGGGGAGCCGCAGTTCACGATCCAGGAGTCCCGCGAGAAGGACCTGACCTACCAGGTCCCGCTCTCGATCACCGTCCGCTTCGTCAACAAGGAGACCGGCGAGATCCGCGAGCAGCGGGTCTTCATGGGCGACTTCCCGATGATGACCCCGTGGGGGACGTTCGTCATCAACGGCACCGAGCGCGTCATCGTCACGCAGCTCGTCCGCAGCCCGGGCGCCTACCTGATGGAGCCGAAGGACGCCGACGAAGCAGGTCTTCATGGCGAACCTGATGCCGTCGCGCGGGTCCTGGCTCGAGGTCGAGATCGACAAGAAGGGCATCGTGTTCGCCCGCATCGACCGGAAGCGGAAGCTGCCGATCACGACGCTCCTGCGAGCGCTGCCCGCCGAGGACCCGACGACCGGGTTCCCGCTCGACACGAGCTCGAACGAGAAGATCCTCGAGCTGCTCGGCGGCTCGATGTTCATCGCCAACACGCTCGAGAAGGATCCCTCGACGCGAGAGGAGGAGGCGCTGATCGAGGTGTTCAAGAAGCAGCGGCCCGGCGAGCCGCCGACTCTCGACAACGCGCGCAACCTCCTTCGCTCGCTCTTCTTCGACCCGAAGCGCTACGACCTCACGCGCGTCGGCCGCTACAAGCTGAACCAGCGGCTCGGCGTCGGCGTGCCGGACGACGTCCGCGTCCTCACGACGGAGGACATCGTCGCGCTCGTCCGCCGCCTCATCGACCTGCCGACGAAGCTCGGCGTGACCGAGGAGTCGAAGGACTACGCGGCGGACGCCGTCCAGCTCTCGCGCGACCCGATCCGCGGCGAGCTCGACGAGTACGAGGACTTCGGCAACCGCCGCCTGCGCACGACGGGCGAGCTGATCCAGGAGGCGTTCCGGGTCGGCCTGTACCGGATGGAGCGCGTCGTCCGCGAGCGGATGACGACGGAGGACGTCGACACGATCACGCCGCAGACGATCATCAACATCCGGCCCGTCGTCGCCGCGCTGAAGGAGTTCTTCGGCTCGTCGCAGCTGTCGCAGTTCATGGACCAGACGAACACGCTCTCCGGCCTCACCCACCGCCGGCGCCTGTCGGCGCTCGGCGCGGGCGGCCTGACGCGTGAGCGCGCCCCGATCGAGGTGCGCGACGTGCACCCGACCCACTACGGCCGGATGTGCCCGATCGAGACGCCGGAGGGCCCGAACATCGGCCTCATCGGGTCGCTCGCCTCGTTCGCGACGGTGTCCGAGTTCGGCTTCATCCAGACGCCGTACCGGGTCGTCAAGGGCGGCAAGGTCACGGACGAGATCGTGTACGTCGACGCGGCCGAGGAGCGGCAGTTCACGATCGCGCAGGCCTCGGAGCCGATCGACCCGAAGACGGGCAAGTTCCTGAACGAGCAGGTGCTGTGCCGCTCGCGCGAGGGCGAGGCCGTCGTCGTGCAGGGCAAGGACGTGCGAGTACATGGACGTCTCGCCGGCGCAGATCGTGTCGGTCGCGACGGCGCTCATCCCGTTCCTCGAGCACAACGACGCGAACCGCGCGCTGATGGGCGCGAACATGCAGAAGCAGGCGGTGCCGCTGATGATCCCGCAGGCGCCGATCGTCGGCACCGGCCTCGAGTTCCGCGCCGCGGTCGACACCGGCGACGTCGTCCTCGCCCGGAACGACGGGGCGATCGTCGACGTCGACGCGGAGCGGATCGTCGTCGAGGGCCGCGGGACGCGGGACGAGTACCCGCTAACGAAGTTCATGCGCTCGAACCAGGGCACGCTCATCCACCAGAAGCCGGTGGTGACGCTCGGCGACAGGGTGAAGAAGGGCGAGGTGCTCGCCGACGGGAGCTCCACCGACCACGGCGAGCTCGCGCTCGGCGCGAACCTGCTCGTCGCGTTCATGCCGTGGGAGGGCTTCAACTTCGAGGACGCGATCGTCATCTCGGAGCGCCTCGTCAAGGACGACGTGCTCAGCTCGATCCACATCCACGAGTACGAGATCGACGCCCGCTCGACGAAGCTCGGCGACGAGGAGATCACGCGCGACATCCCGAACCGCTCGGAGGAGTCGCTCGCGAACCTCGACGAGCGCGGTGTCGTCCGCATCGGCGCCGAGGTCGGCTCCGGCGACCTGCTCGTCGGCAAGGTCACGCCGAAGGGCGAGACCGAGCTCACGGCGGAGGAGAAGCTGATCCGCGCGATCTTCAAGGAGAAGGCGCGCGAGGTCCGCGACACGTCGCTGAAGGTCCCGCACGGCGAGGGCGGCAAGGTCATCGGCGTGAAGACGTTCTCGCGCGACGCGGGCGACGACCTGCCGCCGGGCGTGAACGAGCTCGTCCGCGTGTACGTCGCGAAGAAGCGCAAGATCGCCGAGGGCGACAAGCTCGCGGGGCGCCACGGGAACAAGGGCGTCATCTCGAAGATCGTCCCCGAGGAGGACATGCCGTTCCTCGAGGACGGGCGCCCCGTCGACGTGGTGCTGAACCCGCTCGGCGTCCCCAGCCGGATGAACATCGGCCAGATCCTCGAGACCCACCTCGGCTGGGCCGCCGCCCACGGCGTGTTCCCCGAGGGCGGCCAGGTCAGCCCGCGGGCACCGATCAACGCGCCCGATCCGCGCTGCATCGCGACGCCGGTCTTCGACGGCGCGACCGAGGAGGACGTCGACGACGCCCTGCTCGCGTGGGCGCGGTCGACGGACAACGGGCTCGTGATGGACGTCGACGAGAAGGCGCCTGCCGGGAGCCGCTGCTCCGGGAAGGTCACCCTCTACGACGGCAAGTCCGGCGAGCCGTTCGCGCAGGACGTCACGGTCGGCTTCATGTACATCCTGAAGCTCCTCCACCTCGTGGACGACAAGATCCACGCCCGCTCGACCGGCCCGTACTCCCTCGTCACGCAGCAGCCGCTCGGCGGCAAGGCGCAGTTCGGCGGGCAGCGGTTCGGGGAGATGGAGGTCTGGGCGCTCGAGGCGTACGGCTCCGCGTTCACGCTCCAGGAGATGCTCACGATCAAGTCCGACGACACGATCGGCCGCGTGAAGGCGTACGAGGCGATCGTCAAGGGCGAGAACATCGCCGAGCCCTCGATCCCCGAGTCCTTCAAGGTGCTGCTGAAGGAGATGCAGTCGCTCGCGCTCGACGTGCAGGTCCTCTCCGACGAGGGCCGCGAGGTCGAGGTGCGCGAGGAGGACGACGAGCTGCTTCGCGCGGCCGAGGAGCTCGGGATCGACCTGTCGCCCGGCTCGCTGCGCGCCACGGCGCGCCAGCCCACGGCCGAGGAGGTCGAGGAGGGCGGCGAGGCGGCCGACGAGGCGGGCGAGCTCGTGCTCGCCGCCGACGAGGACCTCGGCGACATCGAGGTCGAGGGCGACGGCGCCGGCGCGGACGTGCCGGTCGAGGAGCTCGCCGACGTCGAGGCGGAGGACTAGAGCACCTGCGACATGGGACACACAGGCGTAGCGGCCGCGAAGCGGCCGCCTTCAGGGACTTTCGCGCAGACCGGACTCCGCGCTAGCGGATTCCGGTCTTGTGCCAGCTGGAAACGGAGGCGTAGACACACGTGATCGACATCAACGACTTCGACGCGATCCGCATCGGGCTCGCGTCGAGCAAGCAGATCCGGG
>CAVRPZ010000001.1:0-93455 GCA_963723345.1 uncultured Actinomycetes bacterium | reverse complement strand
TGTCTCCAGGGTCGGCTCGGATCCGGGGCGCAGCACGACGTGCCGCTCGAACGCCTCGCTGGTCGCGGGGAAGTCGGCGCGGAAGTGGGGGCCGCGGCTCTCCTCGCGGAGGAGCGCGCTCTCGGCGATCGAGCCGGACGAGGAGGTGCGGCGCGGCCAGGAGCCGCTCGAGCCCCGCCGCATCCCGGACGAGTCCGCAGTCGGCCCAAAGTGTGTTCCGCAGGGCGTCCGTGACCGGCTCCGAAACCTGACCGGACGGGCTCGCGTCCGCGGCCGGCGTCGGCGGCGTGGAGTCGTCGAGGGCCGCGTGCGCGGCCCGCCGGCCGAAGACGAGGCACTCGAGCAGCGAGTTGGAGGCGAGCCGGTTCGCGCCGTGCACGCCGGTCGCCGCGCACTCGCCCGCGGCGTACAGGCCCGGCACCTCGCTCCGGCCGTCGAGGTCGGTGATGATGCCGCCGACCGTGTAGTGGGCCGCCGGGGCGACGGGGATCGGGCTCGCCGCGGGGTCGTAGCCGCGGTCGAGGAGGCTGCCCATCAGGGTCGGGAACCGGCCACGGTCGATCGAGCGGAGGTCGAGGAGCGCGGTCCCACGGGCGGCGATCTCGCGGGCGACGACGTCCCGCGGCGCTAGCTCGTCCGTGAAGCGGCGGCCGTCCTCGTCGAGGAGGACGGCGCCCTCGCCGCGCAGCGCCTCCGAGAGGAGCAGCGTCGAGTCGACGAGCGTCGTCGGGTGGAACTGCGTGAACTCGAGGTCGGCGACGGCGGCTCCTACCCGATAGGCGGCCGCGATGCCCTCTCCGACCGCTCCCGGAGGGTTCGTGGTCCGCTTCCAGAGCGCCGACGCGCCGCCCGTCGCGAGCAGCGTCGAGCGCGCGCGGACCGGCCCGCGGTCCGTCGCCGCACCGACGCAGCGGCCGCCCGCCGGCCAGAGCGCGGTCATGCGAGCGCCCTCGACCACCCGGATGCGGGGATGGGCGAGGACCCGCTCGGCGAGCTTCCGCGCGACCCTGTCGCCCGTGGCTGCGCCTCCGGCGTGTACGACCCGCCGCTGCGAGTGGCCTCCCTCGAGGCCGAGTCCCTCGTCGAACTCGACGCCGAGGTCGACGAGGTCGCGGATCCGCGCCGGCGCCTCCTCGGTCAGCACGGAGACGGCACTCGGACGTGAGAGCCCGCGGCCGGTGCGGAGGGTGTCCTCGGCGTGGAGGGCCGGCGTATCGCCCTCCCCGACGGCCGCCGCGATGCCCCCCTGCGCGAGCGAACTGGTCGAGGCGAGCAGCGGCCCCTTCGAGAGCACGAGCACGTCGCCCTCCGACGCCGCGCACAGCGCCCCGAAGAGCCCGGCCACCCCGCCCCCGACGACGAGGAGGTCAACATCGCGGCTCCCGGCCGCCGGCTTTCGCGTCTCGCTCATGGTAGTTTTCGCCTCTGAGTCGATAACCTCGTGGCGCATCCTACCACTCAACCCACCCCTCCCGCGCACGCCGTTCTCGCCGTCGTGCTCCAAGTGCGCGAGGAAAAGCTCCAGACACTCCTGTGGCAGCGGGCCCGCGAACCCTTCCGCGGGACGTGGTCCCTCGCCGGCGGGACGCTTGGCGACGGGGAGACGCTCGAGGCGTCGATCCTGCGCCACCTCGCCTCCAAGGTCGACGTCCGCGACGTCGCGCACCTCGAGCAGCTCGGCACCTGGAGCGACCCCAAGCGCCATCCCGAGCGCCGCGAGCTCGCAACCGCCTACCTCGGCCTCGTGCCGCTCGGGATCGACCCGCGGGTGCCCGAGGACACGGGCTGGCACCCGGTCGACGCGCTGCCCGAGACGGCCTTCGACCACGGCGCGATCGTGCTCGCGGGGCGCGAGCGGCTCCGCGGGAAGCTGTCGTACACGAACCTCGGGTTCGCGCTCGCGCCGGAGACGTTCACTCTCGCCGAGCTGCGCAACGTGTACGCGGCCGCGCTGGGCTACGAGCTCTCCGCGACGAACCTGAAGCGCGTTCTCCTCCGCCGCGGCGTCATCGAGTCGACCGGCGAGCGGCGCACGCACGGCCCGGCCGGCGGGCGTCCCGCGGAGGCGTTCCGCTTCCGTGCGCGGCGGCTCGCGGTGACGGACCCGTTCGCCGTCCTCCGCCCGCCCGGGTAAGCGATCGCGCGCGGTAAAGATGGACGCCGTTCGCGCCGATCACTCGTCGCATGCGGCACTTTCGACTGTGGCTCGTCGCGATCGGCCTGCTCAGCGTCCTCGCCGAGGCGGCAGCGGCCGCGGCCGTCTTCTGGCGCCAGCGCGCCTAGCCGGCGAGCCTGACGACCGCGGTCACGGCCGCGGCGATCGCCATCGCCGCGACGACCGGCACGCGCGGCCGCAGCACGATTGCGAGCCCGGCGGCGGCGACCCCGGGGACACGCGCGTCGAGCTCGATCTCCTCGTCGCCTCCGAACGTCTGGGTGACGACGAGCGCGGTCAGCATCACCGGCGCGAGGAGCTGGACGACCGAGCTGACGCGGGGCGGAAGCCGACGCCGGCCGACGAGCACCGGGCCGGCCGCCTTGAAGAGGACGTTGGCGGCGCCGACCACCACGACGACGACCCAGACGTCGCTCACCGCCGGAGCCCCAGGAGGCACGCGAGCGAGGCGGCGACGATCGGGACGCCCGCCGGCGCGACGGGCAGCAGCAGCGAGCGTGATCGCCGCGGCGAGCGCAGCGGCCTGGAGCGCGCGGCGCTCGCGCACGTACGGGAAGGCCAGCGCGAGGAAGAGGGCGGCAAACGCAGCGTCGAGCCCGAGCGAGCTCGGGTCGCCGAGCACCTCCCCGAGGACCGTCCCCAGGCGCGGTGCTCGCGACCCACAGCGCGTACAGGAGGACGCCCGCGCCGACGAGGATCTGCCACTGGAAGCGACCGCTCCTCCCGGACAGCGCCCACGACTCGTCGACGATCAGCTGCGAGCTCGACGAGCCGCCGCACCCGCCCGCCGGGGAAGATCGAGGCGACCGCGATGCTCATCGCGACGTAGCGGGCGTTCAGGAAGACCGCGGCCAGGATCGCCGCCAACGCCGTCCCGCCTGTCTCGAGCACGGAGGCGGCCGCGAACTGGGACGGAGCCTGCGAACGTCGTCGCGGACATGACGATCGCCGCGGCCGCGCCCATCCCCGCGACCTCGGCGAGAACGCCGAACGAGCGCCGAACAGGACCGGGCCTGGCGCGAGCGGCAGCGCCGCGCGAACGCCGTCGCGGACCTGCGGGCTCGCGTCGGTGACGAGCTGGCTGCCACAATCGGGAGCATGAAGGTCGTCGTCTCCGGAGCCTCCGGTCTGATCGGCTCGGCGCTCGTGCCGGCGCTCGAGGCCGCGGGCCACGAGGTCGTGCGGCTCGTGCGCCGCGAGGCCCGCGGTCCCTCAGAGGTCGCGTGGGACCCCGCCGCGGGCACGATCGACGCTGCCGGGCTCGCCGGCGTCGACGCTGCGGTGAACCTCAGCGGCGCGAACCTCAATCGCCGTTGGACCGCCGCGCGCAAGCGCGAGATCCGCGACTCGCGCGTGTCGAGCACGAGCCTGCTCGCACGCGACGCTCGCCGAGATCGAGCCGCGGCCGACCGTGTTCGTGTCGACCGGCGGCTGCGGCATCTACGGCGACCGCGGGGACGAGATCCTCACCGAGGAGTCCGAGCTCGGGAGCGGATTTCTCGCCGACGTCGGACGGGCGTGGGAGGCAGCGGCGGAGCCCGCGCGAGCGGCGGGTCTCAGGGTCGTCAACTTCCGGCAGGGCATGGTGCTCACGCGCGACGGAGGTGCGCTCCGGCAGATGCTGCTCCCGTTCAAGCTCGGACTCGGCGGCCGCGTCGCGAGCGGGCGCCAGTGGTGGACCTGGGTCTCGCTCGACGACCTCGTCGCGGCCTACCTGTTCGTTCTCGAGGGCGAGCTCGCCGGACCCGTGAACCTCGCCTCGCCGAACCCCGCGACGAGCGCGGCGTTCGCGAAGGCGCTCGGACGAGCGCTCCACCGCCCGACGGTGCTCCCGCGTCCCCGCCTTCACGATCAAGGTGCTCTTCGGCGAGCGCGGCGAAGCGGTGGTCCTCGAGGGCCAGCGCACACTTCCTGCGCGGCTGCTCGACGCGGGGTTCACGTTCGCCTTCCCCGAGATCGACGCTGCACTCGAGCACGCGCTCGCGGCGTGAGCGACCGCCCCGCCCTCGCCGCGCTCGGCTGGGACGACGCGTGGGAGGCGCTCTTCCGGCCGCACCGCGACGCGGGGCTCGTGCCCGGACGGGTCGCGGTTCAGCACCGCGGCGAGTGGGACGTCGCGACCGAGGACGCCGAGGTGCGTGCGCGGGTGCCTGGCCGGCTGCGCCACGAGGCCGCGTCGGTCGCCGAGCTGCCGGTCGTCGGCGACTGGGTCGCGCTCGAGCACTCGTCGCGCGGGCGCGCGACGATCCGGGCCGTCCTCCCGCGCAGGACGCGCTTCTCCCGGCGGGCCGCGCACGACCCCGGATCGCAGGCGACGCGCGAGCAGGTGGTCGCCGCGAACGTGGACGTCGTCTTCGTGACCGCGTCGCTCGCCGAGGAGGTGAACGCGCGCGTGCTCGAGCGGTACCTCACGCTTGCCTGGGAGAGCGGCGCGCGGCCCGTGATCCTGCTGACGAAGGCGGACCTCGAGCCGGACCCCGAGCGCGTCGCCTCGGAGGTCGGAGAGATCGGCGGCGCGGTGCCCGTCCACGCCGTCTCGACCCGTACCGGGCTCGGGCTCGACGCGGTCCGGGCGCACGTCCCTCCCGGCGTCACCGGCGCGCTCCTGGGCCCCTCCGGCGTCGGCAAGTCGACGCTCGTGAACGCACTCGTCGGAGAGGAGCGGCTCGCAACCGGCAGCGTGGCCGAGGACGGTTCGGGCCGGCACACGACGACGCGGCGGGAGCTCGTGCTCCTCCCCGGCGGCGGGATCGTCGTCGACAACCCCGGCATGCGCGAGCTCCACCTCTGGGCCGCCGACGAAGGGCTCGAGGACGCGTTCGAGGACATCGCCGAGCTCGCGGCAGAATGCAGGTTCCCGGACTGCCGCCACGAGGGCGAGCCCGGCTGTGCGGTGCAGGCGGCGCTCGCGGACGGCCGGCTCGCCCGCGAGCGCTGGCAGGGCTACCGCGACCTCCAGCGCGAGCTCGCGGAGCTCGAGGAGAGGCTCGAGCGACGCGAGCGCTCCCGCGCCCGGCGCGGACGGCCGGGCGCGGGAGGCGCGTAGCGCTACGACGAGGCGACGTTCGCCGCCCCCGGCGTCTTCGTCGTCGTGAACGCCCAGTCCGCGGCGGCGTCGTTCGTGTCCGCGCCGTCCGGGAGCCGGGAGAGTGACCCGTCCACGGTGTTCGAGTCCGCGACGCTCGCGGGGAGCGCCGTCCCCTCGACGAGGTCGTACACCTGCCCGTCGATCGTCGCGGTGTGGATCTCGCCCTCGTACGAGAGCGCGTCGAGCAGCGCCTTCGTCGCCGTGTCGATCAGCGCGACGCCGTCGGGCGCCCCGTTCTGCATCTCCGCCGGCACCACGAGGTGCGCGCCCGCGGCGAGCGAGCCGGTCAGCGCGACGCGCTCGTACTCCGCGCCGTCGCCGCCGTTCACGAGCACCACGGCGATCCCGTCGAGCGTCGCAGCAGCGGCGCCGACGTTCTTCAGCTCGACGAAGCCGTCGCCGTCCGTCCCGACCTGGTCGTAGTCCACCTCGTTGAGCACGAGATCGACGGCAGGCGGCGGAGGCGGCGGCCCGCCACCGCCCGTGCACTGGAGCTCGACGACGTTCGCCGCCGTGGTGACGACGTCGAGGGTGCCGGCCGAGCCGTCGAACCGCGCGCAGGCCGTGCCGTCGAGCGCGGCGAGCGACACGGGCCCGGCCGGCCCTTGCGGCCCCGGGGCCCCTGCGGGGCCCGTCGCTCCGGGCGGGCCAGCCGGTCCCGCCGGCCCTGTCGCTCCCGCCGGGCCCGCAGGCCCAGCTGGCCCCGCTGGCCCCTGCGTACCTGGCGGCCCGGGTGGGCCCACCGCGCCGGCCGGGCCTGTTGGCCCTTGCGGTCCCGCGGGCCCAGCCGGACCGGCAGGTCCGGCCTCGCCGCGGACGTTCCACCTGAGGACGCGCTCGGAAGCCCGGCAAGCCGAGGCGTTCCGAACGACGCGGAGGAGGCCGGTTCCCCGCTTCTGGCAGGCGACGATCACGTCACCTTCCTGCTCGCGGACCCCGGCCGCGCCGGGCGCGAGAGTCGCCGTGCCGAGGGCGACGAACGCCGCCGCCCCGAGTCCGATCGTGCGTGCGCGCACGCATCCTCCCTTCGGTCGCTGTCACGGCCTCTCGTATCCGGCGGGGCTCCAGCGAGCCAGACGTCCCAAAACGACAGGAGGCCCGCAAACCCGCATGGTTGAGCAGTCCTGTGGACGGGTCGGCACGAACGCGACACGGGTTCGGACGCCTGGTCTGGCGAGGGAACCGACCCATCAGCCAGAATCCGACTGGATGCCGAGCGAGCCCCTCAGCCCCGAGCTCGCCCTCGTCGACCCCGAGCTCGGCGCACGGGCGCGCGCGGCGATGCCCGAGCACCCCGCGACCTACCGTCGCCCGAGCCGTCCGCCCCGGCCGGCGGTGCTCGAGGCCCAGGCGCCCGCGGACGACGGCCACCGTCCGTACCCGCGCTGGGCACGCCTGACGGCCGCCCTGTGGCTCCTCGTGCTCGGCATCCTCATCGGCGGCGCGGCGATCCCGCACGCGCAGGACCGGCCTCGCGTCGTGCCTCCGAGCGAGGATGCCCCCGCGGTCTGCAAGGTCCCCGAAGAAGACGCCGACCGTCCCGGGCCTCGGCTCGCCGCTCCGTCCGGGCCCCTAGACGGCGGCTACACTCCTCCGCGCGGGGCTATAGCTCAGCTGGGAGAGCGCCTGGATCGCACCCAGGAGGTCGCCGGTTCGAGTCCGGCTAGCTCCATCGCAGAGCCCGCTGGAAACGGCGGGTTTCCTTTGTCGCGACGATCTCCGTCTTCGGCGCGGGAGACGGAATCGTGACCGGGTATGGTGAGCACGGACTGCTCGGTTCGATCCCCGTACCGTCGCGCGGGCGCTCGGCGCTCGCCCTCCTCGCGGCCGCGGTGTGCGCGGCGTCCGTCGCGGCGGGCGCCTCGAGCGCCGACCCCAGCCTCGGCACCGAGCTGAAGCGCGGCGGTCTGGTCCTCGTGCTCCGCCACGCGGCGACCGACTTCTCGAAGCCCGACCGGGACCCCGTCGTGCTCGACGACTGCAGCACGCAGCGCAACCTCTCCGCACGCGGGCGCGTCCAGGCGCAGGCGATCGGCCATCACGCTCGGCGCCTCCGCCTGAAGATCGGCGCGGTGCTCGCGAGCCCCTACTGCCGGACGCTCCAGACCGCGCGTCTTGCCTTCGGTCGAGTGCGGGCGAGCCGAACGCTCCTCAACACGATCGCGGAGCGGCACGACGCGCGGTGGCGCCGCCAGATCCGTGCGGTGCGCGTGCTCTTCGGGACGAAGCCGCGTCCCGGAACGCTCACGATCCTCGTGACGCACGGAAGCGTCGTCGTCGACGCAGCGGGCCTCGAGCTCCTGGAGGGCGAGACCCTCGTCCTCCGTCCGCTCGGGAGCAGCCGCTTCCGCCTGATCGGTCGGATCCTGGCCACCGACTGGCGCCTGCTCAGCGTGGGCTGAGCCCGGTCGCCTCCGCTAGTCGGCGCCCGTTCCTGCCGACGAGCCGCCAGGTCTCCACCTCGCCCTTGCCCTTCACGTCGACGAGCCCGATCGGCTCGGTGACGAAGTCGTCCCGCGAGCAGCTCCCAGGTCGGCCGCGTGATCTGGATCTCGTCCGAGGTCCCGTGCGACTCCATGCGGCTCGCCATGTTCACCGTGTCGCCCCACAGGTCGTAGAGGAAGCGGCGGCGGCCGATGACGCCGGCCACGACCGGGCCCGAGCTGATCCCGATCCGGAGCCGGAGGTCGGACTCCGGAAGACACGTTCGCGCGCACTCCTTCATCTCGAGCGCGAGGCCGGCGAGCGCGTGCGCGTGGTCGGGCCGAGGCCTGGGAACGCCGGCCGCGACCATGTAGCAGTCCCCGATCGTCTTGATCTTCTCGACCCGGTAGCCGTCGACGAGGTCGTCGAAACTCGTGAACAGGCGATCGAGCAGGCCTACCACCTCGCGCGCGTCGAGTCGGCTTGCCAGCGGGGTGAAGTCGACGACGTCCGCGAAGAGGATGCTGGCGTCGTCGAAGTGGTCGGCGATCGCATGGGGCTCCGTCTGCAGGCGCTGGGCGACCTCCTCGGGGAGGATGTTCAGCAGGAGCGCCTCGACGCGTGCCTGCGCGGCGTCTCGGCCACGCGCGAAGGTCACGAGCAAGACCATCGCCACGAGCGAGACGCCGACGATGTTGAGAACGTCGAAGGTGCGGACGAAGCTGTCTGGCAGGCTGGAGCCGTCGGGCCGCACGACCTCGGAGAGCACGACGGCGAGCACGACCGTCGAGACGAAGGCTGCGAACCACGGCCAGGCGCGCTCGGGACGGCCGAAGGCGACCGCGCCGAGCGGCGCGAGGAACGACCACAGCATCACGAAGCTCGAGTCCTCGAAGCCGCCGAGCATGATCATCCCGAGGGCGGGCGCGACGAGGATGAGACCGAGCTGTGCCGACCGCAGGAACGCGAGGTTCCGGGTCCGGGCGAAGACGACGAGGCTGACGATGGATCCGGCGACGTAGCCCCACGGCGTCAACGCGACCGCCCTCTCGCCGATCGCCCAGTACAGGCAGCCCCAGAGGAACCCGGCCGGGAGGATGAGGAGCGCGATCCCGACGAGCAGCCGCTTGCGAAAGCGGAGGTCGGACGAGTCGGCCGGGTCCTCGCCGATCGAGAGGATGCGCTCTCGCAGCGCCGCGATCATCACGGGCGAGCGTAGTCGACGCGCGAATCCTCGCCCGCCGTCCCCCGGGGCGAGTGTCACCCCGACCGCGTGGTCAGCGAGCGGTGATGTAGTCGGTCAGGTACTGGATCTCGAAGGTCTGCCGGTCCGACTTGAACTTGACGAGGTCGCCGATCGAGACGATGCCGACGATCTCGCCGTCCTCCACGACCGGGAGGTGCCGGATGCGCCGGTCGGTCATCAGGGCCATGCACTCGTCGATCGTCGTCTCCGGGGTCACGACCACGAGCGGGGAGGTCATGATCTCGCGCACCTCCGTCTCCCGGTCCGTGCGCTCCTCGAGCGCGCAACGTCGGAGGTAGTCGCGCTCGGTGACGATCCCCGCGACCTTGCCGTTCTCGAGGACGAGCAGCGAGCCGACGTTCGCCTCCACCATCCTCGAGACGGCCTCGAACACCGAGGCGTCGGCCTCGATCCGGAGGACGTCGCCGCCCTTCTCGTCGAGGATCTCCGAAAGCTCGCTCATCGCGCCTCCCTTGCGCTCGACCTGACGCTCGTACCGAGCATGTACCACGTATCGCCCCGGCGCAACCGCCGACGACGGGATCGGGCCGGCCGCACCCGCGCGCGGCCGGCCCCTCCTCGAGGTGCTACGGACCGACGATCCGGCCTTCGACCACCGGCCCGACCGGCGAGTTGGCCGTGATGTAGTCGATCGTGACCTGCAGCAGGTCGTCCCCCGGCTGCAGGACGTTCGTGCCCTGGGCGAACATCGTGTAGCCGTCGCCTCCGGTGTACATGAAGTCGTTGGTGACGAAGCGGACCGCGTCCGCGGCACCGATCGCGATCTGCGGCCCGCCGATGCCCTGCGGTGTCTTCCACATCCCGGTGATCACCGGGTTGATGCCGTTGCAGGAGAACGTCGCCTTCAGACCCGAGATCTGCGGGAACCGGCCCGTGCGGTCGGAGAACGCCGGGTCGCAGAACGGCTTGAAGCCGTTGAAGAACGCCGCCTCCAGCTGGGCCCCCGTCAACGTGAGGATCACCGTCCGGTTGCCGAACGGCAGCACGCCGAACATCTCGCCCCAGGTGATCTCGCACGGCTGCTCGCCGGCGCTCGGCGGTGTGCAGTTGACGTCGGCACGCAGGCCGCCCGAGTTCGTGTAGGCGCCGTCGACACCTGGGTACGCGACACGCATCGCGTCCGCGACCAGGTTGCCCATCGCGGACTCGAAGAGCCGGGTCGGAGCACGCTTGATGTCGAACTGCTGCGTCCCGATCACCTTGTTCCGCAGCACGGCCGTGTCGGCGTTCGCCTTGTCGACGATCGCCTGGACGTCCGCCCGCGCCGCGACGCCGAGGTTCTTGGCGATACGGGTCGCACCGCCGGCCCACTCGACATCGCCGCCCTGGACGACCATCTGCACGACGGAGTAGCTCGCGCCGGCGTTGATGCCCTCCACGAGCAGGATGTCGCCGACCATCGTGTTCGAGACGCGATGCGTGTGACCGGCGCTGATGACGTCCACGGTCGTGTCCTGGAGGCCCTTCGCGATTTCGACGATCGCACCCTCCCAGGGGACGGCCGGGTCGTCGTTCACGCGGTTCGAGCCGGTGCCCGTCCCGTCGTGGATGAGGACGACCTGGATCCGGACGCCGTCGCTGCGGAGACGCTCAGACTCGGTCCGGATCGTCTGCAGCTCGGGCAGGAACCGGAGTCCCGCGGTGTTGCCGGCCTTGACGAGCTCGGGCGTCACCTCGAGCTCGATCCCGATGACGCCGATCCGCTGGCCGTTCGAGGTGAAGACGTGCGTCCCCTCGACCCAGTCCGGGTTCTGCCCCGTCGCGGCGGACACGATGTTCGCGCCGAGGAACGGGAAGTTCGCCCGGTCCTGGTGGCGCTGCAGCCGCTCCACCCCGTAGTCGAACTCGTGGTTCCCGTAGGAGGTCGCATCCATGCCCCACGCGTTCTCGACGTCGATCGCCGGCATGTCCTCGAGCAGCGCCGAGTTCGGCGGCGACGCCCCGACGTTGTCGCCGGAGGCGAGGAGCAGCGAGCCCCGTGCGAACGCTGCCGCGTCCTCGTCGAACAGCGTGGCGAGGAACGCCCCGCCGCCGACCGGGACGTTTCGCCCGTCCATGGAGAACGAGGTCGGCTCGAGCTGCCCGTGGAAGTCGTTGAGACCGATGAACGGCACGAGCGTCCGCGACTGGCCGCCGCGGATGAGGTCGAGCCGGACGACGCCCTGCGAGTGCTGCGGCTCGGGGATCCCGAGGATGTAGGCGATCGTGGGCGCCAAATCGATCGAGCGGAGCCCGTTCGCGACGACGTTCGGGCGGATCTGCCCCTCGCCGGCGATGAACGTCGCCCGCATGTTGATGTTGTCCGCGAGGTCCTGGACGTCGGGGACGTACCCGTGCTGGCCGAAGAAGGCCGAGCGCGCGAACAGCGTCCCGGGGGTCGCCGCGTCGAACTGGTACGGCGGATAGGAGAACACGACGAGGTCGCCCGTGCGGGTCGGGTGCGCCATGTCGGCGGTCGAGCCCGCGCCGTTCGGGATGTGCCGCGCCTCCGCCTTCGTGAAGGCGCGGTCGATGACCTTCAAGCCCTCCGGCTGGCCGTTCCCGGTCCAGTCGTTCGGGTCGACGAGGCCGAGGAACTTCGCCTTGATCGCCGCCACCGTCGCCGCCTCGTCCGCGGCAGCGACCTGCGTGAAGCCGCCGCCGGCCGGGTCGCGGCCCGCGAGATTGAGGTAGATCTGGACGGTGCCGCCGGCCCAGCAGGCCTTCGCCTTGCCGATGGTCTCACCCGTCGCCGGACGGCAGTTCGACGTCTGCGGGGTCGAGAGCAGCCCCAGGTCGACGAGCACCTTGCTCGCGTCGATCGCGAGGAACTGCGGCGCGAAGCCGTGGTCCGAGGACACGAGCTTCGACGAGTTGTTCGGCATCAGCGAGTCGACGAGCGCGAGCGTCTTGTCGGCCTCGACGTACGCGCTCCGGATGAACGCGCGGCGCTGCGCCACGCGGCCGTCCGGCGTGCCGTTCACCTGCACGTCGTCGAAGGCGGGGTTCGGTGCCCCGTTCGGGAGCGTCTGCGTGACGAGCCCGAGGAACTGGTGCTGGAACTCGTCGGTCGTCGGGACGCCGACCATCGCGAGGTCCGGCTTGTACTTCTCGAGGATGTACTTGATCAGCGGGTGGTGTCCCGTGGACCAGTAGAGCCCTTGCTCGACGTACGTCTCCTCGCTCACGATGCCGGCCTCGAGGACCGCGAAGTCGGCAGCGGTCGAGGTCGGGAACTTCTGCGCGACGTACTCGGCGAAGTCGCCGGTGAAGCCGGGCTCTGACCAGCCGACCCAGCTCGCGTTCGCCCGTGTCACCGAAGTGTGGAAGAGGCGCACGCGCGAGAGGCTCGCGTTCAGCTCCTCGACCTTGACCAGCATCCCGGCCGTGAGGCCGTTCAGGGCGCCGCCGACGATCTTCACCTTGACGTCGCCCCACTCCCCGCGGCGAAGCGTCGCGACGCGGTCCGCGCCGTTCTTCGTCGGTGAGAAGAGGACGCGGTCGTAGTTGACCGTGCTGTCGTTCGTGGAGTCGAAGAGGTACGCGTTCAGCCCGTACTTGTCCGTGCCGAAGTCGAGCACGCGCATCCGCATCTCCCTCGCCTGGCTGAAGGACTGCGGGACTCCGGTCCAGCCCGTCGCGTTCGTCGGCGCGGCGCCCGCGAACGGAGGCTGGCCGGCGAAGCCGGCGGGATGGTCGAACTGGAGGCCGAAGGCGGCGGTGAAGGCCGCGTCGTCGGTCGCCGCGATGAAGTTCGTGGTCACGCCGCGGCCCGAGAAGAAGCCGCGGAAGTCCACGGTCGGGCCGTCGATGGCGCCGACGCGTCCGCCCGCCCACTCGATCTGCGCGACCTTCTCGCCGCCGCGCTCGGCGGCCTGCGCCAGAGTCTCGGCCTGGACGACGCCCGTGTCGAACGCCGCCGTGCGGTTGCCGAACGGCTGGCCGTTGACGTGAAAGGTGTTGTTCGTGGACCCGTGCACGCCCGGCCAGGCGCCGGTCGCGAGGCTGTACCAGCCCGCACCGGTGTTCGGCGGCGCCTGCGTGAGCAGCCCGCCGCCCGCGGCCTTGGCGCCGGAGCGCAGCAGCTTCGCCATCGTCGGCATCGCGCCGTTCGCCGCGTAGGACTCGACGAGGTCCTGACGCAGGCCGTCGGCCGCGAAGAAGATGACGGACTCCTTTCCACCGGCCTGTGCCGGACCTGCGACCCCCGTCGTGGACGCGGCGCCCGCGCCGGCTCCGACGAGGAGCGCGAGCGCGCCGACGACCGACACGATCACGCGAGCTCGAGAAGCGGTCATTCTCACTCTCCCTCTCGTTGACTCCCCTGGGACAACGCTCTCCCTGACGCGCGCTCCGACGCTTCCACCGAGCGCACGGCGCGAAGCCTTGCACAGCCGCGCCGTTCGCGCGGTCGGGTCCAGTCCACCCCGGCACGGCGAGGAGGCCCGCTACGGGAGCTCGAGGGTCATGCCCTCGCAGGCCGCGACCGGAGGCGCCGCGGAGGCGCCGTCCCATAGCTCCTGCGCACGCTCGACGAGCCCGTCGACCCCCTCGTCCGAGCGGTCGGGGTCGTGGTGGAAGAGCACGAGCCTCCCGACCTCCGAGCGCTGGGCGAACTCGACGGCGTGTGCGACGCTCGAGTGCCCCCAGCCCACCCGCGATGTGTACTCGGCCTCGCTGAACTGGCAGTCGTGGAAGAGCACGTCGACGTGCTCGGCGAGCCCGTGGCCGGAGATCCACTCCGGCGCGAGGTCCGCCATCTCGACGCCGAGGACGGGCTCGTGATCCGGGATGTAGGCGAACGAGCTCCCGTTCGCCGACAGCCGGTACCCGAGCGTCGGACCGGGGTGGGAGACGGATTGGGCGTCGATGCGCACGCCGCCGATCTCCCACGTCTCGTGCGGCACGTCGTGGAAGATGACTCTCGCCGCCGTGTCCGCGAGCTCGAGCGGGAAGAGCGGCGGCGAGAAGGCGCGCGCGATCCGCTCCTCGAGCGTGTGCAGCGGCGAGGGCGGGCCCCAGATGTGCAGCTCCACGCCCGGGCGCCACAACGGCGCGAAGAAACGCAGGCCCTCCACGTGGTCGAGGTGGAGGTGCGTCAGCAGGACGTGCACCGGCCCGTCGGGCTCGAGGTCGGCGCCGAGGCGCTTGATTCCCGTCCCCGCGTCGAGGATCAGAAGGTCGCCGTCGTCCGTGCGGATCTCGACGCACGGCGTGTTCCCTCCGTAGCGGACCGTCGCCTCGCCCGGCGTGGGCAGCGATCCACGACAGCCCCAGATCCGTGCCCGCAGGGCCACTCAGCCGTCGCCCGCGGTCGGTTCCTGCCAGAAGAGGGCGATCATCCCGACGAACTCGGTCGGCGACGAGAAGAGCGGCGCGGCGGTCACCGAGATGAGCCGGCGCTGGCCGTCGAGGCCCGTCATCCAGAGCTGACCGTGCGCAGGCCGCCGCTCCAGCAACGCCACGGCGGCGGGCATCCGCTCCATCGGCAACGGCGCGCCGTCGACGTCCTCGAGCTTGAACTGCGACGCCCACCCCTCCGCAGGCATCGGGCCGGCTTCCGCGAACGTCCTCCCCAGGATCTCCTCGGCGGGCTCGTTGAAGAACACGAGGCCCCCCGACGCGTCGGCGATGAAGGTCGCCGTCGCGAGCTGGGACGCGAGCTCGCGCGCGAGGATCAGGGCCAGGTGCTTCTGCGGACGGCCTTCCACGGGACCGGAAGCCTAGAGGCTCAATGTCGAGTCGGCGCGCCGTCGGGGGCGGTCACGGCCGAGCCGGGCGACGCCGGCACGGCTCGTGCAGGCTCGAAACCTGTGCGGGGGCGTCGACCGGCGCCGCGTCGTGCCGTCATCCGACCCGCGGGAACCTTCCATCGAGCCTCAAGTACGGTCTCCTGCGCTTGCCCACCGACGCCCTCGCTTTCCTCATGCGTCCCGCCGCCGGCGACCCGGACGGGCTCCTCGTGCTCTTCCACGGTCGCGGCGCGGACGAGCGCGACCTCTTCCCGCTCCTCGACCTCCTCGACCCTGACCGGCGCCTGCTCGGGGTGACGCCGCGCGGGCCGCTGCGCCTGCCACCCGGCGGCGCTCACTGGTACGCGGTGCAGGAGATCGGCTACCCGGACCCTTCGACCTTCTCGCCGACCTACGCCCTGGTGGGCGAGTGGCTCGAGGGGCTCCGCGAGGAAGCCGGCATCGCCGCGGAGCACACCGTCCTCGGCGGCTTCTCGCAGGGGGCCGTGATGACGTACGCGCTCGGCCTCGGCGAGGACCGGCCGCGTCCCGCAGCGCTCGTCGCCCTCAGCGGGTTCGTTCCGACCGTCACGGGGCTCGAGCTCGACCTCGACCCCCCGCTCCCTCGGGTCGCGATCGGCCACGGGGGGCTCGACCCGGTCATCTCGGTCGAGTGGGGCCGCCGTGCGCGGGCGCTCCTCGAGGGTGCCGGGGCGGAGGTCCTCTACCGCGAGTCGCCGGTGCTCGGCCACGGGATCGACCCCGCGCTCCTGCCCGAGCTCGCGGACTGGGTGCGCGAGGCGCCGGGGACGTGACCCCGCTCGAGCGTCTGTACGAGGCGGACGGGCTCCCGGCCGGCGAGCTCCCGGCCGAGCTCGAGCGCCTGTACGACGGGTCGCTCGGGCTCGACGAGCCACGGCTCTTCGCGAACTTCGTCGCGACCCTCGACGGCGTCGTCGCCATCCCGTCGATCCCGGAGTCGAACACGGTCGTCGCTGCGGGAAGCAGGGCCGACCACTTCGTGATGGGACTGCTGCGCGCGCTCGCCGACGTCGTCCTGATCGGCTCGGGCGTGCTGCGGGCCTCGCCGCAGGGGACGTGGCTGCCGGAGAAGGTGTACCCGCCGGCGGCGCTGGCCTTCGCCGAGCTGCGGAAGCGTCGCGGACGCCCGCAGCGCCCGGAGATCGCCGTCCTCACGGGCCGCGGCTCGATCGACCCCGCCCATCCGCTGCTCGCCTCGGGCGCGGTCGTCCTCACGAGCGAGCGAGGCGCCCACCACCTCGGCGAGAGGCTGCCCGATGCCTCCAGCGTGGTCGCGCTCGGCGACGACGTCGAGGTGCCCGCGGACGCGATCGTCGCCGCCCTGCACCACCGCGGGCACCGGCTGATCCTCGCGGAAGCTGGCCCGCACGCCTTCGGCTCGCTGCTCGAGGGCGGCGTCGTCGACGAGCTCTTCCTCACCGTCTCGCCGCTCCTTGCCGGCGACGCCGGGCCCGAGAGCAGGCTGCGCCTCGTCGAGGCTGCGGATCTTCTGCCACCGGTCGGCCTGCGCCTCCTGAGCCTCCGCCGCCACGAGGAGCACCTGTTCGTTCGCTACGAGCTCCCGCGCGCGCACACGTGACCCGTCTCGCCACGGGCGCCGAGCTGCGCAGCACGGGCGACGGTCGCGCGGGCGCCGTCGTCTGCGTGAACGGTGGCCGGGCCCGCGAGCTCGAGGGGACGTGGAGCGCATCGGTCGAGTGGCTCGTGCGCCGCCTGGCGCCGCGCGCGCCCGAGCTGTCCTTCGCCGAGGTGCGCTACCGCGTGCGGTCGTGGCGAAGGCTCGACCTGTGCGTCGAGGACGCGCGGGCGGCCCTTCGAGAGGTCTCCGCCGAGCGGGTGCTCCTTCTCGGGTTCTCGATGGGTGGGGCGGTCGCGATCTCGGTCGCGAGCGAGCCCTCGGTCCGCGGGATCGTCGCGCTCGCCCCCTGGATCCCGGACGAGCTCGACGTCTCCCCGGTCGCGCGCAAGCGCCTCGCCGTCGTGCACGGCGCCCTCGACCGCGCGCTCCCGGGGATCCCGGGGGTCTCCCCCGCGCTCTCGCGCCGTGGCCTCGAGCGGGCGCGCGCGGCCGGCGCCGAGGGCAGCTACACGCTCGTCCCCGGCGCCGTCCACGGGGTTGCGGTGCGGGCTCCGTGGGGCGGCCTCGTGCCGCTCCCTCGCGCGGGGCGGTGGGCGGAGGTCGTCGAGGGCGAGCTCCGGCGCTTCGCGGGCGGCGCCTAGCCCGAAGCCGAGGCGCCTGCGACCCAGGCTTCGACCGTCTGGTCCCTGCCCCTGAGCGACAGCGTGCGGGAGTCGAGCCCGCCCGTGTCGAGGCGAGCGGCCTCGGCCGCGCGTGCGCTGACGAGGATCTCTCCTGCCAGGGCCTCGGAGGCGAGACGGGCCGCGGTGTTCACGGCGTCGCCGACCGCGGTGAAGTCGCACGCGTCCCCCTCGCCGACGCGGCCGACGAACGCGACCCCGGTGTGCACGCCCGCCCCGACCTGGAGCCAGGCCTCGCCGCCGTCGTTCCCCGTCTCGCGAAGGAGATCGCGGGCGGCCGACACCGCCCGGCCGGCGTGATCCTCGCCCGCGAAGCCAGGCACGAAGAGCGCGACCACCTCGTCCCCGACGAACTTGTCGACCAGCCCGTCCCACCGATCGACGACGCGCGCCGCCGCGCCGTAGAAACGCGAGATCAGCTGCGAGAACTCGTGCGGAGGGAGGCGCTCCGCGAGGGCAGTGGAGCCCCGCACGTCCGCGAAGAGGAGGGAGAGCTCGATCTCCGCTCCGCCCGGCCGCGTGTCGACGCCGCGGAAGCAGGCCCGGCACAGGCGTCGGTTCAGACGGGAGGGCCCGAATCCGACCGGGCGCAGGACGATGCTTCCCGGCGGCTTGAGCGGCGCGAGGCAGAGCTTGCAGCGCGGGCCGGACGGGATCCACCCGAGCAGGCGACGGAAGTACTTGAGCTGGCCGAGCTCGCCGGTGAGGAGGCGACGCCAGGCCTCGGAGTGCTCGTGCTCGACAGCCGGGTCGGTCATCGAGTGCGCATTGTGCGTCATTCGTGGAACGCCGCGAGGCGTTCGGCCTCCTCGCCGAGCTCCCGGAGCACCGCGCGGTCGAGCTTCGTGAACGGGCTCAGCTCGATCCTCCCTCGCTCGTGCCGCCACGTGCCCGCCACCGCCCCGTCGACGAGAAAGGTCGGAACCGAGGGAGGGATCTTCGTCGAGAAGATCACCGGCCGGTACTCCTCGGGGAGGATCCCCGTCCTGCGTGCGTGCACGAGCAGCGCGGCGTCCCAGGTGGGAAGGAAGCGCACGGGTGCGGGCGTCTCGGGGTCGGGTAGGGGCGCGCGGGGCAGGTCGAGGAGCTCGGTCCCGTCCTCGTCGCGGAAGCGCCGCAGAGTCACCCGCTCGAGCACCCTGGCGAGGAGCCCGGGCTTCAGGCCCGCCCAGGAGGCGACGTCCGACCGTGGCGCGGGCCCGAACGCGGCGAGATAGCGGCGGACAAGGTGCTCGAGCCCGTCCTCCTCGGTCGCATCGAGCGGCCCGACCCACTCCTCGGCGAGGGCGAACGTGTCGGCGCGGCGCTTGTCCCAGGTCCCGGCCGGAGGCACGCGCACGAGGTCGACCCAGTGCGCGAACCCCCACGGGCTCGCACGCGGGAAGTCGTTCGCGCGCAGGAACTCGTCCACCTCGGCGCGCGTCCTCGTCGTCCCGGTGAAGAACGCGCGTGCCCGCTCCGCGAACGGCTCCATGTCGAGATCGGCCGGAACCTTGTTCACGCGTCGCCACCACTCCTGGCCCGCGCGGCGGATCCCCGCGGCGAAGAGCGCGTAGTCCGACCTCGAGACGACGTGGATCGTCCCGCGCATGAGCGTGCCCTGGACGACGGAGCGCCGCACGAGGGCGCGGTCGAGCGCGTCCCGCTCGAACCCCTCGAGGCACGACCAGAGCCGGAGGTACGCGTTCGGCGCGTACTGGTCCTGGATGCCGCCGATCCGCTCGACCGCCCGCGGAAGCGATGGCGTGGCCCGCTCGAGCAGGAGCTGTCGCGCGAGCAGCGCCCGGTTCAGCTCGCGCCGGGTGAGGGTGCGCTCGGGCACCCGGCGATCGTAGGAAACCTCGATGCTGACGCAGTCGCCGCGGCCGCGAAGCGGCCGCCTTCGGGAATCTCGCGGACCGGATCCGCGCGGGCGGATTCCGGTCCTGCGGAAGGCTCAGCGAACGCGCGAGAAGCGGTGCACCGCGTCGAGGAGCTCCTTGCCCTTCTCGGCCGCCTCCGCCTCGTCGCCGGAGGCCAGCGCGTCCGCGACGCAGTGGTTCACGTGGTCGTCGAGGATCCTGAACGCGAGGCTCTCGAGCGCGGTGTTCACCGCCGCGATCTGCGTGAGGACGTCGATGCAGTAGCGGTCGTCCGCGACCATGCGCTCGATCCCGCGCACCTGGCCCTCGATTCGGTGCAGGCGCCGGACGAGCGCTTCCTTGTCCGCGGCGTAGCCCGGGGCGTGCGTCTCGGAGCGGCTCACGTCGCGCTCCTTTCTCGCGCCGAGTGGAAGCGGCGGAGCCGCAGCGAGTTCGTGACGACGAAGACGCTCGAGAACGCCATCGCCGCCGCGGCGACGACCGGGCTCAGCAGGCCGGCGACGGCGAGCGGGATCGCGGCGACGTTGTACGCGAACGCCCAGAAGAGATTGCCCTTGATCGTCCGGAGCGTCCGCCGCGCAAGCGCGATCGCGTCCCCGACTGCACGCAGGTCGCCGGACACGAGCGTCAGATCGGACGCCTCGATCGCGACGTCCGTGCCCGTCCCGATCGCGAGCCCGAGGTCGGCCTGCGCGAGCGCAGGCGCGTCGTTGATCCCGTCACCGACCATCGCGACGACCTCGCCGGCGTCCTGCAGTCGCTTCACCTCTGCGGCCTTGTCCTGCGGGTAGACCTCCGCCAGGACGCGCTCGATGCCGACCTCGGCCGCCACGCGCTCGGCGGTCGCCCGCGCATCGCCCGTGAGAAGCACGGGCACGAGCCCGAGCCGTTCGAGATCCGCGACGGCCTCTGCGCTCGTCGGCCTCACCGCGTCGCGCACCGCGAGCGTCGCTCGCGGGACGCCGTCCCAGGAGACGGCGATCGTGCCATCCAGGCGGCCGACCTCGACCGCGTGGCCCTCGACGAGCCCGGTGACGCCGACACCAGGGACGTTCCGGAAGCGGCTGACAACCGGCAGCTCTCCCACCTCGGCCCGGGCGGCGGCGGCGACCGCGCGCGCGATCGGGTGCTCGGAGGCAGCCTCCACGGCCCCGGCGAGGCGGAGGACGTCCGCGCGCGACGCCCCGTCCAGGGTGGTCACGTCCGCGAGCTCCATCCTCCCCTCGGTGACGGTCCCCGTCTTGTCGAGCACGACGGTCGTGATCCGGCGCGTCCGCTCGAGGATTTCCGGGCCCTTGATGAGGATCCCGAGCTGCGCGCCGCGTCCCGTCCCGACCATGAGCGCGGTCGGCGTCGCGAGCCCGAGCGCGCACGGGCAGGCGATGATGAGGACGGCGACGGAGGCGGAGAACGCGTCGGTCGCGTCACCGGTCGCGAGCAGCCACCCGGCGAGCGTGACGAGTGCGATCGCGAGCACGATCGGGACGAAGACGCTCGAGACGCGGTCGACGAGGCGCTGGATCGGCGCCTTCCCGGCCTGGGCGTCGGCGACCAGGCGGGCGATCTGGGCGAGGGCGGTCTCGGCGCCGACCTTCGTCGCGCGGACGACGAGGCGCCCGAAGGTGTTCACGGTCGCGCCGGCGACCTCCGACCCGGGGCCGACGTCGACAGGCGCGGGCTCGCCGGTCAGCATCGACTGGTCGACCGCCGACTCGCCCTCGACGACGACGCCGTCGGTCGGGATCTTCTCCCCTGGCCTGACGACGACCAGGTCGCCGCGGCCGACCTCCTCGATCGCGACGGAGACCTCGAGGCCGTCGCGGAGCACGCGTGCCTCCTTCGCGCCGAGCTCGAGCAGGGCGCGGATCGCGGCGCCCGACCGCCTCCGCGCGCGCGCCTCCAGGTAGCGGCCGACGAGGATCAGCGTCGTGATCACGGCAGCGACCTCGAAGTACGTGTGGGCGTCGTCGAGGGCGACGAGCGCGACGACCGACCAGGCCCAGGCGGCGAGCGTCCCGATCGAGATCAGCGTGTCCATCGTCGCCGCGCCGTGGCGCGCGTTGAGGACGGCCGCGCGGTGGAACCCGTAGCCGGCCCAGAAGACGACAGGCGTCGCGAGCACGAGCGCGAGCCATTCCCAGCCCTCGAACTGCAGCGGCGGCAGCATCGCGAGCGCCGTCAACGGCGCGGTCAGCGTGATCGCGACCGCGAGCCGCCTCCGGAGCGCAGCCGCGCGGTCCTCGGCCCCGCGGGCATCCGCGGCGGGCCGCGCGTGATAGCCGGCCGCCTCGACCGCGCCGATCAGGTCGGCGACGGCGACCCGGCCCGCGTCGTAGCGGACGGCAGCCTGCTCGGTCGCGTAGTTCACGGACGCCTCGACGCCGTCGAGCTTGTTCAGCTTGCGCTCGATCCGGTTCGCGCACGCGGCGCACGTCATCCCCTCGAGCGCGAGCTCGACCCGCGCGTCCGGCTCGACCGTCGTCGTCACGCTGCCTCGTACCCCCTTCCGCGATCGCGGCGCGAGCGCCGCGTCGTCGAGCGCGCGCCCGTGGATCGTCACGACCTTGGTCTCGAGATCGACGTCGACGTCCTCGACGCCTTCCACCTCGGAGACCTCCTCGCGGATCGACATCGCGCAGTGCGCGCAGTGAATGGCAGGGACGTTGTAGGTGACCGTTCCTCACGCCTCTCCTCTCGGGGCGAGCAGGTGACCGTCACCTGCCGGGACAGTCATATACCCCATCGGGGTATCAGAGACCTTCGATGCGGGAGGCACCGACGATCGCCTCGTCGCCGCCCGCGAGGCGCACGAGCGCCTTGCCCTTGCCGTCGTAGTCCGGCGACCAGACGACGACCGTCGCGTCCTCGCCGTGCACGCGGCAGGGCCGGCCGTCCTCGCCCTCGAGCCCGCGCCAGTAGCGGACGAACGGGTTCTCCTCCCATTCCCGGCCGATCGTCGTCTCGTCCGTGTGGCCGGGGAGGACGCGGACTTCCGGCGGCAGCGCCATGAGCGCGTCCATGACCGACCTGCGCAGCTCCTCTGCCGGGCCGCCTCCGACCGCGTCACGGAAGAGCGTGTCCCCGGTGAAGCACAGCTCCTCGCCGACGACGAACGAGACACCGTCCTCGGAGTGGCCGGGCGTCGCGAGCGCCTCGACCCGCAGACCACCGGTCTCCACCGAGCCGCTCGTGACCTCGAGCGCGAAGCGGCGGACGAGCTCGTCGTTGCCGGCGACGTGGTCGGCGTGACCGTGCGTCACGAGCAGATGCGTCGGCGTGAGCTGCTCGCGCTCGACGAGGGCGAGCAGCGGCTCGAGCGGCGCCCCGCTGTCGACGAAGACCGCCGTGCCCCGGGCCTCGTCGCCGAGGACGTAGGCGTTCGAGAGCCAGGAGGGATGCATGCTCCGCTCGACCAGCATGTCCGGATCGTATGGGACGATCGCCGGCACACGCCGCTGCATCCGTCCGCGATCGGGAGGCACCGACCATGACGACCGTCGACACGATGTTCGAGGAGCGCGAGGTCCTCGAGGAGGCTGCCGGAAAGTGGTGGCTCTTCCTCCTCACCGGGATCGCGTGGCTCGTGTTCGCCCTCCTCGTCTTCCAGTGGGACTACACGACCGTCACGGCGATCTCGTACCTGTTCGGCGTCGTCGCGATCATCGCCGGCGTCAACGAGTTCTTCGAGATCACCGTGTCGACGAGAGGCTGGAAGATCGTGCACGCGATCCTCGGCGTGCTCTTCGTCCTCGTCGGCTTCTACGCGCTGTGGCACCCGTACGACACCTTCGCCACGCTTGCCGCGCTCGTCGGGCTGTTCCTCCTCTTCCGGGGCATCTTCGACGTCACGGTCGCGTTCGTGACGAAGGACGAGTTCGACCTCTGGTGGCTCCAGCTCGTCGCGGGCATCGCCCAGATCCTGCTCGCGTTCTGGGTGGCCGGAAACTGGCGGGACAAGGCGATCCTGCTCGTGGTCTACGTCGGCGTCATCGCGCTGATGCGCGGTATCACCGAGCTCTTTCTCGCGTTCAAGCTCAAGGGCGTCCGGAAGCGGCTCGCGGCCTCGTAGGCGCGTATTGGCGCCGCGGAGCCCGGGCAGCGTGCGTTAGCATCGACGGTCGATGCGCAGGACGGCTCTCGTACTCGCCGCTCTCGTCCTCGCCCTCGGCTTCGCCGCAGTCGGCTGCGGCGGCGAGGAGGAGGCGTCGCCGACGCCGGACACCGTGACCGGGACGACGACGGACACGACCACCACCGAGACGACGACCGACACGACCGAGACGGAGACGACGGAGACCGGGACGACCGAGACCGAGACGACCGAGCCGAGCGACGAAGGCGACGCCGAGGCCGGCAAGGAGGTCTTCCTCGGCTCGTCCGGCTGCGGCACCTGCCACACGCTCTCCGACGCGGGCACGTCGGGCACCGTCGGCCCGAACCTCGACGACGCCCAGCCGAGCCACGACCTCGTTGTCGACCGCGTGACGAACGGCCAGGGTGCGATGCCCTCGTTCTCGGCCTCGCTGAGCGAGCAGCAGATCCAGGACGTGGCCGCGTACGTCTCGAGCGTCGCCGGCAGCTAGTAGCGCCCCGCACGCCTTTCTAGACTGCCCCCGTGATCGACCTGAAGGCGGCACGCGCCGCCCCCGAGGACGTCCGCGCCGCGCTCGCCCGGAAGGGGGCCGCGGAGGCGTTCGACGCCCTCCTCGCCGCCGACCAGCGCTGGCGGTCCCTCGTGCCCCGCGTCGACGAGCTCCGGTCGCGCACGAAGCTCGCCGGCAAGCCGACGCCGGAGCAGCTCGAGGAGCTCCGGACGGTCAAGGCGGAGCTGAAGGCGGCCGAGGACGAGCTCGCCGCAGCGGAGGCCGAGCGCGACGCCGCGCTCGGCCCGGTTCCGAATCCTCCCCACGAGTCCGCTCCGGACGGGGACACCGAGGAGGACGCCGTCGAGGTGCGCAGCTCCGGGGAGCCGCCGTCCCTCGCCGAGGTCCGCGAGCACACGGAGGTGGGGCGCTTCGACATGGACCGCGCGGCCCGGGTCTCGGGCGCGCGCTTCGGGTACCTGATCGGCGACACGGCGCTCGTCGCGCTCGCGCTGTACCGCTTCGCGATCGACCACCTCGCGCAGGCCGGGTTCACGCCGGTCCTTCCGCCCGTCCTCGTGCGTGAGGAGGCGATGTACGGCACCGGGTTCTTCCCCACCGACCGCTCGAACATCTACGCGCTGGAGGCGGACGGGCTCTACCTGACGGGCACGTCCGAGGTCGCCCTGGCCTCGCTGCACATGGGCGAGATCCTCGAGTCGCTGCCGCTGCGCTACGCGGGGTTCTCGACGAACTTCCGCCGCGAGGCGGGCGCGGCCGGCAAGGACACGCGCGGGATGTTCCGCGTGCACCAGTTCAACAAGGTCGAGATGTTCGTCTTCGTCGAGCCCGAGACCTCGTGGGACGAGCACGAGCGGATGCTCGAGCTCGAGGAGCGATTCCTCGACGCGCTCGGGCTCCCCTACCGCGTGATGAACGTCGCCGCGGGCGACCTCGGCGCCTCGGCCGCGAAGAAGTACGACATCGAGGCGTGGTTCCCCGCCCAGGAGCGCTATCGCGAGGTGACCTCGTGCTCGAACACCACGGACTACCAGGCGCGCCGGCTCGGGATCCGCTATCGGGGCGAGCGCGGCCTCGAGCACCCCCACACGCTCAACGGGACGATGGTCACGGACCGTGCCCTGCTCTCCCTCCTCGAGAACCTGCAGGGCGGCGTCCCCGAGGTGCTCCTGCAGTACGGCGCGCCCGCCGAGATCCGGCCCTAGGCGTCGGTCACAATGCGCTCCGGCGGGGTGCCGGAGCGGTCGAACGGGACGGTCTTGAAAACCGTTGGGCGTGCAAGCGCCTCGTGGGTTCGAATCCCACCCCCGCCGCTTGAGCCGGTTTGATGAGGGCCGATTGGCAATCTACAGTCGGCCCGTCTCCGGATCTCCTCGACACTCTTCGGGCACTGAGCGCCAGCTGGCGTGACGTCGCTCACCGGCCTCGGCGCGTTCGAATGGCTGCTCGTCAGCCTGTTCGCGGTCGGCCTCGCACTCATCGTCGTGTCGCGCACGAGCAGCGCCGACGGGCTTCGTCTCTGGGGCTTCTTGGTCGTTCCTGCCCTGTCGGGGTTGGTCGTGTGCCTTGTCCTCCCGATCGCGTACGGCGACACGGCGCGCGTGGTCGTGGAGCGAATCGGCGATCGCGCCTGGTCGATCGCATTCGCCGTCCTCGCACTCGTCACAGGAGTCGCGTTCGTAGACCTGCTGCTCGGGCGCTTCACGCGAGTGGCGGATGCGATCGTCGGATGGTTGCCCGCCGGAGCTCGCCGCGGCGACCTTGCGCTGCTGCTCGGCGTCGCGCTCCCGGTCGCAGTGGCGCTTCTGGCCACACCGGTTGCCGAGCGGCATGTCTCGTCAGCCGCAGACTTGGGACCGAGAGTCGTAGAACGCGCGAAGATACGAGCGACGTTCGGGCTGCCCGGCCACCCAATGGACATCGTCTTCCGGAGCATCTCGACGGGATACGTGTCCTTCGGCGAGGGAACGATCGGTCGCTTCGAGCTGCCAAACGACTCGGGGGGCGAGCTTCGGCTCACGACCGTCGCCACCGGCCTGGCCTATCCCCGCGGAATCGCCCTCCAGGACGACACGCTGTTCGTCGCCGAGCTCGGCCCGCTGCCGTGCGAGCCGGCTTTCCCCGTGTGCAAGGGCCCCACCCTGAGTCAGGACTCGCCCGAGGCCGGCGAGAGGACGATCGTCCGCACCTCCCGTGGACGCGTGCTTGCGTTCCGCGTCAACCCGGACGGAGCGCTGGCCGATCGCCGTGTCGTGCTCGCCGACCTCCCGTTCGCGAACACTGACCACGGTGTCAACGACGTCGCCGTCGGTCCCGACGGCCGGATCTTCGTGTCGATCGGGCATGTCGACCTCTTGTACGCGACGCCCGCTCTCGCACGCGACCTTCGGCGGCCGCACGGCGGGTTGCTCGGGACGGTGATCTCGTTCGAACCGGATGGCGGCGACCTCCAGGTGTACGCCAAGGGGCTGCGGAACGTCTACGGCCTGACATTCGACGACGAGGGTCGGCTGTTCGGGGTAGACAACGACGGCCCCACACAAGGCGGGTGGCGGCGGGAAGAGGTGCTCGCGATCAGCCGCGGGGCGGACTATGGCTACCCCTGGGACGGGACGTACAGCCCCTATCGCGTCTCGCGTGACCCACCGCTGTGGGTGCTCGACACCGTCGGGACCGGGGGGCTGGCCTGGATCCGGCGGCAGGACGGCGAGCCGACGCTCTACATCGGCAGCGGCGCACACCTCGATGCACTGAAGTTGACCGAGGATGACGACGGCCGAGTGCACGTGGCGGACCGCGAAGACGAAACCCGACTCCTCGAGCTCACGGGCTTCGTCACCGCCGTTCAGTCGATACCGGGTGGTCTCGCAGCCGCGGTCTACGCGTTCGGCGACGAGTCTTATCTGTATCTGCTCGACGTTGCCGAGAACTGACTGCGTGTGCGGGCCGCGCCTCCGACGATCGGATCGGGTTCAGGCTGGGTCCTGGCGCTCAACTGCGACGACGACGCCGCAGGGCTCTCGCGGGACTCGTCACGCGGCAAGCTCGCGCAGGACGGTTCGCGGCGCAGGGCCCTCGACGGCGAGAGCAGCGACGTAGCCGTCAATCTCGAGATCGGCGAGCGACCAGCCCGCCGGCCGTCCGAGCGCTTCGGGAAGCGAGACGAGACGCGCCGACTCGGTCGGGCTCGACACCTCCACCTCGCGGGGATCGATCGCGAGCCCGACGCCCGCGGCCTTGAGCACGGCCTCTTTGCGTACCCAGTACCGGAGCAGAGCGTGGAGGCGCTTGTCGACGGGGCAGCACTCGAGCACGGCGAGCTCGGCATCCGCGAGCGCGTGTGCGGGAAGGAGCCGCAACGGTCGCTCGCGCACGAGCTCGACGTCGACGCCCACTCGCCGCTCGCGACCGACCGCCACGAGCACGAGGCCTGCTGTGTGGCTGACGCTCACCTCGAGCCCAGAGGCACCGCCGACGGTCGGTCGGCCGGAGGGAGCTCTCTCGAGCGGGACCCGGTCGGGTGGGAGCCCCATGTGCTCCGCGAGGACTGCGCGGAGCACCTGGTCGCTCCCGGATCGCCGGCCGCTCGACGACCAGACGTGTACCGTGCCGTCCGCTCCTTCCGTGGTGCTCACGAACCTCCGTCGGCGAGCGCGAGCGCGGCTTCGATCTGCACGGCCAGCTCCTCCACGGCAGGCTGCCGGAAGAGCGTCGCGTGGGTGGCGTCCACGCGAGTCACGCTCCGCACACCACGAACCATGCGGAGCGCGCTCCACTCCGGCACGCCGAACCGGAGAAAGTCGGCGCTGAAGATGACCGCCGCGGGTGCGTCCGAGGGCCGGAGTGGATGCTCCTCGCGTGCCCGCTCAAACGCCTGCCAAGCCTCCGCGGGCTCCACGGGTGCCGGCGCGGCAGCAAGCATCCGGCGGAGCCGGCCGACCACGCGCGGACCGAATCGCTCCGCACGGAACTTTCTCGCCGCCTCCCAGAGTCTGAAGCGCCGGTCCGTCGGACGTGGGAAGCGCGGGTCGATGAGGACGAGCAGGGCGACCTCTTCGCCGGCGACTTCGAGTTCGTGTGCCATCTCGAGGGCGATCGTCGCCCCCGTGCACAGTCCTCCGAGCACGTACGGACCGCGCGGCTGGGCGGCGCGAACCTCGGAGACGTAGTCGGCTGCGAGCTCGTCCACCTGCGGCTCCGGGAGGGCACCGCCATCGATTCCGCGCGCCCGAAGCCCGTAGAACGGGCGATCGTGGCCCAGGCGGCGAGCGAGGGGGACGAAGCGCAGGATCTCGCCGTCGCCGCCGTGGACGAAGAACAGCGGGGCCGTCGACCCTGCTTCCCGGATCGGGACGGCACCCGAGGCCGAGAGGGTGGCGACGCCGCCCTCCAGCTCGCGCGCCATGGCAGCAACGGACGGGGCGCGGACGATCGTGACGAGAGGGAGGTCGTCGCGACCCGTGAGATCGCGGATCCTCGCGATGGCTTCCGTTCCGAGAATCGAGTCGCCGCCGAGGGCGAAGAAGTCGTCGTGCATCCCCACCCTCTCCACGCCCAGGACGTCGGCCCAGATTGCCGCGAGCTCCGTCTCGAGATGAGTCTTCGGGGAGACGTGCTGCGTATCGTCGGTGATGCCGTCCTTGACCTCGACGCCGAGACGGTCCGCGAGTCCGATCCGCTGTATCTTCCCGGTCGACCCCTTGGGGATGTCGTCGACGAAGACGACCCTGCGCGGGACCTTGAAGGGCGCGAGCGTCTGCGCCACGAAGTCCTGCAGCTCGGCCTCGCCGACGTCGGCCCCCGACGCACGCACGACCGCAGCTGCGACTTCTTCTCCGAGCCGCGAGTCGGGAATCGCGAACGTGACGGCCTGCGCGACCTGCGGATGTGCGAGCAGCCGCTCGTCGACCTCGATCGGCGCGACCTTCTCTCCCCCGCGGTTGATGAGCTCCTTGAGGCGTCCGTGGAGCACGAGGTAGCCGTCCCCGTCGAGCACGCCCTCGTCGCCCGTCCGGAACCAGCCGTCCACGAACGCGGCGGCGTTCGCCTCCGGGTTGGCCTCGTAGCCGGAGAAGACGTTGCTTCCTCGGATCGCGACCTCGCCTACCTCGCCGGGTGGAAGCGGGTCGCCGTTCGCGCCGAGCACGACGATCTCAGGCCCCGCCGGGAGCCCCACCGAGCCAGGCACGCGCTTACCCGGCGGCAAGGGATTGCTCGCCATCTGATGCGCCGCCTCGGTCATCCCATAGGCCTCCACAACAGGCACGCCCAACGTCTGCTCGAGTTGCGCGAGCAGGGGTGCGGGAAGCGCGGCCGACGACGAGCGGGCGAACCGCAGCCGGCTCGCACCAGCGACCTTCTCGTGCTCGTTCCAGCGGGAGAGGATCGACTGGTGCATGGTCGGCACTGCCGTGTACCAGGTCGGATCGTGCTCGCCGAGCCAGTCGAAGATCCGCCGTGGATGGAATCCTGGCGTGCATACGACCGACGCCCCTGCCGTGAGCGACGCGAGAACGGCCGCGACGAGGCCGTGGATGTGGAAGAGCGGCATCACGTTGACGCAGCGGTCCTCGGGGCGAAGCCCGAGGGTGGCCGCGACGTTCCGGGCGGACAGGGTCAAGTTGCGATGGCTCAGCGGCACAAGCTTCGGCCGCGCCGTCGTGCCCGACGTGTGCAGGAGCAGCGCCACGTCCTCGGGATCGCGGTCGGGAAGCTCCGCCGCCCCGTCGAGCGGCTCGCCGAGCGCAAACCACCCGGCCGGCGCGTCGGCCAGCAGCTCGAGGGCGATGACATCGATCCCTCGGGCTCGCGCTGCCTCGCGCACGGGCTCTTCGACACCTGCATCAACCACCACGGCGCGGGCGCGCAGGTCGCCGAGGTAGAAGTCGTATTCGTTTCGCCGATAGGTCGGGTTGAGCGGCGCGCAGACCGCGGCGGTCGCCAGCGAGAGGAAGGCCAGCGCGGCCTCGGGCCCGTTCCGGGTCACGAGGGCGACGCGATCGTCCGCCCCGATCCCGCGCTCGCGCAGGCGAACCGCGACAGCGCCCACCAACCCCGGCAGCTCGTCGTACCCGAGAGCCTCGCGGCCGGGCGCGAGGATCACGGGGCGCCGCCCATGCTCGGTCGCCGCTCTGGCGATCAGCGCGCCGATGTTCTCGATGCCTGCCTCCCCGCTCGTATCCGCAACCTCAGTGGACGACTCGACCGTCGACGGCTGGCGGCGTAGCCGTCTTCACGGTAATCCGCCCGCGAAGGATACGCTCCTCTCGCTCGTCGGTCACCATCCGCCGCGTCATCGTTCGCGGCGCGCCAGTCGAGCTTCGCAAGACGCGACGTCCCCAGGCACTCGGCGACTCGTCACTCGTTCGCCCCCCGTTTCGGGGTACCCTGAACGCGGGAGCGGGACGAGGGAAGGCGAGAGCAGCGAGAGCGTGCTCGGAGCATCCCCATGACGGACGACCTCGAACGTGACTACCAGCAAGCGGAGCGCCGCCTTCGCACCATGCTCTTCGGGGATGGCAGCTCCACGGCGGGGCTCGTGAAAGGCGAGGAGCGCCGCACCGAGGCGACGAGGTTCCTCCGGCGGATGCGGGACGCGTTCGGCGCGGCCTTGGCCGAGGGCGAGGGCGACCGAGCTCAGAAGGCCGAGGCGCGCATCGCCGATCTCGAGGAAGAGCTCCGACGCATCGCCTCCAGGAGGTCGGGTCGCCATTCGAAGGTCGATTCCTAGCCGCGAGGTAGCACTGGCCGACGCGGCCTGGACGCATCCCACAGGAAGTAGAGGAACAGCCCGAGCAGCGTGAGGACGAGGATGACGACGAGCCAGAGCAGCTTGCCCCCGACTCCGAGGTCGTTGCGGCGGAGGACCCGGACGGCGACGATCAGCCAGACGAGGATCTACGTGACGAGTGCCGCCGTCGCGAGGAGCGTCCCGAATGTGTACGCCAGCATCGTCACGTCGTGAACTACCGCGTCAGAAGCGCAATCCCTCCCCGCGGGCAAGGACCTGGGCCGTCCTCAACAGGATCGAGAGGTCGTGCCTCAGGAGGCGAGCGCCGCTGTAGGTTCGCAGCGCCTCGACGTAGCCGAGGTCCAGCTCCGTGTAGCCCGCCGGCTCGGTGACGCCCTTCTGCACCTGGGCAGGGCCCGTCCAGCCAGAGACCACGCGCGTGCGGTAGTCGTGGCCCTTCGCGACCTGGTTCGCGACCATCGACGGCGGCCACGGCCTCGGGCCGACGAGGCTCATGTCGCCGCGCAGCACGTTCAGAAGCTGCGGGAGCTCGTCGAGGTACCACGGCTTGAGCACGCGCCTGCCCGGCCCAGGTCAGGTTCGACTCGTCCGCCTCGAGGAGCCGCGCATGGGACTCGCCGCCCGCGTCGCTGCTCGAGCACGTCCCGGCGAAGCGTGCGGAACTTGAGGAGGTCGAACTCCCGGCCACTCGAGATGCGGCGTTCGCGATAGAGCAGCGGCCCGCGATGGCGCCGGTCGCGCAGCATGTCCACCCCCATCGCGCCGAGCGCGACGGCGAAGACGGGCGCGAGCGCGACCCCGAGCGCGACGGCGACCCCCTTGTCGAGGAGCCGCTTCGTCACGGGGTAGGGCACGTGCTCGACGCTCATGCCGGGACGATTCTCCGCCGTCGTCGCCGAGCCTGCACTAGGGTCCGCGCCGTGACCGACGAGGGCATCGGCCGGCCGCCTCCTGGGATCGGGCGCGAGCGGCAGTTCGAGATCTACGTCGGCGGCGCACGGGGTACGTACCCCGCAGTCCCCGTCGCGAGCGAACGGCTCGAGCGCCGGGCGCGGAAGGCGATGTCGCCCGAGGCCTACGCGTACGTCGCGGGCGGCGCCGGTGCCGAGGAGACGATCCACGAGAACCGCGCCGCGTTCGAGCGCTGGCGGATCGTCCCTCGCATGCTGCGCGACGTCTCGCGCCGCGACACGAGCGTCGAGATCCTCGGCACGCCCTTCTCCTCCCCGTTCGCGCTCTGCCCGATCGGCGTGCTCGAGATGGCGCACAGCGACGCAGATCTCGCCGTCGCGCGCGCCGCGGCTGCCGAGGGCATCCCGATGATCGTCTCCAACCAGGCCTCGCAGCCGATGGAGGAGTGTGCGCGGGCCGCCGGCGACGCACCGCGCTGGTTCCAGCTCTACTGGAGCACCTCCGACGAGCTCGTCGCGAGCCTCGTGGCGCGCGCCGAAGCGTGCGGGTGCAGCGCGATCGTGCTCACCCTCGACACGACGATGCTCGGCTGGCGCATCCGCGACCTCGACCTCGCGTACCTGCCGTTCCTGCGCGGGAAGGGGATTGCGCAGTACACGAGCGACCCGGTGTTCATCGAGGCGCTGCAGGAGACCCTTCGCGAGGCCGCACCGTCGACGGGCCGGATCTCCCTCGCCGCCATCGGCACGCTCTGGGAGATGACGGGTGCGTTCCCGGGCGGACGGCTCGACGGCCTCCGCTCCGGCCTCGCCCGCGCCGCCGTCCGGCGCTTCGTGGAGACGTACTCGCGGCCGTCGCTCTCCTGGGAGGACCTTGTGTTCCTGCGCGAGCGGACGCAACTGCCGATCCTCCTCAAGGGCATCCTCCATCCGGCCGACGCCGCGGCCGCGATCGCGCACGGGATGGACGGGATCGTCGTCTCCAACCACGGCGGCCGCCAGGTGGACGGCGCGGTCGGGACGATGGACGTGCTGCCCGCGATCGTGGAGGCCGTGCGTGGCCGCGTCCCGGTGCTGCTCGACAGCGGAGTGCGCTCCGGAGCGGACGTCTTCAGGGCGCTGGCGCTCGGCGCGGACGCGGTCGGGCTCGGGCGTCCCTACGTCTGGGGGCTCGCCGCCGGGGGCGAGGACGGGGTGCGCGAGGTGATCCGCAACCTGCGGGCGGACTTCGACCTCACGCTCGGCCTCGCCGGCTGTGCGTCGCTCGCGGACATCACGCGCGACGCCGTGCAGCACGTCTAGCGTGGCGGACCAGGGCCCGCGGACTCTCCTCGGACGCTACCCGTCCGGGGTCTGCGTCGTCACGGTCGACGCATCCGGCCAGAAGCTCGGGCTCACCGTGGGCTCGCTCGTGTCGCTGTCCCTCGATCCGCCGTTCGTCGGCTTCGCGGTCTCACGCGAGGCGGCGTTGCACGAGCTCCTGCGGGAGGCGGGCGGTTGTGCGATCTCCCTGCTCGCCGCGGGGCAGGAGTGGCTCGCGCAGCACTTCGCGCGCGGCGTTCCCCCGATCGCGATGTGGCACGGGGTCGGGACCGCGGAGGGAGCGAGCGACGCACCGCTCCTCGTCGGCGCCCTCGGCTGGCTCGAGTGCTCGCTGGAGGACGAGCTCGTGGTGGGCACGCACACGTTCTTCGTGTGCGCCGTCCGGAAGACCGAGCTCGGCGAGGACGCTCCTCCGCTCCTCCGTGTTCGGGGCGAGTACCGGTGAGCGTCGAGGCGGTGATCTTCGATCTCGACGGCGTCCTGGTCGACTCCGAGCACGTCTGGGACGAGGTCCGCGAGGAGCTCGCGCGCGAGCGCGGCGGACGCTGGCACGACCGCGCGCAGGCGGACATGATGGGGATGAGCTCGGTCGAGTGGTCGCGGTACATGCACGACGTGATCGGGCTCACGGAGCCGCCGGAGGAGATCGACGCCGAGGTCGTGCGGCGCATGCGCGCACGGTATGCCGAGGAGCTGCCGCTCCTCGACGGTGGCGTCGAGGCCGTGCGGCGGCTCGCAGGCGCGTACCGGCTCGGGCTCGCTTCGTCATCGAACCGGGCGATCATCGACGCGGTGCTCGAGGCCGCGGGCATCGCCGGTCTCTTCGAGGTGACCGTGTCCTCCGAGGAGGTCGAACGTGGGAAGCCCGCGCCGGACGTGTACCTCGAGGCCGCGCGCCTTCTCGGCGTCCCGCCCGGGCGCTGCGTGGCGATCGAGGACTCCGCGAACGGCATCCGCGCGGCCGCGGCGGCGGGAATGCGGGTAATCGCGATCCCGAACCGTCGCTACCCGCCGCCCGCGGACGTGGTGACCACCGCCGACGTGGTCGTCGGCTCCCTCGACGAGCTCACGTCAGAGGTCGTCGACAGAAAGGCGCCCAAGGTCGACTAGCGGGACGCCCGACCCAGCAGCACGCAGGCGTTGTGGCCGCCGAGGCCCATCGCGTTCGAGAGCGCGACCTCCACCTGCGTGTGCCGTGCCTCGTTCGGGACGTAGTCGAGATCGCACTCCGGGTCCGGGTTGCGGTAGTTGATGGTCGGCGGGACCACGCCCTCGTGGAGCGCGAGCACGCACATCATCGCCTCGACAGCCCCGGCCGCCCCGAACATGTGGCCGAGCACCGACTTCGTCGAGGAGATGGCGAGCTCGTACGCGTGCGCGCCGAAGACGGCCTTGATCGCCTTCGTCTCCGCGAGGTCGCCCTGGGGGGTAGACGTCCCGTGCGCGTTGATGTATCCCACCCGCTCGGGTGCGACCCCCGCCCGCACGAGCGCGGCGCGCATCATCTCCTCCACCCCGACCGACTCGGGGTCCGGCTGCGCCATGTGGTGGGCGTCGTTCGACGTCCCGTAGCCGAGCACCTCGGCGTACACCTGCGCGCCGCGGGCCCGCGCCCTGTCGAGGTCCTCGAGCAGGAGGACGCACGCGCCCTCGCCCATGACGAAGCCGGAGCGTGTCGCGTCGAACGGGCGGGAGGCCCGCGTGGGATCCTCCTCCTCGGCGACGAGACCGCGCATCGCGCAGAACCCCGCGAGGATCACCGGATGCATGCAGGCCTCGGTGCCGCCCGCGAGCACGACATCCGCGTCGCCGCGACGGATGAGCTCCGCTCCCTCCCCGACCGCGTGCGAGCCCGTTGCACACGCCGAGACGGGCGCGTAGTTCGGCCCCCGGAGGCCGAGGTCGATCGCGATCTGCCCGCTCGCCGAGTCGACGAGCACGTTCGGGATGAACCACGGCGACACCCGCGAGTGGCCGCGCTCGCGCAGCACGTCGTGCTGCGCGAGGACGCCGATCACACCCCCGATCGCCGAGCCGACGAGGATCCCGGCCCGGGCGGGGTCGATCTCGCCGACGCCGGCGTCCGACCACGCCTCGCGCGCCGCGGCCACCGCGAGCACGACGTTCCGCTCCAGCCTGCGCGCCTCCTTCGGCCCGACGACGGTCTCCGGCTCGAAGCCCTTCACCTCGGAGGCGATCCGCACCGGGTACTCGCTCGCGTCGAAGGAGCGGATGAAGTCGACGCCGCTCCGCCCCGCCACTGCGGCCTCCCACGTCGCGCGCGCGTCGTGGCCGAGGGGAGTGACGGCTCCGAGGCCAGTGACGACGACGCGACGCACGAGAGCGAGAGCGTAGTAGCTTCAAGCCATGGCCCGAGCTCGAATCGGCCCGCGCGAGCCCGTCGAGCGGCCTGCCGACCTCGATCCCGCGATCCCGTTCCCACCGATGGAGGCGGAGCTCGTGCGCGAGCTGCCCGCGGGGGACGGCTGGCAGTACGAGCCGAAGTGGGACGGGTTCCGCGGCCTGCTCGAGAACGGCTCGGGCGAGCTCAGGCTGTGGTCGCGCAACGCGCGGCCGCTGCTCCGCTACTTCCCGGAGCTCGAGGAGCTCGGTGCGCTCCTCCCGCCGCGCTCGGCGCTCGACGGCGAGATCGTGATCGAGCGGGGCGGCGTCCTCGACTTCGACTCGATGCAGACGCGGCTGCACCCGGCCGACAGCCGCGTGCGCAAGCTCTCCGCGGAGATCCCCGCGCGCTTCGTCGCGTTCGACGTCCTCACCTGGAAGGGCACGGAGGTCTGGCGCGACCCGCTGTCGAAGCGGAGGTCGCGCCTCGAGCGCAGTGCGAAGCGCTTCGGCCTCTCCCCCGCCACGCGGGACCGGGACGAGGCGCTCGCATGGCTCGATCGCTTCGAGGCCCTCGGGCTCGACGGGGTGGTCGCGAAGCGGCGCGACGCGCCCTATCTGCCAGGCTCGCGCGACGGCGTCGTCAAGGTGAAGCCGGAGAAGACCGCCGACTGCGTGGTCGTCGGCGTCCGCTGGAAGTCGAAGCCCGATCGGATCGCGACGCTGCTGCTCGGCCTCTACCGCGCCGACGGCGAGCTCGACTACGTCGGCTCCGCGGCCGTCGCGCCCGCGCGCCACGACGAGATCGCGCGGCGGGTCCTCCCGCTGCTCGAGGACGCGCCCGAGCGTCGGTTCTCGGAGCCGAACCGGTGGGGCGGCGGCGAGCTCGAGGAGTCGCCGGTGCGCCCGGAGCTCGTCGTCGAGGTGCGGTACGACAAGGTGCAGTCGAACCGCTTCCGTCACGGGACGAAGCTTCTCCGTTTCCGCGACGACAAGGAGCCGGGGCAGTGCACCTGGCGCGAGCTCCGCCCCGCGCGTCCGCGTGGGCTCACGGTCACCTCGCTCCTCGAGTAGTACGCCTGCCCCGCGGGGAGTAAGCTCGCGCCCATGAGGCCGCGCCGGTGGGTCGCCGCGTCGATCGTTGCGCTGCTCGTCCTCGCAGCGTCGTCCGCGGCCGGGCCGCCAGGGCAGTGGACGCGCCTGCCGGGGACGGTGCTCAACTTCGCCGAGCCCGGGCTGGCGCGCACGTCGGACGGCGCCCTGCACGTCCTCTACACGCGCAGAAACGGGTCGAGGGAAGACCTCATCCACGTCTCCGTCGCGCCGAACGGCCGTGTCGGCGAGGACTCGGTCGCGCTCGGCGGGTGGTCCGCGATGTCTCATCCCGACCTCCTCCGGATGCCCGACGGGACGCTTCGAGCCTTCTTCGGCGGGATCCGCTCGACGTCGCCCGGCGAGACGAACAACGCGATGAACACGGCTACCGCGCCGGCGAACGGCGCGACCTGGACGCTGAAGCCGGGCAAGGCCGCGCAGGCGACGTACGCGTACGCGACGGGCGTCGCGGGAGCGGGCCTCGCGAGGGACGGGACCCCGATCTCGACCTGGTCCGGCTCTCCCGGGCTCGGGTTCCACTACGGGATCGATCCGGCGCAGCCCGACAGCACGATCCCGCAGACCGGCTGCTGCCTGTACACGCCCGACGTCGCGGTCGACTCGGCGAGCGGTCAGGCCTGGGTCGGCTTCTACTCGAACGAGAGCTCGGGGCCGGGGCTGTACGTGAACGCGATCGGCCCGGCCGGCCCGCAGGGCGGTCGTCGGCTTGCGCCCGGGTCCGTGGTCGGCAGCAGCTCGATCTACCCCGGGAACCGCACCTCGCTCACGGGACGGATCGGAGCGCCCGGCGTCTACCTCCTCTTCGGCCAGGGGTACCCGACCTTCGCGACGCTGGCCCTGTGGAGGGTCGACACTGCACGGCCCCCACCTCGTGATCCGCGCGGCGCGCAACGAGCACGCCAACGTCGCCGCGGCGCCCGAGGGCCGGCTGTGGCTCATGTGGGAGGTGAACGGCACGATCTTCGCCGCCCGCACGAACAGGCAGGCGACGCGCGTCGGCGGCGTCAACGCCCTCAGGGCGCCCGGGAGCCGAACGGTCTACCGCCTGAACGGCGAGGGCTCCGCGGGCCCGCTCGACCTACTCGTGAACGACGGCTCCGCCTTCTGGCACCAGCGGGTCCTGCCGAAGCTCCAGCTCGCCGCGTCGAGCCGGAGAGCCGGCAAAGGGCGAGTCGTTACGTTCCGCGTCGTCGACGCCGGCGATCCGGTGTCCGGGGCGACGGTCAAGGCAGGCGGGCGGACGCTCCGCACCTCCGCGAACGGGACCGCGACGCTGAAGCAGGCGCGCGCCGCCCGCCTGAAGGCGACGGCCTCGCGGGCCGGCTACGCGCCGGCGTCCCTGACCGTCCGCTGAGTCAGTCGCCCTTGCGGGCCCGGGAGGGCTGCACGCGCGGGGGCTCCCCGGGCATCTTCGGAAAGTTCGGCGGGTAGGGTGCCTCGCCGAGCCCCTCCTTCTCCTCGCGCTCGACCCACTCGAGGAGGACGCGGAGGTCGCAGACGGCGTCGTCGATCCCCGCGTGCAGGTCCCCGAGCTTCGCGAACCGCTTCGGCATCGTCGACATCGTGAAGTCCTCGGTCTCGACGTCGGGCAGCTCGTCCCAGGTCACGGGCGCCGAGACGGTCGCATCCGACCTCCCCCGCACCGAGTACGCCGACGCGACCGTGCGGTCGCGCGCGTTCTGGTTGTAGTCGATGAAGACGCGCTTCCCGCGCTCCTCCTTCCACCACGCGGTCGTGACCTTCCGCGGCAGGCGCCGCTCGACCTCCCGTGCGAACGCGAGCGCCGCCCGCCGCACGACCGGGAACTCCCACTGCGGCTCGATCCGGCAGAAGACGTGGATCCCCCGGTTGCCGGACGTCTTCGGCCAGCCCGTGTACCCGATCTCGGCGAGCACCTCGCGGACGAGCGCGGCGACCCGCTTCGCGTCCTTGAACGTGGTCCCCGGCTGCGGGTCGATGTCGATCCGCAGCTCGTCGGGATGCTCGGTGTCGCGTCGGCGGGACGGCCAGGGGTGGAAGTCGACGACGGCGAGGTTCGCCGCCCAGACGACCTGCGCGAGCTCCGTGACGCAGAGCTCGTCGGCGTGGCGTCCGGAGGGAAACGTCACGCGTGCCGTCTCGACCCACTCGGGATGGTGCTTCGGGACACGCTTCTGGTAGATGACCTCGCCCGTCACGCCGTCGGGGAATCGGCGGAGCTGCGTCGGGCGCTCGTACAGCGCGCGGACGATGCCCTCCCCGACGGCGACGTAGTACTCCGCGAGGTCGCGCTTCGTCTTGCGCGCCTTCGGGAAGAGCACCTTGTCCGGGTTCGTCAGCTTGACGACGCGCTCCCCGACGTCGAGCTCGATGAACGGGCTCGCCACGCCGAGACGCTAGCCGACTCCACCCACCGCAAGCGCAGCGGCCGCGAAGCGGCCGCCTTCGGGGATCTTCCCGCGAGCGGGATCCGCGCGAGCGGATTCCGCTCCTGCGGAGGGTGGTACGCTCGCGGCGCCCCGCGACCCGAGGAGAGGATCGATGCGTCCCGCGTTCTTCGCTTCAGCCCTTGCGACCTTCGCCGTCGCGCTCGCTCTCGCCGCGACGGCCACCGGTAGCCCGTCCGGGCCGGCCCAGATCGCGGGTTGCGCGAAGGCGAGCCTGAACCTCGTCGAGGAGGGGCGGCTCTCGCTCGCGACCGACAATCCCGCGTTCGAGCCCTGGTGGTTCGGAGGCTCGAAGTCGAAGGACTGGGAGATCAACGACCCCCGCACGCGCAAGGGATACGAGTCGGCGGTCGCGTACGGGATCGCCAAGCGGCTCGGCTTCACGAGGGCGCAGGTCACCTGGCAGGCGGTGCCGTTCCTCAAGTCGTTCGCACCCGGGAAGAAGTCGTTCGACTTCTACATCGCGCAGGTGTCGAACAAGCCCGAGCGCCGAAAGGCCGTCACCTTCAGCACGTCGTACTACGTCGTGAACCAGGCGGTCGCGGCCCTGAAGTCGAACCCGATCACGAAGGTCCGCTCGCTCGCCGGGCTGAAGAAGTACCGGCTCGGCGCGTCGGTGGGGACGACGAGCTACGACTACATCGTCCGCTACATCAAGCCGGACCAGTCGCCGCGCGTGTACGACACCGTCAACGACGTCGTCACGGCGGTGAAGACGAAGCAGATCGACGGCATGGTGCACGACTTCCCGAGCATGGGCTACGTCACGAACGTCCAGATCCCCGGCTCGACCGTCGTCGGGCGCCTGCCGACGCTCGGCCCGAAGGAGCATTTCGGCCTCGTCTTCCAGAAAGGGAACCAGCTCGTCCGGTGCGTGAACAGGGCGATCAACGCGATGCGCCGGGACGGGACGCTGAAGAGGCTCGAGGTTCGCTGGCTGGGGAAGACCGGCGCCCCGATCCTGAAGTAGCAGCTCCCTGGACGAGAACCGCGGCTCGAGGATCCTCGGCGGCCTGACGACGGGCGGCGGCGGCCGGAGCGTCGTCGTCGCCCTCGTGTCGACTGCGGTCTTCGTCGCGGTCGTCGCCCTCGTCGTCGTCCGCTCGGCCGGCTGGGAAGACGTCAAGGACGCGTTCTTCAGCCGGCAGGAGTTCGAGGAGGCGTTCCCGGACATCCTCTCGGCGTTCTGGACGAACGTGAAGATCTTCCTGATCGCCGAGGTCTTCATCCTCGTCTTCGCCCTCGCGATCGCGGTGCTCCGGAGCGTCCCCGGTCCCGTGTTCTTCCCGATCCGCGTGCTCGCGGTCGTGTACGTCGACCTCTTCCGCGGGATACCGACGATCCTCGTGATCTACATCCTCGGGTTCGGCGTGCCGGCGCTGCAGCTGCCGCACGTCCCGATCGACCCGCTCTTCTGGGGCGTCGTCTCGCTCGTCCTCGTCTACTCCGCGTACGTCTCCGAGGTCTACCGTGCCGGCATCGAGTCGGTGCACCCGAGCCAGTCGGCGGCCGCCCGCTCGCTCGGGCTCACCCACGGCCAGGCGCTCCGCTTCGTCGTCGTGCCGCAAGCCGTGCGGCGCGTCATCCCTCCGCTGCTGAACGACTTCATCGGGCTGCACAAGGACACGGCGCTCGTCGGGCTCCTCGGGGTCGTCGAGGCGTTCCGGCAGTCGCAGATCGAGGTCGCCGCCTCGTTCAACTACACGCCCGTACATCGCGACCGCGATCATCTTCGTCGCGCTCACCGTGCCGATGGCCCGCTTCACCGACTGGCTCGTCGCCAGGGACAAGCGTCGGCAACAGGCGGGGAGGCTCGCGTGAGCACGTCGCCGGGCGTGCCCGCACTCGTCGCTCGAGGCCCTCCGCAAGTCGTTCGGCGGGCTCGAGGTCCTGCGGGGCGTCGACCTCGTCGCTCGCCGAGCACGAGGTCGTCTGCCTGATCGGCGCCTCCGGCTCCGGCAAGTCCACGCTCCTCCGCTGCGTCAACCTCCTCGAGCCCGTGGACGCGGGCGGATCGTGCTCCACGGCGAGGAGGTCACGGCGCGCGGCGTCGACGTGAACCGCGTGCGCCGAGGCGATCGGGATCGTCTTCCAGGCGTTCAATCTCTTCCCGCACATGTCCGTGCTCCGGAACATCGCGCTCGGGCCGACGAAGGCGCTCGGGCTACTCGACAGGACGCCGAGGCCCGCGCGCGCGGACGAGCTCCTCGCGCGCTTCGGGCTCTCGGGACAAGCGCGACGAGTACCCCGACCGGCTCTCGGGCGGCCAGCAGCAGCGGGTCGCGATCGTCCGCGCGCTCGCGATGCGGCCGCGGCTCCTCCTCCTCGACGAGGTGACGAGCGCGCTCGACCCCGAGCTCGTCGCCGAGGTGCTGGCAGGCGATCCGCGAGCTCGCGTCGGAGGGGATGACGATGCTCGATCGCGACCCACGAGATGGGCTTCGCCCGCGACGTCGCGCACCGCGTGTGCTTCCTCGACGCCGGGCGTCATCCTCGAGCAGGGCCCGCCGGAGGAGATCTTCGGCGCGCCGCAGCGAGCCTCGGACCCGGCAGTTCCTGCAGCGAATCGTCGAGGCCGGCCGCCTGGCCGCTCACCCGGCCTCTTCGGCGTATCGTGTGGAGCATGATCGAGGAGTCCAGCAGCGTGGACGTCACCATCGAGCCGCTCGACGAGTTCGTCGTCGTCCAGCCGATCGCCGACGAGACGGAGACGCGGGCCGGGCCTCATCCTCCCCGCGTCCGCGCCGAGGCCGCGCCCTGCCGCACCGGGATCGTGACCGCCGTCGGCTCGGACGCGAACGGCGTCGAGGCCGGGGACAAGGTGCTGTACCCGCGCGACGTCCGGCTTCGACGTCCGGCTTGGCGGCATCGAGGTCAAGGTCCTCCGGCGCGAGGAGCTGATCGCCCGGATCCACGACTAGCCGCGCGACCGCGCTCCGCTGTAGGTTCCCGCGAGTGCTCGCGACGCTTCTCGCCTACACGTACGGCATGGGCCTGCGCCGACCGCGCCCTCGTCGTGTGGGTCTTCGTCTGGCTCCTCGTCGCCGTCCGGGTGCTCCGCCGCACCGATCTCGGCGTGGGCGGCAAGATCGTCTGGATCCTCGTGATCCTGCTCGTGCCGATTCTCGGCCTCTTCGTCTACTTCCTCTGGGACGCGGCGCGGCCACGGCCGCGCTGACGCCGGCCTCGGCATGCGGCCGCAGGCTGCGACCTGAGGCGGAGAAGGAGGGATTCGAACCCTCGAGGCAGGGATTTTCCCCACCTAACGCCTTAGCAGGGCGCCGCCTTCAGCCACTCGGCCACTTCTCCGGGAACGCTCAGGATATCGGAGCGCCCAGGCGGGTCACTGAAGGCGACGCGCGACCCATGCGGCTACGCTGTGGCGCTCGGAGGGGTGCCGGAGCGGTCGAACGGGGCGGTCTCGAAAACCGTTAGGGGTGCAAGCCTCTCGAGGGTTCAAATCCCTCCCCCTCCGCTGCGCGCTCTCCCGAAGCCGGCCACGCTGGCTCAGTCCGGCTGGCAGCGCGGGCACCAGTACGCCGTCCGGTTCGCCTCGCCGAGGCCCGCGCGACTCGATCGGCGTGGCGCAGCGGCGACACGGCCTCCCCGGCCGCCGGTAGGCGACCGGCGCGGCCGAACCCCCGCGACCGAGGCAGCGCATCGCCTGCTGCGCCCACCCGAGAACCGCAGCGAGCTCGTCGTCCGACACGTCGAGAAGCCGCCGCCAGGCGAGACGACGCAGCCTGCCAGAGGCACTCGGCGAGCCACATGTTCCCGATGCCCGGCGACAAGGCGCTGGTCGAGGAGCGCCTCGCCCACGAGGCGGCTCGGCTCGGCGTTCCGCAGGCGGGGACGACGTCCTCGACCTCCGTCGAGTCGGCGAGCAGGTCGGGGCCGAGCCGCGCGGACCGCGCGCTGCTCGAGCGTGAGCACGGGACCGTTCCACTGCGTCGCCTCCCACTCAGCCCCGCGAAGAACGAGCCAGGGGCGTCCCGCGGCGCGGTCGCGCCGCCTGGCCCGACGCGCCAGCGCCCGTCATCCGGAGATGGCTCCGAAGCACGACGCCTCCCTCGAACCGGAGGAGGAGGTGCTTGCCGACCGCCTCCACGCCCTCGAGAACGCGCCCGTCGACCGTCGCGCGCGACACCGGTCGCCTGCGCCACGCGGATTCGGGCTCTCCGCCTCGATGCGCTCGCCGACGAGCGGCCTGCAGGCGCGCGGCGATCGCGGTGGATCGAGTCTCCCTCGGGCACCTCAGCCGGCCAGCGCCGACTCGAGCTCGAGGAGCGCCTCGAAGATCGCCTCGGAGAACGTCGGATAGGGCTGGATCGTGTCGAGGAGGAGGTCGAGCGGCGTCTCGGCGCGCACGGCGAGCGTGAGCTGCCCGAGCCACTCGCCCGCCTCCGGGCCGACGACGACCGCGCCGACGAGCACGCGTCGCGCCGGGTCGGCTGCGAGCTTGACGAGGCCCGGTCGGCGCGGCCGCTCGTACGTCGACAGCCTGCCCGCCGTCGATCGTGAAGCTCGCGGTCACGAGCCCCTCACCCTGGGTCGTGCCGACGGTTCGCGACCTGGGGGTCGGTGAAGACGGCGGCCGGGATCGCGCGGTAGTCGGCGACGCGGTCCTCCCCGGCGATGTTCGAGGCGGCGACCCGCGCCTGATACTTGCCGAGGTGGGTCAGCAGCCCGACGCCTGAGACGTCGCCGATCGCCCAGACGCCTGTCACCCGCACGGAGCCGGCTCGTCGACGGTGATGCCGCGACGCGTGACCTCGACGCCGAGCTGTCTCGAGGCCCGAGGCCCGTCGACGTTCGGGCGCCGGCCCGTCGCGACGAGCAACCGCGCGGCCTCGACCGTCTCCCCGGAGCCGAGCTCGACGCGCACGCGCGAGCCGTCCCGCGGTGACCGCGACTGACCCGGCTCCCGTGCGCGAACCTCGATCCCTCGCCCGACGAAGCGCTCCGCGAGGAGCGCCCCGGCCTCGGGGTCGATCCTCGAGAGCAGCCGTTCGTTCGTCTCCACGATCGTGACGCTCGCGCCCATCCGGAGAAGAACTGCGCGAGCTCGACCCCGACGGGGCCTCCGCCGAGCACGACGAGGCTCTCCGGGACCGCCTCCGCCCAGACCGCGTCCCGGCTCGTCCAGTACGGACGTCCGTCGAGGCCGTCGATCGGCGGGATCGCCGGCGACGAGCCGGTCGCGACCACGAGCTCGTCGTACTCGAGCTCCCGCTCGCCGATCGTCACGACTCCCGGCACGGGCGACCCTCGCCTCCCCGCGTACGAGCTCGGCACGCTGCTCCTCGAGCCAGCCGACGTGGTACGAGTCGTCTCGGCCGTCGGTGACCTGCGTCGCGCCAGCAGAACACGCGCTCCCGTCGACCTCGCCGGTCACCGCCTCGCCCGCCCCCGGTGCTCTCCGCGCCGACGCGATGATCTCGACGGGCCGGAGCAGCGTCTTCGTCGGGAGGCAGGCGTAGTACGAGCACTCGCCGCCTGCGAGCCCGCGCTCGACGACGCGATCTCGATCTCCGCGTCGAGCCGCCGCAAGCGCGCCGACGAAGTGCTCGCCGGCCGAGCCCGCGCCCAGCACCACGACACGACGGTCCGGCTGGTCACTCACGGCCTCCTTTCACGGGAAGGCCGGCCCCGCGATCGACCGCGGGGCCTGACCGACGGAGAGGGCGGGATTTGAACCCGCGACGCACCTTTCAGCACGTACGCGATTTCCAGTCGCGCTCCTTCGGCCGCTCGGACACCTCTCCAGGCCCGCACAGCCTAGCGAGCGGTCGAACGAGGTCAGCCGCCCGCGGCCGACGAGACGTAGGCAGCGACGTCCTGGATCTGCTCCTCGCTGAGCGATCCGCGAAACGACGGCATGCGCCCTGACCGTTCGTCACGCGGTCGACGACGAGCTCGTGCGAGGGCATGCTCTGCGTCGAGGTTCGGGCCGACCGTGCCGGACGCGCCCGCGTCGGCAAGCGTGTGGCACGTCTGACGCAGCCTGCGCTCTCGTGAAGACCTCCTTGCCCGCGACCGGGTCGCCCTGGCCGTCGGTCGTCTCCGTCGTCTCGGTGCCCATCGTCTCGGTCGTCTCTGTCTCCGGTCGTCTCCGTCTCGGTCGTCTCCGTTCCGGTGGTCTCCGTCCGGGTCGCCTCGCCGCCTCCGTGTGGCTCGTCCGCCTCGCCGACCTCGGCGAGCACGAGCACCGCCCCATCTGCGCAGGCGAAGAGGGCGATGCACACGGCGACGAACACGCCCAGCCGCTTCGCCGGGAAGTCCGGCCGCGCGCGCGGGACGACGAGCGCGACGATCAGCGCGAAGACGATGAAGAGCACAGCCGACGGCGAGCAGGCCGATCTCGTAGCCGGTCAGCGCCAGCAGCACGCGGGGACGCTACCACGGCTCCTTCCGCGACCGACCGCTACTGCTCGAGAGGCGCCATCGTCAGCCCGAAGCCCTCGAGCTGCGCCCAGTACAGCTCCGCCTGCTCCTTGTGCCCCGACCAGACGAGTGCCTGCCCGGTCGAGTGGATCCGGTTCGCGAGCTGCCATCCCTCGTCGTAGCTGACGCCGGGCAGCACGCTCGAGAGCGCGAACGCGACGCCCTGGAAGGTGTTGTGGTCGTCGTTGCGGACGATGACGCGCCAGGGCCGCCCGAGGCCCGTCCCGGTCCCGCGTGAGACGCGTTCTCGCGGCGGCGCCTTCGTCGCCGGAGCCATGCGCGGGACCGTACCAGGGGCTTCGCTACCCTTACGCCCTCCCGGGGCGCATAGCTCAGCGGGAGAGCGCTCGCTTCACACGCGAGAGGTCCCTGGTTCGATCCCACGTGCGCCCACCTCGGAACCCGCTGGAAACGGTGGGTTTTCGTTCGCCGGACAGGCCACGCCGGGACGCCGTTGAGGCCCGTATGACAAGCGAATGGCAAGGCACTCGAGCCATCCGCGCGTCTCCTGGCTGGGATCGTTGCTGCGCGTGGAAGGTCGGTGGCGCGCTCGAGGTCGGACACGTCGTAGTGCCCGTACCCGGCCGAGCGCGAGGTGGTAGGCCGCGCATGCAGCGTCGGGCGCGAACTCACGTCTTGCGACTTCCTTCTCTAGCGACGCGTCGCTGGCGCCGACCGACGCGTGTAGGCCCCGGCGTCCCAGGTCCGCTCCGAGTCTGCCGTGACGAAACTCAGAATGAGCTTTCGCATTGTCGGCGACATCGCACCCCCATCGCCCTGATCCCGCTCTTGGCTCCCTGCCTTCGCAAGGTCGCGTTCACTGGTGCTTACCGACTTCATGTCCCCAGTCCCTTCCCTCTGTCGTCCGAGCTCTGGCGCCACTCCGGAAGCGCCTCGACGACCAAACGGAACTCCGCTGAGCCCCGCGGCGTGCACGCGCTCAGCAGGACCCGTTCGTGGCCGACGGCGTCGGCGATGTGCAAATTCGCGGACGAGAGCACACGGCTTCGCGCAACCCGATACACGTAGTTTCGCCCGCGATAGGCGATGTGGATTCGGTCGCCACGCTGTAGCCGCTCGAGGAAGTAGAAAGGCCGCGAGTGCGTCGTTCGATGTCCTGCAACCGCGATCGTGTCGCCTCCGCCGGGGCGCCCGGTGATCGGCCACCAGGCGGGGCCGCGGTCGAGGTGTGATGGCGCGAAGATCCTTGTCCTCAGGTGGAGACGAGGGATCCAGAGACTCGAAGGCCTGACGCGTTCGCTTCCAGGCGCCACCCGGCGATGTGCAGGCTGCACACGTAGCCCGCTGCGGGATGGCTCCGCCCGGGGCGGCGGAGCCCCCTCTGGTGCTGCCTCCCCCGCCCTCCCGGTATGAACCGCGAAACCCGCTACCGCACCCAGCAGGAGTGCGGTAGCGAGTAAGAGCGCGGTCGTTCGCATTACAGAGTGAACGGAGCTTCCTGCGGCTGACGCGTCGGCTTCGGCGCTTTCGCCGTGACACCGCGCACCACATCTTCATCCTTCGTTGGCGCCCCCACCGGAGGCTTCCCCAGGATCGTCGGCGTCGGCTTGGATGATTCGCTCGAGGTCGGCTCGCTCGAGGTCGGCTCGCTCGAGGTCGGCTCGCTCGAGGTCGGCTCGCTCGAGGTCGGCTCGCTCGAGGTCGGTCTCGCGTCGATGTCCGTGGTCTCCGTCGTGTCCGTGGTCTCCGTCGTGTCCGTGGTCTCCGTCGTGTCCGTCGTGGCCGTGTCCGCGCCGTTGCAATGATCCTCGTTCACGCCACCCTGATTCCCGTGCTCCTCACAGTCCTTGCCCTTGTCGGGCTGAGGATCGTCTTTGCACGCCTGTCCAGAGTTACCGTGCTCACACGCGCCCTGTCCAGGCGGTGACGGCGGCTTCCCGTTGCCTGCCGCGGCTACGCCTGCGACGGTGAAGCCGAGTACGCCGACCAGAACGGCGAGGGCGAGTGTCGCCAGCTGCTTCCGCATTTAGGTCCTTCCCCCGGGTTGCTCCCTGCTCGCCTCACCCAGATGGTGGATGAGTCTCCCTCAGATGGTGGATGAGTCTCCCCCGTTTGGAATCCCTCGTTCGTGTACAGCGTCGGAAAGATCCCTCGTTCAGGGGTCGTGACGGTCACGTGTGAATCCGAACGGAGCGCGAGCTCTGGATTCGGCGCGGCGACGCCGTCGAGCTTCAGCGCTTCGCGAGGCCTGCACGCATTCCGACTGGAGCGCGCCTCTTCAGATCGCGGAAAGAGCCGGGCGGTGGCCCTCGCCGCTTCCTGACGGTGATGGGAACGGAGACGACTCGTTCCCGCGCGTATCGATAGCAGCGCTGCCCCTGTGAGCGGTCTTCATAACGCCTGTCCACTGCGCCTTACGTCTTGGGCGCGGAGTCGGCCTCACGTCCTGATCACTCGCTCATCTGATCGTCCGCTGGCCTACGCCTGGCGGCGGCGGCGACCAGCGCCACGACCACCGCATCGAAAACGATGAGCCCTCCGAGGACGGCGCCGAGGTACTGCCAGAAGCTCATTGCATCCCTAGCCCTTCCGTGCGCCTGGCCCGAGCGGGCGATGATACGAAACGGGTGGGACGACCACCAGCGGGAGCACAGAACGTGCGGTACCCGCCGAGCCCGGCGCGTGTCTCGGCGACGAGAGCGTCGAGCGGGAGGCGCGGCGGGGCCGCATCGATCCGCCCGCACGGCTTGGATCCTGGGGGCTTGCGCAGGCCCGGGTCGGTAGAGCCGGCGAGCGGCTTGCCAGTGTCCCGGACGGCAGAGACGGAGCGCAGCGTCATGCTCTGTCGCGCAGCGTAGGAGGAGAGCGCGTGGGGTAGTCTGGCTCACAGCAGAGTGTGGGGAGGTCCTGGGACGTGAGCGAGCCGCTGCGACACACTGATGATCTGGACGCCCTGGTGGAGGCTTTCCGCACGACTGACCTTCGCCTCCGGCAGACGCTCTTCGGAGACGGGGTTTACTCCGGTGGGTTGGTGAAGGGCGAAGAAAGACGAGCGGAGGTGACCAGGGATCTCGGTCGCATGCGAGACTGCTTCACCGCGTTGCGGGAACACGACGAAGCCCACGCCCGGGAAGCCGAGGGCCGAGTCGCCGAGGCCGAGGCTCGAATCGCCGAGCTCGAAGAGACCTTGCGGAGCATCGCCTCCTCCTCGAGACCTCCCGTTCGCAAGTCCGCCTAGCTCGAGACGGCGCCTGGACGACGCGGGTGGCGAGAGCATCGCTCGCGTTCCCGGCATCGCCCTCGAGGGACCTCGGCCAGTCCCGCGTGCCCGATGAGCTCCGGCCGGTCTCACGGACGGCTGCACCCGACCGGCGCCGAGACCGCGTGGCGTGCGTGGCAGGTTCGACGCGCAACGCTTCCTACACGGGCGCGGCTCCCTGGTTCGATCCCAGGTGCGCCCGTGGCCGCTTGGCTATGCGGACCGCACGCATGGTTGAGCGGGCCAGGTGTGCCAGCAGAGTCAGGGAACGCTCGTCGCGGGCAGAACCATTTGGCACACCTCGAGACGAGGCGTCCACTTCGACAGCGGAGGGGCCGGGTCCCGCCGCAGAACCTCGATCAGGAGATAGCGGCGAAGCTCGGCGGCCTCTCGGCTGGCCAGGGCCGCGTCGCGGATACGCTTCGATCCCTGTGCAGAGACCCGCTCTGATCGCCTGCGCCGCCGTTGTGCTCGTGCTCGCTTTCCCTGCCGCCGGCTGGCCGGGGCCGGCGGAGGCGAAGACCAATGTGACCAAGGGTCAGGCATATCGCACAGCTCGCGTCTGCCTGCTCAACCATGGCGCTCGTTTGGTAGGTCGCCATCCTGACGGAGGCGGGTTCGCGATATTCAAGACGGGTTCGACGTTCTGGACGTACAAGACCCTCCGCGGGCAGCTGTCCTCCGTCATCTTCTACTTCGCGGGCCTCACGAAGTCGACGGAGCGCATCGTCAAGTTCTGCGTGACGAAGGGCATCTAGCGCACGGTCGCTTGGGCCTGGGCTCAGCGCCGCGACACGGTCTCGACGATCCCTTCGCCGCCGCGCGCCAGCGCCAGGCGAGCTGGGCGCCGAATCGCCACTCGAGCACCCGTAGCGCTGGGTTCGCCGAGTACGCCCAGGGGCAGGCGGCGTCGGTGTCAGAGCGTGGCCCGGATCATGGTCGTGCTCCGATCGTAATCGGGGGCGCCACCGCCCGCGTGCTCAGTCGCGCAAGTGGACGGGTACTCGCCTTGGCGCTACCGGACCGCCTAAGAGCGGCGACTCGCGTATGACTTTCGTCGTGGACTCGGGCCAGCCTTTCGCCGACCGTACCACCGCGCTCATACGGGGCGTTTGCTAAAGGAGTGGCACGAGAGCAAGCCCCGTCGAGGCCCGATATTGACCGCTCGAGTCGGTGCAGCCGGTACAGGGGACTGCGCAACTTTCGTCGAGGGTGGCTCGGGTCGGCCGCTACGGCGTTTGGACGGCCGACGCTTTCGGTTCCGGCGAGACGCGCGTAACCGACCCTGAAGCGACACGCGACCCGAATTCGGCGTCCAGCCGTACCTCCAGCGCTTCACAGAGCTCCCGAATGCGAGGGTCGACGTGGAGTTGGCGGCCGATTGGGTCTGGTCGTCGTCCGATCCCTCGAGTCATACGTGAGTCGTAAGAGATACCAACGAAGGCGCACAGCATCTCGAGGAAGCGTGCGGGCTCGTCGATCATCCGCTCATACGAGACGAGCGCGACGTCCGGGCGCTGATACAGGTCAAGCTCGAAGAAGAAGCTGTTCCGCAGATACCAGTGCAAGGCTGCTCCCGAGTCGGGCGTCATGCGGTCGTAATCGAACGAGCGCACAAGCGCGAGATGCTCCTCGCTCAACCCGCTGCCTTCCCATCGCGATACTCCAGCAGCGACGTCGCGAAGGGCGCGCCAATTGCTCTCAGGCCACACGGCGATGAGTGACCGCACCCTGCCTTCCATCGAGCGGTACGCCCAGACAGCTCGCCCGCGGCTCGGCGTGCCAAGCTCTGTAAGGAGGTGCACGACTCGGTGGCTGTCCAACAGGCTCTTGAAGACGACGCAGCGATGCCTACTTGTCGAGACGAGCTGACGGATGACCTCGTCGCTCCGGAGCGCGAAACTCGAGAACGCTCGCGAGTCCATGCTCTCGTTGTAGACGGCCACTTCCGCGGACTCCTTGAACGCGTGGACGAGCATGTCGGTGCCCGAGCGTTGGACACCGACAATGAATGTCGGAACCGCGTTTGGGCTTACATCGTGCGTGAGTGCCCATCGGGTTCGCCTGGCGGCCGCATGTGTGCGACGGAGGTCAGAACGGGCAACTGTTAGGACGCCTTGGCGCCGCAGACGTCTGAAACGGTTGCGCGCGAGCAGCACCAAGTAGCCGAACGTCGGCCGCCAAGTGTCCGAATTGCCTCTTCCCCGACCGCCATCAACAGATGCTATCGCTTGATCAGCTCCCGCCTCATTCCCCGCATGGCCGCTTCGCGTCGTTATGGATCCGGGCGTGGCGCGATTGAACAGCGCGAGACAGACGGGACTGCCGGAGGGGCAATGCGCGCACAGCTCGCGTGAGGCTCGCTCATCCCATGCTATGCGGTTCGGAGGGGGCTCAGCCGATTGGTTGTCGATGTGCGGATCAAGCGGTCGAATGCCTCGGCGGAGGAGCGCGCTGCCCAGGACCGCTGCCAGAAGCAGTGCGATTCGCAACTCGCGTCTTGCCCTATTCGAAAGACTCCGGATGAACGCCGATTGAGCCGGCGCGCCTGGGTGGCGACGACTTCCGGCACCGTATCGAGGTCGAACTGCGTCGCGAGTACAGCCTCTTGCGCCGCGAGCTCGGTCAGGAGCGCGACGTCCGAGTGCTCGTCGTTTCCTCGACACCTTCGGCCGCCCAGAGGCGACCCGCGCCGAGCCTGCTACCCTGCCCCGTGCCCGGTCGCGCTAGGTGGGGAGTCAGCGGTTCCCTGAACCCGAAATCCGCTCCATGCGGGGCCGAATGCCGTCCGAGGGACGGTTCGTCGGGATTGGGTCTGCGCACGCAGCGTTGACAGATCGGGTCCCGCGCACTGGGAGCGTCCGAACCGCGTCAGGTCCGGAAGGAAGCAGCGCTAAGGACTCCCTCTCAGGTGCCGCGGTCTCGCCCGGTCCGAGCAGGCGACGCAGGTACCTCCGGTGAGACCGCTCTCGACGACGGAGCGCGCGGCCGGGCTACTTCCGTGACTCCGTGGCCCTCGACTGCCGAGGGACTCAATACGCGGCGCGCGCGCGGGTCAGTGCAGGCAGGGTGAGCATGATGAGGCGCAGATCCTCACGCAGCGACCAGTTCGTGACGTACAGGTAGTCGAGCTTCGTCATCTCGTCGAACGGAATGTCGCTTGCACCGAGCACCTGCCACAGCCCGGTGATACCGGGCTTCAGATGGAGGCGGTGTCGTGCCCATTGCTCGACGTACTGGTCCTCGTCGAGGATGAGCGGCCGCGGGCCGACAAGGGACATCTCCCCGCGCACGACGTTGAGAAGTTGAGGCAGCTCGTCGATCCTCCAGCGACGCAGGACTCCTCCCACGCGCGTGACACGAGGATCGTTCGGAGCCTTGAACATCCTCGCGTCGCCGCCGAGATGCATGTTCAGATGCGCGACCTCGGTCTTCTGGGAGTCCGCGCCGTCGATCATCGTTCGGAACTTGATGACTCGGAACGTACGGCCGCCTTCTCCCATTCGCACCTGTCGGAAGAAGACAGGCCCTCTCGAGTCGAGCTTGATCGAGACCGCTGTGATCGCGAACATCGGTGCGAGCAGAAGCAGTCCCGCGGTCGCGCCGAGTAGGTCGAGCGAGCGCTTCAGGAAGCGGGACGAGTCCGAGAGCCTCGGGATGGGCAGCCCGACCAGCGGGATACCCTCGATGGTGTGCATCTGCGCGTTCGTACCCAGCACTTCGAACATGCGCGGGACGATGTCGATCTGCACGTCACTCCGCTGCATCGAACGGATGACCTCGAGCGTCTCCTCGTGCGAGGCCGTGGAGAACGCGACCGCAATCCGATGGACCGAGTGCGCTCGGACGATAGCGGGCAGGTCGGACGTCGATCCGAGCAGGTCGAGCTGCTCCCCACCGTTCAGCGAAGCGCCGGAGTCGCGGTCGACGAAGCCGACGACGCGTAGCCCGTATTCGGGATGCTTGGAGATCTTCGCTGCGAGCAGCCGCGCGACGTGACCGGTTCCGACGATGATCACGTTCTGGATGTAGGCCGCGTTCTTTCGGCCGACGAGGCGCATCATCGCGCGAAATATCGGCACGAGAACGATGGCGAAGAGCCAGAAGGCGATCAGCCTCGGCAGTGGCGGATGCGGCAGGCCGCCGAGCTCCGTAACGACGACGACACCCCACGTTCCCAGTGAAACCACCTGGAACACGCCGAAGAGATCGTCGACGGTCGAGTGGTCGGTCCGCTCCTCGTCCCGGTCGTACAGCCCGTGGATGCGGGCGAGCAGAATCCAGAACGGAATGCTCAGGACGAAGAGCACGATCTCCCACCATGTCCGGACCTGGTCGGACGGCCCCCCCGAGCCCGCCAACCCCAATGCGAGGATGAACGCCGTCGTGAGCCCGGCGACGTCGGCCACGACGAGCAAGCGGCGCATCAGCCATCCCCGCCGCCGCAAGCGCAGCGCTGAGGCTGCGTGGCTCGTCTGGTGACTGATGGGGTCGCCCGACGGAACGGCGACCGCGTCCTGGGACACGCTGTTCAGCTCTTCCTCCCCCCGTCAGGGCTTCCCCACTCGCCCTTTTTCCCCACTAGGCCCTCGCCCTTACACTCGTCAGATTTCCCTGACTTCAAACCACAATAACCCGCACGGGGGATCTTTTCCAGACTAGGCCAGAAATCCCATACCTTGGGCTGGACCGGACCGCCACGATGGTGGGCCTAAGGCCGCGACGAGACAGTCGAGGGCGGCGTCAACCGTTCGGTCGGCCGTGGGGGGACGCCGCCGAAGCGGCACCGTCCGGGGACGCGCTCGATCCAAGGCCTGCCCGGTCTCCGACCTGCCACTCCCGCTTACGCCCGAGCGCGGGCCGCTCGACGTACAAGTAGCTCAAGCTCGCGAGGACGACTGAAAGCCCCGCAATGACCGCGAGGTTCACAAAGAAGCCACCCGTACCACCGACAGTCAGGCCCCACTCGCGGAAGCCGCGGACGATCGGGTCGTGCACGAGAAACAGGCTGTACGACGCCAGGCCGATGAACACAACGGGACGCAACGAAAGCCAATGAACCGCTCTCGGCCGGGGTGAGAGCACGATGAAGCCGAGCGCCACTGCGAACAGGATCGCGTTGGCGGTCTGCTGCTCGAGCCCGCTGATAGTGCCCCCGTAAGTACAGCTTCGCAGAGGCCACGGCGAAGAGCGCAGCACCCACGGTGCCGACGACGACCAACGCGCGCGGAAGGTGCAGCCGGCCGTCCTCATGGAGAACACGCGCAACTGCGAGTGCCATCCCGGCTGCGAACCAGTCGGCGTGCGTCGGAAGGGCGTGGTTCCAGATGGCCAACGCATCCGAGGGCTCCATCCCTCTGGAGATGACCTTCGCCGCGATGCCGAGGGCGAGCATCGCGCCGACGGGAACGAGCGCTGCGGTTACCGCGAGACCCCGCCGCGCGGCGAGCCGTATCGCGACGTAGCCGAGGATGGGAACAAGCAGGTAGAAGCTGACCTCGATGACGAGCGACCAGGCAGGGACGATGCCGAGCCCCTCCTCTCCCCCGACGAGGTACGACGGAAAGTAGTTCTGGAGGAGCAGCATGTTGGCCAGCAGCATCAGCGGCTGCGTCAGGAGCTCGTGCTGAAAGACGAGCGCGACCCCGATCAGGATGACCCAGTACGCGGGCAGGATTCGCAGCGCTCGGTTGCGTAGGTACTGGCGAACCGACGGCATCGGCCGGCTTCGGAGCGCCGCGGCAACGAACACGCGATAGAGCAGGAATCCGCTGAGCACGAAGAACAGCGTCACGCCTGCGCGAAGGTTGTCGGCGATCTTGGTGAACGGACCGAGGTCGACGGGCCGCCCGTCCGGTGCGGCGTAGAAGTAGACGTGGTACACGAGCACGCTCATCGCCGCGATCGCTCGAACCCCCTCGATCCCGGCGAGCCGTCTCCTCTTGGTGTCGACGTTGCCTTCCATCGCCTCGTCGTCCTACGGCGCCCCCAGCCAGGTCGTCTGGCTGCTGCCGACGTGGGTGTGGTCGCTCGTCACCGGCTGGCTGGAGCTGCCGTCGTAGTGGTCGCTGCCCACCCGCAGGTAGCGCTGGTTGCCGGTCGTCCCGCCGGAGAGCCCGCCCAGGGTGATCCGGTCGACGCCGTCGACGCGGACGATGATCGAGCTCGACTTCAGCGCGGACACCTCGACCACGAGCGAGGAGCTGCCGTTGTTGGGCACGACGACGCCGGTCGAGGCGACGATCGAGGTCGAGCGCAGGCCGCCCGCCGGGCTGTACAGGCGAAGGATGCGGTCCGAGCCGAGGTAGAGCTCGTACACGAGGCTGCCGGCGCTGTCTCGCACCTGCAGGACGGCGAGGTTGGCCGACAGCGTCTGGCCCTGCGCGAGCGCGAGCACGTCGCGCACCCACACCCGCCCGGCGACGCCGCCGCTGCCGCCGAAGTCCTGCTCGCCGTAGGCCGTGTCGAGCGTGTTCGCGGCACCGGCGATCGTGGCGCGCAAGCCGTCGGTGATCGCGCTCACGGAGCAACCGCCGCAGCCGGGATCGGTGAAGACGCTCGTGAAGCCGGGCGGGACGCCGCTTGGGGCGGCGCTCACCACCGTCGTCTGCGCCGACTCGGCCGAGCTCGAGCCCGCGCCGTTGGTCGCGGTCACGCGCACGCGCAGGGTCGAGCCGACGTCGGCAGCGGCGAGGAGGTAGCTCGAGGCGGTGGCGCTGCCGATGTCGGCGCAGCCGCTCCCGCTCGTGTTGCAGCGCCGCCACTGGTAGGCAAAGCTCGTCGGGTTGCCCGACCAGGTGCCGGTCGAGGCCGTCAGCGTCTGTCCCTGCTGGGCGGTGCCGGAGATCGTCGGGAGGGCGGTGTTGGAGGGTGGCGAGGGCGGGGGCGGTCCGCCGCCCGGCGCCCCCAGCCAGGTCGTCTGGCTGCTGCCGACGTAGGTGTGGTCGCTCGTCACCGGCTGGCTGGAGCTTCCGTCGTAGTGGTCGCTGCCCACCCGCAGGTAGCGCTGGTTGCCGGTCGTCCCGCCGGAGAGCCCGCCCAGGGTGATCCGGTCGACGCCGTCGACGCGGACGATGATCGAGCTCGACTTCAGCGCGGACACCTCGACCACGAGCGAGGAGCTGCCGTTGTTGGGCACGACGACGCCGGTCGAGGCGACGATCGAGGTCGAGCGCAGGCCGCCCGCCGGGCTGTACAGGCGAAGGATGCGGTCCGAGCCGAGGTACAGCTCGTACACGAGGCTGCCGGCGCTGTCTCGCACCTGCAGGACGGCGAGGTTGCCCGACAGCGTCTGGCCCTGCGCGAGCGCGAGCACGTCGCGCACCCACACCCGCCCGGCGACGCCGCCGCTGCCGCCGAAGTCCTGCTCGCCGTAGGCCGTGTCGAGCGTGTTCGCGGCACCGGCGATCGTCGCGCGCAAGCCGTCGGTGATCGCGCTCACGGAGCAGCCGCCGCAGCCGGGATCGGTGAAGACGCTCGTGAAGCCGGGCGGGACGCCGCTTGGGGCGGCGCTCACGACCGCCGTCTGCGCCGACTCGGCCGAGCTCGAGCCCGCGCCGTTGGTCGCGGTCACGCGCACGCGCAGGGTCGAGCCGACGTCGGCAGCGGCGAGGAGGTAGCTCGAGGCGGTGGCGCTGCCGATGTCGGCGCAGCCGCTCCCGCTCGTGTTGCAGCGCCGCCACTGGTAGGCAAAGCTCGTCGGGTTGCCCGACCAGGTGCCGGTCGAGGCCGAGAGCGTCTGTCCCTGCTGGGCGGTGCCGGAGATCGTCGGGAGGGCGGTGTTGGAGGGTGGCGAGGGCGGGGGCGGTCCGCCGCCCGGCGCCCCCAGCCAGGTCGTCTGGCTGCTGCCGACGTGGGTGTGGTCGCTCGTCACCGGCTGGCCGGAGCTGCCGTCGTAGTGGTCGCTGCCCACCCGCAGGTAGCGCTGGTTGCCGGTCGTCCCGCCGGAGAGCCCGCCCAGGGTGATCCGGTCGACGCCGTCGACGCGGACGATGATCGAGCTCGACTTCAGCGCGGACACCTCGACCACGAGCGAGGAGCTGCCGTTGTTGGGCACGACGACGCCGGTCGAGGCGACGATCGAGGTCGAGCGCAGGCCGCCCGCCGGGCTGTACAGGCGAAGGATGCGGTCCGAGCCGAGGTACAGCTCGTACACGAGGCTGCCGGCGCTGTCTCGCACCTGCAGGACGGCGAGGTTGGCCGACAGCGTCTGGCCCTGCGCGAGCGCGAGCACGTCGCGCACCCACACCCGCCCGGCGACGCCGCCGCTGCCGCCGAAGTCCTGCTCGCCGTAGGCCGTGTCGAGCGTGTTCGCGGCACCGGCGATCGTCGCCCGCAAGCCGTCGGTGATCGCGCTCACGGAGCAGCCGCCGCAGCCGGGATCGGTGAAGACGCTCGTGAAGCCGGGCGGGACGCCGCTCGGGGCGGCGCTCACGACCGCCGTCTGCGCCGACTCGGCCGAGCTCGAGCCCGCGCCGTTGGTCGCGGTCACGCGCACGCGCAGGGTCGAGCCGACGTCGGCGGCGGCGAGCAGGTAGCTCGAGGCGGTGGCGCTGCCGATGTCGGCGCAGCCGCTCCCGCTCGTGTTGCAGCGCCGCCACTGGTAGGCGAAGCTCGTCGGGTTGCCCGACCAGGTGCCGGTCGAGGCCGAGAGCGTCTGTCCCTGCTGGGCGGTGCCGGAGATCGTCGGGAGGGCGGTGTTGGAGGGTGGCGGCGGGGAAGAGATCGCCGTCCCACGTCGCCTCGGCGAGCCGAGCCTGACCGGCGACGCTCGGATGGAAGAAGTCGAAGGCGAGGTCTGCCGCCGTGAAGCGGAGCGCATGCACCGCGCCTCCGTCGTACGTGCACGGGCGCGAACGTCGCGCACTCGGTCGCGAGCGCGGTGTTGAAATCGGTGATGCGCTGGCGTGCCGCTTGTCGATCCGCATCCGAGACGTTCCCGAAGATCGTCGGGCAGACGTCCCGGGTGCCCCAGGCCAAGAGCGCATCCGGGTTGGTGTTGAAGTCGCTCCACAGCGAGTACCAGTCGGGGATCGAGGCGACCAGGATCGTCGTGCCGGGAATCGCGGCCAGCTTCGTGAGCGTCGTCCGAAGCTGCGTCGTGAAGGCTCGCGACGCTCGTCATCGACGCCGACGCTCGTGGTGCAGGCGTCGTTCGTTCCCGAGAGCAGGGTGACGTACATCGCGCCCGCGGCAACCGCCGCATCGGCCTGGGTCGAGGTGGCGGCCATCTTCGATCCCGACACGCGCGACGTTCGACGCCGTCAGTCCCGGTCGTAGCGGCGCGAGTCGCTGGAAGTGCGAGTTGACGGCGGCGTTGGTTCCCGTCGACCACGACGCGCTGACCGTTGTCCGCCAGGTGCGCCGGTCCGCCCCCCAGCCTCGGGTGAGCGAGTCACCGAGCGCCGCCATCACAGGCGTCGCCTGAGCGCTCGCCGTGCGCGCGTTCGACGTCGTGAGCGCGAGCGCGACGAGCAGGCATGCGGTCGCGCATGCGGTAATCCTCCCCCTGCCCCAAGACCCAGCCACCCTGAATCTGAGGATACAGCCGCCTACCGCTACACGCGACTGCCCGAAGGTCTTGATTTTCAGCGGCGAGGGCTGGATCCGAGCGCGGTCAGGCAGCCGCCCGAGCGCGACCCGGTCAGGCCCATCGCTCGTCGAAACGATGTGCGACTCGCCCGTCGAAACGATGTGCGACGTCGTCCGCGAACGCGGCGACTTGTCGGGTCAGGCGTCGATCAAGCGAGTGAGCGATCGTGTGACGATGGTGTCTGCATCAATCAGGACCTTGACGCTCCTCGGATGCGCGAGCCGTGCGACCATCTCTGGCCAGATGTGGCGAGCTGAAACCATCCGTCTCGATGAGCGTCAATTCCTCCCCCAGCCGTTGACGCTCACGCGGAACACCGCACGCCGCGGCGTGGGAGACCGGTTGGGACGGGTTCTGACCGTCCTCTGCGAGGGCGAATCGATTCGTCGGGACGGGGACGAGGTCGTCGTAAGACGCTCGCTCGGCCATCACGCGAAATCTGGAGGCGGGCGGTGAGACGAGAATGGAAGGCGCGCCGGGTCAAGCCGACCGCGATCCAAGTGCACGATCGCCTCGGGTTGCTGGCGGCGTCCAGCGCCGCGATCCGGGACCAACGCGAGCCCGAGGCTTCCGGGCGGGAGAGCTTCCGCTTGCTGGCTCTTACCATCGCCCCAGCCGGGGCCGCCAGGAGGCGAGCGGTCCTCCACGTCGCCGAGATCGGCTAGCGGCGTGTCCGGTCGGCGACGACGTGTTCGAAGTCGTCTTCGTCTGCACGGGCAACCGCGCGCGCAGCGCGCTAGCCGAGGCGATCTTTCGTCGGCTGGTCGCGGGATTCCCGGCGGCGGTCTCCTCCGCGGGCACACTTGATGTCGGGCCTATGCCTGCGCTCACCGACGCGGTCGAGGCGGGCAGGCGACTTGGGGTCGATCTGACGGGTCATACGGCACGCGCTCTCCGTCGCGCCGACCTCTCACTCGCGGACCTCGTACTTGGGTTCGAGCCGGTTCACGTCGCGGCTGCCGTGGTCGACGGAGGCGCAGACCCGGCTCGTTCGTTCCTCCTGGGCGAGCTCGTGATGTTGCTCGGCGGGGTGTCGTCTGCAAACGCGTCCGTGTCCCGGGCGCGAGCGGCCATCGCCGACGCGGACTCGCGTCGCGTCCGATACCGCCCCGACCGGGCCGCGCCTGTCGTACGAGATCCGCTCGGGAAATCTGCCAAGGTCATGTATCGGACTGCGAACGAGATCGACGGGCTCGTGAATCAGCTCGTGCGCCGTCTGTTCGGAGACCTGCAGGACGGCTAGCTCAGGCGCGCACGAAAAGCCACCGGATCCGAGCTGCACGACGGGTCGCGCGCGACCACGACGCCGCGAACATGCTCCCGATCGAGGATGCGACCGGTCAACTGGACCGTGATCGTTCGGCCCATCGCTCTGCCGTTGTACCGAATCGATTGCCCCGAGACGGGGATGCTCTCGACCACAAGTGGGCGCGACCCGCAGCGAAGTGGGAGCGTGAAGGACCCGATCGCGCGGCCCGAGGCGTCCGTCATGAAGCTGCCGCTCGGCGTGACGACGTAGCCCGCGCTCGGCACAAGCAATCGCCGCGTCGCGCCGGCCTGCGTGTCGGGAGACGTCGCGGGGCTGCGAGCGCCTCCCGGGCTCACCGCGTCGTCGCCGTCGATACCGAGGGCGGCGACGCCAAGTCCGACGACGACCACGGCCGCGGCGACGAACGCGCGTACGCGGCGCTCCGTCTGTGCCCGGCTGTTCGCTGTCGACGATCGTGGCCGAGTCCGCCGGCTCGGTGACTCGCCCTCGGCCTCGATCTCCCACGGACGATCCGGCAATCGACCTCTCGCCGTCTTGGCCAGCTCGGGAGAGACGAGCGCAAGCTCAGGCGTGATGGCGTTAGCCGGCGCCCGATCGCGCCCGGCGGGGGAATTCTCGGAGGTCGGCATGCCGTGAGGTCGTTCTGCGCTCGATCGCTGGCTCCTGCGGGGCAGGCTCTAGACTGCCCCGCTCGAACCATGAAGATACTTGTTGCGACCGACCAGTGGTCGCCCGACGTCATCGGAGGCTCAGCCCGGGTCGCCACAGACACCGCGCACGCACTGGGCGCGCGGGGGCATGAGATCGTCGTCCTCGCGCCGTCGGGTCAAGGCATGCCTGCCGTTGAGCACGACGGGCCCGTGGAGGTCGAGGCGAATCCTCCGGCGAGGTCCGTTTCCACAGACCATGTCCGACCCCGTGCTGACACTGCGTGGTGCACGAAGGCTCCGCAACAGGTCGTTCGACGTCGTGCTCGCCCACCAGGCGACGGGCGCATGCGGACTCCTGGCGGCACGACTCGGTGCGCCTCTCGCGCTCGTCTTCCACGCGTCGGCCGTCCTCGAGATGCGCTTCCTCCGTCGCCACATTGCTGGCGTGCGTCGTGTAGCGCTGCATATGCTCGATCCGGTGCTGGCCGCCCTCGAGCGAGTCGCGACCGGGCGAGCCGCAACCATTCTCGTCCTCAGCGAGTTCAGCGCCGCGCTGGTTCGCGGGCGCCATCCCAGCATCGCGGATCGAATCCAGCTCGTGGGCGGCGGGGTTGACGACACGTTCTTCGACCCGCCGCCGGGTGCCGGCGGCTCCGCGCCGAGCCTCGGCATCCCGCCCGGGATCCTTCTCTTCACGGCGCGCAGACTCGAGCCGCGGATGGGTCTCGACATCCTGATCGACGCGTTGCCGTGATCCACGACGATCGCGTCGTCCTCGCCGTCGCCGGAACCGGCTCAGCACGCGGCCAGACTCGAGCGAAGGATTGGCGCAGCTGGGGCTGCAGAACCGTGTCCGGCTGCTTGGACGCGTGTCCGAGGACGGACCTGCGGACGCTGTACGCAGCGGCAGATCTCTTCATCATGCCGACTGTCGCCTACGAGGGATTCGGGATGGCGACAGTGGAGGCGCTGGCAGCGGGCACGCCCGTGCTCGGCACGGCCGTCGGCGCAACGCCGGAGATCATTCGGAGCCTCGGCTCGGAGTTCGTCGTCCCGCAAGCGGAGCCGCGGATGCTCGCCTCGGCGCTGCGCGACGTGCTCCCGCTCCTTGGCCCCGACCTGCGCCTTCGCGCCCGCCGTCTTGCCGAGGACCGATACCGCTGGCAACGCACGATCGTGCGCTGGGAGGAGGCTTTGCTCGCCATCACGCGCGTTGACGAGAAGGAGTCTGCGGCTAACCTCTAGTGCAATGCCGGCCGCGGACGTATACAGGGCACTGTGGCGCCAACGCCTGATGATCCTGCTGCTGACCGTGCTCGCGGGAGTTGCGGCATACCTGTACACACGAACACAGCCGACCATCTACCAAGCCGGCGCGCTCGTCCGGATCCAACAGCGAGCCCCGAGCACGACGGAGACGTTCGGCTACCTGGGGCTCGCTCGAGCTCGGCGAGCGACTCGCGCGAACCTATGCAGAAATCGTCAAGACGAACTCGATGAAGGTGCGCGTGGCGAACTTGCTGGCGGAGAACGTCCCCGGAGACGCCTACTCGATCTCGGCGAGCCCGGTCGGGGACGTCGAGCTCCTGTCCGTCACGGCGCGAAGCGAGAACCCGCGCTTCGCCGCTCTTGCCGCTAACGCGACCACGATTGCGCTCCGCGACTTCATCACCGAGACCGGCACTCTGCGGGATCAGATCGTCGTCGTGGACGAGTGCAGGGACTCCCGGCGCACCCATCCTCCCGCGCGCGAAGATGACGATCGTCCTCGCGATCCTCGTCGCGCTGATCTTCAACGGCGCGCTCGCTCTCGGCCGCGAGTTCTTCGCGGACCGCCTGCCCGACGTGGACGAGTGGCACGAGCGGTTCGGGAAGCCCGTTCTCGCCACCGTGCCGACTCTCAACCTCGTCCCGTATTCGACGGTCGTCCAGTCGATGCCCGAGCTCACGGAGAGCACGTCCTCGCCACGACGCTCACGACGCAGGCGATGAGCGGCCCGACACGGTGGTCCGTGGATGTGCCCGAGGTGCGTGTGCGTGGCGCAGTAGCGCCCGAGAGGCCGACCGACGGGCGACGACGCGGGCGCGCTCGCTCGTCGAGCCGGCCGGCCACGCCGCGGAGCCGTTCCGCACGCTTCGCGTCGCGCTCGACCTCGTCCCGGACTCCCGCCGCGGGAACCTCATGCTCTTCACGAGCGCCGACCCAGGTGAGGGCAAGTCGACGGTCGCCGCGAACTACTCTCTCGTCTCGGCGACGCAACGACCGCCGCGTGCTCCTCGTGGACGCCGACCTCCGTAACTCGTCCAGCACGAGATCTTCGGCATTCCCCGTTCACCTGGCCTGACCGAGGTGATCTTCTCGCGACTCGAGCTGCATGCGCTGACTCAACCGATCCGCGGAGTTCCGGGCCTGCACGTGCTCACCGCCGGAATGCCCGCCCCGCGCGCGGGATGGGACATCACGGCGTCCAATGCGGTGCGCGACCTTCTCACGAAGGCGAGCAAGGAGTACGACATCGTAGCCATCGACACTCCTCCCGTCCTCGTCGCTGCAGATGCATCCCACCTTGCCGCGCACCCGGAAGTCAACGTCGTCTTCGTCGTGACCAAGGACGAGGGTCGAGACGGGTTAGCCGCGCGGTCGGAAGCTCGAGCTCGTCGGCGCGAATCTTCTTGGGTTCGTCGTCAACCGCGAAGGCAGCCTGTCCGAGTACGGGTACCGCTAGGCCGCCATGAGAGCGATGGCCCTGCAAGGCCCGCGCTGGCTGATCGCGGCAGGGCCTCGCGATGCTCATGGCAGCAGCCGCCGCGAACGTCGTGATCGGCTTGGGCGCCGCGGTCGGACAGGAGCCACTGGCTCCTCGCGCTCGCGAGTCGGGCTCCTCCCGGCTCTGCTCATCGTCTTCGGGGCGCTCGTCGAGTCGCACCGGGCGCTGCTCGCTTGGGCCGCCCTCGGACTCAACTTCACGAACATCGCCATCCTCATCCGAGCCGCTACCGCTCCCGGGCGGCACGAGGTTCTTCCCGACCGACGTCCTGCTCCTCCTGGCGGTCGGCGCCTGGCTCGCCGTCACGCCTGACCGCGAAGTCCGAAGAGTTCGCCGTCCGACTCTCGCCCGCATTCGGGTGGCCGCTCGCCCTCCTCGCCGTCACGGTCGCGAGCGGGTCGCCGTCGGTCAACGAGCGCTACGGCGCAAGCATCATCAGACCAAGCGCTTCGCCTCGCGCTCGTACGCGGGCATCGCGCTCGCGCTCATCGACGTGAGCTGCGGCCGCCGCATGGCGGGCGATCACCGTGGTGTTCTACGCAGGGGCGGTCGTCCAGTCGCTCTGGGCCGCCTACTACCTCGCCACCGGCACCTCACAGACGCGCAGCGGACACGCTTTCGCACGGGCGGCGTGCGCGTGCTCGCCTTGAGCGTGGCGATCTATCTGACGGGCAGCCTCGTCTGCGCGCTCCTCAACCTCGAGCTCGAGCGGCGACCGGATCGGCAGCTGCTCCATCTCGCCGATCGCCGGCCTGGCGCTGTTCGGGATCGTCGTCTCGTTCGGACGGACGACCTACGCGGCCGTGGTCCTCATCGTCCCGCTCCTCCTCGTCACCCGCCGGCGATATCTGCGGCAGACCGTTCTGCTGGCTCGTCACCGCTCTTCTTGCCGTCTGCTGGCGGTCGCCGCCCTCGCCGCTCCTCGACTCAGCGCCGTCGCTCATGCCGACCTTCGGAACGCGCGCCTCTCCGGGACGTCCACGAACGACTCGGCGCGTTGGAGTGGCGAATGCGAGCGCGTGGACAGCCGCCTCGAAGGAGTGGAGGACGAGTGGCTGACGGGCAGTCGGCTTCGGGCGGAGAGACCGAATTCGAGTTGAACAACCAGGTGATCACGGATCCAAGGCGATCCTCACAACTCGTATATCTGGCTCCTGGCCGGTGGTGGCGTGCTCGCGCTCGGGCTCGTTTCTCCTCGTGTGCGGCACGTTCGTCGTGGACGCAGTACGACGGTCTGCGGACGAGCGGCCGCCGACGGCCAAGCGCTGATCGACCTGGTCGCTCGCGACCTGGCTCGCGTTCATGATCAATGCGCTGACGGGGCCCGTTCTCTCGGACCCGCGGATGATGATGACGATCTGGGTCCTGATCGCGCTGCCGAGCCTCGTCGCCGCAAAGCGGCGCTCGATAGGTCGTGCGCGTCGCGCTCGTCTATCGTTCGTTCCATCTGACGGAAGCCTGGCCGCGAGCTACCGTCGAGCTTGCCCGTCATCTCTCGCGAAGTCACGAGGTACATGTCTTCTCGATCGCCAGCTCGCACGGACTCCTCTCTCGCGCCCGGAGTGCACTTTTCCACGAAGTTCCGGTGTCGGCGATCGGGAGACGGGAGGCGGTTCTCGGCTCGGGAGCTCGGCTCGTTTGCCCGCAACGCCGCCGCACTCGCTCGCGCGCGAGCAGTTCGACGTCGTGCACGCTGTGCTCCCAGCACGTGGGTCGCCGACGTTCTCCATGTACCGGGCGTCGCCCGCGAAGAGGCCAGGCTGCAGGGCATCCCGCCTGGCGTTACGCGCCGCAGGCCGTGCGCCACCCGGGAGACGCCGTGCGGCGGCTGCTGGAGCGGAAAGCGCTCGGGTACCCCGAGCCTTCGGCGAATGCATGCCGCCGCGCCGTCCGTTCGCGACGCGCTCGAGCCGAGCGACTACGGGATCGCATCCAGAGGACATGCTGGTCGTGCCGCCCGCAGTGAACCTGGAGGAGTTCCGGCCACCGGACGACAAGGCAGCGGCACGAGTGGCTGCCGGTATCGACGACTCCGAACGTGCTCGTCCTGCTCTTCTGCGGCAGCGCCTTCTTCCGCAAAGGACTCGATCGGGCGATCGTCGCCCTCGCGAAATCGACGCCTCGGGCGCTGCTCCTCGTCGTCGGAGACGGACCCGAGACGTCGTACCGTCGCCTGGCCGCCAGGTGGGGAGTTGCGAGACCGGGTGCGGTTCCTGGGATTCACGCCACGATGCCTGGCGCTTCTACCAGGCCGCAGACGTCGTCGTCCTCCCGACGCGGGCGGACGTCTGGGGCATGACGCCCATCGAGGGAATGGCGTCCGGCGTGCCGCCGATCGTCACCGCGGCCGCCGGCTCCGCAAGCACGATCCGCAACAACGAGACCGGCATCGTGCTTCCCGAGCCCTTCTCGACCAAAGCGCTGGTCGACGCGATCGACCTGCTTGCCGCTGATCCAGAACGGCGGGAGGCGATTGGTGCGGCTGGGGTCCGAGCGGCGAGCGAGCACTCTCGCGCTGCGCGCCTGAGGCAGGTAGAAGACGACCTCGTGGCTGTCACCGAGCGGCGAATAGGTGCCGAGCCGATCCGGCCGCGCCGTAGACGATTCTTGTCACGCCGTTGGGTCGGGCAGACTTTCCCGTGAGCGACAGCGAGCCGCGGCAGGGCCAGGCGTTCGATCGGGAGTTGAGCCGTCGTATCGTTCGAGGCTCCGCGTGGGTCGGGCTCGGCTACGGCGGCAGGCAGATCCTTGCTTTCGCAAGCACGCTCGTCCTCGTCCGACTGCTCGATCCGAAGGCTTTCGGCACCGTCGCCGTCGGGATGAGCCTGCTAGCGATCGTCTCGCAGATTCAAGAGTCCGGTCTCGGCTCCGCCTTGGTGTACCAACGACATCGAGACACGACGGAGGCCGCTTCCAGCGTCTTCGTGTTCGCGGCATCGGCTGGCTTCGCACTGACGGCCGTGACCGTCGCGCTCGCACCCCTGTACACGCGGCTTCTGAACGTCCCGGAGGCGGCCGAGTTCCTGCAAGTTCTCGCACTCTTGCTCACAGTGCGCGGACTGTCTGTCGTGCCGGGCGCCATGCTCGAGCGCGAGCTCGACTTCCGGTCTCGAACCCGAGCGGAGCTCGCGGGCGCAATCGTGCAGGTGACGGTGGCGATCGCGTGTGCCGTCGCAGGGCTTGGTGCCTGGAGCCTCGTCGCAGGACTTCTCTCAGGCGCAGCAGCGCAGAGTACGGTTCTGTGGCTGCGGGCGGCATGGCACCCGTCGCTGCGCGCGGCCTCGTGGTCGACGCTGCGGGAGCTTCTCCGTTACGGGCGTTTCGTCAGCGGCGCAAACATGATGGTCATCGTCAACGGCAACCTCGATACGGTCGTCGTCGCTCGTTTGCTCGGCACCGCGTCGCTGGGCGCGTACAACCTCGCGTGGCGGTTGGCAGCGTTGCCGGTCACGTTTCTCGGCGCAATCGTCGGCCGGGTGATGTTCTCCGTCTACTCGCGACTCCAGCACGACCTCGACGCCGTGCGCGCCGCGTACGTCCAGAACCTTCAGCGGGGGGTGCTGTTTGGGCTACCGCTGACAGCGACACTGGGTATCGCGGCCGAGCCCATCGTGCTCGGCTTGCTCGGCCCGGAGTGGCATGCAGCCATCGGCCCGCTACGGGTGCTGTCGATCCTGTGTTTCGTCCGGCTGCTCATCGCACCCTCAGGCGATCTCTTCAGGGGAATCGGGCGACCGCACCTCACCATGATTGCGGCGATCGCCTTCTTCGTGGTCGCCCTGCCGGCGGTGCTCGTTCTCGTCCGATGGCTCGGTCTTACGGGCGCGGCGCTTGGGATGGTGACGGGCAGCATGGCGTCCGGAGCTGTCCTTCTGACCTCGACTTTTCGTGTGCTCTCTTTGCGCCCCTCCGAGCTCGCACGTGCGCTCGCCAGGCCAATCGCGTGTGGGACCATCGTGGCCGCCGCACTCTGTGGTCTCGTCCCGCTGACCACCGACTTGTCGGCGATCGGCGCGCTCGTCGTCGTCGTTGTCGTCGGCGCGGCTATCTATGTAGCTGCGGTTGGCTTGCTCGCGCGCTCCATCGTGACACCGATCGTTGCCGACTTGCGACGCGCGTGACTAGGGTCGTTTCGTCGCCCCTGACGCAGGACAGTCCGTGTGCCGAACGGATACTCGCTCGCCGAGGCCCTGGTCTTTCACAGCGATCCCGCGCGCTCGGATCGTCCATCAGTGCGTACCCGATCTAGAGTCAAACGATGCGGATCTGCATCCTCACCACAGCTGGCCATGGCCTTGGCGGAATGCAGCGACACACGCACGACCTGGTCCGTGGGCTGGTCGCCGTGGATCACGAGGTCGACGTCATCTGCCCCATAGGTGAGACAGCGCGCGATGCGTATGGGGCGCGCTGGCTCCACGTCGACACGCCCGGGACCTTCACGGACGCCTCGTGGTTACGACAGTCTGCTGACGCGTTCGAAAGGGCCCACCGCGAGCGACGATACGACGTGGTGCATGGCGAGGGATCAAGCGGGCTCGGTCTCGTGCTCCGCGGGCTTCATCAATCGGTACCGCTCGTGGAGATGTTCCACTCCGTCTTCTCGGGACTGGCGCGCGCCAGTCTGCACCGGGTGGTCAATAAACGCACACCTCTGGCCGTCGCTCGTGAAGGCCGCTACCTCGTTCGCCTTTCACGGAAGCACTTTCGACGGGGGAACTGGTATCGATTCCGCCCCTGCGAGATCATCGTTCCGTCGTACCAGCAGGTCCGCGACACGATTCTCCGCACCTGGTCCAGAGGGACCGGCTTCACGTCGTCCGCAACGGAGTCGACTCGAGACAGTGGTCGCCCAGACCCCGTGAGGCGCGTCCTCGGCCGCTCGTCGTTGCGGGTGGCCGCCTCTATCGCAACAAGGGCTTCGATGTCGCAGTCCGTGCGATGCCCGCCATCGATGCCGATCTCGTGCTCACTGGCGCCGGCAAGGAGCTCGAGCCGCTGAAGCGACTCGCGCGCGAGGTCGGGGTTGACGACCGGATCACCTTTGCGGGGAAGCTCCCGCTCGACGAGCTCGTGGACCTCGTGGCTTCAGCCGACGCCTACGTATTTCCGACGCTCGAGTACGAGGCATCCGGGCTCGCGCTCCTCGAGGCCATGAGCGCAGGCGTCCCCGTGGTCGCGGCGAGCCAGGGAGCCACGATAGAAGCAATCGACCGGCCGGGCATGAACGGGATCCTCGTTCCGCGGGGCAAGACGGAACCCCTTGCTACCGCGCTTCAGAAGCTGTTAGCGAACGAGGCGCTGCGAGAGCGCATGGGACGGGCAGCGCGAGATCGCATCCTGTCCGCGTACACGCTCGAGCTCATGGTGGAACGCACCGTGTCCGTATACGAGACAGCAGCTAGTCGCTTCACTGATCGGCGATAGCCGGCAACTCGCCGCATCACTGGCCGAGCGCGGAGATGATCCGCGCGCGGTTTCGGGAGCCCAGACGAATCCGAAGTTGTGTTCCGTGCCCTCTCGGCGTGCGGAGCACTTCGTACTCGGCACCGCACGAGTCGAGAAACTGCCATACGCGGTGACCCTTCACCGATGACCGCCTGCGGTCCAGTACCTTCAGCGTCGATGTGATCCCGGCATCGTCCACCATCACAATCCCGTCTTCGACGATGAGCGGGGTAACGAGGCTGAACTCCTCGAAGATCACGTCTTGGTCGTTCGCCGAGTCGAGGAACGCGAAGTGGTAACGGCGACCTTCGACCCGAGACAGGTACGCGGTTGACTCGGCCTCGACCCATTCGATGTTGTGCAGGTGCCGGCAGATCTCCCGACTCACCTGGATTGCCTCCGGGCTGGAGTCGACCGACGTCAACCTGCCGCGGTCGCCCACGGTCTCCGCGATGAGGCGTGTGCTCTCATGGTGCTCCGAATGTGTTCGGATGGTTCCAGTCTCAATCGCCTCGACCTGCGACGGAAAACGGTCTAGGAGCTCCTGTACCGAGAGAATGACGTGAACCATCGTCGGGCGGCGATCGCGACGCGATATCCGTTCAAGCACGGTCTCTATGGTCTCGGCGAGCCGTCTCACGCGTGGAACACAGTAGTTCCTGAGGATGCGTGCGTGTCGAACGCCGGGGTCTTGCAGTCAGCCCGCGGGAGGACGTCAGATGACGCACTCGCTCCCCCGTCGACCGGAACTTTGCGCCGGTCGTTCACGCGAACCCGCCGCGGCACATAGCGACGATCACTTCCGCGACATCCGCGTCGACCAGTACTCGACGTCGAAGACGTCGCTCGCAGACAGTGCCGTCCACCCCGTCGGCCTGTCGAGCGCGGAAGAGTGGCCCTGGCGAATTCCTCGGCCTAGACTGCGTGGTGGGAGGTTGCGCGGGGTGGAGGAAAGGGTGCCAGTGGTGGACGGACGGCCTATGGGCCGCCGTCTGCGCGTCGCGTACGTCTACCGGCACTACCGGCGGACGGGCTCGATTCCCTCACTGTACGTCGACATGGTCGAGCGCCTAGCGAAGGACGTCGACGTCACCGCCTTTTGCGCATCGAGCACGAGGGAGACGAGCGGGGACGGCGTCTCGTTCGTCGACGTCGAGCCCCTCGTTCGATCCTCGTCGCGGCTCGGGTATTCCCTCGAGTGCTGGACGTTCGCACGCAGAGCTGCGCAAGCCACCGCCGCGCGCCGGAGGCAATTCGATGTCGTGCACGTCGAAGGCTACGCCTCGACCTGGGCGGACCTCGTGACGGTCCATGCCGTTCGAGCCGCCGAGGTGGATCACTACTTCAGGGTGATCGAGCCGTACGCTCGCTTCCGCCGACATCTCAGCCCGAGGATCTTCCGCCCTCAGACGGCCGCCGTGCTTGCCATCGAGCGGCGCCTGCTGGGCCGCTCGAGCCCGTTGTTCATCTGCCCCACGAAGAGCGTCGAGAGCGACCTCGTCCGGTACCACGGCGTCGACCCCGATACGATCACCGTGATCCCCTACGGGATCGACGTTGCTCGCTTTTGCAGCCTCGGCGACGGCCCCAGGCGACGCCGCCTGGAGACAGCCACACCGCAGGATCGGCTCGTCCTCCTCGTCGTGGCGAGTCAGTTCAAGCGCAAGGGCCTCGACCTCGCGATCGATACGATCGCTCGCATCCGATCGGATGTCGAGCTCTGGGTGCTCGGCGGCGACGATCCTCGTCCCTATGTCCGCCGCGCAGCCTCGGCAGGTGTCGCCGACCGCGTGCGGTTCCTCGGCCGGCGACACCAGGCAGAACTTCCGGCCTGGTACGGCGCAAGCGACGTCCTCCTGGCGCCGAGTCGTCAAGACAGCTGGGCGCTCCCCGTCGTCGAGGCAATGGCGGCGGGATGCGCTGTCATCGCCGGCAGCTACACGGGATCGAGCGAGGCGATCGAGCACGGTCAGTCGGGATTCGTTGTCGGGGGCCCGGGAGATCCGGCCGAGATGGCTTCGCTCGTCGACGGCCCTCTTGCCGATCGAACGGTGCGCACCCGCATCGCCGAGCACGCGCGACGGGCCGCCGAGCGTTTCGACAGCGACCGGCTCTACCCGCGGCACCTCGAGATGCACTACCGGGCACATGAGGCGCGGCTCGCGGGCTCGACGCCCAAGGCTGGCGTCACCGCATCCGACCCGCCCGACGTCCGTGACAGGCGCGTCCCCGTCCCATGACCGAGCTCAGGAGCCTGCGTCGGGCTCCGCGCGCCCGTGAGCACTACCTCGTGTTCGGAGCACCGGAAATCCTGCAAGAGGACATCGACGAGGTCGTCGCAACCTTGCAGTCGCGATGGATCGGCACCGGTCCTCGGACGACGGCGTTCGCAGACGCGTTTCGGGACTACGTCGGCACGACACACGCCGTTGCGCTCGGCTCGTGCACCGCCGCGCTCCAGATCGCGCTCCGGTGTCTGGAGCTCGGCCCCGACGGACGAAGTGATCGTGCCCAGCATGACGTTCGCCGCGACGGCGAACGCGGTCGTCCACTCCGGAGCCACACCCGTGCTGGCCGATGTGGAACGAGGATCGATGTGCCTCGACCCCGACGACTTCGAGCGCAAGATCACGCCGCGTACGCGGGCCGTCATCCCGGTGCACTTCGCGGGCAGGCCCTTCGCGGTCGACCGCGTGCTCGAGGTCGCCGACGCGCACGGCGTGATCGTCGTCGAGGATTGCGCACACGCGATCGAGACGCTCTGGCTCGGTCGGCACGCAGGGACGTTCGGAAGATTCGGCGCGTTCAGCTTCTACGTCACGAAGAACGTCGTCACGGCCGAAGGGGGCATGCTCGTCACCGACGACGAGGTCGACGCCGCCCGCGCCAGGCGCCTCGGGTTGCACGGGTTGAGCGCCGACGCGTGGATGCGATTCCGCGACGACGGCTACAAGCACTACGAGGTCGAGGAGCCTGGATTCAAGTTCAACATGACCGACCTCCAGGCAGCTCTGGGTATCGGGCAGCTCGGGCGCGTCGAGCGCAACCTCGAGCGGCGGGAAGCGATCTGGTCCCGGTACGACGAGGCGTTCGCCGACCTCCCTCTCGATCTACCCCCGCCCGTCCAGGGGAACACCCGGCACGCACGGCATCTCTACACGATCATGGTCGATCGCGAACGAGCGGGCGTGTCGCGCGAGGACGTTCAGCGCCGGCTCCACGACCTCGGCATCGGAACAGGCGTCCATTACCGAGCCCTTCATCTCCACCGCTGGTATCAGCGAACGCTCCGAGTTGCACCGGAAGACCTCCCGAATGCCGCGTGGATCTCCGACAGGACGTTGTCGCTACCGCTCGGGCCCGGCACTCACGGACGAGGACGTCGACGACGTGGTCGACGGAGTCCGTTACGCCGTCGAGAACTGACGCGCAGGCCACCGCGTCAGATCACCCGCTCGTTTCCGCCGTCGACGGGCACCTGCGCGCCGGTCGTCCGCGCGAAGACCGTCGCCGCACATGCGCGACGATCATTCTCGCGACGTCCGCGCTCGTACACCTCGATCCCGAGCACGTTGCTCCGCCGGTACTCGTCGACCGTCAGGCCGTAGCTCGCCGCACGGCGGGCGAGCACCTCGTCCGACCAGATCGCCCGTGTCGAAGACGGCGTTCGGATGCACGACGTTGACGCGGACTCCGTCGTCGCCCCCACTCCAGCGCCGCCACGCGCGCGAGCTGCGTGAGCGCCGCCTTCGACGCCGAGTACGCGGCGAGGCCGGGCCCCGGCGCAGGCACGTTCTTCGACGCGTTCACGACGACCCGGCCTCCGCCGGGCGCCAGCCGGAGCAGCGGAAGCGCCTCGCGCAGCAGCGCCGAGGTTCGCGTCGACGTTCACGCTCATCGTCTCGCGCCACTCGTCCCCGCGAGAGCTCGTCGATCGGCGTGCCGGCGGGAAGACGCCGGCGTTGAGCACGAGCATGTCGAGGCCGCCGAAGCGTCGCACGCCCGCCTCGAGCGCGCCGGCGACCGCCTCCTCGGCGGTGACGTCGCACACGAGCCCGAGGTAGCGCGACGCTCGTCGGAGACCTCGACGCACGCCGTCCGAGACGTCGAGGCCGACGACCGCCGCGCCGCGTCGAGGAATGCGGCGACGCACGCCTTGCCGATCCCGGACGCCGCGCCGGTCACGAGCGCGACCTCGCCCGGCGAACGGAGGCAGCGGCGCGGCTGCGGCGAAGCTTCGCCTGCTCGAGGTCCCAGTACTCGACGTCGAAGACGTCGCTCTCGGGCAGCGCCGTCCACTCCTCGAGCCTCTCGGCGCGCTCGATCACGTCGATCGGTGTGGAGGTAGATGTCCTGCACGACGGCCGCCTCCGACGCCGTCCTGCCGACCGTCGACAGACCGAGCTCCGGATCGAGGACCACCCGCGGCGCCGGGTCGAGCATCGTCAGTCCGCCGCGTGCGCGCGGCGCGTTCGCCTCGAACGAGCGCGATGTACGCAGCGACGAAGGCCTCGACGTCGCGGCCCAGGAGCGGCAACTCGCTTCGTCCGAATCACGTGGTCGGGCGTCACCGGCCCTGCTGGGAGACGCGCGGCGAGGTCGTCGCGCCGCGCGAACGCCGATGCCGCCGGGTCCGTCGAGCGGGCGACGATCATCGGGCGCCCGGCCGCCCGCGACACCTCGCTGCCGAAGCTCCGCGAGCGGGACACGCAACGGCTCGCCCGGCTCGGCCGTCGAGTCGGCGTCGTCGAGCGCCCAGGCGCCGTGCGTCGTCGCAGGTACTCCTCGGCGCGGTCGACGAGCTCGATCATGCGCTCGTACGATTCGCGCGCCGTGTCGCCGAACGAGAAGAGGCCGTGGTTCAGCAGCACCATCCCGACGGTGCCTCGGCCCGAGCTCCGCCGGGAAGCTCGAGCGCGCACCGCCGCGCGAGCACGAAGCCCGGCATCACGTACGGAACGACCACGACCTCGTCGCCGTAGAGCTCGCGACCCGTGCGCGCCCCGACGGCGTGTTCATCACGCGAGCAGCGCGTCCGGATGCGTGTGGTCGACGAAGCGCGCAGGGCAGGATCGCGTGCAGGATCGCCTCGACCGACGGCGTGGGCGCCGCGGGGTCGACGGTCGCCGCGCGCAGCTCGCGCACCATCTCGGCGTCCGACAGCGCCTCCAGCTCCGCGAGCTGGAGGAGGACGCGCATGCGGACCGGCGCGAAGCCCGCCGCCTCGATCGATCGCGAGGTCCCACCCGGACCCTTTCACGTAGAGGAGGTCCACGGGCTCGCCGAAGATATCCGGCTCCGTGACCTTGACGGACGTGTTGCCGCCCCCGTGCAGCACGAGCGAGGGCTCTCGCCCGAGGAGGCGAGACGTGTACACCCGCTGGGCGAGGGGCCCCTCGAACCGGCTCGCGTCGTCGTCGTTCCAGAGGCTTCTCATCCCCTCGCGTCTCCTGTCCGTCGGCTCTCCATTGCCGCGAGCATCATGCATCTGCCCGGGCGCATGGGTATTGCGTAGCCGCCTCGGGTTCCTACACTGCGACGAACGTGGATCTGCGGGACTACTACGACGAGCACTGGACTCACGTCCCGGAAGGACGGGTCGACTACACGCGTCTGCGCTACGTGCTCGACTGGCTCGAGCCCGGCGAGCGAGTACTCGACTCCGGGTGCGGGCCCGGCTTCCTCGCAGAGATGCTGCGGGACCACGGCGTCGAGGTGACCGCGATGGACGTCTCCCGTGTCGGCCCCGAACGCACGCGAGCGCGTGGCATCGACGCGATCCAGGTCGACCTCGACACGGAGGAGCCGCCCTTCGAAGAGGGTGCGTTCGACGCAGTCATCGCGAACTCGAACCTCGAGCATCTCTTCTACATGCGGCGCCACGTCGGGCGACTCACGCGCCTCGTCCGGCCCGGCGGCAAGTTCATCTGGCTCGTCCCGAACGTCGCGCACTGGCGTTATCGGCTCTGGCTTCTGCGGGGGCGCTTCCCGTACATCCCCGAGAGCCCGACGGACGAGTACCACATCCGCTACACGACCGCCCACGACGGCAAGAGGCTCCTGCGAGAGGCGGGCCTGTCGGACATCCGCATCCGGGGACACGCGGGAACGTGGGTCCGAGGCCTGTATCCACGCCTCCTCGTGAACAAGTACACGAAGCGATATTTCGATCCGACCTACGAGGTCCTCGTCAGAGCGCGGCCGGGCCTCTTCGCGCGCTACCTGTGCTTCTACTGCCGTAGGCCCGAGTACGACGGCGCCGCGGCCCACGCCGACGTCGGCCCACGTGCAGGAGGCGCGCCCACGCGCTGCGCGCTCGGTCACGACCGTCGAGGAGCGAGCGGCACACCACGAGCCAGACCCGCGAACGAGCGCACAGCGTCCGCGGGATCGGCACGCGGCAGCGCGCCGATCCGATGCTTCAGTCGAACCGGCCCGCCGGCCCCCGGTCCCAGGTCGACCCATGCGTGACGCCGAGCGACGCCGCGTGATCCATCGTCGCGAGCATGCACGCGTGACCCGGCTCACGTAACTGCGTGTCCCGCTTCGTCGCGCTCGTGTGGCAAACGAGACCGCTCCCTGCTCGGAGCGCCAGACCCGGACGCGGTGACCTCGCCGTTCTCGCGGATCTCGGTGATGTACGCATCGCCGCTCCGGCGAGCGCGTCGACCGCCGCCCTGTGGAGCGCGCGCGCGTCCGATGTCGCCGAAAACCTCGGTATCCACTCCGATCGTTTCGACCACGACTCGCGTATGCAGGTCGAACAGCCGCTCCAGCGCCTCCGAGATCTCGCTCGGCGAGCGGCGTGCGGTGGTCTCGATCTTTCGCGCCCTTGGGTTCGGCCTTCCGCACGTCCCGCGCGACGCTGCACGCGTGTAGCCGTCGCGCGGGACCGGGATCGGCGACGTCCATCCTTCTGCCGATCTCCACCGATGCACTGTCACTCGGGCTCTGGCGCCGAACGGCTGTGTCGAGGGCGCTGCCCTCGAGGCACGGCACGTGAAGCGCATGAACCTCACGCAAGAGCCCTTCCACCAACGCGACCCCTGCGTCCGCCGTGGCCGGGACGAACGAGGATGTCCGGGTCGAACCACGTCACAGGGTCGCCGGGCCAGCGTGCGAGGCGCAGGCCCAGCACGGCCCAACGGCCTGTACGTGCTGAGAATCGCGGCCGCGAGTAGCCGCCCCTCCTCGTCGACGACCCGCGCGCGACCAGTCGGCCGGTGTCCCGCTCGATCATCGCCCTCAGCCACCCGGCGAGCATCGTGGGTTCGGCCGCTCCTGGACGCGGACCAGGTCGTCCCAGGCGCCGTCCAGTGCTACGCAGGCCTCGTGCTCGTGCGCGACGTGAAGGTGCATCACACGCTTCGACCACCGCCGCGTGAGCAGGCGCTTGCGCCGCTCGAACGGTCGCGACCGTGTGTGTCGACCGAGTCAGCGCACGGACCCGGTGCGGCACTCCGCCCACGCTCTCCTTGAACGCCACGACACCCGCGAGCGGGCCACTGCCGAGCAGGTCGTACCAGGAGACGCCTGCGCTGCTCGAGGAGCGCGAGCGCCGTCCACTGCAACGCGTTCATCGCGCCAGGGGCAGCCCCTACGTCCGATGCCGCATGCCAGTACGGCGGCGTGGTGGCCGTGCACGAACACGACCCCGCCGGCACACGCCTCGCCAGCCCGCTCCGCCAGAAGCAGCAACGCCTCGTCTGCGGCGACGCGCGGGATGATCTCGAACAGCCGATCGGCGTAGATCGTGAGCGGCGTTTCCCACCGCTCGACGGTCTTCTGGTACAGGACGCTGTACGCGTTCCAGTCGTCGGGGCCGTCACCGACACGTACCGTGACGCCTGCACGCTCGGCACGACCGACCTCGCGGCGGGCCGCAGGCTTCCAGGCCTCGCGGGCTGCGCGTGCACCCTCCCGCAGGTCGATCAGATGCGTCATCTCGTCTCGCGCGCCCAGGAAGCGCGGCGTCAGGGATCGCGGCGTCAGCCGGCCCGACGCGCCAGATCACCTCGCCCTGCGTGAGCAGCTTCGCGAGCGTGATCGTGTCGGACGCAGACAGCGAGCCTGGTGCGCACCAACCTCCGGAGCATCCCTCCGGCGAGACGAGCCGGCGTCGTATCCCGGGGATCCCGGTCGGCGCGGTCGTGATGCCCAGGACGGCGGTCGACCCGCTATCGAGCTCGACGCCCAGGGGTTCCGGACGGTAGTCGCCACGGTACTCGGAGATCAGCCGCGACCACCGTAACCCGTGAAAGAACGTGACGTGCGGGCTTGCATCGTACGCGGCAGCCCACTCGTGGAGGCTGGCCGGACGGACCGCCGTCATGCGTGGCCGGAGCGTCTCATGCCGCCGAACGATACGGGTGTAGTCACCAGCTATCCAGTGGGTATCCGAGCTGACGGCCGCGGGTACGGACCTTTACAACCGTGGCTCCTTAGGTATAAGGGGGAAGGGAGATAGCGGGGCTTGGGGGAGGAAGCTGGATGAGAACTGAGACGCTGACCGATCCGCGGCGCTTTCGCAAGCGCTTGCGTCAGAAGTCGAACATGGCGGCGAAGTACGTCTCGTACGAGCTCGAGCTCGAGTCGGCGCCGACCTTCCCGGACCGCGTGTACGTCGAGTCGACGAACGTCTGCAACCTCGACTGCATCATGTGCCCGACGGGGCTCCACATCGACACGCGGCCGAAGGGCTACATGGATTGGGGCCTCTACACGCAGATCCTCGACGAGATCGCACCGTTCGCCGAGGCGGTCGTGCTGCATTCGTGGGGGGAGCCGCTGCTCCACCCGCGGATCCTCGACATGATCCGCTATGCGAAGGAGCGGGACGTCTTCGTCGAGACGTCGACGAACGCGACCCTGCTCGACGAGGAGACGGCGCGGAAGCTGATCGACTCGGGCCTCGACCGCGTCTACCTGAGCATGGACGGACTGACGAAGGAGACGTACGAGAAGGTGCGCGTCAAGGGTCACTTCGAGACGGTGCGCGGCAACATCGAGCGCTTCCTCGACCTCAAGCACGAGCTCGGCTCCCCGATCGAGGCCGACATCCAGATCGTGCGGCTCTCCGAGACGGACGCCGAGGTCGACGAGTTCGTCAAGACGTGGAAGTCGAGCTACGCGAACCTCATCAACATCAAGGAGCTCGATACCTGGGGCGGGCAGATCGACGAGGTGAACGCTCTCGCCGTCGAGGACGGACCCCGACGACCCGAACCTCAACCGCAAGCCCTGCCCGAACCTCTGGTACCACTGCCACATCCACTGGGACGGCGTGCTCGTCTCGTGCTCGCGCGACTACGACGCCGTCACGCCGCTCGGCAACGTCAAGAACGGCGGCGTCCTGAAGACCTGGCACGGCGCGCGCATGCGAATGATGCGCCGCTGGCACGCCCAGGGGAACTTCTGCGCGCACCAGTGCATCGACTGCACCGAGTGGGCCTGGTGGACGCCGGCGCCGTTCACGGGCGGCGGCACCGGCGGGAAGACCGAGAAGGTCGAGACCGAGGACGAGGCGTGCCACTAGCGCGGCTCCGGAGGCAGCGGCGATCGCACGGGCCCGACGCCGTAGCGAACGCGGCCGGCGTCGAGGTCGGCTGGATCGGCGCCCGCCCATCGTGGCTCGACGACGACGCCGTCGCCGGAAACGCTCGCCGGGCTTCTCGGTCGAGCCCGACCGTGACGCCGGAGACGCGCATCGTCCATCTGGCGCGTCACGCGCCTGAGACCGTCGCCGATGTCCGTGCGGCTCATCCCGGAAGCTGCGGTGGTCGTCGACCTCGGCCGCCTCGCATCATCTCCATCGGGTGCTCTCCTCGACGCCGCCGCGGCCGACGTCGTGCTCGTCGAGTCGGAGCAGGACGCGGAGCAGGCACGAAGCGCAGGTCACAGAGCTCGAACGGTCGCGTCACGGTTGCCCCCGCGCCCGGTCGACCTCGAGTGGCACGCGCCCGAGTCGACGCTCACCGCGGCTCACCGGGCGCGTACATCAAGCGCTTTCGCCGCCTCCACCGTCTCGCCGACCCGACGCTGCTGTTCGTCGGGCCGTACACGCCGCCGGGAGGACTGGATCTCGCGATCGCCGCCGCCTACCGACTTCGAGAACAGCTGGAGGACCTCCGCCTCGCCGCAGTGCCGCTCGGAGCCGTCGACCAGAAGTACCTCGACCGGTGCGAGATGGAGGCGCTCGCGCTCGGACATCGGGGCATCATCGAGTGGACGTGCTCGAAGGACGACCTTCGCTGCTGGTACGCGACGGCGACCGTGGTGTGCTGCCCGTGGCGGGAGCCGGCCGAGGCCCCCGAGGCTCCTGCGCTCGCCGCCGCGGCCGCACGTCCCTTCGTAGGCTCCGACCTCGCCGTCTTCCGCGACTCGTTCCGCGCACCGGGTGCCCCGGCGCTGGTCCCGCCCGGCGACGTCGACGCGCTCGTTGAGTCGGTGGCGCCGCTCCTCGCCGATCCTCCCAAGGCATTCGCTCTCGGAGACGCAGCGCGAGCTGCGGTCGAGGCGCGCGTCTGCGCTGCCCCCCGAGGGGGCCTCGCCCGCCTTGGGACGGCCCGGCGCCGCTGATGCAACGACCCCCACGCTCGCTGCGCTCGCTGCCCCCCGAGGGGGCGCTCGCCGGCTTGGGGCGGCCCGGCGCCGGTGACAGCGACCCCCACGCTCGCTGCGCTCGCTGCCCCCCGAGGGGGCGTTCGCCGAGGCGCCGGCTATGCCGCCCCACCTCCGTGCGCTCGGCCACGCGCAGGATCGCCGAGCGCGCGCGCGGATTGGCCGCCACCTCGGCGGCGCCGGGCTTGATGCGCGCGATCGCCTTCAGCCGGTGCGGCTGCGGCGGCGCGAACGGCGCGCGCCGGTCGACCTCGGCGCGGCTCTCGCGCGCGATGAAGGTCTTGACGATGCGGTCTTCGAGCGAATGGAAGCGATCACCGCGAGGCGTCCGTGCGGCGCGAGCAGCGTCGAGCGCCACGTTCAGGCCCTGTTCGAGCTCCTCAAGCTCGGCGTTGACGAAAATCCGAAGAGCCTGAAATGTGCGCGTTGCAGGGTCCTGGCCCGGCTCGCGGGTCTTGACCGCGCGAGCCACGAGCGCGGCCAGCTCGCCGGTGGTTCGAACGGATCCCCGCCTTGTCGGCGAGCAACAAGCGCCTTTGCAATCGGAACAGCAAACCGTTCTTCCCCATAGTCGCGTATCACCTCGTGCGATCTGGCGCTCGTCGGCGCGGGCCAGGAAATCCGCGGCGCTTTCGCCGCGGGTCGGTGTCCATGCGCATGTCCAGCGGAGCCGTCGAAGCGGAAGCTGAACCCGCGCGCGGGGTCGTCGATCTGCGGCGAACTGACGCCCAGGTCGAGCAGCACGCCGTGCACGCGCTCGATGCCCAGCGCGGCCAGCTCGCTCGCGCATCGCGGCGAAGCTGGCGTGTGCGATGCAAAAACGCGGGTCGTCGACGCGCGTCTGCGCCGTGCGTCGCGGCAGCGACGGCATCCGGGTCCTTGTCGAAGGCGACCAGCCGGCCCGCGGCGACAGCCGCGCGAGCAGCGCGCGCGAGTGGCCGCCGCGGCCGAACGTGCCGTCGACATAGAGTGCCGTCCGGCGTCGGTAGCACGGCGCGTCGACCGCCTCGTTCAGCAGGACGGTGGTGTGCTGCCAGTCGCTCGGTGCCATCAGATCAGACCACGTTCTTCATGGCTTCGGGCATTCCGGCGGCTGCATGACGCGCGCCTCGTGCTCGGCGTAGCGCTGCGCGTCCCACAGCTCCAGGCGGTGGCCCATGCCCATCAGCAGCACGTCCCTGGTCAGGCCGGCCGCGGCGCGCAGCTCGGGCGAGACCAGCACGCGCGACGAGGCGTCGATGTCGACGTCCATCGCGCTGCCGAGGAACATGCGGCGCCAGCCGTCGGCCTCCATCGGCAGCGCCGAGCAGCCGCTCGCGGAACGACTCCCAGGTGGGGCGCGGAAAGACGAGCAGGCAGCCGTCGGGGTGCTTGGTGAGCGTCAGCTTGCCCGTCGGCCATGGCGACCAGCACGTCGCGATGGCGCACGGGCACCGTGATCCGGCCCTTGCCGTCCAAGGCAAGCGCCGAGGTGCCTTGAAACACCGACCCGACACGTTGATTTCCTCGTCCCCGAAGCCACACCGATCGGGTGCGGCGCCACAAAACTGCACTTTCACCCACTTTAGCGCACGCTCGGGCGAGGGTCAATCGTCAAGTCACAAAAAATTCAATGAAATCAAGCACTTACAGGGCACTGTTCGTGGCAAATGGCACAAGGAATCAAAGACTTGCACGGGTCAATGAAAGTGTTGGATGAGCTACGTGACACGTCGGCGCTTGCACCCAGAGCCACGCAAGACGACGCCGATGCTCATCATCGCGAGCGACGTGGCGGCCAGCGCCACCGTCGAGTGCATCACCAGCGGCGCGATCACGCCGGCGACGAGGCCGTTGGCGACGCTGCCGATGCACGCCTGCAGCGACGACGCCATGCCGCGCCGGTCGGGCACGAGGTCGAGCACCATGAGCGTGACCACCGGCACCATCAGCGCCCAGCCGAACGCGAAGATCGGCGATCGGCAGCAAGGCCCACCACGCGTGCGGCTCGAACACCAGGTTCAGCGCGACGTTGAGCAGCGAGACCGCCAGCATGATCACGAAGCCGTGGCGGATCTGGCGCTTGCGGTCGATGCGCCCGGCCAGCCGCCCGGACAGCCAGGCGCCGCCCATGATGCCGCCGATGGTCAGGCAGAAGAACCACGCGAACTGCGTCGGCCCGAGCCGCAGGTGCTCGCCGAGCAACACCGGCGCGGACAGCACGTACAGGAACATGCCGTTGAACGGAATGCCGCTGGCCAGCGCCAGCGTGATGAAGCGGGCGCTCGACGCCAGCTGCCAGTAGCCGCGCATCAGGTGGCGCACGTTGAACGGCTGCACTGCGTGCGCGTGCAGCGTCTCGGGCAGCGTGCGCCAGTTGGCCACGAACAGCACCGACGCCGACGGCGGCCAGGAACCAGAAGATCGAATGCCAGTCGGCATGCACGAACAGCAAGCCGCCGACCATCGGCGCCACCGCAGGCGCCACGCCGAAGTAGATCGTCACCTGCGACATCACGCGCTGCGCGTCGGCCGGCGGGAACATGTCGCGGATGATGGCGCGCGACACCACGATGCCCGCGCCGGCGGACATGCCCTGCACCGCGCGGAAGAACACCAGCGCGCCGATCGACTGCGACAGCGCGCAGCCGATCGATGCCAGCGTGAACAGCGCGACGCCGGCCAGCACCACCGGCCGGCGGCCGAAGCTGTCGGACAGCGCGCCGTGGAACAGGTTCATCACCGCGAAGCCGAACAGGTACGCCGACAGCGTCTGCTGCATCTGCACCGGCGTGGCGCCGAGCGATGCGGCGATGCCGGTGAACGCCGGCAGGTAGGTGTCGATCGAGAACGGCCCCAGCATGCCCAGGCACGCGAGCAGCACGGCCAGCGACCAGCGCGGGCCGCGCCAGAGCAGGGAGGCGTCGGGATTCATCGTGGGTTATCGGTTCTTGTGGGTTTGACGCCGCCAGCGCACGGCCCAGCGCGAGAGCGGCTCGAAGGCAACGATGAGGTCGTCGCCGAGCGGCGTGAGGCGGTAGCCCGCGTCGTCGGCGGCCACCAGCGCGGCGTCGCGCAGCTCGGCCAGGCGCTGGTTCAGCACGGTGGGCGAGATGTCGCCGCAGGAGGCCTGGAGCGCGCGGAAGGTGAGCGGGCTCGCGCGCAGCTCCCACAGCACGCGCAGCGTCCAGCGGCGGTGGAAGAGGTCGAGCGCCGCGTTGATGGCGTCCTTGGCCGTCGGGGGGATGGGCGCCCATGCTACGTTTAGTGTAGCATTCGTGCATCGCTACACTTTTCAGTAGCAGTTAGGAGTCGGTCATGTCCCGCATCCAACCCCTGCGCGCGCCGTTACCCCCGGCCGTTCGCCAGCGCATGGAGAGCCTGCTGCCGCCGGCGATGGCGGCGCCGGAGCTGTTTCGCACGGTGGCGCGCAACGAGGGTCTTTTCGTGTCACCTCGTCGACAGCGGCTGGCTCGGGCCCGACCGGCCTGCTCGACCGCCGCGCTGCTGCCGCGCCCGTTGCGCGAACTGCTGATCCTGCGCACCTGCGTCGCGGCGCGCAACGACTACGAGTGGCAGCTGCACGTGACCACGATCGCGGCCGCGATGGGCCTGTCCGACCCGCAGATCGACGACACGCGGTCGCCGCGTGCCGGACGCGTCGCTCTGGGCGCCGGCCGACGCTGGCGCGGCGATGGCGCTGGTCGATGCGCTGGTGCCGGGCGCTGGACGTGGGCGACGAGCTGTTCGCCCGGCTGCGCGAGCACTTCGACGAGCCGACGCTGATCGAGATGACGCAGCTCGTCGGCCTGTATGCCGGCGTGGCGATGCTGGTGGCGCTGGCGCGGCCCGACGCTGGACCGCTACGCGCGCGCCGCGGCCGCATGGACAAAAGTGTGAAGCAAGCCGATAGGCCGGATTCTGTGCGCGCGCGTCTTGCCGCCGCGTGACCGCCATTCCTCTGGGCCGTGCATCGCTGCACGGCTCGGTGCCACCTACCCGCACACTCCCCGGGCCAGATCGATCGTGTGCCTATTCGGTGTTGCTGCGCGTAGAGATTGCCCGTTTCACCCGAACTGAATCGGCTCGTCTCTGTTGCTCTGATCCGCACCTTTCGGTGGAGAGCCGTTAGCTCCTACGCTGCCCTGTGCAGTCCGGACCTTCCTCCAGTGCGGCCTTTCGGCGATTGCACCAGCGGCGGTCTGGCTTGCTTCACGGCCGGATTGTCCCACGCGCCCGCCGGCAGGCAGGCGTCGAGCTATGCGGGCTCGGGCGCGTCGGCCACCGGCTTGCGGCCGCGGCGGGCGGCGGGCGGGGCGCTCTGCGGCAGGCGGCTCGCCTTCCGGCGCCGCGGCCTCCGCGGCCTTGCGGGGCCGGCGCCGCTTGGCGGCGGCCGGCGCCGGCGCGGGAGGCTGCGGCTCGGCGGCCTCGAAGGCGGCCGGCGCGACCGGCTCGGCCGGCGCTGGCAAGGCCTCCGGGGCGCGCGACCGGCGCCGGCTCGGGCGCCTGCGGCGCGATCGCCGCGCCGCGCTGCACGTAGGCGTTGCCTTTCTCGTCGCGCTCCACCTCCAGCAGCCCGCGCGCCTGCGCCTCCTCGAGCAGGTTGCCGAAGGTGCGGAAGCCGTAGCGCGACTCGCTGAAGTCGGGCTTGCGGCGCTTGATGGCGTCCTTCAGCACCGACGCGCGGATCTTGCCGCTGTCGCCGCGCTCGGACATCAGCGCCTCGAACGTCTCCACCGCCATCTCGATCGCGCGGCTGCGCCGCGCGCTCGGAGTTCGTCCTTGCGCCGGGGCTCGTCGTCGCCGGGCGCGCCGCGGGGCGCTGGCGCCTCGCGGCGCGCTGGCGCGCGGCCGCGCGCTGGCCTTCGCGCACCAGGTCGTCGTAGAAGATGAACTCGTCGCAGTTGGCGATCAGCAGGTCGGAGGTGGACTGCTTCACGCCCACGCCGATCACCTGCTTGGCGTTCTCGCGCAGCTTGGAGACCAGCGGCGAGAAGTCGGAGTCGCCGCTGATGATGACGAAGGTGTTGACGTGCGACTTGGTGTAGCAGAGGTCGAGCGCATCGACGACCAGGCGGATGTCGGCCGAGTTCTTGCCCGACTGGCGCACGTGCGGGATCTCGATCAGCTCGAAGTTCGCCTCGTGCATGGTGGCCTTGAACTGCTTGTAGCGGTCCCAGTCGCAATAGGCCTTCTTGACGACGATGCTGCCCTTGAGCAGCAGCCGCTCGAGCACGCGCTTGATGTCGAACTTCTCGTAGTTGGCGTCGCGCACGCCGAGCGCGACGTTCTCGAAGTCGCAGAACAGCGCCATGCTGGTGGTGTCGGTGGGTGCGGCCATGGGTGATCAGGAGGGGGTGAGGCGCCAGGCGAGGGTGTCTCCGCCGCGCAGGGGTTTGAGGGTCGCCTCGCCGAAGGGCACGGTCTCGGGCACCGTCCAGGCCTCGCGCTTCAGCGTCACGGTGCCGGTGTTGCGCGGCAGGCCGTAGAAATCGGCGCCGTGGAAGCTGGCGAAGGCTTCGAGCTTGTCGAGCGCGCCGGCCTGCTCGAACGCCTCGGCGTACAGCTCCAGCGCGCTGAGCGCGGTGTAGCAGCCGGCGTGTCCGCTGGCCTGCTCCTTGAGGTGCGCGGCGTGGGGCGCGCTGTCGGTGCCGAGGAAGAAGCGCGGCGAGCCGGAGGCCACCGCGGCGACGAGGGCACGCCGGTGCTCCTCGCTCTTGAGCACGGGCAGGCAGTAGTAGTGCGTGCGCAGGCCGCCGAGGAAGATGGCGTTGCGGTTGTAGAGCAGGTGCTGCGGCGTCACGGTGGCGGCGATGCCGGCATCGCCGCCGGCCACGTACTGCGCGCCCTCCTTCGTGGTCACGTGCTCCATCACGACCTTCAGCGCCGGCAGGTCGCGGCGCAGCGGCGCGAGCACGCGATCGATGAACACCGCCTCGCGGTCGAACACGTCGACGTCCGGGTCGGTCACCTCGCCGTGCACGAGCAGCGGGATGCCCTCGCGCTGCATCGCCTCCAGCGTGGGCCGGGTGCGGCGCAGATCCGTGACGCCGGCATCGCTGTTGGTGGTGGCGCCCGCGGGGTAGAGCTTCACGCCGACCACGCCGGCGGCCTTGGCGCGCACCGATCTCGTCGGGCGGAAGCTGGTCGGTGAGGTAGAGCGTCATCAGCGGCTCGAACGCGAGGCCGGCCGGCACCGCGGCACGGATGCGGTCTCGATAGGCCAGCGCCTGGGCCACCGTGGTGACGGGCGGGCGCAGATTGGGCATCACGACCGCCCGCGCGAACTGCCGCGCGCTGGCCGGCACCACGGCCGCCAGCGCGGCGCCGTCGCGCACGTGCAGATGCCAGTCGTCGGGGCGCTTGAGCGTGAGGGACGTCGGCGTCATGACCGGGCATTCTCGCACCCGCCTGCGCCCTGCTTCACTGGCCGCCGGCGCGGGCGGTGACCCGTTGTCCGGCGCCAGAATCGTGTCAATCCCCGCCATCCCCGTCGCTGTCGGGTGCCCGGCGGACCAACGACACTGAACCCTCCCGGGCCAGATCACGCCACCCGATGGACCCTGCTTCCGCCGCGCCCGCCACCGGTTCCCCCGCTTCCACGGCAGGCGTCCTGTCGCGCATCGCAGCGCCGCTGCTTTTCGTGATGCTCGGCGTGGTGTTCGCATCATGGGCCGCGCGCATCCCCGCGATCCGCGATGTCGCTGCAGCTGAGCCCCGCGCAGCTCGGCGTGGCGCTGCTGTGCGCCGGCGCCGGGTCGGTCGGCGCCTTTCCGCTGGCGGCGTGGCTGGTGGGCCACCACGGGCCGCGGCGCGCGTCGCTGTGGTCGGGCACGCTGCTGCTCCTGGTCGTCACCGGCCTCGGCTGGGCGCCGGACCTGCCGACCCTGATGGTGCTGATGGTGGGCTTCGGCGTGTTCGAGACGAGCTTCAACGTGGCCATCAACGCCGTGGCCGCCCGCATGGAGCACTCGGCGGGCCGCTCGATCATGTCGCGGCTGCACGCGTGGTATTGCGTCGGCACCTTTGGCGGAGCGCTGCTCGGCAGCGCGCTGGCCGGCGCCGGGATCGGCGTCGGCCTGCACTTCAGCGCCGTGGCGCTGGTGGCCTGGGCGGTGGTGGTTGTCACGTGCGCCGCGCTGCCGCCCGACCGGCCCGACGCGCAGGCCGGGCCCGGCCGGCTCACGCTGCCGCGCGGGCCGCTGTTCACGCTCGGCGTCGTGTGCTTCTGCGTCGCCATCGCCGAGGGTGCCATCACCGACTGGAGCGGCGTGTACATGCGCGACGCGCTGGGCGCCGGCGAGGGCACCGCGCCGCTGGCCTTCGCCGCCTTCTCGGCCCTGGAGCTCGCCGTGCGCTGGGTGGCCGACCCGCTGAAGGACCGCTGGGGCGCGCAGCGCATCGTGGCGGTGGGCGGCATCGCGGCCGCAGCGGGCGTCGGGGTTGCGGCCGCGGCGCTCAATGCACCGCTGACCATCGCCGGCTTCGCGCTGGCCGGCGCCGGCATCGCCGCCGTGTTCCCGTTCATCTTCAGCGCCGCCGGCCGCCACGGGGCCACCGCGCTGGCCGGCGTCGCGACGATGGGAGCATACGCCGAGCCGAAGCCAGCGGAGGGCACGTATTGCTCAGCGGCACGCGATAGCCGCCTTCCCAGTTGGTGTTCTTCTCGCCGCGGAACGGCGTCGTGCCGCCGTCGGGCCAGCTCATCACCTCGGCGCCGTTGTCGGTCGTCCAGATCACGATCGTGTTCTCGGCGATGCCGCAGGTCGTCCAGCTTCTTCAGGAGCTGGCCGATGTGGCCGTCGTGCTCGACCATGCCGTCCGGCGCGAGTCCCAGGCCCGTCTTGCCCTGCGACTCCGCCTTGAGGTGGGTGAAGATGTGCATGCGGGTCGTGTTGAACCAGACGAACCAGGGCTTGCCCTCCTGCTGCTTCGCGTCGATGAACTTGACGGTGTCGGGCGAGCACCTCCTCGTCGATCGTCTCCATCCGCTTCTTCGTCAGCGGACCGGTGTCCTCGCAGCTCTGCTTGCCCCACTTCCCGAAGCGGGCGTCGTCGGGGAGGGTGCTGGCGGCGTCCGTCGCGTAGCAGTGGAACACGCCGCGCGGGCCGAACCTCTCCTTGAACTTCGGGTCCTTCGGGTAGTCGGGGTTCTCGGGCTCCTGCTTCGGCGTTCAGGTGGTAGAAGTTGCCGAAGAACTCGTCGAAGCCGTGGACCGTCGGGATGAACTCGTTGCGGTCGCCCAGGTGGTTCTTGCCGAACTGGCCCGTCGCGTAGCCCTGCCCCTTGAGCAGGTTGGCGATCGTCGGGTCCTTGTCGGAGAGCCCCTCGGGAGCGCCCGGGAGGCCGACCTTCAGCAGGCCGGTGCGGATCGGGGACTGGCCGGTGATGAACGCCGCGCGCCCGGCCGTGCAGCTCTGCTGGGCGTAGACGTCGGTGAAGATCGCCCCTTCCTTCGCGATGCGGTCGATGTTGGGCGTGCGGTAGCCCATCATCCCGCGGTTGTAGGCGCTGACGTTCCAGAAGCCGATGTCGTCCCCGAACATCACCAGGATGTTCGGCTTCTTGCCCGCGGTCTGCGCCGCGCGGCGCCGGCGCGAGGGACGCTGCAACCAGTGCGGCGAGCAATGCCGCTTTCCATCTACTCGACATGAGTCTCCTTTCGGACCCGGTCAGCTGCCGGGTCACGATCTGGACGTCGAATATTCGATGGGTTCGGCGCGTAGCCTGACTCAGCGTCCTGGCGCAGTGGCTGCTATCCGAAAACTGCGAAGGCATCCCCCATTCGAGACCCTGTCGCGGGCCCGGCCTCCCCGATCCTCCAGCGTGATCGTGGCCTTGCGGTCCCCGTACCGTGCACGATCAGGTCGAGCGCGCGGCTCCCTTCCTTCAGCGAAACGTCGAGAAGCGGTGCTACGGTGTCGGCCTTCCCGAAGGCGGCGGGGGCCTTCTGGTACGTCTCGCCCGGCGGGGCTCCGCGACGACGTCGATGTCGACGAAGACGTCGCGCATGTCGACCGCACGTAGCTCGAGGGTGGCCGGCGTGCTGCCCTTGGCGGGGTTCAAGACTAGGAGCGCCGGCCCACCGGAATCATCTTTCCCGTTCCATCTCATGGGGTTTTGCTGCAGCAGGAGCCGAGCCAGCACCCAGCTTCTCCGGCTGGCCGGAAGCTTTCCATCGCCCTTTTCGAGCGAGGCGAACGCGGCTTCGTCCCATCGAAAGTCGAGAACCGCACGTCAACCCCCGGCGCTTTCGTGCTCTTGACGAACTTGGGGGCGTTCGGTGGCAGCCTCCTCGCCGATCAGGGGTGTCGCCAAGAGCAGGGTCGCGAATACGGCGATCGGGTTTTTCATCCAGTTCCGCACCAGGCTACCGTCACCGCGCCTTTGGCCTCCATAGCAATACGTAAACTGAGCCGAAGCCAGGAACGATCTTAGATGCGGCCGTTCAGCACCACGTACGCTATGTGATCGGTGACGCGAATGTTCTCGAGCGGATTGCCGTCGACGATCAGCAGGTCCGCGAGCTTGCCGCTCTCGATCGAGCCGAGATCGCGCGCCAGGCCCAGGTGTCGCGCCGGGTCGATCGTCGCCGCCTGCAGCGCCTGCATGGGCGACATGCCGCCCTGAACGAACGCCCAGATTTCCCAGTGCGAGCCGAGCCCTTCGCGCTGGCCGTGCGCGCCGGTGTTGACCAGCACGCCTAGCTCCATCAGCCGCTTCGCATTCGCGGCAGATCGCGGATCGCCTGGTAGTCGCTCGCCGGCGCCATCTGCCGGCGCACAGAACGCGGCTGCAGGATGTGCGGCGGCACGTAGCGTGACAGGATCGGGTGCGTCCACACCTCCGACTCCTGGTAGAAGAATTTTCGCTGCCCGGACCGCCGTAGGTCACGACCAGCGTCGGCGTGTAGCCACCCCGTCGGCTTCCAGAACTGCAGCACGTCTCGTAGAAGCGTTCCGGCGGCACGTTGTGCTCGATGCTGGTGTTGCCGTCGGCGACCATGCTCATGTCCATGTGGTAGAGCGAGCCGCCTTCGCACACGACCATCATGCTGGCCTCGCGCGCGGCGGTCGTGACCATCTGCCGCTGCTCGCGCCGCGGCTGGTTGTAGTTCTTGATCGAGATCGCGCCCTGCGCCTTGAGGCGGCGAATGTGGTTGCGCGCGTCGTCGAGCTTGTCGATGCTCGCAAAGCCCTCCGAGTGGGCGCCGTAGACGACGTCGCCGGTCGAGAAGATGCGCGGCGCCATGATCAAGCCGGCCCGCTGATACTCGGCGGCGGCGAAGATCTCGGTCGCGTTGTTCGACGGATCGTGCACCGTCGTGACGCCGAGCGAGAGATGCGCGAGCGCCGAATAGTTCTGCTGCGGGACGAGGTCGTTCACGCCCTGCGGCCCGTGCGCGTGCGCATCGATGATGCCTGGCATGACCGTGCGACCGGCGAGGTCCAGTCGTTGCGCATCGGCAGGAACGTCCACCGTCCCACTCGTGCCGACGGCCACGATGCGGTTGTCGCGCATCAGGATCGTTCCGTTCTCGATCACCTGTTGCGAATCGTTCATCGTGACGATGCGCGCGCCCGTGAGGGCGACGACGCCACGCGGCTTGTCCGCTGCGCGTGTCATGCTCAGGTTCGCGACCACCTTCCCGTGCGTTTCATTCGGCTTGCTGCCGCTGGCGAACAGCTCCGCCATTTCTGCGCGATAGAGCGATGCACCGAGCGTCCACGACAACGTGTCGCCGTCGATCCAGTTGATGTGGCCATTCCCATTTCGCCGATTTCTTTCGAGCGGCTTACAGAGATTTAGCGGCTGCGACGACTTTTTTAGCGGCATCGGTGAGTCATCGGCAGGAGTGATCTTCAAGACCCGACTTCGAGCGAGGATTTCTTTGCCCTTCTCGACATTGGTGCCTTCGAGGCGAACGACCAGCGGTACCTTGAGACGCGAGCTCTCTTCGCGGCTGCGATCACGCCTTCTGCGATGATGTCGCACTTCATGATGCCGCCGAAGATATTGACGAGGATCGCTTTCACGTTCGGATCCTTCAGGATGATCTTGAACGCGTGCGCGACCTTTTCCTTCGAAGCGCCGCCACCGACGTCCAGGAAGTTGGCAGGCTCGCCGCCATGGAGCTTGATGATGTCCATCGTCGCCATCGCAAGACCGGCGCCGTTGACGAGGCAACCGATATTGCCTTCGAGCGCGATGTAAGCGAGCTCGTACTTCAAGCTTCCACGTCTTGCGCATTCTCTTCGAGAAGATCGCGCATCTCGACGACGTCGGTGTGACGAAAGAGCGCGTTGTCGTCGAAGTTGAACTTTGCGTCGAGGGCGGCGAGGTGGCCCTTCTGAGTCACGATCAAAGGATTGATCTCAACCTGGGAGCAATCCATTTCCATGAAGCGCTTAAAGACCACCTGAACGTGCCAACGGCTTCTTCTGGTCCGCTCAGGAGTGAGACCGAGCGCCTTCGCGAGCTTGCGACCGTGGAAAGCTTAGGTACCCGTGGTCGGATCGACGTTCGACCTTGAATGAATCTTCTTCCAGGATGCTTGTCAGCGACTTCTTCGATTTCCACTCCCGCCTTCGGTCGACGCCATCATCATGACCTGCGAAATCGCACGATCGAGCAACGATCCCGAAGTAAAGCTCGCGAGCGATATCGGAGCCTTCTTCGATCCAGACCTTGTGCACGACCTTCTCCTGCGGCGCCCGTTTGAGGAGTCACGAGGGTCTTGCCGATGATTTCCTGCGCGGCCGCACGAACCGAAGGGATGTCCTTGCAGACCTTCACGCCGCCGGCTTTGCCGCGGCCACCGGCGTCGCGGTTGAGCCTTCACGACGACAGCAATACGCTGAACGAAGTAGAGGAACTGGCCACCACCGCCGGCGACGTATTGCTCAAGCGCCTCGTAGATCGACCGCGCCCGCGCCCTGGCGCCTGTGCTCCGGCAGGACGTGGACCATGGAGTAGAGGCTGCCGGCGATCGAGGAGGGCCGGCCGACTCCCCAGCCCACCGGCTCGTCTTCTGCAAGGGCGAGCAGCCAGGCGCTTTGCCTACCCGTCTCTAGACATGCGCGAGCTCTTCGATGCCGAATACGTCGCCAGAGACGCCGCTCCATGATCTTTGCCCACGGCTCGTAATGGGTCGGCGTGGTCGGGGCTCTCGAGACGGATGCTCACCGCGGCCCTATGCTGGTCGGGTGGCCGCGCCCGTCCGCCAGGACCAGGAGCTGGAGCTCAAGATCGAGTCGCTCGCCTACGGTGGGACGGTGTCGCGCGCCTGAACGGCTTCGTCCTCTTCGTCAAGCGCGGGTTGCCTGGAGACACCGTGCGCGCGCGTGTGACCAGGGTGAAGCGCAACCACGCCGAGGCGCTCGCCGTCGAAGTCGTCGAGCCGGGTGCCCCGCGGGTCGAAGCACCGTGCGAGCACTATCCCGACTGCGGGGGCTGCCGCTTCCAGGATCTCGCGTACGAAGCGCAGATCGCCGCCAAGGCCGACCAGGTCGAGGAAGCGCTCCGTGGCATCGGCCGACTCCGATCCGCCGCTCGAGCCGATCGTCCCCGCCGAGTCCGTCTTCCACTACCGGAACAGCTCGAGTACTCGTTCACCCAGACTCCGGAGGGGCCGGCCCTTGGCTTCCACCGCGCCGGGCGCTGGGACGAAGTGCTCGACATCCGCCGCTGCTGGCTGACGACCGACCTCGGCAACTCGATCCGGGAAGCCACACGCTACTGGGCACGCGCCCAGGCTTGAGGCCTACGACCAGGCCGAGCACACGGGCTTTCTGCGCCACCTCGTCGTGCGCGAGGGCCGCAACACAGGCCAGGCTCTCGTTCAGCTCGTGACGGCTCCCGGCAAGCTGGACGTCGAGAGCTTCGTTCCTACGCGCTCACGCCTCTTGCCGAGGTCAAGGTCGATCGACTTGTCGGCCAACCACCGCCCCGCGGAGGTGACGAATCTGCCGACGCAGCCGCTCCACGGCGACGATGCGATCGAAGAGGAGCTGTGCGGTCTTCGCTTCCGCGTTCGCCCGAACGCATTCCTCCAGACGAACACCGCGATGGCCGAAGCGTGCGGGCCTTCGCCGGCCCAGCTTCGGCGTCTTCGTCCGCCGTACGCGTACATCCGGTCCGACGGGCTCGGCTGCGCGAGATGTCTGAGGTCGGCGCGCTGATGCGACGCACCTGCTTGCGCAGCTGAAGGACGCGGCTCAACCTGCCGTTCGATCGCCTGTGCATGCACGAGTTCGTGCTCTCGGCGCGCACGTCGAGGCGCCGGCACGGGATCACAGGCGCTGCGACGTCGCCAAGCGCCTCATGGACTACGACTTCCACCCGCCGACGATCTACTTCCCGCTCAACGTCAGCAATACGGAACCTGAACGAAGTGATGGGCAGGAACAAGGCCTTCCTGCGTGAATAGCTTGGCTTAATCGGCAAGGAGGCGACGATGAGGCGCGGACGCTGGAGTGTCCATAGGCGCCCTCCCGGATAGGGGAACGGGGCCCGTGGCAGTCCGCGGCTGCCTCGATCGCCCCCGACGTGACCGTCGGCCGGGACGCCGGGGAACTCAGTGGGAACATCGGACTGGCCAACCGGGGCAGCAGCGAGGGAACGCGGTGCGAAAAAGCCCAGTCAGAACAGGGAAAGCTGTCCCGCGTGTCCCCCGCCGACCCGTCTGGATTCGACCGCACGGAGGAGTGGGCTTTTACGGACATTGGGTAGCACGCTTAGCCGCCGTAGCCCAGTGAGCTGCGCTGTCGCAGCATGCGGAGAGAGAAGCACGCCGCTGAAGCGAACGCGGCCGCAAGCGCAGTTTGCGGCTCTAGCCGAATCACCGAATCGGCTCGGCTCTCGCCCGGGGGTGAGTAACGGATGGGCCAAAAATGGGCCACCCCTTCGGCCATCGAGTAGATGCCGTCATCGAAGTCGACGCCGTAGGTGGCGAACTCCGCCACACTGCCTTTCCCGGGAGGTCGCTCGCGCACCAGGGTCCGGGCGTCGGGCGAGCGGATGCGTGATGGTAGGGGAGATCACTACTGCCAGGCTGTGAAGCCGCTGTCAGCGGACCCAGAGCCGGTCAATCCGCGGCAGGCTGCTCGCGTCGAGCGTGAAGTTCCCGGTGCGAGGCGACAGCACCTCCACCGACGCGTTTGTGACAACCGGCGCCAACGCAGCCTGATCCACCGCGAGGCGGTCGGCCTGCGCCCGCGAATTTGCGGCGTGCGCCGCGGCGGGATTGATGACCTGCAGGCGCTGCGCGCGGGCGACGAGCCGATCGAGCCTCGCATTGCAGAATCCGCCGCCTTTCAGTGGGCTGCCACAGGTGAGCAATGAAAAGAACTCGCTGGGTGACGGGAAGTCGGCGATCCAGTCGTCGGCGCTCATATGCCACCGGTTATGGCCCAGCTGCCTGAAGAACTTCTCGCGGCTTCGAACGACGGTCACCCTCGGTCGGTAGCCGATCGCCCGAAGCGCCCGAGCGAGGGGCGCGCGGCCGGTGGGACCCGTCGACTCGTCGCCGCGATGGGCGAGGAAGCGGACGGTGGCCCCGGCGGTCCCGGACGCGTGCACCAGGTGGCGCACCTCGCAGGTCCGGGTGAAGCCAGTGCCCGTCCGCCCCGCCGCCGGTCCACGGGCAGTAGGGGCTCATAGCCTGGGAAGTGCGGCGGCAGGATCTGACAGGTCGGCGTCGAGAGCCCCGGGCCGCCGAACCGGCGCACTCGATCGCATGCTGATCACACGAGCGAGCGCATCCTCGACTACATCAGGCCTGCCTCGAGGAGGCGAACCACGCCGAGGTGAGGGAGCTGAGGCGGCTCTCGATGCAGGCGATCACGGACTTCCGCGACGGCCGCGAGGAGTCGGCCCAGGCGCTCGCCGAGCGTACTGCTAACGAACGTCGTCAACGTCTCGTTCGGCATCAGGAACTTCAGCACGGCGAGCGTTGGCGGAACGAGGCCCCGCGGGACGCTGCGCTGCGGCAGTATCGCCTAGTAACCACTCCGTGCTTCGCACGCGCGCTCGAGCACACCGACTACGCGGTACCGGCTTCAACCGTCAAGCAATACGTAACTGAACGAGGCCACAAAACATGGCCATCATCAAAAAAATTGCTTGGCTGCTAACGGGAAAGCTAGTTACGGTCACAGAC